>JADJTQ010000014.1 GCA_016711125.1 Saprospiraceae bacterium | reverse complement strand
GTTTGCCATAGCCGATTTTAATTTCCTGCATCCGGATAATCGCACCGCGTCAATCGACAAAATGTGGCTGCTCATTTTAATCTCCCCGTTATTTCTTCAACTATGATATCTGAAGGAGGCCAGGCAAACAAAAACGCAGGGGGGATCATGTTGCTGGTTGAATCAGTTGAACTGGACCGGAATAAATCCATGACAAAAACAGATTGAAGAGGAATTACGGGCGGCTCTGGCGTAATAAAATTCATCTGGCTTAAAAAAGGAGCCAAAGAGGAAGAATGGGGAAAATTAGAAACGGGAAATATGGAATCGGTACGAGGGGATATGTGGATGAATTTTGGGGTTGCCTTGTAAATGACAGCAAGTTCTTTGGCAGCTGTCGCGCCGGCGGATACCATTAAACGATATATCAAAGAAACTTATCATCGGATAAGGAAATTGCGGTAACATCCTTCAAAGTACGGATCAGGATGGAAATCCGTTAGACATTATACGATCACCCGCCGGTCCGCTGATGTCAAAAAAATGTGGCTTATAAAAACTTAAGTAAAGACGAACAATCCTGGTTTGACCAGGTAACCACTGACTTCCGTCGAATTTATTTAGCCACAGGCTATATGAATTTTAATGTCGCCAATCAGGTAGTAGTTGCTGGAAAGTGCTGAAGGAAGGACTGCCAGGCGAGTTTCAAAGAAAGAGATAAGCTCAAAAAGTATTTTAGAAAATGCATTCCCTGGAAGAAAATAGTAAAGATAGATTGTATGCCCCTGCATCATGATGGGGGGAGGATTGCATTGTCATTCAAGAAATCAACCGAAAGGAAAACTATGGATTACCTTAGATTGACGTAGCCAACAATCCACTGCGGTCATGGACCGTAAAGCATCATTGTAAACAAAATCAATCACAAACCAACAGACTACCATGTATCACTTTTCATACTTCAAAGAAAAAGACAGGCAGGTTATGTCAATTTCCATGGAAGACCATCCTTTGCTTTCTATCCGGTAGTAGTTTGTCCGGTAAGCCCAAAAGCCACTCAGATTCCTTTTTGATTTATATATGAGGAGAATTGTATATTCAGGGACATATCATGCGGAATACGGACCACCATAAGGCATTAGTGGAAAATCCCAACGCATTAGTTGTGCTTACCGGTCCCAGTACCTATGTAAGTGCCACCTTGGTACAATAAATCAGCAAGGGGCTCCACTTTGGAACTATATGAGTGTGGCATATCAGCGGACCTATGTACCCATGTCCGCTGATGAATTACTTCAGTTTATGAGAAAATTCACCCTGAAATTTGAAAAGGGAAACAAGGGGAGTCATTAACTATTATCGACAACCTGCCGGGCTTCCCCCACGTTAATAAATGATACCGTCCATTGCCGGTTTTGAGATCAAAGCCGATAAAATCGACAATGTATTTAAGTTAAGTCAGAACGGGGATGAGACCAGTTACCTGAATATTATTTCAAAACTGGAAGAACAAGGTGGAGAAGGCGCATTGATCGCCGGGGAAATAAAGAAAAGAAAGATGGGAATTATTCCCTCCTGAGTGGAGGGATGGTTTTAAAGTTTGATTCTTAAAAGATAATAAATGGCCACCCAAAACCTATATCGATGAACGAGCTAGCTTAAACCAGTCACCCTGATCCTGGTTTTAATCTTCAGCCTGATCACCCACAGCCAGCAACCCCCCATCAACAACCCAACCCGCATCACCGTCGCCTGCAAAGACCATATGACCGAACTGCAGGTATAAAGTCCCAGGATCCTCCGGGTGAAAAATACCCAAAGGGAAAAATCATTCAACCCGCAAAGTCTTTCGGTTACCGCAAGCCCGGTAATCACTCCCTTCACAATTAAAACAAAGGGTACGGTGGTAACCCTGAAAACAACTGAGCTGAATGCTACATTAGACCTGAATACCGGTGCGCTTTTATTTACCTCAGCCAATGGTACCCCGCTCCTGCGCGAACAACCGGATGGCGCCCGCTTCACAACCTTCAATGATGCCGGTACTTCAGCCTGAGTGTAAACAAACATACCTGCTGGATATAGACGAAGCGATCTGCGGACTCGGGCAGCAACAAAAAGGAAAAAATGATCCAGCGTAACCTCGCGCTGAAAATGATTCAGGACAATACCGATGACTATGTGCCTTCCTGCTCTCAGCAAAAGGATATGGGGTCTTCGGGGATAATTATTCGCCCACAGTCTTCAGCGATGATCCTTCGGCCACATCTTTCAGTTCGGAATTAGGCGAAGGCATCGACTACTATTTTATCAAAGGCAGCAATGCCGATGCCGTGATTGCAGGGATGCGTACCCTCACCGGTGCTTCGCCCATGCTGCCGCTCTGGACATTTGGCTTCTGGCAAAGCAAGGAACGCTATAAGGCACAGGATGAGTCCGTGGACGTGGTGCGTCGTTATCGTCAGCTGGGCGTACCGCTCGATGGTATCATCCAGGATTGGCAGTACTGGAGCAGCAATTATTTGTGGAATGCGATGGAATTTCTCAATCCCGACTTCGGTAACCCCAAAAATGCTCAGCGATATCCATGGTCTCAACGCGCACATGGCCATTCCATCTGGAACTCTTTTGGCCCCGAGACCAAACAATACCGCGAACTGGATTCCATCAAGGCCCTGATGAACTTTGGCACCTGGCCGCCTCCGGGGTGGACAAATGGCCGCCGCTGCGGAGTATCCCTCCGGTGTAAAGTCTGCGACCCCTATAATCCGCAGGCCAGGGATATCTACTGGAAATATCTAAGTAAAATGCATGCCCTCGGTCTCGATGCCTGGTGGATGGATTCCTCCGAACCCGATCATCTGGACTTCAAAGACGAAGACCTCAACAATAAAACATATCTCGGTTCCTTCCGCAAAGTGCGCAATGCCTTTCCGCTGATGACCGTGGGTGGTGTGTATACACATCAGCGTCAGGTGGATTCGTCCAAGCGTATTTTCATTCTCACACGTTCTGCTTTTGCGGGACAACAACGCTATGGCGCCAATACCTGGTCTGGCGATGTGACGGCTTCCTGGAATGCGTTGCGCAACCAGATCTCAGCCGGTCTCAATTTCTCTCTCACCGGTATTCCCTACTGGAACAGTGATATCGGCGGTTTCTTTCTCGGTCAGTTCCGCAAACCACTCGCCAATGCCGATTACCGAGAGCTCTATACCCGCTGGCTGCAGTTCGGTACTTTTTGTCCCATGATGCGCTCCACGGCACCGATGCACCCGTGAGATCTACCAGTTCGGCGCGAGGGTGAACCCGTGTATGATGCTATTGAAAAGTATATCCGGCTCCGTTACCTCTTACTGCCCTATATCTATTCCACTTCCTGGCAGGTAACCCATGATCATTCCTCCATGATGCGGGCCCTGGTGATGGATTTTGCCAATGATAAAAAGCACTCGATATCAATGATCAATTCATGTTTGGCCGCTCCCTGCTGGTGGCCCCGGTATCGGAACGTCAGTATGCCAAGGCAACTGGGGTGAATGGCAAAGACACGATTTACACGCCCGACTATTCAGTTACCCGTTCAAAGCAAGTGTACCTACCCTGCCGGTACTGCACCGGATTGATTTCTGGACCGGCACCCTGCATACCGGCGGACAAAACCATCCGTAAAGAAACCCCGCTGAATATAGTACCGCTCTATGTAAAAGCCGGCAGTATACTTCCAATAGGACCCGATGTGCAATATGCCACCGAAAAGAAATGGGATGACCTCGAGCTCCGCATTTATCCCGGTGCCGATGGAGCGTTTGTGTTGTATGAAGATGAGAACGACAACTACAATTATGAAAGAGGCCTGTACAGTGAGATTCGTTTTTCCTGGAATGATAAAAAGAAACAGCTGACTATTGCTGACCGAAGCGGACAGTTTACAGGCATGCTGGAAAAGCGTCAGTTCCGGATTATGATTGTAAATGAAAAGAACGGAATGGGGGATCAGCCCGCTAGCGGAAATGTTCGCAAAGTGGAATATGAGGGAGGTTGGTGCTGGGTTTGTAGAATTGATCGGAAGGAGAAAAAGATCGAAACAACTTGGAACAAGAGTTTGACTTTTTTAAAACAAACATGGTATCAGCAGACAGGCAGGACTATTATTTAGGCTGCCACGATAGTTCTGTGTTCCTTGACTTCAACACAACGAAAGACAACCTGATTTACTTATGCCGATTGTCTTTCGACGGATACGGGTGTTGTAATCTGGACAATAATAGCAAGTGTCTGGATGAGGAGTTGTCAAAAAGTTCATTGAAGAATATCAAAAGACATATTAGATCAGGAAAAATCACCCGGCTAGTGTTAGAAATAATCCGGTTGAATAAGGATATCATCTGGAATGATGCGCTGGAAGAATATAACTTTATTTTACAGTTCCTTGTGTGCCGGCAATACATTGCAGTCCGGACTTTAGTGACAAACCACTGCCATGCCAAAACTCTCCCTGCTGTTTTTGACAATCCTGCTTGTCCTTGCCATTCAATCCACCGCGATCGCCCAAGCTCCCAACTTCACCGGCACCTGGGTTATGAATAAAGAAAAAAGTAAAATAGAAGACCCGTCGGAGGGCATCACCGGAAGTGTTTTCCGGATTAAACAGGAAGGCAATAAATTTCGCATCAAGATCTATCATATCTATGGTGAAAAAGAAAAGAAGATCGGTTTCAAGATGAAGGCCGATGGCAGGACTCGTAAGGTCAAACTGATTTTTAAAGGAAAGCTCGAGCAAAAAGAGAACAGCCTGATCGCCACTATGTGGCGGAAGAACCTACCTCAATATCGTGAATTACAAATTCGGCATCAATGAGAACGAACTCATCGCCGACGAAGTATTTACCGGCCGTCCCCGCGATCATCACAGTGTGTGGGTGTTTGACCGGGAAGTGGTAAAGTAACGGGCTGTTTTGTCATCCCGAAGCGTAGCGAGGGATAATGCACCCTACGCAGACTTCCACTTCAATCCCGACCGAAGGGAGGTTGAGTCCTCCTAAGCTTTTGCGAAGGAGGGATCTGGCTGTTCTTGGAGATTTCGTTCAATACCAGATTCCTCCTGCCCTTCGACAAACTCAGGGTAAACTTCGGAATCTGCATATACTTCTATTACACACGTCCACCACCCCTCGCTTCGCTTCGGGGTGACAAGCTTTCTATGTTTATTTTGCATACCAACGAAGAGGGCTTGCCTTTTCTGGTCTAGTAAAAGAAAAACTACCTATTAACCCGATCCGATGCTGACTCATTCACCCCTTACTATTGTCGCATCCCCCGCTTTTAAATAATCAGCTTTTACTTTCCTTTGAGAAGAATTAAAATAAATGAGACAAATATTTATCAATTTACCGGTTAAAGACGTGGATGCCTCTATGTTGTTTTATACCCAGTTAGGGTTCAACGTTAATCCCCTATTTACATTTAATGATCAGAAATGTATGGTCTGGAGCGACCAGATATATGTGATGTTACAGACCGTTGACATGTATAAGTCAGGAAACACGAAAAATCTGGCTGATCCGAAACAGAATACAATAGCCACTTTTACACTTCCTGTAGAAAGTCTCGGCCAACTTAATGAAATAATGGAGAAGGGCTTGAAGCAGGAGGATCAGAGCTCAAGCCGGCAATTGATGAAGGTTTTATGCAGGTAAGAAATATTGAAGATCCGGATGGACATCAATGGGGAATACTCTTTCTGGATCTGGAAAAGTTTAAAAAAAGGACGGGTAAATAAATACAGGTAACAAACAACGAACTACTCAACCTGCTCTCTGATTCCTTCGTTCCACAGCCGTACCAGCTTCGAGGCATGTTCGAGGATAAAGCGCACCATGCGCTTTATCCTCGAACATGCCTCGGACAAAACCAATACCAAGTCTGGACAAGCCTCGGCTCAAACCAACATAAAGCGTTGTAAATCTTTACATTACCGTAAATCCACGTTCCCTTTTACCAGTAATCTTTCGCTAACCCTCTCTTTTTCAACCCATTGCCCTAACTGAATCTAGTTTTCTTCATAAATCCTTCCAGGTTTTCATTGACAATATCTATGGGTTTTGCGAAGATGAGTCGAACAAATCTCGAAGATGGGTCGAAGGAAAGTATAGTAAGAGACAAACTACCCTAAAACCCAATAAAGCTAAGAACCCTTCCTTGTCAATCTTTCAACTTGACAACTTATCACCCTCCCTCCAAAAAAGATATCCCAGTTGGGAATAACCCGAAAAGGGTATTGTGGGGTGGGAATAGGAGAGTAAATTCGGAAGCAATGAAATTGCATTTGTATAATGACAATTTTAATATTAATTCAATATTCAACTTATTTACAATCATTTTTAGATTATACATATTTATTACTGGACACCATTTAATGTGTTTGTACCAACCTTAACATGCCTCACTTTTATGAAGATGAATACAATAATAATTACTTCCGTAATAGTATTGACAGTCGTTGGACTTAGTATTTATCGTTCAACAAAAAGCCAACCAAAACAATTACCAGTAAGTACAAATCAGCAACAATTTTCGGACACATTTCATAGACCAGAAAAACAGTGAAAACAGAAGAATATTTTAAAGAACGTTTTAACAAAAATGGGCTATCAAAACATTGGGACTTTTAAAGGACATTTGAAACCAGAAATTCTAACACAACCCAAATCGACAAGTGAGAGTGAAATTCCATTAGGACAAAGAAATTGGCGGACAACCAATTTGCCAAATAATATAGAAGTGGTTTAAAGAAGACAATGGAAAACGATTGTCATTTATTGCTCAAATAAACTTATCAGAAATAGCTTCTTTTGACAAATCAAAACAATTGCCTCCACAAGGCATATTATACTTTTACTCGGCAGAACAAGAAATCTGGGGTTTTGACATTAAAGACAAAGATAAATTTAAGGTGTTTTTATGATGGTTATTTATCAGAAATAAAGCGGCAAGATTTCCCTAAAGACCTTGCAGAACATTCCAGATATAAACCTTGTAAACTAACATTTCAATCATCAGTTGGTTTGCAAATTGGGGGAGCAAGATTATGTTTCATCAAGGCTTAGAAACCAGAAACAGATAAATATCTTGACATTACAGAAGACCTTGATGTTGAATCAAACAAACTTTGGGACATTCAGAGTAACATACAAGGTCCAATGGAATTAGAATGTGAACTAGTAACAAATGGGCTTTATTGTGGAGACGCAACAGGTTATAACGACCCAAAAGCAAAAGAACTTGCAAAAAATGCAGAGACGTGGACACTTTTGTTTCAAGTCGACAGTAATTATGAAGAAGCCGGAATGATTTGGGGAGACATGGGAAGGCTTTATTTTTTGGATTAAGAAGACGACTTAAAAAGAACAAAATATTTGACAAGTGTTGGTTAATATCGCAATGTTCATAAAGTGACAGAGAAAGGCAGCAGGCAACATTGGGTTTTATGCAAGTTGGGCTTGACATTGAAACATCAAAAATTGTAAATCCAGCTTCAGTTCTAGCAGACGAATTACTATCAGCTTTTGTACTTATCTTCATCAACTATTTTCAAACAGCAGCGGCTATGGGCAGACGGAATACTAATTCCCAACCTGCATAAAGACCTGCTCGTTAACTCACAATAGCGCGGGATACAACAGACAGAAAAATGGATAAACATTTTTTACTAGGTATCGATACAGTGATTTTGAGAGTATCGGACATTGAAAAAATCAAAAAAATGGTATACTCAAAATCTTGGACTCAAGCCATTCATCAAGGCGAAAAACTTAGGCTCGTTGTGCCTGATACTTTTAAGCCAACAAGTTTGACAATTTGGGAGACGGATGAAAAATTCAGCAATCCGCGGACAGCGACATACCCGATATTCAGAACTTTGGGCGCAAAGAGGCTCATAATCAGTTGAAGAACCTTGGCGTACAAGTTGGGGAATTGATAACCGATCATGTTGTGACCTACTTTACCTTCCGTGATATTGACAACAATATTATAGAAGTTTGTCAAGTTCACAATTGACACTAAGGAAGCGCCACAGCAGCCAATAAAATGTATTAGCCATGGTGCTGAAAAGGAGAGACTTTGTTTTTATTCATATTCAGCACCATTGCATATACATAAATGTTATCGGCAATGCTAAACAGCCGTACGGTTAATATTCATCATCGTATGGGCAGACTGTAATATGCTATGCAAATTATACCCACTCAAAAGCTCCAAAAAGTGTACATTTAGTAAAATTCATTCTAATGCCCAAAGATTCTGCCAGTCAGGGCTTTCATAGTGAACTAAGATATTCAGGAATAGAAATTCTTGGAGAATTACCTTGGGGTTCTCATTTCTGTAATTTTTTTGAATCGAAAGAAGACTTGCTACAAATACTTGTTCCCTATTTCAAGGCCGGATTGATGAATAATGAATTTTGTCTCTGGATAACTTCCGATCCTGTAACTGTTGAAGCCGCATATGAAGCATTGCGAAGTGAAATTCAAGATTTTGATAAATATGAAAGCAAGGAGCAAATCACAATACTTTCTCATGCAGATTGGTACTTGAAAGATAAAACATTTGTACCGGACATTGTTATCAATGGCTGGTATCAAAAGCTTAGAAAATCATTGAATAAGGGATTTGATGGAATGAGAGTAAGCGGTAACGAAGCCTGGCTGGACCGTGAAGTTTGGAAGAATTTCATTGACTATGAGCGAAACCTGAACACCAGCCTGAAAGATCAACGCATGATGGTTCTTTGCCTACCCGCTTGACAAATGTGACGCGCATGCAGTATTTGATGTGTCACAGGTACATGAGATAGCAGTTACAAGAAGAAAGGTGATTGGGAAATTGTAGAAGTTCCGGTAATTAAAAAACAAAATCACAACTGGCCAGGGATAAAAAGAACTAGAAGATAAAGTAGCAGAACGTACGAGGAACTGACCGTTATTAATGCGAAATTGATAACGGAAATAGAACAACACAAAATCACCCAAGATACGCTTCTAAGAACTGAAGCCAAACTCCGCACAGTATTTGATGCAACGGATACGGCTTATCTTTTACTCGAATCTGACTTGACAATACTTCTTTTTTTAACCATCGGGCAGTCAGATATGTCAGAAAGGTGTTTTCTTGGAATCTGAAAACAGGAGACAATATTCATGATTTTCTAACAGCAGACAGGAAAATCCTTTTTGCAGACAGGGTGCAAGAAGCTGTCAAAAGAGAGAGCAAATAAGTTTGAAACCAGGTATGATCTTGAAAACAAATCCTCCTTATGGTACCACATAAGACTTTTTCCTATTCCTAATGATAAAGATATATTTGGGCTTGTGCTTGCATGTACAGATATCACAGAAAGAAAATTGTTAGAAAAACAGCTCGAAAGAGAAAGAATGGAAAAGCAACAGGAAATAACTGATGCTGTTATTACTGCAGAAGAAAACGAACGACAGGAACTCGGCCGAGAATTGCACGATAATATTCAACAGATATTAGCCAGTGCCCGCCTTTTTCTTTCCATGGTCAAAAAAAATGACGTTCCGGAATCGGGCTATTCATACCTGCAACAAACGAATCAAATGATTATGTCTGCGATTGATGAGATCAGAAATTTATCTCATTCGATGATTACTCCGTTTATGGAAAAAACGACCCTGAAAGAAGCCATCGAAAAAGTTGTATTTAATACAACAAGTACCAGCGGGATAAAAATTATTATGGAGTTACCGGGCTGGATGAGGAGAAATTATCTGAAAAACTCCGGCTAACCACCTATCGCATTATACAGGAGCAATTCAATAATATTCTAAAATACATAAGCTACTTCAGTATTGCTGAAGATTGTGCAGGACCACGAGAAACTGACATTGACAATACAGGATAATGGAATAGGATTTGATATGTCAAAAAACCAACAGGTATTGGGCTGATGAATCTCAAAACAAGGGCTTCTCTTTTTAATGGGAAGTTTCTATCTTTTCTTCACCTGGACAGGTTTTGAATTGCTTGTTATGATGAAAACTTATATAATTTAATTCTTGTTGTTTGTCTTCTCCTTTTCGCTCCTGTAAAATGGTACAATTTGCACTCATGGAGAGTACTTTAAATAACCAAATAAAAGAGCCTTTTCGCAAGATAACTTATTACCCATTAGGACGACGAAGCACATGCCGCTAACATTGCATTGGCAATAGGGTGGGGTGACTCAAGAACGTTGGCGACATATCGCTATTCAAGCTTCGGTTTCAGCAGACGGGACACAGCATTCCGGCACATCATCAATATTCGAAACGTTAAAAAACCTTTTCGCAAACCAAATGGATGGCATGGGAAACCGAAACCCGCCTCCTGGTACCGCGACCTCCCCACCCTCCATTCCCACTCTCATCCTCAGCAGCTTCCGCCCATCCTTCCAAACGCATCTACCCCTTCTTCTACCCCAATGGCCGGAACCGGTTCTGGAAAATCCTAGCCGATATAGCAGGTATGCCGCTGGAGTGGACAAAGAAAGACCCCGTAAAAGCCGTAGAGGAACGTTATGCGATCATGCAAAAACTGGAAACCGGGGTACAGAATATCGGCTACGAAATTGAACGAAAGCGGACAAGCGCACTGGATACGGATATCAGGATTACCCAATACCACGATATCCTGTCCATCATTAAACATCTGAACTGACCGGATCCTGCTGCCGGGCTATTCGGCAGCACATAGTCCACCCGGTCGTTTTAAAATATAGTAAGGATATTGGAATACGTATGTCCGAAATTCCGCCCATCAAAGCGGAAGCTGGATTTAAGATATACGTTGATGACCGAGAGTGAGTGTGTCATTTTTAACTCCACATCCACAGCGGCAAGATCAGGTATGAAGTTCTTCTTGAACAGTTTAAACGGAACTTAAAATAGTGTTCCCGTATTGTGGAACTTCCCTGCTGTTTAAAATACCCTTAATTTCAATCTCATGTTTACACTCGAACAAATCAAATCCGCACACAGCAAAGTAAAATCAGGGGCAGACTTTCCGGCCTATATCCGGGAGATCAAAGAGCTGGGCGTTACACACTATGAAGCCCATGTACATGACGGGCATGTCGACTATCACGGCGCCGGCCATTATACCGTAAAAACGCCCGGCAGATATGAACCGCTGACCATCGCCGCCACGCCTGACCTGGAGAAATTCAAAGCCGAATTACTGGCCCATCAACAGGGCAAGACGGATTACTTACAATTCATCAATATGTGTGCAGAAACCGGTATTGAAAAATGGGAAGTCTGCCTGGATAAGATGACCTGTACATATTTTGATAAAGCCGGCAGGGAAGTGCTGGTGGAGAAGATACCAGGGTAAGAAGAAGTAATCCGGATGGGGAGGGAGATACAAAACTCTATTGTGCCTGATTCAAAGTTCGAGCGGATATAGTATGGAAACCCAACACTGGTTGCATCTCACTATAAACCTTTTATGCTCCTGCCACGACAACTGTTAGTTTCGACACTTGCCCTATTTTTGCTTTCTTGCAATAACACTGACAAACAAAAAGAACTAAGTAATTCTGATAATATTACAAAGAAAAGTGTTTCTGTGGATTCCGAACGGACTGAAACTAATCCAGATACAATAAGCGCTATAGATAAACCGACTCTTCCTGTTATTCTAAAAAAGACGCAGAGGGCCTTTACCGATCCATCAAATCCTCAAACGCTATTAGAAGACTATTTTAAAAAAATAGAACAACCCATCCAGAAATTTGTAATTAACCCTCAAACTGACACAACATTTACCTGCAAAGAAGGTACCGTAATTAAAGTAAAACATTCAAGTTTTATACTTGGGTCTGATCTGACAGAAGTAAAAGGTGCCATTACATTTCAGGTTAAAGAGTTTTACAAAATAGCAGACATCCTTACAGCAAGACTTTCAACACACGCAAATGATCATATCCTTGAAACAGGTGGAATGCTTTTTATTCAGGCAACCGCTGATGGACAGTTGTGCAAATTAAAAGATAACTCCACCATCGAAATTTCCTTCCCATTCACTGAAAAGAAGGAAAACATGCTGCTATTTACCGGCAGTTGGATACATCAAAAAATAAACTGGGAACTTTTACCAACAAAGGCAACTGATCAAAAATCAAATACCGATGAAATCGCAGCATTTCCCGGCGGCCCTATTGCTTTAAAGAATTTCATGTTAAGAAACCTGGTTTATCCTGATTCCTTATCCGATTTGGGAATAGGCGGTATCGTTCATATAAACTTCATAATTGATGAAAAAGGAAAAGCAACAGATGTCACCTTTAAAAACCCTTCTCAAAAAGGTTTTCGAAAGGCAATTCTCAACACATTGGCCAAAATGCCGGTATGGAAGCCTGCGAATCGAAATGGAATTCCAGTAAAATCAGTTTATTCGCAGTCAATAACATTTGATAATGGAGAACAGGGTATATCTGATACCACTTTTAAAAAATACTTCGAAGCCACTACTAATGACCATAATATTAATAAACTTGGAACATCGGACATCCAGCAATATGTTTTCAGTGCTTCAAAATTGGGATGGATTAATTGTGACAGATTTTATAACAGTCCAAAACCAAGGATAGATTTTTATGTGGATTGTGGTAAATACACAGAGCTTGACATAAAGCTTGTATTTCATTCGTTTAAAGCCATTCTGGGAAATTTCTCACCTGCTACTACTTTTAAATTCCCTAACCTGCCCGTTGATGAAGACTTGACTGTTGTGGTTGTTAAGAAAATTAACAATGATACCTACATTTCGATTACAGAAAGCAATACCAGCCGGATATCAATAAACAACCTTTTATTTGAAAAAGTGACAATGGACAAATTAAAACTGAAACTGGATCAACTTAACCAATTGAAGTGACCATTTCAGTCGAAAATATATGGCCTGTTGACAGAGATTTAATTCCTTTCCTGTTTGACAATCACATTGCATCATTTTTTTTCAGACCTTAGCTTTACCAACTAAACGCAAAAAAATGAGCCACATTGAAACAGCCATCAAAATGACCCTGGACCGTTGGTACGGTTCAGTAGCCAGCCTGGATAAAATGCTGAACGTGCTGACAGATGAACAACTGCAAAAAGAAACAGCTCCCGGCAAAAACAGGGGCATTTATTTACTGGGTCACCTGGTGGCCGTACACGATGATATGCTGACCCTCCTGGACCTGGGTGAAAAACAACACCCGCAGCTGACTGAGCCCTTTATAAAACTGGCAGATAAAGTGGCCACGGAACTTCCGGCCGTTGCTGAACTGCGCGACTTCTGGACCAAACAAAATGCTTTACTCCGGGAAAAATTTGACCAGCTGACAACGGAACAATGGTTTGAAAAACATACCGCCGTTTCTGCGGAAGATTTTGCCAAAGAACCGCATCGCAACAAATTAAACATTATCATATCCCGTACTTCTCACCTGCAATACCATACGGGTCAGATTGCATTGCTTAAATAACCCCCAATGAGTAATCAAAATTTTCAATACAGCTTTACCACAGCTAAAAATCCAACCGAAGTATTTACACTTTTACTGGATCCCAAAAACTGGTGGGTAGGCCTGTTTGGTGAAACCATTGAAGGAAAAAGTCAGGCGGTCAATGACGAGTTTACATTCAGCGCCGGTGATGGGGTACATTTTTCCCGGCAAAAATTAACGGAGCTGATTCCGGATAAAAGAATAGCCTGGGAGGTTACCGAAAGCAATTTATCATTCCTGAAAAATACCAACGAATGGGCCGGTACAAAAATCTGCTTTGATATAGAAAAAGAAAATGGGCAGACAAAAGTCTTGTTCACACACGAGGGACTGGTCCCTCATTTTGAATGTTATGGGGGATGTTCGGGAGCATGGACACAGTATTTGCAGAAGCTGGAGATGCGAGAGGCTAGAAGCTAGAAACGAGAAGGAAACAGCCCCTGCTAAGTTGGTTTGTATGAAGAATGTACTGCTACTGCTATTTCGAGCGCTACTCCTTCGTTTCACTACGGAGCACAATGAGCGAGAAATCTTGTATTTCCTTTCTCTCTCCCCCACAGCCCGTCATTCCGAACGAAGTGAGGGACCTTGTATTTGAAACAGCTGTTCGTTGTTAGGTGTGAGGTGTGAGTCAACAGCCCCTACTAAGAACGCTTATTTAATAATTCCGCCGGAAGCAACCCCGTACTTCGTACGACGTACTTTTAAAAGCCGAACTTAAACGTTTAACTCCCGGCTAAGTAATTGATTTTCCCCAGCTTTGAAATTGATAAAAAAACAATTTTTAAAAGTTCACATTTTGTGAAGTTTTTGTAATTTTAACCGGGACGAAGTGAGAGTCAGGCTTATCAAACGAAAAACCGTTTTGGATTTTGCCATAGCGAATGCAGGCGGAAGAATTCCCTTTGAACATTGGCTGACCTTGATTAATATGGCAGATTGGGGAGTTCCTTCAGATATCAAAAAAACATTCCGATCGGCAGATATTCTTGGCAAAAGCAGTAACCGGGTGGTATTTGATATTGGTGGAAACAATTACAGAATTATATGCACGTATCACTTTGGAGCCACAACCGTGTATTTGTATGTAAAATGGATTGGGACACATGCGGCTTATACCAGCATTTGTCAGCGAAATGAACAATACTCAATAAATAACTATTAAAATCAGCATGGTAGCCCTTCTTTATAAAATTATCCACACTGACAAACAATACAATCAGTATTGCAACCGCCTGGAAGAACTGACCAGCAAAAAGAAACGCTCCCGTGCTGATCAGGATGAAATAGACCTGCTCGAACTGCTGATCAACAAATATGACGAAGAAAATGATCCGCTGGCAGATGCCGATCCCGTCACCCTGCTCAAATCCCTCATGAAAGAACATCAGCTGAAAGCAGCCGACCTGGCCCGACTGCTCAACGTCAGCGAAGGCCTGGTCTCCGATATGCTGCATTACCGTAAAGGCTTCTCAAAAAAAACCATTCAGGTACTCAGCGGGCATTTCAAGTTGAGGCAAGATGCTTTTAACAGGGAGTATGCACTTAAAGTATGAAAATTTGTCGGGTGTTAGTAAACAGCCCCTGCTAAAAAAGATACACTAAACCTTATAAACCCCTCTTTTATACTGGTTAGTAAAAAGTATCTTCGGTTTAAATACTTCTACCTTTCTTGCTTATGCCAACTTCTATACTCCATCCCACTTTTATACTGCGACTGGCCGTTGCCATTATTCTGTTCATGCACAGCATTCCCGGTATGTTTAATAATGGGATTAATGATTTTGGCAACCACTATCTTAATGAGGTTGGCTTTGCCCCGGCCGGGGTACCCCTGGCCTGGGCCATTAAACTTTCTCATGTAGCCGCGGCCATCTGCCTCTTGCTAAACAAATATGTAAAATGGGCCGCCATTATCACCATCCTGATCCTGGTGGCCGGTATCGTAATGGTTCATTTTAGAGAAGGCTCGTTTGTGGTAGGCGGGGGAAGCAATGGAGTGGAGTTTAACTTCCTGCTGATCGCGGTACTATTAACGCTTATGTTCCCCAATGGGATTAAATCACGATAAGTTATTGAAAATCGCACTAAACAAGGAACAATTGTGGATGGATGCACTTGAAGAATATCATATGATTGAATAGAATGGTGATATTGTACCCTTCTCTTCCCCTTACGTCCCGTCATTCCGAGCGAAGCGAGGAACCCTGTATATGAGGGCAACATGAAGCTAGAAGCTAGAAACGAGAAGGGAACAGCCCGTCCTAAGAAAACTCATCTAAACCCCTAAACACTCCTTTAATACTCCATCTGTTTTCAGCCTCCTAAACGACTAAATGATTCCACTGTCGGAACAAAAAAATGACTACAATTCTTTCAAAAATCATGTAACAATTCTAAGTCAAGACAGCCGTAGCTTAACCAGGATTCATTAATTGTATAAAAATATTAATATGAAGAACCAGTTAGAACTTATTGCGGCTGAAATTAACAGCCCTTGTGTATCCATCTCATTAAATACCCACCGCACTCATCCGGATAACATATCAGATTCCATCATACTTAAAAACCTTTTGAAAGAAGCGGAGCAAAGGGTTATTACAGAATTTGGCAAACGACCCGTAAAGGAATTACTGGAAAAAATGGAGCGGGTAGCTGAAGAAACTGATAGCAACTATTATTTAGACAGTTTGCATCTCTTTATCTCCAATTCCACCCTGGCCATTATTAAATCTCCCTGGCCGGTAAAGGAAAATGCCGTCCATATATCGGACCGGTTTTCAATAAAACAACTGATTAAGCAATTAAACCGAACTGAAAGTTACCTGATCTTATTGCTTTCACAGTCCGGGGTCAATTTATTTCATGCAATAAATGACGGTATTGTAGAAGAAATTAAAACGGGGACTTCCCTTTTACAAAAAATCTTCATTACTTAACCCAAAATGAGAAATTAAGTGATGGCAAGCAGGTTGATAATATGGTACGGGAATTTCTGAATACAGTTGATAAAGCCGTGGTAAAAGTGAACAGGGATACCGGTATGCATTGCGTGGTGATTTGTACTGAAGACAATTATAGCCACCTGTTACAGGTGGCAGATCAGCCCTCTGTTTATCTTGGCAATGTTCATATCAATTATAATGACATGTCCCATAAACTGATCGCTGCCGAAGCCTGGAAAATTGTACTTTCTTTACAAAAACAACGTCGCAAAGAGGCGATTGTGGAAATGCAGGAAGCGGTTGGCCAGGGCCATGTAATAACTGAACTGTCAGCTATTTACAGGGCCGTAAAAGAAGGCAGAGGCGATTTGCTGATTACACATAATGACTTCCAACAACCGGTTAAAATGACAGGGGACTTATCATTTGATTTAGTGGATGATGCTACACAACCAGATGTAATTGACGATATATCGAGTGAAATTGCCTGGGAAGTTATTGCTAAAAAGGGAAGGGCCATATTTACGAGCCAGGATGAAATAAAATCCCTGGGTGATATTGTATTAAAAGTGCGCTATTAAATTCTACGGTCATCTTCCATAAAATACACAACTTTGACAAAAGTTTGTCTGCCCCCGGATATCCCGGCACCCCGCTATGATGAACTTAACAGGAATAAAATTCATGAAGAGACCTTTTTATATTTCGCTTCTTTTTATTTGCCTCAGCTGTTTTCACCCAGCCTTCTCCCAACCCAGCACCCTCATCCAAAACGATACTTTCTGGTTTACTACCAATAACCAACCCATCTACAGCCAGGGCGGCGGCATCTTCCGATTCAAAGATCCGGCAAGTGGTGTAGAAAAATATTATTGGTACGGGGTGCGCTATCGTGAAGCTGAGACCTACCGGCTGAACCCGGCTGTTACCTTACCCACATCCACTTTTGAAACGGTGACCTGCTACAGTTCCACCGACCTGGTGAACTGGAGCTTTGAGCATAATGTACTCACGATGGCCGAACTGGAAAAGAACGGCGGTTATAAACGCTGGCTCGGACGGTTGGGCGTGGCTTACCTGGCCGAACTGAAAAAATATGTGATGGTGGTACAACATGGCAACCAGGTACTGTTTATCACATCCGATACACCGGCCGGAAATTTCAACTGGCACAACCAGATCAGCATGAAGGAAATGATCGGTACTCCGAATACCGGCGATCAAACCGTGTTCACGGATGATGATGGCAAATCCTACCTCATTTATTCCTATGGTAGCGGACGGAATAAGATCTATGTATCCGAGATTGGTGTGAAAGACGGCAAGGCCAATCTGCTGGATTGTAAAGAAATATTTCGCGGTGAAAGTCGCGAAGGCAATTGTATGTTCAAGTACAATGGCAAATACTATATGGCCGCCTCCAATATCTATGGCTGGGATGCGTCGCTCGCCTATTACCTCGTGGCTGACGATATCCGCGGTCCTTATACACCGGCAAAAAGTATGGCCGTGATGAAGGGCTGCGAGGACGACTTTGCCCATATCACGCAAACCGGTTTCTTTGTTTCGGTGAAAGGCACGAAGCAGGAAACAATTCTTTATTGCGGCGATCGTTGGGCAGATTTTGCGGGCAACGGTCTCGGTTATAACCAATGGTTCCCGATGTCATTTGAAGGAAGCACGCCGGTATTCAACTCCTTGCACCGCTGGAACCTCAATGCGCAAACCGGTTCATGGTCAGTTGCCCCCGGCAACAACTATGTCCGTAATGCGAGTTTGAAGCCGACCGTCGCTATGTACCCACCCATGTAAAACCCGTACAGGACCAGCTCACCGGCTGGGCCAGCACCGTCATTCTTGGCAATGCCATCAACCAGGATTCACTCACAAGTCCGGTCCTCAACTACTTCAATACCGAAGCTGACCGTAAAATAGTAATCGGTGAAAAAAGTCTGGCTATCACCGATAAGATAAAATTCAACCGTAAGGTTTCACAGGCCATTGTATCCACTCCTTACGTAAAACTACAAGACGGTTATTACCGCCTCAGCGCGATGATCCGTAACAATGGTTCATTCGACACGATGACGATGTATGCCAAAAGCAAGAGCAAAACATTCCGCTACACCATCACCGGTGAAAACAATGAATGGAAAAGATCAGTCTCTCCCATATCAAAGTAAGAAAGGGAAAAGTGGAGATCGGGTTTGAAGCAGCGGGTGCCGCCGGCGCGGTTTGGCTGGTGGATGATGTGGAGTTGGTGAGGGAGTGAATCAGTTGGCAGTTGACAGTCGGCAGTTGGCAGTCGGCATTTAGCAGTTGGCAGGCAAAGGCAAATCGGGGAATAAGCACTCCAAAAACTAATATCTTTAAATGCTACTGGTATTGTTTAAAAGCGAACCAATATGAAAATTAGTTATTTCGTCATATTGATTGTAACCACAATCATTACTACACTGACAATCTTTCAGTTGCCAGTCCGCCCCCGCTCCCCGAAAAAAAAACCCATGGTCCGGCTGGCCAGACTGATCATTGATTCCATGCAGCTGGAATCTTATAAGTCCTTTCTGAAGGAAGAAATTGAATCCTCGCTCCGCCTCGAGCCCGGTGTGCAAAGTTTGTATGCAGTAACAGAAAAAAACAATCCCACTCATATCACTATCCTGGAAATATATGCTGACACGGCCGCTTATCAATTACATATTCAAACTCCCCATTTTTTAAAATATAAGACCGGGACAAAAGAGATGGTAAAATCGCTGGAACTGGTTGAAACAGTTCCGCTGATTCCGGAAATGCAATTAAAACACGAGTAATTTCCTTTTCTCCCTCCAACAGCCCGTCATTCCGAACGAAGTGTGGGGTCCTGTATTTTAAAAGTAAAAAGTTCGACTGCTGTGACTTGAGTAATATCTACCAAAGGAAGGGCTGTTCCCGTACACCCTACAACTTTACCGTTTAGTCATTTAGCATCGTTTTCCCTGTAGATTCCTGCAGACATTTTATCCGTACTTCGTACCTCGTACTTGTTCCCCTCTATTTTCCCATCGCTTCCAGCATCTCATTCGTACACTCGGTCAGGCGCTTGTTGAAGGCCTCTTCCTGCGCTTTGTCCCGGATAATTTTTGCCCAGTTTTCTCCCTGGAGCTTTGAACATTCCAGCCTGATTTTCCGGGCAGTGGGATCAGCAAATTTTAATCCCTTTCCCTTTTTCCTGCACTCACATACCTCTTCTGCCAATGCAATACCATCGGCTTTAGGATGACCGCCGCAGGATGCCAGGCAAAAAGATAACAGGATCAGTCCATAGATTTTTTTCATTGATGTGTATTTTATTTTACTGTTTTTTACTTACCGCTATTTCCCGAGGGTATAGGCCTTCATACATTCCTTGTTCCTAGCTGAAAAATGTCCAGTTGTTCCTTATCAACAGAAACCGTCTTGTAATAACGGCCCTGCAGATCCAGGCACTCCTTCCATTTTTTTACCCTTACCGGATCTGTATACTTCATTCCCTTTGTCTGCATCTTACAGTTACATACTTCTTCCGACAGGGCAGCCCCATCAGGCCTGGCTTCAACAGGCTGACCACAGGAAACAGCCATGACGACTATACTGAGCAAAAGCAAACGGAGCGCTATCAATTGGTGTTTATTAATCATTGGGACAAAGTTTTTTGGGGTTAGAAAATGACTGGAAAAAACTGATTGCATCCCGGTCCTGCCGTACGGTAATATCCAAAGTGGTCAGTTTGAGTTTCATTTGCGGAACACCATCCTTATAACCGTCTTCAACCGGTACACACCCAATCAGTGTAATACATTTATCCATCGCCCCTTTTATATAAATATAAGTTTTGGAAGTCAGGCTGGTAGTCGTGTAATTCCGGCAATACTGATCCTTGTATTTTTGTTCACCTCCAAACGCCTCTTTTACCGCCTTATCATATATTTCTTTTCCCTGCCAGGAAAACTGTGTCTGGCTGCCATCCACCATCAGGTGCGGCGCCAGGGTTTTCAGCATGGCCACTTTTAAGAGCTCCGGATTCCCGTTGCGCAGGATCTCATGAAAAAAATCCGCCATCTCCTTCCCTGTTTTAAAATCCGGAACAGTCAGCTGGGGTAAACCCGCCAATTCTTTGCCGGCCATTTCTTCGGCAAGTGTTTTAGCCAGGGTATTCATTGCCAGCTCCCGGTATTTTACCTCAGTCAACTGTTTACTGGAAAGTACTTTTGTCTGGCTGGAACCGGAACTGGACATGAAACGCTGAAACGGGTCCTTGATATTATCCCTGAAAAACCGCAGTTCAAATTCCTGTTCCACGGTTTCAACTGCATAGTTTGGTCCGAGCATATCGGCATTGATCTTCATATAAAAAACCACGAGGTTGGGACTGTTCCAGGTAAAATTCTTATCTGCGATCAGCACAGGGCCACTGTTCAGTTTTACAATCTTATCAAAATAATACCCGTAAAAACTAGCCCAGTTAGTGGCTATCAGTTGCTGTACCTCTGATGTGGTTGGATTGGGGATACCCTCCCATTCATTATACCCGGTTCTGAATTTCTGATACGCGTATTTCGTACCGCCCATATACTGATACACCGCATCTCCCACCACTTTCACCACCAGGCTTGGATATTCCTTTGACTTCAGACGGATATGCACACCCTTACATATTCCCAGTTCCCGGCAGAAGAATTCCATTGCCGCGTGCCGGTTGTCTTAGTGAATTTAATATCAATAGTCAGCGCTGTGGTCAGGTCTTTACGAATGACCGCATCGGTTGGCTGTGCCAGGGATATCACTGACAAGAACAGGCAACCATATAAAAAAAGAAATTTCCTCATTGTATTTAAATTTTCATTATTGGCGTTCAACACCCGCATGGGCATTGCGTCCCGTTTTATTAACAGATTTCTTTACCGGACCTTTTCTCACCTTTTTTACATTGGCTGTATCGGTTCTTATCCGGATGGTCCGGTTACTTTCCATCCTGTTTGGCAAAGAATTAAGACGGCCTGTATCTTTAATATTCCTGGCGGGTGGCTGGAAAATCATCATTCCGGTCGATTGACCGTTCTGTATAAACAGGACAAGCATAATCGGCATCAGAAGCATGATGAGTGTTGCATTCATCTCCGTCCGGTGTAGTTTAAATCGCCAGGATTCAGGGCTGTCCGTTCCGTTTTTGTTTGTTCTTCTCTTTTGCATTCCCCTTTTTTTCATTCGCTGCCTCCTCTTCGTTTTTCTTATCTTTTTTGTCTTCCGTCTTTTCCCTGATCTTATCCTTCCGCTTTTCTTTCTCCGCTTCTTCCTTGTTCTCCGCTTTTTTCTCTTTCATCCGGTCTTTTGCATCATCCTTATCCGGTCTGTTTTCATTTTTATTTTTCTGCTGTTTATTCTCCCGTTTAGACTGATCATTTGCGGGTAAAGGCTCTGCCACCGGCTTCTCCGGATTCACTACCGGTTGTCTGTCTCCAGCCGGTATTGACAATGTGGGACTTTTAACCAACGGATCCGGCTCTGCAACCGGTGCAGATGGAGTAGCAGGGGCCGACTCATTCCGGTTCTTTACTGCATTCAATTTTGACGGTATGATTTTGGGTTGAGGCTTGGCCGGCTTTGTTTCAGCAGGCGTTTGTCCGGCAGGCGTAGTACCCCCGGCGCTTTCGTTACTTAAAGCATCACTGGCTTTTTCTGTTGCGTTTTTTAACTGGTCTGCCATTTCCGAAGGTGTAGTTTTGGTGGCGGCACTCTTGTCCGGTACAGAACCGGAAGTTGTGTTATCGGTCACGCCACCAGCCTGCCCTTTAACAAATCCCTTATTCCCTGAAGAAGGTTTAGTACTGCTGATTGCATATAAATCCGCGGCATCCCATTCCCCTTCGATACTCAGTTCATAGTCAAAATAATTCAATACCCCGCCGGTATGGACCAGGTGTATGGTTAGAAATTTATCTTTCATATTGGCAAATACCCATGATTGAGTGGTACCAATGGATTGCTCGCCATCGGCAAAGTATTTCTGGTCCTTGGTGTTGTACTCCCGGCCGTCGGCCCACTTGGCACAGACCGCCACACCGGCTCCTGCTTTGCCATCTCTTTTCTTGATAGTGACAGTGACTTTATTATAAGAGGATGGAGTGATGATAAAGGTTCTTTCCGTAGCGATCAGTTCACCGGTCACCTGTTTGGTGGGAATATAAAGATAACGGGGACCAATATGTCCTTTTCCATCCCCGCTTACCGCACCGATCAGTCCCAGAATTTCATTCTGTACACCGATGGCCGCCGATGCCATATCGCTGATTGCATTTTTGGCATTCTGGCTGCTCATAAACTGGGGCGGAATGCCGGTTGCGGCGGATACAATATATGGTCCCAGCGCGTCGGCAGCTGATTGTTCCAGTTGGGAAACTTTCTGTATCACCCCGTCAGCCGCCTTTACTATATTGGAGAAAAGGCTCTGGCAGGATGGCTGGGCTTGTACAATCCGGAACGTGAACAGGACAAGTACCACAGTAAAAATGGCGGTCTTTTTTCATTGCAAAATGATTTGGTGAGTGTATCTTTTTTTACAATGTGTAAGATGCTTTGAATTCCCTGTGTATCCTTTACCCCTTTGGGTAGTTTTGGGGTGATCAGCGGGCCATTAATGCCTGGAGACGACGGATAAGTGTGGACCTGGAATCAGTATCCAGTTTCAGGTGTATGTTTTTGATATGAGCTTTGATGGTATTTACCGATACAAAAAGCTGTTCCGCTATCTGGTTATTGGTTTTACCATCATGCACGAGTTTTACAACTTCAAATTCGCGGTCAGACAGGGGGGCTGTCAGTTTCCCGTTAATAATCGCCTGACTGATCTCCGGGAACAACTGCTTATTTTTCTGGGCATGATTGTAAACGGCTATTTCCAGGGTGGCATACAAACCGGCATCACTGAAAGGTTTTACAATATAACCGGCGGGCTGGGTATTTTTGGCATGAAGCAGGGTGGATTTATCGGAATAGGAAGTAAGGTACACAAACGGCAGCTGGTACTTTTCATTAATGATGCCGGCGATCTCAATACCTTCATCCCCGCCATTCAGGTTAATATCCAGAATAACCAGGTCCGGAGGGTTGTTCTTCAGTTCCATCAAGGCATCCTCCTTGTCATACACCACAGCGGATACCGTAAAGTCGTTGTTACGCAGGGAAGAAGCTATGTCTTCCGCGATCAACGGTTCATCTTCCACAATCAATACCCTTACTTCCATTATATAATTGCGGGTTTATAATTGCTAACTGTGATTTCCACTTTCGTGCCTTCCTCTGAATAGGTTTTCAACTCTCCTTTCATTTTTTGTACAAAGGCATCGATCATTTTATAGCCGAAAGTTTCCCGGTACTTTGTAAAAAAGTCTTCCGGCAGGCCCACGCCATTATCATATACTTTCAGTTGCAGGGTGCCATTGCCTTCCTGTACAATTATTTTAATGATTCCCTCTCTCTCCCCCGGGAAACCATATTTCAGGCTGTTGGTGATCAGTTCATTCAGGATCAGCCCAACAGGTACCACGGTATCCACATCCAGCTGCAGGGCCTGTATCTCTGTTTTCAGTTTGATCCGCTGCGGATGCACATTATAGGATTGAAACAGGTTTTCACAAAGTTTGCTGATATAGTCCTGTACATCAATACCGGATAGATTGTTATCCTGATAAAGGTTCTGGTGAATCAAGGCCATGGACTGAACCCGGTTGCGGCTCTCATTCACAGCTTCCTGTGCCTGTTCATCTTTTATATAATGGGATTGCAGTTTTAATAAACTCGACACCACCTGCAGATTGTTCTTCACCCGGTGATGTATCTCTTTCATCAGGAATTCATTTTCTGTCAGCGATTTCTGAATAATTTCATTCTTAACGGCTAACAGTTCCTTTTTCTTCTTATTGGAAATAAAAGCCCGGTAGGCCAAGGCAGCCATCCCAAGCAACAACACCGAGGCGATAATAAAATAATTCCTTTCTTCCTTTCGCTGTTGCGCCAGTGTGATACTCACGATATTGTCACCATTCAGTTTTTCAATCTGCTTTTCTTTCTGACCGGCTTCATAAATGGCCGCCATTTCATTGATCTGTCGGCTGTTTTCACTGCTAAATAAGGTATCCGTTACCTGTTTACTCTGTTCCAGGTATTCATAGGCCTGGCGGTATTCATTCTTGCTGAAAGAGTTTTTGGCCAGCTTCCGTAAAAAATTCCTTTTTGTTCCAGCCGGGAGGACTGGGTGGTAATCGCCAATCCTTTTTTTAAAATAAATGTCCGCTTCATCATACTGTCCTTTATTGGCATACAGGTCCCCGAGTGATTCATAAACCGAATAAAGATTGTTCTTCAGGTTCTGAGTTATGGACTTTTGTTCCACTTCCTTTAACAGGAGCAGGGCTTCACTGTACCGGCCCAGGTTGACCAGTGCGGCTCCGATATTTACTTTGGCAGCCAGTATATCGTCCTGGGCATTAATCTTTACCGCCTGTTTTAATGCATCATTGGCGTATCGGTAAGCGCTGTCATACAGTCCCTGGCTCTGAAAGGCGCTGCCGATATTGAGCATTGAATTCAGGATACCCTGTTCATCATTGATCTCTTTTTTGATGGCCAGGGATTTCTGGTAATAGGCGGCCGCGTTGGCATATTCCTTCCTGGAGCGGTATACCAGCCCGATATTATTGTAGGAAATTGCAATAAAGCGTTTGTTCCCGGACTTTTGCCGGAATTCAAGTGCTTCAAAATGATTCCGGAGAGCCAGTTCATAATTGCCCCTGAAATAATAGGCAATGGCGATATCACTCAGAATATGCGAAGCCCCTTCGGGATGATTGGCTGCTTTATAAACGGCGAGTCCTTCATTGAGATAGAATAAGCAGGAATCCAGGTTATCCTTATAATCGTATGCCACACCGATCGCCTGAAAACCCATGGCGGTTTTGGCCTTATCATCCATTTTTTTAGCAATGGCCAGGGCCTTCTTGCCAAAAAAGATGGCCGAATCCGGATCTGATTCCCAGAGGTGGGTCGCCATCAACCGGTTTGCATCGAAAAGGGAAGAGTCTTCTTTATAAACCAGCAATACATTCCGGAGCGAGTCCATTTCAGCATTTTGCGCTGCCAGTTGTCCTGTTTTCAGGAAAAGCAAGATCAGTATTACCGGCAGATATTTACGCATAGCTAAAATGTACAGTTGATATTGAAGTTCTAATATAGACCGCCTGGCTATTCATGGCACTACCTCTTTGGGTAATTTTCGGTTCCCCGTACCGGTGGTAAAGGAAGTCCTTCCTGAAGATAAACTTTTATTATCGACAAAACCGAACTGAAGAGTAGGAACCGGTTCCCAATAGCCGCAAAAATTTTGTACACACGCCAACCATAACGAGAAACCTTACCCTGAAAACAACATGAATTGTCAGCCTCCCTCTGTTCACAAACGACTAATGGCTGCTTCCTTTTTTTCCCGAACTTTACAACCAACGACCTATTCTCTTCTTCAAATAGTCCTCCCATGCCTGCCACTTCAACCAAGCAAATGCAAATTGCATTAGCTGCCTTGCTGCTCTTTCCAATAGTTAGCTACAGCCAGGTAAAACCACAAATCCGCACCGGGTTTGATGCGATGTATCATATAGAACAACTGCCGTTGCTGTTTCCCAATGGCACCAGCACCCGTCAGCCCCTGGCTTATGATCCCACGGGTCAGAACTGGGATCATCATTTTATGGCGGCTTTTACCCAGTATGTGGACTCCATCAAAATGGAGGATGGAACAATGGTAAAAGAATATGTGATCTATGATGAATACGGTCCGGGTGTATTGTACCGGCAACAGATGAATGCCTGGTACGACCGTTCCAAAATTCCCAATGGCTGGCTGGCCTGGGGAGAAGCTGATCAGCCCAGGGCCAATGCGAATATCCGGTACTACTTTGATGACGAAAAAGAACCCCGGATCAATATGCACCTGAAGGATTTCTTTAGTACAAAAAAATTTCCTTTTACTGAACCACTGGCTTTTGTGGATTCGGGCTACCTGTTTGCCAACCTGTACTATCCCTTTACCTATAAAAAAAGACTGAAAGTAACCATGCGCCCCAATGCAAAATCATTTGAGCAAATGGATACCAAGTGGTACCAGTATACCGCCCTGTCCTTCCCGGCAGATTATAAACTGGAGAGCTGGACCGGACAATCCGCCGGTGCCAACCCGGTAATTGACCAATGGCGAAATACCGGCGAAAACCCCAACAACCTGGAAGACAGTAAAAAAATTACCAGTCAGACAAAAATTAAAAAGGCAGTTCCGCAACAATTTTTCAATCAATCAACCCGGATCCCTTGCCGGGTTTACCCTGCAACTGACCCCTTATAATAAAGAAACGCTTTTCAATACCACCCTGAAGATCTACTGGGATAGTAGCAAAGAACCCTCTATTGAATTACCACTCGGTTATTTCTTCGGTGCCGGGGCCAAAGACTATCCCACTACGGTTGATAAAGTGGTACAGAAATCACTCACTACCTTACTCTTTGGTTTTAATCCGCAAACCGGAACCCTCTATTCCTATTGGCCCATGCCTTTCTGGAAATCAGCTCGGATCGAAATTTCTAATAACACGGATACCGATATCAGCAACCTGCAATGTAATGTCTGGTTCAAACCTTCTTCCGCGTTATCCTACAACAAAAAAAATACTGGCTATTTCCTGGCCCGTCGAACCATTGATTCCGATCCGGATACCCTGGGCTACCGTTCAGTAGCTTTTGAAGAAAAAGGAAGAGGACATGTAACCGGGGTGGTCTTTTACTCCGACCGCTATGATATGGATGGTGACGAGTTTTGCTATATCGATGACAGTAAAACACCCCAGATACACGGAAGCGGCACAGAAGATGACCACAACCAGGGCTGGGCCGGAAGAGCTTATCAGAAACCGCTCTGGGGCGGATTGGTAAACGGGTATGACGGGGCTTACCGGATTTACCTCAATGACTGCTATATTTTCAACCCGAATATTCAGATCGCTTATGAATACTCCCTTACAAAACCCCATTTTGTAAACGGGGAAAAACAGATGTGATTGTGTTCTATTACAAGTCAGCCGCACCGGGCAATCTGCAACTCACCGATGAACTGGATGCCGGTAATCATTTTAGTGAACAACTGCATCAATATGAAGTAACCGGACTTACCTGGAAGGGTAAGCTGAAAGATGAATACGATGGTTATGAAAGAAACCTGCTGTACGGCGCTTATACCGATGATGGTAAAGCGTATAATGGCAGCTGCCGGTTCACTGTACAGGTGAATCCGGCCAATGATGGTGTAAAGCTGCGCAGGAGAATCAACCGCACCGGTAACGGGGTGCAGACCGCCCTCGTATATATTGACGGAAAACTGGTACCCCGTCCCTGGCATATTGTAATTCCTTCCCTCAGTACCGGCAAAGGTCCGGTGGATGGCTGGTATGACAGCGATTTTGAAATTCCGTCTTCCTTTACTAAAGGAAAAAATCGATTGAAGTAAAGGTTGAATATGTTAATTCACCACAAAGGGTGCGATCAAAGAATTTTATTACTGGGTGTATAGTTATGTGGGGTTGTAGGAATCAGTGGGCAGCCGGCAGCTCTTCCTAAACATAAAACTATTTACCTAACGGCTTCATCATACTTCGTATCTCCTGTTTGTATATTTGTTCTTTCGGGGACTTCCGTGGACCGTTGTCTGTCGACTGTGGACAATACCCTCCCAACCCATTCAATCAACCAATATGAAATCAATCCTATTCACGCTTTTTACCCTGGTCTGCCTGCAGACATTGGCACAGCCCGTTACCGAAATCAAGGAAACGGATGTATACTTCAGACCCACCCTTACTATCCCGGGCAAATTGCGGGTTATGTATTCTGCTGACAGTACATTGCTACCGGCCGGTCACTATAAAACAAGTGGCGGCAATCGCTATCACCTGTTCCAGGTGGGTGACTCCGGATTCCTGAATGGCTCCTTTAAGGACTTTAATGATGAGGCTATATATCGGGAGATCAACTATGTAAACGGGCTCGTGAACCGGGAATACTTTATCATAAAAGGGGAAATTCATTCCGAGTCGTTCGACTCCACTGTTACTGTATTCCTCTACGATCACAAAAAGAATAAATGGATGCCGGAATTAAAATCAGTCAGGGTGGAAAAAGAATATGGCCAGAAAGGCCGTAGGCTGATCATCAATTTTACGAAAGGACCCTATAACAATTACGCCCATTATAAATACGTAGATGGCATCCTCGTCAGCGAAATGATCCCCCATTACTATGAAAAGAAAATGGATCCGACGGGTAACCTGTACCAGCTCGTCCAATACAACTGGACCCTGAAGCAGATCGAAACCAGTGATTTCGAAAAGGTATCCTGACTACTAAAACCATTCTGAAAAACCTGAGCACCGTCTGGGACCCGAAAGGGATCGTTCACTTTACAGATGACACCGGGCGCTTTAATGATATCGTGACCTTCACTTACTATGACAGTAAAAAGATCAGGAAAAAGGAAGTGGAGAGAAACGGGAAGCGGACGGTAACTGAATATGACAAAAAAGGTAAAATCACTTCTGTGAAAACCTATCCCCTGCAATACGTAGAAGCGGAAACAAGTGAAGTAGCGCCGAAGGAGGAAAAACAATAAATACAACCCTTCGGTACGTCCCGCAATGAGTATTTCAGTAACGGCAAATACTCATTACCAACGGCATTGCTATTCAGCATTCCCGGGGCATCTTTGATACTCAATCCTGTTTATGCTGAAATCATGCTGGCTTTTTATAACATTACTCGGAGCCGCCTTGAGTGCAGAAGCACAACTGGCAAAGACCGATTCCCTCTACCTGGCCCTGAAACAACAGGACAGCATCTTCTTCGAACGGTCCTTTAACTTATGCGACCTGGATTATCTTGATAAAACCACTCATCCGGAACTGGTCTTTTTCCATGACCAGGGAGGTATACAACACAAAACAGAGTTTCTCGCTGCCGTAAAAAATAATATCTGCGGAAACCCTGAACAAAAGCCCATCCGCAAAGCTGTGGCTAACAGTCTCGAAGTATTTCCACTTTTTAGCAATGGAATTTTCTACGGCGTAATCCAGACCGGCATCCATGAATTTTATATCCGCGAAACCGGTAAGCCCGACCGCTATAGCAGCCGCGCAAAATTCACCCATGTCTGGCTGCTTGACAATGGCCGCTGGCTGCTCCGCGAAGTTTTGAGCTACGATCATAAATAGGAAAGACACCTCCACTCTTATTTCGAGCGCCACTCCTTCGTTTCACTACAGAGTGCAAGCAGCGAGATATAGAAGATCCAACAGCCGATTCCTACAAAATTGCCTATATTAGAGTACACACCCGGCAATACACATTTGAAAAAATACTACTTCACCGTAATGGGCTGGCTGCTGGTATTTTTATCCGTATATGCTTTCTCAGATAACCTGTTCACTGATGTCGGGCAGAAGTCCAACAAGGATCCGAAATACATCATCCATGGACTTTTTTGCTTTGCCTGGTTCATCATCTTTCTGATCCAGGTGAATTATGTAAGGAAACTGCAGTATAAACAGCATATCCGGCTGGGTCTGGCGGGGATGCTGGCAGCTATTGGTGTATTTGTTACTACCCTCTATATTTTTATCGTGATTTTTAAAGGATGGCAACTGATGTCACCCGAAGTAAAGCCAACCGGTTCTTTATGCCGGCCTTTGCGGTGTTTGTCTATCTCGGTTACAAGTACCGGAAACAACCGGCAGCTCATAAACGCTTTATGTTTATCGCCACCATCTATATGCTGGGACCTGTTCTCGGACGGGCCATGGCTCACTCCTTCCTTGACAACCTGCTCGTGAGTGACCTGGCCTGGGATATCACCCTGATGAGTATCTGGACTTCGTTTATTGTCTCCTGCTGATCTATGACCGTATTGTATTAAAGCGGATTCATCCTGTTACAATGGCAGGAACCGGGTATTATACATTGAGCTGGGTGCTGGCATGGATAACATAATAAGTACGAAGTTAGAAATACGATGTACGAGCGGGATCCCGTAAAGCGAGAGGCTATATATTGGTTTAGATTCAACCTGCTCAGAACGGGCTGTTTCCAAACACCTATCAGCTAACAGCGAACACCTGCTCAAGTGGGGCTGTTGACTACCGATTTATCCTCCGAAGCTTTAGCGAAGGGGGACTAATATCTACTGACTTTCTTTTCTCCCTAACTTTACCCAATGCCATTCAGCTATAACTTCGGTGAATTTCCCGGACAAACCATTAACCAGGGACCCAAACTGATCAACTTCAGTGAGTACAAAGGCGAAGCGGATATAGAACTTTGTTGCACCCAACTGGATAATACAACCGCGAAGGAACAGGCAAAGATCGTGGACGAATGGTGCGATCATCTATCTAATAATACCTTGCCGCTGAAAAGCATCTGGATGGAAACCCGGATCTCGCAGAAAATCTTCGATGCGATCTGCAAACAGACCAGTCTTACTTCTCTCTGGATTAAATGGGGCGTATACCCTGATCTGACGGCCATCAGCCAGCTGACCAACCTCGAACACCTGCACCTGGGTAATGGAACAAGTATCACTGACCTGTCCCCGGTAGGCAGTTTGCCTCAACTGAAAACACTGGAATCCGACGGATTGGTAAACGTACACGACTACCGGTTCCTCTCTTCCCTGACCGCTCTGCAGGATCTCGATATCGAAGGTGATGGGTTCTCCTCCATGAAGCCGGTTCTATTGTCTGACCTGAAATTCCTGGAGTCCATTCCCTGGCTGCAAAGGCTCTGCCTGAAAATGGTACGGGTGAAAGACAAGGATTATTCCCCCATCCTTAAAATAAAAGACCTGAAATGGCTGAGCCTGCCACATTATAAAGAAGTACAACAGCAGGAGCATTTATTCAAAAACCTATACTAAGTACGAAGTCAGAAATACGAAGTACGAGTGACTTCTGTGTACAATTTAGTTTCGTAAGAAGGCTGTTTTCTGACACCCGACTGAACACGCGCGGCCCCCCGCCCTTAGCTGAAAATAAGTACCTGAGTATCTGAAAATCAGTTTTTTTTATCGTAACGAAAGATAACTTTAGCCCCCGTAAGAAAAATTAAAAATACCGGGGTAGTATGCACTTTTTTACTTCTTTTAAAAACCTGCTGAATGTGGATAGCATTCCGGCTGATCAGCAGAACAGCCGGGAAAACTTCCTGGTGCGGGAAGGAAACCAGGTCCATAAAGCCCTCATTTATATTGAGGCTTTTTATGGCTTCTTTTTTATTTTCGTCACCTGGTACCTGGGCTATTACTATCAAATGGCGCTGAACGCGGCTTTATTTGTTTTTTCCTGTCTCGCCTATATCATACAAGACAAGGGCTTTGCTTTCTACTCTAAAATTTTTAATCTCAGCCAGCTCATTCTTATCATCGGACTGATGTACTATTTTCCTGCTTCTCCCTATGGTATTCATATAAACGACAGTGTGCTGGTGTTTTACATCCCCGTGAGCGTTGGTACACTGATTGCCTTTCAGGGCAAAGAGAATAAGTATGGTTATCTTTTATCAGGGATTATTCTGCTGGTGGCCCTCTTCCTGATCATAACAGATTTCCATTACATGTCCGACCATCAGGCACCCCTCCTGAGCAGCGTAAGTTATGATCTCCTCTTTAATATTATAGGAGCAGCCGTGGCCACTTTCGTTGAAGTAGCCTATATCCTGGCCCTGAATAACCGGCTGAACGAAAGCCTGTCCAAAGCCAATCATGAACTGGATAATTTTGTTTATATCGTGAGCCATGACCTGCGCTCCCCGCTGCTGCTGACCAAAGGTCTGCTGGATATTTCCAAACTGAAAATTAACGAACAAAAAGAAGTGCTTAAATACCTGGACCTCGCCGGTAAAAGCATCAACAACCTGGATGATATCATCAAGGAAATACTCGCCTATTCCCGTAATTCAAGAACCGGACTGCTGCATGAATGGTTTGACCTCAAAACCATCATCGGGGAAATAAAGGATGGACTTGAAATAAAAGACAGCCCTTCTTTCTCTTTCGTTGAAGAATACAAGGGGGATACCCGGATCTATTCGGATAAAGGCCGGCTCCATACCATCCTCCGTAACCTGATCACCAATGCCGTGAAATACAGGAAGAAAGAAACCCCTGGTGCTTTTGTCAAACTGGATTTCAACAGAAGCGGTAATCAGTTTACTATTACCGTTTCAGATAACGGTCAGGGTATCGCCAATGAAAGTATGAGTAAGGTATTTGATATGTTTTACCGGGCTACTACTGCCGCACCGGGTACCGGGCTGGGTTTATACATCTGCAAAGAAATGCTGGAAAAAATGAGGGCTTCTTTCCACCTGGATTCCACTGAGGGCCATGGCACCAGTTTTACCTTCACACTTGAGCAGGCGCCCCGGGTGGTTTCAGCATAATTCAAAATCATTCCATGTTTTTTTATTCGGTAACTTAACATAGGTTAACGAATCACCCGTCATATTATTCCTGAAATGAAACTGGTATTTAAATTTTTATACTATTTCTGTATCACATTTATTGTGCTGATCTTCCTGACCGCAGCTATAATCCGGTTCAGTCCGCTGGATTTTGCCAGCAAAGAATATGACGAGATATTCGATATCCTTTTCTTTGGGGGTATCCCGGTCGCTATCCTGCTGACGGCCTGCCGGATCGGATTCCAGTCCATGGACCGGACAAAGAAAAGAAACACGATTATTATTCATTTTCTGCTTAGTCTTGGTTGTTTCTTTCTCTTCTTTTTATATGCACTGGTTTCATTTGGTGAAGGAATGTGTTTATACTCCGATGAAGAGACCTTGTTTGTAAATAGATCCAACCCTTCCACTACAATTACACTCCGTTCTTATGGTTGCGGGGCAACTGACAGCGGTCCTTCCTCCCTGTCTGTTGAATTAAGGAAAATGTATTCGCCCGTTTTTTGTACCTACACCAAAGTGGATACCACCCGGATTGACCGGAAGGAATGGACCCGGACTACGGGCCATTAATTGCCCATTCTCCGGACCGGTAATAAGGGATCCGGGACAACCATAGCTTTTTCTAAGTACCAACTACTACCTGTTACTAATCATTCATCATTAGTTCCTGATAATCAAGTGTTTTTACAAGCTTTTTTGCACACCGGTTACTGGTATTTCCCAGGTTTCCGGAATATCTTTATACCGGTTAAGTAGCACCAATAATTAGTACCCTGATGTCTTTTAAAATTAATCTGAGGAATTTACTCGATGTTGATATCCACTTCTCTAAAGGATATTACAGCACCGATAATATATTGGTCAGTAAAGGGGACCGGGTACACACCATGCTTATCGCCATCGTTGGTTTTTTTGGTTTCACCTATACTATCATCGGCCTGATCCAGGCATATCATTACCAGGCTATCCTCAGTTTTTCCTGTGGAATTTTCGCCTTAATTGCCTGGCTGATCCACCGGAAAGGATATACGCTCGCGTCAAAACTGGTCAACTTCATCCAGCTGATTGCCTTCATCGCACTGATGTTCTACTTTCCTTCCTCTCCTTATGGCGAACATATCAATGACAGTGTTCTGGCTTTTTATGTACCGGTGCTGATTGGCACGCTGATCGCTTTCCAGGAAAAACAGAGAATATACGGAAGGGTCCTGGCGGTAATCATATTGCTGCTTATCTCCTTGCTGGTCCTCACGGATATTCATTATCCGGAACATGAACCGGTGGCAGTACTGAATGGGGCCAACTTCGATATGCTCATCAATATAATCGGAGCAGCAGTGGCCACGTTTGCTGAAGTGGCTTATATCCTGGCGCTGAATGACCGGCTGAATAACAGTCTCATCAAGACCAATCATGAACTCGATAATTTCATTTATATCGTTTCACATGACCTTCGCTCCCCCTTGCTTTCCACCAAGGGACTGATTGACCTTGCAAAAATGAAAATTGATGACCGGGAGCAGGTACTCAAATACCTCGGACTGGCGGGTAAAAGCATTAATAACCTGGATCAGATTATTCATGAAATCCTCACCTATTCCAGGAATGCCCGTACCGAAATTCAGGAAGAAGAATTCGAATTAAAGGATGTGGTAAAGGAAATATTCGACGGACTACGCTTTTCCGCCGGTCCGGGCTTTTCGTTTCAGGAGGAGTATTCCGGTGAAACCAAAATCTATGCGGATAAAAACCGGCTCAGTACCGTGCTTCGTAATATCATCAGTAACTCTGTTAAATATAAAAAAAAGGAAATTGAAAATCCTTTTGTTTTCCTGCGTTTTGAAAACAACAACCATCACTGTTCATTCAGCATAACAGATAATGGAGAGGGCATACCCCTGGAATGCCAGCCCCGGGTATTTGAAATGTTTTACCGTGGTACTTCAAGCGCCACCGGCACCGGACTCGGTCTTTATATCTGTAAAGAAATGCTGGATAAAATGGATGTCCTTTTCGCCATTTCTTCAAAACCGGGAGAAGGCACGACTTTTAACATACAGCTCAAAAAAATCGCAACCTCATTAGTCAAAGAAAAAAAAGCACCGGCATTAAATCCCGCAAAACAATCCGGATCCCCCACCGCCTCCTTAAAATTAAACGAGCAGTTAAATAGTATTCAAGGCCTCAGCTCTTTTAACCAGGCGGGTTAGTACCTCATACCCGACTCCCGCCTCGTCCTCCGTAGCTTCAGCGAAGGAGGGCCTCGTCCTCCGTAGCTTCAGCGAAGGAGGATCTTGCTCTTCCCACTATTAATACGTACCTTACTTCTCCGAATCCTTAACCATTCTATGTCCCGCCGCCTGATCCCGATATTCCTGATCCTGACCTGTTTATGCGCAGCTGTAAACGCCCAGCCTGCCCGGCCCGATTTTAACCCGATAGACCTGCGCGCCCGCAGTATCCGCTACGATGATGATATCGTCAAACTGGTACAAAACCTGACCAGTCCCTATTCCGATAAATTATCTAAAGTCCGCTCTATTTTTATCTGGATCACCGATCATATCCGGTACGACTGGAAATTCTTTAATAAAGACGAGGAGATTGAAATTCCCGAATGTAAATCCGGACAGGATTGTGATGAAGTGCTCGCCAATTGGGAAAAAAAATACCTGGCGAATATTCTCCGGAAAGGAAAAGCAATCAGCGATGGCTATGCCCGGCTCTTTACCCGGATGTGTGATATCGCCGGGCTGGAAGCAGCCACAATCAACGGACATACCAAGACCAAACTCTACCAGATCGGCAATGCTGGTCCCGTAAACCATAGCTGGAACGTGATCTGGCTCGATACCACCTGGCATTTACTCGATGCCACCTGGTCGGCAGGCTATACCACCGAAGATGAAAACACCGGCAAACTCAATGGTTTTGTCAAACAATACAATGACTATTATTTCCTGACACCTTTTGCCGAATTTTCCCGCAACCATTTCCCGCAGTACACCCGCTGGGTATTAAAACCTGGTTATACCAAGGACAAGTTTGCTGCCAATCCCTATTTTGATCCGGATATTCTGAGCAAGATCAGATTGCATTCACCACAGACGGGAATGATCAACGGGAAAAAAGGCGATACCATTCATTTTAAATTTGAATACACCGGCACGATTGAGAAGTTGCAGGTGAATACGAATCTCTATCGCAACGCGGAAGTCTGGGGCTGGGAACAAATAAATAAACGCAAAAAAATATGGGTGCAGGATACCTTCGCCTTGAAAAGACAACGCTATACGCCATTTGTAAAAACCGGCAATCTCTATGAATTTGATTATGTGATCCCGGAGAACTCGCTCTATTACCTGGATATACTTTTCGATTTTCAACGGGTGATGCGGTTTAAGGTGGTGATAGTGAAACCCAAGTAGGAGCTAGGAGGTCAAAAGAGAGAAAGAGATAAAAAGAGGGTGAAGGGTTCTTATTCTGGGGGACAAACAAAAAAAAAAACCTTTGTATTTCTCTTATCCTCCTTTTCTCTTTTGACCTCTTAGCTTATAATTTCCTATAAACAACAAAACCAACACACTAAATGTCAACTATAAAAAAAAGAAGTTCTCAAAAAACAAAAACCCTTTGTATTTCTCTTATCCTCCTTTTCTCTTTTGACCTCTTAGCCCAATCCCAGGATGTCGTCATAGCCCGCAACTCGGTATACGCCGAAGGCACCAGTCACGGTGCTTACTATAGTATCAACTATGACCGCATCTTCCGGTTGGGAGCGAATTTCACCAATACCTATCGGGTCGGGTTTTCCTTATTGAATAATGCTATTGCCCTGCCCATCGGACTGAACTTTCTCAAGGGTGATGGCTTCCATCATTTCGAATTCGGATTAACCGTAGTGCCTTATGTAGAAAACTACCAGAAGTTATTCTCGGCCGGCAGTCTCTCTGATAAAAAGATCTACCTGATTCCCGGTGCCGGCTACCGTTACCAGCCACCCGGTGGAGGCTTCTTCTTTAAAGCCATACTCGCCCCGGTCATCTTCCTTGATCCGCCTTCTGATAATTTCTGGAAAATGGACGGGAAGGTGTATGCCGGAGGGTCGGTCGGGGCGGGGATTAGTTTTTAGTTTTATTTATACTCCGCCCTGCAATTAATCCGGGAACCAATCGTTCAGAAAATTCCAACTGTTTAAGCCACATGCTATGAAATACATTCTTCTCCTGTTGCTGAGTATTGGGATTACCGCACTGGCATTCTTCAATAAAGGCTATAAAAAAAAATATCTGCCTGAAGCAAACATCGGTACAGCAGAAAATCAACAAAAAGATCAACCGGTTCCCGTCCCTTTGCAGTCCACTGACTCACTAAAGCACACTGAATTTGTTCTATCTCTTGATAACGTAGTCCCGGCCGGAAAGAATATAGCCTATACCCCCACCCTTTTATTGGCCTGGGATGAAATTGAAAAAGCGCTAAAATCTCCGGTAGCGCTTAATACGAACAGCAGTCCGGATTTCCATTTGCTTTTTGAGAGTACCGGCTATCAAAATAGCCTCTTACCTGGGGAATATAAAACAGAAACACATATAGAAGCAGATCAGATTAGTGCACGTGCCTTTTTTGAAAAATCCCTTCCTTTTGAGTATCCTTACTTACCCGCACGAACCCCTTTTTTATTCATGAAAACGCCGGTACAGGCATTTGGAAAGCCGGTTGGAGACTATGCAGATACAGCAAAAACAAAAATCCTGTATTATCAGTCAGATGAAAAATTCATACTGTCCCTGATTCCGAAAGACAGTAGCCAGGAAATTATTGTATGCAAAGGAGTTAATCCGGCTTTTTCGTTCCGGAAAGTGATCGGGGAGACCGACTCCCTGATAAGAACCGGGATGACAGAAACTAAATCAGCACGGCATAAATGGAAATATATACTAAAAGAAGCGGACGAACTTTGGGTTCCGGATATCCATTTCAATCTTTATAAAAATTATTCGTCATTGATTGATCAGGAATTTACATCCGGAAACAGAGGATTTATAATAACGACCGCCTATCAGGAAACAGCGTTCTCCTTGAATCAGAGAGGGGCTATTGTAGCTTCAGCTTCTATGGTTTCTGTGGCAGCTGTAGATACAGGTGGCGTCAAATCAATAGAACACCCGAAAAAATTATTGCTGGATAAGCCGTTTTTTATACTATTGAGAAATAAAAAAAGAGGTGAGCCTTATTTTATGCTCAAAGTGGATAATACGGAAATCTTAAACCCGCTGGATAAAAAGGATCCGAATGAGTAAGCGTACTCAATCCTTCAAGAAAATGCAGGAAGTCGATTTCAAATCCATCGACGAATTCCTGGCCTTCCTGCCGGAGGATGAACTGGTGATTGTTGAACGGTTGCGCAAACTGGTTTTCCACTGTCTGCCAGAAGCCCGGGAGAAATTATCCTTCAATGTGCCCTACTACTATCATCACCGCAATTTCTGTTTTATCTGGCCGGCTTCCGTTACCTGGGGCAAAACCAAAACCTATGAAGGGGTGCGATTTGGCTTTGCCTATGGCAACCAGCTGACCGATGAAATTGGATACCTGGATAAAGGTGGCAGAAAGCAGATATACTGGAAGGATTTCAGGTCCTTAAAAGAAATAGATCCGGAGCTGCTGCAGGCTTATATATACGAAGCCATCATAATTGACGAGGAGCATTTCAGGAAAAAGAAAAAATGATCAGGCCGGCACTGCCTGTTTATTGTATTTACTCCTGTATTCCACCGGGGTCAGCCCGGTTACTTTTTTAAACACAGTGCGGAACGCCTTGGTATCGGTATAACCCACATCAAACATCACTTCGCTGATATTCTTACGGCTGGTTTCAAAACTCCGTTTGGCGGCCTCCATTTTTACCCGCTGCAGGTATTCCACCACGGTATTATTCGTTGCTTTCTTAAACCGTCGTTCAAAACTCCGTCGGCCAATGGCAAAACGCTCGGCCAACTCATCCACCGTCACTTTATTGGTATAATGCGCTTCCAGATAAGCCTGCACCTGTTTGATGGTATCATCTTCATGCGCCCGCTGTCCGTTGAACAACATAAACGCCGCCTGGCTGTCGCGGTCAATATCCACCGCAAAATATTTCGCCGCCAGAATAGCGGTGGCCCGGTCGGTATACTTTTCCACCAGGTAGAGTAACAGGTTCCAGTAAGAATTAGCCCCCCCGCTGCTGTACAAGCGTTGCTCATCGGTAATAATACTTCCATCCACCATTTCTACTTTGGGAAACATGGCCCTGAACTCATTGCAAAAACCCCAATGGGTGGAACATTTCTTTCCATCCAGCAATCCGGTTGAAGCAAATAAAAAGGCACCCAGACACAGGGAAGCCACTTCCGCTCCTTTGTTATATTGTTCAATAATCCAGGGGATCATCGTTTTGTTCGCATCGATAGCCGCTGACAGGTTCCCGCTCAATGCCGGAATAATCACCAGGTCCGTATGCTCCACTTCATGCAGCAACAGGTCCGTATGAACAGAAAATGCGGAATGATCCAACCGGATTTCTTTACGGGTTCCAACCAGTTTTACTTCAAATAAAGGCTCCTTTCCGGCAGCTGCCAGAAAGTGATTTACAGCAGAAAACAGGTAACGGGGATCAGCCACCGCTTCAATGACCGCTGTTTCCGGTACCAGGATGGATACATGTTTCATGTTTTAAAGGTATTAAAACTACCTGTCGCAATCAACCCTTTGAATTGTCGTTTTTACCGGTCATCCCTTTTGGTTAATCTCAGTAAGTTTACAAAGCAAAACAAAAACCAACATGTCTACTCCAACACGTATCACGGTTGAAGCCGTAATTTCAGCTCCGGTTGAAAAAGTATGGGACTATTATACAGGTTCTGAACATATCATGCAATGGAACCAGGCCAGTCCCGACTGGCATTGTCCGGCTTCCACGAACGATCTCCGTCCCGGCGGTAAGTTTTCCTCCACGATGGCCGCCAAAGATGGCAGCTTCAGTTTTGACTTCTGGGGCTTCTATGATGAAGTGGATACTCATAAAAAAATTGTTTATACCATGGGCGATGGCCGCAAAGCGGATGTCCTGTTTACTAAAAATGAAAATGACACCCATGTAGCCGTCATCTTTGAACCCGAATCTGAAAATTCACTTGAATTGCAGCAAGGGGGTTGGCAGGCGATATTGGATAGCTTTAAGAAATATACAGAAAGCGGTTGTTAGCTGTTAGGTGTTGGCTGTTAGGAAACAGCCCGTTCTAAGAAGTAGTTCTTCATAGAACGTCAGCGTACTTCGTACTTCGTACCTCGTACTTTATTAATTACTTCACTTTATAAACGACCCCATATGGCCCGCGTCTCCACCTACCTCAACTTCGCCCGTAACACGGAAGAAGCCTTCCTTTTTTATAAGGCGGCTTTCAAAACTGAATTCAACGGACCAATAATGCGCTTTGGTGAAGTACCGCCGCAACCCGGTGCTCCGCCAATGGCGGAAGCCGATAAGAACCTGGTGATGCATGTGGAACTGCCAGTCACCGGCGGACATATACTGATGGGCACCGATGCACCGGAGTCCTGGGGCTTTAGCCTGAACTTCGGAAACAATGCCCATATCATGCTCGAACCCGATAGCCGGGAAGAATGCGACCGGCTGTTCAATGCGCTTTCCGTTGGCGGAAAAGTCACCATGGCCATGCAGGATATGTTCTGGGGCTCTTATTTCGGCAGCTTTAGTGATCAGTTCGGGGTGATGTGGATGGTTAGTCATACACCGCAGAAATAGGTGTCTGATGTCGGGTGTCAGGTGTCAGGAAACAGCCCGTTCTAAGAAGCAGTTCTTCATAGAACGTCAGCGTACTTCGTACTTCGTACCTCGTACTTTATAGATGTTCTTATAAACTTTTAACTTGTTAACTTTTCAACATGTCCAACAATATCCACCCCTGCCTCTGGTTCAATGGCAACGCCAAAGAAGCCGCTGATTTTTACTGCAGTTTGTTCCCGGAATCCGGTATTACGTTCGATACGCCAATGGTAGTGAACTTCAACCTGCACGGACAGAAGTTTATGGGACTGAATGGCGGACCGATGTTTAAATTCAATCCATCCATTTCAATGTTTGTCACCAGTGAAACCAACGAAGAGATTGATGCGCTCTATGCAAAACTGATTGAGGGCGGTATGGTCATGATGCCATTGGATAAATATGAGTGGAGCGAGTACTATGCCTTCGTACAGGATAAATTCGGGCTGGCCTGGCAATTATATAAAGGAAGCTACAGTGCCGTTAATCAGAAGATTACCCCCTGCTTCTTATTTACAGATGACCATTTCGGCAAGGCAGAAGCGGCCGTGAATTATTATACAGCGCTTTTCCCTTCCTCTTCGGTCAATGGTATCCTGAAATACCAGGACAACGAGGGAGCCGAAGTAGCAGGTAAAGTCAAACATTCCCAGTTCATCGTTGACGACAAAGTCTTCATGGCCATGGATGGCGCCGGCAATCATGGTTTTTCTTTTAATGAAGCTATTTCCTTTGTGGTGGAATGTAAAGACCAGGAAGAGATCGATCATTACTGGAATTATATGACCAGCAATGGCGGGTCGGAAAGCATGTGCGGCTGGCTCAAAGATCCCTTCGGTGTCTCCTGGCAGATCATCCCCGCCAAAATGGGACAAATCATGACGGATTCCGGAAAAGGCGCCGGAGCGATGAAGGCGTTGTTGCAGATGAAGAAAATCATAATAGGTGATCTTCTAGTAAAATAAGTAAAGCAGCTAAGTCAATAGTCGTTAGTCATTAGTAATGTCCAAATCTCAATAAAACCTTCTTAGAAGGATTTGAGATTTAAACTTTGATTTTTATTTGTACCCTTGTATCTTGGTTCTTCTTTGGCGTCTTGGTATCTTGGTTCTTGGTTCTTAAATACTCTAGTTATGAAACAAAAAACAATCCTCTACTGGGTCTTCACCCTCCTCTTCTCGGCTTTCATGATCTGGTCTTCTTATTCAGGGATAAACCCCAAAGGACAGACCCTTGAATTCCTGAATGGCTACCTCGGGTACCCGGTTTACTTTATTCAGTTTATCAGTGTGGCGAAGATCATCGGCGCCGTGGTTATCCTGGTTCCGGGACTCAATAAAATAAAGGAATGGGCCTATGCCGGTCTCTTCTTCGACCTGGCCGGGGCGATCTTCTCCATTTATATGGTACAGAAAAAATTCGATACTGGCGTTTTATTCATGCTCGTCCCGGTACTCCTGGGAGCAGCTTCGTATTATTTCTGGAACAAACAGAAAGCCTACTGATCCCCAATTCCCATTACCCAATTCCTAATCCCCTATTCACCAATCCCCCAATTAACCATGATCTTCGTGTATATCCTCGCCGCCATCATCGCCGCTTTTTTCTTAACCGCTTTGCTGGTAAAAAAAGATTTCTCTCTCGAAAAGCAGATCGTGATCAATAAAACACAGAAGGAGGTATTCGATTACCTGAAACTGATCCGCAACCAGGAGAAATACAGTGTATGGGTAATGCGGGACCCCCATATTAATCTGGTGTATACCGGAACCGATGGCACGGTCGGATTCAAATCGGCCTGGACCAGCAATGATAAAAATGTAGGGATCGGTGAACAGGAAATCACTAAACTAACAGAGGGTGTCAGCACCGAAGTGGAAATCCGTTTCAAAAAACCCTTCGAAGCCACCAACTGGGCGAAGACGACGGTGACCGCGGTGAGCGAACACGAGACACGGGTGCACCAGTTATTCTATGGACGCAGCAAGTTCCCCATGAATATCATGAACTTGTTTATGGATAAACTGCTTGGAAAAGATATGCTGCAAAACCTGGTGAATATGAAGAAGAACCTGGAAGAAAATTAAACCTTTCAATTTTATTTTATGAAATCAACAACTCCTGCCAAAACACCAGATCAGTATATAGCCGGTTTCCCGGCCACGGTAAAAAACGCCTGGAAGAAATACGCAAAACTATTCGTGACAATGCACCGGATGCGGTGGAAGGGATCAGTTATGGTATGCCCGGTTTCAAATACCTGGGCAAACCGCTGGTGTACTTTGCCGGCTATGAAAACCATATCGGTTTTTATGCCACGCCCACCGGTCATGAAGCTTTTAAAAAAGACCTGGCTGGTTATAAAACCGGGAAAGGGTCGGTACAATTTCCATTGACAGAACCCCTGCCCCTGGCCCTGATTAAAAAGATAGTGCTGTTCCGGGTAAAAGAAAATGAAGGAATGGCCGGCAAAAAGAAAACTACAGTAACAGCGGTTAAAAAAAAAGCAGCGCCCGAAAATAAAGAAGCCGCCCAGGTAAAGGAATGGCTGGACAAACAGGAACCAGCTGTGCGTAAAGAAATTGATACCGTCCGCAAACTGATCAAAAAAGCAGCGCCCACCCTGAATGAACGGATCAAATGGAATGCACCCAGTTATTACACAACTGCCGATTTATTCACCTTCGGTCCATACAAAAACAAACGCATCCTGCTCGTCTTTCACCATCCGGCGATTGTTGAAATCAAATCCCCTTTACTGGAAGGAGAATACAAGGACCGGCGGCTGGTGTATTTCAACAGCAGCAAAGAAGCGGTTAAAAATGAAAAAGAACTGTCCCGCATCATCCGCCTTTTAACAAAAAAAAGCCGGAAACCACTAACCCATAACAAACAGCTCACAACTTATAACTTAAAACTTATTACTTACGACTTACTTACCTGACCTGCTTCAACCCCTCCAGACAAGAAGCATCACCTGGCTTTGCCAATAAAGCTTTACCAAAAAGCAGCTTCGCATCATTACTCCGGCCCATGTTCAGATAAGTCCACGCCAGCATATGATTGCCATCGTAGTCAAAGGGATATAGGTTGACCAGTTTTTCAAAATACCTGGCTGCTGTTTCATATTTTTTCCGGTTATACCAGATCACCCCAACCCAGTAATTGGCCTTGGTCTGTTGCGGATCAATCTTCAATATGTCTTCATAAACCAGTAAGGTTTTATCCGTCAGTTGCAATGCAGCCAGTGGCTGTATCAGTCCAAATTTAGCCTCTAGCGAATAAGGACGGAGGTTAACGGCTTTCTGATAATAAGACTGTGCTGTTGTATATTCCTTGTTCAGATAGGTCAGCCAGCCTAACCGGAGATTCAGTTCATAACTCTTCTCGTCATAAACGGCTTTCAGCGAATTGACCGCGGCGCTATATTGCTTATTGGCTTCCTGCGTATAACTTTCATTACAAGCCGCCTGCCATTTACTTTCGGGCTGGGCACCGGCTATCAGTACCGTGAATAACAGTATACTGCCGGTCATTATTTTCTTTAAAGTTTCCATATAAGTCCTCCTGTAATTGATTGTTGGGTGAATGTATTGTTGGTTCCGTATAAAGCTCTTTTTCATGTGTATAGCCCAATTGAAGCTGGATTTGCTTCAGCAGGATATACGTGGTGATGCCGGCCTTGGCGGTATTCGGATCGATGGCATGATACACATACAGCGCATCATTCTCAGTGAGGTTATGAAACCGCCCGGCTGTGATATTTCCTTCGAGCCAGATGGCGGGACTGAGCTGCACCCCAGCACCTGTTTGAAATTAAAGGCCGAACCCGCCTGCTGTCTTAACATACCCGTGGAAAAACTATAGAGTTTCAGATTGCCCAGCGGATACAAGCCCAGCTGCAGGTTATATTGCTGTAAAGAGGTATCCGTCAGTTTCCCCACAATAGCATCGGCCTGCAAATCAAAATAACTGCCATAATATTTTACCCCGGCCAGCAGCAGGTTATTATTATACTTGAAATTATTAAAGGGCGTATTCAGATAATGCCAGGCGGCTTTCAACTGCCAATGCCGGTTCAGGTTAATATGTATCCGGTTATAATACTCCACCTGGTTGATCGCGATCTTATTGTTATTGTTCACGGCCGTGAGCAAGGGTTCACTGATGGTCTGTTTATAAAAGGCAAAGGACTGATCCATATGAACCTCCCAAGCCGGGCACCCAGTAATAACCGGGTATAACTGGCATTGCCTCTTTCGCTGAGTGAGGTTTGCTTATGACTGTACTCCAACCCCACTGAATGAATACGACTTGCCTTTTGCTCCACCAGGGGTATATCGGCGGCGGCCATAAATTTTATTTCCGCCCTCGCCATTTCCGGTTGATTCAGGTTGATCCGGCTCCAGTAGATATAGGTATGCGCCGCCTGGTTATAAGCATCCTCCCGCAGCACCCGTTCATAATGCTGTATACTGGCACTGTAGTTTTGGGTCATAAATGCCGCATAGCCCAACCGCTGCCGCAACAGGGGAAAATCCTGTCCACCGGCAATAGACGCTTTTCCAAATTGTATTAATTCCTTCCAGGCTCCCTGCTGATACAGGGGCATAGGAAATACTATCCGACCTGGAATAGGTAAATACTTCCTGGGCCTGCAAACCCACAGGCAGACTGATGGCCACTAACAGGCTGATTAATAATGTTCGCATTGTACCGTTGTTTGCTGGTGATTGAATGTGGTGCTAAAACCAGTAAGTCCTCCTCCTTTAATCGTCACTGTAGCCTTCATAAATGGAGTTCTGCTTCGACCATGCTGCCGCTGACCACTGCTTTCTAATAGAACATCCCCGCCGCTTAATGCATCATGGTCTATAAGGATACACGAGTACCTCCAGTTAGTATATATATAAAAGGGCGCCATAAAATCCTGCAACCACCGGGTTATCCTGTTACCGAAAAGTCCCTGTGGATAGGTATCCGTTACAGATATCCGTTTATCAGCCGTCAACAACACTTTATAAGCACTCAGGTAAAACAGATAGAGCAAACCAGACCGGCTCCCATAAAAATTGGTGAAGTAGAACAGGCTGCCATCGTTGACAAAATAAGCATAAGCACCTGATGCTGCTGCATAGAAGTATGTTTCGTTATAAGCACTGACCATAACCTCCCATTCTTCCTCTCTTTCATCAGTACTCTTTGCCCTTATCCGCAAACCGGGTTTGAAATCAAAAGCCTGTACCAGGGAGGCTGAGCTGGATATTACTGACAACGGCTTCTTCCCTGGGTGTGGTAAAGGTTTCAGGCAAATGCTTATCCGTTGTATCATGAAGGATATACGAGGCGAAGGGATAAGCCAAGGTCCTGGAACCGATATAAGGAGTGGTCTGTACCTGGAAATGCAGGTGTGGTTCGGGAGAGCGGCCTGAATTACCACAGGCAGCCAGCAACATTCCTTTCTTTACATATTCTCCTTTCACAACTTTTATACTTCCCTTCCGTAAATGCGAAAGTTTGGTATACAATCCTTCCGCATGTTTTAATACAATAGTATTGCCCCAGTTCTGCCGCGTATTGTAGGCCCCTACCGGATTATCCTCCACATACAAGATCACTTCTTCCACCACCGCATGAGCCGGACAAAGCACCGGCTTATTATAACAATAAAAATCTTCGGGCCGGGTACCGGCTCCTGCCAGGTCTTTCCTTCCTTATCCCGGATTACAAAATCAAGGGCTTTCGACCAGTCCTTTATGGGTATGTTTCCCATCATATCCCTGGCTCACAGTCCATTCCCCGTTAAAGGGTAATACCAACGGATAATAATAACGGGAGTAGATCCGGTCCCGGCTGTTGAGATAGCGGTAGAGATTTTCTTCCGGACTGTAATACTGTACCGGCGTGAGTACCATTTTACCGCCCGACTTTCTTAACTGCAATACATAGATAAAAAGAATCACCGTAATACAAAACGGCAGGGAAAAAACCGGCAGTCCCCAGGTATAGGTAATTTTCCATAACGCAATCACCAGGATATACGAAACCGGGACCGTGATCAGTGACCAGAGATAAGAACGGACAGAAGGGATAATATAAAATCCGCCGAGAGCCACGGAGACCAGCATAAAGTTGGTGCCGAGATTATAATAATTCACACTGCCGGAATAGCCATCCATCAATTGAATAAATAAAATGGCAATCGTATAGCCGGCCACCATCAGCGTTAAGGCAATACGGGAAAACAAAAACAGGCCGATGGTCAGCACAATGCCGGCCGCAATATTGCTTTGAAAGATAATCGCACTGAGGGATCGGAAAAAACCGGCGATCGCAGCGGGTATCGGCAGGTTTTCCATCCATTGCACCAACCGGATCAGGTCATTGCCCCCGGTGGATACATTTCATTGAGCCAGTAAATATTGAATTATTCAGCAGGCCATCAATCCGTTAAAGTGTATAAACTTTTCACTGGCCACATCCAGACGGTTCAATAACCATACCCTTTGATCCAGTCCAGATACACCTAAACTATCTTCACTTAAATGCAAAAGGCCGTATTTTCACTCCTGCTTTCCGGATCAGATTTATCGTGCCGGTGAACGGTAAAACTGTCGATTTCCGGCACATATTTCAAAGAATCCGATCCTGGTGCCAATCCATATACGACCGCCACTATCTTCAAACAAACCTCTACAGCTATTATTGCCACTATAAATTGAAGTGGGTGAAAAATTGAATGAAACAGCTTCTTTTATTAAAATCAATCTTATAAAAGCCACCTCCCGGTTGCGACCCGCAAGATTCCATGTTTGTCCAGTAGTAAATCTCGTAGAACCTTACCTCTTAATTTACTCATTCCATTGATCCCGTCTTCCAAATTCCTGAATTTGTTTTCCTTTTTGTCTAAAAGAAACAAGCCTGATATTGTACCAATCCGCTGAAGAATCTTCACCAAAAAAAGTGGTGGCGTTTTTTACCCTTCAACTTCTGGGGTCAGTACAGAATTCGGGAAGTATTCCGAACTGCTACGGAAGTTAAATCAAGAAATCTGGGGTCGATCCGTTCTGGAATCAATGAGTAATTTTTTCAACTTCAAATAGCTCATGGAGTAGAAACCCCACGCAAATTCTTGAAGAGATCAATGGACACGTGTCAAAGTACGTTCTGGAAGGTCACACGCGTAAGGAAACCCGGAAGAGTTGCCAATCCAGACCTGACCAATGATTATTTAGACTAAACTACCTATTTCGTTTTCTGTATTACTGGCAGAATCCATCAGGTCTACTGGATTGAAAAATAATCAAGCCGGATAAGATTGACAATTATAAGATCCCTTAGTCGCTTAATAATTAAATCATCCTATATTTAACGCCAAAATGGGAGGGTTCACTATACTAACCAAGTTCAAGGAGTCTCACGGACAGGATTGGTTGTTGATTTTAGATCGATTTTGATACATAGCCTCTGGACACGATCCAATAAATACCCTCATTATCTTCGAGGAGACAATGTATGGACCTAAATCTTTTATTTGAGCAGTGATCTCGACAATTTCCCTAAACCCGGTTTCATCAAGTTTTTTCCTAAATAATTTCAGGTCGTTGGCTACCCACTTTGCACCTTTTGAATCAACAATCACATGATTTATATGATTAAAATTATTTTTAAGAGATTGATTTTCACTTTAAAATCCCCTAGTTCCATCGAAATAATCCCTCTTCCGTAAGAATCCACAAATTTCTTGAGGAGATCATGAAGACTGCATATATTAGTGAATTTCTTATCAAAAATTGCTCACCTGTGAAATCCCTAAAGCTTCTTGCTCCCTAGGGTCCATCATCTATTAGTCCTAGTTAGGTTTCCGGTCCTACAAATTACCTCATGGTCTTCAAGCAGACAAGCATTTATTGTCGCCCGGGCTCGTCGAATCATTCGGATCGTGGCTAAAATGAGTCAGTGAATAACCATCGTATAGATAAAGACCGGTATAGGTACCAAACCACTTGATCCTTTGAGATCTGGTAAATGCACTCTATCGAAAGGAAGGGAGCAGCACCTGGGATTTGCAAAGGTTTAAATCGTAAAGGATTAGTCTGCCCAAACAGAAAACAATGTGAGATAAATACCATCAGGATTACCGATAGTCTTCGCAACGTCAAACCGGCCTCAAGTCCTGCTCGAAACATGTTACTGCGCTTTACCCCAAAAAGTTACGAAATGAATGTTATAACCACAACTTTTTGTATCATTGAACAATAGTCCAGATTTTCACCTCGCTATCATATGAGATATGGGTAAGTTCTACCGTTTGCCGAGACTAACAACTAGTTCTTTTCTAGAGGCAACTAATCTATCAAATCAGCAGTTTGGCGAGGTCATTTTTCATAAATCAGCCATACTCGCCACTTCTGGATTCGTTGTTTTACCTGAATTGATTCTTTGCTAAATCAGAATGAAGTGAGTATTTCAACCGCCTCCTATATTGAACAGACGAAACTTTATATCCTTATCTTCGTCTCTACCTCTGAGTCTATTTAATATCCGAAATTATGATCAAGCGAATTACCTGGCTGCATATTCTTTTATTTTTTGCGGCAGTGAAACTAATCCTGCACTTCAGCACCAATACGCTATGGTCTCTGCACAGGGATGCCTTGCTTTATTTGGCTCTGGGCAGGCACCTCGACTGGGGTTATGCTTCGGTACCGCCTTCGATCGCCTTTTCAGTTGGATTTCGAGTAAGGTACTTGGGGGCTCAATCTTTGCGATTCGGCTTTTCCTACTTTGATCTCAACCCTAACGGTCATCCTCCACAGGACTAATGGCCTATGAGATGACTTATGAAGAAAATGCCTCAGCCCGAGGTAAGGTAGCAGTAACACTTGTCGGATTCGCCGGACTGCTGTCAGGTGCATTTTTACGACCGGGCATGCTATTTCAACCAGTGGTCTTTGATATTTTCTATTGGACACTGATCACTGGTGGTCATTAAATATATAAACACCGAAAGGGATAAGTGGTTGATTTGGATGGGGGTTGCCATTGGCCTTGGACTATTAAATAAATATTCTGTCGCTTTTCTAATTTTTGGATTGTTTCCTTTTCTGATTTTCACCAAACATCGTAATTTATTCAAGCGCAAGGCATTCTATTTGATGCTCATCATCGCATTTATTTTATTTCTACCTAATCTGATCTGGCAAATTCAACATCAATTGCCAGTGATCCGCTACATGCAGGAATTGGCAGCTACTCAGTTTGTCAATATCTCCGTAGCTGGCTTCATTCTAGATCAATTTTTCTTTTTTATGGCAGCAGTACCCCTGTGGCTACTGGGCATCTATTTTCTTCTATTTACGGAGGCCGGTAAAAAATGGAAAGGCCTGGCTTGGATGTATTTTTCTGTTTTGGTTTTATTGCTCTTGCTAAGGGGCAAAAGCTACTATACGATCGGCGTATATCCCGTTTTAATCGCAGCCGGGGCCGCCTATCTTGAAAAATTAACCTCTCACAAAATCTGGATTCCGGCCGGTCTTGCGACCTTAATGCTATTTCTTGCTTTGCCTCAGTTTCCAATTATACTACCTATTTATCCTCCGGAAAAAGAAGCCGCATTTTTGAAAAAGAAAAGATTCGCCCATCATGCAAAGTGCTTTGCGATGGGAAGATGGACTTCTACATACCTTACCACAAGATTTTGCGGATATGCTGGGCTGGGAGGAAATTGCCGAAATAGCCGGTCAAGCCTGGCAACAGGTACCCAACAAAAAAACCGCTGCGATTTATGCGGAAAATTATGGCCTTGCGGGAGCAATAGAGCATTTTGGTAAAAAGTATGAGGTACCAGAAGTCTTGAGCTTTAGTGATAACTACCGCTATTGGTTACCTGACTCATTAGCTCATGATTTTCAAACCCTAATTTATGTTAATGATGAACTCGGAGACGACATGCGGGGTTTTTCAGGATATCAAAAAATAGGGGAGCTTAATATGCCGTTGTCCCGTCAGCATGGCACTGTGGTCTATCTTTGCAGCGGGCCAACTCCAGCTTTTTTGATCGAATGGATGGCGTTATCAGGAATACGAAGAATGAGGAGGCCATTGAGTGAGGTCGTGGAGGACGGAAGACGGGAGAGACCGAAGCCGGAAGACCGAAGCCCGGTGTCCGGTGCCGGATGTCGGATGCGTTACTATCTAGAGGTGGATCTATTCCACCGCTGGATTATAAAGACCGGTGTCCGAAGTCCAATTTCAGATGTCCCAGTGCAGGGTGCTGGATGTCCGGTGTCCAGTAGCCTTGTGCTGGATGTCGGATGCGTTACCATTGTAGCTGGCGGATCTATTCCGCCGGCTTGGTTATAGAGCCCGGTGTCCATTGCAGGGTGCTGGATGTCCGGTGTCCGGTGCCGGATGTCGATGCGTTTCTATTTGGAGGTGGATCTATTCCACCACTGGATTACAGAGTCCGATGTCCGGTGTCGAAAGTCAGAAGACGGAAGTACATTGATAAATTCGCTAAGACTCAATCTGAACAAGTTCGAGCAACTGACTATTTTCATTAAGTATGAAACTTTTAATTTCGATTGACCGGTTAATCAAAAATACAAGCAACTCTTGCGTCGATACGTTTCCTATCCTGACCCAAATCACTTTCGGCGGACTGCCATATCTGTTGCTCAGATGTAAAAAATCCTTGTCTTTAGAAATTATTGCTAAATTATTTTCTTTTGCATAATTCCACACCTCAACATCATCCGCTGAACCCAAATTCACTTCCAGTACATGTTTACAACCCTCAAACAATTCCACCAGTTGCACTGGGGCTTCAGGCGATATATTGTTGTCAAAGAGTAGCAATTAGACAATTAGATAAGGGAAGATTATGCCATTATTGTTCGATTCTTTTCCGAATGAGCAGCATATGCTAGGGCGGCAAGGATGTCATTCCTTGTCAAAGCGGGAAAATCCTCCAAAATCTCGTCGATAGTCATATCTGCTGCCAAGTAACTTAAGATATCGTATACAGCGATGCCAAGGCCTCGTATGCAAGGTTGTCCACTTCTTTTCCCTGGCTCAATTGTAATGTATTCTCTGTAGTCAATCATACCGAGTCTTTTAAAATCCCTAATATATGAAACAATTGAATTCGCTATAATGGTTCCATGGGGTGACAGAAGCCGGAAGTCGGATGTCCGGTGTCCGGTGCCGGATGCCCGATTGTCAGATGCCGGAAGTTGGATTTCCGGTGTCCGGTGCCGGGTGCGAGAAGTCCCATATGAAGTCGGGACTATTTTATACTTCTTCGAAATGCAATCAACATATTCATCAATTTAAAACAATTGTCATACATTTCCACAAATTCATCTTCGATCATATACAAACGTCTTTTCGCTTTATGGAGACAAGTGACTACTTCTGCTAAAGAACGGATTGAATAGCCAATGAACTTATTATACTCAGCATTGGATTGACCAATCGAACCTTTCTGAAATATTTAAAGCTATGGAGTCTGATGCTCTTCTAATTTGTGAAGAAAGATTGTATAGTTCCTCGGATGGAAACTTTCTGGTTAGGGCTAAAATATCTTCTGCCAGGTCCATGGACAAAAGCCAGATATTCAAGCTTTCAAATTTGAATTTCATTCAATAATTTATAATACGAATAAGGATAGTTGTCAATCTTAATCTGATTTACATTCAATATCAAACATCCGTCCCCAGTATCCGACATCGGATATCCAGCATCCGACATCCGACAATGGGCATCCAACAATGGGCATCCAACACAGGACACCGGACATCAGCTTTGCACCCGACACCGGGCATCGGTCATCATCTACTTCCCCACCAATTATTTCCGGGATCAAAATCTTTAGCGAGAAATTCAAGTCTTTGCTTCTCCAATTGCGGCCATCTTTCCTTAATGATTTTTTGAAGATATTCCTGTTCTTTTATTTCATCATATTGAGGATCCTTAATAGGATATTTGGCCCCTACTTCGTCTAAATAGGAAAATAACTTTTCATTGAGCAGTTTGGATATTTCGGGATTTTGGTCAGCTACATTATTTAGTTCCTCTAAGTCATTTTCCAGATCGTATAATTCTTTCCGGTCATCTTCATAATAATGAATTAATTTCCATTTTCCCTCCCTGATAATAGACGACGGCTCACCTCCCTGATTGCCATAGTGCGGATAATGCCAATATAAAGGTCTTTCCGGTAAAAGATCACCCTTTAAGAGGGGAACCAAACTGATGCCATCCTGATGCTCTTCCGGTTTAAGCGGTTTACCTAACAAATCTAAGATGGTGGGATAAAAATCCATCCCGGTCACAGGAGACTCAATTTTAACTCCGGATTGACCAAGCCAAGGGACTTTAATAAAATAGGGCTCCCGGAATACCACCTTCAAATTGATATCCTTTGCCAGCTTTTAAAGGAAGGTTTGATGTGGCAAAGCATCCCCAGCTGCGACACCACCATTGTCGGAGGTAAAGATCACAATGGTATTTTCGGCCAGACCAAGCTCGTCCAGAGCATCCAGTACAACGCCGACCGCATCGTCCATGCTCTCTACCAATCCGGCATAAATTGGATTATCCTGCACTTGACGGATCGGCAAAAAATGACCCATCTCAAATCCTTTTTCTGCAATACCTAACATCTCCGCTTTATCCCGGTATTTTTTCCACTTTTCTTGTGTCGTTTGAATTGGCCCATGCACAGCGTAAAAAGAAAGGAAGGCAAAAAACGGTGCTCCAGCATTTTCCCTAATGAATCCTGAAGTTTCTTTGGCTAATCGCATGGTTAGATTTTCTCCCGGCACCAAATTTTCCAGGTTTGGATTTTCCCAGGGAGAATAATAACCGCCTATCGGGCTACCCTTATCCCAGCCACCTTTATTGATCTCAAAACCGTGATCGGTTGGCCATGATCCCTCTTTACCCAAATGCCATTTTCCAGCAAAAAAGGTTTTATAGCCACCCTCTTTAAGTGCCTCTGGCAATGTGACGTAAGCAAGTGGCAAATGATCTGCATATTCGGGCGGCAGTAACTTGTTTTGTCTTCCGGATGATCTCCACGCTTCACCTGTGGCGGCTCCGATCCAGTCCGTGATCCCATGCCTGGCAGGCGATCTGCCCGACATGATGCTTGCCCTCGATGGACTGCATACCTGACATCCGGCATATCCATTAGTAAAAACGAAACCCTCATTGGCAATCTTATCGATATTGGGCGTTTCATAGTACCGGCTCCCCATACAACTTAGATCATGATAGCCCAGGTCATCAGCCAGGATAAATAAAACGTTGGGCTTCACTGCATCCTCTTTTTCGGCACAAGAGATTAAAAACAACTGCAGACAAAGTGAATATAAAATCAGATTTACAACATGATTTTTCATAGCAAGAGAGTTTTGACTGTTATGTATGAGAATAAATATACTATAAACCGACTTGCAACAATTAATGCTTTTTACTGTCCTATCATCAGATAACGACAAGATTTATGGATTCCCCAGTTTGCCTGATGCACTAAATAAATTTGAGTGAAAGCGGTTTCTCAAATGAAGGTTGCTGATCCGTCAAGTCATATTTTTGTATTATCGCGAATTCAAATGACACTACTGGATGGACGAGATAATTGATGGACCATATCCCGGTAATACGGTACGCTATCTTACAAACACAGGAGACATCACAGATTTTGCACTAGATCGAAATGAAAATATCGGGTTATATGTACCAAATTCGGACAGGGACTATTTCAATTTAGGTTAAAAAGGTCGTTATCGCCTGCACTTTCAGTTTGCGATATGCCGTCCAGATTGTTGGCAATTTCCGACATCGAGGGCAACTTTGATGGCTTGGTCAGTTTTCTTCAAAGCAATGGTGTGATTAGTGCTGATTTCGACTGGACTTACGGCGATTGCCATTTACTCATCAATGGTGATTTGGTAGATCGGGGAGCTTATCCCATGGCTATATTGTGGCTCATATATAAGCTCGAGGCACAAGCAGAAGCTGTCGGTGGTCAGGTACATGTGATATTGGGCAATCACGATCTGATGAATATTCAGGGCTGGGGTGACTATGCCCATGAAGATTTTAAAAATACCCTAAGGGCTGTCACCGGCATGTTTGAAATTGATCATGCATTTCGCTTTTTATATAGTCGAAACAATGAAATCGGTAAATGGCTCCGTTCGAAAATGCTGTGACTAAGATTGGCAATCTGCTTTTTTGTACACGGTGGGCTATCCCATCAAATTCTGTCTTTTAAGCTTTCGATAGAAGACATAAATATCATTGTGAGAAAACATATTGATCAGGATTTTTATTTCAATTCGACCGGTGATCCAATGATCAATATGGTGATGGGTAAAAGCGGACCGATTTGGTACCGTAACCTGGCCCGCGAACATGACGGACGTCCAAAAGATAGTCAGGAGCAACTTGAAAGTGTGCTAAATTATTACGAGGTAGATCGAATGATCATCGGACATACCGTTATGCCCGACATTTGTGCTGACTATCAAGGAAAGTTGATTAAAATCGATATTTTACATGGTCAGTCCAAAAATACCGGGTATACCAAAGGTATCCTCGCAGAAAATAATCAGATATACAAAGTTGATGATTTGGGTAACAAAGAAAGATTATAATTAAATCTTCAACTTAAATCAATATTTGATTTCCTGTATAAAAGGAACACCTTCTTAAATTAATGGTTTTTGCTCATATTTAGTGGGAAAACTGCAATTTCTATTTTTATTTAGAACTGGAAGATGCAGATCTTCCTCACTCTAACTCAACAAGAGAAAGCAGGGATTCGGCGAACTCACCCTGACTCAACATTCTGCGGCTTCAAAGAAAGAGAAATAGACTAAAATCGACCCATTTAAATATCTAAGTAGATTAAGGGATTTAGGTCAAAAATAATGCAGCTAGCTTCATCAATGCAAGGTACTGAAGTCAAGCCCAGAGATAAATCCAAGGCTTTTTATCAAAAGCCTCCGTGATAGCCTTAAGAGATAAGCCGTTAAGAAATGGATGGGAAGAACCGTTAAAAATTCTAAACTGTATGAGCCAACACCTATCTAAAGCCAATTATCCTAATGACTTGCGACATCCAGCATGAAATACCAGCCGCTAAGGTGAGTTTTTAGAATTTAGGTTCTTATCATCTATTTTAGGCTTCGATCTTAAAGCCTTGATTTTTTGGTTCTTTTGTATCAAGACAAAAGAACATAATAATAGAATCAAATATTATTGATCGATTCGAAAGTAGTTTATGATTCGATATGTGTAGTTACCCACTAAAGATGACTAAGAACCAATTAAATTATTTTTCCTGAAACATAATCCATCGATATAAATAAGCACTCGCCGCAATAAAACTAGTGAGATTCATATCACGGGCTCTCTGGGTGTTTTCTCTTCCCAAAAAGATCCTTTTTCGGAAACAGCACTATCTCGATTTAATAGTTGTGCACCCAAGTCAATAATCCCGTAAGTAATGAATTCAAAACGCCAGTCCTTTTCAATTTCTATCGGCCAAAAATATTTCCGTCGATTGGTAGATTGGACTGGTATCGTTCCAAGTGTGAGCGTAAAAATTTTTATACACCAAATCATAGTTAAATCTATTTACCTCAGGAATTTCCAATCCTCCTAATCGAAAAATAGTGCTCCTTCAATCGAGTGACGCAAGGAGCTGCCATGTAATCTGGATGTGGATAGGCTCCATGATTTCCCAGTGCACCAATCGAGTCGATATTGTATCCGGTAATCCGTTCACTGATTTTGCGACCTTCTATGCCCTGATCATTTTGCAAATCGCTTGGCGATGCCAACGCAGTGAGTCGATACTCGTATAATCTACTGAGCCAAAATGGACGATTTTCATGTCGGGGCAACATGGCGCATGCAGTCTGAAGTCCAGTCGCGTCCCATCCATTCTCTTCAGCATGTGTATCTATTCTATAATTTTCATTGGCTGCAGGTGCTGTGATATTCATCAAGCGATTAGCTTCATACTCGATCATATTGCGAATACTGGATCGATCTTCATCCCCTAAATAGTCCCACAACAACCAACCTGCTACAGCTATCTTACTGGCCCACTGGGCCGATTGCCACTGATTTCCCCATGCATGATTAATTCCACCATTGGCCAAATGATCTTTCGCTAAAGATCTGACGACTGTTACTGCGTATTTTAATGCCTCGTTTTCAGGGATTTTTGTCAAACCAGATTCATAAGCTTTGGTAAATAGCGCAACCGAAAGCGTGTAAGCTGACTGGGCGGCCGGGCGAATACCTCCTTTTGTTTCAGGTCCAAATTCACCTGTTTTGCTGTTGTTTTCCAAATAGCCGAAGTCAAGATATTCACCTGAAATCTCTCCTCCTTCATCGGAATGCCGCCAAACATTTAATACTTCGGAGCAGGTCAAATTCATCAATCTCTGCCACCTCGTGGCAATTAAATCTTCAGGTAAGTTTTTGGTAAACCTGGATTTATCAATTGGGATTATTTGATGGCTAAATTCAGATTGTGAATAACCATTGGCAACAAAGAGTGCACATAAAAGACAGATAAGACAGGTCTTGCGATCTCTTCTTAAAAACATGACGACGCGGTAGAATAGTATTGGGTATGTGTTCAAGCTACGTTGCATTGATTACCAAAATTGTTCACTTCAACTTAATATGCAATGAACAACTCAATTATCTCCGGTATGTTAAACACACACCGAAATCATTTGACCGTTTCAAGACATGGAAGGGCTGACAGAAAAAAACTCGGAATACCTAAAGCAGAAGCCTTCTTTCTGGCTCTTCCGTTTCTATCGTGGGTCGATTTATTCTATTTATTCTTCTGCCGAAGCCGCAGAATGTAAATCTGTCTCTTCAGCCAGAAAGGTTTTATCCGGCCAGGCTTGACGGATCTGTTCTCTCATGTTGCGATACAGACTAAGACCTGTCTAACACCGCTCCGTCGCCTTACACCGTCCCTCAGAGGCCGTAGCCTCCTAGGCTGGATCCTGTCGCTCCTAGCTTTAGTGTCGAGCGAGGGACTCGGCTGAAGCATATGGCGTAGGCCGAACGGCTTTGGTGCGTCGGAGACAGGCTATATCTAATCTTCCGGACCGTATTAAAAAAATAAAATAGTAGTTTACCCAGTAGATATGAAAAGAATCTTCCTTCTTTCTTACTCCACCTCAATAAACACCTCGACTTCAATCGCAATATTGCCTGGTAAAGAGCCCATACCCACTGCTGATCGTGCGTGCTTGCCCCGATCACCAAACACCGCTACCATCAGATCGGAATAGCCGTTGACTACCTTAGGTTGGTCTCTAAAATCCGGTGTGCAATTAACCATACCCAGCACTTTTACCACTCTTTTTACCTTATTTAGATTGCCAATCTCTGCCTTTAGGGAAGCCAGAGACTGAATAGCGGTGAGCTTGCCAGCTTCATAACCTTGCTCAATAGTCAGGTCAGCACCGACTTTTCCTTCGATAAAAGTACCATCCGGTTTTTGAGGGCCTTTGCCTGACAAATAGACCAAATTACCGGTACGTACCGAATTTACATAATTAGCCACCGGGGCCGATACCGCGGGCAACTCAATACCCATTTCTTTTAACTTTGCTTCCGAATCAAAGTCTCCGGTTTGTGCTTTTAGTACTTCCATATTTTCTGTTTTTGGAGCATCTCCACATGAAATGATCATCAATGCCACCATACTGTAAAAAAGATACCTCATGAATTCTATTTTTTAATTTATATATAATAATATCACCTCTTAATCGGCATGTTATTCTTAGACTCTAAGAATAGATCTGAAATCCCCTCCGGCTTATAGATCCTATGCCATCCCAGATAAAATTTCCTTCATTCTTGGTGCCACGGCACGTTCTTCGCCGGGATTTAACATCCATGTGGTAATTCCTAGTGATTCTTTGTCACCCACAGTCTGTATAGACGGATGTCCCATGCGTAATTTTTCTCTTACCTCGTTGCCATCCATCTTTATCTTATTCATATCCCAGCTAATCTTGAGCGATGGCACATGGTTAGCAATCTCAGGCACATGGATTTCAGGTTTCACTCCATCTACTGAAGCTGCAGCATCATGAATATGTTGTATTTGTGCCTTCCATAATTTCCAATCTGCATCATGGTCCCTGGAAAGGAAATTTTCCAAAGCTGCCAGCATACCTAAAGTTTCCTCTTTATTGACCTTCATCCCCCTGCCCACTGTATCTCCACGAGGAGCCGCATTTTGGCGGGCGCCGGCGATCAGATCTTTTCGCCCGAGTAATAATCCGGCACTTTGCGGCCCTCTTAATCCTTTACCTCCTGAAAAACACACCAAATCAAAACCCATCTTTGTGTATTTAAATAAGTTTTCCTTAGGTGGTACATCCGCTGCGCAATCGATCATGGTCGGTATCCCATGCTTCTTACCCAGTCGAATAAACTCATCATGTTTAATCTGGCCATCCGGATTGCCATAATTCAAAAACCATAACATCGCGGTCTGATCATTGATAGCAGCTTCGAGTTCAGCGGCAGTCTCAACCAAAATCAGTTTAACTCCACAGTTCACAAGTGCATGGGCATATCCGATATGATGCGATTTTTGTAAAATGACTTCACTTTTCATGCCTGTAAGATCAGTAGGAAGCATTGCTGCTTTCTTGGCATCTGTACCGGTAAGGACTCCAGCCAAACCCAGACTCAATGCTGAAAAACAACCTGCTGTCACAGTCGCCGCCTCACATTCAAGTAATTCGGCGATTCTCTCCCCAACTTTGTCCTGCAAATCATCAATGTTGACATACTGTTTTGATGCATAATTAATGGCATCAAGTACATCATCTCGCATCAAACATCCTGACATGGCTGTATAGGTACCAGCTGCATTTATAAATGTGCGGACTCCCAGCTCCTTGTAGTAGTCGCGGTACGATTTGTCACCCAAGGTACGATCGGCAACGCCATCCTTTCCAAGCAAGTAGTTACTTCCTATAAAGCCACCAACCAGTGGCAGTGCTGACAAATTTCTAAGTAATGTCCGTCTATTGATCATGATTGCATTATTTACAGTTTTAAAAAAAGAAGATCTTCAAATTCGATCAGATTTCTAAAGTCAGTTTGTTCAATAATGTCCTGCTTCCCAAAATAGGAAAATCCACTGAGGTCTGACTTCGATCCATCACGCCTCTAAATTGTTGGTAACCTAGCCCGGGTTTTACGCACTGGTTACCCTAATGTTTGAGCTGAGCCTAATATAACGTTAATCTAAAGCAGCAATACAATCCATCTCAACCAGAGAATCTCCCGGCACTCCACCATAGGTTGCCACCGTTGTCCGCACTGGGGGGTTAGGTCCGAACCGACCTCGAAATACTTTATTCATACCTTGATAGTCTGCTAAGTCTGCCAAGTAAACATTAACTTTCAGGACCTTATCCATCGAAGATCCATTCTTTTCAAGTTCTTTTTGTAGTTCATTCAAAACATGGTCGGTGTGAGAGGTAATATCTCCTTCGAAGTGAGCCCCTTTACCTGCTATATAAATTGTATTTCCATGCTTTACTGCACCCGAAAACAAAGGTACTTCCTGATCCATAATAATCTCACCAACTACTTCTTTACTGGTAGAGGCCTTATTCGCAGCTTTGGCTGCAACGCCGGCACCAAATATGGCTGCCAGTGACACACCAATTTTCTTAAAAACTGATCTTCTATTTTCCATGAGTAAATTGTTATTTATTAAATATTAATTATTGTAATTCTGCAAAAAAATGCGTCACAACATTGCAAAAATATCCAAATCTTTCGATTCTCAGCTGAGATCCGGCAAGGTAGTGCTCTTGCCCCATTTGCCATGCATTATTACGCCATCGATGCCTGAATCTTTATTCGCACATAAAAGCCTAGGTCAGGCAGTAGTATCCTCGGTAAATCGAAGGCTAAGTTCCCAAAATATTTTCGTCTGGTTCCTCTTCTATTTCTTCATCTCCCGTAGGTTTTTCGCGCCACCAGGTGGCAAGTGATCCACCCGAAATATTCATCCAAGGACCAAACACGGCCGGTGCCAGGCCTACCGTTGCTACTTTTCCCATTTCCAAAGCGATCCCGGATGCCAGACCTCCATTTTGCATACCCACTTCAAGGGCAACTGTTCGACAGTCCCGTTCAGACAATTTAAATAATCGAGCTCCCCAATAACCAAGCACATAGCCTAATCCGTTGTGAATGATGGCAGCAATAATCAAAGCAAACCCGATCGTGAGTAAACTGTCGCGTCCAGCTGCCGTAATAATAGTAATGATTATCGCGATACCGGCCATAGATACGATCGGCATGGCATCATCCAACCACTTGGCCCTGCCATGAAAAAAATGATTAAAAACCAAACCTCCGATGATAGGTAAAATTACAATTTTAATGATGCTCCACATCATTGCCCAAAATTCAATGGGCACATACTCAGCTGCCAACCACTTCATCAATAGCGGAGTCATAATCGGGGCTATCAACGTTGCAACCGCTGTGAGTGTGACTGACAATGCCACATTAGCCTTTGCCAGATAGGACATCACGTTAGATGCGAGACCACTGGGTGATGAACCAATTAAAATGACCCCAGCAGCAATCTCGGAGGAAACCCAAATATCTTAGCTAAGGCCAAACCGACAAAAAGGCATAATGGTAAATTGACAAAGGATACCGATTCCTACGCTTTTTGGCATTCTAATTACTCCCACAAAATCTTTCACACTCATGGCAGTACCCATACCAAACATAATCAGCTGTAGAAGGGGGACTATTAATTTTGACATCTTAAAGCCCACCAGTTCTTGAAATGGAGCCGGATGAAACATAGAAAGAATGACGGCACCTAAAATGATTATGCTATAAGAAAACCCCTTAAGGAATGGATGTGGTCGAATGGCAAGAGCCAGAAAAAGCAAAAATAAAAATAAGGGCAGTCCTAGATTTTCTTTTTGCCCCATAAAAAAAAGTATGATGGTAAGGATTAAAGCTGCGATGGAAAGCCAACGTGAAATCTTGTATATAGTTTTCAATTCATGTTCATTTTAATGGTCCTAATCTAAAGATTGAAGTTTCATTATAAATCCGATAAAGCATATCGCTGAAACTTGGGAGTTTTAAAAATTAGAAGTCAACTCTCCGGAAGGGGTTTCACGTGCTTTCAGCAGCACCTGATAAGCCTGCCAAAGCCGTCAGCCTGAGCCTATCGAAGGCTATTTCTCCCATTGTGGCCTACTGATTCCATTGAGGTCCCAAACTACCGTACCTGTTCTCAATGTTAATTCACAAACGATTTTTTGCGTTCCGTTTACCTTCCATCCTTTGGTGTCAATATAGCCAAAGTCTCCCTCCTCTACTTTGAGTATGGCGACATCAGCTTCAGATCCCGGAGAAAGGTGACCTAACTCAGGTCGATTAATTACCTGAGCGGGTTTCCAGGTGCTTGCCGCGATTACTTCGGGCATTGACAATCCCAAATAAAGGCATTTTGACATCACATTAAGCATATCTTTCATGCCGCCATTCATACTGCCAGTGTGTAAATCCGTACTGATCGTATTCGGCTTTAGTCCTTGTTTTACAGCAGGAATAGCTTGATCCCAGAGAAAACTACCACCCCCATGACCCACATCCATAATGATACCTCGCTTCTGAGCTTCAAAAACAAAAGGTCTCACTTTACCAGTTGCCGGATCGACTATGGGTTCGCGTGAGGCCACATGTGCATAACAATGGGTGAAAATGTCACCGGGTCTCAGTTTATCAAAAAACAAGGTCTGAATGGATAGTGGAGGTTTATTCCCTCCAAAATCAACAATAACCGGGATACCTGCTAACTCACCGGCCTTGACCGCCTGCTCTACAGGCGTCCACTCAGGCCCTGAATAATGGGCCACTTTCACTCCGACGATGTATTCCGGATGTGCCTTGGCTTCCATGGCCGTAAGCTTAGCGTCCATATCGGCAAGATTTTGCTCGACAGCGCCTCCTGCCATGCCAGATCCAACAATATTGAGAAAGGAAAGAACCCTGGTCTTTGAGTGATCGATAGTCTGAGATTTGAAAGTCTTGAAATTACGCCACCCAGCACCTCCACAATCAACAACAGTGGTAACCCCCAACCGCAAAGTGAATCCGTCTGGCGGAAGGGCCGTGAAACTATTGGATAGATAGTTGTCGGGTACCGTTCCATGGAAATGGTGCCCGTGAATATCGATCAAACCAGGTACCACATACAATCCTTTAGCATCTACGATTTGAAAAGCATCCGTACCAAGATCAGCCGCAACAGCCAGCACTTTACCATCATCAATCGATACATCCATGACTCCATCTATGCCATTTTTGGGATCTATAACATGACCTCCCCTTAATGATCATATCCACTTCCTGCGCCAGTATTGACTTCCCCGGAACCGACAAAAGAAGGATTAGTAAATAGTATAAAGAATTAAATTTCATAATAGATTAGTTTCTCATTTGTAAATGGTAGCATCGTCCCGGATGCTCTGACTTAAATTGCTCAAAGGCACCCCGGTCTTGCATGGTTACATAGCAGGTTCTGCCGTCTTTCCCACCAAAGGCAATATTCGATGGCTTTTTCCCTTGAAATATGACCTCCTGAATTAAGGTTCCCTCTTTGTCCAGAATAGCGACTGTGCCTTTGCCATGACGGGTAATAAAAAGGTTCCCCTGATTATCACACCGCATACCATCCATGCCATAATCAATAAATTGATGGAATAGCATTTTATTGGAGATGCTGCCATCGTCAGATAGATCGTATTTCCAGACATTTCTTTGCACACTTTCATTAACGTACAGATGTTTTTCATCAAAACTCACCTCAATGCCGTTACATGTGCCCATGTTTTGTTCGAGCAAGTGCACTGAACCATCCGTATTGATACGCCACAATTGGCCGGTGCTTTCCTTCCAGTTTGGATCACTGGCAAACAACGTTCCGTCACTTCTAATCGCCAAATCATTGGGTTGATTCATTAAGTCACTATGTGCATAGATCTCAATATTGCGCGAAGAGCGGTCAATTTTCAAAATATTGTGTTTAGTATAATCCGCGACAAAGAGATCTCCAAGATCATTACAGCGTATTCCATTACCGATACTGCCCTCCGGCAGGGTGACAAACAAACTGCACCGGCCTGCAGGATCAATTACACCAATGGTGCCCTGGGTATCAAAATTAACCGCATAGAGCAGTCCATCCACAAACGCAGGGCCTTCAATGCCATTGGTAAAAAGATGTTCTCCAGTGAAGTCAGATGCCACATAGACTTCTTCCTTTTTAGGTCCTGAGTCCTCAGTTGGTGATTTGCAACCCATAGTAACCATAATCATTAGGGCTATCATAAACTTGCTTGACCTGAGTGTGGCACTTACTTTGGTATGGATAATCATGATCTTATAAATTTACCCAAAATCCGATGATATGAAAGTTCATCAGAGTTTTTTTCTCCTGACGCAACCATTATCCCTATCTTTTCACGTATAAGGGGTGAATACCTGGCCTTATGGAACATGAAGGATAGTCAAACTGAAGAACTATTGCTTGCCTCCGGAGGTGACCTCAATGCTCAGCGCTATCTGTTTGAGACCTACTTTGCGTATATCATGTCAATTACATTAAGGTATATGTCGAGTCGTCAAGTCGCAGAAGAGGTGCTCAATGATATTTTCCTCAAAGTCTTTCTGAAGCTGAGTCAGTATGATCCCAGCTATCCATTCAAAGGTTGGTTACGCAAAATAGCGATCAATACTTGCATAGACCGCTTGAGATCACTTCAGAAGATTCCAACCTGGATGGAACTAAGTAATTACCTGACGATACCTGCTCCCAAAGATGACTGGGAGCCGATAAGCAATTTGATTTCTGATGAGCCAATTCTTCCTGTATTGCAGCACCTACCCCCACGTTACCGCGCAGTATTTAATCTCTATGTTTTTGAAGAATATAGCCACAAGGAAATCGCTCAGACACTAGGAATTCACGAAGGCACTTCAAAGTCAAATTATGCCCGAGCGAAAAAAATTGTAAAAGACCATTTGGAAAAAAAAATGAAGGAAGCAGAATCACCTGAGCTTGCCATGGCCTTAAACACTGAGAGTAAATAAAATGAACTTTAAAAATCAAATACAAAAAAAATATCGAAAAGAAGTTGATCCGATCTTCAACGAGAGCAACTGGCAGTCCTTTTTAACGCATCGAAAAAAGAAGAAAAGAAAGCCATTTCTGATTCTATGGTCTGGTATTGGTATCGCAGTATTCTCGACCATGATCTGGTACGGAATTCAGGGTGGCTTACTTAATAATCAAACTAACAACCTACAATCTGTGACCTCAACCACATCGTCTCAATCAGTGAAAAATCAGCAAACCACAGCTAATTCTGAAAATCCTTCCAGAAAGACAAACAATACACAGGTAGCAGCCAATGAAAAAGAACACCTGGTGTCTCCGAATCACATAGGAAATAGAGGGGTCTCACCAAAAATTGCGACAACCAGTGTTTCTGCAAACAGTCTATCAGATCTTCAACTTCAATCAACTATGTCTCAAGATAAATCTGACCAGATAGAACCTGCCGCCAAAAATGATGAACCTTCAAAAATGGAGCAACCAATTGCGCTATTAGAATCTCGCCACATACTATTACTATCGATCCCCGAATATGTACATGAAGAACGGTTGCCATTTTCAATTCATGTCTCAAAAAATCATTGGATCAAGTCGATCTATACCGCACAATTATACGGGGGTTTGTCACATCCATTTAACGTCCAAACAGCTGAAGAAAAAGCCTTCCAATTTGGAGGGAAAACTATACCAGCATATTGGCAAGAAAGTACGCTTAAAAACGGGGATCGAGCTGGGAAGTATCAGCTTTGTAAGTAAAATAATGAACCCTCATATAGGTGTGGCTCTGGTTGAAGCACCAAGTGACATCGTACAGTTTGATCATGCAATTGTTGAATCTGTGAACCTAAATATTGAACTTGGAATTGATCGCTTAATCTTTTCGAAAAATGCCTGGAAATCATACGTAGGGATTTCCTATCTCATCGCCACCGAGATCACCAAGGATATTGACTATACCTTTGCAGGAATAGATGATTCTGCCACTATCGACGATGTATTGGTTTCGAAGAAAGATGCTGCGAAATATTTTGTACCCCATATTCTGGAAATTCGAAACTGGTCTGCATTATCAATCATCAGTTGGAGGAATTAATCTATCATTTTCTTTCCCATATCAGGTTGCAAAAACGGATGTGGAGCTTCTCCAGCAATTACAGATTAATGTTGGGTTCACACTCGGACTCTAATTGAGTCCGGGTCGGCATACAATAATATTGTAAAGGATCGCATCTACACTCTATCTAAAATAGAAATCTGACATACTAGAAAAATCTGCAATTACTTTGGGGGGTAAAAGTCATATGATCTGTTTTACCATAATAGCATATTCCAAGACCAAGATCACTCTCTACTCTGCTTTATACCACCCCTCCGGGGTTTTTGTCCTCAGATTCTCTAAATATTATAATTTTGCCACCCCTTCAGGGTTACGAATTAATCTATATTTTGCAGATGCTATCGCCAAACTCATTTTATATTCCAAGACTAAGATCAAATCATCTTTCGAACGTAACCCAGAAGGGGTGAAATGATGCTAACACTGGTCGCCGGTTCTGAAGAAACCCTGAAGGGGTGAAATAATTAATTCATTTCTCTAAACAGATACTTCTCCGAACTCAATCTCCAGTCTGCTTTATGCCACCCATCCGGGGTTATTGTCCCCAGATTATCTAAATATTACAATTCTATCACCCCTTCGGGGTTACTAACTAGTCAGTATTCTACAGATGCCTGCTGCACTCAATTCCTTTTATATTCCAAGACTAATATCAATTTACCTTTTGAATACAACCCCGAAGGGGTGAAATGATACTAATACTCGTCATCGATTCGGAAAAAACCCCGAAGGGGTGAAATAATCAATCCATTTCTCTAAACAGATGCATTTCGAACCCAATCTCTAGTCTACTCTAGATATTTTATAGCCTGTTAAATAAATATAAACGAATTTCAAGATCACGCAACCGCCATCCCACTGTTTGTCGTATAGGTCCATATCACTTAATGCTTTAGTTGATCATTATGGAAAATCTTTCAGCCTATCCTTTGTTAACTAAAATTCCAAATAAAATCATCCGGAATCAAATATTACGAATTGTGTTCATCCTAATCCCATTATCCCTTATTCAGGCTCAACGCAATTTTGCCGTAAGTGGAATCGTCTCTGATGGGAGCAGTGGAGAAGTCTTAATCGGAGCCAATATTTCTGTGGATCAAAACACCTCCGGCACCTCGACAAATAATTACGGATTTTATTCGATAAGCGTTCCGGCAGGTGATTCGGTCATTCTTGTTCTTTCCTACCTCGGTTTCCAATCTGCCCGCATCACGGTAAATCTCAAACAAAATCTCCAACTAAATGTCCAAATGAACCTTTCTTCCAATGAGTTGGAAACCATAACCGTGACGGCTGACCAAAATGATGACAATGTCAATCGACCTCAGATGGGAACGATCGAAATACCGACTAACATGATCAAGGACCTCCCTGCGATTTTAGGTGAGCAGGATATTCTAAAGGTGATTCAACTTCTCCCCGGTGTTCAGGCAGGTAATGAGGGAACCACTGGTTTTTTTGTGCGCGGAGGAAACGCCGATCAAAATCTGGTACAACTAGATGAAGCAATCGTTTACAATCCTAACCATTTATTCGGTCTATTCAGTTCGTTTAATACCCGGGCTATCAATAACGTTACTCTTATCAAAGGGGGATTTCCAGCCCAATATGGCGGCAGGCTTTCTTCAATTCTGGATATCAATATGAAAGAAGGCAATAATAAACGGTGGGAAGTAGAGGGAGGTATTGGCATGATCAGCTCACAAATAACCGTCGAAGGGCCGATCATTCAGGATAAAGTCTCCTTGATTGTATCGGCGAGAAGAACTTACTTCGATTGGCTGATCAAACCATTTCTTCCACAATCCATTAAAACCAATTACCGATTTTACGATCTTAATGCCAAAATCAACTGGCGACTTAGCGACAAAGACCATCTATTTATCAGTACATTTCGGGGCAGCGATGATGCACTCTATTCACAAGACAATATTGAATACAATATATTCTTTGGAAATCAGACTGGCACCTTACGATGGAACCACATCTTCGGACCAAGACTCTTTCTCAGCAATTCAATTATTCTAAATAAATATGATCAAAATGTTGCTGCACTACAGGACAATTCATTTTCGAGAGCTCTATCCAATATTCGGGACATCAGTGGTAAATCCGAATTTCATTACTATCCTAACCGGAATCACAAAATCAATTTTGGAATTCAATACTATAATCACCGGTTTAGATCACTGGGTGACTCCAACGCCCAATCTTCAAAAGTTCCCATATCGGAGATCAATAAAGATTCTATACCTGAAAAGACCTTCAACGAATTGGCACTGTTTTTAAATGACGAAATTAAATTCAATGAAATTTTTTCAAGCAGTCTGGGTATACGTCTCCCAGCCTTCGTCGAAAAAGATGCAAGCTACTATCAAATTGAACCCAGGATGAGTTTTAAATTACAACTGAGTCCAGGGACTTCCATTAAGACTTCCTATACTTTAATGAATCAATTCTTACATCTGATACCGAGCTCAACCGCAGCGGTACCAACCGATATTTGGATCCCGTCCAGCCGCAAGACGAGACCCCAACAGTCTCAACAGTTGGCAATAGGTCTCTTTAAGAATTACCACAATAATCGGTTGGAGACCAGTATTGAAGTATATTACAAAAAGATGGAAAATCAGGTCTTGTTTAAAGAAGGAAATCAACTCATTAAAACATTGGATGTTGATGAATTTCTCACTTATGGTAAAGGCTGGAGCTATGGAACAGAAATATTCCTCAAAAAGAAAACCGGACGTTTTACCGGATGGGCTGCTTATACCTTATCATGGACCTATCAGCGATTTGATCAGCTCAATTTCGGTAAAAAATTTCCCGTTCGTTATGACCGGAGGCATGATCTGTCTTTAGTCGGCACCTATGATCTATCCAAAAAATGTACTTTCTCCGGAACTTTTGTCTATTCATCGGGCAATACATTCACGGTACCAGGAGGTCGAATTAATATCGCGCAGGGAGGCTCACTTTTCGAGGGTAATTATTTTGTATACCAAAGCCGGAATAATGCCCGGTTGAATCCATTTCATCGGCTGAATTTATCGGTGAGTTATAAGAGTCAAACTTCACTATTTCGCAAGAAATTCAGTTCTGAATGTAACCTGAGCATTTACAATATCTATAGCAGGCAAAACCCCTACTTCATCTATTTTAGAGTAGATCCAATCACTGACAAACCCAAGGCCCGGCAGGTATCTCTTCTTCCGATCATTCCTAGCATTAGTTACAATTTTAAATTTTGAGGCATGAAAAATCATATAAGCATCCTTCTTCTATTTTTAATAGTCATAAACCATAGCTGCCAAAAAGATATTGGGTTTGGCAAAATTGAATTTGACTATTCCCAACAATTGTTTATTGAAGGCCTGTTGTATCCGGATGAAACTCCTAAAATATATCTAAGCAGTAGTTTACCATTCTTTCATGAAAAAGTTAGTCCGCAGGAGCTATTTGCAAAAAATGCTATTGTTGAGTTAAGCGGACCCGGATATTCTGAAATACTCCACCCCGATTCTATTTTTGATAAATTTCGTTGTCGCTGGAATCCGTTCTACAGTGGAGAACATTTGATTAAATATGGCCATTCTTACCAGCTCCGGGTAACCTACGAAGGCCAGACATACTCCGCTTCGACGACGATTAATCAGCCTCGCGTGAACATTGCTTCGGTGCAATACACACCAGACTTCTACGATGTATATGGTGGGCATGATGGTGTCATTTTAAAAGTGGATGATCCTATTGGTATAGCTAATCACTATCGATTTCAAATGGACCGCATCATTGATAATACCCGAAAACATGCTCACGTTCTGGATATTCTTACCAACAATTGTACAAAAGAGGATGAACCGTTTACGGTGACCGATCTGGTAGGACCATTTTTAGTGATGGTCCATCAGATGGCCAGCGTTTGCAAATGAATATTGAGGTCTCTTTTGAATATGAAGAAGGAGATAGTGCCCTGATTTACCTGCAATCATTAGACGGCCGATCAGCAGCCTTTTATAATAATCTTGACAAGCAATTGCAATCCATATTAAATCCATTTGTCGAACCCGTCTTCCTCCACTCTACGATAGAAGGGGTTCTTGGGGTCTTTGGGTCTGCCGTTAGATCTAATCCGGTTGTTTTTGTCTACCCACAAGATAATCCCTGAGCAAAAGCACCTAAATAAAAAATCACTCTGCTGATTCAAATCTCATTGTTTCATTGAAGGCACGATGAGAGAACTTCAAATAGCTCTTTATGGCTTACTGGTTTTTACAAGGCTCACAGTCTTGCCAAGGTAAATGATCGAACCGATCTCGATGGAGGTTAGGGTTTTTTCGGCATCCACTAATGGTTTTAATTCACTTTTTGAAGTCCAAATACAGAGCGGTATCGAACCGACCGATGATTTCATCCTTCGAATGATTTCTTCCAACTCCGATCTATTTGTAAAATTCACAAGGTGAATCTGTGGATGATCTCTGGCCACCTCCATCAAATCAATATGATCATCGTACGGGGCGATGATTTGTACACGATCTTCATCGGCAGTTCCATCCTCACTATATTGCTGAACGGCAAAGGTGTTTTCGCTGGAAAAATTGTACGCATAATTAGTCCAGGCATCTCTATTAACCCCCCCACTACCGGTCATGGTCAGGAGATATTCCATATTTTGTACATCAATAAGTTCTTTCAAATCATCCTGATAGATATCTGCTTTGAATACCTCAATATCTTCTTCCAACGCCCGGTTTAGGTTTGACGCATTCATATCAACCATCACCACCCGACGGCCCTGATCCTTGAAGAAAGCGCCCAATAGTCGAGCAGTCCGATCCGCACCGATTATCAAAATCCCCTTATTACGTTTTTCAAAAACGCCAAAAAGTTTTGCAAAAGGTCGAGCACCGATTGCCGATAATAAAACCGTACCGAGCACAACCATAAAAACCAACGGAGTAATATATTCGGCATCTGGCACCTGATCTCCCACCAGCCGGAGTCCGAAGAGAGAGGCGATACCCGCAGCTACAATTCCGCGAGGTGCGATCAATGAAATAAACATTTTCTCGTTGAAGGATAATCCGCCACCTCTTGTGCTCACTAACACACCGAGAGGCCGCAAAAGCAAAATAATCGCCAGCAGGGCAAAACATCGCCAATCCTTTAATAAATTGAGGTCACCCAAATTTATGTGCGCGCCCAATGTGATAAACAAAATCGAAATCAAAAGTACACTTAGTGATTCCTTAAAGTCAAGGATGTCTTTTAGTTTGGGCATGTCCAGATTCCCCAAGACAGTGCCCATTACCACGACCGCCAACAAACCAGATTCCTTGGCCAAAAAGTCAGATAGGACAAAAACACCAAGCACCGTTGCCAGGGTAAATACATTCAGCAAATATTTAGGAACATGGTTCCTTTTACCAAATAATAAAGTAAAAATCCAGCTGAAGTACCGATGATAAACCCAGTCAAAACTACCTTGACGAACCCCAGTAGTGCCACTGGGGTAAAAGCCAGTGCACCCCGGTTAGACAAGATGAATTCAAAGACCAATACAGAAACCAGGGCACCAATAGGGTCGATTATGATGCTTTCCCATTTTAGCGTGGTCGCAACATTTCGGTTTAAAGCCACATTTTGTAAAATCGGAGCGATCACTGTTGGGCCGGTGACAATAATCAGCGCGCTAAATAAAAGGGAAATACCAGGACTTAGGCCTAGTATAAAATAAGCAGCAAGACCTGCCCCAATAAATGTAACAATTGAACCAAGACTGATGAGCCGAAGGATGACGGGACCAAGGTTTCGAATTTCCTTTCTTTTAATGTCAGCCCTCCCTCAAATAAAATGATTCCGATAGCGAGAGAAACAAAATAAAAAAATAGCGTTCAGGAAAAATTCCAACACCCGAGGTAAGATTGTAGATTGGTTCAATCCATTTTTCACCATCCGAAGACCACAATGTTGACAAGGGACCTACCAACAGACCCAGTAAAATTAAGGGCAAAATGGCTGGAACCTTCATCTTCCAGGAAAGCCACTGAGCACCAATACCCAGAATGATTATTCCCGCTAGTTCAATCATACCATGCTAATAGGCTTTTTATCATCCCCGCGGCTAAAATAGTATTTTTAATGATGTGCAGACTCAAAGATGCCCTACTCACCAGGTTAAAGAGTTGTCGCTATTCCAGAACTTAGTTGATCAATTTTTGATAACCTTCAACAAAATAGGTGGTTCTACCTCCAATCTTCATCTTTCCCAGTGTACCCTTCCCTTCAACAAAATTTTGAGCACTGTCACGCCACTTCCAAAACCAATTCTCGGGATAGATCTGATAGTAGGCCTCTTTCTCACATGCTTCAATTAAGATCGACCGCACCAACTGAAATAACCTTTTGATATGTTGTTTCTTTAAAGTACCTGCTATCGAGGCCGGATGCAATCGGGCTTGATAACAAATCTCATCCGCATAGAGATTTCCAATGCCCGACAACAATTGCTGATCTAATAAAACCGATTTAAGTGTGGTCTTTTTACCAATGAAAATTTGATAAAAATCTTGCTGAGATATCTTCAATGCGTCTGGACCAAGTTTTATTTCCTTTAAGTAACGGTTTCGATCGGGCAAGAGAAGGATATGCGAAAATTTACGCAGATCGTCATAACCTAAAATCAAATCATTTGAAAAATGAATGTTAAATCGTTCATACTTCGATCGCTCCTCCCGAAGATAGTAGTACATTAAATCACCGGTCATCCCCAAATGAAAAAGGACATTCAATCCGGTATCAAGTACACCAAAAAAGTACTTTCCCTGTCGATAAGTATCAACAAATCTCCTTCCGACCAAAGCGCTGACAAACTCCTCGCTACCCACATTCCGAATAATCTTACTATCGTGTACCTCGACACCAGTTATCATCAATTGTAAAACAGTCTCTTCAAAACCCTTCTTTACGGTATTTACTTCAGGTAGTTCAGGCATCTTCCAGTATTTGCATAAAAGTCGAAACAAGATACCCTATCAAAAGTTCGGATCCGGTCACAATCTATTCATCTTTGATCGCTAAAATAGGACTATCAATCAATGCACGAAAAATAAGCAGCCCTACCGAAAACAAACACAAAGACATCACAATAATGCCTGACCAGGCAAAAGTGATCCATGATATATTTATGTGAAAAGCAAAATCCTTTAGCCATGTGCTAATTGCCCACCAGGTAAATGGGATCGAAAGCACCAGACTTATCACAAATAATCGAAAATATTGTCTATTAACCAACAAAAATATAGAGCTTGCCGAAGCCCCAAGTACCTTGCGAATGCCGATCTCCCTCCGGCGCCGGTCAACGGTATAAGACACCAGTCCCACCAATCCCAGGATAGCAATAAATATGGATAAGTAACTTAAGAGATTAACAAATGCACCCAATTGCCTCTCTTGATCATAAAGGAGATTTAACTTATCATCCAAAATAGTATATTCAAAAGGCGATTGTTTTCCAAATCGATCCCACGCGGATTGAACTTGAGATATGGTTTTTTCGGCATTCGCTTGGTTGTATTTGACCGCCACGACCCTTTGATCGCCAAAAATGGGTGAATCATTATGAAAAAAAATCAATGGAGAAATATTTTCATAAAGCGATTGAAAGTGAAAATCTTTTACAACTCCTATGACTACCGGATCTGGTTTCATATCCGGATACAAGATTTTTTTATTGATAGCCTCATCCGGCGTCCAGTCAAAAAGTCTTGCCGTCGTCTCATTGATAATTACATGATTGACATCTCCTTGATTATCTATTTGAAATTGTCTGCCGCTTCGGAGTTTCAAATTCAGAGTAGGAAAAAAATAGGGATCGATCTTAATCTGCGAAATTGCTAGTTTGATGTCAGAGCCTTCCGACATAAAAATATCTTCGTAGTTCATACTGCCAGGTATATCCATTGCTACCGATGCATGTAGCACCCCGGGCATATTAGCAACCTCACTCCGAAAGGATGCAAGTTGGTCGTTGAGCTGTTCAGCATTATTTAAAATCAAGACGTTCTCACGATCAAATCCCAAATCCTTATGGGTCAAATAAGTAAGTTGCCTGGTGATCAATAAACCACCACTTAGCAAGGCCAAGGAAATGGCGAACTGGGTAGTTACCAACACATTGCGCAGACCCAGATTTCCATCTTTTGGTTTGTGTTGCTTTCCCATCACCGAGACTGGTTTTAGGTTGGTGAGATAAATGGACGGATAAATACCTGCAACTACGCCAATGCCCAATAAAATAAATCCGATAATAAACAAAGTACCACCACTGCCTACATAGCTATAGGAAAGCGCAATACCGATACGAGTACTGATTAAATTGGATAATAAAACAATAACCGGGATACTTAATATTGCAGCCATAAGAGTCATCAGTATGGATTCAGTCTGAAACTGGCCTGCCAGGTTGTAGACGGTGGCACCCATAGTTTTCTTCACTCCGATCTCTTTGCTTCGAATATTTGCGCGGGCGGTACTGAGATTGACAAAATTAATTACGGCCATAATGAGAATCAAGACGGCCATGATTTGCAAAATCCGTACAATTTTAATGTCACCTACCGGCCCCAGTCGGTTTCCGATTTCGGCAGAATACAAATGGATATCTTGTACGGGTTGCAGCGCAAACTTCCAGTTTCCTTTATTTTTCATGAAACCATCATAATCCATACCGATACGATCAAAAGTAGCCCTTATCTGCGGATCAAAGACATCCGAAAATTGAGCACTCAGTTTCTTCCCCGAAGTACCGGGAGCAAGTTTTACATAGGTAACTACCTGGGTCCAAATCCAACTCCAATTAAAATTTTTAACCGCAGGGTTGCTAGCCATCGATAGCAGAAAATCAAAACTAAAATGCATATTCTTCGGTAGATCTTCTGCGACTCCTGTTACGACCACCGGCAATTGTTGATCGCCAATAATTAAAATCTTACCAAGGGCATTGCCTGATCCAAAATATTTAGCGGCAGTTTTCTCGGTTATTACTACCTGATTCGTGCCGTTCAGCGCCTTGTTAGGATCTCCCGCAATCAAAGGAATTTCGAAAAAGCTAAAAAAATTGGAGTCCGCTGCGAAAACATTCTTCTCCCGAAAAATCATTAAATCCTCACTCTCGTTTTTATACCTGACCTCATAACTGCCCGGAGTATTGATGCGGGTTACTTCATCGACCTGGGGCATTTTATCGAGTATCTCCTGGGCAAGAGGCGGCGCGGTGCTGGACATCAATCCTCCTTCCGGAGACCAAATATTGGTTTGGTTCACCCGGTAAAGTCTGTCAATATCTTTATGAAATGAATCGTAAGATAACTGCTGAAAGGTATAGCTGTAGATGACAAAACAAACAGCCAGTCCGACTGCCAATCCAGCCAAATTAGTCAAGGTGTATCCGAAATATCTTCGATAATTACGAAAAGCAATTTTAATATGATTCAGTAAGAGTGCGGTTCTGAAATCTAACATTGTAAAATGGTTGCGGGAAATGATTCCCCAGCGAAAAAATCGCAAGACGTTCATTAACAATCGAAATCTGGCCATTCTTAATCCAAGCAAGTTCACATCTAAACCGTATTGTTCGACCAGGTCACCTTCCACGCTTTCTACGAGGTCAGTCGGACAAAACCAATGCAGTAATCTCAAGGGCAGTTTTGGCGGATTTATATTCATGAGAGTATCAGTAGGAGATTTTAAATTGGGGTACCAGTTTCCACAGCTGTTCTCTAGAATCTTTAAGGTTTCGTAAGGTGTTGAGACCTGCACTAGAGATGGTAAAAATCCGCTTTCGGCGGCCACCTCTCACTGCAGTTGCCCCTCCCATCATTGACTTGACCATTCCCTTGTCTTCCAGTCTATACAAGGTGACATGCACTGAGCTTAAGTTTACTGTTTTATTGAGCTGATTGGCAAATTCTTCTGCAATAGCATTGCCATAAGCATCCTCACCCAAGATCGCTACCATCGTTAGCACCTGCTCTTCAAAATAGCCTAACTGATCAATATTCATTTCTATACGATTTGTCAAACAAATATATCAATACTTATGTGACTTGTCAAAGCAAAACTCCACCAACCATCATCTTATCCAGACGAATGCAACAAGCGATTCGTTTTTATGTCGATTAGAACTTTTTATTAGTACTTTTAATCAAATGAAGGGACCTCAGCAGTTTTAACCCCTTATCCTGACAGGCACCTAGAATAATCAAAAGTAACATGAAAATCACGGTAATCGGAGCTGGTATTTGGGGATGTAGTACTGCCTACTACCTCAGGAAACAGGGAGCTCAGGTGCAGCTGGTTGATATGTGGGGCGCTGGTAACACCCGGTCTGGGTCGGGTGGAGCTTCTCGTATCATTCGACTGGTATATGGACCTGATGAGATATACGTCAATCTCACTAACCGGTCTTTTGAACTGTGGGCTGAACTATTTGAGAATAATGAACGCGATTATTATCAGGAAACAGGTCTAATTTGGTTATTCAGTCAGGAAGAGGCAGCTTACGCGTTAGATTCAAAAAAAAGAATAACGGAATTAGGTTTCGAATTGGAGGAGGTTGATCTTCATGATGCATCGACAGCCTACCATCAAATATCATTCGATGGTGTAAAGCGCGTGTTTTTTGAAGATAAAGCGGGCATCCTTTATGCGAGTAAGTGCTGTGAACTAATGGTGAGCAAGTATCAGAAAGCGGGTGGTCACTATTTACAGGGTTATGCTTCCGTAACAACAGATAATGATGGTTTTCTACTCCAGGTAAACGGTAAAAAGATCGAATCCGACTGCTATGTTTTCGCATGTGGCCCGTGGACCAGAAAACTATTTCCAGATATCTTACATGAATGTACTTATGTGTCTAAACAAGATGTTTACCATTTTGCAATTCCGCCTCAGAAACTGAGATTGTTTGACTACCATCATCTTCCTGTGTGGTTGGAATACGATCCAATGTCTCCGCTATATTATGGTATGCCAATGCATTTAGGAAAGGGTTTTAAAATAGCGTATGATGATCGTTCCGACTTATTTGATCCCGATCTCGACGACAGACTCCCCAATGCTGAGCGACTAAAAACAGCTCGCGAGTTTGTCGACCGTAGATTTCCCTTGCTGAGGGAAGCACCCATTTCATGCACGGAGGTGTGTCAATACGATAATAGTATGGACGGGCATTTTATTGTGGATCATCATCATAGGTTTCCTAATGTTGTCTTGATGACCGGTAGCTCGGGCCATGGTTTTAAAATGGGGCCTGCCTTGGGTGAGATCGTCGCCAAGCATCTTTTGAAAGGAACAGGACTACCAGAAAAATTTAAGCTTAGCCGCTTTACAAATATCACAATGAAACAGAACCAATTCTTACCATATTGATGCTTTATCAGATATGAATTTAAGCTCGTATCATCCAAATTGCTGTTCTACTACAATCTAACTAATTGCTCACTCAATTATATGCCTTTTTCGTACCTTCAGCCACTTCATTAAAATCATATATTATAATCTATGTCTACACTACGCTTTAAGGCCCTTTCTGAGGCTATGAATCGAAGACCGGTGCTTGTCAAAGAAGAAGGACATCGTTCTTCACTTTTTGGAGCTAACGTTTTCAATAAAAACAAAATGCGCCAATTTCTGACTAAAGACGCATACAAAAGTGTCTTGAATGCCATAGAGCATGGAACGAAGATTGACCGCAATGTGGCGGATCAGGTTGCCGCAGGCATGAAAGATTGGGCTCTTTCGAAAGGGGCAACCCATTATACTCATTGGTTTCAACCCCTCACCGGAGGTACGGCAGAAAAACATGATGCTTTTTTTGAGCCGGACGATGAAGGTGGAGGTGCTATAGAAAAATTTGGTGGCAGTCAATTGACTCAACAGGAGCCTGATGCATCCAGTTTTCCCTCAGGCGGTATCAGAAATACATTTGAAGCAAGAGGATATACGGCTTGGGATCCGAGCTCACCTGCTTTCGTCTATGGCACTACCCTATGTATACCAACGGTATTTGTTTCATATACCGGCGAAGCTCTTGATTATAAGACACCTCTTTTAAGAGCACTGCAGGCAGTTGATCAGGAAGCGACCCAGGTTGTCCACTACTTCGATAAAAGTGTAAAAAAGTCATTGCCACGCTTGGTTGGGAACAAGAATACTTTTTGATTGACAAATCACTTGCTAACTCACGACCTGACCTGGTGCTGGCTGGAAGAACTTTGTTAGGACATTCTTCAGCCAAAGGCCAGCAGCTTGAGGATCATTATTTTGGTTCAATACCTAACCGAGCAATGGCTTTTATGCGTGATCTGGAAATCGAGTGCATGAAATTGGGAATTCCGATCAAGACCCGACATAACGAAGTCGCACCAAATCAATTTGAAGCAGCTCCTATATTTGAAGAAGCCAATCTTGCTGTAGATCACAATTCGTTGTTGATGGATATCATGGGTAAGATTGCGTCCGCACATGATCTGAAGGTGCTCCTTCACGAAAAACCTTTTGCTGGAATTAATGGTTCTGGTAAGCATAACAACTGGTCATTGGGCACTGATATGGGAGTCAATTTGCTTGCTCCCGGAAACTCACCCAAGAGCAACCTGCAGTTTTTAACCTTTTTTGTCAACATCATAAAGTCCGTGCATCGTTACGAAGAATTATTACGGGCATCTATTGCCTCGGCGGCCAATGATCACCGTTTAGGTGCCAATGAAGCTCCCCCGGCAATAATCTCCGTATTTGTCGGTGAGCAACTTTCATCTGTGTTGGATGATATTGAAAGCAGTAAATCAGATTCTGACAAAAGAGGTGCAAATACTCTTGATGTAGTGGGAAAAATACCCGAGATACTTCTGGATAATACGGATAGGAATCGTACATCATCATTTGCTTTCACTGGAAATAAATTTGAATTTAGAGCGGTGGGTAGCTCAGCAAATTGTGCCAATCCGATGACCGTACTGAATACCATCCTGGCAAAACAATTGAAAGATTTCCGGGCAAACGTAGAGGACTTGATAAGTACTAAAAAACTAAAAAAAGAAGAAGCCATATTAAGTGTACTGAAGGAGTATATAAAATCATCGAAAGCGATTCGATTTGAAGGCGATGGCTACAGCGATGCCTGGCAAAAGGAAGCTAAAAAACGTAAACTTTCGAATAATAAAACAACGCCAGAAGCGCTGAAAGCCAAGGTCTCCAAAGAAGCCATAAAGCTTTTCGAAGAAATGGGCATTCTTAGTGAAGTAGAAGTAAAAGCACGCCACGAAATTGAGATTGAAGAGTATACTAAGAAAGTTCAAATTGAAGGTCGAGTGCTGGGTGATATCGCAAGAAATCATGTAATTCCGACAGCGATAAAATATCAGAATACCCTGATCGAAAATGTCAGGGGATTGAAAGAAATTTTGCGCGAAACTTTCAAAAACTGGCAGGCGAACAAATGGATCTTATCACCCAAATCTCAGGGCATATCGCCGAAATCAAAACCAAAGTTGATGCCATGACCGAGGAACGCAAGAAGGCCAATGCCATTGATGATGCCGATAAAAGAGCTGAGGCCTATTGCCATAAAGTCAAACCATATTTTGAGCAAATCCGTTATCATTGTGACAAGCTCGAACTCCTGGTTGATGACGAATTATGGCCTTTAACTCAAGTACCGTGAGATTTTATTTACCCGTTAGTCGGTTAGACATAATATGTAAAAGGCCTGATAAACTGTCGGGCCTTTTTTCTTAATAAATGATTTTCTTAGTTACCTCCTGCAATTAGACTTAAATTTAACATCCGGCACCATGGAAAATTAAACACCGACTTTGAAAATCATCATTATTTCTTTTCAAGCAGTGAGTGAAACATGGCCTTGGTTTCACGCACCGTACGATCAATATGAAATTCCCTTTCTATATGCCGTTTAGCAGCAATACCATGGTCTCCCGATAATTCGGTGTGGGTATAATAAAAATAAATCGCATCTGCTAAAGCCTGAGGATCTTGAGGTGGTACTACCAGACCTGATTCCTGATGCACTACTAATCCCTTATTGCCAAAAATATCAGTTATAATAGGTGCAACACCCATGCTCATCGCCTCAATGACAGACTTGGTCGTTGCTTCACCGTCAATTGATGGTAAAACGAAAACAGAACATGATCCAAGAATACTGAGTACATCTTTGCGCCAACCGGTCAAATGAATATGTGACGCAAAAGGACTTTGAACCAATAATTCATTAAGTTCTCATTTATTCATATCACGACCGATCAAGAGCAGATGAAGATTTGGCATCTTCTGAAATAAATAAGTAGCCTGCAATAAATACTTGATCCCCTTAAAGGGACGGGCATTGGCCATGCAAGCTACGACAAATGCATCTGATGGAATTTCAAAATCCCCAAAATCGAGAGCAGGAATATGCTGATACCATGATGGGTGATGCCCCTTATTTATAGTGATGGCCTTTTCTTTATTAAAGAATTTTTGTTCGTATAAAAGTTCTCTTATCGAATCAGCCAGACAGACTACCTTATCAACTCTTGGATTTAGATACTTTAAATAAGCAGTGGGGTCATACCAGTGTATGTGGCCAGTATATCCGCGATACAAAACCACCTTAACCGGCAGCCGATATGCTGCAAATATTCCATTAATGATTGCTTTACTATTAAAAAGATAAAAAATGTCAATTTTATAGTCGGTCGAATATTTTTTCAAAAAACCAATAAACTCGCGATCATATTTCGTATCCGGATGATTGTGCATTAATGGTATTCCTGCCTCATTAAAAAGAGCTTCGTATGCAGTACCAGGAAAAGTGATGATGTGAACATCAATTCCACTTTTCTTAAGTCCAACCATTAATTCTGCCTCCGGCTTTGCAGCTTGGGTATCTCTGTAGTCACTAATGGTCAAAACCCTCACCTTTTTGATTGTTGATTTCTGATTGTTGATTGTTGATGATTAATTATCTAAAGGGATTCCCAAGCCCGTAGGGATTGGCAAGCCCGGCTTGATTCATGATTTCTGATTGTACATTGTTGATTTCTGATTGTTGATTGATTATCTAAAGGGATTCCCAAGCCCATAGGGATTGGCAAGCCCGGCCTGGGATTTCTGATTGTTGATTTCTGATTGTTGATTGTTGATTGTTTATTTAAGATTGCTGACGGTGATTTGCGATTGCTAATACTGGTTTTGGATTAAATTTGGATTGTTGATCACTCAAAAGACCAACGAAGCTAATACTTTCAAAAAAAAGAAGGCAATAACAATAAGTTTAATTAGCTATGGCTGATTCGATTTCTTCTAAAAACGGCTTAAGGCGGATGAGTGGATCACTTGGTGGTAAAGTCTCTACCGGGATATATCCGCGATAGCCTCCATCTTTAATGATGCCCATCAGCTTTTTGACATTAGTCGGTTCCTGCACATTATTAATATAAAGATTCTCTTTAATCTGCCATGTTTTTGCGTAAGGAATCAGCGCCTTAATATCCTCGTATGGATCGCCGAGGCGAAGAGATCCTATATCGAGATTTAAGCCAAACCATGGTGAATCCATTTGATCTAAAATAGATTTGACATCCTCCATAGATTTGATGGCGTCAAAATGATTTTGTAGCGTGATAATTACTCCATGATCTTTACCATATTCAACACAAGGGTTTAATGCATCGATTATCCATTTTTTAACTTCTGTCAATGTTGATCCTTCGGGTAATTTACTTCCTGCAAATAATCGAATCACAGGTGCATCAAGTTTGGCCGCTACTTCGATCCATCGCTTGGCAAACTCAACTTGTTTGATCCTTTCATTTTTTTCAGGCAAAGCAAAATCATTTCTTATTCCAGTGCCACTGATCGCCATGCCATTATTAAATGCAACATTCTTTATCATATAAAGGTGCGTATCGCTTGGTACTTCAGGGTAACCATCCAGGTAATAACCCGTCGGATCAACAGCGTCAAAACCTAGTTCTCCACAAAACTCAATGGCTTGTGCTAAAGACATCGTGCCATCAGTCAACAATTTATTAAACGAAAACATGTTGCAGCTGGTTTTAAGTTTATACTTGACTTTTGTCAAATGATTAAATCCTTGTATGCCACTGCCTACAGCCATCCCTAGTATTCCAGAATTCTTGATGAAGCTCCTCCTAAACATGTGATAGTTTTTGTACAAGGTACTGAAAAAATTAATCCATGGTAAAATCAGCTGAATGCCAGAAGCGCCGGCATCATGAAGAGCAAGTTAATGAAGCGGATCACCTGATCATATGAATTCAGGTAAACGGACATTTTAATCAGACTAAGCACTAAATGAATCATCGGTACCGGTACTTAGACAATAGAGTTATCTTAGCCATAAATCAACTAGTGTGAAAGCAATTATCTGTGACAAACCTGGATCATTATCGATCCGAGATCTGGCGGAACCTCAACTAAGGAGTGGAGAAGTGATGCTCCAAATTCAGCAGGTTGGCATCTGTGGCACCGACTTGCACGCTTATGCCGGCAATCAACCATTTTTCAGCTATCCGCGCATCTTGGGGCATGAACTTTCTGCAAAAGTGATTGAGATACACAAGGAGGCCAAAACAGATCTAATAGCTGGCGATCTGGTCGTAGTAATACCCTATATCCATTGTGGTCAGTGCTTTGCATGCCGAAATGGCAAAACAAATTGCTGCAAGACATTGTCGGTCTATGGAGTTCATCAGGATGGTGGTATGCGGGAGTTTTTTTCATATCCACCGGAACTTCTGCTCAAAGCACCTGGGCTATCTGCTCCCGAGATGGCGATCGTAGAGCCACTTTGTATTGGTACCCATGCTGTAGAAAGGGCAGGAATTCATCCTTCTGATTGGGTCGTTGTTTCGGGATGCGGTCCGATTGGAGTCGGAATTTTATGGGCTGCTAAAGCCAAAAGCAATAACTTGATTGCGTTAGACATTGATCAACATCGATTAGAATTTTGTAAAAACAATCTTGGCATCAAACATACTCTCACTGTTGACGAGGAGCTATTACCTAAGCTACAGGAAATCACTGGTGGAGATATGGCACAAATTGTTTTTGATGCAACCGGCATCAAGGGTCCAATGGAAAAGTCCATTAATTATTTATCGTCAGGAGGCCAATATGTTTTGGTTGGATTAAACCGGGGTGACTTGACTTTTAATCACCCTTCGATGCATGCTCGTGAACTATCCATTTTATGTAGTCGCAATGCGACACGCCTCGATTTTGACCGTGTGATTCATCGTATGCAAAATCAAGAATTTAACAGCAAAGCATACATCAGTCACTCCGAACCCTATGATCAAATACCACATCGTATGGATGATTGGAAAGATCCTAAAAACCAGGTCATGAAAGTTGTTACAGATTGGACATCTTAATGTACCTGGTAAATAATAAAATGAAAATTAATTTTGATCATTCTTGGTCACAATTGCTCAACTGAAAAAGATCTCACTAAATGAAATACCTTTTTACCATTTTATGCCTTTGTCTTTTGACCTGTAAAACACCACAAAATGAGGTCGTGGAAAGACCCAATATCCTATTCCTGTTTGCTGACGATCAAACTTTTGATGCCTTAAATGCACTAGGTAATAAGCAAATAAATACTCCTCATCTTGATCAACTGGTTCGTGAAGGATTTACTTTTACCCATGCCTTTAATCAGGGGTCATGGAGTGGAGCGGTTTGTGTTGTAAGCAGGGCCATGTTGGCTAGTGGTAGATATATCTACCATGCCCGCGAAGACCTGATGCGGGTGCCACTCTGGGGCCAGGTCATGGGTGAGGTGGGTTATCAAACATTCCTAACTGGTAAGTGGCATAACGAGGCTCCTTCAGCCCTAAAAAGTTTTCAAACGGCAAAATCGGTGGGCGCCGGCATGTATGAAACTTATGGCGGAGTGGGAGGTCCTGGTTACCACCGGCCAGTAGCGGGTTCGGACGATCGTTGGTCACCCTCCGACACCTCCCTGCTTGGACATTGGTCTCCTAAATTTTATGATATTGTAAGCGATGGCACCAATAAGAAAAAGACCGATGAATATACGGTACACCAGCATACATCTGAAGTATATGCCGATCATGCCATTGATTTCATTGAGCAGCAAACAATCCAAAAAGAGAGCAGACCATTTTTCATGTATGTTGCTTTTAATGCTCCCCATGATCCCCGTCAATCTCCCAAAGAGTATGTCGATCAATATCCCTTAGAAGACATTAAACTACCTGATGCTTACCTGCCAGAACATCCTTTTGATCAGGGAGAAAAATTGACTTTGAGGGACGAAATTCTTGCTCCTATCCCGAGAACCGAATATGCCATTAAAAAGCACTTGCAGGAGTACTATGCAATCATCACCCACCTTGATGCCCAGATCGGACGCATTCTGAAAGCTCTGAAGGAAAGCGGCAAATATGAAAACACCTACATTATATTTACGGCTGATCATGGTTTGGCAGTTGGCAAACATGGTCTTCTTGGAAAACAAAACCAATACGATCATAGCGTGCGGGTTCCGATGGTCATAGTGGGTCCTGATATACCAGCTCAACAAAAATCTGATGCCCTGGTGTATCTCCAAAGTATGTATCCAACTACTTGCGACTTGGTGGGAATTTCTATACCAGGCACAGTCGAGTTTAAGAGTCTGCTGCCACTCTTGAAGAATCAGGATGGCGGTGAAGAGGCAATTTTTGGATCATACAAAGATTATCAGCGAATGGTTCGCACTAAAACCCATAAACTTATTCTTTATCCGGAGGTCGGACAAAGTCAATTCTTTGATCTCCAAAATGATCCCGACGAACTTCAGAATTCGATAGCGGAGCCAGGCAATCAGGAAATCGTAAGATCGTTATATAACCAGCTTTTAACTTTACAACAGGAAGTAGGTGATACATTGGTTCTACCGCCTTTGAATTTGGATACCAGTGAATGACCTCTATATTTAAAGGTCTATGACTTGCAATATTAATCGTCTTTTCGTCTTTTTTGCGATCTGTACCTGTCCTCTGATGATTCAAAGTCAAGTGCTGATTGACGACTTTGAAACGGATACTGATCTGACGAATTGGGAAAACATAGAAGGATTAGCTGAGGTGCAGGGAGCTGACAAATATAGTGGTGCATTGGCGATTCGCCTGCATCAGCCAGACTTACCTCCGGACGCTCAAACGACTTATCTGCACAAAACATTTCTCGACAATTTTGGCATTTATGAAATGGCGTGTTTTGCTGACGGACCGGTCTCTGATGTTCAATTTATTTTCCAATATATCGACCCCAAAACTATTACAGTTTATCTGTTAATCCACGAAACACCGATAACCCGCTAATGATGTTGTGGAAAGTGGTGGAGGGCGTCTTCACGGTGCTCGAGAGCATAGAGCCGGTAGTCGACCTCAATCAATGGTTTATTCTCCGGGTTGAACGATTTTGTGACGGAGAAATCTCTCTATTTATCGATGACGACCTCAAAATAAGTGTACAGGACCGGTCGATTACCGATCCTGGTAAGATTGGATTGGCTGCATGGGCCGAATCGACCTATTTTGACGATGTGACCTTTGAAAAGGTCAATTCAGACACTGTTGTCGATATCGAAGAATTTATTTGTAGTGGCCGATTTTATGAAGTCGACACCAATCGCTATAATGAATCGGGTCTTTATATCGACACCCTGACTACAGCCCTTGGTTGTGACAGTATCGTACGTCTTAAACTCACCATTGTACCTCATTATCTGGTGACCGAGAGGGATACCATTTGTGGTCACGAAATTTATCTTTTTGGTGCCGATACCCTACGGAGCAGCGGACGGTATAATCAAGCATTGCAGTCGATGCATGGTTGTGACAGCCTGGTTGAACTCAATCTGATCGTATTAGGAGGAGATACTACAACGACCGACACGAGCATGTGCCAAGGCTCTTTTATCATTTTTAAAAATGATTCTATATTTCAAGCCGGCAGTTATTTTGACACGATATTTTCAGATGATGGTTGTTTTGGAATCACCGAACTAAGGGTTAGTGTGGGCCTTCCCGGTCTCGATTTGGGGGAAGATCAGAGCGTTTGTTTTGAAGGTAGTCCAGAAATAGCTCTGCGAGTGACCGGAGTTGATTGTATCAGCTGGTGTGATGGTCGAAATCAGGAAACGATCGCTATCTCTGCTCCGGGCACCTACTGGGTCGAAGTGTATGAGGGAAATTGTTCGGCCACTGACACGATCCAGATTGACGAGGAGTGCACGCCGACTACTCAGATCTATATTCCCAATGCATTTTCTCCAAATGCTGATGAAGTCAACGATGTATTTATTCCGTCCATCGTCCCGCTCCCGGCTGCATTCAGAATGACTATCTTCAATCGCTGGGGAGGTCTGGTGCACCAGAGCACCAATATATCATATGGCTGGGACGGCCGGGTAAATGGAGAGATTGAGCCCGCGGGTGTGTACGTGTATGTTATCGAGGTCGACGGTGTACTAAATACAGGAACGATTACTCTGATCAGGTAAGAATTGAATGCCCCGGAAATCTTCGATTAATCGATATATTTGACAACTCAATCACCCAACTTTCTTCAATAGGGAGAACGCTCACCGATCACAAGTATTTATTAAGTTTGCGGCCTAATTAATAATGATCTATGGGAAGAGCATATGAATACCGCAAAGCCCGGAAATTTGCCAGATGGGCACAAATGGCCAAGACTTTTACCCGTCTGGCTAAAGATATTGTAATCGCTGTGAAGGAGAGTGGGCCTGAGCCTGAGACCAATCCCCGTCTGCGTGCTATCATTCAAAACGCTAAGGCGGCCAATATGCCGAAAGATAATGTAGAGCGGGCGATCAAGCGGGCTACCGATAAAGATACCTCCGACTACAAAGAAGTAGTATTGGAAGGATATGCTCCCCATGGTATCGCTGTGCTGGTCGAAACATTGACCGACAATAACAACCGGACTGTAGCTAATGTACGTAGCTACTTTAATAAATATGACGGTAGTTTAAGCACCTCAGGTTCAGTAGATTTCATGTTTGAACGAAAATGTTTCTTTAAAATCAATCCCCTCGACATTGATCTGGAAGAACTGGAGTTTGAATTGATCGACCACGGTTGTGATGAACTATTTCCTGATGAAGAAGATACAGCTTTGATCTATGGTAGCTTCGAAAGCTTTGGTGCATTACAAAAAATTCTGGAAGATAAATCCATTGAGATCATAAGCTCTGGTTTTGAAAGAATACCCACTTTGACCAAGGAACTTAGTCCCGAACAAGTGGCTGACGTAGATAAGCTGTTGGAAAAATTAGAGGATGACGATGATGTGCAGAATGTTTATCATAATCTAGGATAGATGATTGCCCAGCCAGCATAAGCTAAGGCAATGGGACTAGCATACGCTCACAAGATCTATTGCTGATCAATTTGCAGTGGCGGGCATAGCAGTGATCCAATCGCGGATCAATTGTACCCCTTCTTTATGTACCAGCTTGCGGCCCAGCTCGGGCATCATAGCTCCGGGTTCCAGAGACTCCATGCGATAAACCACTATCGACTCATCCGGGTTGCCTGGCACAATATCAAAGAGAAAACCACCCGATCCGTTACCGGCCGAAACCGGTGGTTTATTCACGCCCAGATTAAACGGATTCTTCTCTTCGGTATTTAGTCGCAGTCCTGAGACATTAGCAGAGCCACCTTCCTGATGACAAGTACCACAATTGACTTCCAGATAGGCAAGAGCACGGTCATGTAATGTAGCAGACGGGTCAGACCAATCGGTTAGTTTAGCCACAACACTTTCCGAATGATAACCGATCAGGTAATTGATTTCTGTCCATTTGACCAATTGATTTTTTAACCCTTCCGGATATAAAAAATCCCGGTTTAGATTTTTAGGCACCGGGCCCACCGGCATCAGTCTTCGGCCTCTTTCGTGACAACTTTTACATTGATTCTTATTGGGAATGGCATAATCGATATTAAACAAGTTGCCTTGCTGATCATGTGCGGTGATTTCCTTGAAGTCTCCGGCGATCTCAAGGAATGCTTCCGTTTGCTCATCATTCCAAACATAGGTCACCGGGTCCCAGCTATCCTTGCTTTTAATAAGCAATCGGGTTTCGACAAGGGTCTTTTTTTCTGCATCAGGATCGGTCCCGCCGTAATAAAAATTTTTAATGAGCACGGCACCATCCGGAAATACGATTTCATCAAGGTGCTCAAGCGAAGCACTTAACCCTTCCGGCATCCAAACAAATCTTGCTTTGTCGGCATAGTCGGAAAAAAGTGGCGTAATCAGATCATAAGGTAACACTCGCTCATTAGGAACCAACTGCTGCATGGGTTCTTTAAAAAAATGATAGTCCGAGAGCTTTTCAAAAGGAGTTGCATCAGAATTAACCTGCACCGGCTGCAATTGATTCTGACAGGAATTAAAAAAAACACCCAGGGCAAGTAGGGTGTAGAGACCTAAGCACATTTTCCAAGACCTAAAATATTCAAGATTCTTCATTTTACAATGCTTATGTATTCAATCCACCCTATTAATCTGCTATTGGAGACAAGACTTCAAAGGGATCAAAGCTGCATTGGAATTTCGACATATTATCATCCAATAATTTCTTTAAATCAGAAATACCGGTGGCGGTCGAAGCATTTAAATTGGTAAATCTCAATTCTTCTCCATTATTCTGAAAACAAATTGGATTATTGATCTTATCCTCGGGATCAAATATCCCGTCTATCATAATATCCTGGGGTTTCCCAATAAATAACGCATTGATCATTTGACCAAATTCCTTACTTAGATCGGGTATCGCCTGTTTTCGCACAAGAACATTATCATGTACGTAGACATTTTTGTAGTAGGGGTCATAACCATTGATAGTATCAAATGGCCTTTGGGTAAAAAGCCAGCTGATCACTCCTAATCCGAGGGTCTTATAGCCGGTGATCTTATTGTTATAGATCTCGACATCGCGATGTGCAATAACCAGGATTCCACTGCCGGGGGGTAAAGTGGAAACCACCCCACCCTCAGGGGCAAAATTTTCGAAATTATTATCTCTGGATATGTTATTATAAACTTTGACCCGTGCTCCATTAGCTTGGGGCAAGCCAGGCATATCAAAAATAAGAATACCCCCAGTATTATTTTCAGCTACATTGTCAAACGCCTCGACGTCCTGGCTATTCTCAATCTCTATTCCTGCCACATTGTGGTGCGCCAGGTTATTCCGCATAATAACTCTTCTCGATTGGCCGACATAAATACCGGCATCGGAGGCGTATGAAGCCTCGCAATGTTCGATAAGCACATTACTGCAATCTACCGGATAAAGTCCGTAGCCACCATTACTTGATTTTGCTCCTTGCGTCCAGGTAGTATTCACATTTCGGATCGTCACGTGATCCGAGCTCTGGATTTTCAGAGCATCTCCTTCCGAATCCTGAATTGTGAAGCCCTCCAGTAATATATTATTAGCTTTAATCAACATGCCCTCAGCTCCGTCTTTTTGACCCAGGAAGCTCAAAATAGATTTATCCTTCCCAGCACCCTTGATGGTGACATGATTGATGCCATCCAATGATATCGAACGATCAAATTGAAAAAACCCCTCTGGAATGACTATGGTAGATCCGCTATCTGCCATGATCAGATTTTTTTGCAGTTCTTTTGCAAAACTAACATCGGCAACGGGCTCACTTTTTTTATCCTGACAGCCTGCCAATACGGCGATTATGAGTATAAATATAAAGATGTTACGCATATGTAAAGTTACCTGATTTTAAGCCAAAGATGAAACTTCAGTTGTGAAAATGCTAATTAGATTTTGAAGTTTCAGGGCTTTTCGTAATTTATGGATTGAAAAAATGATCCAACTCTGTGCCTAATCCGATTAAAGTTCTTCATATAAGTGCCGAATGCTATCCTGCTGCCAAAACTGGTGGATTGGCGGATGTTGTGGGAGCATTGCCAAAGTACCAGCAGTCCCAAGATGTCCAATCAGCAGTAGTGATTCCCAAATATGACCTACCCTGGATCAACAAACAAATCTGGGAGGAGGTCTATTCCGGAGGTGTCTGGATGGGTTATTATGATCAAAAGTTCAAAGTCTTTACCACCGACCAAGCCTTATTAGGTTTTCCTCTCTATGTAATCGAGATTTTGGGAAAATTTGACCGGCCAGGTATTTATGCAGATCCTCATGGCAATCATTATGGAGATGAAGCGGAACGTTTTATCACCTTTCAAAAGGCAGTATTGCGTTGGTTACAAAATTCGACCAGTGTTCGCCCGGATATCCTGCACTGCCATGATCATCATACCGGCCTGATCCCTTTTATGGTTAAACACACTCCGGAATTTCAAAATCTAGGATATATACCCACTGTTTTTACTATTCATAATGGAAGGTATCATGGATCATTCGGATGGAATGCCCGCTATTTGTTACCTCACTTTGACGACTATCTTGGAGGTCTTCTCGAATGGAAAGGGGTGATCAACCCTTTGGCAGCTGCGATCAAGACTTGTTGGCGATTAACTACGGTCTCTCGGGCATATCTGGAAGAACTGCGCACCGATAGCAATGGACTCGAACCTTTGCTTCAGCAGGAAGGCTTTAAGTCGTCAGGAATACTTAATGGTATTGACACAAAAGTCTGGGATCCCGAAACAGATCCGGCCCTTCAGGTCAATCTTAAAAAAAGTATACCCCATTTTAAACGGGAGAATAAAAATCGGCTGCTAGAGACTTTCAATTTGGAAAAAGGCCTTCCGCTGTTGACATTTATTGGTCGATTTGCTTTGGAAAAAGGCGCTGATGTTTTACCCGATTTAGTCTATCGCACTTTTAGTCAAAATTATCCTATTAATATACTAATATTGGGATCAGGTGACCCGCCCATACAGCATACATTAAACGGTATGGTCCAGCAGTATTCCGGAAGGTTTAATACCTATATAGGATACAATGAAGATCTTGCACATCAGATTTATGCCGGTGCCGACTTTCTACTAATGCCCTCACGAGTAGAGCCATGCGGACTAAATCAAATGTACGCCCTCAGATATGGTACCATTCCCATTGTCAGGCGCACTGGCGGTTTGCTAGATTCGGTTGTTGATTACGGTGATCCCGGAGGTAGTGGCATCATGTTTAATCATGTTTGGACCAATGATATCCTGCATTCGTTATCAAGAGCCATTGAATTGTATGCCGACAAAAAACTATTTGATAAAATAGTATCTAATAATATGAAACTTGATTTTTCCTGGGACAGATCGGCTCAGGAATATCAAAAAATATATCAAGAAATTGCAAAATAGAACCTTATGAAAATAAAACTAATAAGTCTCATTCTTGGAGGGGGTGCCGGGACCAGATTGTTTCCCCTCACTGAAGATCGATCGAAGCCTGCCGTGCCCATCGCAGGTAAATATAGATTGATCGATATCCCAATTTCAAATTGTCTTAACTCGGGGGTGGTACGAATGTTTGTTCTAACTCAATATAATTCGGCATCCCTCAACAAACATATCAAAAACACCTACCACTTTGACCTCTTTTCCCGGGGCTTTGTAGACATTCTGGCGGCGGAGCAAACTCAGGGCAATACCAATTGGTTTCAGGGAACGGCTGATGCAGTGAGACAAACTGCGATTCACCTACGGAATCATGATTTCGATTATGTACTGATTTTAGCAGGTGACCAACTCTATCAAATGGATTTTGAGAAAATGGCTAAGTACCATATCGCACAAAATGCCGGATTGACCATCGCTACCATTCCAGTAAATAGTGATGATGCGGAAGACTTTGGGATCATGAAAGTCAACGAATATGGATTTATTGAGCGCTTTATAGAAAAGCCCAAGAAAGATGTTCTCGAAGATTGGAAATCAAACGTATCTGAAGACCTAAGGCACCAGGGTAAAGAATATCTCGCCTCCATGGGTATCTATATCTTTTCCAAAAAAGCCTTGATGCAACTTTTGGAAGATCATCCGAATGCGACTGATTTTGGCAAGGAAATAATACCATCTGCGATTAAGACGGGTTATAATGTGGCAAGTTATGAATATAATGGTTACTGGACTGATGTTGGAAGCGTGTCATCATTTTACGAATCCAATCTCGAACTAACCGACGAGATTCCAAAATTCAATTTATTTGACAATAATCAGATTGTATATACCCGGCCGCGCTTATTAGCTCCGGCAAAAATATCAGATACGAAAATTTCCAGATCTATTATTTCGGAAGGTTCTATCATTCATGCGGATTCAATTCACCGTAGTATCATTGGTATTCGATCAAGAATCGGGTATGGCACGAAAATTACGGCCAGTGTAACTATGGGTAACGACTTTTTTGAAACCTTAGAGAAAATGGTTTTACAACCTCATGAAATCCCCATGGGTATTGGCAATAACTGTACGGTAGAAAAGGCGATCATCGACAAGAACTGCCGAATCGGAAACAATGTAGTAATCCGAGGCCATGAATCGCTCAAGGATACCCGGGAAGCAACTCATTGTGTGGTTGATGGAATTGTAGTTTTACGCAAAGGTGCGGTTATACCACATGACACAGTGATCGGATATCAAGAAAATAAATAAATGAGTCAAAAAACATTTCTTTGTTTAACCTGCTATTTTAAAGGTGCAGCATTTATTCGTGCTTGCAAAGCAGATGGCCATCGGGTATTTTTAGTCACTTCTGAACAATTAAAATCAGATGATTGGCCATGGGATTGCATTGACGAAGTTTTTTACATGCAGGAAGACGAGGATGGGTACTGGCGTAATGCTGATCTGATCAATGCACTGGCCTATCTGATGCGAACAAAAAAGATAGACTGCCTTATTGCTTTAGATGATTTTGATGTCGAACGGGCGGCTTTACTACGTGAAGAATTTCGGATCCCGGGCATGGGTCAGACAACTGCACGATATTTTCGGGATAAATTAGCGATGCGTATTCAGGCAAGAGATGGTGGTATTCCGGTTCCTGCATTCTCGTCATTATTTCACGATGGGGACATTCATTCATTTACCAGCAGCATACCTGCTCCCTGGCTAGTAAAACCACGGTCTGAGGCAAGTGCCACGGGTATCCGAAAGGTACATTCTACCGACCAGTTATGGAGTCTTCTCAAGGAATTGGGTGATCAAAGACACCATTACCTGATCGAACAATTTTTGCCCGGTGATGTATACCATGTAGATGCCCTGTCATATGAAAGTAAAAATATCTTTATAAGAAGTTCAAAATACCTTAACACACCGTTTGAAGTGGCACATGCCGGAGGTATATTTCGCACTGCGACGCTCGACGAATCATCTGAAGAACACAAAAGTCTTGTTGACATCAACCAAAAATTGATGCAAGTGTTTGGGATGAAACATGGGGCATCTCATTCGGAATACATTCGGAGTTACGAAAATGATCAGTACTATTTTCTTGAAACTAGTTCTCGCGTCGGAGGGGCTTATATTGCCGAAATGATTGAAGCGGCAAGTGGGATCAATTTGTGGCATGAATGGGCACATATCGAAACGGCGCTTATCAATAATAAGCCATATAAACTACCCAAAAAAACAAGCCTGCAAGCGGCAGCGATCATCTCTTTAAGTCGATTTGAACACCCTGACGATCAAAACTTCAATGCTCCTGAAATATGGTTACGGCTTCAAAAGAAGTACCATATTGGATTTATCCTGCAAAGTAAGAAGAGGGAGCGTTTGCTTGACCTCCTGGAGGATTATGGCAATCGGATAGCAAATGAATTTCACGCTGCCATGGAAGCACCAAAAAGATCGAGCCATTAAGGGATTGTAGATCTCAGATTGTTGATTGCTGATCTTCGTAATAGGGTGCCGATGCCATGCGTCCCCACAGGATCTTCGATTTCAGATTGCTGATTGCTGAGGCAAGTCATTAAATAGGTGTCGATGCTACGTGTCTCCACCGGCATCTTCGATTTCAGATTGCTGATTTTCGAAATAGTATGCCGATGCCGTGCTTCCCCGCCGGCATCTTTGATTTCAGATTGCTGATTTCAGATTGCTGATTTCGGACCCAAGTCACGAAATAGGGTGTCGATGCTGCGCCTCTCCGCACCTCCCCCTAGCATTAAGTTTACCTTATGGGTTAGGCAAATAACGACCAAAAAGGACTTTCTCTCGACGAACAATAAAGTAATTGATCGAATCCAGCGTCTTCAGTAGTATAGATTCATTAAATAATTCTTTAACAATTTAAATATAAAAACTATGAGACCATTCAGATCATTCTTTGTGATTTCCCTTGTGTTTTTTCTATTCTTGTTTTTTGCCAGATTTCTTGTGTTAGCATTTTTTGTGGCAGCCATTTTGACCTTTATCGCTTTTGTAGTGCGTAAAATAAAGGCTGCTGATCAATATGATTATTCACAAGAATATAATCCTTACCATGGGCGAAATTCTAACCAGCGAGGATTACCGTACTATGATCGCCATGAAGAGCCTCTATTTTTTGAGAAGCAAAAAGAAACTGAATTTAACTGGCTCCATGACTATCGCACCATCAAAGTGCAATAGTTTTAAAAGAACTTTTATTAAAAATATTATCAAATACTAAATCAAATATCATGTGTTATAAACAATCATTTCATCATTCGGGCATGCCTCGTCATTCAAATTTCCATCGATACGAGGAGCACCCTTTCAAATATTTTATCAAGCACAAAATGAGAGCATTTAGCGAGACACCACCAGCGAATGTAGAGGAGCTTGATGACAAGTATATCCTTTCGATTTATGCTCCGGGATTTGACAAAAGTGATTTTGAGATACGCATCAAAGATGATACCCTCATTATCATAGGAAAAGTCACTGATCCGGAATCAGAAGATCTGCATCGCTGGCGAAGACGGGAATTTATTGCAACACCCTTCGAGCGTTATTTTCAAATGAATGAAAAAGTCGACAGAGAGGCCATTAAAGCCAAATATGAAGACGGATTATTGACAATCGAACTACCCAAGCTTGAAGGGTTTATAAGCCAAAGTCAGCAAATTGAAATCCAATAATCACAGCAATTGTCATCGATTTTTCATCAGGTTTAGAAGTTGGGTCTGGTCTCAAGCCAGGCTCTTTCTTTTCTACCAACAAACCGAAAAAATCAGGGGAATCTGGAGATATTATTCTTCAAAAAAACCAATGCTTCCACCTACCCAGTCCTTGTCTTTATTAAATTTCACACCGATCATTTCACCTTTTGACAATCGGGCCAAATTATTGACTACGAAGGGCTTTTCGGTCCCCTTAGGCCACAATAAAAGCATCCGTACTTCACACTTTACCGGCTCATTAGGTGTAGAAATCACCGCCTCATATTTGACTTTTTCCTGTAAGATATAGTTAGCGGGATTATTGGTTTTTTCAATGGCATCCCGGTTTACATGAAATATTACACCGCTCCCCGAAAAGGAAAACATGGGTTTCAAGACATAATTTTCAAGATCGTCAGGTATCTGATTCAGATCCTTTAGAAACCACGTTTTGGGTACGTAATCATTGTTGAATAGCGGTAATGCAAATTTACTTATTCTAAAAAACCAGTTGGGATGCCCAACCCACTCGACGTCCCATTCGCTGGTAAACAAGAAATCGGTTTTTATATCTGGCCGTTGAATTAATTCATCAAAAATAACTCTGTTGTAAATACGATGCACCGGAATTTTTCTGCCATCGTCATTTATATAATAGAGACTTCGGCCTGCTACTTTCAAGTCGCTAATGCAAAGGGTTTTGACATGGAGTTTTTCTTCAGTGCATAAAAAGTCGATTCTTGTCGTTTGAAAAACCGGAGCAATCTCCAGGAGAATCACGTTCTCTGGGTTGCAATCACCCACAATAATATTTCTAAGCAGCTCGATATAGGCCTCAGATGACATCCCTGCTAAGTGAGAATAAGTCTCTGCTACATCAAAATGACGTCGATACATATGAGCAATCATATCCTGATAGAGATAGAGCGAAGGGAATCCCTGTGCCTCGATTAGTTTAGGGTGAAGATTGCCATCCCCATCTCTACAGATCCCGAAATCCATCTGAAGAAAGGTGGTATGTTCATCCTCACCTGGCACTAGATAACTATCCTGGAGAGAAAGTTCAGTTTTGGCCTTGAAGTCCTTCTGCCCTATTACCGAACTAATTTGGTGGCAAGCATCAAAAAGTCTCTCTTTCAGATCATGCCCAATAAATACAGGCGTCTCGGCAATGCGAAAATTAGGCTTGTGGTCATACCGCCGATAGACATCATCTAATAAGGCTTGATACTTATCGACAGTGAATGACGTATTGAAACGCTTCCTTGCGTCGGGCTGCATTTATGTTAATTAGTTGTTACAGGTGTACAAGTTAAAGATCTGATCGCATATTGTAGAAAACCGGGTAAAACTTTTTTATTGGTCAATCCCACCTTGATTGGATCGCGTGTGTGAAACATCATCTCTTCATAAGCTGCCATTCCAAACTGTTCGATGACAATTTTCTTCCGCTCTTCCTGTTGAAAATATGAAATCATACCTTCGGGATATGCCTGGGATGAAATTGGACACCGTAGATATAGTCGCTGAACTTGATTGCCATAATCGCCAAATGAGGAAATTCATGGTTCTTATGATATTCCATCGCCAGGATTTCAGCTCCAATCTCTTCTAACCTGTCCCAATCGGGATCAATGACTTGATAACTACGAAAATCAGCCGCATAAAACGGCTCCGGTAGAATTCGAAATAGGTGATCCTCTCTTCCTTGACGTGATTTTGCTACTGGAAATACTCCGAATGAATCCTTAGGTCTCTGAGTGATGATGCCGATTCCGTAATGATCACAGGCAATCTGAAATGAATGGCAGATGAAGAAAACGAATTTCTTGTACTCTGACACTTGATTATGGTATGAAATATTGTCGAGCAATTGGTAGTATCGATCTTCCCATGCCTCGTTGCCTTCCAGTGGATGACCAGGGCCACCCGTCGAAATATAGATATCATAGTCCATATCAGGTACTTCCTGCTTGGCCCTGATGTCAAAAATATCGTATTGGATCCCGGGAAAATCACGATCAAGCATCCGGGTGATACTGCCCATACCAAGGTTGGGTGTCCCGTCATACATGTCGATGATTGCTGCCTTAAGCATAAATTTTTATTTTCAGATGAGGCGGCAAAGATACGCAATCTTTAAAAATCACTTTGTGATCCCGATCTATAGGGTGTTGCCATGCTAAGTGTGCCCGTCCCATTGGGATTGCTTCTCCACTCTACGAGTATCCAGATCGAAAGCTTTCACAGCTTTGTATGGTGATGATAGTGGTAATCTGCCCGTTGGTGAGTATTAAGTCAGGGATTTACCTAAGATGTCAGCAGCTGCAACCCGGGCGTTGATCACACAACCTCCCAGGAAAGTTCCTTCGAGTGACCGGTAACCGTGAATCCCACCTCCTCCAAATCCCGCTGCTTCTCCTACCGCATACAGACCATCAACAGCCGTTTGATTGCCCCTATGATCAGGTATGGTGAGCACTTTCGATTGAAGATTCGTTTGAATGCCACCCATACTCTTTCGGGATAAAATAAAAGACCGAATTGCAATGAGTGGACCCGCATCTGGATCAAGGATTTTTTGAAATTTGCAAGTACGCACGCGATCTCCAATATACCTCCTGAGTTGTGCCAGGCGAATTAATTGTTCATCCTGGAAGTATTTTACGCCCCGGTCTATTTCCGCATCATATTTTTTTGCAGCGTTTTCGACATTTTCTTTTTTGACATAATTGTCTCCAGTCAGGGCGTTCATTTTTGCAACCAAGTCATCGAGCGAATCAGCCATAATAACATCTTCACAATTATTAGCAATTTTATCAACCAATTCTTTACCTCCCTTGATCAACATACCAATGATAAACTTTAAAAATTTCTTATCACGCATTGCAGCATTGTGTTCTGATCCCGAAATAGAAAATTCTTTATAAGCAATTTTAGCGTTTAAAATTTGCCAGGAATACTTAACTGGCTCCTGGCAGATTCGCTCTACTAAAAACCGGGTATCATAAGGAGTGACCAACGGCATGGGGCCAAAGCGTTTACCTTCATAATTAACCCATAGGGTTGACTTCATAGGCACGAGGCTCAATCCATGATCTTTTACCCGGGGCTCATAATGTCTGATGCCCACGGCATAGTTCCATTGTTTGTCTAAATTGACAACATTACCCTTTACTCGCGTTGTTGCATCATGCAAATCTCCGATAGCGTAGTAGTGGGCACCATTTAAAATAGTTGCCGGTGGTTCGCCCCAAGGTTTATACCAATTGGCTCTCACCCGCTCAATACTGCCATTGATACCTCCGGTCGCAATAACCACCTGATCTGCCAGCATTTCAAAAGGTTGTGCATTATCTTCCCGCTTACCGGATACTCCCTTTATTGAATTATTTTCAACCAGAATATCTAAAACGCGGTGGTTAAAAATCAATTGTAGATGATCTCTTTTCGGATGATTTCTTAACCGCTTTATAAATTCATTTACAAGGCCCCAGCCGGTGCCCCATACCATATGAAATCTAGGTAACGAATTTCCCGGCACATGCAGGCCTCTTTCAGGAAAATTTAAAATGGGAAAAAAATTAATATTATGTTTTCGTAAATACCGGTATCCATGATCGGTGCAAAGCTGCAAATACTGTTCAGCCCATTTTTTACCCCAATATTCCTCCCGGTCAAATTCGGCAAATGAAAACCAATCTTGCCGGGCGATCTCATAGCTATCTCGAATACCCATTCTGCGCTGATGTGGTGTATCAACAAACAACATGCCCCCGAAAGCCCAACGAGCCAATCCTCCAAAATTTTCTTCCGTATCCCGATCGACAATGATAATTTTTTTGCCAGAATCCAGAAGCTCATATGCGGCAATGATTCCTGCTAAACCGCCACCTACAATCAGTACATCACTTTGATATTTCATGATCATCGATTATTACCTAGACAAAATGCAAAAAATATCTTCATTTGACAACCCACAGGTAAGGATATAGCGTTCGATGGAATATTACATCGCTGCAATTTGGTTTCCAATTTTCCATTCTTCCAATTTTCCATGTCACCCTTGATAGTTGTTCGACGGAATAGATCCGTCACTACAATTTGGTTGCAATTTTCCATTCTTTCTAGTTTTCCGTGTCAACAAATCAGTCCGAGGTTGTTGTTTCAAGAAAGGCTAATTACCCGACAAGATCTGGTCTAAAATAAAATTGGTCCTACTGGCCGAAATGCCGAGACTGGCACAAGTACCCTGCCCAAGCAAATCCGCCACGATGGTTTCGATGAGAGGTCGCTGGATATGTCTGGGGTATTCAAACTGCAATTTTTTTTGGGCCTGACCGTCTATCTGCAATTCAATATCTGGTGATCCAAAACAGGAAAATTGCACTTGTCCCTTGCTCCCGATGATTTGCATCGTTTCTTCTTCAGCATTTGGTGCTACCGTAAAACACCATAAACCCGAACCGATGACGCCATTGGCAAATTCAAAACTGGCAGTGACGATATCTTCGGCCTCATACAATTTGGCTTGATTGGCGACCAACCCATGCACTTTTTGGACTGGGCCAAAAATAAAATCGAAAAAATCCAATTGATGAGAAGCTAAGTCAACGAAATGACCGCCTCCCGAAATACTAGGATCCACTCTCCAATTATCTACCTGGGCACTGACTTCACCTGCTGATTTAAGTAGTTTAATGTGTACGGCCCTCACCTCACCAATCATTCCGGATTCGATGATCTCTTTAACCTTAAGGAAATTGGCCAATGCTCTTCGGTAGTAGGCGACGTATAGTGGCACTCCCTGTTCATTGCACTTCGCAATCATCTGCTGACATTCGGTATAATTGAGTGCCATGGGCTTCTCGACATACACCGCTTTGCCGGCTTCAGCAGCCATCGTTGTATACTTCAAATGCGAAGAAGGGGGTGTAGCAATATAAATCGCATTGATGTTCTTATCTTCGATTAAACGGGACGCATCGTCATACCATTTCGCTATCTGGTGCCTTCTTGCGTAGTCGGCGGCTTTTTCGCTATTGCGACGCATTACTGCCTCTATGGATGAATTTGCGATAAGCTGCATGGCTGGTGCACTCTTTTTTTCACAAACATCTCCGACTCCGATGATACCCCAACGAACCTGATCGTCTTTGATTTTTTTTGAATTGGTCAATTTTTGATTGGATGATTGGATGATTCGTTAAGTGATTAATTAGTTGATATGGGTAAAAAACCTAACAGTGGCTTCTTTACAAACGGGTATTAACGACATTGTTATATATCGATCCAAACGTATAATTGATGCCCATTTGGCCTCCCAAGCGAAAACTGGTTGCAGCTTGCCGTTGGGCCAAAAGTAATTCCTCTAGCGAAATATCTCGCTTGGGCAATGATCGCTGGTCATTAATTAATTCGAAATTGTTACCTAGCGACAGTGATAGACCTTTGACGATTCGAACATTCACCCGACCTTCAAATACCAACCGGTTTTGACTAAGATCATGAAAATAATGAGAGCCCTCCAGTTCAGCGTAGAGGTTACCCCATGGTTGAGTAAAGCGGGCCGCCATAACCAGACTCTGACCAAAAAGATTCTCTGACAATTCATTGAAAATGGTTTCTTCCGTATAGTCCCGAAATAGATGACTCACCCGGTACGAAATGGTCAATTCCCGCTCCTGCACTTCCGTGTAGGGGAAAATACTGTACTCAAACGCTGGGGCAATCCTGGTCGATAAATCAAGATTATCAAATGTACTTTGACTAACCGAGATGAAAAATCCTGAAGACCAATGATCGTTGATACTACGGACAATCTGGGTTGAGCCATATTTACGATATACATTGCTCCTGATCTCCTCGTCCTCACTGGTGAATACCTGGTAGTCACCCCTGGCATAAAGATAATTACGAATCCGCCACAATTCGGTAACCCGGTCTATCGATAGCCTGCCCCATAACCTGGATTCTTTTCTTATTGTTTCATGATCGAGTGAACTTCCTCCCTCAATGGAAATCACCCAGTTATTCCAGCGATCCTTTTTCTCATCAGAGGTTGCTATATCCCGTTTTCTATCTTCATTCACTTTGATACTCAATCGCTCTGCCATTTTTGTCTGAGACCAGAAGTTAGAAAGCCCGAGTTCTAGAATATTCCGAATCCCACGCTGTCGCTCGGCGAGTAACATATCAGGATTTTCTGTAAAGGACCGGGTCAAATTTGTATCCTTAAAGTCATTCCGGCCTATAAACCGGAAAGAATAGTTGTACCCATTGGCTCCGCTCGGCACTCTGGTCACCAAGACATGGACATCTGAGAGAAGAGCCTCTCGCACATAATTGATATAAGGCACATTATTCCGAATATCATTCATATTGCAAAAGCCACAGTCTACATATACATCTAAAAAGTCCTTTTGCGTCAGAGACTGAGCATTGATGCCTGAAATCAGAAAAAATACAATGATAATTGAGATTAATTTGTGAATCACGTCAAACCAGATTACCAAAATTGTTAAAAAATCGCAAAGGTAGGAAATTAGGCAGTGAAAGTAAATGCTTATGGGCCCCATAAGCATGTGGGTATCAAGAAATATTCCAATTGAAAGTGATCAATTTTCTTTGAGCGACTGAAAATTTGTAAATTATCTTTTCATTCCACAAAAAAGAAATATGCTTAATTTATCAACTATCCTGGAGGATAGCTCGCACAATTTACCTGAAAAAATTGCCTTCGTTTTTAATGACACCCGGCTAAGTTTTAAACAAATAAACACCATGGCCAATCAGGTGGCCAATGCCCTACACCGGGCGGGCATCCTGCCAGGAGACAGAATCGCACTGAGTTGTCCCAATCTTCCCTATTTCCCCATTATATACTTTGGGATTTTAAAAACGGGAGCGGTAGTAGTGCCATTAAGTATTCTTCTGAAAAAGAATGAGGTGGCTTATCATTTACAAGACTCGGGTGCCAAACTGTATTTCTGTTTTGAAGGTAATGCTGCCCTGCCCATGGGTGCAGAAGGATATCAGGGATTCGGGCAGGTTGAATCTTGCCAGCAATTTATCTGCATCACTAGCAGCCCCGGGGGGTCAACGCCATTTGTTGAGACAACAACCTTAAGTGAATTTATTTCACTGGAGAAGCCTGACTATGAGAGCCGCCCTACTGGTAGTGAGGATACCGCGGTCATTATATACACTTCGGGCACTACCGGCAGACCCAAGGGTGCTGAGTTGAGCCACTCTAATTTATTATGGAATGCAGACTTGTGCCGTCATCTTTTTCAACTAAAACCTGATGACCGGATGCTGATCGTGCTTCCCTTGTTTCACATATTCGGTCAGACCTGTTTGATGAATGCAGGGATTATGCACGGACTCACCTCAACCATGCTCGTGCGTTTTGAAGCTGGTGCTGTGCAGCAGCTGATCGTCAACGAAGGCATAACGGTGTTCGCCGGAGTACCCACGATGTATTGGGGTCTGATCAATTATTTTGATCCGGATGAAGACGAACGCCTTAATCGAATCCGGTCAACGCTACGTCTTTGTGTATCGGGAGGAGCAGCATTGCCATCACAGATCATAACTGATTTTGAAAAGAAATATAACGTCCCGATATATGAGGGATATGGTATGTCGGAAGGATCTCCCGTGGTGACCTTCAATCACCCTGGCCGGGTCCGGAAAGCAGGTTCGATTGGCAATCCAGTTTGGGGGGTTCAGGTCAAATTGGTTGATGAAAATGGTGATGAGGTACCGCTTGGCGAAAAGGGACAGCTGCTCTACAAGGGACATAACGTCATGAAAGGCTATTATCAAAATCCGGAAGCGACGGCCGAATCACTGCAAGACGGCTGGTTGTATTCAGGTGATGTGGCTATAAAAGATAGCGACGGTTACTATTACATCGTCGATCGTACGAAAGACATGATCATCCGGGGAGGTTTGAATGTGTATCCACGGGAGGTAGAAGAAGTTATGATGAACCATTCTTCCGTTTCAATGGTTGCAATAATTGGCGTTCCTGACGATCAGATGGGTGAGGAAGTGATGGCATATGTCGTTTTAAAACAAGGCGCCAATCTTACAGAAGGTGAACTGCTTACCTGGACCAAAGATAGGGTGGCAGCTTACAAATACCCCCGAAAAATCCAATTTATTGACAGTCTTCCGATGAATGCCACCGGAAAAATATTAAAACGAGCACTAAGAAATCTTTGAGCATAATGGGAGCACATTTTAAACGAAATTGGTACTGGTATTTAGTGATTGGACTATTGAGCGCAGGCAATATTTATTTTTACAGCGGCAAAAAATGGGTGCAGCGGCAGGCAAAAATCCAATTGGAAGAAGAACAGATAGCATGCAATGATAAAATTGCCACAATCACCGAGCAGAATCATGTGGAAGAAATAAAAAGACAAAGCTCCTTTTATGCATCGTTAGTTCGTGATCCTCTCTATAGTAAATCCTGGTCTGAGTTACGTGATCAATTGGAAAACATTGTCAGAGAAACACTGATCACTCAAATTGATTATGTACAAGCTGACGGGAAGATTGAGATATCAACTAATAAACGAATTGAAGGTGATCATGTCAAAGAAAATTTTCCCGCCAGTCTATTTAGCCAGGATGCAACTGTGCATACCCATAAGACAGCTCAGGGATATATACTTTCTGTGCCGGTCTATCATCAATCTATTTATTTAGGCAGGTTACTAATGCAACATAGTTTACTGACGGCCAATGTAGTGCAGAAGTAAATTGAATACGTTTTTCATTGTTCATTTCTCTTTAGAACGTATAGGTTAAAAGACTTTAAACTTTCTGCCTTCCAAAGTTTCTTTAGGTCATCACACCTTGGCTCCCATAAAACTTAATCCTATCTTGACCGTCAAATAACCAATGTGGAATGGAAGTGACTAACCCTCTAAAAACCAAGATTATCATCGTCGGTGCCGGTCCGGCCGGACTGGCTATAGCTGGTAGATTGAGAGAAAAGGGTTTTGAATTTACCATTATTGAAAAAGCCCGTCAAATCGCCGCGATGTGGCACCGTCATTATGATCGCCTGCATTTACACACTGTCAAGCAGCTATCTCATTTACCCCATTTACCGTTTCCAAAGGAATATCCAACCTATGTGTCACGTCAACAGCTAGTTGATTATTACGCTAATTATGCCAGGCAATTTGACATCAATCCGGTCTTTGGAGTTGAAGTTCAAAAGATTAAAAGGAAAAATGATCATTGGCAGATGCAAACGAATCGAAATCTGTATGAAGCGGAAAAGGTCATCATTGCTACAGGATCTAACCGGATACCTGTGAGGCCCAGGTGGGACGGTTTGGAAAAATTCAATGGTAATATCCTCCATAGTCGTGACTATAAAAATCCTCAGCCCTTTTTTGGAAAAAAAGTTTTGATCGTTGGTATGGGCAACACCGGGGCAGAAATTGCGCTTGACCTGGCAGAGAGTAAAGTCCAGCACTTCCTATCAGTGCGTTCACCGGTTAATATTGTGCCACGTGACGTGTTCGGTCGTCCAGCCCAACTTACGGCCAAAATGTTGGATAAACTTCCGTTTCGTTTGGGCAAAATGATAAGTCGGTTCTCTACCCGGCTGATTATTGGTGACTTAACAAAATACGGGCTTCAGCACTCAACCATGGATCCGATAGATCAACTTCGTCAGACAGGCCAGACACCGGTGATCGATCTTGGTACTGTCGCTAAAATCAAAGATGGCAGTACTAAAATAGTACCCGACATCGATCATTTCGTCATCAATGGTGTCGTTCTTAAAAATGGTGATCAACTGGAAGTGGACGAGGTGATTCTGGCCACAGGATATCAATCCGGAATTGATCACCTCCTTGAAAACACTCGTGGCCTGGTAGATCGACATGGTTTACCCAAAGATTGCATTGGCACCGGAGAATTTAAAGGACTCTATTTCCTCGGTTTTGACAACTACAAGCTGGGAGGTATTTTGGGATCGATATACACAGATTCGGAGAAGGTGGCAGATGCGATGTGAGCGGGAAGCCGGAAGACTGAAGCCAGGTGTCGGGTGTCGGAAGACCGAAGTCGGGTGTCGGGTGTCGGAAGCCCGAAGCTGGATGTCGGGAGTCGGAAGCCCGAAGCCGGTGTCGGGTGTCGGAAGCCCGAAGTCGGAAGACCGTGACTATTGAGTGTAATACTTCTTCTTCAACCAAATCGACACTTGCACCAACAAAATCAAAGCAGGCACTTCAACCAGTGGCCCAATCACTCCGGCAAATGCCTGACCACTATTTAATCCGAATACAGCGATCGCAACCGCAATGGCCAACTCAAAATTATTGCCGGCCGCGGTAAATGAAACCGACATATTGCGGTCGTACGGAGTACCAATATGCTTACTGATAAAAAATCCGGCAAAAACATAATCACAAAATAAATCAGCAAGGAATAGCGATCCGGATCACATCGAATGGGATTTGTACAATTAATTCACCCTTGAGAGAAACCATCACCACACTGGTAAATAGCAGGGCTCTTCACGTAATTGGAGAAATAGCCGGAATAAACTGAGTCATATACCAATGTTCACCTTTAAGCTTAACCAATAACAAACGGCTCAACAAACCGGCTAAAAATGGAATGCCTAAATAAATCGCAACGCTACTCGCAATGGTTTCAATCGATATATCTACAATGGCTCCTTCAAACCCAAAAAAAGGTGGCAATTTGGTAATAAATATCCAGGCATAAAAACTATAAGCAAAAACCTGAAAAATGCTGTTAAGCGCCACTAAACCTGCTCCATATTCACTGCTGCCTCCGGCGAGATCGTTCCAGACCAAAACCATGGCAATGCACCTTGCTAGCCCGATGAGAATTAAACCAACCATATATTCTGGATAGTCTCTCAAAAAAATTAATGCCAAAACAAACATCAAAACTGGCCCAATGACCCAATTTAAAATCAATGATATGGATAGAATCTTGGTATTCTTAAATACCTCCGGTAATAATTTATAGTCTACTTTAGCCAATGGAGGGTACATCATTAGTATGAGACCAATCGCGATTGGCATATTGGTGGATCCCACACTGAATTTGTCAATTAACTCCGAACTAGATGGAAAGAAATATCCAATACCCACGCCTACGGCCATTGCCAGAAATATCCATAAGGTGAGATAGCTATCAAGAAATTTTAATTTTTTAGGTTGAGTCATGGTTGTTGATTTGGAAATGCAAACAGTCAAAATAAGTCTGTGAAAAATCAGGCTTTGACCAAGCGCATTAGATAAAACATCTCTCCGGCAATCTGCATACAGCGTTCATCATATCTCGCGGCTTCTTCCGGAGTACCATCGGCCAGTTTAGGATCTTCATAATGAAGAGGAATACGCAAATCTACCCCTGGTATGTAAGGACAGTCCTGATCAGCCTCAGAACAAGTCATGATCGCTACCAGATTATCAACAGGAATAGAAACATCATCAAATTTTTTCGAATAGCATTCCAGCCTCTCCTGATCTTCACTAAAACTAACTTTATAGTTTGGATTCTCCCCTACTTGATCCTCAATCTTAAATCCAGTCCGGCGTAAAGCGGCAACCGCCCTGGGGTTGAATGCAGTGATCTCTGTCCCTCCTGAGAATGTCCGGATGTATCTCGATATACCAAAATAATGTGCAGCCACCGATGCCCAAACCTGCCCCAGATGACTCCGTCTGCTATTATGGGTACACACAAAAAGCAAATTGGTAGTCTCACTTTTATGGATCTTATCTTCAATAAAGCGGGCTATTTTCCGTATGAATTCGATTCGCGAATTTTCAATGGAGATTTTTTCTGACCTTAAGGCTTCAATGGTTGCCGCTAAGTCAGGATAAAAATTGGACTGCATATTTTTGATTCGTTGAGTAGATAGGTAGTTAAGTGGTCAGGTGAAGTCTTGATGTCTTGAAGTCTCATGATTTGTAAAGTGTTCAGCATTGAGGTAGCTATATGGTAAGGCAAAACTCTAGCTCAATTTGAGCAACACGGATTAGTTGCTGGTGATTGATAGCTGGCAAAAATATCAATGAATTGCTGCTGAATTTGTTGCCATCTCTTAGGATTGATACAGTAGTTTATTTTTAATCCATCGACCGTACCCTGTATAAGTGCCACCTCATTTTGGGTAAGGGAAAATAAATCGCTTCTAGTAACTCCCATTTGCTATTATCTTAATATTGCAATATTACGATAATAGATGAAATCAGCGAAGAAACTCAAATAAATTTTCTTCCGGAGATCTGTTTTGCGTTTAAGACACTGATTTTGTGATCAACGCCTTAGTTGGGCATAGATATGGTTATTGGGAAGAGGGTGCCCTTGATATTGGAAATATTTTTCATTTGAGCTCTTGCTTTGTCAACTGTTTCCATTCCCCACTAAAGCCATGAAACAAGAAAGGGTCGGGTCAATTATGCCAGAAGCAAAGCGGCCCGGGATCTAGTTCATGGATACAGCGGGAAACTGTAGATCTATACTTTGATTGTAAGTGAGCATCCGGGTTACGAGAGGCTCCATGGCACTTTCTACAGGTAGATGTCCCAACAATTCCCAGATCTCAAATTCTGAGCCTGCCATCGTGGTGATCCACATGCGACCTAGATCATCAGATATACCATAAGTTTGAATCTTACCATCAGCGAGCATTTGATTAAGAAGGTAAGATGCTGACTCCATACGGTTTCTAAAAGCGTAGTTCAGTTCGATTTCAATTAAAAAGATGTCTTTCATGGCTTTTCTTTTTTTTCGTTACACCTATAAGACTAAAAAAAGAACGCTTTTGCATATACAAATGATCAGTTTAACAGAATATTATGCGCACTGTTAGACAAATGTGAAGATTTCTTCGATTAAGAATGTTTGGAAGGTCAGTTTGGAACAGAGCAAAGCTCTAGGAGGCAAATAAAGGTGAGGGGTTACTCCTCTAAGATATAAGGATTTAGGTTGCACAAGAGCAATCCTTCCCCAACAAGAGCTCCTCTTCCTCAAAAGAAGCGTCTAGTATTCGTACCGGGAGCATTACAAACGGGGTATTATGTTCGGTAATATCCTACAGACTTACGATTATTTCATAGTACTCCTATAGTGAAGTCATGTCATCATGGAAGTGCACAAGTGATTTCCCTGGTATTCGGCAAGCATACTTTTAATACTACCGGATACCGAGGGAAATCAGGTCAAAAATCAATTTGTGTCAAGTGTATAGATATTGATAATTGACTTTATTGTTTTGAGGGCGAATTCAAAAAGAACTGAAAATCAAAAAGAAATTCAAAATCTATTTGACCGTGTAGCTCATACTTACACTAAATGAGATACCTCTCTGAAATTTCTCATAAATGTATTCTGATGCATTATATTCAGAAGATAATACATAAGCATTATTCAAGAGGTTCTGGGCACTGAATTGTAGATCAAGATCCTGAAATTTCTTAGAAATGGTAAAATCCAGTTGCGATCTTCCTCGGTTATAAACATCAGGCGTATTGTCGCGGCCAAAGATGCTTAACCGATCTCCAACCGTATTAAGGGCCAATACAGCTTCGACGCCACCAACAGCAGAGGCACTGTAAATCAGAGCTGCGTTCATAATAAAGGGTGCCTGACCTTCGAAAGGTCTTTCGGTGCGGCTGGTGGTCACATTCTCTTCCCGAACATCAGATGATGCTTCGATAAATGAGAAGTTGGTATTTACTGCAAATCTCTCAAAGAAAGGAGAAATAAAATTTAGTCTTTTACGTAACTCAAACTCTACTCCATACAATTCAGCTGAAGGTACATTGGTATATTGCAGGGTAGGGTTTTGAGTGCGCTGATAAAATAAAGTAATTGGGTTTTTAAATTTCTTATAGTAACCACTTACAGAGACCAGATCACCTTCATCTAAAAACATTTCCCAGCGTAGGTCGAAATTGGATATATTGGTCCTTTCCAGATTTGGATTACCGCTGATAGTCGATTTTGTGGGCGGATCAAATGAGCTAAAATTGGCAATTTCACGGAGATTCGGTCTTGCCAGCGTTCTTGAAAAAGAGGCCCGTAAGTTCATGTCTTTGGCAACTTCAAAAATAAGATTCGCCGAAGGTAAAATATCACTGACATCTATATTTCCAAAACGTTCATCATCATCTAAGAAAGTGTCTCGGCTCTCTACAGAAATATCAGTCTTCTCATATCTGGCACCGCCAATAAACTTCAATGAATTGGCCAGCGCGAGAGTTAACATACCATAACCGGCGAATACATCTTCAGAACCTATATAAGAATTCCTTGGAATGGTGACATCAAAATTTCGATTGCCAATAATATAGCGAGGTTCCGGCGTACCTGAATCGTCCAAAATATCAACGATTCCAATATTATCATCTGCTAAATAGAGATCCAGATTACCGTTTACATCAGAAAAAGATTTAGCGGAAAGAAGTTCAGAGCCAAAGAAAAAGGGTGATTCTCTTATTATCTGGTACCTGAATTCATTAAATTTCCGGTCCTTTGTAGAATACAAACTACCGAACTTAATTTTATTGGTATTATTAGATCCAAAGGGTAAGGTGAGATCTAATTTTAGATCTTTCTGCGAGTCTTTCAGGTCTCTCCAGAAATGAAATGGTAGCTGAATATCAGAAGCGGGCAAATTGTAGAAGTCTGTTTCCACATTTCTGACATATTCAAAAAAGCGGGTATCCGGTTCATCCTGGCTCATATCCGCCATACTTGCTTTCCATTCGATCCTGGCATTTTTTAAACCTGGAAGAACATGCTCACCTCCCAGCTGAAAATTCACCATTTCTCTCTCCGTCCATATTAAAGAATTTCCTTCCAGATAGCGGGGATAAACCAGATTATCAGGTCGTTCACCTTCAATAAACCGACCTGCCTTATCAGTTTGATGACTATACATGCTGATGAATGAAAAAGTGTTGGCACTGCCCAATTTATAAGAAAGTCCAGCCATACCATTTAATGAGGGGCTTTGAGTACTTAAAGTCTCTCTAAAATTGCCCTGATTAAATAACGTCCCTGTGGTGAGATCATCCAAAAACCAATTAGCTTTTGTATATCCACTCAGATGGTTATAGCTCTGTTTAAAAGATCCGGTCAGGATAACCCCCAGTGCATTTTTGCTCTTGCCATATTGGTTGCCAAAAGAAAATGAAAATCCATGGTCAAGGGGTGTTTTCATGTATTCGGGAGTGAAATCATTGTTTGACTCCCGAATTACCTGGTCGGTAAGCGTTGCCATTTCAGTGGCACCAGACCCCCCATCACGAGGCCTTGGAAACAGAGATTGTTGCAATATACCCAGTTCCTTTACCCTCTGATTATCATAAATGGCCGGTCTGTCTCTGGAGCCCTGATCATAACCAAAATAATCAGAGCTACTACCCTCATAAGATAGAAATCCATCTACCATGTTATTTTGACTGTTGTAGCCTGCAGATGCGGAAAAGGTCAAGGTAAATCGTTCGGGAAAACTTTTAGTCTTAATATCTACACTGCCTCCGGTAAAGGTGCCAGGTAGATCGGGGGTAAATGTTTTTGAGGTGATAATATTATACAGTAAATTGGTAGGAATAAGATCGAGTTGAGCACTGTTTCGATAGGGATCAGCAGTGGGAATAACCAGGCCATTAAGTTGTGATAAAGAATAGCGATCACCCAACCCCCGGATATACACATATTTACCTTCATTGATCGTTGCACCAGTCACCTTCCGCATTGCTCCCGCTGCGTTACTAATACCATAGCGACTCATCTCCTGCGAAGAAATTCCGTCCTGAATTTTATCAGATTTCTTGCGAAGTAACAGCACTGAATTCTCAGAACGCTCCAATGATTTCGCGGTGACAACTAAATCAATATTCAATTCAATGGCCTGATCTGACATCCCAAGATCAACCACGGTAACTTCGCCATCTTTAACATCTATATCGACTATCGACTTATCAACATAGCCTACATAACTAAATAATAGGCTATAGGTACCGGGACTAATTTCCAATCGGTACTTTCCATTTAAATCACTGCTGGTTCCAATGGCTGTGCCGGCAATTGCAACATTTACAAACGTCAATGGTTCTGCCGTATTCTGATCTAGTATTGTTCCACTGATCACACTCTGAGCAGTTAAAGAGGCAATACACATTAGAAGAATTACACTTAAAAAATAGAATCTCATAGGTATCTTGTTCAGACAGCAAAAGTAATTCGCCAGCGTGAACAGAATTACAACCAAATATTACGGTAATATTAAATAATGAACCGCACCCAAGGTTTTGAGTACGGTTCATAATTAAGTTAAGATCCTCGGAGAGTGAGAACTAGAAAGGACTGGCGATAAATTTTTGTGTTGCTATACCCGAGGCTGAAATCAGTGACAATATATATGTTCCCTGCTCCAATCGTGAAGTATTCAAAATCAACGAATTCGCTCCTTCATAAAAGTATCCTGAGTTCCATCTTTCAATGGTTTTACCGGTGATGTCGTGAATCATGACTTGTACTTCAGAACTATGTGGTAAATTGAAAGTTACGCGCGAAGTGCCCGTATAAACTGGATTTGGAGAGGTTTGGATTTCCATTCCATTTTCGGTCACATCAAATACACCTACAGTAGCCAAGTCACCAAAAAATCCATAAGAGTCAAGGGCTGTCCAGCCTAGAGCCCAATTAGTTTCATTGTCAAAGGCACCCCGGTAATTGGTTGTCTCAATAAAATCTGCAGCATTGGGATCCACAGCGGCACCGGATAAGGCAGGCGATTCAGCACTCGGACGTGGATCCAGGCCACCATCTGGAATTCTCGATATTCCTCCGAGCATCGGGTCCACATTCTCCGTATTACCTACTGCTAAGGCTGCTAAAACCGTAGCATCATCATTCAATGCCAGGGTTGTATAGTCAAAAATGATGTTATTCGCAAAAGCACTTTCTCCTGCAGCCAGACGATCCAGTGAGGTAGATTCTACGGCAACTGCATAACCACCAGAACTTAATATCAAACTGTTCCAGATCTGTGCCGCTCCATCGCTTTTCAAAACAATGCCATCGCTCTCACCATTCGCACTTCCAGGGCCTGCTCCGATGAAAGTTCCATTATATATTCTACCCACAGTTTTTGGTTCTTTGTCTTCTGACTCTGATCCGTCATATTCGATGGCATGATCTCCTCCAAATTCCGAATCCAGATTTTGCTGTAATGAAAAGATATATTGCATCGAACCGGTCCAACTTTCATCAAAATCGTAGGAATCATCGCCTATGAAGGCAACGGCAGCATGGGTAATATTTACCGCACCTCCGAAAATCTCAATACCATCATCTTTCCCCGAAAATACTTCGATGTAATCAATCTCAGTTCCGGAACCAACCCCACCAAGGGTCAATCCGTTAATTTCATTGTCTTGCTCCAAAACAGCACCTCCATGACGAATGGATACATATTTCAAAATTCCTGAGTTATCGGCATTGTCCGTTCCACCGTACTCACTCCGGCCGTCTCCTTCCGGAATGCCCTCAATATTATCAGTACCTCCATCTTCTCCGACAACTCCCTTTCCCAATATCACGATGCCTCCCCATTTCTGAAAGTCAAAAGGCGATAAATCGGTTGTAATCGATAAATCATCCTCATCACTGGTGAAGATGATAGGAGCATCTTTGGTGCCTTCGGCAAAGATCTTTCCTCCTCTGGAAATGATGAGAGCAGTGCTGAGATCGCCGGTTGTTGGAGTTGATTTGCATTTGACAACAACTCCAGCTTCGATAATTAAAACTGCGCCATCTTCAACATATACATATCCATCCATCGTATAATCAGTTCCGACTGAAAGAGTTAGAGTATCTCCAATCCCGATGTTAAGGTCAGTAGTGTTTTCCTGTGCCACTACATATGCTACAAGCGTAAGTAAGTAGGCAATTATCAAGTAAATCTTTTTCATAGTCTTTTTTTGTCGATAGTTTTTTGATCTAAAAATTCGAGCGTGAAGATATTCTGACCATGTTAACACTGAATGAAGATGGTTTTAAGTCTAGATAAAATCAAGACGGGTGAAATAATGGTGATGTTACTGTTATTTAATATTGCATATCTCCAATTTCACCAGGAGGCTTAAAGAAGCAATAACACCGTGTTCGCAATAAATTAGATTCTTCAGTTCAGTTTGTAGAACAACCGGGTATTTGTCCCTCATATACCGGATTAGAAAGGTCCTAAAATACATTTACATCTATGAAAACATCATCTCCAAACATGCCCAGAAAGATGAGCATGAAGTAGTTACTTGCGGATATGCCCCAGGAAGAAAGAATGCCCGGGCTCAATCTCGATGTAATGTTAAGCCAGAATTAACTTTGCATTAATTCCGGTTTATAACTTGTCAGCACACATACAAAGTGCCTAATTTTGGATCTATTTTAAAATATAACCACAACAAATGGCAGTTATGGAAGCAAGAATCTTAGTAGTGGACGACGAGCCGGATATCCTCGAATTCGTAGGTTATAATTTACAAAAAGAAGGTTACCTGGTTGAGCAGGCATCAAATGGATATGAAGCTTTTGAACTGGCTCAGCAAATAAATCCTCATTTAATCCTACTCGATATTATGATGCCTCAAATGGATGGAGTTACCGCTTGCCATAAATTCAGAAATGATCGCTCATTTGAGGATACGATCATAGCATTTCTAACTGCCCGTCATGAGGAATATAGCGAAATAGCCGGGCTCACTGCAGGTGCCGATGACTACATCCACAAGCCTATTTCACCCAGGTTGCTAAATAGCAAAGTAAAAACTCTATTACGCCGGCACAAAAACTTTCAGAAGACGGAAAACAAGATCATCCAGGTGGAAAATTTAATCCTGGACCGGGAAAAATATGAAGTCAAATTATTTGATCAGTTATTGGAACTAGCTAGAAAAGAATTTGAAATACTTTGGTTGTTAGTAGAAAAGCCCGGAAAAGTTTTCTCGAGAGATGAAATTTATCGATATGTCTGGGGAAGTGATGTGATCGTTGGCAATCGCACTATCGATGTGCACATCTCCAAACTACGAAATAAACTTGGTGATGAGTTTATCAAGACCATTAAAGGGGTGGGATACAAAATTGAGTAAGTCAGATTGGCAGTTTGGTGTCGGGTGTCGGGTGTCGGGTGTCCGGTGTCCGGTGTCGGGTGTCGGGTGTCCGGTGTCGGTGTCGGTGTCGGTGTCGGGTGTCCGGTGTCGGAAGGAGGCATTAGTGGGAAGTCGGAAGACCGAAGACCGAAGACCGAAGCCGGAAGACCGATGTCGGAAGACTGAAGACTGAGAACTGAGGAATTCCTATCTTCGTGCCGCAACTTGCCAAGAAATATGAAGCTAGCCATCGTTGTATATCAGGATCTCACTCTATTGGATCTAGTGGGTTTTACGGATGCAATTCAACGGTTAAAGACTATGAAGTTCCTGCCAGATTTGCAAATTCAATATTTTGCCTACCGGGCAGACGTCAGCGATACTTTTGGCTTTAAAGTGCAGGTAGATTTGGTGCAACCAGATCTATCGACTTTTGACCTAGTATTTATCCCCGGAGGTTTTGGAACGCGCACACTGATCCATGATGCTACTTTTGTTAGATGGCTCAGATCGGCGCAAAAAATTCCATTGAAAATTTCAGTCTGTACAGGTAGTCTGCTTTTAGGAGCTGCAGGATTCCTTGAAAACAGGAAGGCGACGACCCATTTTGACGAGTATAATCTTTTACATCAATACACCAGTGAGGTTGTGAAAGCTGATCTTGTCGAAGATCAAGGGATAGTGACAGGAGGTGCAGTGGCAACCTCGATCTTGGTGGGTCTCCATACCTGCCAGATCCTCACAGGAAAAACGCAAGCAATGGAAATCGCAAAACGGATGGGACTACCCGATCTTTACGAAAATGCGGATGTACAGATTTATTAATTTCTTATTGCTAGCCAGAATCAGTTTAGCATTTTTAGAGATTTATGTTGCCTATCGAAGACTGAACAACAAAAAAGGCTATCTATTCCAATTCTGGAATCAATCCCAGCAGCAATTAAAAACATTGGCTAATCTAGGGGGTCCGCTTCAGAAAAGGATCTTCCACTATTTATTTGCCAATAGTCTCACCAGTCAATGGTTTTGTACATTATTAAATCATAAACCATCACCGGCCGAACTGGAAGCAGGGTATTATATAGCAATGGCTACTCCTATCGCCGACTACCTGGTTGATCACGAAAAACTGTCAGCCAGCGAAATCCATCAAATGATAGCCCAACAGTCAACTCACCCCTGGCAGGTACTCACTCAAGAGTTATATCAACATACGATGGATCGGCATCCCTTTCCAGAAGTAGGCCGTAAATTAATCCACCTTACACTTGAAGCACAGCAGGAAAGTCTACAACAGCATCATGATGACCTGTCCATTAAAAAATTGAAAAATATCACCTGGGCCAAGGGAGGGTATGCGCTTTTGCTTTACCGGTCAGCACTCAATCGGCCAATCAGTCCGGAAGAATGGGACGCGGTCTATCAGTTGGGAGGTCTTATGCAACTGCACAATGATATTTTTGATTTGTTTAGAGATCTCCATGAAGGCATTATGACTTTGCCCTCTCAAACGACATCGATTAGAGACCTTTCGCAATTATTTATTGAAGAAATAGAAAAAACTTTTGCTCTATTTCATCGACTTCCATTTTCTACCTATCAAAAAAGGAAGTTTTTTTTACTACTTAATCTTGCCGTCGAAACCGGTCATCAATGTCTAAATCAATATGCCAAAGTCGATGCGAAACACGGCGAATTTATTCCAAAAAATCTTAGTCGTAAAGAATTGGTATGTGACATGGAAGATCTTAGAAAGATCAGTAAGATTATCTTTGCCACATTGAATAAAAAATACAAGTGATGACTCTCATATTAGGTTAAAAAAAATACTATGAGCAAGTTTGAATTTCTTTTTAAAGATTTGAATGTCATTGAATTAGCAACCGCGCTGGCGGGACCACTTACCGCAACTTTCCTAAAAGAACTGGGTGCCAATGTCGTCAAGATTGAACCTCCGCAGGGGATGTCAGCCGGTCATGGAGAAACCCTTTCGAAAGCCAAGCAAAGGATAGGAGCATTTATTATGATTCGGTAAACGGGCAGAAATATAATCTAATGCTTGATTTAAAAAACGACACTGACCAGAAGAAGTTTCGCGAATATCTTAAGACATGTGATATCCTCATCACCAATCTATCTGATCGCAAAGCGGAAAAACTAAATCTGACTTATACTCAAATTAAAGAGGTCAAACCTGATATTATATTAGCTAACATAACGGGCTATGGTCCGAAATCTGATAAACCAGCTTTCGACATGATGATTCAGGCGGATTCGGGCCTTTTATCAATGACAGGCTATCCTGGTCAAAAGCCAGCCAAGGTACCTTTTGCCATTGCCGATGTACTAGCTTCACATCAGCTCCGGGAAGGTATTCTTTGTGCATTGATAAATAAAAAGCAGACTGGTGCTGGCTCAGAAATCCAGGTATCTTTGCTTGATTCTATGGTCTCGGCATTTACCTATCAGGCGGGTAATTACTTGATGGGAGGGCATATACCTCAACCTATGGGCACTTTACACCCAAGTATTGCACCCTATGGTGACATTTTTGAAACCGCCGACCATAAGTTGTTGATCCTGGCCATCGGTAGTGATCGGCAATTTGCTGATTTCTGCAGAGCTATACACCGCACTCAATGGCTGGAAGACAACCGCTACCGTACCAATAGTGATCGGGTGGCCAATCGACCATCACTCACACAAGACATTCAGAAATTAATCGGTGAATTTCCTGCCGATTTTTGGATATCAAGTCTTGAAAAACACAAAATACCTGCGGCATTAATCCGTAATTTGGGCGAGGTACTGGATGATTCTGCCACGAAGCATCTTGCAATCAGTGAAGAAACAAATGAGCAATCCATTATCAGAATTAAAACAGTAGTTTACTAAAGAAGAATTATGGAAAATAAAATACTATCCAATGGGGTTTATGTCGCAGCCCTAACCCCATTGCAACATAATCTGGCACCTGACGTTAAGATGCTCGCTCAGCATTGCCGCTATTTGCTAGAACAGGGGGCACAGGGATTAGCACTAATGGGTACCACTGGTGAGGCAAATTCCTTTAATGTCGAAGAGCGCATTAATCTCATCGAAGGTTTGTTAAGTCATGGTATTGACGCCCGTCAAATTATGCTCGGTACCGGCTGCTGTTCGTATGTTGATACTGTCAAACTTACCCGACATGCCGTGGCCCACGGCATCAAGAGCATTCTTTTATTACCTCCATTTTACTACAAACAAATTGACGACGAAGGTCTACTGAATTATTTTTCCCGGGTAGTCGAAGAAGTGAGCGAGCCGGGCCTTGAAATATACCTATATCATTTTCCAAAAATGACAGGATTATCTCTTTCTCATGCTCTTCTTGAAAAACTACTGCTTCAATATCCTCGTAATTTTGTGGGCATGAAAGATTCCGGAGGAGATTTCAATCATATGAAATCAATAGCTGAAAATTTTTCCGGTTTTAAACTATTTGCCGGCACGGAAAAATATCTGGTGGATGTGCTTCGACTAGGGGGCGCCGGTTGTATATCCGCTACAGCCAATATAACGATAGCAAAATGCGTGGAAGTATTTAATCATTGGCAAGATCCACAAGCGGATGCACTCCAAGCAGAGCTCACCGAAGAGCGGAATATATTCGAAGGATTACCTTTTATCGGAATCTTAAAACAGTATATGGCCTATTTAAGTGAGAATCCCCAATGGTTGTATGTGCGACCTCCCAATGGATTAGTTCATGAGACTGCACTACAAAAGGTTATCGAGCAGATGGCAAAGTACCGGTCATCTTGACATTTCAGGACCATGGTTTGCCGGTTTCTTATATTAGCAGTTCATTACAAAACTGATCATGACGACACTGGAAGCCCAAGAGATCCTATACGAATTAACGGAAACTGAATCTCTGCGAAAACATGCCCATACGGTGTCAGTTGTCATGAAAGCGCTGGCTCGCAAATTTGGAGAAAATGAAGAACAATTTGTTGTGACCGGCTTGCTGCATGATGCCGACTATGAAAAACATCCAGAAGAGCATCCGAATTTAATTGTCAAAAATTGGAAGAAATGGGCGAGTCTGAAATAGCTCATGCTATCGCCGGTCATTATACTATTTGGAATGTACCTCGCAATTCTATGCTTGACAAATGTATTGTAGCAGCTGATGAATTAACTGGTTTTATCGTGGCAGCTAGCTTGGTCAGGCCAACCGGTTTGGACGGAATGGATGCGAAGTCGGTGATGAAGAAATTTAAAACAGCTACTTTTGCTGCCAAGGTAGACCGGGATGAAGTGCGAAGAGGCGCCGAGTTGATTGCTATGGAATTGCATGACCTGATTAATTTCATTATTCAGGTTTTGGTTGAAAATAAAGCCGATTTAAAACTATAATACTAAGTAAATCGTTGAAAAAAGAGTCGAGATTATGGCTTTACATTCCGGTGACAGTCATAGTCCTGTTGTCGTTCTTTCATTTCTCCTTCTATTATTCTCCTCTACTAAATTCGGACAGCGCTGTTGGCATTCTGATGGCGGAGTACCTGGATCTTCCAGGAGATCTATATTGCTGGGGTCAGGATCGGGGAGGAAATTTTGTCCCGTTATTAGGTCGTCTCTTATCCAGCATCACTCCTTTGTCACTCATCGTTAGCCTATCTCTCATTCATTTTTTTATCCTAATTCTCGGTTATTGCAGTTTTGCAACCTTCATTAAAAATGATCTGCTCAAGATCACCCTTGCCGGTTTTTGGTTTCTTCCTCCCTGGCAATTTGTCGAATTTCTGTTATATCCCTATGGTATTCAATACAGTATCCTGGGTATCATACTGTATTTAATGGCAAGATCCGAGGCAGGATTTTTCGGCCACAATCGAACTTCAAACTTAATTGCAGTCAGTCTACTATCCATCGTTGGAATCTGGGTCTCAGATTTTCTGATAATTTCATTTATTGCGATTCTCGTAGCCATCGCAACCGGGCAAGAAAGGTCTCATCTTTTCAATTTAAAAACGCTTTTATGGCTTGCCATTACCACTGCTATTGGAGCTGCTTTTATCATTTATGCCAAGATACAAGCGGTCCCGAGCGCCAGTTATAGCAGCTTTGAATTCAATGACTTAAATGAAGTCACACAAGCATTTGCATTAAGCTGGGCCTCCGTGCAAAGAATTTTTTTATTCCAGTCTGAAAGCATTTTTCAAAGTATTTTTGGATCGTCGCAGTGCTTTTGGCACCCATCTTTATAAATCAATTGAGATCAACACAAACTGTAAGAAACGATAGGATATCACCAAGCCTGATGAGAGTGATGTTGATCAATACTTGTCTGACTTTAGTGACTCTATTTACCTTCAATTGGGTGTTACTTAATGAAATGGGGCGAAGGTATTTTAGTTGTCTTTTTATATCTGTTGTACTAACTACCCTTTCTTTTCTTGATGGGCAATTTCCAATTCGGCAACGGTATAAAATAGTAGTGCTTATTCTAGTGGTGCTATCAATGGCAAGTGCCCTGGAAAATTTTTACTATCCATCGACCAAAAAGGCAAAAATTGACTACGTCAAAGAGATCAACACGCTCGAACCAGCCGGAATCATCGGCGACTACTGGAATTCGTATGTTTATTCTTCGCTAGACCCACGCGATATTGTAACCACACCACATGATAATTCCATATATCGTAATATCAAATTGGTAGAAATGGCCTTAAGTCAACCTAATTTATATCTGGTTAAAGATATGTGGCTTACGGAGTTCCCCGATACCATAAGACAATTTGGTCGCCATTTAATCAGATCCGGCCAATCATTTCATCTCGGTGATTCTGATTTTTGTCGATACCAGGTTGGTACCAATTTCTATAATTTCTCGTACCGTCCATTTATTCCGACTTCACTGCTAATCAAAGCTCGAAGCAACAGCCGACACATCCTGGATGCCACTAAACTTCAATTTAATGGCTATACCGTTTATGACTCCCTCTCATCATTAAAACAGACCATTCAATTAGCCCCTTATAGTGATGCGAATCATTCAACCTCGGTTATCGCCAAACTCGATCTGAACAAAGGAAAATATAGCGTACTTTTAAATCTTCGCCTTGCCGAGCCAATGATGGATACTGGTGAGCAGGTTCATTCATGTACAATCAGCGGTCAGGCTGACACCTATTTAATCAAAAACATTGAGGAATCAGAATTGAGATCAAGTGAATACTCTAAAGTATCGATTGATATCGAGATTAAACGTTCTGAAGATCAAATCAAAATTGAGTTAGGCAATTGTCAATCAACTACTGTTTTTTGTGACCTGATTTTGATCGAGCAAATATGAATTAAATCGATATTTCCAGTTCACTCCATGAGAAACATGATATATTCGTGCTAATCAATTTAACGGTCACCTTTCATCCATATCTATGAGTTATAGCCAAGCATTATGACAAATGCAGAAATAAACAAGTCGATCAGGGAAATGAAACTTCACCTAACCAGGAATGAGCTGATGGACCATTGGCTTAACTTCGTGTTTCTATTAATTCCGATAACTCTGTGTGGATACGTGATGATTGACTCAGCACTTGAACAAGATAAATTTCCCTATACTTTCTTAGCTCTGATTGCAATTTCGCTCTTGTTCGTTAAAAGTAAACTATAAAGTAGACAATTCTCTGCATATCGAACTTCATTGACTGAAGTTGAATTCAAACAAGCCAATGTAGCAGCATCTAGACTTAATCACTGGACAGTGTTATCAAACCAAAAGAACTATTTTTCTGCGATTAGGTCGACATATTGGCAACGGGAGGGTATCAGAGTGACCTCGATTTTAAAGGATGGGAAGATCTTTTTGAATAGTATGGTGAATCCATCTCCCCAATCAAATCCATTTACTTTTGGTGTCAATAGAGGAATGAAGGCCGATCTGATTCGACAGTACAAACTAATACTAAAAGGGAATGATGTTTCAAAGCTAGTGGAGCAAGAAATGACAGAAAAAGAGGAAACTTTCTGGAAAGAGTCAGAATTTTCAACGAAGAATTTACTAATGAAAATTATTGGTTATTCTATTGGTATTACATTAATAATACTGTGTGTTTTGATAATTGAAGAAAGGAGCATACCCGGGATAATTTTTGGATCTATAACCATCGGATTTGTGGGTCAGTATCTATATTACGATTTCAGGGTTATAATTGAAAAGAAAGGAGAAGGGAAGCCTGGCTATAACAGGCTGCGATGATGCCAGCTGCCCTTCGAGAGAGCCGTCACATGCAGCCCGACCGCTATTCTCCAAAGTCGACCCATCAGATACAGTGTCAGAACAATTTAAAAGTAAAACAATGAAATACTTATTTTTATCCTTAGCGATTTTTAGTACGGAATCACTGATCGCCCAAACAACTGCATCCTGTCCATGCTGCTCGCCGGAATACCGCCTTTTTGACTTTTGGCTTGGTGATTGGGAAACCACCTCTGATGGAAAAGTAGCTGGACAAAATCATATTGTAATGATGCAAGATAGTTGTGTCATTCAGGAAAACTGGACTGGCGCCGATGGTCAGTATACCGGAACATCATATAATTATTACGACCCACAAGATCAAAGCTGGCATCAGACCTGGATTGATAATCAAGGTCAGAGCTTGCGACTTACTGGAGGGTTGGTAGATAAAAATATGGTACTAAAGAGCGAGCCCATGAAAACCCGGGAGGGAGAAACGGTGTATCATCAAATTACCTGGACACCAAATCAGGATGGTTCAGTAAGGCAGCATTGGGAGATGGCCCAGGAGAATCGTGACGGTTGGAAAACTCTCTTCGACGGATTATATCAGAAAAAAAATACCAGTTTCCAATCACCTTTGCGGTACATCCTAAACGCTTCACTGGTCCCGGATATAAAGTACGGATTGCCCTCCAATTGCCGGCCCATGAACGCAGGCACCAAGGATCTACCGGCAAGTTTTTGGGTTGTCTTTGCTTCGTCTTGATTGGGATAGGATATTCCGGCCAATTCAAGTATCGTAGGGAAAATGTCGACTACATGCCCAATCTCATCCGTAAAAGACCCTTTCCTGATCAGGGGCGGATAAGATACAATACAATGGGTCTTAGCCCCTCCCTCATGTCCATTTTGCTTATAAAGTCGATAGGGTGTATTCCCGACATTCGCCCAGGGAGGAGATAAGCAACGATAGCTATCGGCCGGACCAGGAGGTATGGCAAAGTCAACATTACTATCAAAGGGGCAAGAGCCGTTATCAGAGAAAAAAATAAAGATCGTGTTGTCCAGTTGCCCTGCTTGCTCCACCCGTTGAATAATCCGGCCTATATTTTGATCCATCCGGTCTATCATAGCAGCATAAACCGCCATTTCTAAATCCTTGTGCTCTTTTTCAATTTCAGTCAGCGAAGACCATGTATGGTAAAGCGGAAAATTGGTTCGCTCCTCCGAAAAATCCTGATAACTGGCTTTACGAAAACGGTTGGTGTTTTCTTCGGGCGGTGATAATTGGGTTGCCGAATCCAATATTCCCAAAGTTTGCATCTTTTCGTAGCGTTCCTGCCGGATTAGATCCCATCCGTTTAAATAACTGCCGCGATATTTAGCGATATCTTCAGGTCTGGCTTGCAGGGGATAATGAGCAGCATGGTAAGGTAGCAGAAGGAAAAAAGGCTCTTTTTTGGGGATGATTTCATTCAACCATCGTATCGCATAGTCGGTAATAAAATCAGTTTTATATTTCGGAAGAATCTCTGCTTCAATTTCGGAAGTGAGTAGCTTTCGTCCATCTAAATAAAAGGGTCTTTCGAATGTGTCGGCAGGAGGAACAAAATACTCGGTCGTGGCCCAGAATGTAAAAGAATGGTCAAAAGTTTTGGCAAAGTAACACTCCTGAGGTACCCATGAATCAAAATGCTCCTTGCCGCTCATAATCGTGTGGTAGCCGGCATCTTTCAGCAATGGCACAAAAGAAATCGAATTGCTATCGCCATGATACAAGCCAGTGATCATCGATGATCGAGTGGGATTGCATTTGGACATGTTGTAAAAATTTCTAAATCGCAAACCATCGGCGGCTAATCGATCCAGATTTTGAGTTTATGTTTCTGATCCATAACATCCAATATCCGAATATCCAATATCATCACCCATGATCAGGATGATGTTTGGTGGATCAGTCAATGAGCTGCTTTTCTCCTGCTTGTCGTCTGAGTAACCACAACTCATAACGACTAACCCAATAAGCAGAAAATTCATAACATATTTAATGCCCATAAAAATAAATTAGAATCACCTTTAGAATACAACGAAAATCAATCCTGGACCTCGCTGCGAAAGATCGAAGGTCTATTTGTTAATAATATGCCAGAACCTCAGCAATCCTGTATATTTGGAAATTAAAAAGTAAGGCACCTGCTCTGCGCCAAATTGTCTTCTGGTACGCTCAAGATTTTCAGACATGCCTCCCAAAAAGTCAAATGTATTAACCTGAAGCTCTTTAGCTGCATACTCAATGGCCTTCCAAATGAGGTAGATACCCCCGGCATTGGTTCGTGAATCTTCGTCTTCACCTGCCAACAATAGGTAACAACTTTTGCGATCCCAGATTAAAAACACAACCGCTGCAACCACTCCTTGTGGACCAGATACATAAAAACTCTTTCCAGATTTACGATCTTCGGCAGTCATTATGATCTTCTCCAGCAAGGATCGAGACACCGGCATTTTTATCTTTTGCCTCTCAAATGGCTCTGCGATCAATCGATACAGCGTGTCAAAATCAAGATTCTCCTTTATTTCAAACAATTCTACTGCCTTTGCAATTTTATTATTACGATAATCGCTGCCGATATTCTTCCCAATCTGATCCAGGTTTTTGATGCCACGCAAAACATATGAATAATACTCAGTTTGACTAAATCCCTTCCACTTATAAGGCAACCAATTTTTAATCTGATAATGTGTCGTCTGAACAAATCCGGAAAAAGGTGGCAGTGCCTCCACCAATTTATTAAGAATACTCTGTGACTTGCGATCATCAAATTTCCGAATAAAAAAAGGACCCATAAATTTAGTAAGTGCCGGCATGGTGATGGTGTGAAAAAAAGAAATTCTCTTTAAGTAATACGGCATTACTGCCACTATATGTGGGTCCTCAATATAAAGAGCAACTTGCCAATCATCTTCGCCACAAACAATATCCAACCACCAAGCTTGATAAAACACCGGAACCTCCAAACCTGAGCCACAGAGATCCCGGTACAAATCTTTATCACGATTTATGTTTTTCGACATATCATTAGACCATCACGGATCGGTAAAAGTATATTTTCAAGCCGGGTGTCATCTTGCAGCTTTTTAGCAAAATTTCTCAACGCATTCGTTTCAGGATCATCATCATCTTCAAGTACTTTACCACTCCACAGCATATTATCAACCAAGATATAGCCACCGCCGGAAGTCTTTTCAAAAATCAAATCAAAATAGAGCGGATACGAAACCTTCGAAGCATCAATAAATACAAGATCAAACGTAAGATTAAGTCGGGGGATGATGGTCAATGCGTCACCCAAATACTGCTCTATCATGTTGCTAAGCACGGCTTTTACAAAGTATTGTTGACTCAAAGAGTGGTATTCAGGATTCACTTCGATAGTATGCAACTTCCCATTGGGTAGCAATCCTTCTGCCAGGCAGATAGCTGAATAACCCGTAAAAGTACCAATCTCCAAAATGGTCTTGGGCCGGATCATTTGACTGAGCATGCTTAATAACCTACCTTGAAAATAGCCCGAAATCATCTGGGGCGCCAGGGTCTTGAGATACGTTTGCCGTTCAAGGTCCTGCAGAATCAGAGATGGAGGAGAGGTATGATCCTGACAATATTGTTGAATACTTTTTTGTGTTTTCGTCATGAATTTCCAGGAGATTTTCTATGCTGCAAATAGCCATGAAAAAATATTAGCGCTAAGATAAAAACTCCACCAAGATAAAAACTCCATGATAATTGTGATGCATCGTCGAGAAGGAAATACGCGAGCACCATGCCATATACCGGCTCTAGATTAAAAGCAAGCATCGTAGTAAATGCCGACAGATTTTTCAAAGCGTGCAGAACTAAAACGTAACCAAACGTGGTGCAACCAAGAGCCAAAAGTGTCAGATAGATCCAATCTAATTCTTGAGGGAATAGAACTAATTGAGGGCCTCCAAATAAAAAAAGTAATATACCGATCAGAAGCCAGCCTGCACTTAATTCGATAAAGGTAATAAACATGGGCTCTCCATGGTGAACCAACTTTTTATTTAAAACTCCAAATAAAGACAACAAAGCAGCCGAGGCTAGCCCCGCCCAAACCCCCTTAAGTAACATGACATCTAAATCAGAAACAATTAATATCATGCAAGGGATAACCAGCAGAGCCAGCAGTATTTCCTGCAATTTGGGCCTAATGCGATTAAATAAAGGCTCGAAAATAGAGGTAAAAACAGAAGCAGTAGCAAGACAAACCAATGCCACAGAAGCATTTGCCAACTTAATTGAAGCAAAAAATGCAATCCAGTGTAATGAAACCAAGACGCCAATACCTGCCCATTGAATGAGGTATGATTTTGGTGTATTTCGCCAGTGCATTACGATATTGACTAATATAGCTAAGCTTCCTATAGTAATTAACAGACGCCACCAAACCAAAACTGTGGCAGAGAGGCTGATTAGATCTCCCAGTATTGCTGCAAAACCGAAGAGTAAAACAGCAGCATGCAATTGTAGATAAGATTTCTTCTCAGAAGCAATTGACATCATTCAGTGAGCCAGTCTGAAATTTAAAAAGATTGCAATATAGTCGAAAAGCAAAGTATTAATTTTAATTTTGTCGTTCATTGAAGACATAGGTTTGTGGCAGTAAACATTGGAGAACGAGCAACACTCTTCACACTGAGGGCGCCCGATAAGTCGGAAGTACACCTAAATCAATACCAGGGCAAGAAGATAGTTTTACTTTTTTTTCCTCTGGCTTTTTCAAGTGTATGCACCAAAGAACTTTGCATGATGCGAGATGAAATGGCTGATTATAATGCATTGAGCGCCGAGGTTCTGGCTATTTCAGTAGATGCACTATATTCTTTAAATATGTTCCGCGAAAAATACGGATACAACTTTAGCCTTCTTTCGGACTTTAATAAAGAAGTATCACGCAGTTATGGTGCCTTGCATGAGGAGTTTGGTCTGGGCATGAGAGGTGTATCAAAACGAGCAGTTTTTGTGATCGACAAAGGAGGAATCATCCGGCATAAAGAAATATTAGACATCCCCAGCCAAATGCCGGACTTTGATAAAGTGAAGACTGTTTTGGCTTCAACCAATTAATTATCTTTGTAAAAAGAAGTAGTATGACGACTTCACAATATTCGCACGACACCGATCAATCAGTACTGACCGAAGACTTGGTCGATACCGGAAAGTCGGCTCAAATCGTGGTACATAACGACGACGTTAATACCTTTGATTGGGTGATCGAATGTTTTATGGAAATATTGCAGCATCCATATGAACAAGCTGAACAACTTTCACTCCTCGTCCATTTTAAAGGAAAGGCTATCGTCAAGACCGATACCTACGAAGCCCTAAAGCCCAAAAAAGACGCCTTGGTAGATCGTGGTCTTTCTGCCGTGATAGAAGAATTTGTTCCTTAGGAGGATGTTGAAATACTCACCTCGCGCTGATCAAATGAAAATTAAACTTCTTTCATAACATGACGCAGCCATTCTCATCGCTCCCGGCTTTGTTGAGACACTTTCTGCCGAGGCATGTCAGAAAGATCAGTTTGTTATCAAGTTGCGTTAATCAACAGCTTCCTCGATTTTAGTGCCTGTTCCTTTTTTTCCACATCCAAGCTTAGCCAATCAGGAAGGTTTTTTGGCCATGGGTGGTGATCTGTCTGTCGAAACCTTGCTACTTGCCTATCATTTTGGAATCTTTCCGTGGTATTCGGAAGAACAACCCATTCTCTGGTGGTCACCGAACCCTCGTTGTATACTTTGGCCGGATGAACTCAAAGTCAGTAAAAGCATGCGGTCTCTCTTGGCCAAAAATCCTTTCCGGATCACCGCCGACCACGCTTTCGATGAGGTGATTCTCGCGTGCAAAAATCATAGACGGAAGGATCAGGATGGCACCTGGATTACCGATGAAATGCAATGGGCTTATCAGAAGCTTCATCTCCACGGTGCAGCACATTCTATTGAAGTTTGGAAGGGGTCAGACTTAGTCGCCGGGCTTTATGGCTTGAGCCTGGGTAAGGTTTTCTTTGGTGAATCGATGTTTACGAGAGTGTCAAATGGCTCGAAATATGGATTTATTAAACTGGTAGGTAAGTTAAAAGAAGCCAGCTATACGATGATTGATTGTCAGCAAAACACTGCTCACTTGCAATCTCTTGGTGCAACCTTGATAGCACAGGAGGATTTTTTGGGTAACCTGAAAGCCAATATGTTGTGTTCGGAAGATTTGGGAAGTTGGAGGAATTGGCAATTCTAAATGAGCCTTTTGATTGATCTCGTTGGTCTTCGCCGTAGTTAGTGGGTAACTTTTGAATGATTCTGGAATTGTTCACTCTTAGAAGCCGCAGCATATAAGAATCAGGGTGAGCTCCCGCCAAAGTCAGGGTGAGTAAAGACATTTTTTTTTGCAAAAATGAAGAAAGCGAGGATGACAGCTTGGTTATGTTTGGATCGTTCCCTTAACTTGTTTGGCATATAAATAGACTAGCAAAAGAACTAAATATGACGCTTTCCTATAATATGAATCAATTGAATCAGAGCTAGTTGTGAAGATCTGTCATAGGTAGCATGCCGAACCCCTGCTCTCTCTTACCATTCGACAAACCAAATATCTCAAGGAGACCCAGTAGATAAAACCAAGAGCCCGCTAGTTTTTATCACAAGATTGACAAACCGAAGCCTGATTTCCGGGAAAAAAGTTACCTTATGAAGGTATTTTCTAATTGTATAAAATGGAGAGAGATTATGGAAAGAAGAGCATTTCTTAAGGCGAGTTCGATGTTGACGGCAAGTGCCTGGATGGCTCCGATTCCAGCTATTCAAGCAGATAGCCGGATCAAACTTGGCATCGTGGGTACCGGATGGTGGGGCACCGACTATCTTCTCAAGTTTGCTTCTATGAGCGGAGAGTTTGACATAGTGGCCCTGTGTGATGTCAATCAGTTGGCCTTGCAAAATGCCGCTGACAAATTAGTGGCTGCTGGAGCGCCAAAGCCGGCTCTTTTTCATAACCATGAGGAATTGTACGAATTCCCGGAGTTGCAGGCAGTGGTTATAGCAACACCAACACATTGGCATGCATTGCAGTTTATTGGCGCTTGTAAAAAGGGATTGCACGTGTGGCAAGAGAAACCAATCAGCTACGATATCCGGGAAGCACAAGCCATGAAAGCTGCCTATGAGAAATCTGGTATTGTAGTCAATATTGATTTTCCAAGATTACATGCACCTATCAACGAACAAGTTAAAGATTATATCCAGAGTGGAAAGGTAGGCGAGATCTATCAGGTCCAGGCCAATATCCACAATCCTGTTGGAGCTGCCGAGGAAGCAGAAATTCCTGCGACCATGGACTATGAACGTTTTTGCGGACCAGCACCAAGACCTAAATACCTAGCCCACCCGGTACCTGGCAGAACCAATTGGAGGCTACAACAGGGATTCAGCCGGGGCATTCTGGCCGACTGGGGCATTCATTATCTGCAAAACATTCGCTGGATCATGGATCTGGATCTTCCAGATCAAATTTCAGCGATGGGAGGCATCACCCGCAAGTTGGGCCAGGATCATCCTGATCACCTGGAAGTACGTTTTGATTATGGAGGCTTACCAGTTATGTGGACTCATAAGACATGGGGATTTACCTCTCCTTTACCTCACACAAACATTGGAGTTTTTTACTTTGGCGACAAGGGAACAATCTTTGCCGCGGATTCGGGTTGGGAAGTATATCCAGCAGACAAAGGTGAACGGAAAGAATATGGTAACGTCCGGGTTGACCTTGGCTCGATGGAGTACGAACAAGAAATCAAACGTGAATTCGTTACCCAGTTCCAACAATTTGCCAAAGCGATACGGTTAAAATCCGATAGCTCAATAAAGGGAACTTTTAAACAAGGGTTTAACTCGACCAGCGCCGTTATTTATGCAGATTTAGCTTATCATACCCGTAGTGCCTTCTCTATTGATAAAAATAGCATGGATGTAAAAGGTAATGAAGAAGCCCAATCCCTTCTAATGCGACCTTATCGTGAGCCTTACCGGCACCCGTATAGGACATAAAGGACTTTGATTAAATCACACTAAAGCTGTAGCTATCGGCTGGATATATTTAAATTGGACAGAGGTAATCCATACCACTTGATGATATGTTTAAAATACCCTGCCCAATCTAAGTTTGGTACGCCTCCTCTGCGATCTATCCTCATGGGAACAGGCGTTTTCCTTTTGCAAAAAGCACCTACTTCGATCCCGCCTTGCTTGAACAATAATTCCACAGGTCTTATCCAACCCATCCTTGACTATTATTACTTACTACCTATTTTGTTTCAGTCTATCCAAAATCTGTTGGTAATTAGGGTTGTTAGGGGCAATTTGAAGTAGTTTTATGCATGTACTGTACGCAACCTCAAATTGATTGATTTTTAGTTGACCCAAAAGTTTTATGTAGAGCAGTTCTTCGTTGTTAGGCTCCAATTTTAAAGCTCGATCAAGGATCTCGATGGATTTTTCATTTTCTCCTACTTCTTGCAGTTTGATTGCATAATTGTAAAAAGCCTTGATATTTATCGGTTCCTTCTCACAGGCATAACCAAGGTATTTTAATGCTTTTGGGAGTTTCCGATTTCATGATACAAAAGACCCAGCATATAGTATGAATAACTAAAATCCGGCTCCAGTTCAATAACTTGGAGATATAGTTTTTCTGCTCCTAAAACATCTCCTTGCAGGTATATCATTAAAGCTAGATTTAGTCTCGATATATTGCTATAATTATCCAATTCGATGGCTTTCCTGTAAGCCTGTATGGCTAATTCTACATTACCTTTTGTTTGATAGTACTCAGCAATCGCCTGTTGCCCCGATGCAAAATCGGCATTCATCGACAATTCTTCCTTAAGTTCGCTTTCAGCTTTCTCAAAATTAAGCGGAGCGCGATTAACCTTATTAAAAAATCTGGCAGCAGAAATCCTTACCATCCGAATAGAATCTAATAACAAAGGGGCTATAAAATGAGAGAATTCAGAGTTTCCTACTTTTTCAAAAGCATGAATAGCTTCATTTCTAACATTGGCGGAAGGATCTTTTAAAAATTCCTTAACCGCCAGTAATTCCTGGGGAGATAGTTGCTGGTTGGAAAATTGATTAAGAGCTGTAGCTCTGGCGATATCAGGATAATTCCTTTGTGATACCAATTTGAAATACGCCGTATTATCTCCATTAAATCCGGCCAGCAACAAGTCTGAAAAATGATCAACTCTTCCCGTTCCATATTTTGAAATGATGAACTCACTGGCCCATTTTGCACTCTTTTCACGGTGACACCCGTTACAGGCATTGGGAGTACCATATCTTTCTGTCTGATCAGGCCTGGGAATCCGGAAGCTATGATCTCGTCTAAAATCATTTCCCATATAAATTTTACCTGTCATATGGCAATTGATACACTGGGCCGCTTCTGAGTTTTCCTTATGAAAATGATGGGAAGGATTATCATATTTCAGGTCATGGCAGTTCAAGCAAAGCGCATTTCCAGTCCATTTGAGCTTTAATGAATGTACATCATGGCAATCTCTGCACGAAACACCTTTATGGTACATTTTACTCTGAATAAAAGAAGCATAGACGTAATCTTCATCTTTAATCTGGCCATCCGGTTCATATATAGGGTCAACTAATAATGTGGGGTTATAATGATCCATAAAATGTCCTTGATAGTCAAATGCCTTCGTGATCTGCATCCGTCTGGAGTGGCACCGTGCACATCTATCAACAAGTTCTGTAGAAGATAAAGAGCTATCCATATACATGTGAGGAGGCATTGCGCCTTTCACTGGATTCTGGTAAAAATCAATATGTAAACTTGCTGGGCCGTGGCAGGCTTCACAACTTACATTGATTTCGCTAAAAGTAGTGTTGTACGAATTTAGTTCGTTATCGAAATTCTTATGCAGATTGGTAGAATGACAATCCGCACAGGTCGAATTCCATCTCATCCCGCCACCGGTCCAATGTATCCATTCGTTAGACTGGATCTTCAGATCGGATTGAAGATCAAACCACTTTTTTTGCCTTGTGTCCCAGGCTGTCTGCAGGCATTGAAATCTGCCATCTGGAAACTGAACGATATATTGTTGAAGCGGAGTTACGCCAAACGTATATTCTATTTTATAATCATGGTAGTTGTCGTCTTCCCCTCTCGTATTGACAAAATAGGAATTACCCTTCTTAAAAAAGACACTTTTAATTTTATTGCTTGTATAGGTAACATTACTAAAGTCTGCCAGAATGCTGGATGAATCTGCAATTTTCATTGCTTGCTCATGGTGAGAATCTTTCCAGCTAGAATATTGTTCTTTATGGCAAGACATACATGAACCAGAACCAACAAATCTTGATTTGGCTATATCTACTTGAATCGAATTAGTTTCTTTTTCGACATCGGTACCACATGCACAAATAAGTATTAAATAGAGTAATCCAATGAGGCCCGATTTTAAGGGAAACTGAGACCATTTCGATGTACTTAATACAGCCATCTTCAGTATTAGTCTTAATATGTCATAACTGATACGCACCGCATGGGTCTCTTTTTCCTAATGAAGATAGTGACTATAAATGTTATCGCCAAGCGCCTATCTATCTTGGGAATCTAATGCCCTGAAGATGAATGTCACGGCAAATCTTTGGAGGAGTGGGTACGCCCAACGCTATGGTCACGAAGGACCATTTCTGACCGTTGGTAAGCCACAAAACCTGCCCCACTTTATGACGTGATCGTGAGTTCAGATCTGAAGCTTTCGCCAGAGACATTATATTCTGCTTACGGAAGAAGTGACAAAAATGGATGTTAGAACCAATAAGAGGTTCTAACATCGAGAAGAAATCCAAACCCGGATTCCTTCTAAGACCTGTTCATTGCCAGACTCATTGACCAACTCATGATACCACCCATTGTAGAATTTAATGGTCTTATCCTTAGAAATAATTCGATCATAAAAATCCTGGCTGCCTTGAGGTTCGGTCAGACGGTCTGCGGTACCGTGAAGAATCAACACCGGCCATTCAAATTTTGAAAAAGTGGTTTTGATCTCTTTAGTAGTCCGCAAAGTTTCATTGCAGGTCTTAGCGTAGACTTTTCCGGTATATACATTCGGGTCATTTAAATAGGCCTCGACTACTGCAGGATCTCGAGATACCGCTGTTGCATCTAATTTTATTGTTTTTAATCCCGGGGCAACTGCCGCTAGTATCGGAGCCAATTTCTGCAAGAGAGGTGACAAATCTTCTTTCACCCTCAATGCGGCACTTAACAAAATCACACCTTTAAAAACAGGGCTTTTTTTCACCAAATATGAAACCGCCAATAATCCGCCAAGGCTATGACCCAAAAGAAAAAACGGAATACCAGGATATTCAGCCTTTATCGATTCAATCCAGTGATCCGTGTCTGTCACTAAATGATCCCATGAATCAATATACCCCCTTTTTCCCGGAGAACGACCATGCCCATAATGATCTGCTGCGACTACTGCTATTTGATCGGCATTAAGATATTCGGCTACATGGCGGTATCGCCCACCATGCTCAAAAATACCATGCAAAATAAACAAAATCGCTTTCGGTTCATCCGGAAGCCATTTATGTATAAATAACTTCCTGTCTTCGTGCGCGTACATATTCATGACAATTTATTTTTGCAAATACTTTACGAGAAGACTTTGAAAATGATGCACACCTTGCTCCATGGCAGGGGAAAAACGGCCTTGTGTATAGAACCGGGATTTAACACCTGTCTGAACATTTTTCACAATGGCTTCATCTTCCATTTCCGTATTATTAAGAGTAGTTGATATTGCTTGGTCTTTCTCAACTCCGGGAAGTAAATATGTTTTAAATACGATTTCTGTTTTACCGATTCCTTTGGGTTTTACAATATTGAGTGACAAACCCCAGGTATAAATATTCAACATGGTATTGGGAAATAGCCACCAGTAGTACGCAAGGACCTTTTTCCCAAAATCCGGATGATCCGGTGCTAGATCAAAATGCGGCTCATGGTCTTTGGCCACCCCCAGCTGCAGGTTACAATATTTAAAAATTTCACTTTTATATTCCGAGAATTTCAGTGCTTTATTCAACTGTGCATGAACAAATGGAATGTGAAATCCTTCCAGATAATTTTCGCAATAGAGTGCCCAATGAACATCGACTTCATAAGTATTAGAAAGTTCAGGCACGTAGGTCAACTCATCAAATGGAAACCAGGACATACGTCCTATAATTGGTTGCATCGCTTCAGTAAAATTGACATCAGATGCGATCGAGGTAAATTTGAGCGGACCAAGCTGTGCCAACTCCAGCTCGGGTAAATCATCTTTTAGAGAAGGAAAATCAATGGCACCTTCAAACGCCGGCATTGATTTAAAACGGCCGTCCAGATCAAAACATTTGCCATGATAGCCACACACCAGATTAGCATAATGTCCTGGCCGGGTTATCAAGATATTACCCCTGTGCGTGCAAACATTAGAAAGGCATTTCCAATTTGTATCTTTGCGTACTAGTACCAGCGGCTCGTTAAGTGCGCCTTCCAATAAAATAAAAGGAACAACATTATCAGACTCTATCGGATCCACATCTACTTCGATCACTTGCCAGGAAGTGACAAAAATCTTCTCAAGCATGTGACGGTACAATTCATCATCTGCATAGATAGCAGAGGGTAACGTACTGGCTCTTGCTATATCAGGATCTATATAAAGCTCCAGTACATTCATAGTTAAGGAAATTATTAGTTGCTCGTATTAAGATAAACTGCCGCATTTTTCAAAGCCTCGCTTAGCCCCTCCAATTTTTTCCCGCCTGCTGTAGCAAAAAATGGTTGACCTCCTCCCCCTCCATCAATAAATTTTGCCAACTCTCTTACGATATTGCCAGCATGCAGTCCTTTATCTTTGACCAGATTTTCACTGATGGCAACCATCAGCTGAGGCTTATCACTGGCCACTGCTCCAAAGACAATAAAAGCATTGTCCACCTCTTTCTCAAGTTGAAAAATCAGATTTTTTAGAGCTTTTGAATCATCGGTCTCGATTCTTTCAGCCAGATAATTGATACCATTTATTTCACTGAATTTCGCCTTTAAGCTATTTTTCAATCCCACTACCTCAGCCGTCTGCATTTGTTCGATCTTTTTTTGCAGTGCTTTATTTTCTTCGAGTAGAGCAGCTACCTGAGCCGATATCTGATTGGGGTTTTTAAAGCACTCTTTCACGGCCCGCAACTCCTGAAGTTCTTCGTTGAGATAGGCTTCGGCTTGATCTGCGGTTACTGCTTCGATACGTCGTACACCCGCAGCAATTGCACTTTCGCTGAGGATCTTAAAATACCCAAGCTGCCCTGTAGCCTTTACATGACAGCCCCCACACAACTCTACGGAATATTCGGGATCAAAAGTAATCATCCGGACATGGTCTCCATATTTTTCACCAAATAACATCATTGCACCTGCTTCCTTAGCCTGACTGATCGGTACATTGAGGTCCTCTCTTTTAGTGATGTTCTGACGAATTTTCTGATTTACGATATGTTCTACCTGAAGAATCTCCTCATGAGTCATTTTTGAAGTGAGAAAAATCAAATCGCAGATATCGGTCATTCACCAGTGGAGCCCTGGGTTACGTGTTCACCGAGTACCGCGCGTAACGCTGCATGCATCAGGTGGGTGGCCGAATGATTATTTTCAGTGAGGTGACGCCGACTCCCATCCACTTCCGCTTTGAAAGGCTTATCGAGATGATTTGGCCATTGATCAAGAATGTGGATAAACAATTCATTTTCTTTGATTGTATCCAGAACTGTAAAGCGGTGTCCTTCCTGAGTGATCCAGCCGGTATCACCGACCTGACCTCCGCCTTCGGCATAGAATGGTGTCTCTGAAAATACGGCGTGGCGTTGGGGGCCTTCTTTAGTGGTTACCGTTCGGTATTTGACCATCCTTGTATTGGCAACCGTCAATTGATCATATCCAACAAATACTGATTCCTGATCGTAAACGAGTTGCCAATCACCGACTTCTTTTCGTGCATCTGTTTTCGAACGGTTTCGTTGCTGATTGAGTGCCTGCTCAAAACCCAACTCATCCACTTTCTGACCTCTTTCTCTTGCAATGAGGCGGGTAAGATCTACAGGAAAGCCATAGGTATCATATAGCTCGAAGGCAATCTGACCATCGATCATGTCATTATGTATCTCCAAGACCTCCAATCTCTTGAGACCAGCTTCGAGAGTTCGTAAAAACGATTTCTCCTCTTCTAGTATAACTTTAGCCACAAAATCTTGCTGCTCCTTCAACTCAGGAAAAATATCGGCAAAGTAGTCGGCTACCATTGGTACCATGGTGTACAATAAGGGTTCGCTGATATTTAAAAAAGAATAATAGTAACGCACCGCCCTCCGCAAAATACGACGAACGACATAGCCGGCGCCTCCACTACTGGGCATGGCACCATCAGCAATTGTGAAACATACTGCCCGGATATGATCAGCAATCACGCGCATAGCCATATCAGACTTGGCCGATTGATCATAAGAACTAGTATATTTAATGCCTGTCTTTTCTTGCAGGAATTCGAGATAGGGTATGAAAAGATCCGTATCATAATTCGATTTTTTACCTTGCAGGGCCATGCAGAGGCGCTCAAATCCCATCCCGGTATCGACATGTTTAGCTGGGAGTAGTTCGAGGCTACCGTCTTGTTTTCGGTTATATTGAATAAAAACCAGATTCCAGATTTCAACAACTTGCGGATGGTCGTTGTTTACCAGGGATGCGGCGGGAATGGCCTTGCGCTCAGCATCATCACGAAGGTCTACATGAATTTCGGAACATGGACCACATGGGCCTGTGTCACCCATCTCCCAGAAGTTGTCTTTTTTTGCAAATCGAAGGATTCTTTCATCTGCGATAAATCGTTTCCAATATTGGCCTGCTTCATCATCTGCAGCCAGATTCTCATCTTGATCTCCACCGAAGATCGTGACATAAAGACGCTCTGGCTCTAAGCCAAGTCGATCGGTCAGCAACTCCCATGCCCAGGCTATGGCATCATCTTTGAAGTAATCACCAAAAGACCAGTTACCCAGCATTTCAAACATAGTGTGATGGTAACTGTCAACTCCAACTTCTTCCAAATCATTATGCTTGCCGGATACCCGCAGGCATTTCTGTGTATCCGCAATTCTGGGAACAGGTGGGGATTGGTTACCCAGGAAATAGTCTTTAAACTGATTCATCCCGGCATTTGTAAACAATAAGGTGGGGTCATTCTTGCTCACGATCGGTGCTGATGGCACGATCTTATGCTGCTTAGACTGAAAATAATCAAAAAAAGTCTGTCTTATTTGTTTGGCTTTCATATCTCGAAAAATATAAATATCTCCTATGAATGAACTATAAAATGTTGGCAAAGATTTGGTAACTTGCGATCTGGATTATATTTTTGCGCAATCCCGTCTCGAACTCATCCAAAACCAGGCCGACAAAAGTACTTATTTAATAGGATAACCTGTCATTTGATGAAAAAGGAAAAGTTTGTTTATAATCCAAAAAGTCTCACTTTCGAGCGGTACCGAGCCCCCATCACTAGGAGGATGCTACAGGGAATTAGCTTTCTAATGGCAGTAGTGATGACTGCCTCAGGACTGCTTTATCTGTTTATGCAGTACCGACCTTCACCCAAGGAGCAATCACTCATGCTGGAGATTGATCAGATGAAAATCAAATATTCTTCATTGAATGAACAACTAAACATTATGTCAGCAGTCCTTGGCAATATTCAAGACCGGGACGCTAGTGTACATCGCATGATCTTTGGCATGGATCCAATTAATAAAGATGTCTGGAATGTGGGCATTGGTGGTCATAATCGCTATAGTGAATTGACTAACTACGAAAACTCTTCCGATTTGCTGGTAAATACTCTGGAAAAGGCGGATAAGCTGGCAAGGCAGATGACGATCCAATCGAGATCCCTTGATTCATTGGAGTATATCGCCAGCGAAAAGGAAAAATATATCAATTCAATTCCATCGATCAAACCAGTGAGGGAGGACTTTGTAAAGCGCAAAATTACCTATTTGTCCGGTTTTGGTATGCGAATACATCCTATTCACAAAATACCCAAAATGCATACAGGTCTTGACTTCACTGCCAACAAAGGTACTTTAGTGAGGGCTACGGGTGATGGTAAAATCACATCAATAAAAAAGGACCAAAGTGGTTATGGCAACCATGTAATGATCAGTCACGGTTATGGCTACGAGACACTTTACGGGCATCTCAGCAAGATCGAAGTACATGAAGGCCAGACTGTAAAAAAGGGTGAAATCATCGGTACTGTAGGCAGTACTGGCACCAGCACTGCTCCTCACTTGCATTACGAAGTTCATTTTAAGGGTCAACCTATCAACCCAATTCACTATTGCATGGATGGTCTCACTCCAAAGGAGTATGAGGAAATGGTAAAAATGGCATCTGAGGCCAATAAATCATTTGACTAAGTGATGAAATAGACCCTATTAAGGAAGTCTCGCTGGAGAGTAAACTCCATTGCCGTTATTTACTGAAGTGTCTATGCCCAAAAGGGTGAGTTGAACTCACCACCATAGCAACTTTCTTGTATGGTAGTTGCTTCTTGTATGAAACCCGAAATCCAGTTTCAATATTTAAGTGGTGCATAAACCCGGGTTTAAGCCTATTTTCGCTATCAATCCGGAAACTGAAAGTGAAGTGAATGAGCAAGCAAAACAGATCAGACAATCACCTTGAATTCTGCCTGAATTGCGGGAGGGTTTTGGAACCTTACGATAAGTTTTGTGGTGTTTGTGGTCAGATGACGCACAATGGGAAACTGCCACTCTTAAAAATGTTTAAAGAGTTTCTGTCTGACCAGCTCAACATAGACGGTAAAGCGCTGATAACTCTCAAATCACTCTTAGTACCAGGTCAACTAACGATTGACTATTTTGAAGGTAAGCGGAAAAGTCAAATTAATCCAATTCGGTTGTTTCTTGTAACCGCTATTGTCGCGTTGGCATCCTTGCAGTTATACGATCTTAAGCTAGGAAACATCGATCAATTGCGTAGGATTTGGGGATCTCAAAATTCAATGGAAAGTCTGAATGCAATCGACTCCTTACAAAAAATCTTAATAGACCGGCAGGTTGATGACACCGATTCAATCATCAAAGATCTCCGAAATAAATTAGCAATCGAGTCAGACTCAATCGATATTAAGAGTACTGAAGGGGTTACGATATTATCAGACTTTTTTGAAAAAGAATTAACTGGTACTGCAAAAGTCTCCAGAAAGGATTTTGAAAGCCTATCACCATCAGAGATTGTTAAAAAATTAGAGATTGGGGGATTAGCTTCAATCTACTTCCGGCAAAAAATTAAACTACTTAAAAATCCGAGTTCGCTAGCAGATTATGTCATACAAAATCTAGCTTGGATTTATCTGTTTTATATCCCAATTATTGCTATCATCTTAAAAATTCTCTATATCAGGCGAAAGCGATATTATATCGAGCATCTTGTTTTCTCCCTGCATATGCATACTGCTTTTATCATTTTCATGATCACAGCGGCTTTACTTGTTCGACTGATAGGCGACTCGGCCTGGTCTTTAATTCTCCTATTTTTCGCATTCTATCTCTTTATCGGCATCAAACGATTTTATAGTCAGGGGTTTTTTAAGACATTGGTCAAATTCTGCATATTGCAGTTTTCCTATCCAATTATCTTTACGGCCTTTGTTGTAGTGGCGGGGTTGTTAAGTCTGTTATTCTTTTGACAAAAAATAAATTAGCTATGGGTTTGACAAAAAAATACGAAGCAATAATTGGGCTTGAAGTTCACATACAACTCCAGACCAGATCCAAGGCATTTTGTGGAGACAGCACCCTATTTGGCAGCACTCCTAACTCGCAGACGAGCACAATCAGTTTGGCTCACCCAGGCACCCTGCCGAGGCCCAATAAAAAGCAAATTGAATATGCCATAATACTTGGTCTGGCGCTCAATTGTGAGATTAATCAACAGTCCTATTTTGATAGAAAACATTATTTTTATGCAGATTTGCCGAAGGGCTTTCAAACCACTCAGAACAGCCAACCAATTTGTAAAGGTGGTGAAGTAACATTTGAGACAGATCAAGGGCTCAAAACTATCCGGTTGCACCACATTCACATGGAAGAGGATGCTGGAAAGTCATTGCATGAGATCGACCCGACCTTTACATACATCGATCTAAATCGTGCTGGAATACCTCTTTTAGAAATGGTGACCGAACCGGATTTTCGGACTGCAAATGAGGTCTATCATTTCATAAATGAATTAAGGAGGTTGGTTAGATATCTCGATATTTCTGATGGCAATATGGAGGAAGGCTCCTTGCGATGCGACTGCAATATTTCAGTGAGATTGCAGGGACAAGAGACACTGAATGCACGATGTGAAGTAAAAAACATCAATTCAGCCCGATTTGCTAGAAAAGCCATTGAATTCGAAATTGGGCGTCAAATGGGATTAATGGAAGATGGTCATGAAATTAAACAAGAGACTCGTGAATTTAATCCTGATCAGGGAATAACGACTGCATTGCGGAGTAAGGAGGACGCGCATGACTACCGGTATTTTCCCGAACCAGATATTTTACCTTTACACATTTCAGAAGGTTATATCACCGGCGTCAGAAATGCGATGCCTTCTCTCCCTGCATTTTACCGCCAACTTCTGATCAATCAGTATGGTCTGGCACCGGACGATGTTGAGATCATCATCGATACCCAGGCCAGGGTAGAAAACTTTAGAATGTTTTTGGATCGCAACGAAAAAATACCGCCAAAATTGGCTGCCAATTTTTTCATCAACAAATGGTTCCCTTCGGAAGAAGCTGAGGAAATCTCAAAGGGCCTGGATTTTAAAATAATTGCACAATTCTTACAATTAATAGAAGATAAAAAAATAACGACCAGTATTGCCTATCAAAAAATTTGGCCCATCTTAATAAAACAACCGCAAGATGTATTAGAACTTTGTCAAAAATTGAATTTAATGCAGACCAGTGATACCGACACCATTGAATCAATGGCACAACAGGTTCTTGATGAAAATCCGAGACAACTTGGACAATATATTAATGGTAAAAAGGGAATTATAACTTTCTTCATGGGGCAATTGATGAAGATATCTGAAGGTAAGGCTAATCCCGAGATCGCTCGTGAAACTTTTGAAAAACTTCTCGGAAAGTAGGTTGTTGATATCACATTTTGATTCCGGCCGACAGCTTGAGTTCTTTACAGATTATCAATATATTGCTTTGGGAAGCAAAGTTCATGGCTCTACCATTAACTTAGTCAGTTGAAAAATAGTTAAGGATAAGTCCTGGGAATTCGTATTTTTGGAAAGCCCCAGACGAGTTTAGTCTCATCGAAATTCACTTTCAAGTACCAAATTGATTCCTGCAATCTTCCTTATGCATGTTGTAGGGATTGACTCCAAATAAACTGTATAGGTAGTACCTGAAGGATCCCGGAAAAGCATAAACCTTTAAGCCCACCTCAGGTTCATTCATCTGCTTTAAGGGACATAGGAGGTTTGTTGACTTTTTTAAAAACTAATGATACTTCATATCTTAATTTTTTTTATAAATTTATTTGTTATATAGTCTCATGGATAGAAAGATTACTGAACTAACAAAGCTCTACTACACCATTGGGGAGGTATCTGACATGTTTGGAGTATCCAAATCTCTGATTCGCTACTGGGAATCTGAATTTGCCGTACTCAAACCACATAAGAACAGTAAGGGAGACCGGAGATTTACGAAGCAAAATATAGAACAGCTGGACCTGATCTATTACCTGGTCAAGGAAAAAGGATTTACGCTTGATGGCGCTAAAAAGGAGATTCGAGCTAAAAAAAGCACGTTGATCAGACGCAGGAAAGTCATAGACAGTCTGGTCCATATCCGATCAGGACTAACCGCACTGCGAGACCAGCTAACTTAGACCGGTTGTACCAGTCTTGGCAAACTGTATCATATCTATCATTTCATTGCATTCTGACACATCCTCGGGATCATTAGAGGCTACAACTATCAATCTATTGGATGAGTATTCTTCGAGAAGGTCATAATACCACTTCTTGCCGGGTAGGTCGAGATAACTGGTGGGTTCATCTAGCAAGATCACCGGAGTCATTGTCAAAATCGTTAGGCCCACTTTGAGTCTTTGCATCAATCCCGATGAAAGATCGCCCACCAAAAAATCCCGATGTGATGACAACTTAACCTTTTGTAAAAGTACATCCAGGTTGACCATATCAGGGTATACTTTCTTAAAGGAAGTATGAAATTTTAGCATTTCATACACAGTAAGTTCATCGATCAAGTTGATATAAGGCGCGGTGTATCCGACCAGTAGTGCTGCTTGTTGGGCGTCAATTGGAATGCCGGATTGGGTGAAGGTCACTTTGCCTGCAGTTGGTGAAGTATATCCGGAGATCAATCGGAGGAGGGTGGATTTGCCCACTCCATTACGACCAATAACTCCATATCTTTTAGAAGGATGTAGGACCAGGTCGACATCTTTAAAAATCCATCGTTTGTATCTCTTGCCAAGGTGAGCTAACTCAATCTCAACCGCATCAGCCATTTTGCTTCTTAAATCCCTTCATAATACCCCGGTCGGCAGAGTCGATAAACCCAAGGATACGGTCGCGTTCTTTGGAAATGTCGATGGTTGCCTCGATGATTTTGACCGCCTGCCGTGTGTTGTAACCCTTGACAAAAAGGATTCGATAAATATCTTGTATGTGATTAATCTGATCCTGGGTAAATCCCCGCCGACGTAAGCCAATCGAATTTACTCCCGCATAAGAGAGAGGCTCACGAGCTGCCTTGATATATGGCGGAATATCTTTTCTCACCAACGATCCTCCACCAATAAATGCATACTCACCAATCTTTACAAATTGATGTACCGCGGTGAGACCGCCAAGAGTAGCATACTCTCCAATTTCAATATGCCCAGCTAGGTTTACATTATTAGCCAGCACGCAGTTACGCCGGATCACACAATCGTGTGCTACATGCACATAGGCCATCAGAAGACAATTATCTTGAATTTCTGTTTTGTAATTGGCTACCGTACCACGATTGATCGTACAATATTCACGAATCGTGACATTATTACCGATTTCGACAATACTTTCCTCTCCCTTATACTTAAGATCCTGAGGAATTCCGCCTAACACCGAACCAGGAAAGATTCGGCAATTATCACCGATTCGTACACCATTGAGGATCGTAACATGTGGGCCGATCCAGGTATTATCGCCAATAATGACGTCTTTGGCAATGGTCACGAAGGGTTCAACATGCACGTTTTCACCGATTTGGGCTCCTGGGTGAATCAGAACGTTTTCTTTTACTATCATAGTTTGGTACGGTTAACAATTTGTGCCGTCAATTCTCCTTCTGCCACGATTCTGTTAGCAACATAAGCCGTGCCTTGCATATGAACGATTCCTCAGCGAATGGGCGACAATAGTTCCATTTTTAAAATCAAGGTATCACCAGGTATAACTTTAAATTTGAACTTTGTGTTTTCGATTTTCAAAAAATATGTATCCCAATCGCTGGGTTTTTCTACAGACGATAGTGCCAGTATGCCGCCTGTTTGAGCCAGAGCTTCCACGATCATCACTCCCGGAAAAACAGGATTGTTCGGAAAGTGGCCTTGAAATACATGTTCCTGATAGGTAATATTTTTAATCCCCACGACACATGTGGGGGTCAATTCCATGATTTTATCGACTAATAAAAAGGGAAATCGATGGGGCAGCATACCCATAATGGCTTCGATATCCAATACAGGGTCGCTATCTGGGTCGTACTTGGGTTTGCCTCTGAGTTTACGTTGTACTTTAAACCTTTCCTTCAGTATCCGGGCAAAAGCAACATTGGATGCATGACCAGGTTTGGTGGCGACAATTTTACCTTTAATCGGTTTGCCCACCAGAGACAAATCACCGATCAGATCCAGCAATTTATGGCGTGCAGGCTCGTTGGGATATCTAAGGTCTGTATTGTTTAAAACCCCCTCTTTTTCAACTTTGATCTTGGGCTTATTAAGCTTTTTAGCAAGACTGTCGAGCTCCTCCTGGCTGACCAGACGATCTACGATCACAAGTGCATTTTCGAGGTCACCCCCTTTGATCAAATCCTGACTATAGAGATGCTCAAGCTCACGTAAGAATACAAAAGTGCGAGCGGCAGCGATGTCTTTTTTGTAATTATTAAGATCCGACAGGGAGGCATATTGTTTTCCCAATACGGGTGAGTTAAAATCAATCATGGCGGTGACCTCAAATTTGTCACTTGGTAGAGCGACAATTTCAGTGCCCGTTACTTCATCTTTGTACGATACGGTTTCTTCTACTATATAATATTCTCTCTCCTGATCCTGCTCAACCAAACCTGCTTCATCAAAAAGATCCGTGAATGGCCTGGCACTGCCGTCGAGAATGGCAACCTCAGGCCCATTAATGTCAATGAGTACATTGTCAATCGATAGTCCGGCTAAGGCCGAAAGCACATGTTCTACCGTGCTCACCTGAACATTACCCTCCCGAATCGTAGTGCCCCGATTAGTACTAAATACCTTGGCTACATCAGCTTGTAGTATTGGTTTTCCTTGCACATCAACCCGTCTGAATCGAATACCATAGTTGGGATCTGCAGAATGAAATGTTAGTGTCACAGACTCACCGGTATGCAAACCTATGCCCTGGATCGTCACGGATTTCCCAATGGTTTTTTGATTAAGACTTTTGCTCATTTTCAAAATTGAGCACAATATAAGGTTTTACGAGTTCGCAAGTAGCTGCTTGATCTCCTTTTCGATGCTCTTTAAACGCTGTTGCAAATCGTTTAGCTGGCTTGATAAGGCCGGTAGATTACGAAATACAGCATACGATCGAAGATATTTTGTGTATTCTAGTGCTGGAGAACCATATAAACGGGCATTTTCCTTGGTAGAAGTGGTCACTCCACTTTGTGCCTGAATTTGGGTACCGTCAGCAATATGAATATGCCCAACAATGCCCACCTGACCTCCCATTAATACATCATTGCCAATTTTAGTACTACCTGCTATGCCCGACTGAGCTGCTATGGCGGAGTTTTTTCCAACCTCTACATTATGAGCTATATGGATCAGATTATCCAACTTAGTACCCTGCCTGATCACTGTTGAACCTAATGATGCCCTATCAATCACAACATTGGCTCCAATCTCTACATCATCTTCGATAACTACATTACCCAATTGTTTGATTTTTTAAACACTCCATCCGCCTTAACATATCCAAATCCGTCGCTTCCAATCACACTATTGGCTTGGATAGTGACCCCATGACCGATCAGGCTGTTATGATGAACTTTCACTCCGGCATGTAAGGTAGTGAGCCGGCCAATAGTGCTTTTCGCTCCGATATATACAAATGGATGTAAGACGGCACCATCTCCGATAACACAATCGGGACCTATAACTACAAAATCTGCTATGGTAACATCTTTCCCAATCATTGCAGTCGAATCAACCACTGCATTGGATGATATACTCACTTGATGCGTGGTACTAACCTCAAATCTTTCAGCAAGAAAAGCCATGGCAGCATAGACATTATCAACCCGCACCAACGTAGCTTTAATGGGTCGGGAGGGCTTAAACACCCGATCAACCAAGAGGATGGATGCCTCACTTTGATAGGCAAATTCTTCATACTTGGGGTTGGCCAGAAACGATAATGTGCCAGGGGTTGCTTCTTCAATACGAGCCGGCCGATCGACAATAATCGCTCCATCTCCTTCTACTGATCCTCCTAACAAAATAGCCAATTCACTTGCTGATATTTTCATATTATTAAATTTGTTGAGCAAGCTGCTCAGTACATGTGAGACCAAATGATTTGGCCTATCTTGTGCAAAAATAATCAAAGCTTGAGCAAAAGGATCAGAATCGGCACCCGGGGAAGCAAGTTGGCACTTTGGCAGGCTAATTTTGTCAAGTCACAGCTGGAATCTCAAGGATTTGAAGTCATTCTAGAGATCATCACTACCCAGGGTGACACTATGCAAGACCTTTCATTTGACAAATTGGAGGGTAAAGGATTTTTTACCTCTGAATTGGAAGCTGCACTTATCGAAGAAAGAATTGACCTGGCGGTGCACAGTATGAAAGACCTGCCAACCAAGTCATCAGATGCATTGCTGATCGCGGGTGTTTCAATAAGGGAAGATCCAGCAGACTGGATAGTTATCCATAAGGACAAAGCCGATGAAAAACACCTTTTTAGCCTACCTCTAAATGCCAGGATTGGCACTTCTTCCAATCGACGAAAAGCCCAGATCAAACATTTTCGGGAAGATGTCGACATCGTAGATATCCGTGGTAATCTACCCACCAGGTTAGGCAAAGTGGAAGAAGGTCTCGTCGACGCAGCAATCCTTGCAGCTGCCGGGATCAAAAGAATTCAACCTGAACTACAATCATTTAAGGTGGTTAAAATGCATCCCCGAGAATTCATACCAGCCCCCGCCCAGGGAGTGCTAGCCTATCAGATCAGACGTCATGATTCTGCACTGTCAGATATTGTCAGAAATCATTTGCACTATCAGGCTACGGCAAACGTGACCAATGTAGAGCGCAAGATCCTGAATTTGCTGGAAGGCGGATGTCACTTACCACTAGGGGCCTATTGTGAACAAGATAAGCTGGGTTATTACCATGTATGGACTGCATTTGCTGATAAGCCAGGGTACCCTCTCAGACACTATAATCTTTCTTACAGCACAAGCGATGGTCTGGCGGAAGCTATTGTAGAATACTATTTAAATAACTAATTATGTTTTTATTGTTTGATCTCTCAACCAATGGAAAACCAAAAAATTGGAAAGCACATTTTACCGATACCTTCAGCTGGCCTAAACTGCTTCATATCACCTGGTTGCTTTATGATAAGAAAGGCAATCTGACGGAGGAAGGCAATAATTTGATCAATCCCCTGGCAATGGAGCTTGATCCGACAGCAATGCGTCTTGCCGGCTTGAATGAAGAACAATTGCGAACTGAAGGCGTCGAAGTAAAGATGGCGTTAAGTGAATTTTGCAAAGCTGTTGAAAAATCAATGTACATTTTTGCCTTTAACCTTCAGTATGGTGAAAACGTGATATTAGCTGAGTTATATCGCAACAATATGGACCATAAATTTATGCAAGCCGAACGGTTTTGCCTGATGCGTGAGAGTACTTATTTTTGTAAAATCATGGGTAGAGATGGTGGATATAAATGGCCAACTTTAAACGAATTACATGCACGTCTATTTAAGGTAGGGTATGAAGGTGCGGGCAATGCCAGTAAAGATATCATGGCCATTTCCCGTTGCTTTAATAAATTGCTGAGCCTGGGTCAACTGGATGACCTATTTTAAAAGATATACCTAAGCTCCTCTATATGCAGAAACTCAGGCAGAAGATTTTTATCAGTAGAGCTTTAAATGACGATAGTCCAATAAGGCATCTCGAAGACAAGTTTGACATTATTGGGGAGTCACTACTCACTTTCGAACCGATACCCTTCGGGAAGACACCGGAATCTGAATGGATCTTTTTCTATAGTCAGCAAGGGGTGCGTCATTTTTACGCATCATCTCAGACACAAGCCTGCGAAAGTAAGGTGGCGGCTTTTGGCCCAAAAACAGCCTTGGTCCTCAACGAATATGGGCATATAGCTTCTTTTGTCGGTGATGGCGTGGCAGTGAACACAGCCAAAGGGTTTGCCATGCTTTGTAAAGGAGAGCGAGTGCTTTTTGTGAGGGCTAAAAACTCGCGCATGTCATTGCAAGAAGAGATGGACCATCACTGTGAGATCATTGATCTAGTTGTTTATGATAATGCGCCTAGGACCGCATTATCCTTGCCACGTTGTGATGTATTAATTTTTACCAGCCCGCTAAATGCTAAGAGTTACTTTCAGATTTACCCTAAATCAAGCGACCAAAAAATGATTGCCATAGGCAGTACGACCCAGGAAGTCATGCATGAAATGGGACTTAAAGATGTTGAAATTCCACTGGCACCTACAGAAGAAGCTATTGCAACATTATTATTAAATCATTTTGGGTTATAATATTTATGGTCTGCCGATTAGAAATAAATAATTATGCCATTATCGAATCTCTGGTGATCGATTTTTCTGACCAGTTAAACATTATCACCGGAGAAACAGGATCTGGTAAATCAATTTTGCTGGGTGCGCTGGGGCTCATACTAGGAAAAAGAGCGGATTCAAAAGTCTTGTTAAATCAGCACAAAAAATGCATCGTTGAAGGCACTTTTGATATTTCACAATACGCGCTTCAAACCTTTTTCGAAGAGGAAGATCTTGATTTTGAAGAGAAAGTAGTCATCAGAAGGGAAATCAATGCAGAAGGTAAAAGCCGAGCCTTTATCAATGACACACCCGTCAATCTCAAGACCCTGCAAAATCTTACCACTCAATTGGTCGATCTGCATGAGCAATTTGAAAATCTGGGCATCAATGACAGTCGTCAACAACTTAAAATGCTGGATGCGTTTGCCCACTCAATCGAGATCAGGAACAACTATGAACGACTCTTCAGGAAATACAAGAGCCAACATACAGCATTGCGTCATCTTGAAGATAAACAAAGCGAGGCCATCAAACAACGAGATTATCTACAGTTTCAACTTGAGGAATTATTAGAATTAAAAATTGATCTAAAAACGGATCCCCAAATCGAGGGGCGCCTGGATGAGCTGGAACATGCCGAGGAGATCACTTCGGTCTTAGGTAATCTGGCATTTGCTATAGAAGAAAGTGAAGTGTCAATATTGGGTCAGATCAAAGAATTGAAAAATCAATTGCAAAACATTGAAAGATTTCATCCTGCTGCTCGCGAACTTTTAAATCGAATCAATCAAACGTACATTGAGCTTGAAGATATTGGGTATGAAGCAAAAAAAATCAGTGAGCAAATAGACCTCAATCCGGAGCTCGCCAATGAGATAAGATCCAGAGTAGATAAAATAAACAGTCTGATTTATAAACATCAGGCAGCAGACATTCATCAGCTTAAACAAATTAAAGACAACCTTGAAGTTGAGCTTCAAGGCTTCTCCAATCTTGACGAAGAGATTGAGCAATTAAGAAACCAAATTGAAAAGAACGAAAAAGAACTTCGAACCATCGCCGATGAGCTAAGTAAAAAAAGAAAAGGATCTCTTGGCATCTTTGAAAAGAAGGTCAATGAGCTACTAAAAGAATTAAAAATGGAGCACGCAGCTTTTAAGGTGGCCTGCAAAAAAAGCGGCGATCTGCTACCACATGGACAGGATGAAATCGATTTTCTATTTGCTCCTAATAAGGGTAATGATTTCTATGAAATAAAAAAAGTGGCGTCAGGAGGTGAAATGTCGCGTCTTGCACTGATTACCAAGTCATTGGTTGCAGGCTCCATCCAGATGCCCACCCTGGTATTTGATGAAATTGACAGTGGAGTCTCGGGTGATGTTGCAAAACGAATGGGTGAAATACTTCAGCGCTTGGCTGATACACATCAGGTGATATCGATTACTCATTCGCCGCAGGTCGCAGCAAAGGCTTCACGGCATTATAGTGTTTACAAAGAGACCACCGCTCTGGAAGCAAAGACTCGAGTGCGCGAGTTGGATCATGATGCCCGAATCATCGAAATTGCCACTATGCTCAGTAGTAGCCCTCCCAGTCAGGCAGCTATAACCAGTGCCAAAGAACTTATAAACGACTAGAATGAAGGCGATCAACTACGATGGAAAGGTCTTTCATATGCTCAGTAATGTAGGTCCGGGTGATGTGGATCCCGAAACGGTCTTTTTTTACCACCAGAAGGATGACTATCTTTGGGGCCACTACGAAGGAGGTGAGGTCCTTATGGGAGTGATACTAGGTAAGGTAAGATCCGACAATACGATTGAGTTTAACTATCAACACTTTGATAAAAGCGGCTTTTTGAAGGGAGGCCACTGTATCTCCCGGCCTGAGGTTATAAATGGAACGATACTACTGCATGAAAAGTGGGTTTGGACAGAAGGGTGTGCAGGATCTGGAACCAGCATTTTGGAAGAAATAAATGATCATTAAGAACTATGTCAGCTTCAATTTTAAAAGGTAAAAAAGGAATCATATTTGGTGCACTGGATTCGCAATCGATCGCATGGAAGGTCGCTGAAAAGTGTGTGGATGAAGGTGCAAAAATCACCCTGACCAATGCACCGGTTGCATTGCGTATGGGCGAGTTACAAAAACTGGGGGAAAAACTGGGTGCCGAGGTAATACCTGCTGATGCTACCAGTATTGAAGATCTTACTCAGTTATTTGAAAAGAGCATGTCGTCATTAGGTGGTCAGGTCGATTTCGTCTTGCATTCTATTGGAATGTCACTAAATGTTAGAAAAGGAAAAGACTATACTGATCTTAATTATGACTGGATGCAAAAGACCTTTGATATTTCGGCCATATCGTTTCATAAATTGATGCAGACTGCCCTTAAAATGGACCTGATGGCTGAGGGAGGAAGTATATTGGCATTGAGTTACATTGCCGCTCAGAGAGTTTTTCCGGACTACAATGAAATGGCTGAAGCAAAGGCTTTACTGGAATCAATTGCACGGAGCTTTGGTTACCACTTTGGGGTACGCAAGAAAGTACGGGTGAATACCATCTCACAGAGTCCCACAGTCACTACTGCTGGATCAGGTGTTAAGGGATTTGGAGAATTTTTTGACTATGCTGAAAAAATGTCACCCCTGGGTAATGCCAGTGCCGAATCATGTGCTGATTTTTGCACCATGATGTTTTCTGACTACACCCGGATGATAACCATGCAGAATCTGTATCATGATGGAGGCTTTTCAAATATGGGTTTGAATCCTATTGTCTTAAAAGGTTCTTAAATTGGTTGCTTCTGCCACTCCTAAGCGAGTATATTTCGTTAAGAGGCTATCATTCTTTTATCTATGATCGCTTACCAAACGTGGCTTTTTATCCTTTGTGGGTTGATGCTGACCCCCTGGACAATTCAGGCGCAGAGTGGCATCCCAAACCGAGGTGCCGGAGGTAATAACTCCAGTCCCACTTTCGATGAGCAATTTGAAGAAGACACGTTAGATGTGAAATACTTCTATCAAAATAGCCCCAGAGTAGTTTATTCCTTCGATGATACGCTGCTCACCCATTTTCATGAATTTGATATTTCCCGACTTGATGGCCCTACCTATTTAAATCTAGGTATTCCAGGATCACCTTTAAGAGCGCTGATTGCAGCACCCGGTGCTTATACGGGGTTTTCCGTAGGACTTGACAGCTACAAACCTTATTACATAGATGACCATAATTTTCGATTTTATGAATCAAAGAAGGCCATAACTCGGGTTTTTTATACCAAAGGACAAAGTCAAAATGATGGAGTTTTAAGGACGAGTTTTGGACGTAGTTTTAAAGATCGAATTCGATTGTCACTAGACTATAATCGATATACCAATTTTGGCATTTATAGTCGCCAGGCCGGAAGAAATACCAATCTGGGTGTGGGCATTGGCTATGAGAGTAAAAATCAACGCTTATTAATCTTCGCCAGTCATTACAGCAATATTTTCACTCAACAGCATAATGGTGGTATCACTACCGATACCCTCTTCACTGCTGATTTTTCGGAAGAGCGGACGACGATTCCAACCTATCTGGCTAATGCAGCAACCAGGGATGATCATAAATCTTTAAAAATAAATACTTATTACCAACTATTCGGAAGGGATAGCATCAAGAGGGACGGCGGTCTCTGGATGCAATATGTGTTTAGAGCAGACAATCACTATTTCAAATTTTCCGACACCGGGTTGACTGCTGAGTCTGCCGACTACTACGGATCATTGATTACTGATTCCAGAGGTATGCGAAATTTCGTGGAGCACCGACGAATCGTTAATGACATATCTCTAAATCTGGGTAATGTGCAAAATCGAGTGCTAAAGACAGGTCTTCGCAACATTATAAATAATATCAACCAGGAACCGATACAGTCAAAAATAACTGAGTGGAAATTATACGGAGATGCTAAATGGAATTTTGCTGATCGTTTACTTTTAAATAGTCAGGCCGAGCTCAATATTAATCGCGAAAATGCTTCTTTTTGGTTAGTGGCATTGTTGATCTTAATCTTGGGAAGGCCGGACACTTAACCGGCAAGTTGGACATTAACCAGCAAACAACCTACGCTCTTAGAGTCACGATTATTTGTCAATCAAATAGAAGTTTGGAAAAACGACTTTAAAAATATTTTCATAAATCACCTTCGAGCTAAATACGAATTAGCAGATCTAAATTTTAATATAAGCGGTGGTCAGATTATCGCCAAAGACAAAATCTATTTCGACCAGTCTGGATATCCGGTACAACAGGATGGACTAAGCACTCTGACTTACTTAGAGATCTTCAAGTCATTCAGACTTGGACCGTTTATTAACCAAAACAAAGTAACCTTGCAAAAGTCCAGTAAAAATCCGGTATTCAGAGTTCCTGATTGGTATAGTCAACATAGTCTTGATTTTAATAGTATTTTATTTAAGTCGGTTCTTGATTTTAAAGCAGGTTTTGATCTTCGATTGAATGATCCTTATCAAGGGTACACCTATTTACCACTCATCGGTCAATTTGGGGTGGAAGATCAATTAGAAATACCGTTATATCCTGCACTTGATTTCCGAACATCTTTTCGGGTAAGGTACTTTAGAGCATTCGCGATCTTCCACAATGTACTGTCACCCTTGCGTACCGATGTCTACTTTCAGACAAGCAGATATCCCTATCCTGATTTTTATTTTAGATTAGGTATTAGCTGGGTTTTTATTAATTGATGGGTTGGCCGGAATTATAATTGATAGTTGGGTTCTAATTCCGCCTTTGATTCGCCATAATAGTCATTTATGTAACTCACTACTTCAGAGGGACGATCAGTGATTTTAAATAAATTCAAATCCTTTTCATGAATGTTATTCTCAACTCCCAGCATTACCTTCACCATCCAATCTTTCAAGCCAGTCCAATAAGATTGACCAACCAGGACGACCGGCACCGGAGATATTTTCTTAGTTTGGATCAAAGTGAGCACCTGAAAAGTTCGTCAAGAGTACCAAACCCACCTGGTAATACAACGAATGCCTGGGCATATTTGACAAACATGACCTTTCGGACAAAAAAATACCGGTGATTCAAGATCTTGTCAGCATCAATAAACTCGTTGTGACCCTGCTCCATCGGCAAATGGATATTGATACCCACCGAAACTCCACCTTGCTCAGCTGCGCCTTTATTACCAGCCTCCATGATGCCCGGTCCGCCTCCCGTTATGATGCCAAATCCCTCTTCAGTGAGTAACCTGGCAATCTCTACAGCACTTTGATAATAGGGATGATCGGGTTGTGTACGGGCTGATCCAAAAATACTGACACAGGGACCAATTTGATTCAGGCGTTCAAACCCCTCCACGAATTCTGCCACGACCTTGAACATGGTCCAGGCATTTTCACCCTTGATCTGGGTCCATTGTCTCATTGGGGAGCGACTATTCATGAGTGTATCGTAACCACATGGATTGGCAGACTACGCTGCTGAGAGAAATAGAGAATAATAGAGAATCCAAAAAGCAATCAACTAAGATTGAGATTCTGCTTTGTATTTGGAATATGCCTGATTGATAAACTCGGTTAGTTCGTCCGCATTTTCAAATTTGTCAAATATGTTTGGAAAAGGCACAGCACTTCCCCGATTTCGACTACTTGGCACGACATAATTGAGTACATCCATTCGACCCACCATATCAGCACTTAGGATGATCAGCCTTTCAACCACGTTACGCAGTTCACGGATGTTGCCACTCCAGTCTATTTCTTCAAGAGTTTGAATAGCATCTTTTTGAAATTTCTTTTTACTGATACCATATTCTTCACAAATGATTTCATTGAAATGGTCCACCAATAAGGGAATGTCTTCCTTTCGCTCATTGAGTGTCGGTACCTGTACGATAATAACCGCTAAGCGATGATAAAGGTCTTCACGAAATTTCCCTGCTCTGATTTCTTTACGCAGATCTTTATTGGTAGCCGCAATTACCCGCACATTAACCGAGATCGATTTTTCACCTCCTACACGAGTGATACGGTTTTCTTGCAAGGCCCGAAGCACCTTAGCTTGAGCCGAAAGACTCATGTCTCCAATCTCATCCAGAAAGAGGGTGCCGCCATTTGCTTGTTCAAACTTTCCAATCCGTTGCTTGACGGCTGAAGTGAAGGCACCTTTTTCATGGCCGAATAACTCACTTTCTATCAATTCTGCCGGGATCGCTGCACAATTCACTTCTACAATTGGGTTTTCACATCTGGGGCTTTTTTCGTGAATCCAGCGCGCCACCAACTCTTTTCCTGTACCATTTTTTCCAGTGATCAACACCCGGGCTTCAGTGGGAGCCACCCGTTCGATCGTATCTTTTATTTTTTGGATGGGTTCAGACTCTCCAATGATTTCCTGGGTCCTTGATTTAGCCATCCGACGTTGGAGAACTTTCTTTTCGGTCACTAACGAAGATTTGTCCATCGCATTACGGATCGTTATCAACATGCGATTAAGATCTGGTGGCTTCGAGATGAAATCGAAAGCCCCTTTCTTGACCGCTTCAACAGCCGAGTCAATATTGGCATGACCGCCAATCATAATCACGGGTGTATCAGCCGCAATCATCTGAATTCGCTCCAGAGCTTCGATGCCATCCATTTTGGGCATCTTGATATCCATAATGATTACATCGTACTTTTCCTTTTCAATCTGACGAGACATTCCATCCCATCTTTTGATTCTTCCACGTCATATTTTTCGTACTCAAGAATATCTCTCAGAGTTCGTCTAATGGAAGCTTCGTCGTCAACTATCAAGATCTTAGCCATGGAACGTTTTGTTTTATAGTTATTTACAAATTAAAGATTATTTGTATGTGTAAAGTAAAAGAAATGTGAGCAATAATCCAATGCCTGGCATAAAGTATTACAAAAATTAATTAACTGGTAATACATAATTTATTAATTATCAGGTATTTACAAATATTTTACTCGCTATATTTCAAAATATGACCGGTGATCGGCAAATCATTGCCAAAAAACTTTATAAAGCCTAATAAAAGCAATTTGAATGGTGCCAATAGAAAAGGCTACCGCCATAAGCACCTCAATCTGAAAACCATACTTATCCCGATTAGAAATAATTCCTGGTTTGGCAAAGCACTTGACTTCATATCTTGTCCTTGGCTCTGTGATCCTTCGAGAGGGAATACAATCACATGTAAGAGATGGTACAGGTTTCATTCTTTTCAACTTCTGTAGCTCAAATAAAAATTAAAATCAAGATGTATTGTCAAACATCCATGAAGCGACAGAGGAAATCCAAAACCACTTTTGAAATGGCTCAATCCAAGTTCCCATATAGCATCCCGATCCAATCAAATGCAGAACCTTACATACTGCTTGATTAATGAATACATCAAGATCGACTTCCTGAAAGCTTGTCTTAGAAAGTCACTCGCAACATTCTTTAGCGAAACAAACATTCAACTAGCAGAGAAACAAAAATCTTACCACACAGGTCATAAGTCCCTTCGAGTATTTCTCATCGTAAAGAAGGACCTAAGGCCAAGGTGACAAAACAAAAAAAGGAATGGAGTGGAGCCTCGTACTGGTATCCGGTCAATCTCAATATAATTTTTAGTTTGAATCTATAATCCACTGCTTAACTGGAAGATATACCTGAGCAAAGATTATTATATGAAAAAATCCTGTGTGTAATTGCAAAATTCAAAAGGGCGACCTAGTGCATTAAAATTCAAAGGCCTTAAACGAAAAAAAAATCATATTTTTTTATTCTCAATATGTTGCCATTTGAGTTTTTACCCTAAAATGACTGGAAAAGCAGGGAGAATACTATACCATGTGAACCCTCTTATGTTGACCTTTGGACAACATAATGATAAGTCTCAAACGACAGATAGAGTCGGCGAGAAGTGCTTTCGATCTGATTTTTTACGCTTGCTATTTTGCTCAGTGGGATAAAACCAGCATATGATCAACTGCTCATTCTACCAAGCTCACAAAGCGCTGAAAATACCATGACCCCAACACCCACCTTCAAACATTCCTCGTCGACATCAAAAGTAGCTGTGTGAATTGGTGAGGTAATTCCCTTCTCAGGATTGCCCGTTCCTAATCGATAAAAACAGGCAGGCATAATCTGACTGTAATATGCAAAATCTTCGCCTGTCATTCTGATGGGCAGATCTACGACATTTTCAGCTCCAAGATATTCGATGGCATTTATCCGAAATCGATCAGTCAACTGGTCATCATTGAGCAGATAAGGATACCCATGCATGATGGTCAACTCAGCCCGGCCACCATGGGCTTCAGCTACCGAGTTACAAATTTGCAGCATATGATCATGCGCCTTCTTCCGCCAGGGTTCGTCCATCGTGCGAAACGTGCCCTCCAGCTTGACCTCACCAGGGATCACATTGGTTGAACCGCCTGTCGAATGAATCTTACCAAAAGAAAGCACGGTCGGAATCGTTGGATCACCATGTCGACTCACTACTTGTTGTAGGGCGACCAGAATATTGGCAGTAATCATCACGGGATCAATCAAATCCTGAGGAAGGGCAGCATGACCTCCTCTGCCCTTAACTGTCAGGTACAATTCGTCGGTTGAAGCCATATACATACCTCCCTTTACTCCAACTTTACCGACCTGAAGAGGTGGATGCACATGCTGGCCAAAAATGACGGACGGAGTTGGATTCTCCAGAGCCTTGTCTTTAATCATCAAAGAAGCACCTCCTGGCAACTTTTCTTCGGCCGGTTGAAAGATGCATTTAACGGTTCCACCGAAACCTGCTTTTAGCTGCTGCAAAACTATGGCCGCACCAAGCAACGAGGAGGTATGTACATCATGACCACAAGCGTGCATGATTCCTTCTTTTTTTGATCGATAGGGTGTTGTATTCTCTTCCTGGATGGGGAGTGCATCCATATCTCCTCGCAATGCCACTACACTTTCTCCAGGCAACTCACCCTGGATGAGGGCGACAATGCCATGACCACCAATATTGGCAGCATAACCAATACCAAAACTGTCCAGGATCGAACATACGTACCGGGCAGTCTCTGATTCCTCAAATGATAATTCCGGCCATTGGTGTATGTGCCTTCGGAAGGTGACTACCTGATCAAAGAGATCATTGACTAAATCTTTGATCTTAGTTTTTACATTCATATTTTCCAAGATTTTTAGATTGTTTAGCACCAAAGATAAATCCTTCCACACAGAATAATCTCTTGCATAGTAATAATCAGAATCACGCAAGGCCTGAATCTCATCTTCCCGGTACAAAATGATAGCAGGACTTAGAACACCGGGATTAAGTTTTGGGAAAAAATCATTGGCGTCTTCGCTGGCATACGAAACCCAGGTTTTTTGTCCCGAAAATACCCGACTTAGATTAGACCAAAAGCGATGCCTGTCATTAAGCAAAAGGACCAGGATCGGACTTGCTAAAAAATAAGGATAGAAAATAAAAGATCAAACAATCGTTTATTTCTTCTCTGGTACGGATTAGCTAAATTATACTGAATCTCAAAAGTATACAATTCGCCGGTACTGTTTTTTGAACTACTACCAATAATGCTTAACGACTGATCGGGAGCAATCTTATAGCGTAATTGAGATCCCAACCGGGTCATCCATTGCATAATTTCACTTGATGGAACGGTGCCAGAACAAAAAATAATCTCTTCCAATCGATGAAATCTTACTATTTGATCTAAGTGCTCTATCCCCCCAGATATAGTGGCTCCTCAGGTCTGCAGTCGATCCATGATCTATATAACCCAGGTACTGAAGCTTCTGGTGGTTTGCCTTTAGTAGCCGTTGGATTTTATCAGCTTGTCTTTTTTGACCAACAATAGCATATCTGATATGAGCATTCTCCCGAAATGGCCAACTCCCTTTTTGGACTCTGAAATAGAGCATTCTCAAAGTGAAAATTAAAATGGACGCAATAGCTCCGCCGCCTAGCACCAAGGAACGGGAAGGCCTGAAAGAGGCTCCCAGAAATCCATACATGGCGGCAATAGCAACCCAACCGAGCATTAAACCCCTAAGTAAGCGCCGCCATTGAAAAAGCTGATCATAGGCACCGGACATTAATAGTGAGATTACCCACACCGATGCATAAAGAGAGATATTAAGATCGATGCTGGAAAGGTCGTAGTAATGGTCATCTTGATAATAAAAATGAGCCCATGCAAGAGAAAACAACTTAAGAGAACCTGCAATGCCGAACCACTCCAGGAGGATCGGGCCAAATCGGTGAAAAAACTGGTGGAGGATCGCTAACGTCGCTCTGAGTACAATGCCCATTTGCAAAACCAGCCTTAACCAAATGGCACGGCTACCCCGATAATGCTTTCGAGCAAAAATCTGCATCGCTCCATAAAATCGCTGGATATACTCTACGCTTTGTTTTTTGGTACTTTCTCCCTTAAAGTGGATAATCGTCGTCAAGGGATAATAGATCACCTTAAAATCATTCTTTTTGATCCTGTATGAAAGGTCAATATCCTCTCCATACATAAAAAAATCTTCGTCCAGCAGTCCGCTTGCTTGCAAAGCCTTCCTGCTTAGTAGCATAAAAGCCCCTGTCAGAACGTCAACTTCATTTATTTCAAATTCATCCAAATGACCCAAATAGTATGCATTAAAGTAGCCAGACCCGGGAAACATGGCACTTAATCCCAAAGACTTAAAAAGCGCCACTCTTGGACTGGGAAACCCCCTTTTTGATTCGGGTAAAAAATGACCGCTACCATCAATCATCCGACAGCCAAGCGCACCAACATCCGGATGGTCATCCATGTAAGCAATAACTTTCATCAGGGTATCTTCCTGCAAGATCGTGTCGGGGTTCAGGAGCAGGATAAACTCACCTTTACTACATTTGATGCCGACATTATTGGCTTTTGAAAAACCAAGATTGACTGTGTTCTCAATAAGTTTAATGTGTGGAAAGTCCTTCTCCAAGAAAATTACCGAACCATCGCTGGATGCATTATCGACCACGATAATTTCAAATCTAAAATTGGTAACACTGGCTTGAATCGATTGTAGGAGTTGCCGAAGAAAATATTTGACGTTATAATTGACAATAATTATCGAAAGCTTCATGGCATTAGGAGAGGCTTGCTATGAATTACCATTAACGCTGTAAGGCAATCGCGCCATAATAGATCTGCCCAAAGTGATTTCGTCTGTATATTGCAGCTCACCCCCAAAAGCTACACCTCTCGCTATCTGACTGATGGTCACCTTGTGATGAGCTAATTTTTTAGATAAATAGTAGACTGTGGTCTCCCCATCAATAGTGGGGCTTACCGCCATGATAATCTCTTGGACGCCATCCCGATTTACTCGCTCAAGTAAGCTGTCAATATGCAAATCTTCAGGTCCTACCCCTTCAATTGGTGATATAACCCCCCAGCACATGATAAGTGCCCCGATATTGACCGGTATCCTCAATGGCCATAATGTCCTGAATATTTTCGACTACACAAATCAAGCTTTTGTTCCTTGATCTATCTTCACAAATCAGGCACAATTCTCCATCTGACAGATTGTAGGCAATGACGGCACTGACAAATATTAGAGAGCGACTTTATCGACTCTTGGAATCTCTCATTTTTTCTTTTGGCTGCGAAAGCATGTATATGGCAATACGCAGTGCACTCTTCTGGCCGATACCCGGCAAATCTGAAAATGCTTTAACAACCTCTTCTAAATAGCGCGATTGAATTTTCATATTGCAAAAATAATAATTCCCACTGCACCTCCTGGCATCTTCCTCTTCAATGTCAGTGCTTTAGTAACCAGGTAAGACCATATCTTATCAATCTTCATCTTACTAAAGCCCATGTATTATTATGATTCTTTATTAATTTAGCAGTTTGCAATCAAGTAAAGTTAATTTTTATATGGCTCAGGTTATAAGAATGCCCCCTTAAGTGATACAATGGAAGAAGGGGTCATTGTAGGATGGTTGAAAAGAGGGTGACCAGGTTGAACCTGGAGATGTACTGGCTGAGGTAGAAACCGATAAGGCGACCATGGAGTTGGAAAACTATCACGAGGGATACTTACTTTATATAGGGTAAAGGAAGGGCCGGTACCAGTCAATGGTATCCTGGCGGTCATCGGAAATAAAGGCGAAGACTACAAGGCTGCTTTAGCGAGTGAAGAGAAGGCATCTGAAGCGGGTGAAGCGGGTGAATCGGGTGGCAATGGGCAAGAAAAGGCAGATGCTAAGGCTAATGCGAGCCATGACGAACCAGAGCCAGTGACTATGTCCGCTCCTGTCGGTACCACCAGCGGAATTGATGAACGCATCAAAGCTTCACCACTGGCTAAAAAGATGGCTAAAGAACGGGGTATAAGCCTGCAACAGGTGCATGGATCTGGGGAACAGGGCAGAATTGTAAAACAGGACATCATCGATTTTAACGAATCGGCGGTGGTCACAGTCTCGCCGAGTCCGGCAATAACCTCTTCTATAGAAGATCGGGAAATTCCGGTGAGTCAGATGCGTAAGGTGATTGCCCGTAGATTGAGTGAGAGTAAATTTGGAGCTCCTCACTTTTATGTGACCATCGAAGTGAGTATGGATGAGGCGATTAAAGCCAGAGCCCTTCTCAATGAGTCAGCACCTCCCAAGATTTCCTTCAATGACATGGTACTCAAGGCCGCTGCCCTGGCTCTACGAAAACATCCAGCGGTCAATAGTAGCTGGCTAGGTGACAAAATCAGGATTAATGGACAGGTGAATGTTGGAGTTGCTGTGGCTGTGTCCGAGGGACTTTTGGTTCCGGTAATACGAAATGCCGATGTCAAATCATTTAGCCAAATCAATGAAGAGGTGAAGCAATTGGCTGAACTTGCCCGAGCAAAGAAACTTCAGCCCGAACAAATGCAAGGAAATACATTTACCATCTCCAATTTGGGTATGTTCGATGTTGATGAGTTTACGGCTATTATCAATCCACCTGACGCATGTATCCTTGCTGTCGGATCTATCGTTGAAAAACCGGTTGTTCGCCAGGGAAATATTGTGGTGGGAAACACTATGAAGGTCACCCTCTCCAGCGATCACAGAGTAGTAGACGGAGCTACCGCGGCTCAGTTTCTTCAGACTTTTAAAGCTTTACTGGAATCACCAGTTCGCATGTTGCTGTAGGTTGGGTGCCGATTGACGAGGGCTTAGTGGGTTAGAACCACGGGATATTTTCATAACATTCCCTAGGATGATGTGAAATAAGACGACGTGACCATCACCATCATTTTACGTCTACGTTGCTTGTCCAACTTAGGTCTTCAGCCTGGAATTTGATGTTCCACCTAATTTCGATCGAATTAAATCGTTCATTTTGAACGACTTACTTCCAAATCCAACGTATTTCATAGTCAATGAAGATTTATTGAAAATTTGTCATCCTGGCAAACGAAAAAAGGGCCAAATCGTTTAAGACTGGCCCTTTTGTAATTTTTATTTTTTGATTACTTCCCCTAATAGCCTGAATTTCTGTTACCGCTGTATTTAGGACCTGGTCTCGAAGAACCAGGGGTACCTGACCCAGCATCCGGACCTTCCGGAACGGCCATTTCAGTATCATTGGGACCAGCTATCAAGAATTCTACCCGGCGATTCATGTATTGTTGCATCTCTTTTTGCTTATCGATACCGTGTGTATCCGGAAGATCCGGAACCAAAGGAGCCTCCTCCCCGCCATATTGGATCATGAATCGATTTCTCGGAATATCATATCGGGTCACAATATAATCGATAGCAGCATTAGCCCTCCTGTAGGAGAGAACGGCGTTATAATCAGCTGGATTTCTATTGTCAGAAAATCCTTTGACTACCAGATTTACATTGGGATGCTGCTGCAAAACGGTTGCAACATGATGTAACTGTCCGTAAAATTCTGGTTTGACATAATACTTATCCAAATCATAGTGGATCATTGGTAAAAACCAATTGGTGCGAATGTTACTGATCTTAGCATTGATGATCTCATTTACCTGATCTTCTTTCAAATAACCAGGATCTGGCACCTGAGCTATACCATGATCGTCTACATCATAGCCGGGCAATGAATAGGGTTCGGAATCCTGAAAATCAGCAACCCCGTCGCCATCGCTATCTAATACAACTCCCCGAGTATCAACCGCTGCATTCTCGGGACTATTAATCTCCTGATCAAGCATGTCGATAACACCATCTCCATCAGTGTCAGTTAAGTCAAGGATAGGTCTGGCTTTAACTTCGGCCAAATCATTTAAAGCTCCACTCAATGGATTGAGCCAGTATAGAGGTTCAGTTTTACTGTTGAAATCGCCCAGATTGACACCTAATCTCACAGATAGATAATGAGGTACGTCGAGGTTGTTGCTCTTATCAAATTGTGTGCGGTATTCAAAGCCATCAAGTAGGTCATTATCTGAAATCACAATCTGATATTCAAGACCTACGTTAACCCTATTACTTAATTTCCGGGATACACCGAGTCCAAAATTAAAATGGGGAAGCACCGTTTTTTTATCACCTAAGGCAATGACCTGATCTTCTATTCCGCCAGGTGTTTCATAGTCGTTATCTAGTAAATCCTTCAGTCTCTTCCGTGCTTCTTTCCTACCATCACCGGTATTTAGGTCCAGACCACTATTCACGCTTTCAAAATCATAAAGCGCATTGCCATTGAGCAGGTTAACATTCACATCAGGAATGTTTAGACCAACTCCCAAAATTGCATACGAATTGAACTTATTGCGGTCCTGATGAAAGAGTAAGTTGCCGATATTCAGAACTGCTTCGAAGCTGCCTCCCAGAATAGCGGTTTTATAGTTTCTATGTACGACATCATCATTAGTCAAATAGCCCGAGATAGCCGTACTTTTGTTTTGAACATATAACCGTTCAATTTTCAAAGTCGCCGGGCTCAAAGCTCTTGCGTCGAAGCCTTTTGACGAGGTGTACCATGTATCGACTCGAAAAGAAAGCGTGTAGTTGATTGCTTTTCGCACATGCAGACCAAAACCCAGGCCGGAAGGAAAGGGAGACTCGACATCTCCTGAAATAAATGCATGACCGGCATGTACGCCCAATTCCCACATACTTTTAGGTTTGGCAGAATAGGGATACTGGCCATCACGCCATTTCTTATTTTGCTCAGGATTAACGGTAACATCGTCTCGAATGCCAGATTCATTCTGACCATTGGTCCAAGGTGAGAGCAGAAGCGAAAACGCAAAGACCAGGTAAAGAGATGCTTTTTTTGTCATAGGGATTAATCTTTAAATTTCGGTTTGGCAATACTGTACTACTCTCCCAACAACAAAAATATCGTTTTTTATCTAGCAGGCAAATTATATGTATCTTTTTTAGAAAGTGATTTAGCTCTCCGCTAAAATTCAGTTATATTTACTTTTTATTTAATATGATAATTTATGAATCCACTTTCTCAGCTCACTAATCTGGCTATCAACGACATCGTAGGGTCAAGTGCTGACGGCCAAAATGTATCTGATCATGACCTCCAGCACGACAGTAAATCCTTCCAATTAATTATCCTTGATGAGGCTTTGGGAGAAGGGGTCAAAAGCATGTTGTCAGGGTTTGAATTTTCATTCAAAAAAGTGCATTTAAAGGGTATTAGTGTACTAAAAAAAGGATCATCATTTTCGGACATAATCCCGATTCTGAAATCAAATCTTGACGATCAGATCCATACCGTAGTAATAGGTGGTCAATCAAGCACTTTAAGGCTTGTTTTGATACATTTCAGTTTCGCGAAAAATTCTTTAATACTGCTATCATCCAGCCATCGGCCGGTAAAAACATAGATAAAACAATTTTAGAAGTAAAGCGCCCCTGGATGCAAGGTCTCTTCTTGCTGGCCAACCAGGCTCACTTATCCGATCCTGCTTATTTACTCACATCGGAGTCTGAAGGATTGCGATCTATCAGGTTGGGAGCGGTGCGAAATGAACCAGGATGTATGGAGCCCGAAATACGCAGTTCGGACCTGTTTGGTCTCAGTATCAACGCTTTAAGACACAGCGAGGCCAATATTCAGTCAAGTGTTTCAACCACTGGCCTCACAGCAGAAGAAGCTTGTCAATTGATCTATTATGCCGGACGATCTGATAGAAACAAGGTGACGGCTATCTTTGATTTTATGCCTTCTGTTGCGACCAATCTGCAGGAGTCAACCTCTGGCAACTTTATTTTGGTATTTTCTTCATGGCCTTAATTTTCGGTCATCTTCGTATCAAAATAAAATCGCCGGCATGAAGAAATTTTCTCTCGAGCATGGAGTTCATGATCAGATTTTGACATTCTATAAAGACGATTCTGAGCAGAAATGGTGGCTTGAAAGTCCATTTAAAAAACATGTTTTATCTCAGGAAATGCCTTTCATCGCTTGCGATTATCAGGATTACCGAATGGCCGCCAATGAACAAACCCTGACCGAACGATTGAGCAGCTGGTTCCAACTTTATGAATCAAGTGGATTATTGAAGGATCGATTCTAACTTAATTGAGCGAGAGCCTTTAACCAAAAAATGAGTTTGCTGATAGGGATTAGTATTTAAATAAATGGCTAAATCACCGGCCGTTTTAAACCATTTCCAGCTACTGGGAAGGGGACGTTGATCCTGGCATTTGGCAAATTCATCACCAACCAAGATTACTTCACCAACATCTAAAGTGTTGACCAAAGCCAGAATTTCGCGGTGCAAATGCTGGGAATCTTTACCCAACTCCAGCATATCGCCTAGAATTGCTACTTTTCGGGAGGCTTTTATGCTATCAAAAAACTCAAGCGCCTTTCTCATACTAGTGGGATTGGCATTGTAGGCATCGAGATAGAAAGTGTTACTAGCCTTTACCACGATTTGAGAGCGATTCAGTTTTGCTTCGTATTTGGTAATCCCCTGGCAAATTAACTCTGGTGCAACGTGTAGCTGTGATCCGATAACAATAGCGGCCAGCAGATTATGATGATTGTGCTTGCCATAAATTTTTGCCTCTGTTGAAAAGTCCTGACCATTCCGACCTCTTAAAATCATCTTAATGGAATTAGACTCGTCGATGAAGGACACGGAAACAACCTGTCCAGAAATATGAGTTTCATCAAATCTGACCGGGTGCTTAAAGGATATGTCTATCAATGAATCTAGCGAAGATTCGGTCTCGTTAATAAAGATCATGCCTTCTCTGGCTTCCAGGTATCGGTATAGATCCATCTTTGTGTTCCAAATACTGGCAAGATCACCAAATCCCTCTAAATGGGCTTGGCCAACATTAGTCACAATGCCCATTGTTGGTGCTGCAATCTGGCACAACCAACCTATTTCACCGGGATGATTTGCTCCCATCTCTATGATTGCCACTTCGGTTCTATCATCAATTCTGAGTAACGTCAAAGGCACACCAATGTGATTATTCAGATTACCCTGCGTTGAACAAATCTGGTATTTTTGCGACAAAACACTGGCTATCAGCTCTTTGGTGGTTGTTTTACCGTTGGTTCCCGTAATACCAAGTACCGGTATTTTGAAGCGCATGCGATGATGGTGGGCTATCCTTTGAAGCGCTGTCAGGCTGTTTTTTACGTAATAGCAGCCGTCACTATTCTGTAAATCCTCCCGATCCACAATCGCTGCGGTTGCACCTCCCCTGATGGCTTCCAGGGCAATACCATTTCCATCAAAACGGTCACCTCTAAGGCCAATAAATAGTTTTCCCTGCTGATTTTGCCGGGTATCCGTACTGACACCCAATGAATTGGAAAATAGTTTGTAAAGGTCTTCTATGCAATACATGCTTCAAAAATAAAAAGTCCCACCAAGTTTATCGGCAGGACTTTTAATTTATAAAAAAGCTCTATTCTTCGATTTACTTATATTTTCGTTTAGTCTTAGACTTGGTTGACTTAAAGTAGTTACCTCCTTTAGAATCATTCCCACTTGACGAACCTAGTCGATCCATTGCACATCTAAAGCCAATCGTCTTATCTGATTTATCTTCACTTTTAAATCTTCGTGCACCAGGTGCTAACCAGAATAAGCGGTCTGCCCAAGATCCACCTTTAATTACCCGTGATTCCTTGTTAATCAAGGTCGAGTTTCCGTAGTCATATGTCGTATAACTATCTTCATCGCCATCGCGGTAATCCAATAGTTCTGCACGATGATAGTTTTCCCTGCCTGCGGCATCCGTGGAGTCAATCAGCTTCGTTCTCAATCTACCCAAACTATCTTTTTCTGCAACCTTTCCCTCTTCATCCTTAATAACCTCATAAAATTCATTACCTCTGAATGGATTGATATCATGTTGATCTTCGTCACGCAAGGTTGTGCTCGTAAGTGGTCTATAAACATCCGCTACCCATTCGTTAACATTTCCAGCCATATTATAGACGCCGTAATCATTAGGCCAAAACGAGCGAACCGGTGCCGGGTATGGTGAATTGTCATTGAGCTTGCCAGCAAGACCCATATAATCACCTTTACCTCTTTTAAAGTTTGCCATCATCTTGCCTTGGTTTTTATCTCTCCGCTTATATCGGCCTGTATTGCCATCCCAAGGATACATACGTCTCTCACTGATCAATTCATCTTGCTTTGCTACTCGTTTTCCAATCAACCCCAACGCCGCGTATTCCCATTCAGCTTCGGTTGGAAGCCGATAGCTTGGCACAAAAATACCATCCTCTTGCATCACATTTCGTTCGCCACCAGTCACTTCATCTTTCAGATTCTTCTTGACATTACCTTCATATTGGCCGGCCAGGTATGCTTTGGTGTTAAAGTTATCAGCATCTTTTTGCTCAGGATTGGGATTGAGAATACCTTTCTCGATCATCAGCATTTCATTGACTCGGTCCGTGCGCCATTTGCAGTATTCACTTGCCTGTTTCCAACTAACACCCACTACCGGATAGTCATCAAATGAAGGATGTCTGAAGTAAGTCTCAATCAGAGGCTCATTATATGCCAGTTCTTCGCGCCATACCAAGGTGTCCGGAAGTACCTCCTGATAACGCTTTGGATAGCTTTCTCCAAAAGTTTGACCAGTCCAAAAAACAAAATGACGGTAGTCAACATTGGCGATTTCTGTTTCGTCAATGTAAAAAGAAGGCACGGTAACCCTTCGAGGCACGTTGTTCCACTCATAAGTTACATCCTCCTGAGTAATACCCATTGTAAAGGTCCCACCCTCGACCAAGACAAGGTTTGGGGCAGTAATTTGGCCATTAAAATCAGTCTTTTGAAATCCTCCCCATTTCTGATCATTGTACTTCCAACCCGTGGTAGAAGATCTCTCCGAGTCTTTACAGCCAATACCCACCATTCCAATCAGGGCAAAAATAAAATCAATCTAGTGTACTTTCCCATTGTTCTTTTTTGATAATAATCCGCTAAAATATGATACTATACTTAGTATGATTTAATGTGGTAAACGAATGATCTGCCGGGTCTATTATCTAAATAGATTGAAACAGTCATTATATCTTGATTCTTTTGGCTCACTTTCAAAACTGATGATAAAACTAATCTCATGCGATCCACCAGAATTACTCAATTTGGATAGTGTAATATCGTATGAATATGCTACTCTGTATTTATCTTTCCTACCCTCGACCGTAAAGATCAACGCATCGGGATTTGTACTTGAATGCCTGTACCAGGCACCGGTTCCGAACAAATAGTACCTAAAAATCGTGCCAATATTAAGTTGGGAAAAACCTCCCTGCTTGATGAATTGAAAGTTTGGAGAAACAAAAACGTCGGGCTTTCCTCCCCGCTTAATAAGGTCTATTTCCGCTCCACCATGGATAGTCAGATTTAACGGCAGACCGCTTGACAGCCCTTCGTTTACCTGCAGGAAGGAGAACTGAGGTGAATTCAGGTGCTTGAGCGCAAGCCCTCCATAAAACTTATCATTAAAAAGTACGAGGCCGGCAGATGCATCGAGTACTGAAACACTATTGCCGGTTTCGGGCGGAATCTCATCTGATGGATAAGGCAATCCACCCGGGCTGATAGCCCCAAACTCAGGATCTAACTGATCAGAAAACACCAGTTTGGCCCAATTAATTCTCGAATTGATCCAGCCAGCGGCAAGACCCAGGCGCATTTGGAGGTTACCATCAAATCGAACACTATAGGAATAGGAACCTTGAACCACCGTCGTTTTATACAACCCTCTGCCAGCGTCATCAGCAAGTACCGAAAATCCAAATCCACTGTTTATGTCTGGAAAAAATTGATCATATGAGGCCGCATAGGTCACATAGGCCTGGTTGATCGATGGCCACTGATTTCGATAGTTCAATGCTAATTTGCCAGATTCTGAGTTACCGGTAAGGGCTGGATTAAGGTGTAGTGGAGAAGTATAGAATTGACTGAAGGAAGGATCCTGACCAGAAACACGTGAGATCGTGGTAAAAAACACCAAAACACTAACAAGAACTAATACTTTTGAGTTTTGAATCATCCGCTGATTAATAATAACACTAAAAGTTATCCACTTCGCGTAAAACGCTAAATTTAATTTTGTAAATCCATCGTATAGTTTTCAATCTCTTGAACGAATCCTCGCTTTCGACTGCTTTCCGTCCCGGAAAAAGAATTCTCCATGCTTGTTTTGTCTGCCTGGTAATTCTACTGGCTATCTGGCAAATCACTCTTTTTCAGAATACCCTCAAATGGGATGCCATAGATATCACCTTGCCCTGGCGATACTTTGTATCAGATTGCCTTTATGGTAATTGGCAACTCCCCTGGTGGAATCCGTTTCAACATCAAGGTTTTGCCCAGGGTCTTTCACTAGAATCCTGGTATCCGCTTGCGCACTTACTCAGCATCGCACGGAATTACGACCTGTATAGTCTCAATCTCGAATATATCTTACATCTATTGATTGCTTCCTATGGGTTTTACCGGTTTGCCAGAGCCCTGGGCATCCCACATCAGGGTAGTATTTGGGGTGCAATGGTATTTCCACTTTCCGGGTTTTTTATTGCAAATGCCCAGCATACCGGTTGGATCGCCTCCGGAGCATGGACTCCCCATGTCTTAGCTTCTTTTATCTATTGGTTGGAGCGGCAAAATCTAAAAAATGCATTGACGCTGACCATGGGCTCCTTTTTGTTGGTAAGCGGAGGATACGTGGCCTATACAATTGTGATTTCGTACGTATTCATGGCTTTTTGGATTTATCATTTTTGGAGAAAGTTGAGTGATCGCCGGTCCAGACTTGCCATGGTTTGGAATACTGCCAGACTATTGCTTGGATTGCTCACCTGTCTCAGTGTATTGATCGTGGCATTATGGAGTCTCCGCGAGCAAATAGACCGGGGAGAAGGCCTTTCCGGAAATGCCATTTTTAAAGGGTCTCTTTATTTTAAACATTTGATTAGTCTGGTTCTGCCTTACAGCACAGTCAAGGGAGGATATGACTTTTGGCATGGTGATCAGTCGATGATGAATGTCTACCTTGGATTACCAGCACTCATGCTGTTGATATTAAGCATCAAACGGCTGGATCAATCTTTTTTTCGATTTTGGTGGTTGATGGCTATTGTTGGCCTTGGTCTTTCACTGGCGGTAGAATTACCATTTAGAAGATGGTTAAATGTTCTCCCTCTCTTTGACCTTTTCCGGTTTCCGAGCCTTTTCCGGTATTTCGGAATTCTGGCCTTGACCATCATTGCTTCAAAAATGATCGGTGACCATCCCTATCCAAATGTTGAAACATCCAGGCTTAGGAATCTGCTACTTCGTTTAAGTTTTGTCTTTGTACTAATATTTGCCCTGGCTTTGGTGATCTTGACGATCCGTGATCCAGGGTCTCTAGAAAGGCTATCAACTTTTAGCATTAAAAAGGTGACCGACGCAATGAGCTTTCAATTGGTTGTGCATGTGGTCTTGCTATTGATTTTCCTGGTGACATCAAAACTGCTGGTCAGTCGCACCGACTTTTTCAAAATACTGCTATTTTTTACTGCCCTTGATTTGATAGTAAGTTGCCAGCTTAATGGCCGCGTATCAATTTTTTCGGAGCATCCCTTTTCTGAAATGCAACGGTGTCTTGATATCGCTCCCAGGGGTTATCCATTTCCATCAACATCCGACCTAATAGGTTCCAACGGTGAAGGCTCGCTTCAATCAGGTTCGATCTATCGCAATACCAATACAGTTTACAAGCGGATTGGGTATTATGGATATACTCCATATCAGTATAGAAGATATATCGAGTTTGAAAAGACTCCCTACTTCGCCAAATCGATGTCTTTGCCGGCCCTATTTGTCAGTAGACCTCTAACCAGGGCTCCTGGAAATGACTTTGATGATTCATATCCCATTTTAAATTTGGAATCCAGTCAATTTAGAGTGAAGGATTTTGGACCCAATAAAATGGTGGCGATGATCGATATGCCCGAACGGGCGAGCATAGTATACAACCAAAACTACACTGACAAGTGGAAGGTGACAATTGATGGTATTGAGGCACAGTTAATGAAGGTCGACCACAGTCTAATGGGAGTTCATGTGCCCGCCGGAAAACATCAAATTCACTTTTATTATGAAGGGGGTCATTTGCTGAACGCTCTATTAATCAGCCTGGTGAGCCTTCTGTTGTTCAGTCTACTTTATCTTTGGCTATTTCAAAGTTCAATGTCCTTCTTTCTGCTACTTGGAATTGGACTACTTGTTTCCGTTCGCTTGATCACCCGCCCCATTGCAACAACGCTACCTGAGATCCCACATAATAATGTGATTTTCAACTTGGTCGATCAATTCGAGCCTGACACATCCATTGGTAGGAAAGTAATCAGTGACCGGTTTCTAGATCGCGGCGACCTGGAGCGATTTGTTCAAATTATAGAGAATCAGAAACAACCGTTTTCTTTTGTTACCCGGAGGCTTTGCCCTCCTCAAACCTCATTATTTACTCAATATTTAAAGGAACACCAGATGATTGCCGACTCATTTATTTCGCAAGATTATCAGATTTACTATTGCACCCTCAATCGTACTGAGACCCTTTTTCAAATGACCAACAGATTTGAGATAGCTGCCCCTCACTGGAGCAATACTGGGGTGAACCTTATTCTGGAAGAGGATAACACCCATCAATCACTGAAAGGTATCGACTATGGAGCCACTTTTCAGTTAGATTTAACAACTCTTGATTGGTCAGATACAAAAATGATTACAATAGAGGTAGATTATCGCAACCAAGAACCCATCGAAGCTTCTCTCATTTTTAGCCTGCAAGATCAACGGTGGACCGATCTCATCTGGAAAAGTCAGGAGTTTGCGGAGGAGAACACGGAGGCTCCAGCGTGGCAACATATGATCTGGCAGCTGCCCGTCCTACCCGATTGGAGCTATGCAAGGTATTTGAATGCCTATGTTTGGAATAAGGGCAAAACGGATCTGGATATTGACAACATTCGAATTACAATTAATGGCCACGGAAACGACGATTAATCAACAATAGCTCCTTTAGAGTCATCGTTTAAACTTTTTTAGTACGTTTCTTTTAAAAGAAATTCATGAAGGCAGATGCCCGAACTATTTTTCTGGTCCTCTTTGGGCTTGTTTTTTTCGATGCATGCAGGGGCAGATAAGTCAATCGGCTCTGGCCGATGGTGATGTCTATAAACTTGCCACCAAGAAAGATGGGGTCTATAAACTGGACTATGCCTTTCTGGAAAAGCTTGGCATCAATCCAACCACAATTGATCCTCGAAAAATACAACTTTTGGGCCATGGTGGAGGTTTCTTACCCGAGCCAAATGATGTCAAAAGAGTCGAAGACCTGTTTGAACTGGCTGTGATTGTCACAGGAGAAACTGATGGCAAGTTTGACCGGAGCGATTATATTCTTTTTTATGGGGCAGGCAGTGATCAATGGTTCTACAATGAACTTTCAAAGACCTATCACCGGGAAGAAAATCCCTATGAAGATGAAAATTACTATTTCCTCAAAATAGGGCAAAATAATGGTAAGCGCATTGAAAATGCTCCTTCGGAAGTTGCAACCACTTACAGTACCAGTAGTTATAGTGCTCGCCAACACCACCAATTAGATCAACATAACCTACTTCATCTTGCTGCAAACGCCAATCTACAGGGTTCGGGAAGACTCTGGGTGGGTGAACAATTTAAGACCGAGAGAAGTAAAGATTTTTCCACTTCATTTGATTTTAGTCAGGTCATTTTGACTGACTATGTCTACGCAAACATGCAGTTTTTAGGGCGGTCAAGCACGCAATCGATGGTATCTCTCAATGTAGGCAGTAGCACGCTTGAAACCAGAATTTCCTCTACGGAAGTTTTTGAGATTGAGAGAGACTACGCTAAATTTGGAACGATTAAAAATGATTCTTTTCTTCTTAATTCCAATAATCCTAGCGTAAAGATCAACTATCCAAGTCTCGGAAATAACAATGAAGGTTGGCTGGACTTTTTGGAGTTTAACTTCCGGGCTCATCTCAATTTTAGCAACGAGCAGTTGATTTTTTTCGGATCTCCGGGCACCGATTGGTCAGAATTGCCGATATAGTTTGCAAGGCAACAATCAATCGTTGCAGATCTGGAATATCACTGAGCCTTTATTACCCAAAATGCAGGAGATTGAAAAAAACGACAATGTCGTTACTTTTGGAACCTTGCAGCAAAAACAATCAACCTTTATAGCTTTTAGCGAAACAAGGACTTTGAGTGCGGAAGCCATTGGTAAAATTGAGAATCAAAATCTGCATGCTATTGATAATGTGGACTATGTGGTCATTTATCACCCGGCCTTTAAAGAAGCGGTTGACAAGTTGGTGGCACATCGACAGAGTTTCAATAGATTTAGAATTGCCAGTGTCTCGATAGATCAGGTTTTTAACGAGTTTTCTTCCGGTAAAACGGATCCATCTGCAATTCGCGATTTTGCGCGATTTCTGCATAAGAAATATGACAACTTTCGCTATTTGTTGCTGTTTGGCGACGGATCCTTTGACTACCGGCACATATATCAGGATCTACCCGATGAGTCATTTATACCTGTTTTTGAGACTGAGCGATCATTGCATCCGATAGAGTCTTTTCCATCTGACGATTATTATGCATTGCTTGATGATCATGAAGGAGGCAATTGGCGCGGAGCTCTTGATATTGCAGTGGGCCGGATGCCGGTACGGACTATTGACGAAGCCAATATCGTGGTAAAAAAGGTCATAGATTACGAGACTGATCAGAGATACCTGGGAGATTGGAGGGTAAATCTTCTATTTGTCGCCGACGATGAAGACAGCAACCGCCATCTGGAGAGTGCTGACCAAATTGCTGAAAAAATAAAATCGCTACATCCTGTTTTCAACATCAACAAAATCTATTTTGATGCCTATGAACAAGAAAACACTCCCGGAGGGGTTTTCAATTTTAAGGCAAAGGAAGCGCTGACCCAAAATCTGTTTAAAGGGCAACTCGTTGTCAATTATATCGGTCACGGTGGAGCCAATGGATGGGCTCAGGAGCGGGTGCTGCAAAGAGAAGATATTGACAAATGGAACAACCTGGATCGCCTTCCGCTACTAATAACTGCCACCTGTTCATTTGCAGGATATGATGATCCCCGAAGAATTTCTGCCGGTGAATATACGATCACCCATCCGACCGGAGGATCGATTGCACTTTTTACCACGGTGAGAGCGGTTTATGCAAACTCCAATGAACGCCTTACCAAATCGGTATTCGATCATCTTTTTGAACCGGTTGATGGCAAGATGCCCACTATCGGCGAGATATTGGTCAACAGTAAAAATGCCAATGCTGCTGACACCTCAGGCACCAATGGCCGGAAGTTTACCCTGCTCGGTGATCCGGCTCTTCGTCTGGCCATTCCGGGATATAGTGCCCGCACAGTGAAAATTAATGGAAAAACAATTGACGATATCAATCTTGACACCCTCAAGGCTTTAAGCAAAATCGAAATTGAAGGAGAGATCGTTGATCCGTTTGGCAATCTTGTATCGGGTTTTAATGGAAAAATATATCCTACGATTTTTGACAAAGCAGTATCGCTCAAAACGCTTGCTCAGGATAAGGGCAGTAGTGAACGATCGTTTGATCTGCAAAAGAGCGTCATTTTTAAAGGCCTCGCCAGTGTAAATGGCGGTCGTTTTAAATTTTCTTTTGTAGTGCCTAAAGACATCAACTATGCCTACGGGTCTGGAAAAGTCAGTTATTATGCGGAAGATGGTACTCCGGTCGATGCGGGAGGCTCATTTGATAAGATCATGGTTGGAGGTACCAACAGCCAGGGCGTCGACGATAAAACCGGTCCTGAAATCGAGATTTACATGAATGATGAAAATTTCGTCTATGGCGGGATTACTGACAAAAACCCCGTTTTGTTAGTCAAACTTGCAGATCAAAATGGCATCAATGTCATTGGTAATAGTATCGGGCATGATCTCACCGCCATCATTGATCAAAATTTGCAGGGTACTTTACTCCTCAATGAATTTTACGAATCGGCACAAGACGACTACACTAAGGGTACCGTTAACTACCCACTCTCGAGTCTGGCACTAGGACCTCACACTTTGGTGGTCAAGGCATGGGATATTGCAAACAATTCCAGTGAATCGCTGGTGGAATTTGTAGTTGTCGATGAGGCCGAAAGTGGTTTGAGGCATGTACTCAATTATCCCAACCCGTTTTCGACCAATACTTCCTTTCAGTTTGAGCACCAGTTGCAGAACCTGGATCTTGACATCAGAGTGGAGATTCTTACTCCATCGGGGCGCATCGTTAAGGTACTGGAGCAAATGGTCAAAGCCTCAGGGTTTCTTTCGAGAGACGTGCAATGGGATGGGCGGGATGAATTTGGTGATCCGCTGGGTAACGGTATTTATATATACCGGGTCACCGTGACTACCGAGGATGCCCGTGGACGCAGCTTAAAGAATACCAGTAACCTCCAGAAATTGGTAATTTTGCGCTGATACGGTGGTTATAAACTAAAAATCAGAGAGTATCGTTATAATTGCGTTCATTTTCATTCTAATAAAGATCTTATAACTCTACATGCGACGAACACTACTACTTACCCTCATCTTTTCTTGTGCTCTATTCGTTGCCCAGCAGTCATCCGGACAATGTATCGAATCTCCCTTAGGTAGTGGAAGATATATCGGCCTTGATGGTGGCCCATGCGCAAATGCAATTCCTACCGCAGTACCTTTTTTAAGGATAACTCCAGATGCCCGTACCGGGGCCATGGGTGATGCGGGAGTAGCTATTTCGCCTGATGCCAACAGCATGCATATCAATTCGTCCAAATTGGCTTTTGTCGAAAATGATTTTGCTTTATCGGCCACCTACTCACCGTGGCTGCGATCATTGGGATTGCAAGATGTATACCTGGCATATCTAGCAGGATACAAACGAATCGATGACTTGTCGGCTCTCGGATTCAGTTTGCGCTATTTTTCGTTGGGTGATATCCAATTTACCGATGAAAATGGGCAGCCGATAGGCAACGGCAGACCCAACGAGTTTGAATTGGCGGTGGGATTTGCCCGAAAATTAGGCGAGAATTTCAGCGTAGGGGTAAACGGAAAGTTTATCTACTCCAATCTTGCGGCAGACCAGCAGGTAGGTGGTATTGACATTAATGCGGGTGTGGCGGGTGCTGCTGACATCTCCCTTTATTACCGTCTTCCGCTGGAAAGTAGTGAGTTGAATTTTGGGCTGGCCTTATCTAATTTGGGCTCTAAAATATCTTATACTAAGGTTACCAACGATTATCTGCCGGCTAATTTTGGCTTTGGTGCAGCCTGGGAATTTGACTTGGATGAATACAATAAATTGACGCTCACAGGAGACATTAACAAATTAATGGTACCCACACCTCAACATGATTTTGTAGATGTAGATCCCCAAAACAGTATTAACGACTACCGTGAGCAATCGCTATTCAAATCAGTGACTAGTTCATGGTCTGATGCACCGGGAGGTTTTAGTGAGGAGCTAAAAGAACTAACTTATTCGCTTGGTGCTGAGTACTGGTATGACCAGCAGTTTGCGTTGAGAGCCGGATATTTTAGCGAACACCGTCTGAAAGGTGCCAGAAAGTACCTCACCTTAGGTCTGGGTTTGAAATACAATGTTTTTGGGATCAATATGTCATATCTGATCAGCACCGGTGGGCAGACTACGTTGGCCAGTAATCCATTGGACAAAACTTTACGTTTTTCGCTCTTGTTTGATTTCAGTGCTGTCGACAATGCGCCGACCCCGAATTAAAGCGAAAGGAAGCTGCCGCTCAGATCGAATGAATTGGATGGCACTTTAGTGACCAGACTTTAACAGGAATCACCGAAATAATCGCATCCATTTTACGTACTAGTTAAGAGGTTATAATCTCGATACTGCTATGCGACACACACTGATACCTACCTTCATCTTTTCATCTATTCTATTCTTAGCCAACCAGGCATCAGGACAATGTATCGAATCTCCACCAGGTAGTGGAAGATATACCGGAAAGAGTGGTGGTCCCTGCTCCAATGGAATTCCCACCGCAGTACCTTTCTTAAGGATTACTCCAGATGCCCGTACCGGGGCCATGGGCGATGCCGGAGTTGCCATCTCTCCCGATGCCAACAGTATGCATATCAATTCCTCCAAATTGGCTTTTGCTGAAAATGATTTTGCCTTGTCGGCCACGTACTCACCCTGGCTACGATCGTTGGGTTTACAAGATGTCTATCTGGCTTATCTGTCAGGATACAAACGAGTTGATGACTTGTCCTCTCTCGGATTTAGTTTGCGCTATTTTTCGCTGGGTGATATCCAATTTACCGATGAAAATGGGCAGCCAATAGGTAATGGCAGACCCAACGAGTTTGAATTGGCAGTAGGATTTGCCCGAAAATTAGGCGAAAATTTCAGCGTAGGGGTCAATGGGAAGTTTATTTACTCCAATCTTGCAGCAGACCAGCAGGTGGGTGGTGTTGACATTAATGCGGGAGTAGCCGGAGCTGCTGACATCTCGCTTTATTACCAGCTTCCACTGGAAAGAAGCCAATTGAATTTTGGCCTTGCACTATCTAATCTTGGGTCAAAAATTTCGTACACAAAAGTCTCCAATGACTATCTACCGGTCAACTTTGGATTTGGTGCAGCCTGGGAATTTGATTTGGATGAATACAATCAATTGACCTTGACCGGAGACGTCAACAAACTAATGGTACCTACTCCCCAACATGATCCAGTTGATGTAGATCCACAAAATGGGATTGCAGACTACCGGGAGCAATCACTTTTCAAGTCGGTGGTCAGCTCCTGGTCGGATGCACCCGGAGGTTTTAGTGAAGAATTGCAGGAACTAACCTACTCACTCGGAGCCGAATATTGGTATGACCAACAATTTGCTCTGAGAGCCGGGTATTTTAGCGAACACCGTCTGAAAGGTGCCAGAAAGTACCTCACCTTAGGTCTTGGCTTGAAATACCATGTCTTTGGGATCAATATGTCATATCTGATCAGCACCGGCGGGCAGACCACCCAAGTAAGTAATCCTTTGGACAAAACCCTGCGTTTTTCGCTGTTATTTGATTTTAGTGCGGTCGACATGGCAACCACTCCTAAATAACTAAGGCGAAGATTTGTGTTGACAAAATATAGAAAGACCTGATAGATTGTCCTATCAGGTCTTTTCTTTTTCTCGCAATTTGTCTCAAAATCCAATTTGCGGAATTAATAAAACGTATGGATATAAACCGGATTCTGTAGCTCAGATTTTACCCCGAGTCCCTATCATTTATCTGGTCATTACTTCACAATAATGATCTAGCTGCCTACCCCTTCCGATTGTTTTTTCAAACAGTTGAGCGAGCCACTCAACCTGCCGAAACTGGCAGCCCGGAATATACATGGCATTTCAACCCACAAGGTTTATCCCGAAAACAAGTTACCTTATCTTCGCGTGCGCTCTTACCGCACATTTTCACCCTTACCCCGACTTACTCGGGGCGGTAATTTTCTGCGACACTTTCTGTACCTCTTACCGAGGCCCCATCCGTTAGATGGTGTGGTGCTCTACGTTGTCCGGATTTTCCTCCCTATGTTAGATCAGAGACCCATTCATAGAGCGATAGAGCTCCATACGTCATTCCAAAGGTATTAAACAATTCAGATTGTCGTAAGATTCCGATAAAATAGTCCACCTTTTGCGATCTGACCAATTGTAGATCACAAAAAAAACTTGACTGACCAATGAGTTGGACCACTGAAGAAGAGAAAACCCGTAAATAAAGATCAGAAATCCACATGAATCGGATTATAAATAATAAATTTGTTTAATATGTTGAAGTAAAAAAAACAAGAAGTTATCAACGAATTCAGAAATACGCTGCTATTTTGGATACTGACAGCTCTCATGCTTATAGCTGCCGGTTATACCCATTATTCCTTTTATCAGCGTAATTCACTCGATATGGCGAGAGCCAAATTTGAAACCTACCTTTCAAAAACCGAAGCTGAAATCAGTGATATTGTCAATGATGCTTCTTTTCTCCAGTCGACCATAAAGCTTTACGACAACGATGTCATAGAAACCAGGAATATTGAAAAGGCCGCTGAGCTGGTCGACAAAGTCTACACGATCTTCATCTACGACCAAGCTAATAAACTCGTTTTCTGGACCAATGATAAAGCACCTCAACCCGCACTGCATTCCTTCAATTTTAAAAATCCTTACTATATAATTCACCAGGATCTTTACCGAACATTACTTTATGATAAAAAGATAGGCCAACAAGACTATCGATTGCTGGCATGCATCCCGGTTAGGTTAGGCAGTGCGGCTGATCCATATGAACATATCGACAAAAACTTACCGTCTGGTCTACAATTATCTACCACTCCAGGTATCCCCATCATCACGGGCAAAGGGGATGATTTTATCTATATCGCCAATAGCAACCTGAATAAGCTTACAAGCAAAGAGGTCCGCATTTTATTGTTGATGTATATTGTGGCCTTTCTTGCACTTGCGATTTTAATACAACGGATCGCCTATCTTGTAAAGGACAAAATAGGACTGTGGTCTTCCATCGGCTTTTTCCTTTTTACTACGATTGGTATCCGGCTGGTTTCCTATCTGTTTGACTTTACCGAGCAATTTAGTGTCTTATCGGTTTTTAGTCCAATCATCACCTCCCCGGCATTTTCCAATTCATTAGGTAATATTCTAATCAATGTGGTGTTACTGCTGTGGATTTCAGTATTCATGATCAATAATCTTGATTTAAGCAAGCTCAACAATTTGAAATCGACCAATAAGGCAGTGATTTCATTTGTCGGCTACCTGCTTATCGGTCTAGGTATGATCGGTTTAGCAAAATTCTGTGAGGCACTTATTCAAGAAACTCAAATTGACTTCAACTTTGAAAGTGTCTTTAATCTGGATCGCATCAGTATATTAGCATTGGTCGGCATTATACTCACCTTATTTAGCTTTTTTGTCTGGTCTGCGAAGATTATTTCCGTTATTCAGGATTTTCGTCTTGCGATAAAACCCAAAACATTTGCCGGCGTCTTGGCAGTTTTGGTTTCTCTTCCGATAGCACATTGGCTTAGTCCATCGATCCCATTTTTCCAATATGCAATCGTGGTCAGTATTTTTATTCTTTTACTCGATATTTTTCTTGAAGTAAAAACTCCCAATTTTACCTGGATCGTCCTTTGGCTCGTAGTCTTGTCAGGATTTTCGTCCATATTGATGTTTAAATATAATCGCGATAAAGATATCTCTCAGCGAACCCGCATTGCCAAGCTGCTCACTGAAGCAGTTGACACCGTAGCATTCGATGAAATGATCGCATTAATTAAAGCAATCAAGGAACCATTACACCACGTAGAAACCTGGCAAGATGTACGAGATGTCATAACCTCAACCTATCACAATGTATCTACAAGTTATCTCAATAAGCACTACGACTTAAATTTTCCCCGGGCGGGCGAATTAAAAGACAGTAAGGAGCTCGAATATAATGACTATACCATTTATCAACGAAATGATGGACTTGACCACTACCTGCTTACTATCGATGGGAGTGAAGGCATCCGGGTACTGACCAGTATTCAAAAAAAGAAAAGTAATCCCTACAATCCACTACCGGAATTTGTACCCACTACTAGCTTTAAAAACATACCCGAATTCACCAATTATGAATATGCTATTTATAAAGACAATCGATGTATAGAAAGAAGTCTCTCCGAATTTAAAATGGTTTTTGATCAGGAGGCCCCTTTGATTGGTAAAACCATTCTAAATTATCTAGGCGGCCGATCTGAATTAATTTACAATAACGGTCGTTATATTACAATTATCGGTCGTAAACTCACCGGCCTGATAAAACCAGTTTCACTCTTTTCCTATCTTTTGTAATCATCGTTATTATCATTTTTATTCTACTCATCGTAAATTCCATTATTCCCTATTTACCGGAGGAGTTTAATTTTACTCTTTCCAATCAGATTTCTTTAAGAAACAAAATTCAGGTCTCGGTACTTACACTTATTATTTTATCCTTTATTATTATTGGGATTGTCACCGTCTTTTATTTTCGAACCACCGCCGAAAAAGGTTACAAAGATAAATTAACCCAAACGGCCTCATCACTGCAATATGAGATCCAAAATGATCTGCATAGTGATAGTATTTCGACTACCGACTCTCTTTTTAATACTATGGTGCAGAGTCTGGCGATCAAGTACAATAACCATATTCAATTCTTCGATCAAAAAGGATTGCTGGTTCATAGTTCTGATTCAGAAGCGGTAGCGGTGGTGATATTAAAAGACCGGATGAATGTACCTCCCCTGATGGCACTTCGAAAAGGAGGTGAATCGATTTTTATCTATCCAGACGAGAGTGATCCTATCACCAATTATCGCACAGCATTCTTTTCTCTGGTTTCTGAAGACAACCGATTATTGGGTTTTGCCGGCCTCCCTTTTTATCCTGGCCATACAGAAGCAGAAAATAGTGTGAAGGATTTTATGGGCGCATTATTAAATGTCTACGTCTTTCTCCTACTTATAGCCGGTGCTTTTACCCTGGCGGTTGCCAATAGTATAACCCGGCCGATGACCGTACTGGGACAAAAATTGAAGGAGTTCAAACTGGGAAAATCAAACGAGCCCATTGAATGGAAAGCAAAGGATGAACTGGGTCTACTTATCCAGGAGTATAATCAAATGATTGTAAAACTGGATGAGAGTGCCGACTTACTAGCACTGACCGAAAGAGAAGTTGCCTGGCGGGAAATGGCCAAACAAGTAGCACACGAAATCAAAAACCCACTTACTCCGATGAGACTCAGCATTCAACATCTCCAACATGCCATGCAAAATGCCGATCCCATTGAGTCGAGGCAGCTGGTACAAAGAGTTGGTATGACGCTTATCGAGCAGATTGACAACCTATCAAGAATTGCGGCTGAGTTTTCAACGTTTGCAAAAATGCCAAAGCCGCAGTACGAAAGGATTACCTTAAACGACCTGGTGGCATCGGTGCATGATCTGTTTAAGAAACGAGATGACATGGATTTTAATCTGTATGTACCGATAGACGAAATCTATGTCAATGCTGACAAAAGCCATCTCCTTAGAGTCCTTAATAATCTGATAAAGAATGCGATTCAGGCGATCCCTGGTAGCCGTAGGGGTGTTATAGATATCCGGCTGGAAAAGCAGGGAGACCGGGCCATCATCCAGGTTAATGACAATGGCAAGGGTATCAGCCGTGAAATGCGGGAAAAAGTATTTTATCCAAATTTTACAACCAAGACCTCCGGTACCGGTCTGGGATTGGCCATCTCGAAAAACATTGTCGAATCATTTGGTGGCAGGATCTATTTTGAGACCGAAGAAGGAGTTGGAACCCGCTTTTATTTCGAGCTGCCTTTACTAAAGAACTTTGACAATGATTATCCTTATCGTCAGGCTCTTGAAGTATGAAAGGATGGTTTGTATTTTCAATTATAAACTGCAGTAACCGCAATCTAAATTGCTTTGATTACATACTGACTCGATTTCTAGGCAGATAACAGCTTAGAGAGCAACGTGGGTCAACATTTAAGGTTTTCCTTCAGAATCAATTTGGCATCAAGACCGGTTGCTCTATTTTTTTAATACCGCTGCCATTGTTTTACCGATTTCGGCAGGGCTTTGTACAACATGGATACCACATTCGGCCATGATCTTCATTTTCGCCTCCGCTGTGTCATCTTTTCCGCCAATGATCGCTCCGGCATGGCCCATCTTTCGGCCTTTTGGTGCTGTCTGGCCAGCTATAAACCCTACCACCGGTTTTGTACCGTGTTTTTTGATCCACCGAGCAGCTTCTGCCTCCATACCACCTCCAATTTCTCCGATCATGACAATGCCTTCTGTCTCAGGATCATTCATGAGTAGTTCTACCGCTTCCTTGGTCGTCGTACCGACGATGGGGTCTCCTCCAATTCCGATGCAAGTCGATTGGCCGAGACCAACCCGGCTGACCTGATCAACCGCCTCGTAGGTAAGCGTACCTGAACGTGATACAATACCAATAGTGCCTTTTCGGTGGATGAAGCCTGGCATAATACCTACTTTCGCTTCATCAGGAGTAATTACACCCGGGCAGTTAGGGCCAACCAGTCTGGTGTCTTTACCTGCCAAATAAGCTTTTGCCTTGATCATATCTTGCACCGGTATCCCTTCGGTAATACAAATGACCACCTTAATACCCGCTTCAGCAGCCTCCATAATGGCATCCGCTGCAAAGGCTGGTGGAACAAAAATCAGGGAGGTATCTGCACCCACTTGGGCCACGGCTTCGGCCACAGTATTAAATACCGGCCTACTGAGATGAGTCTGACCTCCTTTACCCGGAGTGACACCTCCCACCACATTGGTTCCGTATTCTATCATTTGTCCGGCATGAAAGGTACCTTCAGTACCGGTAAATCCTTGTACAATAATCCTTGAGTTTTTGTTAACCAGTACAGACATGAGTTTGTTGAGTTCTTTTTATTCGATAATAAACACTTGCTCGCCCGGTCTTTTCATGAAGTATTTCTCCCGGGCATATTTTTCTTTATTGGCGATAATGTCTTGTTGAAGCAGACGAGTGGCCTCGCTCTCTCTGATCAGAAATACCTTCTCATCTTCAAGTTTGTTGATCGTTCGACCGAGACTCCATTGAGTCACAAATGCATTTCTGTCAAAAAAACAAATCCAGACAATGAAGATGGTGGTAGCAAAAAGATATTTGTTTAGTAAAAGCTTGGAAGCCCTGACCATTTTTGGGCTCATCTTAAATTGAAATCTAGTCTTCATAACTGATTATTGAGCACTTAAATATAACAATTATTTGTATTATGTTATTAACCCAATAGTGCTTTACCTGGATAAACCCCACACTCGCCAAGTTCTTCTTCGATACGCAATAGTTGGTTGTACTTGGCGACTCTGTCTGATCTGGATGCAGAACCGGTCTTGATCTGTCCGGTATTAAGGGCAACACATAGATCAGCGATCGTAACATCTTCCGTTTCGCCTGAACGATGACTAATGATGCTTGTCATGGCATTGCGGGTGGCAAGGTTGACGGCATCAATAGTTTCGGAGAGAGATCCAATCTGATTTACCTTGATTAAAATCGAATTGGCCGCATCCATATCAATCCCTTTTTGAAGCCTCTTGGTATTAGTTACAAAAAGGTCGTCACCAACCAATTGCACTTTACTGCCGATCGTAGCCGTGAGTTTTTGCCAACCGGACCAATCATCCTCGTGCAGGCCATCTTCAATGGAAAGTATGGGAAATTTGCTAGTCCAATCTTTCCAATAACTTACCATTTGATCACTTGTCAGCTTATCACCAGTAGACTGGTGAAAATGATAAACTGCAGCTTCTTCGTCATAAAACTCAGATGCAGCTGCATCCATGGCAATCATAACATCTTCACCTGGACGATAGCCTGCAGCCTCAATGGCTCTCAAGACTGTTTCGATGGCTTCTTGATTGGAAGCCAGATTAGGTGCAAAGCCTCCTTCATCTCCAACATTGGTGGAATGGCCCATCTTCGAAAGCACTTTCTTCAGATTATGAAATATCTCGACACCCATTCGAAGTCCTTCAGAAAAGCGCTCCGCCCCGATCGGCATAATCATAAACTCCTGAAAATCAATACTATTGTCTGCGTGAGAACCACCATTCAGAATATTCATCATTGGTACAGGCAGTACATGAGCATTGACTCCTCCCAAATACCGGTACAGTGGTAATCCAGCTTCCATTGCAGCTGCTTTAGCACAAGCCAGGCTAACCCCCAAAATGGCATTGGCGCCCAGTTTTGACTTATTCTCAGTGCCATCGAGCTCGATCATAATTTTATCGAGATATACCTGATCACTTACCTCCTCTCCTACCAGAGCCTCCATAATGGTGTCTTCGATGTTTCGGCAAGCATTGAGTACTCCTTTACCTAAAAACCGATCTTTATCACCATCCCTTAATTCTACGGCCTCGTACTTGCCAGTACTGGCTCCTGATGGGACTGCTGCTCTCCCAACTGCTCCTTCTTCGGTCAGCACCTCAACTTCCACGGTTGGATTACCACGGGAATCAAGAATTTCTCTGGATCGGATATCTATTATACTGCTCATTTCAATATAGATTGTTGTTTGGTTGATTTGATTAACTCTAGAAATTGATTAAAAAGATACCGGGCATCATGTGGACCAGGACTCGCCTCCGGATGATACTGTACTGAAAAAGCGGGATAGTCCTTAAGATGAATACCTTCTATCGTTTGATCATTCAGATTCACGTGGGTGATTTTAATTTGATCTTCTTTGGCCTTAAGTTGATCATAAGACACCCCAAAGCCATGGTTTTGGCTGGTGATCTCACATCGTCCAGTGGCTAAGTTTTTGACCGGATGATTGATACCCCGGTGACCATGGTGCATCTTGTAGGTCGAGACTCCGGCAGCCTGAGCTAAAATCTGATGTCCAAGACAGATTCCAAAAAGTGGTTTTTTGGCTTGTAATATTTTCCGGGTGCTCTCCACTGCATAGTCCATCGGAGCTGGATCACCAGGACCGTTGGATAAAAAGTAACCATCGGGGTCCCATGCTTCGGCCTCCTCAAAACTTGTCTTTGCAGGAAAAACTTTCAAGTAACAACCTCGCATCGTAAGACACTTGAGAATACTTTTCTTTACTCCATAGTCGAAGACAGCAACTCGAAACTCAGCATTTTCATCCCCTACAAAATAGGCTTCTTTGGTGCTTACTTTACTGGCAAGCTCTAGTCCGTGCATCGAAGGTACTTTACTCAACTTCGCCCTAAGTACTTCTTCATCTAAAATCTCTGATGAGATGATTGCATTCATGGCTCCCTTATCACGTATGTGTTGCACGATGGCACGTGTGTCGACGCTGGAAATGGCCACAAGCTCTTCGCTTTCGAAATAATCCTGAATCGCTTGATCAGCCATCGGTCGACTATAAGCGTTGGAAAAGTTCTTACAGACAAAACCTGAGATTTTAATACCCGCAGATTCCGTATCACTGGCTTTCGTGCCATAATTGCCTATGTGCGCATTGGTGGCAACCAATATTTGGCCAAAATAAGACGGATCGGTAAAAATCTCCTGATAACCGGTCATGCCAGTATTAAAGCATATTTCACCGGTTGTAGTCCCAATTTTACCAGCAGCTTTGCCATAAAATACGGTTCCATCTTCCAACATTAAGATGGCATTCTGATCAGATTGGATATTCATTGAAATAGGTTGGTACAAACTCGTGCAAATATAGAACTAATCTGTAATTGGCTATCGTCTGAAACAGCTCACATTAGATTTTGATAAAAAAAAGGGCTCGATAACGAACCCTTCCCTTTTTTTTAAAACCACCTGGTATAGAATAGAATTTCCTATTCTTCTTCCTCCGAAGCAGTAGCCTCAGCAACGGCCGCTGTTGCAGCAGTAGTGGCAATCGCTGCAACCGCAGCAACCGCTTCACCAGAACCTTTACTGCCACCTCTTCGGGTACGGCGTTTTTTGCTTTTGCTTTCACCTTTGGCGGTGGTATATATTGTATTAAAATCGACCAGCTCTATCAGAGCCATTTCAGATGCATCACCGGGACGAAATCCCGTACGGATTGCCCGAGTATAACCACCTGGTCTTTCGCCGACTGCGGCTGAAACCGGGCCAAATAATTCTTTCAGAGCTTCCTTATTCTGCAGATACGAAAACACGACTCTTCTGGAGTGTGTTGAGTTGTCTTTTGACTTGGTGATTAAGGGCTCGACATACAACTTAAGCGCTTTTGCCTTAGCCAAAGTTGTGTTGATACGTTTATGTTCGATCAAAGCAATTGCCAGGTTGGCTAAAAGTGCTCTTCGATGGCCCTTTTTACGACCAAGATGATTAAACTTTTTTCCGTGTCTCATATTGATTTAGAATTATAATCTTCGCAACACCCAGGAGCCAAACTCAACCAGGTTATTACATCTAGTGAAAAATTAATCTTGATCCAATTGATAAGGTGCAAGATCCATTCCAAAGGTCAAGCCTTTGATCGCGAGAAGTTCTTCAATTTCGACCAGTGATTTCTTCCCGAAATTTCTGAACTTAAGGAGTTCATGCATTTCATACTGCACAAGCTCACCTAAAGAATTGATTTTAGCAGCCTTCAGACAATTGTATGCACGAACCGAAAGGTCGAGGTCTTCGAGAGAAGTCTTTAGCAACTTTCTCATGTGTAAGATGTGCTCATCAACAACCGTATCTTCACTACGGGTTGCATCATCAAACGTTATATTCTCATCCGTGATCAAAATGAGGTGTTGAATTAATATTCTTGACGCCTCTTTAATTGCTTCTTCGGGATGTATAGTTCCATCTGTTTTGACGGTAATCGTCAGTCTTTCATAGTCTGTTTGTTGCCCCACCCTGGTGTTCTCGATCTGGTATGATACATTTTTGATAGGTGTATAAATCGCATCAACAGGTATCACTCCGATCGGAGCATCTTTTGGCAAATTGTCATCAGCTGGCAAATAACCGCGGCCTTTGGTGACGGTAAATTCCATCTCCAGGTTTACCGAGGTGTCCATAAAACAGATATGGAGGTCGGGATTCATCACTTTAAAGATGTTAGTGTGCTCCTCAATATCGCTTGCTTTAAACTCAGACTTACCCCGCAGGGTGATATAGATTTTTTCTTCACTCAGGTCACCATCAGTAATTACCGGCTTTAAACGTATCTGCTTGATATTTAGAATAATGTCAACGACATCTTCCATGACCCCTTTGATGGTTGAAAACTCGTGATCAATACCAGCCACCCTGACGGCCGAAATTGCATGACCTTCCGGGAAGAGAGAAGAATTCGACGGAGTGAATTTCCTATCGTTTGGCCGAATCCAGGTTCTAATGGCTTAAATTCAAAAATGCCTTCGAAATCGTCCGATTTTTGAAGGAGTATTTTATTAGGGTTTTTGAAAATTTAGAATACTCATGATGATTCAAACTGATAAGAAAGAAATTGGAAAAATTTTAAAATCTGGCTGAAGCCATGTATTACTTAGAATACAATTCGACGATCAGCTGCTCATTTATATTTTCAGGTACTTGTTCTCTGGTTGGATACTCCAAGAATCGGCCTTCCATCCGCTCGCCATTAAATTCCAACCAGGGATATTTTCGGGAATCGGATTTAGAATTTACTTGGTCACGAATGACCTCCATACCCTGAGATTTATTTCCGAACTGACACAATATCTCCAGGTCTAAGTAAGCAGGAAGCCACGTTGGTTACAACACCATTCACCATAATATGTTTATGGGATACAAGTTGCCGTGCAGCCCGACGTGTAGAAGCAATACCCATACGAAAGACTGTATTGTCAAGTCTGGATTCGAGAAGCTGAAAAAGTACTTCACCGGTTACCCCTCCTTTGCGACTGGCTTTATCAAAGAGATTTCTAAACTGACGTTCTAAGACACCGTAGGTATACTTAGCTTTTGCTTTTCCATTAGCTGGACTGCATAGTCAGAGCGCTGCCTTTTCTTACGTTTATTACCATGCTCTCCTGGTCCGAATTTTCTGCGTTCAAAAGCCTTATCGTAACCAAAAATGGATTGACCAAAAGCTCTTGATTTCTTGGTTTTGGGCCCTGTATATCTTGCCATAGTTTAAAATGCTTATTTTACAGCGACTGTCGTCGAATTTGTTCAGTTAAACTCTTCTTCTCTTAGGTGGTCTGCAGCCATTGTGTGGTATCGGCGTCACATCTTGTATTCTCCTAACTTTGATACCTGCACCATCAATGGCCCGAATTGCGGCTTCTCTTCCCGATCCTGGACCTTTTACAAAGACTTCGGCAACTCTCATACCCGCGTCATAAGCAACTCGCGCAGCATCATTAGCTGCCATTTGGGCCGCGTAAGGTGTATTCTTCTTGGATCCTTTAAATCCAGCCTTACCAGCAGATGCCCAAGATACCACCTGTCCTTGCCTGTTAGTCAACGAAATGATGATGTTGTTGAACGTGGCCTGGATATATACCATCCCTTCCGAATCAACTTTGACTTTTCTTTTTTTCTTCGCTTTTGCCATACGTTTACTCTATTGTAAATGATCGAGTCCCGAAGGGTCCTTATTGTTTATTTAGTTACTTTCTTTTTATTGGCCACGGTCTTTCTCCTGCCCTTTCTTGTTCGTGCATTGGTACGTGTTCTCTGTCCTCTAACGGGCAAGCCCTTTCGATGTCTCAACCCACGATAGCAAGCAATGTCCATCAATCGTTTTATATTCAACTGGACTTCTGAACGTAGCTCTCCTTCGACCTTATGTTCCTCCTGAATAATCGTTGAAATCTCCCGGACATTGTCATCCGTCCATGCCTCCACTTTGGTATCTTCATCAATCCCGGCCTTTGTGAGAATCTCCCTTGCTCTAGATCTTCCAATACCAAAAATATAAGTCAGACCTATAACTCCACGCTTAGATCTGGGTAAATCAACACCTGCTATCCTTGCCATATACTAAAGTTTAACCTTGTCTTTGTTTATACTTTGGGTTCTTCTTGTTAATCACATACAATTTGCCCTTTCGACGCACGATCTTACAATCTGCAGATCTCTTTTTGATAGACGCTCGAACTTTCATGAGTTTAACTATTTATAGCGGTAAATTATTCGACCCCGTGACAGATCATAAGGAGACATTTCAACTGATACCTTATCTCCAGGCAAGATCCGAATGTAGTGCATGCGCATCTTTCCTGAAATGGTGGCAATGATCTGATGATCATTTTCCAACCTCACCCTAAACATTGCATTAGATAGGGCTTCTTCAATTGTACCATCTTGTTTTATGAGCTCTTGTTTGGCCATACTCGAAAATCGGAGTGCAAATATCTAATTTTTTTTTGAAATTTCCTTAAGATCCTTATTATTTTTAATCGCTACCTCTATAGCTGTATGATCAGACAGAATATCGGCTTTCTCCTTGCCAATAGCTACTGTGTGCTCGAAATGCGCTGAAGGCATCCGATCCTTGGTCAAGATGGTCCAGCCATCATTTGATTGCATCACATGCTTGACCCCGAGATTAATCATCGGTTCAATGGCGATTACCATTCCGATTTTCAATTTTGCTCCGGCACCACGACGACCATAATTAGGCACCTCTGGACCTTCGTGAAGTTTTCTTCCAATACCATGCCCTACCAATTCTCTGACGACACCGTACCCGTTTCTCCTCTCACAATATTCTTGCACAGCAAAGCCAATGTCTCCAATCCGATTACCTTCTATTGCCTGACTAATACCGAGATAGAGCGAATCATTAGTGACCTGCAATAGTTGTACGATCTCTTTAGAAACTTCAACTATCGCAAAAGTGTATGCTGAATCACCATAGAAATGGTCTTTTATGGAACCACAATCGACTGAAACCACATCTCCCTCCCGAAAGGGAACTTCATCAGGTATGCCATGTACCACACATTCGTTTCGAGAAATACATAGTGTGGCAGGAAACCCATTGTGTCCTTTAAATCCGGGTACCGCACCGTGGTCTCTAATTACTTGTTCAGCTGCGGCATCAATTGCCAGCCCGGTGACCCCAGGCTTTAGCAGTTCTGCTACACGAGCAAGAGCAGCACTCACAATCAGACAACTTTGCCTGATCAATTCGATCTCTTCAGTGCTCTTGTAGTAAATCATTTTGATTAAAATGCAAGAGTCCCAGCCATTGATTGCAGGGACTCTCGTATATCTATAAGTTATTTAGACACATGAAAGTTCAAACCCATTTAAAGATCTGAACCAATGGTCTGCATTGAACTTCTTCCTTTAATTTTTCCTGACTTGACCAAGCCATCATATTTTCTCATGAGAAGATGACTTTCAATTTGTTGTAAAGTATCCAGGACGACACCCACTAAAATCAGCAGCGAGGTACCACCGAAAAACATTGCAAAGGCCTGGTTTACATTAAAGAAAAGACTGACCAAGGCAGGAAGTATCGCAATAAGACCTAGAAAAATCGACCCTGGTAAAGTTACCCTTGTGGTCACGGCGTCAATAAAATCGGCTGTCGCTTTACCCGGTTTCACCCCTGGTATAAAAGCATTCTGCCGTTTTAAGTACTCCGAATATTGCTGAGGGTTTACCAACAAAGCCGTGTAGACAAAAGTAAATCCCACGACTAAGAAGAAATAGATGATGTTATAAGGCAGTGCAAATGGATTCGATAGAGATCTTACCAAAGTGCTGGCAGCCAGATCTGATTGCCCGCCTCCAACAAACCCGGCAACAGTAGCTGGTAAAAACATGATCGCCTGGGCAAAAATGATCGGCATAACACCGGCAGCAGCTACTTTGACTGGGATGTAGTCGCGAGCACCAGAGACCGGCATTCCAATGTTGCCACGGCCAATCATTCGCTTGGCAAATTGGAGAGGGATTTTTCGAATACCCTGGATGACCAGAACGGTAATCGCTGTAACACCAAATAATGCGGCAATCTCAAGAATAAAGATGAAGAGACCACCACTATCGAGTTGTGAGGTAAATTCGTAGATTAAAGATTGAGGTAACGTGGCTATGATCCCTATCATAATCAACAAGGAGATACCATTACCGATACCACGGTCAGTTATTTTTTCACCTAACCACATGGCGAATATCGTACCGGTTGCTAATATAATAATATTTGCCACCCAGAAAACACCTTGAGGTACACTAGGATCAACTGCCCCCTGACTTCGGATATAGGTGAGATAAGCACCACCTTGTACCAGGGTAATCGCCAGGGTTAATAATCGAGTTATTTGATTTAATTTCTTTCGGCCTGACTCACCTTCCTTTTGCTGTAGTCTCTGAAAATAGGGCACTGCAAAGCCCAGTAATTGAATAATGATCGAAGCCGTGATGTAGGGCATAATACCCAATGCAAAGACAGAAGCCCGGTTGAATGAACCTCCCGAAAACATATTGATGAGTCCCAATAAGTCGGTTGCGCCCTGACTAGCTGAGCGATCTAATACTGAAGGGTCAACACCTGGAAGCACCACAAAGGAGCCGAAACGATATACGGCAATAAGCCCCATCGTAAAGAGAATGCGATTTCGCAATTCCTTAATCTTCCAAATATTCTTAATGGTGTTGATGAAATTCTTCATGCTCTAATTTTATAAAACTTCCACTGAACCGCCAACAGTTTCGATGGCTTGCTTGGCGGCGGCAGAGAAAGCATGTACAGACACTTTCAATTTTCTATCGAGTTTACCCCGACCTAAAATTTTAATCTGATCATTTTTCGAAGCAAAACCTTTTGCAACTAAGATCTCAGCCGAAATTTCTGATAAATTATGCTTATCTGCAAAAGATTGTAGCTGATCTAAGTTTAGTTTGGCAAACTCCACTCGATTTGGACTCCTAAAGCCAATTTTCGGCAATCGCATCTGCAACGGCATCTGACCGCCTTCAAAAGCTCTTTTTCGCTTATATCCTGCACGCGATTTTGCCCCTTTATGACCCTTGGTAGATGTACCACCACGACCACTCCCAGGACCTCTTGCGATTCGCTTTCGTTGTTTGGTTGCGCCTTCAGCAGGCTGTAAGTTATGTAGCTCCATTACTTTATTTATTCCGAATAGGGTCAGACCTCTTCTATTCTTACCAAGTGCTCAATTTTCCTGATCATCCCACGAATCTGGGGGGTAAGTTCATGCTCCCGGCTCTGAGAAATTCTCTTTAAGCCCAAGGCTTCTAAAGTGGCTTTTTGCCTCTTTGGTTGATCAATCACACTTCTTACCTGAGTTATTCTAACCTTACTCATGTCGTTATTATTATAAAAAAATTACCCTTCGAAAAGTTTTTTTGTAGAGATACCCCGATGCTTAGCAATCGACTGCGGGCTCCTCAATTTAGCTAAGGCGTCAATCGTAGCTTTCACCACGTTATGTGGATTGGATGATCCCTGAGATTTTGCCAGTACATTATGTACTCCGGCGCTTTCCAACACAGCTCGCATGGCTCCTCCCGCAATAACGCCGGTACCATCAGATGCCGGTTTAATTAACACTTTTCCGGCTCCGTATTTACCCTTTTGCTCGTGCGGAATGGTGCCTTTATATATTGGTACTTTGATCAGGTTTTTCTTAGCATCATCTACCGCTTTTGCGATACATTCAGAAACATCCCGTGCTTTACCCAAGCCATGTCCCACTGTACCAGCACCATCACCAACTACCATTATTGCAGCAAAACTGAAGGTCCGACCACCTTTTGTCACTTTGGCAACCCGGTTTAGAGACACCAATTTTTCCTTAAGCTCGGCATCAGCTGGTTTTACCCGTTGAAATTGTTCTTTAGCCATTTTAGTGTTTGTTTTAGAAGGAAAGACCACCTTCTCTCGCTGCGTCAGCCAGGGCTTTTACGCGGCCATGATATAAATAACCTCCTCGGTCAAAAATGATACTTTCAATATTGAGTGCTTTGCACCGTTGAGCGAGTAATTGTCCAACCTGCTTAGCCTGCTCGGTTTTGTTAATTTTTGTGTCAACCGACTTTTCCTGTGAATTTGCCTGAGCTAAAGTCACCCCGTTTAAGTCATTGATCACTTGGCAATAAATGCCTTTATTCGAACGAAAAACGGACAATCTCGGACGCACATCGGTACCGGAAATTTTATTCCGAATTCGATACCTGATGGTTCTTCTTCTATTCACTTTAATACTAGACATGACAGACTTTCTTTTCTAAATTATTTAGAAGCTGTTTTACCAGCCTTTCTTCTTATCTCTTCACCAACGAATCGAACTCCTTTTCCTTTGTATGGCTCAGGTTTACGGAAAGCCCGAATCTTGGCGGCTATTTGCCCCAATAGTTGAAGGTCAGTTCCTCCAAGCTTAATAATAGGGTTTTTTCCCTTTTCCATGACAGCTTCCACCTTAATTTCATCGGGCACATAAAACATAATCGGGTGTGAATAGCCCAGTGCCAACTCAAGTAAGTTACCCGCATTGGCAGCACGGTAACCGACTCCGACCAACTCTAATTCTTTTGTATATCCCTTTGAAACTCCCTCAACCATGTTGCGCACCAACGCATTGTACAGTCCGTGCATCGATTTATGCCTCTTTTGTTCGGTAGGTCTCACTAAAGTGACCTTTCCTTCTTCCTCATTGACCTTTATATCCGGATCTATCTGTTCCATTAATTCTCCCATAGGTCCTTTGATCTTGACCAGATTTCCCTTAGAGACATCAATAGACACACCTTTTGGCAATGTGATCACTGATTTTCCTATCCTTGACATATCGATGTTTTTAAAACTACTGTAATATTATTTGCTAGTAAACGTAACAAAGTACTTCACCACCTACGTTATTCTTCCTTGCTTCTTTATCGGTCATCACTCCTTTAGAGGTCGAAACAATAGCAATACCAAGCCCATTAATAATTCGAGGCAACTCATCAACCCGGGCAAATTTTCGAAGCCCCGGTTTACTAATTCTCGCCATTTTACGAATCACCGGCACTCGATTATCCTGTTGGTATTTAAGTGCTATTCGAATTGTGCCCTGCACTCCTTCATCGTCAAATTTATACTTTAAAATATATCCCTGATCATAAAGGATCTCCGTAATTCTCTTTTTTAAGTTGGAGCTTGGAATATCTACAATCCGGTGACCTGCCATTAATGCGTTACGAAGCCGGGTAAGATAATCTGCTATTGGATCTGTGGCTGCCATACTCTTTTTTTACTTTAAATGATTTAATTACCAGCTAGATTTTGTAATACCCGGAATTTTTCCATCCAGTGCCATCTTCCTAAAGATCACTCGACAAAGACCAAATTGTCGGATGTAGCCCTTAGGCCGACCAGTGAGCTGGCACCGGTTGTGCAGACGAACAGCTGAAGAGTTTTTTGGAAGTTTATCCAGTTCTTCCCAGCGTCCTTCTTCTTTGAGTTTTTTCCGGAGATTGGCATATTTTGCCACCATCTTTTCTCTTTTCTTATCTCTGGCTATTAATGATTTTCTTGCCATAATGTTATCCGCTCCTTCTCAATTAATTATTTTGATTTCTAAATGGGAGGCCCATCTCCTTAAGTAAAAACATAGCTTCGGCGTCTGTGTTTGCAGTCGTCACAAATGTGATATCCATACCGCTGATCTTATTGACTTTGTCAAGATCAATCTCCGGGAAAATAATCTGTTCAGTTACTCCCAGGGAATAGTTACCCCGGCCATCAAAACTCTTATCATTGATACCTCTAAAGTCACGTACCCTCGGCAATGCCACAGAGATCAATCGATCAAGAAACTCGTACATCTGATCGCGACGCAGTGTAACCCGGCTACCAATAGTCATACCTTCTCTCAGTTTAAAATTTGAGACCGACTTTTTGGCAATAGTTGGCACTGCTTTTTGTCCGGCGATCATGCTCATTTCCTGCAATGCATGATCTGCCAATTTTTTATCCTGGGTTGCCTGACCAACTCCCTGATTGATACAAATTTTTACAAGTTTAGGTACCTGCATGACAGTTTTGTATGAAAACTGCTCTATCAGTTTAGGTACTATTTGCTCCTTGTAATAAGCTTTTAATCGTGGTTGATAGTTCATCACTTTATTATTTCACCGCTATTTTTTGCATACCGCACTAGCTTTTCTCCTTCTAAGCGACGTCCCACCCGTGTAGGAACACCACTTTTTGGATCAATCAGCATCAAATTGGATATATGTATCGGATTGTTGATCTCCCGGATACCTCCTGCTCGCTCATTGGTCGGCTTAGCATGCTTTTTAGCAATATTTACATTCTCAACAACTGCTCTATTTTTACCAATCAGAACCTCCAATACTTCACCCTCCGTACCTTTATAAGCACCAGCGATGACCTTTACTTTGTCACCTTTTTTGATCTTCAGTTTGATATTACCTTTATTTGCCATGATATTCTGTTGCTTTAAGATTAAAGTACTTCCGGGGCCAGGGAAATGATCCTCATATAATCACGTTCTCTCAGCTCGCGCGCTACTGGTCCAAAAATACGGGTGCCCCTCGGTTCATCGGCTGGATTCAAGAGTACTACGGCATTGTCGTCAAACCGAATATAAGAGCCATCTTTCCGCCTGATCTCTTTCTTTGTCCGCACTACGACTGCTTTTGAAACGGTTCCTTTCTTAATTCCTCCTGGCGAAGCTTCTTTGACTGATACGACAATTTTGTCACCGATCGATGCATACCTTCGCTTTGATCCTCCCAATACCCGGATGCAAAGCACTTCTTTGGCTCCGCTATTGTCGGCTACTTTTAATCTTGATTCTTGCTGTATCATTGCTTCCTGGACATTAAATAATTAAGGTGTATTTTACTTAGCTTTTTCTACGATCTCGAGTAAACGCCATCGCTTATTCTTACTCAAAGGTCTTGTTTCCATGATCCGCACGATGTCACCCACCTTGCACTCATTACTTTCGTCATGTGCCATAAATTTATTGGAACGTTTTACAAACTTTCCGTAAATCGGGTGAGGCAATCTTCGCTCAACCGACACAGTTATGGATTTTTCCATTTTATTGCTGGTGACTACACCAACCCGGATTTTCCGTAAATTTCTTTCGCTCATGATGTTATTTACCCTTTGCTCTTCGTGCTCTAATTTTTGATCTTTTCGCTAAGGCGACGTCATCCATCGCTGTCACCTCCCGATTCCTCAATTCCGTCTTCATACGCGCAATATCTCGCCTTACCTCACGCATCGACAATGGATTTTCCAAACCCTTGGTAGCGTGGTCAAATTCCATCTTCTGATACTGAGCCTGCGTTTCGTTGAGTTCGCTTTTCAGATCTTCTAATGTAAATTCTTTAAGTTCTAATGACTTCTTACTTGGCATGATGCCTTATTATTTTAGTTTCTAAGAATACTCGATTTATGCCTCCTGATAATCTCTTCGTTTGACAAACTTGGTCAGGACTGGTAGTTTTTGAGCTGCCAAACGCAATGCTTCACGACCGGTAGCCTCATCAACTCCATCAATCTCAAACATGATGCGGCCAGGATTAACCACCGCCACAAAATGATCAAGGGCTCCTTTTCCCTTACCCATCCTTGCTTCCTGAGGCTTACGAGTCACTGGCTTGTCTGGGAAAATTCTGATCCAAACCTTACCCTCTCTTTTCATAAAACGGGTCATTGCGATCCTCGCCGCCTCAATTTGCCGGTTTGTGATAAAGCCGGCATCAATAGTTTTTAAGCCAAATGTGCCAAAAGACACAGAGTTTCCACGGTAGGCTAAACCCTTGTTTCTTCCCTTTTGTTGTTTTCTGTATTTTGTCCTTTTCGGCTGTAACATAATCTAGTTTTTTACTCCAAATGGAACCAAAAAGACCGTTCCAAAAAAAGCGTGGCGAAGGTACGATCTTTCAAATCAATTTTCTAGCGATTCTTCATATTTCTTGGGGGTCGCTGCTTCCTTCCTCCCTTTCCAGTCTCTCGAGTATCTGCTCCTACATTGGGTGACAAATCTCGTTTTCCTAATACCTCTCCGCGACATATCCATGTCTTAACCCCTATTTTCCCATATACCGTCTGAGCCTCAACCAAGGCATAGTCGATATCCGCTCTAAAAGTATGCAATGGGATCCGGCCCTCTTTAAATTCTTCCGAGCGGGCCATTTCAGCACCATTTAAGCGACCACTTATTCGGATCTTAATCCCTTCAGCACCTGCTCTCATTGTACTCTGTATCGCCATTTTGGTTGCCCGGCGATAGTTGATCCTGGCTTCGATTTGTTTAGCTACCGACTCACCCACAATGGTTGCATCAATTTCAGGTTTTCGTATTTCAACGATGTTGATCTGCACGTCTTTGCCTGTGAGTTTTTTCAACTCTTCCTTGATACGATCCACTTCAGTACCACCTTTACCAATAATAATTCCCGGTCTGCTGGTGTGAATGGTCACAGTGATGCGTTTTAGGGTACGCTCGATAATCATCCTGGCAATACCTCCCTTCTGTACCCGAGCAACCAGGTACACTCTGATACGTTCGTCTTCAACTACTTTTTCGGCAAAGTCATGACCACCAAACCAATTTGATTCCCAGCCCTTAATGATGCCGAGTCTATTGCCAATAGGATTTGTTTTTTGACCCATAGTTTTTTATTATATTGAATAGACTATTCTTCTTCGTCTCCTGTGACTAAATCTACCTCTAGCGGTATTTTATTTTCTACGACCAGAGTCACATGATTAGAGCGCTTTCTGATTCTGTGCGCTCTGCCATGGGGTGCGGGTCTGAATCTCTTAAGCATTCCTGCTTCATCGACCAACACGGTTTTGATAAACAAATCATGATCATCTGCATTGGCAGACATATTTTGTTTATACTCCCAATTGGAAATCGCTGACACTACCAGTTTTTCCATCCAACCAGCAGCCTCCCTCTTGGTAAACTTTAAAATATTGAGGGCATCATCCACTTTTTTACCTCGAATGATTTCGGCCACCATTCTCATCTTTCTCGCCGACATCGGACAGTTTCGAAGTTTTGCCACAGCTTCCATGAGCTTTCTGTTTTATAGATTGTTTAAATTCTTATTTCTTTCTGTTACCGGCGTGGCCACGGAAATTGCGGGTTGGTGCAAACTCACCTAATTTATGCCCTACCATATTCTCAGTAACAAATACCGGGACAAAAGTCTTTCCGTTGTGCACCGCGATGGTTTCTCCAACCATATCTGGTATAATCATTGAAGATCTGGACCAGGTTTTGATGACACTCTTCTTTCCACTCTCTTTGGCTTTCTCTACCTTCTCAATCAAAGAATAGTGCACGTATGGACCTTTTTTAATGGATCTAGCCATTGATCTTAGTTTTTATTTTTCCTTTTAGAAATAATGATTCTGCTTGACGCTTTTTTGGTATTTCTCGTCTTCTGACCTTTAGCCATAATCCCGGTTCTCGAACGAGGATGACCACCTGAGGCTCGTCCTTCACCACCTCCCATTGGGTGATCCACGGGATTCATCGCTACCCCTCTAACACGTGGCCTCCTACCGATCCAACGTCTGCGACCGGCTTTACCATAAACCTGCAATCCATGATCAGGATTTGAAGTATTACCAATCGTTGCCTTACAAGTTGATAAAATCCTTCTGACCTCGCCTGAAGGAAGCTTCACAACGACAAATTTGCCTTCTCGGCCCACTAAGGTAGCAGAGGTACCCGCACTTCTGGCAAGGGCTGCTCCCCTCCCGGGATTCAACTCGATAGCGTGAATGTCAGCACCCAGTGGGATTTCATCCAGATACATAGCGTTGCCAATATCCGGAGGCACACCATGGCCCGATACTACTGTGTCTCCTACTTTAATTTTGTTAGGTGCTATGATATATCTTTTCTCTCCATCTACATAATTGATCAGGCAGATGTAAGCAGATCGATTAGGATCATATTCAATGGTTTTAACTTTACCGGGCACCCCTTCTTTGTCGCGCTTAAAATCAATGATCCGGTATCTTCGTTTATGACCACCCCCGATATTACGCACTGTCATTTTTCCCGTAGCATTTCGGCCACCACTACTCTTCATGGGTGCCAAAAGGCTTTTTCCGGTTTGTCGGTGGTAACCTCACTATAAGTGTTTCCTACCCTATGTCTCGTACATGGAGTTACCGGTTTAAATTTTTTGAGTGCCATTGCTCTGTACTTTATCGTTTAATCTTATTTGAATTAAATATCCCCAAAGAAGTCAATCGTTTCTCCACTGCTTAGGGTGATAATGGCTTTCTTATATGGTGATACTCTTCCAGTCTGTACGCCTGCCCGGGTAAATCGCTTTTTTGTTTTACCTGGTATCACCATAGTGTTTACTGCTGCGACCGTTACACTATACATCTTCTCCACCGCCTTTCTGATTTCAATCTTGTTAGCTTTCAGGTTTACCATGAAGGTATACTGCTGCTTCTTGTCTGAAAGTGACTCGGCCTTTTCAGAGATGATGGGTTTGATCAATATATTTTGTGCCATGACTTTAATTATTCTGCGTTAGTCAGTAAATTATTTAGACGCTGAATGCTGCCTTCGGATAGTACCAATTTTTTGGCATTCAAAACATCATAAGTGTTAATATTCTTGGCCTCCATTACTTTGGCTGATTTAACATTCCTGCCACTTAGATTTAAGGAATTGTCATGATCGGTTGTAACAAAGAGAATCTTGTTTCCGGTCAATGCCAAATTCTGAAGTACCGTATTAAACTCCCTCGTTTTTGGTGCGTCAAATGTAAAATCTTCCACAACCAAAATATTACCTTCTGCCGCTTTGGACGATAACACCGATTTCTTAGCAACCAGCTTTAATTTCTTATTAAGTTTGAAGCTATAATCTCTCGGCTTAGGTCCGAACAAACGACCTCCCCCTCTAAAAATCGGATTCTTGATATCTCCTGCTCTCGCGGTACCGGTACCCTTCTGCTTTTTTAGTTTACGGGTAGAACCCTTGACCTGGCTTCGACCTTTCGAGCTATGCGTACCCTGGCGCTGGTTTGCATGGTACTGCTTTACAGCCAGATAAACGGCGTGGGAATTGGGTTCAACACCAAATATATCTTCAGACAACTCGATCGATCGCCCGGTAGATTTTCCTTCAATATTTAAAATGTCTAGCTTCATAGCCCAGTTTATTTTTCGATGATCACCATTGAGCCGTTATGCCCTGGAATCGCTCCTTTTATCAATAAAATATTTTTGTCAGGGAATAATCTAACCACGCGAAGATTTTTCAATTTAACGCGGTTGTTACCCATCTGACCAGCCATCCGCATTCCCTTCCATACACGTGAAGGGTCTGAACCGGCTCCAATCGAACCCGGATGCCGCTGTCTATTATGCTGACCATGGGTGGCATCATTAACACCAGAAAATCCATGGCGTTTTACTACACTCTGGAATCCCTTACCTTTTGATATACCTACCACACTAACCTTATCGCCTTCAGCAAATATCTCCTCAATGGTGATTGTATCACCCAGGTTTTTATCGATCGGGTAATTCCGAAATTCAACCAACTTCTTTTTAGGAGTAGTACTTGCTCGCTCAAAATGCCCCAATAAGGCCTGAGTGGTGCTCTTTGATCTTTTTTCGGAAAATCCCAGTTGAATAGCACTATAACCATCTGTGTCAGGGCTTTTAACTTGTGTTACGACACAGGGACCGGCTTCAACCACAGTGCAGGCTATGTTCTTGCCCGTCTGGTCAAAGACACTGGTCATTCCAATTTTTTTACCTATTATTCCGTTCACTTTTTAAAAAAATTTATAGTGATGAATGCTATAGCTTCAATCCAATAGTCAGCGCAATGCAACTCTAGATGCATTGATGAGAATCAAGAAATCTGTAAAACGATTTAGGTCAACTTAACCTGGATGTCTACACCGCTTGGCAGTTCTAGACGCGAAAGTGCGTCTACTGTCTTTTGAGTTGGTGTATAGATCTCAATCAACCTTTTGTGAGTACGTAACTGGAACTGCTCCCGAGATTTCTTGTTGACGTGTGGTGACCGCAATACGGTAAACACTTTTCTCTCGGTGGGCAGCGGAATCGGTCCAGTCACGACAGCACCGCTGCTGCGTACCGTTTTCACAATCTTCTCCGTAGACTTATCCACTAAACTGTGGTCGTACGAGCGGAGTTTGATTCTGATTTTCTGATTCATACCTAATTATTATATTTCAATTTATGTTTCTACTATACTTTTACTACACCCTTGGCTTTTTCAATAACATCTGCGGCAATACCTGATGGTGCGGCAGAAAAATGTGAAAATTCCATGGATGATGCTGCCCTCCCCGAAGTGATGGTACGCAACTGGGTCACATATCCAAACATTTCGGCCAAAGGTACATCAGCTTTTATTATAACCGCATTATTTTTAACTTCTTGCCCTTTGATCAACCCCCTCCTTCGATTCAAGTCGCCAATTACTGATCCGGTGTATTCATCTGGTGAGGTAACTTCCAGCTTCATCATAGGCTCAAGTAACACAGGATTGGTCTTTGATGCCGCAGACCTAAACCCTTCTTTCGCGCACAATTCAAAGGCAATCGGCTTCGAGTCGACCGCGTGCGTTGATCCGTCAAACACCCTAACTTTCATGCTATCTATTGCATAACCAGCGAGGATTCCGTTGTCCATCATGGCTTCAAACCCTTTTTGGATCGATGGCATGTATTCTTTTGGTATCGATCCGCCGACGATACTATTTACAAACTGCAGTTTCTTTTTACCATTTTTAAAATCGTCTGATTCTGCAAATTCCTGATCTGCCGGTCCAAGTTCAAATTCCATATCAGCAAAAAGACCAGAACCACCGGTTTGTTTCTTCAACCGTTCCCGATGTGTATGAGTTTTGGTCAGAGCCTCCTTATAGTTCACCTGTGGAGCACCCTGATTGCATTCTACTTTAAATTCCCTTCGAAGACGATCAATGATAATCTCCAAATGCAACTCGCCCATTCCACTGATTATGGTTTGGTTAGTGTCTTCATCATATCGCACCCGGAAGGTTGGATCTTCTTCAGCCAACTTAGCAAGTGCCATACCCAACTTTTCAAGATCTTTTTGGGTTTTAGGTTCAACCGCCAATCCAATAACCGGTTCGGGGAAAGTCATACTTTCCAATATGATCGGATGATTGAGATCACAAAGTGTATCACCAGTCTTAATATCTTTAAACCCTACAGCCGCAGCTATATCTCCAGCCTGAACTCTATCAATAGGATTCTGCTTATTGGAGTGCATCTGATAAAGTCGGGAAATTCTTTCTTTTTTATCTGAACGTGTGTTCAAAACATAAGAACCCGCGTCAAGCGATCCTGAGTATACCCGGAAAAAAGCCAATCGACCTACATAAGGATCGGTTGCAATTTTAAAAGCCAGAGCTGCAAAGGGCTCCTTCGGATCCGGCCTACGTTTGATAATAGCATCGGTTCCAGGATCGATTCCTTCGACCGCTTCGACATCTTTGGGCGAAGGCATGTAGGCACATACGGCATCCAGTACCGCTTGCACTCCCTTATTTTTGAAGGCCGATCCACACATCATCGGAATAATTTTCATGTCGACGACAGCAGCGCGGATAGCGGCCCTGATTTCCTCAGGAGTGATAGTATTCGGATCGTCAAAATATTTTTCCATCAAGGAGTCATCGTACTCAGCAATGCTCTCCAACATCTTTTCGCGATACTCAGCCACCTGCTCAACAAGATCATCAGGAATCGCGATGATTTGATATGTCATGCCCAGATCGTCAGCGTTCCAGATTCTTGCCTCATTCGTGATTAGGTCAACAACTCCTTCAAAATGTTCTTCACTGCCAATCGGCACCTGCAATGGGACCGGATTAGCTCCCAGCATTTCGCGTACCTGGGTCACTACCTCAAAAAAATTGGCACCTGAACGGTCCATTTTATTCACAAATCCAATTCTGGGTACTTTGTATCGGTCTGCCTGACGCCAAACTGTCTCAGACTGTGGTTCAACTCCACTTACTGCACAAAACAGTGCAACCACCCCATCCAATACTCTTAAAGAACGCTCCACCTCCACAGTAAAATCAACGTGCCCGGGTGTATCTATAATATTGATCGTATAAGGCTGATCCTTCCAGGTCCAGCTTGTCTTAGTAGCCGCAGAGGTTATTGTAATACCTCTTTCCTGCTCCTGCTCCATCCAGTCCATAGTGGCTGCGCCATCATGAACTTCACCAATCTTATGGCTCAAACCAGTGTAGTACAAAACACGCTCGGTGGTGGTTGTCTTACCAGCATCGATGTGTGCTGCAATACCAATATTTCTAGTGAATTTTAAATCTGACATCTATTATAAACCTTAATCTGAATCTGAGAAATTACGATTTAAAATGAGCGAAAGCACGGTTTGCTTCGGCCATTCGGTGCGTATCTTCTTTACGTTTTACAGCAGCTCCTTCATTCTTGCTAGCTGCCATAATCTCTGCTGCTAATTTTTCGGCGATTCCTTTTCCATTTCTTGCCCTGGCAAAGCGGATCAACCATTTCATTCCGATCGACATTTTGCGATTGCCCGGTATCTCCGTAGGAATCTGAAACGTTGCACCCCCGATTCTTCTGCTTCGTACCTCCACCTGTGGTGTTGTATTGGTAAGTGCTGACTGCCACATGCCGTGTGGATCTTCTCCACCTTTCTCTTTGATGATATCCATAGCATCATAAAAGACCTTGTAGGCAGTTCCCTTCTTTCCGCGCAACATCAGGTTGTTGACAAATCTGGTCACCAACTCATCTTTGTAACGTGGGTCAGGTGCTATAATTCTTACTTTGGGCTTACGTTTCCTCATATCTTAATTATCTTGAGAATTCCTTATTTTTTTGGTCGTTTGGTACCATATTTCGATCGGCTTTTTTGGCGATCATTTACTCCTGCAGTATCAAGAGCTCCCCGTACGATGGTGTATCGCACCCCAGGTAGATCCTTCACCCTTCCTCCTCTTAACAATACTATCGAGTGCTCCTGAAGATTATGTCCTTCGCCTGGAATATAGGCAATCACCTCCACACCATTGGTCAATCTTACTTTAGCAACCTTCCTCAATGCCGAATTGGGTTTCTTTGGTGTGGTCGTGTAAACACGGGTACATACCCCTCTTTTTTGGGGACTCCCCTCCAAAGCACGAGTCTTACTTTTCGTTATTACTCTCTCTCGACCTTTCCTAACAAGCTGATTAATTGTAGGCATATCCTTGTTTTTTCTAATAAATTCGGCACTTTTAGGGTCTGTATATTTCGTAGGCAGACCCCTTTCTTCAAAAGCGAGGGCAAAGATAGATTTAATTTTGTGGTTTGCAAACCATCCATCATTAATTTTGAACCGACATTGCAGGCTTTCAGTAGTCTGACAATCATCATACTAACTAAATAGCCAAAATGACTGAAGAAACGATCATCCGCAAAGCCACTCACGATGATTTAGAAAGCATTTTGACACTGGTCAAAGAACTTGCTGCCTATGAACTTGCTCCCGAAGAGGTATGGGTAAACCTCAGCGACTATCAGGAAGCTTTTAAGGAAAGTGTTTTTGAATCTTTGATCATCGAGATTGGTGGTCAGATAACTGGAGTTTGTATCTACTATCTAACCTGGTCGACCTGGAAAGGTCGTATGCTTTACCTGGAAGATTTCATAATTAAACAGGATTTTCGCAAGCATGGTCTGGGTCAGCAATTATTTGATGCATTTATCATGCGAGCGAAAGAACTCAATTGTGCTCTGGTCAAATGGCAAGTGCTTGATTGGAATATACCTGCACTCAAATTTTATGAAAAAAATCATGCTCTGATTGAAAAAGAATGGTGGAATGGTAAACTCATTCTAAAGACTCGACCCAACGAATAAACAGATCAATCCCGACACTAGTTTGTGAGATTGCCGGATGACCTGATACTATCACACAATTGCCCACTGTCAGTCTCTATAGTGACCCATATCATGATCTCACGCTCAGAGATACTATAAATTGATGCCTGTATTGTCTAATCGAATCAATCAAAATACTATGAGAAACCATAAAAATGTAATGAACAAACTAAAGGTGTTTTCAATGGCGCTTGTTGGTGTCGTTCTCCTGATTCAATGGGGCTGCAACCAGGGACCCCGAGAAGGTACTCGCGAAGCCCAAGCTATGCGCGGTAAAGCCATTTTTGGAGAACAATGTATTTCCTGCCATGGCATGGATCAAATAGCACCAACCCGCACTGATCTCGAAAAGAAAGCTGCTGATCTAACTCGAATCATGGAACGCCGGCGAGCAAAAGATTTTCCGATAGTTGAAATTGCCCAAATTATTGATGGCCGTCAATGGGTCAAATCTCATGGGGATCGCGAAATGCCAGTGTGGGGCGAAGTCTATGACTCACTTGGTATGGATAAGGATGAAATCAGAGGTCGGAAAGGAGAGTTGATTGCCTACTTGATGAGTATTCAAAAATGATGAGTATTCAAAAATAAGACCTTCTATTTAACCCAAATCGTTGCCCCAAATTAATACTCAATGATTTCTGGCAAGTAGCAGTGCCATCAAATCAAATATTTGTTGTTTGGCAGAATCCGGAGCATTGACTTGATTTAATGCGTTGATCGCTTCATCGGTGTATTGACGTTGACGGTTTTGACATTGACTCTCAATATCAAGCGAACGATAAACCTCCAAGACCCGATTGACCTTGGCCTCGGAGTTATAATTTTGATTATGTGAAATGGAGATCAGTTCCTCTCTGATCCGCTCACCACCTAGATTGCATGCCATAAGCCAAAGGAATGTTTTCTTATTCTGGATTATATCTCCACCTCTCTTTTTTCCTGTTTTGTTGGTCTGGCCAAAGGCATCAAGATAGTCATCATGTATTTGAAAAGCCATTCCGGCAGACTCGCCGCATTGTTTCATGGCAACAACAGAACCCGCATCGGCACCACCCACGATCGCTCCCAACGACATCGAAAGTCCAAGTAAAACAGCAGTTTTATTCCTGATCATTGCCAAGTAGTCTTCAATAGATACGAGATCTTTCTTTTCGAAATCCATATCTTGCTGTTGGCCGCGGCAGATGTCCAGAGCAGTAGAGGAGAAAAGGGAAAGAGCAGAGATGAGTTGATCTTGGGTTAGATCTCTCACCAGATATTGATATGCCATGATCAACATGGCGTCGCCTGAAAGAATCGCTGCATTGATCCCAAATTGATGATGAACACTGGGCCCACCCCTGCGTGTCGTTGCCTGATCCATGATATCATCGTGCATCAGAGAAAAATTATGGAAGGTTTCAACTGCCATTGCTTGTGGCAAGGCTCTGGCATATTGATGATCAAAGAGTTTATGTGCCAAAAGTGTCAATACCGGTCGTATCCGTTTTCCACCCAATGCCATAATATATCCTATTGGTTCATACAATGAAGATGGGTATCCTTGAACTAACTGTTGTTTTTCAAGATATCTTTCGAAAGCCTGCTGATAGGCTATGAGATCTTTAAATTCCATGAATTAAACATAGTAAAGTCTAATCAACAAAGCGAGTGGTGTCACTTGTAAAAAAGCAAAAAATAGGTGAGCGTAGATCTAAAAATCCAGAACTAATTTTTGACCAACCTTGATCTTGAAGCTGTCTTCAATACCATTAGCCCGGCAGATATCTTCAACTGTTGTGTGGTGCTTCCTGGCCAAACTATAGAGTGTATCTCCATACTGTATGATATAATTAATTGGGATAATCTTGAGAACCGGACTTTGTGTCACTTCTGACAACGGTGGTTCGGCATTTGTTGTGTCAATAGGAGATACTTCTTCTACTGCCAAGGGCACCGAGATTTCTTCTTCGCCAGCAGATACTCGTTTAGCTAACTCAAGAACGACCTTAAAACTTGCTTTCTTGGTTGATGAAAAACGCCGGGGATCTGCAATCTCTGCGGTCACCCATGACGCATCAGCAATGATCGCATCATTTTCAAAATCAAATAAGTATTCCGGGTTTATGGTGACTCCCTGATAGCGTACTTCTAGGTGAAGGTGACTACCGCGTGCATTCCCAGTGGTGCCACCTTTGCCAATAACTTCACCCTTCTTCACAATCTGATCTTCTTTCACCAACTGCTTCGATAGGTGAGCATAAACGGTCTCGACACCATTTGAATGCCTAATCACTACCGTTTTACCATGACCTGCATGAGACCGGACATATCTGACTTTTCCATCCAGTATGGCGTAGACGTCATCACCTGTCACCAGATCTAGATCGATGCCACGATGCAGCATTCCATCTCTCCAGCCATAATGTGAAGTAATTACCTTCCGTTCACCTACCGGTGATGCATAATGATCATCTGGAAAAGTAAGAAAAAAGGGCTCTTTAAGGTCCTGTTCTTTATAGGGATTGAAGGATCGGCTATCCCATTCCATAAAATCCCAATTAAAGTCCAATAAATTGGAATCTGATCGCAGGGAACTATAACTTTCGTCAGTGTGGTACCTGGTATAGAAGTTTTCAAAACCATCTAAAGATGCCGTGAGGAGGTGATCATCCTGGGCTTGAAGAGGGTGTAAATGGAATAGAAGTGCCGTAAGCAGGCTTGCTGCTAAATGTCTCATGGATCTGAATTGTCAAAAAAGTGGTCAATTATCTCTAAAAGAAAGAGCCTACCAATACTATGCCGAAGTAGAACTGTTGGTGGGAAATGGGCGTTTCAACCTAGGAGGGTGTTGAACTACGCAACTTGATGCTGAAGCCGTAAATCGTCGTTTCTGGTGCGGCGAAACGAAGGAAGCTACCGGAGGTTGTAACTGACTGAGGATCAACAAAACCAGGAACGGCGAGAACGGCTGCATCATGTTATAGTAAGTATCTATTTTTTATTAATCAGCGCGAGGTGAGTATTTCAACAGCCTCCTATAACTATCATAACGGTAAAAAAGCAGCTATGGTACAGAAGAGACTTTCCAAAGCTTAGAGCAGACTCATCGATGCCCCAATCAATGCCGGTAGTCTTCGCCCGACAAAAGGGTAATAAACTGTTCTTTGGAAGGTTTTAAAATCAAATCAACAGAACCCTGAATCACTTTAACATAAGATTCGCCTTCATTGGTCAAAATTTCAAACCGGGCATTCTTGGCATTCACAACTAACTGAAGTGTTTCTATAATTACTTTTTTGCTGCCTGCAGTGACCGTAGCGGATCCCTGGAACACCGGCTTATGGGTTGCTCCTTTTTGAAACCTGACCTCCGAGTTGGGGTTAAGAGTGATTTTAATACCGTCCGGTAATTCAAGCATTTTTTGCTCGCCGGGCCCGGTGGTTTCTATGGCATCTCCTCCCCAATTGTCCCATACAGAAATTGCTCCTGTTACTAACATCAGAGTAATTACGACCGCCAGAAATCGATTAAAGGACCGCTTGCTATCAAGCGCTGAAGAATTTGAAGGTTTTTCAACTGATTGCATGCTCACAAAATATACGGACCAAGACCCAAAGATAATAGAAAGCACATTGGCCTGGAGGCGCTCAAGATTTTATCCTAACCGCTCAGGCACGATCCTCAACGCTATGTCTTATTCACTTTTGTACTGCTCAAATAAGCTGGCAAGATTGATGGTCTTAAGATCCCCTTGATGTACCAACACCCGGTATTTCAGATTGAGCACATCGCCTTTCATCATTTTAATGAATTCTCCATTTTCAGGCCAATACATGGGAGTCGGTGAAAAGAAGCCATAATCCCTGGTAAACCAGGGTGCCGGATACCAGCGATTTTCGGGATGCTGCATGATGCAAAGACCTTCTAACATATTGCCTCTTTTGCCAGTGACATCCATCCAGGGTGATGCTTTTCCAAATGTTCCCTTTTCGGTCTGGTCACCTTCAGCGTTGATCATATTACCTCCATTTATTACAGCTAAATCAGGGTCCATCCTGGCACTAAAAAAAGAATGATTGGTTTTTTCGATCGTCACATCCATCAACATCTCAAGAGAAATATGAAAGTCGATCTGATAAATATCTTCCGTGGGAGCGCTAATAATAATCGTTCGAAAATCTTTGATTGGTGCCCGTGCGTCGGGGCGATGCCAAAGACACTCTTGCTCGATGACCACCTGATCGCCACCTGTTTCCTTAATTTGGGTTTGAATAGCCAAAATCTGCCCACGTGACAATTCTTCTTGCCAATAATTACCCCCATTGACTTTATCGCATCCAAAAAACAAAGAACTGTGGTGCGGGTAGGTCCCATTTCTCATCGAAGTGACACTTGTCCCGCTGGGTCCGTTGACGGGATAAAAGAAAGGATACTTTTCGTCGGCGGATGAAATATAGGTCGTAAAATATTGATTTTTGATCCTCACCTCGATATTCGGCCCCTGCTGTACAGCAGTTATCTGTGCATTAATAAGCAAATGAAAACCAATTAATGCAATCACTAAATTAATTCTGTAATAATTGAGCATCTAGAGCAAATTATTCGTAAAAATAATAAATGGTGCTTTCTATCACAGAAAAGCACCATTTTAAAGGAATAAAATTTATTGGACCGTTGTAAGGGGTGGTACATTTTTATCCGCTCCCGGGTATCCCAAATTCTGGTTTATTCGTCCCTGGGTATTTGCATTAATCGCACTGGCAGGCACCGGATAAAGGGCATGATAAGGACTCATGGTATATTCATCACCGTGGATCGTTTTTACCCCTTTATTATAAAAATGAGTCGTTTCCATAATCCGGTCAAACCAAAAATTATTTTGGTGAAAATTACTCAGGTTGTACGTTTTGCCATTATACGCTGTTTTACCAGTTTGCGCAAATATGAAAGCAATCCGGGTCAACTCTGTATTTCGAGGCTCCTCATAATACAATTCGCGGGCGCGCTCATCGAGTATGGTCCCGATATTCATATCCGCAGGCGATAGGTCTTCTGCCCCTGCCCGACTTCGTATGGCATTAACATCTTGAGCAGCTCCGGCGAGGTCATCTTTCCAGACCTTAGCCTCTGCTCTTAGGAGATATGTTTCAGCCAACCTAAAAACGTACCAGTCAGAGTATCCTCCAGATGGCCTGGCATTTTCCGGATCAGGAATAAATAATTTATATAAAGGCCAATCGTACCAATTTCGGATGGTATCTGAACACAAAACTACTCCATCATCGGTAAAAAGTTGAAGTGGTTTGTTATAAAAAGGATTGCCAGCTGCCTTTAAACTTGGAGCGTTATAGGTCACATCCTCCATACGCACCCAATTCGGAAATTTATGTCTTAAGTCGTTATCGTCTCTCCAGATATCTTTAGTACTTTAGGGTACTCCCCGATTACGACCAATGCCTCTTCCAAAAGTCTTTACATGAGCAATCTCCGCGTCAGGACTGTCCGACATTCCATTAGCACCATCCGGAGTATTGATAAATCGCCACCATAGTGGTACTGCCTGTCTCATGGCACTGGTGACACTTCCGGCCCCTTCAAAACCTAATCTTGAGACAACATTCAGAATTGCTTCCTTATTTTCGGGTATGCTCTTGTTCTCTGGTCGGTGCAGATCCCATATGATATTTCGATCAGGATCGTCCTTTTCCGAACCAAATCGTGAGGTCATCAATGCATAAGTACCCCCTTCAATAACCTGACTGGCTGAAGTAATAGCCGCATCAAAATTACCCATGGCCAAGTTAACTTTGGTAAGCAGGTGCAGTGCCGCCCCTTTACTGACTTCGCCCTTGTCGACTACCGGGGGTAACCAACCGGAGGCTTGCTCAAGATCAGCTTTAATCTTCTCCAGGATGGCCATACGCGTCGTCGAAGCAAAATCCAATTTCGGAGAACTAATCTCTTCGACCAATGCCGGTACATCACCAAATTGTTGGGTGAGCCGGTAGTAGCGATAAGCCCGGTGAAAATATGCCGCTCCTAATATTTCATTGCGTTCTGCATCGGACCCATAAGTTGCGTCATCAATTCTTGAAATGACCGTATTAGCAAATTTAATACCGACATACCATTGATCCCAAAACCATCCGATTCTATTGCGGTCCGCACTATTTAAATTAGCGTCAGGTAAGATCAGAAGGTTTAAGTCTTGAGCAGGTCCGGATTTATCAGTGGTGCCTTCCACGGCCACTTCAGAAAAAATATTTTCTGTGATAATTGGAGCCCCGTCGCCGTACCACTCCGATCGCAAATTAGTCATAGCTTGAGACAATAGAGCTCTCATGCCATCTGCAGTATTCAAAGCATTTCCCGGCGTGAAAAACGATAACTCTTCAGGCTCCAGAAATTCCTTTTTACAACTAGTGGCGGTAGCCAAAACCAGGAGTACAATGAGCGGAAGATTGTATTTTTTAATAGTATTCAATTTCATAATTAAGAAAATTAGAAAGTCTACAATTTTTTTATAAGGTCAAATTGAGCCCAAGCGTATAATATCTCGGAGAAGGGACTAGATCATCCTCGCTACCATCCCCTTCGCTAGCTCTGGGTTCCGGATCATACAAGTCCCAGTCGGGCGCAAAAACACCGACGTTCCGGATATTCCCATAAAATCTCAGACCTTTGATACTCAATTTATCCAGTACATTTCCAGGTAATGTGTACGACAAGGTGATATTTTGCAACCGGACAAATGAATTCTTTCTGATCACAGAAAAGCTGGCACTACCATCACTGGAAAATAATCGGGCATAATTGTTCAATTGATTGTCTGGAGTCCAAAATGGAGTCTCCAGTGAATTAGTGCGGTCGATAAATCCGTCTCTATTTTTAGCCGGATTAAATATTCGTTTTTGTCCCCATTGTGAATAAAGCTCTACTGCCAGGTCAAAATTTTGTTTAAATCTAAAATTATTGACAAAAGTCCAACGGAAACGCGGTGTCTTAAAACCAAGAAACTGATTGTCGTCAATTGTATAAACCCCATCATTATTAACGTCCTGCAATTTAAAATCACCGGGAAATACCCCATAGCGATTGGCCGCATCAGCTTCACTTGTTTTATAAACACCTGGACATTCAGTCCCCATATTTCATCTATAGCGTGAACAATAAACCAGCGATTTGTAATGTCATCTAATTCCTCTCCGTCTTCACCAAGATCACCGTACAAACTCACTATTTTATTGCGATTTAAGGAGAAGTTAAAAATGCTACTCCAGGCAAAAGACTGCCGGTCAATATTCCGGGTGGTTAATGAAAGCTCTACTCCTTTATTTTGGACTTCACCCAGGTTGGTAAACACGCTCGAAAAGCCTATGACGTTTGGCAAAGCCCGCTCCACCAAGAGATCGGTCGTGGTCATATTGTAGTATTCAAGTGATCCGTCGATCTTGCCGGCCAGGATGCTAAAATCACCTCCAAAATTCCAGGCTGCAGTACGCTCCCACCGCAGGTCCAGATTTTCCATTGTTGTATTTGAAAGCGTTGAAACAGTTTGTACGTTACCGTTACCATCCACGATCAAGTTTTTTACCGGCCACCAATTGCGATAAAGATGCATATCGACCGATTTCCCGGTTTCCGTTTTCACCCCAGGAGAGTCTAATCTTCAAAAAATCAATTACTTCTGAATTAAAGAAGTTTTCTTCTGATAGCACCCAGGCACCGGCGATGCTTGGAAAGGTCGCCCGTCGGTTGTTTTGCCCAAAGGCAGAATATCCATCTCGGCGCATCGAAGCAGAAAGCAGGTATTTGGAGCGGAACCCATAATTTATTCGACCCATCAATGCGTCACCAGTGCTCTGCTCATCCCCGATATTTAGGCTAGCATCACCGGTCAGGGAAATCGATGTACCCAGAGAAAGGTTATTATATCCAAGTGCATCACTGGGATCAAATATACCCGCCGTAGTTCGGTCTCTGAAATACTTAAATTTTTCTGCATAGGCCAGAAAGGTCGCGTCCAAAGAGTGGTCACCAATTGTTTTGTTCCATTTTATAACATTGTCTACTTGCCATTCCTGAATTTTCGTATGCTGACGAAAAGCAGTACCGGTGGCCCATTCAGGGCTCACAGATGATTGATGATTAAAAAAATCATTCCATTCAAACCGGTTGGCGAAGGCAAACTGATATGAAAATCCGAACGGTAAAGTAATGGTGGAATAAACCCGGGTATTTAAGGTATTGAATTTTTGCAGTCTATCCGTATAGGTTCTTCTTAAAAAAGGGTGTCGTGCGCCTGCACCGGGGTCATCTTGAGGACTGTATCGTAAGGTTGAGCCATCATCAGAACGCTCTGAACCCCATGGAGAATCCTGAGTCACCATATTCCATTCGGCGGGCACTGAGCTCTCATCACGGTCTGCAAATTGTGCATTCGCCCCTACCGTAATCCAGCTATTGATCTTGCTTTCGATATTTAATCGAGATCTCAAGGTCTGAAAACGCTCACCCGCTATAATACCTTCATTGTCGGTTCGTCCGATTGACCAGTAGTACTTCACTTCATCTTTAGTGCCTGAAAGACTCAATGTGTGGTCATTGCGCAAGCCGGTCTGGAATATTTGATCGTACCAATTTACACTGCGGCCTGCGAGGTAATTACCAATTTCGACGTCTTGAAATCCGATTCGATTGAGCCAGGCAGTGGTTGGGTCACCCTGAGCCCCATCATATGCTAACCATTGGTCCAATGATACTCCTGCAGGTAGGTTATTTGGATTATCAAACTTGCCTGGTGTCGATGCATTATTGACATTGATGCTCTTAAACACATCAGTTCTCCAATTTGCATAACCCTGAGGATCATATGGCTTATGTACAATCGCGTTCGAGGCAAAGCCTACGCTGCTGCTAAGGCTAATGCTTGGCCGACCTTCTTCACCTCTTTTTGTGGTGATCAGGACCACACCATTAGAACCTCTGGCTCCATAGACAGCCGCTGAACTCGCATCCTTCATGATATCAATTTTGTCAATATCCGACGGATTGATATCGGCCAGGTCACCATTGAAAATCATTCCATCAACTACAATCAAGGGACTGGAACCTGCGGTGAGTGTGTTTTTTCCCCTCACCTGGAGTTCACTAACACCCTTGGGACTACTGGAGAAGCCTACATTGAGACCGGGCACGTTTGCCCTGAGAATGTCCGTCACCGAATTTGGTGACTGATGAGCAATCTTTGTAGCATCTATTTGAGCTACGGAGCCCGTCAGGTCTTTTTTCTTTACAGTACCGTAACCCACGACCACAACCTGCTCAAGATTGGCTACATCTGATGTCATGGTGAGATCAATCATATTCTGGGTCCCAACTTGGATTTCCAGGGTGGTATACCCAGTATAGCTAAAAATCAATACTGCCCCTTGATCTGGAACATCAATGGAGTATTTGCCATCGAGATCGGTAGTAGTACCCTGACTGGTACCCTTGAGTAATATCGTCACCCCGATCAGTGGCTGACCATCATCTGATAAGATGGTACCGGTAACTGGTCGATCATCAAAAATCAAGGATCTATTGGCTCGAACCTGGTTGATTGTCAAAAACAAAACCAGCAGTAAATAAAATCTCGGTAGATGTTTTATACCCATAATTAAATCTTTTAAAAGTGATCTATATAAAAATAAACTTCGCCCACAGGGAACCATTTTAGCACAATATACATCTTTATAAATATGTTTGCAATCGATTTCGAAATCGATTGCAATAGAACATTTTGTAGTTCTCATTTCGATTGTCAATCTTTGTTCGGCTATAGCGAAAGTTGTAGTCACACTCAATTCAGTTAATGGAGCATAAGCGTATTACGATCTATGACATTGCAGACCGGCTAGGTATCTCACCTACGACAGTATCACGCGCCCTACGAGGTCAACAGGGAATTGCAAAAAGTACCATCAAGAAGGTCCGGTCGATGGCTGATGAAATGGGGTACAGTCTAAACACCCTGGCTGCAGGGCTCCGAACCCGCAAATCTTATAACATTGGAGTGGTCGTGCCGCAGATCGACCGTGCCTTCATAGCTACTTTTATAAGCGGCATAGAGGAGATTGCCAATGAAGCTGGCTTCAATGTGATGATCTATCAATCGATGGATGACGAGGCCAAGGAGATCCGTAATGTAATGTCTTTGATGTCTAGCAGCGTTGATGGTGCCATTATCTCTTTGTCAATGAACACCAAATCAATGGATCATATTCGCCTCTTCAAAGCCAAAAATATACCTTTGGTCATGGCTGATAGGGTAGCCGACGAGATGGATGTCGACAAAGTCGTGATCGACAACTTTGAGGCCGGATATCATGCAACCGAGTACCTCATCAGTTTAGGGCATGATTATATAGCCCATTTTGCAGGATCGCCAGAAAGAAATGTATATCGTGACCGCAAGGATGGCTATCTGGCCGCCCTTAAACGATACAATAAGCCCATCAACCCCCAATTGCTGATTTACGAAAACCTGAGTGAAGCTGCAGGGGTCAGGGCCGTAGAAAAGCTCCTGATATTAGACCAGCTACCAGATGCAATATTTGCAGCCAATGATACCACGGCTGTTAGTGCTGTTTTGCATCTGCAAAAATTAGGTATTGCAATACCGGATGAGATCTCGATTGTCGGATTTAATAATGATCCGATTGCTTCCATTCTAAAGCCTCAACTCACCACTGTGGATCATCCTGCCCGCGAAATTGGCAAAACAGCAGCAAAGCGGCTGATTAGTCGCATTAATGCAGACGAAGAAATGGATATTCAAAATGAGACCTTTACCCTAAAGACTTCACTGATCATCCGCGGTTCGAGTGGCCCCGTAAGCATCAGGTCCGAAGGGAAAGTTCACTGGTAAGACTTCAAACCCGTCATCGAGAGGTACCAAAGATCTTATCCGATTTCTATATGCGGTGCAGCTTCCGGATTGTCCAAATATTCGACCGGTACAAACTTCAGTGAGATCGAATTCACACAATGACGGAGGTTTTTGGGTGTTTGGTACTCACCTTTAAAAACGTGGCCCAGGTGCCCTCCACATTGTGCACAGACAATCTCCGTACGACGACCATCTGCATCAGTCACACGCTTTACAGAACCATCAATTTCATCATCAAAGCTAGGCCAACCGCAATGAGAAACAAACTTGTGATCCGAACTATACAAAGGTGCCTCACATTGCTTACAGAGATAGAGACCTTCAGCATCATGGTGATTAAATCTTCCTGTGAATGGACGCTCGGTGCCCTTGTTCAAAATGACTCTTGTCTCTTCGTCACTTAATGAATTTAGCTTCATACTTCTGATTTAAGCAGGTGAGCAAAATGAGATCGCAGTTTGGCTATTTTTGGGTTTATCACGGCCCGGCAATAGCCATTTGTGGGGTTTTCATTAAAGTAATTCTGATGATAATTTTCCGCAGGATAAAATACTTCCAATGGGATTATTTCAGTCACAATTGGGTCCTCCCAGAGATCTTCAGCTACTTCCTTTTTTGACTTTTCGGCAGTCAGCTTTTGAGCCTCATTATGAAAAAATATAACTGAGCGGTACTGACTACCGCGATCGTGGCCCTGTCTGTTTAGCGTCGTTGGATCGTGTGTACTCCAAAAAACTTCAAGGAGTTGATCAAATCGAATCTTGTCTGGATCAAAAACAATCTGGGTAACCTCAGCATGACCCGAATGGCCAGAACACACTTCCCGATAGGTTGGGTTTTTTATTGATCCACCCATGTAGCCACTGACCACTTTCCCAACACCGACCAGATCTTGAAAAACTGCTTCGACACACCAGAAACATCCGGCACCAAAGGTGGCTGTCTCTTTATTATTCATATGAATTCACCCTCATCTTTAAATACCTCTACAACGTCCAATGCATCTTGCAAGTGATCTTGTGGCACCATAAGATTGATCTCTCCCAACACATTGTACACCGTATCTTTCTTACTTAGTTCTACCGCTGGTATCTGGGCCTCGTGCATTTTGCCTTTTAGTAAAGCTATCAGTACCTCGCTGGGGGAGGTAAATACTTTGACCCACTGATTGTTATCATCCATCTTGTATGGTTTAATCTTGAAATCCAATTTTCTTATGAGTTCCATCGCAGAAAGGCTTGTTTGAAGACCCACCGCATCGGCAAAAAAAACTTTTCTGCTCTTTTAACACTTTTTCACCATTTGCACGCACAATTTCGCAGGTAGAATTTACCTGGAGCGGACCATTTGAGATCGCAATAACCTGAACTATGTGTCCTTGTTGATTTTCCAGAAGGTCTTTGTTTTCGAGGGTGAAAGACAATGCGCCTGAAGGACACTTTTCCACTTGCCGCATGATTGCTTCTCTGTCGGCCTCCTCTAAGTTAATCCAAGGCCTGCGTCTATTGTCAAAAACGGCTGGCAGCCCTTTGACGCAATTTGCCGAGTGAATGCAGAGGTCAGGTTTCCAAATAACCGACAAATCACCCTTTTTATATGTCTTGTGAGTCATAGCAATTTTTATTAACAAGTTAATGCAAATACACGGCTTAAAGTTTAGATAATGGACTGAAAAAAATCGTAGTCAACCAAAAGGACTGACTGCTTTTAGTTTGACTCAAGGTAATCATCCAAATAGATTTTCATATCGGATGATATGCCGGGAGATTAAAAATAAATGTTGCTCCCTTACCTGATTCAGAAAGCACGCGAATACTTTGATTTTGTATTTCCAGGATTTTTTCACAATGTCCAATCCGAGACTGGCTCCTTTACATGCAGTCTGGGTGCGATCACCCGGTGATAACGTTCAAATATGTACGATTGTTCTTGTTCCGGTATGCCGGGACCATCGTCACTAATGTCTATTGCTACTGCTGAGGTGGTCCCTTCAAGTCTTATGATAACCTGGCCATTTTCTTTACCATATTTTTATCGAGTTATCAAGCAAATTACTAATAGCTCGTTCTCCCAGCGCGATATCAGCAAATACCATGGTTACGTTTTACGGAGCTTCCATATTTATCTGGATATTTTTTTGCGCAGCGATCATTTCAAATTTCATTAAGATGTCCTGAATTAAATCCGATAGCTGAAACGGCTCATTTCGAGGCACGATCTCATGGGCCTCTAATTTTGAATATTCAAAGAGTTGATCAATCAATTTGGATAGATTTTCAATTACTATCATGTACTATCTTGCGATACTTCTGCTGATCATCGATGCCGAGATTTCTCTTCATCATCAGCGTTTCTAATTAAAATTGACCCATCTCAATAAGGCTTTTACGCGGGCAATCAATTCGCGTATACTAAATCGTTTCACTACATAATCATCTGCTCCGATCTCCAGGCCAGGTATTTTATCGATCTCCTCACTCTTGGCAGTCAGCATTAATACCGGCGTAGAAATCTGTTGCTCGCGGATGCGTTTAGACAGTTCAAAGCCATCAAGTGAGGGCAGCATGATATCCAGAAGAATGAGATCATAACTATTTTCAAGAATTTTTTTCAATCCATCCATACCATCTTCGGTGGTATCTAACTGGCCGTGGATATCACCCAGATGTATTTTTAGAAGATCGAGTAAAGCAGGATCATCTTCGATTGCCAAAATTGATTTCATAGCTCAAAGTACATGAGAAAGTATCACAATTCCATCACGATCAAAAATTAAGTAGACCTGGTCAATTAAAATGTCGAGCAGCATATCTTCGACCCCCATTAAATGGGTATTGTCTTTACATTATCATTAATCTTAATATATTTACACTATACATTTAATTAGAGATGCAGCATGAAAACGATTGATCGCAATCTAAATGGCAAGTTTCTTGATTTAGCACTTTTATTGTTAAGACTACAGGCCGGCTTTTTGATGCTTACCCACGGTTATCCCAAATTAACCAATTTCGGCGATCGAATGGATAAATTTGCCGATCCATTTGGTCTTGGTAGCCCGTTTTCACTTGCCCTGGTCGTTTTTGCTGAATTTGTTTGTTCGATCCTTGTCATACTTGGATTCAAGGTCCGTCTTGCAGTCATACCCTTGATGATCACCATGCTTATCGTGATCTTTCATGCCCATTGGGACGATCCTTTTGGGAGGAAAGAACTACCCATAATGTTTTTGGGTATCTACATCGTCTTGTTGCTACTTGGAGCAGGTAAGTATGGTATAGGATCGATTTTTAGTAAGAAAAGAATCTGAGAGCCTATCTCGACTTCGGCCTCCTCCTCTTGCCACCAGGTTGCATGACCGCCCCCCGGTTGCGCTGCTGCAGAGTCTTCATAGCTCCCTGATTTTTTAAGGCCTTGTCAAATTCAGCGATTTGCTCGTTAATCTCAGTTTCGGTTACTTTTTGCTGTTTGGCCTGCCGCATCAGGCTTTGTGCACCGGTAAAATTATTTTTTACTACGGCTAAGTTGGCCAGTTGCAGAAAAACCATAGCTCGCTCATTGTCAGAGGGTAAACCTGTTTGTTGGGCTTTCTCAAGCATCACTTCTGCCTCCGGGTATCTTTTGGTCTGCATAGCCAACCCTCCCTTGATCATATAGAAATAGGCCCGATTGGCCGAATATAACCATGATGGTTTAAAAGTGAGATTCAGTCTTCTCTCGGCACCGTCAAAGTCCATTTTTTGCATTAGAAGAGCGGCTGACTGGACAGTGCCCAAAAAGATATACCCGACTAACAATGCCAATCCAATCAGAATAAAAGGCAATGCGTACCAAAACCCAAATTGGAAACTGAGAAACACCCCTCCAATTAAAGTAAGTGCGATGAGTGCGAATCTCAGATAAATATTAATTGTAAACATAGTTGCCGAGTTGTGCGCAGTAAAGGTAATATTTCGAGGGTCGCATTACAACCTAAAGTTGTACCTCTTACGATGAAAATATTGTACTTTTTCTTTCGAAAACTCAAAAGCATGAAAACGTCAGACCTTTTATTCATAGTAGTCTGTGTGGTAGCTTTGTCAACTATATCTTGGCAAATCAAACCCAACGATACCGGCCCTGATGATGAAACCAGGCATTATCTTTACGTGGCAACGCCTGGGATCAGGGATTATCTGGGTTACGGTGGCCATGGTCTTCTGGTTTTTGACATGGATCAAAATCATACATTTGTCAAACGTATCAAGACAAATGGCTTGCATCCCGATGGGAGTCCTTCAAATGTAAAAGGAATTGAGGTCAGCTTGCCCCTCAATAGCATTTACATTAGCACATTGGAAGGACTGCAACGCATAGATCTTACCTCTGAAAAATCATTTGGGAGATTCCTTTTGAAGGCGGATGCGACCGGATGTCGATCTCACCTGATGGTCGTATGATGTATTTACCTTCGCTGGAAAAGGATTTTTGGAATGTGATCGATTGCGAATCCGGAAATATCATTGCAAAAATACCGGTCTTCACCCGGGCGCATAATACCATATTTGGCCCTTCGGGAAAGCGAGTTTACTTAGGCGATATCGGTACACCTTTTTTACATGTGGCGGATCCAACCTCACATACCCTGGTAGGCAAAATAGGTCCCTTCAGTGGAGGAATCAGACCTTTCACGATCAACCGCGACGAAAGTTTGGTATTGGGCAATGTCAATGATCTGTTAGGTTTTGAAGTGGGAGACTTATCAAATGGAAAAAAATTGGCGAGTATCAAAGTATTGGGTTGGGACAAAGGCCCTGTCAGGAGACATGGTAATCCAAGTCATGGCATTGGGCTTACGCCTGACCAGGAAGAAATTTGGATCAGTGATGGACACAATATGCGGGTACATGTTTTTAGCGCACATCCTCCGTACCAACAATTGACAACCATACCCGTTTCAGACATGCCCGGGTGGATCACTATAAGTCTGGACGGTCGTTATGTTTATCCTTCCAGTGGTGAGGTTATCGATGCTCAAAGCAGAAAGGTAATAACCAGTCTGAAAGACGAATTTCAAAACTATGTGTCAAGTGAAAAGATGGTTGAAATTCATATGCAAGAAAACCGGGCAATTCAGGCTGGAGATCAGTTTGCATTTGGTCGATAATCGTCTGATCGATCCAATTCTAACTTGGGTGATAATAAAACCTGTTTGCGCACACGTTGGCTCAGGAATATTTTTTCAATTCATAAATAGCTGTATTTTTGCTGCTCCGTCAAAAAACAGCCAAACATGGAAGCACTTAAATACCAGTTACGATCCATAGAAAAGATTCCCGTTCGCATTTGGGAAAATTCGAAAGAAGCATCCAAACATGTAGCAAGATCGATTGCTCTAGCCGTCCGCCAGAAACAGCAAGAGGGCGAACTGATTGTTCTTGGTCTTGCCACAGGGTCGACACCGATTTCCCTATATCGCGAATTGGTGCGCATACACAAGGAAGAACATTTGAGTTTCTCAAATGTGGTTACTTTCAATCTGGATGAGTACTATCCCATGCAACGCGAAGACGCGCGCAGTTATGTTCGGTTCATGCACGATCAACTCTTTAACCACATTGACATTGATCCAAAGAATATCAACATTCCCGATGGTACAGTTCCGATGGATGACATTGAAGGTTATTGCACCGATTATGAGGAACGAATCGAAGCAGCGGGAGGTATTGACATTCAGGTACTGGGTATCGGGCGGACCGGCCATATAGGCTTCAATGAACCTGGCTCGTTCGAGGGATCATTGACCCGGTTGGTCAAGTTAGATAATATCACCCGACGTGATGCCATCAAAGATTTTTTCGAATTCGATAAGGTGCCCTATCGAGCCATTACAATGGGTATCGCAAGCATATTCAAGGCAAAATCAATTTACCTCCTTGCCTTTGGAATGCATAAGGCCGAAGTGGTTCGCAAGGCGGTAGAAGATGTAATAACACCTGCCTGTCCGGCCTCTTACCTGCAGAAGCATCCGCATGTACGATTTATATTGGATCAGCCAGCTGCCGAGGCTCTCACTAAAATACGTACCCCATGGCAAGTGGGTCTTTGTAATTGGACTGATGATCTAATCTGCCGGGCCACGATATGGCTTGCACAAACCACTGGCAAGCCGATATTAAAACTGACTGACGAAGATTACAACGAGCACGGATTGAGTGATTTGATCGTCGAAAATGACAGTGCCTATAATATCAATATTAAAATATTCAATCGGCTGCAACACACGATCACCGGCTGGCCAGGTGGCAAGCCTAATGCTGATGATTCGCAACGTCCGGAAAGAGCCCTTCCCGCCAAGAAGAGGGTCATTCTATTCAGTCCACATCCGGATGATGATGTCATCAGTATGGGCGGTACCTTTATTAGGCTGGTAGAGCAAGGTCATGAGGTACATGTGGCCTATCAAACATCAGGTAACATTGCGGTTCATGATCATGATGCGTTACGGTTTGTGGAATTTATGAAGGAGTTTCAACCGACCTTAGATGTTGATGAGGAACAGGTTACTGCGTTTTACAACAAGATCACGAAGCACCTTCGCAAGAAACAAGCGGGGGAGAAAGATCTGGTAGAGACTCGTAAAATTAAAGGCCTTGTGAGGCGTGGAGAAGCCAGATCAGGTGCCAGGGTCTGTGGGGTCAAGGATGAAAATATTCATTTTTTAGACCTGCCTTTTTATGAAACAGGAACCTCGTCAAAAGGCAGCCTAGGCGACAAAGACATTGAAATCATCATGGAATTGTTGGAAAAAGTGAAACCACACCAGGTGTACGCTGCCGGAGATCTGGCTGATCCACACGGTACCCATAAGGTTTGTCTCGATGCTATATTGGTTGGTATGGAAAAATTGAAAAGCCAATCATGGGTAAAGGACTGCTGGTTATGGCTGTACCGGGGTGCCTGGCACGAATGGAAAATAGACCAGATTGAAATGGCAGTTCCGTTGAGCCCCACTGAACTTGCCAATAAGCGGAAGGCCATATTCATGCACCAGTCTCAAAAAGATCGTCCACCATTTCCTGGCAACGACGAAAGAGAGTTTTGGGAACGGGCTGAAGACCGCAATAAAGCTACCGCCGTAGCCTACCATCTACTTGGTCTTGCCAACTACGAAGCAATGGAGGCTTTTGTGCGATGGAAATTTGATAAAATGAGCATCTAATTGACGATTCATCATGAGTAAATCTCTAAGGAAGTCACTTTTTATGTTAAAATTCGAAAAAAAATGACTTAAGGTTTGGATGATATATGTAAAATGCTCTATATTGCGTATGAAAAATAGTTTTGAGTGTGTTCGTAAAAGCCGCAGTATCAAAAGGGGTACTGTGGTTTTTTTTTAGCCCTTACCCACTAATATCCAATTGCCATCAACATCGAGGTGGTATCCATTGTGAAATACACTCAGAAAGGTACCGTTGTAAAAATTCCCGGTCTTCTGTCGGTCAGAAGCGTTGCGATACAATCGGTTAATTAAAATCATTCCTCCCGGATTCAATAACTTCTTCAAATTTCGCAAGCCTTCATTGGATTCGAAATACGGAGGTATGACATCATCAAGGAAAAGATCAACAATTAGGAAATCGTAGTGTTTGCGATCCATCTGTACATAGATCTCCGCATCAGCATGGATAACCTGGATCTTTTGAATCAATCGGGGAAAAGTAAACGTCGTGGCCAAACTGATGACAGCTTCGTCAAACTCCACAGCGGTAATTTGGTATTTGCGATCAAACTTGTTCTCCAGAATAAAAGGAATGCTCCCAAGACCCAGTCCCAACAACAGCAATGAAGCATCATTGGGCGGCAGATCAACTTTCTCAAAAGCCCTGCTGAAATTGAGATATAGATCATCAAACGAGTAAATGGCATTTTGTGTGGAGAGCTGAAACCGGTTTCGAACCAGACTTACCTGCAAATAGGGATTGTACTCACCTTCGACATTCTGAAGGGGCACTTCCATGACAAAACTTAACAATCGTTGCCACCAGTGTACTTTGGGCCCCGTCATGAGCTATGGGCTAGCCGATATTGGGCAGTCAGCCCAAAGATTGCAGAAATGGTCTTTTTGACATCATCGCTTGTCTGAGTATCCTTAAAAGACCGAAAAACACGGATTGCTTCCACCGCCTTCTCCAGTTGATATTCTACCAGATTATCGGTGCCACCCCAGGTAAATGAGGGTAAAAAAGCAGGTACCGTGCCCTGTCCATAGATGTGACAAGATACTCCGATGACTGTACCAGCGTTCATTTGAGTGAGAATTGCGGTCCGGCTGTAATCTCCCATAAAAAACCCGCACTTTCGCTTGCCACTGGATTCGGCAACCCCCTTGCTATAGTTCCATACTTTAATATCAGTAAAGCTATTCCGAAGATTGGAATTAGTAGTCAGTGCCCCGAGATTACACCATTCCCCTATAACAGAATCGCCAATATACCCTTCGTGAGATTTATTCGAATGTCCTAAAAAAACACTCTGTTTGATCTCACCTCCAACTTCGCAAGCTGGGCCAATACATACACCTTTCGAAAAATAAGCATGGCTTTTTACTATCGATCCGGCGCCAATACTGACCGGGCCTCGTAATTTAACACCATCCATAATCAAAGCACCGGGGCCGATATAAACGGGGCCATCACTGGCATTGATATAAGCACGCTCAACCCGCGCATCGGGGTGAATAAATACCGGATGTGCACCCAATATGTCAATACCTTCGGTACATGTTGTTCTTGATCCAGTAAAAACATATCGCCAGAAATCTGCTCCGTACTCATTTCGGTGATTGCGGTGATGGACTCTAGAAGATTGACCGTTGTGGGATCAACTTCATAGCCAACCAGATCTTCAAGATCCTGTTTGACCAAGAGTTTTTCAAAGCTTCTTCTGGAGAGTCTTGCAGCAATCAGCTCACCTTGCAGCATAAGAGCCTCCCCTGATTGTAATGTTTTGAGTATTGCGATAAAATTTTGGTTAGGTAACAAAGCTCCGTTGATCAAAATATTATCGTCATGGATTTGAATGGGGTATATCGGCTCCAGATGTTCGGTAGTAATATAACTCACAGACGTTGCGGCAAGCATCCTTTGCCACTTCTCGCGAATGGTCAGCACACCAATCCTTAATTCACATACCGGTCTGGTATAAGTAAATGGAAGGAGGGCTTCACGTAGATCGGTATCAAAAAGAATGATGTGCATGGTTATTAAAAAAAGCCCCATGAAATCATGAGGCTTTCTTTCAAAAAAACTGAATATAATTTATTGAGTTCTAGCCTCATTCTGTTTCTGATTCTGATTCTTGCTTAGTGAATCTTGATTTAGCAAATTTCTTGTTAAACTTATCGATTCTACCTGCAGTATCGATAAATTTCATCTTGCCGGTAAAGAAAGGGTGTGACTTACTAGAAATTTCCAATTTGATCAGCGGATACTCCTTACCGTCTTCCCAGACTATCTTGTCCCGGGTTGCAGCACAACTTTTAGTCATGAATGCTTCATCACAAGAGAAATCTTTAAAAACTACCATTCGATAGTTGCTTGGGTGAATATCCTTCTTCATATCACAATTTCTTAATGGGATGCAAAGATAAAATTTTTATAGAAAAAGACAAGTTATTTCTAGCTAACTCATTTCATAAGTCAATATTCGATCAAGTGAAGCATCAATCTTTTGAGTTTCCGTATGATCTGCTCTTATCAAACTCAGTTTTCATCAGCGGACTGACAAGATCAATTGCTTGCCCCTAATATCAGCGGTAAGCCTTTGTCGCTGCTACCAATAATTACCACTTTAGAATTTGGTGAATTTGCCAGCGCCAGGGTGGCATCAATTCCCTTGTCCTGTAAGATACGATCGGTCAGACTTGAGCTCAATATGCTGTTGGCCTCTGCTTTGGCCTTGGCTTCGATGATGATCCTCTCTGCCTCTTGTTTTTCACGGGTTAATTTATATTCGTATTCAAGTGACGACTGCTCTTCTTTTAACTTTCGCTCAATAGCTTCTTGCAGCGTCAATGGAAGACGCACCTCCCGTATCAAAATCGCATCAATTGCAATATTTTTGGCTCCGGCACTTGCCTTTGTCTGCTGAAAGATCTCCGTTTGAATGGCTTCTCTCTGAGTAGAGTAGAGTTCTTCCGGCAAATACTTACCGATCACCTCCCGGGTCGCTGATCGAATCTGAGGTTTTACAATCCGATTCAGATAATCAATGCCAATCTCCTCATGCAGATAACCTATCTTGTCAATGATCGGACTGAACAGATAAGTCAGTTCGATCTCGATTTGCAATCCATTTTTTGACAAGACTTGCATTTTTTCAAAATCCTCCTGAATCCGCACGTCGTAGATAAACATTTTGTTCCAGGGAGCCACAAGATGAAAACCCTGGTCATACAAATGGTCTTTCATCAGACCACCACCAAAGGGTTTGAAGAGTACTCCTTTTTCTCCAGGATCAATCGTAAGGAATGTAGTATTTGTTAATACCAGAAATCCCATCAGTGCGAGAAATCCGATAATTGCTAGCCGCATCATTTTAGGTTGATTCATGCTTCTTCTGTTTATTTACAATGTATAATAGAATAATGCTCTATATGGTTTCAATGAGAGCCATAGAAAGGATAAAACTAAGAACTCTTCAGATCAAATGTGATGAATCTTCGATAATTCTTGTTTTGCCAGCATGAGAATCAGATCAATATCTTGCTGCTGCATGCAATTAAAATGGCCTTTAGGGCAGGTCTCATATCCGATCTTTGAGCAAGGTCGACAAGGTAGCTTATCAACTTCAACTACATGATAATCGGTAGTTTGAGGTATCGGTAAAAATGGATACATCCCAAATTGTGGAATCGTATTGCCCCAAATACTGATGATTGGCCGTCGAAAAGCTGCTGCTATATGCATTATTCCTGTGTCATGGGTCAGTATCAACGCTGCATCCCTGACCACCCGGGCACTGTCTGAAAGGCTCAGCAAACCGCAAAGATTAAACGCCGCAGGCACCTGGTTTACAATTTCATTGCCGATCACTTGATCGGTTTGACCCCCCAACAAATAAACTGGTTGGGGAAAGCCCGCTGCATACTTCAATGATCTTAGCTACAGGCAGTCTTTTTGTAAAGTGAGTACCACCAATGGCAAAACAAATGTAGGGTTTTGCTATACGAGGTAAGTTGGTGCCCTCCGGTTGCAAGAAATAGTCGAGACCTGACCCATCGTAACTGACATTCAAACTTCTAAGGGCCTTCATATAACGGTCTACGATGTGACCGGCTACCATATTTCGACTTTTAAAACGGACCAAACACCACTTGACAATATTGGCCTTCTCAAAGCTCAGAACCTTCTTACCCAGTCGCAATCGCACCTCTCTACTGCGCAAGTTATTATGAAGGTCAATGACTAGGTCATAATTTTCGAACTTAAGTGCTTTCGATACTTCAGTAACTCTTTTTTTGATCGAAAAGACCTTATCTATGTAGGGAGATGGTCTTACAATATCGACAAAAGCCTCTTTGGTCAGATAATGTATCTCAGCCCCGGTCTGATTTTTAATGCACCTCGCTACCGGGCTGGTGAGGACTATATCACCTATCGAACTGAACCGGATGATTAAAACTTTAAGTGACTGTACCCCAATACCCATACGGGTCTAGTTTTTCATCACTTTGTAGATCCTGTTCACTGTTTTGCTCCTTAACTTCAGAAAATAGAGGCCGGGCTGGAGATCATCAATTTTAATATCTAGTATTTTGCTACCACCAGGATGCTCAATTCTCCGAAGCAATTTTCCATCTAATCCTAGCAACTCAATTGCCAGGTCAGACGGGTTTTGCAACCAGTCTGCTTCAAGGTGAAGCGTATGTTCAACCGGGTTTGGATACAATTTCAATTCAGAATCTTCGTGGTCACCTTCCAAAATCTTCACCAATTGGCGATCTCCATTGCTAAACCATTCTCCCCACAGGGCATCCTGCAAGAAAACACTGGCATCACCGTGACCATTAATTTTATCAGGTGCAAGGGCAATGGCCCCTACCACATCAAAGAAGGTAGTCTGATCTTGACCTTCTGCATTAAAGATGATCTGATCATCTGATCTCGAAAAACTGGGATAACCCGGAGTGGTGTTTTCGTAAATGGTTCCTATATCAAATGTCTCAATATTAACTCCTAAGATGCTGAAAGCAGTTTCAGAAATGGATTCATCGAGGTAGTCAAACGCAATGACATAGGGTGAATTTTTCGCAAAAGTTGGATTTCCGACACTGATTTGTTCCGGCAAACCCGAAAATAGCTTTGTAATAAATCCATCTCCATAATTATTGACCGCTTCGTCCCAAACCCGGATAAAACCAATATCCCAGTAGGAGATAGCTTCAACTGAACCAAATTTCTTGAGTGAATTAAACGCGTCATACATGAGGAATTCGCCCGAGTGATCCCACTCCAGCGCATCAGCAAATAATACATCTCCAGTGTTGATATTGGCATCGGAAGTGGTTGGATTAAATAACTCATAAGTCCTGAAATTGCCCAGTTCCAGCGAAAACACAATGATGGAGTCGCTTTCCATATCCAGGATACCAGCGACCTTCGATCCATCTTTGGAGATCGCTATGTTTCTCCAAACCTTATTTGGCTCAAGTGTGCCCTCAGTGAAGGTGCCGGCATTCCAATCAAACCGGATAAAATGCATCGTTTTATCTTCAGCAACATAAACGATTGTCCCCCCATCATCGGTAATCGAAGGTGGATTACGGGGAGGCACTTGCGATAACGGAGCATTTATCAGGTCATTACCTTGTGCGTCGACCAGATGCAATAAGCCGTCATCAACATTGGTTACTACGATGAAGTCCTGTCCAGGATTGATCTCTACATCTTCGGTATAATTTCCTGTCTGATCACCAATGATCCCCACCTGATCAAATGCGCTTGCAGCACGCTGGGCAACCTGATCATTAAACATGGCTTTTGCCGCTGCAATAACGGCCACACGCATATCGACAAATTGACTCGATCGGGTCAGATAATTAGTTAAGACGTTGTAATAAACTTGCTCGGCAACCTCAACTCCTACATTCTCACTGGTGGCAAAAAGGTAAAAAGCTTTATTGGCGATTCCACTATTAATGTGCACTCCACCATTGTCTTCCTCTCCAGTATAGCGTTCATCATAATGAGCAGGCTGCCACCCATTATCATTTAAGCTACTCCCGCCATTGTGAGGGTCGGCCATGTCGCGCAGGGCCTTTTTAAAAAAGTCTTTATTCACAATATCTTCCCCAATCAACCAGTCTTCATTTTCTACAATGACTCCAAATACATCGGCAAATGATTCATTTAGCGCTCCCGACTCACCCTGATATTCAAGGTTGGCAGTTGTCTGGATCACCCCGTGACCCAGTTCATGAGCAGCAACATCCAACCCTCGGGCAAGAGGTGAGGAAAAGGCCTGTTTACCTCGGCCATAAAAGATAGCTTGGCCGTTCCAAAATGCATTGTCCATTCTTTCTCCATCCTCATCAGCCACATTAATGAGCGATATGATATTGCCTCCTTTTCCATTGATACTGATCCGGTTGAAGGTTGTACGAAAGTATTCATAGGCTGTCGCTGCGTTGATATGAGCTGAAACCGCATCCGGATTATTCCAGGTTGTACCATTCGAAATCAGATCTTTATAGCTAAAATCATCTCCTCCTGGAAAGGTATTTACAGCATCCAGGGTAATGATCGTACCGATGGGATTGCTGGGGATGGCTCCTTTCGGATCAAACATATCTGTGCGCGATGCGTCGATGAGTGTATGAATATCCCCAATCTGATAAGTCTGTACCGCTTGATTGGCACCGTTCAAGTCGATACCGGTGCCCACTGACTTGCCGTCAAAAAAATGAGGTGGTAAATCATGAACTTTACAAAGGCTTTCATGCTTCTCTAAAACTGAGCCATTATTGGCATCTATGAAATATTCCCAGCGGCTAGCCAAATTGGGATGAAAAGTCAAATGCCAGGCAAGTTTAAATTGACCTTCATGAGCATACCAGACAAGTTCTCTCATGTCATCCTCGAGCAATAAAGCTAATTCTTGCTTTTTTTCTTTTGAAAATACTTTAATACCGTTGCTTTCCAACTCATTGATGGTCTGGATTTCAGCTTGCGATTGGGTTACCACAAGATTCTTCGGCGCGAAAATCTCCCTTGAAAGGTGACCCATTAGCTGAAAAGTCCTGATCCTTCACATGCAGGGTCAACTCATTGGCCCAAACAGGAATGCCTTCGACCATGTGTTGCATCTTATAGTGCTCCCAACTTTTTTCCTGACTTCTTGCCATTTCCTGCAATGTCAGATCGGCAGGGTAGCCACTTTTTACCAGGGCGTGCTTGATCATCACATTCCGCTGAGCAGACCGATCCAGGTCTCGGGATGAACTATTGGAAGTTAGATTACCTTCTGCCCAAATACTTCCTCCAGCATTGGTCATTTTTATCCTGACATTGACGCCCGGATCAAGACTAAGGATGGCTCCAGGTATCGCTTGATAATGCAACACCCCCTTAAATCTTTGAGTTCTGGTGTTTGGAGATTGATCCATCACGATCGGTTGAAGGTTAAGAGCCGCTATATCGACTTTACCCCGCTGCTCTTTTTTTTGCCACTGAGCGTGACTTTGGTTAAATACGAAGAGTAAAAGTGAAACGAATGTCAAAAAACGTTTATTCATTAGTTACGTGTATTTTTCAGTGATTGATGTAAAAGATGATAGAGATCGGGGCAAGCAGGCTTTACCCCATCGTTAGCAGAACCCCAGACAATCCGGTTTTCTTTGCCGTCCAATTTTACATGAAGAAATTTATAGACATTACCTGGGTTTTGATAAGAATAGTTGACCAGATCCAGTTGTTGGATTGTGCTGATTGCCTGGCTAACGATCTTTCGGTCTACGGATGGCATTTCAATAAGTGAGGTGTCTCGCCCTGCCTGCATAAAAACCTGGCCCCTTTTGGTGAAAAAATACCTTGTTTCCTTACCAGTGAAACCGCCTCCTTCACCAATTGTCAACAAGTTATCGGCATAGGTTGCTGGGTTAAACGCGATTGATTTGCAAGCATTCACAAAAAGAAACATCATAATGATGCTGCCTGCACTTGCAATGACGTTATCAAATCTCCTCAGCTTCTTAGACATCAACCAAAATTAATCGTATTTGATGATCCTAGGTTATTTTACGATAATTAATTATATGATAACCGGAGTTGATGCCTTGCATCTATCCGAAATAAGTACTAACATTGAAAGAATTAAACAAACTGAATCGCATGAAAGCTTTGATCAACATTATGTTTTTTGGAATTCTTTGCCTTAACACTTCAACAATGCTGGCACAAAATTGCAGTGCATCTAAACAAGCATCTTGTGACAGTTATTCCAGTAGAAAACATTGCTTGTCTTCTTGTACAAGGTCCATGGTTTCTTTCGACCAGGATATCATTCAGATTCGCAGTACAGAAAACCATTCCTCCAAATTTCTACGCAAAACCCTTTGCAATGATACCGGAACTGTCAGTTATCAGGAGGTGGAGTTTGATCACCATAATGGAATATTTGTAGCTAGGTCAAGCGAGGAAAAGGCAAGTTCCAATGAAAGCAGTTGCAAGATTCAGTGCCTTCGAGGTGATCAAACTCTTGTCGACGCTGGTCAAATCCGGTCCTGATCACAGTTAGATTGATCCTGTTGAGGATGCTATAGAGACAGATTTAGCCACTCCAGTTGTAGCCCTTCATTAAATATCTTCATCACCGCGACCGTTTTGATTTCGCTTGAAAAACCTTGTTTCAATGCCGAGGTGACCCTCTCCATGACCGTATCAAAGTCTCCCGATATCTGAGTACTCATGCTATTTGTCTTCACTTCGAGTTCTGAGTGACCTTGGAGGTATCGGACGAACTCAAGGATTTGAGAGCCAAAGGATTGGTGCAACGGATAGAAGCTTATTTCAACAGTTATTTGCATTGGTGTGGATAAATTTTATTTGACAAGTACACAAAATACTAGGATAAGCCGTTTGTAGACAATATATTTGTTAAATCTTTAATTGGTAATTTTTTATATATGTTACCGTTAAGAATGTAAACCTTTTTATTAAAAAAAGCGTTAACCTTTAAATACTTGAGTATCTATCTCTTAAGTGAGATTCTTTGATAAAGATGTAGTTTTCTTATTTTGAGACCTTAGTCGAATAGCCCGGATTTGAAATGTCAGATCGCGGGCTTTTTTATGACCTTTTTTAGCCTTTTAAAGCGGTTTCACGCAGCCTTTGCAGGAATGGCGAAGCAAAGATGAAATCCTTGAGGGTGTCGTTGTCACTCTCTAACACCTCATCCTTATTACCAGACCATGATAGTTTGCCCAGGTACAGCAAGTTGATGCGGTCGCCAATTTCCATCACTGAGTTCATATCGTGGGTATTGATGATGGTTGTGATTTTGTTTTCTTCAGTGATACTATCGATCAATTTGTCGATTAGTATTGATGTTTTCGGATCAAGGCCACTATTGGGCTCATCGCAAAAGAGATATTTCGGTTTTAGCACGATCGAGCGGGCGATACCCACCCTTTTCTGCATGCCACCACTGATCTCAGAAGGGAATTTTTTGTTGCTGCCGGTTAAGTTAACCCGTTCGAGACAATAGTTGACCCTGCTGTCTTTCTCTTTGCGAGTCTTATTAGTAAACATATCCAAAGGAAAGCGAATATTATCTTCTACCGACATACTATCAAACAGTGCAGAACCTTGAAAGAGCATGCCTACTTGCATTCTAATTTCCCTTATCTGAAATTTATTAAGCGTCGAAAATTTAACTTCATCATACCATACCTCGCCGCTCGTGGCTTTTATCAGACCAGCCAAAATTTTCAGTAAGACTGTCTTTCCGGCGCCGCTACGACCAATGATCAAATTACATTTCCCGGTTTCAAATTCAATGTTAATATCTTGCAAGACATCCACATCGCTAAAAGACTTATATATGTTTTTGGCTAGAATCATGATGTCAGTAAAATGGCGATAATATAATCAGACAATAGGATCAATATGTCACTTACGACAACTGCATTGGTGCTTGCCTTTCCAAGTTCGATAGCTCCACCTTGTACATGATATCCCTGGTAAGCGGAGACGGATGTTAAAATGAAGGCAAAAACAAACGCCTTAACGAACATCATGAATACATTATAGGGTTCGAAAAACACCCGAAGACCTTGCACATACTCTGCGTGTGTCACCAATCCAGTCGGCACACTGGCAGCATAACCGCCTCCTACTGCTAAAAAAGCAGCCACGGCCACTAAAAGCGGAATGGCAAATAGTGCAGCAATCACTTTGGGTGTTATCAAGTAGCCAGCAGTATTGACGCCCATAATTTCCATCGCATCAATATGTTCTTTTTGGCGCATTCCCCCAATCTCTGCCGCAATATTGGAGCCGACCTTGCCCGCGAGTACCAGACAGGTGATGGTGGGTGCCAATTCGATAATGGTTAGGTCTCTCACCACGTATCCAATATAGTAGTTAGGTACTAGGGTACCGTCCAGCTGATAGGCAAATTGTACCGCGGCAACAGCACCAATAAAAATCGATATCAGCATCACGATGATTAAAGACCCTATTCCGATGTCGTACATTTGGCGCACCGTCTCTCTCCAATACATGCTGAGTTTCTCCGGACGGGCAAAGGCGTTTCCCATCATCATGATGTACCGGCCAAGATGGTATAGCATTCCTCTAATCATATCTGGTTTAAACTTCGGCAGCTAAATTAAGCTTATTTTTAAAGCACAGACGTGAGTGGTGCTGGGCTTACGTTATTACTTCTGCAACCAAACAAGCAATGACAGACAAAAATAAAACCAAACCTTTAGCAGTAGTGACTGGAGGCACCAAAGGCATAGGCCAGGCGATCTGCCAAAAGTTGTTACATCAGGGGTATGACATCATTACCTGTTCTAGAAGCGAAAAAGACCTGACAAAGTTGAAAAATGACTTCGCGGAATCACCAGGGGGGGTGATCTCAATGGTGGCTGACCTGAGCAAGCCGTCAGAAGTAAAAGAATTTATTTCCTTTATCAACTCACAGACAAAGGAGCTTGATATTTTGGTTAATAATGCCGGCATTTTTCTACCAGGTGAAATCTTAAATGAAGAGGAGGGTCATCTTGAACTGACGATGAACACTAACTTATATAGCGCGTATCATCTTACTCGCGGAGTTATCGGGTTACTGAGAGGTGCATCAAAACCTCACATCTTTAACATGTGTTCGATCGCCAGCAAGATCGCCTACCCCAATGGTGGTTCGTATAGCATATCGAAATTTGCTCTACTTGGCTTTACCAAAGTATTGCGCGAGGAATTGAAAACCCGGGGATCCGGGTCACGGCCATTCTCCCTGGCGCCACGTGGTCGGCTTCGTGGCAGGGAGTTGATCTTCCGGAAAGCCGATTGATGCGAGCGGAAGATATTGCTCACCTGATATGGTCTGCTTATGAGCTTGGTCCTTCGGCTAATGTGGAAGAGATCATCGTCAGACCCCAACTAGGTGATTTATAAAAAATACCTGAAAAGTCACATGTCAAAAGAAAATTTAACCTTTATTCCATTCCGCCGATCCAGAATCGAGCCCAATGACGTATTGAAGCTCAGCAAGCAATTCCGTATGACGATGGACCAAAGAAGATCACTGCGCCAATTTTCATCGGAGCCTGTGCCCCGGGAAGTTGTAGAAAACCTAATCATGACCGCATCTTCTGCCCCATCAGGAGCCCATAAGCAACCCTGGACTTTTTGCATCGTGTCTGATCCTCAACTTAAAAAACAGATTCGTGAAGCCGCCGAGACAGAAGAGAAGATTAATTACAGCGGTCGAATGTCAGACACCTGGATCGAAGACCTCGAACCTTTTGGCACCGATTGGCAGAAACCCTTTCTGGAGCGTGCTCCCTGGCTAATTGTCGTTTTTAAAAAATCATACGATCCTTTGCCAGATGGTGGCAAGAGAAAAAACTATTACGTCAGCGAGTCAGTGGGTTTGGCCACAGGATTTTTACTGACAGCGGTCCATCATGCGGGTCTGGTCGCACTTACCCATACACCAAGTCCTATGAATTTTTTGGAAAAAATACTCAGCCGACCAGAAAATGAGAAGGCCTTTCTGTTAATCCCGATCGGATATCCAGCTGAAGATGCGGTTGTGCCCGATCTAAAAAGAAAGGAGCTAAGTGATATTGCCGTGTTTTTTTAATTGAACTTATCTACTGGTCTTTGTTCATTTTTTAGTAAAGATTTATCTATTTTTGGAATGGACAAATGGAACCTACGAAATCTGTGATCGACCCCAAACTGTGCCGATATCAAATTTCTAATTCTCTACTCACAGGATTTCCAATCGTAAATCTAATCGAAAAAAACACAAGCAATACCTTAGAAGAATTAGTGTTAAATGAATAAAATCCCTGGTATAAAATGGATTGAAATGCCCTTAGTTTGCGAACCCAGGGGTTCATTGGTTGAAATCGAGTTTGATATGCTACCCTTTACACCCCGTCGGGTATTTTATATTTCAAATGTTCCGATCGGGATGGAACGGGGTGGTCATTCTCATATCCATGGAAAGCAAATATTATTTTGTATCTCTGGTCGAGTTATGGTTGAAGTAGTAGTCGGGGCGAATCGACAAGAATTTATATGTGAGCCGAATGGGAAGGGACTCTTTATCGATGAAGGCATTTGGGCCAGGCAAAATTATCTGGAAAAGGATTCCACTATAATGGTCGTCTGTTCACATCAATTTGTCAAGGACTTCTATCAAACCGAAATCCCGGCGTCGGGATCATGAGTGACCGAGTTGCCATTTGTATTCCCACTTACTTGGCAGAAGCATTTATCACCCAAACACTGACCTGTGCCCAAAACCAAACCCATCAAAATCTGGAGATAATCATCTCCGTTGATCTTAGTGAAGACAGAACGAAAGATCTATGCCTGGATTTCGCGAGCCAGGACCCGAGGATCCGGGTGCTGATACAAGACAGCCGGCAAGGATGGTCACAAAATGCAAATTGTGCGATTAAAGCAGCTACGTCACCCTATTTCTTCATTTACTTTCATGATGATATAATATCGGATAGATATGTCGAAATACGGCTTCAAGAACTGTCGGCTCATCCCAAAGCGGCCAGCGTGCATTGCGACCTCATAGAATTTGATCTAGTTGAGGATATTAAGCCTGCACACAACTATGTCGGAGATCCCCTCAATCGAGTGATCGATTTTCTGATGACCCAGCGAGGAACTACATTGAGAAGTCTGGTGCGAAAAGCACTTTCAAGAAACCTCTACTATTCCCAGCAATAGAGGGTGATCGACATTGGGCAGCGTTCGCCTTTCACTTACATCTACTCGCCGCAGGAGATTCAATTGCCGTTTCTCAGACTTTGTACAGACGATGGCAACGGCCTGGCAGCCTGACCAGATCACCAGCATGGCAAGCGACGAGTATCAATTCCATCTTGTCTGGACAAGAAGAAAGTATCAACCACTGCCTTGAGATTTTTCCGAATATATTGAAGACTCTGAGTCATTAAGGGTTGCGAAATACGCACTCAAGCTTTTTCAATATTTATTTATTAGAAAGCAACAATTACTGATAAAGGACTATTCGGATATTAGAGTTGAAATCGATCCCTGGGTTAAACTCTCGGACGAACCATTGCATTTTGGTCTAATTTCCACTTCAAATCTTTCGAACATCATTAAGAATGAAAAAAGAATAGGTCAAATTGAGTCCGAATTTTCCAAATATCACCATCGCTGATCGTTTGTTCTTGGATTATCAGCATCAATATAAATAAATGAGACATGAGAAAGTCAATAGCCATTTTGGGTGCCGGTATTATGGGAAGTAGCCTTGCACTATTTCTTGCCAGGAAAGGGTATGATGTGAAATTAATTGACATGGCCGAACAACCATTCACCGGCGCCAGCAGGTGGAATGAAGGAAAAATCCATCTTGGCTACCTCTACAGTGGAGATCGTACTCTGAAAACTGCAAAAAAATTAATCCCTGGTGGTTTGGCATTTACAAACTTGGTCAGCGAATTAATGGGCCGAGAAGTAACATCTGATTTGGTTACCTCGTCGGCAGATCATTACCTGATTCACAAAAAATCAGTGGTTAAAGGTGCTGCCTTTCGTGAATATGCTCAAAAGATTTCGTTGCTGACCCAAGAACACCCGTTGTCTGATCAATATTTCATTTCGCTCGATAAAAACATTCCGAAGCAATTATCTCGCACTTACATAGATAACCATTTTAATCCAGCCATCGTTTCAGATGGTTTTGAAATTCCCGAGCGATCCGTGCAAACCAATACAATTGCTGATTACTTTATTGATGCCTTAGATCATACCCCGACTATTGAAAAAATTATGCATCACGAGGTGTTAGCAGTTCACCCTTCTGATAAAATTGGATGGTCCGTCTCCCTTAGCCATTCCGGTAAAGTCGTGAAGCATAACGGTTTTGATCTAGTAATAAATGCCTTATGGCAAAACCGGATTAAAATTGACCAAACTGCTAATATGGACTTGCCCGCTAGCTGGACTCATCGCTATCGTGTTTCACTCTTTGGTCAAACAAGTCAAATAATTCAAGAAATACCCAGTGCAGTAATTGCAGTTGGACCGTTCGGTGATATTAAAAACTACGATGGTAAGCATTGGTACCTCTCCTGGTATGATGCCGGCTTGATATCTCAAAGCCATGACATAAATCCTCCGAAAATTTCCCTACTTGATCATGAACAACTAAAATATATTACTACTGAAACGATTAATCAACTCGGTGCTGCAATTCCTGCTGTCAGTAGTCTAGTCACTAAATTCGAAACTCTAAAAGTTAAAGGTGGTTGGGTTTATGCAGTAGGACAAGGGGACCTGGGTACTGCTGACTCTCAATTGCACAAGCGAGACCGGGTAGGCTATCTAGCCAGGCAAGGTTATATAAGTGTCGATACCGGAAAGTATTCTTTAGCTCCCTGGATGGCAAAAAAATTGGTCGAGCAAATCACTCAATAAAATATTTTGAAAAGAGTAGATACCCGATAACCATCAATGATAAGCATTGTTTGGATGCTACTAAGCATATTCTTACACCTTAGTGGAATTCAGGACTTCCATCCCACTATAAGATCATTCAGTTTACTAGAAAGCTTCTTTGCCCCAATCTCCGATAAGTGGTCTGCATCGAAAAAATCCTCAGCAATAAAGTCTCCATCTTCAAGCAAATTCAAATAAATGCAATTATCATGCTCCGATGCTATTTGGTTTGATTCTTCGACTGTTCTTCTAAGTTGCTCAGCATCCAAATGATACCGGTAAGTTTCATAAGCCGGTAACATCACTAAGACAACTTTCACATTTTTTCCACGGCACCATTTAATGATAGAATTAAGTACAAGTACATTATCTTCAAAAATATACTGTAATCTATCCTCATCCATGTCGGACTTTGTGTGTCTCAATGCTGCCTTTTTTCCAGTTACGATCAAATCACGAGCTTTTTTCCGACTTATAGTTTGTTCCCCAGCCTAATTTTGAACAGGTGATACCTGAATTACCCATAATGTAATATGAAGCCAACCTTCTGAGGTTGACACTAAGTCGGTTGCTAAATATTTCTGAAAAATCCGTAATTGACAGTGGGGTCCCTATGCCATAGTACATCAAATAATTCTTAATCCGCCAAGATTCTGAATCGGTTTCGAGCTTCCCAAAAAGAGTGCTGTAAGAAATAGATAATACAACAGTCTCCAATTTCTCAAGTCTATTTTGATACTTAGATAGTATTTCGAAGTCAAAATCCAAAGACTGAGATATATTAGCCGCATTAAAAGTATTACTGGAAAAATACGCTGGATCCATCCCATAAAAGGAATGAGAACTCCCGAGAATCAAAGTCTGAATTTCATCCGAATAAATATCCAAGTATTCTCTCTTGTATTTATAATCATTTGGCAGGTGTCTCAACGTTACTTCCATTCCTATTGCTGTCAATACAATAGGAAATATGAACATTAGCGTTTTTGGTATAAATCTCCGCATAGACGAATTTAGAATTGAAAGTAAATAAATTGCTGCTCCCTGCCGCCAAACCAAAATATTGCCATGATCAAGGCGTAGTACATTAAATACCTCACCGGGCGCGTCCATTCAGCTCCCAATCGAGCAATCGCATATTGCCATTCTCTTCCATTCCACTCAATAGCCACAAAAATGCACAAAAGAATCACTGTTATCAAGGCTTTACCCATCCCAACAAATTCCGGTATTGAAAAGGTTGAAGATGAAAATATTTCAGCAATGTAACTTATCGCGTGGACAATACTATTTGCCCGAAAAAATATCCACGAAAAAACAATGAGGCAAAAAGTCAGCAATATCGACAAAAGCTCTCTGATACCTGGCAGATTTCCTCCCTCAGCCACCTGCCCCAGGTTATTGCGATTCCTGTCGGTCAGTAAAAGGGGTAAAAAGTAAGGGCATTTAATGCTCCCCAAGCAATAAATGTCCAGTTAGCGCCATGCCAAAACCCGCTGACGATAAAAATTATAAAAGTGTTTCTAACTCTGATCCATTTGCTTCCGCGATTACCACCAAGTGGTATATAAAGATAGTCCCGAAACCAAGTTGTTAGTGATATATGCCATCGCCTCCAAAACTCCGCAATATCCCGCGAGAAATAGGGGAAGTTAAAGTTACGCATCAAGTCAAAACCAAAAAGACGGGAAGTCCCAATTGCAATATCTGAATAGCCCGAAAAGTCACCGTAAATTTGAAAGGTGAAGAATAAAGCACCGAGGATCAAAGTACTTCCTGAGTAATTTGCTGAATTGTCGAAAATCAGGTTCGCATATTCGGCACAATTGTCGGCAATGACAATCTTCTTAAATAACCCCCAAAGCATCTGTCTAAGTCCGTCAACAGCCTTGCCATAATCAAAACGCCGCTTATCATAAAACTGCGGCAGCAAGTGAGTTGCCCTTTCAATCGGTCCGGCAACTAATTGGGGAAAAAAACTTACAAATGCGGAGAAGGCTATTAGATCTTTGGTCGGGACCAGTCGTCGACTGTAAACATCAATGCTATAGCTCAAGGTTTGAAAGGTATAAAAACTAATACCTACTGGTAAAATAATATTTAAGGAACCCGGCTCTATTATAGCTCCAAAGAATGAAAAAGCCGTCACAAAATTCTCCAGAAAAAAATTATAGTACTTAAAAAACCCCAGAAATCCCAAGTTGAAGAAAATACTGATCCAAAGGAATATTTTTCGTCTTTTTAGTCTTTCCTCATTGGCAAGGGCCAGACCCACTGAATAGTCAACAATCGTACTGAAAACAATGAGTGATAGAAATCTCCAATCCCACCAGCCATAAAATAAATAACTCGCTGCAACAACCAGGGCATTCTGAAGCCTTCGATTCCAATTTGCAATCCACCAGTAGAGAATAAATACTATGGGTAAGAAAATTGCAAAGTCAATGGAGTTGAAAAGCATGTTTTCCTACGATTGTTTTTGTCGTTTAAAATATGGGTATTGACTTGGTTATACGTGGCGGCACTTTTAATAAAAATAGTCCCCTTTTCTCTCTTCTGGCACTTTTGTAGGGCAATCCTTCATTTCATATGTTCTAACTACAGCCAACAATATAATTATTTTTTACTTTTCTTGACCTCCGCACCCCTCTTATTCCCCTCGCTTCAGTTGGGATAGAATTTGAAATGTCGAGAACCGGATCTCCGCTCGTCACCAGGACATTTCTCACTAAAATGTGGGCTTCTTTATTCACTTTTCTTCAAGTAGCGGCTGAAAAATCCCATTTTGGGCCCGTCCTGACATTTATTGTTCGTAGGATTTAGGGGTCCCCTATACATTTTCTCCAATATTAAATCAGTACTCTTCCTGATTTTTATGTGAATCAAACCAATAGGGGGCTCAAAAACCTTTCCTATTGAATCTCGGCTTTTGGTCGCATAATCCAGATTATTCCCGAAACCACTATCAGGTTAATCACACAACTTATGATCATGATCCTAAAATAATCCGTCTTATAATGGCTGTAAATTATAAATACCATGAATGCGTAGAAAACGATCAATCCTACCAATGATTCTAACAAATGCCTTCTTTGACCGGAAATAACTGACGGGAAATAAATAGTTAATCCCGGAGTTAGTACAAACCAAAATAGAATCAGGGTAATCAGGTTCCATCCGATCACCAATGAATATGGAACCAAAACAATTGTAAGCACAAGTGGCACAATCAGGATTCCTCTCAATCGGTCTTTTGATTCTTTGTTCATAGTAAAATCATTCATGTCCCGATCAAAGAAGGGTCATCAGTGACACAAAATAGTATTTTTATCCCGCGAGAGGAAGACCCTGCTTTTTTTATCTAATCCTAACCACTTTACCCAATTGCACCTTGATTATAGAATGTAGCGAGATAGTTACCTCAGTTCCATTCCACTTCCACGACCGATTGTCTTTTTAAAAGTCGCCTGGGTACGACCTTTTGAATGATATCTTTCAGATTAGTGATAAATGATTCTTTAATATAACTGTTATGCACTGCGATACTGATTTCGCGTACCGGCTCTGGATTTGTAAACCTGCGGATATGGGCCGAGTTTAATTCATTGACAACCGAAAGTTCCGGCACCAGCGTGTAGCCCACTCCTTTTTGAACCAGATTTTTTAAGGCTTCGATTGAGCCACTTTGGTAATCAAAACCCATGGATGAACTATTTTTCGAACCACAGATAGAAAGTGCCTGTTCTCTGAAACAATGGCCTTCTTCCAAAACCAGTACTTCACGAGGATCCAGGTCTTCTGCCAGGATAAGCTTTTCTTTAATAAATCGGTGATTATTTGGTAGGTAGAGGAGAAAAGGCTCATAGAATAAGGGAACCTCCCGGATAGAGTTTTGATGGAGGGGGCTCACCAAAATCCAACATCGATGATTCCATGTTCGAGTTGGGTAATAATCTGGGCTGTTTGAAGTTCTTGTATTTTCAAATGCACCTTCGGGTTTTCTTTTAGAAATGAAGGCAGGAAAAGAGGCAGTAAATAAGGAGCTAATGTAGGGATGATGCCTAGCTTAAATTCTCCTTCCATCGATTCCTTTTCGTGGTTTACAAACTCTATGAGTCGTTTGGCCTCCCGCAAAATTTGGCGCGAGCGGATGATGACTTCCTCACCTATTTCGGTGGGTTCAAGGGGTTTTTTGTTTCGGTCAAAAATGCGCACACCTATTTCCTCTTCCAGTCTTTTTATCTGCATGGTAAGATTCGGTTGCGACACAAAACAGTGTTGCGCTGCAGTCACATAATGCCTGTGTTCGTCCAATGCGACGACATATTCTAATTGTTGCAATGTCATATAATTAAAAGTTATACAATTATAAGAATTATTGATTTGAATAATAAGGAATATTTTGTCAGATTTACCGATATTATATTGAATCAATAAAATTCTGTTTAACATGGGAAATAAGAATGGTAACGGCGAAAGCAAGTGCCCATTTCATGAGGGTGCGCTAAATCAAAGCGCCGGAAGTGGCACCAGAAACCGTGACTGGTGGCCTAATCAATTGAAATTGAACATCCTTCGCCAACATTCTTCACGATCTAATCCAATGGGTGAAGAATTTAACTACGCAGAAGAATTCAGATCACTCGATCTGGCTGCCGTAAAAGAAGATCTGAGAGCACTGATGACTGATTCACAGGACTGGTGGCCTGCAGATTTTGGGCACTACGGACCTTTGTTTATCCGGATGACCTGGCATAGTGCCGGTACATACCGCATACAGGACGGACGAGGGGGGGGTGGCACCGGCAACCAACGGTTTGCACCACTGAATAGCTGGCCTGACAACACAAATCTGGACAAGGCACGTAGACTGCTTTGGCCGATCAAACAGAAATACGGGAGGAAAATTTCCTGGGCAGATCTGATGATCTTGGTTGGTAATGTGGCCTTGGAATCTATGGGATTTAAGACCTTTGGTTTTGGAGGCGGTCGCGAAGATATTTGGGAACCCGAGGAGGATGTTTATTGGGGAGCCGAAGCGGAATGGCTTGGAGACAAGCGCTACAGTGGCGAAAGGGATCTTGAAAATCCTCTCGCTGCCGTGCAAATGGGATTAATTTATGTCAATCCGGAAGGTCCTAACGGCAATCCCGATCCAGTAGCTGCTGCGATCGATATTAGGGAGACTTTCAAGCGTATGGCTATGAATGACGAAGAAACAGTCGCACTGATCGCGGGAGGACATAGCTTCGGCAAGACGCATGGAGCAGGTGATACGGCATTGGTAGGAGTAGAGCCCGAAGCTGCAGGAATGGAGGAGCAGGGTTTAGGCTGGACGAGCCGTTACGGTTCAGGTATGGGTGGAGACGCTATCACCGGTGGACCGGAAGTGACCTGGACGAAAACACCCACCAAGTGGAGTAATAATTTTTTTGAAAATCTTTTCGGGTTTGAATGGGAACTCACCAAGAGCCCGGCTGGTGCACATCAGTGGGTCGCTAAGGGTGGCGAGGGCACTATTCCGGATGCTTACGACCAGGCTAAAAGTCATAAACCAACCATGCTTACTACGGATCTTTCTTTACGCTTTGATCCGATCTATGAAAAGATTTCCCGACGCTTTCATGAAAATCCTGACCAGTTTGCCGATGCCTTCGCTCGAGCCTGGTATAAATTAACTCACCGGGATATGGGGCCCATCATACGTTATCTTGGGCCTGAGGTTCCTGAGGAAGAGTTAATCTGGCAAGATCCGATCCCGGCAGTTACTCACAAACTGATTGACGCTCAAGATATAGCTGATTTGAAAAGTAAGATCCTGGCTTCCGGTCTCACCATATCGCAATTGGTGTCTACTGCCTGGGGTTCAGCTTTTACATATAGAGATTCTGACAGACGAGGTGGCGCTAATGGTGCCCGCATACGTTTGGCGCCTCAGAAAGATGGGGAAGTAAACAAGCCTACCCAATTGGCTAAGGTTGTAAAAACACTGGAAGGCATTCAATCATCCTTTAACGGTGCGCAGTCAGCTGGTAAAGCTGTAAGCCTGGCCGACCTGATTGTATTGGGCGGAAGTGCTGCCATTGAGCAGGCAGCAAAAAATGCTGGCCATATTATCACCGTTCCATTCACTCCGGGTCGTGCTGATGCCACCCTGGAGCAGACCGATGTCGAATCCTTTGAATACCTCGAGCCCGTGGCTGACGGTTTTCGTAATTACCAAAAAACGGATCATCCGATTGCTGCGGAAGCCTTATTGGTAGACAAGGCTCAGTTGATGACTTTAACGGCACCGGAAATGACCGTGCTGGTGGGTGGTATGCGCGTCCTTGGAGCAAATTATGATGGATCCCAGGACGGTGTATTCACCAAACGACCGGGTCACCTTACCACGGATTTCTTCGTCAATTTACTGGAGATGCGTAATGCCTGGAAATCGACAACTGAAGCACAGACTCATTTCGAAGGACGTGATCGTAGCTCCGGCGAGGTAAAGTGGACCGGTACCCGCGCCGACTTAGTCTTTGGTTCAAATGCTGAGCTACGGGCCATCGCAGAAGTGTATGGCAGTGCCGACTCGCAAAAAAAGTTCGTAAAGGATTTTGTGGCGGCCTGGACCAAAGTGATGAATCTTGATCGCTTTGATCTGACTTGATTCAGCGTCATCTGACCACGAAAAGATTAGAAGCAAATTGATAGCCGTAGGATTTTAAAAAGGTGATCTGACAATAGATCACCTTTTCAATTTTGGCTTTGGATCAGCAATACAACCCCTTGCTCTACAAAAGGTGATTCAAAACTTTGGCTACTCTTACCTGTCACGTTCGGTGCATTTATTGTTTCGCCGGTTGACGGATTAAACCACTCTACACCAGCATCTCCCTTTACTGCCACGAGATTCACAGTTACCCGATTGGTATCTGCCAGATAGACAAGGTATTCCTTTCCTTCATTGGCCAGGCAATAGGTCGATGATGCAAGACTGCCTCTCGGTAGCATTTCAATCAGTTTTAAGCGTTGGGCAAAGCTCTGGATCTGACCTAAACTTACTCTTATTGGATCGTACTGCGCATCAAAGGGTTTACCTAGTATAAGTCCGTCATAAGGATCCATAAAGATCGGATTCATTCCCCGGCAAAAACTTTTCCAGGCCCAATCACTGGTTCCGCCTATACCCCAGAGATGATCGGTGTCGTTGATAATAATTTTACTGCCATCTGCTTCGGGAGGATCATCCCGATAACCACCGTCATTATTTGGTGAAATCCATTCGGCAGGACTCTTAAAAAGGTCTTGATTTTTACCGTCTTTGTATTGGAACGTCATGCCTACGGGATGTTGTTTGGGTTTGCTTAGTTCATATTGATGTATCAGATCGATCATGTGATATTGCCAAGAGGTAGAAGCCGGATGATTCTCGTTGGATATTTCATAGAGTACGTTATCCAGATCCTTCACCACTTCAATCACATGTTTGACATAGGTCTCCTGGATTGCCGTAATTCGATCATTCATTAATTCATGGATACTCAAACCAAGACTGTCACCACTGAGATTGCCTTCCAGATTCTGAATATTGTTTCCGGGGTGAAAAGGATGATTCTCGTATGCTTCAGGAGCAAACTGTAAACACCAACCTTCAAAGAGCATAATAGAAACATAAATGTCATGCTTCTCTGCCGCTTCTATTCGCGATCTCAATCGATCGAAATATCCATCATCAAATTTGTTCAGATCAAATTTGGGTTTACCGTCCAACGCAATTCCTGGTCCGGTTCGTGCCCAGGGATGCGGCTTGACAATATGTATTTCCGGTTCCCTACCCCATTTATTAGGATTGGAGGTAGTAGTATTCCAGTTCATTGACTCCCAGGCCCATAACCTCATGAAATTATGCCCATAGTTTTGCATCCACACCAAGTATGCAGCAAAATCAAAAGGGGACGGAGGATCGGTTGGCCCCATATCTACCAGATTATTCCAGGTGTGGGAGCCTGTCAGCAGAATGGCCTCTCCACTCCTATCGGTAAAATAGCGGGGATTCTTGTCTGAAACCCGCAAAGGGCCTCCGGAAGGTGAAGTACAAGAACCCATTAGAAGTATTGCGAGCACTCCGATAGGGACAAATAATCCAGGTAAGATCTTCTTAGCTAAAGGTTCATTATGCATTCTCTCAAAATAATGAATAATTCCCAAAATCGATAATAGTGCTGAGCAGACATATCGCGGCCAGTCCCGAATGAGTATATCATTCAATTTCGGGAAGGTGAATAGGAGCATCAAGCAGATGGCCAATGAATGTAAAACTTGAAAATCGCATCCACGTCTTCCGGGCCGAGCATCGCTTGACACAAAGCGACCTCGCAAACCAGATTGGTCTTTCAAGAAAGAACACCAGTACCATTGAAGTTGGCAAATTCATCCCCTCCACGGTGATTGCCTTGAAAATAGTTCACTACTTTAAGTTGCCGGTTGAAGAAATATTCAGGTTGAAGGAAGTATCCTAAAGGTCTGGTGAGTGCCCGCAGGCTAATTCGAATTGCAGTGCATGCAATGATATTAGCAACCAGGATCAAACCAAGACCTGGAAAAGTTGTATATTTCTTCTACATTAAAGATCAATACAAGTAATCCCGAGATTAGTCATATGCCTGCCAAAAAATATGTCTCCCTTCATTCTAAGATCTCGGATCCAATTTTTTAAATCGCTTATCATTGAATTTCAGAGCTCCTGCATTTTGGGTGTGAACCATAAATTGCCGAATGATATCAGCATGATCTTGAGTCTGCTCAAAGAAGATTGCATCCTTTACTATTAAAAATCCATTCCGATTAGCATTCCTATTGATTCTATCCCGACGAATGGATAGCTGTGAGCACACCAAACTCCAATGACTTTATAAGAACAAATTCGGCTATTCTCCGCAGATAATATTCATGACTTTAAGATTATAAATCAAAATCACCGGCAGCTTCAGGTTGATATATTATTTCATCAATTCGGATTTTTGTTAGCCCAGCAGGAACGATCCATTCTATCTCATCCTTGACTCGATACCCTATCAGAGCGGTTGCAACAGGAGAAAAAATTGATATCTTATTTTCTTTGAAATTAGCCTGATCGGGATATACTATCTGAAATTGAATTTTTTTATTGTTGTTCAAAAAACTCAGTTTTACAATTGAATTCATTGTCACCACATTTGATGGAATGGCCTCGGGTTCAACAATTTTAGCTGAATTTAATTCATTCATCAATTTGACAGCCTCCACATTATTTAGAGATTTAAACTGTTTTGCATCGCTAATACATTTTTTAATTCGTGCATAGTCCAGTTTATTTATAATTAACTCGCTCATATTTGCTAATCTAAAGTATTATTTAAAATATTTAAAATAAAAGGTGCTAATCGTTTCTATTGTAAGTCCAAATTTACTAATCTCAAAAATATTGGATCCTATTCCCCCCCTTCCGGCTAGGCTTCTATGCTCCAAAACGCCGATTGACCCCACACTAAAGGCTCCAGGCTACAAGTACGACACGGAGCACCACAGCAGATGGTCAATTATAGTCGTCACAGCCTCCTAGAATCCAGCTCTGCACAAAACCTATTCTGAGAGATTCTGTGCATGATCTTGGATCTGAATCAACTTAAACAACTTCAACATCAATTTAGTTTCAAGATTAACCCGGTTTACGAAACTGACACTCATAAGCCCTTCGTCGCAATATCCTACTAGAACTCTTTGGAAAGTATAGGTAAAAGAACCATTTCCAATCAATCTGCCAGCATCAAAAAAAATGGTTGGTCCATCTCGTGCCTTCAAAACGATACAATCTGTCAGATCAAGGATTTCTGTCCTTCGTCGTTTCCGATCGCTTACACAATTCTTCCACTGCGGCACCCAATAGTCAATTTATACCATTTGGCAAAGGATTGGCTGTTCATGAAAGAAACATTCGTAACCATCAATCGACCAACAACCATAAAAATCGATGAATGCAGTCAGCAGTTGTTGTATCTTAATCTTAAAATCACTCCAGTGTGGATAGATCATTTAAATGTTATATCGTAGATGATGATGAACTGGACCGACTCAGGCTGCAATCGCAGATTCGCCAGTACCCATTTTTATCGGTGGCTGGTATCTTCGATTCAGCTGAAAGCGCTTTAATAGCAACCCAAGACGGAGTGCATCCGGAAGTACTGTTTTTGGATATCGATATGCCTGGTCTAAGCGGTTTGGACTTGCGCCGGGAGCTGAACTATATACCAGCTTGTATATTTGTCACTGCTCATCCAGAGTATGCCATAGAAGGTTTTGATGTCTCTGCCCTTGATTTCATTATAAAACCAATTCGCCCTGACCGGTTTGCGCAAACCATGGAGCGGCTTGAGTCTTTCCTAATCCTTCATACGAAGGCTTCTTTGTTGGATCACACTTTGGGCACTGATACGAATGCCGAAATGAGGTCGCTACTGATTTTTTACCTGAGTTGCTTAATATTCGTCACCCAAGCACAAGTTCCTGCGGATGGCCAGCAGCAAATCGATTCGCTACTCCGAATCTTGCAGGAAGCCCCCGATGATACCAATAAAATCAATAACTATATTCCACTTATTGGTCTTTATTTAAATTATAATCCCCAGGGGGGCATTGCGGAAGTAGAAAAAGCATTAAGCCTGGCTACAAAGCTGAAATGGCCAAAGGGAATAGCTCTTTTGAAGAATGCGTTGGGCTTATTGGTAGGCGATGTTGGTGATCAAAACCTTGCCCGGGAATATTTTGAAGAAAGCTTGCAAATTAATGACAGGATTGGTGCGAAAATAGCTATGGTCAATAATTACAACAATATTGGTAGAAGCTATCGACGACAATCGGAATTTACCAAAGCCACCGAGTATTTTTATAAGGCGCTGACCTTAGCCGAAGAAATAAATTCATACGAAAAGGTAGCTCTGGTAGGCACTAATCTCACTGCCCTCTTTATGAATCAAAATAATCTGATAAAAGCCACCGAATATGCCAACCTGACCCTCGAAAATGCCAGAAAAGCCAAAGCCCCTTTACATGAGGCAACTTCCCTGCAACATTTAGGGTTGATTGCGCTGGATCAAGATGACACGACATCTGCCAGGATTCATTTTAATCAGGCCCTGGAAGTATGTGATAAAAATAACATCCTGACAGAGAAGATCAGGATTTTGATGAATATCAGTGGAATGCAAATTCATGACCATCCCGGCAATATCAAATTGCGCAAAGAACTCCAACGAACGATTGATCAGGTGATGCCTCAGTCGCCAACAGCGGTTACCAACCTGACGAATATGGGAATTGAATTTAGAAATTTTTATCTTGAAGCAAAACCGAACCCAAAGGTTGAATACCAAGACTCTGCGGTATTGTATTTTATGAAGGCTTTGGCTCTCGCAGAAAATACGGGAGCTCAAGATATGCAAGCCCAAATATTACAGGCAATATCGGAGTTAGATGCGGAGAGGGGCGATTTTAAATCAGCCCTGGAAAACTATAAAAATGGTCAAATTATTAAGGATTCAATCTATTCGCAGGACATAAAAAACAAGATTGCAGCCGTAGAAGGAGACCGTCAGCTAGCCATTAAAGAAGAGGTCATCAAACGCAGTCAACTCGAAACAAGCATTCAAAGAAAGCAAAAAATAGTTTCCCTCATTGGCCTTGCCCTGATCGCTCTGATTGGGGGTCTACTATACCGGCAAAGCCAAACCAGAAAACGCACTAATACCACCCTCCTACAATTAAACAATCAATTGGATGAAGCCAATAAAATTAAATCCAAATTTTTTGCCATTCTCAGCCATGATTTACGGGCTCCGGTGGCCTCACTGATCAACTTTCTCTACTTGCAAAAGGACGAAGAAAATTTGCTATCAGCCGAGGAACATGAGAGACATCAGAAACGCATTACAACCAATGCTGAAAATCTGTTGGAAAATATGGAAAGCATGCTTTTGTGGAGTAAGGGACAGATGGAAACATTTAAACCAGATATTCAGTCGGTCGCTGTTCAAGAACTATTCTCATTTATTGCTGACTGCTTTAGTGAGCAAGAGTCAAATACGATTTGAATTCCATAATCCCGACAATCTGATCATTCAATCGGATGAAAATTATATGAAGACCATCATGCAAAATCTGACCTCAAATGCTGTCAGGGTTTTGCAGGACAAAAAGATGGGACAAATAAAATGGGAGGCATATCGCAAAGCAGACAAGGTCTATCTGGCCGTTACAGATAACGGACCTGGTTTATCAAGTGAACAAGCCAGAGCATTATTCAAAAATGAGACCTCGATTAATCTCAAGACTGGCTTAGGCTTTCATATCATTCGCGATCTGGCAAAAAAAGTAGGATGTGAGATTCTACTAACTGCACCACAAGCTGGAATGGGTGCAAGGTTTGAGTTGATTATGGAGTGAGAGAACTCTTCGATCCATATGCATATTCTGGAGATTGGACCCCGCCTTGGACAACTTACGAGGTTTATCAGAGATAGGATAGGTGGTTTGATTTCTCAACATATGATTAGTGGTTCGTGGCTATACTGTCAGGTCATAGTGAAGAATGACTATTCCGCTATCACAAGTCATTGATTTTATCAATTTCAACCGTTGCCAATTTTCTAACTGTTCAAAAATAGAAATGCCCTTGCCTAACGCAACAGGATTAACAAATAGATGAACTTCGTCTATAAGATTCTCCCTAATCAATGCGGAAACAAAGGAACTACCTCCGTACACGATAATGTCTTTGCCACTTTGATTTTTCAACTTGCTTATTTCATCTGCTAAGTTTCCTTTTGCAAGTCCCGTATTGGCCCACTCTGATTTTTCGAGTGTTTTTGTGAAAATGATTCTCTTCTTAGCTACAAATCTTTTAGCTACTTCATACATCGGATCGTCGGGTTTTGTATAGGTATCAAGCCAATAAGGAATATAGTCAACCGCTAACTTTCTTCCAATTATTTCTGTATCTGTGGAGTCTGCCAAGTCAAAAACATATTGTTTGATTTCGTCCCAAGCCCAGGTCACCCATTTCTGGTCATCGTTTGGTCCCGTTGAGTTAAAGCCGTCTAAGGAAACCTGCATTTGCAATTTGAGTTTTCTCATTCTTTTTTTAATAGTTTTTGAAAATATTCCAGAGCGGGAAAATCAGATGCTATTTTCTTTGCTCAATGCAATTTTATTATTAGTCTTTTCCTCTTGCGGATGCAAGTTTCAATAAATTTTTTGATTAATTCAAAGTAGATACTCTTGTTCTCTTTACCCCATTTCAGTACAAATTTCAATTAAAAATCCGTCAAGGTCTCTAACGTATGAAACAACTTGTCCCCATGGTTTAGTCTTTGGATTTTCCACAATAACAGCTCCTGCATCAACTAATGATTTAACAGTTTCTTCAACATTGTCTGTTGTAAAGCCAATTTCAATACCAAAAGGCTTGCTATTCAAACTACTTTCGATAAAGCCTTCTTCTAAATTCGAATTAGCCAAACTTTTTGAAGCAAAAGAAAGAGTTGTTTCGCCTACCAAAAGTTCTCCGTAATCGTTTTCAGGTGTTACAAATTTTCTCGTAAACCCCAATCCATTTTCATAAAATTTAATGGCTTTTTCTACGTCTTCTACGTAAAGAATTGTGTATGCAAATTTAATCATTATTTTAAATTATTTTAAATTTAGTTTTGTCTCCCGAGGTCGTTCAGTACAATTACCGCTAGCGTCCAAGTGGAGCCGGAGTACGACCGGAGGAAGTGTTCGGTGCTCCATATTGTGCATTAGTTATACGTACAAAAATACAATATTTATAGATTAGTCAATTGACCCAGTTTCCTGCTTATGGCTAACGGCTACTGCATGGTGCGTATCCCGCAGGGTATGCATTATACAGAATGTTGTGCGTTCGTATTTTTATTTAATCAATCCCCGATTACAAGAAGAAGGAAGCAAATTGACTATTCGGTCGGTAAATTTGAGTTGAAAATATCTCTGAATAACTTCCATTTGCCATCTTCTTTTTTCCAAAGGACAATGTATTTTTCTTCAGCAACAGATTCATCGCCAACGAAAAGAGTTAATTCGCCTTCTTCTGCAATTAAATCTTCTGTTCCGTAAACATTTTCGAGCCGTAAATCAACTTTTGTTATTCCTGATTTAACAATGTTTGACATAGCTGTTTGAATGTTTGCTCTTCCTACGACTGATGGTGCTCCAGCACTCATGAATTTTGCATCTTTAGTATAGGAATTTGCTAAACCTACAGAATCGCCTGCTGCTACCAATGCCATAAAATTCTTGTTGGCTTCTACAATTTCAGCCTTGGCAATTGTTAAATTAAATTCAGCAACTGTATCTTCTTTTTCTTTCTGCTTTTCATTACAGCTCTGAAATCCAAATACAAAAATGCAAACTGTAAATAGTACAGTCATTTGTTTTAATAGTCCTGATGTTTTTTTCATAATAATGGTTGGTTATATAAGTGCCTACTTTGTTCGGTTTTCGGCTTTCCCGTTTTTCTATTTCTCAAATTAGAGTTGTCGTTCTACATGACGCACAACATCTGTGTACCCGGAATCCGCCTTCTCTATTTCCTGCTATATCTCCTATATCTACAGCCAGAATCCAGGATGTTAAACTCGAATTCCAATATACAAATTGCCATGATAGTTTTGTCTTCGTACGGCTCAAACAGCTGCCTGCCGGTTGATATCCAGATCACAAACCGACCGCAAACGTATATAAGCATTTATAAACGTAAACTAGGAAGAGTCAGTGGATAGGACCTCTATATGCCTCCAAGGTAGGATCACGATTAAATCAACATCATGCCTAGTTAGCTCCCTTCTTCTCTGAAAGTAACCATCCAGAAACCTTACTAGATACCATATCCTGAACCACGATATCCTGAAAGATCATTAATCCGACCCCAAAACACCTTGCTCCACATTCTCAATGCTACACTCACCAAAATAGACCACCTCGCCGGGATTCTTTTTGGCCATGTGCACTTGAATCCCTCTCCAATTCTGACCACAGGCATTATGGATTCTGGCACTATGCAAGATCAGTTTGCCTCCATCTTGTACGGTGATCTGCCCTGCCGGGGGATGGAGAGCCGGCAGTGAACTTCAAGGACTCCTCCATCGGCTATGATCAAATGTCCTTCCAAATCTTTGGCACCGGTCCAAGAAACGGTATCGCGAATGATTATGGTCTTGGTGGAGTCAAAAGTACACCAAGTCGGAATCAACATTTTTCGGGGCAAACTGCCTTCCCTACTCATGGCCTGATGTATTTTACCAATCTGGCAAGGCGACCAGGCATTTTGACTGGCATTGTAATCCATGAAATTGTTAGAAGCCGTTGTATCACAAGGTGGTGGGAGATCGACATTCCAGCAATTAGGATTTTTTGGAGTGTCATCACAACCGTCATTGGTGTTCCAACTATGCCGCAAGCCCAGCACATGACCAATCTCGTGATTAATCAAACCCTTAAATTCCCAAGGTTCTTTTCGGGTTTCGAATATGCCTGATAATTTGACACCCGAACCTAATGCAATACCCGATGAAGTCACGCTGTAGGTCTTTGATAAGATGCTGTCCGGATGATGAGGCATGATGAATAAATTAATAATCGAATCCAGTCCAATACCATAGTCCTGAATGACATCGCGATCATAGTTGTTTCGGTTTTTGCCTCTGCTCACAAACCAAAACAGGTCATCATCATAATGACAATAAATTCCGCTGTCACGTTCAAACCCTTCGGACGAAGTTATCGCATAGCGATATCGCACGGGCAAAACCGGGGTATCATTGCCCTGAGGCAAATACATCTGTTGGTTGGCTTCCAGTGCCTTGGTTGCTTCCTGGATTAGTTGCCGGGCATAACGGCGAGCTCGGGCACCCTGGTAATTTTTGCTGCTGTCAGCCGAATTCATGAAATGAAAATTGACCCGCAAATATTTAATCGGTGTATGATCAAGATGATCGGTATCAGGCCAATATGCAGAAACATCATTACAGTTGGCGACCGGGGTTTTTTCTTCAGATACTTTTTGCTGGTGTAGCTGGTTGAGTGCCGTAATGCGCAATGGTAGCGGTCGCTGACAGGCAATCATTAAAGCCCCAAAGGTTAGGATGACAAGCCAAGTATATTTTTTATTCAGTGCAATCATTGAATGATCATAGGACGAAAACTTTTGAAATCAAATTTTTATAACTGTAAATATCTCGAAGAGGATATTGAAAAACTAATTATCGACAGAAAATCAACTGCTTGGGATATTATCTTGTAAAACGGTAGGTGGTGCATCTACACCAGAGACCGAGCAAATAAGGTACGAACAGCCGAACCGAACCCCGTGGCAATGGAGTCTGTTGAAATACTTTTTTTGATGCAAAGTACTATTGTGAAGGATCTAAGGACAGATATTAATAGCGAAGACTTATACAGCCCTTTCTTTAAAGGGCTCGAATTCCATCTTAGCATTTTTGATCGAGCGTCATTCAAGTCCATTGGAGCGAAAACAGCCAATAGTGTATGAGCTGAACGACAACTCGGCCAGCGATCTGACCTGAGTAACCCATAGCCTAGATAAAGGCACGGGACGTAAAAAGCGAGTTTATTGGCTGTCGCGAAGAGGACTTAGAATGACCGACCAAACGTGCAGATGGCAGTTTTGTCAAACTTTTTCTGTAAAAAGTTTGCCCCACCGGAGGTGATGAAAACTACATTTCTGTTCGTTACTTATTGGAGAATTAAAATTAACTGTTCCTTAATTCAAATATTCGCTTTTTTCCAAAAACATCTAATTATTGAACTTAACTTTCCCAAATTACGTGTTTAATCCACCACAAACACTAATCACCTGGCCGGTTACATATGCTGACATAGGCGATGCCAGAAACAAAACCAAATCAGCAACTTCCTCAGCGGTACCCATACGTTTTAAGGGAATATTCTGCAGAAAAGTTTCCTTCACCGCATCATCGAGTTTACCAGTCATTTCGGTTTCGATATAACCAGGAGCAATAGCGTTGCATCGAATATTCCGCGAGCCAACCTCCTTGGCAATCGATTTGGTAAAGCCAATCATTCCAGCTTTGGAAGCCGCATAATTGGCTTGTCCGGCGTTGCCAAAAACTCCCACCACCGAGCTCATATTGATGATCGATCCAGATCGGCTTTTTAACATGGGCCGGAGCGCATGTTTCGTTAGATTAAAAACTGATTTTAAATTAGCCTGAATAACATCGTCCCACTGTTGTTCGGTCATGCGTAACATCAACGTATCTTGAGTAATTCCGGCATTATTGACCAAGACATCGAGTTTACCAGCTTCGGCAACTACTTTGTCGATCGCTTGTTGGGCCTGTCCAAAATCGGAGGCGTCCGATTGAAAGGCAATCGTCCGGCCCGGCCCGGTTAGTGAAGCGGCCAATGCCTCGGCACTGGCAGATGACTTCAAATAGGTGAAGTAAACGATAGCTCCCTGATCAACCAATCTTTTCACAATGCCAGCACCGATACCTCGTGAACCACCGGTAACAAGACAAACCTGGTCTTTCAACATTTCCATGGCTTCCTAAAACTTTGGTTAAAAATCGAAAGTTGCTAAAATTTATCCAAGCAACCTAATAATCGGATTAAGCCGGTTATCAAGCTCAGAAAAAGTTACTTATTAGTAAATCTTGACTGATGGATTACATTCCCTGCAAAACATACTTTCCATAAGATTGGTTAAATAAATTAGGCTATCTTCTGTCAGTGTTTTATATAAAAATCTAGCGCTCCCATGGCTAATACCGTGAAAGAACTTTATACACCTGCTCTCAAGAGCTTTATTCCAATGATCTATGTGGCCTGGGCCGATGGCTTACTCAGCCCTAGTGAAGCAAAAATCATCCGCGAAAAAATCCAATCGCTTCCACAACTAAATGTTGAAGAAAAACAGCAACTATTAGAGTGGATTGACCCAAGTCAATGGCCAGACGAAAATACTTTTAAATCATGGATGGCATTGATGAAAGATGTTGGCTCAGACACCCACCCCGATGAAACCCAAAGCATTGTCGACCTGGGTTTGGCCATGGCAAGACGAGGTAACACCAGCATTGCCCAGTCTGACCTGGCCGCTATCACTGAAGCTCTGACCGATTTACAAAAGCAAATCAATTTTGCTCCTCCTGCCAAATTCAGAGCATTGCAGACGGACCCACTGGAAAAACCACCAGAAAATATACTGGATATCAACCTCCTGCAAAGGATCATTGATGGTGATAATTATGAGGATAAGTTAAGAATCAAAAAATTGCTTTCTGACCCGGTCTTTGATCGTAAAATCATCCGCGATAAGGAGCAGTATCGGTTAAAAATTCTCCATTGGCTGAAGCTTTTAGCAGCACACGGATACGGTGCGCTTGGGTACCCCACCGAGTATGGCGGCCAGGGCAATATCATTAAATATGCTTCGGTTTTTGAAGTTCTATCACATTTTGATTTGAGCCTGGCGGTTAAGTTTGGAGTACAATTTGGTCTATTTGGCGGCAGCGTTCAACATCTGGGCACCAAAAAACACCATGACAAATATCTGACAGCTATTGGAAACGGAGAGCTTCTTGGATGTTTTGCGATGACCGAAACCGGTCATGGATCTAATGTGAGAGATCTGGAGACAACCGCTACTTATGACGCTGATACTCATCAGCTCGTGGTCCATACCCCTCATAATGCGGCCGGGAAAGAATATATCGGCAATGCCTTACATGCCCGGGTAGCATCTGTATTTGCTCAATTGATTGTGCAGGGATCGAATCAAGGTGTCCATGCTATATTAGTCCCATTGAGAGATGAAAACAATGAGTTGCTATCTGGTATCCGGGTTGAAGACAATGGATATAAAATGGGTCTCAACGGGGTTGATAATGGCCGTATTTGGTTTGATCATGTAAAAGTACCTCGCGAGAATCTCCTGAATCGCTTTGGCAATATCACCCTGCTCGGTCGCTATGAGAGCGAAATCCCAAATCCGTCCAAACGTTTTTTTACCATGCTTGGCACCCTGGTAGCCGGACGTATCTGTGTAGCTAAAGGTGCCTTAAGTGCGGCAAAATCGGCGTTGGTCATTGCCGTAAAATACGCCATTAAACGGAGGCAATTTGGGCCTGATCATGCTAAGCAGGAAATGCTGATCATGGACTATCCCTCGCATCAAAGGAGGTTGTTACCCCGTCTTGCCAGAGCTCTGGCCGCCGACTTTGCCCTGCAAGACTTAGTGACACGATATCAACATACCTCAACTGATGACCTCCGGATCATTGAGACTCAGGCTGCCGGTATTAAAGCATATACCACCTGGTTTGCCAACGAGACCATCCAGGAGTGCCGCGAAGCCTGTGGTGGTAAAGGATATTTATCAGAAAACGGGCTCGCCGATTTGCGCGCTGATGCTGATATTTTCGCAACTTTTGAGGGCGATAATACCGTACTCATGCAGCTCGTTGCCAAAGGATTGCTGTCTAGTTTCAAACAAGAGTTTAATGACGCCGGTTTCATGGGTGCCATTCGGTATTTGGCCAACCAGGTGAGCGATTCCTTTTTATCGATCAATCCGGTTTATAAGCGTAAAACTGATGTCGATCATTTGTTGGATCCTGGGTTTCACCGCCATGCATTTCAGTTCCGTCAGCGTAAGCTACTCTATTCATTAGGTAGTCGTATGCGAGAAATGTTTAAAAAAAGGATCACACCGTACGATGTATTTTTAAGATCCCAAACACATATGATCGAACTGGCCAAAGCCTATGTGGAGATGATCATTTTGGAGCAATTTCAGAATCGACTAAATCAGATTGATAATAGTCTCGAAAAAGATACTTTGACCACATTGTACCAATTATTTGCACTAGAAACGATCGAACAAAATAAAGGTTGGTATCTGGAGCAAGATTATCTGGAATATGTCAAAACCAAAGCGATCCGGCATACGGTTGACAGGCTTTGTAGTCAGGTGCGCGATCAGTGCCATTTGATCGTAGATGGATTTGGCATTCCGGATCATTTGTTGGGGGCAGAGATAGTCTGAGTACAATCTTATAATTGTACACTTAGAGTATTCTAGCCCGACGGTTCTTGACAACTTGACAAGAATTGCATAAATTTGCAGTATGAAGACATTGAGTGTTGGCGAATTCAAGACCAGATTCTCAGAGGTAATAGACTGGATAGAGAAGGGTGAAACCATTGAAGTCACTTTTGGTAAATCAAAAAAAATCATCGGATACTTTAGTTCAAAAAAAGAACCAAACCTTCCAAGACCGAAGAGAAAAATTGGGATATTAGAAGATAGAATCCAATATGAAATGAAAAATTGGATAATCACTAATGAAGAAATGATTAGTGATGAAGCAATATCTTATTGATACTCATACTTTAATTTGGACACTGCTTGATAGTAAACTATTAAGTAAAAAAGCAATTGAAGTACTCTCAAATCCCGAAAACAAGATCTTTGTAAGTGTAATCTCCTTGTGGGAAATATCGCTAAAATATGCACTCGGTAAACTTCAATTGAGAGGCGGTACTCCTCAGGACCTTTTATCAGGCATCTATAATTTGAATATCGATATCCTCAACCTCGATCCACAAATTATCGCCACATTCTATCAGTTACCATTGACATTTCACAAAGATCCGTTTGATCGGCTTATCGTCTGGCAAGCCATCAATCATGCACTGCCTTTGATCTCCAAAGACGTAAAACTGAAAGACTATGGTAAAGATGGCCTGGTCATTATCTGGTGAGATCTTTGTTGCATTTAATGGATTCTAATATTCCACAGTGCTTAATTCATCAGTGGTACTGTCAGGGACTGTAGGCAAAAAAAAGATTCACCTTTTGTTCATTGGTGGCATTGGCCATCGTTTGCATGGTGCCCAACGTATCAACCAATGCAGCTTCGCCATGATTGAGATGAAGATTACTACCATCTGTGCGAATATATGCTGTTGGTCCCAGATTGATTATGAGACCCTTGTGACCGAGTTTTATCGGCCCGGAAGTAATAATCTTTTTTAATCTAAACTCTGAGGAAGGTACCGGGTACTCCAGTTGATTATTACTAATTTTTTGTGGTTTAATTACTTTTGGTGAAACGCTTTCAAATCGCACCATTTTTATCAATTGTTCAGTATCGATATGTTTCGTCGTCAGACCACCTCGCACCACATTGTCGGAGGTCGCCATGCACTCAATATTTTGTCCTTCCAGGTAAGCATGCAATACCCCTGGCTCCTGAAATATGCCCTCGCCTTCATTCAGTCTGACTAAATTCATCAAATACAACGAAAAAATGCCACGATCACAAATGCCTTTTCGATTGAAAGTAAAGTAAGCCCTTGCAGCCCAAAAGTTGATATCGTCCTTTTTTAATTGACTCTGCTCATAACGAGGTTTGATCCGATCGCCTAATGGTTTGAGCATGGCATTGACCTCTGGCTGAGGCATTTTCATTAAATAGGAATAGGTTTTTTGAAGACCATGCTTACTAAAATAATCCTCCAAAGGTTTTAATTCAGGATTTTGGTGTAGTGTTTCAATAATTTCACGATCCGTTTTAAAACCCTGTACCAGCCAAAATTCAGAAAGAGCAACCATTAACTCAGGCTTGTGATTATCGTCTTTAAATACACGATCAAAAGCATCTTGGGGTTTTCCGGATCTTTCTTCTTCCGCATATCCATTTTTAGCCGACAGTTTATCCGGATGCACCTGAATACTCAGCATATTTCGGACGTCCAGGATCTTTAAAAGAAATGGCAATGACTTACCTAAATATTTATCCAAAGGTATCTGAGAATCGCGGATGGTGGCGGTACCATCAGGATGAGTGCCTAACCAATACTCGCCAAAGGGTTGACCTGTTTTCTTGAGATTTAATAATTCAGGCAGATAGTCCAGACCTCCCCAATCATAGTGTTTGATCACCCCTTCTATTTTTTTCATCGAATTTTTTTTGACCTCAAATCTGAATCAGAAATCAACAATCAGAAATTAGTTTCAGTATTCCTTCCAGGATTTGAATTTCGTCAATAGACTATTGGTAGATCCGTCATGTCTGTCTGGTTTTGAGGCTTCCTTAATTTCCGGTTCAATCGCTTTTGCCAGCTGTTTTCCCAGCTCAACTCCAAATTGATCAAAGCTGAAAATATTCCAAATATATCCCTGGACAAAGATTTTATGTTCATAAAGAGCGATGAGCATTCCCAGGTTGAACGGCGTGAGTTTTTTGATCATGATCATCGTACTTGGTCGGTTACCGTCAAACACCTTGAAGGAAGCAAGCTGTTCTATTTTTTCAGGTGGCAATCCGGCCAATTCCAATTCTTGTTTGACCACAGCCTCCGATTTTCCACGCATAAGTGCTTCGCATTGGGCCAGAACATTGGCAACCAACAGATCATGATGGTGGGTCAACGTATGTGTAGGATTGGCAGCAATAATAAAATCGCACGGTATCAGATGGGTGCCCTGATGCAGCAATTGAAAAAAAGAATGCTGACTATTGGTGCCAGCGCCACCCCAGAGGATTGATCCGGTTTGGTAAGTGACCGGCTTGCCTGCCCTGTCTATCATTTTACCATTACTTTCCATACTGGCTTGTTGGAGGTAAGTGGCGAGATACTGCAAATTTTGATCGTAAGGTAAAACAGCTTCTGATGATGCATCCATAAAATTGGCATACCAGATGCCCAATAGGGCCAAAATCACCGGCATATTATTCTCCATTTCAGCTGATCGGAAATGCTCATCCATCGCGTTCATACCGTCGAGCATCTCGCGAAAATAATGAGAACCCACCGCCACCATGATACTTAACCCAATGGCCGATGACAAAGAATATCGACCTCCTACCCAATCCCAAAATTCAAATGCATTATTAGAATCAATACCAAAGCTTTCTACCGCATCGATGTTGGTTGACACCGCAACAAAGTGTTTTCGGATATCTGCCTCTTCACCCTTTTCCAAAAACCAGCTGCGAGCTGTATGAGCGTTAGTCATCGTCTCGATCGTGGTGAATGTTTTGGAAGCGATGATAAAAAGGGTCGTTTCCTGGTCCAACTCTTTCAGGGTTTGTGCTATATGCGACCCATCAATATTAGAAACAAAATGCACTTTTCGCCCTTCTTCCTGATAGGGCCTCAGTGCTTCGACAACCATAACCGGACCCAGATCAGAGCCTCCGATTCCAATATTGACAACGTCCGTAATTTTCTTGCCACTAAATCCCTTCCAGCCATCATTGAGACGATCTACAAATGACTCCATCTGATCCAGCACTGCATGTACATCATGCATGATATTATGACCCTCAATATTCATATTAGCGGATCTGGGAGCCCGCAACGCCACGTGCAGCACAGCGCGACCCTCAGTTTCATTAATTTCGTGACCGGCAAACATTTTACTGATGCCATCCTGCAACTTAGTTTCAGCCGCCAATTGGAATAATCCTTCCATCACAGCTGCATCTATGCGATTCTTAGAGTAGTCAATATGCATCTCCTTAAAATCCAGAGAAAAACGATTTACCCGGTCAGGATCATTAGCAAACTGCTCTACTAAAGATTGACCTGTTTGCTTCTCTGCCTCCTGGCCAAGGTCTTTCCAAATCTGAAGGGTGGTTGGATCAATTTTCTTTAAAGTCTTACCAATTACCATATCTAGCCTTCTGTTTAATGATTCCACAAAAATAAAAGAACAATAGTAACCTAATCTTAGCGCATTCACTTATTTAATCCGTTATCTTTCGGAGTGGCACATCAGCAAGATATCGGCAATCAGGGGGAACGACTGGCAGTCGAATACTTACAACACAAGGGTTACACGATCCTTGCGACCAACTGGAGATATAAAAGAGCCGAGGTCGATATTATAGCTCAGACCGGAGCTATCCGGGTTTTTGTAGAAGTAAAGGCCCGAAGTTCGAGCCATTTTGGTCCGCCTGACCTGGCGGTTAATCCTAAAAAAGAAGCTCTTCTTACGAGCGCTGCACATGCATACCTGGAGCAATTAGCCTATGAAGGTGAGATTCGATTTGATGTGATTACCGTCTTGCTCGAACAAAATAAAATGGCACAGATTAAGCACATAGAAGATGCCTTTTTTGCGGCCTTTAATTGTTACATCGTCAGTTAAAAAGATATCCAATTTTTATCCGCGCGAAAAATTATATTTTTCATGATTGCATACAGTTAGGATACTCTTTGGCGTTTTAGCATGAATCTCATCACTTTTTTCACACTAATTTTTACAGCTTACGAACTGCACTGTGACTTGATCGAACGAGCACACAGGTGACTATTTCTCTTCAATATGTAATTATTCAAATGTGAGAAATATGAGTTTAAAGTTCGTATACCCATCCAGTATTGCCCAAACCTTAGGTCTAATTTTATGTCTATTCCATGGTGTACCCAATGTTTTATCAGGTCAAATACCTTCACCCCCAGGTCAGATAAGATCACCTTCAACAAAAAATACAGAGCTAGCGGCTGCAACTTTGATGAGTCCAACCTATTTCACCATGAATCGTCAGGTAAACATTGATACTGACAATCTAATTGCTGAAGCAGCTCCAGTGATAGCTGTTTTTGGAAATGACATTTATGTGGTGTGGAATGGTGATGAGACGGTCAAGAGCATTTTCTTCGCAAGATCGCAAGATGGAGGTACCAGCTTCAGCACCCCGGTCGCGATCAATGACGCGGTCAGTTATCCTCCTGCATACAGCGCATTCGGACCTGACATAGCCGTTGATGCCAATGGTACTATTTATGTAGTTTGGCATGATTACCGGGCATGGACCAGCGACACCGATTTTGGGTCACCCATTGAGGTTTATCTCGACAAATCAACTGATGGGGGTGTCACCTGGGGTACTGACGTTCAGACTACGAGTGGCAGCGGTACTTATCCCTGGCATTTTCAACCCTATCTCGATATTGACGAGAACAATGGTCATTTATATCTGTCATTTACCGACTACGACCGCTATGGCAATTCTGACTTTGGTGATGTGAGTTTTGTAAAATCAGAAGATGGTGGTGCGAGTTTTAGTGCAAAAATCCGTGTGGATGACACACCTGAATTTTCAAATGTCGTTCAGGTTTTTTCACATATCACAGTTAATCAAAATAACGGGGACATTCACGTCGCTTGGCAAGATAACCGGAATGGTAATTATGATATTTACACTGCCATATCGACCAATGATGGAAACTCCTTTGGCACCAATGTTATGGTCAACACCAACACAACCAATAACCAGGAAGAACCAAATATTGCTGTAGACCCGACTACTGGAAGTATTTACGTAGCCTGGAAGGACTGGCGAGATGATCCTACACCAGACGTGGCACCATATGATAATGACATCTATATTGCACATTCAGAAGACGCGGGACTTTCCTTTGCTGGTGAGCTGCGGGTTACGGATCAATATATGAATGGAGAAATTGGCTTCAACCTCCCACCTGATCTGGCTATTGATGATCTTGGGACTATCTATGTAGTTTGGTACGATGTGAGAGAAGGTCATTCCAATATCTATTATGATCAATCTCTGGACCATGGACTATCGTTTGGAACCGATCTGGTGGTGAATAATGACATGCAAATATTGTCCCATGCGTTGCCGAGAATCTTTTGCAAAGAATCTGGAGAAAGCTATATCGTCTGGGTGGATAAACGGAATCTGGACATCAATGGAATGAATAACTGGGATATCTTTCTGGCTGGTAGCGCATTGCAATCCTGCCCGGCAAATCTACTCCTGGACAATGATCTTACCTCTGGGATATATCAGGCGGGCATCCAGATTAATTCCAATAGTCAGTTGCTTTCAGGTAGCGATGTTCAATTTAAAGCGGGAGAACAGACTATTTTAAATCCTGGTTTTATAATTAATATCGGTGTACAATTTGAGGCTACTATCGGGGCATGCGACTGAGGGTATGGTAGTCACTATTTGATATACGATTCACAATCAATTCTATTGGTTACCAGAATTTGACCTTCTCTTTGAAAGCTCATTGTCAAAAGTGCTAAACTATTAAAAGAAAAGGGTCTTCGCCATATTTAGTGGGTCCCGATTTTTACATGAAACTAATTTCGATCAAGATATTCATTTGTGTCGCTTTAATTTATCATATCTCAATCGAGCTCTAATATCTGTTGAAATGGAATCAAGTGCAGCGGAAGTAGACTCACTGTGGTAACGATTTAATATGGAAGAACGTGTGGAAGACCCCTAAATCCCCTGGTAGGGGACTTTTGCAGCCTGCTCTAAGGAACGTATATTAATCAAAGGATGTCTTAATGAAAATATCATGGTAATGAGCGGGAGAGCCGGTTCTCCCCTTTCAGGGGAGTTAGACGCTGTCCTCCGGAGGCCGTAGCCTCCTAGGCGGAGGGACTCGCCCATAGCTTTAGCGCCGGGTCGAGGGGTGCGGAGCAATTCAATAGTACTAAATGTCAAAACATTTGAATTGAAAAACCGCCCATTAAAAACGCCTAATAGCCAAGAAAAGAGCTCCGGTCAATCATTACAGTCATCATCCTCCTGGCACATTCGGGCATGCCTATAGGCAAGCAGAAATGTAGCAATTAAGGCAATAAGGAGCGTGAGCAGAATTATGAATTGCACCATCCTATTTAATTGACAACATGAAGTGCACAAATATTGCCTGGTGGCTCCAAAAAATGCTTATTATATTGATATACCGCCTTGCAGTTCATCTTACTTCTCGTATTGTGACGGACTTACTCCAAAGAGGTCTTTAAAGCACTTGGTGAAATAGGGTACATTTTCGAAACCCACAGTGTAGGCAACTTGAGTGACAGTATCCCCTTTCTGGGTGAGAATCTGGGCTGCTCTTTGAAGCCGAAAATTGCGGAGAAATTCACCGGGAGATTGGTTGGTGATCGCGGTCAATTTGCGGTGGAGCTGGGTTTTGCTCATCACCAGGGCGGTCTGCATTTGCGGCACTCCGAAAGTCGAATCATCGAATTGACTCTCCAATACTGTATTGATTCTTTCGAGAAATTGCTTATCCATTGAGTTGATGACAAATTCCTTCGGGGCTACCAACAGTTGCTTGGAAAACAATTTTCGCAATCGCTTACGTTCCAGTAATAAGGCCTTTATGCTTGCTTCCAATTCGACAGCATTAAAAGGTTTGGTCAGATAGCTGTCGACACCGGATGAGAGACCAACCAATTTATTTTCGAGGGTTGCCTTTGCAGTAAGCATAATGATCGGGATGTGGCTGGTGCGTTCGTCGCTTTTAATCGCCTGAGAAAACTCATGGCCGTCCATCGACGGCATCATCGTATCAGTGATGATCAAATCCGGAATTTCTTTGAGGGCCTTTTCAAATCCTGATTTTCCATCTTCTGCTTCAACAATAAAATAATCTTTTTCAAGGACAGATCTGATATAGCGTCTCATGTCGGGATGATCTTCTACAAGCAGAACAATTTCACTCGATCTAGATAGTTTTTGCACACCCGAACCCGCTCCTGCAGACCGTTGATAAATGATTTTTTCATCTTCCGTAATAAAGGTCGAATTGATAATTTCCACCAGAGGGACTCTCAAATAAAATGAGGTGCCATAATTCAGCCGGCTTTTTACTTTAATTTCTCCGTTCATTAAGGTTGCAAGTTCTCGACACAGAGCAAGGCCGATACCCGTGCCTCCATTGCCCATTTTACTCATCTTCTCTACTTGATAAAAACGGTTAAAAACCTGATCCAAGTGCTCACCTGCAATACCAGAACCAGTGTCGGTGACTTCCAGTTGCAATTCATCATTATGGTGACTAACGAGTAGTTTGACCTTCCCTCCAGCAGGGGTAAATTTAAAGGCGTTATTTAGTAGATTATACACAATGGTTTCCAGTTTTTCACGGTCAAAACTTGCCCAAAGTTGATCAGTTGGTATTTTAATCTCAAAATCAATATTTTTCTGGGCAGCAAGGGAGCTAAAAGAAGATGCCTCAACTCTAAAAAACCGGTAGACATCACCCTCTGTAAAATCAAGTTTTAAACTTCGGGCATCAAGTTTAGCCAGATCCAGCAGTTGATTGACCAAACGCAGAAGACGATCTGCATTTCGCCTGATCATGCCTATTTCATCGCTTGACAAAGTCTTATCGGGTTGTTTCTCAATCTGCTCTACCGGTGCCTTGATAAGCGTGAGTGGAGTTCGAAATTCATGCGAAATATTGGCAAACAAATTTGTCTTTAACTGATCCAATTCCTGAAGCTTCTTGGCTTGTTCAGTAAGGATTGATTTTTGATCTTCCAACTGTAGATTTCGGATTTCCACTTCTTCAGTTCGCTCTCTGACGATAGCCTCCAGTTTTTCATTTTCTTCAATTAATTCCCCTGATCGCCAGCGAACAATTGAACCAACAATTAAGATACCCCAACAAACATATAACCCATATGCCCACCATCTCTGGTACCAAGGCGACAGTATAGAAAAGGTATATTGGCCTATCTCACTCTCTTGATTTTCTCCATTCCGTGCCTTTACCTGAAAAATATATTCTCCCGGTGAAAGGCCAAAAAATTGGCGGTGCTTCTCTTTGCTCCACAAAGACCAGGCAGTATCATATCCTTCTAAATAAGTCTGGAAAAAAATGCTATTTGTTACATCAAACTCAGTAATTCCATATTGAAAATCAATCGCATTTTGTTTGTGAGGTAAACGAGACTTATTCTGATTATAAATACCAAACGACAAAATCGAATCGGTTTGATAAATCACTTTAGAAATAGATACTACGGGTTTGTGAGCTTGCGATTTTGCATGGATATTTTGTTTAACGATGCTGCTAAATCCCCCATGCCATATTGTGTCACTATCGAATAGAATCGCATTACCGATATCGTCTAAAATTCGGTCAAATTGGAGATCGGCGGGATGATATTTTCCATCCGTTTGCAACCTGCTTATGCCCAAATGTTCGCCACCATCTCTGTAATGAGTGACATACCAGCAATTCTTTTCATCATCAACATCCCAAAGTATGGCATCTCTCTCTGTAACATTAAGGACAGTATGCAATTGTGTATCAATTTCAAATCGATCTACACCGTCATTCCAAACATAATTAGCTGAATTACTGCGTGGCACAAAATAAATGGATTCTTCCACTTGATAAAGATTACCTCTGACATCAGGCATACCTGCAGAAGTATCATATTTCGTTAAAACCGGTTCATTCCAATAGTATACTCCAGAATCACCCGAGAAACTCACTTTCCACGATTCGGTCCGATCAGTGTCCAACCAGACAGTGTTGTCATCGATTTCAATGACCTTCCGCACCCTGCGATTAAAATCTGGGATTATTGGACTCTTTTGCCATTTCCCGCCATTATAGAGCAGAGAGGTAATACCATTTCCCAAAAACACATAAATACGGTTTGGGTTAATCAGTGATCGTTGCACTCCTGGTGTTAGTCCACTCATTACGGTGTTAGTCTCACCGTTTTTCAACATTTCGTGGATCCCATATTCGTTGGCTACGATTAGCCGGTCATCTACATTAATAAGACCCCAAATTTTATGCTCGAATTCAGCTACTTTTCTAAATACCTGTTGCCCTTGTGCGTCCTCTGCTAGTTTAACTAAGCCCGTCTGAGTTCCAGCATACAATTGATCCCCTACCATAGCTAAATGGTTAATCTCTATTTCCTCCTGGTCAATTTTAAAGATTGTAAAGGGTGAAGGATATTCCAGATATGCAATGCCAACATCCATGGCAACCACCAGATAGTGATTCCGATCCAGCATGAAATTGCGAATATTAAGACTGAGGAGATACCTGGGGTCATTGACTAGTAAATTGATCTTACCTTGTCGATCTATTCCAATAATGCCTCCATTCACGGTGCCAAAAACATAATTGGAGTCAAGAGTCTGAATGCCGCAATATAATCGATGGGTGACCAGGTAAGAACTTGCCTCTGTTTGGAATAAAGAAAATTTCCGGCCATCATATAGATACAAGGCGGAGGCATCAACGGCAACTAATAATTTTTCATGATCAAAAGGAAGGATGCTGTGCACAAAAACACCCCCAAATTGTTCACTATCGGGTAAAAGTTTCCAATCATCATTAATCAATTCGAAAATACCTTTGTAATGCCATTTTAGGAGAATACGATCATTGACATAAAACAATTTCCCCAATTGTTTGGAACCCATATACCAGTCATGAATTCCTTCTTCTGCACGATACCGGTATACCGCTTCCGCTGTCTGAAAGTAGACCCCATCAGAAGTCACTATTGTTTCATAAACACGGGTCAATTTTTCAACCTCAGTTCCGAGAAGATCTGACAATGGAAAGTAATATGCTTTGCCGGATAAATCAAACTTTAATAATCCGAAAGTACCCCAGCCCCCGACGAAGATCTCTTGAGTCCCATGATCAATAGCAATGGATAAAGCTGCACTCTCACCTGGTAAGCCAACCACCTGCCATTCGGAGCCATTGTAGATAAGCACGCCATCCCCGTTGGCAACATATAAAATGCCCAAACTATCCTGAACCACAGCCCAATTTTGCTTGTGAGCCTGATAGATACTTGGTGCAAAATTGGTGATGTAAGGATTGCCAACAAGGTCTTCAGAAGTAATAGACGTTTGACTCCAGCCTGGGCAAACGCCAAACCACAAGAAGGTATGTAAAAGGAGAAAAAAGCGTGATAATCTCATACTCATGATCTCTTGATGGCAGCATAGCAGAAAGATAATAAAATAAGCCCGCTGGTCGTCTTTCATCTGGCAACACCTTTGAGTACTTCTAACCCGGATTGAAATGTCAGAACCTTTTGATGAAGGGGTATTTTTAGTAGTCTTTCTTCAAAAGCCCTACGGATCATGCCCGCTGTGTTGATCGCTTCCAGTTTAATCAAAATATTTTTGCGATGAGTCCGGATGGTCTCCGGACTTAGAAATAGCAAATTAGCAATCTCCTGATTGGTTTTCTCCATGGCAATCAGGTACAATATTTCTTTTTCGCGGAAAGTCAAGTTCATGAGCGTCGGTTTATCCTTTAATCTATTGTAAAGATCGGGCTTTGCTTGCAAGCAATCTTATACGATGGTTCCAGATTTTTATATAATAGTACCGTTTAAGAACTGATATCGCCAATAACCATGGTGTTTGATGGGAAAGAGTTAAAAAAAGGCAGGGCTATTCGTCAATAAACTTACGAGCTTTAAACAACTAGATTATAATAGCTGTCTATGTCCTAACCGAGATTCTACTTGAATGGCAAGAAAGTAAAACTTTGTAGCTAAGCTTTTTCATTTTTCTTGCAAGGCAATTTGCTGCGCCAAGGATTTGGCACTCGAATTATTTATCTTTAACCCGGACTATGCATTAGGAAATGCAGATTCCGCCCAGAGGTGCTGACGAAATCATTGATTCTCAATGATTTGTCAGGGTTTAACCCTGATATTGAAAATCAACATTTTGGTTTGTAGAAAATCTCTTATAACGTGTTGATTTTCAATCGTCAAATTAGGCATTAGAAAAACTAATGCCTAATGCGGGTTTTAGTTGGGTTGCAAGGCTCGTCTGCACTCTTCCTTTACTGTCTCCTGGGTCCTATTCAATTTTTAAGGCAACGCACTGAGTATCCACTGCCCCTGAGAGCGCTTAGTTTTCGGGCGCTCTTTTCATCAAGGTCCAACAGGATCGACCAGGCTCTGGTACTGTCAGAAACTGTACTGCTCCACCAATGACCGTCAGCACCAAGGCCCGCAAATGTTCCATCACTACTACGAAGACCACCTGGCAAACCAGTAAAACCACTGGCGTTCGTCGCCCCCAGATTGATAGGCTGCCAATACACCAGTCCTACCTCCTTCATCTTACCTCCAGCGCCAGAAAGTCCTCCTAGAAAATCTGTTAGTACAGTCCATTCACCGTCATCGGGAATATGCCAACCCGTCGGACAAAGTCCACGGGAATCCACCACGGCATGCCAATTGTATAACCGGCCATAGGTTATGCCATTGCTGCTCAAATTATTATACCAGCACCAGGATGCGGTCGGAAACATCCAGGTAAAATCACTTGTGGAATTAATGATGTCTTCACCGTTGTTGTAGTGAGTGGTTTTAAGATTCTCCGTCATCCCCTCCTGATGTCCTAGTTTGATTGTCTTGTAGCGGATCCCATCATAGTCCGCAACCGTCCCGGAACTCAGATTCTCCCAGGATGACCCTCTCCATCCCTGAAACACATAACCCGTCCAACGAATTGCACCCACTTGAGCTGGAGTGGAGTCTTGTGTAATTGCCAGAAGAATCGCCCCCTCAGTTTCAAGGATCGGTTGGCTGAGAGCTACCAGAATGTTAAATACGCAAGCTACGACTAGTTGAATCCTCATTTTCTTGCTTCAATTTGAATGAATAGAATTATTTGTTGCATCACGAAATTAGCGTTTAATCAAAACCTCGTGATCTGATACACCTAACCGATCTACCCTGGATTTTATCTGTCATAACCTGAGTCAAAGCTGCCGAATTGTTGAAAAGGCTAAACGAATGTGCCTGTGAAGATGTCGTCGTACCAGTCCACCAGGCTCCACTCGTACTCAATAGCTGAAAGCTTGCATCGCTGCCACGAATTCCACCGGGTAAGCCGGTGAACCCGCTGAAATTGGTGGCGAACTCGTTTGGAGCCACCCAATGGCTAACTCCTTCCTCCTTCATACTTCCTCCAGCATTGCTCAAGCCCCCTAAGTAGTTAGCAAGTTGAAGATAATCCGTATGTAATGGTAAAATCCATCCTTCCGGGCACAGGCCATTGGGATCTTGGACAGCAAACCAGTTATAAAGTTTGCCATAAGGTACTTCAAATGAAGTTATATTGTCATAATGTGACCAGGCTCCGGTACTTAATCCAGCCCATTGGGCACCGATAGTGATATTTGGTATTGTTGTTCCGTTCCGATATTTTGTGGTACGAAGATTTTCAGTCATCCAAACCTGATTGCCAATTTTTTTAGTTTGATAGATGTTTCCATCAATATCGGTCACGGTGCTTTCTGAAGATGCACCGGTCAAAGAGATCCATTCAAAACCATTGAAACCCTCATAATCATATCCGGTCCAGCGGATGGTGCCGGCTAAAGGAGCGACCTGTTTTGAATTCGACAGCTTGACGCTACCTTCAACCTCCAGGTTTTCCTGGGCACCCAGAGCTATGATGCTAAAAAGCAAAATAATGATTGTCATTTCGTTTTTATTCATCACCCTATTTCCATTTAATTTGCAGGTTGCTTGATGCACCTTACCGAAAAACCAAATTTTTTAAGATTGGTTGTAACCCCGATGCTGGTCTGATTGTACGAAAGAAACCTGCTCTGAGCATTGTCAATGTTAGAAACACTCTGTGAGCTGCTCCACCAGAAACCGACATTTCTTCTATCCAGAAATGTACCGGCGGGATTACGATAACCACCTGGTAGTCCACTAAAACCACTTTCGTTAGAAGCCCCGGTGTTAGGTGATTCCCACAACGAAGAGAGGACATTGTTGGTTTTTTTCATTTTTCCTCCCGATACCAATACCCCTCCAAGGTAGTCGGTCAGATCCGTCCACTCGTCTTCACTGGGTATCCTCCAACCGGTAGGACAAAGTCCCTGATTGTCAGAAACGGCCAGCCAATTGTATAGCTTTCCATAAATGTCGTCATTGATATTTAAATTTTCATACCAACACCAGACTCCTGCGGTTGCATTCGTCCAAAAGGAATTGCTGGTTGCATCCGGAATTGATACACCATTCTGGTACTTAGTAGTGCGCAGGTTGTTAATCATCCATTCCCTGCCGGCAATAATCTTGGTGGAATAGGAATTGCCATCAATATCGCTAATCGTACCAGTTTGCATTTTACGAGTCAACGATATCCAGGCATATCCATTCCAGCCTTCAAAGTCACTGGTAGTTTCATTAAAACGGATGATACCCAGCGTCGGATCATTTCCTGAATCATTGCCAATTCGGAGTACGCCTTCAATTTCCAAATTTTCCTGTCCCGACAAAAGTGGAAGCCAAATTAAGGTGGCGAATAGAGAGTATAGGATTACCTTCATGGTGAGCATCGGATTGATAGTGTAGCGCGCATCATTGGACTTTTTGATTGCTGATCTTATTTTTGATTTCTTGGATTCAAAATCTACAAAAAAAACACTGGATTGAATTTAAAACTCACAACTGCAATATATCGCTCTTCGAATACCCGACGGACCAAGTCAGCCACATTAGTTACCTCCAATTTAAGCATGATCGTCCTACGAGCAGGTCGAACTGTCCGGGACTCAAACAAAGGTTTCCGGCTATTTCAAAACCTTCATATTTTCCGTCTTTGAAGTCTATTAGTCATGCTATCATCAATTAATTAAATTAAAGCCATCCGCTAGTGAAAGAAAGACCTGTATCATATTACGATGTCTTTATTTAGTAACTTTGATCCCGCAATAGACACAAGAACCAGTGGCCTTCCTGTAACAACAGCACCCACAAGAGGTGCAACCACAATTACCCTTCTTCCTGACGTAAAATGCCTGCGGTGCAACCTTAGACCCACTATTGTCTTTACCATTATTTTCCACGACCACCATCGTATATTTGACATCCTTAAGATCGAATTTAAACCTGGCCTTGGTGATCAGTCTAGCCGTCGCGCCATTCAAATATTCCAGGATGCCGGACACAATCGAAAAATTGGATGGGTCCTGATAAATACGTTCAATAATTTTGTCAGCCTCTTCTTCTGTTTTGGCATTATCGAAAGCAGAAAGATTAACCAGAGCCACATCAACCTTGACACTCCTGGCTAATTTAGGATCTAAGATGTCTTCTCCAAAATCAATTTGATAACCGTCTTTCATCAAAGTGAGAGGTGATTGAAAAGATGACCGCTGAGCATCCGCCGAAGCTGATATCGAAATTAACAAAATGAGTGCCAAAGAATACGTTTTCATGACTAATATATTTTTACAAAATGACTTTATCAAATCGTCTTCCCGGCAAAACATCAGGGCCCACCTGCACCAATCTTGAGATCGTGATTGCATAGTCAAAACTATTAGATGACCAGTTAACTGACAATACCGGAAAATGGTGAATTATGTCAGCTTGAAATACCGGAAATCCGGTAGATCAACTCAGGTAATTAAATGCTAAATTACTGACTCAATCTGATGCAACGAGATGCGAATTCTGAAATTCGGACTTACCATATCCCTCACTATCATTCTTTATTTTCAAGTCATATGTCAATTGTCAACGCCCCAAATTGATAGTCTAAAGGATTTACTCAGCTTGGCAACTGAAGATACCAATCAGGTCAATTTACTCATGCAGCTTGGCAATGAAGTGGGATACACCGATCTAAATGCTGCCTTGGATTATGCACGACGAGGTTTGTCGCTGAGTGAAAAAATAGCTTTTGAAAGGGGAAAAGGTCGCCTGGCATATCTAGCAGGAATTACCTATATGGATCTTGGTTCGTTTCAAATGGCTGATTCTATGCTAGGACAAGCAATGAGGATCTTCGAAATATTGAATGACCAGCTAAACCTGGGAAAAATAGACAACGCACTGGGAAGCCGTCATTATATGGTCGGCAACTATCTCCTCGCTGCCAATTACTATTCGGAGGCCGCCGAAAGATTTGACCTTTTACAAGATTCGGCAAAAGCCCTGATATCTTACCAAAATCTGATATCGGTTTTAGGTCAGATCCATCAACATGAGAAAGCGGCAGAACTTGGCAAAAATATATTAGCACGGATCAGAAATACGATGGATACTTTGCAACTGGGATACACCTTGCAGGGGCTGGTCACCGAACTCATCCAGCTAGACCAGATTGAGGAAGCTAAGCAATATATTGAAGAACTCTGGAATCTCGGAAACACAATTGAGGATCAAAATCTATCGGCAGAAATATTCGGTACGCTAGCCAACTACTACTATCAACAGAAGGATTTCAAGAAATCCATCGAATATTTTCAAATCGCTAAAAGCAAATCGGAAAAACTAGATTACAAATTTCAGGTCGCAAATCACCTCAATTCATTGGGTAATTGCTTTCTCGAAATCAGTAAACCAACTGATGCAAAAAACTACCTCGACCAAGGACTGGAACTTGCTCAAAGACATGGTATAAAAAACATCGAATCGAAGATATACTTATCCCTAGCAAGTTCTATAAACTCAAAATAATGACTCGGGTGCCTATCAATCTCTATTGAAGCATACGAATCTTTCGGACAGTCTTCTGAATGCTGAGGTTAAAAACCAGACGATGCAATTGGAAGTTCAATATGAAACCAATAAAAAAAAAAAAAAAAAGACCGGGAAATTAGTCACCTAAGACAAGTTCAATTGCAAAAAGATTTCGAAATAGGCCGGCGTAATACATATCTGACATTAGGTGCGGGTCTTATCCTCTTACTGGGAAGCAGCCTATATCTATCCATCGGATTTTACCGTAACAAGCAGGAACTGGCTAAACAGCAAAATCTGATTCTGGAAGAAAAAGTAAAAGCGGTTGAAAAAGAAAATCAGATCTCCTCGCTCCACCGATGATCAACGGGCAAGAGTCAGAGCGAACCCGAATTGCCCGTGATTTGCACGATGGTCTGGGGGGAATATTTTCAACTGTCAAGATGTTGTTTAGCACACTGGAACAAGACACCCCAATCATCACCAAAAATACCCTTTACCAGAAAACCCTTGACCTCATTAATGAAGCTGCCGATGAGCTGCGCAAAGTCGCGCACAATATGATGCCGGACGTACTCATGAAACTGGGTTTGGTGGAGGCCCTCAAAGAATTTTGCAATAATGTCTCTTCAGGTAGATTATTGAAAATCACCTTTCAGAGTTTTGGTATGGAGAAACGCTTGAACTCCTCTACAGAAATTATGCTCTACCGGATTGTGCAAGAGCTGGTGAACAACATCATAAAACATGCCCAGGCTACCGAGGCAATCATTCAGATAAATCGAGAGCACAATCGACTTAGCCTGATTATTGAAGACAATGGTCGTGGTTTTGATCTGACCACAACCCATAAAACGTCTGGATTGGGTATGGAAGCAATTAAAAACAGAGTGGCGTATTTGAATGGAAAATTTACAGTAGACTCCCGTAAAGAAATAGGCACAACCGTTATGGTAGATTTATTAGTCAGTGAGGGAACCTAAATATTGAAGCGGAATCACTATATTTCGTCAGCTCTCTATTTATGTTAAAAATGTTGATCATTGATGACCATCCGTTAGTGATAGATGGCATTAGGACGATGGTAAAAAATGTGGAATATATATCGGTCGAAGGCTATGCTAAAACAGCCCGAGACGCGCTCTCTTTTCTTGAAGACCATCCTGAAATCGATCTTATTCTCCTGGATATCAATCTGCCCGATAGAAATGGCCTTGATCTATGTAGTGAAATCCGGCAACATAATAAAATAGTAAAAATCATTGGTTTGAGTTATGCTAATGAGGCAGGAATTACTGCCCAGTTTCTCAAAAACGGAGCAGATGGATTCCTGCTTAAGAATATGGAGCGAAATGAGCTCATTACTGCTATAGATCGGGTAATGGCTGGAGGCAACTATCTGAGTACAGCGGCTAATGACAAAATTATCCAACAGATTCGGAAATTCGATTCTGACATTCAGAACATTCCTGCCTTAACCAGGCGGGAAAAGGAAATACTTGAATTGCTTGCTCTGGTAAAGAGGACTAGTGAAATAGCAGAAAAACTATTTCTCAGCAATCATACCATTGATACCCATCGTAAAAACATGCTGCAAAAATTTAACGTACATAACACGCAGTCACTAATAAATAAAGTGAAAGAACTAGGAGTTTTTTAGATCCATCTTCTGCAATTTAATTTAACATTTATTTGTTCTCGACTCTCCGACCTAATCTGATAAGACACCTTTTTTTTTTCTGATTTTTCCTTTTAAAGAAGCATAGAGAAATTTCAGAGAATATTTTTTTCTGACCCGGAGGGTTAATGAGGTAAATCTACTCTGGAAACCTACATAGCCGGAGCTACGTAAGGTTTGTAAAGATGAAGTAATGGTGCAAAAATAACAAGTTAGCTACTTTAGCTAAACTGGGAATCGCAACCCTAGTCAAATATTTAGATGACAACACGTTTGGACAAACTTACATTTCACGTGGCAAATCCACTGATTTACAAACTAAAGCCAGGTGCGCCTGCTCATCTCTAGCCGGGAATTTCCAGATCATTTTCAGCGGCAGCTCAACTTTGTTCTTTTTATAAAATCTAGCTTATTCCTTGGGTGAGGCTGCCAATTCTTGCGCTAGGCCCAAAGCCGTTTCTATTTGTGACAGGCGCCTTACTAATAGATCATCAGTTTTTCGGAGTAGATGATTGTCTTCTCTCAGTCGCTCATTTTCATCCTTTAGTTCCTGAACTGCTTTCACAAAAGACATGACAAACTCAGCATACCGTAAACCGTAAATGCCTTGCTCATCTCCGGGACGGTCAACCCCACTGAAATCGTAGCCGATAGATTGAGCGACAGATTCCACTTCCTGTGCAATAAAGCCAGTCTGCAAAATCTTCTGTTTGTCTGCCAGAGCAAACTTCATCTGATCGCTCCATTCCTCGCCATGGTTTTCACCCAATGTTAAACTCAATGCAGACGCTTGCAGATGGTAGGTCACAGGGCGGAGTTTAAGTATGAAGTCAAGGCCCGGAACATTTTCTTGGATATCACTTTTGTAACGGCCATCACTTAGGTTGGTCCAACCAGCCCAGCCTCCATATGACATAGTTGCAGTATTACCTATTCTTACCCGGTTGACTGCATCGACAACCGTTCCCTGACCAATTGCTACAACGTTGTAATAACCAGCGTCGACATCAACATTTGCACCGACAAACACATTATTATATCCATTGTTAAAATTCTTGCCTGCCTGGTATCCTACGGCAGTATTCTCTTCCGAAGAAGTTGTTTCCGACAGAGCCCAAAAGCCGATAGCGGTATTGTAATTACCAGTAGTGTTTTTTAGTAATGAATTTATTCCCATGGCAGTATTTCTTCCCCCCTTATTATCTTTAAGGGAGGAAGGACCAATTGCCACATTATCATTACCACCTGTGTTTGCGAATAATGCCTGATGGCCTATAGCAATGTTTCCGGATCCGTAATAATTGGCATGCAAGGCACTTGTACCTATACCTACATTACGTGAACCATCAAAAATTACTTAAAGCTATCTGATTCCCAAAAAACACGTTGGTACCATCATCGGAATGTATCGACAATAAATCATTGCCGCTATGATCAATTAGCCTGACCAGTGGGTTCTGATTGGTTTGATCTGGTGCCGCCTGAATGACTAATTTCGACTCGTTTTGAGCATTGAGAGTTAGACTGACAATAGACAGCCAAAATAGTGTAATCTTATTCATCGCTTTTTTCAGTAAAACTACTTGCATCGTCTTCAGTGTGCTTACACTATGGTTCCAGATTATTACACATTAGGCCCAATCTGGATCAAAATGTAACTTGAAAGAGCCAATTCTCGTATAAATGCTCTGGAAGGAAAATAGCACCTACTTAAAGCCACACTTTTTGGTTTCCCTGATGTTTAGCAAGATTTTGATTTGGGCCATGATTGTAGTTGCTAAAGATATCAATCGAATTTTCAAGGCAGAGACAGCCCTGTCAATGTACCTAAGAGAATTAGGAAATTTCAAACCCTCAAAAAAACCTTCTTTCGATAAAGAAAATACAAAAAGACCCATTTGACCGCTAAAAAGCAGAATACCATTACCAGGACATTGTAGGGATTTCCGACGAGCTGGCCAAGCCATTTAAAAACAGCCGAGGTAGTGTATGACCAATTGATGAATTGACCCGACATGTATATAAGGATCGAATTCATACCAATCACCTTAAAAAAGAAAGCCCAACTATGATAGCCCTTAACGTCGATAATAAAATAGAATAAAGCCATGAGCAGCATGCTTATGCCACCGCATTGTAGAGTAAAAGAACTGGTCCATAGATTTTTATTAATTGGAAAAACCAGGTTCCAAATTTGAGCCACAATAATCAAGAGGAAACCAGCAATGACAAGTTGTCTTACTGTTCTAATACGTAAATCCACTGGTGTTGTCCGGATTAAATGACCCGTATAGATACCAAGCAGGCCAGTTGATATAGCCGGAATGGTTGACATGAGTCCTTCCGGATCATGAATACCAAGGTACAATTGACCGGGCATGATTAAAGTGTCGATGTATGACACTATATTACCCTCCATCGTGAAATCTCCCCTTGGGTGACCCGGTGCTGCACCCACTAAAAATAATAACCAATAACCAACCAATAGGCAAATAAACCAGATGATTTGTCCTCGTTTTGAAGTATACAGATAGATGATATTTGCAAACATATATGCCAGACCAATGCGGCTCTTGGAAGCACACTACCAAAACGAATTTCTGCCAGTGGTCTGGTCTCCAAGCCATTATTGTAAATGATGCCGAGTAGGCCAACCAGGATAAAGCCTCCTCCAACCCACCCGAGCAGCAGATCCTGACGGCTTGCACCATTTTCTAATTGTTTGCCAATCGAATAGGGTGATAGCAACACCATAAAAAAACACAGTAAAAAACAAAGGAAAGATCATGTCATAGGCGGCAAACCCATGCCAGGCAGGATGTTGAAATTGATTGGAAAAAACTCCCCAGAAAGATGAGCCGGTCACCTCTGAAAATTTATGAAATATCTCTTCAGCACCCATGATCCAAAACATATCAAATCCACGTAATGCATCAAGGGAGTAAAGTCGCTGATTGGTTATCGTTGTTTTCATCTATACTATTACCAAATTATCTCCGGTACCCTGGCTTAAGAAAAGTCATTTAGTAACGGATTAACTCACCTTAGGTGACCGCATTTTCAATGAATGCAAATGGACTATAAACAAAGCCTCGGAATGACAATGACTATCTTAGCGGGGATTGAGTGACTCTAAAATACGAATTTACAAAGGTCTCGCTGAGGGGAAAAATGGCAAGAGGCTGTAAACATCGATAATAGATACGCCTCCTAGTAAAACCTACCTGGTATGATGCTTTTTTTGATGTTTCTTTTTACTATTTTCCAATTCACTGATTCTCTCCTTTAGTTTTTCCACCTCGTTAATCAGCGCCTTAATGGCCGCCAGTGCCACCCCATCAGCATCAACGCTCGCTATTCCGGTATCACCATTGCCGAGTCCAAAAGAGGAATAAAAATCCTGAGCCATAGGCCCAAGATGTCGGCCAGCCTGACCTTTATATTGCCAGCTAGATACCGGTAGCTCATTTACTAAGTCAAGTATTTTCCGATAATTTACTTCCTCAATATCCTCTTTCCGGTTTCGATCGGACGAATGAATCAGCACACCGTTAATGGTGATGTCACCATTTCATTCAAACTACCTCCGGTATTAACCCTTTCCGTTACCACGGAGCCGTAAAGATCTCGGATGCACCGGATCCCGGCTGATCAAAAAAAGCGTATCGGGCCTGAGGTTACCAATATTGAAGCGGAATTGACCAGCTTTCCCCATGCCGTAGTTAAAGCACTTGATTCGTGAGAACTTTTGGCAAACCGATGATTGCCAAGAGAAATGAATCCATCTTTTCGGACAGTCAATGCATTTCGCCGGTTAGCTGTACTGCTACCAATGCCAACTTCAAAAATGGGATCGGTTGAGACATAGTCCTTTGGGCTACCTCCTCCTACATTATACCTACCTATTGCAGTGCATAGGAATGCATCCGCTTTTCCTTGATTGAATGATGCGCCCATATCGCCCTCACTTCGTGAATTACCAAAAGCAACGGCAAGGTCACCATTGGTAGAGGAATTGCCCCCAGCCACCGCTGCATAACCACCTGCGATCGAATTTCCAAGAGCGGTTGAAGCCGCTCCAAATGACGTCGAAAAACCTGAGGCGAAACTCAAATTTCCAAGGGTTTGACTATTACCAATAGCCATACTAGCATTTCCCCTTGCTGTGGACTCACCAAAAGCGATGGACTTAGGCGCTACTGCCCGAGATCTTCCTACTGACAAAGAATACTCGCCAAGAGAATCTACTGGAAGAGTCATATTTCCGATAAATACTAATTTTTTTGATGGCAACCACATAAACTGGTCACCACAACATAGGGTGTCACTACCAAATAGTACAGCCCGACCGGAATCAACCTGCAAACCTATTGGATCTTGCGCCATCACCTTTTGACACAATGACCAAAGAATAATTATTATCATTATTTTGTTGAGAGACATAGATATCGGA
>JADJTQ010000013.1 GCA_016711125.1 Saprospiraceae bacterium | reverse complement strand
GATCCGAGTAACACTCGACTGTAGCATCCGCAGGACACAGGTCAATCACCGGACCTACATTACCTATCGTATAAGTCGTGTTGCAATCGATCGTGCGTCCGCAACTATCGGTTACTGTCCAGGTAATCGTGTAATTATTCGGGCAGTTATCAAAGGCTGGTAAAGCACTCCTTGTCACTACATAACTCACGCCACAGGCGGTGGTTACTCCACCAGAACTTAGGGCCAGACTGTCAGCCGTGATCCGGGCGACCAGATCTGAATAACATTCGACTGTCGCATCCAAAGGACATAGATCGATCACCGGACCTACATTGGCTATTGTATAAACCGTGTTGCAGTCGATTGTACGTCCACAACTATCGGTGACCGTCCAGGTAATCGTATAAACGTTCGGGCAATTATCAAAGGCTGGTAAAGCACTTCGAGTCACTACATAACTCACACCACAGGCTGCCGTTACTCCTCCGGCACTTAAGGTTAGACTATCGGCCGTGATCCGGGCGAGCAGATCCGAGTAACATTCGACCGTCGCATCCGCAGGGCATACATCAATTACTGGTCCTACATTGCTTATGGTATATGTCGTATTGCAATCAATGGTCCGTCCACAACTATCGGTGATGGTCCAGGTAATTGTATAATTATTTGGGCAGTTATCAAAGGGCTGGTAAAGCACTGCGTGTCACTACATAACTCACGCCGCATGCTGTGGTTACTCCACCAGAACTCAGGGCCAGACTGTCAGCCGTGATCCGGGCTACCAGATCCGAGTAACACTCGACTGTAGCATCCGCAGGACACAGGTCAATCACCGGACCTACATTATCTATCGTATAAACCGTGTTGCAGTCGATCGTGCGTCCGCAACTATCGGTCACCGTCCAGGTAATTGTATAGTTGTTCGGGCAGTTATCAAACGCTGGTAAAGCACTTCTTGTCACTACGTAATTCACGCCACAGGCAGTGGTTACACCTCCGGCACTTAAGGTTAGACTATCGGCCGTGATCCGGGCGAGCAGATCCGAATAACATTCGACCGTCGCATCCGCGGGGCATAGATCAATCACCGGTCCAACATTATCGATCGTGTAAACCGTATTACAGTCGATCGTTCGTCCGCAACTATCAGTGATCGTCCAGGTAATCGTATAATTGTTCGGGCAATTATCAAAGGCTGGTAAAGCACTGCGTGTCACCACATAACTCACGCCACAGGCTGCCGTTACTCCACCCGCACTTAGGGCCAGACTGTCAGCCGTGATCCGGGCGACCAGATCTGAATAACATTCGACCGTCACATCCGCAGGGCATACATCAATTACTGGTCCTACATTATCGATCGTGTAAACCGTATTACAGTCGATTGTACGTCCACAACTATCGGTGACCGTCCAGGTAATCGTATAAACGTTCGGGCAATTATCAAAGGCCGGTAAGGCACTTCGAGTCACTACATAACTCACACCACAGGCTGCCGTTACTCCACCCGCACTTAAGGCCAGACTGTCAGCCGTGATCCGGGCGACCAGATCCGAGTAACACTCAACCGTCGCATTCGCAGGGCATAGATCAATCACCGGTCCTGCATTATCGATCGTGTAAACTGTGTTGCAGTTGATCAAACGTCCACAACTATCGGTGACCGTCCAGGTAATCGTGTAAATATTTGGGCAGTTATCAAAGGCCGGTAAGGCACTTCGAGTCACTACATAACTCACACCACAGGCTGCCGTTACTCCACCCGCACTTAAGGCTAGACTGTCAGCCGTGATCCGGGCGACCAGATCCGAGTAACACTCAACCGTCGCGTCGGCAGGACATACATCAATCACCGGACCCACATTGCTAATCGTATAAACCGTATTGCAGTCAATCGTACGTCCGCAACTATCGGTGATGGTCCAGGTAATTGTATAGTTGTTCGGGCAGTTATCGAATGCTGGCAAAGCACTTCTCGTCACTACGTAGCTTACGCCACAGGCGGTGGTTACTCCTCCCGTACTTAAGGCCAGACTATCGGCCGTGATCCGGGCGACCAGATCCGAATAACACTCGACCGTGGCATCCGCAGGACATAGGTCAATCACCGGACCTACATTATCTATCGTATAAACCGTGTTGCAGTCGATCGTGCGTCCGCAACTATCGGTCACCGTCCAGGTAATTGTATAGTTGTTCGGGCAGTTGTCGAATGCCGGTAACGCGCTTCGGGTCACTACATAACTCACCCCACAGGCTGCCGTTACACCACCGGCACTTAACACTAAACACATCAGCCGTGATCCGGGCTATCAGATCCGAGTAACACTCAATCGTTGCATCCGCAGGACATAGGTCAATCACCGGACCCACATTATCTATCGTATAAACCGTGTTGCAGTCGATCGTGCGTCCGCAGCTATCGGTGACCGTCCAGGTAATCGTATAATTATTGGGGCAGTTATCAAACGCTGGTAACGCACTTCGGGTTACCACGTAATTCATGCCACAGGCGGTGGTGACTCCACCGGTACTTAAGGCCAGACTGTCAGCAGTGATCCGGGCGACCAGATCCGAATAACACTCCACCGTGGCATCCGCAGGACATAGGTCAATCACCGGACCCAGGTTGGCTATGGTGTAAACTGTGTTGCAGTCGATCGTGCGTCCACAGCTATCGGTAATCGTCCAGGTAATCGTATAATTATTCGGGCAGTTATCAAAGGCCGGTAAGGCACTCCTTGTCACTACATAACTCACACCACAGGCAGTGGTTACACCTCCGGCACTTAAGGTTAGACTGTCAGCTGTGATCCGGGCTACCAGATCTGAGTAACATTCGACGGTCGCATCCGCAGGACATAGGTCAATCACTGGACCCACATTATCTATTGTATAAACCGTGTTGCAGGTAATCAAACGTCCGCAACTATCGGTCACCGTCCAGGTGATGGTATAATTATTTGGACAATTATCAAAAGCTGGTAAGGCACTGCGTGTCACCACATAACTCATTCCACAGGCTGCCGTCACTCCCGCTCCACTAAAGCTCAGACTATCGGCCGTGATTCGAGCGACCAGATCCGAGTAACATTCGACCGTCGCATCCGCAGGACATACATCGATGACCGGTCCTACATTGCTAATTGTGTAAACTGTATTGCAGGTTATAAAACGTCCGCAACTATCGGTGACCGTCCAGGTAATCGTATAATTATTCGGACAGTTATCAGAGGCCGGTAAAGCACTTCGGGTCACGACGTAGCTCACACCACAGGCGGTCGTTACTCCACCAGTACTTAAGGTCAGACTGTCAGCTGTGATCCGGGCTACCAGATCCGAGTAACACTCAACCGTCGAATCCACAGGGCACACATCGATCACCGGACCTACATTACTAATCGTATAAGTCGTGTTGCAATCAATACTACGTCCGCAACTATCGGTGATGGTCCAGGTGATGACGTAACTATTTGGGCAGTTATCAAAGGCCGGTAAGGCACTCCTTGTCACTACATAACTCACTCCACATCCTGTCGTTACACCACCAGCGCTCAGGGCCAGACTATCGGCGGTAATCCGGGCGACCAGATCTACATAACACTCGACCGTCGCATCGGTAGGACATAGGTCAATCACCGGACCTACATTGCTTATGGTATATGTCGTATTACAATCGATCGTGCGTCCGCAGCTATCGGTGACCGTCCAGGTAATCGTATAATTATTGGGGCAGTTATCAAAGGCTGGTAAGGCACTTCGGGTTACCACGTAATTCACGCCACAGGCGGTGGTGACTCCACCGGTACTTAAGGCCAGACTGTCAGCAGTGATCCGGGCTACCAGATCTGAGTAACACTCTACGGTAGCATCCGCAGGACATAGGTCAATCACCGGACCCAGGTTGGCTATGGTGTAAACTGTGTTGCAGTCGATCGTGCGTCCACAGCTATCGGTAATCGTCCAGGTAATCGTATAATTGTTCGGGCAGTTATCAAAGGCTGGTAAGGCACTTCGAGTCACTACATAACTCACACCACACGCAGTCGTTACTCCACCAGTACTTAACACTAAACTATCAGCCGTGATCCGGGCGACCAGATCCGAGTAACATTCGACCGTCGCATCCAAAGGACAAACATCGATCACAGGACCCACATTGCTGATGGTATATACTGTGTTGCAGGTGATAAAACGTCCGCAGCTGTCTGTCACCGTCCAGGTAATCGTATAATTGTTCGGGCAGTTATCATAGGCTGGTAAAGCACTTCTTGTCACCACATAACTCATTCCACATGCTGTCGTTACATCGCCAGCACTCAAGACCAGACTATCGGACGTGATCCGGGCGACCAGATCTGCATAACACTCAACCGTCGCATCCGCAGGACAAACATCAATGACCGGTCCTACATTGCTAATTGTGTAAACTGTATTGCAGGTAATCAAACGTCCGCAACTATCGGTCACCGTCCAGGTGATGGTATAATTATTTGGACAATTATCAAAAGCTGGCAAGGCACTGCGTGTCACCACATAACTCATTCCACAGGCTACTGTTACTCCAGCTCCACTTAAGGTCAGACTATCGGCTGTAATCCGGGCGACCAGATCTGCATAACATTCCACGGTAGCATCCGCAGGACATAGATCGATCACCGGTCCTACATTACTAATCGTATATGTCGTATTGCAATCAATGGTTCGTCCGCAACTATCCGTGACCGTCCAGGTAATCGTATAATTGTTCGGGCAGTTATCAAAGGCTGGTAAAGCACTGCGTGTCACCACATAACTAACTCCGCAGGCGGTGGTTACTCCACCGGCACTTAAGGTCAGACTATCGGCCGTGATTTGAGCAACCAGATCCGAGTAACACTCGACCGTCGCATCCGCAGGACATAGGTCAATCACTGGACCCACATTATCTATCGTATAAGCCGTGTTGCAGGTAATCAAACGTCCGCAACTATCCGTAACAGTCCAGGTGATGATGTAACTATTTGGGCAGTTATCGAATGCCGGTAAGGCACTTCGAGTCACCACATAGCTCACTCCGCACGCAGTCGTGACTCCACCGGCACTTAACACTAAACTATCAGCCGTGATCCGGGCTACCAGATCTGAATAACACTCAACCGTTGCATTCAATGGACATAGATCAATCACCGGACCTGCATTCGCAATCGTATAATCGGTGTTGCAGTCAATCGTACGTCCACAACTATCGGTGATGGTCCAGGTAATCGTATATACATTCGGGCAATTATCAAAGGCTGGTAAAGCACTCCTTGTCACTACATAGCTCACCCCACAAGCGGTCGTTACACCACCGGCACTCAAAGTCAAACTATCAGCGGTGATCCGGGCGACCAGATCTACATAACACTCGACGGTGGCGTTAGCAGGGCATAGGTTGATTGCTGGACCCAGGTTGTCTATGGTGTAAACCGTATTACAGTCGATCGTACGACCGCAGCTGTCGGTCACCGTCCAGGTAATCGTATAATTATTCGGGCAGTTATCAAAGGCCGGTAAGGCACTTCGCGTCACTACATAACTCACACCACAGGCTGCCGTTACTCCTCCGGCACTTAAGGTTAGACTATCGGCCGTGATCCGGGCGAGCAGATCCGAGTAACATTCGACCGTCGCATCCGCAGGGCATACATCAATTACTGGTCCTACATTGCTTATGGTATATGTCGTATTGCAATCAATGGTCCGTCCACAACTATCGGTGATGGTCCAGGTAATTGTATAATTATTTGGGCAGTTATCAAAGGCTGGTAAAGCACTGCGTGTCACTACATAACTCACGCCGCATGCTGTGGTTACTCCACCAGAACTCAGGGCCAGACTGTCAGCCGTGATCCGGGCTACCAGATCCGAGTAACACTCGACTGTAGCATCCGCAGGACACAGGTCAATCACCGGACCTACATTATCTATCGTATAAACCGTGTTGCAGTCGATCGTGCGTCCGCAACTATCGGTCACCGTCCAGGTTATCGTATAACTATTCGGGCAGTTGTCAAACGCTGGTAAGGCACTCCGTGTCACCACATAACTCATTCCACAAGCTGCAGTTACTCCAGCTCCACTTAAGGTCAAACTATCACTTGTAATCCAGGCACCAGATCTACATAACACTCGACCGTCACATCGGCAGGACATACATTAATCACCGGTCCTACATTGCTAATCGTGTAAACTGTATTGCAAGTAATCAAACGCCCGCAACTATCGGTTACCGTCCAGGTAATTGTATAAATATCCGGACAATTATCCAATGCCGGTAAGGCACTTCTCGTCACTACATAACTAACTCCGCAAGAGGTGGTGACTCCACCGGTACTTAAGGCCAGACTGTCAGCAGTGATCCGGGCTACCAGATCCGAGTAACACTCGACTGTTGCATTCGCGGGGCATAGGTCAATCACCGGACCCACGTTGCTAATCGTATATGTCGTATTGCAATCAATGGTCCGTCCGCAACTATCGGTTATAGTCCAGGTGATGATGTAACTATTTGGACAATTATCAAAGGCCGGCAAGGCACTTCTCATCACTACATAACTCACGCCACATCCTGTCGTTACACCACCAGCGCTCAACACTAAACTATCAGCGGTGATCCGGGCTACCAGATCCAAATAACACTCAACCGTCGCATTCGCTGGGCATAGATCAATCACCGGTCCTGCATTCGCAATCGTATAATCAGTATTGCAGTCAATCGTACGTCCGCAGCTATCGGTTACGGTCCAGGTAATCGTATATACATTCGGGCAATTATCAAAGGCTGGTAAAGCACTCCTTGTCACTACATAACTCACCCCACAGGCGGTCGTTACACCACCGGCACTCAAAGTCAAACTATCGGCGGTAATCCGGGCGACCAGATCTGCATAACACTCAACTGTGGCATTCGCTGGGCATAGGTTGATCACCGGACCCAGATTATCTATGGTGTAAACCGTATTGCAGGTCATCAAACGTCCGCAACTATCCGTGACGGTCCAGGTGATCGTATAATTGTTCGGACAGTTATCAAAGGCCGGTAAGGCACTTCTTGTCACCACATAACTCACACCACAGGCCGTGGTTACACCCCCCGCACTTAAGGCCAGACTATCAGCCGTGATCCGGGCAACCAGATCCGAATAACACTCAACCGTTGCATCCGCTGGACATAGGTCGATCACTGGTCCTGCATTTCCGATGGTATATACCGTATTGCAATCGATCAAACGTCCACAACTGTCGGTCACGGTCCAGGTAATCGTATAATTATTCGGGCAATTATCAAAGGCCGGTAAGGCACTTCGAGTCACCACGTAACTCACCCCACACGCAGTTGTGACACCTCCAGCACTCAAGACCAAACTATCAGCGGTGATCCGGGCTAGCAGATCTGCATAACACTCAACCGTCACATTCGCCGGACATATATTGATCACCGGCCCAACATTGCTGATGGTATAAGTCGTTGTGCAGTCAATACTTCGTCCACAACTATCGGTGACCGTCCAGGTAATTGTAAAATTGTTCGGGCAGTTGTCAAACGCTGGTAAGGCACTCCTTGTCACCACATAACTCATTCCACAGGCTGCCGTAACTCCAGCTCCACTTAAAGTCAAACTATCACTTGTAATCCGGGCTACCAAATCCGAATAACACTCAACCGTCGCATCGGCAGGACATACATTAATCACCGGTCCTACATTGGCAATCGTATAGGTAGTGACACAATTATCAGACCGTCCGCAACTGTCGGTCACGGTCCAGGTAATCGTATAAACATTTGGACAATTATCAAAGACCGGCAAGGCACTCCGGGTCACCACATACGACATTCCACAAGCGGTCGTTACTCCAGCTCCACTCAATATTAGGCTATCGGCCGTAATTTGAGCAACCAAGTTACTATAACATTCTATGGTGGCGTCAGCAGGACATACATCGATCACTGGACCCACATTATCGATTGCATAAGTCAATATGCAAGAATCTACATTGCCGCATGGATCGGTGATCACATAAGTAATGGGAATATTTGGATTCGGGCAATTGTCGAAAGCAGGTATTCCATTGATACTTACGGAAAAGCCATCCCAACATGCATCCACCACAATACCGAATACCTCATCTGTGAAAAGTACGCTATCAATCAGTATTTGATTTATAAGATCCGTATAGCAAGCGACGGTACCACCACTTATTGCTGGACAATCGATCGTTGGCGGTGTATTATCTCGAATAATCACCGGAGCAACACAAGTGAAAGGATTACCGCAGCGATCTGTCACGGTAAAGGTGACGGTAATTCCAACATTGCCCGAACAATCAAGTGTGGGTGGTATACCATTCCAGTCATGGCTCGCGATCAAGGTGTCACCGCAATCATCTGTGGTCTGACTCAATAGGTTGGCCATGGTCAGGTTTAACCAATTGTTGATTTCGGTCACATAGTCATCACCACAATCAAGGATTAGACTATCTGCAACACAATTGACTACAGGAGCAATCGTGTCAATGATGATGATACTAGCTTGACAAGTCGTGACATTATTACACACATCTTCAACCGAAAAAGTAACCACGAGACCACTATTACCAGAGCAATCTAAGGTTGGCAAAGCACCAGACCAATCATGGTCTACGGTTATAGCGCCGCAGTTGTCGGACGATACCGCATTTATTGCAGCCACCGTGCTGGTCAGCCATGGCATTTATCTCGGCATTGTAGTCCTGATCACACTGTAAGAATAGATCAGTGGCTACGCAATTGACTACAGGTGCCATGGTATCTTGAACAGTGATAATTTGTAGACAGGATACAATAAAACAAGTATCGTCAGCATACCAGGTTCGTTCTATCATATAACTGTCACCGCAGCCACCTGCTATAATGTTATCGACGTAATAAACATTTGGATTACCACATACATCCGTAACCACAGGTGTTCCAGTGTTGAGTGCAGTGGTATCATCTTCACAATTGATCGTTATATTTGGAGGGCAAGTTATAGTCGGGGAATAGATATCCACAACATGGACTCTCTGCTCTAAAGTATCTCGATTATTACAATCATCAAACATCACCCATCTTCGGACAATATCATATGAGGCGCCACAAGGTGATTGATCAATGATCTCAGGCAAAAGGATAGATTGTGGGTTTAAGCCGCAGCTATCGCAAATCTGCACATTAGGTATGGGAGGTATTGGGTCGAGACAAGTGATCGTATCATCATAGACGGTGGTGCAAAAGTACGGCGCATCCAGATCTCCCACCGTCAATGTCTGAGATTCACGGGTTGTATTGCCACAAGCGTCTACCGCAGTCCAATTTCTGATCAGCTGATAATTATAGTCGCAATTTCCGATAATCGTATCTACATCCAAAGTGATCGTTACATTATCACAATTGTCAGATGCAGTGGGTACATAGGCCGGGTCAAAGATCGTGGTTACGCTGATAGCATCGACGATGTTACCCTCGAGGATCGTGGCTGGTGAACCCTGCAAGGCACGGAACACGAAAAATGTTTGATTCTGTCCAATAGGCACATTGTAGTTGATCGTATGGTCATACCAGGTGCTGTTATTCCAAGCCGTATAAGTACCAAAAACAGCTAAGGCTCCTAAATTGGGACCAATAAGAAGCTGCATGATATCAGGGTTGGTATTGTTCGCTTTACTCCTCTTGGCATGAGAAAAATTAATGATCAAGGTTGTTGTAGGCACGGTACAAAAAACCTGATAAAAATCTGAAGCCTGATGGGCATTTAGCTCCGCATGTTGGATACCGGACCTTGAGCATAGATTGTCAAACCCAGTAGGGTGTAGTTCAATCCGTGGATCGGCTATCACAGTTCCCCATCCTGGCACCCAGTTTTCGTGCCAATATACCCATCTAGGTGTACCAGGATGGAAACCATCAGGGCAATTGTAACCGCCGCCACCTCCAATTCCACCCCAGGCATTCAATCCTGGTGGGGTGGCAGCCGCTGGAGCCCCAGCATTGGGAATCACTGCTGGATTTGGTCCAATGCTACCGTTAGGATCAGGATGGGGAGGAAACTCAAAATCACCATTTTGAAAAGACTGGATGCAACTATCGCAAGCAATACTGACATTGGGTGGTATGCCGGACAAAACCGGCCGCTGATTGTCGGTAACCGATATCCGCTGGACACATGTCCTAACATTACCACATTGATCAGAAATGCGGTAATATCGATCTATATTTTGGCACTCACTACCAGCAACTAAGGTATCTCTTAGATGCGTGAAAGTATTTGTTAGCAAGTGACAGTCGGTCGCTGAACCACCAGCGGCAGTAAATGCTGCGTAACTGGCATATGGTGCCGGTCTATCTTCGATACAAACGACATTGATAGCATTTGGGCAATTGATAATAGGTCTGGTGGTGTCAGTAACCGTTAGGACCTGTATGCACTGTACCGATAAATTATTGCAAGGATCAAAAGCGGTAAATGTACGATGTACTATGGTTGGGCAGAGCGCCAGTATAATTTGGTCCTGGTATCTCACGGAGACCGTTCCACAGTTGTCTCCCACCGATGCGCCGTTGCCATAGGCATCGTATTGAGCTTCTGTGAGCACGACAGGAATGGCACTGTAGGCGTAGCCAGTCATAGCGAGTAGGTCCAGTTGATCGCAACCTTCGATGCTATCACGAGCAGGGCATATCATGACTGGAGCTGTATTGTCCTGCAAAATGATGTTTTGGGAGCAAGTGGCAAAATTGCCACAAGAGTCGGTGACGATGAAGTCTCGTCTCACGCGTACCACTTGAGGGCAGGTTGGTGCTAATGGAAAATCCTGATAAGTAACCGAAAAGATTCCACAATTGTCATCAACTGCCGGAGTAACCAAAGTACTTGGAAGGCCGACAAAAATAGTTGAGTCAATCACCACCAGCGTTGTACTATAGACTAATCCCGACAGTCCTAAGATTTCGGTTGTATTACATCCATCCACCGTGATATGGTCAGGGCAAGTGATCGTCGGATTAGTCAAATCGGCAATCCGGACGGTCTGCACGGCAACGGCTTGGTTTAGACAGGTATCCCGCACGATGAAGGTCCTCGTCAGCTGATATTGACAGGCATCGGTTGTTACTACATCGGAATAGGTGATATCAAGAATTGCACAGTTGTCATTGACCGCTGCACCACCTCCAAGGCCCGTAAAAGTGGCGACTGTCAGTAAGGTACTGACCGGACTGTAAGGAAGACCGGAAGTACCACTGATATCCGAGATAACACAACCTTCGACATCAATATTTGCAGGAGCCGTTATTGTGGGCACGGTAGTATCGTCGACACTGATCGTCTGGTTGCAGGTTGCGCGGCGACCACAACTATCTACTACTGTAAAAGTTCGGGTAACTACGATAGGACAAGCACCGGTGCGGCTGTCAACGTAAAAGAGACTATCAATACCGCAATTGTCGTTGGCATTACCTCCTACGCTGGTCAACTCGGCCAGCGTTATATTTCTTCTTATGGTGCTAAATTCCAGATTTCCGTTTAAGGGTATATCAAGATCTGCTATTCCACATCCTTCGATGACTATTGGTCCTCCGCAACTAATGGTGGGATTGGTTTGGTCATCGATGGTAAAAGTCTGAGTGAATGTATCTCGGTTATTACATCCGTCGATGATTTCATATCTTCTGAAAATCGTCAATCCACATGGTATACTGGCAGGTGAATCGCCTAACCAGTTAAAACTTGTAGTGACACATGCTTCGACCAGCGTAATGCTGGCTTCCGGAGCTGGAATTGATGCCACACACTGAAATGACATATCATTCAGGTCCGGGTCGTTCACCACCGGTGGAGTCGTGTCTTCAATTGTAAATACCGATACACTGCTGGCTATTACCACAAGGATCGGTCGCTGTAAACGTCCGGTTAACAATCAGCGGACAACTTGCCTGGACAATCTGATCCTGATAGGTAACGGTCACATTGATACAATTATCACTCACTGAGGCTCCACCACCATAACTATTGTATTGAGCCGCTGTCAGAACCACCGGAGTAGTGCTATAGGCATACCCTGACATTGTTAGCATGAGCGATTGATTACATCCTTCCGCTATCATGTCAGCCGGACAGGTCAAAACAGGGTCTGTATTGTCTTCTAAAACGATTGTTTGAGAACAGGTAATAGCATTGCCGCATGAGTCAGTTACAATAAAATCTCTTCTGACATTGACTAGTTGGGGACAGGTCGGTACCAGCGGAAAATCACGATAGGTCAATGATAAAATCCCACAATTGTCTCCAACTGCTGGGGTAGCAATAGTACTTGGGAGATTGACAAACGTGTTAACAGTTATATTGACAGTCGTTGTACTGTAAGCTAATCCTGATATCGCAGCAATTTCAGCATTTGTACAACCATCTACTGTTATATTGTCCGGACAGGTGATGGTAGGAAAAGTATTATCGGCGATTCGGACGGTCTGAATATCGGTGGCTACATTGAGACAAGTGTCGCGAACTCTAAATGTCCGGGTGACCACATATTCGCACGTATTGGTGGTAAATGCGTCTGAATAACTTACATCCAATATCGCACAGTTGTCATTTACTGCAGCTCCACCTCCCAGCCCTGTAAATGTGGCTACCGGAATCGTAACACTTGCTGCTGAATAGGCAAGTCCTGAGACAACTAATATATCTCCGATCACACAACCTCCAACATTAATGTCATTGGGAGCGGTGATCGTCGGTAGCGTTGTATCGTCAAGGGTAATCGTCTGATTGCAGGTGCGGCGATTGCCACAACTGTCTACAACTGTGAATGTCCTGGTAATTGTAATAGGACAACTGCTGGCCCTTACATCGCGGTAGTACAAGCTATCGATACCGCAATTGTCATTGGCGTTGCCTCCTACACTGGTCAATTCCCCAATAGTTATATTTCTAATCGCGGTGCTAAATTCAAGCGAGCCATTGGCTGGAACATCGATATCAGCAATGGTACAACCCGGAAGTGCAATAGCACCTCCACAAGTTAGGGTAGGCGCCGTATTGTCATTGATGGTAAAAACCTGAAAGACTGTATCTCGATTGCCACATTGGTCGATCATCTCATACCGGCGGGTAATCAGAAGAGCACAAGGTATGCCGGAGGGTGATTGCCCTAAATAATTAAAGCTGGTCGTTCCACAGATGTCAGTCATAGTGATACCCGACTCTGGTGGAGGGATAGCCGCCACACACTGAAATGCCATAGTATTTAGATCCGGATCTGTGGTAGCTGGGGGTGTATTGTCAACTACGGTAAAGGTTGATGAAATCAAACTCTGAAAGCATCCATCCGATATTGTGTATTGCACGGTGATCGATCCTGTCAAACCACAACTGGAAATAAAATTTGCAAGGTTAAAATTACTGGTCACTGTCCAACTGCAATCATCCGTTGCACAGGAACCCGGTAGGTCCAGGAGAGCAAGATTTGCATTGTGCCAGGCAGTAATTGCAGCATTATTGGCTGCAACACCGGCGCATTCGAAATTAGGTGTTGGCAACGTACACCCAGCAAGATTAGGAGGAAGGCTGTCAGATTGAAAAACTAATGAACTAGTGCTGTCACAACCATTGTTGGAAGTCACAGTGACAATTGCTCGCTTATCTCCGCACGTATTGAAGGTGACATTGGGAGTACGATTATTGGCTACGTTACTGATCACCGTTCCTGACGGGTGTTCTCTAAATTCCCACGCATAGATAGCTCCAGCTCCGGCAGTCGGAGTTTGAAATGCATAGGAAACTCCAGTGCATAGAGGCACAATCGGCCCAGTAACATTAGCTGGTGGAGTCGGAAAGAGGCTTAAGTCAAAATTGATTGTATCCCGAGCACAAACCGTAAAACCTAAAATCTCACTGTTCGGGTCACGTATGATGACTGATTTTTGTCCAACCGTTGGAAAAGTGTGACTTGTAGATGCACCCCATCCCGTGCCAGCTCCACCTCCATTATAGGCATTGTACCAGTTGTACTCATAAGATGCTGCACCTGGATTGGCGGTTACGGTAAAGGGATCCTCCGGACAAAAGGTGGTCGGGGGATTTATCGTTACATTGGGCTCTGGCAATACTATGATCGCCACATCCACTGATATAGGCGGGCAGGTTGGATCTACCCTGCCAGTGAGGCGATAGTCAATGGTAAGATCGCCGGGCAAGGTAGCTCCCTTTGGAATGGTCACGGTGACATTGGGGGTTCCACTAGTGGCACTCAAGTAACTTAAATAGGTAGCTGCAGGTGCATCAAGCGTAGTCCATACCAAGGTAGTTGGGTCTATATCTTGAAGTGTCGCTGAGAGATTAATGCTACAGCCCTCGGCAAGAAATTCGATCGGAGTTAAAGTAATGGCCGGTTCGTATGACTGAACCTGAAAGCTGTAGGTACCCGCTTGACAAAAGGTAATATATATGGTATCTGTGGTTGAAGCCCCAATGCAAAATACATCTCCGGTAGGTACTGGGCCGGTACATACCAAATCTGATTCTAATTTCCAATCATAGTTGCCTGCTGGTCCGGATAATATATTTAAAGAGACTGCCCGGGCATTTGCATGCACAAGCACTTTAAACTCTATACATCCCGGATTTAAACAGCAAATATCCAGCGGATTGGGTGAAAGTCCGGCTGGCGAATTCCAGGTAGATGAAGCAGACCCAGTAAGGTCGACGATGAACTCCTGGTTTAGAGGAGTACACGGCGAACCCGGTTGGGATAGGCCAATTTTAAGTATACCTAGTATACTTGCAAAATCAAGAATAGCCTTGTTAGGTGTAGGGGTCGATCCATAAGCAATTACCATTAAGCGTTTGGATCGAGATCGTCTTACGGTTTTCTATTCGGTCAAATAGAAATGCAATGGGTAGGCCAAAATCAAGTTCACGGAGGGGTTAAGTCTAAGCTTCTTAAGTCCTCAATAGGAATATTCATCAAAAATCTCGCCAGATTACCTACGTGTATTGGTAATTATCGCGATTACCTACATTCAAATTACCAGAATCTTTATCTTGGAATCTGTATGTCACTGAGTAAAATGTTGAGAATATTCTTAACGTGAAAAAAATTATTCTCAGATCAATTCCTTGACTGGGTCGATTTCTACAACCAGGTCATCCTGATCAACCATATCCTTAGGCGACAAATAAATTTTTAATATTTCTCCTGCCATTGGGGCCGTGATGGTACTTTCCATCTTCATAGCCTCGATCACAAAGAGGGGTTCATTGACCTCGACTTTTTGTCCCGGTTCGACCAGTATCGAAGCTAAGCTGCCTTGTAAAGGCGACCCGATTTGGGTGACTTTCTCAGCTTTTTTACGCACTTTTCGCTCCACTTTTGACGACATGTCAAATACAGGAATCACCCGACTTTGACCGTTTAGTTTAAAATAAACCATCACTTCTCCTGAAGAATCCGGTTTGGAGCAATTGATGTATTGCACCAGCAGATTTTTACCTTCCCCCAGCTCAATCAGAATTTCTTCGTTTTCTTTCAGACCAAAGAAAAAGGCTGGCGTTGGAAGGGTACGAACTACCCCAAATTGGTTATAATGTTGAAAGAATTCATCAAAAACCTGAGGATATAATTGAGAGGATAAGAAGTCATTATAGTTTACATAAGGACCATATTTCTTTTTAAAACTTTCAAATTCAATGGTTAGATCGATTGGTTCAAGGTGAGCATTAGGCCGATCTGTAAAAGGAACTTCACCTTTGAGTACCGCAACCTGTAGAGGTTCAGGAAAACCCCCGTAAGGTTGTCCGATCTCACCCCTAAAAAGTGATTTGACGCTTTCGGGAAATGAGAGCGTATCAGCCTTATTTAATACATCTTGCTTTTCAAGTTTATTGGCAGTCATAAACATGGCCATATCTCCCACTACCTTCGAGGAAGGTGTCACTTTGACAATATCACCAAAAAGTTCATTGGCAGTTTGGTAATTTTCCTTGATTTTTTCAAACTTATCTTCCAATCCTAAACCCCTTGCCTGAGGCCTGAGGTTACTGTACTGACCACCTGGTATTTCATGATCATATACACTTGCTGTGCCTGCTCTCAGTTCGGTTTCAAAAGGATAATAATAGGTACGCACAACCTCCCAATAATCGGCGTATTGATTGAGGCTTTTCAGATTTAATCGATTCTCTCGAGGATGGCCTTTCAACATAGCCACCACTGAATTAAAGTTGGGTTGTGATGTTAGTCCAGACAAGGAACTAATGGCCACATCTACGACATCGACTCCAGCATCAATCGCCTTTAGGTAGGTAGCAGCCTGGATCGAAGATGTATCGTGGGTATGCAAATGAATCGGAATGTCAATTACTTCTCTAAGAGCGGATATCAACATCTCGGCCGCCAACGGCTTGAGTAGACCTGCCATATCTTTGATCGCTAGTATATGAGCGCCTTCGTCCTCAAGTCTGCGGGCAAGATCCAGATAGTACTGTAGATTATATTTAGTCCGGGTTGGATCTGAGACATCGCCGGTATAGCAAATGCAAGCCTCTGCCAGGGCATCCGTTTTTTCACGAACTACCCGGATGCTCGTTTTAAGATTGGGCACCCAATTGAGTGAATCAAAAATCCGGAATAGATCGATACCACTCTCCCAGGCTTTGATCACAAAAGACTCGATCAGATTGTCCGGATAAGCCTTATACCCTACCCCATTAGAACCCCTAAGCAGCATCTGCAAAAGGATATTGGGTATGGCATCTCTAAAAAGCTTTAACCGGGTCCACGGATCTTCATGTAAAAAACGCATTGAGACATCGAATGTGGCTCCACCCCAAACTTCCATCGAGAAAACATCGGCACCATGGATTCTTGCAAAACCATCAGCCACCTTGAGCATATCATAAGTTCGCATTCGTGTGGCTAATAGAGATTGGTGCGCATCTCTGAAAGTGGTATCCGTAAAGTGTATAGACCGCTCAGAACGGAGCCACTTTGTAAAGCCTTCCCGTCCCAGCTCCTTAAGGCGATCCCGGGAACCCTTAGGCATCTCAATATCGATATCTTCATGCGGCACATGAGCCTGAGTCAGCTTGCGGTTGGGATCTTTAAATTTGACATCAGGGTGACCATTTACGACCACCTCAGCCAGGTATCGCAGCAGTTTGGTACCCCGGTCCCTTCTTCTGGCAGGGATCAATAATTGTTGGTTTTGGCCTATGTAATTTACCGTGGCTGCGCCAGCCAAAAATGTCGGCTCCTCCAGCAGATTCATTAGAAATCCAATGTTGGTCTCCACTCCTCTGATGCGAAATTCAGCCAGGGCCCGGTGCAATCGCTCACATGCACCCTTATGAGTTCGACCCAGGCTGTCACTTTCACCAGCATACTATCAAAGAAAGGTGAGATCGTGGAGCCCGGATAAGCGCTTCCTGCATCAAGCCTGATTCCGAACCCGCTGGCACTACGATAGGCAATCAAAGTCCCATAATCTGGCTTAAACCCGTTAATTGGATCTTCTGTCGTGATACGGCATTGCACGGCATGGCCTTTGATTTGAATGTCTTCCTGTTTGGAAATGAAAATAGTGGGATGGGCTAATTCATATCCCATGGAGATCAACAGTTGGGATCTGACCAAATCGATCCCCGTTATCTCTTCGGTGATCGTATGTTCAACCTGAATACGGGGATTGACTTCAATAAAGTAAATTTGCTCATCCGGATCTACTAAAATTCAACGGTGCCGGCATTTGAATAACCTACATGCCCTGGCGATTCGGAGAGCATATTCATAAATCTTATCCTTTGTATTTTGCTGAAGGGTAATATTGGGAGCTATCTCAACTACCTTTTGAAAACGACGCTGTACACTACAGTCGCGCTCATAGAGGTGCACAATATTACCATAGCGGTCACCTAAAATCTGGATCTCAATGTGTTTGGGTTCTTCAATAAATTTTTCGAGAAACACCCGTCCATCCCCAAACGCAACCCGGGCTTCACCCTGTGCTTCTTCAAAAGCATCAATCAGATCCTTTTCCATTCGTACTATGCGCATGCCTCTGCCACCGCCTCCACCGGCTGCCTTTGCAACCAAAGGAAATCCAATTGCTCTCGCTTCTTCCATTAACTTATCCAGGTCGGAAAGATCAAGTTGACTATCAGGTATCGTTGGTACCTGAGTAACCTGGGCAATCTGCTTGGCCTTTACTTTGTCGCCAAGCTTCTCCATGACCTCCGAGGCTGGGCCAACAAAAATGATTCCTTCCTCCTCACACCTTCGCACAAAATGCACATTCTCACAAAGGAACCCATAACCAGGGTGAATCGCATCTACCCGATACTTTTTGGCGATGCGAATAATTTCTTCAATGTCGAGGTAAGGCTTGAGTGGTTCGGAATCCTGACCGATTTGATACGATTCGTCAGCTTTATAGCGATGTAATGAATAGCGATCTTCATAAGTGTATATAGCAATGGTACGAAGCTTCAATTCAGAAGCCGCACGCAAAACCCGGATTGCGATTTCGCCTCGGTTGGCTACCAGGAGCCTTTTATATCTATTATGTTTGATTTCCATGATACTTATTTATTGCAACTATTTCCGAATATGGCCGTCAAGAAACTCATTGACTTTGTGAGTGATTTGCGCAAATTCGATCAAAAAACCATCGTGACCAAATGGAGAGTCGATGACTTCCAATAGAGCGTTGGAAACATACCGGGTAATCTCCTCTTGCTCCCAAATTGGAAATAAAAAATCAGATTTAATGCAAAAATCAACGAGCGTGACTGAATGGTAGAAAGCGCCTGAGCATATCCTCCACGGTCTCTTCCAAGGTCGTGGGTATCCATTGCTTTGCTTAAGACCTTGTATGCCAGTGGTCGGAATCGCTTACGCAATTTGAGTCCTTGATAGCGCTGATATGAGCTGGCCTTGAAGTCATCAATTTTCTCTTCCTCTTCCATTTGAGTTAGGTGATAGGCCTCGTAATTGCGGTAGCTCAACATCGCTACTGCTCTTGCGGCCTCCAAACCCTTCATGCCGGCATCAGCAGATTCTTCATATAAAGTCATGTCGGCTTCCAGAGCCATACGTTGAGCTTCATTAAACGCAATGCCCCAGGGCGAATGCTTGGCATTAGTACCAATAACCACAAGATGCCTGATCACTGCAGGTTCCATGACGGCCCACTCAAGTACCTGCTGGCCTCCCATGGATCCACCAGTTGCGAGATGGATATGCTCAATTCCTAAGTGGATACGCAACAGAATCAATCCCTTGACGATATCCCTCACCGTAATCAAGGGGAAATCTTTTCCATAACGTTTGCCAGTCATTGGATTGACCGTGTCGGGATTGGTACTTCCGTAGCAAGAGCCGAGCATATTGGCACACACGATAAAATGCTTGTCAGGATCATAGAGTTTACCCTCACCCAACAGACCTGGCCACCATTCTTTTGGATCAGAATTAGCGGTAAGTGCGTGGCAAACCCAGATCACATTATCACACTCCGGGCTGAGTTTGCCATAGGTTGTAAAACCTATTTCAATTTCTGGCAATGTTGCACCACATTCTAAATGAAAGGGATGATGATATCTGTAAATTTTCAAGGCGCTGTTCTTAATGACCGGTCAAAGATAGTGAAGCAACAATTAAGAATTGAAGCGCATAGATGTAGATTACCTGCAAATATTTCACACTTTTGTACCCATTTATGAAGAAAAAATAAATTTATCATGGCAAATGTGCAGTTATCGCTGCGACGAAAGTCTGGAGAATTTCATTTGGAGAGCACCAACCAGAATGGAAATACGGTCGACACCGATGGTTCTCCTGATATTGGAGGTCAAGGCAACGGATTGAGACCCATGGAGTTATTACTTGCAAGCCTAGCCAGCTGTAGTGCCATTGATATTATATTGATTATGAAAAAACAACGTCAACAATTGGATGATATCAGGATTGATGTGCTGGCGGAGAGAGTGAGCGTAGGTAACCACTCTGAATTTGCCAGCATTCATATGTCTTTCCATTTTGATGGCAACATCAAGGAAGAAAAAGCCAAACGAGCTATCGATTTAAGTTTAGATGACTATTGCTCAGTGGCTCAAATCCTCAAAAAAACAGCCAAAATCAGTTATGATTTTGACATTAATGCTCATTGATAGATGAAAAAATCGAACCAAGAGACAACAGCAATTCGGGGGCAAATTGAGCGCACCCAATATCGGGAGCACAGTGTGCCTCTTTTTCTCACTTCGAGCTTCACTTTTGGTAGTGCCGAAGAGATGGCCGGTATGTTTGCAGGTGATATCGAAGGTGATGTCTACTCCAGATATGCCAACCCCAATACTGAGGAGTTTATCCAGAAAATGTGCGTGCTTGAAGGTGCTGATGCCGGTTTTGCAACTGCATCAGGAATGGCAGCTGTATGGTGTAGCATGGCAGCTCTTCTTGATTCGGGTGACCATATTATAGCTAGCCGGGCCTTATTCGGCTCAACCCATCAAATTTTGTCACAACTTCTGCCACGTTTTGGCATTACCTTCACTTATGTCGATGGCATCCAGATCGAACAATGGCAGGAATCCCTGACCCCCAAAACAAAGATGGTCCTTCTCGAAACACCATCGAATCCTGCTTTGCAAATCATCGATTTACGATTGGCCGCTGATTTTTGCAGAAATCACCGACTCATCCTCAATGTCGACAACTGTTTTTCAACTCCGGTAATTCAAAATCCGCTCATATTAGGTGCGGACATCATTACCCACAGCGCCACAAAGTATATTGATGGACAAGGCAGGGTGTTGGGTGGCATTGTTCTTGGGAAACAGGAACTCATTGACAAGGTGATTTTTTTCTGCCGGCATACAGGTCCCGCCATGTCTCCTTTTAATGCCTGGATTTTATCTAAAAGCCTAGAAACACTAGCCCTACGCATGGAGCGTCATTGCCAAAATGCCCACACACTCGCACTAAGACTGCAGAACGAATCGAAGATAGCTGAAGTGATTTACCCGTTTCTGGAAAGTCATCCTCAGTATGAACTGGCACAATCTCAAATGAAATATGGAGGTGGCATCATTGGTTTTCAGGTCAAAGGAGGTACTGATGCAGGTAGAAATTTTCTTAATAAAATAAAGATGTGTAGTCTCTCTGCCAATCTCGGAGATAGTCGTACCATAGCCACGCACCCCGCATCGACCACGCACTCCAAGCTGAGCACAGCCGAACGAGAGGCAGTCGGCATAAGCGATGGTTTGATCAGGATTTCAGTAGGCCTGGAGCACATTGATGATATTACACAAGACATCTTACAGGCCCTTGACTAACCTGTCATTAGTACGTTTGAGGTACCAGACCCAAGGGGTGGTCTGGAATGTATCGATAATTCCCGGGTGACAGGTCCTCCTGCGCTGAGTGGGTTTTTAATACTTTTTGAAGTTGTTGCTCAGTGATTATTCTCGCTGATGAATGCCGTTGCGGACCTGACCGTACCGTCTCCCACAGGTCTGGAGTAAGATGCGGCTTTGAAAGGGCCGGTGAATATACCGACACATAGACCAAAGCAATATCACAAAGTATGGTGTCGGGTCCTTGATCACAAACCTGATACTCAAAAGTATCTGCTCCGACAAACCCAAGATCTGGCACATAGATCATAAGACCAACTTGCAGATCCACAAAAGTGAAGCCATGCGATGGTTGTCGAAGTCCTTCGGTCGAAATAATTGACCAGTCAAGGATTTCCATATCCAGTGAATCATGATCATTTATAAGTGGATCAAATACCAACAACAAATCCGACAAGGTGTTAAGATAGTCATCCTTGGCAATTGGCTCATCGTTGATCGACCTCACATGGATCCTTACCATAGCCGTGTCACATAGAGCCTGATCACAAAAAGCGTATCTCAGGTAGTCATTGCCATAATAATTAGGTTTCGGGGTATAGATCAATTGATCTCCATCGATTTGGAGGTCTCCGTGATTAGGCATCTGAACAAGGTGCATCGCGTGATGTTCGGCGATAATGTCATCAGCCAGATCAGCATCGTTTTGTAATACATTGAGCAATATGCCGGTATCTTCATCTAAAGTATCCAAGTCATTTACAGCAATGGGCGCATCATTGATATCATGTACTTGCACTCTCACCATCGCTTGATCGCAGTCGCCGCCAGATTTGCATATCTCATAATGAAATGAGTCCCTTCCAAAAAAATCAGGCTTGGGGTATAGATGACCATGGGGTATCTATGGTCGCGATGCCAAATTGTGCTTGTTTCAAGATTCTGAAAGATGATAGATCAAATATGGTTTCATCTCCGTCATCATTGTGCAGGACATTGGCCCTTACCGATACATCTTCCGAGACATTGACGAAATCGTCATTAGCAAAAGTGAGCTGGCCAAACGCATTCATCCATCCAGTGAGGAGGGCAAACAAATAGACGATCAAATTGGTGTTTGTAAACAGTTTCATTAAGCCAAACTATCATTAATCAGCATCATCAAGTCGAATTCTGAACGACCGGCCAAATTATAAATATTATGAAATTCTAATATGTGAAGTTCTCCACAAAAGGTTAGGAACTATCCGCCCCTTGAAAGTTAAATACCGAAAAAATCAGATTGAAAGGGCCACATGTATGAATGTGACCAAGGAAGAAAAAAAAGTGATCGAGCTGGGATTCGAACCCAGGACCCACGGCTTAAAAGGCCGTTGCTCTACCGGCTGAGCTACTCGATCTCCGTTGCATTTTTGCGACCGCAAAGATACAATCTAAAAAATTTTAACCAACTCTAAGTCAAAGAAATTGCAAACCAAATGATACTTTGTTCAAAATCAGCGGATTTATAGCGAAAATTCGAGTTGTCAGATGTGCCATTGGTGGTAAATCGCTTGATGGGAAACCATATAAGGTGGGGCTTTCGACGTATTTTTGGCAATACAAGTCCTAATATTTCGTGGTAAATATTATGCGGGACGTAGTTTATCGAGCTTAAACCCCTGGCTCCAATATGGCCGGCATCGCTTCATTGGCATCAACCAAGTTGAGCCAATCTTCTCAACCGACATCTAAAAAAAGGGAAAAAGGTGCGCGACTTTGTGTCCCCACACCTTTTCCTTCATTTGATATTTGTTAAAAGACTGTCAGATTCGATTGAGTTTCTTCACCGTCACTCCATCCTCATTTGTTATCCTTAAATAGTAAATACCGGTAGCTAAATTGCTCAACTTAATAGAGATTACATCTTCAATAGGAACTTTATACTCATAGTTACTGATCAATCTACCTTCCACGTCCAAAATTTCAATTTCCTGGATTTGGCCGATTGACGAGCCTGAGATATACAAAACCTCAGCCACCGGATTTGGATAAACTGTGTATTCCGCTTCTTCCCCGGCAACAAAGGCTTGGTTGGCGTCATTGACTTCAGGTGAAACCACCAGATCTGGCTGGCCATCTGCAGATGGAACACCTATCATCAGTGAAAAATCTTCTACCTGACCATAATATGGTTGAAAGCATGGTCCTGAAATCTTAAATCCTGAATAACTGGCAATCGCCCGCATTCTCAGGTTTACTCCCTTTTTTGCGGTGACAGGAACCGCCACCTGGCCTAAATGTAGTTTTGCTTTTTCTGAGCTTAATACATTCTCCCCACTATCTTCGAAGTCTCCATCACCGTTGTAGTCGATGTATACTTTGACGTTTTGCACGTTCTGATCACCGGTATTGATCTTCAATGCCGACGTTTTTCCTGGTTGTGCTGTAAAAACACTGCACCAATGATCCACATATCCACCATCTTCCTTGGTATTGCCTGAGTACTGTACCTGATTGTCCCAGGTAAATTCAATCACACCAAGATTGAAAGAATTGTTGGGATACTTGGTCTGTGGTGTACACTGAGCAGCTGTGGTTTTTCCATTGGCCACCTGTAGATTACCGGTTGAGTATGTCCATCCTGATCTTGAAGTCTGAAGTACAGCTTTCATCCGGTCTACCTGACCCTTTGTGAATTCATATTGACAATCTTCACTGGAATAGTCCATAAAATTGTGGATAAAAAGCTCATTGGAAAAACCACCATCACACACATTGGTGCCTGATACGGCGCAGGTGCCAAGTGATCTACGGTGAGGAGGTGTATCATCAAGACAGTCGCCGTTGTAAGGTCCGCAGCCTGTCATGGAAGGGCAACGATCTCCGATCCCATCCCGATTGTAATCGTCTCCTTCAAAACTATGATATAGCCCTAGAGCGTGACCGACTTCGTGCACCAAAATGGTACCCAGCCTGGTGTTACTCTTCAAATCAAACGAACTACTCACGTTTTCTTCATATCCAATGGCGTTATACAAAATGGTCACGCCATCCAGATTGGGATCACTCCCTGGAAACTGTGCAAAGCCCTGGATACCCAGTTTCGCTCCGTTGTCATCAATTTCCCTGACGACCCAAATATTCAGGTAGTCTCTTGCTGGCCAACGACTAAGCGACTTCACTGCCAATTCATTTTTGGCGGTGATCCCTTTATTCTCATAACAATCTCCATCGGCACAGATTGTCCTGGCGTCTACCCTTACAATGCCATTGGTGGGTTGACATTCGGGCCCGCGATTTGCAAGCGCAAAACGGATGTGAGAATTAGGGGTCGCATACCCGTCTGTGCCCGCGAATGCTTTGTTAAGTTGCTCTATCGCACTATGGATCTGAGCGTCACTAATATTTACGGTACTCCCGATCTTCTGACCTATGTGTAATACATGTACGACTACCGGTATGGTGGTCAGGCCGTTGTCAAGACTGCGTTCATTCCGTTTTCTGGCGGATTGAATCGCGATTTCCTGGTTTTGTAGGGTTCTTAAGAAACTGGGGGTTTCTTGTATTGCCTTATCTATCCTCGCATCAAAACCACAATGGTTTGGCTGGGCTTGGGTGGGGAAGGTTAGGGCAATACCAAAGAGTAAGATCATCATCTTATTCATGGTCTGCAATTTGCTGGTTATCAATTAATCTCAGCTTTGGCAAACCAAAGACTTTGCCACTTTAGGCCTTACATTTTACATGTACATAAGTAGTTATTCGTAAATAATTGTTTCTCAGAATTTACGTAAGATATTGCTGCGTTATATTTAAATAATTAAATATGTAGCTCACCCGGGTTATCGATCGGTATGACTAATCCTTCTTTTGCGAGGATCGTGTTAAGAAAGTGGCTCTGAGCCTCCAAAAGTAGTGCTGAACGGTCCTTATACCGTGCACTAAAATGGCCAATGACCAATTGATTTACATTTGCCGCCTGCGCAATTTGTGCCGCTTCGATGCTGGTACTGTGGCCACGCAAATGAGCTTCCTCGGCAAGATCTTGGCCAAATGTAGCCTCATGATAGAGCAAATGTACATTGCGAATCCGGGGTATAATGGCTGGTTCATAGCGCGTATCAGAACAATATGCAAATGATAGTGCTTGCCTGCCAGGTAAGGTCAGTGACTCATTGGGTATCATATTGCCATCTGGCTTTTGCCAATCATTGCCATCTTTGATCGACGACATCTCAACGTAAGGTATAGCATATTTGGCTACCGCTTCGGAATCGATCCTTCGCTTGGCTACCTTCTCCCTAAAGAGATAACCAGTGGTTGGCACCCGGTGATTGAGTGGCAACGTGTAAACCATGATATTTTTAGTTTCAAGAATCTTCTTGCTTATGTCTGCCCGATGCTCCTTGATAGTCAGATCAAAATGAAGGTGAATTCCGGTTATTTCATTAATAGTCTCGACATAATGGCGTAGACCGGGAGGTCCATAAATATGGATTGGCTCTTTTCTTCCAAAAAGATTGTATGAGGTGATCAGACCAGGTAAACCAAAGATATGATCGCCATGCAGGTGGCTGATAAATATATGGTTGATACGGGAGCGTTTTATATGATACTCCGTCAGGCGGGTTTGAGTGGCTTCACCACAATCGATCAAAAAAATTTCATCGGGAGTCTGTAGCGCCTGTGCACTAGGATGGCGATCTAAGAGAGGAACTGCTGCGTTGGTGCCCAGGATATGTAGGCTCCAGCCCATCTGCTATTCTTCTTCGAGTTCATTTTCAAGCTGTTCCATGTAGATGTAGTCAACTGCCTCACTAACAGTGGGAATGACTTGTAAAATGGTATCTAGTCTGGATATCTCGATAAGCTTCTTTACCGCGGTATGCTCCACACCGGTAAGGATGAATGTGCCCGCCCCTTTCCACAGCCGATTACCGGTCAGGATGGCACTAAGTCCTGAAGAATCAACGTACTTTACATTAGAAAGATTTAAGATAAAGTTCGGTATACCCTCATTTCGAAAAATCACAAATTCTGACTTGAGATCAGGTGCCACGATTGAGTTGAGATTCTCAACATCAAGTGTCATTATGGCATACCGGTCTTGTTTATCTATCGAATACTTCATTACTTATATTTTCGCGGCCCCGAAGGTACAAAGAATAGGAAAAACACGCCTTAAAATTGTGGTATTTCGTTACACTGGCAATTTGGCGACCAATTGATGAGCAATAATACCCGGAATTATGGCATAATGTAGCAATTTTATTCAGACCGACAACCAAGTTCTGCTACTTGGCGTTATGTTATCAAAGTATTAAAATCCGAACTAATAATCGGTACATACGTCTATAGTATGTAAGATGGGAATTGTCCCTTCAAAGACAAAATTACAGCTGTCTAGAGTATGGCATGATTTTCCTGCATATTTAATTGATAGCCAAAACGTATTGTTACTTCGTGTAATTAATAGTATTATTGTTTTACAAAGTCTTAGCACATATGAATAATCGGTTCTCACCAGAAATCAAAGACATCATCAGAGCCAGCCGAAATGAGGCATTGAGGTTAGGCAATGATTTTGTGGGTACAGAACATTTGCTTTTAGGTATCCTGCAAGGTAGAGACTACCTTGCGAATAAGGTCCTTGAATCTTTAGATGTAGACATCACTGAAATTAAAGAATTTACCGAAAAGGCAGTTGATAGCAAAAGAAGCAAAGCGGAAGACTTTGCACCAGATCAGGATGCCGATCGAAAACTTATTGAAGAGCGACTTGATAAACACGCTGCCAAGGTTCTGAAGGTCTCTCTGTTGGAGGCCAAGGTACTTAAGAATGATGAGGTCAATCCTGAGCACCTTATGTTATCCATCTTAAAACATAAAGACAACCGGGCTTCGAAGATTCTCAGCCAGTTTGATATTGATTACGATACCTATAAAAATGAACTTTACTACCTGATCGAAGAAAAGGACGAATTTGATCAGGATATCTATTCGCAATCTGCTTCTGACCCGGATATGCCGCTCGAAGACGAGCCAGGGGCCAGCCGTTACCAAAGAAAGGGCAATACCAAATCCAGAACCCTGTTCTTGACAACTTTGGTAGGGATATCACCAAATTAGCCGAAGAGAGTAAGCCTGATCCGATCATTGGAAGAGAAAATGAAATAGAACGCGTGTCTCAGATATTGAGCCGGAGAAAGAAAAATAATCCAATCCTGATTGGTGAACCTGGCGTGGGTAAAACCGCAATTGTCGAGGGATTGGCTATTCGTATCAATCAGCGCAAAGTGTCACGCACCCTTTTCGGTAAACGAATTGTCATGCTTGACTTGGCAGCACTTGTAGCTGGTACCAAATACCGGGGCCAGTTTGAGGAACGGATGAAAGCGATAATGAACGAGCTGGAAAAATCTCGTGACGTGATACTCTTTATCGATGAGATACACACCATTGTTGGAGCCGGCGGTGCCACGGGTTCATTGGATGCATCTAACATTTTTAAACCTGCATTGGCGAGAGGTGAATTGCAGTGCATCGGTGCTTCAACCTTAGATGAATATCGACAGTACATCGAAAAAGATGGCGCTCTAGACCGCCGTTTTCAAAAAGTGATGGTAGATCCGCCGTCGGCTGAAGAAACCATTCACATCTTGAAAAACATTGCTCCTAAATATGAAGATTTCCATAATGTTGACTATAGTGAAGAAGCAATCAAAGCGTGCGTAAAGCTTTCAGACCGGTATGTGACTGACCGCTTTTTACCTGACAAAGCGATTGACGTATTGGATGAGGTGGGTGCCAGGGTGCATTTAAAAAACATTCATGTGCCCAAACACATTGAGGAGCTTGAGAAAAATAGAAGAACTAAAGGAGAATAAAAATCAAGCCGTCAAAAACCAGCAATATGAAAAGGCCGCTGACCTGAGAGATCAGGAATCTCGACTAGTCAGGCAATTGGAGGAATCAAAGATTAACTGGGAGGAGGACTCAAAGACGAAGAGATTTCCAGTCAGCGAAGAGGACATTGCCGAAGTAGTTTCGATGATGACCGGGATACCGGTGTCGCGGGTAGCTCAAAGCGAGAGTAAGAAGCTGGTGCACATGACCGGTGATCTGACCAAAGCTATTATCGGCCAAAATGAAGCTATTGAGAAGGTGACTAAAGCCATCCAACGAAACCGAGTAGGTCTAAAGGACCCAACCCGGCCGATTGGCTCATTCATTTTTCTCGGTCCTACGGGAGTAGGTAAAACAGAATTGGCCAAAGCCCTTGCCCGATATATGTTTGACTCAGAAGATGCTCTTGTCAGATTGGACATGAGTGAGTATATGGAAAAATTTAGCGTGAGCAGATTAATAGGTGCGCCTCCCGGCTATGTGGGTTATGAAGAAGGTGGGCAGCTAACTGAAAAGGTGAGAAGGAAGCCTTATTCGGTTATTCTCCTGGACGAAATCGAAAAAGCCCACCCGGACGTTTACAATATTCTTTTACAGGTACTTGATGACGGCCAACTAACTGATGGATTGGGCCGAAAAGTCGACTTCAAAAATGCACTCATTATTATGACATCCAACATTGGGTGCGGCAGCTGAAAGATTTTGGACAAGGCGTTGGATTTGCGACGAAATCACGACAGGAAAGTGCTGAGCAACATTCGAAAAGTGTGATTCATAATGCACTGAAACGTACTTTTCGCCAGAGTTCCTTAACCGGATAGATGATGTAGTCATTTTTAATAGCCTTGACAAGGAGCATATCCTTCAGATCATTGATATTTCACTTAAAGAACTTTACAAAAGGCTGGAAGGCATGGGCTATCTGCTGAGTCTCTCCGAAGATGCCAAGGATTTTGTCGCTGAAAAAGGTTTTGATCCACAATTTGGAGCGAGACCTCTACATAGAGCTATTCAAAAATACATTGAAGATCCATTGGCTGAATACATTCTGAATGAAACACCACCGGAGGGCGCAAAACTTGAGGCAGTCCTCAAAGAGGACAAAGAGGGATTAGACATTATTGCGAAGAAGGTAGAATCAGATATCAAATAGTGCGGTTAGGATTAGGCTCAATAATACCCAAATCTGGTTTGTTTTCTTGACAAGCCGATAAATTGAGTAAACTGGATCATATTTTGTATATTTTTGGGTTCGCAATCAGTTTTTAACTAAAGTATAAGCATTTGAATAAAAGACAAAGATCAAGCTCATCTAAATCTGACAACTTTACATTCCGCACTAATGGAGCAATCCATGTTCCAGAAGTCAGATTAGTCGGAGATAATTTTGAGGAAATAAGTGGCACCATTGGCCAAAACATAGAAACGGGGGTCTATCGGACCCGGGTAGCATTAGATTGGGCCAGAGAAATGGGGCTTGACCTGGTAGAAATTTCTCCTACGGCCGACCCGCCCGTTTGCAAGATCATCGATTACCGTAAATTCATCTACGATAAAAAGAAGAAGGATAAGGAGATCAAAGCCAAAACGGTAAAAACAGTTATTAAGGAGATTCGTTTTGGTCCGAATACCGACGAGCATGATTTTGATTTTAAGCTGAAGCATGCTATGAAGTTTTTGGAGGAGGGCGCTAAAGTACGAGCCTTTGTACAATTCAGAGGAAGAGCTATCGTCTTTAAAGACCGGGGGGAGTTATTACTCCTGAGATTTCTTAAAGAACTCGAGGAGTTTGGCAGCGCTGAAGAGCTTCCAAAATTGGAAGGCCGTAGAATGTCAGTGATCGTCTCACCTAAGAAGCGCAAGTAGCATTTAAAGAAATAAGTTTACCAAAATGAAGTCTTGGATTTTCCATGGCTTTTTTTACCTTTGCACACCTTCTGACAAGGGAGGGTAAAATTTGTATTGATATGCCTAAGATGAAAACACATTCCAGTGCAAAAAAACGATTTAGAGTCACTGGTACTGGTAAGATCAAGAGGTTTCAGGCCTATACTTCGCACATGATGCGTAATAAGAGTAAGAAGGCCAAGACCCGACTCGTATCATCAGCACTTGTAAGTGATGCAGATCATTCCAGGATTAAACGACTTTTGTGTCTGTAACTGGCTGAATAAAAATTACCTAATCAAGAGCTACAGGCCCTAAGTATTCATGATAATCTGAATCCCTGTACTCTATAAACAACAAAAAACATGTCTAGATCAGTTAACGCTGTAGCATCCAGAAGAAGAAGGAAGAAGATTTTAAGTGTAGCCCGTGGTTATTTTGGCGCTCGCTCCAAAGTCTATACCGTTGCTAAAAATGCCGTCGAAAAAGGTTGGACTCACGCTTTTAGAGATCGCCGTAATAAGAAAAGATCATTTCGTAGATTATGGATTGCCAGAATCAATGCAGGTGCCCGGGTACATGGACTATCATACTCCAGACTTATCCATTTACTTGCAGAAAAAGATGTTAATCTGAACCGGAAGGTACTGGCTGACTTGGCTCTTAATCACCCCGAATCATTTGCGGCTGTGATTAATCACGTCAAGTAAGTCGCCTTACTACATTCTACGTATTGAAAACTTCTCTGCCGGGGCTGACTGACAGAATCAACATAGTTGGTCACCAGTTTTTCCTTTGGTGTTGATGCACACTTCCCGACTTAACTATGAGTGGGCATCCTGAATTTTGGATGAGTCTTTTGCTGATATGTTCGGAAACAGTTCCGCATCAATATTACTGGACCCTCCTCGTCCATTTGCACTTAATTCCTGCCCAATATAGAGTGTTAGGAGCCACCGTGCCACTATTTCATGGTTTGTGAGTTACACCTTTCATAGAAGCGGAAATAAGTATTTGAACGTTTCTAGTGTGACCTGGTCATGCTATTACTAACAATACTTTATTTGTAATTGCGGTTATAGGTGGCGCCACAGTGCTGCTTATATAGCAGTCAATGTACAAAATCATTATGGTGATGAAAAGTTATCTATTAATCTCGGTCGCCCTGTTGTTTTCTTGTACAAAAGTGGAGATCCTTCGCGATGTACCTGATTGCATTGAATCGAAAATTAAGGAATATGCCAAGACAGATAGCACCTGTGATACAGGGGCAGAAGTTAGTGAATACGAATTTCAGAATAAGACCGTCTTTACTTTTTTCTCTGGTAGTTGCGGTGCAGATAGAGGCTCAGTAGTTTATGATGATCGATGTAACTTTATAGGTGGTCTAGGTGGAATTGGAAACATACAGGAGGTCAATGGTGAAAATTTTGCCAATGCAAGATTCATTGCAAAAATTTGGGGAAATTAAGGTCTGAAACAAAAGAAGGACCGATTAGCGAATCCTTTCAAAAATTACTCAATGACTGAACTGAGCCTGCTCGCCCAGATAGAAATTGAGGGAAATCTTGCGGGCTTTATTTCAAATCCATACGCTCAAATCAACATATAGATTGACTATTTTCATTGATGGCTCCCCTCGTACCTATACTTTGGTGCCCAAGTCTTGCCGTGCTCAAAAAAATGTCTTGATTTAGGTTATAAAGGATTTTTCTTCCATAAAAATATAAAGACAGATCTATCTAACTTTGACCCTATTGTTCACCAATCCAAAATTGGGGAACGATATTGGGTGAAAAAGGACTATGTCAATAATTTTATTTTTTTCTAGTTTTTTGTGAAATATTTATCACAACCATTTGAATGACTAAGATTTAACTCTAGTCTTTCTTGGCATATCAATATATATCCTTTTAATGGCGAAAACTCTGGGTCGACTTTAATTTCATACAGCTGAGACGACGTAGGGGAAACCACGTCCCATAAACCCTCATAGTTTATTGAATTATCATTGGTTCTCAAGAAAATTGAACCATTCTCTAAAATTTCCAGCGTACCATATTTATTGTTCTCAATAGGGGATGAAAGTACAGAGCAATCTGTTTTTTGCCACTGCCAAACTCCCAATAATTCTGATTTAGTAGTGGGAATATCCCACATCTTAGAGCTGTGGCAATTCCACATCATTTCATGATCAGATATTTTGTCTTTGGCACAGCCAAGGGACATTAACCCTATAAGAGCAATCATCGTTTCAAATCGCATTCAACATATATTTACATGTATTTAAAACGACAATACTGAATACGAATTATTTCAATTGACTTCTATTTTAATTTAGATAGGAAACCCCAATCTAATACTGCACAAAATTTGTAATTATGAGGTTCTTCCCTTTGGATCACTGCTTACCGGCAGTCATACTCGCCGCATCGAAAATATTTTCATTATGACCACCACCGGTATAGAGCATCGAGAAATTCAGTGGCAAGTACTTGTATTGCAGCTCCTCCCATACCGAAACACACTTATTGGTGGTTGCCTTCGCAAAATAGGTGTTCCCAATCGTATTGAGGCAAGCTCATTCAAATATCTCAAGGCTCTTGCACAACCAGACCCTAATGCTTGCCAGGATCCAAGGCCACCACATATTTCTACTGTCGGAACTACATCCCGTAAGTCCATTCATTTTTCTTTCGGTCCTTTAAGGTGAGCTGAGATATTGGTTTTCGGTGAACATGATTACCTTTTACGGTTTTGCCTTGATTGGTCTATGTCTTCATCTTCGCATAGCCTCAACGGGATCAAGTTTAGATGCCTGATTAGCTGGTATCAGACCGGCGATTACCCCGATGATGATGCTCAGTGTAAGTCCAAAGACGATGTTACCTACTGAAAGATAGAGCTCGAAGTCGATTACTTGAGTCAAAATTTTCATGACCAAAAAGACGATTAGCAGACCAATCAAGCCACCCAAAATACATAGTACGATGGCTTCTATCAAAAATTCTAATAAGATAAAATAGCGCTTGGCACCAAGAGCTTTCTTGATGCCTATAATGTTGGTGCGCTCCTTTACGCTTACAAACATGATATTGGCAACGCTAAACATGCCCACCAGAATAGCAAATACACCAATGAGCCAACCTGCAATATTTAATACTCCAAAGATCTTATCAAGAAATTGAGTGATCACCGATATTTCGTTGATTGAAAAGTCATCAATTTCTACTGGTTTTAGGCGCCTGTGAGCTCTCAACACGCCAGTTACTTCATCCTTAAGGGCATCAACATTTGAATCTACGTTAGCTTTCACATTGAGGTGAGTTCCCATGGGACTATTCCGCATCTTGACATCACTCATTTTTTTTGCTAAGGTGTAAGAAAGAAAAACCGTTTCATCATAGTCCATTGGATTGATCAAAGACTTCCCGGACTTTTCAAAGATCCCAATGACTTGTAGAGTGCGTCCCATTAATTTGATATCCTTACCAATAGGGTCGATTGCACCAAACAGCTCTTCGGCAATGGTATAACCCAAAATCACCTTATCGCTACCATGTTCGTATTCATAAGCCGTGTAGTATCTGCCTTGATCCAGTTGCAGGGCAAAGATGGTTGCATATTCATAGGTCGCAGCCAAGACAAAGGCACCTTCTACACTATTGGAGCGATACTTTACGGTCTTGCTTCCTATCCTAACCATTAGCGAAACCTCTGCGGCTGTCTTAACCCTCGTTTTGATCACCTGGTAATCCTCATAGCTGGGTGCAGGTCGTTGAAAGTACTTCCAATAAGACTGACTGGGATTTTCAGCCCAGGGCAATTTGCTGATGTAGATCACATCATTACCTAGTTGCTCAAAACTGCCTTTGATATTATCCTCCAACGAATCGACCGCTGACATTACTGCGATGATGCAGAATATGCCAATGGTAATACCCAACAGAGATAGGAAACTCCGTAGTTTGTTGGCTCTCAATTGATGAAAGGCCTGGTCAAAGCTCTCATATAGTATTCTAAAATAATCTGCATGACACCCTTACTTCAGGCACGAAAATACGCAGATCTACCAGATACCCTCATCAATATCGATCAATCCGCCCTTTCTATCTTCGAAGCTATGGCTATTAGCAACGAATCATCTCCGGCAAGAGCTAAGTTTTTCTATTTTTGTGGTGCTTTTTAAAAAAGGTACCTTAATGAAGTCGAAATTATCACAGTTTAGCTTTAATCTTCCGAAAAATCTCATCGCTGATTATCCGTCCCCCAATCGGGATGATGCCCGGCTTCTGGTCGTCAATCGAAAGACTGGAGAAATCGAGCATCGAGTATTTCGAGATATCCTGGAGTATTATGACGATGGCGATGCCATAATCTATAACAATACCAAAGTTTTTCCTGCACGGCTATATGGTCGCAAAGAAAAAACTGGCGCCAAGATTGAAGTTTTTTTATTGCGTGAGCTCAATAAAGAAGCACGTCTTTGGGATGTGCTCGTTGACCCAGCTCGTAAAATCCGGGTCGGAAATAAACTTTATTTTAAAGATGAAGACGATCAGGATGTGCTGGTGGCAGAAGTCGTAGACAATACCACCTCCCGAGGTAGAACCATTCGCTTTTTTTATGATGGCTCAGATGAAGAATTTGCTCAAGTACTCGACCAATTGGGTAACACACCGTTGCCCAAGTATATTGAGCGAGACAGTGAGCCGATCGACCGTGAAAGATATCAAAACCGTATATGCATCACAGATAGGTGCTGTAGCCGCTCCAACCGCCGGTCTGCACTTCAGCAGGGAGTTGCTAAAGCGATTGGAAATCAAAGGTGTAGATTTGGCCGAAGTCACTTTGCATGTAGGATTGGGAACCTTCCGAAATATTGAAGTTGAGGATCTTTCCAAACATAAAATGGATGCCGAATATTTTAAGATCGGTACCAAGGCAACTGAGCTTGTGAATCGAGCTAAGAAAAAACATAGTCGAATATGTGCAGTCGGCACCACCACAATGCGGACGATCGAATCAGGCGTGTCAGCTGAATCATATTTGAAGGAAGCAGAAGGTTGGACAAATCTGTTCATATATCCTCCGTTTGATTTTCACATTGCCAATTCGATGATTACCAATTTTCATTTACCCAAATCGAGCTTATTGATTATGGTTTGTGCATTCGGGGGTTATGAACTCGTGATGGAAGCTTATCAGGTGGCGATCAAAGAAAAATACCGTTTTTTCAGTTACGGAGATGCTATGATGATTATCTAATGAATTGCATATATAATACATTGATAATCAAAAATATATATACTATATTTTCTTTTTTTGAGGTTGAGGAACTTTTATAAGCCATCGTTCGTCTAGAATACGAACCAAAGAGGAAAAAAGATGTTTGTGCAAATAAATCTATTTAATACTTTTGCGCTCGAATATCCGTTTTCCAGGAGAAATTTTTTCACACAAACGCACTTACTAAGCAATGTATTGGACACTTGAATTAGCCCACAACCTCGAAGATGCACCATGGCCAGCTACCCGGGACGAATTGATCGACTATGCCATCAGGTCGGGAGCACCACTTGAGGTCATCGAAAATTTGCAGGAGATGGAGGATGAGGAGGAGATCTATGAAAGCATTGAGGATATTTGGCCAGATTATCCCAGAAAAGATGATTTCTTATTTAATGAAGATGAATATTGATCATAACTCAATTTGATCATTTCGAAAAAATAGTAGTAGAAAGGTTATCGCTGCAAAGGTGATAACCTTTTTCTTTATTTTGAACCGGTAAATTAGTCCGCGCTCTGATGTGTCAGAAAATTATTGTTGCGATTGACGGCCATTCTGCATGTGGTAAAAGTACTCTTGCAAAAGATCTCGCCCGGGAGCTGAAATATCTATATGTTGATTCCGGAGCGATGTACCGTGCCACTACCTTTACTTCATTCAAAATAATATTGATGTAATGGACCAGGATGGTTTGATTGCGTCATTGAACCAAATGAAACTAACCTTGCAAACTGACAGTGATGGTGCATCATCTATTTTTCTCGATCATGAGCAATTGAACGATGAACTCCGGACAAGTATGGTCAATGCCAGAGTATCTCAGATCTCTGCTATAAAACAAGTGAGGAGCCATCTCGTGAGAATACAACAGCTTATAGGCCAGAAACGCGGTATTGTCATGGATGGCAGGGATATCGGTTCGGTGGTTTTTCCGGATGCTGAGCTTAAAATATTTCTAACCGCCGCACTTGAAGTGAGAGTTCAAAGACGTTTTCTGGAGACAAAAAAGAAGGGCCTTGATATGTCTCTTGCCAATATCGCTTTGAATTTACAAGACCGCGATCATATCGATTCCACTCGCAAGGAAAGCCCCCTGACTCAAACCCTGGATGCTGTCGTAGTCGACAATACTAATCTCACCCAAGATGAGCAATTGGCGATGGTATTAGCTTTAGCGAAACTTCGAATGCAGTAACCAGAAAACACTCAATTTCGCTGTATTTCAAACTTCAAGTTCAGGCATCCTTTTTGCTTCCAGTAGTTCTTTAATAGGACTAAACCGCCAATCTTGAAAATCGAAATCATTTACCATCATCGCAAATACCATTTTTTAATAAAAGCCGGCAACGGAAGAATCCTGATCAGAAGTGTTGGCTTTGACTCCAGGCAACAATGCGTACAATATGCCACAATACTCAAAAAGTCCGAACCGGATGGTAGCCGCTTCGAACGCAAAAAAGTTGACCAACGTCTACAATTGGTGGTACGAGATGTAGATGATCAAATATTGGCCACGGGCCATCATTATAGTAGTAATGCCACCTTCAATCATGGGGTGCGGACCATCATTTCCCTGGTACGAGAGGCTGAGATCGTGACTCACGACTTTAGCGAATCAAGGTGATATCGCCTGCCTTAATTTTGACACTACCGCGAATATCGATGGCTTTAAGGAGAAAAATATAGACGCCAGGATTCAGTTCCTGTCCTTTATAGGTACCATTCCAACGGGCATTGAAGTCTCCAGGAGGCAAATCAAACGCACTATATACATTATTACCCCAGCGGTCAAAGATCTCAAAGGAAGATATGTGCTGAATATTATTACCAGTAAATACCTCCGCATAGTCATTGAGTCCATCTCCATCAGGGGTGAAGGCATTAGGCACAAAAAGCCCACCAGGATCAGCGACCCGGACAAAGACTGTATCCCTTCGGGTACAACCATCCAGAGAGGTGACATTTACATAATAGTATCGATTGTCGGTGGGAAGAATGCTTTGTGAGAAGCAATCTGCACAGATGATGCTATCTGGAAGTAACCAGGTAATATTAGCCAATCTGGCAGGATCTATATCAGTGCTGACCTGAAGATCGAGGCTGTCTCCTAGGTTTACCAAAATTTCATCGATCCCCAGGGTCAAATCAAAGGTGGGATAACGAGTCACGGTTACGGTGGTATCGTACGCACAACCATTGATGTCTTTGACTATCACCTGATATGTTGCCGGCTCTAAAAAGAGAAATGCACTTTGGTAGGTGTAAAACTGATTATCCAATGAAAAGCTAAATGGGCCCTGCCCTCCCCTTAAGCTATCGATCACGATTATTGCATCATTTAAACCATCGCAACTTGCAGAAACACCCGATACAAAGATGCCGGTGAGATTGCTAACTTTTTCTACTATTAATATCGACTCATCTGATACACAATCATTGGTCAGGCTTGTGACACTTAGGGCATAGGTACCCGGAGCATTCAATCTTGCCACGCTATTTGTGACCGGTCCTACCAGATTTCCATCGATGGTTGACCACTGATATGATACCAGGCTATCCGTCTCTGACCCTAATAAAATTTCCCGGTGCTCACAGATGATTGAATCCATCTCTATGATCGACAAGTATGGTGCCAGAGTATCTGCAGGAACAGCAAACGTATCTTGTACTTCACAACTACTCGCCAAATGGGTACCAACTATACGATATACCTGAGCTTCTGTTGTCTGGACTGAGAGATTAGGCAATGTATCGTTTGATTGATTGATGATGACATAGGAGTAACCAGGAAATAAACTATCGAGGCTTACAAAACCCATTGGATGGGTGCAGTCAATCTTCTGGGTACTTACCAATAGAGGCTCCAACAATGGCACCGAACTCACATATTGCGAATCGAAGGCTTCGCAACCATTGAAGCCCTTTGCCAATAAATAATACCAGCCATCTGCGGCAGTGGCCGCATTGATAGTTGGGCGATAATAGCCATCGGGGCCAAACCAATTGGTCTCTTTAAGTTGGTCTATGGTACTAAACCTAAGTTGGGCAGAGTCTCCATTGCAAGGGATAAATGTGCTGTCAATTAGAATCGCAGGACTTTCAAAACTAGCTGAAATATTAGAGTAAACAGTCTTGCTGCACCCATTGGCACCAGTTGCGGTGAGGGTATATTGCCCCGGACCGGTGATCAAGGGGCTAGACCGATCGTACTCAAACCCTCCAGGACCAAACCAACTATAGGTCCAAAGATTTGTGAGTGGTGAAGGCCTCAAAGTGATGCGACTGTTTTCGCAATTAAGGGTATCGTCCCTCACAGAAACAAGGGGTGTAACAGTATCGGCCATTACCTCGTGAAGCACTTCCCTTTGACAGCCGTTGATGTTTGTAGTGGTCAAGATATAAAGTCCTCCCCTATCAACAATGGGTTCTGCCAAATCAGTCAAAGGCATAGAATCAAAGGACCAGTTGTATTCCAGAAAATTATAGATGGTATCGAGTCTGAGCTGAGTTGTCGGAAGATTACAACTTATGATCATCGAATTGATTTTCTGACCAAATGAGAGTGTATCAATTTCGATTTCCGCAAAAGAGATGCTTCTGCATCCATTGGAATCAGTTAGCTCGACCTGGTATGGACCCACCAATGTTGTTTGTATATTCATATTGGTATTGATACGACCCCCTGGATCCAACCAACGGAAGTTATAGCCGGGCGAAGCATCGGTCACAAACATGAGGTTGCCAACGGTATCAATACAATCTATCGTGTCACCAAAAGCTTCGAGGCTTGGTACCGGTTCTGTGTAATAAACAAGGGCGGTATCACTGGCCAAACATCCATTATATCCCTGTATCTCCAGGGTGTATAAACCCGTCACCCTGGCCAATGGAGTTGGATCATATGATTGAAATCCGTTGGGACCGGTCCAATAGGTACTTATGGGGGGTCTGTCGGCATTAATTTGAAGGTTGATGCCAGTATCCAGACAGGCAAATCCTCCACCGATGGCCGACAAAAGCGGTTGTACATAGTCCGTGTCTACCATTTCCTGGCTTGAGCCTTCACACCCATTACGCATCAGCACCGTGAGATTTACCAACCCGGGAGACCCAACCCTAGGATTGGCTTTATTCGATGACCCACCATCCGAAAAGTTCCAACTGTAACTCGCCACCTGATTGAGGGCATAGTTGCTGATAGCCAACCTCAGCACTACAGAATCACGTGCGCAATCAATCGAATCGGTTATGATCCTGAGTTGTGGCACATCATCCTGGATTCGCACTTCATAATTTTGTCGATCTACACAGCCATTTATATCGGTACTTTGCAAGGTATAAACGGTAGGTATTGCCGTAGATACTGCAGCTGAGGTATAGATGCTATTAGAAATCGTGTCCAGCCATTCAAACTCCCTGATCTGATTTGTATTATCCAAGGTGATACTGCCCTCAGTCGTGCATCCAATTGGTATGCTTCGCACCTCACGAGTTAGGGGCACCGTATCTTTACGAACGAGGAAACCGGCCCAACTATGGCAACCTGAGTTTAAATCAGTCACCTTTACATCGTAGTTACCGCCGCTTTTGACAATTATTGCACTATCATTCATAATTGCAAACGCATTAGGGCTGCTCCATTCGTAAATACATCCACCACCGCAATCGCCCGCAACCGTGAGTGTATCCCTTGACCTATCACAGTTGATCGACTTATGGCTCGTGATCAGATCAGGTTGGCCGGGATCAGCAATCACTTCGAGTGAAGCCTGGGCACTACAGCCATTGACCGGATCCAATACCGTCAGTTTATAGGTCCCGGCTTCACTTGCAATCGTAACCGAGTCTTTGGATCGGAAGTTTCCAGGACCAGTCCAAACGAATGTGGGGGGATGCAAACTGGTGAGAGTCGTAGCTCTCAGAGTAAAATCATCTTGCGTGCATATTAATGGAATGTCGGTGACCGTCACTGTTGGTTTTATGGTATCAACATTGACAGTGGCAGTGGCGGTATAAAGACATTGATTAACATCCGAAACCACCACGTCATAAACTCCCGGGATAGTGATCAAAGGAGAGCGCTCTGCAGAGATATAACCATTTGGACCCATCCATCGGAAGGTAGCCAAAGCATCACTCACCGTGGTCGTAATTCTTTTCGCACCTCCCCGGCAGTCCAGAGTGGTTCCGGTAATCGATATACTGGGACTACTAAACAGATTGTGAACTTCTACCTGGCGAGGTTCCGTACAACCGCCTGCACCTATATTTACCAAGTAAATTCCTGATTGATACACCCATGGGTTTTGCTCGTTTGATGTGAAACCATTGGGTCCTGTCCAATCATAAGTGATGCCCATCGAAGTACTGCTTGAAGATAACTGCACACTGTCATTTGCACAACGAATGGCCCCTCCAGATGCCATTACATTTTCAGGGCGTCTGAAATCAGCACCAACTTTGATTGTTTTTCTCACGGCACAACTGGCTCCAACTGCCGTGACAGTGTAAGCCCCAGGCTCCGTGATATCAATATTTTGATTAGTAGATACGTATCCAAAGGGTCCTGACCAACTGAAGGAACTCGCATTAGATACCGGCCTGAGTTGACCGATATTAGCCGCACAATTCATAATTATATCATCGATCAGTAAAGTGGGCAGACTGCCATCTGAAATAATGCTGATGCTCAAGGTATCGGCACAACCACCCTGACTGATAGCCAGATTATAGGTTCCCGGAAGATCAATTTGAGCCAGTGAGGTACGCTGGCCTGTGAGTATACTACCATCGCTTGTATACCACCTGAAACCTGGTTTGGTAGCAAATTGATTGTTAGTCCAGGAAAGGGTGAGCGGTTTATTATTGCAGGTAATCACACCTGGATTTGCAATTGCATTATTGACCACAAACTCCTGGACACGCAGTTCGACGATACTGTCGCAACCAACCGAAGACGTAAGGGTTGCTGTATAGACGCCAGCTGAGGTGACCTCTGAACCATTAAACATAATGGGAGATTTTGGGCAGACATAGGCATTTACAATCGTGCGAGGGTCTGGATCAGAAAGTATGCGATATACCTTAAAACTCGAGCTAAATGCAGCACAAAAGCCCAATCTATTAGAAGCCAATGCATTGGTGAGACTACTGAAAGATTGCCCCACATAAGTCAATAAGTCATCAAGATCCTGATTCGCAACAGATATTCCATAGATTAAATAATCGCCGGCCAACTCACTTTGCAAGTCAGGCAATTGGGTTATATCTCTGATGATACCGGCTTTTACTACAGCAAAGCGATATGTATATTCAGCAGGATCTGGTCCTACACCGCTATAGGTAGGAAAAATGCGAATTGTTGCGAGTGAAGGATCACCTCCACAAGCGAACACGGTGTCTCTGGTGATGATACCACCGCCAAGTAGGCACTCAGAGCATTGGATGCCTTGAGGTGCACAAAACTCAAGCGAAAAGGCTTCGATATTGCCCCCTCCGGTGCCTGTAACATCACTGGCAGCAATCGTCCAAATGCCATTTACTGCGCCAGTGTTGACCTGATCCAGACAAGTTTCCGCATGGTAAGAACCATTGTAATTTTTATTTTCTCCCCAATCCTGATCACTATCCCAAACGGGTTTGATAAAATTGCCCTGATCGGGTGCCGGGGTCTCATTGCAGGGCACAAAACGAATATTCCATAAGGTACCGTTAGTAGACCTAGATCCTCCGGATTGGATCAGTGGATAAACTCTACCATTGGGAGCACTGAGCGTTAGGCGAATATCTCCCACTGAAGCATGTCTAAATCGGATGTTGACGGCACATACCCCTGGCCTACGCTAGCAAGATCATTATTGGATGCATTTTCTATCCGGATGTAGCCATATTGAGTGCCCAGGTCCCTGATAGGTAAAGGACTGTTGAGACCACATTGCGCCCAACCAAACTCAAGAAAGAGCATCATTACTCCGAAGAGCAATGAGATTTTTCGTGTATACATTACAAGATCTTTGGATTGTCTGCTTTGAGCGTTCACGTATATAATGATCCCTTAAGGGATAAAATTGTTGTTAAATAAGCATTAAGGCGAAAACTCGTTACCTTATATCTGCCTATCTTTATGGCAAGATATCCAACATTTATCAGAAAATGACTTCACGAAATAATTTACTTACGCCCCTTATCATTGCCTTCCTATTGATTGCAGCGATGACTCCAGGAGCCAACGCACAATCAAGAACCAGCAAAAAAAATACCGAACTTGCCAGCAAGTTATGGTATGGAGGCGGTGTTGGTCTGGGATTTCAATCATTCGCAGAGCAGAGTTCGTTCTTGTTCGCTTTATTTCCAATGGCTGGTTATAAGATCACCAATTCAATATCGGTAGGGCCTCGCATAGGTTTGTCCTATCAATATCTCAAAACACGTGGTTTTGATGGAAAAATATACAAATTTAATCCCCTTGAGCTGTCCGGAGCAGTCTTTAGCCGGGCCAAGTTATTTAATCCAATTTTTGCCCACGTTGAATTTGAAGTAGCAAATGAAAAAAGGCCGGTTTATAATGGCGCGGGGATTCCATCCATCGGAAGCAGTATCGAAAACAACTTCTATATCGGTGCAGGATATAACTCGGGCGGAAAAGTAGGCTCCGAGATTTATGTCCTGTATAATGTTCTGGAAGACGAGAGCAGTCTTGATGTACCTTTTATCATTAGGGGCGGAATAACTGTCAACTTTTAGAAGTTTATGGTCAACCCTAGTAGTGAATGGATGCCTGCTTGCGGGAAGTATCCACTCTGCTTATAGGTACCATCTTTGAGACGAACCGTATGCGGGTCATCAGGTGTTGCGTCATAGTTATCTGATATGTATCGATATATCCAGGCGTTGCTGATTATAAACTGATCAAAAAGATTGATCACCTGGCATCGGAGGGTAATCTTGTCAATACCTCCCGGATACCAACTCCACGATATATTTAGGTCAGTCTGATGATAGGCAGCCAGAGCTGATTCATCATCTCCTGTATTGTCGATATATTGTCGGCTGACAAACCGGTGATCAATTCTGCCATGCATCTCAGTTTTGGATCGTTTAAATACGGTCACGTCAGCAAATGAGGAAACCAACCACTCTGGTGAAAATGATATCGGTACTTTCCGATGATCCTTAAATACCTGACCTCCTGTATCCCAATTATCAATGGCAGTTTTCAATACCGGTATTCGGCTTTGGTTCCAGCTCATTGCCCCGCCTATGTTTAGCCCAGGTGCCACCTTTGAGCTCATGCTGAATTCACTCCCGACCCGGTAACTCCTTGGTACATTAATACGGATATATTCGCCGACATCATTAATGGCACCGGTAAGTACCAATTGTTCCCTGTAATTCATATAAAACAAATTGAGGCTCGTTGCCAATTTTTCACTGACGTAACGCCAACCCAGCTCATGGTCGATAAGTCTCTCTGGTCGTGGCCTGCTCATTGGAGTAGATTGGACATAGTCATCACGGTTAGGCTCCCGATGGGCCACTCCAACCGAATAGTAGGTCACAAGCTTTCCAAACTCACTTTCAAAGCCCAGCTTTGGATTGAAAAACTGATGGCTCACTTGCTGCATCGAATTCGAAAAATCGATTTCTAAACCTTCAAAGTGATAAGACACACCACGCCACTGCAAGTCGGCAAAAAATCTCGTGCGCTCGAAAAGTTGGTGTTGAAATTGACCATATATGTTCGCGTCTCTCTTTCGCGCATCGTTACGATAATATTCATGTGCTTCTACTTTTCCTAATTGAGCAATCCAAACCACTTGACCAAAGTGGTTTCCAAGATATTCATTGATACCGCCGCCCACCGTCCACGATGTTTGATCGTCTTCAACAGTTTTATTCAGACTAAAAACAGTCCCATAAAAATCATTGTCGAGCCATCGGCGTCTTATCAGGTCATCTGTAGTCTGTGGATAGATGAGTCCATAAGCAGCTAGTTGATCTTGAGGCCTGAATTGTTCGTAATAACCCTCTCCATGCGTATAGTGCAAAGTGGTCTGCAAATGCACATTATCAGTCATCTGAAGATGATAGATCGCATGGACATGCGTCTGACCATAGTTGTCTACTTCATTGTCATGGAAGGTACCATCTCCTTTAGCCCCTGCTGTATTAAAAGTACGCAACACCGGATCCTTAATATACTGTGCAGGCACACCGTTCCATGCCTGGTAAGTGATTTCCTTGCCATGCAAAATATTTATTTTGAGCGACTGGTCCTTCCGCAAGTAGGTGCCAGTTAGATAGAATGAGCCCAGGTCGGAGGAGCCACGATCGATATAACCAGCTGATCTGATTTTAGAAAGGCTACCCTGCAATGACAGTCTATTATTGATCAGGCCGGTCCCAAACTTTGCGTTGGCTCTAAATGTCTTAAATGAACCACCTGAAAGATCGACTGCTCCATAGGGATGATCTTCAGGACCTGCTGTTTTGACATTGATTGTTGCCCCAAAAGCCCCGGCACCATTGGTTGAAGTACCGACCCCTCGCTGCACCTGAATGGTACCTGCATTACTGGCCAGGTCTGGCAGATCAACCCAAAATACTCCATGCGATTCAGCATCATTGACCGGCACCCCGTCCAGTGTCACATTAATTCGGGTTGCATCTGAGCCCCGGACTCGGATGCCGGTGTATCCAATACCCGTACCTGCATCGGACGTTACTACCGTAGCTGGGAGATTCTGCAGAAGATAAGGCAAGTCTCGTCCCAGGTTTTGGTCCTTGATCTGTTTCTTATTTAGCTGGCTATAGGTAAATGGTTGACCGGGTTTTATCCATGAGGCGGAGAGATTGATCATCTCAAGGTCGTAAAGATGGTCGACCATGGTATAATTGACCTTTCGGTCAGCCTCGAGGACAAGCGAATCCTGTAAACTCTCGTATCCCAATGCCCTGATTGAAAGGTGATACGCACCATTGCTCAAGTCATAGAAATAAAACGCGCCATCCAGGTCAGTAATGGTCGTCAGCTGATTGAGGGTGACATGGGAGCCCGCAATTGCCTCGCCTTTTTCGTCAATAATAGACCCTTGCAAAGAAATTTGAGCAACCAAATCCAGCTGGGCACCTAAAGCAAGTACAAAACAAAAACGAATCATCTGTTTTTACATTTGGGCCACCTATCATTGGCCGGTAAAAAAATGACTCTAAAATGGGTTCAATTGTCCCTTCCCAGCATTACCTGGGCAGGTTCCTGCTTTCATGAAAGTCCATTTGAATGAAACATTGAACTTTCAAAAGCAATGGGTATGATCTCAGCCCTTCTTTATGACACTATGCGTATCCAGGCACCCCCAATTCGAGTAAATTAACAAGACAAAGGTATCATTTTTATAGCTCTGAAATCTGATTTATGACCCAATCAAATCTTTCATCAGCAGATGCTGTCGGTACAATTAAAAAATTTTTTCCGGCTACTATGAGTTCGTTTTGATAGAGCTCAAAAAGCCTGTTGCGGTCATTGGGGTTATTTCTTTGCCCATCAGCCTGCCAGAAAGGCAATGGCTCACAAAGCAACCAGAGCAATGCAGAAGAATTTTGAAAATGTTGCTCGATCCATGGATCACAACGATCAAACAGCACTTGCGACCAGATTTTTAGCACCAGCAAGGATGTGTCGCAAATGACCCATCCAGTGTCACAAAGTTGAGCTGAAAACTCCGCTTCTGTCTGATATTCGGCTATAGTCAACAGATCAGAACTGGAATAACTATTTCCGGTAAGCGTCAAAAGCGGCCTGGCGATCTCGGGCACCAGGACACCCTTTAATTTTTGTGACATCATAGAGGCCAGAGTAGATTTACCACTGCACTCCGGACCGGTGATGACCAATTTCTTCATTTGAATTTATCTTGTAACGGTGAAGCATTCTCAAATACATGATATCAGATCCGTTTCAGACAACAACTGAGCCAACCTAATGGTTATATCTAATCTGTAAATACCTAACAGGCCAGGATTTATTTGCTTCAATCTTTAACGAAAGTCTTAAAAAAAGTCGACACAAGAGATTGAGTTGCATCGAGACTTTATAGATCTTTGTGAAATCTTTTTCTTCTGATTTTGATTGAATCAGTATTAAGAATGACTAAAAAAAAGACATAATTCGAATTTTCAATTTATGCACGATATAGAGCCACATCACCTTTGGAGAGATAACTATATCTCATCAGAAGATGCTCGATCACCTCATTTTGGTCGAATATATGATGAGTTTAAATTTAGCAACAGGGTATACAACTATTATATTCATCCGCAGTGGGATGAATTTGGTTCTGCTACACTTTATGCCAAGATTATTTTTGCGGACTATGATGACCAGATAGCTATAATCGAACTTATTGGTGAGTGGAATGATTGTCTATCCAATGATATCATGTATCTCAAACAGAATTTAATCGATCGATTGTCTAAACAGGGCATATGCCGCTACATCATGATTTTGGACCACGTTTTGAACTTTCATGGTTCGGATGATTGCTACTATGAAGAATGGTATGAAGATATAGCCGACGAAAATGGCTTTATCTTTATGGTCAATCTACTGGATCACGTATACCTGGAAATGCGCAAGACCGGCATTGATGCCTATGTGCAAATGAATAAAGGCTTGCAGATTCCCAATTGGAGGGCATACGATCCTAAAGGACTCGTTGCTGAAATAGAAGCCTGGTCACCGCATCGTAGCCGGCGACTTTACTAACTTCGCATCATGTTTAAGTCTGGTTTCGTAAATATTATTGGTAGACCCAATGTTGGCAAGTCTACCCTTATGAATGCTCTGGTAGGTGAGCGTATGTCTATCATCACCTATAAACCTCAGACGACGCGGCATCGTATAATAGGTATTGTGTCAGGGGAGGATTACCAACTTGTATTTTCTGATACCCCCGGTTTTGTACATGATCCTTCTTATAAGATGCATGAAAAAATGAACCGGTACGTCTTTACGACTTTTGAAGATGCCGATGTCATGTTAATGGTTGTAGATCGGTCTGACAAATACGATGAGGATCATGTGCTCATACAAAAGCTGAAAAATGTTAGTTGCCCGGTACTCCTGATCATCAATAAAATGGATCTGATGGATGAAGCAGACCTAGAAACCATGCGTACTTATTATAGCGAGTTGCTGCCCGAAGCACATCTTTATTCCATTTCAGCACTTCAAGAGACGAATACCCAGGCCCTGTTTGATCAAATCGTAGCACACTTACCTGAAGGGCCAGCTTATTTTCCTCCCGATCAACTAAGTGACCGGCCACAGCGATTTTTTGTAGCTGAAATCATTCGGGAAAATATATTTCTATTGTACCGTGAGGAGATTCCTTACTCGTGTGAAGTTGCCATTGAATCTTTCAAAGAGGAGGAGAACATCATTCGGATAGAAGCCTTGATCTTTGTAAGTAGAAAGTCTCAGCAGTCGATCATTATCGGTAAGGGAGGGTCGGCTATAAAGCAGCTGGGCATCGACTCCAGACAGAAGATGGAGACCTTTCTGGAAAAGAAAGTATTTTTGCAACTTCACGTAAAAGTGAGAGAAGATTGGCGGAACAACGACCGGTTGTTGGAAAAACTGGGATATAATCAATAGATCCTCAAAGATCTAGCCTCTCTTTCAAGACATTTTATTAATTATCGACACCAAACAGGGATTTATGAGTAATGTAGGTGGCTATTGTAGGGAGACCCAATGTGGGCAAGTCTACATTATATAATCGCCTGATAGGCCAACAAGATGCGATCATCGACAATGTTTCCGGGGTTACCAGGGATCGATTATACGGTACAAGTGACTGGAATGGAGTTGCATTTACCGTGATAGATACCGGAGGTTTTGTACAAAGTTCGGATGATGTCTTCGAGAGTGCTATAAGGAGACAGGTAAAGATCGCTATTGATGAAGCCTCGGCAATTCTCTTCATGGTCGACGTCACCACCGGCGTAACTGATCTCGACGAACAAGTTGCTGACATGTTAAGAAAGAGTCAGAAACCAGTCCTTCTCGCAGTCAATAAAGTGGATAATCATACCCGCTACCTGGAAGCCAACGAATTTTGGAGCCTGGGATTCGAAGAGACAATTTTCCTCTCATCCATTACCGGCAGCGGCACAGGTGAGCTTCTGGATGCCTTAGTTGAAAATCTGAGCAGGGAAGAACAATCACTCGATACAGACCTCCCCAAAATTGCCATTATTGGCCAACCAAATGTCGGTAAATCTTCGTTGACCAATGCCCTGTTGGGTGAAGAACGGAATATTGTCACAGAGATCGCAGGTACCACAAGAGACAGCATACATTCCAAATATACCAAGTTCAATCGCACGTTCTTTCTGATCGATACCGCAGGGCTCCGTAAGAAAACTAAAGTACACGAAGATTTGGAATTTTACTCAACCATCAGGGCAGTCAGGGCGGTTGAAGAATCTGATGTCTGTGTCCTATTGCTCGATGCTACAACGGGTATCGAATCACAGGATCTTCAGATCTACCAACTTGCAGTCAAAAGAAAAAAAGGCCTGGTCGTAGCGGTCAATAAATGGGATCTGGTTGAAAATAAAGATACTAACTCAGCCCGGGATATGGAGCGGACTATCCTAGAGCGATTGGCACCTTTTAATGACGTTCCGGTGGTTTTTGTTTCTGCTCTGGAGAAACAACGCATATTCAAAGTCATGGAATTAGCCCTGGAGGTATATGAGCGTAGGAAAACTAAAATTAAGACTTCCGAGCTCAACGATATTATGCTAAAAGCCATCGAAAGCTACCATCCTCCGGCTCATCGAGGCAAGTTCATCAAAATTAAATATGTCAGTCAATTGCCAACGCGTACACCATCGTTTGCTTTTTTTTGCAACTATCCGGATTTTGTTAAACCTAGCTATCGTAACTACCTGGAAAATCACTTAAGAAAAAACTTTAACTTTTGTGGAGTACCGATATCCATCCACTTTAGAGATAAATAGCCATGAAGATTATTAAGACGGACATTGACGGCCTAATAATTATCGAACCCGATGTGTGGAAGGATGACCGGGGATACTTTTACGAAAGTTATCATTCCAAACGCTATCATGAAGCGGGCATCAAATGCACTTTTGCTCAAGACAATGAAGCTTTTTCCGGAAAAGGAGTGCTCAGAGGTCTACACTATCAACTACCACCTTTTGGCCAGGCAAAACTGGTAAGGATAGTACAAGGAAGCATCCTTGACATTGCCGTCGATATCAGGCCGGAATCAACAACTTTTGGTCGGTATCACGCCGTCTTTTTGAGCGGTGAAAACAAGACACAATTTTTTATACCCCAAGGTTTTGCGCATGGATATGTCTGTCTGAGCGAAGAAGTCATATTTTCGTACAAGTGCAGCAATGTCTATTCGAAAGAGCACGAGGGAGGCATCCGTTTTGACGATGCAACTCTCAATATTGATTGGCAATTGGACCTCGATTCTGTCGTGGTTTCAGAAAGAGACCAGCACTTGCCTGGTTTTGGACAACATCGCTCATGGCCGGTATAGACGGAAAGAAAAAAATACTAGTGACTGGAGCTAATGGTCAACTAGGCCAGGAATTTACAGTCACACCTCATTTGGCTAATGAAGAATTCATTTTCTGGACCAAAGAACAAGCGGATATTTCCAGTCCTTCGATCCGGCAGAAAATACTGCGACTCGGACCAACCCACCTGATTAATTGCGCTGCGTATACCGCCGTAGACCAGGCAGAAAGTGAATCTGAGCTTGCCAACAAGGTCAATGCAGAGGCAGTTGGCTATCTTGCTGGTGCATGTACTAGCTTGGGGATTCCAATGATCCATTTCTCCAGCGATTATGTGTATCATAACAACCTTCGCCGGCCCCTATTTGAAACCGATCCGACCCGACCAAAGGGAGTCTATGCGCGATCTAAATTAAAGGGTGAGCAGGTCTTTGCCATGACTCATGAGTTTCCTTTCACCATCCGGGTTTCATGGCTCTACTCGACTTATAGCCATAATTTTCCAAAGACCATTCTTAGGTTAGCACAGCAACGTGAGCATCTCAATGTGGTCCGTGACCAAATTGGAGCACCTACCTATGCACGCGATCTCGCTCAGGCAGTGATGACGATTATTCGTCAGGTTCCTACGGTTTCAGCATGGAAAAAAATTTCTGGAATCTACAATTATAGCAATGAAGGGACGACCAATTGGGCCGAGATCGCCCAGTACATTGTAAAATTCGGACAGTACAAATGCCTGATCACACCTATTCGGAGCACAGAATTTCCGACTGTGGCACCCAGACCGAGGTATAGTAAATTAAATCTTAGTAAATTCAGGGAAACATTTGGCATCGATATTCGGAGCTGGCAGAATGCACTGCACGAATGTTTAACCGAATTACAAACGAAACACCACTAGATACGTTATTATTAAATGGTGAGTATGGAGCATCTTAAACATCCCCGATGGAGAGTCTTATTATCTTTATGTCTATGCTTTTTAGCCTACACTTTTACTTTTGCCACTCACAACCGGGCTGGAGAAATCACGTATGAACAAATAGGAGACCTAACGATCCGGGTTACGATTACAACGTATACGAAAACAAGCAGTTTTCAGGCAGATCGAGACAGTCTTGAGATAGTTTGGGGTGATGGCAGTCGCAGCCAACTTCTTCGAGCAAATGGAGAAGGTGACATTTTACCAAATGATATTAAACGTAACTTCTATATTGGTGAGCATACTTATCCCGGCAGGGGAGCTTACAAGTTGAGCATGACCGATCCCAATAGGATTGCGAATATTATAAATGTCAACTACCCCAACTCCATCCAGATTCGCTTTCATCTTGAAACGACTATAGTACTACTAGGCACCCAATTTCAGGGATATAACAGTTCAGCTATATTATTACAACCACCGATTGACTATGCTTGTGTAGGCCAGCGATTTATTCATAACCCAAATGCTTATGATCCTGATGGTGACAGTCTCTCTTACGAACTGATTGTACCCCTTGAGTCAGAAGGCGAGGAAGTACCCAATTACGTTTTTCCGGATCAGATATCGGCTGGTAGTAATAATAAGCTCACACTAAATCCGGTGACTGGCGAACTGATCTGGGAAGCTCCGCAGCGCACGGGCGACTATAACATCGCCTTTAAAATCCATGAATACCGGCAGGGTAGATTATTAAACTCCATCATTAGAGATATGCAAATCCTGGTTGAGGCTTGTAAAAACCAGCCGCCAGAGATCGAAGCAGCCAGAGAAATTTGTGTAATCGCCGGTGATACATTGTCAATCGAGGTTTCGGCGACTGATCCGGATATGCCCGCCCAGTTACTAAATCTTACAGCAATTGGAGGTCCTTTTCAGACCACCGTAAGCCCGGCAACTATGACTCCCCAAAGTGGCTATCGGAATCAGCCCGTAAATTCATTGTTCGAGTGGCAAACCCAATGTGAGCATATTACTTTTTATCCCTATTCTGTTGTTTTTAAGGCTGTTGATGATTTTAATGATACGACAGGTTTAGCCACTCTCTCCACTTTACGCATCAAAGTGTTGGGGCCACCACCACAAAACCTAACTGCCATAGCAGGGCAGGACCAAACCACGATCAGCTGGGACAAACCCTATGCCTGCGAGATCACAGAAGATGAATATTTTAGGGGATTTGTTGTCTGGAGAAAAGAAACCAGCAGTCCTTTTATTGCTGACACCTGCACACCTGGGCTAGAGGGTAGAGGCTATACGCCTATTGCCTACTCGATAAAAGATTTTGTGGATGGGAGGTATAGGTACGTGGATACCGAAGCCGGAGAAGGGACCAGCTATTGCTATCGGGTTACTGCTACTTTTGCGCGTTTGTCTGCTGCAGGTCAGGTTTTTTAATCTCGTGCACAGCATACCTTCTAATGAGGATTGTGCAGGTATAAAGCTTAACAAGCCATTTATCACTCAGGTTTCGATCTTAAATACGGACAATACATCCGGAGAAATCTCAGTGCAATGGACTAAGCCAAATGGTGCCGAGATCGATACGATTGCCTTTCCCGGACCGTATCGGTTTGTTTTATCCAAAGGAGATGGCTTTGATCCTGCAACACTCCTACCGGTGCCGGGAGCGGACTTTACCAGTAATACATTTCAGGGCCTGGTTGATACTTCTTTTGTCGATATGAATGGGCTTAACACTCAGGATAATGTTTATTCCTATCAAGTGTCGTTTTATGCAAATAATCGAGTTTTTAGCACATCTGGAGACAGCTTCAACTGTGAGACTAAATGCCATCGGCAGTGATAAACAAATGTTACTTAGCTGGGTGGCTGATGTACCCTGGAAAACTACTCTTACCGCATTTTTCGTAAATCGAATTCCCAATCTGACTTTGTCTTTCTGGCCACCAGCAGTACACCAGCCTATGTCGATCAAGGACTCCTAAACGCTGAAGAATATTGCTACTATGTAGAGACCGAAGGATCATATGGTTTCACACAGTTGCCTAGCCCTCTATTTAATTTATCGCAGATTGCCTGTGCCCGGCCAGAAGATATTGTGCCTGCCTGTGTACCGTCAATCACCGTACAGAACTCTTGTGACAATCCTGATCTGTCTAGTGGCGGTCTTTTTATCAATAGAGTACGATGGAATCTTGGGAACGATTGCCCTGATCCTTCAGATGTAAAAGGTTATCGAATCTACTATAAGCCAAATATCGATACTGGATTTGTTTTTTTAGATCAGGTGGGGGCTGTAAGTGATTTTTATGATCATGAATCTACCACAGGCCAGGCAGGTTGCTATGGTGTCACGTCTCTGGATTCATTAGGCAATGAAAGTGACACCAGCAATGTATTCTGTGTTGTCAATTGTCCATTTTATCAGCTACCGAATGTATTTACTCCGAACGGAGACGGGGCCAATGACATCTACACTTCTTATCCCTATCAATTTATTGACCATGTAAATATGCGCATTTACAATCGCTGGGGTCAGTTGGTTTTCGAAACTACCGATCCGGATATTGAATGGCAAGGGACCAATCTGGCAGGTAATGACCTCTCGGATGGAGTCTATAGTTATGTATGCGAAGTTTTTGAGTCGAGTTCGCTTGGTCCGGCTACCAGCAATATGGTACTTAAAGGATTTATTGAACTCCTCCGGTAACAACTCTGGTCTTCAACTACTTTCATCCCTTCCTTTTTTGTGATGTGTGTACATTTGCACAAATAATGATTCTAATAAATGTTTACAGGCATTGTTGAGTGTTGTGGTCAAATTCAAGATCTTACAAAAAAAGAAACAAATCTCACTTTTACGATTGAGTCTGAAATTTCCTCGCAATTAAAAATAGACCAAAGCCTATCGCACGATGGCGTGTGCCTCACAGTGGTCGATATCTCGGGCAACCTACATCGGGTCGTAGCTGTGCAGGAAACGTTGGATAGATCTACCTTGGGCAACTGGCAAAAGGGTCAAATGGTCAATCTGGAAAGGGCGATGGTATTTGGCGCCCGTTTAGATGGCCATATAGTGCAAGGTCACGTAGATGCTAAGGGCCGATGTTTTAAAATTGAAGACCTGAAGGGTAGCCATCTTTTGAGTTTCTCATTTGATATAAAAAATGCACCTCTCATGGTGCAAAAAGGATCTATTGCCATTAATGGAGTTAGTCTGACCGTTATTGACCCGACTGATACTCAGTTTAAAGTTGCCATTATACCATACACCTGGGATCACACAAATTTTGGACAATTAAAAGCGGGAATGGAGGTAAATCTCGAATTTGATATTATGGGTAAATACTTTGCACGTATGATGGATGCCTATGTACCTAAATAAATCAAATACCGCTCTCAATCATTTAATCCCTTCCCATCGAAAATTTTTGGAATAAATTTTTCAATTCTTGATTCACGAGTTTTGGATTGCTTGGCTTGAGAAAAATACAGCAAATACCCTCGTTGGCGCCCCGGTGTTAAAACTTCAAAAGCAGATTTTAAATCGGTGTTACCATCTAAGACTTTTCTAAATTCAGCCGGCATATCAAATTCGGTAGTCTTTTTCATTTTCACTTCTAATCCTGCTTTCTCTACCTCAACAGCTTCAAAAATATAGTCCACAATCGTAGGTCGTAAATCAATTATTTCCTGCAAACTGGTAAATCGAATTTGACGAGCCGATTGCACATTCTCTGTTTGTTGGATTAGAATATCGTTGGTATCGTTCAATAAGACACCTTTATGAAAAAGAAGTGCACAATATTCCTTAAATCCGTGAATTAAAACAATATTTTTTCCCTGAAGCGTATAACAAGGGTGCATCCATTTAAAATCTTCGGTCAGTCCGCAATCAAGGCAGATTTTTCTCAACAATTTCATTTCTTCTTGCCAAGTTTTAGCTCTATCTAAAAACCTATCAACAACTTTTGGGTTCATAACTATTCACTTTAACGGTTAATAAAAATAGCCTTTCTCTCGGCAGGTCTTAAGATTGGAATGGAAGAGGAAGTTACAAATTTTACAAATTTGGGTTACCCGGTTTATCTTCATCGCCAATTGCTAAATGGGAAATAATTGCACCAGTCATAGTGAAGAAAAAACCTGCATATGCCCATTCCTTTAGAATCGGATAGCCTAGAGCAAGCCAAATAGTTGCACCCCAATAGAGGACCTTATTTCTCCTTGTCGTTGTCATATGTTGCTATTTTAAATTTTCTTGTGATTTCTTGTAATCGGTTGTGTGCGATATTGATGCCTTGTACGAATGGCAATTTTAAATTTTCATCTCTATGTGAAACGGATTCATATATTACTTTTTTTTGTAGTTTGCTGGAGTCTTCTGTCAGCTCTTCAAATTCCAAGACCTCAAGCTGGACTCCAAAAGGCATATTCTCCATTTCAAATGTTCGTATGATTTTTTGATTAGGCTTAAATTCGTGAATTACTCCATTAAAACCATATTTGTTTCCCTTTGTGTCGGTGGTTTCAAATTGGTAACTTCCGTGCTTTTTGCTCTCGAGCTTTAACACTTTTGTCCCCATCCATTGTTCAACAATTTCGGGTTCCACATACGCTTTAAAAAGTAATGCCAGTGGTAATTCAAATTCTCTTGTTATCAGTATTTCTTGTTTACCGTCTTCTGCATTGACTTTTGTTTTTTGTTCCATACTGGTTCTATTTTTTTGATTGATGTTTTTTCATTACGGCTTCTAATCTATTAAATCGGTCATCCCACATTTTTCTAAATGGGTCGATAAATTCCGCTATTTCTTTCATCCCTTTTGGGTTCAGCTGATAGTAAATCTCTCTGCCCTTTTGTTCTTGTTCCAATATTTCGCACTCTGTGAGGATTTGTATGTGCTTGGAAATGGTTTGCCTGGAAGAGTCAAAATTCTCTGCTATTGCAGTAGGTGTCATTGCTTGAAGGGCCACTAAAGTAATTATCGTTCTTCGAGTGGGGTCGGCTATTGCTTGGAATACATCTCTTCTTAATTTCACTTATGCAGTTATTTGACTGCAAATATATGCGCAATCATCTAACTGCACATTTTTTTGAAAATTTTCTATTGGATAATATACCAAATGTATCGGTTCTCTAAACCGGGCAAAAAAAAAGCTGTGAACCGAAGCCCACAGCCTTAAACCTAAATTCTGTAAAAGAATCGAATTTTGTACTAGTCTTCTTCCGTCACCGGATCACCAGTAACTATCAAAGATCTGAATTTTCTCAATCCGGTACCTGCCGGGATCTTCTTGCCTACAATTACATTTTCTTTCAATCCAATCAGACCATCTTCTCTGGCAGCAATCGCAGCGGTGCTAAGCACTTTGGTGGTTTCCTGGAAAGATGCAGCTGAAATCCAGCTATGGGTACCCAATGATGATTTGGTAATCCCTTGCAATTCAGGGCTCGAAGTTGAAGCAACAGCATCTCTATACTCAACCGCCTTAAGGTCATTCCTCTTCAAAAAGCTGTTTTCTTCACGCAACTGTCTCAAGGTGACTAATTGTCCGGCTTTCAATTTATTGGAATCACCTACTTCAGTAATGAATTTCTTATCGAAAATCCAATCATTCTGCTCTAAGAAATCGTATTTCTCAACCGCCTCACCCTCAAGAAAACTGGTATCTCCCGGATCAACAATGACCACTCTACGCATCATCTGACGTACAATGACCTCTATGTGTTTATCATTGATGGTGATGCCCTGAGCCCGGTAGACCTCCTGTACTCCATTCACCAGATAAGTCTGAACCGCAAATGGCCCTTTAATGTCAAGAATATCACTTGGTGCAACCGATCCGTCAGATAGTTGTGTGCCGGCACGTACGAAGTCTCCCTCTTGTACCAGAATATGTTTGGAGAGTCCGATCAAATACTTTCGTATCTGCTCATCTTTAGCAGTTATGATTACTTCGCGATTTCCCCGTTTGATTTTACCAAAAGCAACGACTCCATCAATTTCGGCTACCACAGCTGGGTTGGATGGATTCCTTGCTTCAAATAACTCAGTAACTCTGGGTAGACCTCCTGTGATGTCCGAAATCTTTCCAAGATTCCTTGGTATTTTAGCGATGATCTGACCAGAAGTTATTTCATCCCCATCGTCGATAGAGATATAGGCACCCACCGGTAAATTATAATTACGTAGATCCTCACCGTCCTTGCTGAGAATCTTGATCACCGGAATTTTTCGTTTCTTCTTCGATTCCACTACAACTTTTTCGGCATATCCCGTCTGGTCATCACGCTCGATCCGGTATGTTTCACCTTCCTCGACAGCCTCAAATTCAGCAACGCCTGAAAATTCAGAAATGATCACTGCATTGAATGGATCCCACTCACAGAGTACGTCATTTCTTTTGACCGGTTGCTTATCTCTGACAAAGATTCGAGCTCCATATGGAATATGCATTGAGGTATACAATTTACCTGACTTTGAGTCGACCAGCCTTATCTCTCCGGTTCTGGAAAGTACTACCTCTCTTGAGCTACCGTCTTCAACTAATTTGGTTGTCTTGATGCCGTCAAATTCGACCACAGCATCAAATTTGGAAGATAGCTCTGATTCAGCTTTGGTAACCGAAGCGATACCACCCACGTGGAAAGTACGCAGAGTCAACTGGGTACCTGGTTCTCCAATGGACTGGGCTGCAATAATACCTACTGCATCTCCCCGCTCGGTAATTCTACCGGACGCTAGGTTTTTACCGTAACATCTACGGCAGATACCTCTCTTGGTTTCGCAGGTAAGTGCTGATCTGATATTGACCATTTCTATGCCAACATCATCGATGTAGTCAGCCGTTTTTTCATCAATATATCCGTCTGATGGTACGATGACTTCATCAGTTACCGGATGTATAATATCATACAAGGTAAATCGACCCTCGATACGACGAGCCAAGGCTTGAATTACCTTTTCATTGTCTTTAAGTGCAAATGTTTCATTACCTCTTAGTGTGCCACAATCTTCTTCCATGATCACCACATCTTGCGCTACGTCTACCAATCTTCTGGTTAGGTAACCTGCATCAGCCGTTTTGAGCGCTGTATCTGCGAGACCTTTCCGGGCACCGTGGGTGGAGATAAAGTACTCGAGTACTGACAAGCCATCCAGGAAGTTTGATAAAATTGGGTTTTCGATAATGGCATTTCCGGTGTCACCAGACTTTCGTGGTTTAGCCATGAGGCCTCGTAGTCCACACAACTGTTTGATCTGCTGTTTCGACCCACGTGCACCAGAGTGTAGCATCATATATACCGAGTTGAACCCGTCTTTATGCTCACTCAGTTCTTTCAGAAGGTTGTCAGTGATCGTGTTGTCGGCATAAGTCCACTTATCAATGATCTGGTTATATCGCTCATTGTTGGTAATCAGACCCATATTGTAGTTTTCCCAAACCTCATCAACTTCGGTCTGTGCCTCATCCAGGACTTCAGCCTTTACGGTTGGAGTGATCAAATCACCCAAATTGAATGAAAGGCCACCTTTAAATGCCCAATGAAATCCAAGGTCCTTAATGTGATCTAAAAAATCAGCAGTGATCTCAAGATTGGTGCGGATGATAATATTACTGATAATCGTCTTAAGATTACGCTTAGTCAATAATTCGTTGATGTAAGGCACTGACTTTGGCACTGCGTGATTAAATATCACCCTACCGACCGTCGTTCGAATTAATTCGACTGCCACATTGCCCTTTTCCTTTTCAATGGGCACTCTTACCTTAATGGGTGCATGTAGATCGATTCTACCCTCATTATATGCGATAAGCACCTCTTCAGCTGAATAAAAAGTGCGGACACCATTGGCACTGCCATTGCTTTGTGTACGCTCTTTACTCAGATAGTACAATCCCAATACCATGTCTTGCGAAGGCAGGGTAATCGGGGATCCATCCTGAGGATTTAAGATGTTATGCGATGAAAGCATCAATATCTGTGCTTCCAGAATTGCTGCCTGACTCAAAGGCAAGTGTACAGCCATTTGGTCACCATCAAAGTCAGCATTAAATGCACCGCATACCAAAGGGTGTAGCTGGATGGCTTTTCCCTCAATCAGTTTTGGCTGAAAAGCCTGAATAGAAAGGCGGTGCAGCGTCGGAGCCCGGTTCAACAAGACTGGGTGCCCCTTCAAAATGTTTTCCAGGATTTCCCAAATTACAGGGTCCTTCTTATCGACCAATTTTTTCGCAGATTTAACCGTTTTGACGATACCTCTTTCGATCAACTTGCGGATTATAAACGGTTTGAACAACTCCGCTGCCATACCTTTTGGCAAACCACATTCGTGTAGCTTTAGAGTTGGCCCTACCACTATGACAGAACGGCCGCTGTAGTCAACCCGCTTTCCAAGAAGATTTTGACGAAAACGTCCTTGCTTACCTTTAAGAATATCACTAAGTGACTTTAATGGCCGGCCACCTTCTGCTTTGACAGCGTTTGATTTTCTAGAATTGTCAAAAAGCGAATCGACCGCTTCCTGAAGCATCCTCTTCTCGTTTCTCAAGATGACCTCAGGTGCTTTAATCTCTAGAAGACGCTTTAGTCGGTTGTTTCTGATGATGACCCGGCGATAAAGATCATTAAGGTCTGAACTGGCAAACCGACCACCATCCAGTGGAACTAATGGCCTTAGTTCGGGTGGCACCACAGGCAGATACTGAATCACCGCCCATTCCGGTCTATTCTCGATTTTTCGCAAACCATCGCGGAAAGCTTCCACCACTCTCAATCTTTTCAACGCCTCTGATTTCCGTTGTTGAGAGGTCTCGGTGGCAGCTTGCAATCTTAATGAATAAGAGAGATCATCGAGATCTAATCTGATTAAAAGTACTCTGATCGCTTCAGCACCCATCAATGCAATAAACTTGTTGGGATCGTCATCTTCTAACATATGGTTTTCGCGAGGAAGGCTATCATGTATTTCAATATATTCTTCTTCGGTCAACAGGTCCAGCCTGGCAATACCCTCTGCTTCTTTTACCCCCGGATGTACCACAACATATCGCTCATAATAAACGATAGATTCCAATTTCTTCGAAGATAGACCCAGAAGGTAACCAATCTTGTTGGGTAGCGACTTAAAAAACCAAATATGAACAACCGGAACCACTAGTTTGATGTGACCCATTCGCTCCCTTCTCACCTTCTTCTCGGTAACTTCTACTCCACAACGGTCACAAACGATACCCTTATATCGAATTCTTTTATACTTACCGCAGTAACATTCATAGTCTTTAACCGGGCCAAAAATCCGCTCACAAAACAATCCATCTCTCTCAGGTTTGTATGAGCGATAGTTGATTGTCTCCGGCTTTAGGACTTCACCAAAAGATCGCTCCAGAATCTCATCTGGTGAGCAAAGGCTAATGGTGATGCTATCAAAGTCTGCTTTTTGTTTATTTAATGATTTTCTAAGAGACATATTATAGACTTTTAAAGAAGGTGTTTACTAATCAAATTTCACATCCAGTGCCAGACCACGGAGTTCGTGAATGAGTACATTGAATGACTCCGGAATATTAGGATCAGGCAAATTGTCACCTTTCACAATGGCTTCATACGTTTTTGCTCTACCAATAATATCGTCAGACTTGATCGTGAGCAATTCCTGTAAGATGGTCGATGCACCAAAAGCTTCGAGCGCCCATACCTCCATCTCACCAAATCGCTGACCACCAAATTGCGCCTTACCACCAAGGGGTTGCTGAGTGATGAGCGAGTATGGTCCGATCGAACGTGCGTGCATTTTATCGTCAACCATGTGTGACAATTTCAACATGTAGATCACTCCCACCGTTGCTTGCTGATGGAATCTGTCACCGGTACCGCCATCATAAAGATAGGTTTGTCCATAACTGGGTAAACTGGCCTTCTCAATATATTCCTCAATTTCGTCGAGTGATGCACCATCAAAAATCGGGGTTGAAAACTTAGTGTTCAATTTTTCACCGGCCCATCCCAGAACTGTTTCAAAAATTTGCCCAAGGTTCATCCGCGAAGGTACCCCGAGTGGATTGAGCACAATGTCGACAGCAGTTCCATCCTCCAGGAAAGGCATATCTTCTACACGCACAATTCTTGAAACGATACCCTTATTACCGTGCCGGCCTGCTAACTTATCACCTACTTTCAGTTTGCGTTTTTTGGCCATATATACTTTGGCCAATTTAAGCACACCAGCGGGCAACTCATCACCAATTGAGACATTGAATTTCTCGCGCTTATATCGTCCAATCTCTTCATTGACCTTGATGGTGTAGTTGTGTAACAACCTGGCTATTAATGTGTTAGTTTTATCCTCCTTGGTCCAATTGGTATAGTCCACCACACTGTAGTCAATGTTTTTTAAGACATTTTTATTAAGTTTGGTACCCTTTTTTACCAGTACTTCATTGTAGACACTTCTGATTCCTTCGGTAGATACTGTATCCACCAGGGCATTTAGCTTATCAACCAACAATGTTTTTAGCTCGTTGAGTACGATGGCGTGCTGATCGTCCAATTTGGTCAGTACATTCTTCTCTTGTGCCTTTTTTGTCTTATCTTTTTTCGCTCTGGCAAACAATTGTTTATTAATAACTACCCCTTTGGTGGAGGGAGGTGCCTTTAGGGAAGCATCTTTGACATCACCCGCTTTATCTCCAAATATAGCCCGAAGCAGTTTTTCTTCCGGAGTAGGATCTGACTCACCCTTTGGAGTGATCTTTCCAATCAGAATATCACCTTCTTCTACCCAGGCGCCGATTCTAATGATTCCATTTTCATCGAGATCTTTTGTAGCATCCTCGCTCACATTTGGAATATCATTGGTCAACTCTTCTTCACCCAATTTGGTGTCACGCACATCAAGTTCAAAATGCTCAATGTGAATGGAAGTAAAGATGTCTTCCCGAACTACCCTTTCAGAAAGCACGATAGCATCTTCAAAGTTGTATCCTTTCCAGGGCATAAAAGCCACTTTGAGATTTTGCCCAAGGGCAAGCTCTCCTCTTTCTGTGGCATAGCCATCACAAAGAATCATTCCTTTTATTACCCTTTGTCCCTTTTTGACAATGGGTTTCAGGTTGATACAAGTACCCTGATTGGTACGCATAAACTTGGTCAGATTGTAGGTGACCAGGTTATCTTCAAAAGAAACCGATTGATCTTCTTCTGTACGGTCATATTTGATCACGATACTGTCAGCATCAACGTACTCAACAACCCCTTCACCCTCCGCGTTGATCAGCATACGTGAATCCTGGGCGACTATCCCTTCCAAACCGGTACCAACAATCGGTGCACTTGGCCTTAGTAGCGGCACCGCTTGACGTTGCATGTTTGAGCCCATGAGTGCCCGATTGGCATCATCGTTTTCAAGAAATGGAATCAGTGATGCAGATACTCCAACAATCTGATTAGGAGCCACATCCATATATTCAACTTCTACTGGTGTCAAAACCGGAAAATCGCCATGTTCTCTGCACTTGATCCTATCTGAGAGAAACGTGCCCTTATCATCGATTTTTGAATTGGCCTGCGCTATCCTCCGGTAGTCCTCACCCTCAGCCGAAAGGTATTCAGCCTCTCGTTTCATATCAATTTGCCCATCGACGACTTTTCGGTAAGGAGTCTCAAGAAATCCCATCTTGTTTACTTTGGCATGCACGCAAAGAGTGGAGATCAAACCAATATTTGGTCCCTCCGAGTCTCAATCGTACAGAGACGTCCATAATGGGAATAGTGTACGTCACGTACTTCAAATCCTGCCCGTTCCCGGGAGAGACCACCTGGTCCTAAAGCAGAAATTCTTCGCTTGTGGGTGATCTCCGAGAGTGGATTGGTCTGGTCAAGGAATTGCGAAAGCTGACTGGTACCGAAAAAGCTATTGATCACCGATGAAAGCGTACGTGCATTAATCAGGTCAATAGGAGTAAATACTTCATTATCCCTGACATTCATCCGTTCTCGAATAGTTCTGGCCATCCTGGCGAGTCCTACTCCAAACTGGGCGTAAAGTTGCTCTCCGACTGTCCTGACCCGACGATTGCTCAAATGGTCAATATCATCCAGTTCAGCCATTTGATTGGTCAGGCTGACCAGGTATTTGACGATTTCAATAATGTCCTCTTTCGTCAGTATCAGCGTTTCGGGATCAATACCGATATCTAGCTTTCGATTGATCTTGTATCGACCTACTTCACCCAGATTGTATCGTTTATCTGAAAAGAACAGCTTATCAATAATACCACGAGCAGTCTCTTCGTCGGGCGGATCGGTTCCTCTCAACTGCCGGTAGATCTGCTGCACAGCCTCAAGTTCGGAACTGGATACATCTTTTTGGAGTGTATTGTAGATGATCGAGTAATCAGCCTCAATATCAGCACGTTGCAGGATAATCGTGTCGACCTCAGCGTCTACAATTTGTTCGATATGTTCTTCTTCAAGCACGATATCACGCTCAAGGATGATTTCATTCCGTTCGATTGATACCACTTCACCGGTATCTTCATCGACAAAGTCTTCAACCCATTTGCGTAAGACTCGGGCAGCAAGTTTTCTACCTACCGCACCTGATAAAGCTTTTTTGGTGGCTTTAATTTCTTCTGCCAAACCAAACAGATCCAATATTTGTTTATCCGAGTCATATCCAATTGCCCTTAGAAGGGTGGTGACCGGAAATTTTTTCTTTCGATCAATATAGGCGTACATCACCGCATTAATATCGGTGGCAAACTCCATCCAGGCGCCCTTAAAAGGAATTACCCTGGCAGAATAGATTTTGGTACCATTCGGGTGGAAACTCTGACTAAAGAATACGCCAGGTGACCGGTGAAGTTGAGAAACGATAACTCGCTCCGCTCCATTAATCACGAAAGTACCTTTAGGAGTCATGTAAGGGATGTTGCCTAAGAAAACATCCTGCACAATCGTTTGAAAATCAACGTGCTCCTCATCGTTGCAAGACAATCGAAGTTTTGCTTTTAATGGTACGCTGTAGGTCAAACCCCGCTGCATACATTCTTCGATCGTGTATCGTGGTGGATCGACGTAATAATCCAAAAACTCCAGAACGAATATATTTCGGGCGTCAGAAATTGGAAAATTCTCTTGAAACACGCGGTACAATCCTTCATTAGCACGATTATCAGGCGTCGTTTCCAGTTGGAAAAACTCTTGAAACGATTTGATTTGGATTTCAAGTAGATCAGGATATGCTGAAGCTAGATTGATTTTGCCGAAGTTTATCCGGCCGTTTTGCTGATGGGTAGCTACAACTTGCGTTGCCATTCTTGTATAGATTTTATTGTGATCAAACCTGAAGAGGCATTCCCCTTACATATAAATACGACGATAGGCTTAGTCCAATGCTAAGCATTGGACTAAGCCTTTATAGCTTGTATGCCAGGAAGTTACTTGCGATGGCCAGCGTACTTAGGTAATCAATAATTACTTAAGTTCAACACTGGCTCCAGCAGCTTCCAGAGCGGATTTTAAACTCTCAGCTTCTTCTTTAGACGCCCCTTCCTTCAATACTGAAGGTGCAGCATCAACGAGATCTTTGGCCTCTTTCAAACCCAGTCCAAGTAAGTTTTTAACTTCTTTTACTACTTTAAGCTTTTCGGCGCCGGCAGAAGATAGTGTAACTGTAAATTCAGTTTGTTCCACTTCGGCTGCAGCACCTTCTCCCCCTGCAGGGCCTGCAACAACTGCTACTGCAGCGGCGGCTGGTTCGATACCATATTGATCTTTAAGTATGCCTTTCAATTCGCTCACTTCCTTAACGGTAAGATTTACTAATTGTTCTGCGATAGCACTTATATCTGCCATGTCAAATGTTTTTAAATTTTTGTTTTTTCAATAAAATATATGCGTCTTAATAACTTGGAAGCCAAACCTAGGCACCACCTCTATCTTCCAGGGCGGTGAGCAAAGATGCGATTGTCGATCCACCATCAATAGCAGATAGCACACTTTGCATAGGAGATTCGAGTAAGCTGATGATTTCACCCAAAATCTCTTCTTTTGTCTTGAGCGTGGTCAGGACTTCAACCTGATCATCTCCATAATATACATCCGAATCTATGTAAGCGGCCTTCAGTATTGGCCTTTCATGATCCTTTCTAAACTCTTTAATGATTCTTGCCGGTGTACTGGCATTTTCAGAAAACATGATTGCAGTCGGCCCTTGAAGAGCATCATACAATTTATCATATCCTCTATCTTTAGCAAGAGCCTGCATGGCCTTGATTGCCAACGTATTTTTTACAACTTTTAGCTCTACACCTTGCTCATAACACTTTGCCCTGAGGTTGTTAACTTCACCTACCGTCAACTTTGAAGAATCAGTTAAATAGAAAAAACTATTTCTCTTAAATTTTCTTTTTAAGACTTTAATCGCTTGCTGCTTTTCAGTTCTTGTCATCTTGCTTTTATTTTTTGGATGCTACCGATCGATCAATGAATAATTTAAACTTTCGGACTAACCTTAACTCCCGGGCTCATCGTACTAGCAACGGTTATCGTTTTTACATAAGTACCTTTCGCTGTGGAAGGTTTCATCCTAACGAGTGTATCGATCAATTCTTTAGCATTGTCAGCTAGCTTTTCGGCACTAAATGAAACCCGGCCCACCGAAGAGTGCACAATGCCAAATTTATCAACCCTAAAGGATATCTTCCCTCCTTTTACGTCTGTAACAGCAGCCCCCACATTCGGAGTAACTGTTCCTGTTTTTGGGTTTGGCATCAAGCCTCTCTTGGCCCCAGAATACGTCCAATCTTACCGACTGTCGCCATGACATTGGGGGTAGCTACGACAACATCAAAGTCAGTCCAGCCATCTTGGATCTTAGCCACCATCTCATCAAGACCCACAAAATCGGCACCGGCCTCTCTCGCTTCGTCTTCTTTGTCAGGGGTGCAAAGTACCAGTACTCTCTTCGTCTTGCCAGTACCATGTGGCAAGGAAACAGTACCTCTCAGTGCCTGATCTGCTTTTCTTGGATCAATGCCCATCCGAATATGAATATCGACAGAGGCATCAAATTTGGTGGTATTGGCTTCTTTTACCTTGGCCATTGCGTCACCTAAAGAGTAGAGATTGTTGCGATCTACCAGCGCATCAGCTGCTTTTCTTTTTTTACCTACTTTTGCCATAGTGCGTCGAGGTTCTAGCGTCAGTCATTTTACAAAACTGACTCCCTTCTAAATAATTAAATAAAATATTATTCTTCTTCGTCGGCGACTGGTGGAGTTCCTGTTATAGTCACTCCCATGCTTCTGGCAGTCCCTGCTACCATTCGCATTGCCGATTTGATTTTAAAAGCATTCAGGTCAGTCATTTTGTCTTCAGCGATCGACTGTACCTGCTCCCATGAGATTTTTCCAACTTTATTTCGATTAGATTCAGGAGATCCCTTTTTTAGTTTTGCTGCTTCCATAATTTGTACTGCAGCAGGCACCGTCTTGATGATAAAATCAAAACTTTTATCCTTGTATACGGTAATGACAACTGGGGTGATTTTTCCTTGCAAATCCTGAGTTCTGGCATTAAAGCGCTTGCAGAACTCCATGATATTAACACCTTTTGAACCTAGAGCAGGTCCAACCGGAGGTGCCGGATTGGCTTGGCCACCTTTCACTTGTAACTTAATCAGTGCTTCAACTACTTTTGCCATTTTTCAGATTATTTCGCTGTTTTATGTTTGCTTTTCAACCTGCATGAAATTCAATTCCACTTCGGTTCCGCGACCAAATATTTTAACAATAACTTTCAATTTCTTTTTCTCCTCATTGACCTCCTTGATATCCCCTACAAAATTACTAAAGGGTCCGTCAATGATTTTGATCGTTTCACCTTCGAGGAAGGGTTCGATCATTATTTCATCCCCTTCATCAGAATCGTCTGCCTTACCTAGCATTCGGTTAGCCTCCGACTGTTTCATCGGAATCGGGTTATTACCTCCAAGAAAATTGATCACATTGGTCATCCCTGATATAGCTTGGATCATCTCTCCGGTAAATTTACTCGGCAGGCACTCTATCAGGATATAGCCAGGTAGAATATTTCGCTCTAGAATTACTTTTTTCCCGTTTCTAATCTTATAAACTTTTTCAGTAGGCACAATCACTTGGCCAATGATTTCCTCCCATCCCGACCGTTTCACCTCGAGCTCAATTCTCTCCTTAAGCTTACGCTCCTTACCACTGATCACTCTCAGAGAGTACCACTTTCGTTCTTCGCCTGTTGTCATTTGCTCTGACATGAAAAAATTTATAAACCGTAGAAGAAGTTAACGACTTGACTTGATACGGTGTCAATTAAAAAAACCAAAAGCGCAAAAATCAACGATGCGATTAACACCAAAATAGTACTTTGCTGAAGGTTGGACCACGTCGGCCATGTCACTTTGTTGATCAGCTCATTGTAGCTCTCTTTAATACTGAGGACTAATCGCTCCATAATTTTATTTTTTAAAGTCAGCGATTCTGATAAATGCAGACTTTTGAAACTTGCACGGGCAGGAGGAATCGAACCCCCAGCCTACGGTTTTGGAGACCGTCGCTCTACCAGTTGAGCTATGCCCGTAGTTCCGGCCATATCACTACCAGCTTATGTGACCGGTCTTTACAAAACAAGGAAATTAAGTGCCCATTTAGAGCACTTAATTCCTTCTATTTTAATATTTCAAATAACTTATTACACTAAAATTTCGGTCACCTGACCTGCACCAACGGTACGTCCACCTTCTCTGATAGCAAAGCGAAGACCTTTTTCCATCGCGATTGTATTTAGTAGAGTCACTTCCAGAGATACGTTATCACCTGGCATCACCATCTCTACTCCATCAGGAAGTTTTACATCACCGGTTACGTCGGTTGTCCTGAAGTAAAACTGAGGACGGTAACCATTAAAGAATGGTGTATGACGACCTCCTTCGTCTTTACTCAAAACGTAAACCTCACACTTAAAGCCCTTATGTGGCTTGACCGATCCCGGAGCACAGATAACCATTCCTCTCTTTATATCATCTTTATCGATACCTCTCAATAGTAAACCGGCGTTGTCACCAGCTTCACCTCTATTCAGGATCTTTCTAAACATTTCAACTCCGGTAACAACTGAAGTCAATGGTTTTTCACCTTCTTTCATCATACCGATGATCTCTACTCCATTACTCGTTTCGATCACTCCTCTCTCAATACGACCAGTTGCAACGGTACCCCGTCCGGTGATTGAAAATACATCTTCAATCGGCATCAAAAATGGTTGATCAATCAATCGGACCGGCTCAGGTATCTCGGAATCTACCGCATCCATTAAGGCCTTGATCTGAGCTTGAGCAGCAGGATCTCCTTCAAGTGCTTTAAGGGCAGAACCTTGAATCACACTTACATTATCGCCGTCAAATTCATATTGATCCAGAAGTTCTCTTACTTCCATTTCCACCAATTCAAGCATCTCCTGGTCATCAACCAAGTCTACTTTATTCATAAACACAACGATCTTTGGCACACCAACCTGACGAGCCAACAAGATGTGCTCACGAGTCTGCGGCATAGGTCCATCCGTTGCAGCAACAACTAAAATGGCACCATCCATTTGGGCGGCACCCGTTACCATGTTTTTTACATAGTCAGCGTGACCTGGACAATCTACGTGAGCGTAATGTCTCTTTCTTGTCTCATATTCAACATGAGCTGTATTAATAGTGATACCTCTTTCTTTTTCTTCAGGAGCAGCATCTATCGCATCATAGTCCATTTTCTTGGCAAGACCTTCAGCTGACAGCACATAAGTGATGGCAGCAGTTAAGGTAGTCTTTCCGTGGTCTACGTGTCCAATTGTGCCAACGTTAAGGTGTGGTTTATTCCTTTCAAAATTTGCCTTTGCCATCGGATAGATTTTTACGTTTTTCTTAAAAAATATGATTTAAAATTAGTAAATACAACTATTTGAAAATTTGAGCCAATGAAGGGAATTGAACCCCCGACCCCTTCCTTACCATGGAAGTGCTCTACCCCTGAGCTACATTGGCTTGCAATCTTCTTGCAGTGAGCTTTTGGAATAACACCCGAGGGTGACCCATTTTTCAAACTGTTTTCAAAAGTGAGCGGGCGATGAGACTCGAACCCACGACCCTCAGCTTGGAAGGCTGATGCTCTACCAACTGAGCTACGCCCGCATTTTTACTTTAGAAAAAATTTCGCAACAACTACAAAATGCCGAAATTCTACTAAAGTCTGTTGGTGGGGGCGATAGGATTCGAACCTATTCAGTCGTAGACAACAGATTTACAGTCTGCCCCGGCTCTCCAACTCCGGCGCGCCCCCGACTTATAATGTCACCTTGCATCATCTGCTGACTTCCGATCCTGTTTAGGGATTTGAGCCAATGGAGGGACTCGAACCCCCGACCAGCTGATTACAAATCAGCTGCTCTACCAGCTGAGCTACAGTGGCTAGTACTCAAAATTGGCCGGTGGAGTTAATCAGTATATAATCGAATGCTCTTCGCTTATTTACTAATCTATTGCCTTTTGCCATCTAAAGTCAGACAAACTTGATCAGAAAGGGTGATCTCTGATTTTCATGCAGTTTGTATTTTGCTCCGCATTTCAATTTTTTTCAGCTGACTTTTCTTTAAATTATAGAATTTTATATGTATAAAATCTTGTATTTGTGAAAAGTCACCTTTTTGTTTGTTACCTTTAAGTGATCTTAAATACGAAAAGTCAACAACGCTCAACAGAACTTTTTCTCAAAGCGATTGCAAAGATATTACTTTTTCCCTAATAGAGAAATGGAATATTAAGAATTGGCGAGGAGTTTTTTATTTCAAGACTCCATGTCACAGCTGGAAGATGGAAATCTTTACTTTGCAGAACCAATCAGGTTGTCATAGTTTCAAAAACGGTATTTGGAATTCCAAATAATCAAATGCAATCTTCTTATCAGACAGATCGCTATCTTCTCTGTTTGACCATCAGTTACGATATTCCAGTAGGTCGCGGGAATACGTCCGAAACCGATCATTCGAAGATTTATACATCGGTTGGCTGTAATATTTAGATTTTGGGATATCTGCCGACTACATAGTACACCTGATATCCAACCCATAAGTTCTTTCAAGTCACCTCGTGATGGGGTGGCCTATGTGGCCTTGTCGGTCAGAATCAAGATTCTGACAATAAAGACCTGACATGTACGGTCGAGGCGATCGGCCGATAGATTCGGCCCTTGACTACCCAAATTTGAATATCTTATCCGTTTGCGCCTTTCTAGTGAACGCAATCGTCGATCTGACCAAGGTGAATTGCAAGCAACGGGGAGGCGAAATGTTTACGTCTGTGATGGAATGTGTCTTGACGCCTTACATATATGGGCAGTCTCCACCATTGATCAATGATGACTGGAAAGTTTACGAAAGGAACCACGTGGCCTACTGCTTTAATAATTACATTATCCTGGAGGCTGCCCACGGGTGATATCCTGGCCCAGGATACTGCCTACCTACTAGTTGATATGGTCCGCATCACCTCTACAAACAACGGAAGTGGTCTGGTCAAAGTGAAATGCATGGAAGTGCTGGAAATTCCAGATACGATTAAGACCGTAGAAGACTTAACTTGTAAGATCTTCGTACCAAATGCCTACCTGCCCAGCTTCGGCGGCATTAACGACAAGTTTTTTCCCGGCCTTCATGGCAATATCATTGATTTTATTTTTTAGGATCTATGACCGATGGGGCAATCCCGGGTAACAAGCAACTGACCCTGACTTCATTTGGTCAGAAACTGGTCTGGATTCCGACCCTTATCTCCATCATCTTCACTGTTCCTATCACTGGGAAAAGGAATCTACTGGTTCCAAGCAAATGCCTGATCTGATCTACGTCATACGGTAAGTATCCCCCAAAAAAAAAGAGGCCCGAGAGCCTCCTTCTTCTAATGCGTTTAATGGGAGCGAACCCGCTCTTTATGTCTAATCAAAAGCCTTTTTAAAACACTGCTAACTTCATCTACTGCAGCCTCAAAGCTTTTACTCGACTCGGAAGCCACAATGAGGTCTCCGGGTATATCCAGTTTGACCTCAACCACCTTATCTTTGACCTGTCCGGTATTTTCTAGTTTGAGTATGACATGTGCATCAATAATTCGATCGTGATATTGATCCAACTTGTCTAATTTCTTCTGAATAAAGTCAATCAATTTTTGATCAGCTGTAAAATGGATTGATTCAATTCTTGTCGTCATACTTTGCGTTTTTAATTGTTAAAAGAAAAGCAAATGCTCTATTTAAAAATTCTATAGTTCAGCCTTAGGATGTGCTTTAATGTAAACCGATTTCAGCTTTTCAATACTATTGTGTGTATATATCTGAGTTGCACTAAGATTAGCGTGCCCAAGGAGGTCCTTGATGGCGTTGAGATCAGCACCGTGATCCAACAAATGTGTTGCAAATGAGTGTCTGAGTGTATGAGGTCCTTTTTGCGATACGGTAGAGACCATAGAAAGATGTCTGCTTACAATATTATAAACCAGTTTAGGATATACTTTTGTTCCCTTATCAGTGAGGAAAAGATAAGCTTCTCCCGGGAAAGTTGCTCTTTTTAGCTGAAGATACTTCCCGAGTGCCGTCAAATAGTTTTGAGTCAAAGGTATCAGACGGGTTTTATTACCTTTACCCAGTACCTTAATATACATGTTTTGCCGGTCAATGTGGGCCTCCTGCATTTCAATCAATTCGCTACGACGTACTCCGGTCAGATATAATGTCATAATCAAAAACTGATTCCTTTGATCTGGGTATTTGCTGGGAAGGGTATCAGCTGGCTGCACCAGTTGGCGAGCCTGATTTTCCTGAATAAACTTGGGAAGGCGCTTCGGAAGCTTCAGAGCCTTCAACCGACCAGTTGGATTTACTTTAATCGTCGCATCCCTTTGCAAAAACTTGAAATAAGCTCTAAGCGAGGACATTTTCCGGTTGATTGATCTTGGACCCTGGCCAGCTGTCACCAATGATACAACCCATGACCGCAAAAGTTGATGGGTGACCTCCTCTTCTTTCTTGATCTCATAGATACTACTTAAATATTGAAAAGCTTGATCCAGATCAGATTGATAAGCATCGATCGTGTTGATCGAGTATCTCTTTTCAAATCGTAAATAATTAATAAATGACTGGATGCGCATCCTGAAAGCTCTTTAGTTTGCTCTGGTGATCTCAAATATCATATAACGGTCAGTTGTAATGCATGAAGTATGCCAAAGAGGTAAACCCCCAAAAACTCGGCAAACTCTGTTAGAGGTGAAAGGTCTGAAGACCGAAGACCGAAGTCCGAAGTCGGATGCCAAAAGTCCGATGTCGCAGATGCAATTCCTGACAATCCCAAAACTCTGTGAACTCATGCGAACTCTGCGAGAGGCGATAGGTCGGAAGACCAAAGACCGAAGCCCAAGGTCGGAAGTATTCTGACAATACCAAAAACTCTGCGAATTCTGCGAGGGGCGATGGATCGGAAGCCGGGGGCTGGAAGAAAGCTTAGCCTTTAACCCAATTTTAACCTTTTGATAAAACAAATTAACAGACTCTATACTGTCTTTTGTATAGACAGTGATGAATCCATATAGTGTATCAAAACATCTTTAAAACACGAAGTTATGAGAGGGAGTAAATCAATAATAGTTGTGGCCATGAGTTTGATCTGTTTTGCCAATGTAGCCCACGCTGATCATCACCTTGAAGGCGTATGGGAAAGCGATCGAAATCAAATAGTACTCACCATTGAAACCATCAAAGAAGGGATCAGAGTCAAACGGACTGGTCAAAATCGTTGGTATGAGTACCTGGAATATCGCGAGAATCAGTTTCGCGACTCGCAGGGTAACATTTACTACCTTCTTGGTGACAATACTCTAGAATGGGAAGATAAGTCGGGAAAGAAACGCCTGCGTTTTCAAAAAAAATCGAATATTCGTCAGCATGCCGCCGAAAGCAGGCCGCGAGATTCTCAGGACAATTGGGATGCTCAAGAGGGTGCCCGGGATCGTGATAACTATATCGAGAGGAATCATTACTATGGCCATCAAGGCCAACAGGCAAGTGTGTCAACGCACTCCCTCGACGGACGATGGATTAACCAGACTACGGGCCAGGTGATTTCCGTCAAATCCAAAAACAATACACTAAGGATCAAAGCACACCGGGGCGGCTGGGAAACGTTTTACCGGAAAGATGGAAATACATTTATAGATAGCCATGGTAACCGTTACGATGCCCACAAAAATGAATTGTCATATAGCTCGAGGAGAGCTGATTTTTACATGACCTTTAGGCGGTTTTAGTCCGGTGCCGGAAGTCCGATGCTATAATCTGGATGTTGGATGCCCGATGCCCGATGCCCGAGGACTGAGGACTGAAGACTGAAAGACTAACGCGACGGATCCAATACCACCTTTACCGTGGTTGCCTTATCGGCTCGCATGATGATCAAATCAATCGCATCGCCAGGTTTATATTTTTCCAGACTCAGTAATAAATCGGAATTGGTCTTCACCTTTTCATCATTGAGCCCGACAATAATGTCACCTATCACGATTTCGCCCCGGTTATTTCTTTTTATAGGTAAAATCCCCGCTTTTGCAGCTGCACTACCTGATTGCACATTGCTCACAACTGCACCTTCAATGCCCGCCCGGCTAACTGTACTTTGAGGCAAAAGCTCGACACCCAATGTCGGTCGTTTCACCCGGCCGTATTTTATCAAATCCGACACTACCCAATTGACCTGATCAACCGGTATCGAAAACCCGATCCCGGCAAAGGCTCCCGACGGACTGTAGATTGCCGTATTAACTCCAATTAAACTTCCCTGCGAATCCAACAACGGTCCTCCTGAATTTCCCGGATTGATGGCAGCATCAGTTTGAATGACATCCCGAATCGGGGTGCCAGATCGTGTTTTGATCTCTCTGCCCAAGGCACTAATGATTCCGGTAGTTAATGTTTGGTCCAAGCCAAAAGGGTTACCGATGGCATAGACCGACTGACCAACCATCAGATCCGCCGAAGTGCCGATAGGAATCGGTACCAATTTGTCCTTTGGCACCTTGATTCGCAAAATCGCCAAGTCCTTTTCACTGGCATACCCCACCAGATCGGCCTCCCAGGTAGATTGGTCAGAAAGGGTCACGATAGCTTTGTCAGCATCCTGGATGACATGAAAATTAGTGACAATATGGCCTTCTTTATCCCAAACAAACCCAGATCCACTACCCTGTGGTATTTCAGTGATGTCCCGGGTCCAATAATCTTGGCGGTAGGTAGATGTATTAATGAAAGCAACCGATGGAGCCGCTGCCTCAAATAAGCTAATTGTTGCTGTTTCCTCGGGATTGAGTTGCCGACGCGATGCCACCTCGTTTGAATACGCGGTCTTTGTGCCACTGCTGGAGTATCTTTTGAGATAATCTCTGAAGATTCTGTTGGGTCGTTACCTTCCGTGATAAAACTTCCGGTGCCCACCAGGTAGCCAAGAGTGAAAAAAGCGATCCAGGCAGAAAACGTCCAATTGCTTTAAGATTCATGATTGTTTAAGATTAACATGCTAACAACGATCGACCTATGGCTCAAAATTGTGGAATTTCAGTGAATAAAAAAATAGGGCGCTCGTCTGAATTTTCTCTGGCTAAAATAGAAAATCGATTGAAAATAGGAAGCCATTTACGAAGTTAGGTGCGGCGCTATCAGGATCAAACACTTTTACATTTGACTTTTACCCGGCCACCGAAGACAGTTTTCATGTCGAGTACGAAAACTGAAATAATGAGGGCCCAGGCTGGCATCTCACTAACCGTATGGCTGTATCCCAACCATGCAGATGGGCAGGCGGCATGCATGGCATCGGTCTTTTATCTTCAGGGTACACCCTTCTGTGCCGTGGTTGGTGTCCTCTCCAACCGCTTTCAAAAATGATGTCCGGCTGGGGGGTACGGCATCAGCCCTTTTTTTTCATATCAAGAGGTGTCTTCCAACTTTACAAATATTCGTATTACCTTTAATTGCAGAACCATGTAGTTAACATCAGATGCAATTTTACCCACAGGATTTCGCACCTCTGCGATCTATTCAAACGCTAGTAGGAAGGCAAATTAGTAAAGCCTATCTGGCATTTTGTCTGCTTGTCGTCATGACCATTCCGAATTTGATACGTGCTCAGGAAAATATCGACGATAGTATCAATCAACTGATTCGAAAGCATGGCTTGGAGCAAGGCGAGGTGATGGAAATTGCTAGTTGGATCACTGATGTCTATGGACCACGTCTTACGGGGTCACCTATGCTTGACAAAGCTACTGAATGGGCGGTGAAAACGCTTGAAGGTATGCAGATGAAAAATGTACATCTTGAAGAGTGGGGGCCTTTTGGAAGGGGATGGCAGTTAGATCACTTCGAATTGCATTGTACTGCACCTTCTTATTTTCCCTTAATTGCCTACCCCAAAGCCTGGAGCCCATCCACGGACGGGGAAATCAGTGGCGAAGTAATTTACCTGGATGCAGCTAGTTCTAAATCGCTTAATCAGTACAAAGGCAAACTGAAAGGGAAATTTGTCTTGCTTGACACGATCCGTAAAGTGGAAGAATGGTTTGAAGCACCGGCTAAAAGAGTAGATTCCGAAGAGCTACTCCGTTTGGCCAACCTGAATGACCCCACTCCCCGGAGAGGAAGAAATTTCCGAGGTAGTGGAGCAAGGTTTAGTGACACTCTTTGGACCTTTCTTCAAGAAGAAGCTCCTGCAGCCGTAATAGACCGAAGCTACAAAGGTGATCTAGGTACTGTATTTGTTTCTGGTGCGTCGGCCGCCGGTGGTGTCAGAGATGAAGGAGTGGCAGTAATCCCGCAGCTTACCATGAGCATTGAGCACTACAACCGGCTCTTCCGCTTATTAAAGAAAAACATCACGGTCTCCCTTGTCTTGGACCTCAAAACCCGATATACCAATCAAGACGGGATGGAGCATAATATCATTGCAGAGATACCAGGTACCGATCTTGCAGATGAGGTAGTCATGTTTGGAGCCCATTTTGACTCCTGGCATACCAGCACCGGTGCCACCGATAATGGGGCAGGTTCCGCAGTAATGATGGAAGTAGCCCGCATCCTCCAGAAGACGATTGAAGAGTCGGGAGTGAAGCCCCGGCGTACGCTGAGAATGGCCTTGTGGACCGGTGAAGAACAAGGTCTTTATGGATCACGAGGATATGTCCGAACCCATTTTGCCAATACCGATCCCAACGGTAACGCCCTTGAAATCTATCCTGCTCAGGGAAAAATATCGGGTTATTTCAATTTGGACAATGGCACTGGTAAGATCAGGGGAGTCCATTTGCAGGGAAATGCTGCAATAGAGTCGGTTTTTCGGGACTTCCTGGAACCCTTTCAAGATCTAGGCGCTACGACTTTGACATTGGGTAATACCGGTGGTACCGATCATTTGTCGTTTGATGCAGTTGGTATTCCTGGATTTCAATTTATTCAGGATCCAATAGCTTATGGTACCAGAACGCATCACAGCAACATGGACAATTGGGATCACCTGGTCGAAGATGATCTAAAACAAGCTGCTACGGTAATTGCATCCTTTGTTTGGCATACGTCCCAGCGAAATGAAATGTTACCCAGAAAACCAATAGACGAAGATCTAAAACAGTAAAACTTAAAAAACAATGACATTTTCACATAATAAAAACCTGACCCGCATCGGAATTTACCTGCCTTTCTTGATTCTAGTTTTGCTAAGCTGCCAATCAGAGGCTCCGAAAGAAGCCATGAAACCGATTTTTGCTACGGCGCCCAATGACGATAGTCTCAAACTCCCCGAAGGATTTGACGCTGTGGTTGTGGTAGATACGCTCGGGCGAGGCAGACATTTGACGATCAGAGATAATGGCGATATTTATGTGCATTTACGCAGTGCCACCGCAGAGGGGAATTCGATAGTAGCCCTCAGGGATACTTCAGGAGATGGAAAAGCTGATGTAACCGGAAACTTCGCGCCGTTTGCAGGTACAGGCATCGAAATCTATAATAATCATCTCTATTTTGCCACCAGAAGCCGGATCTACCGAACTTCATTGGGAAATGATCTGGTTCCTTCCGGTCCTATTGATACCATTGCTATTCTAGAGGGGGGTGACGGTGGTCACTCCGAAAAGACTTTTACATTTGACGGAAGTGGCAACATGTATGTAAATGTAGGCTCTCTTTCAAATGCCTGCGAAGAACCTTTACGTACGGCGGCATCACGAGGTCCAGATCCTTGTATAGAACTCGAAAAAAGAGGCGGTATTTGGAAGTTTGACGCAAAAACACCGATGCAGGTCCAGACCATGGAAATGCGTTATGCCACAGGTATCAGAAATGCCGTAGCTATCAATTGGGACCCAGCTTCAAACCGTCTTTATGCACTACAGCATGGGCGTGACGATTTGCACCGGTATTGGCCTGATCGATTTACCGAAGAGCAAAACGTTGAAATTCCGGCAGAAGAATTTTTGCAAGTCAATCAGGGTGATGACTTTGGATGGCCTTATTGCTACTACGACCCACAGCAAAAGCAGAAATTCCTCAATCCTGAATACGGCGGAGATGGAAAGTCAATAGGGCGCTGCGAAAGTGCTAAGCTGCCACTCGTTGGATTTCCTGGTCATTGGGCGCCTAATGATGTAATTTTCTACCAGGGCTCGATGTTCCCTGAAAAATATAGACATGGGGCATTTATTGCTTTTCATGGCTCATGGAATCGTTTGGGACATGATCAGGGAGGTTTCAAAATTATGTTTGTACCGATGAAGGATGGCCAGGTAATCGGAGATTATGAGGTCTTTGCCGATGGTTTCACCGGGCTGAATACTGTCAAAGCTCCCGGAGAAGCCAAGTATCGTCCATGCGGTCTGGCTGAAGGACCCGACGGCTCCCTGTATATATTAGACTCCGTAAAAGGTCGATTATGGCGCATCGTACACGCTCCTGCCGCATAATGCAGTTCTAAAACCCGGGCATGAATACACCCAACACCCTGGATGGAATTAAGGAGTCATTAGCTTTATGAAAATTTGCTTTTGATGCATATGGTACTTTAGAAGCATCATTCATAGGGCTCGATACCGATTGGGCTAAAGTAAATAATTTGCCGACAGAACGATTATATGATGTCATTGTCGTAGGAGGTGGCCTAACCGGCCTTTCTGCAGCTCATCAATTGGCGCTAGCTGGAAAACAGGTCTTGGTACTTGAGTCAGGTTCTCGTGTAGGTGGTCGTATCTACAGTGAAAAACTCGAAGAGACCATTATCGAACACGGCGCCCAATGGATTGCACCCAATCATTACATGGTGATTGAACTTGCAAATACTCTGGGTTTAGAAATTGAGAAAAGGCCTCATTCGGGTCAAAACATCTATATAGACAAGGGTGGTCGTAAAAAATTTTTTACCGGACTATACCCCAATGCCAGACTGGGTGAATGGCTCAATAACCGGCGCATTTTCAAAAAACTCTCTCAGAGAGTGGTAACCGATCCAGACAAACCATGGCTCAGTGATTTTGCGGAAAAATTAGATCGACAACGTTTCAGTCAGTTTCTGAGAAATAAATCATACTCCACATCCTATTTTAGGATGATCAGTAATATCTTCGAATCGCGGCATCTCAACGGCATCAACCATGTTTCATCGCTTGAGGCTACAACTAATTGGCATTTATACCAAATGCAAGAAAAGTGGACGATAAGAGGTGGTGCCGATCAACTGTCGAAAAAACTGGCCTTCGAAGTCAATGTTCAATTAGGTGAAAGAGTCACCCAGATTGTGCAAAATCACGTAGTACTAGAAATTTCAGGAGGTAGCCAAGTATTCCGGGCAAAAAATGTTATTGTGACCCTACCCCCACTTCAGGCAGCTCAGATACGTTATGAGCCACCAGCTGGTCCAAGTAAAGAGAGTCTCTGGCAGTCAGCTGAACCAGGAAGAATCATCAAGAGTACTTTGATATTTGAGCGGCCTTACTGGAGGGACAAGGGATGGAGCGGTCATACCTTTCTGTCGGACGATTATCTCATGAATTACTTGGTTGATGCCGGATGTGCCGATCATCAAAAAGGGGTACTTACTGCCTACACCATCGGTAGTCGGTGTCTGAAAATGGAAAATCTGAATGAGCAGGAACGGATCAACACACTTTTCCTTCAGATCCGTTCAGTACTGGGGTTGGCCGCAGACGTTGCCCTATTATCAGGAACAACCCACGACTGGAAAACACCACCTAATGGACCGGGAGCTTATAGCACTTTTCCACCTGGCACACTGACCACCTATGGAGATTACGTTGATCAAAATGTGGGGCCTATCTACTGGGCATCCGCCGAATACGATCACCTCTTCCGGAGTACCATGGAAGGGGCTGTGCGATCGGGAAGAAGAGCTGCTGAAAAAATCTTGGGTATCTGACAACTAAGTTCCGGTTTGCACGATTGAATTACTCAGGAGACTTCCATCATCAAATGCTTTGCCAAGGCTGCAGTGCGTATCTCGCCAAACGCTTTGTTTACTGATACCGGTGGCCCTTATCGCCATCGGCACACTTTTCGGGACATCTGGCATTGGCTCTGCCACCCCACTTTGCTTGGGTTTTCGCCTATTAGTCTAATTGCATGATTTTCGTGACTTATGTCCGAAGCTTAATCACTGTCCTCAGTAATCGAGGGAATCAGGGAGTTGCTGAAACAATTCGCTAAATTTGTCATCTCTCTTTTTTTACGAAAATACAATGCCCATGAAATTCATATGTGATCGATGGTTAGTAACCAATTATGCATCGATAGCCTTGTTGATTGCCGCTTGTCTGGTGGCAATATCTTGTAGCAAACAACCCACATCAAGCCTGGCTGAAGTAACCATACAGGATGTGCAGGAATACCTGGCCGAGATATCTTCTGATGCGTATGGCGGAAGAAAACCTTTCACCGCAGGAGAACGAAAGACGGTAGCATACCTGGAGCAACAGTTGAAATCGATAGGAGTAGGTCCAGGAAATGGTGATTCCTATATTCAGAAAGTGCCTCTGGTCGAAATCACGGGTCATCCGGCTAAGACCATGTCTTTTCGATCAAACAAAACTCAGATTGACCTGAACTATAAAACGGATTTTGTTGGATATACCGAGCGAATTCAGGATACGATCTCTATCAAGGATTCGGAGGTGATTTTTTGTGGTTTTGGAATCACAGCACCGGAGTATCAGTGGAATGATTTTGAGGGTATCGATGTCACAGGCAAAACAATAATCGTATTGGTAAACGATCCCGGGTTTGGGGGAGAAGACGAATCCTTTTTTAAGGGAAATACCATGACGTACTACGGTCGATGGACATATAAATACGAAGAAGCTGCCCGGAGAGGTGCTGCTGCAGTGCTTGTTGTGCATGAGACTACTTCGGCAGGTTATCCCTGGTTTGTAGTGGAAGGAGCCGGTTCCGGAGCAAAACTCAATCTCAAGCCTGGGGAGGACGCCCCTTACAAAGCCGGGATCCAGGGATGGATTTCTCTTGATGCGACAAAAAGTCTCTTCGACAACGCAGGCTTTGACTTTGGCACTGAGATCAGGAAGGCACGAACTCACGACTTCAAGCCTTTCTCGCTCGGCTATACCATGTCGCATGCGCTAACCAATAGCTACAAATTTGATGACTCACAAAATGTGGTCGGTATCATCGAAGGCTCTGCCAGGCCTGAAGAATACATCATCTTTAGCGCGCATTGGGACCACCTGGGTATTGGCAAAGTAGTCGAGGGCGACTCCATTTATAATGGAGCCCTGGACAATGGTAGTGGAATCGCGGCGGTGTTGTCAATAGCAAAGGCCATGAAGCAATCTCCCCAACCGGAACGTTCGATTGTATTTCTTTTTGTGACTGCCGAAGAACAGGGCCTTCTCGGATCGCAGTACTATGCTGAAAATCCGATTTATCCAGTATCACGGAGTGTAGCAAACCTCAATCTGGACGGTATGAATGCCCTCGGACCGATGAAATATCTAACCATCACCGGCTTCGGACATTCAGAACTGGACGAGTATGCTAAAGAAGTAACCATGAAGCAAGGCCGGGAGATCCTGCCCGATCAGGAGCCGGAGAAGGGTTATTTTTTCCGATCAGACCATTTCAATTTTGCTAAGGTGGGTATACCCGCTCTATATGCTGAAGGCTCCTATGAACATGCCGAACTGGGTAAAGATTATGTAAAGGAAAAAAGAGCAGAATATATATCTGAACGTTATCATCAACCGGCTGATGAATATGTGGCCAAAGATTGGGATCTAAGAGGGATAGTGCAGGATGCTCAATTTTATCTTGATGTTGCACGAAAATTAGCATCGGAAAGCACCTGGCCTGGGTGGAAAGAAGGTTCAGAATTTAAAAGCATTCGCGAAAGGACAAAACTTAAAAATTAATCAAAAATGGAAAATCTACAATACCCGATTGGAAAATATGAATTCCCCGAAAGTTTTACCAAAAATGACATTGAAGGTTGGATCAATGACATTGCTCAAGCACCCGAACTCTATCGCAAACTTGCAGAGCGCATGACAGAGGCTCAAATGGAAACAGCTTACCGACCGGGAGGATGGACTGCCCGTCAGGTTCTGCATCATGTACCAGACAGTCATATACAGGCCTATGGTCGTTTCAAATTAGTGCTTACTGAAGACAGCCCAACCATCAAGCCCTATCATGAAGATCTTTGGGCCCAGCTACCTGATACCCAATTGACCCCGATCTCTGTCTCTCTATCTCTGCTTGATGCTTTGCACCAAAGGTGGGTGGTTCTCATGCAGAATATGAAACCCTCCGATTTTGAAAAAATATACATCCATCCCCAATATGGTAAGAAATATCCGCTGGGAGCAGTTTGTAAACTCTATGCATGGCATGGCCGCCATCACCTGGCACATTTGCAAATAATCCTGGATTCTGTTCATTCTTAGAGGAGTTACACAATCGATTGCTTGCACAACTTTTTGTAGATTACTGGCCCTTTATTTTCCGCCTAATCAATTTAACCGATAATGAAGCCTTTTTTGAATGAACACTTTTTGTTGGAGTCGAAAACCGCCCAACAACTATATCATGAATTTGCCAAAGACCTGCCGATCATCGACTATCATTGTCATTTACCGCCTGACCAAATCGCCAACGACCATCGTTTTGCCAATCTGACCAAAATATGGCTTGATGGGGACCACTATAAATGGAGAGCCATGCGTACTCTTCGGGTTGACGAACAGTATATTACCGGTACCGCTGATGATTTGGCAAAATTTGAGCAGTGGGCAGCGTGCGTGCCTTACACCTTGCGCAATCCGTTGTTTCACTGGACTCATTTAGAGCTGAAGCGATATTTTGATATCGATGAGCTCCTGTCGATCACCACCGCCAGAGATGTATATCATCAGGCCACCAAAATGGTTCAGACACCAGAATATAGCGTGCGAGGTCTTTTGAAAAAAATGAATGTGGAAGTTGTTTGTACCACCGACGATCCCACTGATGACCTGCGCTATCATGATCAGATCAAAAAAGAACCGTGTGACACCATAGTACTGCCAGCCTTCCGCCCAGATAAGACGCTTAATATTGACAAAGGGCAATTCTTTATTCAATACCTCGAAAGGCTGGAGAGTGCCTCACAGAAATCGATTACAAATCTGGCCGATTTATTTGGAGCACTTACAACACGCATGCAATATTTTGCAGATCGAGGATGCAAGTTAAGCGATCATGGATTGGAGCACATCTATTCAGTTGACTTTACTAATGAAAAGGCAGATCTGATTCTTCAGAAAAAGCTAAAGGGCGATCACCTTACCCTGGAAGAGGTTGAGATCTATAAATCGGCTGTACTTTATTTCCTGGGAGTCAAATACCATGAATTAGGTTGGACTCAACAGTACCATCTTGGGGCTCTACGAAATGTCAACCGCAGAATGGAATATCAACTCGGTGCCGATACCGGTTTCGATTCGATCGGTGATTGGAGACAAGCAACTTCTCTGGGATCTTTTTTAAACAAATTGGACGAAACCGATCAGTTGGCTAAAACCGTGTTGTACAATCTAAACCCTAACGACAACGCTGTTTTAGCGACCATGATTGGTAATTTCAGCGATGGCAAGACCAAGGGTAAAATTCAGTTTGGATCGGGATGGTGGTATCTCGATCAAAAAAATGGTATGGAGGCACAAATAAATACGCTATCGAACATGGGTTTGCTGAGTTGTTTTATCGGAATGCTCACAGATAGTCGAAGTTTCTTATCTTTTCCAAGACACGAGTATTTTCGCAGAATACTTTGTAATTTATTTGGCAATGATGTGGAGCGCGGAGAACTGCCGCACGATATTGAGTGGATTGGTAAAATCGTAACCGATATCTGCTATTCAAATGCTAAGGAATATTTTGACTTTTGATAAAAGAGGCTCTGGTAATAATTAGAAACAAAATGGATTTTTAACCAAATATGAACACTAATAAAAAAGTAATAACTTTTGGGGAGATTATGCTTCGCCTTACCCCTCCCGGATTTAAGCGCTTTTCTCAGGCAGACAGTTTTGAGGTAATCTATGGTGGCGGTGAGAGTAATGTTGCTGTCTCTTTGGCAAACTATGGCATTCCGGTCGATTTTGTAACCCGGCTACCCAAGAATGATGTTGGGGAATGTGCTTTAATGGAAATGAGAAAACGTAACGTCGGAGTTGATCAGATAATCCGTGGTGGATCAAGGCTGGGTATTTATTTTTTAGAAATGGGAGCAGTCTCACGAGGTAGCAAGGTCATATATGACCGGGCTCATTCCTCGATGGCAGACATTCAGCCAGGAATGATCGACTGGAAAGAAGTCTTTAAAAACGCGGGCTGGTTTCATTGGACCGGCATCACTCCTGCAATATCCCAGGGGTCGGCGGATGCAACCTTAGAAGCGCTGCAGGTGGCCCGTGATATGGGTTTGACCATTTCCACCGATCTTAATTACCGAAAAACTTATGGCAATACGGTAAGTCTTCCCATGAAATCATGCCTACCCTGGTCGAATATTGCGACATCATTCTTGGTAATGAAGAAGATGCGGAAAAACATTTTGACATCCATCCGGAAGGAGTTGACGTAACCCACGGAGATACCATTGATGCCAAAGCTTATATTTCAGTGTGCCAGCAATTAATGAAACGATTTTCGCACTGCAAAAAAGTGATCATTACTTTGCGTGGATCGATTAATGCATCACACAATACCTGGTCCGGTGTGTTATATGATGGCAATAAATTATTCGAGTCACCGTCTTACCAGATTACACATATTGTAGACCGTGTTGGTGGTGGCGATAGTTTTATGGGAGGATTGATCTATGGTTTAATGACCTACCCGGATAATCATCAGCATGCATTAAACTTTGCAGTGGCAGCCTCTGCATTAAAACATACCATCTATGGAGATGCTAATTTGGCAACGCTGGCCGAGGTACAGACCTTAATGAAAGGCGATGGAAGTGGCCGGGTGAGTAGATAATGCAATGGAAAATGGAAAATGGAAAATTCGGACTGCTAAGCCCGGAGGGATTGGTAAGCCGAATTGCATCAGGGATCTAATGGACAATGGAAAATGGAAAATGGAAAATTCGGACTACTAAGCGCGGAGGGACTGGTAAACCGAATTGCATCGGAGGTCTAATGGACAATGGAAAATTAATGGAAAATGGAAAATTCGGACTGCTAAGCCCGGAGGGATTGGTAAGCCGAATTGCATCGGAGATCTAATGGACAATGGAAAATGGAAAATGGAAAATCCGGACTGCTAAGCCCGGAGGGATTGGTAAACCGAATTGCATCGGAGGTCTAATGGACAATGGAAAATGGAAAATGGAAAATTCGGACTGCTAAGCCCGGAGGGATTGGTAAACCGAATTGCATCGGAGGTCTAATGGACAATGGAAAATGGAAAATGGAAAATTCGGACTGCTAAGCCCGGAGGGATTGGTAAGCCGAATTGCATCAGGGATCTAATGGAAAATGGAAAATGGAAAATGGAAAATTCGGACTGCTAAGCCCGGAGGGATTGGTAAGCCGAATTGCATCGGAGGTCTAATGGACAATGGAAAATTAATGAAAAATGAAAAATTAGATAAGTCGGACTACTAAGCCCGGAGGGATTGGTAAACCGACTTGCATCGGAGATCTAATGGATAATGAATAGCGGCTTCCAATGACAAAGAATTTTATAATTGAAAATTGAAAATTAATAATGGCAAAATATTCGAGAATAGAAGTGGCATTGGCGATGAAGGAAACCGGGATGGTTCCACTGTTTTATCACGCGGATGCCGAGCTTGGAAAAAGTTTGGTCAAAGCCTGTTACGATGGAGGTGCTAAGGTACTTGAGTTTACAAACCGCGGTGACTTTGCTCATGAAGTATTTGCAGAAATCAATAAATACACCTTAAAAAATCTCCCGGGAATGATGCTTGGAGTAGGCTCGGTGCCGGATGCAGGCACAGCTAGTCTATATATTCAGTTAGGTGCCAATTTTATAGTAAGTCCATCTTTACGCGAAGACTTGGCTTATGTCTGCAATCGCAGGAAGATATTGTGGTCTCCGGGTTGTGGCTCACTTACGGAAATTGGTCGTGCGGAAGAGCTGGGGTGTGAAGTGGTCAAATTGTTTCCGGGAGGCACCTATGGTCCTGGCTTTGTCGAAGCCATCCGCGGCCCTCAACCCTGGACATCAATAATGCCGACCGGAGGAGTTGCTCCTACCGAAGAAAGTTTGAGTAAATGGTTTAAGGCCGGAGTAACCTGCGTCGGCATGGGGTCGCAATTAATTTCGAAAGAAATCATCGCAAATCGTGACTTTGATCAATTGACCAAAATGGTAAAAGACACCCTTGCTCTCATTAAGAAGATCAAGTCATGAGTGATTTTTTTAAAAAATACTTTGCGTTCGTTTTTTTGATCTGTGGCAGTATTTTCATTGGTTGTGATGCTGTAAGTAATATCAAAACTTTAAAGCTGGCTCACGGACTAGATATCGCCCATCCTGTTCATCAGGGATTGGTTTTCATGGCTAAGGAAGTCGATCGAATATCGGGTGGCGAGATGAAAGTTGAAATCTATCCCAGTGAACAATTGGGCACCGAAAGACAACTGTTAGAGCTCCTCCAAATCGGCAGCTTAGACATCACGAAAGTATCAGCATCGGCAGTTGAAAACTTCGTACCCAGTATGCAAGTGTTAGGCCTACCCTATATTTTTAAAAATGAAGAACATCAATGGAAAGTGCTTAATGGTGAGATAGGTAAGGAATTATTGTTAGATGGCGCCAACTACTGGTTGCGTGGACTGTGCTTTTATGATGCCGGAAGCAGAAGCTTTTACACAAAATCAAAACCCATCCAGTCACCCGATGATCTGAAGGGGCTGAAAATACGAGTCATGAATAGCCAGACCGCTATGCAAATGATCAAGGATATGGGTGGTGCACCAACTCCTATTTCTTTTGGCGAATTGTATACAGCATTGCAGCAGGGTGTGGTCGATGGTGCGGAAAATAATGCTCCCAGCTTTTATACCTCACATCATTATGAAGTGTGCAAATACTATTCGATTGATGAGCACACTTCGGTGCCTGACGTCTGATTTATAGGAACCAACTCTCGGGATAAACTCACTATCCAGCAAAAAAAATGGCTCGAAGAAGCGGTCACAAATTCAGTGCCTGAACAAAGGCGATTATGGAAGGAAGCAGATCAACACGCCTTGGATGAGGTTAAAAAAGCCGGCGTAGAAATCATTTATCCAAAAAAAGCTCCTTTTGCCGAGAAGGTTTCTGCCATTTTTGAAAATTATCGGAGCGAACCAAAAATCTACGACCTGATCAAAAGAATACAAGCAGTACAATGAGGCAAAAACTGGACAAAATCATGGAATGGATCTTGGTCTTCCTTATGGCCTCGATGACTTTAGATGTATTATGGGGCGTTTTTACCCGATATGTGATGGGGTCCCAGGCATCATGGTCAGAAGAGCTGGCAAGATATCTATTGATCTGGATTGGTATTCTGGGAGCCGCCTACGCAAGTGGAAAACATATGCACCTGGCTATCGATCTTTTTCCTGACTCACTAAGTGTATCCCGCCGCCGCCGCTTGATGGTCGTCATCAACCTGATGGTCATCATTTTTGTCATATCGGCTATGATCATTGGAGGCAGCAGGCTGGTTTATGTGACTTCCTATCTTGGCCAGCAGTCGGCAGCTCTTGGATGGCCATTGGCTGCAATCTATACAGTCATGCCGATCAGCGGTATTATTATAGTATATCACAAGGTCAGCGACATCATTCTCGAACTACGGGCTGAACAGCAACCCCTGCAGAAAACCGACCATTAATATGGAAATATCGATACTCGTTCTCAGTTTTGTCATATTAATCGGTATTGGTATGCCCATTGCGTGGAGCATCGGTCTATCAGGGCTGCTCACCATCTTTATGACAATGCCAGCCCTTCCTGCCGTGACTACTGTGGCCCAGCGAATGGCCACCGGCCTCGATAGTTTTGCGCTACTTGCCATTCCATTTTTTGTGTTGGCCGGTCAGGTTATGAATCGGGGAGGTATTGCACAACGTCTGATTGATTTTGCTAAATCGATTGTGGGCTCATTACCGGGTGGCTTAGCCCACGTCAATATTGTTGCGGCTATGCTATTTGGAGCTATCTCCGGAAGTGCTGCTGCAGCAGCATCGGCTATCGGGGGTTTTATGACGAGCAGAATGGAAAAAGAGGGATATACCCGCGAATTTGCTGCCGCGATCAACATTACTTCCTCAACTACCGGCCTCGTGATACCCCCTAGTAATATTTTAATTGTCTATTCGCTGGCCAGTGGAGGAGCCTCGATTGCTGCTTTATTCTTAGCTGGCTACATACCCGGCATTTTGACCGGACTCATGCTGATGGTTGTGGCAATACTATGGGCCAAAAGAAAAAAATTTCCAACCAGCCAGCGATCAACCTTCAGAGAAATATGGGTATCGTTTGTCCGGGCTTTCCCAAGTCTCTTATTGCTAGTAGTAGTGATCGGGGGTATTGTCGCTGGTATTTTTACCGCCACTGAAGCCAGTGCAGTGGCTGTGCTCTATTGTTTGATTCTCGCTTATTATTATCGCGAGATCAATACCAAAGATTTACCTAGTATTTTATTAAGTAGCGTGGGCACTACCGCAATTGTTACTCTGCTCATCGCTACTTCGATCAGCATGTCATGGGTGATGAGTTATGAAAACATTCCCCAGCAGATTACCGACCTGCTCCTGGGATTTAGTGACAATAAATTTGTCATACTCTTAATCATCAATTTACTGTTGCTCTTTGTCGGTATTTTCATGGATATGACTCCTGCAGTATTAATTTTTACCCCTATCTTTTTACCGGTAGTCACCAAGCTGGGCATCCATCCCGTGCACTTTGGAATTATTATGGTAATGAATTTATGCATTGGAGTTTGCACCCCTCCGGTTGGCTCTGTACTCTTTATCGGTGTAGGAGTTGCGCAAACAACTATCCAAAAAGTAATCAAACCTCTACTACCTCTTTTCGTGGCTATGCTGGTTGCCTTAATGCTGACAACTTACATTCCAGCTCTCAGTATGTGGTTGCCGACCGCCTTTGGATATTAGCATCTGGATTTAGTCAATCCAGAGTTTTCTTAGCCTCAGGTTACGTCATCGGATCAGGTGCTTTAAAAGTCTTGGACTGATAGCCCCACTAGAATTTCTGGGTACCAACGCAGACAGATCCGAAGTTTGTATTCCTACAAACCGCTTAGAGAAGTTAACAACAAGCGGAGTTCGAGAGATTTCTATTTAATTTTTGACTCTTACCATATTCGGTGGGTCCTTTGAATTATTGAATATATCGTATAGTAAGAAGAGAGCCGGGGTTCGGCAACCTAGCTGACTCTGGCAGAGCTGACCCGGACTTTATATTCTCCGGCTTTTAATGGGTCAACAATTCAATAACTACTCAAAAGTTACCTACTAAAAGCGATGGAAGGCTCGAGTCTTACGATGCTCATTTTGGATGCTCACTCTGTTGCAATATTTTCTCCCGTCTAAAGTTGAACAATTTCTTTATGACGCACCTATAGTATAATAATCTGGAACTATTGTATAAGCCGTAATGTGAAAATCGATCTAAATTGTCTTTACCAAAATAAGAGAAAATGAAAATGAAAAAGATAAACATGCAAATGAAACGCTGGTGTCTGATTCTATTGGCCGCAATGGCAAGCCAAATACCTTTTAATTTAAAAGGTCAGGTTCAGGCTCCTTATTTCGAAGCCGTAAATGGAAATCTATACGCTGACCTCGAGCCAGGTTATCTCCTCCTGCGGCATACTACCAGATCTGCTTCAATATTTCCTTCATCTCAGAGTTTAGACATCTCGACAGATTGTCCGCGTTTTATCTTCATTTCAAATTACGCACATCCAACAGGTGGAGCAGGAAACCTTGCAAAGTGGTACTACCGGACCAATGGTACTCCCATTGAAGTGATGTCACTAGAAACATCAGGTAGTATGACTGTGAAATACCTGCCAAATATTGGTGATTATAAAAATATGCAGTATAACTCGGTGACTGGCGAGATAGGCTGGGATAATTCATCAAAGCGAAGTAAAACGAATATCTCTTCGCTCGAGGATGATTGGTCGAAAATATTAAATGTCAGGCCGGTGAAATACACCAGACCCCGGAGTCCAGACTATTGGGAATATGGATACGTAGCTGAAGAAATGGATTCGATTGATCTTAAAAACCTGGTGGGCTATGACGCCGATGGCATCCCCGATGACGTGCACTACGATAAAATGGTGGTGTATCTCACGGAGATGATCAAGATCCAGCAGAATTCGATTTCGGAATTAGCTGAAAAACTTAATATCCAACAGCAAATGCTGGAAGAGCATCAAAACTTAATGATTGGTCAGATGCAACAAAGCAAGAAAAATAGAAGACAAAAACAAAGATCTTGTCAACATGACTTCTCTCAGTTCACCAGGGGCTGAGACATCACGATAAATAATAAGACACGAAATTCATTTTCTAAAAGGACGTACTTCCGAATCATAAATAGTAAGGCAGAGCTTTGCTTCAATGTGATTTGCTTCTCAGTCGCTTCACGCAATTAAGAAATGACCTCACATTGTGATAATTGCCTTTCCAAATACCGGCTTTTGCAGCCATTTTTGCATCAGGACTTTGGTCGAGCCCTTTCACAAAAATTCCCGGGTATTCTTTATCGATGAGATTGTCTTTGGTGTATTCCCACATCTCGAGAAAGTAGTCCTGGTAGTTTAGAGGATCAGCCGGATATAAATCACTCATGATCAAGAGTGTATTCATCGCTTCAACTTGAGCCCACCAGGCTTTTTCATGCAAAACGATGGTCATACCAGGTTTATCTTTAAAATAATAGCCTCCGTCGTAGATTCCACCATTCTCCTTATCCCATCCGGTCTCTATAGTATGATCCGTCATTTTCTTGGCCTTTTGCCGGGTGATATTATCTTCAGAATCATGGATCACATGCGATGCCTCCATCAGTAAATACGCCGTTTCAATGTCATGGCCAAACGACACATGATCTTCATGGATATGCTTTCGAATCGCTTCTTCACTCGAATCCCGGTTAGTGGCAGGATTCCAATCTTTATCTGAAAATAAGGTCAAACTGCCTTTGTCGTCAGTGATCGTGTCTCTGATCAAAACCAGCATTTCATGCACTCTCTCTTTCAACAGTTCATCTTGCCAAACCATATATAACTCAGTCAACGCTTCCAGTAGGTGGATCGAGCTATTCTGATCTTTGGCCGGGTTGGTATGTCCTTCAGTGAGGGGAGAGCCATCAACCAGTAAAAATTGAAAATAACCCTTCTTGATGGGGTCATGACTATGTTGCTCCAGCCAGTTAAAAGCCTTTTTGGCCAGTTCAAGCGCTTCTTCATCTTTTGAAACCCGGTAGTACGCAGCCAAGCCATAAATACCAAAGGCATTTCCATAGGCTGTTTTCACTTGCCCATGTTTAGGATCTGCTCCGACGGGTTCACCTTTTTGATTCACCAACTGATAAAAGCCTCCATTTTTGGCATCCCACATTTTATCGCGTAGAAACTTATAGCCATGTTCTGCCACCCCCAAATAGAGTTTCTTCTCTGGGTAACTCTCAAAAAGAGTCGAAGCCGTCCAGACATGACGGGCCTGAGTCACTATCATTTTATTCTGAGGTCCTGCCAGTTCCCATTTATAATTGTAGTCGCTTAAGTAGCCTCCATACACCGTATCAAGGATCTCCGGATACCAGGGATCGATTTCAGCTTTTTGCATCCACTGTTCGATTTCGGTTGCCAATGAATCACGGTCAAACGTTATAGCTACAGCATGAATATCTGCAGCCGGCTGGGTACCTGATTTGCAGGCAGCCAGGAGTATGATAAAGAGTAAGCGATACATGATCAATTTATAAAATGAAGAATATCTCGTAATTTACTGAAATCCTGCCAGTTTATATACGTAAACGAAACATCCATCTACCAGATTAAATTTTTTATGATTTCTTTTAAACGACCCGGAAGAGATAGATCTGTCCTTTCGGCCATCCCGGTTTTATCACGCTACAAGTAACGGATTTATCTGGGCTCCAAGGTGATAGACTTCCTCCCTTGACACATGAGAGTGCAGGGGTTCCGCAAGGTACCCTGACTTTACATTCCGTGACTCTAAATAAGGTTTTCTAACGATATGCCAGAGGTCGACAATGATTCATAAGCCCATTCACCAAAGAGAAAAGTTGCATTTATTGGCTCGTTGTATCCTTTTTCAATAGACTAAAAATGGATGAAATATCTCAAAGCACAGACACATCAATTTTGAAAAGTTCTGCGGCATTTTTCCACATGATTAATTCCTTTTTTTCTTCTGGCAAATCTAATTCTTTGATAAATTTCAGATATGAATCCATGTTTGAAATTGGCCAATCCGTACCGTATAATAAATATTTTGGATCGCCGGCATAGGTGATCATTTCTTCGATCTCTTTTTTCATGTACTTTTCAAATTTCTCGGAAAAATTTCCAAGAACCAATCCCGAAAAATCAGTAAACACATTTTTGTTTTTATAAACAACCTCCATGCAATCCTTGATCCATGGATTGCCTAGATGACAAATGACAATTTTCATTTCCGGATTATCGACCGCTACATCATCTATATGGATAGGATGCGAAAACTTAATTCGACCGGTTGGAGAGTAGGTGTCTCCTGAATGAAACATGACCGGAACATCAAACTCTACTGCCATATCATAGATCACCTTCAATCTATTGTCATAAGGATAAAAGGGTTCATATCCGGGATATAGCTTTAATCCTTTTATTAATCCATCTCTCAGATATTCATTTATTTCCTGAAGATCACTTTGTTTGAAATTTAAATAACTTATCCCTGCTACCACGCCAAGATTTTTCCTACCTGCAATTGCCTCAACTACTTTGCTGGTGCTCGGCCTATGCTCATTTACCTTGTACGACGTAAGTACCAATGCATAGTCAATATGTTCTTCGTCCATGCTCTCGGTCAGTAAGTTCAGACAATTCTCTAAAGACACTCCCTTTTCTTCATGGTAGTTATTAATATGCGTATGCACGTCTATAATCATGGTTATCTATTTTTGAAGAAGGCAGAAACAAAAAAGTCGGCTGGAATTGAACATTGAAATTTGAATTATTTTACGGCATGCACAAAACATACATTGATCAGCACTGAAACCTCAGCATCGAAAGAATGCATCAATCTCAATCTCACCTAATTACACCCTAAATCATTTTTCGTAAAGAAGTCATTATTGGGAAAACAGAATCCGGATGGTAGTGATGAAGGATTAAATCGGTCAAGGTTGGCATCGTACAATCCGTTTTCTACAAACCGGGTCAGTTGATCGATTTCTTCGGCCGAAAGCCCAAGAGGAACAAACTCAGCCGCCAGTTGGGATTGGGGTACCCTTGGATTACGTGGAACCGCTTGATTTTTATATTCGATGATTTCACGAACACTTCTGAAATCTCCTCCATGTCCGAAAAAAGGGCTGTCTTTTAGATTATAAATTTGAGGTACTTTAAATTTGAAATTATCTTCCGGATTATTGGTAAAACCTCCTCGCCCGAGGTTTTCAGGTTTATCGACTGCAGTGCCATAAATACCAGGACCATCCAGATCTGACATTCCAAGGCCGTGAAATTCCATTTTATTTAATGCGGGGCCTGTATGACAACTTACACAATTGGCTTTCCCAAAAAATAGTACAGCGCCTCTTTTTTCATCTTCAAAAAGGGCGTTGTAATCACCTTTGAGCCATTGTTGAAATGGTGCTTGATTGGACATCATCGTTCGTTCATAAGCAGCTATAGCCAATCCGGCTTTTTCCTTGCTATATAGATCAGCGTCAGGAACGCCTGGAAAAGCTTCACTGAAATAGCCTTTGTAGGTATTTGAGTTACAAAAGTCCTGATCAATATCCATGCGATGCACACTGAGGCCCGCAATTGCCTGGGTTTCTAAACCTTCAAATCCCGGTGATTGGTAAATTTTGGAGTGCCTTCCGTCCATGAGGCTTCGGTGCCAGCATTCAGAAAGGTACCTCCAAACTGCCCATTCCAAAGTTGATTAGGTTGCCATGCACCGTTCATAGCGGAGGGAGTGCGTATTGGCTGGAGATCTAATTCTTCAATCAAATACAATGAATTGGGATTTCTCCCCTCGCCAGTCAATCCAAATCCATTACCTCCATCGCCAATGCCTTGTTTGCGTCCGGCTTGAAAGCCTGCCCGGCTGTGATGACATGAAGCGCAGGAGTAGGTAAACTTGCCTTCCGGCTTCTTCGGGTCAATCGCTAATCCGGTTTCATGATAAAGATGCCTTCCCAATATTACCTTTGCTTCAGAAAGGGGATTTTTTGGATCCTGAGGAATCCTATCCAAATCGGTACTGGCTGGCATGGTAAAAAACTCCAGACCCTGACCCTGAGAGGCAGCCAAAAGTGCATCCTGCAATTGCTTGTCAAGATTGGATCCTGAATTATTTTCATCTTTCTGGCAGGAGACCACCATCATCAAAGTCAGCAGACTTAGAAGTATGGGAGTGATTTGCTTTATCATAATAGATCTTTTTTAGAAGTGCTTAAAATTGTCTTTTATACGACAAAGATAATACCAACGACGGGACTGAAAGCCAAAGTAATGATTTGAAAGCCTGTGAACTGGCAAAAAAGGCCGACAGGATTGCTGTCGGCCCTCACTAGAGTAGCTCTTTTCTTCAAGCAATTTATCATCATAGTTACGATCATAAAATCATGAAGAAAAGCAGGAAAGTGTAACTAATGCTAATAGGTTTTCTTTATTCATCTACCAGATATAGTACGAGGGTACAACGCAAAAGGTTGGTATCGTCGTCTAAAAAATTTATGGAAAATTTAAATCTGCTTACTCTTTCAAAGTACAAACCATAAAAATCTAAGAATCATGAAAATCTCGTCGCTTTTCCAATCGATCCGCAGCTTAACTTCTTGGCTGTCTAGCCCATCTAAGCTCAGATCTTATCAGGAAGTCATCCTTCTCCAACAACAGGAGGAATATCCCCTCGGGGCTGAACTTCGTCCACATGTTGCATTGGTGCACTAACTGTTAACCCAATTGCTCCTTCAAAAAAACCAATAGGTCTTGAGGCTTCAAATTGAAGCGTCCCTTGCTGCGAATTGGCTTCGAGAGATCCTGACTTTGGCCAATGTGAAAAACAGTGAATTCTACAGGGAGGTCAAATGAAGATATCGATCCTCACATAAATGATTGCAGGTAAATCTTCTTACTTTTGTCAACGAATGAAACTCAACGCAACTCAATTCGGACAAAGAGTAATTACTGCCATTTTTTTTGGACTAGCTTTATTAGTTCCTCTCTTTATTGGAAAAATCACCGGATTGATCATACTAGGGATCTTGTGTCTTTTGACAATACTGGAATTTCTTCAACTCCAAGGCTTCGCTGGCCGTAGATTGGCAATAGCCACTACTCTTGCCATGTTGATGTATCTTGGAGTGACCTTTATTACATTTCGTGAGGGGATTCAACTGCCTGTCATATATGCCACCTATCTGTCATTGGCTTTTTGCGCCTTATTACTTTTCAGACTCTATCGCAGAGAAAACCCCTTCTCGTTTACCTTTCAGGTCTTGCCTGCGACCCTCTATATTGCGATTCCGATTGCCTTACTTTACGCTGTAGCTAATTGGTCAGGCAGCTATAGACCAGTTTGGTTAGTAGCAATTCTCTTGTTTGTCTGGATCAATGATATCCTGGCCTATCTTATTGGGAGGAGTATTGGCAAACATCCCTTTTCTAAACATATTTCTCCCAATAAGACCTGGGAGGGGACCATTGCAGGTTGGGTTGGATGTCTGATTATGGCAGTAGCATTATGGCAAATTTTAGGCTTAATGTCTATATCTCAGTGGATTATCCTCGGTCTAATCACCGGTGTGACCAGTTCGCTGGGTGATCTGATCGAATCGCTCTACAAGCGAAAAAAAGGAATTAAAGACTCCGGAACCTTTCTACCAGGTCATGGAGGCTTTCTTGACCGAATCGATTCGTTGCTTTTTGCTGCACCATTCATTGCTCTTTTTTTTATAATATGTATTTAACCCCTTTTCGTACCTTTACAGCATATTCACCCAATTAGAGGCATGTTTCAAATCCATCCGGAAGGGCGTAAAATCATATTGATTACCTGTGTTCTGGTTTTCTTGCTGGGCATTTTATTGGGATATCTTGCACCAGCCTGGATGCGAATTATAGGTGCTATTATACTGCTGACTTTTTTACTCTTGGTTGTGTCGTTTTTTAGGGTGCCGAAACGCACCCTACGAGTTGAAGATGATGGCAGGATCATTGCACCGGCTGATGGCAAGGTGGTTGTAATTGAAGAGGTCGAAGACACTGAATTTCTTCAAGCCAGATGTAAGCAGATTTCCATCTTCATGTCACCGTTGAATGTGCACATCAATTGGTATCCTTGTAATGGACAAATCGTCTATAAGCAACATCACGAGGGTAAATACCTGGTGGCCTGGCACCCAAAATCTTCGCTCGAAAACGAAAGAACCACTACCGTCATTCAGCGGAAAGAGGCCAACATACTTGTGCGTCAGATAGCAGGAGCGGTGGCCCGCAGGATCATCAATTACTCTCAACCGGGCGATCAAGCTATTTTAGGTCAGCAACTCGGTTTCATTAAGTTCGGATCAAGAGTTGACATTCTCCTCCCTGTCACTGCCAGGGTTGATGTCGACTTGCAGCAAATTGTGGAAGGTGGGGTTACGGTAATTGCCACTCTTTAGAGCACTATTTTCCAAAAAAATCTTGCCCTTTAAAATTTCTCAAATGGCAATACCCATTGCAGGCATTCTAAATTCGCGTTTACATAATTCTCAAGCCAATTGCATCAAGGTCCCTCCTTTTTCTTCTCTCCAGTGCGATACCGTACTTACTCACGCTCTTTTCGCATTTGGGGAAAAAAGATGACCTCCTGGATAGAGGTCTGATTGGTGAGTAGCATGGTGAGCCGATCTATGCCAATACCCAAACCACTCATTGGAGGCATGCCATACTCCATCGCCCGAAGAAAATCCTGATCTAAGGCCATCGCTTCTGCATCACCTCGCTTTGCCAGTTCTAACTGATCTTCAAAGCGCTTTCTCTGATCTAAAGGATCGTTCAGCTCGGTATACGCATTGGCAATTTCGCTGCAATTGACAAACAATTCGAAACGCTCCACCAGGCCTTCTTTACTGCGGTGTCTCTTAGCCAATGGTGTCATCTCTATCGGATAATCTATGATATAGGTGGGCTGAACCAGGTGTTCCTCTACTTTTTCACTAAAAATTTCATCAATCAATTTTCCCTTACCCATCGATGGGTCAATCTCGATGTGTAGGTCTTTACAGATTTTGCGTAAGTCTCCTTCATCCAAGCCTTCAATATCGATACCCGTATATTCTTTAATGGCTTCGGTCATACTAAGTCGGCGAAACGGTGGAGTGAAATCGATCATGTTTTTGCCCACCGTCGCTACGGCACTACCCAATACTGTGATTGCTATCTGATGCAGCAGTTGCTCGACCATCTCCATCATCCAGTAATAGTCTTTGTAAGCCACATAAATTTCCATTGAAGTAAACTCCGGATTATGGCTTCGATCCATGCCTTCATTGCGAAACATTTTACCAATCTCATAGACTCCATCATATCCCCCGACGATCAGTCTTTTAAGATATAGTTCATTCGCGATGCGCAGATAAAGCTCCATCTCCAGCGTATGGTGATGCGTCTTAAATGGTCGGGCAGCGGCCCCTCCGTGCACCGGCTGCAGTATGGGTGTTTCAACTTCCAGCCAACCCTTTTCATCAAAAAAATGACGCATCTCCCGAATGATTTTTGACCGGGTGTTAAAGATCTTTTTATACTGGGGGTTGACCACCAGGTCTACATATCGACGGCGATACCGCAATTCTGGATCTGTAAAAGCATCGTAGGTGTGGGTTTCGCCAGTTTGTTCGTCCACTTTTGTTTTGACAATAGGCAGAGGTTTAACTGACTTGCTTAGCAAAACCAACTCCGAGACATGGACGGATATTTCACCGACCTGGGTTTTAAATCCATATCCCTTCACCCCAATATAATCTCCGATATCCAGCAGTTTCTTAAAGACCGTATTATAAAGATCCTTGTTTTCATCCGGGCAAATATCGTCACGGGAAATATAGAGCTGTATCCTGCCAGAGCTGTCTTGCAACTCCGCAAAAGACGCCTTGCCCATCACTCGCTTCATCATCAGTCTGCCTGCCAAAGCGACATTTAGGTAGGTGTCGTCACCTTCCTGATAATTAGCCTTAATATCTGCAGCAAACGCAGTGACCGAAAAGTCAATGGCTGGATAGGGGTCAATGCCGAGATCACGTATTTTTTGCAGATTTTCACGTCGTACAAGTTCCTGTTCACTAAGTTGCATATACCAAAAGTTGCTTTGAAGAATTTTGAAAGCTGCAAAAATAAAGCTTTAGATTGGAAGTCAGTGGTTTTACCGCATAAGTGAATTGAGCTCTAAAAATCATCGGCTCCGGCATAACTCAGTGAAGAGATAAAACAGGTTTGAAAATTAATCGCGAAATTAGGCTTGTTAGGATATGACCACATACGTACATCCCACCATTGGCCTATCTAAATGTTGGCTCACTATGGCCTTTGCTTGCCTCTTGGTGGGTGGGGGAAGGGCACAAACGGATCTCTTTATATCGGAATATGTGGAAAGTGCAGGTGATAAGTGCATCGAAATTTTTAATCCCACTGATGCTAGCATTAGTTTAGATGGTGTGTATCGGATCACCATCGGTTTTAATGGTGGTGCACTCGTCACCAAAAGTAATCTAACCGGCAGTATTGGCCCGAAAGGTACTCATGTAGTGTGTACCAGTGGATCTTCCTTTCCATATGACCAGAATATGAGTGCAGTTGGTCACAACGGAAACGATGTGATTGTTCTGGAGAAAAACATGTCACCAATAGACATTATCGGGAATATTGGTTGTGATCCAGGCACTGAATGGACGAGCGGAGGATTGTCGACCAAGGGCTCCACCCTGGTGAGAAAGGGATGTATTTTTGAAGGTAATGACAGTGATCCGGCAGATGTACCCTGCCTTTTTCCCAGTCTAGGTAGTGAATGGCTCGGGTTCGGAAACGGTGATCTTTCGCATCTAGGGCAACACGGCTTTTTAACCGGTACTCTAACAGCCTCAACCACAGCTCCTTCTGATTGTGGGAGCAGCGATGGTTCAATAACCGTGGTGGCAAACGGAGTAAATTTGGAGTACTCCATTGATGGTGCAGGAGGTCCCTTTTCGACTAGTCCTCTCTTTCAGAGTCTTGCTGCAGGAAATTATGATGTGGTAGCAAGGGTGATCGATGATCCCACCTGCTTCCTATCCACTACTGCAATCATCAGTGACCGGACACCACCTAATATTACCGCAATTAATAAGACCAACCCAACGGATTGTGAAACTGACGATGGCACCATAACCATTGTAGCCTCCGGACCCAGTCTGGAATACAGCATTAATGATGGACAATCTTTTCAAACAGACCCTATTTTTGCAAATCTCGCTGCTGACAATTATGACATTGTCGTACGTCTGAGTGGCACCAGCAATTGTCTGGATGAAGGCTCGGTCATGCTTTCATCACCAACAAATCCGAATATCAGCTCCATTATCCCTGTGAATACAACCGATTGTGACCTGAATAATGGGCAGATCACAATTAATGCTTCACCAGGACCTCTACAGCATAGCATCGACAATGGATTTTCCTGGAGTTCTGGTTCTTCTTTTACGAATCTTGGCCCGGGCGATTATGACATTGTGGTCAGAAAAGTCAGTGCTCCAGCCTGTCGTTCTGTCGGTAACACGACTATTGCCACTCCACCTTCGCCAATTCTAACACTGGAGGAGGTAGCTGATGCTCATTGCCAGGGTGCTGCCACGGGTAGCATTTCCTTGACCACTACCAGTGGATCAGGAAATTATCAATATGTATGGAATGGTCCCGTACTTATAGGCGACAAACCCAATCCAACCAATTTGCCCGCAGGTAGTTACTCGGTCACTGTTTCTGACGATGCCGCCCCGGGATGTCAGGACATTCTAATGGATATTCAAGTGAGTGAACCCTCGTCTGGACCTGCTATCCCAGATCTTGATGTTTTGCCTGTGATTTGTCAAACTGATAATCCTTATACCCCGCAACTTCAACAGGATGGTGTCAATGGCACCTGGTCAGGGCCGGGAATCAGCGATGGCATGAGCTTTAGTCCAGCTGGCCTCAATGGTTTGGTCAACCTAACATTCACACCTGATTCAGATCAATGTGCTTTGCCAAATTCGACTTCAATAATGGTCAAAATTCCCACCATTCCAGTGCTGGTGCCCCTTAATCCTATCTGTGCCCTCGATGATATAAATCTGCCATCTGTGCAAAATGGAATCACGGGAAGTTGGTCAGGAGATGGCATTATAAACAATCGATTTAATCCCCAGGGGTTATCAGGTCAAATAGCCCTGACTTTCACACCCGATCCAGGTCAGTGCGCCGGATCGAATCAAACCTCGATTGAGGTCATTCCGGTTACCATCCCTTCAATCCAATCGATAGGTAATCTATGCGAAAATGAAAATCCAGTCATTCTTGATCCTCTTCAGGACGGTAGTGAGGGTAGTTGGTCCGGACCCGGCATTTCCAACAATGTTTTCCATCCGCTTGGATTAAGTGGAAAGGTAACTTTGCAATTTGAAGTCGGCTCGGGTCAGTGTGCCATGGATGTCTCCAAACAGATCGAAATATTTGAGCTCATTTCTCCTGACTTAGATCCTCTCCCTACCATCTGTGAGGATGCCTTGCCACTCCAACTACCTACTGAACAGGATCAGATTCTCGGCAATTGGTCTGGACCTGGTGTCACAAATAATCACTTTGATCCAACCGGCATTACGGAAAGCATTCAACTCACTTTTACTCCACTGGCCAATCAATGTGGCTCTGCTGCAAAACGGGATATCCAGGTTGGCAGGTTACCGGCAATAACGCTGGATCCAGAGGATCCGCTTTGCAGTGGCAGCAATGATGGAACCATCCGTACTACCATATCCGGAGGAACCGCTCCTATTAAAATAGACTGGGATATTGATGGTGTGGATGACTTCGATGACAAAGAAAATCTCACGGATCTTCCAGCCGGAACCTACCGGATTGAGGTAAAAGACGCGCTGGGGTGTAGCAATCAGGACTTTGTAGACCTACATGCCCCGACAAGCTTGAAACTTAATACCCAAGTTACCCATGAGAGTAGTGCCGGAGCTAAAGATGGTCAAGTATCGGTAACCGCCTCTGGAGGAACTAAACCCTACTTTTATCTCTGGAACAATGGAATTATCCTTTCCAAAATTGAAAATCTGGGCCCCGGGATTTATTCCGTAAGATTAACCGATGATCATGGATGTTCGGATTCGACCCAGGTGATCCTCAACTCCGGGAACTGCACAATCTCAATCGACACCCAGCTTCAACAGGTCAGCTGTTTTGGTTTTGCAGACGGTGTGGCGGAAATCATTGCCTCAAATGCCTTAGCACCAGTCAGTTTTCAATGGTCGCACGATACGACACTGAATCAACCCAGTGCTGGTGGTCTTAAACCAGGCGCTTATGAGGTAACAACTACTGATGCCGCGGGATGCCAGGATGTAACCTCCTTCGGGATTTCTGAGCCAGATGTCCTGGTGACTGATTTGATCGTAACCACTGAGTCGTCCCCCTCAGTGGGCGATGCCAGTATCGAAGCCTATACGACCGGAGGGTCTATGCCCTATACCTATCTTTGGAGCAACGACTCATCAGGTGCAATCCTGACCGGTCTTACACCTGGTTCGTATTCAGTGACAACCTCCGACTCGCATGGTTGTACGACCATGTCAGACAGCGTCATCACCGGTATCGATTGTGATCTTGAAATAGATCTAATTAAAGGTCATTTATCATGCTATGATTCGAATGATGGATCTATTCAGGTGGTCCATTCGGGTGCTTTGGCACCAGTTACCTATCGATGGAGTCAAGATTCAACGCTGGTTGATTCCATTGCCTCGGATTTGCCCGCGGGCCATTACAGCGTGATCGTCCGTGATGCTAAAGGCTGCATTTCGTCCGCAATGACAGACGTTGGGACACCTCAACCTATTTCCCTCGAAATTGACCTAACACAGCCCTCATCAACTACTCTTACAGACGGTCTGCTAAGTGCCTCCGTTACAGGTGGTACACTACCATACCAATATGCCTGGTCTACCGGCGACACCACAGCAATCATAACCAATCTTGATACCGGCAGTTATGCATTAACTGTCACCGATCATCATAGTTGCATCCAGGAAGATTCGGTCACTCTTCAAGTCATGGATTGCAATCTGGTTGGTGAATTGGAGTTGGATTCAGTTTCATGTGCCGGGAAAAATGATGGGCGCGCGACCTTAAACATCCTTAGCGGTACAACACCATATTACATTAGCTGGTCGCATGACACCTCGCTTCACCTTCTTTCTGCCGAAAAACTAAAAACCGGAGATTACTCACTAACGGTTACGGATGCAGATGAATGTTTACTTAATTTACCTTTTTCGATCGAAGAGCCTCAGTCATTACGTATTGCCTTCAGAGCCGAAAATGAAACAGCGCTCGGTGCCAAAGATGGGTACATCGCGGTGACCCCCATCGGAGGTACGGCACCTTACTTCTTCAGTTGGAATACCGGAGAGACCGCAGATAGTGTAAGCAATCTCAAACCGGGCACCTATATCATCACCCTGACGGATGCCCATGGTTGTCAGGATGTTCGGTCTACTATGATCAATCCGGCCAATTGTACACTTCTAAGCAATGTATCGGTTAGATCGGTCCATTGTTTTGGAGAATCAACCGGGAATGCCAGACTGGATATCACCACTTTGGCATTCCCGGTCAAAATTCAATGGTCCATTGATACCACTTTGCGGGGAAATGTATTGGAAAATTTGAGCGCAGGTTTATACAGCGTAACAATAACCGATGAAGACCAATGCAGGCATACCTGGCCTTTTGTAGTAACCGAACCTGATCCTCTTGAGTTTGAATTCGAAATAACCCATCAATCAACTCCAGGAATTTCCGACGGTAGTGTGCAGACAACAGTTTATGGAGGAAGTCCGGAATATACCTATCAGTGGAGTAACGGGGCAAAAAGCGACTATTTGCAAAATCTAAATCCAGGCAATTACCAGGTGACGGTAGTCGATCAAAAGGGATGCACCCTGGTTGATTCGATAGAGATCCTTCCCTCGGATGTTTGTCAGCTGGAAATCGAAGCCGAAATAAAATCATCCGGTTGTGATAGTCTCTCTGGCACTATTCGGATTCAACCTGCTCATCTTCGTGGAAATGCCACTTATCTCTGGAGTGTACCCGATGTTGGTTCATCTAATCAAATTGACCAATTGGCACCAGGTGAATACCGGGTGGAGGTAAAAGATGATTATTGCACAGTACTAGATACCTTCACAATCAATATCAATAACATCCGCTCGGTTTCTTACAGTCTAAAACGGTCGTTATGTGAAGAAGGTGCTACATCACTCGATATTGGAGCAGTCTCCGGTGGCACAGCTCCTTATGTCTTTTATGTCGATCAGCAAATAGTTGATCCGAATTTGCCTCTTTCGATGACCGGTGGCTTGCACCAGTTGAGGCTAGAAGATGCAAAGGGATGCTCATATGAAGAAGACTTTACCGTCACTGATGGCGATTTTATCAAAGTAACCGCTGATACTATTCTCAAAAGGGGCCAAGCAATCAAGTTGACTGCCACCGTTAAAGGAAATACCAACGGATTAAAATACCACTGGCGTACTCGCGAAGGTATCGTCTGCGAACAGTGCTTGGAGCATGAAATCGCCCCGGAAGAGTCCGGTCTGTTCATCTTTGAACTGATTGATCCGGACGGGTGCAGATTTGAGCACTCGGTAAGAATAACAGTAACACAACAAAATCTGATCTATATCCCTAATGCATTCACCCCAAATGGGGATGATATTAATGATGATTTTATCATTTATGACGGTCTTAATCTGGTTGAAGAAATTGTATCATTGGAAATCTATGACCATAAGGGAATCCTGATATATAGAGGATTGAATCTGGCGAGTAATATAGAAGTCCCTGAATTGACCGACATCATGACACAAGTCATCGCACCGCAGGTATTCATGTACCTGGCCCACATTCGTTTTCAACGAGGTTATGAACAACGCATCCGGGGTGATTTTATGATCATTCGCTAATCCCATTTTGACATCCCCAAAAAGAGATTACAAGATAGCATCCTTCGAGCTAGGAGGGTGTTTAACTACGCAACTTGATGCTGAAGCCGTAAATCGTCGTTTCTGGTGCGGCGAGACGAAGGAAGCTACCGGAGGTTGTAACTGACTAAGGATTAACAAAACCAGGAACGGCGAGAACGGCTGCATCATGTTAAATTAAATTAAAGTAGGAGTTTATTTTCTATTAATCAGCGCAAGGTGAGTATTTCAATAGCCTCCTAGTGACAGTCACGATAACCGAGCTGATTCAATTGATTTTTTCCTAGCCGATCGTTGATGAAGATTTTGTCCAGCTACACAGTAACGGACTTCCTCTCACACGAAACGAGAAAGCAGAATTTACATTCTACGACTTTAATTAAAATCCGATTCTATGGGCCGGTAAAGTCGATTCAAAATCTATAAAATTTTCAGATGACCCTTAAAATCACCCGAATGGGTGAGCTGTGTCGAGTCTTGCCTTTTTACATTTGCTACGGGAACAATATTTATAAAATTATTCATTGACAAACACCAAAATCATGAAACAAATAAGTGCTTTCATTTTAACCCTAATTATCGGATTATCCCTACCAGGAGCTCTCAGTGCCGATACATTCAACGACGAGTGGGCCTGTTATAGCTCCAATAATTATAAAGGAGGGAAAAAGATGATGTCTCCCGGAGAATATGACAATTGCCATGATTGGAACTACTATTCCTGGAAAAGCAATTGCTGTGTCAAATTTTACTATTATTATAAAGATGGTAAAAAAGGTGAGAAAGTATTGTGTGGAGATGTAAAAGATCTCAAATATGAAATGAAAAAATGGGGTAATCTCAAATACGGCTACCAGGGTGGCTGGAAAAATATCTATAAAGCCGCTTTTTATTGCGAAGGAAATGATAACTACGCCAACAATGGAGCCCATGCTAATAACAATAACCACAGCAACGGCAATTACCAGGAAATCCTAAAAAAGGGACATTGCGTAACATGGCAGGAAAGAAATTATGGCCAGAATTACGAAGGCTATATGCCAGGGAAGAAATATTATCCCAAAGATTTGAAATACAAATTTTGGAGCCTGGAATGTCCGGATAATTATGAAGTGTATTGGGTATATAAAAGCAAAACCGGCCAGGATGAAAATTACACTTGTGCCGGAAAAATTTCAGACCTTAAATCTCATTTCAGCAGATGGAATGTACAAAATAAGAATGATGGCTGGAATTACGTCCAATATTTCGAAATCCGAAAAATCAGTGTAGGTGGAGGGACTACGGGCAAACACGACGATTACAAAAATCAAAACTGGTACAATAAATATCGAAATGGAGGTTACATTGTCTTCACACAATATAAGTACTTTGACGGCAAGTATGCAGGTAAAGTACCAGGAGACTACGACTATAAGAAATTGGGATTTTACCCCCAGTCAATTTTCATTCCCAATTATTCGATCTATTTGGTACTCGAGTACCGCGGTAAAGATGGAAAAAGTAGGAGTGAAACACTAAAAGAAAGTGTACCTGATCTGGGTAAGTATCTTTATGAAAAAGGCGTTTATCGAGACTACGAAAAAGATCCCTATAAAGCGATCACGCGACTAGCTGTGGTCCGGCAGTAGAGTTTTTAGCTTTCATCATCCGAAAAAGAGCACCCCAAAAAAGTGCTCTTTTTTTTTGGCTTAATCATGAGGTTAGTATTCTTGACAATTCGGTAACTTTAGTGAAAAACCAGGTGGATCATGAGAAACGCACCATTCCTTTTGCTGATTATTTTTTGTTTAGCATGTCAGTCGAAACCCACTCAACCGGACAATGATGCTCAGGCAGGTATGCCTCAAGATACTTTTGGGAGCATTGAACGTCTGGATCCGGCTTTGGATGCCCTACTCCCGATAAACTCAACCATTGAAGTATTGTCAGAAGGGTACGAGTGGACGGAAGGCCCCGTATGGGTTCCTTCGCAGAACATGCTGCTATTTAGTGATATCCCAAGAAACTCCATTTTTAAATGGAAAGAAGGAGAAGGTGCGAGTCTGTATCTGAAACCGGCTGGATATACCGGAATTATAGAGCGGGTGGGTGAGCCCGGGTCCAACGGACTGCTGATTGACAGTCAAGGCAGATTGGTTTTGTGCCAACATGGTGACCGGAGAATGGCGAGACTAAATAGTGATCTTAGCAATCCACAACCGAATTTTGAAACGATTGTTGACCGCTATCAAGGAAAACGATTTAACAGCCCGAATGACGCCACATACAACAAGGCAGGCGACCTGTATTTTACCGATCCCCCTTATGGGTTAGAAGGCAACGTCAATGATCCTGCAAAAGAAATTCCTTTTCAGGGAGTGTTCCGGGTAAAAGCCGGATCAACCCAGGCCGAACTACTCCTAGATAGTATCACCCGGCCGAATGGAATTGCTTTTTTCACCCGACGAGAAAACATTATATGTGGCAAGTAGCGATCCTGAGAAGGCTATTTGGATGGCATATACATTGGTCGATGATCAACTGACAGATGGGCGGATCTTTTATGATGTAACCAACCTGGCCGGTAAGGAGAAAGGGTTGCCAGATGGTCTGAAGACTCATAGCTCAGGAGCTATTTTCGCAACTGCTCCGGGAGGAGTTTGGGTCTTTTCTCCAACAGGGAAAGTTTTGGGTAAAATCAAAACCGGACAAGCGACTGCCAATTGTGCCTTTGATTCAGGCGAAAATTACCTCTACATTACTGCCGACATGTTTCTATTGAGAGTCAAGTTGGCTAAATAGATTCGTCAAAAATACTTGTCCATTTTCCGGTTGACTCTTTTGGTCATGAAGTTGATCTTTGTAGAGTTCAAATTATTATTTTATGACACAGAGTGTACTACCTGATGCTCAGGAGATGTATGTGGCCTTAGTCAACCGGGATTCCACCTACGAAGGTGTATTTTACGTGGGAGTAAAGACCACAGGTATCTTCTGCCGACCGACCTGTCGAGCCCGAAAACCAAAAAGAGATAATACAGAATTCTTTGGGACCACAAAAGCCGCCTTAGACCACGGATACCGGGCGTGCAAGATCTGTAAACCGATGCAATCATGGGGAGAAATGCCGGTCTGGGTAAACCAACTTCTCAAGGAAGTGCACGAAAATCCTACTCAAAATCTCAAGGATTCTGATCTACGCTCAAGGGATCTGGATCCAGTAAAAGTACGCCGATGGTTTGCGAAAAATCATGGACTGACCTTTCACGCCTATCAACGATTTGTGCGGCTGAACCACGCCTTCGGAAGACTCCAGAAAGGCCACAGAATTACGGATACGGCTTACGAATCCGGCTATGAATCGCTGAGCGGATTTGGAGAAGCGTTTAAAAAATCACTAGGGTTTTCACCGAATAGGAGTATTCTTCAAAATATCATTACCATCTCCAGGGTCAATACGCCCTTAGGAGCAATGATAGCAGGTGCAAGCGAACAAGGTATCGTATTGCTTGAATTTACCGATCGTCGCATGCTTGAGACCCAGATTAAAAAACTCAAACAATATTTCCAGGCAGAGTTTGTTCCAGGCAACAATGTCCACTTAGTTGCTTTGGTCAATCAACTTAAAGAGTACTTTGAAGGTGAAAGGGTCGAATTTGACTTGGCCATCGATTTTCCGGGTACCGAATTCCAAAGAAAAGTATGGCAGCAACTCCTGGAGATTCCTGCCGGATCTACCCGTTCATACGCAACCCAAGCCAGCCTATATGGTAAGGCTAATGCAGTAAGAGCAGTTGCCAAAGCCAATGGTGACAACCGGATTGCAATCATTATTCCCTGCCACCGGGTGATTGGATCAGATGGGTCTATGACCGGTTATGGTGGCGGTATTTGGCGAAAAAAATGGCTCCTGGACCACGAAAGAGCAATCATCCAAAAGCTAAAGAAAGGTTAAATCAGGGTAAATAGCGGCTCTTTTACGAAATAAACGACTTGAAAACCAAACTAGCTGGAGCTGTAATGCGTTAATCAGCTAAACGCAAAGCATATTAATATGAGAATTCTAGCCATAATGATTGTTTCCCTTTTGATCACACCCATGCTTCATGCCCAAAAACTGGGTAATCTGATGGACAAAGCCAAAAAAGTCTTGTCAGGAGAAGGTTTGTCTGATGATGAGATGGGAATGGGTCTGAAAGAAGCCCTAAATCTGGGTACGGGTGATGCCGTCGATTTCTTATCTGCCGAGAACGGATTCTATAAATCGGTCTATAAAATAGCATTACCTGAAGAAGCTCAACAAATTGTTAGTAAACTTTCGCAGTTACCGGGTTTTGGAGATCTGGAAACCAATCTGGTGGAACGGATGAACCGGGCCGCTGAATTGGCCGCTAAAAAAGCAAAACCAATTTTTTTAGCCGCTATTAAGGGCCTAACTTTCAAAGATGTGACAAACATCCTTATGGGCGAAAAAGACGCCGCCACCCAGTATCTGCAACGCACCACTCAACAGGCCCTTTATGACGAATTCCGGCCCGTCATTGCAGCTGCACTAGACGAGGTAAACGCTCGAAGTCTCTGGAAGGATGCCGTTACTGCTTACAATAAGATACCACTGGTTAAAAAAACCAACCCGGATTTGGATGATCATGTAACGAATCGTTCTCTACACGGAGTTTTTAGCCTGATTGAAAAGAAAGAGGAAGGAATTCGAACCGATGTCGGTCAACGATCATCTGACATACTTCGTAAAGTTTTTGCTAAACAAGATGGTTCCGCATCGAAAAGCTAATCTCATCGTGAGTCTTAGCACCAATTTGAACTTTGGCACGAACATTCGTCGCCTTGGCGTTATTATTGTTGTTTAGTAATCTTAGTTCATGTTCATTGTCGCGGTAAGCACTACTTAAAACAGCTTTTTTTCGATGATTCGATCTCTTTCACTCCTATTCGCCCTGCCCCTTTCCATTTTTACTCTTTTTGCTCAGGAAGAAGCGATGCGTGTCGAGCGTGCGTCGGCCATCAATCCCGATGCTCCCGTCTATAATATTTATGTCGATAAGGAGGGCGAGAAATGGGTGAGCAATTCCGAAGGACTATGGCAGGTACATGCTGCTGACCTTGCTACTACGGTTATCGTTGGCAGCGCCGAAGAAACATTGCTGCAATATCCGAACGGCAATAAGGATATCCGCTGGCTGAAGGGGGCTATCAATGACGAATTGGACGGAATTTTAACTGGTTCCAATAAGATCACTGCTGGCTATTACAACGAGATCCAAGATCACTTATGGATTGGTACCTCAGAATCAGGGATCTTTCTGTTTCGTACTCAGCCAAATCTAAAAGTAATTAAGGAGATCAATAAGAGGATGCCTAAGTTGCGGTCAAATACCATTAATATGATCTATGTTGATGGTGACGATGACCGCCATTTTATGGGCACTAATGAAGGTGTGATCGTAGGCCGTGATGGAAGGTGGGGACTGGAGGAACGCTACTTCCGGTTTCAGGCGGTTGCAAACAGAGGTAAAGAGGTATGGCTCCTGGCCGAAGATTTAATCTGGGTGGTTAATGAAAAAGAAGAATGGAGAAGTGTCGAAATTGATTCAGATAAAATCAGTGGAGCCATCAAGGATATTGCCTTTGATCGTGAAGGAAAGCTCTGGATTGCTTCCGAATACCTCACCATGCTCGATGTAGATAATAATAAATATAAAGTTTTTGATGGGGGAGATTATTTCACCAGTAATGATGTAAACTGCATTGCAGTCGACCCGGAGGGGGCGGTTTGGGTGGGCACCCAGGACAAAGGTCTCTACGTGATTGAGAAAGAATCTGCCATGACAGTGACTTGCCTTCTGGACAATGTGCTTTCCTGCGATCCCACTGTCAACGATGCCTCATTGGTCGTTAAAATTAAAGGTGGTCAGCCTCCTTATACCTATCAATGGGATCAGGGGCTCACTGGTGAGAATCCTCAAAACCTCAGTGTCGGTTCCTATATTGTCACTGTAACTGACAGTCGGGGGCAGTCCAAACCGGCCGAGGGAGTGGTGCCAGACTCAAGATTAAAACTATCGGTGGTTCAAAACCGCCCTCATACTGACCAAAAGAGAGGAGGTGCTCTAGCCACTGTCGAAGGCGGCAAGCCGAAATTCACTTTTCTTTGGGACAATGGTGAAAATGGTCCTCAAGCCGAGCGACTAGAGGCCGGAACTCATCAACTTACTGTCACCGATGTGAATGGTTGTAAGGCGGAAGCTTCGGTTGAGATCACTCGCGATGCTGCCGTTTTAGCAGCAAACATCAACCGTATAGGAGAGATGATAAATGCGCCCAGAGCTCCGTACATGCCATTGAAATTACTATTCAGGGAGGGATAGAGCCCTATACAGTTGCCTGGAACGACCCGACAATAAGCGGAACAACTGCATCGGGTCTGAAACCAGGCACCTACTTCGCAACGGTAACTGACGCTGCTAAAAATACGGTCCAAGCTTCCGTCAATCTCTCCGAAATTGAAGTCATGAAGGCAGTTGCTTCACAGATCAAGGCGGCAGACCTGGAAGGTAAAGGTGGTTCAAGCCTTGTCGAAGTGACGGGAAGCAATGCAAGGCTAAAATATCAATGGGACAACGGTGAGACAAAAGCCCGGGCACAAGACTTATCCTCGGGAAATCACTCAGTGACCATCACTGATCAAAATGGATGCACAGCAACGGCCACTGTTGCAATAACTCAGGAAATAGCCGAATTAGCCCTAAATCTCCAACAAACTTCTAAGAGCAAATGTGCTGGAGATGGCGGTAATAGCGCCAAAGCATCTGTCATTGGTGGAGTTGGCCCCTATACTTATCAATGGAGTGATACAAATATCCAAGGTGAGACAGCTACACAACTAACTGGAGGGGTCTATTATCTGACTGTCTCCGATAGCCGTGGTGCATCAGTAAATTCCTCGATCAATGTGGAGACATTGCAACCAATTGCGATTGAAGCATCGGTCAATGCTGCGGCTACCGCAAATAATACAGATGGCCGGGCGTCGGTACGCTCCACCGGAGGTATGGGAAAACATACCTATGCCTGGAGCAATGGAGAAACTACCCGGGAAGCCACAAAACTACCTCCCGGTAACCATACCGTGATGGTGACCGATGAAGCAGGTTGTCAGGCTTCAGCTTCGGTAGAGATTACGGAAAACATTTCCGAAATGTCTTTGGTACTCAATCTTACCAATGAATTAAAATGCCAGGGACAAAAAGAGGCCAGTGTTGCGTCACTGGTACGGGGAGGTAAAAGTCCTTTTGTCTATACCTGGAATAAAAATGATGTGCAGGGAGAAAAAGCTTCGGGGCTGGGCGGTGGTACTTATTCCTTGACTGTCACCGATGCCGCTGGCAATGTAGCCAGTGCAAGTATCGATATAGTTGAACCAGAAGCATTGACCGCTGAGATTATTGAGCAAAGAGGGGTGACTGATCAAGCCAGCAAAGATGGTAGAGCGCAGGTAAAGGCTAATGGAGGTAGCGGTACTTATCAATATCTTTGGGACAATCAGTTTACAGGAGACAAAGCCGAAAATCTTTCGATGGGTGAACACCAGGTCACGATCACCGATGGTAGTGGCTGCCAGACAATAGTGACCTTTGAGACCAAGCAAAAAATACTGCCGCAACTCTCCCTGAACCGGTTGAGAAGTGGTCAGGTCGTACAAATGCAGATGCTGCAGTTTGATGCAGATAGTACGAATCTGAACGAAACTGCGGAACCTATCCTTGATGAGGTCTATGAGTTTCTCAAAGACAATCCCGGGGTAGTGATACGCATCGAAGGTCATACCAATAACGTTCCTCCAGATGAGTTTTGTGATAAGCTATCCACCTCCAGAGCAAAATCAGTTGCTGAATATATCGTTCAGCGTGGTGTTGCCGGTGAAAGAGTCTACTACCGGGGCTACGGCAAACGTCAACCCATGTATTCGAATCTAACTCCAGAGGGCAGACGTCAAAATCAAAGGGTCGAGATTAAGATCCTAAATATAGGTGAAGATGGGTAGAGTTAGTTGGCAGTCATTCAGTAGGCCGTTCGCAGTCTGGTGAAACCCAAAATAACTTGAGTATTTGACACTGGTGTCGAGCCAGCGATGATTAGCTATGTTTTCAAATCTGACTCCCGGAGGCAAATGTCAGAATCATAGGGTTAGTTTAATTAATGATTCTAATTATTGGCGAAAGACGGGAGATTCAGTTGGCAGTCATCAGTGGGCAGTATTTTTGGGCTTCGAATCCTTAGTGCTGCTGAATATATCGCACCGCGTGTCGTTGATGTCCAAAACTAACTTGGGTATTCAAATCTAATTCAAGAGAGAACTCGCTATTCGGCTCAGCGATCATTTCAGGCTTACTGATCCGGGCTTACTCCAAAGTCGACCTAGAACTCCATACTTCATATATCGGCTCTCCGCGGCTGCTACTTCCGGAATGATGCCAGGCACCGTCAACAATTTGATAATCAAAAGGCAAAGAGGCCCCTACCCTACTGCTATCGCGGGAGAAGAATTCAATATTTTCAGTGTATTTTCCATCGACAGTGCTATAGGTGCCGCCACCAGTCCCTGAAAACTGTTTGGTTTCGGTATTATAGGCAATCCATTGAAAGCGTGTACCCGATAGAATCTTCATGGTCTTTCTGGGCCCATTTTGACGGGTCTGCATCTCTCCACTACCGTTTTGTTTACGACCGGTCATTAACCAAGCATCGTTGAGTGCACCAGGATTACCGTCGTCGATTCTTGACAATGTATAACCATCAATGATCATTTTATCTCCCCTGACAGTAAGAGGAATCTTCGACGAATTTCCAACATTCGTAGAATCCCGGCTATCCCATTCGATGGTCACACTTACCGACTCAGCTCCCGCTTTTTCCCAGGAACCTCCAAAGGTGCTTACAAACTGATCTGGTTCGTAGAAGGTCACGGCAAAATAATCTGGAGTGATGATACTCACTATTTTGTTACCCTCTTCCATATATTCCCAAGCACCCGTGATGCCGGTTTGGGCCAACATCGAAAATGCCAGACTATTGAAAACCAGGGATAAAATCAATTTTAGATTCAAACTACGCATGTTGTTGTATTTGAAATTTCGAATATCGTCTTTCTAATCCAAATAATCCAGCAGAGGATGATCGATCTTCTATTTTTCAAGAATATCATTCCGAAAGTTTTCAATCGAAAAAAAGTTATATATTTGCCATCCCTTCAGAAGAGAAAGGGTAAAGAAACATCGCGGAGTGGAGCAGTTGGTAGCTCGTCGGGCTCATTCGATGAAATTTGACTTAGAATGAAAGATACCAAACAGAAAGGAGATATTGCTGAGCAAGCGGTTGTCTTAAAAGCAATGAAGCTTGGTTGGGCTGTCTCCAGACCGATTGGTGATCGAAGTCCTTATGATCTGATTTTGATTTGACTGGATTTTTGTTCCGAATACAGGTAAAAAGTGCCTGGTATGATACCGCAAAAGAAAACTATGTGGTTGACAACCGAAGGACAAAGGCCAATAGAAGGCAAATCATAAAAGTCAATTATGTTCATTCAGATTTTGATTTTGCAATTATTTACATAGAGGATATAAACGTGTTCTATGTGATGCCATCTGAAGTATTTATAAGTTATGGTTCGGAAATACACTTAGTCGAATCAACCAAGCGTCAACGAAAACCGAAATCTTCAGTTTTTCGTGAGGCATGGGAGCAAATTTCATCCCGGGCTGCTTCGGTGGAAACACCGGAGTGATAATCTGTCAAATTCGGGGAAACCTTTAGTATGGCAATCCCGAGCCAAGTCCTATTTTAATGGGAAAGGTGTAGAGACTTAATGGCAGACACCTAAATTCGAAAGAAATGGTGAAGAGAAAGTCCAGACCACAAACTCACAAAATGAGGCAACGAAAGTTGTAGTTGGTACGCATAACCCGAAGGTCGTAGGTTCAAGTCCTGCCTCCGCTACTAGGTAAGCCTGATAGTCGAAAGATTATCAGGCTTTTTTTTCATCTCATCTCAACTCTTCACTTTGAATGTTTTTACCTATATTCTTTATTCCACTTCCTTAAATCGTTTTTATATTGGGGCCACTAATGACCTTGATTCCCGATTGAAAAAACACAATGCGCCTTACGAAAAAGTCACCAAAAAAGGAACTCCTTGGATCGTCATTTGGGCTACTTGCAAACCAACCAAAGCCAGTGCTTCAATTTGAATTCTCTGGAAGCCGTTTTACGACATCTCATGAATTATTACTAAAGCGGGGATTTAACCTATGGACTGATGGTATTCCCGACGCTTCATGATCATTTTACAAAAAGGTCACCTGGAACTTCGTCCCATTCCGTTTGAAGATCGATGGCTCTCCCGTCCGCTTGGCGGTCATCTCGTTCAAAGGGCCATTGGACCTTTGTCAAGACTTGTGCTTGTTTCCCTGTGAGATTTATCCACATCAGAGAATACTTTGGTACAAGCCTGCCCACTCAAAGTTTCCAGTTCAATAAGGATGACATTTCTCGTTCAAATTCAATTTGTTCACCTAACCCATCAAATAAGCTTTCTTCAAATCCATCATTGCCTCCTCTCGCATCGCTTCGTTGGCTTTAGCCACACAGATCGCGGAACTTTTTCCATTTTCATAATTCGAAAGGGGTAGTTTATTTTCGCGAATGCAATCGGCAAAACTTTCGAGTGCCTTGCCCGTGGGTTCAGCATCATCTTCCGGACCGTCTCTAGCCAGAATAGGCATAGGTTTTCCTGCTTCCCAAACTTTGACTGTGGCCCCTGAAACACCATCAACTTCGCCGGGTTTTTCATGCCGTTGATCCAGGCCGGCTCAACATACATAAAAGCCTTATGTCCCTGCTCACCGGTGACCTGTACTGTAGCATTCTTTCCATAAAGAGGCATTTGATATCCCATATGTGCATTGGTGGTCAGACAGGTGTATGAGGCCTGAACACCATTGTGGTATTTAAAGACACTATGTACATGGTCAAAAGTCTCTCTTCCATCCTTCCAGTAATCAATGCCACCATATCCCGATACCGACTCAGGCAGATCTTCTACGATCCAATTGACAATATCTATCTGGTGCGATGACAGCTCCGCCATCAGGCCCCCTGAATACTCACGGTACATCCGCCAATTGATCATCCGCTCCCATTTGGGATCATCGACCGGGCGGCGCCAATCACCATTCCGGTTCCAGTAACATTCAATATGACTTAATGCACCGAAATCCTCACTGTGGATGATCCCTTTGATTTGGTTGTAGAGAGGATTGTATCGATGTTGATCTCCTACCTGAAATACCAAATTTGAATTTTTCAATATCCCCTCGAGACCTATTGATTGCTCCGGAGTAAAACACATTGTTTTTTCGCAGTAAACATGCTTACCTGCACTTATGGCATCACGAACCATATCAAAGTGCATCGACAAAGGAGAAGCGATGATAACCGCATCAATATTCTTGTTATCAAGTAGTTTGCGATAGGCCGAATATCCCTTGCATTCAGGTTTAGCTAATTTTATACCCTGATCCAGACGGTTGGGCATGACGTCACAACAGGCAATCACCGATGCATTGGGAATATCTTTTAGCAATTTGATGAGCCAACTACCCCTACTACCGGTACCGATCACCCCAATATTCACCTATCAGCGGGGCTCTTACCAAAACGGAATAATGAGGTCGACGGAACCAGGGTAGCTAAAGCCACTTTGCCTGAATTTGCTATAAATTTTCTCCTTTCTATTAACATACTCCTACCATTTTAGGAATGTGGATAATCATGCAAGAATACTTAACAAAACTCAAGCAAAAGATGACCCTCCTTTTAGCTCAGAATGCTTTTGCTCATCATTTGTGACAAAATTCGTTTGAAAACATTCATCCTTTATGCATTGTGGCGAAGATCCTATCGAACCTATTCAGCATGCACACGGTCTTATAACAGATTTCTCAAAAAATTGTGCTATGATAAGGCTCCCATTAAAATATAGAATGCGCACTCTTAAAGCCATCTCTCTTTGCGTGCTGGTAATTGCAAGTGTCATTATTATGCCTTCGTGCAACTCCTCCAAGCGAACCCAGGGTGCCAGCATTGGTGCTACTGTGGGTGCCGCAACCGGTGCTCTTCTCGGCAAAAAGAACCGTGCTGTTGCCATGGTCCTCGGTGCCAGCATTGGAGGTATCGCCGGCGGCCTGGTAGGAGATGATATGGATAAACAAGCCGAAGAAATACGAAAAGATCTCCGGGGAGCTAAAATCGAACGTGTAGCAGAAGGAATTGTAGTCACTTTTGATTCTGGTCTTTTATTTGATTTTGACTCGGATGCATTGAAATCAGAGACAAAAACAAACCTTGACGAATTAGCCAAGACCCTCAAGAAATATGATAAAACCGATGTGGTAATCTTTGGTCACACAGATAACATCGGAGAAAAAGTCTACAATCTGCAATTGTCAGATCGGCGGGCAAATGCAGTCGAAAGATACCTCATCGATCAGTCAGTTACTGCAAAACGACTTCGTCCGGAGGGTATGGGAGAAAATGATCCCGTTGCGGCTAATGAAACCGAAACCGGCCGACAAAAACCGTCGGGTCGAACTCACCATCATCGCGAATAAAAAATTAATTCGAGATGCGAAAAAAGGTGAGGTTCCTGAAGTATAAAATTAAACATCCTATTCCAATCAACTAAATGGCGGCTCTCGCCAATAACAACAAAACAACAAAGCAATCAACTACCATTATGAAAAATGTTCCCATTTTAAGTTTTCTTTTTCTGCTGTTCTCATCTAGTCTATTCGCTCAGTTGGAAAACCGATTTTCCATCGGGCCACGTGTCGGAGTCAATTTTGCAAATATCAATTCCTCCGCTTCGAAAACACTCACTGGACTGGCTGCCGGTATTACCTCCACATACAGCATCAATGAAAAATCAGGTATAACCGTCGATTTACTGTATTCAGGTGAAGGCTATAAGACAGGAAGTCAGAAAATAGCTTTAAATTATTTGAAGATTCCTGTACTCTATAATAGCTTTTTCGGAAAATTGGGTGAAGCTTTTCGTCCGAAAATATTTGTAGGTCTTGCCCCGGGATTTTTACTATCGGCTACATCAAATGACACTGATATCAAAAGCCAGAATCGTTCTTCTACGCTGGATATGGTCGGTGGCTTGGGATTTAATCACAGATTGAATAAGCGAATCTGGCTCAATGCAGACTTGAGAGCATTCTTAGAATTAAATTCAGTGACGAATTCAGGAGACAATAAAAATAGAACGATTCCGGCTAGTCTTGGGATCGCGTATGGAATCTGATGCCGGGGTGCATTGATTTTGACTGCTATCAGCGGCTAATCACTAATTTCTTAACTGTTGTGGGTTTACCTGTATGGTCGACCAACCGGTAAAAATAAAGCCCAGGTGCCCATCCAGAAATGTCAATGGAGGTAATGGATTTTAAATTCTGTCGGGTTAGCTTCACACCCAATTGATCGATGATTTCCACAAAAGAATATCCAATTCTTTGGTCCAGATCGCTAGTTTGAAAGGCGATCTGGTGGTTGGCAGGATTGGGAAAAATTTGACTTTCAAAACTCTCCTGAGTGATATTTCTTGTACCTGTAATATCCCCCTGGTTAAATTCCAATATTCGGATATCGTCAAGGTAAATTCCATCACGGGTGTCATCCTTGGTCGACGACATAGTGAAGCGTAAAGTGACTTCTTCACCGACATAAGCCGACAAATCTATTCGCTCGATAATCCAATTTAACTGGCGGCCGGTATAAATCGGTAAATCACGATTAATATTTAAATTACCTGCCACAGAATATTTTCCACAAAGTGGACTGAAATTCTTATCGTTTGTCGATATTTCTACCATTAAATAATCAAACTGATTTTGAATATCCCAATAACCTCGAAAGGTCAAAACGGCCGAATCACCGTTCAGAATCGGCACCGGATTTTTTAAAGTAAGATAATTGGTTGTATAAGGTATGGTATTGCCATTGGGGCTGTCTGTCAGGCTAGTTGGTGCACTTGCAAATAACTTGTCAGTCTCATCCCATTGAGCCAGCAAAGTATTCGTTTCCCAAATGGATTTATCCCCTTCATTATTCATTGCAAATCTTGGTTCGCGAAAATACTTGATAAAAGTATCGGTTCTGCTGTACGAACCATTGTCAACGGTACACGCGAATTTGATGCGCTCACCATCCTGGATATTGGGAGACAAACGATAATCAAGTTCATCCGCCTGATTTCCGAAAAGATTAATGATATAAAGTTTTGAAGGATTATCAAACTCAATATTTTCGGTAATCGCTTTAAAAGTCAACGCAAATGCGACTTCTTCAAAACCTAATTTGGTCAGTGAAAAGGGAAGGCTTCCCTGCCTGCTGGTCAAATAGCTTTCTGATTCATCAAACACCAGAGCTGAATTAAGCAGAAAAAAAGCTGCTTTCAAATTTTGATTAAGCGTTAGTTGACAAAGGTCCTCTACGTCTTCCGCATCTGGCCAAAAACTATGCTCTTCCGTGCCAACTTCCGGGGTCATTGAAAAAATACTTTCCTTATCGTCGTGACTGCCATACATCCAGTCGTCCGCATCTCCATTAGTGGGATAAGCAACCGTTTCCAGTCCGGTACCATATACGTAACGGTTTTCGCTGGTCAACAAATTTCCGAGCTGCCTAAAGACATCCACATCTTCGGCAGGTTGAGGGGTATAACCAAATGGATAAATCAAATAACCGCCCCAACTATGATAGTTAAGTGCCAACTTAAAATCATGGTCCAATACAAAGGCACGAACTGCCTGAGTCTCAGGTTCAGAAAAAGGAGCTGGGCCACGGTATACTTCCGAATGGCTGGCACCCGATGAACCCGCGTTGTCATGTCCCCATTCATGACCATAATTTCGATTCAGATCAACACCAAAGGTTCCATCTCCATTATTCCGGCGATTTTTACGCCAGAGACCTCCGCCTTCGGGCCTCACCTGCTGATTGTAGAGATAACCATCTGGGTTGACACAAGGAATAAAGTAAAGTTCTACATTGTCAAGCAAGTGCTTGATCTCAGGATCTTCCGCGTACTGTTCCAATATATACCACATGAAATAGATCATCTGAGTCATACTAATTGGCTCCCTTGCGTGGTGCAAAGCCGTGTACAACATCTGCGGTTCGTGAATTTCATCTTCATCGGGATGATCCGATATCTTGATCCATTCAATTGGCCGGCCTTCTTCTGTTAAATAGGAATCGATGGGCTTTCTTTGGGATACCAATTCCGGATACAGTTCAGCCATTTTATCGAGCTGCTCGTGCATTTGCTCATAAGTGAAATGGCCCTGGTGCGAACCTGCAGTATATTTTTAGGTTTTGTATAGTTCAGGCTACTCAGATGCTCTACACAAGCTTCATTATTGCGTTGATGATCTTTTTTACTGCCGTGGATGTAGGCCAATTCGGCATCTTGCTCAAGAATGGAGACTTCAAATCCAGCCGACCTTGCAAGCTCGATCTCATATTTCGAAAAATCACCCTTGATAAAACGCCCTCGTTATGCACATGATCAACGGCAATACCTAGTGCACCCAACTCAGCAAGACCTGCATATGTGCAGGCGGTACTATAATTTTGAGCAACACTTATTTTGATAAAAGCAAATAAGTAGAGGTGAAAACAATGAAGGTTTTTCTTATCATCATATTCAAGAAGTCAAACTCGGCGGCAAATATAAAGATTATCTAAACGGGACCGACCATCCCATAGGATAGTTATCCACAGCTTGTAAAAATATTAAATTTTTTTATAATATGAAACCTTAAGGCTGATTCGTGTGCATGACAAATCTCCCCCAAGCAACGCACTGGAGCAGCGTTGGACGATCCCCTGATTGATTTTACTTAGTCAAGGTTCATAGATCCGAAGGGAAATAATTCGAACAAGCCTGTTGAGATACAATCGACGGACCTTAAACAACAAATTGTGAGATAAAATGGCAAAAGCTGACAAAATAGGCACAAAGAAATAAGAACGATGAGACAGCGACAAAGTGAAGACCTTTCTTGGAAGGTCTAGGGACCGGCCTTCGGCATTTTAGGCGAAATAGACGAAAAATCCGTTAAAAACAAAATGGGCCGTTAAGAAATGCCGAAAGCCTTGACTTTTTGGTTCTTTTGGGGCAAAGCCAAAAGAACAAACAAATAAGATCAAATTTTTTTTCATGGTTTTCACATATTAGGGAAATATGTCATACACACGGCTGATTCGATTCGAACTCGGATCTCCTTGACGGATCAACCGCCGAAATAGTCCGGAGCCACTGTAAATTATTTGCCTTTGCCTTGCAACAATACAAGGAGTGTGTAGAATAGTATTTTGAAATCAAGGGCCAGGCTGGCATTTTCGATGTACAGAATGTCAAATTTGAGCCTTTGAATCATCTGGTCTACCGTACTGGCATAGCCATATTTTACTTGCCCCCAGGAGGTAATGCCCGGTCTGACCTTCAATAAATGTTTGTAATGTGGTGCCCTCTCCATGATCTGGTGAATATAATAAGAGCGCTCTGGTCGGGGTCCCACCAAAGACATTTCACCCTTGAGCACATTCCAAAATTGGGGTAACTCGTCTAATCTCCATTTCCGCATGGTTGCACCAAAAGGAGTGCAACGTTCGTCCAGATCATGCGACAACTGGGGTCCATTGGTTTCAGCCCCTTGATACATGGATCTGAATTTAAAAATGGTGAAGGGCTTTCCCCCATATCCAATCCGTTCCTGCCGGTAGATAATCGGGCCCGGTGAGACCAGTTTGATCCTCAGCGCAATATAAAGGTATACCGGGGCTAAGAGTATGATTAAGATTACGGATAAAATCACATCAAAAACACGCTTGAGCAATCGCTGCCACCGGGGCATTAAGCCTTGTTCAATTTCAATCAAGACGGCTCCATAAACATGGTTCATCTTGACAGTACCTAACATGATATCATACATGTCAGGTATAATTTTGACCAATAATCTATCTTCAAAATCGAATAGTATATCAAGTATTGATTTCAGTTTGCCATGCTCTGACGTCTCAATAGCGATGATAACTTCTTCTACAGCACTTTCTTCAATGACCCTTCCAATGTCTCGGATGTGCCCAAGCTTTGGCAGGTAGCGCATCATATCATTTGCTGACTGACCATTTGCATCAATAAATCCGACAAACTTATAACCTAAACCCTTACGCAAACCACTAACTTCCTCGTACATCTCAAGTGCCCGTTCGTTGCCCCCGATAATTATTGTGGGATATTGCACCAGACCAGCTTTCAATCTCCGGCTGGCCCGGGTAAGTAAAATGGTGCGGGATGAGACCGTGAGAAAAAATTGTAAAAAAAACAAGACGATAAATGACTCTATGTATCCGGTGTAATTGATGACCGTGTCGTCCAGAATGAGGGTAAAGAATAGAAATAAAACCCCAATAATAATCAACCAAAAGGTTCGGGCAAAGGTCTTAATCCTCGATTTGCGATACAAGTCGCGATATTCATCAAAAATCGAATACAACAGCACCCAACCAAGTGGGATCAAAATAATGCCGATGTAAAAATTATGGTCATCGAGCATATCCCAAGTAAAGAAGCCATTCTCTTCCCTCTTGCGATAGCCAAAGAAACATCCCCATGCCAACATAGCCACGAGAAAGTCAAAGACTCCATAGATGATTATATCTCGGGTTCGTCTATTTTTCACGACCGGAAATGTAACAATTTTATATTATCTAAAACCACCTCTTGTTCGGCTTTGCTTGAAGAAGTATCGTAAGTCGCGCGGAAAATCACTTCAAAGTCGCGAGAAGTAGCGGCCTCAACTTCGGCGGTAAAATTGACGTAGATTTTTTGAGGTTTCATTTCGTTGGCAAATAGCAGCAATTTATAAAGCCGGCTTCCATTTTGTGATTTCAACCCAACGGCTAGTGGCGTGTCAGAGGCATACTCAATTCCAGGAATACCGGAGTCCCGTTGGCAGGCAGATCGCTGTATGAAAAGTTACTGGCAACCTCAAGGTTAGGGTGATCTTGTTGCAAGCAAGCACGGGCAGACTTCCCTTCTATGGCATTGATCTCACTGACTGAAAACATCGTGAGGGAATCGCCAGCAAGATCATGCCTGAATGAATTACTTGTTTCAAAATCTTCAACCAGCGCAAATCGAATCGTCTTAGCATAGCTAAATACTGGACTCAATGTTATCGTTTCGCCTGGCCTGGCTGCAATGTCCGTACTCCACGCGGATAAGAGCGGATAGACGACAGGAGAGGTTGCCTGCCCGTTTTCGCGGATACCGGCAAAGATATCAAGCCTGATTCGTTCTTGTCCAAGTAATGGCCACTGAGATGGCACCGCATAAGCGCCAATTAACTGACTGTCAGCATAGGTCCAAACTTCCGAGATCAATTGATGGTCAGTACCTTGTCCCACCCCCACAGCAAATTCTGTTGTTACAATGGAAATAAAAGTTGGTATTTCAGCCAGTTCCGTTTTGCCACAACTCCAACCAATCAAGGGCAATAGCCAAAAGACACTCCTTAAAATCATGCAAGGGCTTTATCTAGATTAAGCTGGATTTCGTCTGAGATCTGAAATGCAAGGGTCAAAGCACGCAAAGCTGCATCAATACCGACTTCCGGTGGTTTTCTTTTCAGAATGGATTCTGCAAAACATGCTAACTCCATCTGAATAGCATTAACCGGTTGAGACTGAGGTATATCGATTCTCACCGTCTTGACTCCATCGGCGGTTTCCAATTCAAAAATATTTAAAGATGCTTGATCTGCCTCTGGCATAGGCCCCTCTTGCATACGAATGATCTGAGCCGATCGCTCCAGGAAGTCTAATCCAATATAGGCATCCGGCTGAAAAATGCGCATTTTTCGCATGTTTTTAAAAGACATACGACTAGCTGTCACATTGGCTACACACCCATTTTCCCACTCAATCCGGGCATTACCGATATCGGGTGTTTTACTTACCAAACACACACCATTCGCAAAAATACGCTTGATTTTAGACGGCACCAAATTGAGAAGAATATCCAGATCATGGATCATCAGATCCAGAACCACCGATACATCAGTGCCCCTGGGATTGAAATTGGCCAACCGATGGACTTCAATAAACTTAGGATCAATATTGAGATGTTGAATCGATAACATCGCCGGATTAAATCGTTCTACATGTCCCACCTGAGCAACAAGTTTTTTTTGCTTTTGCAGCTCCAGCAGATCCGTAGCTTCCTGCACGGTGGCGGTCACGGGCTTTTCTATAAATACATGTTTATCCCTGCTCATCGCCGCTTTGGCCAACAGATAATGACTTGAAGTAGGTGTCACAATGTCGAGGGCATCGACGAGATCCATTAGTGTGTCAACCGTATCAAACGCCGTAACTCCCAGTTCGGCGGCAACTTCCTTTGATCTTTCAGTATCCGAATCATGAAATCCTATCAGCTCGAACTCAGCAACATCTTGAATACATTTAAGATGTATCTTCCCTAGGTGACCTGCTCCGATTACGCCTATTTTAACTTTCATATTTAACGGTAATGCATCAAAATTAGTCCAAATACCGTCACTAAAAAAAGGAGTGCAGAGGCCATTTTTACCGAGAAATGGATATAGTTTACAAAGGTGATAATTTGTTGCTGTGACTCGGGATACCTGGGTAAGATTTCCTCTTTAAGTCTGCGCCGATTAAAAATATGTTCAGCATTAAATTCAATCTTATGATCGGTCAGGTAGTGGTATACCTTGATGACCTTCCACCGAAAGTAAAAATTGACAAAAAGCAGGGCAGCAAACAGTCCTAAAACCAAAGATATCCCAAATACATACATATGTGCATTCTTGCAAAGACTGCAAAAATAGAAATATGTAACGATCACACGATAACTAATCCTGAATCATGGATCTCGAACAAACCCTACCTGGATGTTGGATCTTCGATTTTACCAGCGAAAATGAGTGTATTAGAATCTCGATTGCGTAATAGAAATACAAACGGTCGATCAAACTTCAGATGCGGAGGCAATGATGTCACACCTACTCCGACACTGGTCACAGCGGCACCTTCGGCCCCTTTTTCATCGATTTTCAGATAGGTTTTATGGTTGACCTTCGAAATAAACAAATTACCTTCCGGAGCACTGCCCAGTTTTGAAAAGTCGGCCTGGTTAGGATCAAAGGCGATCTCCATACCCATGGCTTTCAGGACCTAGTTGAGCTGTATTTTGTATTCGATTTCAAATTTTGGCAGATCCAGCAGTATGCGACCAACTGACAGATCCTGATCAAATAATTTCTTTAACCGGTCGGTATGCAAATCGTGGATCAATTGATCGGGCGTTTTACCGGCCGGCGGTAGTAACAACACCATATTGTACGAGGTGTCAGCAAAGGGCATTTCAACTGCGGCAAAATCGGTACCCTGGTAGCTTCTCAAAGTAAAAATATCCTGATGGATCATTTCGGTTGAAACATCACTTCCATCCGAGCGCGTAAATGGTGCCATCCTGGTATTCTCCGGCGAGAATGGAAATTTCCAGTCATCTTTAAAATAAAGGGCATTGATTAAAAACATCACTTCTTCGGCGCTGATTTCTTCAATGATTTTATCAATCCGGCCTTGGGTCGAAGATTTCACCCAATCATTGATCGCCGTGAGGGCAGCAGGTTCTTGAAAGACCAGGTCAAATTGTCCCGCATCAAAAAATTTCTCCGTGTAGTCGAGAAACTTGCTCGCTGGAAAAATTCTGTTTTTATCCCAAAATATAGCATTGGCAGAGGTTAGTGTAGCATCCGTCTTTTCCAACTCAGCTATGAGATTTTTATAAGCCTGCCCAAGATTGAAGGCGGCAACTTCACCAGGCAACTCCAGTGTCTCGGTCATTTTATCACGAGTAGCATTAGCTGCTCCCTCATAGGTCATGTAGAGGGCTGCGGCAATACTTAGAGGTGAAATATTAAGGTTTTTAATGTCTTTCTCACTGACTACTGCTTGCTGGAAAAGTTTCCATTGAAAGGATTCCAGGCTGGCAACAAGATCTTGCATCTGGAGTTCCTCTTCGTGAGTCAGTGGATCATTGCTGTCTTGCTTACTACAGCTTGAAAATGTAAGGATAAGAATCAATGAGATATATCGCAACATAACTTTGATGGTGTTTACTATTATAGACGAAAATTTGAATCCAATCGTTTGGTCTGAAGCTAGGTTTATTTCTACTGCAATAAATGTTGTGCTTGATTGTTTTGTCCGCCATTGATCCGAATTTACTCATGTTGAATCCCCCAAGATTCCTTTTTCCTGTTGAGGTTTTGCCCCCATCCAAATGGCCGTCAAAAAAAATCCATAGGCACATGGGTTAATATATTTGCTGATATTTGCCTAAGTTTATCAAATTGATTTTTAAAAAATCGACCTATCAGCAGCAATGAAGTTACTCATGGTAGTTTTTTAGTGACTTTTGGGACACCCTGCACTAATGATGGATGTGAGGAAAATGAAGCGTACAAGATTACGGCCACTCACTTACAAGACTTGACGCAAAATTATCGAAAGGGAGTAGTCTTGGGAGGTGATCTGTTATATTCCATATTATACCTTGAGCACATTTCGAAAATTGTTAGCCGGGTTAACTATGGCGATGTTACTGTTTATAGTGATCAAAAGGACTACAAGGAAGATATCAAAGTCTGGAGGCAATGGTTATCAGAAAATCAGTGTAAGATCGATATGGATCTAGTCCGGCAGACAAAACAAGATCTTGTACAAAGTGAAGTATGGCTTGAAATAAATCGATAACAACATCAACTAATACCACCCATCATTTTTTCTTTTTCTGCGCTGCCAATACTGCATCCATCTTTTCCTTCAGATACCCGGCAGTGTACGATTTTTCTATCTTAACTAAGTCTTCCGGAGTGCCCTGAAACAAAACCTGACCTCCATGCCGGCCCCCACCAGGTCCCAGATCGATGACCCAGTCAGCGCTTTTGACCACATCCAGGTTGTGTTCGACAATCAAGACAGTATGTCCCTGTTCGATGAGCGCATTTAGGGCATCTAATAGGACACCCACATCGTGAAAATGCAGGCCGGTGGTGGGTTCATCAAAAATAAAGAGTATATGTTCGTTGCTGCGTTCGCGATTCAAATAAGAAGCTAATTTAACCCGTTGCGCTTCACCACCAGATAATGTACTCGACGACTGGCCTAATTTGACATAACCCAGACCACATCGTCCAGAGGTTTTAATTTATAAACCACTTCATTTTGACCCTGAAAAAACTGGATCGCTTCTTCGATTGACATATCCAGAATTTCGGCGATATTTTTTTGTTTGAATTTTACTTCGAGAATCTCATGTTTAAAGCGCTGCCCTTTGCAGTCTTCACATTGCAAACGCACATCAGCCAAAAACTGCATCTCAACTACAATCTCACCTTCACCCTGACAGCCATCACATCGACCTCCTTCCACATTAAAAGAAAAATGTTTAGGCTGATATCCTCTGATCTTACTTAATTGCTGGTTGGTCATCAACTTTCGAATGGCATCATAGGCTTTGACATAAGTGACCGGATTAGACCGCGATGATTTACCGATCGGCTGCTGATTGATCATTTCGATCTGGGTAATCACCGAAAAATCACCGGATACCGATTTAAAATTTCCGTTTATTTTCCGGGAGGGATCTTCCAGATAATTTTTCAAACTTTCGAAAATGATGTCATAAACAAGTGTACTTTTCCCGGGACCTGATACACCGGATACTACCGTCATCGTATTTAATGGCAAAGTGACATCCACATTATGCAAGTTGTGTCGCCGTACACCTTTAAATTCAATTTTATTGGAACCCTTGCGTCGGGAGGACGGCACTGGAATGTACTTTCGATATTGCAAATAATCGGCGGTCAAGCTGTCTTTGGTGCTTCCATTAAGTTTGGCAGCAGGGCCGGCATAGACAACTTTGCCACCATGAATACCAGCTTCAGGACCCATGTCGACCAGAAAATCAGCACTGCGAATCACATCCTCCTCATGTTCTACCACGATCACCGTATTGTGCAGATCGCGTAAGTCTCTTAAGACCTGAACAAGCTTTTCAGTATCCTTGGCATGCAGCCCAATACTGGGTTCATCCAGAATATACATGGAGTTAGTTAGATTGCTGCCAATGCATTTAGTGAGGTTGATACGTTGGGTTTCACCCCCACTTAGGGTCGAAGAAATCCGGTCAAGGTGGAGATAATCCAGCCCTAATACGCTCAAATTTTTCAGCCGGCTCGTTATTTCGATCTGGATTCTTTGCGAGATTTTTTGATCGTGTTCTGACAACTCGATGTTCTCAAAAAATTGCAATAAATCATCAATGGGTAGGTTGATTAACTCGTTGATACTTTTTCCGGCAATCTTCACATACGATGCCTCTACTCTAAGTCTGGAGCCTCTACATTGCGAACAAATGGTTCGACCGCGAAAACGGGCAATCATCACCCGGTTTTGAATCTTGTAGGCTTTTTTTTCCAATTGATCAAAAAAGTCATTGATGCCGTCGAAGTATTGGTTGCCATCCCAAAGCAAATCCTTCTGTTCGTCGGTGAGATCTTCATAGGCCCGGTGGATCGGAAAGTCAAAGTGATGCGCATTTTGCAACAATTGTGTGAGGTATTCACTTGCTTTTTCGCCCTTCCAGCAATGGATCGCCCCCTCAAATACCGACATGGAGGGATCAGGAATGACCTTATCTTCATCAATGCCCATCACTCTCCCAAAACCTTCACAACGCGGGCAAGCGCCAAACGGATTATTGTAATTAAAGAGGTGTTGATTAGGCTCTATAAACGAGAGACCGTCCATTTCAAACTTATTATTGAAAAAAGCTTCCATAGCATCTTCCCGATAGATGTAGCATTCTCCACCACTCTCTGCAAAGGCCGTATTTACCGAGTCGGCTATCCGTTTCCGGTTGTCCTCATTTTCAGCCTGGACTACAAATCGGTCAATCACCACTCGTACTAGTGATTTATCAATATCAGCTATGGTTTTTTTCAGAATTTTATCTTTCGACAGTAAAAGATCCTCGATCTGCATCTGGTCGCTACTATATAGCACGCGTGAGTACCCTTTTTGAAGCAGCAAAGCCAGTTCCTGATGTATGGTTCGTTCGACATATTGCTGGTGAAGCGGTATCAGCAGCATGATTTTAGTGCCTTCAGCCAAGGTGTGAATGTAGTCTACTACGTCTTGTACAACATGTTTTTTTACCGGATTGCCCGACACCGGAGAGTAAGTCTTTCCAATCCGGGCATATAGCAACCGCATATAATCATAGATCTCGGTGAGTGAACCAACGGTGCTCCTTGCATTGCTGGTCGTTACTTTTTGTTCAATGGCAATTGCAGGACAAATACCCTTGATATAGTCAACTTCCGGTTTTTTCATCCGATTTAGAAATTGACGGGCATACGAAGACAGACTTTCTACATAACGTCTTTGCCCCTCGGCATAGAGTGTATCTATGGTGATAGATGACTTGCCTGACCCGGACACTCCGGTTACTACAATCAATTGATTCTTAGGTAGTTCGAGATCAATATTTTGCAGATTATTAGCCCGGGCTCCCTTGATCGATATGGTGTCTTTAAGTGAATTAGTCATATAAGTAGCCCACTGAGTATGAAAAAATTAAATGTTAAAAAACGAGAAATATGAAAAAGTTGGTCTGATTCTTGTAAAAATTAGAAATGAATCTATATTTTTGACATGTTTCCAGATTGATGGAGACAAAATTAAGAGTCTGGTTAAACAATAGTTAATAACCGTGGCTTTTAAGAAAAGTTAATTTTATTGATTTATTTTAGAGATCTTTGATCTTCACACCAATTAAAAAACTGAATTGCTTATAGAGTAAAACTTATACACGACAATACATAATTGATAACTAAACCAAACATTGTAGTCGTATGCAAGTTACTCCATTTAGCGACCAGGAACTAATCCAACAGTATTTAGACGGTAATGAACGGGCTTTTGAGGAGCTCCTTAATCGTCACCGCAGTAAAATCTACACTTCTATCTATCTTTTTGTCAAAGAACAGAGTCTGGCAGAAGATATATTCCAGGAAGTTTTCATCAAAATCATCAACACCTTACGAAGTGGCAAATACAACCACGAGGGCAAATTTGTCCAGTGGGCGATGCGTATTGCATACAATATGTGTGTAGATCAGTTCAGAAGAAAGAAACGTAGACCACAAGTGGCACCTACCGAATCCTTTGACATTTTTGATGTACTCCATGTTTCCGAGGAAAACATGGAAACCACCATGATCAAAAGTCAAACTCATGAGCGAATCCGGCATTTGGTAGACAGTCTGCCACCCGAGCAAAGAGAAGTCGTGATCTTACGCCATTATGCCGATATGAGTTTTAAAGAAATATCCCAACTTACCAGAGTAAGTATTAACACCGCTCTCGGCCGTATGCGATATGCATTAATCAACATCCGCAAGATGGTTGAAGAGAAAGAGATCATTTTACAATAAGCATACACACATTTAGTCCGTAGTTATCGAGATCCACGCCTGATCGAATTCATTTCGGTCAGGCTTTTCTTTTTCACCAATCCAAACTTTGGGCTCCTGATTAGATTTAGTGGCACTAAGATCAAAATATTGGAGGCGTCGCGGTTCGGCGCAACTCACCAGGACTTTGGCCTAACTCACCAGACCTTTTAGATGCCACGGCATCAAAGAGCGAACCATTCAACAATTACTCAAAGTTACCTCCTAAAAAGGGTGAAGATTCAAATTTGTCAGTTTCAAATCGACAACTCACGAATTGACTGGTAAGTGTCTAAGTTGTTAAAGTCAGGAAAGTAATTTAAAGGAGTCATATCTTCAGGGTAAATCCTTTGACATATGAAATACGCTCTACTTGTCGCATTTGTCCTGGACTTTTTTTTCAAAGTATCCGCCCAGCAATTTGAATATGCACTCACCCAACAGGAGCTGGCAGGAGCCAAAATTGAAGACATTCTTTTAGTGCAAGACCGTATCTACCTGGCAGGTGGTGCCAAAGATGAAGGAAACGCAATGATCATCGTGTTTGACACAGCCGGCAATTTGTTGGATTACCAAACTTATCTACCGGAGAAACCGGATCTGTGGTATGGATCGATTTCCAGCCTTCGATATGACGAAGATCAGGACATACTAATCGCAACCGCCTCGGTCGCTCCCGGATGTGATTTTGGTGACCCAGCCATCTTCTCATGGAAAGTCACTAGAAACCTGGAACGAATTGAGGAATTTGAATATACCATACCCGGAGTTGAGCAATTGCTGCGGGAGTGGATGGAAAAATCCGGGTATACGATGCCGGGTCATTTGAGATGATCGATAGCCTTTTTGATCCAAATTTCTCGGAGATTGAATTTTACAAGATAAATGACTCACTGCTTGAAATTACCTTTTATCAAAAAGAGATGCCCTCCAAATTTGGCATATATGACCTCGATCTAAAACTAGTCCATTCCATTGGTCTTACGTTGCCATATGAACGAAAAATTCGCAGCGTCTTAGATGCGTCGAATAATTTATATCAGATATCCAGCTATTATAAATCTAATATTGTTGATCCGAGAAATGATGGATTAATACCGGTGCTTCGAAAAATCAGCCTCCAAGATGAATGGCCTTTTTCTAGTCCGGAATTAGAAATCACAGACGTCACAATATCTAACCCTAATGCTTTCGGCACCTGTCTTACCAATGACTTGAATAATGTTTGCATCTATTCATTTGAAAATCTTTATTACTATTTTACCGTCCAAAATAATGGGAACGAGATAATCGATAATTTTGGCCACTATGTCGGAACTGTTTCGCCGACATTTTGCGGCTATTTTTACCAGGACTATCGATATTACCAAGACTTTTCCCTTGCCCCGGGACAAAGCATGACTATCAAGGACTCAATCAGGTTACACTGGGTAGCAGAAGCTCCAAAGTTAAATTGCTATGTCGTAGGCCCTAATCACTTACTATCGGATCACGAAGGATCTGTATATACTGTCGAAGATATTTCGACATCCATTTTTCAATCAAATCCTCCAGAACCATTATCAATCTATCCTAATCCTGTCGCAGACTTTTTAACAATCAATCAGTTACGATCGAGTCCCAACCCAAAAATCGAAATATTCTCCATCTCCGGACAAAAGATAAACCTATTAAATAACGAATGGAACACGATTGACACCAGCAAATTAAAACCAGGTATGTATTATATCCGCATGTTGGAAAACCAGAAAACCTATCTCGGTAGTTTTGTCAAAATGGAATAACGATGAGATCCTCAAATTATATCGTACCAATATTTATAGTTCTGATCTTGTTCTTTTTCCGAAACACGCTTACTGCGCAAAATTTTGAATATGCTTTATCGCAGAAGGAGTTTCAAGAATCATCTATTAAGACCATTAACATCACCGGCAATAAAGTAATTCTGGGAGGTGGTGTGGGCAGCTGCATGTCACCTGCTATCTGGATATTTGACACCAGTGGGCATTATCTGAGTTTTCAAAAGCTGGAAGTACCCTATGAATATGGGTTTATCAATGACATAAGATATGACTCAACAAATGAACAGTTTTACATGGTTGCACCTGTGTTGGTTGCGGACGACGTAGGTGGAGCGTCCACTGTTGCTTTTTCATTTGACAGCGATCTCAATCTTCTACAAGCTAAGGATCTGTTTCCCGAACTTGGAAGTGGTAGCATCGCGAAATATCAATCACACTATTTATTGACAGAGAGACAAGACAGTATAATCATCCTCGATAAAAAATTTGAAGAAATCCATGGTATTGGATACGTGAGCAATCAATATTATACTCGAGATGCCTGGTTAGTTGATAGCACCCTGGTCATATTCCAGAACTCAATCTCCTCCGATGCGCGAATTTTACTCTACAATTGGGATAATCAGATAATAGGAAACACAATTATATCCAACACAAGCAAGGTCTTTCTATTGAAGCAGCGACTTTTCACATTAGGTTCCGACTCCATTTTGCGTAAGTATTCCTTTCCAGAGATTCAGCTGCTGGATAGTACCTATTTGCCAAACCCTGGTCGCCTGGAGGGAGGAAATACCCATGAAAACACTTTTGAAATTATTTCCTATTTAAATAAGCAAGCGGTTGTTGAGATCTATGACACCAATTTAAATGTAGTTTATTCCTTGTCATCGGGACTAACAGGAGAGCTAGAATTGCAGGGCCTACCATCGGGCCAAAACTATTATCACACCGGCAGGTATCACGATTACCAATTCGATAGTTCATTTTATCCGAATGTATATGCTGTCATTCCTTACCTTCGAAAAGTAAATCCCATTGACCAATCGATACCAAGAGACCATATTTCCATCACTCATATTAGTTTGAAAAATGATCTTCATCCCATTAGTATTCAGACGGCACAAAATGGTCGAACTACTTACCGATATGATTCTCGGGATCCGCTTATTTCCGAAATTTCCGTAAGAAACACTACCTCAGACACCCTATATAATTTTGTTATTTATAAGGACATTCAAGGTGAAATAAACTGTGCTCTCTACAATGGTTACCATTATGTTGAAAACATAAAGCTACCTCCCGGTGATACGATACAGATCCTGGATTCGATTTATGTCAATTACATTATAGCAGACAGGGGTCTTTATTACTACACAGCAGCTCCCAATCACATGCTCTCTGATTCTTCAAATTACCCATATGTACTCGCTGACATTTCCACCAGTATTCACCAAAAGAACTTGCCAAATAAAATTCGCCTCTATCCCAATCCGGCTTCTGACATACTGACTCTGGATCTAGGGGAGAGATATGGATCTACCTTACAACTGGAAATCTTTTCGATCACCGGGCAAAAGATTAGTCAGATCAGAGTTAAGACCAATCAAATAGACATACAACATTTATCTCCCGGAATCTACTATGTCCGACTAATTGAACGGGATAAAATCTTTTTGGGGGCATTTATTAAAACCGAATAAAGCCATGAAAGTGCGACTCACACTTATCTCTTCTCTGGTTTTTTTGTTGCACTATTTTCACATTCCTGGCAATGCGCAAAATTTTGAATACGCCTTGTCGCAGCAGGAGTTTCAGTTTGGAAAAATAAGAGATATTGTACTTTTTGAGGATAAGGTACTCTATGGAGGTAGTGTTGGAAATTGCGAATACCCCAAATTATGGCTTTTTGATACTTCTGGGAATCTGCGGAAAGACATAACACTGGATATTAGTCCAAATGAATTGGGATGGATATATTCGATGCGGGTAGACACTACTAACCGGTCGATAACCATGCTAGGATACATCCAACGGGGTCATGATTATGGGGGGTCGTCAATCATGGCCTGGAAGCTGGATTTCGACCTCAACATTCTAAATCAAAAGCTCTTTTTCGACCCGAAAGATTTTTCCAATACATCAGCCAGTTTATCCGAACACTTTATCGGAGTAACACATCTTGATAGTTTTCTTATTTATGATTACAATTTCAATCTGGTCAATCATCAAACTTTCCAAAGTCGAGCTCAGGGACTGGGCTCGGGTTTAATCATTGATAGTACATTCATATTAAAAGAACATAACTATTCCACTGGTCAATCCTATTTGCTCTCCGTAGATTGGCAAGGAAGTATAAAAAAAGAAATGGTAGGGTCAGAAATCACGAGTATGTTCACTTTGCGTAATTCGCTTTTTACCATAGATCAAGACCATAAATTAAAGAAATACATTTCGAATGATCTATCAATCGTAGACAGCATTGAACTAACCTGGACGATTAATTCCGAACTGAGAAAAATTTCGGAGCATCATTTTAGTCTGACATTATATGAAAATAATAAAGTCACGACAAAGATCTACGACGAAAATTTTATGCTTTTCCACGAAATCCAAAGTGATTTAAACTATGAAACAGAACTAATTACTCAATTAAGAGGTGATGACATTTACCAGGCTGGAAAATACTATGGTTATCGACCCCAAAATGTTGGGGTTTTCTTGTACTATCGCGCACTAGTACCTTTCATTCGAAAGACTACGGTCAATAATCAGCAGCAAAAACGCACTTATCTGGAAATGAGTAATATTAGCTTAAAAAATTCAATTGACATAGTTTCGACATACACGAGTATTTATGGAGACATTGTCGACGCCTATATAAATATGAACGAAGGTGGTCAGTTGCTAATCTATGACATTACAGTAAAAAATAGTACTGATACCATATTGAATAATTTTGCATACTTCGCAGATGTGAGCATAGCTGCCCATTGTTTTGAATTTAACGAATATCGTTATATTGAAGGAATCGAATTGAGGCCAGGAGAAGAGATCACCCTCCGAGATACTGTAATTCCTTATACGGTCTACCGGGATCGTGGTCTGCTATTTTATGTAGCTGCCGCAAATCACTTACTTGCGGATTCTGCTTTTTCTTCTTATCCCGTTTTTGATCTCACCACAAGTACAGGCGAAAATCACTTTGGAGAAATTTTTATCTACCCAAACCCAGTAGGAAATTCCATTTATCTAGACTTGCCAGATCACCTTAACAACCTGAAATATCAACTTTTCAATTCGACCGGTCAATTATTGAAATCGGCAAATGCGCTTCCTTCAGAGATTGATATTATTGATTTGAAGCCAGGCCCGTATTGGATCAGATTATTCGATGCCTCGAATACAATTACAAAGAAATTTATCAAGATTTACTGATGAGCCCTTGGAATCAACCCTTCACCATCTTCGCAAAATCCTTTGCGAAATACGTAATGATGATATCTGCTCCTGCTCGTTTGATACTCAGCAATGCTTCTGGCATTGCTTGTTCATAATTTAACCACCCATTTTGACATGCGGCGATGAGCATGGCGCACTCGCCACTTACATGATAGGCTGCGACGGGAAGCTGGGTATTTTCCTTTAATAAGTGTATGACGTCGAGATAATTTAGGGCCGGCTTCACCATTAAAAAATCAGCGCCTTCGGCTGTGTCAAGGGCGGCCTCAATCAGCGCCTCTCTCTTATTGGCCGGATTCATTTGATAGGTCTTTTTATCGCCGGCTTTAGGCGCGGAATCCAGCGCATCACGAAAAGGACCATAATAAGCGCTGGCATATTTAGCCGTATAACTCATAATACTCGTGTCCGCATAACCGGCATCGTCCAAGGCCCTTCGAATCGCGCCTACCCGGCCATCCATCATGTCTGAGGGTCCCAAAATATCAAATCCGGCCTGAGCCTGAGCGACCGCCATCCTGGCTAATATCGGCAAGGTTTTATCATTATCAATTCTGCCATCAATGACCAGTCCGTCATGGCCATCTGAACTATAGGGATCCATCGCAACATCGCTAATCAAGGTAGTCTCAGGAAATTCCCTTTTTATTCTTTCGGCCATCTTCAAATAAAAGTTTTCCTTTTTCCAACTGTAGGTAGCCTCTTTGTCTTTATGCTCTTCTACAATAGAAGGAAATAAAATAAAACTGGTCAAGTGATTTTCGACACATTCGCTGATGGTCTTTAAAGCCTCATCCCCTGAAAGCCGAAAATTGCCCGGCAAGGAACTTACTTCATTTCTTATCTTTTCACCATCCACCAAAAATAATGGGTAAACGAGCTGACTCACATCAAGCCGGGTTTCCTGCACCATATTTCTGATGGATTCGGATTTTCTATTTCTACGAGGACGAATGTTCATTTGCATTATGGTTTTTAGGGTGTTATGGTGTTATGGTATTTTGATAAACCACACGACCACAAAACCATATTCCTTATTTATATTTATCAAACCAACCTAAGATATAGGTCACCTTGGCAATTAAATTACTGGGTTGGTCGGCAATGCCATGTCCTGCATTAGGGATTCGCACCATCATCGTCTCGACACCATTTATTTTCAACGCAGCATAGTATTGTTCACTTTCAGCAATAGGAGTCCGGTAATCCGATTCCCCGGTGAGTAACATCGTTGGAGTTTTGACATTGCCCACCAGTGATATGGGTGAGCGTTTCATATAATGCTCCATGTGGTCCCAGGGTTTGCCCGGAAACCAATATTTGTAGAAAAAAGCAGGACCATCGGCATATAAAACAAAGCTATACCAGTTAATTACGGGCTTGGCTACGACTGCAGCCTTAAATCGATCGGTTTTACCCACAATCCAACTCGTCAGTACCCCTCCACCACTGCCGCCGGTCACATACAAACGGTTTGGATCTACAAATCCTTTTGCAATCACCGCGTCGACTCCCGCCATCAGGTCATCGTAGTCTTCGCTGGGATAATTGTGATGAATTAAATTGCCAAATTCTGCTCCATAACTAGTGCTACCCCTGGGATTGGTGTAAAGCACCACATATCCCGCAGCCGCAAAAAGCTGAATTTCTGCTGTGAATCGATCTCCATAGTTGGCAAAAGGGCCTCCATGTATTTCGAGGATCAAAGGATATTTTTTATTTGCATCAAAATCAGGAGGGTAGCAAATCCAGCCCTGAACTTTCCGTTGATCATAAGATGACGAATACCAGATTTCGTCAACTTTGCCCAGTTTTTTAAACTGAAATAAGTCCCTATTCAAGTCGGTGAGCCGTTTCGTAGTGCCGATTCCAGTGGCAACGGCTAGATCGGCCGGATGCTCCGGAGTGCTGTAAGTATATGCCAGCCTTCCATTTTTTGCTACTGAAAAACTACCCCCGCCATAGGGTCTACCCAGACTCACTCCACCAAGATCGCTAGCCAGATCATTGACCTGACCACCCAGAGTCATCTTAGCTATTTTCGTATTTCCATGGTCATCATATTGGATATAAAGACTTTTGCCATCTGCAGCCCAGATCAAATCATCAACATCCCGGTCAAAATTGCACGAAATACACTGAGGCATACTACCATCCGAATTCATAATGTAGAGCCGAGTCAGCTGATAACCTTGATAATGTTCATCGTGTCCCAAATAAGCTATTTTCTTACCATCAGACGAAAGCACCGGATAGCTGTCAGGACCTTTTCTATTGGTCAATGTCGTGCTTGTGCGACTAGCAATATCTAATCGGTGGATCTCGCTATTGTTAGGCTCTAATTCCCGGTCATCATGATGATTGGCTCCGTAATAGATACTTTTGCTGTCAGCCGATCAACTAAGAGCACCAGAATGATCATAAGGCGCATTGGTTAATTGAATTGGAGTACCACCATCAATGGTCAACAAGAAAATCTGGCTATATTCATTGTCAGCATATCCGGCACCGTCATTACGATATTGCAATTTGCTGATTTCCTTGGGTGGATCGTTCCACTTGGCTCCCTTGGGCTTTGCCGGTAAACTGACTAAGGGTTTTTCCTCATAAGGCACACTCATAGTAAACGCCAGCCACAGCCCATCTGGTGACCAGAATGGCTTGCCAGGTCCCCGGGGAGTATTAGTAAGTTGTTGCTCTGAGTTTTCAATCAACCAATATAGATATAGCTGACTTTTACCATTTCTGGAAGAGCGATAGACTATCTTTTTACCATCAGGTGACCAAACCGGGCTATCGTCATGCTGATTGCCGCTGGTTATGGGCCGGTTGCCCGTACCATCGGACTTAATAATCCATAGATTAGCCAAATTGGCATCGGTCATTATGTCTTTGAAGTTTCGGACATAGACGATATGCTCGCCATCGGCGGAAATTTGAGGATCTGATACATATTCGATATCGAATATATCGAGCGCCTCCAACCTGTCTGCCAATTTTGGCTCCTGACCATGCAATGTGATCGATACCAGAAAACAGAGGGTTGCTAAAATATTCTTCATAGTACTATTCTTAACTAAAGATATAGATACCTACTCCTTAATCGGAGTCACCTCTTCCTGACGAGTAAGGATAAAATGGTTAGGTCCGTGGATCTCATAGCTTTCCTCACTGACTTTGACCAACCGAAATGCTGAGTTTGGGCCTTTTTGCAGCCCGAAGATAAAGAGGCTATCACCTCTGATCTCCCAACGCCCTACATCATCTATTTCTCTTCCCATTGCAGCGACTCTATAGATAAAGGTGTTGTCCGCTTCAAAACCAAAGTTAATCCGTGAGGTTACATGAAAAGCTTTGACATCATCAGGTATTTTTTCCTGGCTCACTACCGCGGAATAAGTACCCGGCACAATGGTTATCTGCTCTTTAGGTGCTTCCTGCACCTTTTCAGATTGCTGAGAAGCGCACGAAAGGGTCAACCCTAGGCAAATAGCTGATAATGAGAAAATTCGGATCATAGAATCACTGTTTTTAAGATGAAGTGCAAAGATATAAAATGTAATTAGTCCAATCATTTCTCTATGATCCAGAACAGTCCAAGCTTGTTCCTTTCCCCAGGATGGGGTTCAAACAAGTGTTGTGGTGAGAGTCTTGCTCACTTATGAAAACAGTCTAGATTCATATTTCTCACTGAATCTGATCTGAATTAAGGAGTGACAATGCTTCGACAAAGGAAATGGCGCCAAAATTGGCTTCCATGATTTCAACCAGTGCATGTTTGAAATGCGGATCGTCACTAAACCAAACGGATTGAAAAAACTTGGCAAGAAATAAATTCAACAAAAATACCCCACCGATCCATAGAGGTAGAATTGGCATTCTAAACCTTTGACACCATTCACCAAAAGGAGCCAAGAGCTTATTCAGGAGCGGTATTATTACAAAAAAGAAGAGACAGAAGTAGATGAACAGATACTTTGCCGTAAAGAAAGCAGCCACTCCAACCTTAGGACTTCCATCGTTATACTCGCCGTGCAACCATTTTAGATTATGAATATTCATTTCATCCTGTAAGTTGTATTCTTGAAGGGCAACCGGAGTTCCAATTCCAAAAATCCGTTGCATCCAACTTATTTCTTCGCCAAAAGAAACGAAAAAGAACAAGCCCAAAAGTAGAACCCACCAGGGCCATTTTGATACAAGATTCTTAGATGGATCTTTGGATCCAAAAAAAATGCACAGCAAAATAAGCGAAGCACCCAGAAAGAGCAGGGCCCCTAGCCATTCGATGATTGAATCTTCCTGCGTCAAAATAATTACCTGACCCCCAGACAGAAAAACCATAGCATAAGACAGGATCAGAAATCCCAATGCTAAACTGATCAACAACTGTCTATTAATCATTGTATAGTCCTTTACCAGCAGGAATTACTGCAAAAAGGGTTCCAAAATTAAAGGTATTTACTTGTTGGCAGCTTCAATTCTGGATGAATTCCGATCGTGTCGGAAGGATAGAACCTCCTCTACCTGTTTTGGCTCAAAGGAAAAGAAAGCATAAATTAAGGTTCGAAAGCAAAATGAAATGAATCAGATACAAATAGAATTACCGATCCGCACAACTGTCGATCAACTATTCAAGGCCGTTTCAGATCCCGGTGAACTGGAAAAATGGTGGCCATTAAAGTGCGCCGGAGTGCCCAAAATGGGAGCCAGCTATAACTTTTACTTTGGTGAAGAATATGATTGGTATGCCGAAGTAATCAAATTGATTCCGAACCAGATTATCTCATTCAAAATGACCCGCTCCGACGCTGATTGGGATCCCACCACCCTGCAATTTTCGATCACTGAAGAGAAGGACCAGGTTTGGATTCTATTGGGTCATTCCGATTGGCCGGAAAACAACCGGCATTTTAGACATTCCGCATACTGCTGGGCTGATCTCCTAAAAGGCCTAAAGGATCTTCTCGAAAAGGGACTTATCACCAATTTCTGTGATCGAAGTTAGCTACGACCAGCAACACAAATCATTCTTGCGATTTAAGATGACCTCGTTTGAATTGCTAATGTCACCATCAATGAATTTGCCACAATGAGTAGCGACAATTCAATTTAAGATTTTCAATCTTTGATAGCTTCATTGCACAGCGATAAAAAATATGCATTAGCGCCCTTACCCTGTGATGGATCTAGGATATTATCTTCCGCTTCGCTCTCAAACAATGCAGCAGCTTTTTCAAAGTTAGGCTTCGCCTTTTTCGGCCCGCCGCCAAATTCTGCTGGCGTATAAAAAAGGTCGGTGCCACGTAAATAATAAATACGCGGATTATTTTCTTCTATTGTAGCAGCATTTTTCAAATGACTCTGGAAAATAGGGCCGTATTTCATCCAACGATTCTGAGGGTCTACCGATAGACGAGAGCTAGCCATATTAGCTGCCAATATCTCCCATTCATCCATTGGTGCGCCCGGGAGGTTCTTCGCCCTATCGAGGTGTGCTTCAGCTTTGTCAAGCCAGGCATCTTTGTTTTTTATATCGGCCTCATAAAAAGTGATTTGCATCTGCGCATATGCGGCGTAGTAGTGGGTAGCCCAGTGATCAGACCACTTATTGGCAATTAACTCGAGTCGGTTTGTGGAGGCCAATTTGTTTTGATAGGTCGTATCCATCTCCAATTGTGTAAATGTTTTGGACAATGCTTCTTCCATGGTCTGACCAATGACCAAAGAAATTGGTATTAAAAACAATAAAAGCAATAAACTAGATCTTTTCATAATGCAATCATTAATTCCAAAAAAAATATTTTAAAGTTCATCCTGAGAAAATTGTGTTAATGACATAAAGACTCCCAGAAATATGCTGCGATAAATCGCTGGTTCGATGGGATACCGAAAATTGCCATCAGGTGAATACCTATATCCGAATATATTTTTTCGATTGGCAATATTATCCAATCTTGCATAAAATACGGTAAACCATTTTCCAATATTTGTCAGGTAAGCAGCCGTGAAAGCCAGATTCTGGTAATTAGGAGTACTGCTACTCAGAAATTCTTCAGTGGGATTATAATAAGGTCTACCAGTCGCAAAAGCATAACTCAGATTAATATTTAACTTCCACTTCTCAATATAATATTTTGTGGTAAGATTTAATGTGTGGTCTGCAATAAAATCTGGAGTAGCTTGAATGGGATAGTTAGCGTAAGATCGCTCGGAATCGATATAGCTATAAGAGATCCAATAATCTAGATTTTTCACTGATCGGCGATCACGCCAAAAGAAATCAACACCCGAGGCGTAACCAGTGCCCGAATTATCTACCTGGCCCATGACAAAACGGTAGGGATTTGGATCGTAATCAACATTCAATTCTCGTATCAGTTGATCATATACCTTATAATATCCTTCTATGCGAAAAATCTGATTGGGCTGACTCCATTGGTAGTTCGCTAAATAGTGATAAGAACGAGTGAAATCCGGGGTGTATCCAGATAAAAGATACCGGTCGTCCGGATCCTGATGGAAAACTCCTCCAGCGAGTGATACCTGACTCTTTTCGCCGGTTCGTACAGCCAGTGATAGACGGGGTGCCAGTGCGCTCTTGTTCAACAGCTGACTTCCTTCATACCGCAAACCCGGCTTTATGGCAAAGGCATTAAGAGGTCTCCACTCTCCCTCCACAAATAAAGCCGTTAGTGTCTCATCGAAAGCCCGTTTATAGACATCATATGAGTTTTGCAACGAATACCGCTGTATTTCACTTCCGACCAGCCATCTGAATTTTTCAGAGGGATAAAAACCCGCTTCTCCTCTCCAATTTATTCTCCAGTCATCATTCTGCGAGGGTATGTCTCCGAATCCGAATTTTTCAATATTATAACTGCCCGAGGCGGTAGAAAAGAAAGACCATTTTTCCGATAAAAAACGGTAAGAAATATTGGAGTAATGATTTTCATTGTCTGTACTGAATGGAATGACTGCTCCCGGCGTAAAAGGGTCGGGCAAACGAATTCCACCTTTAATTTTACTGGATAGTGCCATGACCTTAAATAAACCCTTCTCCCCACTTTTTGCTACAAATCTAATATTACCATCAACTCCCTTAGGAGCTTCATAAAAATCATAGTTAGTATTGGCCAATTTTAGAAAAGGCGAAATATTTGTGTAATTGACTCCTCCTTCCAATGCTGTTCGATCCCATAATTTGGACCCGGAAAAGCTTGCATTGGCAAAACTAAAACCCAAATTGATCGTGCTGACATCGGGAAAATCGAGCGTGTTTAGTTCCAATATGGAAGACAATGCCTGCCCATACCGGGCGCTATATCCGCCACTGCTAAATGCTACACCTTTAAATTGAAACGGAGTAAACCGACTTCTTTGAGATACGCCGGGAGCATCACTTTCGAAGGGATTTTGCACCGTGAGTCCATCGATGACAAATTTGGCTTCTGATGCATCGCCACCCCTGACAAACAGTCCCGTCTCTGCGCCTGCCTGCTGTGCCCCGGGAAGCGTACGCATAGCACCTGCGATATCGGCTCCGGCTCCCGCGGTCGTCAAAATATCCAACGTACTAAGTACTGCAACTTCCTGTTCATTATTGACCTCCATGGTGCCCGCTGATACCACCACCGCACCCAGCACGGTAGGACTATCTTTCAAGTGAATTTTAAATGACAGAGTTGAATTACCCATTTGTATCACAGCTTCCTGAGTTTCATAACTTATGCTTGAAACTACCAATGTCTGAGACCCGGTTTCTGTTGTACTAAATTCAAATTTTCCGTTTTCATCGGTCGATGTTCCATCCAGGGTATTTTTTAGATAGACACTGGCACCTATCAGCGTATTGCCTTTTCGGTCCATGACAGTGCCCTCCAGAGTTGTCTGACAAAACCCGGAGAATTGATTCAAACATAAAAACAAACCAAGTATGATTTTACCAGCAATTACCAGCGGCATTCCAAATTTAAACAGAATCGGGGTTGGAATAAAATGCATTTTCGGTTTTCTAATTTGTCTATTTCTACATCACAAAAAAGAACAAAATTGAGTTCAAATTGCTTGAAAAATTGGATTAATCGACACCAATCAAAGATTAATGATCCATAAGGCCTTTCGGCCACACAAACTAGTTGCACTCTAATACCACCACTGAAAAAGGAGGTAAAGTCACCGCAAGTACATTTTCCATCATTTTAAATCCCTTAAAATCCTGGGGGTTGATCAGATCCGGATTTTCGAAAGTATTGTGGTCCTGCAATTTGTCTGACTTCAATATTTGTCCTGTCTCTCTATTGATATTGTGACCACGGATGTCAACTGACACGGTCTTGCTTTGATGAGCATCAATATTGACTAACGAGATATGCATGACACCCATATTATCACTTGAAGCCGAAACCGACAGAGCAGGCAAATTATTGTCACCAAAGCGATAATCATCTGTTTCCAGACTGACAGGCAACATCAGGGCATCATGATGTACATTATACATCTTCATGACATGATAAGTGGGTGTCAAAATCATCTTTTCTTCATCAGTGAGAATGACTGCCTGAAGTACGTTGATGGCCTGAGCCAGATTGGCCATTTTGACCCGGTCACAATGGTTATTGAAAATATTTAAGGTTGTGCCGGCTAGCATCGCATCACGCATCGTATTTTGCTGATATAAAAACCCGGGGTTGGTGCCTGGTTCGACATCATACCAACCACCCCACTCGTCAACCACTAGATCTACCCTTTTGTGAGGATCATATTTATCCATGATGTTGGTATGCCGAGTGACTAACTCTTCCATCTCTAAGGCGCGATCCATAATCTCAAAATACTGTTTTTCAGAAAAGGCAGTAGCTGGTCCTTTTGCACTCCAGTCAATTACTGAATAATGATGCAAGGCTACACCCTCAAGCATTTTAAGCGGGATGTTTTTCATCAACACTTCCGTCCAATTGTAGTCATCCGAACTGGCTCCAGACGCTATCCGGTACATTCCTCTCGACTTGGTCCAGTCTGCCATAAAGGTTACATATTGGCGATAGATGTCCGAATAATATTCCGGTGTCATATTGCCACCACATCCCCAGGCTTCATTGCCGACTCCCCAATATTTTACACTCCATGGTTTTTCCCGGCCATTCTCGCGTCGCAAATCTGCCATCGGGCTCACCCCATCATGGTTTACATATTGAATCCATTCAGCCATCTCCTGTACGGTTCCACTGCCCACATTGGCAGACAGGTAAGGTTCTGCCTCAAGCATTTCGCACATATCCAGAAATTCATTGGTGCCAAAACTATTGTCTTCGGTGACCCCTCCCCACCAGGTATTGACAATGGTGGCTCTGTCTGCTTTGGGGCCAATGCCATCTTTCCAATGATAGGTGTCGGCAAAACATCCTCCCGGCCAGCGAAGATTCGGCACTTTGAGCTCCTTTAGCGCTGTCAGCACATCCTTACGAACTCCTTTCTGGTGAGGTATCTTAGTGTTGTTTTCACCAACGTAAAAACCCCCGTAGATACACCGGCCCAGGTGTTCCGAAAAATGACCGTAGATATGACGGCTAATTGTATCCCTGCCCAGATCGGCATTAATCACTACCCGGTTTTGGGCCAGTGAAATACCGAAGGTAAAAATCAACAAGGCTGTGGAAAAAATGCTTCTATTATTCATGTGCATCGATTCAAGTTTAACTTATACTTTAAGGTCTTGAGATAATCGCAAACTTCTAGTGCTGAAAATTTTTTAGATTTTTCAATGTGTAACTATCGATTCGAATAACCGATCCATGCCGGGTTCCCTCGGGGAAAGAAACTTGATCCGAAATATCTACCCAATTTTGTAAATCACTACTTTTCACCGCGCCCATCCGATGCTCAGTATATCGATCGAAATAAACAATCCATTCATTACCCATTTCTAAAGCCGTGGGTCCTTCTACCCAATTTCCAGTAATTGGTTTTGAGGCTACGGAGTAGGGGCCGGTCGAGACTTCACTCGTGGCAATCCGGATATTCTTTTCGGCCACCGGATACTTGATCTCATTTTTCAAAAATAAAATATACCGACCGTTGATTTTTTGCAGCGTTCCGTCAATGACGTTAAAGCCTTGGTCATAAAGCAACCTAGTGTCTGCAAAATCAATAAAATCTTTGGTAGTGACATAATACATGCGATGATTATAGCCGTTATCCCCATTAGAATCTGTTTCCAAAAATCGTCCGGGAATGGTCGTCGACCAAAAAATCATATACTGGTTGAACTCCTTATCAAAAAACAACTCCGGAGCCCAACAATTCTTTGCCATCTGTTCATGCTCCATAACCGGCAGATAACGTTGATCTGACCAATGGATCAAATCCTGAGAGGTTGCGTAGCCTATCCCTTGTTCGGTCCAACTGACCGTCCATACCATGTGGTACTTGCCATCTCCGCCCGCCACGATGCAAGGATCACGCATCAATTTGTCTTTTCCAACAGTTGGAGTGAGTAAAGACTTATTGCTATTCAATGCTTCCCAGGTATATCCATCTTCACTATACGCCAAATGTAGCCCATCTTCACCATTGTTCATAAAATACGAAAAGAGGTAATAATCGTTCTGAGCAGAAGTGAAACCCAGTGCAAAACATAGTGAGGTACCATAAAATATTTTACCATGATTTTCGATCAGCATTGAGGCAGAAAGATAATCATTTGCCATCAGGATCATAATTGTGATTGGGTTTTAAGTGAAATTGAGATCTACAAATGAAGAGCTACGGGATAGAATATAAAAAAATCCCGGTCAGATATTGACCGGGATTTGCTATTAATATCCAATTGCCAATTGTGAAGTAGTCTCGATTGAATCGAAAATTCTAGAACGTCACCAATTGATTCTTCGTTAAACGCACCGAATTAATTTGGCGCCATAGCTACGTTAGTATTGTTATTATAGGTAGACATATTAAAGACCTTAGTGCCATTCTGAAACCCTTGCTTGACCACGGTAATATTGCATTGTCCAGCAGGTAAGTTTGGAAAAGTAGCTTTTCCATTGCTTCCGGTCGTACCGGTATATGTTTGACCACTTTTAACAATGGTAACAGCTGCTTGAGGAAGGCCTGTATAATTACTATTGTTCCACGGACCTACATAAGCAGTTACCGTAAGAGTGGCTCCTTGTGCTGGTTGAGTGGCTTGCCCACATGCCTTAGTGACTTTTGCTGAAATCACCTTTGTATTGTTATTTTGTACACTTTCTTCGATGTCGCCATCCGGATTCACAAGCGCTTTCAAGGTTACTGTCTTATTAGTTGCAGGTATTACTACATTGTTGAACCAAACAGGCTGTCCGCTGTTAGCATTCGGTCCTATTCCACCTTTCAGATATCCTACATAGGACGATGGTTGTTCACCACTCTGACTCACAAATAAAATGACAGGAACATCAGCGCTGACCCCCACTGACTGCGAATTAGTAATACTAACCCTTACTTTGCTCTCGTTGCCTTTGCATAATCCCCCCGGCGTGGCTATGGCCGAAACTCTAAGGTCGGGTAAGGCTGCTAATTTTGTTAAGGTACCGGGATTAGAAAATGACATTGCAACTAGAGCTATAAGCACCAATGTCATCAAAGAAAAAAGAATCTTAAAAGTTTTCATGACAAGAAATTTTGGAGATTAAAAAATGAATTTTAAAAATTGTTTCTCCAAAGATCTATCATAAAGAAGGTCTGCAAATCACTGATATTGCTGATTTTGCCCATTCACCGTTTTCCGTGAGAAAAAGAAATCTGACAGGCATGCCGACCGAAATAGCTGCACTCAATTGTACTGAGCTCAACAAAACCCTTTAGGTCGATTCATGCAGTGAGTGCTCCTGCGAGTTTTCGCTCTCGTCCAGAAGATGCTTAATTGGGATATGGTCAGCAGGGGTCAAAATTAATTATCCTTCAATCCTGCTACTTCCTCTGGGCAGATCAAAACATAGAATTGTATTTGACCCGTCGATCGTCCAACTGTTTTTTTGCAAAGACTTTTTAGACGGAACCCGGTTTAAAACGATTGTTTTTGCGCCGGCCTTAAAAACAGCTTTAGTTAATGGACCTGGCACTTGCAAAGTAAAATCCTCACAATCAAAGGGTGCCACTAAATCAACTTGACTACCCGACACTGCAATTTTGGTAAATTCCTTAGCGGCCCAATAGCTGGAAATCGCACTTAGCTTCATCCAGATCAGGTGATCGTATTTTTCATGTAGTCTTTGTACAACTGTTTTAAAGATGTTAAATCCCAGTTTATCGCCATTATAATAAATTCCTGGCCAATGGCAGACCATGATCGCAGGTTCTCCCGATTCGATGACTTCGACCATGCGGCCCTCTTTTAAATCGGGTGTGATGAATCGATCGGCATCACCGGGAGTTAAACCATCCCAGCCACCAAACCAATCTCCAGTGCAACCGATGATATGCACCGAGCAACTGGCCTGCTCACCATCGAGACCTTCCGCATGAAAAACCTGCGGTTGCACACTTTGATTCTTGTCAGTTACCACTTCACGGAAGAAATGAGCTACCTTTCCTCCATAGACTTCCTTTACTGCAAATTGAGTACCTCTGGCAAGATTGGGAATATTACGATTTCCAAAGCCCCCAGGTGTAGTGACTCCATCGCAATGTAAACCGGCATCTTTTAAGATTTGCAACGAATATGCAATATATTCGCCCAATTCATCCGCACTTTTTGCCTGGCTCCACTCCCAATTTTCCATAAAGTTAGCACTAGGCTCTGGAAAAGGCATTCCTGTCTTGGTATTAATCACTCTGGTATGACTGATCATCTCACTGTGGATATCCCAATTAGGTTGCACCAGTTCCCGAACGATCTTCAGGCTGGCTTCCAATTCTTTTTTAGTCCACCCGGGAATAAACCGGTGCAGCCAGCCAGTACAGGCGGGATATGGCACCATACTATACTTACCTTTTACTCCTTGATTGTCACACCATTCGATAAATTCGAGTACAAATGAATCCGGTATTTCCCGGGGCAGCTTTTTCCAGTTTTGCAAATATTGATCGGGAAAAACCTCTTTAAACTGAGGTATCCCATAGTAAGCCAGATTGACCAGGGCGGTGCTATCATCAATGATAAAACTCACCGGTACCCGGTTCTGAGGATTCAATATCTGAATTTCATCCGCTATAGGATTTCTCAAACCTCGGCTTGTCAACATCGCTGCTGTTGAAAGTGTCGAATTTTTTACAAAGGCACGTCTATGCATACAATATTCTTTCTGTCTAAGATAGACAAATTGGACTATGGAGCCACAACTGGATCGAATACGATCAGAGAAAACATATTAAGAACCCGGGTAGTAAGTTAGATCCGATATTGAAAATCAGCATTTTGGCTTGCAATGTTTGGGCTGAAAGGAACTCATCAGTATATGCTTCCAGGGTCTCGCCAGTACAATTTTCACACAAAGGGTTGATGTTCACTCGTCAAATTTGGCACTTACTTATCTTATGACCGAAGATCAATGACAATCAAAAAATAAATTTGTCACCATAGCACTCAAAATATCTTTCTTTACTCTAAAACACAACATCACCTCTGAGAATAAAAGCTCTTTCGACTGGAATATTTACGCCTTTAACCATAGCCTTTCGGTCAAACGTAGTGAGTTTAACTTTATTTTCTCCGAGCGGTAAACCTGCTATGAAATAAGGCTGCCAATGATCAATTGCAAACGACTGTTCTCCATTAATCTCAACTCTAAGCTTATAATCAGCACCAAGAGTAGCATTGACCAGGAAAAAATCAAGCACAACTCTGTCTGTCTCCAATTTGCCAACCTATTCTCCTTTGGGCCGACTATTTACCAATATTGGTTCTTTGATATCCTCTTCTGAGGTAAAACTCCCGTTTTTCACTATTACTTTCTTGGCCAAATAAGGCATACCATTTTTAATACTTTCGTGATAGGAACGACTCAGAAATGCAATAAATTTTTCAGAGTCGTTGCTCGATACATTCCAGGCTTGAATAAACAGTTTGCTTGCTTCTCCGGGTTTACCTTTTTCTTCCATACCCATACCTTCAAGACAGAGTCTAACTACATTATTATTTGGGTTGAATTCCATTTTCGAACTATTTTACCTCTTAAATTATGGTAAATTTCAATTTAGTTGCTTGTCCTTAGACCGATCAAGCCTCTCACAATGAAGGATAACGTGCCGGAAGCATTTGAAGTTCGGAAACTGGGAGCGAAGTGCTGAAGATGTTTGAATATCGTCCTATCCCTTGCGTGGCCAACAAAGGCATCTTTTCAGAAGGAACTTACGGAATTATGTTGAAAGTGTGAGTCTCCTGGGCGATCGGCATGGGCAAGGGTAGTCCACACGCTAAAAGTTGAGACGTCGCGTTGAGCCTCTAGTCCTGAATACTTCTAATAAACTATCACTGAGAAAAATAAATTCTAGATGAGTAAAGTTCAAGGAGACTATATTTCATCATTTCAATGGGATAAAATATCTGTTACGGTAATGTTCCATATGTTTCAAATGTGGCTTTAAGCAAAACTTTACTCATTATTCAGTAGATTTCAGAGTCTATTTGGCCTTTCCGACAAAACTTGCGTAGTAAAATATTGATTTTTTCAAAACCAGCAGGACAATCCGAAAGCCCTATATTATCCAAATAAACTTGCCTGGAAGGTGTGTCTAAGTATAACTTGATGGGAATCTACAGTCAGATCAATTTTGTCCGTCTCCGATTAATTTTGTTTCTCCAGGATAAAGTCTGCGAAATACTGGCGGCTGTCCATTAGCTTTCCTATAATTTTTAAACCAGTATCGTGGCAGATTGTATCTAGAGTTTCGTCATCATACTTTCGTGAAATTTCAGTCTTTATGTATTCTCCAATTTCAAATTTTACGGACAGATTGATCGCTTTAATCGTTACGTCTTGAGATATTTTACTTCGGATAAAGCTTCTTGCAACACCCTCCGACTCATCGTATTCGGGAAAATGTACAAACTGTGTAATATCAAAATTGGCATCCAATTCCCGGTTAATTCGCTCTAATAAATTCAAATTGAAATCCCGGGTTACCCCTTGGCTGTCATTGTAAGCTGGGAGTATTATATCCTTACTTTTCTTTACATCAGTTCCCAGAATAAGTTTATCGCCTTCAGACAAACTTTCACTGAGTTTCTTTAGAAATGTATTTGCCATTGCATCTTCCATATTCCCAATATTGGAGCCGAGAAACAATACTATCTTAGGATATGGAGAGCTTTTTAGTTCAGTTAACATTTGAAAATAGTCACCTTTTTTCGTTGATATTTTCTTATCAGGAAATTGTTTGTTGATTGCACTTTCTATTTGATCCAGGGCCTTCTGCGAGATATCAATTGGATGATATTGGTATTTAAAGTTTTCATGATCCAAAACTTTAAGCAGCTCTATTGTTTTATAACCATCACCTGCGCCTAGTTCTATCAATTCGAAGTAGTTACGTTTCTTTATGCCCAATGTTTGAATTAAATCAACGCCCTGATTCTGAAAAATTTCAAACTCTGCATTGGTAAGGTAATACTCTGGCAACTTCATGATTTCAGAAAACAAGGTAGAGCCCCTTTCGTCGTAAAAATATTTTGATGATAGACTCTTAGGAGATTGACTCAATCCGTGTCTTACATCTATTGCAAATTGTCTATTCATTTTACTAATCGTATTCCGGTGAATTGCCATTGTTCTTGAGCGTGAAAAAAATTGCGATAGCTTCGTCTGCTGTGATTGGGTGAGGTTGCAATAGAAGCTCCCCTTAGCACCATTTGATTGACCATGAATTTCCCATTATATTCTCCTATAGCACCTGAGGCTTTTTTGAAACGAGGGTATGGCAGATAGGCACTATTGGTCCATTCCCAACGTTGTCCCCATGTGAGATGAGAAGATGCTATTTCCCATTCAAATTCGGTAGGAAGTCGCATTCCCTTCCACTCTGCAAAAGCCATAGCTTCATAGAAATTGATGTGCATTAAAATGTCATCGGGTGCTACTTTTTCAATCCCTTTAAAGTATAGTGATGCCACTCTCCATCGATTTTATGCCAATATAATGGGGCCTTGATATGGTTTACCTGTGCCCAGGTCCAGCCTTCATCTAACCAAAGGTTGAAGTCGGAATATCCTCCTGCGTCTATGAATTCAATGTATTCGACGTTGGTTACTAATCCTTTTTCTATTTCAAATTCATCAAGATACACCTTGTGCAGACCATGTTCATTATCATAGCAAAAGCCCTTGTCATTAAAACCAATTTCATAGATACCTTCTTCTATTTTTACATGACCAGATTCAGCATTTTTCTCTTGATATGACAAGGTTGTTTGCACATCGTATGGAGGAAATAGTGGATTTTGGCCGAACATATATTTTATATCGGTGAGTAATAATTCCTGGTGCTGCTGTTCGTGATTCAACCCAAGTAGGATAAGATTCTTAATGTCATTAGCAGGTTCAGTATCCAGTAATTGCCCCATGGCTTTGTCCACATATTTTCGATACGCATAGATCTCCTCTACAGTTGGCCTGGTCATATTTCCGCGATTGGCACGCAAAACACGATTGCCAGCATTATTGTAGTAGCTATTGAATAAGTAAGCAAAGTCTGTGCTGTACAGATTGTAACTTTTCAAATGAGGATGCAGAATGAAAGTCTCAAAAAACCAGGTGGTATGCGCCAGGTGCCATTTTGCGGGACTTGCAAATGCTGCCACCTGAACTACATAATCTTCTGTTTTGAGTGGCTGACAGAGGGTTTCAGAGTATGAACGAATCTCAGGGTATTGCCTTTTCAGATCCATATTTGATCAAATTTATAGTATTTATTCATTCACTTTAAGACACACTCTAAACCAAATTAGCTTTAATGTGTTCTCAATTCTTTTGATTTAATAGATAAATACCTCAGCACATGTGATGTTATAAGCATAATATTGATTGGGCAATCACGTAATGCGATGACATAGTCGACTGAAATTCATCATTATTTATTTCAGGAAGTTTTGTAGAATTTTTCACAACCTATTGGCGGAATTATGACTTCCAGGTGCCAATATCTTAACCCAGTGAATCCAGATTGAGCGATTTCTGTAAATCCCACTCCCCTTATTCAATTTGGCTCCATGCTATTCTTCTCCATTTCATAAGAATACGCGAGGTAGTAATTTCTTGCTGGGGCATTTATTTGTTGAGCTGCTAAATTTCTTAACAATTTGATCTTAGCACTAATAACTATTGTCGGTTCAAAATCTATCTGCAGTAGATAATCCGCTAATTGCAAGCCCCATTGATACTTACCTTCCTTCACTGCTTCATTTAGTTGCGCTAGCATCTTACTCTCCCCACCTGCTAATTCAATAATATACTTGGCTTCCTGCCTACTGGAAAGGGGATAAAGGTTGGTTGGGTTGCCATCAAACCAACCCACATAGTGCAAAAATATCGAACGTACCCCCCACGGTACGGAACCATAAAACTCCTGCAAGTTCGGTTGATTTATTAGTGAATCTGCTAGCCTAACGCTGTCAACTGTTTGTTGGAGGGTGTAGCCCTTGTTCATAGCATCAATGGTTTGTCTGTAGACACTTAAAATAGCTGATGAATAGTTTTCTAAATTATGGTGGACAGCTGCATTTCCTGATAGCGGGCGGGTATGACCTGGTACAAGATACTCGACCGGGAATGTATTCATTTTTTGTATTGATTCACCCCAAGATTTTACATCTCTATATTGCGAACCTCTAATGGCATATAGATTTGGAAATGATTTGTAGTAATTATCACCCGTAAATAATGTTTCCAGGCCAGGAATCCAGACAAAGAGTGCATCATTCGTTTCCCCATTTGCAGCGTATAGTTCTATATCGATACCGGCAATGGTAAGGAATACTGAGTCATTAAAAGTAGTATTGGGTGCGATGTAACCCTTTCCAACTCTGTCTGACGAAGTGTTACCAGGACCTACACCTCTATTAATGACATCCTTAGCCAACAAATCTCTCCCAAATTGCCGTGCGTTTCGCTGCTTTAAGATGGGCTCTACCGGTGAATGCTCTTGCAACTCATCCTTAAATCCTACTCTAGCAATTATCTGAACATCCTTGCTATCTTCAATAAAGGCAGATGCTCCCCCGGTATGATCTTCATGTCCATGGGTATAAATTAGAGCCTTGACCGGTTTTCTAGATATTTCCCGGAATTGTTCGGCCACCTTTTCCGCAGCACCTAAAGCACGAAGCGCATCGATAATCACCACCCCGTCCACTCCAATAACCATGGAGGCGTTGGAACCGTCATATCCCACCGCTACGTACACGTTTTCATTTAACTTGACTATCTCAGGTGTAAACTCTGCACTTTGACCTTTTAGTTTAATAATGTTCGGGTGATCTCCTGCTTTTTCTGAAAGTGTACTCCCTTCCGTAAAATTCTGACATGCCTGCAAAAAAATAATCCCCAATAGAAACACGGAGAATCTCATTAGACTGTCAGCTTTGATAAAGGATTTAAAAACTTCCTGATTCCTATTTGATTTCATCATCTGTGAATTAATGTTCATTATATAATATGTTCTTCAACTCGTTTTATTCGACATTGGTTACGTTCCAAAACTAGAAATATCTTCTCTATCCGATTTTTATTGCTTCAATCATTTCCAATGGTGCTTTGTGTCGTCTTCCAGCTGCTTGTTCAAAATCCGAACTTACATCGTTCACACCGTTTTGAATCCCTTCGTAGATTCCAGCGATTACAGTACCCAGAAATTCTCCTAATGCAGCTTTTCTTTCCTTCACGTAAGCTTCAATAGATACAGGGTGGTAAAGCAGGTCTGTATAATACACCTTATTGATAATCCCAGCCAATTCTGCCTGGGTAATTGCTTCACCTACCAGATTATAAATCTGTCCATTGTGCTTGTCACCTAACAGCATTTGTGTATAGGCATCGCCCAATTCACTTCTACTGGTATAGGCGCATCGTCCATCAGCTGCACAATTTCTAATCTCACCGTCTTTCACATAATTGTCTATATACTCAAGGTCCGGTTCGATATAGATACCATTTCTTCCTATAGCCCAGTCAAGTCCCGACACCTGAATATCTTTTTCTGTCTGCCGATTACTTTTTACTATGGGGCTGAATGCCGTATTCTCCTCATCCCCCACTATACTGGTATAGACAATTTTCTTTACGCCATTACAGCGGCAGCATCAATCACGTTTCTATGTTGTCTGATCCTTTTTTGAGGTTCATCCATTCCCGAAACCAAAAGCACCGCATCAACTCCTTGCAAAGCCTGATCAAAATCCTCACGACTATTGTAGTCTCCCTGTCGGATTTCTCCAAGATGATTTGCTTTTTCAGGTGTCCGGGTTATACCTAGAACATGGTCTTTTCCTATTTCCTTTACCATTTGCTTTGCGATGGCCGAACCCAATTTTCCACTTACGGAGGTTACTGCAATTTTCATATTTAATATTTTTTGTTTCGCTCTAATTGTCTACTCTATTCCTTGTCTATTTCTAATCTAATCCTATCTACAGTTGGCTAAAGGTTTAAAAATTTATCGATCAGGGTAATAATATCCCAATGTTCCACGATCTTATTTTCTTCAATCCTAAATAAATCAAAAAAGCAGTCTTTTGGTCACCTACATAACCCTCGCTGGCGCTCAAAACTAGATTGCCTTCTGCAATAACATGACAATTATCCTTAAATTTGATAGAGCGGCCACGGATCTTCATTTTAATCATTGCCCATACCAATCCGCTTAGTCCATCACCAACATCTCGATTGTGTTGAATGTATAGCCCAAAGTCGAAAAATTTGGAAGCACCACCATCTTCACGTATCATACATTGGTCGATAAATCGCGTAATTAGCGCACGGTTGGTATCTGTCTTTTCCAATTGATTGGAAATGGTCGGGCCGTCTACCTCTGAATGTTTATCCGGATTAAGGCCGATAGAGTCATTAACATTACTCCAATGCTCTTGAATTTTTTGATGCTCAATTCGCAATATATCCCATCTAAACCGCAAGGTATCACCAAGCATACGGCTATGTAAAGCCACTAGCGACTTGTCTTGCAAAATCCGTACTGGACTAATTTGTGAAAAACTATTATCAGCACTTCTTTTATTAAAAAATTCTGCTTTCTGTCCTTCCCAGCACTGATCCCTACTATAAAAACTTTCACTAAGTAGTGAGTCGAATAAATTGCTATCACTTTTCAGCGCGGTCACAAAACCATAAGCCATTTGTTTTTCAGCAGAAAGGCCAAAAATGTATTCCTGTGAAAGTGATGATGGAGCGTTGTAAATTATCCTTTTGGAACAACTTGAGCAGCCGATTGCACAAACAATTCCAAATAAATAAGGTAGGTAGTTGGCTTTTAATTTTTCTGTATTTGACATGTTCATCTTATTTGCTGCAACTAGAATGCTATAAGCTCCTATATGGCCAGAGCAGATTTTCGTTATTCATCCCGCCATTTCACTGCGACACCTCGGTTCTCAGCTTCGATTGTAGATTCTTTCTGTTTTTCCGAAATTTAATGAAATAATCCCTTACAAGTGGTATTCTCACAATGAACCCAATACCTAAAATCATGGCATAAATCAGCCGGTCTTTTCTAACAAAGCCACATGTAGTAAGCTTAGAAAGACTGCGGCATAAACAAACCTTTGCAGCTTCTTCCAATTACTTTTTAGTAGCTTCATTGATCTTCGGTTTGAAGTAATAAACATAGGAATCAATATAAGGTATAGCTATAAATCCTGCTATATAATTTGCCTGCTTGAAGGTTTCTAATAAACCTTCAGCCAGCAAAAGATAATAAAATGAAGGCTCAAGCAGCAGTAGCAATACCATGGCTTGTCTTACAAAAGATTGGTGACTCCAAAAAGTATCAGGAAAGGCGTACAACTTAGTACGGCGGTCATCCAGCGTATGGCAAATTCGCCCGAGATATGATACAGCATTTCTAAGGTCGTTGCGCCTTCTCCACCTGCACCATCAATTAGGGTAATTGACAGACCATTTGTAAAATCAATACGGACCATTTCGATAATTATAAACATTGGCATAATGGCCAATATCGTAACTATGATCCAACCATAATTTCTTTTCAAAAAATTCATTCTGATTCCAAAATTTCATTTAATTTTCACTAAAGTTATGTCTAGTTTCTCCGACTCCTATCTAGATTGCTCGACATTCATCTAATTCTGTCGTTCATTACTTCGCAATATCCAATGGCTGCTGCACAAAGTTGGCCAGCCTGCCACCAAAACTCATGTTCTTACTGTTTTATAGTAATCAAAACCACTTTCCCATGAAACATAGACTGCAATTGATACCTCTTACTCTGACCAACTGATTTCAAGAATGCTTGACTCTCTGCCATCTCGGCATTATCAACATAAATAAATGTGTTTTCATGAAAATTGGGTTCCAGCATTTGAAATAAAGGCAGATACAAATCCTTCCAACCATCTAACAACAACAAATCTATTGGATCCGTATGGTCTTTCAATGTTTTTAATGCGTCCCCAATTCTCACTTCAATAAGGTCAGCTACTCCTGCCTTGCTAAAGTTTTCAATAGCCTTCTGTGCTTTTGATTCAAGCAATTCTGTCGTAATAATATGACCTTCGGTTTCCATCACACCTCGAGCTAAAAACAAGGTAGAGATACCGAAGGAAGTTCCAAACTCAATGATATTCTTAATGTTGTTTCTCTATCAGGCACTTCAAATCCTCTCCTTGCTCTTTGGTAATGGAGAGATATGCATTCTCAAAGTCCGATGGTTGCATCAATCTCAACATGCTTTTTGCAGCACCTTTCAGCATTCTAAGAATGTCGTATCTAGCATCCCGGTAAAGTTGAGTTAAGACTTCGTCGATTTGGTTTTGCTCCTTTGCGATCATACTTTTTGTTTGGAATGCCGGAATATCATCATTCTGATATTCCTCCATTCGATTAATAAATTCAGAAGTATCTCTAAAGTTTGGAGATAGCTTTTTTTCATCCCGATTTTAGCTGAATTCGGACAACTCAACCAAAATCCTCCATCAACCATCTCTTTCTCAATAAGTTCTCTACTTGGCAGATACCTGCTTTATAGCCGTAGCCCAATCTTCTATATGATCAACCTTCACTATCTTTCCACTTTCGATCGTATGAATGTCAATTGACATTGTCTGAAATGACTTAGTACCATCCGTTGGCACTCCAAAAATTTCCCATCAGGGAATTTGGCGTACCAGTGACTTTACTTCTCACTATAACCTGGTTGCCACTTTCAATGATATCTTCTGGTTCCCATTTCAAATCAGGAATCATTTTCCAGAAAAAGCCCAATTGCCCAATAAGCTGTTCTCTGTCTTTATTGTCTATGGTTCCATGTGATACAAAACCATCTGCTAAAATTGCGTTTAACACGTCTGCAGGATTTGTTCCTGTATTTACTGGTTAAAGCTTTTGGTAAAACAGTAATACGATTGCTTCTAAATTTTTCATCTTCTGACTTTTTGATTTTTACTTTATTTGATTGTGAATAAACTGACCCCTGCAGTTAAAAGGATGGCAAGAATTCCACGGCGATGTTTTTAGTACTCATAATTTGAATTTTATTAAGTTTAATAATTGATTAGAACCAAGCGGCTCCCGGATCACCAGGAAGAAAGCATCTGGCAGGGACAAGAAAAGTCCTCCTGTATTATAGCTTGGATATAAGGATTGGAGCTCATCCACAATTTCTTTGTGTCGTAGCGGTGCCACCTCCAGAAATAGTTTTAGTTCCATTAATCGTGCCTTGAGCATTTTGCAGATATTCAATGTTTTCCTCGATTACTTTTCCCTACATCTGAACGGGAACCGTTGTGACCTAAATAGATGATTGTAATCTGAAAAATTGCTTTTCAATACATTTAATCCTGCTACCCAATTGTCTATTTCGTCAACTCCATCATTTGGGGTATATTCTCTCCAAATAGGGATGGGTGAGATTGTAGATCAAGTCTTCGGCAAACACGATTTTATGCTTTACCTTGTAGATATAGCCATTTTCACCAGTTTCAGCATTGGAGACTTTGTCAAATGCAAAGGTCAGGTCTCCTATCATTTGAGTGCCAGTAACTCCAATTACCTTTCTGGAATATAAGTCGGTAAAGTCAGTGGTACTATTTAGTTGTTCAGCTACTTCACTTTCAGCATAAAAATCAAGATCTCCAAAATTACCGGCACCACCAAAGTGATCACCATGATTGTGGCTAATAATTACAGTTCCCGGTTTGTTAATGGCGTTCACGCAATTTCTTAACTCAGCTGCAAAGACGGGTGCAGGACCCAATCTACAGAACGATCCTATTTTCTGTCTCGACGATCGGTACTGTATGGGGTGCCGCATCAAAGTCGACCGTGATATCGTACCGTATTTTCTGTATTACATTCATCACACCAGTTGTAATCAATGTGCTAGGCGGAGCCTCACCAAATTCCACAGTCACCGATAGCGGACTATCATCATCCTTGGTACATAGAAAGGTGCTCGAAGCAAAACACTAAGGACCCTCCCTCAAATTTAAATACTTCATCATTTTGATATTTTGATAATATTTTAATTACTTGACACAGCAAAAGATGGGGTGTTCTTGCAGTATTATCACTATCAAAAATGATCACAAAATGGTAAATGTCTAACCAACGACTATTGTTGTTGCCTGAATTTGAGTGGAGTGGTGCGTGTGTTCTTCTTGAAGGGTTTGACCATATTGGCAGGTTCTTCGAATCCTGTCTTATAACATATTTCTTTTGCTGATAGGGAAGTAGATACTAAATGGCGCTTAATTTCCAATAGTTACAAATTCATCAATAAATGCTTAACAGTCTTGCCAGTTAGGTCTTTTACAATATCATTTAAGAATTTATAAGAAATGAAAAAGACGAGAGGCGTAATCTCTTGAATTCCTAGTGTTTGCATATTCTTTTTCCGAGCATATTCTTAAATGTGCCAAGGTCACTAACCAATGTGTTTTCACCCCACTAATAGATTGAAATTCTTTTGCTCTTTCGTTTGAGCAATAAAACTTGGAGCAGGATACTCAGCATCTCGGCTTTGCAAAATTATTGCGAAAAGTATATTCATCATACAGTTGATTAGCTATTTCAATAAAGCTGTCTGGCTCATTTGTTTTGATCAGTTATCGGTGTTTTCAATATGGTAATTGAACAACCTATTCAATTAAGATTATCAGACAGGAAATGATAATTATCCACAAATAGGCTACTGAAAAAGAATACAGAATCCATCCGCTTCAATCCCTTAGTAAAATGGTGCACCTGATTCTTTGCAATAAAAGAGCACTTCGGTGTTAATTCATAAGATCTAAAATCGACAAAATGCGTGTATGAATTTTTGGTGATAATCAAAATGAGATAGAACTCAATTTTATGTACTGCAAATGGATCATGATTCTTTGATTGATCTAACTTATTTAGAGTTGAGCGAAATTAATCACCTCAATACGAAGACTTGTATCTTCACTAAAATATACTCTTAGAATTCTTCTTCCATGTTATTTTGGATTGGGGCCACAGGTCAGAAGTATGAGTAAAGGTAGCGGATCACCTGACGCATTTTTCTTTGTAAGATACAGGAATTTAGAACAAGAAACGGTTTGACCCTACGCCTGAATCGCTGTTGCTTTACTCGCAGGCACCTGACTTAAGTGTGATTTTACTCGGTGGATTATGCAGCCCCGTTGTTACCTTAAAGGCTGTCGCCTTATCTAATTCCATTGCATCTGGAGTGGGCTTTCCCGGTATTTTATGTACAATGTCACCGGATATGGAAAGTGAAGGAATTAAAGATAACTAACTTGCTGACCGACGACGAACCCATCTTAATTCTAGCCATTCTGATGTAAGCGCTCGGGCACGGACGTACTTAAAATTGACTTAAATCTACTGGGAGGGAGAGATTAGACAGATAGAAACTGATAGTCTTTGTGGGTAGGAGTTCGTCTAGCATTCGGATGTTATGATTATCGATTCTCAGGTAGACATCGGTTAACCATCGGTGAGGATCTATATCGTTGATTTTGCACATGGCAAAGAAGGAGTAGAAAATGGCTGCATATTCGGCTTTGGTGCGACGCAGCAAACATGAAGTTCTTTCGGCCCAGAGCTAGTGGTCTAATTTGATTCTCAATCAAATTGTTGTCCGATCTTGTATTCCATTGTTGGAGTATATAATAAGCCCTTCCCACCTTTTAAATATGTTTACAAAGCGCGTTGAAAGGATTATTTGGTAAATTTGGCTGCAAATTATCAGCAGCCACTCTTTTAATGCCAACAATATTGGAACGGATAATTCTTGTCGTGTTTTTAATTTTGTTCGAAATCGTAGGCCTCTTCATCCATTTGCCTTTCGATCAGGTACAGCTTTTTAATTTCATCGACGCATGACTAGTTTTGTCATATTCCAATGCTTCGGTGAATTTTCTCCGGCTATGGACCAGACAATGTATCAGGGTAACAGCGGTTTCTTTACCCTTGTCCTCATAGGATACATTTCCATCTACTTGCAGATAGCCTTTAAACCCTTAAGTGAATCCCAGAATATTTACCTTTTCTTTCGTTTTAATGTATTCAAAAAGGACTAACCGTTCATTGGGTGCGGCCTTTGCTAAAAAGCATCCTTTTAATGGACTGCCCGGTTTATCTCTTGTCAACACGCGCATACTTGTTTCGTCTGCTTGCATGTAATTGCTTAGCACGATGGATTTCTTCTCTTAAGACGAGGATCAAAATCCCAAGTTTTTGTACCCAAAGCCAGATAATTTAACAAGGTTGAGGGTGACATCTTTAACCCGATTTCTGGCTAATATTTTTAGACTGACGGTACAATGGTAGGTGATCAGCATACTTTTTTACCGCTATATCAGCTGCAAAACTCGCTCCAGCATTCGATTTTGGAAAGGGATCATTTAATGGGGCTATATGAAAAGTCCCTTCATGGTCTGAATAATTAGGACGAACTGTTCTTATTACATGAATTTCCGCAGGCTTTATTTCCAGTTTTTCACTGATCGCCTCTCCAATCCTGTCCATGTTTGCTTGTATCCACATCTGGATTAATCACAATTACCTCTCTTCGAAGCGATTCAGATGTTTTCTCTCGAACCGGTTGTTCGCCTTTTCGCTTTTTCTTCCGTACAACTAATTCGACTTCATCCACGGTCTGGGATCTCCATTGGCTGATCGCCAAACAAATTCCCTTGACACGGCAATTCTGTTGTAAATCGCTCGGATTTAGAACCATACACCGCCTTACGAAGTTGTTCCAAATCAAATTTTAATTGCGCGTTCTCCCGGCGCAACTCTTCGTTGATCTTTACTAATCCTTCATATGTAGGTTGTGCATTATTCACCTAATAAAAATCAAAAACATATGCATATTATTGTAATGCATATCCAGAAATTTTATATTTATTTTAGGTCTATTTATGCTCTTTTCCTTTCCGGGTTGCCTTACCGTTTACGTAATTTGGCAGTGCCAATTTCAACTCCTTCCAACATCATCAGTAAGGTCGATATCTCCAATTGCTGTGTCTCGGGGTCTTCTTTCCAATCCGGAAGCTCCAAAGTGCCAGAAGCCAACTTTGTAATACCGTCCTTACCCCGTACGATCCCCAGACTAACACCTTAATGAGCGTTCGTCGTTTATTAAGAAATACTCAAATCATCGCCATAATAAATCCTTACCCATTTCATTGTTGACCACACCACACCCAAGTCCGTTACAAACTTTTGCGCATGTCTGTTGGCTTACGATAGGAATGGTGGGTCCGAACTCGGAATACCAATCATCCCATGGTCAAAATATTTTCTAAGTATACTTCTGGAACCAATGAAGAAGATATCCAGTTTGTTTTTTATCAGACATTTTATTAACATCCCAAAATCCGGATTCCATACTATCCGGAGATTCACCCGAACGAAAGCCTCGGTCTTCGACACAGTCGGAGATACTAACACTACATTCTCATTGTCCATGTGTGCTGATACTTATTCCGCCAGTAAATCAAACTGCTTTCCTTTAATCGAGTCTTCTTGCAGAAACCTTCCTTCGATAAGGTGCCTTCTTCGCCAGAGCGGCTATGGTGGAAATATCTCTGTCGCATTATGTCTCTTCATACCTTTGCCTTTATTTTACACAAAGGTGTAGGCTTTCTTGATCATCCAAGACGCTCATGCCTGAACACATTCTGATTCACTTTACAAATCTGTCTTTTATGTCTTTCCAAGTATGTTCGATATTATTCTCTCTGAGTTTCGACTTGCTTTGTTCGCTTGTAAAGAAGTCATAATCAATTTGCCTCCATTCAGAACCAAAATTTGGATGATTTGACGGTAATTCCTTTCATTTCGTCATCATCAAATGAAGATGAATTAAAATGAGATTGAGTCCGCCTTTCAGCTTTTCAAAGAGAATCGCAAT
>JADJTQ010000012.1 GCA_016711125.1 Saprospiraceae bacterium | reverse complement strand
GCTAGTGGTCTAATTTGATTCTCAATCAAATTATTGTCCGGTCTTAATATTCCATTGTTGGTGTACTCAATAAGCCCATCCCACCTTTTCCAAGCATGTATTTTGGCAGCGCGTTGAAAAGGATTATTTGGTAAATTTGGCTGCAAATTATCCAGCAGCCACTCTTTAATGCCAACAATATTGGAACGGATAATTCTTGTCGTGTTTTTAATTTTGTTTCGAAATCGTAGGCCTCTTCATCCATTTGCCTTTCGATCAGGTACAGCTTTTTAATTTCCTCGAGCACATAGCCTGATTTTTTCTTGTCATATTCCAATGCTTCGGTGAATTTTCTGCGGCTATGGACCAGACAATGTATCAGGGTAACGGCGGTTTCTTTACCCTTGTCCTCATAGGATACATTTCCATCTACTTGCAGATAGCTTTAAACCCCTTAAGTGAATCCAGAATATTTACCTTTTCTTTCGTTTTAATGTATTCAAAAAGGACTAACCGTTCATTGGGTGCGGCCTTACTAAAAAGCATCCTTTTAATGGACTGCCCGGTTTATCTCTTGTCAACACGCGCATACTTGTTTCGTCTGCTTGCATGCAATTGCGTCGATGGATTTCTTCTCTTCAAGACGGGATTAAAATCCCAAGTTTTGGCACCCAAAGCCAGATAATTTAACAAGGTGAGGTGACATCTTAACTTTGATTTCTGGCTAATATTTTAGACTGGCGGTACAATGGTAGGTGATCAGCATACTTTTTACCGCTATATCAGCTTAAAAACTCGCTCCAGCATTCGATTTTGGAAAGGGATCATTTAATGGGGCTATATGAAAAGTCCCTTCATGGTCTGGATAATTAGGACGAACTGTTCTATTACATAGATTTCGCAGGCTTTATTTCCAGTTTTTCACTGATCGCCTCTCCAATCCTGTCCATGTTGCATTGTATCCACATCTGGATTAATCACAATTACCTCTTCAGGCGATTCAGATATTTTCTCCGAACCGGTTGTTCGCCGTTTCGCTTTCTTCCGTACAACTAATTCGACTTCATCCACTGGTCTGGGATCTCCATTGGCTGATCGCCAAACAAATTCGCTTGACCTGGCAATTCTGTTGTAAATCGCTCCGGATTTAGAACCATACACCGCCTTACGAAGTTGTTCCAAATCAAATTTTAATTGCGCGTTCTCCCGGCGCAACTCTTCGTTGATCTTTACTAATCCTTCATATGTGGTTGTGCATTATTCACCTAATAAAAATACAAAAACATATGCATATTATTGCTAATGCATATCCAGAAATTTTATATTTATTTTAGGTCTATTTATGCTCTTTTCCTTTCGGGGTTTATATACCGTTTACGTAATTTGGCAGTGCCAATTTCAACTCCTTCCAACATCATCAGTAAGGTCGATATCTCCAATTGCTGTGTCTCGAGGTCTTCTTTCCAATCCGGAAGCTCCAAAGTGCCAGAAGCCAACTTTTGTAATAAATCACATACCCCGTACGATCCCAGACTAACACCTTAATGAGCGTTCGTCGTTTATTAAGAAATATAAAGCCATCGCCACTTAATAAATCCTTACCCATTTCATTGTTGACCACACCACCAAGTCCGTTAAAACTTTTGCGCATGTCTGTTGGCTTACGATACAGATAATAGGTCCGAACTCCAGGAATGCCAATCATCTTATGGTCAAAATATTTTCTAAGTATGCTTCTGGAACCAATGAAGAGAATCGAACACGTTTCCCATCAGGCATTATTATTTCCATCTGGAAATCGGGATTCCTTACTATCCCGGGGATTCACCCGAACGAAAGCCTCGGTCTTCGACCCGGTCGGAGACAGCACCATTCTCGGTGTCCATGTGCTTTTGATACTTATTCCGCCAGTAAATCAAACTGCTTTCCTTTAATCGAGTCTTCTTGCAGAAACCTTCCTTCGATAAGGTGCCTTCTTCGTAGGCAGCTATGAGTGGAAATATCTCTGTCGCATTATGTCTCTTCATACCTTTGCCTTTATTTTACACAAAGGTGTAGGCTTTTTCTTGATCATCCAAGACGCTCATGCCTGAGCGCTACTTTAGACCGGAAAAAAGACATTTCGATATTAACTTTAGATATTAAAGCATATTATCATTCAATAGAATTTGATTTTGAAGCGATTGACGAGACGTCGTACCTAAAGGAGCTGAATCAGTCTTCCTCGCAGATGCTAGAAAATCTCCTTGTGAAAGTACATCAAGAATATAAGTCGAGGATTTTGGAAACGGGTCACCCTCAGGTTACAACCGAGGCTAACCGATATCCGTTGCCAATTGGACTGCTTTCGTCACTGATCCTTGCCAATTACTTCTTAAAAGATTTTGATCAATTGATATCAGATATTTCCCCTGAATATTATGGTAGATATGTTGATGACATAATTTTAGTTCTTAACGATCAGACTTCGAAAGAGGGAACAACGAACCGGCTGCGCGATCTTGTCCGAGAACGTCTGGTAGATATACTTCAAGAGGATTCACAAGGAGATCAAGTCAAGGATCTCAAACAATATCGATTTACGCTGCCAAAATATACTAATCTTTTGTTGCAACAAGATAAGATGTTCCTTTATGAGTTTTCGCATAAGAGCCCTCCATCGATCTTGAATGTAATGATAGAAGAGCAAAAACAGAGAAGTAGTGAATATAGATTTCTTTCCGACATTTTGGATGAAACATTTACAGATTTCGAAAGTGTAGTCTTCGAGAGTAGCTTTGATTTTGATGACGGGAATAGAGCAAAGTTTAAGGAAGTTAACGAAGATAAGTTTAAACTGGCTTCTTTCCTGGCCAAATTTATTCAAAAGTCCATAGAGAATGGTCCTGAATATCGGAAAGCAGAAGTGGACAAGATTTTCAAATTTTTTAAAGGTAGGTACTATATAAAGCACTATTACTTCTGGGAGAAATTGCTGACCCTGTTCTGGATTCGAAAAGAATACAAATTATTTGACAGGGTAGTAAGAGAAATTGATGGAGCAATTAAGAGGGTAAAAGTTTCACGGCATTGGACCATAAGCGCTCAAGAAATTAAGAATAGTTTGAGTGACTACTTAGATTGCTCGATCGGACTTGCAGTGAATTTGAATCCAAGCAACAATGACTTTTATGGGGATTATATCGATCAAAAGTAGTAGTTAGAGCGCACTATTCTATTTTCCCTTTCTTCCGTACACGAAGGCTCATAGAAGATTCAAACTAAATTTTATTGATCCAACAGAGCTTGAACTTCTGAAAACTGAGCCTAAAGACCTAGAATTAATCGTTGATGAGATTCCGACAGGTAAGGCGTACTATTGGTGCTATATTTATCAGTTTCTTTGTTGCACTTTTACCGAAGAAATATTAACCATGGATCAGAATGATTTGCTAAATAGAAGCTTTAGTCTCTACCAGGAAATTAATGGATCCAACATTAGTTCTGATAAATTATATCAAATTGAAAAGATTCAGTCCTTATCATTTGATGGTAGATCAGTTTTCGAGATTTTTACACCTTCGATGAAATATCAGAAGTCAAAGTATAGACTCGGTTTAATTAATCAACAAGTACCTAAGGAAAACTACACATCTAGTCTGCAAGGTAATCCAAGTGTAGGTTCAGGGAGATTAGCCAGTCTTCGATATGAACTTGATGAGATTTCGAAGATTGATGCATTAGATATTGTTCTGAAACCCGAACTCTCAATCCCATATCCCTCGTTATTTCGTCAAGTGGCTCAGAGTGCCAAGAATCAATATTCCTTAAATGCTGGAATAGAATTTATCTCATCCGATAGTTATGGATTTAATTTTATTCTTACATCTTTACCTATCAAGATTGACGGAACCTTCTCAGACTGTATTCCTATAATAAGACTCAAGAACCATTATTCATACGCGGAAAAGAATCTTTTAGCAGAAAACTCGATAGCAGTCCCTTGTAGGTTGGATCGCGAATACTATCTTTTCCGTTGGCGGGGCCTTTACTTTACAAACTACTATTGTTTTGAGCTTACTTCAATTGAGGATAGATCTGTATTTAAGTCTATGGTTGACCTTGTTGTGGCACCGATATGGAATAAGGATAGCTACTATTTCAGATCCATTGCTGAGACTTTGGTAAGGGATCTACATTGTTTCTACGCTCAATGCAACACTTCAGACTATCCTGATACAAGAGTGTCACAGCCAACTAAGTCGATCTTTATGGAAGTATCAAGACTTCACGGAGGTACTATTTCGCAACCTAGATTCGATTTTAATTTTATCATCGCAGATATAGATGTGAGCAATCTTCGTACCTATCAGATTATTCCCCCAGAGGAAACAGTCAAAGATGATTTTAAGAATGACCAAATTTTGAAGCCTTTACCTCCTGGTTGGATAGTTGCTAATGTTCATAGACGAATCAATAATGATTCGATTAACTTTAGAACCAATAAGGACAGAGAATTTTAGTACGAAATGCGCAATTCAAGACGGATGTCATGCCTTACCTTTAGGTTGTGTGCCCGCATTTGGATATTTGGCAGGAACCTGAGTTTTTCACACTTGTGAAATTACTCACAAGATTTCTTCCGTAGTTAGGTAACCGCCAGAATCTATCAAAATGTATTAAATTGATAGATCGCTTTAAGTAGTACAATACCGATCTACTCCTAAAGAATTCGAACAATCGGCATGTGTGATGTATGAGAGACGATCTGATCAGCTCTTAATTTTCGAGCAGAAAATCGAATGCGATCATCATGATCTGCGAACGTAGTCGCACTCACTGCTAAGCGCCATTATCTCTGTTGACTTTTTTTCTTGAGATTTTTCTGGACCCTTTTCTTTTTTATCTCCGCTAATAAATCTCGAGCATCTCCATCATCGGGTAGTTGCTCTACCAACTCCCCCTGAAAAGCCTCGGCTAGTACCGCTTGAGGAAGCTGATCTATTTTTTCTTTTAGATTTTTATACTGAGTCTCAATCGCATCTACTTTTGCAGTGAGAGATTCTAATCGAGACACTATTTCCTGTTGTTCCTTAATAGGGGGTGTCATTAACATTAATTCTCTTAGTGCTGGCATGTAAATTGTTTTTACAGTTGTCCCTTGGCCCGATCCTATCAGAAAGTTTCTAGCTGCCATGAAGGCATATAGTAAATATTTGTTGTATATAAAATCTTTGCAGATCCAATTTGCAAAATGCTGAGTTGTTGCCATTTCTCGTCCCATTATGGTGGTAAATCCAACCGATATATCTCGAGAGAAACAAACAGTGCCCTGTGGTAAGATTCTAGCACTGGAATTATTTATTCCTTTCATATTGGGCTTTAGCTTAGTATCATTTATTACTCTCCCATGCGCTGCTCTTATATCTTGTAGAGAAATCCAGGGTACATCGCCACCTTCCCAATAAGTAGAATTGCTTTTGCGAGGTGTATGCCCAGATTCGAGTTTTGCTAAACTAATCAGTTTTTCCCATTGCCAACTTTCTGGCTTAGAAACGAATAAATTTCCAATCGTAATTGGTGAGACTAAGTCTACTGATTTACTACCCCGCCAATCCTCCGTCAACTTCCCAGTCACGGCCTGGGTCAACACACTTTGCCGAAACTTAGCCAACAAATCCGGTATCTTGTCCAAGCGCTCCTGATCACCTCCAAATGACTAAACAGCTTATCCAACTTGGCGACAATGCGCCTTTGCTCGGGGAGGAGGGAGTGGGATACTTTGAGCGAGAACATCAACATTTCTAACCGCAGGGTAACTAGCACCTCTTTGCAATTGAGTGAGATTGTCTATAAACTTATCTGATACTGCATTGTAAAAAACATAGGAAGGATCTATTGATTTAACCAACCTAATTACAGCAAAACCGGTAGATGCTATTTGGCGATGTAATGTGACATCAACTTTAGCAATGCGCTTTAAATATGGCCTTACTGTTGATATAATGACATCATTTTCAAATACAACCTGTCTTGCTCTTGAAGGAGCTTCTTTACCCCAAAGGGTTTTAGGATCTTCGATTGTATTATTATCACTATTGATAGATGAGATGTCTATATACTTTATCTGCTTATTGGGTTCTTTGCTCGGATCGATCTTTTCAACACGAATTGTAATTTCTTTTAAATGAACCTTAACCCAATTTTCCGGTAATTCCTTGTCCATTAACCTAATTCCTTTATAATCGCATTCAATTCCTTTGTAATGCTTTCCAACTCCAATAAAGCCTCTTTCGCAATATCGATCGGCTCGCCCAAATCTGCACTATTAGTCAGACTATCATCAGCAATTAAACCAATATCCAAGGAGTCATTCTTTTTGGCGATCTCCTCCCGGCTGATGTATCGCCAACGTTCATCCTTAATCTTTTGTCGTTGGCTTTCATTGATAGTTCCGTCATATTTTGTTTCACTTTATCCAGCGGAATTCCACCCGTATAGGCCAACACAAAATCAGCAAAGGCCTCCCGGGTAAAAGGCGTTCGCTTACCGAAACTGGGCATATTGGTGCGCATATCATAAAACCACACATTTTTAGTATTGCCGGTTTCGGTAGTACCCCGGGTGAAAAAGAGAACATTGGTTTTAACCCCGGCCGCATAAAAAATACCGGTAGGCAAACGCAGGATGGTATGCAGATTGCATTTATCCATAAGGTCTCTGCGGATCTTCCGGCCATCTCCATCTTCAAACAAGACATTATCCGGTAAAATAACCGCGGATCTTGCCGATCCCTTTTTATGCAGCGAGCGGTAAATATGTTGCAAAAAATTGAGCTGCTTGTTGGAAGTAGGAAACGTAAAATCATCGCGCGAAGGGCGTTCACCTCCTTTTTTAGTGCCAAAAGGAGGATTGGCCAATACGCCATCAAAATTGCGCATTGATTTACCAATGTCTGACAAAGTATCGCCCAGCTCAATGGCACTTTCCATGCCATGCAACTTAGCGTTCATCAACGCCAGCCGGTGGGCATCCTGCACCAATTCGCAGGCGGAAAAAGCATCATAGACCTGAAACTTTCGTTGCTGCTCGCTTAATTTAAAATAATTATCTGTTTTTTCCCTTAGATAGTTATCCGCCGCAATCATAAATCCAAAGGTACCCGCCGCCGGATCATTCCATTTTTCTCCCAGCTTGGGTGACATTAAATCAACCATCACATTGATCAAAGGCCGGGGGGTAAAATATTGGCCGGCGCCACTCTTCTTTTCTCCCGCATTTTTTTCCAGCAGTTCTTCATAAATGGTAGCGATTTTATCTTGTTCGTGTTCTTCATACCAATCAATCTCATCGATGGAGGTAAGCAAGGTCTTCAGATTGACCGGTTTGCGCAGGGTAGTAGAGGCGTTGGTGTAAATTTCTTTGATGGTCGGATTATCTGCTTTTATGCTGATATTCGTGAGTAATTCCCGGTACCGGTCAAACAACAATTTATTGTCTTTGATATTCATTAAAGTGCTCCAGCGATATTCTTCCGGAATATCTACTTCAAATTTTTTAATCTCCGACAGACGCAGAAATAGGATATAGGTGAGCTCATTAAGATATTGGTGATAGGTGACCCCGTCATCGCGCAACACATTACACAGGTTCCAAAGTTTCTGGGCTACTTGATCAGCACTCATATTTTAGGCGGTTTCTTGGTAGAGATTTTCGTTAATTAAATCAATGACTTGCTCCAATTGATCGTTGAATATTTTATTTAGCCGGGTGAATCCTCCCGCATCCAAAAAAGGATCTTCATCCATATTTTGTTTTTGTAAAATCGTTTCCTGCATTAATTGCATCTCAAAGCGGTCAATCCATCTTTGTTGCACCAGATTCCAGGTTTTTAAATTGCGTACCTTTTGCATGGCATTCCTGATCCGGTTTTCATGACTAATTAAGGCACTGCCCATCGCCAGAGTACGAATGTAGGTGATGATATCGGCGGCAATATCTTCATTTTTAGTTTCTTTCCATGCGATATTCAGCGACCGTGCATTGTATCCTTCCTGATCCAGGAGAATTTTTAGCTCTCTCAATGATTTTCTATCCAGCTCCCGGGGCCGGGTACAAATAATCTTTAGGGCAGATATTTTATTGAGATTTTCCTGAATGAATTGCTCAAAACTGCGCAAATAATCATCCGGCTTTTGACCTTTGCCATAGCCCCGGTCAGTACCCAAATAGGCATCGTCATGCTCAGATATTAATTGTAACGCTGCGATAGGTTTTAATTCATCCAAAAATTTCCAAAGCCCGCTCAGCCGGCCAATCCGCTTTGCACTTTCCTCCGGATGAAGGTCATTCAACATTTTAATAAAACTTTCCGGATCTTGATCTCCCGTTAAATACTTAAAAGTCTCCTCATTTTTATGTTGAATGATTCCTTTCTTCCGTTGCAATTTGGCAATGATTTGTCCCAATTGTTTCTTGACGCGCTCAACATTATCGATCTGGTCCAACTCTTCGGCTAGTTGCTGGAAGGAAGCGTTCGGATTGACCACCACCGGCTTCATACTGGTGTAGTCTTCTAATGCCTCGTAAATTCGCACGGCGTCAAAAATGCGGAAAACTTCCTTGCCAATCTCATCACACCGGCGGGTTGCGCGCCCCAGCATCTGCTCATACAGTATTCTTGATCGAACCCTTCTGAGAAATACTAAATTACAAATGGAGGGTACATCGATGCCGGTCGTAAGCAGATCTACGGTGACCGCGATGTTGGGGTATTTTTCATTTTTAAATCGCTTGAATAGGTCCTGAGGATTATAGGATTTGCCGGTGATTTTTACAATGGCATCATCACTCACATCAACCCCGATTTCGTCAAACTCTTCCTTCAGGTATTGCACCACCCGATCCGCATGTTCGTCCTTGGCGGCAAAAATCAGCGTTTTTTCCTCACCTTCCGGATCCAGAAGCTTCACCAGTTCTTTGATGACTGTGCGATTAAAATTTTCGGTAATCACCAACTTATTAAAGCCATCGACTTCGATTTGCAACTCATCTTCCAGTGCATCGAGCTCGATGATTTTATTGGTCTCCTGATCGTAGGCTTTCGGTTTTTCTCCTTTCTCCCAGATAATGCCTTGCTCACTGAGTTTTGTCTTGATCACATAGGGTGGCTCATGATCGATCAACCATCCATCCACGACCGCCTCGCGATAGGAGTAAGTGTAAACCGGAGATCCAAATATTTCTGTGGTATGCAGTGCCGGGGTGGCGGTCAGACCAATGGCGTATGCATCAAAGTAATCCAAGACCATGCGATATTTGCTCATGTAGTCCTTCTGATTCTTAAAATCGAGATCATCCTCATCCAGTTCCCGGTCCATCAAATAGCCCCGGTGGGCTTCATCCACAATGATGCAGTCATAGGTATCAATCGAGGGAATTTCTTCGTCGGTATCGTTATAAAATAGCCTTTTTACCATGCCCTGCACCGTGGCAAATTGCAACCGGGTATCGACATCCGGAATAATCTCCTTGAGCTCTTTTACATGATAAATTTCGGAGAAAGTATTTAAGCCCACGACCTTATTGTCCTTAAAAGCATTGAGCGCCTGGGTGCCTAATAACCTGCGATCGACCAAAAATAAGATGCGCCGGAACCGGTTGGACTGAATGAGGCGATAGCACAGACCCATCACGGTTCTGGTTTTGCCGGTTCCGGTGGCCATGGCAAGTAGTGCTTTGCGTTCATCCGGCTGATCCCGGATCTTTTTTTCGACCGACTCGATAGCCTGGATTTGATAATCTCTTAAGTGCAATCCACTCTTATCGCTTAGAAAGTCAAGGGAAGTGGTCGCCAGTTTTTGGTTGGCGAGACTGATGTTTTGTTCAAAGAGTTTTTTCAATCCCTCCGGAGAAAACCAACCTCTCAGGGGCCGGGCTCGATTTCTTTCATTGCGAACATCCAGAAACCAAATGCCGCTTTTGGTTTTTATTTGCTCCAGGTAGGGTCGTCCATTGGCCGAAAACAGGAATGGGGCCTGATACTCCCTCCATTTTCCCAACAACTTAGCCTGATGTTTTTCCTCGATTAATTCGGCATATATTTTTGACTGCCTCAGATCGGTAGAAATATCATGGGCATATTTTTTTGCCTCTACGATGCCATAGAGTTCTGTGCCGATAAAAAGGGCATAATCAGCCCATTTAGGTCCGGCCGGCCATTCAGCAATGGCCAGGAATTTACCTCTCTGCGGTTTCGAGCGATGGATCTTGTAGTTCAGCATCGTGGTGTCTGCTTCCCATCCGGCCTGTCTCAGTTGTGCATCGATCAGTTCGCGGGTTTCCGCCTCGCTCATTTCTATTTTCCTGGCGGCCTCCTGAGATCTGGCTTTAATTTCTTGTGCTTTCTCTTCCGGTATTTCTCCGGTCTTTCTTGCTTCAAGAAGTGCATTATATTTGGCCTCTAATGCTGCCTTTTCTTGTTCAAGGGTGTGTATTGCATGTCGGGCATCCAGGTCAGGTGGCAGGCTGAATTTAAGAGAAGTAATATCTTGATTCTCTTCCGAATAGGTCTCGTAAAACCATTTGGCTACTTTAAAAGCGGCAAAAAGAGCCCCTTTGGCATCCTCCAGAGATCCTTGATGATCGTGCACAGCCACATTGCCTTTTAGCTTAATCATGAATAGCAGGTCCTTCACCCGCTCCGGCAGAATATCTTCGAATTCAAGCGTTTTCAAACGATGGTGAAAGGTATTGTCAGATGGAAAATCAATACGATGTTCACCAAAGAGCATCTCGGTTATTTTTTCTCCCCAAAACCGCAGTTTCACCAACGCCACGACCGGATCCGTATGCAAGTAATACTCTGCAGCCTGGCCAATATTGAGCAGTAGGGGGTACTCATCTTTAAGAAACAGGAAGTTAGACTGGAATGACATGGGTATTCTCTGATTCTATTCTGGACTGGTTTTGCACATAGGAGCTTGCTTTGCTGGCTAAAAATACTTCAATTATCCAGAGAATCTGAGATCAGATGCAGGATAATTAGATATGTAAGGTGAATACAAAGAAGATGCCAGTTGGGAAAAAGGATAAAATGAGATCTCCACTTAATGGTACTTCAATGAGAAATGGTCGGGTCAGCAATAGGTTCAACCGCTCCGCGGTTGGAGGCCTGCCGTCTCATAACCCGGCATTTCATGCCAGGTTACTCATATTCAACCCTTTCAGGGTTGACTGACTGATTCCACCCAAAAGCTTTCAAATTTTCACAAAAATCCGGTTCTTGTACAGCCAGTAGCATACATACCAAAGTCCGAATAGTGTAAAAAGATTGGTTAGTACATTAGCAAATTGTTCGCCACCAAATCCGAAAATGGCCATGGAGAACGGCTCAATCACATGGCGGATTAAATTGGTGCCACCAACGTGGGCAAATAAATAGATGAACAATGAATTCATCCCTACGATATTAAAAAACAGGGTCCAGTCTTTTTGTTTTTGATATCGATTAACCAATAAGAGAAAGCCAGAGACAACAAGGTCCAGCCTCCACTAGCCAGGATAAATGTCGAAGTACATATTCTTTTAACGATTGGAGTGATAGGGCTAAGTGCATATCCCAAGATGAGACCAATTAAGCCCGCAATGATCAGTATTTTTAATTTCTGCTTAGGTAAGCGATCACTCATCATCAATTGTCCCGCAAGCACTCCCCAGATGGTATGCGCCGTGGTAGGAATGGCGTTGAAAGACACCCAATGTCCTCGCAAGTCTTCACCACCGTAAAGGGTGTCAAGCCACGTACCAAAATTTTCATTGGGTACAAATGCATGATTAAATCCTTCTACCCAAAAAGTACGATAGATTAATTCGGTCATAATTATCAAAGCAAATGAAATAATGATTTGCGTGCGCACTGACTTATGCATAATCAGGTACGCGATCAAATAGGTGACCGATAGCTGCGCCAGCACATTTTGAAAATGAAAAATAATTTTACCACTACCAATGCAGGAAATTCCCCAGCCTAGTAGCAGGAGGACAAAAGCCCGCTTCAAAACATGCCGGGTGATTTGCTCTTGGCCATGACCTTTCTTTTCACGATTTGCGACCGCATATGGAATCGCAACCCCAACTATGAACATGAAATAGGGTTGGATCAAATCCCAAAATTTGAGTCCATCCCAAGCGACATGGTCAAACTGCAATCCAATGGCATATAACAGACTTCCTTCTTGTGCATTTTCTGTGATCGAGGGGAACAGACGCGTAAAGCCGGCAATTAGTAGAAACATAGTAAGACCCCTGAAAAAATCCAGAGAATACAATCGTTCTTTAACTTCGGTGATGGATTGAGATTGCATATAATGTTGCGATAATTATTACTGATGAAATAATGAGCTGAGAATGAGTCGGTTTAATTTTTAGACTGATCAAAATAAAGTCAAAGTGCGAGTGATTGTAGATTCTCGACCAGCCACCGGACCAAACCCATAGTAGATTGCCTGGATCGAGTTGTCATTCTGTATGCCATGTCAGATTGCTGTCCACAGGATCTGCGAGACGAACTATGATTGGGATCTTCTTCGGAAGGATTCATTTGACCTAGTCTATTGAGTGACAATTGAAAATTGAAATCTATAATAAGGATTATTTGGGAGAAAATGATAACGATGTGGGGTTCTGCCTTTTTCTTGGTAGATTCCTATTGGTTAATTCGATTTCTTTCGCAAAATTTCAGAGGAATGTCTTCTTTCTTTTGGATTATTTTCTTTACTGTCAGGTAATGCTTCTTCCTTCTAGTCCATATCTCAGGAATCTAATTAGCTTTGGGTTGTATTTACCGATCGAATGATTGGACCTCAGTTGAGTTCCTGCGATAACGGAGACTTTGTCATAAAACTGATTGAAAAAATGAAAATTAAGGGAAAAATAATGACCTTATTGATGGTATTACTGATGATCCCTGTTCTTATTTCGGGTCAGTCTGGTATCAATGTTCAAGATATTAAGAAGATCCGGTTGCCAATGATTCAGGCTGCGGGTTTGGAGTGGAAAGGGGTATCTACCCAAAATACCAATTGGAATAAGATCACGGAAACACCGGATGGTAAAATCTGGTACTGCGGCGGTGATCATTGGGGTACTGATGCAATCACGGGGCCATTTGAAAAGGCAGAAAAATATGAAAGACCATGGGGTTTTGGAAATACGGCGGTGTCATATTACGATCCAAAAACAGATAAATCAAAGGTGGTACTAGAACTCAACAGAGCTAGTGCCCTTTACTCCAATGCAGAAACACCGGGTCACGGAAAGATTCATTCTAATATCGTCTGTGACTCAAAAGGGCTTCTTTATTTTGCCGGATACATGGGCCTGTCCTATGGGCATGAATACACCCGTGCTTACTATCCGAAAAGTTATGCCGGTGGTGCTTTACTCAGATATCATCCGGCAACAGACGATATTGATTATTTGGGAATACCATTCCCCAGTGGAGCTATAGTAGCCTTATCCTATGACGAGCAGCGAAACATTCTAAATGGTATAACCGTAGATCGCGCGAAATTTTTTAGAGTAAACCTAACGACCATGGAACTCAATCGATATGAATCAGTAGCTCGCATGAGCCGGGTGGAAGATCGCGTACGGGAAATGATCATGGATAGGAATGGCTTCTGCTATTTTGCCAACGATGTTGGTGGTCTGACCAAATTTGATCCGGACACTGAAGTATTTGTGGATCTGGATCTCCAGTTGCCCGGAGCGTTAAAGGACTTTCGCGCATCTGTGGTTTCATCTGAAAACATAATTTATGCGATAACCACTGACGGTTTTGTCTGGAGTTTGGATCTTAAAACTAATAGGTTGCAAGACCTCGGTCATATTCTTGGAATGCCGGAGCAGGGTCACTATACACCCAACATAGCACTGGATGAAGAATGGGGCCGGCTCTATTTCATGGCAGGAAATCACGGAGGTAAAGTACTCGAAGATGCCCTTGAAATCGTCACTGTGTTAGACTTGAACACGAAAAAGTATCACTGGCTTGGTCAGGCCGAAGGAGTTGAAGGATGTTTCGGGTCTCTGGTCGGTAAGGATCATACTGTATATTTTAGTTGTTACGGTAATTTGTTTGAAAATAATAAATTGGTGACTGATGAAAAAGGAGTTGCCGTGACGAGACCTTATCTGGTCAAATTTGAACCACCCAGGAATTTAGAATGATTTAATTAGTTAAGTGGTTAAGTAGTTAATTAGTTAAGTCGTTGAATGGGTAATTAGTGGAAAGGTAAATCAATAATCTGGGAAAGTTGATCTCATGGGAAAAAGGAAAGCCGAGGATCTAAATCCTCGGTTTAGGATTTTTAGTCAAGTAAGTGATTGGTTAAGTAGTTAATTAGTTAAGTCGTTGATTGGGTAATTAGTGGAAAGGTAATTCATAATTTAAGAGAGTTGATCCTGCGAGAAGGAGAGCCGAGGATCTAAATCTTTGGTTTAGGCTTTAGGTGGTCAATAAACTTTTTCAAAAGCGAACAATTCAAAAGTTACGTACTAAAAACGGCGAAGACCTAAAAAATTTAGTAAATGAAAAATAGCAGATCGTTCTTTGGTGGTGCCATCCTGATGTCAGCTTCCATGCTGATTTCGACCGTGACTTTTGCACAACGTCTGGGTGGGCTACCTCGAAATTCAATTGTGAATAAAGTCTTGATTTCCAATGGCCCAAAAGGACCGATTCAGGGCGGTGAAAGTGCCGTCACTGATATGGTGCTGCTAGATGATGGTTGGGTCTACGGGAGTACTAAAGCCACCTGGGGTGCTGAAAACTGCCACATCTTCAGGACTGATGGAGATAAAGTGGATCATATGCTTAATCTGACTTTTAAAATTTCCGGACAAACATCAATCACCGATATAACTCCTGGAATAGAAAATACTTTAATTGGATGTACATCAACCTACGACGAAGTCTTTGACAATCCAGATCAATCTTATGAAGGGGGACACCTATTTTCATATAACGCCACAACGAATCAAATAGAAGATTTTGGGGTGATTGCACAAGGTCAGGGTATTAATTGCATCACAGTAGATTTGCAACGTAACAAAATCTATGGCGTAACCTACCCGGCAGGCCATCTTTTTTCGTTTGACCTAACGACAAACAAAATAAAAGATTTTGGAGAAATCATGACCCCCTGGAGGGTCAAAGACCTGGGACGGGTTTCATGGAGAGGAGTGCCTAAGGTATTGATGCTTGACGATGCTGGGACGGTTTATTTTTCAACTTATTATCGCAATGAGGTTGAAATGGTCAAAGAGGAACAGATGAAAGGTGCGGCGACGTCATATTCATCGTTGGAGGGAGGCAGGATTTACAGGCTTTCTTATGGAGATGAGAAACCTGTGTTTACAGGGGCAGTCATCCCGGCCCAGACAGGTATGGATTCTGATCCGATCTATGAGAATGGCATCGCCTCCGCGATAAGAAGTCATGATGGAGGTTTTTGGTGCGGAACGATTAATGATGGCTTTCTCTTTAAGTTTGAACCATCAACATCTAAGGTAATCAACAAAGGCAAGGCTTTTCAATATTGGAATCTGAAATCACTCACATATGGAGGTGATGGTATATTATATATGCTGGGAGGGAGAGATGAGGACAATTCATGGATCATGAGTTATGATGCTTCGATTGGATCACTGGAATGCCTGGGATGGCCGGAAAATACCGCTCAGTGCAGCGTCATCTGCGCTGATAAAAATGGAAGAATTATTATTGCTGAAAATCTACGGCATTCATTTATGTGGGTTTTTGATCCAATGAAAATAAATGAATGAATTTGACATTTATAGGGTGAATAAGAAATTTGAATTTTTATTGCAAACCGTCTTTTATTAAATCCGCGGAATGTAAATGTGTCCGTATAACTAGACAGGTTTAAATTATAATTGTGAGAGGAGCATCTATATGCTCCGGCTTGAAATGACTTGGTAAATTAGGAAAGCGGATATAGAAAATAATGCACTATTTTTTAAGCCCCCATCCATCAAACTACACCATTCCTTTTTCCTTGATCCAATTTCGAAATACGCTTTCTTACGGCTCAGATGGACAAACCTACGATTTTGCCTTAGCCGGAACACCTGGTTGTAGAATCTCAAAGTCTTCTTTAAGCTTAGCGGTCTCAACCATCACCCGTACATCTTCCAGCAGTTGTTTGGCGTCATAGATAATTCCATCCTTGACCGTGTATTTTACTCCACCTACCCTAACCACTTCATTGTCATCAGTTAATTTTATAGCCCCGGTGCCATAAAGCACTTTAAGGTTTTGCAGCGGGTTTTCTTCGAGGATCACAAAATCGGCCTTCTTGCCCACCTCGACAGTTCCGATCTCGTTTTCCATGCCTAATGCAATCGCTCCATTTAAAGTCGCTGACCGGATCACTTCGAGAGGATGGAAACCGGCCTCGCGCAACAATTCCAGTTCACGGATGTAAGCAAACCCATAAAGCTGATAGATAAATCCCGAATCAGATCCAGCGGTCACGCGACCTCCCCGATTTTTATATTCATTGATAAAAGTCATCCAAAGCTGGTAGTTACGTTTCCAATCTACTTCTTCTTCAGTACCCCAAAAATGCCAGTAGCTACCGTTACTAATTTTGCTGGGAAGGTAAAATCGCCAAAGGGAGGGCATCGTGTATTCTTCGTGCCATTCGGCTCGGCGAGCACGATGCAGATCACGACTGGCCTCATAGATATTAAAAGTCGGATCTATAGTAAAATCAAGATCGAGTAATTGCTGCATCACTTTGTTCCAATGGTCTGAATAGGGCACTGCTGCTCGTTGCCAAAGCTTTCCGGCTTCCGAAAACCGGTGCTGCTCATTTTGATAGTTGTAGTCCAGAGGGTAATCTTGCACGGTGCGATCGGTAAAGAGAGCCTCGGGCAAACCATACCAGTGCTCCATACTGGTGAGTCCTGCCCGCGCAGAGTTCAATACATTCCAAAGACCCACATCCATTTGGGCATGATGACAAGCTGAGCGGAGTCCAAGTTTTTTGTTTTCTTCAAGCGCAGCGGCCATAATAACTGGGGCGGCTCCAAAAAATTTTATCCCATCGGCACCCTTTGCGGCATTTTTCCTAACCCAATCTCTTGCCATTTCCGGAGAACTTATTTCTTCCGAGGCGCCCATCCCAAACGCCGTGTAGGCTTTAATTCGGGGGAGCCGTGATTTCATTCTTGGCACTGCGTTCACGATGTTCAAGAACCCAGTCCAGGCCATTCCCACAGGAAGGTTCGCGGATTGTGGTAATGCCATGCGCCATCCAGAGTTTAAAAACATACTCTGCATCAGCGCCTTGCGCCTTGCCACCGATGTGACCATGCATGTCAACAAAACCTGGTAAAAGATACATGCCTTGGCAATCTAATTCATGTCCTCCTTCAGCCAGCTTGGGTCGTCCATCCGGATCGATATCAACTCCAGGGTAACCGACCACCACAATCTTCTTAATGACATTATTTTCGACAACAATATCGATGGGACCGCGAGGAGGTGCTCCATTGCCATTTATTAATGTGACACCCCGAATAATCAATTGATTCCAAGGCCCCTCACCTCGAGTGCGATCCGGGGCTTTCATCACCTGCGGATATGAGTAGTATGGAATTATCAACAATATAACCATCTTCAAAATGGCCAGGGGATTCTTCATGTACATTTGCTACTTCATTTATAATCAGCTAATTTAAGTTTTCAATTGCCCCCGGACACATATTGAAGTCGGAATTTCACGTTTCCATAAGTTAAGCAATCGAATTCAACAGCTAGGTCAGTTTATGTCTTTGAAAAACAGCCTGACTTCTATAGCCGGGTTTTGACCCTTCACCCAGCCACAGGAGGGATCCCGGCATCTATAGCCGGGTTTTGATCCATACACCCAAATGCAGCTCAACTTGTAAAGCCGGGGTTTGATCTCCACAAAAACCTTATTTTTACTTTCTATGCTATCCAACAGAAAAGATCAGTTGAGTGATAAACTCAACGAACTTCATAACCGCACTTTAGCGCTTTTAAATAAACTAGCGGCCTATAGTGATGAGGATTTGAATCGCCAACCTAGATCAGATGTTTGGTCAGTAAACCAGGTACTGACCCATTTAGTGTTAAGTGAGAGGCTCTCTATGCAATACGTTCGAAAAAAGCTGAGTTTCAAGCCGACCCTTAAGCGAAGCTACTTTGTCAGTCAAACCAGGTTTTTATTATTGCGAATTTCATTGGCTCTCCCGCTTAAATTTAGAGCGCCTAAAGCAGTTCGCAGTGATGATCGGCTTGAGTCATATAGTTTGTCAGATCTTCGTATTAAGTGGCTTGCTGATCGCGACGATCTTGGGGCGTATTTGCTAAATCTGAATGAAGAATTGCTTGACCTTCAAGTATACAAACACCCTTTTGCAGGAAGATTATCACTTCTGCAGATGATTGATTTCTTTATCAATCACCTCAGCCGGCACGAAGGTCAAATTGACCGTAGGTTGCCCTGATCCTTGGCATTATACTTGTTACCAAACTGTAAGACATAGAAAGTTACTTTAATATGAATATCACCAGATCCTTATCGCCCGTAATCGATCAAGTGGGTGTTGAAGAACGGATAGCCAGGCTACAAACCCGAAGCATTAAAACGGCTTCCAAGGTATTTGCACTAAAACTGGCATTGAGCATGATTGATTTAACTACATTGTCAGGAGACGATACCCCTGGGAAGGTGCGGCAATTATGTGCAAAAGCCCGGCACTTGCACAACAGACTACCAGGGTTGCCTCAGGTAGCGGCAGTATGTGTATATGCACCATTTGTAGGAATCGCCAAGCAGCAATTAGCCGGTTCTGACATTAAAGTGGCATCGGTCGCGACAGCATTTCCCAGTGGACAATCCACTTTACAAGTCAAGTTGGATGAAACACGTTTTGCAGTAGGAGAGGGCGCTGATGAAGTCGATATGGTGATATCAAGGGGTGAATTTCTGCGGGGCAATTATCATTATGTTTTTGATGAAATCCAAAGCATTAAGGAAGCATGTGGTACGGCCCATCTAAAAGTAATTTTGGAGACGGGAGAATTATCGACTCTGGATAATATCCGTTTAGCGAGCGACATCGCAATGCATGCCGGGGCAGATTTTATTAAGACAAGTACCGGTAAGATTCAACCAGCCGCTACTTTGCCAGTGACCTTGGTTATGTTGGAGGCCATTCGTGACTTTTATTATGCCACAGGCAGAAAGATTGGGATGAAACCAGCTGGCGGTATTAGTAATGCCAAATTAGCCCTTCAATATTTAGTAGTACTGAGGGAAACTCTGGGAGAACAGTGGCTCACGAAAGACTATTTTCGCTTTGGAGCAAGTAGTCTGGCCAATGATCTCTTGATGCAAATTGTCAAGCAGGAAACCGGTGTTTACCAGAGCATGGATTATTTTTCAAAAGATTGATAATGTCTAAAACAAAAGATACATTTTCATTGCAATTTGATACAACCTGGCAATATGATGCAGCACCTGAAAGTGCCAGCCACATTCGTTTGCAAAAAGGATATGATTTATTTATTGACAATAAGTTTGTACCTCCCGCTGATGGAAAATACTTCAATACAGTAAATCCATCCACGGGCAAAAAAATAGCTGAAATTGCCAGGGCAAGTCAGGCAGATGTTGACTTGGCTGTGCAATCAGCCCGCAAAGCCTTAGGCCCATGGCAGGCGCTTAGCGGGGCCAGCCGGGGTAAATACCTCTTTCGCATCGCTCGCTTAATTCAGGAGCGGGAGCGGGAGTTTTCGGTGATTGAAAGTATGGATGGGGGTAAACCCATAAGAGAGAGTAAAACGATTGATGTACCATTGGCTTCCGCTCATTTTTTCTACTATGCAGGTTGGGCAGACAAACTTGAATATGCTTTCCCAGGTCGTAATCCAAAACCGGTGGGAGTTGCCGCTCAGATTATTCCCTGGAATTTCCCCCTTCTGATGGCAGCATGGAAAATTGCGCCTGCACTCGCTACCGGAAATACGGTAGTTCTTAAACCGGCAGAGACCACTCCACTGACCGCTCTTAAATTGGCCGAGATCATTAGAGATGCAGGTTTACCAGCCGGAGTCGTTAATATTTTGACTGGAGCAGGTGATACCGGAGCTATGATGGTCGAGCATCCTGATATTGATAAGATAGCTTTCACAGGCTCTACTGAAGTCGGGAAACTAATCCAGAAGAGGCTTGCTGGGACCCATAAAAAACTAACCTTGGAACTGGGAGGTAAGGGTGCAAATATCATTTTGGAAGATGCGGCAATTGATCAGGCCGTAGAAGGTATTATCAACGGTATTTATTTCAATCAGGGTCATGTTTGCTGTGCCGGATCAAGATTACTTGTACAGGAATCGGTGGCAGATTTAGTGATCCGTAAACTAAAAGATAGGATGGAGACTTTGATCGTGGGTGATCCTCTTGATAAGAATACCGATATCGGAGCTATCAATTCAGCGGCCCAGTTAAAGAGCATAAAGAAATACCTAAAAAAGGGTCTTGCTGAAGGTACTGAACTTTACCAAAGTAGCTGCGAGTTGCCGTCAGGAAGTGGCTATTGGTGTCGACCAAGTCTTTTTACAAACGTAGCTCAATCCAATACCATCGTACAGGAAGAAATATTTGGTCCGGTACTTACTCTTCAGACTTTCAGGACACTTGAAGAAGCACTCGAAAAGGCCAATAATACCTTCTATGGACTGTCAGCAGGGGTCTGGACCGACAAGGGTTCCAAAATATTCAAAATGACCAGTGGATTGAAGGCTGGCATAGTTTGGGCCAATACCTATAACAGATTTGACCCGACATCACCTTTCGGAGGCTACAAGGAAAGCGGTATTGGTAGGGAAGGAGGCTTGCACGGATTAGCCTCATATATAAAATTTGAAGACCGATGAAATCGAAAAACGAAACATCAACAGGAGAAGTGACCAAAGAAACTTCGGTTAAAGGAAGGATTGCAGTGTCAAAGACTTTTAAGCTCTATATAGGTGGACAATTTCCCCGCACGGAATCAGGCAGATATCTTCCGGTACAACTTATTGATGGAACGACTATAAATACATGTCATGCCTCTGGCAAAGACTATAGAAATGCCGTGGTAGCTGCCAGGTCAGCGGTCAATGGATGGAGTAGTAGAAGTGCTTACAACCGGTCACAAATTTTATACCGAATGGCTGAAATGCTGGAAGGTCGAAAAATGCAGTTAGCCACCGATCTAATCCAATCGGGCCTTTCATCTAATCAGGCCAATCTGGAGTTGGATGACACCATAGATCGTATAGTCTATTATGCAGGCTGGTGTGACAAATATACCCAGGTTTTTAGCACGGTGAACCCAGTGGCCACTCCTCATTTTAATTTTTCAGTTCCGGAGCCAATGGGTGTCGTAGGCATTGTTTATCCGTCTGATGTAGGCCTTCTTTCTTTGGTTTCGCATTTAATGCCTGTTTTGGCAGGAGCTAATACGGCTGTACTCCTGCTGCCTCCCGAAGCTACCACCTGGGCCATCAATTTTGCAGAAGTTCTGGAGACCTCAGATCTGCCGGCAGGAGTAGTAAATGTGCTTACGGGACTGAGGAGCGAGTTGATAGCTCATTTTGCTTCTCATTTGGATGTTAATGCAGTTATTGGCGTTGCAGGCACGCCGTCAGAAGTCCGCGAGTTACAGTCGACTGGAGCCGCTCACATTCTTAGGGTGGTGATTCGATCAGGTCAGTTGCATCCTCCAGATCCCTATCAAATCATGGATACTCAGGAAGTCAAAACCACCTGGCATCCTGTGGGAAAGTAGATTCAATATATTAGAGCTCTTCTTTAATTAGTGGTTCGAGTTCTGGTTCTGTTGTGTTGATTGCGAAGGCATCACGCACTGCATCCATCGCATTTTCCAGTTTCACTTGATGGGACGCATAGATGGTAAGGAGAGCCTCACCGACATGAACAAAATCACCCGAATCTTTATGAAGTAAAATGCCGGCACCGAGATCCAGCTTGTCATCTTTATGTACCCTCCCGGCACCAGAATACATTGAGCCCCTGCCAATTTTTTGAGCATGGATTGATTGAATATAACCCGATTGACTTGCCTTTAGGGTAAGTTGGAGAGGAGATAGAAGAATCTTTTCAGGGTGGTTTATATATTCGCTTTTACCACCCTGGCCTTCAACCATTACTTTCAATTGATTTAAAGCTTTACCAGACTTGATAAGCATATCTAATTGATTTGTAGCATCTTGTGAGCTAGATATTTTACCTGACAATACCAATAGTTTAGATCCCAAATAAAGGCAGAGATCCTTCAGTTGACGATTACCGCCTCCTTGCAATGTCTCGATGGCTTCTTTTACCTCAAGTGCATTTCCTACCGCACGACCTAGTGGAGCATTCATATCGGTCAAAATGGCCTTGGTTGGAATATCCAGAGACCGCCCTATTGACACCATAATCCTGGCAAGTTGACGCGCCCGGTCAATGTTGCTGAATATAGCGCCCGAACCGACCTTGACATCCAGCAGGATAGCTTGTGCTCCAGCAGCAATTTTCTTACTCATAATGCTACTTGCAATCAAAGGTAAAGCGTCAACGGTAGCTGTCAGATCCCGAAGAGCATACATTCGCATATCAGCAGGTACCATATGATCAGTCTGACCGGTCAATACAATTCCCCTGGATTGCACACCCGTAATGATTTCGTCCTTAGTTAGATCGTATCGAAACCCTTCAAAAACACTCAACTTGTCAAGTGTGCCACCAGTATGTCCAAGTCCTCGTCCTGATATTTTTGCCACTTTGAGGCCAGCAGCAGCCACCAGGGGCATCAACACCAGTGATGTTTTGTCTCCAACCCCTCCCGTGCTATGTTTATCAACCACAATGCCTTCTATCGTGCCAAAATCCAATGAGTCACCGGAATGGGCCATTGCCAGAGTTAGATCAACCACCTCTCTCTCATTCATTCCCTTGAGATAAATGGCCATGAGTATCGCACTGATCTGAAAATCCGGAATTGAAGGATCACAGATAAAAGCTATCAGTTGATGGATCTCACTGGTACTAAAAGCCCCTCCATCCCTCTTTTTTACAATTAATTCAATGATACTCATAAGATGATCATTTGAGAATTGATGATGCCCTTAGGATGTCTCAGAAGTCAAATCCATCAATTTCTCTAGAAAGAAATGAAGTTTTGGTGCCACTTTATCCATCGTACGCATGACATCTTCGTGAGTCAAAGCATGATCTGCCATACCTGAACCGAGATTGGCGATCAATGATAGGCCTAATACGTCAATACTTGCATGGCAAGCAGTAATCGCTTCAGGTACAGTCGACATCCCTACCGCATCTGCACCAATTACCCGCATCATTCTGATTTCGGCTGGTGTCTCAAAAGCGGGACCTGAAGTAAAAACATAAACACCACTGTGGGCGGTCAGCCCTAGTTCGTTTGCTACCCTCAAGGCTTTATCATGCAAATCCCGGTCATATACCTCGCTGGCATCTGGAAATCTCGTTCCATAGGCCTGTGTATTACGGCCAATCAGCGGATTGTTTTGAACCAGGTTAATGTGATCCCTAATGATCATCAGATCGCCGGGAAGATAATGTTTGTTGATGGAGCCTGAGGCATTGGTGAGGATCAGGGTGTTGACCCCCAGCTTCTTGAAAACCCTAACCGGAATACTGAGGGTAGGCATCGAATGACCCTCATAATAGTGAAACCTACCCTGCATAATGATCAAAGGAATGCCATTGACCTCTGCAATGATTAGGTTACCATCATGGCCCGCGACACTTGTGGTGGGAAATCCGGGAATGTCGGAATAGGGAATATTGTAAAGATGCTTTAATTGATTGCTCCACTCGGAAAAACCTGAGCCCAGAATAATACCCCTCCCTATCCTTAAACCTCCGGTTTTTTCTTCAATAAATGAATATGCATTTTCTATTCGATCTAGTATTTCCTGCATTAAATAATACGGTTTTAGTTTTCACAATCCACGTACCAGCACTCCGGCAATGGTTGCCGTAAAAAGGCAGGCAATGGTCCCACCAATCAATGCACGGATGCCTAACTGAGATAGGTTCTTTCTTTGCCCGGGGGCGATGGCACCAATACCACCTATCTGAATGCCAATCGATGCAAAATTAGCAAAACCGCAAAGGGCGTAAGTAGCGATGATGATCGATTTAGTACTTATTGTTGCCGCATTTTTCATGTCAGTTAAGGTGATGTATGCAAAGAATTCCTTTAACATCGTCTTTTCTCCGAGCATCTGACCGACGGCCACTATATCTGAACCTGGTACCCCCACTAGCCAGGCAATTGGGCTGAAAAGAATTCCAAAGATATATTGCAGAGTAAATCCATCATAAGTACCATTGGTCTTAGAGGCGATTACAGCATTGAGATTAGTCCATTTGCCGAGCTCAAAGAATATGCTGTTAGCCAGATAAATAAATGCCATAAAAGCCAAAAGCATCGCGCCAACATTAACGGCGAGTTTAACGCCATCTGTAGTGCCTGTCGACAGAGCATCCAGTACATTACTTCCCGCCTCATTTCGGGGGATATCGATGTTCTTTTCGATTTTGTCCCGGTTTATTTCGGGAAACAGCATTTTCGCCGCCACGATGGCTGCAGGAGCTGAAATGATGGAAGCAGTAAGTAAGTGCATTCCAAAAAGTTGTTTTCCCTCGATCGTGGTGCCGCCCAGCATTGCCATATACGCTCCAAAAACTCCCCCCGCAATGGTCGCCATTCCACCCGTCATCAGGCAATTGATTTCTGATTTTGTCATGCGCTCGAGATAAGGTTTAACAATCAGTGGAGCCTCCGTTTGGCCAATAAATACATTGGCGGCAGCTGCAAGACTCTCTGCTCCTGAAAGCCGCATCGTTTTATTCATCAGCCAGGCAAAACCATACACCACCCTCTGCAGAATGCCGAGATAGTATAATAGAGAGGACAAGGCTGAAAAAAAAACAATGGTAGGCAGCACATAAAAAGCAAATCCGAAGGGCTCCGTGGGATCGGCCAAATTACCAAAGAGGAATTTAGCAGATTGTTCGGTCGCGCTGATCATCAGCACAAAAAAATCGACAATGACCTTGAATAAGGCCCTGACAATCGGCACTTTAAGCATCAAAAAAGCAAGTATCACCTGAAGGGCCATTCCGATACCCACCAATCGCCAATCTATCGATTTACGACTGCTGCTCAATAAATAGCAAATGCCTAGTAAGGCACCTAGGCCTAGACAACCTCGGAGAATATCATTAAATAGGTCCATACTAAAGCCAAGATAGTAAATCTCCATTCTTACACCTTCTTTTTATCATGTTTTGGAAATGGTACCTACTGAGGATATATAGGCAGGTAAAATTTGATGGGAACTGCTATTTTTCAGGGTTAAACCGTGCTATTGAAAATCACCACTTCGGTTTTCGGAGACTAAGTCTAAATGGTTCATTTTCAAATTCGTCAAATTTAGCGTTGGATAATTTATCTAAAAGAATAGTAGACTTGGTGATTAATAACAATGAATCCTATCTCAAGGGGCTGGACATTATACTCGCCTTTGTCGCTGCCAGGGTTGGATCGGAAATGAGGTAGCAGGCAGCTGGTGCGAAACGATCAATATCTGGATATGATAAAAGATGAAGGGGACTTTGGACTCAACTACTCAAATGTTTTCAATTTCATTCAAAATCAGTCATTGAAAATCAGCCAATCAAAGTCAAGGTAAAAATTTGCACAAAAACTGTTCAGAAGTCCCGCTTTTTAGATTTTAACGTATTAATTTTATGACACCCGAACAATATTTCCAATAAATTAGCTTTTATTAGTTATTACATACGACACATCGACAGCATTCTTATTCCTGGAATGTGATTCATCAAGACTTAATTTATTACGAACGACTCTTTTTTGAGCAGACATTGTATTTTGGTTAGTTGGTAACCACGCTACATAGATGCCCGGTTGATCCATCAATTAACATCTGACCCTTTGTGGGATACGATCATCTTCTTTTGATAGATATGAATAAAAAAAAAGAGAATATTGAGAGTCAATTGGGTGACGGCCAGCGCGCTGGGTGGCGGTTCGTTTTGAAAATAACGGAGCGCTGATGGAATTCTTTTTGAATCGCAAATCGCCGAAATCCGGCCGCTGGCTTTTTTAATTGTATAATTTAATTAATAAAGAGATTTAAATTGAAAGTTTGCAGTACTGGTACATAAGTTGGTATTATAAAAGCCGCGTTAAAAGTAATGCGGCTTTTTTTAATCTAAGAAGCTGTTTCATAAGCCAGCCAACATAAATTTTGTCCGGCCAGAAGTGACGGATCTCCTCTTCGCTTGATATGGATCTCGAGATAAAAGAGAGCCCAGAATTTATATTCTGGGTGGATTTGATGTGAAAGAGGGCTGTTTGTTTTTCATAAGCCAGTCAACATAAATTTTGTCCGGCCAGAATTGACGGATCTAATCTCCTCTTGATATTGATCTTGGAAACGAAAATGAGCCAACCGTTAGACATATATCTGCTACGCTCCCATAGTGGAGGGTAAAAGCCATACCCCTCCAGAGCCGGTGCCGGCGTCTCCGCTGGCTTTAAAGGCAAGCACTATACTAAACCAGGTGATAAAGGCAAAGTGCTAAAATATGCATGATACGATTGCAGGTCATAAATACCTCCCTAAATGCTGTTGAAATACTCGTCGCGCACTGATTTTATAAAAATTAGATTACTTTGACATGACTCAGCCATTCTCGCTGTTTCTACCTTTGTTGAGACCTTACCGACTGGTCACCCATGTGCAATGCGCCGTCCCCCGGAGGCCGTAGCCTCCCAGGAGGACGCTGTCGCTCATAGCTTTAGCGTCGAGCGAGGGACTTGGCTGAAGCCTATAGCGCAGGGACGAGCCACTTCGGCGACGAAGCGCCACGGTGGAAAGGTAATCTGTTACAACTTCCAGCAGAATCCTTCGTCTCGCCCAACTAGAAACTACGATTTACGGATTCAGCCTGAAGTTGCGTAGTTCAACGGCCTCCTATGGGGATGTCAATAACCCAGCTTCGAAGAGAAAGATGTTGAACAAAGATTTCATAGTCTCTAAGGCAACCTGGCTTCATAGGTGCCTCAAGTAAGTACTTTGACAAGGAAATGAAATTTTTATGCTTGGGAATTAAAATTGTGTAATTTTCGATACTTAATTAGAAAGATGTATCTCCTGATCGTTTTTTCCTTCATTGTTGGCTATTTGTTTATCGCCCTCGAGCATACGGTCAAGGTTGATAAGGCGGCAACTGCATTAATTACCGGTGTCATCTGCTGGACCATTATGGTTTATTCGGGGAATACTTTTTTTGCTGAGGAGACAGCAGAATTCCTGGGCTCATTTAATATGACCCATCATATCGAAGAGTCGCTTCTTCACCATATCGGAGAAATTGCCGAAATCTTGTTTTTTCTTTTAGCTGCTATGACCATCGTTGAATTGATTGATTCCCATCAGGGATTTAATCTTGTGACTGATATTATTAAAACGAGGAACAAGGTAAGATTGATGTGGATGGTTTGCTTCGTCACCTTTTTTCTTTCAGCTATACTGGATAATCTGACCACCACCATTGTCATGGCCACATTGCTTCGCAAACTGATCAAGCAAAAGGAAGATCTTTGGTTTTATGGTGGTATGGTGATTATTGCGGCCAATGCCGGAGGTGCCTGGTCACCCATCGGTGATGTGACGACCATTATGCTCTGGATCGGCAATCAAATTTCCGCCTTATCGATCGTTCAACATCTCTTTATGCCCAGTGTCATATGTTTGCTGGTCCCACTCATCATTTTATCATTCACCATGCGGGGAGAACTTGAGAGGCCATCGGAGCCCCTCAAGATGTTACACAACCAGGCTCAGGTGACGTCCTTCGAACAAAAACTGATTCTCTGTTTGGGTGTCCTCGGACTATTGTTCGTACCTGTATTTAAAATATCACACATCTTCCACCCTTTATGGGAATGCTGGGAAGTCTTTCGGTCCTCTGGATTACTACCGAAATTTTGCATCGGAACAAATCACATGAAGATACCGAAGGTCTGTCGGTGGGTAGCGTGATCCGCCGTATTGACACCCCTAGTATCTTATTCTTTCTTGGCATCCTTCTGGCTGTTGCCAGTCTTCAAACCACAGGAATTTTACTTGATTTTGCGCAGATAATTGATCATGCACTTGGAAGTATTTACCTGATCAATTTGACCATTGGGTTACTTTCAGCCATTGTTGATAATGTTCCTCTGGTAGCTGGTGCGATGGGTATGTATTCGTTAGATACTTACCCTCAGGATCACCATTTTTGGGAACTGCTGGCCTATTGTGCAGGTACCGGAGGAAGTGTATTAATTATCGGTTCTGCCGCAGGAGTAGCTATGATGGGTATTCTACGGATAGACTTCATTTGGTATCTAAAAAAGATCAGTCTACTGGCCCTTTGTGGTTATCTGGTTGGATTACTTTCGATTTACCTGGTTTTTCACTAATCTAAGACTATTGAAACTACCTTACCGATTTTTGCGTTATCTATCCATTGCAGTGATATCAATGAGAATTCTTCTGTTGCTTCATCTATTTTTTGTAACGTATCTAGGTTACATTGCACCCGAGGGATTATTAAATGATCATCGGGACGTTGAAGTGACCATGACTTCAAGTAGTTATGATGTCCCTGCTCCGTTGGACAATTTGGTTGCGTGGGTTGAACGGGGGCAGCGAAATTTAAGCTCAGAATCTGAGCAGAGATCCACGGTTACATCTTTTTTCGACCTGGACGAGAGTAATCTTGAGAAGGGAAACCGAGAAGAAGTCAGTCGTGGTCAAAATCATTTATTGACCGTTTACGATCGGGTGATCCTATATCACCAACTCTTGTGTTAGCGATCACAGCTTTTAAGGCATCAATTTAGTGATCTTCCGGATCGAATCAAACCATTTTTATTAACATTTACCAATTGATTCAGCTGCTTTAGTCTGCGGATTTTAATTGCATGACGCCCACTGAAGTTAGGTGGAAAGCAGCTGGCAATCGATTTTACTATCATATACATCATGTCAATATTAAAATTCAAAAATTTAAAAAATAATTTTGCATTAACATTTTTTCTAGGAATGGAATTTTTAGCCCTGGCTCTGGCGATCGGTTGGCTTATATATCTGGCAGCGACCCAGACGTCATGAAAATAATTTGTGCTTTTTTAGTTTAAAGAATTATTCGTGTAAAGTCTGTGAGAGGTCAGCAATAGCTAAAGTATAACATGCAATTGTTACTTTTGTATAAGTTCCTGGAGTGCTGGTAAGTATTTTACTTATCAGCGCTTCTCTTTCATATCTTTAAACGTTATGTCTTCCTTTTCAATCTTTAAGTCACATCCCTGGCATGGTATCTCATCCGGAGTAAATTTTCCGGAGGTGGTCAATGCTTTTATTGAGATCATTCCATCGGATACCGTAAAATATGAACTCGATAAAAATTCGGGATATTGTAAAATTGATCGATTACAGAAGTACTCCAATATCCTGCCAGCACTATACGGCTTTGTACCCAAAACTTACTGTGGCATACACGTAGCAATGACCGGCGGGGAATTCACTGGATCTTCGAAGTTGTTGGGAGATGGTGACCCATTGGATATTTGTGTACTTACTGAGAGACATATCAGTAGGGGTGACATAATTGTAGAGGCGATTCCGATTGGTGGTTTACGTCTGGTCGACAATAATGAAGTTGATGACAAGATTATTGCGATCTTAAAACAAGATGATTTTTACGGCACTTTTAAAGATATTAGGGACCTCCCGGTAAGTCTCTTAGATCGGTTAAAACACTATTTCCTGACCTATAAACAACTTCCGGATCAACCCCAGGTCACCCGGATCTCCGAGGTCTATGATCGGATAATGGCCAGACGGGTGTTGGAAAGTAGTGTGCTCGATTATCGGGATCTATTGCAAGAGTAACAAAATGGATAAAAAGAGGGATCTGCAATCGTAAGAGAGGCTTTGGAAATACCTGCGTTACGAAAAAAGGGATAACTCATCGCCCCTATCATTCGACTACAATCTTACTGTGATTTTACATCTGCAATATCACCCTTTCAGGTGATCTTAATTTGATCTTGAAATCCTAGTTTTGAGCTTGGTATAACTTTTTGAGATGAATAAGTTACTTACTGATCGCGAACAACATGTCATGGATCTCATTATTGAAGGCAAATCTAACATCGAGGTAGCGGATAAATTGCAGGTCTCCGTTAATACCATAAAAACCCACCTTAGACATGTATTTAGAAAATTGAAGGTAGAAAACAGAACTCAGGCTTCTGTACGTTACTTGAGATTGAGATAATATTAAATTTCTTCCAGGAGTCCAATTCAAGGCGTTGATTTATGGGGGAACTATTTTTTTATTTATTGCCTTAGGCCTGAAACGGTCGTACGTACTCGATTTACCAATTGTCCTTAGCTTGGGATCGTGTACTTCTTCTACAATAATAGAAGAGAAAGACATTGACCGTTTTGGGAAAATTTATGCATTCTTACGACAGGACACGACACAGCTTTTTCTTGTCTCAACCAAAATCACCCATTCGGGTGATACAATCCGTATTGGTTTGTCCCATTTTTGTACCATCACTTTTTTGAATTTCTTAACAAACCAATATTATGAAACGCTTCCTAATTTTAAGCCTCAGTCTCTGTCTATATGTATTAAGTCAAGCTCAGGATGAATACGTAGAGGAAGAATATTACGAACAAGATTATTCCGGGGATGAATATATTGAGGAAGCGGCTACTTTATCGGAAGATTTGATCCGAAAATCGGAATTTACAATACCATCGGCACCTGCATTTTCATTGCTGGGTGCGACACCTGAGTTAGTGACGAGGCCCGGTACGGTGCAGGACTTTAAAGTAGATTGGCGTATAAAGAATTACAACCTGGCTCCCGATCTTGCTTTGGAGATGCAGCCTTTCTGGGTGTTTTATTATGATCGTAAAGGACTAGGTGAATACCGGAAAGCGACTCCTTTCATGAAGACTTTGTCGACTCTGAGTTTGTCTTTTGGTACCGCCAAAAATGATGGTATCAATCATTTTGCCTATGCTTTAAAAATGAACCTGTTTCGGGCGAAAGATCCGGTTTCTGACCCAGCTCTGCTAAAACAGATGGCCGAGGAATTAGCAGAGTCTCAAGGGCCACTCAAAGAATATCTTAAAGATCTGAAATCTCAATTAGATACGGTATCCGGCCGGGAGGAGAGACTGATTCTCAGAGAAGAAATTTTTAATACAAGAGGCGAAATGGCCACGTTACAGAAATCGCAAAAGGCCGAATTGATCCAGGTCCAGGCTAATTATATGGCCGAAAACTGGAATAGCAGCGGACTCGATATTGCATTTGGAAAGGTATATACCTATGCCAACGAATTGGACACTTTAAATATACAGAATGCAGGTTATGCCCTTTGGCTTAATGGTGCAGTGAAGGCAGGCCATCGTGGTCTGCTCGGAGGAATCGCCCGAATCAAGAAAGTAGGCGAAAATCAGGATTTTATGTTGGGTACAAGTTTTCGTTTTGGTGGCGCACGGTTTAGTTTCTATGGTGAGCTAGTCTACGAATCACTTAGGAATTTTTCTGATTCAGGATTTTCTGATGAGGAATTATTTGCAGCAAAATATGCCCGCGATCTGGACAATGGTTGGCTAATGTTTGATGAACCTATTGAATCTATTACCAGATTCACTATGAGTTATGGTGGTGACTTTCGATTGAGCAATGGTATTCTCCTTAATTTTGCTCTACGGACGAAGCTGGATGAAAAAATAAGGTTCAAAACGCTCATTCCTGTGGCCAATGTAACTTGTTTGATGCGGTAGTGTTTGGTGACCCTTTGTGAAACAAACCGGGCAAGCTTGCTAAACACTAGGGATGACTTTGAGTATTTTACTAGTCTGCTCCAGGCATATCTACATCGGTCAATTATCTCTCTATATCCTTGTATGAAAATGAGGCTTTGATCTAATTTAGTCTGATTGTGATTGAATGAGACGATAGGTGTAACGGCAATGGCAGAGTAAATTATCAGTTAAAATCTTGCTTTGCCAAGTCATGGTCAACGAAGTTTTTCCTTAGATTAGGGGCATGTTACCCACGAGCGTTAGATTGATTGTTTTGATTGGCATTTTTTGCTTTGAACTGAAGGCGCAAATTCAACCTGCGGCTATCAATCCCCTCTTTGATCAGGCTAATCACATTCGCTCTTACCTGAACACGGTGGCTGGTGCAATTACCTATAATTCCCTGGCTGATGTCACCTCTCTTTCTCAGTGGCAATCGCAACGAGAACAACGAGTTTCTGAATTAGTCGAAATGTTGGGACTGCAAGATCATTCCGTTTTGCAAAATCGAATTCCACCACCGGTCACCATTACTGGTGTGATGCAGCAGGATGGATACCGGATTGTAAAACTTTATTATCAGTCACAGCCCGATTTGTATGTCCCGGCTAATTTATATATCCCTGACAGTCTTAGTCAACCGGCCCCCGCAATACTATATGTATGTGGTCATTCTCATACCCAGAAGCATCATTATCAATCCCATGCCAGATCGTTTGCCGAAAATGGGTTTGTGTGTTTAATCATTGAGACCATTCAGAGAGGAGAAGTCAAGGGCGAGCATTTAGGTGCCGAGTCTTTAGGATGGTTTCATTGGTATAGCAAGGGTTATAATCCGGGAGGAGTCGAAGTATGGAACGGAATCAGGGGTATCGATCTATTGTGTCAGTTGCCCGAAGTGGATACTTCGCGAATCGGAGTAACTGGGATTTCCGGCGGTGGATCGCAGAGTTGGTATTTGCCGGCTATCGACCCAAGGATTAAGGGGGCAGTGGCCGTTGACGGTGCCGCTACGGTTGAGGGGCAGATCTGTCAGCGCACGATAGATGATCACTGTGACTGTATGATGCCGGTTAATACCTACGGCATCGACTTTTCTGATATCGGAGCTCTCATTGCTCCAAGACCCTTTGTGATTGCTCAGACAACTGACGATGGTTACTATTCAATTGAGGCGGTACGAGCATTGTATGACAGAATGAACCCAATCTATAATTTATACGGAAGATCACATAACCTGCGTCTCATCGAGGCTCCTGGAGGGCATGGATATGGTAATATGGAAGAATTTCGACCTTGGATTTTGTCTTTTTTCTCAAAGAATTGAAGGGAATGGATTTGCCGCCTGAGAAAATCAAAGAAATCGATATTTCTGAAAGACTCACCGAAGAACAATTACAGGTTTATTCTCATGGAGTGCCTCCAAATGATATCACGACCACTATCCAGGATCATTTTGTCAGGTTGGCTCAGTCACCGGAGATACATGACTTGAAATCTTTGGAGCGCTATCGGGAGGCAGTAAAGGATTTTCTTGTCTCAAAAACATTTCGAGCCTTTCCGACTGTCGAAGTGCCTTTTGATTTACGTCTCGAATTTCAGGATCGGGATTTTGCGAAATACGGTAGGCAAAATTATAGTTTCGTTTCAGAGGCAGGGTGGAGGCTTAATTTTTCGCTCTTACGGCGCCAACCGGCCGACAAAAATGCACCACTTTTATTGGTCCTGATTAATCCCGAGGCAGAACGATACCAGCACTATGGCTTGTCCTCCGGAATTGCAGATCAATTTAATGTTGTCTATCTGGAAACGAGGGGCGTTGGGGAAACCGGTTGGTCACCCTCGCTCCAATGGCATATTCGTCGCGCGGCTGCCTGGACCGGTCGTACCATTGCTTCTATGAGGGTTTATGATGTCATCAGATGTCTAGATGTCTTAACTCAACTGCCTGGGATCGATTCTCAGCAAATTTATATGGCAGCGGAGGGCGAGATGGTTGCTGTCGCATCATATGCAGCCTTGCTCAATGGCAATATTGCAGGCTTGATCATTAAGGATCCACCGGCAACCCAAAATAAGGGAAGCGAACCGAGTGGCAGGGGAGAAGCCATCGAAATGTTGAACTGTCTTCGAGTGACCGATTTGCCACAAGTAACTGGTTTAATGTTTCCAAGAAAGATTATCTCGGTTGGCAAAATACCCGATACATATCATTGGGTTGAGAAACTGTATGCAAGATTAAATAAGACTCAACAATATATCAAAGTCGAGTCACTTTCCGATTGGCAACCCAAAAATTGAATTTGAATCAGTGGTGCTCTTGAAACTGTAATACCCGTCGAAATATTTGTCACCCTGAAATTAGGATTACTCTAATTTTATAAGTGGATATGAGGTTTGTGCAGATCTATCCGTAATTACTGCAACTCAACTTTCCAGGATTTTTTTGATTTTTTGAAGGTCTTTTTGATTGGCCCTTTTCATAGCCATCTTCATAAAGGGGGCAAAAATCTTAGAAAAGCCGGAGGGGTTCCCCTGATTTTGTAAAGTCATTATAGTAATGTTTTCTCCCCGTTTTTCCCAGGTGTAGGTGGTCCGCATCGGAAACGGCCCTTCTGCAGTTTGCATCACTAGCCTTTCACCTGGCTTATAATCTGTGATTTCGTAAGTATACTCAAGCTTTTTTCCTAAAAAATGTGCAATAAAGGTAATCTTAGATCCTTCTCGTAGTGGCTTCGGACTCTTCCAAATCGCCGATTGAATATTGACATACCACTCCGGGGCATGGTCAGGATCGGCAGCATAATCGGAAACTTTGGCGATCGGTGCGTCAATGATTATTTCGGTGAATACGTCAATTTTTCTCATTGGAATCCTTCTTATTTAATAATGACGAATATAAGACCTGAGAATTGGACAAAATTATCAATGAAAATAAGCGTGTTTAACTGCGACAGTGAAATTCCTTAATAGTCGTGAGTCGGGCAAAGACGCTGTTCGATCTTTAAATGAATTAATTCAATTTATTTGCAAAGTCTGATTTCATCATCATCTTTTGATCGTTTTTCGAGCATCTCATAGGCTTCTCGTGACACCAAGATTTCCAGTTTAATGTTTTCACCTATGGCTTTGCTGCTGATGATTGAACCTTTGATTAGTTTATTAGTTTCGCCAAAAGCCGTTTCCACGGTTACTTCTGATATCACTCCTTCTTCAAGTTTCAGGACCCGGTCTGTGATTTTATGAATTTCGGAAAGATCATGGCTCACCATAATCGTCGTTAATTTAAACTCCTTGTGGGCTTTCTGAATATATTCCTGAAGCATTAGCCTTGTTCGCCGATCGAGGGCAGAGAGAGGCTCATCGAGTAATAAGATATTTGGCTGATTAATAATTGATCGAGCCAGCGCCACCTTCTGTTTCTGACCTCCAGATAAGTTGATGGGACTCAGATGTTGTAAATCTCCGAGCTCAAATAATTCGATAATTTCATCAATCAATTTTTTTTGATTGCTCTGCCTTTGAGCAAATTCAAGATTTTTTCGCACCGTCATGTTAGGAAATAATCCCTGGTCCTGAAATACGAAGGCGCCTTTACGTAATTGAGGCTTCAGGTATATTTTCTTCGAACTGTCAAACCAAACTTGATTCTGACTGGTAATCAATCCATGTTCTGGCGTCATTAATCCAGCCAACATACGTAGTATGGATGTTTTGCCAGCCCCGGATTCACCAAAAAGAATGGTAAATGTCCGCGCAGGAAATTGAGCATCAATATTCAGCTCGAAAATACCAGATGCCCCCCGAAGTTGTTTATTTAGTTGACAATGAATCATTTCCACATTCGGTTTAAATACCCTCCGTTTACCAGGTAAACAACTACCAGAATCAGGAAAGTAACCAGAAATAAAAGCAGTGAATAGGCATTGGCCATTGCATAGTCGAGGGTTTCGACCTCGTCATAAATAGCAATCGAAGCAACCTTGGTTTTACCCGGAATGCTGCCGCCAATCATCAGTACGACCCCAAATTCACCGATCGTGTGGGCAAAAGCAAGCACAATCCCGGTGAGTAGTGATGGTTTGATGTTAGGTAAAAGTACCCGAATCAGGGTGGTGATTTTGGATTTACCAAGCAGGTATGCGGCTTCGGCCAGGGAAGGGGCTAAGTTGGTTAAACCTGATTGGATTGGTTGTACCATAAATGGCAGACTATAAATGACTGATGCTAAAACAAGTCCTTCAAATGTAAATACAAACTGCAATCCTATAGAACCGAGCCAGCCACCCAATGCATATGATGGGCTAAATGCGACCAACAAATAGAATCCAATTACAGTAGGGGGAAGTACCAATGGCATCGTAATTAAAGCCTCCAATATGGGTTTAATTTTTATTTCTGGTATTTGCCAACCAATATGCAATCGGTATGGACAGAAAAAAAAGGATGACAGTGGTGATGACGGCCAGTCGGAAAGTCAATATAATCGGTTGCCAATCCAATAAGTGCAGATTTATTTAATTTCTTGAATAAATTGATTCGTAGCCATAATCTTCGAAGATACGGGCAGCATGCTCCGAAAGCAAAAAATTCTTCAAACGATTTTGCCTCATTTGGTAAATGTGAGTTGCTAAGAATAATAAAGCCTTGTTCTATAGAATTATAGGCTTCCGGGTCTATGTCCATCCAAATACCCTGACCCTTCAACTGAGGGGATAACACAACTGATTTGGCAGTAAAACCGGCGTCAACCGCTTCGGAAATCACGAATTGATTAACCTGGGCAATGCTCTCACCGTACACCAGTTTCTTTTGAACATCATCATACAATGTGTAGTACTCCAATACTTCTTTGGCTGCACGGCCATAAGGAGCAACTTCCGGATTAGCAAGAGCAATATACCGGGTTGATGATCGTCCAAGGTCCTTTAGAATCAGCTTTACATCATCACGCATACTCCACAACACCAGTTTTCCGTGCGCATATACCACCGGGTCCTTGACTGCAAGATCAGCATCGGCGATTTTTTGGGGATATGCTAGATCGGCTGATATGAAGACATCAAAGGGTGCCCCTTCAATAATCTGGGCAGTGAGTTTACCTGACGAGCTAATGATCACGTCACAGTTGATCCCTGTCCTTTGAGTAAACTCACTCACAATTTCATCCATCACAAATTGTACGTTGGCAGCACTTGCAATCACTAATTTAGGTGGTCCCGACTCCTCGCAGGAAATCATTATTGAAGTAAGCAGAGAACAAATAACCACGAAATTTCTTGTATACACGGTCCGAACTGGTCTTTGTGCCAGTGACATAAAGGTATGAAGAATTGTATCGGATTGAGATACACGCCAAATCGTATATTTTTTTGGTAGCTTGGTAGTTGGTAAAATAGTTTTGTGATGAAATCTTCAGCTGTGTTATTTTTTTCATTCTGTTGCATTATGACAGGCTTCGGACAATCCAGTATCGGCATATTTGAGCATAGCAAAGACATTGGAATACCAAAAATGAGTGGGATGTCGAGCTATGACATCGGCACTCAAACATATTCTGTAAAAGGGGCAGGTTACAATATTTGGTTTGAGCGGGATGAATTCCAATATCTCTACAATACACTAGAGGGTGATTTTATCTTAACAGCAAACTTTGGTTTTGAGGGTAAAGGGGTTGACGGTCATCGTAAAATTGGTTGGATGGTCAGGGGTTCGGATGACGAAAAGGCCGCACATATTAGCGCCACTTTGCATGGCGATGGCTTGACGGTTCTACAGTGGCGTGAATTACGAGGCGCTTTTATGCGAGATCCCCAAGATGAGTTATTTTCGCCCAAATCCAACTATACCATCATCCAACTGGAGCGAAAAGGTCAGACTTTTATTATGCGAGCCGCTCATCCGGGAGAGCCACTGCAATTAATCGGCAAACACACTATGGATGGTATGCCGCAAAAAGCGCTTGCCGGTCTATTTGTGTGTTCACATAATCCGGATGTGGTTGAACAAGGCTATGCTTGGAATGTGCGAATAGACCGGAAGTCCCTACCGATTATAATGCTTACCAGCAAGGACGTTTTGGAAGCAGGCTTGAAACCATGGATGTGGCGACCGGTAAACGAACAGTTATTTACGAAAGCGAAAAGGGATTTGAAGCTCCCAACTGGACTCGGGACGGTAAAGAACTGATTATCAATATGGAAGGTAGTTTATACCGAATCCCAATAACTGGAGGAGAACTTACCAAAATCAATACCGATTTTGCAAATCGAAATAACAACGATCACGGCATCTCACCCGATGGTAAAATGTTGGCCATTAGTCATCACCGGGAGGGCACCTCAGGTGGAGGTTCAACCATCTATGTAGTACCCATTGGGGGTGGTACACCCAAACAGGTGACCAAAGAAAGTCCGTCTTATTGGCATGGATGGGCTCCTGATGGCAAATCAGTAGTTTATGTTGGACAGCGTGGTGGTGGCAGTTATCACCTATATAGTGCTGATATTGCTACAGGAACAGAAAAACAATTAACTTCTTTTGAAAAATTGCATGTTGACGGTCCCGAATACGATCCTACCGGGAAATACATTTATTACAATGGTACTCAATCCGGCACTATGCAGTTGTGGCGTATGAAACCGAATGGTAGCGATGCCGAGCAACTGACTTTCGATGAATATAATGACTGGTTCCCGCATATTTCGCCCGATGGTAAATCCATTGTATTTATCTCGTTTCCGAGCGATATTAATGTGACCGATCATCCATTTTATAAAAGAGTAATGTTACGCACAATGCCTGTATCTGGTGGCGCTCCAAGAGTCCTTGCATATTTGTATGGAGGTCAGGGCACGATTAATGTACCCAGCTGGTCACCTGATAGCAAAAAGATAGCATTTGTCAGCAATCCTGGTTTCCCTGTCAAAAACTTGGATTAGTATCGAAATGCAAATCTAGAATGAGCCCAGTTATGAATTTGTCTTTGGTTACTTCAGACTATGCTCCGCAAAATGGGTCATGGCTCTGGCTAAAAAGTCTGCAAAAGTGGCCTGCGCCTGCCCATCCATAGTAAATCTTTCGTCGGTCCGGTAAAGTTGACCTAACCCCACATATGCTTCTGCTTGTTTATTGATCGACTCTGTAGTGCCCCAAAATTGACGGATGATTTCGTAGTGAACGGCAATTTCCCGTTGCACTCTTTCAACTGCCGGATCTTCATCTCTTAGGGAAAAAAGTCTTCGACTATTCTCTTTTTGCTTTTCGAGCAAGCCTTTATAACTTGGTTTTGTCATGTTTTGTAAAGCCATTTCCGATTTTTGAATTATATCTGACCCGTATTTTTCTTGAATTTCGATTCTATATTTCGTCGCGATTTCCGGGTTTATACCTTCATACAATTCTTCCAGAGTTAACATGATTTTTTGTTCTTTAATGTGATCAATAGTTTTGTCGATTGTCTTCACGAGTTTTTCGAGACGTTGCTTTTTTTGAGATAAGCAGGATCTCTGTTGCTTTAGAGCGTTTATTATCTCAAAGGAGGGATCGTCGAGAATTACCTTAATGGCATCCAAACTGAAATCTAGTTCTTTATAGAATAGAATTTGTTGCAATTTTAAAAGTTCTTCTTCCCCATAAAATCGATATCTCGCTTCGGTCCGCATCAGTGGATGGAGTAAACCAATTTTGTCATAATGATGCAAGGTGCGTACGCTCACACCAGACATTTGAGCTAATTTTTTAACAGTATAGGTTCTCACACGGAAGTTCTTTTATGTATTTTGATACAAACATAAGCTATGACGTTAGGTAGGGGTCAAATTTTGGGAAGACTTTTTTTGAAATATTTTTAGATTGATTCCACTGGATCCAAGTGAAATCAGTTAATTACGTGGTTCATCCTTTGAGAAGGTAAACTCTAGAATTGGTACAATGATTTATAACTGGTGACACTTAAGTACCAAAGAAGGTAATTGTTTTGTTCGTCACCAACTTAACAAACTGAAATGTTGGCAACCCATATGACCATGTGCTACAAAAACGCTAGTGGAAAACCAACACTGCTAACACTACAATGATCACTGCAGTCACCAGGGCAATCTGTCCCAGAGTTTTGGATTTATTGAGATGTTTTTCGGGGTCACCTTGTTTAGCTTTTTTGCTAATGGAACTGATAATACCGATTAATGCAGCGAGCACGAGAAACAAAATGAGTTTAATCATGAGCAGTGGAGTGGAGCCGAGAGTCTTCCAATAAGGTGTCATCAGGTAACCTCCGGACAAAAAGAGTAGGATAAGGCCGATATTGCCCATCTTTGACAGCGACAAGGCATTCAACTGAAACTTAATTCGCTCACTTTTTTCCAGCTTGCTGGCCGCCTGACCTAAAAAAAACATACCGATGGCGGTTCCTACACCCATGGCGATTCCAAGGAAGTGAATGATTAGCATGACATCTTTCATGATCGTCTGAATTTGGTTGATCGATTTAAAAGGCGGTAAAATAGGAAATTACTTGGAAGAGCTTGAAAAAACACCGTTTAGGTATCAGATCGAGCTCACAGCACCCCGATCAAAGTTTACATAAATCGTTGACCGAAGATAATCCAATCTGTACGATAGTTTTTCAAATCCAAGTGCCAGAAATCGTACAGCGAGACTAAAGCTCAGCAGCGGAAAGAATCTCTTCACCCAGAGGCTTTACGCCAGACCCAAAGAATAATACTGTTCCGTCAGGTTTGATCAAGTATTTGCAAAAATTCCAAGTCGGTTCTTTCCCGGTCTTTTCTTCAAGCCACTGATACAGAGGACTTTGATCATCGCCCTTTACAGATATCTTCTCAAACATCTGGAAAGCAACCCCATAGTTTTTTTCACAAAACTGCGCAATCTCTTCATTGGAGCCGGGCTCCTGACCACCAAAGTTATTGGCAGGGAAACCGAGGATCGTAATTTGATCGCCATATTTTTCATGGAGATCCTGCAGCTCTGCATATTGAGGAGTGTATCCACATTTCGAAGCAGTATTAACAATTAGCAATGTCTTATCCCTGTATTGAGAAAAATCAATTGCTTCACCATCAATGGATTTCATCTTCAATTCATATAGTAATTGGGTAGTGGTATTCATAGTGAGTATCATAACAGTTAGGAGGAGCATCATGTTTTTTATTTTTGATAACCTATTTACATCAAAAAAGTTTTAGATAAAGGAGCCAGCAGGAACTGATTCCCCAAGATATTGGGCTCAACTCCATAGTCGATCGTGCGATCTTTTTTCATTCCATTGAGGAGTAGGAGCAAAATAGCTTTTATCCTCCGAATGGATATGAAGCTTAAGCTCTTCTTCGTTAAGCTCGACACCAAGACCGGGGGCATCTGTCGGTACATTGGCAAAACCTTTCGTGTAAAGTTCTTGCTTTCCGACCATATTGACTAGCTTGGGCCACCAGGGATTATCGACACATTGAACCGGCATCTCCAGGGCCAAAAAATTCTGGGTTGCTGCGGCTGCATGCACGTTGGCCATAAAACAAACCGGAGTTCCGGCAAAATGCATCTTCATCGAAATATCACACTCCTCGGCATAGTCGCCAATTTTTTTGGTTTCTAAAATACCCCCGGATGTACCCATATCGGGATGGACAATGTCTACGGCATGGACATCACACAATTTTCGAAATGCCTCTTTTCCAAATATATCCTCGCCGGTGATCGTGGGTGAATTGATGGAATCGGTAATCATTTTTAACTGATCGATGCTGTCCCATGGCACAAAATCTTCCATAGAAGCAAGACGATATGACTCCAACGCGTTTGCCACTCTGATACACTCATTGATGTCAAAATGCCCAAAATGATCGGCAGACAAGGGAATGTCATATCCTACAATGTCACGAATGGTGCCTACATAATTTCTTAACAAATCAAGACCTTTGTCGGTGACCATCACGGAGGTGAATGCATGCCTGGTATTTTGGTAAGAAAGATATTCATCCAGATTGTTATCCTTAAATCCGGGTATAAATTTGGTGTTGACTGTTGCTCCCGGCACGTCGGCATATACTCCGATCCCAGGATGCATTTTTAACCAGGTGAATCCCTGATCTTCGATCCTTACTTTGCAATCGGTTTTAAATTTTTCAACATCCATATTTCTGGCGTTGTGGGCAGGTACATAAGCATAGAGTCGCACCCTGTCTCGGTACTTACCACCCAGTAGTTGCCAGACCGGCACATTGTAAGCTTTACCGACAAGATCCCATAAGGCCATTTCAACACCACTCACTCCAGCACCTTTGCGCCCATGGCCGCCAAATTGTTTTATGATTTTATAAATTAATTCCACATTGCAGGGATTCAAACCCAATATTCGACTTTTAAGAAACAGACCATACCGGGGGTCCGCTCCATCCCTGAGTTCTCCCAGACCATAAATCCCTTGATTGGTATCGATCCTGATGATCACATTGCGGGCATTTGTATAAGATGTGCCATTGTTGATTGTGACATAGCGCATATCGGTTATCTTTAAATCAGAAGGACTTGAGGCTCGATTTACCTTTGAGGTAGACTGTGCCACGGTATCTTCAATAGACATGCCCATCATAGCAGACAGCGATATACCTCCCAAAGTCATTTTTTTCAGGAAACTTCTTCTGGCCGCTTTCCCTCCCGGAATATTTTGATTGACCGATGCACGCTGAATTTCATATGCTGAATTTTCGGATTTGATTTTTTGAATAATAGCCTTCATAATTGGATTGGTTTAAATCGTAAAAAGGCTCCACCAGGAGCGTGGTAAAAGATAGCAAATTTCTCCTCCCAACAAGGACAGAGCTTCACTAGCGAACTAAAATCAATTTGCTATTCTATTGCTCGATACAAGAATCGAGACGGTCACATACCTCAAGGCACATCCTTATATTATGATATGGAGCTTTCCAGGGACCTGCCTTGTCCTGATTACGGTCAACCTTTCCTTTCTGATCAATAAGCCAATGCCATTCACCATTTTCACGGTCAATAAAATGTTTTTGAATAAAATGCCAGGTTTGCATAGACTGGATTAAATATTTTTCTTCACCGCTCAGCTCCCAGGCATTTAAAAACCCTACTACCGCTTCAGCTTGTGGCCACCAGTGTTTTTCTTTAATAATCTCTACTCCCCGATGATCGGTTTTTTCAAAAATACCACCATGTCTATCGCTGCCGAAAAGTAAGGTAGCTTCTGCTAGTCTAAGACTAATCGCCCGACCTCTCGCTGATAAGATTGGATCTTTCAAAACGTTGGCCGCCTCCGTAATAAGCCAACTGCTCTCAATATCATGACCGAATGATTTTTCTTCAGAAGTTGGGTGCCATTCTTTATCAAAAATAAATGAACATGACAAGGACTGCAGCTGCAAAATTTATCGAGATAGATATTTAAAATGTAGTGCAGGGCCTTACGGGTATCTTCGCCAGGGTTCACCCGGTAGAGTGACGTGTAGGCTTCAAGAATATGCAGATGGGTATTCATGATTTTCACCTGGTCAGCATCTTTAGCGCTTAGTTTCTGATCCTCTGCCAAAGTCCAATCTTCATTAAATACATTAAAATACCCCTCGTCAATAGGATCCAGACTATGATTTTCCATCAGGTTAAAAATCGTTTCTAATTTAGTGAGTACCTCAGCATTTTTACGGATTTCGAAGTAAGCAGAAAATGCATAAATAGCAAATGCTTGTGCATAAATTTGTTTTTGCCGGTTTAGAACCTTTCCTTGGAAATTCACCGACCAATAGACACCTCCCCATTCATCATCCCAAAAATGCGAGCAGATGTATTGGTATGCCCGGTCTGCCAATTGTAGATATCCTTCTTCCCGTGTCCTTAAATAAACTGTACTATAAGTCCAGAGGATGCGTGTATTTAGAATGATGCCTTTGTCAGACTTTGGATGTGACCGGTTATAGCCATCAATTCGACCGACAAAACCCCCGTGGATATGATCAATCATGTGATCTCCCCACCACTTGAGTATGTTGCCAAATTCAGCGTTAATTTCGCTCTTAAATAGTGAAAGCAACATGATTATTTATCCTCTGAATCAAATATTAATAGATCGAATGCATAGCACTATGAAAAAAAGATGTCTTCGAGACCGATTTAGGATACTCCTTGTAAAATGCTCAGATTTTTTTGGATTAAATCAATTCTCTGAGCAACACAAAGATGTGAAAATAAAGGGTCTTCCGGAGTATGCATGACATAGTCTGCTAGTCTTTCTTTAGTGGAAGTAGCAACATGCATTCGGGTGTCTGATGACGCATAATAAATAAATATTTCATCGCGATCATTGATAATCCAACCATTGCTAAAAGCTACATTCGAAACATCACCCACCCGTTCCTCTTCTTCAGGAGCGATGAAGTATCCAGCTGGACGGTGCGTCACCTTCCAGGGCTTCTGCAGGTCAGTCATGAACATGTACAATACATAGCGTAACCCCGCTGCCGTATTTCGCACTCCATGAGCGAGATGCAACCAACCATGCTCGGTTTTTATTGGAGCCGGACCTTGCCCGTTTTTCACTTCTTTGATCGTATGATAAACTTTGGCGTCGACGATTATTTCGTCTTTTACTTCGGGCTGAGTCATATCATCGCATAGACCCCATCCAATGCCACCCCCGCCACCTACACTGATGAATCCATCTTGAGGCCGGGTATATAAGGCATATTTACCATCGATAAATTCAGGATGTAGTACTACATTACGTTGCTGTCCTGAATAGGTTACCAAATCCGGCAGCCGGATCCATTGCTTCAGATCCTTTGTGCGTACGATTCCACATTGGGCTTCGGCCGCACTCGTGTCGTGTGGCATCGATAGATCCTTTCTTTCCGTACAAAACAGGCCGTAGATCCAACCATCTTCGTGTTTCACCAACCTCATATCATAAACATTGACGTCCGGCTTGTCTGTTTGAGGTAGCAATACAGGCAAGTCCCAAAAGCGAAATTGATCGACTCCGGAGGGACTCTCTGCCACTGCAAAAAATGACTTACGGTCGTTGCCTTCTACCCGAACGATTAGCAGATATTTGCCCTCATGAAGAATGGCTCCTGAATTGAAAGCAGCATTAATACCCAATCGTTCCATCAGGTGGGGATTGCTTTTTTCATCCAAGTCGTAGCGCCAGGTCAGTGGACAATGTGCTGCAGAGATTACCGGATTCTTCCATCGATTATATATTCCATTGCCTGGCTCACATTTTTCATTGCTCTGAGTAATCAATTGCTCATGAGATTGAAGCAAATCTTGGTATTTTTTTCTAAATTGAGGAGTCCACAGATTCATCTATTTCAAATTTTTATGATCGGTTCTTCTTTTTTACGAACGCCGTAATCTGCTACAATTGTTCACCGGAGTTATGTGTAGCGGCGCCCCCAAAGTTAACATTTGGCGATTGAAGATGGGCGGATAGTACCTTCTATCAGTCATAGATTTTGTCTTTTTTGCAAGATGGAATGTTCTTTCTATCCCGTCTGGATTTTAAAAAAGGGAAAAATATCTAATCTTATTCAATTATGTAGTAATTGTGTTAAATGTGAAGAGATCATCTGATTTGGTATAGAAATTGCCTTATGAGGGATGGTGAAGGTCTGCTGATAGTCAGTGATTAGCAGATTTACGACAATCATTCTTTCAGTAATAAGTTGTTGCTATCTGCTTCAGGCATGAACTTTATCCTGGACTCCGTTCGTTCAATCACTTTAAAGAATCGAGAATAACGACTCATGTTATATTATTTTGCATTAATTCTGGCATTGGCCCTATATCCACTTGAATGTGGAGGTTCTAACATTGGGTTTGAATCAATATCAATTGTGGAGAAAAGTCAATCGACCTTAGTATCTGCAAACCTTCTTTCTGAAAACTTAGTGACTGAATCATTTGGCTGCCCCGTCAACGTTTATCTGGATTCCGGCACCATCAATCCGGGATTTTATCAAGCGTCGAATCAGATCATAGCCACCGTGTCAATCCCTACCGGCACAGTGATGCTCCGTGCAGGAAATGAAATCTTACTTGAAAACGGCTTTGAGGTGCAAACAGGAGCGAGACTTGAAGTGGAAATGGGTGAATGTATTTTCTAAAAAAGTGTTTTTCGAATTACTATTAGATTCAAGTATTCTAAAATCACCCGTCGAGGGTGATTCCAGATGATTGTTTAATCCGATAATTTTTGGGGTATTATATTTTTAACCTCAAAACATCTTATTATGAAAATCAAGTTAGTTTTTTTGTGTTTAATGGGAGGTTACACTGTTGCTAAATTCTTCGATCGATGTCAAACCTCAGACATTTACCCGTATCGCTAGTCATTCTTTAAGCGCTAATCAGCTCAAGCAGGTAAAGAATGCCCAGATCGGCAAAATCAGCTTACAAGGTAGCCGCATGACTCTAAAAAAGGAATTCAACTTTTATCTTACCAGGAATACTTTGGGTGCTGATGTGCTTTTTATTTTAAATAATGCACCCGGTAAGAAGCCATCGGATCAATTTACTGTGACAAGCCTTCCCTTTAGCATAATTAGTGAAGGTACTATTATGGTTTATTGCTCGTGCGGAATGAATCTTGTAGATATCATTGGCGACTATTGTCAGCACTATCAGACAAGTAGTGGTATTAGTTGTGGGGGTGCATGTGAGGGTGATAACAAAGGTAAGAGCTGTTCAGTGACAAGTTTCAATACCGAAACGGGAGAAATAGCAGAGGGGCAAGGCATTTGAAAAATTAATCCAAGGGGTCACCGACCCTTGGAATTTATTTTCCTTAAAGATCGCTTTTCTTTTTTCCAAAAAAGCTTTGGATCCTTCTTTAAAATCATTTGTGTCAGTCAAAGCCGCAAATCCGGCAATTTCCAGTTCAAATCCATTTTTATTTTTATTATAAAAAGCATTTACAGTCGAAATAATCTTGGAGATGGCCAGAGGAGCTTTATCGGCTATTTTTTCGATCATTTCCCGTGCCTTTATAATTTCATCTCCGACCTCAACCAGGTAATTAACCAGACCCCATTGTTCTGCGGTTTCCGCATCGATCATGTCTCCGGTCATTAACAGATCAAGGCCTCTGCTTTTTCCAATCAATTGGACCAGACGTTGAGTACCTCCATAACCTGGTATGATACCCAGGTTGACCTCCGGCTGTCCAAATCTTGAATTCCTGGTTGCAATCCGAAAATGGCAGGCCATGGCCAGTTCACATCCGCCACCAAGGGCATAACCATTTATCGCAGCGATCACCGGCCTGTCAAAATCCTCAATAGCATTGAAAGTTTGATGTCCACGTCTGATAAAAGTCTCAATATTCTCCTGATTAAAACCAAGAAACTCGCTAATGTCAGCACCGGCTACAAAGGCCCTATCGCCGGCACCAGTTAAAATGACCCCTTTTATATCAGTCTGCCCCGGGAGATCCTGCCTAAAAAGTCGTAGCAATTCTTCCATCATGAGGCCATTGATGGCATTTAACGCCTGAGGACGATTTAAGGTGACCAACACGACACCCGCTTGATTTTCTACCAAGATTGTTTGGTACGGCATATCTTGAATTTTAAGTTTGACCTGTGGATTGAATCTGCTCCAAGATAATAATTTGTAATTTAGACCCGGTATTAAGGTTGAGGGAAACATCATGAATCGAAGGAGCAAGATTTTGCAAAAAATAGGATACGATACCTTGACGAGATTAATAGCATTGCCATTTTTAGCGTTGTTGATCGCTTGTGGTCAGCGATCATTACCTCCAGAGGTTGCGGAGAGATATAACCGGATTGAAACAACACCGGATTTTAATCAAGATATCCGTCCGATCTTGTCTGATCGTTGTTTTTCCTGTCATGGTCCTGACCAGGGTAAACTTGAGGCGGGTTTGCGCTTAGATGTTGAATCGATTGCCAAGGGCAAACTTTCCGAACATCCAGATCTTCGTGCCATTGTACCCGGAAATCTTCATCTGAGTGAATTGGTCAATCGTATCTTAAGCACTGATCCCGAACATATAATGCCTCCTGTGGAGTCAAAACTCTCACTGAATCCAGATGAGAAGGCCTTGTTGATCCGGTGGATTGAAGACGGAGCAATCTATATGGACCATTGGGCTTTTATTCCTCCGAAGAAAACTGCATTACCTGACGCCAACCACCCGGTTGATTATTTCATTGAAAAAAGGTTTCAGGCACAAAAGTTAAAGTTCAATGAAGAGGCGGATCGCGAAACGCTTTTGCGAAGATTATCTTTCGACCTAACAGGTTTGCCCCCTTCAATAGAGGTCATGGATTCTTTTTTGGCAGATAATCAAGATGGTGCCTATGAACGCCTAGTCGATCGTTTGCTGGATTTACCCGAATATGGTGAGCGTATGGCTGTCGATTGGATGGATGTGGCACGATACGCTGATACGCATGGGTATACCGTTGATCGCTATCGTGACGTTTCTCCCTGGCGGGATTGGGTAATCGAGAGCTTTAATGAAAATATGCCCTATGATCAATTTGTAACCCTGCAGCTAGCTGGAGATCTTGTACCGGGTAGCGATCGTTCCGAAAAAATTGCTACTACCTTTTTAAGGCTACATCCTCAAAATATGGAAGGTGGAATTGTACCCGAGGAGTTTCGGGTGGAGTACGTATCAGATCGCACCAATACTTTCGGCACCGCCTTTATGGGCATGACACTTGGATGTGCTAAATGTCATGATCACAAATTTGATCCAATCTCACAAAAGGACTATTATCAGCTATTTAGCTTCTTCAATAATGTAAATGAGTCGGGTCAGATTTCATGGAATGACGCAACTCCGGTGCCTACCATGTTACTTTCCAACCCACATCAGGATTCACTGATTAATTTTCTGAATCAAAAAATTGCTGACCTAGAAACGGAAAAATTAAAAATTGCCGCCCACCTGAAAATATCTGCTGAAGACTGGATCGATAAAACATCCTATAAAACAATGGATATTGGTCGCCAAGAAAGCCATCACCTTGCCCAATTTGACTTAAATGGAAACCTGAAAAATAAAGTCAATCCTCGGCAAAGTGGAAAAATGGATCGCAATAATTCGAGTGATGAGAAGCCATCTTTTGGCAAGGGAAAAGAAGGGCAGGGGCTTCTAATGGATGGTGATGCATGGCTGGATTTGGGTGGGGTAGGCGTTTTTGAGCGCTATGAGTCATTTAGTGTGGGTCTGTCCCTGCTGTTGCCGGATGAATTAAAAGATGGTGTTATTTTACATAAAGGAAATGGTGCTGTGCTTTATAATTTTCGGGGTTTTCATCTGGCCTTGAAAGATCACCGTTTGGAGTTACTTATGGCCCATACTGCACCAGATAACGCCATCATCAGATATGCCAATGAACCGATTCCCCGTGATCAGTGGATACAGCTCACGTTAGTTTATGATGGATCAGGGAGAGCTGACGCTCTCAATGTTTTCCTCGGTGGTAAACCATTGGAAGTTGTAACGGATAGCGACAATTTGTATAAATCTATTTTGTTTAAATTTTCTAATGAGCAAGAGCCTGGGATTCAAATAGGAGCCCGCTGGAGAGGCAAGGGCATAGGTGGAGCCGTAATCGACAATGTGTTTGTATTTGACCGTAGTTTGACCAATCTCGAAATAATGAAGATTGCCAATTCACAAGCTTTCGTCGATATCATCAATAAAAGCCCGAGAGATCTTGTACCCGAAGAAAGAGCCAACCTGGTGCAATATTATACGAACTATCATCAAACTTTTCTCGACAATGAAATTGCATTAAGGCATGCCAGAGAAGCGCTATGCAAAAATACAGATACGATAAAAGAGTTGATGGTCTATAAAGAAATGGACTTGCCAAGACCAGCATTTATCCTTGACCGGGGTCAATATGATGCCTACAAAGAGCGGGTCACATCATCCACTCCACGAGCCATAATGGCTTTGGACAGCACTGTTAAGCAACCCACAAGACTTGAACTGGCCAAGTGGCTCACAGCACCGGAACATCCGTTAACCGCTCGAGTTATGGTCAATCGAATATGGCAACAGCTTTTTGGCCGGGGCATAGTGAAGACTGCGGAAGATTTTGGAAATCAGGGCGTGATGCCTACCCACCCGGACTTGCTCGATCATTTAGCCGTTACATTTCAGGAAAATGGTTGGAATATCAAAGAGCTTATCAAATTATTGGTGACATCCAGAACCTACCGTCAGAGTTCGATTGTAAACCTGGAAAAAAGACAAAGTGATCCGGAAAATATCTTGTATGCACGTGGTCCATCCAGGAGATTATCGGCAGAGATGATCCGGGATCAGGCACTGGCTGCGAGTGGATTATTGGTAAAAAAGCTTGGTGGCCCATCCGTGAGCCCATATCAACCGGAAGGACTATGGAGGGTGAATGGGGCAGCTTATGTCCAGAGCAAAGACGATGATCTCTATCGACGTAGCCTTTACACCATTTGGAAACGATCGGTGCCACACCCGACCCAGAGTACGTTTGATGCTCCTGGAAGAAGTGAGTGTAGCATGCGGAGACAACAAACAAACACTCCACTCCAAGCATTGGTCCTCATGAACGATCCAATTTTTGTCGAATCTGCCCGTGCAATCGGAAAGGAGATGCAATACTCAGAAGACATTGGGTCGAGTTTCCGAAAGTTGACCGGCCGACATCCCAAGAAAGAAGAAGTGGTCGTGCTTCTGGATTTATTTGAACAATACCTTTCACTATTTAATGTCCAGCCAGAGAGAGCAATGGGTTGGTTAGGTGTACAAAGCGAGAAAAAGGAAGACTTACAACTTGCTGCCTATGCCGTAGTGGCAAGCACGATCATAAATTCCGATGCTTTTATTACTAAACGTTGATCTATGGAAGAAAGTGAGGTAAAACATGGCAAGCTCCTGGACCGACGAGAGTTTTTCACAAAGACCTCCATGGGGCTGGGTGCCTTGGCGCTAGGAGGCCTCTTAGGTCCGTTGTCACTCCGTAGCGAAGTGCAAAGTTTGCATACGCAGAGGCTTCCATTGATAGGAACAAAGAATCCAAAAGTAAAAAGGATTGTTTATTTATTTCAAAGTGGGGGCCCGTCTCAACTGGATTTATTCGACTACAAACCTTTGTTAAAAGAATTTCATGGTCAGAATTTGCCAGATTCTGTCCGGAAGGGCCAGAGACTAACTGGCATGAGTGGTAATCAGACCACATTTCCGATGACAACATCCATATATGATTTTAAACAATATGGATCCTGCCAGCGCTGGGTAAGCGAGCTAATGCCGTATACGGCAGGGATTGTCGACGATCTTTGTTTCATCAATTCCATGCACACCGAAGCAATCAATCACGATCCAGCGATCACTTTTTTCCAGACAGGCAGTATGTTGCCCGGCCGACCTTCGATCGGCTCCTGGGTGAGTTATGGCCTGGGTTCTGACAACGAGAATTTACCGGCTTTTATCGTATTGGTATCCAAAAACGCAGGGGGCCAGCCACTATATGCCCGGCTATGGGGCAATGGATTTTTACCCACCGAACACCAGGGAGTGCAGTTCCGGAGTGGTAAGGATGCCGTATTGTTTTTAGAAGATCCGGACGGATTTGAGCGTACTGATCGCGAACGGATGCTTGATGGTCTGAGAAAACTTAATAATGTACAGAATGATACTTATCAGGATGCGGAGATCAATGCACGAATGGCACAATATGAAATGGCATTTCGGATGCAAACTTCCGTACCAGAAGTGTTGGATATGTCCAACGAGCCAGACCATGTTTATAATCTTTACGGTCCCGACAGTCGTGATCCTGGTACCTATGCCGCTAATTGTCTTCTGGCAAGAAAATTGTTGGAGCGAGATGTCAAATTTGTACAGTTATATCATCAGGGATGGGATCAACATCTCAACTTGCCCGCTGGTATTTCCCATCAATGCCGAAACACGGACCAGGCAACGGCAGCTTTGGTCAAGGATCTTAAGCAAAGGGGTCTACTTGAAGATACTCTGGTCATTTGGGGTGGCGAGTTTGGACGCACCGTTTATTCACAAGGCAAGTTGACCGCTGACAATTATGGCCGGGATCATCATCCAAGATGTTTTACTATGTGGATGGCCGGCGCAGGGGTAAGGCCTGGTTTAAACTACGGTATTACTGATGATTTTGGTTATAATGTGGTGCAAGATCCGGTTCATGTACATGATTTTCAGGCTACTTTGCTACACTTGCTAGGTGTCGATCACGAGCAGTTGACCTTCAAGTATCAAGGTCGTAGATTTAGACTTACAGACGTACATGGGAAAGTGGTCAATGGGGTATTAAGTTAGACATATATATAACCGTTAATGATGATTCAGTACATTTAGTCTCTCGAATCCGCAGTATTGAAAGAAAAAGTCTATATCACCATCCATGACCTCGCCAAAGAGCTTGACCTGGCTCCCTCAACCATTTCGAGGGCTCTGAAGGATCATCCTAGTATTGGAGCTGAGACTCGGCAGACGGTTAAGAAGCTTGCCAAATTGCGTGGTTACCGGCCGAATATCATGGCGGTAAATCTCAGAAATCAACGGTCGAAAACCATTGGGGTTTTAATCTCATGGATCAATCGGCCGTTTTTATCCAATCTGATCAGCGGTATCGAAGCGGAAGCCAGGGCGAGAGGCTATAATGTAATTATATCGCAAACTACTGACAATCTGGCCATCGAACAGGATAATGCAAAAGCGTTGTATGATATGCGAATTTGTGGGCTGATCACCTCCTTGTCCATTGAGACCCTTGAATATCAGCATTTTGAGCAGTTTTATAAAAGCGGCACTCCCGTTGTATTTGTAGACCGGGTTCCAGTTGATTTTGATGGTCAAAAGGTGCTGATTGACAACTTTAGAGCGGGATATGATGCAACAGCTCATTTGATAGATCAGGGGTGCCGCCGAATTGCCCATATAGGAGGCTCACTTAATCAAATGCTCTATAAAGAACGATTAAGAGGCTTCTTGCAAGCTTTGGAAGACCATGGTCTTTCTGCCAATCCCGATTTAATATTAAGTGGCAAAAGTTTGAGTAGAGAGGAGTCATTGGTGATGGCTACTGAGCTATTTAAGAATGGTCATTCTCCAGATGGCGTTTTTGGAGCCAATGATATTGCAGCCGTATGCGCCATTCAAATCGCAAAAAAAATGGGTAGGAAAGTGCCGGAAGATGTTGCCATAATCGGATTTAATGACGACCCGATTTGTGAAATCGTCGATCCCCCACTTTCATCTATGTACCATCCGGCCTTTGAGATGGGCAAGATCAGTGTGTCTCGCATTATCGATAGCCTTAATGACACAAGACAGACGGAAGACTTTTCCATATTAACCACAGAATTGATACCCCGAAAATCGTCTTTGAGAAAAGGCTAATTGAAAGTTGAGCAGTTATCTTCATTAAATTTACGATATTTTTATTTATTTTAATTCGGAAGAAGATCATTGTAAGGATTAACCTGAAATTAAATTATGCATATTCCATTTATCCGGATTTCTTAAAAATTGCATCTCATGGTCATTTCTTAAACACCATTATTCCAAGACGAATGGAAACATTGCATAACTGATTTCAAGAAGTAAAATTAAATCTTTAATAATTTTTACTGCAGTTTGCTCTTTCATCGGTGCTCTCACCACCATACTATTAATTTTTTTACCGGGAAGTAATGCGTCGGATTTTGTTTTTTCATCCGCATGTCAACTTCGTGACCAGCCTGGGTATCGCCCATTTCATGATAAGAAAGTACCCACTTCAGATTATTGGGGCACGTTGTTTTTATCCATTTGGCTTTATGCTGAAATCTCGAAGCAAGCTCTTTTGATCGATGCTCTAAATCAAATTTGGCGACCTGGTTATGTATGCGCAGACGCTGAGGTAACCAAACATATGTATCGTATCACTGCCAGATATGGCAACAGTATATAACCGGTAAATACCTGATAGGAGAATGTATCATGGAATAATGCAAGATTGCAGGAGGCTAAAAAAAGTTTTTAAGATTCGTGATTTTTTAGATCAACGAAAATTGGATGGTCAATACTCCCATGTCAATTGGTCAGTGGCAGATGACAGGTAGCAATAAAAATCTTGAGTATTTAGACAGGTAGTGTTTCAATATTATTTGTTGATCTAAGAGACAAAATCCCTTTATCGCAATTTTATAGATCAATAGCAGCGCTCGGCCCGGAGGTGATGTTATAGAAATATGAATTTATTTTGGACGCTTGTTTAAAATATGTAGTACACAAATCGAAGCTCAAAAGATTCACATAAACTGTGCCCCACCTTTATATTTTTTTAATACATCGAGGTCAAGATCTATGCCAAGACCTGGTTTGGTGGGAATGGTCAACATACCATCGCCATCTAGTTTCCAGCCACCAACAGTGATTTCGTCAATGTAGGGTGAACCTATGAGATACTCTACGAGATCAGTATGCGGAAAGGCAGATGCCAGATGCAAGTCTGCTGCAAGTCCGATGGTAGTATTCCATCCATGCGGTATGAAACGAATGTCATAATCTTGGGCCATGCGGGCGATGCGGCGTTCTTCGCTGATACCCCCAACCTTTGTAACATCTGGCTGAACGATGTCAAAAGCATGAGCCTTAAACCAAGGATGAAATGACTGACGACGGGTGAGTACTTCACCCCCGGAAATCGGAACTGGTGAATGCTCCCGAAGTTTTACATAGTCTTCCAAATTATCAGGATTGAGTGCTTCTTCGAACCAATGCACATCATAGTCGGCGAGCATTTTCGATGTGTTAAGCGCCCATTTGTACCCATTTGGCCAAAACGCATCGCTGCCGCCAGCATCAACCATCAAAAGTGAATCTGTACCTATCGCTTCGCGAGCTGCTTTCACGATGGCTTCGTCGGTTGCAGAATTATGTTTTCCAAATGGCCCCAACCAATTTTAAATGCGCGAAAGCCTGGCGACTTTATCTTGAGTAGATTATCCCTCATCTTCTCGGGTTTATCCATTAGAAGTGATGCATAAGGTCGAACACGCTCTCGATAACGTCCGCCTAGCAATCGACCAACCGGCTGTCCCGTTGCTTTTCCAAGGAGATCCCATAGGGCAATATCAATACCGCTGATCGTATGAGTGATTGAACCGCCGCGACCCAACCAAAACGTATTTTGATGCAATTTCTCACTCACTCGCTCGGGTTCAAGAGCATTTTCACCAAGATATAATGGCTCAAGTACTGAGAGCGAGGCACGGACGAGCGCATCATTTGTAGATACGCTCCCAACCCCAACCGCTCCTTCATCAGTATGAACAGCAATTAATGTCTGTACACAGTCTTCAGGCCGAATTTCGTTACTCCACCCCCCTTCAGGTGTGCCTCCATGCAGGCCTAAACAACGTATTTCTCGAATTTTCATATTTGTCGGTATGTTTTTTTGAACAAAATTACTTTAGGTTTAAATTGGACAATAGGGTCTAATGGAAAAATGGGACGTGGACAGCGTTTATGCCCAAGAGATTTTAAGTTGGCACTGGATGATCCTGGTGCATCTACATTCACCATACTTTTGCACCAGTCTGCATAGATATGTTGCTGGCAGTGCGGTGATTTGACTATAACCGTATCAAAATGTTTTGGATTTTGGCCATGTGCAAAAAAGAAGGACCGGTCATAGAGATTCACTGCCCGGCTACTAGTTGCAATTATAAAATTCTTGACTTCTAATACAGCAGTCGGCCCGGAATACCATTCTTCCCCAAAAGATTCGCTTCGAAAATGATTATCAGCGAGCAATAATACTTTGGCGGTTACCGGGAATGGCTTAAAGCGTCGTGGATCTAGCGATCCGCCTATTGTGGTTTGAATGGTGGAACCGATGCCTGCTACCATGGCTTGTCTTACAGCTTGTTCATCTACAATGGGTAACAAAGTTCGTCCAGTGTATCCGGTTTCAAGAAGTTTGCGTAGTATAACATTGCTGTCACCGGATGCACCCGAACTAGTGGCATCGGCTGCATCTATGAGCGCTAATGTGCCTTGAGTATGTGTCTTGACAATTAAAGCCATCTCATCCAGGCTCACCAAGGGAACCTGCATTTTTTCATGATTTGCCCAGAAGCTTTCCGCGATGCGAATTGCTTCTCGCTCAGCCATTTCCGGATCGTTGTCTGTTACCACGAAACTGTATGACTGTAGTGCAGGCACATCGGTGAATGGATTACCAATAAATAAACCGGAGGAGAGCCCAATAGGACTGTTTTCAACATCTTTTGCAATTTGCATGCTCTGTCCTATCAAACCAGTTGCAGTAATAAGTTCATCGCCACGAACTAATGCTGGGATCGCCACCTTAGCTGTGACCGGCCTCAACTTGCCTTCCACGATTCTTAAGAGTAGTTTGGCGGCACGCTGCCCGGTTTCGAAAAAATCAACATGCGGATAGGTATGATAAGACACGATGGCATTGCTTTGTTCCACCATTCGATCGGTAAGAATGCCGTGCAAATCGAGTGACACAACAATTGGAATATTTTCACCGAGTATTTTACGCGTCTCCTGAAGAAGCCAACCTTCAGGATCAAGTTCTTCTTCGCTTGCCATCGCCCCATGCATACAAAAATAAACCCCATCTACCGGTGGTGCTGAGCGAATACTATTAAGAAAATCCTGCGCAATCTTTTCCCAGGATTCTTTAGCCAGAATACCGCCCGATGTGATAAAAAATGCGCTATAAGTTGGCACTAATCTTACATCGTCTTCAGCCTCTAATATGCTAAGTGCCCCGCCTATCTCATTTCGTACTGTGCGATGATAGTTTAATATTTCAGCCCCTTGACGAATCATAAAATCTTCGTAACCACTTTTATATGGATTGAAGGTAGAGACTTCCTGTTTACATTCAGCGATTAGTATTTTTAACATAAGTGATTAATTTAAAGCTTCGGGTTCTGTGTGTTCAGCCTTATAATCTTTGGGAAATAGTCTTTTGATACCAACAATCAGTGCGATACCAGCTACCACATACGCAATGGCTGTCAGTGAGAGTAGACCGTCAATACCAAGAGATTGCTTCCAAAGGCCACCGAATAAGGTGGCGAAACCTGACGTAATTGCTCCGAAGAAGTTAAGAAAGCCGACGGCAGATGCCCTGGTATCTGCTGGCACGACATCAAAGGCAGCAGGAAAGATGTTACCCATCATAAATCCACTGAATAACCCAAATCCCATTGCTGCGATGCGCGTTGTATTGAGTGTATCACTATTTCCGAGTGCATGCAGAAATGGCGCGCACAGAATTAAACTGGCAGTGATTAACCATAGCCGCGAAGCTTTGGTGTGGCGGTACAAGGCATCCGCAATCACACCTCCTCCAAGAAGACCGATAAGAGTCGGACCTTGTATAAAAATGGTTGCATTTATTGCCGCACCTGATTGATTAAGAGAGAACTTGTCATGCAGAAAGGTAGGAAACCAACCATACAGCAACCATAATCCAAAAACGAATATGGGAAACACTATGCAAAGCAGTAAAAATGTTTTCACTTTAATTAATTCCAGAAATCCCGGCCTTTTAGTGGTTGTAATGATTTCAGAAGTTCTATTTTCATGCACGTTGCGAAGAAATAGGAAATAGGGTACGGTATAAAGCAATCCAACAAACCCAAGCACAAAAAAAGCATTACGCCATTGGCCTTGATCCGCCATCCAACCGCCAAACCAGCTACCCGCTACGGTACCAACAATTTGTGCTGTGGTCAGTATTGCGATAGCTCTGGATCGAAGTGAAGGTGAATGAGCATTTGCAGTAAGAGCAATTGCAGAGGGCATGAACAGGGCTTCTGAAATTCCCATCATCGCGCGTAGGCTCAAGATAATTATAGCAGATCCCGCGAAACCAGTGGCAATGGTAACCAGGCTCCATAAAACCAGGCTGAGCATAACAAGTGATCGTTTTGAGAAGCGATCAGCAAGGTATCCGGCGATTGGACAGCAGAATGCATACACCCACAAAAATATCGCACCAATGAGACCGAGCTGCCTGTTCGACATGCTGAGATCCACTGCCAAAGAAGGGAATATCGAAAAAATTGCTTGCCGGTCCGCGTAATTGAGTAGATACGCTACCCACATAAAAGCAACTAGAAGTGCGGCCTGACGTGTCGATACTATGAAGCCTTTGGTCATCCTTTAAGCCGTTTTGAGCAATATGTTTAGCCAGCAATATCACTTCCTGATTCCCCCCATTTCGGGGCCTGCAAGAATTAACCTTGCTCCTGTCTTTTTTGCATTCCAAAAGTGGTAAAATCTGATCAAATCATTGCCATCAATTTCGATTCCTTCGAGTTTTGAAGGAATTACAAGAGGATAGATCGAAAGACTTCTGTTTTTAATTGGGTCATAAGCACCAATCCCTTGCTCCGCCTGTTCAGTGAGATCTGATTCAACGCCAATTACGAATAAATGGCATTACAATCATCATCCCAAGAAATGCAATAAAAAAAAGAACAAGTGGAGAAAGCACGAAGTAAAGTGCGACTCGCTGTGATTTAAAAAAGAATTCTGCTGTTAGAGCACCAGAAAAAATGATGGTTAATACTAAGGCTGGGAAAAGGGTTTCTTTGTACATGTCTTGTTGAGCTTCAGGAATATAATCCGATCGGCCGGAAAAGATCATCCAGGCCTGATACAAATACCAAAGCATTAAATGCCCTCAATGATCAAACCCAACCAAAAGATCACCCGCATACATTTTTATTTATAGGATGAAAAGTAAAGGCCCTTAAATTAAACTGTCGTCATTTTCATTTTGAAGCAGTCTATCTTTTCTTTCAATCAAAGCAAGCTTTCAAAAAAAATATCTTGATGCTGAATAAAATCGATTAATTCGGCAGAATAGAAAGGCCAAACTTATGATTCTACAAAATTCTTTTTATCATCCGAAACCACGCTGCAGAAATCGAAGAAATTAATCGCCTCGAGGTCTTTTCTCAAAGCAGCTATTTCTTTGTCAGTCAGGCTTACCAGGGGTAGCCGGTAACCACCACAATCGACTCCAATCAATTTCATGAAACCTTTTCCTGCTCGGTTTCCCCCATATTTAACTAAGATCTGAACCATCTTAACCGACAGCCTCTGCAGGGCTTCACATTCCGCAATATTGCCTAAACTGAAATTCTCAAGGATCTCCAGATAGAGCGGAGCGGCATAGTTGTAGGTGCTTCCCACTGCACCATCGGCTCCGACAACTAAACCGGACAGAAGTGCTTCATCCATTCCCCAAAGCATCGTATATTTTCCGTCTTCAAACATTTTACAACTATGAAAATCCATAATGTCGGAGTGCGAAAACTTGATCCCGGCAAGGTTCGGAATTTTAGGTGCTGCTTTTTCTAAAAAATCGAACATACTCAAATAAACGCCGGTCAAGGATGGTATGTGGTAATAGTAAAAGGGTAACTCGGGAGCATATTTTGTCACCTCCTGACAAAAATCAATCAGATGCTCTACGTTTGATGGGCGAAAATAATAGGGCGGTAAAATAGCAATTGCGTCCAATTGATTGCTCACGGATTTTTGGGCTAATTCCTGCATTTCCTTTAAACAGGTGCCACCAAGCATCGCTATGATTTGCATTTGATCCTTTTTGACCGAGCCCCATTTTTCAAATATTTTGATCTTTTCAACTTGACTCAATGACGGTCCTTCCCTGTCGAGCCACATATGAAGGCTCCCTGAACCTGATTCTGACGAAGCACATTGGCCATTAGATCGATTTGATGGTAGTTTACTTCACCATGCGGGTCAAACGGAGTGAAAGGGGCGGCAATCAGCCCGGTTAATTTTTTCAAATGTATTGGATTTAAATGTTCTTAGTTAAAAGTAAGTTTTCTTCAATTGATTTTTCTTTAAAATACCGACTGCAACAAGGCTCACCATCATTGTAGGATGGGGTGGTCAGGATATGTTTGTAGATGGTCATCTTGTCAATATGCCAACTTCTGCAAATGAAGGTAAATTGTCATCAGTCGTTTTTAGGGATCGTAGTTTAATGTAACGACAGGTCTGTTCCGGTATGACGACACGCTGTAAAACAGGACTATTTTTAATATTGCTGAATTCGCCTGTTGCGGCCAATCGATAATTTCCACCACCCAAACTTGTGAATAAAACATATTGCGAAATAATACCGGAAAAGAATCGATTTTGCGGTGGCAAATAGGTGAAACCGGTGACCGTAGTTTTTTGCCCCAAATCAATAATGACCTGATTGTAGTCGCGATTACTACAAGTCCAAAAGGTGTTTTCATCGCCATCAATGACGTGATTTGTGTTGGTGTCCCGGTTTATCACCCGCCAGTTTAGAGCTGCGATGTCTAAATCCATCTGACTGATTTCACTTTTATTTTCTAAACCATCCATGGCGATCGCTCGTATTGTCCCTGGTTCAGGATGAGTAAAGGGATGTTCGTATTTGAGACTATTCGCATCAGGCGCACTGCTATCGAGTGTATAATAAATACCGACCATTTTTTCCGGGACGGTAAAACTCACCATGCCTGATTTGGACCGCGATATTTTTGGAGGATATAAAATTGGACGTGCATAATATACCTCGATATTTGAGATGACTGGAGCGGCCTTGGCATCAAGAATCGTTAATTTTAGAGCTTTTGTTTTAACCGGATTGAACCTTAAAATTCTTTTATAGCCGATGGTGGTCTCATTCGTTATATTTTGCCACTTTTCATCGGAGAGAAAAATCCAAAGAGAATGATTTTATCCGCTGACCTAGTGTTATGTATTCCTGGATTAAAAACCGGTTGATGGTCAATAAGCTATCAAATGTTAGGGTAATGCTGGCTTCGACTACACTATCTTCTGTAGCCCAGAAGGTGCTATCTGAAGCATCAACTGCATATTGAGGTTCGAATGGCAAGCCCCGGTGATTACTTGACGTGATGGTCGCTTTGTCTGTCAAATCATTTTCAAAGTCTTGCTTGATTTTTTCCATCATACCTTTGACCTGGTTAGCATCAGTTTCGTGTACCAAGCCCCGGCGATCGACGGGAAAATTTAAAAGTAGTGGAGTATTCATACCCACTGATTCGTAGTAGATATCAACCAGCTTCGGAACGGATTTGACTTTATGATCTTCGTGCTCATGGTAGTACCAACCCGGTCGTATAGATACATTGGTTTCAGCCGGAACCCAGTCGGTGCCATTTTCCTGGCCATCAGCCCAATCGGTATGATAGTTCGGCATGCCGCCATAGACTGAATCTCGCATCAGATTGGACCAGATAGTGGGGTAGGAGTGTCCATCTTCATTGCCCACCCATCGTACATCCGGTCCCGCATCACTGAAGATTACCGCATTGGGTTGCCATTCTCTATTGAGCCGATAGGTATTATCCCAATCATAATAGCTTAATTTATCGACAAGCCGTTCTTCATTGGCACCACCATAATATCCGGTGCCACCATTAGCGCCATCAAACCACACTTCAAAAACATCACCATACTGTGTCAGTAACTCTTTGAGCTGTCTACGCATGAAGACCAAATAGTCAGGAGTGCCATATTCAGCATGATTGCGATCCCAGGGAGAATAATAGATGCCCAATTTTAATCCATATTCTTCGCAAGCGTCAGCTAGCTCGCGGATGACATCACCGTCTCCATTTTTCCAAGGCGAATTTTCAACGGAATGTTCCGTGTATTTCGAAGGCCAAAGGCAAAATCCGTCATGATGTTTGGCGGTAATAATAACCCCTTTCATTCCTGCTTCTTTAAAGGTCCGTACCCACTGCCGGCAATCCAGTTGAGTAGGATTAAATAATGAAGGATCTTCTCCACCGGTGCCCCACTCCATATCGGTAAACGTATTCATGTTGAAATGAATGAAGGCATAAAATTCGAGCTGTTGCCAGGTTAACTGTCGTGCGTTAGGAATCGGCAGTACAGGATCGGGTGGACTCACAGACTGAGATGCACAGTTATAGAGAAAGACAACCATTATCCACGACATAAATCGATAATTATTTTTCATACATCTTCAGGAGTTAATTCCTAAAAATAGGAAAAGTGAAGCAAAAAATTGATCGAATGGAAATGATTGAAAATCTCTATTCCTGTAAAAGGGTTAAGTGGCACCCACGCCAGAGATGGTGATGTGAACCCTGTAAATCCCATAGCCTTTCCACGGAGTCCGTCACAAATGAAGCCAACCAGCAAAGACCAAGCATTTACCGTCTGCCACCTTGGGCCTTGCTTCTTAAAAGGGAACGTCTACCGAAAGATGTCTTTACTAGATTCATGATCGAGCTGTTTTATTGGAAAAAATTCGATTTTGGCTAAATTTCTAGAGTCCTGTGGCCTTTTCCATTTGTTCGGTGTATCTGGTACCGACAATCTGAATCCGGGTGGAGGCATCTACCAATTCATTCAATTCATCATAGGAAAATGGAATAGCGGCGGCTCCAATATTTTCGGTTAAACGAGGTTGCTTGGTGGTGCCAGGAATTGGGACTATCCAGGGCTTTTGTGCCAATACCCAGGCCAAAGCGATCTGGGCCGGTGTCGCGTTTTTACTTTTGGCAAATTGATGTATGACATCCAGTAGTGATTTATTGGCAGTTCGGGCTTCCTCGGTATATCTGGGCAAAAAGTTGCACATGTCGCCTTGCGCAAATTGGGTGCTCTCGTTAATTTTTCCTGCTAGGAACCCTTTACCAAGAGGACTGTAGACGACCAGGTCGATCCCAAGTTCTTACGATTTTCAAACAATTGTCTTTTCTCATTTAGTATGGGATTAATGGCCGGTCTGATTCCGGCTGCCATCCAAAACCCGATAGGACAAGACTCCTTCCGTTTATCCTGATATTTTTATAAGATCAAAATGCTGGCGCTGTTAATTCGAAATCCGCATTAACCCAAGCCCTTCGATAGGCATTCAAGACTTCCTGAGCTTCCTTCATTTTTCCCGATTGATCAAGACTTTGGTAAAGACCAAAAAGTGACCATCCATTGTCCCGGTTTTTTTTCAGATCCTCACGGAACGTTGATTCAGCCTCGCTCAATTTACCGGCATTTAAAAAGACATTTCCTAATATTTGCCTGACCGGATGATGCCAATTCGGAGGCTCATTGTATGGTAGATTGTCTTCTTTTTCGACGGCCAGTTTTAATCGTTCAATCGCTTTGTTGAAGTCCTTTGAGCAAATGCCAGTTCTGCTTCAGGAACCAATTGAAGGATTTCATGTAAGTCATCGTACATGTTATAGGTGGTATCGGGTTCCTCGCTCATATCGGTTGAATCAGATTTTTCTTTGTCCTTTTCTTTGGTTATCAATACAGCAAGGGTATCAATTTCATTTTGAGCTTTTTCAAATAAACCTTTATTGGAGAAAGCAATACTTCGGGCGTGGTGCCAGAACATACTTAACCAGGTCAATTCCGAAGCCGGTTTAGGTGTGGTCAGGATCTGATTCCATTTACCAAATCGTACATAAGCCTGCAGTGGAACTGACAAAAAATTCTGGGCACTCAAATCTTCGATTGCTGCGGCCGCGGGTATTTTATCAGCCACTTTTTCCGCCGCATCAATCGCTTCTTTCATCTGACCACTCAAGGTTGCAGCCATCCAGAGAAAATGGATATTATGTGGATAATATCCCATTGGATAGATCCCCTGAGCCTGACAACTTGCCAAATAGTTTTCATCTGCAAGAATTGCTTTGCGGTTGCTTTGAGCAGCATCTTCATATCGCCCCACCCGGGCATAAATGTGAGCCGGCATATGTACCAGATGGCCAGCTGCCGGAACCAGACTGCCCAGGACATCTGCGCTTGGTACTCCACGATCGGGAGTATCAGAAGCTTCTACAATATGAATGTAAAAATGATGGGCTCCAGGATGACTGGGATTTTTACGGATGACTTCTTCCAAAATGGAGACCACATCAACGGTTGCTGGTTTGGGAGACAGATCTTTTTCATAATAATCCCACGGCATTGCATTCATCATCGCATCGGCGGAGAGTGTCTTAATCTCCAGGTCATCCGGATATTTTTTTGATAGATTTTGCATTGCGGAACTATACAATAGGTTGAGAGTATCGCGATCCAGTGCAGTACTATCAGCATGCCGGCTCGAAAGAGCCAAAATCATATCGAGCTCTTTGCCAACCTTCAGCATCAATTTTGCGGTGGTCAATGCTTCAAATGCTTCCTGCTCACGTTCTTTAGATGGTACCCAGTCATTGATATTGGGTCCCAGTGACATTGCAATGCCCCAATAGGCCATGGTGCAAAGAGGATCGAGTTTTAAACATTCCTGAAATGAACGATAGGCTTCACCATGATTAAATCCGTAGATTAGGTTGAGACCCTGATTAAAATATTGTTGCGCCAGAGGATTTATCGTATGGATCTGATAGCCATGCTGTCCCATTTCGCTGAATAGTGGGGCTTTCTGTATATTGGAATCGCTCCTCAACAGTGCAAGATTGAAATTGCTCCCACAAAATGAGCCAGGATTATAGTTGGCTTGGAAGTCGACACGAGATGCCTTTCGATCGTTATCTCTAAAGCCATACGCCATGATAAGGACGACTACTACCAGGGCGATGCTAAAGATTTTTGTGCTCATAGAGAATGAATTTAACCTGCTAAGTGTTGACTGACTTAATAGATGGTATTGGGCTAACCTAAATGTACTAAAATATCACTTTGATTTTTTTTGGATTATTAAAAAGCGATCTTTATGAAAGTTTTTTCGGTGACTTGGCTATTCTTTTTCTGCATTCTGTATGTGTTTTCTTTTGGTCAGGAGAAGCCAAGGCCCTATCTCTTGGATACTTTTACCGATGGCGTACTCTATTACTCATCGGCACTGCCCCGAAAAGCTAAATTTAACTATCATTTGGTAGGCCAGGAGATAGTGATGGACTTCAATAATAATAAGGTACCTGTCAATCAATTTCCTGACCTTGATAGTGTTCATATCGGCAACCGGAATTTTATCCTGCTGGATAGTAAGTCTTACGAACTGCTAATCCGGGGGCCAGTACAATTATTAATGGACCACAAATATACTTCACAAATAGAGGCCAATGAAGGTGCCTACGGTACTAAGTCACATTCGACAAGTGTTGTAGTAGCTGATCAAAAAATTAAGACTAACGATTTTTATGCGACGGAGTGGAATGAAGGATATGAATTGATAAACCGGACGGATTACTACATTGTCGAAGACGGAAGCTGGCAAAAATTTACGGGTGCAAATCAATTAGTCCAGATATTTAAAGCAAAGAAAAAAGAAATAAAGGAATTTGTTTCTGAACATAAGACGGATTTTCATAACCGGGACGATGTAAAAAAGATTGTACTATTTGCCTTGGAGTAATAGTACTATGTTAATTTCCTGTCACTGGCTAAGTTTATAAAAAATTTCATCGCTGCCGGATTTCTCATGGCGCCCAAATCCAATTTGACCGAAGGTTTATTCTTGAGAAAAAGCCTTTTTACAGGCACCTCCATTTTCTTCCCACTTAGCGTATAAGGGATGTCTGGTACCACCATGATCTGATCAGGAACATGTCTGGGTGAGCATCTTTTTTTAAGGATCATCCGGATCTTTTGATCGAGTTCTTCCAAATCAGATAGCTCATCTTTGAGCGTGATAAATAGAGGCATATAATCGCTTCCATCTTCCTGCTCAATATTGATGATCAGACTATCTTTTATCTCAGATATATCATCTAATGCGTTGTAAATTTCAGCAGTACCGATTCTTACGCCCTTTCTATTCAGGGTAGCGTCAGACCGTCCTTGAATAATCAAACTGCCATCTTCAAATATTTTTATGAAGTCACCATGCCTCCATTTACCAGGAAATTGCTCAAAATAACTGGATAGATAGCGTTCATTGGCTGCATCATTCCAAAAATAAATGGGCATGCTGGGCATGGGTTTTTCAATGACCATTTCTCCCAATTCACCAATCATTGTATTTCCAGCTTCATCATAAGACTTCAAAGCGCAACCAAGAGCCCGGCATTGGATATGGCCTTCATAAACCGGTTTTTCTACGCAACCCCCTACAAAGGCCGTACAGACATCGGTGCCCCCACTCATGGAGCAAAGCCAGACATGCTCAGAAATGGCCTCGTATATCCAGTCAAATACTTCGGGTGGTAATGGTGCTCCGGTTGATCCCAGCGATCTAAGTGACGATAAATCAAATAAATCAATTGGTCGGATGCCACTTTTCATCAGGGCAGTCAGATAGGGCGCACTGGTGCCAAAGTGATGGATTGGCAATTCAGCGCTTAATTTCCATAATACTTTAAGATCCGGACTTGCCGGGGTGCCATCATATAAGACCGGTGTCGCACCCACCAACATCGCCGATTGAAGAAAATTCCACATCATCCGTCCGGTGGTCGAAAACCAAAAGAAATTTTCCCCGGGTTTTACATCATTATGAAAAGAGAGATATTTCTGATGCTCCAACAACATGCCTCCATGTGAATGGGTAATGGCTTTTGGCTTGCCGGTAGTGCCCGAGGAATATAACACCCAAATGGGATGGTCAAAGGGTACCCGGTTAAATTTAATTTCAGTGATTTCATCAACCTGGGGCCACGTCAACACTCCGGGTAGTTGAATGTCCGGATTTAAATAGGGTAGGAGGACGGTGTTTTTGATGGAAGTAATCTCCTTTACCAACCATTGGATTTCACTGACCCGGTCAAAAGGTTTTTGATTGTACCAATATCCATCAACTGTGATCAATAGTTTGGGTTCTATTTGTGAAAAACGTTCAAAGATGGTCTCGTGTCCAAAATCCGGCGAACAACATGACCAGATCGCTCCCAGTGCATTGACAGCCATAAAGACGACGACTGTCTCCGGTATATTTGGCATTACCGCTACGACTCGGTCACCTTCCCCTACGCCTAGTTCGATCAATTTACGTTGAAAAACGGATACCTTTTTCGCAGTTCATTCCAGCTTATTTTTTTGAATGCTGCCATTTTCATGAGCAAAAATGAGCGCATGAGGATTTATGTTCTCGTGCCTGGAACAGATGCTCCGTATAGTTAAGCCTGGTACCTGTAAACCATCGGGTGCCAGGCATCTCCTCCGTATCCATAACTTCAAGAACTTCACCATCATGAATGATGTCAAAATACTCCCACTGGCTTCTCCAGAATTCCTCCAGGTTATCGCAAGACCAGGACCAGAGTGCTTCGTAGTCGTCAAATACAATTCCCCGGGTCTTCTCTAACCATTTTCGGTACCCTGTCAGATTTGAATTCCTGATAGACTCCACATCTGGTTCCCAAAGTATTTTATTGCTCATAATGGGTTTTATAGATCAACAGCCACAATTTAGCAAATTGATCAAGTTCAGGTTGCAAAGACCCTTTCTTTCGTTCGTAAACTGAATTTGTGAAGCAACGACTTGCTGCCGCTAGAGTCGAAGGATTTTCACATAATGGTTAAATTTAAAGGTTCCTGGTTACATTTAGGGGCTATGCTGAAGAATCGCAGCGGGACAAGATGAATGGGTTGGCCCTCCATTCTAGGTAAAGATAAATGTTGCTTATTTAGACAACATTAGTTTTCGTCTATGACCACCAACGTGTCGGGGATATGTGAAGTTCGGAAATCCGGCGCGAAGCGCCGAAGATTTTCCGGATTTCATCTAATCCCTTGTGTGTGGTTGTCTGACCGGAGGTGACGATCACGAATAAGGGGCTTGTCCCCGACACGTTTGAGCCAAGCCGACCGAAGGGAGGATTGACTCGAACGGTTAGTATATGGAAAGTAGGCGACTTCGAAGCACGAAACTTTCGGTTAAACGCAAAGTTTGATACGAGCCATAAACCTTGATTTTATTATTGTTTCGCCTATTTTTTATATACATTGTTGTGTGTAGTGTTATTCCGCAACCTCGGTATAGCCTGGAACTCCTTTTAAACATTTTATGATTTGGTTTTCTCCTGGTTTTCCTGCGTGATAATGGTAACCTCTTAATTCATCAGAGTGTCCTCCACATTCGTCCAAATCAGTCGGTTCAGTTCCTGATTTATCTAATAATCCATAAATTCCAAATCCATCAATCGCGTAACCAATCATTGGTGAATGGTTATCAGTTTGTTCAATTTCTTTCGTTGAGCCAGTAACTGCGTGATAATGATAACCTCCGTGAGGATTTACGTGTCCTCCGTGGTCATCTAAAGGTGCAATAGTATGAGCTGCTAAAATTGCGTGAGTTGGTGCTGGTGGGTCAAATTTCACTCCGTTAAAAGCAATTCCAATTCCACCTCGTCCAAGTCGTTCAGAAGGATTTTGATATTGAGGATTTACAGGAATTACAAAAGTAGTTACTTGGTCTTTAAAATATTCGGGTAAGCACTCAACGCAATAGTTTTGGTATTCTTCATCAACATCTGGTTTTGCTGCACTCAAACAACCGTCTTTTGTATCTGTAACTTTTATTGAACCATCTTCTCTATATAATTTCCACTTATCATCACTATAAAACTCGTCAAGGTTTGCTATAAAGTGTCCTGAAACATCATAAACTTTGTCATCCTTAAACCAAATCCCTGCTTTTTCCATTCCATCTTCTATGTGTCTTGGACACCAAGGTCCCATTTGGTGCTCTGTGGCTTGTGAATGTGTTTTGATTACATAGCACAAGGTCCCAACTCCGTTTAGGTCAACTCTTTCTTCAGCAATCTTTCCAATAATATTTTCAGTAATAAAGTATTCTTTGTTGACCTGTATTGTTTTTACACTTTCATCCGTTTTTCGATTTGATTTGCAAGAGCAAATGATAGTGACAAGTAGTAAAAGAGATATTTTTTTCATTTTTCTATTAATGTTGTTCTAATACTTAGACTCCTTTAAAAGGAAAAACCTTCGTTTGACACTGAGTTTTTTCATTACACACATCATATCCCTTGTTCGTGGTTGTCTGACCGAAGGTGACGATCACGAATAAGGGGCTTGTCCCCGACACGTTTGAGCCAAGCCGACCGAAGGGAGGATTGACTCGAACGTTCCCGGGCTACATGCAGTGCGGGATTATTACCACCGAACTTTAATACGAAGCATCCCGCAGGTGCGGGACACAAAACTGTCATACGAAGCACTGCACCCCGCATTGTCGCGTAGCCCGTGTTGAACTAAATCGCCTATCGGCGATGGTCTCCTGACTTGAATCTAACAAATAAAATCCATAACTCGGAAGAATTAATAACCACAAAAATTTTCTGAGTTATGGAAAAAAGAACAAGAGCCACTATCATTGATAGGGCAAAAGTCGAGGTTGAAGGATTTTCAACCATGTATGCAAAGTTAGAGCAAAAAGTGGTATTAGGTGGATTATCTGAATCTACCTTGACCAATTATGGACGCTGTATTGCTCAGATCAGTTTACACTTCAATCTAGTAGCCATTGAGTTGGAAGAAGAACAGATCAATGGATACTTATTTAATCTGGCTAAGAATGATCAGCCCCTCTAAGAGCTATTTTAAGCACACTGTTTACGGATTAAGACTACTCTTCAGGATTTACGATAGAGAAGACAAGGCCATCAGATTGCCGAGTCTGAAACGAGACGCTCCTTTGCCCGTGGTATTGAGTATGAAGGAATGTCGTCAACTATTTAAGTCGGGTAAAATGCTGAAGCATCGGATTCTTCTTTGCTTAATTTATTCTGCTGGATTAAGGCAGAAAGAGGTTCGGAACCTGCAACAGAGGGACGTTGATTTTGACCGAATGCAAATCCACATTCGTAAAACCAAGTATCGAAAGGAACGATACGTTCCTCTTAGTCCGTTGATGGCAAAAGGACTGAAAAAATATTACAAAGCTTACCATCCTAAGAACTATGTATTCAATGGTAAAGATATGACAAGTCCCTTGTCCGCCAGAGGTGTGCAGTGGGCAATGAAGGAAGCACTAAAAACAAGTGGCATTCAGAAGGATGCGTGCGTGCATACGTTGCGACATAGCTATGCAACTCACTTATTGGAATTTGGGATGGACATTGATACGGTCAAATCGCTACTTGGGCATGCTCATTTGACCACCACGATGGTTTACCTTCACGTTGCCAGGATCTCGAAAACGGACCGATTTAGTCCTTTTGACAGGCTCTACGAAGGCCTACAAGGCTAGCACACATACGGTAGCAGACATTATTAATCAGCAGTGGTCTCAGATTCAATCGGATACACACTTTAATTCTTATCAGATTCGAATTCTGGATGCCATTAGAAAATGCCGTACGCCGGCCCTTGGTGGATATCTATACCAATGTAGCCATTGTGGTCATGTCCATAAGCGATACAACAGCTGTCGCAATCGACACTGCCCTACCTGCCAAAACACACAAAAAGAAAAGTGGATCTTGGCAAGGCAAGCTTCATTAATTAATACCAGATACTACCATGCCGTATTTACCATCCCTGCTGAATTAAATCAATTTTGTCTTGCATACCCGCGGCAAATGTATTCCATCCTATTCCAGTGTGCCGGCAAACGCTGGATAGTTTCGCGTGGAATCCAAAATACCTGGGAGCACAAATTGGTGTCACCATGGTTCTTCATACTTGGGGCAAAACCTAAGCTTGCACCCTCACGTCCACTGCATTGTGCCAGGAGGAGGTCTTACTGCAAAAAATAAATGGAAAGATGCTCAAGGAAATGGCAAGTTTTTGTTTCCTGTCAAAGCCATGAGCATCTTGTTTCGTGGCAAATTGATGGCTCAATTCAAAGCCAACATGGACCTGCAGGGGTTGGTCATTCCACCCGAATTTATCTCTAAACTATATCGCCTTAAATGGGTGGTATTTACCAAGTCAAGCTTTGCCGGACCAAAAGGTGTCATTGAATATTTGGCGAGATACTCACATAAAGCAGCCATTAGTAATTATAGGATTAAGGCTATATCATCTGATAAAATCATCTTTCAGTACAAGGATTATAAACACGGTGGGAGGTCAAAATCTATGGCGCTTCATCCTCAAGAATTCGTCCGTAGATTTTTCGCTACATCTGTTGCCAAGAGGATTTACCAAAATTAGACACTATGGCATTCTTTCCAGCAAGTACAAGGCAATCGTTTTCCCGGAATCCAAAAATGCCAGTATCCTAAAATTGGATTGGGAGGTTCTCTGGCAACAAAAGGTCTGGATGTCACTCTCTGCCCCAACTGTAAAAAGCCCACGTTAAAACTCATGGGAGAAATACCTAAGAGAGGCCCTCCTCAATTAATTAATCCGAGGCACCCATTATTCATAATCTAATTTGTTTAAGCATGCTTAGACCTGACATCATATTGCCCAGAACTTCAAAAGTCAATGACAAGAAGGTATCCTTTCGTAATTCCACGCTCTTTATTAATAGCAAGTTCGTTCAAAAGAATGCAAGGCCATCAGAAAACCATTTCTAATCTAGTAGCCTACTAGAAAATCCACGAAATATAATTTGGAATTAGCCTAGTGATAGCGAGCGATCCAGTTCAACACAGGATTCAAACTGGGTCCTACGGACCGCTTGAATCCTTACTTATTAGCGGTTCGTGCATTACTTACTTTTGTCATTTGTTTTCAAGTTGCATTTTCAGTCCGAGTAAGTCCACTTCATTCCATGATTTCACAAAGCGTCCGTTCTCAACTTTATGCACGACAATTCCAGTTACGGTAACTCTCTTCCCTGTCGCAGGAATACCCATCAAAGTTCCTTTGTGTGTTGCTTGTGCCTCAAAACGAAATGTTACATAGTCTGTGTCGGCAATAAGATGAGTAATTTTAAATTGAATGTCGGGCAAAGCATTTCGATACTGCTCTACAAAATACATTGCCCCTTCAATTCCTTTAGGTTGGTCAGGAAAAGTAGGATTGCCGTCCACCCAGTCTTGGGCAAACACTTGGTCAACCACTTCATTGTTTCGGTTGTTGTTCCACCCGTCCAAAATCCAAAGTCGGGCGAGTTGTTTGTTGGCCTCAATTTCTTGATTTAGACTGTCCATTGTTGTTTGCTGTTTGTTTGTTGAGTTGTCTGGCTTGTTTGCATAATTGCAAGCTGTCAAAAGCACAAAACTTGCAATTAATATTGCCGCCAGAAATTTAATTTGTCGTTTCATACATGTCACTGTTATTTCAATTCTGAAGTGTCGTCATAGCATGACCGCCAATAAGGGGCTTGTCCCCGACACGTTTGAGCCAAGCCGACCGAAGGGAGGATTGACTCGAACGTTTTGTGGCTTGGCGTAGTGGCGGATTTTTAGCACAAAAGTTCAATCGAAGAACTGCACTTGAACCTATCACAAAACTGTCATACGAAGCACTGAACCCGCCATTACGCCAAACCGCTGTTAGCGGGTCGTTGTTCTTCTTAGTCAATGTTACACTAATCATTATTTTAGTCGTTTAGTGAGTTAATACCTTGCTCTTTCAATTTTTCAAGATGGTCTTTCATTGTCTTTACTTGCTCGGCTGAATGTCCCTGCCAAGCTGTAACTTCTCCAACAACTTTAAAAGGCTCTGTCGAACGAAAAGATTGTGTCGGATTACCTGGGAATTTTTTATCGGTCAAATCGGGGTCATTTTCTATTTCACCCATTGGTTCAACCAAATAAATTCTTTCTTGTCCGTCACCAAAAGCAAGTTCAGCACCCCAAATTGCAGCGTCTAAAGTTGCAGTCAAGAAAATGTATTTGGCGTTTTTCTGTTGTCCATAATTTGAGTTGTAACCAACTTGAATTAGGTCACCAACTTTAAGGTCAGCTTTTGTCCCGTGAAAATAGGTCTGTGCGAAAGGTGTTGCTCCTTGTCCGTTTACTTTATGATTTATTTTGCTAGTGTTCATTTTTTATTTTTTCGTTAGCATATATCTCAAATGTGTAGTCAAGTCTGAAGGTATTACTTCAACAGCTTGAATATTATATTTGTCTTTGTCAATTCCGTCAAATAGTCGGATACCATTTCCCAAAAAAAACGGGTGCAATGTGAATAAAAAACTCGTCCACAACTCCTGCGTTTAAAAATTGCTGAATGGTGTTTGCTCCGCCTTGTATTCTTATGTCCTTTCCTTTTGCTGATTGTTTTGCTTTTTCCAAAGCACTTTCTATACCATCATTTATGAAGTAAAATGTTGTAGTCCCTTCTTGCACCCAAGGTTCCCTTTTCTCGTGTGTTAACACATAAACGTCTGCCTTGTAAAGGTCATTTGACCAACTGGCTTCACCTTCTTCAAACATACGTTTGCCCATAATGAATGCACCTGTTCTTGCGATGGTATCTCTAATATGTTTTCCGTCAGCACCATCTTCTTTGCCACATTCAATTCCTAAATACTCCCAAAATGCTTTTGATTAAACATCCAAGAATGAATTTGTCCTGAAACACCACCCATAGGATTTTGAGGACTTCTGTTGTCGCCTGCGAAAAATCCGTCAAGAGATATTCCGCTGTCAAAGATTATTTTGTTCATATTTTCTAATTTCTATTAGTTGTCTGTTTGTTGCTGGTTTGCTGTGTCTTTTTACAATGACCACCAACGTCTTTATATCCCGATATTTCTTGAGTATTAGGTCACCTTTGGTATGTAACTCGTAAGTTTGTCAGGAGTTATATTTCTAAAGCATCTTGTGGGCTTTTACCTTACCACAAGACAGATTAAAAATATAAAAAGCTGATTAGCGCGAGGTGAGTATTTCAACAGCCTCCCAGGTTGGGTCTGCGCTCTGACAACTCCGACCAAGTTTAATTTAATCCCAGATCCGAAGCTACTTCGATACCCCGTCTTCGTTAAAAACCTCGGGCGTGCAAAGCGTTATACTTATAGTTGACCTCTTTATCGGGGGCCACCCATCCGCTCACGCGGTTCCTTCGCTTGAAGGTCTACCAGACCTTCAGCTGCTCCTTTCAGGTGCAGAATCGCTCACTCATATAAAGGCGCCTTTGTGGGCGAGACCAAACGGATAGTATTGACCTTCCCACAAGATCTCACTTGGGGTGGCGACGATGAAAAAATAAAACGCCAAGCTGTGAAACCTGGCGTTTGGTTATTCTGGTAAATTAAAATGTTTTTTTACAACTAAGGGAACTGCATTTAAATGAGGTCGTTTTTTTATTTCGCTCAAAACATCCTCTTCTGTATTTATATTTTGAAGATTAGGAATTAATTTTTCGTACAATACTCTTTTAAGGTTATTTGCTCTATCCTCGTTAGAAATATGGCTTGCCAGGTTTAGTAATTCATCAATTCTCTTATTCTCATTTTTATCAGTAGAAGCCACTCTCATATAAATGTGCATCATATCATCTAATGGAATTGCATTCAAGATATAGCCATAGTTAATATAAAAGCTATTGCTGAATTGTGATTTTTGCAGGTTTACCATCTTGGTAATCTCATCTCCATTGATAACCCAATAGTTTCCTTTCTTCTTGAACCCTACGGGAACAAGTACTTCACTTAAGATATTTGCTAGTTCTTTCTTTTCCATTACTACTATTAATAGAAGTCTAAAACAGTTTTCCAAGTACCACCATATTTCTGCTCAGAAAGGGATTTGTAGTTATTTAATTGTTTGGTGCCTAATTGAATTCCCCTTGGATTAAACGGCTTCAATTCATAAATAGTCTTTGTAGTAAAGTCTACATAATCAGGACGAATACCAGGCACTTTGGTAAACTCTTTAAAAGTATTTACACCATCTGCAAGACCTGCTTTATATCCGGTATGCATTTGACGACCAAGTGATAAACTGGACTTGGTATATTGCATTCCCCCCTTAGCGGCAGCAATTCCGGCACCATTACCTGAAGCTGCAACCCTGCTCGCACTAACTACTATATCATCAGAAAAAGCAACACTAAAGGCAATGTCATCTACCGCACCTCCCACTTTTATAACACTACCTCCACTTGAAATTGTAGTTAACCATCCAGTACTTTCTGCAATAGGAATTAATGCTGATCGAGCAAAGGCCTTTCCCAAATTGGCACCCAATGCCGGTGTGGTAAAATCCAAACCAAGATCAAAGGCAAATTCAGCCACATCCCAACCGTCTTCGATATCACTGGGGGACCATTGTCCATTGGCAATCTGAACTACTTTGTTTCCTCCCGCTTGAATGGTTCCTGCGAGGGCAACTCCACCAGCTGGAACCACATATGCTACTCCCGCTGCCGCTCCCACTCCAAAGTACTCTAGACCCTGCCAAAAATTATTAACATTACCCTTGAGTGCTTGACTCGCCACGTTGATTGTTCCATTGACCACTGCGGCACCAATTGCATAAAGGACCAGTACCGGTATGATATCCCCATCAGGATCATTAAAGCTCACCGGATTATTAGCCATAGAATTGTATGGCGAATAACCCATCATCAACTCCGCTTTCGGATCTACCTGACACCACCTTTCTGTAGCCGGGTCCAGCGTTGTGAACGTGGCCAAGTTAACATTTAATCCGAAATCGGAGGCCAGTTCTATACCGTTATACTTATAGTTTACTTCTTTGTCGGGAGTGTCCATCCAGGCGCCTTTGTGGGCGAGACCAAACGGATAGTATTGACCTTCCCACAAGATCTCACTTGGGGTGGCGACGATGCCATCATTGTTGAGGTCGGTGTACATCAGGCGGGCATTACCGAGATGGTCTCGTATCACATACTCATAGCGGCTGGTTGTGGGGCTGGTAAAAAACACCCGGCCCTCATTGTGCATGATACTTTGAGTGACACCATCGTAAAACTCAATGCCGGCCACATAGTCTATCTCGTCGTCAAGGCCCGTATCTACCATCCTTCTGGAAAGCATATTTCCAGCCGCGTCATAAACCATGTCCAGGTATTTATTAGCCGAATAACTTATCTTCGTAGGCAGGTTTAGGTGGTTGTAGGTCATCGTGATGCCTTTGTCGGCATCAAAGGAGCTGCCAGGCTCTTATAGCTCAGTGATACAACACGATGACAGGGGGGGAAGAGGATTTCAGCTAGACTGGCTTTCTAAAAAAGCATTACTTTTGGAGAACAATGGTTCGTGTGTTTAAAATCTGAAGAAAAGTAATAATTATGTGATAATAAACATACTTCAGCTATTTAAAGAGAATTTTCGATTTTTTGTATACCTAATAAAAACCCAGACCATTCTTTATCAAGGATCCAGAGACCAAAGCATTGACTTTCCAAAGACCTTTGCGAAAAGGACTAGTGTCCGACATTCTGTGATAATTCCAATGGGTTCACCTTATACGATTTACCAGAAAGTCCGGTTAGCTAGGCTCCTTCCAAGCCCTTGAACTATGTTCTTTCGAACAAGGAACTTGCGGAAATTTTATCTCTGTCTTTTCGAGAAAATCTATTTACATCATCAGACGGCACAAGTCCGTAGAGTTCGATGCTATATCAGGGAGTCAGTGAGCAAATCTATAGATTCCTGGGCTTGGTGGGAAATTCAATTGATAACCACCCAAAAACTGAAAATCTTATTGCATATACATTTCGATAAATCCTGATTTTCACATGATTTGCTTAAAACTACTCGGAGGCTTGCCAAACTCTTTCGTAAATACTTGTGTAAAATGGCTTCTATTGGAAAAACCAACCGCATAGCCCACTTCAGACACATTTAAATCCGATTTTAGTAATAACTCTTTCGCATGTATCAATCGAATTGACCGAATAACGTGAGACGTAGATAGACCTGTTATCGCTTTCAATTTTCGATGTAGCTGGGTTCTGCTGATTCGCAGACGAAAACAAAGTTCGTTGATCCCATATTTTTCATCGGAGACATTCTCCAGCACTAGCGATTTAATTCTATCTACGAACTGACCTTCCCGCTGTGATCCGTCAGGTATCGTGTTTTCGCTCGCGCCCAATGTAGCATAACGTAATTGAAGTCGTCGTCTCAATTCAATCAATTTACGCAGTCGTACATCAAGTTCTGTTTTATGAAAGGGTTTTTCCAGATAGACATCAGCTCCAGACTCCAAGCCTTCGATTTTACTGTCGTGGTCAGCTTTTGCGGTTAGTAAAATAATGGGTATGTGACTAGTTCGCACATCTGTTTTCAGTGTTTCCACTAGTTCATATCCATTCTTTTCAGGCATCATAACATCGCTAATGATGATATCGGGTACGGATTCGATGGCCTTTTCGATACCTGTAACACCGTTTTCTGCAAAGTCTAATTGATATGAATCCTTAAGACAAGCCTGCAAATAACGCTGTACATCAAGATTATCTTCAACAATGAGAATACTAGGTTGTTCTCCATCATCGACAGCTGGCTTAGGTAAAGACCTCAATGAGTTTGCCAATGAAGTTTGTATATCAACCGGTTGTACGATGAACAGATCTTGGGTCACTATTGCATTATGGGTGATTGGTAGGAAGACTTTGAATTCAGTGCCTTTGTTTAATTCACTTTTTACTTCAATCTGCCCACCTAATAGTTTTACGAGTTCCTTTGTAAGGGCTAGTCCAATACCTGTGCCCCCGGTTTTCCTTGTTGACGAATCATCGGCTTGATAAAAACGGTCAAAGATGTACTCCAACTTATCTGGTGCAATGCCTACTCCCGTATCCGTAACGGATAGTTGGCACCAAGACTTGTTTGTTTCCTGAATTTTAAGATATATATCTCCATTAGCCTCAGTATACTTCAGTGCATTGCCAATCAGGTTTGATATGATTACCTGGATTTTTTCAGGGTCGTAATCCATTTGGATGTCAATGTTGTCAGGAAGAAAGTGAAGACGGATGGTTATACTGTCTGCAAATGATTGGAAGGATTGAATCAAGTGCTCTACATACGGTACAATATTCCCCTGGATCATTTTGACTGGTAGCTTACCGGACTCTAGTTTTGATAAATCCAACAATTGATTGATAAGTGTCAAGAGTTGTTGACTGTTTTTCTTGATTAGTTTTACACCTTCGCTAAACCATTCTTTTGGATTATTCTGCATCTCATCAATCATTCCTGAAATGACCGTAAGTGGTGTGCGAAATTCATGTGTGATATTAGTGTATAATTTAGACTTTATGTGGTCGATCTCCTTTAATCTTACTGCTTCCGAATGGGCAAGTTTTTTCTTCAGCTGAAAATCGTACAGACTATATGCAATAATGAGGATCAGTGAAGCATAGAGTATTTTTGACCACCAGGCCCAATACCATGGAGCCATAATTGTGATTTCAAGTTGATCTCCTTTCTCGCTCCAAACCCCGTCATTGTTCGATCCCATAACTTGGAAAATATATTTACGAGGCGATAAATTAGTATATATAGCAATTCTTTTTGCTGAGCTGGTAGATCTCCAGGTATTGTCATAACCTATAAGTTGATACTTGTACTGATTCCTCTCGGGATTGGTATAGTCTAGTGCTGCAAACTCAAAAGTCAAATCATTTTGAAAATGAGCAAGTTTGATTTCTTTTGCATAGTGAATGTGTGAATATAGCGGAGACTTCCAATCCATCGTATCCATCTTCGAGTCACTTACTGGCACATCCTCTCCTCCAATCCGAAAACTGGTAATAAATATAGGCGGCTTAAAACTATTTTTCCTTATACTATCTGGATGAAAAATTTTAAAACCATGACTTGAACCAAAAATTAATTCTCCTTTTCTAGTTTTGGTTGGTTTTTCGAATCGTAAAAAATTGCTGGAAACTCCATCGGTATGATCGTAGTGGTCAAGTTTCTTAGTTTCACGGTCATATCTGTATAATCCATTTTTTGTTCCGATCCAGATATCGTCATTGTTATCTACAATCAACTTGTTGTGCAGATGATCTCTGGAATCTACCAGGATTAGAGTATCAATCACTCTATTTAATTGGTAATTATACCCCAGCAATGTGTCACCTTGTGGTCCAACAAGCAACCATAGGACATTATTTGACGCTTCAGATACTTCGACTACATTTGCATCTATACATTCTATCACTGAATTGTCTTGCAGGTCATAAGAACAAAATTGACTTAAGTTTGGATTTTTCACCCAATAGGTTCCATCCCGGTCAATGTACAGAAGATGATATCCGGCTATTTTTAATTCAAATTGCTGTGTTTGCTCATCAAAATGATATCCCCCCGGTTTTCGATTAATCCAAACAGTCTTGTCCTGATCCAGAAATAATCTACCATTACTTTGAATTCCAGATTCAGGCAGGGTGATGTACTGCAAATCTTTTCTTTTTGAATCAAATCGAACAACAGTTCCAGGAGCCTGCACCCAGACTCTACCAAAGTTGTCTTCAACAACCATGGATGTTTTTTGATTAAGAATCACCCTATTCTCAGGATCGTAATCAAATGGAATAAAATGGTCACTTTTTCTATCCCACAGATGCAGCCCTCCTCCATCTGTTGTGATCCAGATGTTACCGTCATCTTTCTCAAAAAAAGATATTACTTGTTGCGCTTTTAAAGTACGATCAGCACCGTTGAAGCTCCGGTATGCTCGAAATTTTTTATTAGAATTTGCATGATATGAGATTCCACTATGATAACAAGAAATCCACACACCAAGATTATTATCAATTAAAATGTCAATTGGTTTATTTGAAATACTCCCGTCCACTTTAAAGTCCTGCCTATAGTCGTAGAGCTGATTCAATTCGTGGGTATACAGAAATAAGCCATAATCATCAGCAGTAATCCAAACATTTTTTGATTGATCTACAGCTATTCCCTTACTGGTAACAGGTTGGTTATCAATTGTCTGGGGTTTTGGCAAAGGAGACATAATCATAGAGTTCTTATCGATTCTATATACCCATAGATGATCCATAGACAACCAGATACTCTCCTTCGTAGTGAATATTCCAATGGGTGCGAATGGCAGTTGATAGTGAAGGCCTTCAGGGTCCTTAATACTTTTATATTCTGGATTTTCTTTGTTTAAGGTAGCGAGTCCGTCGCGTGTCAGTTCCCAAATGACCTTGTCATTCTCAAGGTAAATCCAACCTGTATAATTTGAGTCGGCCGGCTTCACCAATTCAAATGAATCAATGGATGGATCGAAACGTGCAATTCCTTGATAGGTACTTAACCATAGAATGTGATTTTCATCTTCGAGCAGACATTTCGAGTATCCCAATTTTGGGTAAACTTGTTCCAAAGTGTTGATTGATTCTTTAAAAACCTGATATCGAACAACTGTATTCTTCCTTCTATCTAGTTTGTACAAGGCATCGGCACTTGCAAAAACCCAGATATCGCCATTGTCATCTTCAAGTATTGCCGAAACAATAACGTCATCAAGGTCTAAAGGATACTTGACATAGCTATACCCATCGTAAAACTTGAAATCTACGTCAGTACCAAACCAGATAAATCCTTTGGAATCTTGCATCATGCATCTGGCAAACTCACCTGGAAGACCAACATTGCGGGTGATGTCTCGAAACCTGAGAAAAGGTTTTTCTGGCTGAGCGACAAGAGGTGTAATATAGTTAGCAGTAACAATACTCAGGGCTATTGCAATCTTGAGAAAGTAAAAAGTTGACTTTTGGAGATACATGACGCTTTTTCAGTGGTGTCAAGAAATCAATATAATTTAAGACTTTCCGATCAAATATATGATGGTCCTTGTACAACATTGTTAGTTATTGTTTCAAAATCACCTGGATTTTGTCATATGCCAGATCATGGCTGGATAGATCTTCACTCCAGATTGAAATTTGTCGCTTCTTGAAATTAATGGATACCTTAAACTGATTTAAAAATTCATATCCGAGAATGCCGTCTATCTCAATACCAGGAAGAGATCTGTTCAAATGTGAGAGGTCGACCAAAGTTGTAAGCATGGGTGAGCATTCGGTGCCGTACACCTGTAAATTTTTCCAGACATAAACTCGTTGTATTTTAACAAACTTTGAAAATCCTCCAACTACCCTATTTCCCTGGAGTTCCAGATTATCAGTAATAAGTTGTTCTTTCGATTGCCCAATCAGGTTGATTTCAGCTCCGGTATCCAATCCAAGCCTTAGCATTTGGTTATTGACTTGTACCGTTATCACCGGGGTCGCATCCTTCACTTGAAAGGGTAAAACTGTTGTTGGATTGCTCAGGCCAATATCCCATTTTTGTTTTCCCTTATTGTCCAATTCAATGAATTGGATTTCGGAGCTTTCATAATCAATTAGAAGTTCATGTTTTTTCAACAGACTGCAGCCAATCAAACCGTGAATGATAAGACCTCGTGCTTCTTCCAGGTGATGCAGCGACAATATTTCAGTATAGAGGGATTTCCAATAAATATCACCAATAGTTATACCAGCAAATTTGCATTGGACAGTTTCTGCCATGCCATTAATTCCATAATAGGTTTTATTGGTCTTTATCCCGCTGTAGTATTTTGCGTTTAGAACAACATCATCGATGCCCGTATCTAAGATCAGATTAACAGATTTGCCATCTATTTCTCCTTGAATAAGTATGAGTTTTCCAGCCAATTTGAATGAAATTGGTTTTGGATTTGCATAAATCAAGCCTTGCGTGAATGTCAACCAGACAATCAGTATTGAATAATGTAAAGTCATGATAGAAGGATTTAAAACATTAAAAAATCCTTCACCGGTGAAGTCATAGCTAAAGTGCTATGAATTCTACTATTTGACTTTGCTATATGTTTCAATGGGGTTGGCAAAACTTCAACTATGTTCCAATTTGATAGTGATTTTAGATTTGATCTTGCCACCCATATTAGCATATGTTGCGGAATTGGAAAGTCGATTGTGTATTTTAACTGACAATCAATGCATTATGTGTTGTGGAATGCATTCTGACAACGATCCCATCGGAGTGTTGCACGAGACTCATTACTATCCTTTTGGTATGCTTATTCGACCTAGCGAAGCGTTATCTCTATAACGGAAAGGAGTTTAATCATGACTCTACTGATGTAGATAGTGATGTTAAGAACGAACTGGCGTGGCTATGTCGCAGGGTTTTCATGAGGCCTGGAAGAGCAATAAAATAAGGGATTTTCCTGATTGAGGCACAGCACCGCTACGGTGAAGGAAGGAAGTCCAGCGAAGCGCCTTATTTTGCAGCTATTTCAGGCCGAAATAGATTTTCTAATGGATAATCTCGTTTAAGGCATGGGTATCAAATTTATATCCGGCGTCTTCCAACGGTTTTTTATCTTCTTCTGCCACTTTTCTCAAACATTTTCCAAATGCACTGGCGACCTGGTACATGCGAGTGAGGTCATGATCTTCTTTATGCAGAAGCTCGTCAAAATAGGTAATCGCTTTGTCTCTCACAGAACGAAGACCAGATGTTGCAACAAATAGATTTTTGCGGGTATTTTGATATGTGTAGATCTTTTTTGCAGAGGTTCGGTGTGCTCCTGAACTGATGCAGGTATCGGCGAGCAGGATCAAACCTTTATTCAGGTGCATCCCCAGACAATAAGTCACATATTATGAAGTAAATTTTAATCTTTCAAAGAAAAGTAAGTATCATAAATGGAACCAGCTATCTCAATAATTTTAAGCTGTACCAGGTCCAAAAATTCATGTAAGCCCTGTTTAAAAATATCTTCCATGCCCGAATAAGATATTTCTGAAAGCAACATACCCACCAATTTTTCCGGTTGATTGGAAAAGCCGGTCCGGTAATTTTCGGAGATAGCATGCAGGGATTGATTTGCTTTATTCAGACAATAATTTATTGAACGAGGAAACTCCTGGTCTAAAACCAAAAATTCAGCCACATGAAAGGGCTTGACCTGACCATACTTACGGCTATACATATTAAAGGCGCTCGCAGATTTCAAGAGCGATACCCATTGTATCCAGTCTACTGTAGTACCTACTCCATGTGCCGAGGGTAATAAGATGTGGTATTTGACATCAAGTATTCGGGAGATATTGTCCGCTCGCTCCAGGTAGGAGCCCAACTTGCCAAAATGCCAGGCTTCATTTTGGGTCACGGTATTATCGTTGATCCCATAATACAGCTGACTGGATTGTTTAATGCGGTCCACAAAAATTCGGGGGTCATTATTTAAGGTCGGGTTTTCTTTCTTGAAGTGAAGCACCGCGTGATATACCGCATTGATATGCTCCCATATTTCTTTGGTGAGGCTGCCGCGCATCGTTCGCGCATTTTCACGTGCCCTGGTAATGCAAGTTAAGATCGAACTATCATTTCGTTCGTCAAAGCAAATAAATGAAATGACATTATCCTGCGTATATTGATCATATAATTCTTCAAAAAGCTTCTCAGCTCCCATCGTTTGGATCAGGGGTTTCCATTGCTGTCTTAACTCCGGGGGGAGATCCAGGGCCAGATTAAAATTCACATCGAGAAAACGGGCGTTGTTCTCCATCCTTTCGATGTAACGATTCATCCACAATATCGATTCGGCTACTCTACTTAACATGATCACAAATTATTGCTGATTGATTTAAACGATCCAGGTGTCTTTGGTACCCCCTCCTTGCGATGAATTAACCACCAGTGAACCTTCCTTAAGCGCTACCCGGGTCAGGCCACCAGGTATGACGGAAATCTCGTTGCCATAAATGACAAATGGACGCAGATCCACATGTCGGGGTGAGAAATTTTCTTCAGTAAGGCAAGGTACTGTCGATAGATTGATCATTGGTTGTGCTACATAATTTCGCGGATTCTTTTTTACTTTCTCACGAAATTCGACATGCATTTTTGAATCACTTTTGGGTCCGATCATCATACCATAACCGCCGGCTGCATTGGTCTCTTGTACAACCAGCTGTTCTATATTTTCTAAGACGTATTTTAAATCATCCGGTTTTGAACAAATGTATGTCGGTACATTGGCGATAATCGGCTCTTCTGCCAGGTAATAGCGTACAAAATCGGGCACATACGGACAAATGGCTTTATCATCGGCAACTCCGGTTCCGGGTGCATTGGCAATTGCGACTTTGCCTTTTCGGTATAATTCAAAAATCCCCGGTACACCCAACATTGAATCAGGATTAAAAGCCAGTGGATCCATAAAAGTATCGTCGATACGACGATATATCACATCCACTTGACGGAATCCCTTTGTGCTTCGCATATAAACATGTCCATCTCTCACCACCAGGTCTCTTCCTTCTACCAATTCGACCCCCATTTCCTGGGCCAGATACGAATGCTCATAATATGCCGAATTATAGATGCCAGGAGTAAGGACCACGATGGTTGGATTAGGCACGGGAGAGATGTATTCCAACATTTGATAGAGGATCGGGGCATAATCTGAAACCGGCTGCACCATAATCTTATCAAAAAACCGGGGAAAGGTCGCTTTGAGGATTTTGCGGTTTTCCAACATATACGACACACCCGACGGACAACGCAGGTTATCTTCCAGTACGCAAAAGTTGCCGTCCGTATCGCGGATGATATCTACTCCACTGATATGGCACCAGATTCCTCGACTGGGTACAAGCCCCTTACATGAAGGCAGATAGGCCGGGCAAGTATGGATCATCTCTTCGGAGATCAGACCATCTTTAATGACTTTCTGATCATGGTAGATATCGTTGATGAAAAGATTAAGTGCCTTGATGCGTTGTTTAAGACCCAACTGGAGTTGCTCCCACTCAAGACCATCGATGATACGGGGAATGATGTCTAATTTGAGAATTTTCTCAAGCCCCATCTCATCCCCATGTACCTGAAAGGTCATACCCATAAGCAACTGAGCCTGGTCTGTTGCATCCTGTAGTTTCTTGATGTTCACGATACTCAATGACTCCAGGTGATCCTTGTAAGCTTCATAATTTTGGCGCACGTGATTTCCTATGCCAAACATCTCATCATAGGCTTGCCCAAGCAGGTAATTCTTAAAATGTAATACTTTTTGATCCTCCATGGCTCTCGCTGTTCTTTTGGCTAAAAAGTCGGAGAAATATCCCCAAAGCCAAGATCTATTTTTATAAAAATTGTTATTTCCAAATTAAACCCTGATATTGAAAATCACCACCTTGGTTACATAACACTTAGTCTAATTGCTTGATTTTCAATCGTCAAATTATGCATTGGAATTTCCAATGCATAATGCGGGTCAAAGTTGGTCAAGTTTCTTGGCTTTCCGACTTAAAACAATGACCAGGAAATAATTTACAGAATTTATTTGAACTACGGAAAAAATCTAAACCACAAGGCAGAATCTAATGGTCACTATCTGGACCTTGGTATCAAAGTAGTAGGAAACTGCACAACGCTCTCACTACCATCTTTGGCCACACTAGCTACTCCAAAAAGATAATTGTCGATGATGACATTCTCCAGGGTAAATTGGGTTTGATTACCTACCCACCGTTCATATTGCCAGTGTGGTGAGGTCGTGTCCCGCCAGTAGATTTTGTATCCAAGGAGATGTTCTTCTTCCACTGCCTCCCAACGTAGGGTTGTTGAAGGTGAAACAGCTCCCCCAATCATGACGCCATCAGGTGATGATGGTGCTGAGGCGAGAGATCCGAGGGTCAAGGCATTCACCGCCGTCAATTTTGCCACATATGGAAAATTAACTCCTTCAATCACATCTCCGTATTGGATGCCATTTTCGGTCCGTAGATCTTGGTGTTGGCGATCATAGTTTTCGTGGGTTTCCATGATCCGAACTCCCGGAAAGCCCAAATCATTGAATGGACGGTGATGCCCTCCCCGTCCAAAACGATCGAGCCGGTAAATCATAATCGGTTTCATCGCTGGCATGTATTGTCGGGTTATCTGGTCGATATAACGGGCCAATTGCCGGGAAGGGCCGTCAACCTCACCACCATAAAACCGGTGCCAGATCCTTTGCTGCTCCGTTGCACCAACCGGGGTTGGTTCCGAAAAAATACGGAAAGTACAATTGTCGATGCTACCATCGATCCCTTCGATATTACCAATCATATCATTGTTGAGAATGCCAATGATTTGCCATCCTTGTTCCTTGGCCCACCGCGCCATCGCCTGGCCTCCAAAAAGGCCTTGCTCCTCACCGGAAAGACCGAGATATACGATATTGTGAGGAAAGCTATATTGGCTAAGAATTCTGGCTGCCTCAATCGTGCCTGCCATCCCGGTAGCATTGTCGTTGGCTCCGGGTGAATCATCCGTGGCATTAGTCGCATCAGAGATTCGCGAATCAATATCACCAGACATCATGATATAACGGTTCGATTTAAGGGTTCCTCTCTGCACTGCCACGACGTTGACGATCCGGGTGTCTTGGGGAATCCTCGCGTTATCAGTAGCAGATACCACAGTATCCTGATAAAATACGTCAAGACAATGATCGCAACCAGCCGAAATCTCATCAAACCGGGATTTGATCCACCTTCTCGCTGCGCCGATGCCCCTGACTTTTGACACGGTGTCTGAAAGGGTATTGCGGGTTCCAAAATTGACCAGAGTCCGGATATCTGACTCAAGTTGTGATACCGAAGCACTGCCTGCTATCTGCAGAAGACGATCATTATATTGGGGAATAATCTCGCTTTTTTGTGCGATCGCCAGACTATTCCCCCAAAAGAAAATGATGAACAACCGATATGGAATACTGGTGCAACGGCCGTGAATAATTGTAGTTTGGTGGCGGATTTGTTTTTTTTCAGACATGTTTTTGTTAGAGATGACCAAGATAAATCGGTTAGACTTCACAAAATCATTATTTTATTCGATCTGTGATCAATGACATAATTACTATTTTTTGTGAATTCAGTTGACCTAAATCACCAGATATGTCCATAAAAGTTGCAGTTAGGCATTTGACCAGTTATACATATGAGCGACCGATTGAAGTCTCGCCACAGATCATTCGTCTGAGACCGGCTGCTCACACCCGTACTCCGGTGTCGGCGTATTCCCTTCAAATTAGCCCTGCGAATCATTTTATCAATTGGCAGCAAGATCCCTTTGGCAACTATCTGGCACGTATTGTTTTTCCAGAAAAAATCGATCACTTTACGATTGATGTTGAGCTCATTGCTGACATGGTGATCATAAATCCATTTGACTTTTTTGTCGAAGAATACGCTGAGATTTTCCCGTTTAAATACGACTCACTGGTACGTGAACAACTTTTGCCTTATCTGGAAATCAGGAGAGCGGAGAATTGTTTGAGAAGCTTGTAAAAGAAGCTCAGGAATTAATTGGACCTGAACAAAATACGATTAACTATCTCGTGAGCTTAAATCAGTTAATTAATCAGAAGCTACGATATCAAATCAGAATGGAGCATGGGGTGCAGGCTGTTGAAGAGAGCCTATCTATGCTCTCCGGTTCCTGCCGGGATTTTGCCTGGCTATTTGTGCAATTACTACGGCGCCTGGGTCTCGCTGCGCGTTTCGTTTCTGGTTATTTGATTCAGCTTAAAGGCGACCAAAAGGCACTTGATGGCCCATCTGGTCCCGATCAGGATTTTACCGATCTGCATGCCTGGACGGAAATCTATGTGCCAGGTGCAGGTTGGATAGGCCTTGATTCCACATCTGGACTTTTTGCCGGTGAAGGACACATACCATTAGCATGTACACCTGATTTTCAAAGTGCTGCTCCCATCTCCGGTTTGGCAGAACCATGCAAGACTGAATTTCATTTTGACAATAGAGTCACCCGTTTGGAGGAAAAGCCCAGAGTTACAAAACCCTATACCGAAGAGCAATGGCAACGTATCGTACATGTCGGGAAGCAAGTTGACCAAGATCTTTTGAACAATGATGTACGATTGACGATGGGAGGGGAACCCACCTTTGTTGCCATTGACAACGTGGAAGCAGCCGAATGGAACTCAGCCGCAGATGGAGCTCATAAGAGGTCATTGGCCAATGATTTGCTTTATCGTTTACGCGATCATTTCGGTAAGGGTACTTTGATTCAGGTGGGTCAGGGAAAGTGGTATCCAGGTGAACCTTTGCCGAGGTGGAAATTGGCATGTATCTGGCGTAAGGACTCTGAGTCTATCTGGCAAAATGATGAGTTATTAGCCGACCCCTCGAAACACTATGGCTATGGCATGAATGAAGCCCGAAAATTTGCCAACAAATTATCTGAATTTCTCCGAATTGATGCATCATTGGTCCAACCTGCCTATGAAGATCCGTTCTTTTTTGTGTGGGAAGAAAGTAAAGTGCCCATTAATATTGATCCACTTGATTTGGATCTGGCCGATTCACTTGAACGCCAAAAGCTCAGCGAACTCCTGCAAAAAGGTCTGAACAACCCCACCGCTTTTGTCTTACCTCTGCAATGGGATTCGAAAGCGAAATCATGGCAAAGTTGTTCCTGGGAATTTAGACGAAAACAGCTCTTTCTAGTACCTGGAAATTCGCCGGCAGGCTTGAGATTGCCACTCGACTCTATTGCAAACTTGGAGGAAGAGAATACGGATGTGCCTCCTGAAAAAAGTCCTTTTGCTCCCGATGCATCCCTCCCCGCAATTGCAGAGATGAAAGCTCGAGTTTATACATCTTCAAAAGCGAGCGAAACGATTTTTAAAACAACCCTGATCGTAGAATGCCGGGAAGAAAAACTCTTTGTTTTCTTGCCCCCGATTCCATATATAGAGCAATTTCTTGAACTAGTCGTTTGGCTGGAACAAGCGGCCTCCGACCTGGGGCTTAAAATTATTGTAGAGGGTTATGACCCACCCTCTGACAACCGGATCAATAAATTTCAGATCACACCAGATCCTGGAGTAATTGAGGTCAATATTCATCCGGCGTCGTCCTGGCAAGAACTGATGAGGAATTACCAGATACTCTATGATGAAGCCAAGGCCTCTCGTTTGAGCACCGAAAAATTCTACCTCGATGGCCGGCATACTGGTACCGGCGGAGCTAATCATGTGACCATAGGTGGTGCCAAACCAGCAGACAGTCCCTTGCTTCGCAGACCGGATCTCCTAAAGAGTATGATTACCTACTGGCAGCATCATCCATCGTTGTCTTATTTATTTTCTACTCAGTTTATTGGTCCCACCAGTCAGGCACCCCGGGTTGATGAAGGTCGCAATGAAATATTGTACGAACTCGAGTTGGCATTCCAACAGATTCCTGATATGCAGGAAAACGAAGTGCCATATTGGCTGGTGGATCGCATTTTTCGGAACCTGCTTGTAGATGTCACTGGCAACACGCACCGGGCGGAGTTTTGCATAGACAAACTTTATTCGCCTGAGACCCAATCCGGCAGGCTGGGTATTTTAGAATTCAGGGGTTTCGAAATGCCCCCCCATTACCAAATGTGCATGGTCCAATTTTTGTTGATCAGAGCTTTGATAAGTTGGTTTTGGCGGGAGCCATACAATCATAAATTGGTGAGATGGGGTACGTCTCTCCATGATCGATTCTTACTTCCACACTATTGTCAGAAAGATCTATCAGACGTTATCGCTGATTTGCAAAAAGCGGGATATGCATTTTCACTTAGTTGGTTTGATCCTTTTTTCGCATTTAGATTTCCATTTTTGGGAGAGTTGCAAGTTGATGACATTCATGTGGAATTAAAGATGGGTATCGAGCCCTGGCATGTTTTGGGTGAAGAAGTTAGCAGTGGAGGTACCGCCAGATTTGTTGATTCGTCATTGGAGCGGTTACAAGTAAAAATTAAGGGTTTGACTGACTCGCGTTATATATTGTTGTGCAATGGATTTCGGATTCCTTTGAAAAGCACAGGAGTTCAGGGTGAATATGTGACTGGGATCCGTTACAAGGCCTGGAAGCCACCATCATCCCTGCATCCGACCATTGAGGTCGATACTCCATTGATTATTGACCTTTACGATACCTGGAGTAAAAAATCAATTGGTGCTTGTCAATATCATGTCGCTCATCCGGGTGGTCGAAACTATCAGACTTTCCCGGTGAATAGCTATGAGGCTGAAGCAAGGAGGGTATCCCGGTTCTTTGATTATGGACATACCATCGAAATCGCCGAACCCACTGTGCAAAATGCCATCTCTGTCGGAAGATTTATTAGTAAAATTACCGGCAGTAACGAATATCATGAAAGTGACCAGGAGTTTTCTCCTGAATTTCCCAATACCATGGATTTACGAATGCTTTCCAAACGAAAGAATTCAAAATGAGCATAAAAAATTGGAGATTTGAGGCATGATTGAGACCTATTTGAGGGAAATAAAAATTAGCCAGTCTACTTTTTTTGATGAGTTGGCAAAAAGCAATGGCGAGATTTTTCCTCACTGGATAAAACTCGTATCATATTACGAGAGATTGGCGAAAAAAATTGGCGGAAAAAGCAGCAGAAGTAGAGAGGCATCTGAAAGAAAATGGGGTTACCTACAACATCTACGGCGATCCGGAGGATTGAACCGTCCATGGAATCTGGATCCCATTCCAATATTAATCGATGAAAAAGACTGGGAAGAAATTGAAAGGGGAGTCAGGCAGCGAGCTGAATTACTTAATCTGCTTTTAATAGATATTTATGGCTCCCGGAGTTTAATCAAGAAAGGTTTGCTGCCCTTTGATTTGATTTATAATCATCAGGGATTCTTAAGGCAGCTCGACAAAGTCCAGATACCGGGAGGTCGACAACTTATTCAGTATTCAGCCGACCTGGCTCGTGGACCTAATGGTAAAATGTGGGTGCTCTACGATCGTACCGATGCTCCGTCCGGAGCGGGTTATGCTTTAGAGAACCGTTCGGCAATGACCCGGGTTTTTCCGGATTTGCTGCGTGAAAATCACATCCGTAAAATCAATACCTATTTTCAGGTTTTTCGCAATACCCTGGTCAGGCTTTCCTCCAGAAATCTTGAAGATCCCAAGATCGTTTTATTGTCTCCCGGACCGAGCAACGAGACGTATTTCGAGCACGCCTATTTGGCATCTTTTTTAGGTTTTACCCTGGTGACTGGCGAAGATTTGATCGTGAGAGATGGTTATGTTTGGCTAAAGACCATCAGTGAATTGGAAAAAGTCGACATCATAGTGCGGAGAGTGGATGATGTTTTTTGCGATCCATTGGAGTTTCGTGAAGATTCGCAACTGGGAGTGGTCGGACTAACTGAGGTTGTTCGGAAGAATAAAGTGTTACTTATCAACACTTTGGGAAGTCGCGTTTTGGAGAATCCTGGACTCATGGCTTTTTTACCAGGCTTGTCCAGGGAGTTGTTGGGCGAAGAATTGATCTTGCCTTCGGTGGCTACCTGGTGGTGCGGTCATGATCTGGAAAAAAACTATGTCCTTGACAATATCAGCAATCTCGTGATAAGACCCATCTATCAGACAGCTTCTGAAAAATCATTGCTTGGCCCTTTATTATCATCGGCAGAAATAAGTCTCATCAAGGATAAAATCAAGACAAAACCCCACCTTTATGTCGGTCAGGAAATCGTTCAATTTTCGACTTCGCCTGCTTTAATCGGAGGAAGATTGGAGGCACGAAACACGGTACTGCGAACCTATGCCGTGGCCAACCATGAGGCTGATCAATATGAGCTCATGCAGGGTGGACTTTCCCGTAGCTCCCCGAAAAGAGTGCATTTATTGTTACAAATCAGAGTGGTGGTGTGAGTAAGGACACTTGGGTGGTTGGAAGTAAACCTTCCAAAAAACAGGAACCTACCGTTTTTTATCGACCGAAAAAATCAGAAACTTATATACCCAGCAGTACAGGAGAAAACCTTTTTTGGCTTGGTCGTTACCTTGAACGTTCCATCAATGTGGTTCGATTTTTAAGAATCGTGTTACGTCAATACAATGAAACCGAAGATAATGCCGGACCATGGCACAATAAATCACTGAGAAGTAGTCTAAGAACACTAACCGATCTGACGAAGACCTACCCGGGTTTTTATGACCGGAAAATCATGAAAAATCCGGCGATTGAATTAGCCTCACTAGTGACTGATTATCATAAGGTGGGATCGTTGAGTAACTCGCTTCAGGCATTCGTACGCAATGGATATAAGGTCAGAGATCGCTTGAGCCTGGATATTTGGCGTATTCTGGATAGTATTTCAGGTGAAATTGATGCACTGAGAATAACTGAAGGGGATCTTGGAAAAATACACAGCGTCTTGGATCGTCTGATTATTAAGTTGATGGCATTTGTTGGACTAAATATTGACACCATGACCCGGGAAGCTACCTGGCGATTGGTTAATATTGGCCGGTTTATTGAAAGTTCTGTTAATAGTGCGCATATCTTACTCACTCTCGTTGATGCTCATGATGAGGATGTCGAGCGGCACATTCTAGAAACGATCTTAATGGCTCAGGAGAGTCTGGTCACCTATCGTTATAAATACCGGTCGCGGATAGAAGTACAAAGTGTACTCGAATTATTGGTGATTGAAGAATTAAACCCGAAATCATTGGTGTACCAGATCTCCCATTGCGACGAATATATTCAGCGGATTGGCAATAAATCGGATAGAAGTTTAAATGCCATCCAAAAGAAATTGTTGGAAACGCTTACCCTGATAAGATTGTGTAATGTCGAAGTACTTGCTACACATGCTGTTCGAAAAGATCGAAAGGAGTTGAAGGTTTTTCTGAGAAAGGTAATTGGTAATTTGGAAGAAGTTTCCAATTTAGTTTATCGGACCTATTTTGCTCATTCACGGGACCACTATGCTTTTGTATCAAAACTCCCTGAGTTGTGATTTATCAGATAGAGCATACTACCATTTATCAGTACCAGGATAGAGCAACCACTTGTCATAATATTGTCTATCAAAAGCCGCTATCCAATTCATTTCAAAAATTATTAAGTCATGAATATCGTATTGTTCCGCAACCTGAATTGCTTGAGGAACGCGTGGACTTTTTTGGGAATTCGTATGCCTATTTTTCGATGGAAACTCCTCATTCGGAATTGAAAGTTTCATCTCTGAGTGAAGTAGAGATTCTAGATGTTCCCTGGAAAACGATTGAACCTGCCATGACACCACCGTGGGAGGCTGTGGTGAAAATCCTGCAGAGCACAGAGACCCTAAACGATGTGAGGCAGTTTTACCTGGACTCGGTACTGGTCTATCAAATAGCTGGATTGAAGGAGTATATTTTAAAAAGCTTTTTCCCTGGAAGGCCTATCATTGAGGCAATGCTTGAATTTAATACCCGGATATATCGGGATTTTGAATACAAAGCAGGATACACGGATATTAGTACTCCTCTAGAAAGCCTTTTAGCTGAGAAGAAAGGTGTCTGCCAGGACTTTGCTCATTTTACCTTGGCTTGCCTAAGGTCGATTGGTTTGGCAGGAAAGTATGTGAGTGGATATATAGAGACCATTCCTCCACCGGGCAAAAAAAAATTAAAGGGAGCTGATGCATCGCATGCATGGATCGCGATCTACGTGCCTGATATCGGTTGGATAGAGTTTGATCCCACCAATAATATCATGGTGAATAATCAGCATATCCGGGTGGCGTTTGGTCGAGATTTTAAAGATGTCGTACCGTTAAAAGGTATTGTCTATAGTAGTGGTGGCCATAAATTGAAAGTCAGTGTTGATGTGAAGTCAAGACAAGACAATTGATTTTGAACATTAATTTGGAATTTGTTACATAAGGTAGCCGCGGATCTATTTCACGGTTTGGTAAATAGACCAGAGATTCGTTAGGTATTCATTTGCGATTTTAATCCTTTATTTGGAGTTGGTTGCATGACGTAGCAGCGGATCTATTTCCGCTTTTGGTAAAAGACCAAGAGATTCGTTAGGTATTCATTTATGGAGGGTAATTAAAAATTAATACAATTAACACTTCAGAATATTCTCCTGGCCCACAAAGCAATACCGATTGCCACTTCGGGATGCCCGAGTGCAATTTTCGTTTTTATTTGCTGATGCAACAATATTTTCTTTTCGGCCAAAGATTTTTTCGAGTTTATAATTGAATCAATGTCCGGTAGTACTGCAATTTTTTCTAGTTCTTTTTCGGTAGGAATCTTTGTTTCACTGCCCAAAATCCCCAAATCGCTAGCACTTAAGATTTCACTTTGACGTACGTGTGCCGGTAATGCATCGATTCCAATAGCTGATACCCCAGCAGGTTTGGAGACTTCAAAAAGCGAATCTCCAAAAGCCCGGCAATACCAGTTGCCGCCCATGCGACCAACCAGATCTATTTTTGTCGTGTCGAGCTCCCCCTGATCATCCAGCAAGTGCTCCTTGACATGCATTCGATCTACCGCACAAACGATCATATTGCCCGATGCGCCTTCTTTTCCCAATGGTATTACTTGCTGCACTCTACACTCCAATGCCACTGGTGCTTCTGCTACATAAGGAGGCCTTATTGTGTCACATTTAGCTATTGAAAATCCCGCTTTAATAAATTCATTGACTTCCCTCGGGTATTCGTTGCTCGATAAAGAGGCCTGCTGACCATGTCATAATTGACAATATTGATAGCCACTTCAGGTACTTCGAGCACATTTAGATGGGTATCTTTCATGGAACCGTCATAACCTCTCCGTGCCACTGAAAATACGGCAATAGGCGGATTTGAACTAAATAGATTAAAAAAGCTAAATGGACTCAAATTTACCTGACCGTTCTTATCGATGGTGCTGGTAAAAGCGATCGGCAGAGGGCCTACAGCAGATAGCATCAGGTGGTGACGACTGGGGTTGGATAGTTCCGATAGAATAAATGTTTTCTTTGTTAATGGTTGGTGACTTCATGAGATTCATGGTGAGGGAGCAGGGTTCGGCAAGCTCACCCTGGCTTATACATTCTGCGGCTTGAAAGATTGAATGTGAGGAATGGCAAATCCATGCTGGTTGTGTAATCAAGGTTCAACTCATGTTGTGGTTAGAGAGCGGGAAGTACTTGTCCCTCAACCTCCCCAAATCCCACTTTCTTGTCTTTGTCAATAGCAGAGCCTTTCATAATGATCGAATCATAATCTTCCAAAAAAGACCGAGTGGTACCGCCCGATAATCGGATGGGTTTTTCACCATCGTGGGTTAATTCAAGCATCGATCCAAAAGAGCCTTCCTCTTGCCCACTAATAGTACCGGTGGCCATTAGATCACCAATGTTTATTTTGCAGCCATTAATTGTGTGGTGTGCTAGCTGCTGGCGCACGTTCCAATACAGGTGCCGGCTATTTGTTTTAGTAATTGTTTGAATCTCACCCGACATTGAGCGAATGACCACCTCCAGATCAATGTTAAAATTAGCGTTTGCGGAAATATCTAAATATTCCAATACCGGCGGGTCTTGTACCGGGCCTTTTATTTTAAAGGTTTCGAGCGCTTCACTGGTTACAATCCAGGGAGAAATGGAAGTGGCAAAATTTTTACCTAAGAATGGGCCAAGTGGCACATATTCCCATTTTTGAATATCCCGGGCTGACCAGTCATTGACCAGTACAAATCCGAAAATATATTGCTCCGCTTCTGAGGTAGAAATCGTTTGACCGTGGTTTGATTCCTGTCCGATGATAAACCCTAATTCTAATTCAAAATCTAGTTTTTTTGTGGCTGCTAAAACAGGTAGCTGATGAGGACCTAAGATTTGTCCTTTAGGCCGGTTAAATTTTGCACCACTAATCATAATAGATGAGGAGCGGCCATGGTAGGCAACGGGCAAATGTTTCCAATTGGGCAATAGTGCATTCTCAGGGTCTCGAAACATTTTCCCAACATTGATGGCATGCTCCATACTCGAATAAAAATCAGTATAATCTTTTATTTCGACGGGAAGATGCATGGTGGCATTGGATTGCTTCACGAATAATGCGGGATGATCTTTGAGGGGCGACGAACCATCCATTAAGAGCTCCTGAATGTAATTCCTGATTTTGCTTGTGACACTTTTACCCAGCCCGATAAATCGATTGAGAGTAGGTTGATAAAAAATTCCCGGATCTAATTCAAAGTCTTCCAGTAAATGGATGGCATTGAGAGCAGCCAGGTCAATAATTTCTTCGCCAATAGCCACCCCAATGCGGGCTGTTCGCCTGGGGGTACTAAAAATTCCAAACGGAATATTGTGGATTGAAAAATCTGAATCTTCTGGTATTTTTTTCCAACTGGTCATAAGCAGTTTGTTAAATGAACATTTGATTTCATATTTATATTAAACTATCATTCCATCCAGGATTGAAAATATTTGCCATCATCAATCGCCAGTGCATTTTCTGTGATCATCAGAGGCCTAAAAGTATCAATCATCACAGCGAGCTCGTCGGTATCTTTTTTACCAATGCTTCTTTCGTAAGCGCCGGGATGGGGCTCATGAGAGATACCGCTCGGATGTAGTGTGATGTGACCAGGTGCAATATCATTGTGACTCATAAAATCACCATCAACGTAGTAGAGGACTTCATCGGAATCGATATTCAAGTGATTGTAGGGAGCAGGTATAGCCTGAGGATGATAATCGTACATTCTTGGGCAAAAGTAACAAACGACGAAGGCTTTCGTTTCAAATGTCTGTTGAACTGGTGGGGGCTGATGCACGCGCCCGGTGATCGGCTCAAAGTTATGAATAGAAAAACCATAAGGATAGTTATAGCCATCCCAACCAATGACATCAAACGGATGATATGCGTACACTAGTTCGTGCAAAACTCCTTACTTTTTGATTTTCATTAAGAAATCTCCTTGCTCGTCGTGAGTGATCAGATCCTGTGGTAGTTTATAGTCTCTTTCGCAAAAAGGTGCATGTTCCAAAAGCAGACCAAACCAATTGCGATATCTTTTTGGAGTGTAAATCAGATGGAAAGACTCCGCAGAGAGTATCCGGTTTTGCAGACCGTCAAAAGAAATTTGATAAATCTGACCACTGGGTATTATTAAATAGTCTCCGTCCGTTCCGAAAAGTTGTCCATGATATAGGCTCCCATTTGGTCTCCTAAACTGAGAATGTCTTTTTTGAGGTATCTCTCCAATTTGCTGATAGATGGTCATTGCTCTTGAAGTGAAATCAACATTGGTTGATCTAAAAATAAGCTATTGATGATTAAAATGCAATTTTACTTTAATTTAGATCATGAAAATTTAAGCACAAAAAGACATGATCAATGAAAAGCATGCTGTGTTCCGGCAAAAAGCATTAAGACTTATCCTGGAAAAAGGATATAAAGGGGCTACAATGCGAGATTTTGCTGATGCATTGGGTTGTGACGTTGCTAACATCTATAACTACATACCGTCTAAGAAATCCTTTCTGACAGAAGAACTTTTCCAAATGTCTGAGCGCTTTCACGAAGGTCTTGATCAAATTATCGCAGCGAAGCTGGGTGTCGAAGATGAAATAAGGCAACTGGTTAGACTCTACGTCCAGCTGTCCCTGGACTATCCTTTGCAAGTGGCACTACTCTCTAATGAATGGCGTCATTTAGACCAACCTGAATTGATCGAATTTTTAGATGAAAGGAACCGCTATGAAAGAAAAATAAGAAAAATAGTGGGACGGGGTATTAAATCTGGGGAGTTGGCGAAGATAAATCCTGATGTGGCAACCCATCTCGTGCTGGCATCCCTCCGCTGGTTGTTTATTTATACATCAGAACAGCCTGTTAAGAACCGCATTACCCTGGAGAATGAGATTTTGAGTTTTATCTTCAAAGGATTGCTTCGACCGGCCTCGGGTTGATAAGTAGTTTAATCCATGATTATTTGTTTTTGGGACAAGGAAAGGCCCAGTTGAATCGTGGTATTTGAAAAACGCCACTTTGTTTTGATATACTCAGTTTGTACTCAGTATAACTGCTTAATTTTCAATCGTCAAATTAGGCTTTGGTTTTTCAAATCGATAATGCAGGTTCAAAAGCTCCGAGATGGTCTTAAGGCGTAAGATCTGATTTCATATTCTTTCCTTTGATTTTAGGACTAATTTTTCTAGATTTTAACCATGATTGTCTCAATTCATCTCCCTAAATCCGCTGGCACAACCTTTCGTTTGGCTTTAAGTGATTATTTTAAGGAGCGTATTTACATGGACTATGGTGATTGGATTGGCGATGAGTCTGCTGAAGCTGTAGATCGTCGAGCTGGACGACTGAAAGAATTGGAACACAGATTACCAGATTTAATCTCCCGTACTGATTGCATCCATGGTCACTTCTATGCCTCCAAATGGACTAGTTTGTTGGATTCTTATCGGTTCTTCACGATATTTCGGGATCCATTTGAGGCAATTCCTTCAGGGTACGCCTTTCTTGTTCGGAATCCACAAATTCCGCAACCGTTTGTCAAAGAATTTCATGAAACCAAAATGACTTTCCGAGAATACATCATCAAATGGCAAAATCTCAAAACTCACTTAATACATCCCCTTGGTTTGGCAGATTTTGCCGCGATCGGACTGGCATCGGACATGCCACGAACTGTTGAATTGTTTAAAGCGACCTTCGGAACCGAATTACAGTTACCGGTAGAGCCCTTAAACCCAAATCCGAGTGGCCAACATTATCCTTTAGAACGGAGGAACGTCAGCTCATCGAAAAATACCACAGTTCTGACATCGGATTATGGGATCAAGCAATGACGAGGTTCCACAAGGACCTCAATATCACTAATTAGGTTCGTAGTTAGATCGGAATTGAAACGAGATGCCTCGAGAGTTGCATGGTTAAGCTCTAATTTGAGTTTTCAATATTCCTTTTGGGTGCAGAGAGAATTCCCAGACTAAGGAAACCTTGCTTCTTAAACTGGTCACCTTGTATCATAACAGATCTAAAAAAAGTAGCTCTAGTGAGCGCATCTATTAGAAGAAATTGTATTTTTAATCAGACTCTGGGTAACTTTCAGACTCAGAAAACAAAACATTCTGCTGTAAACCATTGATTCTTAAACCTTTTAAAAATTTTCTTTATGAAAAGATTGCTGGGATTTTTTGTCATCACGTTGCTAACTGGCTTGGTACTTCAGAGTTTCACGGGCTCCAGCGCTGAGGCGACCTTTGACGATGCAGGCCCTTCTGTTAAATTTCCAAAGAAAGTGGACGCCGTCATTAAAAACAAATGTTACGGTTGCCATAGTGCTGAGGGGAAGTCGGATAAGGCGAAAGCCGCACTAATGTGGGATGACCTGGCTGGTTTACAGCCTAGTATGCAAGCCGAAAAATTGAAGAATATTTCCAAAGTACTTTCAGAGGGTGCGATGCCTCCTAAAATGTTTGTTGAAAAAATGCCTGAAAAAAAATTGACCGCAGTGGAGAGCGCTCTGATGTCGAAGTGGGCGGAGAAAACAGCCAAGAAAGTGGCTAAGAAATTAATGTAGTTTCATTTAACTAAATATGCGGTAAGGCAATGTTCAAATGGGCATTGCCTTTCTTTTTAAACAATTTCTCCTGTGACATGACAGGTCGATCTTGACCACAATTTATAGCATCAGACCATTGTTCCATTTTTTTCGATTCTTTGCAATTAGATCTTTTTGACTGGGTTCTAATTATCATTTGCTCGGTCATATGGGGTCTTTCAAAGTCGGGTGTTCAGGGTATTTCGATTGTGGCAGTACCGATTATGGCCTATATATTTGGTAGTAAGCAGTCAACCGGAATTGTTCTGCCAATGTTGATTCTGGCTGATTTGATGGCTGTAAAATATTATTCGCGCCATGCCCAGTGGCCTTATTTGTTGAAACTGCTACCCTGGACCATGTCGGGAGTTTTACTGGGTACTTGGGTCGGTGACCACCTCGACGAAGCGCCATTCAAAAAGCTGATGGCCGCGGTCATTGTCACAAGCGTGGTCACTATGTTCTGGTGGGAAAAAAGAAAAGGAGACAGGGTACCTGATTACTGGTGGTTCGCCGCTCTGATGGGTATTGCAGCCGGCTTTACAACCATGGTCGGTAATCTCGCCGGTGGTATCGTCACCATTTATCTATTAGCTATGCATTTACCCAAGGACCAGTTTATTGGTACTGGAGCCTGGTTTTTCCTGATTATAAATGTTTTTAAATTTCCCCTCCATCTGTTTGTTTGGCACACGATCAGCTGGCCCAGTATTGCGCTCAACTTCTCAATGGTGCCTTTTATTGCCATCGGCTTTGTTGTAGGGGTCTATCTGGTCGGTAAATTTAATGATGCCCTATACCGTAGATTTGCCCTGATTATGACAGGACTAGCAGCTATTGTCATGTTATTTCAGTAAAATAATAAAGGTCAAATCGCGCCGTCTCTGGGATCGAGGTCATTGCCTCTATGTTTATTGAATGAGCAACTCTGCACTGGAAACAGCTGAGACACAGAAAACACCTAAGACCTCTGTATTCGATTTGTTGGTGGTTAAATTGCCTTTCGAGTTGGCAATGGGGCTGGCAAAAATAGTATTGCTGCCATTCAGAATTTGATCCCGGACGCTACTCATAAATTCGAATGCCTCAAGGGTCAATGAATGAATTTCCACCCGTAATTGATCTCCGGGTTTATAAGGCGCTTCATCTGCTGGAAATTCATCTGGCACTGGATTAGTCAACTCCCGGATCGGGGGTATGAAAATAATTCCATCCAATTGCGAACCACCATCAAAACCAGCATCAAAGGCAAGATTGATTTCATCCGGTTTATTGAGATACTCATTATTTTTATAGGACTTAATCCAGTAAGTATTTCCGAGGCCTTGTAGATCGCGGGCAAAAAACTGAGTATAAATACCGTCGGGACCACTCAGATCATTTTCCCGAAATTCCTGACTGATGCTATCAATTTCGGGTACTGGGTGAATCATTGAGGTTGCCGCTATCACCTGATCGGGTAGGGTAATGGTCAATATAAAAATGTCACCTTCCTCACCCAGACTCTGCCCCTCTAGTGGTTGCCAGATATATTGCCCTGAGCCGATCTCCTTAAAAACAAAGGTATTACCATGATCTGATTTGATTTCGATATCGGCTTCTAGTAGGGGTTTGGTAAAACTACTATCAAAATACGGCTGGCTATAAGTAAGTCTAATCTCCTGTTGTTGCGACAAATTATTTAACCAGGCGTCTACCACAATCTGGTTAGGTGCGTCAGCAGTCTGAATTTCAACTACATCTTCACAAGACGACCAAATCACCAGAATCAGTAGGGCTGGTATAAAAACGATATTTGAGCTCATTCTCACGATTATTGAAATTTAAAGTTGTACGAAATGGAGGGAATAAAACTACCTACCACTGATAGTTTGACCGCCTGAGTAATCGTTGGCTGATCTGGTAAGACCCTATCTGATGGTTGTTGAAAATAGATCGAAAAAGGATTTCTACGGTTATAGGCATTATATACAGAAAACACCCAGTCGCCGATCCAACGATCACCTTCTTTTTTAGCTCGCCCTTTTAACGTGGCTGATAAGTCTAAACGGTGGTAGTCCGGAATGCGCACATTATTTCTGGTTTCATTGCCATTATGGGGCACCACGTAGCCTTGTTGTTCATATCGGCTGGTAGCAAAGGTGGTCGGAGTGCCTGTATTATAGACAAAAGTACCGCTCAAAGACCAACGATCATTTAAATCATAAAAAGCTGAAACACTAAAATTATGAAGCTGATCAAACCTTGATGGGTACCAGTTGTCCTGATTAATGCCTTCAACCAAACGCTCCGTTCTGGCTAATGTATAACTTACCCAGCCAGTGACCGATCCCTTATTTTTTTTAGTCTGAATTTCAAGGCCATATGCGCGTCCTTCCCCTTCGAGGATATCTCCTTCCAAAAATTCATTTAACAAAAGATCAGCACCATCAATATAGTCGACCAGATTTTGCATTTTTTTATAGTACACCTCAGCACTTAATTCATACATATTGTTGGAAAAATTTCTGAAGTACCCAAGAGCCACCTGATCTCCTATCTGAGGTTTAATATTGTTTGTGCTTGGTGTCCAGACATCAACAGGTGTCGAGGCGGTGGTATTGGATATCAGGTGAATGTACTGGGTTGTACGGTTGTAGCTGGTTTTAAAGCTGGAAGTTGGACTCAGCTGCCACTTAAGTGAAAATCGGGGTTCTAGATTGAGATACGTCTTGATGCTTTCCCATTGATCATAAGATTTTGTTTCAATCGGAGCCCTTCGTTGGCCGGGAGTTGCTGTACCGTACCAATACGCATTGCCCTCCCCGGTATAATTGAAGTGCGATAGACGCAATCCATAATTGATGGAGATGGCATCGGACAAATCTTGTTCCATGTCCACATATACGGCACTCTCAATGGCGTATTTGTTATCGAGACTTACATCACTAACTTCACCTTCACTAACGCCTACCGCATTTCCTGGTTCGAAACGATAAACGATGCCCTGGCCTCCAAAGCGAAGAATATTTTTGGGGTTAATAAAATAAGTGAATTCTGGTTTTAAACTGTAATTTTCGATATTGGCATTCCAGGTAAATCTATTAATCGCATCATCACCAAAATTAATTTTATAGTCGTAGTCGCTGAAATAGAATGTAAAATTGCTGAACAGTTTTTCACTAAACAAATGATTCCATCGAGCGGTTCCGGTACTATTTCCCCAATTAAATCCAGCTGCACTACCAAATCCGAAATTATCTCTACCAAAATAGCCGGACAAATAAACCCGGTTTTTTCGTTAATGTTATAATTGGCTTTCAAGGTAAGATCATAAAAATTAAGGATAGACCCGGTAAGCTCATCATTGAGGAAAGGTTTGGCCAGTACATCGATGTACGATCGGCGGCCCGCAACAATAAAGGATGCCTTGTCTTTAATGATTGGAGCTTCGATGGCCAACCGACTGAAGATAAAACCAACCCCTCCATTCATGCTAAAATCCTTCGTATTTCCTTCCTTCATTCGCACGTCAAGAATGGAGGACAATCTGCCCCCATATCTGGCAGGAATTCCGCCTTTATAGAGTTTTACATCTTTGACTGCATCGGGATTAAACACCGAGAAGAATCCAAATAAGTGGGAGGAATTAAATACCGGCGCTTCATCTAGCAAGACCAGATTTTGGTCGATACTACCACCGCGCACATTAAATCCAGAAGCACCTTCTCCTACCGTGGTGACCCCTGGAAGTAGCTGCAGACTCCGGATCACCTCCACTTCCCCCAGGAGAGAAGGGATACTTTTAATGGTCGCCATATCAAGTTTATTGACACTCATCTCGATATCCGTCACGTTGCGATCCTCCCGTTCTCCGGTCACAACAACCGCCGTCAGCTCTGTAGCCAGATCAACCAATTCGACATTAAGCGTCACATTTTTGTCCAGTGTGATATTTTTTCGCTGAGTTTGTAAACCCAGATAGGCAAATTCAATGGTGTAGCTACCAGGAGGTACTGAAATACTATAAAAGCCATATTCATTGCTGGCTATTCCTTGCTCGAGCTCGACCAAATATGCTGTGGCCCCAATTAGTGATTCGCCATTGCTGGCGTCGCGCATATAACCACTGAGCGTATATTTTGATTGGCCAAACATTAGTTGGCTTGCTAGAAAAAGGGAGAATATAAGTACCCAAGTTTGTTTCATGTGCAGAGGTGAATGATAATAATGAAGGTAAAACGGTCAGAAGGGTTGATTGTTTTTACTTTTTCTATCAATGAGCACAATAGCTCGACAAGCATATAGTCATTTATTGACAGGGCACAAAAATCTAGATTGAAGGCAGGTTAGTGACCTATGGGTGCTGAAAACCCGACTCCGATAATTGAATATTGGGGAAACCTCTTTGTCCAATTTTTTATTTGGTTCACTTCCGATGCATCCCAATATTCTACTTGAAGTAGGTAGAACGATTAAGGCAGATAGTGTCAGACAAAGGATCTGGCGTGGCTTTGATTTTTCTTGAGTTACTCGTTTACAAGAGGATTTTGAAATAGATAGGAATCCTGTCTATAAAAGAGGTGATAAGTGGTCAGACAGTAGCGGATAAATGTTAGTGTTAAAATTGAGGCAACAAGCTTTTCTAAGGCATTCATCAAATGAGCCTATTGGAGTAGCCGTGAAACGGGCAAGTTTATGATCTATGCGGATATATAATAAATCTCAGGAAGAGGCGGAGAAGTTCACTCTGGTGTACCACTCTTTTAAAGAACATACCTGGGCTATCCTGGGTCTGATTGTGGGTCAGGTCCAGCTATTTTAGTCTCGATAACAAATAAGTTAAGATCTGGTTAAAAATCTCTATCTTGGAACCTTGGCCACACCATCTGGAGGTCATTTTCTCACACTAATAAAAAATCATAATCATGAGTATTGAAAGTATTCTTATTTGGATCTTGCTGGGTGCTGTGGCAGGTTGGTTAGCTGGACAATTTTATAAAGGAGCTGGATTTGGTCTTACCGGAAATATTATTGTTGGTATTTTGGGATCCTTCATTGGCGGATGGTTAGCCGGTCAGCTAGGAATTGGTGGGGCCGCTGTAGGAGGTTTCAGTCTCGCCAGTATTCTGACCGCAGCAGTAGGTGCCATCGTATTATTATTTGTAGTGGGTTTGGTCCGAAAAGCCTGACTTCCTTAGCACTAATAATTTTGGTCCTTTCTTATGATTTGGTGGCCCCACATTAGGATTAGCTTTTTTATTTTCGATCCGGAAATATAGATTTAGCCGCCAGTGTTACCAGACAGACTGTTTGGCCATCTGGATTAGATTTATTCACCGCCGCTTCCAAAAGGACCTATGAATGATTCGACCACCATAGGAAGAATCATCTTTTTTCATGAAACTGATACCTCTGATTTTAGGATAACCTAAGTAGTCCAACTACTTGGTGAGTGAGGGCTGCAGCCAAACGAGAGGGACGGTGATCAATAGGAAAAGCTGGATTAGTTTCGGCTATATCTAAACCCAGTATTTTTTCTGTCCCAAACAGGGTAGGTAACAGGGATTGTAAAAGTGCTGGGTCAATTCCTGTCAATGCTGGAGCAGTGACTCCCGGTGCATCACAGGCTCTAAATCCATCCATGTTAATCGATAGAAGCACATAATCGACCTTTGTAAAAAAATGTAAAAGTTTCAATTTTATTTGATCAAGAGAATGCCAGTTGAAATCTCCCGATTCAATAACCGACACATCAAGTTCATGAGCTAATTTAAAAGATCTGGTATTCGATGCTTTTTGTACTCCCGCACATAATAATGAAAACGCGCGTCATGACGATTACAATAGTCAGCGATTTGTCGGAATGGTGAGCCAGAATGAGGCCCATGCGCGTAAGACCTTAAGGTGTAAATGAGCATCCACATTCAAGACGCCTAGTTTCATGTACGGTTTTATATTCCTGAGTGCTTTATCAATACCGTAAAAATGGGCATAACTCAGGTCGTGGGCTTCCCCCCATTAATACGGTAAAAAATTTCTTCCTTCCTTCCTTCGTTCTGGGTTTAATCTAAAAATTCGATTTATGGAATTGAAAAATATTCGTCAAAAAACCAAATTATATTTAATTTGGAAATCTGACCATTCAGTGTCACTAGTTAATAATTTTCTAAGTCTTTTTTAGCTCGGATCTTGAAGCTATTAAAATGCACTATCTAAAAAACCTGCATAGGCAATGGAAATAATTGCATTATTTAAACACCGGGAGTATAAACCTAGTCCTTTCAACTAGGGGTGCAAAGAACAAGTCAGATGCTAGATTCATTTGCGAATCGCAACACTACAGAGGCTCTTTAGGGAACTCCATTCACTTCTGGAATGATTTCTCAGATGATCGCTATATAGCGAGATTGACAATTAGCTATTATTTAAGAAGTAGCCCCAGGAATCGAACCTGGATCTAGAGTTTGGGAAACTCCTATTCTATCCGTTGAACTACGGGGCCTCGGATAATTTGAGATGCACAAAGATAAATCTTACCTCCAGCATTCCAAATCATTGAGTACTATCCGATCAAGTGGCCTTTAAACCGTAACTCAACAATTTCACCTTTCTGGACCCATTTTTGATACTTTCGCAATTTAAAAGGCAATAGCATGAAAACAATGACCTTGTTCGCAATTCTTATATTGGTACCTCTCATTACCTTTGGTCAAAATCTGGTGGTCGATGGAGCTCCTGTATTGTTACCAAGATTAACGACAGCCCAACGAGATCTGATAGCCGGCCCAAGTGGTATGGTGATTTTTAACTCGACGGAGAAGAAATTTCAAGGTTTTGTAGGAGGGGGAGATCCTATTGAAAGCACTCCACCCACAGTGGGCGTCTCTTTTAATATGAATACTAATCTCATCGTGCTCGCTCCTAACCAATCCGGGATACTCGGGGGCATTGAGCTCTATACAGAAAGTGCAGGTGTCACTGGAAGCCTCCATATCATATCGATGGAGCCCTGTGAAGAATTTTCTGTTTTATCCTCATCCAATTCGGTTACCACCTCAGTGGGTTGGAACACTTACACCTTCACTCCTCCATTGTCTATGAATAATGGCTCGACTTATTATATCGGTACAAAAACCGGTACAGTCAATGCCAACTCCAGCCAATCTGACAATCTACTTTTGCAAAGGATGTTGTGGAATGGAGGCGCAACGTGTACGCTTCAGGTGTCGGAGATTGCAGCAATCTTTCAGCTGCAAGGATCATGGGTCAACCTTCATTAAAAAATCTCCGATAGAACCTACCGGAGATTTGGATATACGAAGTTTTACTACTCTGCTATTATCAGCCGTAATCAGGACAAGTGTTTTTCCAATCACTCAGGCAATATAATGTCGATCTTTTTTGCCTTTGTATTAATCCGGTAACTCACATTAAAATTGATTAAATAATTGGCAAATGCAGCATCTCCATGACGGTAAATTCCAGTTTCTGCGGTGCGTGCTTTGTCAGAAAAACTTTGGGTTCGATTGCGATATAAGGCAATGGGTACATTAAGACTTAGCACCAACTTATCTAAGGCATAACTAAAACCGGGCTCTACTGATACTACATAACCTGGCCTACGATAACCCTCACTGGATCCAATCAAATCTGACGACGGTACTCCTTCTATGCGAGCACCTAAAAAGGTGGCAATTCTATTAGTGAAATAATTGATCCCTGTTCTTACTGCAAACTGATCTGGACAAGAAAATTCTTCGTTACCAGATCTCGTTAAGACTCCATTGGTGGTCTGGGGATTTGACATATAATAGAGGTTGGAGCTCAACATAAGGTGATCGGAGAGTGCGTGATAACTTTGCATTTCCAGCGTCACCCCCAAACCGCCGTCACCGGGCTGAATCGATTGATCAACGACAGCTTCGATTACTTCATTTCTGTCAGCACCCTGATTATAAAAAGCATCGGTATAATCATAACTTCCGGTCGGCAATTTCACACCTAGAGCCATGCCGTAATTTGCTTTGAAGTGTCTACCAGGATCACGCAACCAATATCCGGCAGCCAGTCGAATATCAGAAAGCCCGCTTGATTGAGTCGAATGACGTTCGCCAAGGCCATTTGGTGGATTACCACCATGCTCATACATAGAAGATCGATGATGAATGACAAATGGCAGGGTCATGGATGTATAGATGCGATCCGTCAGACCATAATTAAGGGAAAAATCAAGCAGTGACGATCGATTTATGACTTCGGTACCGTCAGTAATCCGATCTATCTCCTCGTGATCACCTCTAAAGTGCCTGAATGACCGAAAGTGCCGGTAATTAGCTCCGAGTTGAAGTTCATCGTTCATTAGTGTGAACGAGTTTCCTACTGAACCCGAACAGGATGAAAAGCCACGTATGGCGACACACCCTTGAGCCTGGGTAGATCCTGGAAGCATGATTGCGAATAGGCCCAATATTGCAAGAAGAGTTCTTTTACTTAGTGCGATTGTCTGCATCGTTTACTGCTATTTCTAGTTGTGAGGCAATGATACACAACTTGTTTTGAGCATTGGTGCTAATTTTTTCAGGACCATGATTTACTTGACGAACACCCCCTTTCGATGGATAACAAATACATCAGGCATATCTTTTTATTGTAGATTTGGCGCAACAGAATGTTCAATCAGAAGGGAAGTTATGCAATGTTTAATAGTCGATGATGATCAATTAATCTGTGATTTACTGGAGCACTTTTTGTAGCAAGGTTGAGGAGATTGAAAGCATTACAACGACTAATTCAGGTTTTGAATCGATCAATTTATTTAATCAGAACACGTTCGACATTATATTTCTGGACTATAACCTTCCTGATGTAACCGGCCAGGAAATTTTATCGCTAATTCCTGATCATACGGCAGTAGTCATGATAACGGCCAATAAAGAATTTGCAGCTATGGCTTACGGGTACGATAAGATTGTGGATTATTTAGTAAAGCCGTTTGACTATACCCGATTTTTCAGATCGATACAACAAGCCCAGAAATTTATCTCCGGAAAAAGAAAGGTAATCGATCGCATATTTGTCAGAGACGGCACCAAATTGATCAAGGTTGAGCTCGCTGAAGTTCTATATTGCAAATCGGAAGCTAACTATGTTTCGATTGTCTCTGTAGGGAGGAAAATACTTACGTTGATGACCTTAAAGGATTTAGCCCGAAAATTACCTGATTATTTCCAGCGGATACATCGGTCTTACATTGTCAATATCACTAAAATCGATAGCATAGAGGTGGGTTCGTTAAAGGTAGCTCAGCAGGAAATACCAATTAGTCATTCCTATGAAAAAAGTTGTTAAATAGAATTAATTTATTGAATTAGCCCATTTTTCCAGCCTGATTATACATAGACTATATTGAATCGATGCGACCAGGTATTGTAAAGTCGTCTTATCTGGGACGCTTTGCGTTTTTACAATTATTTCCTGCAATTCAGTCAATTCAAGAGTTCTTAAATGCGTGATTAATTTATGCGATATCGATTGCCATTCAGTCAGATTGGAGGAAAAAGCCAATGATTTCAGCTTTTCTGTAAAAGACAAAAACTCGGATTCCAAGAGATCTAACACACGCTTTATTTTTACTTTTTTTGAAGTCATAGTTGGCGTATAGATATTTGAATACCGGTGTTTGATATTGTCGCTCACCCAGGATCTTATAAACTTGATCCAGTAACAGACCAGCATCAAAAGGTTTTTGAAAGGCATAAAGACTGATAGCTTTTGACGGTTCCAACTCTTGAGCAGATACGACGATCACCGGGCAGGAAATGATTTGATTCTGAATCGCGGTTTTTAATTCGTTTGTATAATTTTTTTCGTTCATCATGAGATCCGTAATGATAATATCCGGTTTGACACTACTGATTTGCTCCAGCATCTTATCATAACGGGTAAATTGGATCAAATGAAAATTGATCCGAACTCAATATGTATGAAAACAGTTCTAGACTAGTAATATCGTCGTCAATTTGGACTAAAGTTTTTTACCATCCAGAGGGAGGGGGCGAAGTGTCTGTCTCAATGTCCAAAAGGCTTGAATTATCATCTTTTGCCTTAACTACGGGGATTTCAAACTTGAAACAAGAACCAATACCAGGACTGGAAGTGGCCTCAAAACGTCCAGCTAATAGATTCACAAGCTTTTTAACTATTGAAAGTCCAAGACCATAGCTACCGTATCTTCCTGAAATTACCGTGCCTTCGTCGAATATGCCTTCGTTAATTTGAGTAAGATTTGCTTTATTAATGCCAGCTCCAGAGTCCGTGACCTGTACTTCTAGAATACTTTGTTCAGGACCAGAAATCACCGCGGCTTGCAGTGTAATCGAGCCCTTTTCGGTATATTTAATTGCATTTACCACCAGATTGGTAATGATTTGTGATAATCGTAAAGGATCCATCATGTAGTTTTGATCGGAGAGGATTTCTTCACACTTTAATTGGAATTCTAATCTTTTTTTCAAGGCATCATATTGATAATTTTGATGGATCTCCTTCATTAATTGTTGAATATTACATGATTGTAGATTAAGGGATAACTTACCATCAATTAACTTTTGATGATCAAGCACATCGTATACCAGCCCAGTCAAATTTTGAACACTTCGATTTAGGCTGGAGATAATAGGAACTTGCGACGGAGTGGGTTTATTCTTTCTTAATAGTTCAGACAGACCTTGAATCGTGTGAAGTGGTGTGCGAAGTTCGTGACTCATATTTTGCAAGAGCTGATCTCGTTGATCCTTGGATTGTTTTTCTTTTTTGAGCGAGGTGTTTAGATGCATCATAGTCTCATCGATTTTATCTCTCATAGCTGAGAAACTGCGAGCCAGCATCCCGATTTCGTCGTTGCGATTGATAGGTAGACCATTGCTTTTAGTCCCATCTTCATAGTTAATCATTGCCTTAGTCACCTGGTTGATTCGCTTTGAGAATAGTTTGGTGAAAAAGTAGGACATTAGAAGTGAGATGAGGCAGACAAAAGCGAGACTTTCCAGACTTTCCCTTCGAACGCTTCTGGCACTCTGCAATAAAATGCTTTCGTCCAGGGCCGCCATCAGATAGATTTTTCTTTGGTTTCTGAAGAATTCGATAGAACTTAAGAAGTGCAAAAAATGTTTTCCGTCTGGATCATCATAAGATCCATCACCGAGCGGCTGATTGGTGACATCAATGCTAAAATCCTTTTTGAAAATAGCACCATTACCACGCTGTAGACCAAATTCTTTTTGATGATCTGGAGTATATAGATATTGACCATCTACGTCTACAAGATAAAAGTGGATTCCTGATGATGAAATCCTCGTCAGTTCGCTATAAAACTGATTGAGATCCACATTAATGATAACAATGCCACGGTTTATTTGCTGATCATCGATCAGCGGGCTCGCTGCCCGAAGAGTAGCAATGGGTGGATCGCTTATGACCCCATATTCTTCGTTTAGATTAATTCTGGAAAAATAGTATTCTCCCTGATTGATAGACATGGCCTCCTGAAAGTAGTCACGTTGACCTTTTTGTTGGAGATCTGATTTCGAAATCTGAAAAATGGAATCCGAAGTCTTGTCATAGCGTACAATTTCTTGTCCAGTGCTGTCGATCAACCGTATTTGGAAATAGTTAGGTTTGTTCGTCAACACATTTTTGAAAAGAAGTTCTACCTGATCGGTATTCATGTTTTCTTTGTCATTGATAAAGGATCGCAAGGCTTGATTGGCCGAGATAAGTCCAATATCATTAGAGACCTCCGTCAATAGGCCTGCGAAGGACTTCTCAGCCAGCTGAGCAGAATGCCTGATTCGTTCCTTGCCTGACTCAATGATCGCCGTCGAACTTTTCCGAAAGACTAAATAACCGGCTAATAGGATAACGAAGACCATAAGACTGGTAAAGAACAACGCAAACCTGCTGACGATGGAGTTCCAAAATCTTATTTGCTTTCCGATCATTGCCATCAATTAATTAGGACGTGATTTGCCATCTTCATCAAAAAGGCCGTTAAGTTACGACTGTTTTTTTGTAGACCATTACGGATAATGGACAGCTTAATGGGGAATGCCATCAAGAGAGTCTGCAATGGATAAAGCTTATCCCGTGAGAAGGGGCAGAAGTATTTTTTTTAATTAGCCTGTTTTACATCACAACTATCTGACTAGGAACATATCCTATCCGGTGCGCTATAACCTTAACCTGTTTATCTTTGGGTTTATCAAAGGGGCCGGTATAGACCTTCCAACTTTCGGGTTCGGTATTGGCGTCGAAAAATTTGTAGCCAATTGAGGCGCCTCGGTTGCACTTTGAATGCTCACCTTGTCATTCACTAATTTCATGATGGGGGCAGAGGTCATCGGTTGAGTCCCATCGGGCCATATTCTGGTGATCAATTCCGATTCGGGTATAATTCCCATGTCATTTATTTCTATAAGCCAACGATCCAATTCGTCACCTAGTTCTTTTATTTTATCAAGGTATTTGGGATCACCGGAAAGATCATTTATTTCATGTGGATCATTTTCCAAATCAAAAAATTCGAAGGGTGGTTTGTGATCACGAAACCACAATTTTTGAGGCTCTGACAATGAGTCCAGGTCCCTCAGCCGATAAAGCTCCCTCATGATCGGTTGTTGATCCCGATAAACCACATGTAAAAACATAGGTTTCTCCGGATAATAGTACCTGATGTATTTGTACCTTTTGTCGCGAACAGCCCTGTTGCAGTCGGTTACGGAATCAAAACGGTCAGCTGCAGCATGGACATACTTTCGTTCACTGTTCACCTGATACTTACCCAGTATATCCCGTCCATCCATATAGTCTTTGGGGGCGATACCCGCCAAAGACAAGGTAGTAGGAGCAAGGTCAAGAAAGCTGGCCATGCGACTATCGCGGGTACCGCTATATTGTTGATTTGGAAACCTTACTATCATCGGGGCCTTCAGGCCAGAGTCGTGTAATAAGCGCTTCTGCCGGGGTAGGGGACCACCATGATCCGTGTACCAAAAAATAATGGTGTTTTCTAACTCACCATCATCTTCCAACTGTTTGAGTATTTCGCCGACTTGACTATCCATCTCAATGATGTTCGAATACATTCTACGGATATCGCGCTTACCGATTTCAGTGTTAGGCAGATAAGGTGGCACCTGGACGAGTAGATTGCTATCGACTAGCCAAGGATCATTTCCTTTTACCCATATTTGTGATTCGTGGGTAACTCCAAAATTGAATACGGCAAAAAATGGTTGCCCGCTCTTCCGACTTCGCCAATGAGCCCGGTTGCTGCTTTCATCCCAGGCAGTGGGTGTTTTATTGAATTGATAGTCCTCTTTCGCATGATTGGTGCAGTAGTAACCTTGCATACGGAGCCATTCGCTCATCATGTGGGTGCCGACTGGGGGCATTGCCTCATAGGGTGCCATTCCGTTGGGCAGATACTGTACCTGACCTCCGGTCCGCATATGTCCGGCCGCAATACGGGTTGGATACATGCCGGTTGCAATAGATGCCCTGGCAGGAGCACACACAGGGGCAGGTGAGTAGAAATGATCGAAGCAGACACCCTCGCGAGCCAACCTGCTTAGATTTGGAGTTTCAATCGTGGAGTCACCAAAACTGGGAAGGTAGGGACTTAAATCTTCAGCGACCAACCATAAAATATTCGGTTTATCGGGAAGGTCTAAATCAGGATATAATAGATGAGTCGCCTCGTTTACCACCGTATCTTCAGGGTGATTGCCCTGACAGCCTATCACTATTGAGGCAAGCACCAGATATACCTTAAGTGGCGATGGAAATATAATCATGGAACGAGTTTAATAAATCCCCCATCAATGGGATAATCACATCCAGTTATAAATGAAGCTTCGTCAGAGCAAAGAAACAAAGCCAGGCTAGCGATTTCATCGGGTGTGCCCATACGCCCAATCGGTTGAGATCTCGCCAGTTGATCAAACACCTCCTTTTCTTTGCCTGGGTAGTTCTTCTTAATATAAGCATCAACGAATGGGGTGTGCACCGGCAGGCGAAATCGAATTGCAGCGAATGCCTTGATTGATGTAATCAAGTGCTACAGAGTAGGTCATCGTCAGCACAGCGCCCTTAGTCATCGAATATCCGAATCGTTCGGAGATGCCGACAGATCCTGCTACGGAAGCCATGTTTAAGATCACGCCCTTACCTATCTTCTTCATCAAAGGAATAACTGCATGAAGACAATTATATACACCTTTAATATTGACCGAATAAAGCCGGTCCAGATCTTCCTCCCGGGTTTGTTCGACATTGCCCACAAAACCGATCCCAGCATTGTTGACCAGTATGTCAATCGCATTTTCTGAACCAATACTCTGTATAATTGTAAGTACTTCCAGTTGCTTCGCTACGTTACAGGAATGAACGCTACAATAACCTCCCGATGCTTCGATCTCCTCCTTGACGCCGTCCGCTTCCTGAAGATTAATATCTAAAATATGAAGTTTGGCTCCATGCCCGGCAAATTTAAGTGCAATACTGCGGCCAATACCACTACCACCTCCAGTGACAACAGCCACTTTATTTTTAAGTGAAAAAGAATTCATATTCATTTTTGATTGATTCTAAAAATACGACTTGACCGCGAATTTGCGAAAAAGAATTGAAATTTTATAAGCAGATCTAAGACTCTTATTCAACTATATACATATGGGTAAAATACTTAATCTTGAATATTTTTTGTAGGAGCTACTGTTTGGCAGCATATTTGGAATATAGCACATATGACAGTTTTGATTTCATTCGTAAAATCTCTGTCGGTACAAATAGGAAAATTGATCGGGTTAAGTAAATTGATGGGCAAAGGGATTGAAATGAATCTCTCTTTGCCCGTCGATCGTACTAGTTCGAGAAATGAAGAATTGATCTCAAAAGATGCGTCTCAGAAATCTTTCCTATCAATGAGTCTCATCATCCATGCGAATGGCAGTGATACCCATAGTAAAAGGATAAAGGAAATGACAAGGGTACCTTGTGATTTGCCAAAAAAATTCTCAAGGACAGCTCCCGTGTAACCCATCATTGCTGAAATATCAAGATTCATTAAAACGAGAATTCGAGCAAGATCAATGGGATTTGCCATCGTGAGTGCCAGCGTGAGATTTTCAGGGGATAATCTCTAAAGAGCAACAACAGCAGAAGAAAGATACCATCATATACTACTGCAAAAAATAGCCAGGTGAATATGGCAATCCCAAAGCCCTTTATTCGATCGTTGTGCCTTAATGCAATAATAAATGCAATCAAAGAAAATATTACCGACAATAGAATTGCCATACTCAGCACGATTGCAAATGTCTTAAATTCTGGTGAAAAGGTAACGCCATAAAGCACTAAGGGTAGACCGATACCAATTAGCAGGCTCAAGCCAAGAGTGCTTGCAATACCGGCAAAAAAACCAGTGAAAATTGATTTTCTGGATAATGGCTGTGCTAATAGAAATGTAAGAAACTCAGACGAACTGTAGTAATACATCACTCCATAAAGGATGCCGATCAACGGAGATATCACCAGGGTAATATTTGATAGACTTATAATGACTTTCGTCAAATCACTTGTGATCAAGAGCAGACCCAGAGTGATAAGAACAAAAAAGATTGTGTAGATAATTAGCCATCGGTTTCGCACGAGGTCAAAAAGAGTATATGTAAATATTTTAAGCATTATTTACGACGGGTGTAGGTTTTAAAATCGAAGCAATGGCCTCTTCTAGTCCTCCCCCTCCCTGCATCTCTATAAGGCTGGAGGGGCTGCCAGTGAAATAAATTTTACCTTCTAGGATAAAGACGATGTGATCAGCCATTTCTTCAACAAAACTCATAATATGAGTAGTAATCAGTATCTGTTTATTCCTTCTGGCTTCTTCCCTAAGAAATTTTTTGAGATTCAGATAAGAGACGGGATCAAGTCCATTACTTGGTTCGTCTAAAATAGTTACCGGATTGTCATACATCAGGCCGAGGAGCAGATTAACCTTCTGACGATTACCCCCGGATAAATTTCGCATTTTTTTATGCATCTCTTTTTCTAGTTCGAAAAGCTCGATTAAATGGTCATCTCTCGTTGGTCCGGGACGAAGATCTTTGGCCATTTGTAGAAGTTCGTACACGGTAAGATTTTCGGGAAAATGCGCTATTTGCGCCACGTGGGAAATATGTTGTCTATAGAGGTGTTTTCCTTCTATTGGTTTTTGATCAAAAAGGATCTTTCCGTCATTGGGGATTACCAGTCCTAGTATACACTTTAATAAAGTTGTTTTACCAGAACCATTCGGACCTAGTATTGCAGTGATTCCTTTTTGATTAAGATCAAGGATTAGACCACGGAGCACAGTGGTCTTGCCAAAACTTTTATACAGATTTTGAATATTGATCACTTGACTGGGTTGATTAGTGGTGAGGCATCGAAAACTTCTTTTGGAGTAAAAACCGGACTTACTTTTTCTGAAAAATTCAAAATATCGACAAAGAAACTACGTAATAAAACGATCGCTTCAGGAGCTAGATCGAGAATGTAGGAAAATAGTTTAACTGGATAGTGCGGTATATCACCAATCTCATTCTTGTCCAGATCATAGCCTGTATAATCACTCCAATAATTATGATGAATCTGGTTGTCACTGAGACTGGTGCTGACCACCATATCGAGCGCATTGTTGGTAAAATTATTGTAGGTAATTTCATTTGCCGAGCAACCACCAGAAAATTTGATGGCCCAACCGTTTCGATGAAAAGTATTCTTGGTATATTTAATTCTATTTGAACCCTCAACAAATATTCCGGTCGTATTTTTATCGAAGAGATTGCCAGTCACCTCAGCGTCATTGATTTCCTTCAGTAAAAGTCCATAGGAAGAATTACCCAAGTTGTAGGTGAAACGATTATTGATCATTTCAATTCTCCGAGAAAACATGACTGCTACTCCGGCCCCATTGTGATGGAAGTTGTTGTCCAGATATTGATCATCATTTGAAAACATAAAATGAAGTCCATAGCGTAATTGATGGTGACTGTGATTGCCACGGATCAGGCTCTGATCAACAAATTCAAAATAGATGCCATCGCGATGTCCTTCCAATTCATTGTCAGTGATCGTCAATTGATCGCAATACCAGGCATGTATCGCATTGCCTGAGGCTGCCTCCGTGGTAGCCGTACCCCGTATTTCGTTATTATTGATCAGGCCTCTTTTTGCATGTTCCAGATATATTCCGAAAAAACAATCCAGTATCTTATTATCCTCTATGGCAAATGCCTTGGATCGCACTATTCTGATGGCCGCTCTTTCTTTAAGATAGCTGGTTGTGACTCCTGTAAAAGTCAGTCCAATGATATTGACGGAGTCAGCTGTGACTACAATTAGCTCATCACCGTCTTTAGAATGTAGCGTTGGATAATTATTACCCAATAGAGTTAGGGGCTTGTCGATAATCAAAGGGTCTATCACATAGGTACCTTCCTGAATAATTAATGTGTCAAAAGCCTGAGCCGAACTGACCACTGCAGCCAAATCAAGACTTGACTGATGATACGACCAAACTTTTGCAATGAGACAAAAATGTGATCCCATGGAGAGAATAACGGTGCCCAGAATCGAATATTTGATCATTCGTTCACTCATTTCCTGAATGATCCAACCAAATCAATCCATTCATACCATTTTGCATCGGTGCTTTGGGTTTGAAAACGTTTCTGATGAGCAGAGAGATTCCTTCCCATTGGACTGGGGATTTCCGGGCTTTGTAAAAAATCCAGTTCTGCAACATCAATCAGTTTTGCGGGCATTGCATAGTCAGTGGCCATCTTAAAAGCGTATGCATCACCTTCTTGCTTTATTACTTCAGGAATCATACATTCGATAGCATCAAATTTAAATACTTTTCCCTTAGTTGTGACCAGTTCAGCTCCAAATCGCTGATCGGAGATCGTCATTCTGCAAGCATGACATTGATCTACCCCGTAATTAATAGCAACCGGACCTACAGTACAAGAGCAGAGAATAACTCCTATAAATAAGTAGATATAACTAATTCTCATTTAGCAATCTGCAATTTTTTTGATCGTAGATAAGTACCCAGCGCGGCCAGCCACCACGACAAAATAATGAAATAACCACCGATATGGGGAAATGATTTGGCTACGAAGTTTAAAAGTATCTTTGAACCAAAGAGGGGAGGCTGGAAAGATTCACCCTCAAATTTCATTGGCGCATTGGGATTCAGATCATGACCATAGTCATATTCCCACAAATAAAAGTCATACACTGCCAAAGCCAATGCGATCGACAACAAACTTATCCAAATCAAATAGAGCGGTTTCCAATCAACCAATGCAAAAAGTATTGCCAGAACCACAAAACCTATTACGAAATAGGGGAAATAGGTAAGTTCCGGAATGGCATCTGGCTCGATGGGTTTCATTCCAATATAGTGATTTAAGATATTGATATTCTGCAGAGTTCCTGGAGTTTTACCTCCAATTTTATTGACGTGAATAAACATGTGCACGCCATCCGGATACTGCGGAGCCAGCAAAGTGATCCGCCACATTGGAAACTTAAATAAAGCCAATAAACATACTCCAGCAAGAACGAGAAGTAACCGCGGCCATAAATTTTTCATGAGATACAAATTTAATGGTATAAGAGCAGCCAGTGAAAGTCAGAGTGTCTCATTTCACGGCAAAGATAGGTAAGTGTCAATGAGTAATGTTTGACACTTACCCCATCTAATTATTGTGTATGGACTAAAGGGCTTCTTCTTCTCCGAGACTCCACTTTAATGGAGTGTTTGAACCGGCTGGAGAAACGCGGATATATCCCTGCATTTCCTGGTGTAAAGCCGAGCAAAAGTCAGTACAATAAAAGGGAAATACGCCCTCTCTTTGTGGCACCCAACGTAGGGTTTCCGTCTGTCCAGGCATGACCAGTAGTTCTGCATTTCTCGCGCCTTGAATGGCAAGGCCGTGGGGTACGTCAAAATCCTGTTCGAGGTTGGTCAAATGCACCAGTACTTCGTCACCAACTCGGATACCCTCTATGTTGTCCGGTGAGAAATGGCTTCGAATAGAAGTCATATATACATGAACCGTATTGCCGGATCGCTCTACCTTGGTTTGTTTCTCACCGAGTGCACGATAGGGATGCTCGTTTTCTTCAATCGGAAAGAATTTCTTGCTCTTAGGTACGATGCGATCGGCTGAGATTCCTTGGCCGTAATGAGGTTCCCCAATGGTTGGAAAATCAAGTAATAGTTTCATTTTATCTCCACTGATGTCATATAGTTGAGCAGAGTGATTCATCTCCGGCCCTGTGGGCAGATAGCGATCTTTGGTGATCTTATTGAGAGCCACCATATATTTACCCTGGGGTTTTCTGGAATCACCTCCTGGTATCATTAAGTGCCCGACTGAATAGTAGGTTGGTGCCCGGTCAAGTACTTCCTGTGTACCTACCTTCCATTTTACGACCTCTGAGGAAATAAAAAATGTGGTGTAAGCATTACCTTGATTGTCAAATTCCGTATGTAGGGGTCCCAGACCTGGTTTGGTTACGACACCACCTACTACTTTATCATACTGCAGTACTGGCACTCCTTCAATAGTAGTCTCAAAGGCCTTGGCCTCAATGGCGCTCAGCATATTGGTAAATGAATGTACCGTCAGGTCTGCCGATAGTTTTCCGTTGCCAACAATGTACTCTCCGGTGGGATCAACATCAACGCCATGAGGAGACTTAGGTGTCGGAAGAAAGTAAACCAGACCTGGACAATCTTCGGGGGTCAAAACTTTTACCGTTTTTACTTCGGTGGAAGTACCCATATGAGTTCTATCATCATAGCGGTTCACAAAATGTGGTGCTGGGAACTCCTTGCCTTTTCCTTGGGCCAGATATTCTTCTGCTTTTTTCCAATTGACCGCAGCAATGAAATCCTTGTCATTTTGTGAGGCATTAACCTCCATTAGAGTATGACTCTGCTCGGTATTGTATGTGGTGAAAAACGTCCAACCATGAGATTTACCCTTACCCGAGTGAGCAAGGTCATAATCAAAAGCCGGCAGTAATATCTGAAAGGCAATACTCATGTGACCATCATCCCCAACCTTGATAAAACTGAGCATTCCTTTAAAGTTCTCGGCATAGCTTTTAATAGCAACGTCTTTTTGTGGGAATGGTACACTAAAGCGAGTACCAGCTACCACGTACTCTGTGTTTTCGGTCGTGAATGGTGAACTGTGATTTCCACCACTATTGGGTATTTCTATGATCTCTGCCGTTTCAAAAGTAGCAAGATCAATCCTGGCTATCCTTGGTGTATTATTACCATTGATGAAAATCCATCGTCCATCGGTTTCCCCATTGGTTTGAGAAAGTTCCGGGTGATGGGCATCGTCCTAGGGAATGAAGCCATAGGTCGTGTTGAGCATGGGCTTGGTTTCTTCATTGTAGCCATATCCTTTTTCAGCGTCCTGAGCAAATACGGGGATCACTTTTAAAAGGCGACCACTGGGCAATCCATAAACGCTTAGTTGACCGCTAAATCCTCCGGAGAAAAAAGCATAAAATTCATCATATTGACCAGGAGCGACATAAACCGCTGAAGCAGCATCGCCACCTAATGCACCTCCGGTGGCAGGAGACATCGCTGGATTACAGCTGGTGGCAACAAATGCCAGAATCAATATATAGCCAATCAAATCTTTCATTGGTATTCCATTTTTTGAAGAGGTTAAAGAAATAATCATGATCATATTTTCAAGGTGCAAATATACAATTAAAAAGATAAAAAGATATTATTGTCCTATTAAAAATTAAAACTAACTTTGCGCCCCGGATGAGTGAGGAAGATCATCATCCGACACTGTAAAATATCATCGTAATAATAAATATGAATCCAAATGAAAAACTCTTTCTTTAACTTACTAATACCCATCCTGTCAATATGTTTGATCGCTTGTGGTGGTCCAGTCAGTCAACCGGTCGCATCCGATAGTGGCATGCAAAAAGAAGAACCTGGAAGATTACGTGGTCAGGCAGGTGTCGCCGACAACGAATCAGCTATGGATATCCTTAGGATTGCAATGTCATCTAAAGACCATACGACGCTGGTGGCCGCTGTACAAGCAGCAGCAATGGAACATATTTTATCAAATGCGGGACCCCTGACGGTTTTTGCACCTACTAATGCTGCTTTTGAGAAATTGCCTCCGGGTACGGTTGAAGATCTCCTGAAACCAGAGAATAAGGCCACTTTAGCCAATATCATCACTTTTCACGCTGCTCCGGGCAACTACGATGCCACCAACATTAAGGGTGTGATGGGTATCGGACAGGCCACTGGAGATAAAGTAAAAGTTGAGGTGATAGATGGGGTAACCATGGTCAACGGCTATCAAGTTTTGGCTTCAATCAAAGCCTCGAATGGTTATGTACATGTGATAGACGGTGTCCTGCTACCACCAGGATAGGATATAGCCATAATCAACCTTCATCCTAAGACTTGGCCGGGTTGGTAAGGACTATTTTTCCGTTCACCAAAATACATGTAATAGCAAATGTTTAGCAAATCGTGTAAGTATGCAATCAGAGCTATTCTTTATCTTGCGGTTTATACCTCGGAAGATCAGAAAATGGGAGTAGAAGACTTGGCTGCGAAACTTGACGTGCCTAAGCATTTCTTAGCTAAGATCTTGCAGCAGCTAACTCGCAATCGTCTTGTTTCGTCTTCCAAAGGCCGCAATGGCGGTTTTTATCTGACCAAAGAGAATCAGAAATCGAATTTATTGGCTGTTATAGAATGTATGGATGGTGCCAGAGCATTCAGGGAATGTGTCTTGGGGCTGGCTGAATGCTCTAATGAAAATCCCTGCCCATATCACGGAACTGTTCGAAAATACAGGGATCAGTTTTTGATCCTTGTTGAAGAGGAAACAATTGAGGAGTCTGCTCAGAGAATTAGAACAAATAATCTTAAAATCAATATTTAAAAATCAATAATCTAAAGTCATGAAAGAATTTTTAATACTGGTATTAATGGTGACATTATACAGCTGTGGTGGTAGTAGTGCACCTGAAAGTAGTGCAGCATCGTCTGATAGCACCCCAACTCAGCCGGCCGCTGCCGATGATGGCAAAGGAGTTGGCGAAATCAAAATGTCGCTTTAAATAATCCGCTAGATGCTGAAATGGTTAAACGGGGTAGTGCCATCTATGACATGAAATGCTCTGCCTGTCATAAGCTTACAGCTCAACGGGTGGTTGGTCCTGGTTTTGCGGGAGTAACATCAAGGCGACAGCCTGAATGGATCATGAATATGGTGACTAATACAGATGCCATGCTTGAGAAAGACCCAGCGGCCCAGGCACTATTAGAAGAGTGCCTAACCCGCATGCCTAATCAAAATGTAAAAGAAACAGAGGCAAGAGACATCCTGGAGTTTTTCTACAGCAACGACAAGGCAAAATAGAGGGCATACCGTATTGCATCTGAATCGCAAGCAGATCTTTTGATATCTCGATTCGTTTCTGTGATATCTGAAAGATCTGCTTTATTTGGTCTCGAGCGAACACAGTTCGCAGACAGCTTTTAGCTGTTACATCAACTTCTAGCATCTAATACCTATGTCTGAACGAATATTTAGGTTATGGACTCTTACAGCTTTGGCTTCGTTTGTGATCGCAGCATGTCTAGGGGTCATGCTTAGGTATGCCTTTGTAGGAGAGTTACCCGAATGGCTGCAGTTTCGCCACTTGCAACATACTCATTCGCATGTCGCGATGATGGGTTGGCTCTATAGTGGACTGTATATACTGATTGTTCGTTTTTTCGATCTGAAGCGATCCATTTATGCACGCCTATTTTGGCTAACTCAAATTGTCGTGATTGGCATGTTCTTCAGCTTCCCCGTGCAGGGTTATGGATTATTTTCGATATCCTTTACCACACTTCATCTCGTGCTTAGTTATGTTTTTATGATCCAGGTCTTTCGAGATTTGAAACCTAAAAGCTATGTTAACCGGAATTCAGTACTTTTCCTAAAATCGGCGCTCATTCTTCTATTTGTATCTACTTTGGGGACCTGGGCATTGGGCGCTATTATGAATTCTTCATTAAAGGGAACTGCTTGGTATTATGGTGCGATTCAGTTCTTCCTGCATTATCAATTTAATGGTTGGTTTATTTTTGGGGTATTAGGTCTTTTCTTCAAGTACTTAGAAGATTCTTCGATCCACGTTAAGCAATCACTTTTTTCCTGGTTTTATTGGTTGCTGCTTGTTTCTTGCATTCTCACCTTCGCTTTGTCGGTTACCTGGTCAACACCGGACAAGATGTTGTTTTGGATTAATAGTATTGGCGTCACAATCCAGCTAGGAGCGCTTCTGTTCTTTTGGAGACTGCTACATTTCATTAGTCATAACTTGAGATCAGTTGTAAGGTCATGGACGCTTTCGTTATGGCTGATTGCCTTTCTCTTCCTGTCGCTCAAGATCATTGTACAGGCCTTGGTGGCAATTCCTGCTCTGGCAATTGTGAGCTACACTATTCGAATTTTTGTCGTTGGGTTTATCCATCTTCTGATGTTGGGCGTCATTAGCCTTTTTATTTTTGGTGCTTTTCACCAATTGAGAGAAAAGACTGAAAAGCTTGAAAAGGTAGGAATTTATCTTTTTCTCACCGGTTTTCTTACTACTGAACTTCTGCTTTTTATTCAGGGTCTGATGTTATGGATTGAATGGGGCTATATGCCATCGTATCACCTTATGATTCTATTGGTTTCCCTATTCTTTCCGTTAGGGCTGTTATGCTATATATGGTCGGTTTACAGAGCGAGGCCAGGTATGATTTTGGGTGATTCGGCCTGAGATTTATGCCGACAAGGAGCTAACATCGCAAAAAGATGTACTTTTAGCGATTACCAAAGAAGTCAATTTGAAGTTCAGCAAATCATGTGAATATGCAATGAGAGCGGTGCTGTACATGGCCTCTGCTCAATCAAATGAGACGGTAGGCGTCGAAAAGCTCTCAGAGAAGCTGGAAATACCTCGGCATTTCCTTGCAAAGATCCTGCAACAACTTAGCAGACACCACCTGATATCTTCCAGTAAAGGTCGTAAGGGTGGGTTTTACCTGAGCAAAGAAAACGCCAATAAAAGCCTGATATCGGTAATCGAATGCATCGAAGGTCCTCAAGTTTTTAAAGAATGTGTACTTGGTCTGGATAACTGCTCGAATGACAAACCTTGTCCTTATCACCACGTGGTCAAAAAGTTTCGTGATCGATTCTACCGGTTAATACAGAATGAAACCATCGCTGAATCAGCTGAACGCATAAAAGCCCTTGATCTGAAATTAATGAATATTGAAGAATAGCGAAGATTGTTTATTTCCGGATGGGACGGGAAGATCATAGAAAATTGACATAAGGATTCCAAATCGTTGGGAAAAATTTTGCCTTCCACTGTTTAACGGACATTTGATTTTTAGTATCAAATCGATAATTTATTTTGAGGGTTCCTCATTTCTTTTTGAACGCTAGTTCTTTTCCAAAAAGAGTTTTGCGATTTCTATAGAAGGACCTACTACAATCGAATTCCGGCCAAGCAATCGGCTTTGAGGACAAGGACAAAGACATGGGGCTTACAGGTTCTTTAGACCCTCCGGATGGTCATAAAATGCCAGGATCAGTCATCTACGGCTTGTTCAACCAGAATTCGAAATTTCCAACTGGTTTGATCTGAGACCGGACCTTGGGTTTGTTTCATAATAACTCCAATCAACCCTTCTTGTGGGTCTGCAAAATACTGGGTATTGAAGTATCCACCCCAATCAAAAGTGCCAGTTGAGGCATTACCGCCTTTTGCAGCACCAATTGCCGTTGTGAGACCGAACGCAAGCCCGTAGTTTCTTTGATCGCCAAGTAATTCACCCACCTGGTTACTTAATATGGATTGAACCGTGGTTCGGCTTAAAATTCGTACACCATTTAGGGCACCACCATTGAGGTACATTTGCAGAAAGGTCGCGTAATCTCTTGCCGTGCTCGATAGCCCGGCACCACCCGAATAGAAACTCTTTGCCCCTTTTATGGGGTAATCGGTGTCATAGAAGGTCACCGGGTACTGGCTCCACTCATTATTTAATCGTTGCTGTACTGCAACAAGCCTTTTAGCCTTTGAATCAGGGAGATAGAAATAAGTGTCGCTCATGCCCAAAGGATCAAATAGTCGGGTTCTTAAAAATTCGTCAAATGACAGGCCTGAAATGACCTCGATAAAGTATCCCAAGACATCGAGACCTTCGCTATAGGTATATTTTTCTCCAGGATTGTGATGCAGAGGTAGGTTAGCTAATTTTAAAACACTTTCTTTGATAGTGACAGGCTGTGTGCTAAAAAGATCGGTGATTCCGGCCTTTTGATAAATCATTTTGAATCGCTCGTCTCCATCGATAATACCATATCCCAGACCAGAGGTATGTGTGAGTAAATGACGAATTGTAATTTCTTTATCGGCGGGAGTGGTTGTATATGATGTGTCACTATAACGAAAATTTGCTAAAATCTGAGGATTCCTGAATTCCGGGATATAATCAGATATTGGGTCATCCAGTCGGAATTTACCTTCTTCCCATAACATCATAACGGCGGTAGAGGTAATTGCTTTACTCTGGGATGCAATTCTGAAAATGTCATCGTTTTTCTGAACCCGGCCATCAGCCGTTGCCTGTCCAAATGCCTTATGGAAGACAATTTTTCCGTGCCTGGCGACCAGTGCAACGATACCGGGGACCTCCTGATTTTCGATCGCATCTAGACACATTTGGTCGATTCGTGCAAGCCGACTTGATGACATTCCTACTGATTCGGGGTTTGCAGTTGTGAGCGCGACAGCCTTTGACAGAGTGGGAGTTTGTGAAAAAAGCGGCAACGGCAGAAAGAGTGCGACGATTAGGAATCTATAGTGTAATGGATGAGATGTAGGATCGGGCATTTCAGTGTTTTTTAATAGATATTCTCAAGATGCCAAAATAAGCGTTCCCATCCAATTTTTAGAAATTTTATGGAGATGAATTTGAAAGCTCTTAGCTCATTCGGTCGGTAGCTTATCCACTTGACCGTAAGATTAAAACTTTTTTGAATGTTTAGATCTTCACTCTGGCCGCCTGAGTGATGGCACACCGTGAGTCTGAGGTAAGCGGTGTCTTCACTAACTTCACAATAATTCTTAATAAAAGGTCACTCATTATCATAACTTTGCCGCGCTTTCGTTTGAAGGTTGTTTAGTCTGTGTTTTTCACTTGGATGAATCCATCCTGTGATCTTAAAAAAGCCAAACTTTGGAGAGAACAGTTCACTATCATATTTTGAGAATTTGGTATGCCACAGTGGCAAAGAAGGGGTTAACCCCCTTGCTTCTTTTATTGCTTATCCAAGGGAGTTCATTGTGGGCAACTGCTCCCGTATTGGAATACCCGGAAATGGAAAAAGTACCACCTCGCATCATACGAACCTGCTGCTCATTTGGTTCTAACCTCAAAATGGTTGGTCTACCGCTGGTGAAAGTGACCCAGATTATCAGCATTAGTGAATTAGGCGAACATCGGTATCTAGGGAGTCAGGAAGAAGGAAATGGCATCATTTACACGGCCAGGGGTGGTTTTATTGATCTAGGACATGTACGAGACCAGGCTGACTGGACTGCCTATTTATTTTTACAGATTGAGGCTTTAAAGGGTACGGGAGAATCTATATTACCACTCCGGTACGAAGGAGGAGCGAAGTCATTGCAACTCAATCTTTCATGCGAACTTTCGGTATTTGATACCCGTTTGCTGGCAGGTGCCATTGCATATGACATTTCGGTTTGGCATGAGATAGCGACTTGGTTTGGAGCTTCGATGGTACCGATGATACCCGAACGCTATTCTAGTTTTTCGGTCGAAGATGCTTATTCAAATGTTTTGGGGATCACTTTGGGCATCGAAGCATTGAAGAGTGATCTTCCGTATGATCAGGCCATGACTCAACTGATTGATGAAAGCCTCTGTCGCCTTGGAGCCGTTAGTACCAATGAGGAGACCTTTGCAGCCATGGAGGACGTCAAAGATCTTTGGTGGACCAGAAACCACAAATTGCCCACGCGCAAAGTGCTGATCGAACGTGACCTTCAAGTATATCCAGAGGTGACACCCTGGCTAGTCCCCAACTGGGAGGGTGGAATCTATCCTTCGGTATCACTGAGAGTGCCTGCCCGGCTGTCGAGCGGTCAGCTCTTGTCCGCTTTCTACAAATTGGGCATCAAGGTCAATCATAAATTTCCATTCAAAAAAATGTTTCCCGATAGAGAAGACCGAATGGTTACTCAATTTGACTTTGAGGTATTGTTAGAAAGAGTTGAATGGGAGTTATCCAATAAGGATAGGCCCCGAGGGAAGAAAAATCCAAGTACGCAGGAGGTAAGCACGAAGAGGAAGATATAAAAGTTTTCATCTCCAGGTCTCAATTAGGAGATGCTCGAGAATAGTTCTTCTATTTCTGCACGATATGACTTACCTATTGGAATGATCTTATCTCCAATCTCTATGTGATCTTTAGTGAAAGCCTGGATTTTGTCTTTATTGATGATAAATGAACGGTGCACGCGAATGAAACGGTCATCAAGTTTCTCCAATATTTTAGACATTGTATAGTACACGACGATCGTCGAGGTAATCAATTTAATGCGAACATAATTACTTAGACCTTCAAGAAATAGTATTTCGTCAAGTCTGACTTTCACAGATTTACGATCAAAAAACAAGAAGATGTAATCACCCCTCAGACTCCTGGTTGGAGTATTTTTTAAATCTCTGAATTTATTCAGTGCTTTAGTAAACCGATCTAATGCGACCGGCTTGAGTAGGTAGTCCAGTACTTCTAACTCAAAGCCTTCGACAGCGTACTCGCGATAGGCCGTGACAATGACGATCTCTGGTCGTTTCTTGAGAGTCTTAATAAAGTTTAGCCCTTTCTGCCGAGGCATTTCCAGATCCAGGAACATGAGATCAATGTCATAATTCAGAAGATAAGCACGGGCTTCAAAGGCGTTTTGACAAAAACCGACAGTGTCGTATCCTGGAAAATGATCCAGATATCTCTGAATGATTCGGTGAGCTACGGGCTCATCATCAACGATTAAGACTTTATATTTTTTTAGCATGGATATCTATTTTAAGCGATGCATGAAATGTCGAGCCTATTATCATGGTAGATAAACGGTATTGTCCAGGTATTAAAAGGTCAAGTCGTCTACGTAGATTCTGCAAACCAATACCACCAGTATCATCATGTGTGGTCGGTGCACGAATCAAGGAATTTGTGACTTCGAATTTTATTGCGGTCAGCGTGCATTTCAGAGTAATCTTGATTTCAGTTTGCTTCAGTGCCTCTCTCACACCATGTTTAAAAGCATTTTCGACCAGAGGTATAAATAGAAAAGAGGGTACCGTCATTTCTTTTGTATTTAAGTAATCAACTTCCCAGATGACTTTTACCCGCTCCTCATAACGCGAAGTCTCAAGCTGCACATAGTCTTTTACGAGATTCATTTCTTTTACAAGACTGCTTTCTTCTTTCTGTTGACTTTCATACAGGGAATAACTTAGAAAGTCTGATAACTTTAAAATTAATTCCGGGACACGTTCTGATTTTTCGCTAGATAGTCCGTAAAGGTTATTTAGGGTGTTAAACAAAAAATGTGGATTTATTTGGGCTTTCAGGTACTTGAGTTCTGTTTCAATTTTTTCTTTTTCCAATTTTTTCTCGCGTGATCTCTGAAGATACCAATCAGAAAATATCTTGATACCTGTGGAGAATGCAACCGGTGATGCGATGACCACCACACTTTGAAAAATGCGAAAGAAGATACTTTCTGCCGACGAATTGTTTGCCCATTCAGAAAAGAGAACCGGATAGATGTACTGTATCAATAAGTAACGCTGTACAATAGCTATTAAAAAGAGAAAGACCCCAAGTGATATTAAATATGAAAGAATTCGATCGCGATAGAGAAGATGGGGAATCAGGAAAAACCAGTTGAAATACACTGCCAGAAGCCTGCTGGGTAAATAGGCCAACTCAAAGAGAAGCGCAGTACGAAAATTGCTGGTGTAACCAAATTCAGATATGGCATAGGCAAACATGATGATCACCCAAAAAGCGAAATGGCCAAGTATGTTCTTTGCACTTTGCCCCATAATTAAAAATAGCCCTTAGTGGATTGATGCGGAGGTTATTTATGCCAAGAATGGATTTATCCTGATCAATATGAGTATTTTGAGGACTAATGGAAATAGGTATTTACATGCAGAAAGTGGTCTTTGGCATAATAGTATTGTCGCTTGCTAAATTTTTTTGGAGAGATTGCATTATGCAATATACGGTACTGTACAAATCTAACTGACGGTGATGAAAAAGTGGTCCGCAATTATTTTAAGTGTGATTATTGGAGAATTGAGTTTGGTACTTTTAACAACGCTTGTTCAAGAATATATTTTTCATGGTATCCGATGCTCAACAAGTCAACCTTCGGAACTTATTATCGGAGGTTTGTTGACATTTTTGGCTGCGGTTGGAGCCGGAATATTATCTGCTATTTCATCGGGCAAGACGCTTCACCGGTACCTACTGTTTTGTCGTTCATAATTTCCACGAAACGATTTATCTTATCAGTGCCGGGATAACCGGCGATCCCATCTGGTTTGATATTCTTTCTGGGCTTTCTTTAGTTGCAGGTATTTGCCTGGGTTATTATGCATGGTTTAGAAAAATTATGTAGCGTCTCGCAAATGAAAATTCAATTGAAAACGGAAATGAATCAGGACAACGAAACGTAATTATTTTACGAAGACCCGTTGGCACATTTGGCCTTGCTACACTTGGGTGCCTGGCAAATGCATGCTTTTTCAATAACACGAACCTCCTCAGGATTGAGTCATCGTTCACTAATTTGTGGGCGCTACGCACAGGATATGGCCAGTGTTAAGACTTTACTATGGGAATATTCCACAAGAAGTGTGAACACAGTTTCTCATCTTTGAAACTGTAGATCTAATTATTGGGGTAATTAAGTGTAATCGAGTCAACATGAGACAAATGTTTTACATGATTAGTGTGATGATGATTCTCTTCGGCATGAAACCGGAATCGGCACGGGCTCAACAACATAAAGAGGATACGATAAGAAATGATATAGTTTATGGTCATTCGAAAGGTGTTGAGCTGAAATTTGATTTGATCCAACCAAAAGACGTTACCGGTCCGTTTCCTGCTATTCTATTTTTTCACGGAGGAGGCTGGCAGGCAGGAGACAAGTGGCATGGCCACCATTGGATTCGGATGTTTGCCGATTTGGGTTTTGTTGGAATATCCGTTGGATACAGGTTTGCGCCTGAGTTTGCCTGGCCTGCACAAGTCCAGGATGCCAAGGCTGCTGTTCGTTTCCTGCGGAAAAATGCAATTGAGCTAAACATAGACCCGAATCGGATTGGTGTCATGGGTGAATCTGCCGGAGCTTACCTTGCCTTAATGGTAGGCAGTACTGGTGGTATTGATGAGCTAGAGGGTGACGGTGGCTCTCCAGACTTTTCAAGTCGGGTGCAAGCAGTAGTGAGTTATTTCGGTGCTTCTGATTTCACCCAAACTCGAGCAAAGCTAAGTGCGCAGGTGGAAGAGGAGGTAATGCAATACTACAAAAAACCACTAAGTGAGGTGATGGCCGATTTTATTGGGAGTCCCAACCCTGATGAATCCACCCTTCAAAAGATGTCCGTGTTGACGTATATTGATGGGACTGATCCACCCGTACTTATTTTTCAGGGTGACAACGATCCCTTTGTATCAGTCAGTCAGGCAGAAGGTCTGGCAAATGCACTGGAAAAAGTAAATGTCAGGCATGAATTGGTGATGGTAATAGGTGGAGGTCATGGTTGGACAGGCGACCTGAAGAAGAAAAACAGATATTCAAATGGCCGAATTCTTTCTACGCGAATTAATGCGAAAGAGATGAATACTAGACTAACAAAATTCAAATTAAAAACAGGAATCTCTTATGGGAATTCCCATTTAGATATTGAGAATCCTGAGACTACCTTGCTCAAATTTAAAGTTGCTGAAATGGTAGTTTTTATGTGAAATAAGTCCTTTCCAAAACATTTGTATTTCAGATGACAATGACAGGTTCATGTCTCCTGTTTTGTTATATTTGTAAAGTGAATCAACTACACATCTTGTTACCAATTAGGTCGCGCATTTTTCTGTTTCGCTTGATCGTCATTCCTTGCTTTTAATTTAGGACTGCTAGTTTTTTACAGCTTTGTAATAATCTGCTCTCAACCACATGAGCAGTCTTCATTCTTTTTATCGCACCATAAATATATTTTGATGAAAACGATATTTGAACCATTTCGGATCAAAATGACCGAACCTCTGAAGAGCACTACAAAAGAAATACGAATTGCTAGACTTGAGGAAGCTCATTTCAATGTCTTTCTCCTTGATGCCGAGGACTGTATGATTGATTTACTTACGGATAGTGGCACCGGAGCAATGTCTGCACAACAATGGGCAGCACTAATGCTGGGTGATGAGAGCTATGCGGGCAGTCGTTCATGGAAGAGATTTGAAGAGACGGTGCATGATATCACCCGGATGAAACATATCTTTCCAACTCATCAGGGACGGGCAGCTGAGCGCTTGTTGGCATTAACCTGGGTACAAGCCGGACAGTTAATTCCAAATAACAATCATTTTGATACGACCAGAGCAAATTTGGAGTTTGCAAATGCAAGTGCGATTGACCTACCCTGTGAGGAGTCGGCAAAGCTTGATGACGATTTTCCCTTTAAGGGAAATATTCATTTAGGTAAGCTAAAACGATTGTTAGAAGACTGTCATTCGAATATTCCCTTTGCAATGATTACCGTGACCAATAATGCCGGAGGGGGCCAACCGGTGTCAATGACAAACATCAGGGAGGCAAAAAAACTTTTGCGGGGATACGAAGTACCGTTAATCATTGATGCGTGTAGATTTGCCGAAAATGCCTACTTCATTCAAAGAAATGAAGAAGGCTATCGCGATTACTCACTGATCGATATTGCCAGAGAGATGTTTTCATATGCTGATGCAGCCACCATGAGTTTGAAAAAAGATGGGCTGGCTAACATTGGAGGATTTTTTGTGTGCCGGGATGATGCTTGGGCTGAGGACTTTCGAAACGCGTTAATTCTCCAGGAGGGATTTCCAACCTATGGTGGTTTGGCTGGTCGTGATCTTGAGGCTACGGCCGTAGGTTTGTATGAGGCATTGCAGTCAGAATATCAGGAATATCGCCATGCAACCATTGAATACATGTTGAAAAAGCTGATTGAACTGGATGTGCCGGTAGTGAGACCTGCGGGTGGACACGCTGTGTTTCTTGACGCGGCAAGTTTCGTATCACATATTTCAGCCAAGGAGTTTCCGGGAGTGGCTCTGGTCAATGCGTTATATCGTGAAGGAGGAATACGATCCGTAGAACTTGGGTCATTGATGTTCGGAAAATACGATAAAGCAGGAGTATTGATACCTGCCAGGAGGGAGCTGGTCAGACTGGCTTTTCCACGCAGGGTATATACCCAAAGTCATTTTGATTACATGATCGAAGTAATTGCCAGCGTTTGGGAAAATCGTGAGACCTTAAGAGGTTTAAGAATCGTAAAGGAGGCACCTTTTTTGAGACATTTTTCTGCCTGGTTGGAAGAGTTGTAATACCCTTACGAAAAAGGTTTCCTAATTCTTGCTTTCCATCAAGAACCTATGGCCCGGTTAAGGAAGAAGTCTTTTCCAAAAGTATCAAAGCCTGAACTGGTGCGCTAATGCAAACTTCCTGAATGAGCGTTCATTTATAAGAAGGAAAAGTCTTTACTATATTTCAACATTTGCTCTACAAAACTTGCAGGGAAAGTCACTTTGACGTCTACGATCTCTCCATTGCTACCCAATTCAGGTACCAATTCTGGATTGACAAATCCAGAGTAAGGGGCGATATCCAGATCTTTAACCCGTTCGAGAACTTCCTGGTGAATCGAAAGATCTACTTTGACTCCATAGTTTTCGACCAAAGCCTGGCCTGCCTCAAAGTCTCCTTGAGAAGTAATCCGTTGTAGTTCACGCAGCAAGTCACCAAAGAGATTTCTCAACTTATCATAGTCATTAATATTGTAATATGTTTTCCCTTGCCGCAGTACTTTTTCGATTACATTATCTGGCTGACCTTTTTCAAATGCCCAAGCTGATATAAGTTGGCGATTACGCATATGTGATTCTTCAATCTCTTCGCCGGGTTTCAGTCTACGAAGTTGCTTCAAGAGACCATTGCTGATAAAATTGTCGTACTCAGCTTTTGCTGCGTCCAGGTCTGGTAACAGGCCTAATTCGACCATTTTGGGATCCATTATAAAGTAGAGAGCAATGATGTCGGCTCGGGCCTCTTCCAGCGTAGAACTGTAATTTTTTAAGGTTTCTTTAGGTGTGCCCACCCCTGTTTCAATCTGTCCAGAGGCATGTCCGATCACTTCATGCAAAGCCGTGCTTAATTTATCTGCTAAGCCGCCATGTTTTTCTGACCTTTCTATTTCCTCCTTATCATGGGCAAATTCACTAAGCATTCCCGGTCCGCTGGCCTGATCGTAAGCATCTATAATATTACCCAAGCTGACTGATTTCGAGCCATATTTAGCCCTGATCCAATTGGCATTTGGTAAATTGACACCAATTGGAGTGCTTGGTGAGGCGTCTCCACTTTCGCCGGCAACATTCACAACCTTATAACTGATGCCAACCACGGTCTTCTTTTTGTGCTGGTCCAAAATGGTTGAATTGTCTTCAAACCATTGTGCATTATCAGACAACACTTTCATACGTTTAGAAGCTTCAAAATCATTGATTTGCACAATGCTTTCATATGAGCCTTTATAACCCATCGGGTCATTATAAACTTCCACAAAACCCTGAATATAGTCAATATCTCCTTCGGTGGCTTGCACCCATGCTACATTATAATCGTCCCAGGTTTTTAGATCACCTGTACGATAATATTGTATGAGCAGTCTAAGCGCGTCAGCCTGCCTTTGATTTTCGGAAACTTCAACTGCCATTTCAAGCCAACGAATTATTTCATTGATAGCTGCCCCATAAAGACCACCGGAACGATAGGTTTCTTCCATGATCATCCCATCACTTCCTTTCACGACCCGACTATTGAGGCCGTAGGACAAAGGTTGCTGATCGTTTTCAACGCTCATTTTCTGATAATATTCGGTAACTTCCCGTTCGGTAACCCCCGGAGCATAGAAATTAATAGCAGAAGATGCTATTAGATCGGAATCGGAATTGAGACTTACTTTTTTGGCATCGAGGTTTGAGTCAAATATTGCTTCCTTCGCTTCATTAGACAAGGTGGTATTGGTCTCGCTAAGTAGAATGTCTAAAAACTCTCGACTAAACCGGGGTTTAAATTTCTGATTACTATAGTGGTGATGGATACCGCTAGAAAACCAGACCCGCTTGACATACGTCAGAAAGTTCTTCCAATCATCGGAGTTCTGATTTCCACCATAATTGGCAACTATTTGATCAAATGCCTTTCGAATCTCTATGTTGTGGCGATAGTTCATAGCGTACATAATATCACGTCCTGCCAATCCAGCCTGGGTTAAATAGTACACTAACTTTTTGACTCAAGGACAAACGATCAAAATCAGGTATTTGATAGCGGAGCACCCGTATGTCGGCAAATCGATCAACTTCCCATTCAAACGATAAATTTTCAGACGGACTTGGCTCCGACATTGGTGTTTGAGGTCCATTACATCCCAGAATGATGAAAAGTAGTAGTAGTATATTATTGATGTTGACCATGATTGCTTGTTTTATGGCACAAAATTAGGGATTCTTGTGGTAACACGTATGCTCGAATATTTTACAATTGTCAGTTTGCCAAAGATTGAACTGGGCAAGGGGCTGAACCCATATGTTCATTTGGTCTTTAAATCCGACCAGTTGCTCGATTCTCAATGATTAATTCATGAAAACTTTTTAGGTTTCATTGAGTTTGGTTGCTTATCCTGAATTGGCCAATAAAGACAGAGAATTGCGATGTAATTAAGTTGTATGTTATTGTGAAAGTGCCTTAAAAGAAAGTAAGTATGAATCTTTGGATTCAAATGTGTTTTGTTGCAGTCTTCATGTTTCTTAATTTTTTTACAGTAAAAGCTCAGTCCCTTGACCTTATGGGTTTTGAATGGATACTTGGAAAGTGGGAGAGGACTGATACCAAGATTGGCCAGCAGGCATTTGAAGAATGGACGCGGCTTTCAGATTCCCTCTTTTCGGGCAAAGGGTGGATTATGGAAGCTAGAGATACGGTATTTATTGAAGACCTAAGAATATTTGCCAGCGGAAACAGATATTTTTATGAGGCGGTAGTAGCACACAATCGTAGCCCGGTAAGATTCGAAATTGTTAAATGGGATCATTTAAGTTTTGAATCGATTAATCCAAAACATGATTTTCCTACCAACATTGATTACGAGTATGATGAAGCGGACAATCTAAAGGCTAGAATATCGAATTCGAAAAGAGAAGTCCAATTCCTATTTCGAAAGCTGCGAAAATAGACTGATCAAGTGCATGCACTAAATACAGAAATGACAGATAGATTATGATGGTACATAAGACACCCGACAGTGCATTACGTAAGTTGAAAACTCAAAACGAGAAATTTACTACCATCTTTAGGCATGGATCCCTTGAAGTTGAGATTTACCAGCCGGGTAAGATCGATTTGCAATCACCACACTCCAGGGATGAAGTGTATGTGATTATCAGTGGTTTGGGAGTGTTCTTAAACAAAGCCGAGCGGACGGTCTTTGCTCCAGGTGATTTTATTTTTTTCAAAGCTGGAGATGAACATCGCTTTTCGAATTTCACCGATGACTTTTGCACCTGGGTCTTCTTTTATGGCCCGGAAGGTGGAGAGGTTTGACTTACTCTTGAGTTGAAAAACTTTCATATTTCATTGCACCTGGTTTTGTGTCCGGACTTCCTCGCATTTTGAAAAGATTGGGAACTGGGGGCTAATAAATTATTTATTACATTCGAAGTAATAAAATATTATGTAAAATGGCCGAACGGGATCTTTCAAAGATACATTCTCTGGTGTCTGATCTATTTACAACACCAACGCTTAAAAGTGACTGGGAGCAGTATAAGTTAACTAATGAACAAATTGACTTTTTCGAAGAAAATGGTTATTTATCCAATATAAAGATCCTCGAGCAACAGCAGATCAACCAACTTCGGATGGATCTGGAGGAGGTTATTGATCCTTCTCATCCAGGGCACGACTTGTTTTATGAGTTTTCGTCAAATGAATCTGGTGATCCTGACAAAATCCTCTTCCACTCTTTGGGCCATTGGAGGATTACTCAAGGATTTCACGATGTTTTATGGAATCCTGCCTTCGTGGTGCCAGCCAGTCAGTTGTTAGGAGATCTCCCTGTCAGGTTTTGGCATGACCAACTGTTTAGTAAACCGGCCAAGCATGGTGGGGTAGTAGCCTGGCATCAAGATTATTCATACTGGACAAGAACGAAGTCAATGCGACATTTGACTTGTTGGGTTGGGTTGGACGATGCGGATCTGGAGAATGGATGTTTGCATTATGTGCCGGGGAGTCATCGTTGGGGTTTGTTGGAAAAGCCAGAGTTGGCTGGCCAGATGGATGGACTGCTAACCCATCTAACCGAAGAACAAAGGGTAAATTTTAATGCAATACCTATAGAGATGGAAATGGGTTATGGCACCTTTCATCATCCATTGTTAATTCATGGATCTTATGAGAATCGATCTGAGCGTTCTCGGAGGGCCTTTGTCTTAAATGTTTTTGCCGACGGCACCTATTCTGATAGTAATGATCCGCTTCTCGAAGGGGTACCCGTGGTACCCAAAGGGCAGAAGATGGAAGGACAGTTTTTCCCCTTATTGTTTGATCCTGCTGTGATGACTCACTAAAGGAAGGACCGGGACCTTGCATTGCAATTTTCTTGAGCAGACATTTAAGTGAATTGATATTTCGAACAGATCTTGTGCAGCAAGCTGGCTTTAACTACCTTTGCCGACTTTTTATCAGATTAGGTATATGCAGGATATTCGAAATATTGCCATTATCGCCCACGTCGATCATGGTAAAACCACCTTGGTTGACAGGATCATAGAAGTTTGCCGAACTATTGATAGTCGTAAAGATAGTGGCGACCTGATCTTAGACAGTAATGAGTTGGAGCGAGAACGGGGTATCACGATACTTTCGAAAAACGTCTCGGTGAGCTACAATGGGGTTAAGATTAATATAATTGATACACCTGGACACGCCGATTTTGGAGGTGAGGTAGAGCGTGTACTCAAGATGGCAGATGGAGTGTTGCTCCTGGTCGATGCCTTTGAAGGGCCCATGCCACAAACCAGGTTTGTTTTGAGTAAGGCAATCGAACTCGGACTAAAGCCCATCGTTGTGATCAATAAAGTTGATAAGAAAAATTGCAAGCCCGAAGATGTACAGGGAGAGGTATTTGACCTGATGTTTAACCTTGCAGCAGCTGATTTTCAATTGGCTTTTGAGACTATTTTTGGTTCTTCAAAGCAGGGGTGGATGAGTTATGATTGGCGCCAGCGTACTGAAGACATTACACCTTTACTTAATTGTGTGATCAGTGAGATTCCACAGGCACCCTATGTGGAAGGGGATGCCCAAATGCAGATTACGTCAATGGACTACTCGAGTTTCGTCGGTAGAATATCGATAGGCAGGGTGTTTCGAGGTGATTTGAATGAAGGTGGTGATTATTTGCTTTGCAAGAAAGGAGGGGTAAAGAAAAAGGTGCGTATCAAAGAATTGTACGTCTTTGAGGGACTCGGGCGTACTCGTGTAAAAAGTGCTAGAAGCGGAGATATATGCGCCATCGTGGGTGTCGAAGATTTTGAAATAGGGGATACGATTGCATCTGTCGAAAATCCGGAAGTCTTGCCTCGAATTGAGGTGGATGAGCCTACCATGAGCATGCTCTTCACTATTAACAACTCTCCTTTTTACGGCCAGGAAGGAAAATTTGTGACCTCGCGCCATTTAAGAGACCGGTTGTTTAAGGAGACTGAAAAGAACTTGGCACTCAGAGTCGAGGAAACTGATACCGAAGATAAATTCAATGTATATGGGCGGGGCATCTTGCATCTTTCGATCCTTATTGAGACAATGCGAAGAGAGGGATATGAATTGCAGGTAGGCAAACCACAAGTGATCATGAAAGTAATAGATGGGATCAAACATGAACCCATCGAACAATTAGTTGTTGATGTGTCGGAGAACTTTGCGGGAAAAGCGATCGAACTTGTGACTCAACAGAAAGGTATGTTGGAAAAAATGGAACCTAAAGGTGATGTGCAACATCTGGAGTTTGAGATTCCATCAAGGGGACTGATTGGTCTGAGAAGCCGAGTACTGACTGCAACAACCGGTCAGGCTGTGATGAATCACCGTTTTAAACACTATGCGCCCTTTAAAGGTGAGATATCAGGTCGTTTCAACGGATCTCTGGTTTCTATGGAGATGGGCCAGGCCTTGGCATTTGCCCTCGATAGACTGCAAGATCGTGGAAAATTCTTTGTGGCACCCGGAGACAAGGTGTATAAAGGTCAGGTGGTTGGCGAGAATAATCGTGACAATGATCTCGATGTGAACGTGATCAAAGGCAAGAAGTTGACAAATATGAGAGCCTCAGGTGCTGATGAAGCGATTAAAATAGCACCAAAAATTGTGTTTTCTCTGGAAGAAGCCATGGAATACATCAAAGATGATGAGTATCTTGAAGTTACGCCTGAGAGTTTGAGAATGCGTAAAATCAAGTAAGAAAGTACCTGGTCAACTAATAAGGTTTTGTGTTTCTTCAACCACTAGACTGTCGTATTGAGCCTTGCTTCATGTTAAGTATCTACCGGGTGAAAATTTTGTTTCCTCCCTGTTTCTGCACCATGATTAGATTTGCCGTACCTTAGAGCTATGCAAAAAAGACCTATAACGGATTGGTTGCCTATTACTAAAAAGGAGATTGAACAACGTGGTTGGGACGAATTGGACGTGGTGCTAATATCAGGTGATGCCTATGTCGATCACCCAGCTTTTGGAAATGCAGTGATTGGTCGCATTATTGAAAGTGAAGGATTTCGGATCGGAATCGTGCCTCAACCCAACTGGCAGGACGACTGGCGTGATTTTAAGAAGATGGGACGACCGAAGTTGTTTTTTGGAGTAAGTGGTGGTTGCATGGATCCGATGGTCAATCACTATACGGCGGCACTCAGAAAACGATCTACAGATGCTTATACCCCCGGGGGTGTCGCTGGCTTCAGACCGGACTACGCAACGAGTGTCTACTGCAAGATCTTAAAGGATATCTACCCGGATGTACCCATAATCATCGGGGGCATTGAAGCATCATTGCGAAGAGTCACGCACTATGACTATTGGAGCGATCAACTCATGCCCAGTATTTTAAAATCAAGTGGAGCTGATCTTCTAGTTTATGGCATGGGTGAAATGCCTCTTCGTGAGATCTTACGCTTGTTAAAAAAAGGGGTTCCTTTCACATCTTTAAGAACCATTCCTCAGACCGCTTTCCTTCAACCTAAGACTAAGGAACTGCCAATAAATAAACAATGGGAAACTGTTCAGCTATCGAGTTACGAGCAGTGTCTTAAAGATAAGAGAGCGTATGCAGCCAATTTTAAACATGTCGAACAGGAGTCGAATAAGATAAGGGCTAATCGACTGACTCAAGGCATTGGTGAAGATATCTTGATAATCAATCCACCTTACCCTCCTATGTCAGAAGCTCAGATTGATCAGTCATTCGATTTGCCGTATACCAGACAACCCCATCCTAAGTATGACAAGAGGGGCTCTATCCCAGCTTATGAAATGATTCGATTTAGTGTTAATATGCATCGTGGTTGTTTTGGAGGTTGTAGTTTTTGTACCATATCAGCTCATCAGGGCAAGTTCATTTCCAGCCGGTCTGAAGAGTCGATACTAAAAGAAGTGGAGCAAGTCACCCAGATGCCTGACTTCAAGGGTTACATTAGTGATCTGGGAGGCCCGTCAGCCAATATGTACAAGATGAAAGGAAAGGTGCAATCCATTTGTGACCGTTGTGTAAGCCCATCATGCATACATCCGGTTATCTGCAGTAATCTGGATACCAGCCATAAGCAGATGACAGACCTCTATCGCAAAGTTGATGCTCACCCCAAGGTAAAAAAGGCATTTGTCGGTAGTGGTATCCGATATGACCTTTTGGTAGATTCATACAATAAAAATGCTGACGATAGTTTAGATGAGTACATGGAGCAGGTTGTATGCAACCACATCAATGGGCGCCTTAAAGTAGCACCGGAGCATACATCAGATGACACATTAAGAATGATGCGCAAAACCATCGTTCAAGCATTTTCATGCGTTCAAGGCCAAATACGATTCTATTAATGCAAAACATGGATTAAATCAGCCACTGATCCCCTATTTTATCTCCAGCCATCCGGGGTGTGAGGAAAAGGACATGGCAAATCTGGCGGCTGAGACCAAAGAAATGGGATTCCATCTTGAGCAAGTACAGGATTTTACTCCAACCCCAATGACAGTGGCTACGGTGATCTACTATTCCGGTATTCACCCCTATACCCTGAAGCCAGTTTATACTGCCAAGTCCAAGAAAGACAAGAAAAACCAGCACCTCTTTTTCTTTTGGTATAAGGCAGAAAACTGGAGTAGCATTCGATCAAAACTGGAGAAATTAAATAGACCCGACTTGATCGAGAAGCTGTTGGGGGACCGCAAACGACACAGTAAAAAGGAGTTGATTAAAGAGCACACAAAGCAGCGAGAAAAATCGGGTAAAAAGTTAAAATTCAAATAACTTTTTGTAACTTCATAATCTCCGTGGTGGATAGTTCGTTTAAGGTCTGAGAATCAATAAAAATCCAACGCCGATGCAAAAGCGCATGTCATGGTTGTCATACAGTAAAATCATTTTGGAGAAGGTAAGTTTTGATCAACGGATATTCCGCAAAGAACTCCGAAAATCGCTCGCCAGACTCACGAAAGAAGAGATCAAGAAACTGGAAGCCTGGTGTATCGCCAATTTCAATGTATTGCTTTCATACATAGCAGTTACGGAGATCTCTGAATATCTTTCTATACAGCAGTGATTTTGATTCTTCAACAATATCAAATAGCAAATTTGCGTGCGCTAAAGTTTTGCGCAATCGATTATATCTGCCTTGATTGACATTTTCCTGGGATCTATCTTTGCCGGCGTCTGCTATGTACCTTATTCAGCTGATGGAGCACTGCATGCATGTCTTTTGGTAGTTCGGCCTTAAAGGTTTTAACACTACCGTCATTCATTGGAATGGTTAACTCATATGCATGAAGGGGAGTGCGGCTTAATAGGGGTCTTTCTTCAGTTCGATCGCCTCTGAAATTTGACTTAATACTCGATAGGAAAAAAGTATCCTGGGTGCCATAAAGTGGGTCAACTAACAAAGGATTTCCAATGTGCATAAGATGCACTCTGATCTGATGAGTTCTACCTGTCTCAATCCAAAGATCGACCAGTGAAAAACTACCAAATGTGGCCTCTACGTTATAGTGGGTTATTGCATTTTTTCCCTTAGGCGAAATAGTGACCTGATTGCTAGTTTCTGATTTGAATATTGGTGCATCAATAATACCCACCTCAGGTTGCGGAGTGCCAAGGGTTATAGCCTTATATCTCTTTGTGACGATCCGGTTTTCAAAAGCCAGAGAGAGTCTCTTTTGTTCCTCGGGATTTCTCGCGAAACAGATCAGCCCTGATGTATTAGTGTCGAGTCGATGCACCGTGAAAGTTGGACCAAATTGCTGGTTAAGCCATTTTAGAAGATACGGTAAATGAGCATCAAACCGATCAGCTACCGTCGCGATGCCCGCTGTCTTATTTACGATAATTATTTCCTGGTCATGATAAATGATCTTGGATTGATTTTTCATAAGAATTTATTAGAAATATAACGCAGCTCCTGATACTTCCTTCGACCTCTAATAAAAAACTCCCAAACAATACTGCCTCGGTAGCGTCCGGCATCTGTATTATCTGGCCCCATTTTCATCCTGCCCTTTTGACGGAGTACTTTTTGCCTTTTGGCCCAGGTACTTGGAAAATGCAGAATACTGTAAGACAGAGCTTTGGCAACCGCAAAAGCATTTTCAACTTCACCCACCAACAAAAACCGAAGTCCGGCAATTATATCTAAAGTGACTCGAAGGGTGAAGAGCCATAATAGGGTTGAACCTCTTTCATTTTTTAAAATAAGACTCATAGCATTACGAAAGTTAAGATATGTTTTCCGGGGACTTTCATAAGAAAGAGTACCTCCTCCCTTGTGGTAAACAACAGCGGTTGGAAAAACAAACATTTTGTATCCAAATTGCTTCAATCTCCAGCAGAGGTCAATCTCTTCCATATGAGCAAAAAAATCTGCATCAAAACCGCCAACTTTTTCAAAAAGATTTTTTCGAATAATCATTGCCGCTCCGGTAGTCCAGAATATCTCTTTTATCTGGTCGTATTGTCCAAGATCCTCCTCAACTTCAGATAAAATTCTTCCCTGACAAAAGGGATATCCGAGCTTATCAACCAAGCCTCCGGCTGCCCCTGCATACTCAAAAGTACTTTTTCGGTCATAGGACTTAACTTTAGGCTGTACCGCACCAATTTCCGGATGCATTCTTATATAATCAATTAATTTATTAGCCCATTGATTGGTGACTTCCACATCAGAATTCAGCAGGATAATATATTCCGAATTCACTTTCTTTATCGCTCTATTATATCCTCCTGCAAAACCATAATTCTTGGCAAGTTTAATGATTTTGACTTGTGGGTAGTTTTTTTCCAAAAAAGCAAGTGAGTCGTCTGTAGATCCATTGTCTGCCACCGTGATTTCAAAGTCTTTGCTAAATCTCCAGACACCAGGCATGAAGTTTTCCAGATGCTTACGGCCGTTATAATTTAAAATGAGGATGGTGGCTTCGTTTTTGGATGTTTTGTCGAAATTCAGATATTCCAATGCCTCCACTTTATCTTGTCCAAGCTGAACCTTTAATGCCTCAAGATTTTGAAACCTCTGATCGGGTCTTAAAAATTTTATTATTTCTAGGACTAGGTGATCGTTATAAATATCATCATTAAAATTAAAAATATTGACTTCAATTGATTTTTTTCCCTCCGTCGAGACTGTTGGCCGAGTACCGATATACATCATTCCACTATACCGACGGTTATTGTGAATAACCCTGACCGCATAAATGCCATCGGGTGGAATTAATTTAAGGTTGCCATCAATGGCAATATTTGCAGTGGGGTAGCCCAAAGATTCGCCAATTTGATGCCCTCTTACCACGATTCCGCTGATCAGGTATGGGTGCCCTAATAGTTCATTGGCCAAGCCAATATCGGCAGCCTGAAGGTAGTTTCTGATACGTGTACTGCTGACCTGAATTTCTTTGGTCATTTGCTGCGGCAATTCGAAAACTTCAAAATGCCCCTGTTGCGCATACGATCTCAGGTAGTCGATATTGCCCTGACGATTTAAGCCGAACCGGTGATCATATCCGATTACGATTTTACTGGGATGAAATTTTTGGATAATGAACTTTTCAATATACTCATCAGGATGCCACTGTGAAAACTCAATAGTGAAGGGGCAAAATACCAAATGATCAATGCCAGTTTCTTCAAAACGCCTAATTTTTTCCGATCTGGTTGAAAGGAGTTTAAGACTTTTATCTTGTGGATAGATTACCTGACGTGGGTGGGGAAAAAATGTCACTACAATCGTCTCCCCATCAATCTCAGCTGCCAACTCCTTCATCTTCTCGACAATGCCGACATGACCTAAGTGGACACCATCAAATGAACCAAAAGTTACTATGCCATTCTTGAATACCGGCAACTGGTCGATATGGTGATGGATATGCATGAGATCAAATGTATGAAACTTTCTTATAATATGTTAGCCCGATAAATGCATCCTAATGGCAACGAAGTAAAGGGGCTATTTGTTTATCTTGTGCAGCAAATTTTAAACTTTTAACAAGTGAAGGTAGATAAAAGTCAATTACTTGATATTTTACGCTTGGTGCCGGACCCTTTAATTGCTCAATCAATAGTTGAAGCACATCGAATCCGTGAAATTGATATCAGTGAAGAGCGGGTACAAATTAGGTTGGTCTTTACCCAAAATCTGAACCAGGACCAAAAGTCTTCCATCAACTTTGCCTGTATGTCAGCCATCAATGGAAAATTTCCGGGATTAGATGTACATGTACATCTTGAAACTCAATTGAGAGCCGGTGAAAAAGCACCGGGGATCTTACAGCAAGTAACCAATATAATCGCAGTAGCATCAGGAAAAGGAGGAGTCGGAAAATCTACGGTTTCCAGCAATTTGGCGGTTGGGCTTCAACGTCTGGGTTACCGCACAGGTTTGATTGATGCTGATTTTTATGGTCCATCTATTCCAACGATGTTTGGATTGGAAGGTCAGAAACCGAAATTAGTTGATGTGCATGGAAAACCAAAGATTGTGCCATTGGAAGCGGCTGGTCTCAGCATCATATCGATTGGTTTTATTGTTGAACCAGATCAAGCAGTGGTCTTAAGGGGTCCCCGATTAGCAGGTATTATGAAGCAATTTATTGAGGAATGTACCTGGCCTGAGTTGGACTATTTGGTGGTCGATCTGCCTCCAGGTACCGGAGATATTCAATTGACATTGGTTCAGACCGTGCCACTCACTGGAGTTGTAATGGTGACTACCCCGCAAAAAGTGGCCTGGATCGATGCCATCAAAGCGATGAACATGTTTCGACTGCCTTCGGTGAACGTACCCATTCTAGGAGTGGTCGAAAACATGTCTTGGTTTAGCCCTCCGGAACTTCCTGATCAGAAATACTATTTATTTGGTAAAGGAGGTGGCCAATATTTGGCTACCGAAGCCGATGCCAAACTGCTGGGGCAGGTGCCGATTGTGGAAGCCATTCGTGAGTCAGGTGATTCAGGCAGTCCGATCATAGCTTCCGACAACAAATCGATGCAGGAGATTTGGATGGATATCGCAAAGAATACCGTGGCGGCCGTAGACATGAGAAATAAGATGCAGGAGCCAACCCGCACAGTTGATATAAAGAATTAGATTTGCGTTTTTATAAGGTAGACTTATTATGGCAGTGATTACGACTAAAAAGGAGCAATTGATGTCTGATGTGGAATCAGCACTGGACCAGGTAAGACCCCACCTTGCCGTTGATGGAGGTAATGTTGAACTTGTCGATGTAACGGATGAAGGTATCGTTCTCATTAAGTGGCTGGGTGCTTGCAGCAATTGCAATATGACCCGTATGACTCTAAAGGCGGGCATTGAGGATGTCATAAGGGGAAAAGTTGCATCAATTCATGGCGTGAGGTCCATTGATGAAGAGTAGCTATTCATGGAAAGAGCAAATATCATTGACCAGATTGCTCTTAAACAGAGTTTTCTTTGTGTCGGTCTAGACAGCGATTTAAAAAAGATTCCAAAATTTTTTCTTGATTATGAGGATCCGATCTTTGAGTTTAATCAAAGAATCATAGCCCTTACCAAAGACTACTGTGTAGCATATAAGCCTAATATTGCCTTTTATGAAGCATTAGGAACTCGAGGATGGGTTTCCCTTGAACGAACTCTAGAGATCATCCCTGACACCCATTTTAGTATCGCGGATGCAAAAAGAGGAGATATTGGTAACACTTCCAGTCTATATGCCAGGACTTTCTTTGAGACATATCCTTTTCACGCGGTTACTATTGCACCATATATGGGCAGGGACTCAGTACTCCCATTTCTTGAATTTGACAAGAAATGGGTAATTTTGTTAGGACTCACATCAAATATCGGAAGTCAGGATTTTCAGTTTATGAAAACCGAAAGAGGACAATATTTTTATCAGTTAGTATTGGAAACGAGTTCGACATGGACAAATCATGATCGGATGATGTACGTAGTAGGAGCAACACAACCGGAATCATTCAAATTGATCAGGCAAATAGTGCCGAATCATTTTTTATTGGTGCCCGGTGTGGGGAGTCAGGGTGGCGACCTACAAGCGGTCTTTAAAAATGGAAGTAATCGGGACGTTGGTTTACTTGTGAATGCATCCAGATCGATTATTTATGCTAGCAATGAGGAAGCTAATTTTGATGAGGCGGTTGAAGAAGCCGCCTTCAACTTGCAGCAGCAGATGAAACAACTCATGACCTGATGATGCCGCGAGAGTATGTCTATTGAGGAACTGAGAACTTACTGCCTGAAAAAAGCTGGAGTTACCGAAGACATGCCATTTGGTGAAAGTACCCTGGTGTTTCGCATAGGAGGGAAGATCTTCCTATTGACCAATCGCGATTCAGAGACAGTTGCAGTCAATTTGAAGTGTGACCCGGATATAGCTTTAAATTTGAGAGACCGGCATCCTGAAGTGAAACCCGGATATCATATGAATAAAAAACATTGGAATACGGTCGATTGCAAGGGCACTTTATCTAAATCGATGATCTTCGAAATGATTGATCATTCCTATGATTTGGTGGTATCTAGTTTTTCTGCAAAACAAAGAACCACGCTTTTTAATCAATAATGAGCATTAAAGTACAATACCTGGTGGTAGGTCAGGGTCTGGCAGGAACTCTCGTAGCGAATTTCTTGCTGAAGCGAGGCCGCAGTGTGATGATCATTGACAAGGGCCATGATGGATCTTCCAGTCAGATAGCAGCAGGCATCATCAATCCAGTGACGGGTAGACGGTTCGTCAAAAGCTGGATGTTTGATGAATTGATTGACGTTGCACTTGAGTGTTATGGTGAATTCGAAAGAGAATTCAATATACCGATTGTTACAGCACGAAATATTATAAGGAAATTGCCAGATCAGCGAGCGCATAATGATTGGATGGCCAAATCAACAGATGAAGATTATGATAGATATATCCTGCCAAGACCGGATCTTGCCGAATTTAAGTCCCATTTAGACCTCAAGGGACTTTGGTCGGAAGTGACCGGTAGTTATCAAATTGACATTCCTAAGTTGATCGCGGCATTTCGAAAAAAGATCACGAGAGCTGGCATTTTGAGGGTAACCAATTTTGACATTAAAGATTGCATATTGAGTAAAAGTGGTATCACTTATCGAGATGTAGAAGCCGAATATTTGATCCTCTCCGAAGGTGCCAGCTTGGCTCTCAATGACCTCTTTGCCGGTGATATCTTTTTAAATCCTTCAAAAGGTGAGATTCTTAAAATTAAAATACCTGGATTGGAGCCTCAAAAAATGATCAAGAGGAAGTATTTTTTGACGCCTTTGGAAAAAGAGCTGTTCTGGTTTGGTGCGAAGGATGGTTGGCATTTTAGTGATAACACACCATCGACTGAAGGTCTTGCCCTATTGACATTGTTTGCGAAGGAATTGATTACAGTACCATTTGAAATTGTTGATCATCTGGCAGCCATTCGACCCACTATTAAGGATCGAAGACCGGTGATCGGTCCAAGTCTTCGCTCCAGTCGGGTATTTTTATTCAACGGGTTAGGTACCAAAGGTGCTTCATTAGGTCCTTTTTGGGCTGGTGAATTGATTCGTCATATTGAAGAGGGTATTCCATTGCCTGAGGTAGTAGATCCCAATAGATTTTTTAAAGATAAAAGGACTTTAATTCGTTAACTAACTGTTAATTGTGAGAGCTGCTTATGTATTAAGGTCTCGCTAATGCGTCCACTATGTATGAAATCACTTTGTATGAATCAACAAGCAAATACAGCAGTATTGGTTGCAATACTAACCCTTGTTTTTCTAATCACTTGCAAGACGATACCCATAGTGAGCAATGATCAGTCCCTAAATCCATCCTATTCGGAAATGTGGCAAAAGGTAGATTCTTTAGAAAAATCCGGTTTGCCAAAAAGTGGATTGTCGGTGGTGCGTGAGATCAAGCGTATTGCGGTTCAGAATGGAGATGGAATAGAACAGATCAAATCGATCATATATGAAAACAAATATATTCTCGAACTGGAAGATTTGAGTCTCGATACCATTATTGACAATATGGAGCAGGAACTCAGGCTATTGGAGAGCCCTGCAAAAGAAATACTGCATTCATATATAGCTGAGCTTTATGTTCTATACCTACAGCAAAATGCACACATTCTGCAGGATCGTAAGACGCAGCAAACTCGCCCGGAAAGAATTGATTTGATGTCTGGACAGGACCTTATGGTACTGGCGGATGAGCACTATAAGAATTCCATCGCTAACGTGGACTTAAACAATTTGACGATCGATAATATCCAGTCATTGCTTAATCCAAATGACGGAGACAGTGCTTCTACGCCAACGCTCTTTGAACTTGTGGTATTGAGAAGTTTGGATCATTTCGAAAATACGTTTTACAATGTACCGGTAGGCCAACAAATCTATTCGCTCAAGGGTGATCAGTTTTTTCTGCCAAGAGCTGAATTTATACAATTGAAGTTAGATGATCGTGACACAGCGGATCATCGGTTTCAGGCTATTCGGATCTTTCAGGAAGCACTATCTATTCTTCATAATCCTGTTACACTTGATCTTCGCAGGTTAGCATATGTCTTTGAAAATTCAAATATTGATAATAAAGAGGAGCTTTATAAGGATGCTATTATATACCTGATTAACAATTCAATAGATAGTAACTCTAAATCTGAATCTAGCCACCATCTGGCTTCATTATATTTCCAACTTGATTTTTTATCTAAGGCTCATACGACCTGCAAGAATACCATTCAATCCTTTCCTAACACAGACGGTGCAATACGATGTCAGTCGCTCCTTCAACAGATTGAGATGCCATCGATGCAGATCCAAGTTGAAAAAACCGGAATTCCGGGGCAATCTCAGCTTGTCAATTTGTCCTATAAAAATTTGGATCAAATTCACTACCGGTTGGTTGAGGTAAGCGAGAGTGAAAAAGATCAGTTTTTCGAGCTGCCTTATGAACAACAATTGCCTTTTCTCCTGGAGAGACATACTGTTGCAGTCGATGAGGTACAGTTAAAAGATTCAGCTGATTTTAAACTCCACTCCACTGAGTTCATGATTCGACCCTTACCAAAGGGATCCTATTTCCTACTGGTGTCGTCTTCAGAACAATTTGATGCTGCCCAAGATGCAATATCCGTAAACACGGTTTATATTTCGAATTTGGCTTTTAGTTCCAGTCATTTTGGCGGTGTCTCGGAGATGATTTGTTTCAATCGTACAAGTGGTATTCCATTGGTCGATGTGACGGTGCATTGGTATCAGCAAAGCTATGACCGGCTCAAAGGGAGACAGGTCAAAACCAAGATTGGCGATTCAAAGTCTGACGAAAATGGAGCAGTGAGAGCACCTGAAGCTAAGGGGAATTTTTTGCCGGTACTGACTTTAACTGATGATACCCTCAATCTACAAGACTTCTATTTCAATAATTATGGTTCCGGTTCCAACCCTGGTTCTTCTGATGAAGTTAGTTTTTTCCTGGATCGTTCCATCTATCGACCAGGCCAGATAGTCCACTTTAAAGGGATTGTTGTTCGTCGAAATGCCAATGGAGAGCCGACCATAAGGTCGAATCAAGTAGTGAAAGTAGTCCTGTATAATACAAATGGTCAGGAGGTTTCCAACCAGAGCCGGATTACCAATCCCTTTGGTTCGTTTAATGGTTCATTTGTCTTACCAGAGAGTGGTCTTCTGGGGCAAATGTCTATCGGTACGGATATTACTTATCAGCGACAATCTTTTCAGGTAGAAGCTTATAAAAGGCCATCTTTTAAGATAGATTTTGATACGTTAGCCGCCGCTAAATTGGGCGATTTACTCACGGTAAGAGGTGAAGTGTTAAGTTATGCTGGCGCCCCACTAGGTAATGTTGCAGTGTCATACCGGGTTGTTCGAAAAGCACGGTATCCTTTCTACTCTATGTATTCCCGATTTCCACATCCACCTCAATCGGAAAGGGAGATCACTTCCGGAGTACTCCGAACTGAAAAGGATGGCGGATTTAGATTTGATTTTACTGCACCGGTTGATGATCAGGTTGGTCAACAATCTAACCCGGTTTTCGACTTTGAAATCATGGTAACCGCTGTCGACGTCTCAGGAGAATCGCAATCTGGAAGGGAGGTTCTCTCCCTCGGGATGCAGCCGTTCGGAATTCAAATGGTGACCCCGGATTTGCTTGATATAACCGTTGATCATCAGCTGAAATTTAAAGCTCTGACTACAGAAGGCCATTTCATACCTGTTGCGGGGAAACTCATTTTTAAGAAATTTCAGTCAGTAGTTCCCTGGCACCGAGATCGCTACTGGGGAATGCCTGATCTGCCAATTTTGGAGGATCAAGACTATAAGCAATCCTTTATATGGTATGATTCACCGGATAATACCGAGCCGCAATTGGAGACTCGTGAACTGCAAGAAATGGAAGGTGCCATGCAGGGCGAGCACTTTGTGGTTGATTTTAAAGATTTGTCATTGCCGGCATCTCGATACCAAATAGCATTATCAGTCCAGGATAGCGAAGGTCATCAAATCGACTCTGAATTTGAAATAGAATTGGTCGATTCTGATTCAACATATGTGCCAAGCAATAAAATGCTTTACATACTCTCGTCACATTTGACTTATGAACCCGGTGAAACATGTATACTTAAGGTAGCTTCTCCCTTTTCCGGTTCCTTGTTTTGGCGCATCGAAAGAATGAATGAGCTTGGTCCCGGTCAATGGCAAAGCTTTAATGGCTGGAGAGAAATTGAGATACCTATCGAAGAATCTGATCGGGGAGGTTTATTTGTGCACTTCCAGTTAGCATTCGAAAACCGGTTTTTTAACGAATCCGTTGCCTTAGACGTTCCCTGGACCAATAAACAACTGGATTTCAAAGTGCTAACTTTGAGAGATGTTACCAAACCAGGAACTCGGGAAAACGTTGAACTTCAAATAACGCGGCCAGTGGGTTCTTCGATGAAAAGTGAAATTGTGGCCTCTATGTTTGATGCATCCCTGGATGTTTTATTTCCTCACGCCTGGAACCTCGATCTCTATCGAAAGAAATATAGCCAATTTAACCAGTATGGTGCTGGTTTTGATATTGCCCATGGGAATTTGTATGCTGATGGCTGGCATCCCGATCCTATTCTTTTAAGGCCAATATATACACCTTCCTTAAACTGGTTTGGCTTCCCTTTTTACCGACGACTTCCCAGATCTATGGAGTCCATGCAGTCAAAAGTATTACGATCTGATGCTGCGGCAGTACCACAAGACATGGTCACAGAAGATGCTATGCAGACTACTGAACAAAGGTCTGTGTCTCCTCATGCTATCCGGGAACATTTCAATGAAAATCTATTTTTCTACCCTGAATTAGTTACAGACCAAGAGGGGCATTTCACCTTGGAATATGAAATGAACGATGCACTAACCACCTGGCGTCTGATGTTGATGGCACATGATCAGGAATTAGCTTCGGGGTATCAAGAATTCAAGATCGTGAGTCGCAAGGAGTTGATGATCACAACCAATAGACCCAGATTTTTAAGAGCCGGTGATGAATTAGTATTCAGTGCGAAAATTGATAACCTTACAGCAGAAAATATCCCTACTAAAGTGCGCTTGAATTTAAGCAATGCACTGACAGGTCAATCTCTAAATGATCTTCTGATGATCAGTGATATATCATTTGACATTGACATAGATGCAAAAGCATCTGCTGCCGCCCAATGGAAGTTAATCATTCCGGATACGTTTCACTTTCCGATCGAGTACACTGTGTATGCCGACGGATTGAAACACAATGATGCAGAACGTGCGGTGATACCGGTCTTAGAGAACCGCATCTTAGTTACCGCAACCCGGGCGTTTGAAGTCAAAGGTTTGAGCACTGAAGAGTTTGCATTGGATGGCTTGATTAGTCAGGGTTCAGATGTTGCTAAAGCAGACAGGCTGGTACTGGATTTTACATCCAATCCAACCTGGTATGCTATTAAAGCACTTCCTTATTTGATGGATTATCCCTATGAGTGTTCGGAGCAGATCTTTAACCGTTTTTTTGCTAATTCACTCGGTATCAAATTGATAACTGACAATCCTTCCATCGAAAGAGTCTTTAAACAATGGAAGGGAAGTAACCTGCAGTGTTCTTTGCTCAACGATCAGGACTGAAAATCAGCGCTGACTGAAGAGACACCCTGGTTAGCCGAAGCCTTATCAGAGACCGATCAAATCAGACGATTAGCAATGTATTTTGAAGCCAATACGCTCGAAAACGAGCAGAGGAGCACTTTTGATAAGCTCCGCACAATGCAGTTGCCAGATGGGGGATTTTCCTGGTTTCCCGACGGGCCTTCTAATTGGTTTATCTCATTATACATTGCCGAAGGCCTTATTCAGATGAGCGATTGGCTCGGAGACCCAAGGAAAGGGCAAGTGAATACAATGATTGATGAGCTTCTTGTCTTTTTGGATCAGTCCGAAATAAGATATTACAAGGAATTGGAAAGACAAGTTGAAAAGGGAAATACGACATGGGATGAAGACCATCTGTCGCCCTCAATGGTCTATAATCTCTACATCCGCAGCCTGCGTGCATCAGGGGAAACGCCAGGTGAAAACCCGATTTTTGACTATTTCATGAGTCAGGCAAAAAAATACTGGATTGATAAATCAGTTTATAGCCAGGCACAATTGAGTCAGGTATTTACTCGGTATTTGCATCCAGTCGAGCAGAAAAAAATCATAGCCTCCCTACGGGAAAGAATGATTAGTAAACCTGATTTGGGTGCATATTGGAAAGAGTCAAATGGCTTTGCCTGGTGGGACATGCCGGTGGCGACTCAATCAAAGATGATCGAAGTTTTTTCAGAAGAGGGAGACAATGCTACTGTAAATGAGCTGAAACGGTGGCTCTTAAGCCAAAAACGAACTAATCATTGGAGTACCACCAAAGCTACTTCTGAAGCGGTAAGATCTTTAACGTTGGGGCCAACAAACTGGCTCAGTGAAGCAAAACCTGTTGAAGTGATGCTAAATGATGGCAAGCGAATCGACATGCTAGACGATTCGGAAGCAGGTTCGTTTCGACAAAAGATCACGTTCACCCCGGATGAGGTAGAAGGTATTAAATCTCTCGTTTTTAAGAATCCTAACGAGCAACCTGCCTGGGGTGCTGCATACTTCCAGTATTTCGATGATTTGGACCAGGTCAAAGGGGACAGCGAAGGACCGTTAGACATCAGAAAACAACTCTTTTACAGACTATCACTGACAAGGGACCTGTATTGAAATCCATTGATGCTCAAGACTTAGTGCCTGGTGATGTCCTGGTTGTGCAACTCGAAATAGAAAACGATCGTGAAATGGAGTTCATCCACATCAAAGATCTAAGAGGTGCGGGAGTTGAACCGGTAAGCGTGCTTAGTCAATATGAGTGGCAAGGAGGACTTGGATATTACATTTCGCACACTGATCTCTCTACAAGTTTTTTTGTTGATCACCTACCCAAGGGCAGGTTCGTGTTGCAATATGAATTGCGCGTGAGTCACAAAGGTGATTTTTCCGCTGGCAATTGTACCCTCCAGTCCATGTATCCTCCTGAATTTGCAGGCCATTCTACAGGGGATAGGCTCCGGGTAAAGAGCACACAATAATAAAAAGCTGCCTAAAAAATGCAGCTTTATTGAACACACTCAAAACCCGTAGAAACTATTCTTTAGCTTTTTGGATATAATGAAATTAAACTTGTTTTATTCCTCAATTGTTGTACGACGGGTATGCATAAATTAACTTGGAAGTAATATATAAGGGACAAAATGGTACCTCCGTCGAATTTTGAAACCTTTCTTCCTCAATTTGAATTTATTTAGTGAAGAAGTTCGAGGCAAGTACATAGCGATGAAAACAAATAATAAGATAGAGGAAGCGAATTCCATCATTAAAAACCACATGATGTGGTCTATGGGAGCTGGTTTTATTCCGGTACCAATAGCAGATGTGTTTGCAGTTAGTGCCATTCAACTGGATATGATCCGGCAGATGTGCAATCTTTACGAAGTGAATTATAAACAGACGGAAGGCAAGGCAGTAATCAGTTCACTCACCGGATCAGTGATTGCAAGAGTGGGTGCCCGGGCTGTCAAGTTTATTCCCGGGGTTGGTAGTGTCATTGGTGGGGTCACACTTGCGGTGCTTTCAGGTGCATCCACTTATGCATTGGGTGAGGTGTTTAAAAAGCATTTCGAAACAGGAGGCACCTTTCTGGATTTTGATCCCGCGCGGTTGAAGAAGATGTATGACGAAATGTTTGAAAAAGGAAAGACCTATGCAAAAAAGATTAAAAACGAGCAAGCAAAAACCGAAGTGGAAGCTATGCAAGATCCCGAAACAGCATCTGTAAATCCTGGTGATATCGTCAAGCGACTTCGTGATCTCGCCAATATGCAAAAAGAAGGCTTGTTATCTGCAGAGGAATTTGAACTATTGAAAAAACGAATCGTCGAAAACTAAGGGCATTGCAGATTGTACATCATATTCCACATCACCGATATAAGATCACGGTATTTAAGTCAGGCACCCGGTTTATTGTAAAATTTGATGACACGGATCATGACCTATGGCCTTGCTTCCGGATCAGCAAAGATCTTTTTCAAAAATTTGTAATAACCAACGACACCGATCATTGCTGCATTGTCGGTGCAGTATTCCGTCTTTGGTATGTAAACTTTCCAATTTTGACGAACAGACTCTTCAGTCAATGCCTGGCGAAGCGCGCTGTTTGCGGCTACTCCTCCAGCAATCGCAATTTCTCTGATCCCGGTTTGCGAGGATGCTAAAATGAGTTTCTCGAGCAGAATGTCGACGATCCGAAATTGCAATGAAGCACAGAGATCCTCAAGGTTTTCTTCGATAAACTGAGGATTTTCTTTAAGTGAATCTCTTAAAAAATATAAAAAAGAAGTCTTCAGACCGCTAAAACTGAAATCAAGTCCACTAATCTGGGGTTTGGCTAATTGAAAAATGGGTTTTCCATGCTTCGCCAAACGGTCAATCTGAGGCCCGGCAGGGTAGGGCAGATTCATAAGTTTACCTCCCTTGTCAAATGCCTCACCTGCAGCATCATCCAGTGATTTACCAATCACTCGCATTTTCAAGGGATCCTCAATAAGCACCAGTTGTGTATGCCCACCTGAAACAGTTAGGCAAATAAACGGGAATTCAGGTGATGGATCGCCTAGAAAATGGGCTAAGACATGGGCCTGCATGTGATGAACGTCTATTAACGGAATCCTCAGGGAATAAGCCAATGCCTTTGAAAATATGTAGCCGACAAGTAGGGATCCCAGAAGACCCGGTCCCCGTGTACAAGCAAGTGCATTTAACTCATGTTTGCCAACTTGAGCCTGCCTTAGAGCTTCTTCAACGACCCACCAGATAAGCTCATCATGAGCTCGAGAGGCGATTTCGGGTACTACTCCACCATATTGACTATGTACTATCTGGCTGGCCACAACATTCGAAAGCACACTCCGGTCACTCAATACCGCTGCACTAGTGTCGTCACAAGAAGATTCAATGGCCAGAATGATTGTTGACATCTTAAATCAATGCGGTGGATTTTTACTAAATTATTTTTTTAATGATACACCAAAGATTAAAGAATTTGCATCATTACCCTAAGAATGCGCCAGAAGATCACCTAATGAAAAGTTTCTAACTTTTCATATGTCGATATGTTAATGAAAAATAGTATAATTGTGCTAATTCAGATAAGACGAATAGAATCAATATGAAACTTATAATAAATTTAGTTCTGTTTGCTTTGATCGGGCTGATGGCTTACCTCTTGGTATACAGCATTCAGGAACCGATCAAGTTTAAGGCCGAGAAAGATAGACGCCAGAATGCGGTTGTTGACAAACTCATCACTATCAGGAAAATGCAAGAGTTTTACCGGGATATCAAGGGTGGACCTTTTGCCAATAACTGGGATAGCCTGGTTTACACACTGCGAAATGGACGGTTTCGAAATATTAAAGTAATTGGCGACCCGGATGATCCGAACTTTACGGGAGTTATCACTTACGACACCTCTTATACGCCTGCAATAGACACAGTTACCGCTCTTGGCATAAATCTTGATTCAATAGCTTACGTACCATATACTCCAGGAGTGCAGTTCGAGATTAAAGCAGATACCTTGACCTATCAGAGTACGATTGTGAATGTGGTGCAAGTGGGTGTCCCGATAAAGTCCTTTATGGGACCTTTTGGAGATCCGAAGTATGCGAGATACGACAATTCATATAAACCAAACAATTTCATCAAGTTTGGTGATATGACAAAACCAAATCTCGCCGGCAATTGGGAGAGATAAACAAATACACTGGAAGAAGTAAAACACATACCAAACGAGCTGTCCATTCTCATCAGAATGGACAGTTTTGCATTTATGATCATCGATCAAAGTAACTTGGTATCGGTCTTTGAGAATATTCCGTTTAAAGCTCAGCACGAGCATTTTCGCTATATCGATCCGGTCGAGATCCTGTCTATTGTCCAAAACAATAACTTGCGATTTAATCGTTTTGAGGAGGTTCACATTGCACTTGACCATGACGCCTTCACGTACGTGCCACGACCACTTTTTGAACACAATGCATGGTTCGACTACTTGAATTTTGTTGCTTCCGGCACTAAAAAAGATGATGTGGTGGCCACTGGCACAGATCGCGAAGCTGTGTGCGTATATGCTTATCCATTGTCGTTACGAAAGCTACTCTCGACATTATATCCGACGAGTCAGGTACAACACCTCAGTGAGTCCATTACCACATTTTTAGAGCGCGAAATCACAGATGACCCCATACTCTTTTCCATCATGCATGGTCAAGATCAATATATGATCGTATTTGAGGGCAAAAACCTCACCTTGATTAATAGATACCGGGCTCCAAGTGTCCAGGATCAACTTTACTATATATTGGCCGCCTGCAAGCATCGTAAACTCAATCCCAGAAAAGTCAATATCAAGATAACTACTAATCTTGCTGATGTCAATGACTTGAAGGAAGAACTTGGCAGGTATTTTATTCACGTTGCTTCTATTGATTGGAAGAATGGATGGAGACTGCCTCTTTCTGTGAAAAACCCAATGGATCTTTTTGAATTTTACTGCATGCACCATGCGAATCATTGGCGGTAAATTTAAGGGTAGACGCTTTGATCCTCCGGCTGACAAATGGCCTACACGACCAACTACCGATTTTGCCAAGGAAGGGCTATTTAATATCCTGGCAAACAGGATTGACTTCTCACAAACTAAAATGTTGGATCTGTTTGGAGGCACTGGTAGTCATTCCTATGAAGCCATTTCAAGGGGTTGTGTCGATGTGACCTATGTCGATATGCACCGACCTTGTACCAAATTTGTTTCTCAAATAGCCAAACTACTGGAGATCGATGCTTTTCTGGCGATCAAATTACTGGATGTAGCTCAATTTCTCAAGCGGCCAAGAGACTCCTTTGACTACATTTTTGCCGGACCTCCCTATAGTTTGCCTTGGCTAAATCACATACCTGATCTGGTTTTAGATGCTGGATTTCTAAAGCCAGACGGACTTTTGTGTTGGAACACAATCCAAATCATCATTTTGAGTTTCACCTGCATTTTCAGGAATTGAGAAAGTATGGTGGGACCCACTTCAGTTTTTTTAGTGCAAATCAAGCATTTGACGATTAGGATGTTATTTTTGTAGCTTGATGTTACGTCAAGTAGTCTGATTTGTTACACTAAAGTATCAAAATGCTCTTATTCGACAAGATTAGAACAGAAATTGTCAATGCACTACATAGGGAATATGGTAAAACTGTAGACCCGGATTTATTAGTGGTTTCACCCACCCGTCGTGAATTTACGGGTGATATGACCGTCATACTTTTCCCTGTTGTTAAGGAATTGCGAAAGAGTCCAGCTCTTCTTGGTGAGTTTCTGGGTGACTATCTGGCAAAAAAAATGCCTGAGGTTGCAGCTTACAATCTGATACAGGGTTTTCTCAATTTGAGCCTTACCAAAGACTTCTGGTTTTCCTTTCTAAAGCGTATGCTGGTAGATCAGCAGTACGGAAATTGGCCAAGAAACGGGGAAAAAGTCATGATTGAGTTTTCCTCACCAAATACCAATAAGCCATTACATTTAGGTCATATTCGTAATATCTTACTCGGATGGTCCTGCTCTAAGATCTTCACTGCCAGCGGTTACGAAGTAGTCAAAGTACAGGTAGTTAATGATCGGGGTATAGCTATTTGTAAGAGTATGTTGGCGTGGTTGGCTGATGGCGCCGGTCTGACTCCAGATACTGCTCGGATGAAGGGCGATCATTTCGTAGGGAAATTTTATGTAAAGTTTGAACAGAAATTTGTCGATGAATATAAAGCTTGGCAGACTACACCTGAAGCGAGAGAAATTCTGGCCAATGGAAATGATCAATCAGAAAATGAAGCGGCTTTCTTCCTGGGATATAAAAACCACTACTTCAACAGTCAAAGCGCACTGGGGCATCAGGCGAAAGAGATGCTTCGTAAATGGGAAGCTGCTGATCCCGATGTCATGAAGCTTTGGCAGATGATGAATAGCTGGGTGTATGGAGGATTTGAAGAAACCTATCGTCGATTGGGTGTAAGTTTTGATAAACTTTACTATGAATCAGATACCTGGAAATTGGGTAAAGACGAAATTCTGGATGGGCTGAAAAAATAAATTCTTTAAAAAGGAAGATGAGTCTGTATGGGTGGATTTGGCGCATCTCGACATGGACGAAAAACTTCTCCTCCGATCAGATGGAACTTCGGTTTATATGACTCAGGACATCGGAACGGCAATGATGCGTTATCGTGACTATAAGATTGATCGTATGATCTATGTGGTTGCTGATGAACAGAATCATCATTTTAAAGTACTGTTTGAAATTCTAAATATCTTAGATGAACCCTATTCTGATGGGCTTTATCATTTATCATATGGTATGGTCGACCTTCCATCGGGCAAAATGAAATCGCGAGAAGGTACGGTGGTCGATGCAGATGACTTAATGGACGAGGTGATTGGGGAGGCTACAAAATTAGGTAGTGAAAAGGGAGATATCGCTAGCTTATCTACCGTCGAGCAACATGAGATTTGCCGGATGGTAGGAATGGCAGCTCTGAAATTTTTTATTTTGAAGGTTAACCCTCAGCGAAGGATGACTTTTGATCCGGTAGCAAGTGTAGATATGCAGGGTCAAACCGGACCCTATATCCAAAATGCCTATGTACGCATCCGATCTATTGACCGTAGAGTCGAAGACTTTGACCAATTGGATTTTGGAGACTATGCGGAGCTTCAGGAAAGTGAAAAATTCTTCTAAACCAAATCTTTATCTATCCAGAGATTGTCAGAAAATCAGCCGCTGAGTACGATCCTTCCTAAGTGGCTGGATATTGCTATGATCTGGCCAAGTCTTATCACCGGTTCTATCACGATTTGTCCATTTTAGGTGCGGAGAATGAACCGGCAAAGGCATTTCGCTTGTCTTTAAATCAAGCGGTTGCCAAAGTCTTAAAACATGGAATGGAGTTATTGGGTATTGAAATGCCTGAAAGGATGTAACTTTGTTTGCCCAATGAGCTTTTACTAATTTATAGCTGATACAACTGAAAGGTCTCTGAACTTTATTGAAGAGATCATTGAGAATGATCTAAGAGGAAATCCAGATAAACCTGTGCACACTCGTTTTCCACCGGAGCCTAATGGCTACCTGCATATCGGTCACGCAAAATCGATTTGTCTGAATTTTGGACTTGCTGAAAAGTACGGAGGTCTCACCAACCTGCGATTTGATGATACGAATCCCAGCACGGAAGAAACCGAATATGTCGACAGTATAAAAGACGACATTAGATGGTTGGGTTATGATTGGGAAGATCGGGAATATTACGCTTCAGACTATTTTGAAACCCTCTTTGGATACGCCCAAAAGTTGATTAGAAAAGGTCTTGCATATGTAGATGATTCTACCTCTGATGAGATTGCGGCTCTCAAAGGCAGCACAACAACTGCTGGTGTTGAGAGCCGATACAGAGAAAGGTCTGTCGAAGAAAATTTGTCATTCTTTAAACAAATGCGAGAAGGGGCCTTTCCAGATGGTTCCAAAGTTCTACGGGCTAAGATCGATATGGCTTCTCCCAATATGCATATGCGTGATCCGGTACTGTATCGGATAAAACGGGCCCCCCATCATCGCACCGGAAATACCTGGTGTATCTACCCAATGTACGACTTTGCCCATGGGCAATCTGATTCTTTCGAACATATCACGTATTCAATTTGCACCCTGGAGTTTGAAAATCATAGACCGCTGTATGATTGGTTGATCCGTGAACTCGAGATTTTTCCAAGCAGACAAATTGAATTTGCCAGGTTGAATGTTTCTTACATGATCACCAGCAAACGAAAATTGTTGAGGTTGGTAGAAGAAAAACATGTAACAGGCTGGGATGACCCCAGGATGCCAACGATTGCCGGTTTGCGACGTCGGGGATATACAGCGGCATCTCTGAGAGAATTCAGCGATCGAGTCGGGGTAGCCAAACGTGAAAATTTGATTGAGTTGGCGCTATTGGAATTTTGTATAAGGGAAGATCTAAATAAAAATGCTCAAAGGGTGATGGTTGTACTCGATCCCGTAAAACTTGTGATCGAAAACTATCCGGAGGACCAAGTGGAATATCTGGATGCGGAAAACAATCCGGAAGATGTAGTTGCAGGTTCAAGAAAATTACCTTTTACACGGGAGCTTTTCATCGAGAGAGATGATTGGATGGAAAATCCGCCCAAAAAATATTTCCGGTTAGGTCCGGATCGTATTGTGCGGCTAAAAAATGCCTACATAATTCATTGTCATCAACATACCAATGACGCCAATGGAAATATCCGTGAGATCCGTTGCACCTACTTTGAAAATAGCAAAAGTGGTGAAGATGTCTCAGGTGTTCAAGCCAAAGGAACTTTGCATTGGGTGTCGGCAAAGCATGGGATCAAAGGAGAGGTGAGATTGTACGAAAACTTATTTACAGATCCGGAGCCAACAAATCATGAAGACCAGGATTTTCTGGATTTTCTAAATCCTGATTCACTGAAGATCAACCTCCAGGCTATTTGCGAACCTTCATTACAAGACGTTGGTATTGGAATGCATTTTCAGTTTTTGCGTAGCGGATACTTTGTCACTGACCTGGACACCAAGCCTGGCTTCCCGGTATTCAATCGAATCGTTAGTCTGAAAGATTCTTGGGGAAAAAAGCAAGGATAGGCTTTTTATGACAATTCGCAAGTAGTTTGGGGTGCAGAGGCTCCTCAATATCTGTTTGACAATCTCCAATGAACCCGTTATTACGCATCTAATTATTTTTAGATGGTACCTTTTGGCAATGAATAGGAGCCTTCAGACAATTCATTATCTTTGAGACTAAGATGCCCAAAGGAAAAGTAATCATAGAAGATGAACGCTTTAATCTGACGATTGAAAGATTGTGTCATCAGCTTATCGAACGTTACGATGATTTTTCAAACACTTGTTTTATTGGAATTCAACCGCGTGGGGTATTACTTAGTGATCGGATTGTTGGAAGATTGAAGAAAATCTTAAAGTTACCTGCGATTGCGTATGGGAAGTTGGATATAACTTTTTACAGAGATGATTTTCGCACCCGGGGCAAGCCTTTAGCAGCCAATAGTACGGAAATGGACTTCTTGGTCGAAGACCGTGAAGTGATCTTAATTGATGATGTATTATATGGCAGGTAGGACGATTCAGTCGGCTTTAACGGCGATACAACATTATGGCAGGCCAGCTAGTGTCGAGCTTCTCACCTTAATAGACAGACGTTTTAATCGTCATCTACCGATTGCAGGGGACTTCATTGGACTGACAATTGATGCACTTGATGAAGCCTATGTAAAAGTGGAGTGGCGCGAAACGTCGGGTCAAGACAGAGTATTGCTTTTTGCTGAAAAAACCGATAGTAAATAATGGCAGAGCTTCAACTCAGTTCCAAACATCTTTTAGGTATCAAATACCTTAATACAGATGATCTGAAATTGATTTTTGAGACGGCAGACAGCTTTAAAGAGGTGATCAATAGACCAATAAAAAAGGTACCATCGCTAAGGGACATAACAATTGCCAACCTTTTTTTTGAGAACTCGACCCGAACCCGCATTTCTTTTGAATTAGCTGAAAAAAGACTTTCTGCCGATGTTGTCAATTTTTCATCATCCGCTTCATCCGTTAAGAAGGGAGAGACTTTACTTGATACGGTCAATAACATCCTTTCCATGAAGGTGGATATGGTCGTGATGCGACATCCGGCACCGGGTGCTGCAACATTCCTATCCAATCATATTGATGCCAATATTGTTAATGCTGGTGATGGAACCCATGAGCATCCCACGCAGGCATTGCTTGATGCTTTTTCTATCCGGGAGCATTTTGGAGACTTCAAAGGTCTGAAAGTTGCCATTATTGGGGATATATTACACAGTAGGGTAGCGCTTAGTAACATTTTTTGTTTAAAAAAATTGGGTGCCGAAGTATTGGTTTGCGGGCCACCTACTCTGATTCCACGACACATTGAAAGTCTTGGTGTCAAAGTTTCCTATCAGGTTCGGGAAGCCTTGGAGTGGTGTGATGTAGCTAATGTGCTGCGCATTCAACTTGAGCGGCAAGACATTAAGTATTTCCCCTCGCTCAGGGAATATACCCAATACTATGGTATCGATCGAAAACTCCTGGATAGCTTGAACACCTCAGTGGTCATTATGCATCCGGGACCTATAAACAGGGGTGTGGAGTTAAGCAGCGAAGTTGCAGATTCTGATCAGTCGATTATCTTAGAGCAGGTTGAAAATGGTGTGGCCGTGCGTATGGCAGTTCTTTATTTGCTGGCTGCACCGCGGTCTAGAGTTACTTCCGGCACATAAAACGAATGATTCTGCCGTTAATTAAATCATAAATCATGCCTTTGATTAAGGCTAGCAATATTGATTTTCGTCTAAAATGCGAGTTTTGATTAAGAAACAATTTTGAAAGAATGAATACTAAGATTCTAACCGCGATATTGCTCGTGTTCTGTTTTTCGATGAGTTATGCCCAATCACCTATTTTTGAGATTAAGGGTAAGCTTTACAATTACATGGAAGATACCATCTATCTGGGCTATTATTATGCAGATAAACAATATCTCATCGATACTGCTTCAGTAAGTCAAGGGGGTTTTGTTTTTCGGGCAGATTCACTCAAAGAGGGAGTTTATCTAGTCGTTATGCCCCCGGAAAATAAGTATTTTCAAGTAATGGTTAATGATGATGAACCATATTTTTCCTTTAGTGGTGATATTCTAAATATCGAGGAAACAATACATTTTGAAGGTTCTCCTGACAATGAAATCTTTTACGAAAACCTACGCTTCATTGGCAAGAAACGTAAGGACGTCGAGGCTCTTAATTCAAAAAAAGAGCTTCCCAACGCAGACACCACTGCCGTAAAAGAAGATTTGGCCAATATAAATGAAGAGGTTAAAAGATTTCAAAAGGGTCTTGTAGACAGTCATCCAGCTTCAATTACTGCGGCTTTAATCAAGAGCGGAACCTCGGTAGATCTACCTGGCTTTGAAGGAACGCCTGAAGAGATAAGATTACAACAGTATCTCTATTTTAAGAAACATTATTTTGACCACGTTGATTTGACTGATGATCGATTGATCCGCGCACCGCAACATGTGATGTATGACCGAATCAACTACTATATGGAAAAACTCACCCCTCAACATCCGGATTCTCTCATTCAGTCAATTGACTATTTGCTAAACCGGATGGAGGGAGGCAAAGAGAATTATCGATTTTTTCTCATTAAATTTTTGAATGACTTTGCCCAGAGTAAAATTGTAGGTATGGATGCAGTCTATGTCCATCTGGCACTTAATTATTATGCCATGGGAAAGACACCATGGATCGAAGAATCTCAACTTCAGAAGATCGTGCAGAATGCCAAAGACGCAGAACCGACCTTGATTGGTAAATATGCACCGAATATTAAACTTCAATTGCGAGACAGCAGTGATATCAATCTGTACGATATAAAATCGGAGTATACTATCGTAGTCTTTTGGGCTCACGACTGTGGTCATTGTAAGGAGTCAATGCCCCAATTGAAGGAATTTTATAACCAACATGCTGCTGAAAAAGGAATTCAGGTATTTTCAGTATGTACGAAAGTGTTAAAAGACGAACCACCTTGTTGGGACTTCATTGATGAGCGAAATCTTAATGGGTGGATAAATGCCTCAGATCAGAATGGAGGTCGTTCGTATATGCACTCCCTGTTTAATATTAAGAAAACACCTAAGTTATTTGTGTTGGATAAAGACAAGAAGATTCTTAGTAAGGACCTGGGGCCTGAACAATTGGAAGAATATTTTGATCATTTGATTAAACCGCAAAACTAATTGCTAACGTTGAGAACTGTGGGCGCTAGAAACATCATTACCTTCAGGTATTATTTTGTCCTTTTAGCCGTCCTATTCTTTTCCTTTGTCTTTAGTAGTGCGCAAAGTGGGCTTTACCGGTCAGATGAAGGCACCATCAACTTCACTTCAGATGCCCCCCTCGAATTAATCAAAGCTAGCTCCCAGGTAATGAAAGGTGTCGTAGATCCGGTTGAAAATACCTTCGCATTCACCATAGATATCAAATCTTTCGAAGGATTTAATAGTGGGCTCCAGCGAACTCATTTCAATGAAAACTATATGGAGAGCCAAAAAATTTTCCAGAGCATCTTTTACTGGAAAAATCATCGAAAAAATAAATTGGGATGGACTTGGAATACATCACTTAAGGGCAAAGGGAATACTTGATATACATGGAGTCAAGCAAGAACGCATCTTACCTGCAACAGTTGAATTATTTGCTGATCGGGTATTTATTGATGCCGAATTTTCGGTTCCACTTAAAGATCATGATATAGATATTCCTAAAATTGTAGCACAGAAAATCTCTGAGGAAATTAAAGTGTTCATAGGGATTGCATTATATAAGCAGCCCTCAAATTAATGTTCATATTGGTCGCATAGGGTTAGTATACCCCGTTGCGACAACTAGGTTCCTACTGTTGGGGCTTTCTTTATTGAAGAATATTGAAGAATGAACACCGGATATACAAAGGTGCTTTTATGTTTGATCCAAGACAGATTTTTGGTGGTCAACGGTTTGCCGACAGTTTTTATGCTCTTGTGAGGGTTGCGCCATGCTGTTCAGTGATCTTGATGATCTTTTTATTCGCAATTTCGACTGCAAATAGTATGCTGGGTCAAAGTCCATACTTCGTATCTCATTCATTTGACAAAGTTTCAACGACAAGGGTAAATATTCTACAGCAAGATGATCAGGGTTTCGTGTGGTTTGGGTGTGATCAGGGCCTTTACAGGTACGATGGGTTATCCTACCAGCCATTTCACCCTTCAGATACCCATCAACTTCAAAGTGTTACGGCACTTTATTGCGCTAATAATGAGGTGTGGGTCGGCTATGAAGATGGGAGAATCTATTATCTGGGTCCTTCACGAAAACTGATAGCCTGGACCCCTGAAGAGGGCTTGCCTGACGTGGCTATCACTGGTATTGCCCGTGATCAACAGGGTCGGCTCTGGTTCAGTACCTATGGTGAGGGGGTGTTTGTTCAGGATGTTGATCATCTTTACAATATTAATCGTGAAGACGGGCTGCTTGAAAATCAGATTTACGATATGGAGTTAGATCGCGAAGGTCAGGTCTGGCTGGCTACCGATATTGGCTTGAATATTTGTCAATTTGAAAATAAAATAAAACTGATCTCAAGCCTTACGAATCAAGATGGTCTTCTGGATGAGATTGTTTACACCCTCAAAACCGACGATTCAGGTATGTGGATTGGCTTTCACAGAGGTGGGTTTTGCCACTATTCACTTGCTGGTGATTCAATCGATTTCTATACCAAAGATTGGCAATTTGGCTCTGTCAGAGCATTATATCCAAATGCCGGTGATCGGATATGGGTAGGTACAGAAGATATGGGAGTGTTGAGTTATCAAGTGAGCGGCAGCAATTCGAATCAGCAAATTAATGTGATTGATGAATTTAAAAATCAGGAATGTCATCAAATATTTTGTGACAGGGAAAACAATGTTTGGGTAGCAATGAATCATCATTCGGTCTACTCAGCAATCGGCAATGTGGAAATTTTAAGGCATGATTTGGGCGATGTACAGGCTATCTGTGAAGATGCAAAACGACAGGTGTGGATTGGATCACAGCATGGTCTCTTTAAGTTGGAAGAAGGCAATTTAGTCTCCACAGAGTGGAGGGCGGAGAATATCATTTCCCTCTATGAAGATAAATATGGTAAAATTTGGTTTGGAACCTTTGGCAATGGAGTCGTCTGTTGGGACCCGGTGAGCGGTCGTAGTTTAAAATTGACAGAAAAGCAGGGTCTAGCCAATGGAAGTATTCTTTCGATTGATGGGTTTGAAGACCGGATTTGGCTTGCAACTCTCGGGGGAATCGTTGAAATCTATAATGAAGCAAATTTGTTAACCAAGCAGCGGATCAAATTCCTAAATCTGCACACAGATCAGGGGCTTAATGCTAGTTTCTTCTATAAAGTCTTTGTTGATCGTGAGGGTATCGTTTGGTTTGGGACCGATGGTCAGGGTGTGATTAAATTGGAGCATGAGGTCACAACCAATCTTCTTAGCAGTGGAATTTTGCCAGTTAAGACGATTTACTCAATTACGCAAGATGGTCAAGGTAATATTTGGTTTGGCACCAATGACGATGGAGTATATTCATTTGACGGAGATAGTTCGTATCATCTGGGTATAGATCAGGGACTCACGAGTTTGTCCATCAATTCAATTGCAGCTGACCAGGCTGGAAATATTCTCATGGTGCATGACAATGGATTTGACCTCTATGACCCAATTACAAAAACGATCCGATATTACAACGAAAATGCGGGATTAGGTGATTTAAAACCAGCATTAAATGCGGTCTCACGGGGCAGAGGCCAATCAATTTTAATTGGCGGCCAGAATATGGTGGCCCGTTATATTTCGGTCGAACAAATCACACAAATCTACCCTTTAGTAATCTTTGACGAAATAAAACTTTTTAATGATCCTTTTGACTTTAAAGTAAGAAACTCATTTGGATATAATGAAAACTTCATTCAGTTTAATTATGTGGGTCTTTGGCACTGCGATCCCCAGGATGTAACTTACGAATACCTTCTAGAAGGATATGATATGGATTGGCGGGAATCTAGGGATCAGGAAGTTTCGTACTCAAAACTGACGCCGGGTAATTATAATTTTCGAGTTAGAAGTGTAATCAATAAGCAAGCCTTCCTGTCCAGTGAAATAAATTATTCGTTTTATATCCGGGCCCCTTTCTGGTTCAAAGCGTGGTTTCTTACGCTTTTTGGCCTACTGGCAGGGGCCACAATTTATGGATATCAGCGTTTTCGCGAATTAAGAATTAGCCGTAATGCTGCACTGGAACGAGAACGCATTGAGTCTCAATATGAAGTTTTAAAGGCTCAGATCAATCCTCACTTCCTGTTTAATAGCTTCAATACTCTCGCCAGTATTGTGGAAGAAGATAGTCAACTTGCGATTGAATATATCGAAAAATTATCCGACTATTATCGATCGATTATTCAGTTTAGAAATCAAAAAATGATTTCACTTGCCGAAGAGTTAATATTGATTGATGATTTTACCTACTTGCTTAAAAGACGTTTTGGTAAAAACCTTCAGGTCATTAAACAAATCGAGAGCACTGATTTTTATATCCCACCTTTGACTCTTCAAATGTTGGTGGAAAATGCTGTGAAACACAATGTCATATCAAGGCAAAAACCTTTGACGATTGCTATAAGATCTGAAAATGATGATTACCTTGTTGTGTCAAACAATCTGCAACCAAAGAAAACCGAAGAGCCATCGACCAGATTTGGCTTACAAAACATCCAGACGAGGTTTGAGCTGCTAACAAAGAAAAAAGTCATAATTGAAGACCATAATGGGCACTTTAGTGTGTCGATTCCTCTACTAAAAATAAATGCAAAGTGAAAGCATTAATTATTGAAGATGAACCACATGCAGCCTCGCGACTGCAGAAGTATGTGAATGAGATTGATAAGAATATCGAGTTTTTAGCGGTACTCGAAAGTATTGACAGTGCGGTAGCCTGGTTTAGCGAACAGCCGGCACCTGATCTTGTTTTTATGGACATTCATCTGTCGGATGGTAATTGCTTTGAAATATTTGATCGGGTAGAAGTACCAAGTCCGATCATTTTTGCCACCGCTTATGATGAGTATGCCCTACGCGCATTTGAACAACATTCGATCGATTATATTTTAAAACCTATCAAGAAAAAAGACCTCGAAAGGGCACTTGCTAAACTTGACAAATATCGCACTGCACCTGATGATCTTGACCGCTCGTCTGGAATAACCGATGAAGACGACGCTCCCAATGGAATACGAAGATTCCTGATCAAGGTTGGACCTAAAATCAATCTTATTCGTCTTGATGACATAGCCTATTTTTATTCTAAGGATAAAATCACTTTCGCGATTACTAAAAAAGGTAGAAGATTTCCGCTCAACAAGAGTCTTGAGGTCCTTGAACAAGAAGTGCCGGATCAGGAGTTCTTCAGAATCAACCGTAAGTTTATCATTCACATGGACTCCATTGCATCCATGAACAGCCATACCAAGGGACGTGTGAAAATTGATCTGGAGCCCAAAGCTGAACTGGAGTCAATCGTAAGTACCGAAAGGTCTCCACATTTTAAGAAATGGCTTCTGTCTTAAATTTTAGTCAAACTTTGCATGTGTCTTAAGTGATTCCAGCCAATCGTCATGGAATTGATCTGCCCTTTTTTCTTTGTTCATCGCCAAAGTAGACCGCTTCAGGATTCATTCAGACTCTTTCATCATTTCTGACCTATCGATATGAATGACAAGGGCCTATTTTTGAGTTAATTTAACCAGAATGAATCGATTGAATCCAACCAAATTAGGGAAGATTTTTATTCAAATCTCGGCCCTCTTAGTATGCTGCAAGGATGGTATTGGGTTGTTGTTTCAAAGAACTCTTTGCAATAATTACTCATGTCGTGTCTTCACGGTGGAGGTTCGATCAGCACAGCGACTCATTGTTCATGCTCATTTATTTGATCAAACATCAGAAGACTTCATCAAAAATCAGCAGTCGCTGTCACTTTTGTATGCACTAAATATTTTGCAGTTCTTTATTTTCAAGACAAGTAATGTATCAAACCAATTTATCAATCTCTAAGTATATGCGAATTTCTGTCTATTTCGTATTAATCATTTTGGCTTTCTTATGGTCATGTCACTCCGAAATTCCCTTTGATCCAGGACCAATGGATCCTGATGTGATTGATACGATGCTGGTGAATCCGGTTGACACATCAATGAATACACCTCAAGACTCAACAGGCATGCCAGTCGATTCTAGCGCAATTGATTCTACGTTGGCTCCCTGTGATACTTCTGTGATTTACTTCGAATCGGATATTTTACCTATTTTAATAGGTAATTGTGCAAATGCCGGATGTCATGATCCTATCAGTGCACAGCACGAATTAGTGCTTACGAGCTACGATGCCTTGAAATTGCATGATGATGTTATTGTTCCCTTTGACCTGGACAAATCCGAGCTATATGAGAAGATCACGGAAGATAAAGTCAGTGATCGAATGCCACCTGCTCCCAACGAGGCATTAACCCAGGACCAGATAGTAAAAATTGGAAAATGGATTTTACAAGGTGCCCAAAATAATTCTTGCAACGATGGTAGCAATCATTCTTGTGACACGGCAATAATCAGCTTTGCTAATGATGTAAAACCGATATTTGATACCTACTGCATAACTTGTCATGGCAGTTCAAACGCCAATGGCGGAGTAAGTCTCATTTCCTATAATGGTGCATCGTCGGTGGCTAAAACTGGAAAGCTTCTTGGAGTGGTGAAGTGGACCGATGGATTTCTGATGATGCCACTCGGAGGAAATCAGATTCCTGACTGTGATATTAATACCCTCTCGGCGTGGATCAATCAGGGAGTGACGAATAACTAATATGTTTCCTATTATGAAGAATTGGTTTTTGTTTTTTGTTTTTTCCTCATCCATATGTTCTTGCTACTACGATGTAGAGGATGACCTTAGGCAAGATGAAGACTGCACAACGACGACCATCACTTATAGCGAGGATATCGTAGCCATTGTGTCTAATCGATGCTATAAATGTCATGCAGCTAATCTGAATTTGGGCAATGTGACGCTATAAGGTTACAATAAGATCAAAATTTATGTAGACAATGGCCGTCTGCTTGGGGCAGTGAGGCGGGAGATAGGATTTTCACCCATGCCGCAGAACGAAGCTATGTTGCCAGATTGTGATATAACTAAAATTGAAACCTGGATAGGTTCAGGAGCACCAAATAATTAGGACATGAAAAGAATCATAGTGAGTTTTTTAGTACTTAGTATTGCCGTCGGAGCTGCAGTTTACTATTATACGCAACGGGATTCAAGAAATGATATCAAATACCAAAAGGCAGAAGCGGAAATAACGGCGTCGGTCTTATATGCAATTTATAGTGAAGACGAAGATCTGGCAGACAGCCGCTATCTGGGAAAAGTGATTACTGTTTCAGGACAAATTGTGTCGGTTGATCAGGAAGATGAAAAAATAACAATTAGTTTAGATACCGACGATCCCTTAAATGCGGTGGTATGCGAAATGAACACCAAAATTCAAGCTGACTTTTCGGACATCCGGGAAGGACATGAAATCTCAATAAAGGGAGAATGTTCTGGAAAACTAATGGATATTATTTTAGTTAATTGCATTCTAAATTAAATGAATATGAAAATCAGGCCAGTCCTAATTACCGTACTCTTTTGCTTTCTCAATTCGCTGAATTCAGTTGGACAGACCTATTTTACAAAAGATGGCGAAATCAGTTTTTATTCGTACACTCCAATAGAAGAGATCGAAGCAAAAAATGCAAAAGCAGTGAGTGTTTTGAATTTTGATGAATCGACGTTGGAATTCTCCGTTTTGATCAAAGGGTTTCATTTTAAGAATGCACTTATGCAAACCCACTTTAATGAAAACTATATGGATTCTGACAATTTCCCGAAAGCCTCTTTTAAAAGTAGTACACTGGATTTATCCGGTATTGGTCTTCAAAAAGACGGAAATTATACGATACCAGTCAAAGGTATTATAAGTATACGAGACCAGGAAAAAGAGATTTCCAGTGAAGCGATATTTAGTGTTTTAGATGGACAGATTTCAGGCACAAGTACTTTTGTTCTCTCTCCCTCTGATTTTAATATTGAGATACCTTCGATCGTGCGCGGTAAGATAGCCGAGGAAATTCAGGTGAAGGTATCAGCCATTTATCAACGTTATAAAAAATCTTAATGGCATGGCAAGATTCTTAATGATCGTTTGGGGATTATCCTATGCAATCCACTTGTCTGCACAGGAAGATCTATTGTCACTTCTACAAGAGCAAGTAACGACGGAGTATACGAGTGCAATATTTAAAACCTCACGGATTATAAATGGACATAGCATTGAAAATACTCCTAGAGGAATTGTAGATATTAAGATCAGTCATCGCTTCGGATTTATTAATAATGGGGTCTACGATTTTTTCGGGCTGGATGGTGCGACCATTCGCATCGGAGGTGATTTTGGTATTACAGATCGTATTTCAGTTGGGATAGGTCGAAGTAGTCTGGAAAAGATGTATGACACATATGGTAAAATCAGACTTTTAAAACAGAGTTCCGGAAAGCGGAAAATACCGATCGGTGTGTCTTATATCGGATCGGTCTCCATTAATACATTGAAGTTTGAAGATCCTGAGGCAAGCAATCTTTTTCAATCCCGGCTTTTCTACTCACATCAGTTACTTATTGCCCGGAAATTTAATGAAGATTTTAGTGTGCAAATCATGCCAACTGTGGTGCATCGCAATTTGGTGCAAACCCATTCCGAAAAACACGATGTACTTGCGTTCGGAATAGGGGGCAGACAAAAGCTATCAAAAAGAATGAGCCTCAATTTGGAATACTATTATGTTTTACCGGATCAACTTGCCGAGCGATACAAAAATAGCCTAAGTCTTGGCTTTGATATTGAAACCGGCGGCCATGTTTTTCAGTTGCATTTTACTAATTCAACGTCGATGGTTTACAAAGGATTTATTACTGAAACAGTGGGAGATTGGCTGGATGGAGGGATTCATTTTGGTTTTAATCTATCCCGGGTTTTTACCTATTCAAGAAAGTAACAAATTTCACTACGCCAATAAATGTATCATACTTCTGCTTATATGTATATCAATTTACAACAGCTAAAAAGACCGAATGCAATGTGAGTGATGATCGGTTGACCCTGGAGGGTAGGGACCCACCTCAATTGGGATTACGGTGACTAATCGCTGGATCTCAATGCAATTTATTATGTATGATTATTCACGTAGTGGCTTAGTAACATATTTCAAAGTATAAAAGAAATACTCTGAAACATTACCGGCAGGATCAGCTGCTACAGCAGTGCATTTCCATTTCCGATAGAGACCGAATTTATCAGTAAAGCCACTGGCAATCAATTGATTAGACGTTTCAACAAATGCGGGCCAGCATTCATCAGTCACGTAGATATCTTCTTTCAAAAATGTAGGTTCTGTCAGATCTCCGTAGAGGATGATCTCCCCCCCCACTTGGTACTGAATCAATATTTGGATTGGTGGGAGTAATGATAGGTGCGGTGTTGTCGATAACCCTAATCACCTGAGTATCTCGCATTACCTGATTGCTTCCATCTATCACTGACCAGATGCGAGTTAATTCATATTCACATTCATTTTGGGAGACAATCGATTCTTTCAGTTCCACGATGTTTTTAGAACAAGATTGGTAGACTTCAAAGGTAGGAGCTGGTATCGCCTCACCACAATGAATGGTCGTATCAGGAGGTATCTGTAAAAGAGGCGTTTCTTCGTTAAAAAAAGAAATGATCTGAGTTGCTACTGTTGAATTTCCACAGTCGTCAAAAGCGGTCCATTTACGTTCGACTTTTTCACCACAGTATGAATCGATCGACCTGCTTGTTGCGACTATGGTAGGCACACTTGATTCCGCGTCGCTCGCCCTGATCTCTGGCCATTCGGGGAGGCCACTACCATAAGGTCGGGTGATATTTTCAGGAACCCCTATAAGAATGGGAGCATTTGAATCCCATGTCAAGAAGAATGATTCGAAAAGTTTTTCATTATAGGATGGACTTGATAAGACGTAGGTCCTGGTAAAATTATATTCATTTCCCGTGACAATGGGTCCACTGACAGAATCTATCATCGTAATATCATAAGGGTCAATTGAGGGGTTTAATTTTAGGAATGTTAAAATTTCTTTCACTGACTGAGCAAATGGCAGGTCAGCTTTCGTAGGCGGCTTTGCTCCTGAAAAACAACCCAAGGTCACCATTGGTAAGGTTACTGCAAATTTTCGATCCTGATAAATTTGTGGATCCTGCTCTATATCAATAGAATAATCCGTATCTGATCCGTTACCCCCTTCGAATGGAGAGATATTGGGATTCAGATGGGGAATTCCCAACAGAAATTGAGCATGGAGAAGGTTAAGTGGACACGTAAGTAGGGAAAGAAGGTATATTGCCAAGCGGCAAAACCGGTTTGGATCTTTAAAGGTTGGATGACCACTGAAAATGAGATGGTTACTTTCTCTTTCCCTTCGGATATGGTCTATTCTTTTGTACTTATCCATAACGGGTCGTCGTTGATGAGATAATTTAGATAAAAAGTAAGAGTCTAGTCAGTGCGAGATATTAATAAGTGGAATCTCAAAACCAGTGTCAATTTATAACTTTAGCACCCAAAACCTACCAATTTGGTACAATATAATATCGTATATTTTACCATATTCCTAATATAGATTAGCACATCTCGCAAATTGAATTCTATAAAAGTTTTAATAATCTGTGTTCGTAAGATTGCTTGAATATGCCTTTCACAATTCTTAGAGAGGCATTATATCGCAGATAATCGGAGAGATGACCGGAGTTTCTAAAGAAAAAGATGTCGGCGCACCTTCGTGCGCCGACGGGCTTATAACCCTCAAACCGTTTAGAGTTTTGGAAAAAAATATTGGAGACTTTCTTCTTTGGGAAATAAAAAGGCAGACATTACCGTCGTTGACGGATACTGTCTGCCGGTACAATAGGAAAATTGATCGGGATCCCTATTGGTTCTTTTAGCTGATTCTTGCTCAAGATAAGTAATCATATAGGTTTTTTATTTAATACTTTGCTGATCTATTTTCGAAACTCCAGGGCTGATACCGACTTCTGCTTAGCTTCTTTGCCCTGCACTTCAGATTTGGTCACATGAATTTGCTGAGTTCTGGAGGTGCTGTTACCACATCCATCGATCGCCTTGTACCTGCGTACGATCGAATAATCGGACTCACCTAGCTTAACATTTTCTTCAGTGACGTCAACCATGAAACTGGAGCATCCATGATCGCTGGCCTCGTAGTACGCTCGTGGTATCTCTTGTTCAGCGCCGACCATCGTATCACCGGCAATGATTAAGACTGGAGGCTCTATATCTGAAAATGTGATCAGCTGTTGTCTTGATGATTTTTTGCCGCTAGGGTCCGTTACCGCCCACGTTCTGGTGACCATTTTACCACCGCAAGATGTAAAATCAATGCGTTCATTAGGAATAACGGGAAGTTCTTCTTCGTGCAATTTTGCAATGACCACTGGCCAACTTGGAATCGTAGCACCACATGGCTGAATTTGGTCGGCGGGAATCCCCACAAATATTGGTGAGTAATAGGGGCAATCAAAATCGGTAGTTAGGATGGCCTCACTAAAACTAGAGAAATTGGATTGTTGGGTGTTGCAAAGTAATTCTCTTGCCGCTAATAGATCTTCTTGCCCAAGACTTTCGGTGCTTGTCTTCAAGCAAATAAAACAAACTATTAGAGTGAGCCAACTTGCTTTGGCAAAATATGTATTGCATAAGCAATACCTGCTGGTGTATGCACGAGATTTCATAACGGGTTTGGATGAATCGATTGATTAATAGCAGATAAATTATCATGCAGACCAATGCCTTGGAACAGCAATCCTAATTATATCATTACAACATGATCAAATCAAGAAAGCCTTCTTGATTCAAGAGTAATCGCGCTATCTAAATCGATGGAAATTGGTATACGTCTCTATGAGTTGCATTTGGGTTTCACGGTTGTACAGGTTAAAAATAGATTTTGTGTTGGGTGAAGTTCGTGAAAAATGTAGCTAACATCCAAATAAAAAACTTATATTTTTTACCTAATTTGATAAATGTATCATCATTGTGACGTATATATTGTTGATTCTATGTATAACTTACTAGGGTGGGGGAATCTAATTTTGAGAAGGTAAATAGATACATCTTTTCATCAATGTGTAGATCTTTATATTCCTAATTCTCTACAATAGTTTTGATCCAAGTGAGAAGCCTATTATCTTTCAAAATCTGGGCTGTCTATTCGGGTCGATTCCCTTGGAAAGTCTTTCTTTAAAAAGAGAGCGAAACATAAAATGGTCGAAAGAGGCTGTTGAAATACGCACCTCGCACTGATTTTACAAAATATAGTTTTTTACTAAAACATGATTCAGCCGTTCTCTCCGTTCCTGACTTTGTTGAGACTCAGTCTGGTATCCGGGTAGCGCGGTTCGTTACCTCCCCGCGCCCCCACAGACCCGTACGAGCGGCTTCCCCGCATACGGTTCCTCCGAATCAGGGTTTCGCTAAAGAATAGGAATGATATATTTTCGGACGTAATAGTGGTTGCCACTCCATCAATAAATTGTTGAAGTGGTCCCAGTTTTTGGAGCGACCTCCTCGTCGATTCAACCATTTAAATAATAGTTTAAATACTTCAAGGTAGTAGTGCCGAATACCATTAAAATTAAAGGTGATGCCATAATAATTGTAGTATCCGCGTAATTTGATATTTACTTTTGCTATCAGATCGACCGCTCGCATGTTCCTATTGCGCTTAATCCAGGTGGCCATTCTCCTTAAAGCTCCGGTAAATTTCTTCCGACTCGTTTTACGCTTCAATACTTTATACCCTTTTCTGCTCTTTCCAAGATAATGGGTGAACCCAAGAAAATCAAAGCTGCGTTCTTCGCCCTTACCTGTTCCTGCTAGGTCTATCAGCTTTGTCTTCTCCGGGTGTATACGTAACCCATATTTCTCAAATCGCTTTGGTAAAACCTTGAAGACACGCTTCGCATCTTCCAGATCACTGAAGCCTAAAACAAAATCATCTGCGTACCTCACTATCATGCTTCTCCCTTTCAGTAGTGGTTGTATCACTTCCGGAATACCATGTATCCAGTACATAATGTAGATAGATATTGCTCAGTAGTGGGGAGATGGAACCTCCCTGTGGTGTACCCTCTACAGGGTAGGTAACCTGGCCAGATTCCATGATGCCCGCCTTGAGCCATTTATCTATCATTTTACGTACCAGTCCATCCTTTACCCGTAGGTCCAGAAAACTTCGTAACAGACCATGGTTGAGCTCCCCGAAAAAGTTGCGAATATCCGCATCTATGACATAGCGTATCTTCCCAAAACTTACCTCTTCAAACAGGTAATCTATCGCTTGGTGCTGACTCCGACCCGGCCTGAACCCACGAGAATTCTTTGAATTCTTGTTCGTACACTAGTTCAAAGTACCCCTAGCACTGCTGTCTGCAGTATCTTGTCCTCGATCGTCGGTATGCCTAATGGCCGTGTCCCACCGCTATCTTTTCCTATGTACACGCGGCGGACGTTTGGCGCCCGATAGGTTCCTTTCTTGAATTTGTTCAGAAGCTCTGTCATTTTACCTATTCCTCCTTTTCCGTAGCTCTGCCATGTCTCTCCGTCCACGCCACTTGCGCTTTGTCTATTCAATCTTTTATATGACCCATACAGGGCATATATATCGATAAAGCCGTGCAAATTGTGCAACGTGCTGTCCTTGTGTTTCCTTGACAGTTGTGCTATCTGTATCTCTTTCGTTGACATCGTATATTATAAACTGGTATAATCAATGTGTCCAAAACACAGTCCCCGTTTCGTGCTGCTCCCTTCCCTCCTCAGTGGCTTTCCCCGGTTAGGATTTCCCACCTTTCCAACGGTACTATGAAGCGGCTAAGACTCCCTCTGTCATTCCTTCACCTTCGGTTTCCCTCGGCTTGCGTACCTGCTCCTGTCATCGCGTTTCTTCGCTGCAGGATGATGATGACACTGACCACCCTACACAGGCCTTTTGTTCAAGAGCTCGCCCATTTGCCCTTCTCCCAGCAGGAGACAGTAGGGTCTCCCGTGTTCCCGTACTCGCCCTCTATGTCTCTGATGCATTCTTTGACCCCGCCCGGACTTCGGCAGGATCGCCTTTGGCCCTACCTCCATATTGTCCCAGCAAAGTTGACTACTAAGACTCCAGATTTATCTACCCTTTCGAGGCTCTATCATACACCTTTGACACTCGCTGTCTACGCTTCGTACCATCCTCTCGAATGATTACGCAAGACTCGCTTCCGGAGGTTGGCTAAACCTTGCCGGATGGGGGTCGATACCCATTGGCGTGTGATGAGATGTTTCATTACACTCATGCTTTAATATTTATATAAAGCGCTGTGTGTAGTCCCCATCTCACGGACTTTCACGGCGCGACAACTTCTAGTAGCATCCTTCGTCTAGCCGCGTCAGAAACGACGAATTACGGCTTCAGCATCAGGTTGCGTAATGCAACGGCCTCGGAGTAGAGAGCCGATCAGGAAGTGACAATGAAAGATTTAGCCTTGATTCTCGGCTCGTGGGTTAAACAAAGTCCTGGCAATAACGTTTTCAATTACATATCTTTAGCTGATGGAAAGTAAATCCAAAACATTGCTTAATGATAAAGAAGCTGATAAACTGGAGCGTATAGCCTTCATTCTGAAGACTGTGGCTCACCCCTTAAGACTCGGTATCATTCATCTGCTTGAGCAGCACCCTCGCTTATCGGTCAGTGATATTTGTGCAATGTTAGGATCAGAGCAGTCTCTTACCTCGCATCACCTGCAGAATATGAAACTAAAAGGCCTATTGAGCGTCAAACGAGACGGGAGGAGTATGCTGTATTCCCTAAAAGAGCGAGATGTTTCTTTAATCATTGAGTGCCTGGAAAATTGCCAGTGTAATATGTAGTATTTAATTCCGGCCTACTTGAGTCAAACATGTAGTATCGAACTGACTATTTCCATAAACACGCCCAGTATACAGGCGACAATATTACAGTATCTTTGGCAAGAACCTAACCAATATATGGATAAAACATGTGAAATCCCACGTTGGCAATTGCTCAAACAGCAGATTATAAATTTGTCGCCGGCTGATTTTGTAAGTTCAGCTGAAATCGACCAGCATACTGTATTGGTGGATGTCAGGACAGAGCTCGAGTGGCAATCAGGTAGCTTAGATCAAGCAATTCATATTGACTACTTATCCGAGGGGTTTTTGGATGTGATAGAAATACTTGATCGTTCAAAATCATATTATTTGTTTTGCCGTACCGGAAGGAGGAGTATTCGAACCGGAGTCTTGATGAAAAACTGGGGATTTAAGAAGGTAATCAATTTGGATGGCGGTTTGACAGCATGGGAAAAATCTTTCGGCAAATTTTGAATTTGCTCGCCTGGTCATGAATCAAAATTTGTCATACCTGAAAGCTGACTCAATGCACTGTGCGAGTATTGCCGGTATTTTTAATGAGAATATCGAGCATGGGGGAGTCACCTTGTGGACCAAAAGCTTTACAGCCTCTGAAATTCAATCGATTCTTGAGAATCTATTGGATAGAGAAAGAGTATTTGTACTTGCCTTAGATGAAAACGTGATTGGCTGGGGCAGCATTAGGCAGTATCATCCCAAAGAGGGATATGTCAGAGCTTGTGAAACATCCGTTTTTTTACGAAGGACACATGTCAACAAAGGATATGGCACTTCATTCAAGAAATTCATCCTTTCGGAATGCAAGAATTTAGGGTATCATCATGTCCACGCAAAAATCATTGCCAGTAATCAGATTAGTATTGCATACAATTTAAAACTGGGATACACTATGGTGGGGATCCAAAAGGAAATTGGTTATGTGAAGGGTAAATATTGTGATGTTGCGATTATGCAACTTTTGTTGTAAAAGCCAAGCCTCTTGCATCATCTATTGCACCTAATTTGGTGTAGCTGTAAGATGTCGAAAAGGTCTTGTAGAATAATACCAATGTCTTTGAACCATAAAGCATTAAGTCCCCGTTTTTTATCGTTCCTGGATTGGACGAATTTACCGGAAGACTATTTGCTAAGTCATCGTATTTTTCGTTTGCGTTCAGCTCTGTCATATTAATGGTCATAGGCAGCAATTCCTTAAATGCTTTTGCCGAATTATTGTCCAAAAGTGTTACGGTAAAGGTTTGCGAATTGACTGTGATTTTGACTTTTCCGCTTGTCATAGTGCTATTGTTTCCTGTATTCTCGTCTTCTTTATTGCAAGATGATGCACGGCCTATAGAAACTGTCGTGCATATCAAAATCATCAAAGACGAATGTTTCATCATCCTGTTTATATTAAATTTTCATTGACAATCAGGGCTTGCGCCGTGCCAGTGTCTTACATTCGGGTAAACTTTTAGTGTAATTACTTCAGAAAATTTCGGTCTTTTCTAAAGCTCCTGAGAGATTGGACGGAAGATAATCTCATTGATATCTGACTCTTCAGGTTAACTAATTATAAAAGCAATGATGTTTGCAAAAGAAGAAGGGCTAAGGCCAACCGCTCCAACATAATCTTTATTGGCTTGTTGGACATCCGTCTCGATGATATGATTTAGAAGTTCTGTTTTAACGCCACCTGGAGAAACTATCGTGGTACGTATATTATAAGGCTTCACTTCCATCCGTAAACCCTCAGACAATGCCCTTACCGTAAATTTTGTTGCAGAGTACACGGCTGAGCCACTGAATATCTTATGACCGGTTACAGAAGAAGTGTTAATGATATGACCTGACTTCTGACTTTTCATATGTGGAAGGACGGCTGCGATACCATTAAGCACGCCTTTGATGTTGACATCGACCATCTTATCCCACTCATCCACATTTAAACGATCCATAGGGGAAAGGGGCATTATGCCGGTATTATTGAGGATTACATCAATACGTCCGAATTTTTCAACAAGCTGAATCAACCAACTTCTTTACCTGATCTCGCTGAGTTACGTCTGTAGCAATGGTAAGCGCTTTTCCACCACTTTCCTGAATCTCGTTTGCCAGTTTTTCTATCCTATCGGTTCTTCTGGTACCAAGTACTACCGCTACACCGAGCTGTGATAAATGTTTTGCAGCAGCTTCGCCCATACCACTACTTGCTCCAGTAATTACAATTACTTTTCCTTCCATATGCTTGTTCATCACTTTCTAGGTTCACTTGTGAATTTTTCAATTTCAGTAAATCACCTGAAACGGATTTATTGGACAGTTATTTAGCGTTATAGACTTCATCTGTTACTGGCTCCATCCATTCTACAATCCCCTGTTCCGTATTGGGAATAATATAAAGTTGTTGTAAACCTACGTCAGGGCTTGCCCCGTGCCAGTGTTTTACATTCGGCGGACATTTTACCACATCTCCTTTTTTGATGACTTCAATTTCTTGCCCTTCAATCTGGTGATAGCCAACCCCATCTGTAATAATCAGTATTTGCCCGGAGGGGTGGGTATGCCAATGGCTTCTTGCGTCGGGTTCAAAATAAACATTACCGGCAAGTGTTGTGTGTATTGAATTTGATTCTACCAAGCGAATAGAATAAGCATTCCCTGTAAAAAATTCTTCCGAACCTTTTTCACCTTTTGGAAAAATGGCATTCAATTCGTTTTTGTCCGATTCCATAATTTCTTGTTTTTCAGTTTTTGTGTTGCAGGCCTGACCTATCATTAGTAGGATGGCAGCTGCGAGTATCATTATTGTTCTCATTTTATCTGTTTTAAATTTCCTTGATGAATTTTGCAGGAGCACCTCCTACCATAACATTGTCGGGAACATCTTTAGAAACGACCGAACCTGCAGCAACCACCGAGTTTTCGCCAATGGTTACGCCTTGTAAAATGGTGACATTGGCACCAATCCATGCATTCTTCTTAATGTGGATGTGTTTCGGAACCAGCGAATGTCTTTTATCGGGAGAAACAGGGTGTCCTTCGGACAGCAAGCTGACCTTGGGTGCTATCAGTACGCCATCTTCAATGGTAATTCCTCCCAAATCAAGAAAGACACAATCGAAGTTGATAAAGACGTTCTTACCAATTTTAGTATGCTTTCCATAGTTGATATATAGCGGGGTAAATACAGCAACGCTTTCATCAATTGCTGAGCCGGTGATCTGACTTAATAATTCCCTGATCTCTGAAGGGTCAGAAGAATTGTTCATCTGAACCAATAATTGCTTGGAAGCATAAGAAGCGTCCCGCAATTTATATGCTTCCGGATTATTGGCTGCAATTGTGTCGCCATTTCGTAACTGATCAAAAATGTCTTTGCTATGATGATCTGATACCATACTGCAAAGGTACTGCAATAACTAGGCTCACCGATAACGGTTATCAAACCAATCATTAAGAATATCAAACAGGTAGTATACGCAAAGCGGTAGGGTTCGTGCCAGTTAACCTTTTAAAGAAATTATTAAAATACGAGGGATATACAAAACCAAGTGCATAAGCAATTTCAGCGATATTCCAATCGGTATGTTGCAGGAGCGCTTTAGCCTCACTTACTATCCGGTCGGTAATATGTGTAGTTGTTGATTTGCCGGTGATTTCCTTTACCGCACGATTAAGATGATTGACATGTACTGCCATGCCTTTTGCATAGTCCTGCGCCGTCTTTAGCTCAAGCGGGTGGTCGGTACTTTCAATCGGGAACTGTCTTTCTAAAAGTTCAAGAAACACCGAAGTAATCCGTGATGCAGCATTTTTGTGCTGTTCATAATGCTTTGAAGGTTGCAGCTTCAAGGCTTCGTGAATAATCAGGTTGATATAGTTACGGATGAGGTCATCTTTATAAGTATAATCGGTATTTTGCTCTTCAATCATCTTCTGAAAAATAGTGTTTAAAAACGATTGCTGCTGTTCATTAATTTCCAGTACAGGTGTGCCACCTATTTTGAAGAGGGGAGAATTTTGCAAGCTTTCGGAACGGTCGGATGCTTTGAAAAAGTCTTCGGAAAAAAGAACCGTATAGCCTGCATACGTGGTGGAAATAGTCTCCCAGGAATAAGGGATGTGCGGATTACCAAAAAACAAAATCGTGCCTTCCTGTTCAAAGCTCTGGTCGGCATAGTGGATTTTACTTTTCCCGGTGGTCAGGCAAATTTTATAAAAATCCTTTCTGTTATACGTTCTTACAGCGCTGCCATCTCCTCTATCTGAAATACATTAAAGCCCTTCAACTTTAGTTGATTATTGAACTCGGAAACGGGTCGCACTGTTTTGTCTTTCATACAACGAAGTCAAGGAAATCAAACAAAGTTCTTTTCCATTTACTGTGAAAAGAGAATATTCATCAAGGTTTTTTATATCCCAGAGGAAACATCTTATTTGAATTTGAATATCTTAATTTATTATTTGAATTTCTTAACTGCCTATAAAACTTGAAAAGCTGACTTTGGTCATAGAGTTCATATTGCTTGGAGAGGCAGTTAATTCAACAAAAATCTTATTGTAACTATGCCTATATCTATATACACGTTATCTATTAATGGTAAAATGATGACGGTGGAAGCAGATGCAGATACTCCCTTATTGTGGGTACTCCGTGACCACCTGAATTTGTTGGGAACTAAATTCGGCTGCGGCGTCGCTCAGCGCGGGGCTTGCACGGTTCATGTAGATGGCAATGCTATGCGCTCCTGTGTATTCCCAATAGCCAACGCCGAAAAACGTAAAATCGTCACCATTGAAGGGTTAAGCCCGGCAGGGGACCACCCACTTCAACACGCCTGGGAAGAACTCGATGTTTCCCAATGTGGTTATTGCCAGGCCGGGCGACTTATGTCGGCAGCAGTGTTGCTACAAGAAAAGCCAAATCCATCTGATGAAGATATTGATTCAGCTATGTCCGGTAATATATGCAGGTGTGGTACCTACTTAAGAATTCGTAAGGCAATTCATGTGGCCGCAGAAAAATTCAATAATAAATAATTATGAAGCCAACAACCTCCAGGAGATATTTTCTAAAAGTGTCCGCTCTATCGGGTGGTGGCATGCTTATCAACTTCTCATTTGTGAGTCAGCTTGCTCAGGCAAAAGAGAATTGGAATGTTGCATTTATGCCAAACGGTTATATTAAGATAGCGGTAGATGGTACAATCGTTTTGTTGACACCCAACCCGGAAATCGGTCAGGGTGTAAAGACTTCTCTACCCGTAATCGTAGCTGAGGAGTTGTGTTTAGACTGGAAAAGAATTCAAATGGAAATTTGCACCGGTTGAAAACCAATATGGCAGACAGGTGGCAGGTGGGAGTGGCTCTGTCAGAGGTAGGTTTAATGAGCTAAGGACAGCAGGAGCAGCGGTCAGGGAAATGCTTATCACTGCGGCGGCCCAGACATGGAATGTACCCGGTGGCGAATGTATTGCCGATAATGGAGAGGTGCTGCACAAATCCAGCGGCAAAAAGCTTAGTAATACAAACCAGCACTTATATTTTTTCTAATAAAATAACTGGGAACAAGTTCGGTGGCAAAATAACGTCGTACAATATTTGTCTCAGCAGTATCTCCGTTTTCATTCCATTCGGCCAGGCTTCGTTATCAAAAAGCATATCGGAATTGCACTTTAATGCGCGATTTTGTATTTCCATTTATTAGTTCATTTCCAGAACTGATCGTGTCGATATCCCGATAGCGTGTTTGCTCAAATCTTGCTTCTATTGTCAGACCCTTGATTCTATAACGAAGGTTGAGATAATATCTAAAGCCCTGGTTGTAGAATGCTGGAATTGAAAAACTGTAGAGGATATCATTTTCGTATGCATAGATGCGTGAACTGAAATCGTCGGCATCAAAGTAACACGCCCGTGCTGTAAATGAAAGAGGTGAACGAAGTGATTTAAAAATAAAATCCTGATAAATGAGGAATCCTCTGTTGTCATGCTCTCCAGTTAATGAAGTTTTGTTCAACGAAAATTCAACCCGGTTTCTTAATTCCAGATTTCGAGATACTTGATTGCTCAGATGAATTCTCAAGTATTGTCGCTGCTTGTCTTCCAGTGAATTAATAGCATCCAAACCAGATCGGGTATTCTGCTGTTTACTTTCAGATCTAAATTGAATGTATGCCTCGAGTTTTCTTTTTTCATAGTAGGTAAATCGGATAAAGTACTCCTTTCCGGTTGATGGCCCATCAACTTGAAATCTTAACCATGGATGAGCCCAATAATCACCATAGAGGCTGAGCCAAAACTTAGGGTTAAATTTAATTTGTGATCCCAAATAGATTCCTTTTTCATTGTTGGCCTGCGACGATTCAATAAAAGGAGAAGATTGAAGTGCCTGATATCTTCGCGAAATGTTGCGGTATAAAATGGAAAGATCAATGTATCGACTTAGGCCGATCAAGATTCCATTAAGGGTAGCTAGTGCGCCATTATCGCTGAGGGCCGTCTCACCAAATAAATTCAAGTTTCGCAGACGGAATGCGTAATCGATACTTGCATTGGAAAGACTGGTTCCACGGAAGTAATATTGATTGTAAGGTAAAATCGTGCGCTGGAAGGGACGGTCAAACCGGTTCGTAAGAACGTTGGTGGCCAGCTGAAAGAAATCAGTTTTATATGCTAACCTGATGCCCGCAAGCTGATGATTGATTACTCTTTTGTCATCTATTTCTGAGTTAGTTCTGTGTAATCCTGACAATTGTAATGAGGTAAATGCTACGGGCTCTTGCTGGTCATCGATTGCATTGAAACTAAGGTTTGCATCTTGCCGGGTCCTTGAGACAAAAATGGTGAAGTCTAAGGGTTTGAATTCAATGGTAGTGGCAAATCCCCTAAGCAGAGCTGATTCGTTGACCGAAGTATAAGGTCTCAAAACCCTGCCACCGCGTTTGATCTGAGTAACAAATGAACTCTTGCCCGATCCATATCCTGAATGCATGATTAACCCTTGTCCTAAAGAGACGGAGTAATCTCCGATTGCCAAAGCTTGGACATGGGATCCGAGATCACGTGCAAACAGGTGAAAACTCATAAAATCAAAACCCGATTGATTAGGCGCTTGGAAAAAGGGTTCCCCGGGATCTTTTTCCAACGTAAATCCATAACTTAACTTCTGTTCAAACTGGTGTTTGAATCTTACATAGTATTGATTCTGATTTCCTAAATACGGAGCTTGTGAACTATTTATACTTTCATAGCCCTTTTGTGTTTCAAGTACTTTGGACGATCGCAAATAGAGCTCATTGCTTCCTCTCAAGAGCATTTTTGCAAAAGAGCGGTTCGGTAATATTTGATTTTCCACTATAGTGACAAACGGTAATAAGCGTTCAATGCTTTGCGCATCAAACGAGGGAATAGATTGCAACTCATAAATGCTCTTGAGATTGCCCAGTTTGTGTCGATAGTCCAGTAGATCGGCGATTTGAAGATCACTAAGTAGATTAAGAGTTTCTAAATCTTTTTGATCTGCACGATTTAGCGAAAGTGGATTACGGAGAAACTGTTGGAGATGTTCAGTTATATCATTAAAATCGAAATCAGCTTCTGAATCGAGATTGTCAAGATATGATTCAACTTGATCCTGAATAAAGGTGGGAATATCATTGAGTGAGTCATTTGAGCGTGCATTACACTTAAGCTGAGAATTGCACTCAAGGCTGGAATGAGATAACATGAATGCCGATCTGATTTCAAGGGCATAAAAAAAACCATCCTTGCAAATGGTGTCAGTGCAAGGATGGTTTAAGATAAGGATTTTGTCTATAATTATACGGAAACTGCCTCTTTGTGATTACTTTTCACAGAAGTTGCAGACTTAACCGTCTTAATAATAATCGAAGCCACCTTGTAGGGATCTGCATTTGATGCGGGTCTCCGGTCTTCCAGATATCCACTCCAGCCATGTGTAGCTGTGTAGACAGGAATGCGAATGGAAGCTCCACGATCGGATACCCCATAAGAAAAATCAGTGATTGATGCTGTTTCATGTTTGCCCGTTAGTCTTTGATCATTGTAGGCACCATAAACTGCAATGTGTTCAGCGACAACACTTCTAAATGCTTCACAAACTTGTTCAATTTTTGATTTGGAGGCGGCCGTTCTTAAAAAGCCATTAGAGAAGTTTGCATGCATTCCTGAACCGTTCCAATCAGTTTGGCCTAATGGTTTAGGATGGTATTCGATGTATAAGCCATATTTTTCAGATAATCGCTCCATGAGATATCTTGCGACCCATACTTCATCACCGGCTCTTCTGGCTCCTTTAGCAAATACCTGCCATTCCCATTGTCCTGCAGCAACCTCACCATTGGTACCTTCGACATTGAGACCGGCCTCAAGGCAAAGGTCCAGATGTTCATCCTTGAAGGCTCTTCCAAAAACGTTTTTTCCACCAACGCCACAGTAGTAGGGTCCCTGTGGGGCTGGATACCCTCCAGATGGAAAACCAATAGGTAACTTTGTCTCGGTGTCCATCAAAAAATACTCTTGTTCAAATCCAAACCAGAAGTCCTCATCATCCTCACCGATAGTGGCCCTGCCATTGGTTTCGTGAGGTGTGCCATCCGCATTTAAAACTTCAGTCATTACCAGGAAGCCATTTTTGATGACTGGATCCGAACAAATAAAAACAGGTTTCAACAAACAGTCAGAAGAACCTCCCTCTGCTTGCTGGGTAGAGGAACCATCAAATCCCCATTCGGGACAATCGTCCAGCTTTCCACTGAAATTGCTGACGATCTTTGTTTTGCTTCGTAAACTTTGGGTTGGTTTGTAGCCATCTAGCCAGATGTACTCTAATTTGCTTTTTGTCATTGGTCAATCAGTTTGCAGAATTTAGGAATTAGATTTTCGTTCGCCTCCCAAAATTAAGGCTGTATTAGATTTTGAAACGAACGCTAGTATTTCGAATTTGCTAAACTCAAGTTCACTAAATGTTTTATAATACTTTGAAAATCAATGATTAATAATTAAAAATATGTCATTTCTAAATCGACTTTTAGAATGCATAGACAGCGGCTATCAGGAATTGAGCTGCACTACCCGTGGCATTTCCATCCTTATCAATGTAGATGTCTTCACCACTACTATCAAATCTCAGTTCCGGAATCAAGGTCAATGGTCCGGCTTTGATATTGGCTGTGATGGTATTGGAGAATACCGATGCTTTTTCAGAGTATGATCCGGCGAAAATATCGTTTACTTGCTTTTCATTGAAAACCTCCGAACGCAGTCCAATGGAAAATCCGTCACTGATTGCAAATTGAGGATAGATCGCGACTCCAGTAAATCCGGACTCACCGGTTTCAAGAAATTTTCCCGTTGAATTGTTATAGGTTGCTGCATTTAGACCGAGAAAGAACTGATCGGAAATTTGGAATCCTGCGGTTACGTCAAATTCTACACCACTATCAGCTCCGGCAATGAAATTTACATATACATCACTTCCATCAGCAATATTGTATGACAGTTGGAGTCCGAGATCTTTGCTCGAGGTAAAATCTGTATAGGTATTCCAGTCATTAAATACACCTACCATTAGTCCCAATTTGTCAGACAATGCTAAATTCAATTTAACACCGGCATTTTGAAATGGGCCCCAGGAAAACAGATGTGAAGTACTGTAATTAAAGTTTGAGGCTGGTGAAATCACTTCATATCCGACAAAAGTACCCATGTAACCTGCACTAATAGATACAGCATCCGAAAATTGATGTGTAACATAAAGATTTTGAATGTGAAAAGAACCGTCTCTATCACTTTGAGTTGGGATCGAGGAGCTTGCTCCTCTTGGCCCAAATGACACATCAGCTACCATTGAAGACTTTCCAAAAGCCTTTTCCAGGATTAGATTGGCCATACCAATCGAAAATGAATTGTGATCTGGTGCGAAGAATGTGTAGTTTTCGCCACCACTAATATTAGCATTACGAGCAGCATTTCCTGCAAAATCAGCCTTGAAGTATACATCGACGCTTCCACTTATGGAGAGGGGACTTTCCTTCTCAGAATCATCTGACATTGCAGAGGAATCTGCTTCCTGAGCACTCAAATTTAAACTTAAACTCACGTAAGTGAGGATTAGCATGAAGTGTATTAATATCTTTTTCATAGCTTAAATAGATTTAAATTTTAATTATTTTTGAAAGGTGGAGGATGACCAGGCATCCTCCACTACAACCAGAGCTTTATGCTCATTAAGTGTCATGGGATAATATTTATTTAGCAGTTGCAAAGGCATAATTAGGATCCATTTCAGAGTATGCTTCCATATCATGCTCCGAAACATCCAGTCCCTTAATCTCTTCTTCTTCGGGCACCCGGATACCCATGGTCAATTTGATAACGGTAATCAGAACGTATGCAAAAGTAAAGGTGAAGGCGCCTATTGCCGCTACACCAATCAGCTGCTCCACAAACTGACCCACACCAGCAAGTGATCCGAATAAACCAACCGCCAGCGTACCCCATATACCGCACACCAAATGCACCGATGTTGCACCTACTGGATCATCAATCTTCAATTTGCGATCAAAAAACACTACTGATATCGGAATGATGACACCAGCTACAGCTCCAATGATTATTGCTGCGGTGGGACTCATCTGGTCAGCTCCTGCAGTAATGCCAACTAAACCACCCAAAATACCATTCAGTACCATCGAAAGGTCGTGCGATTTGAACATAATGTAAGAGGTGAAAAAAGCCCCAATAGCGCCCGCGGCAGCAGCTAAACATGTGGTCACAAAGACAAGCGATACACCAACAGGGTCTGCGGATAAAACGCTTCCACCATTAAAGCCAAACCATCCAAACCAAACCATGAACACCCCTACAGTAGCCAGGGGCATGCTATGGCCAGGGATGGCCTGAATGCCTTTGGAGGTATATTTTCCTTTCCGAGCACCCAATACCAGTACACAGGCCAAAGCAGCCCAGCCACCGACTGAATGAACGAGTGTAGATCCCGCAAAATCATAGAAGCCCCGGGCATCTAACCAGCCTGCTCCCCATTTCCAGAACCCTGTAATAGGGTATGAAATTGAAACGAAAACCAGTGTAAAAACCAGAAAACTCGATAACTTCATTCGCTCTGCTACTGCTCCACTAACAATGGTAGCTCCAGTAGCTGCAAACACCGCCTGAAAAATGAAATCGGTCCAATAAGTGTAAGCACCATCTGCGTAATCGATGGCTCCCGCAGCGCCTTGCGGCATACTTAGTCCAAATCCGTCAAATCCAAAAAATCCATTTATCGGATTGTCCGGATACATTAAATTAAATCCTACAAAGCAGTAGGAGAGGAGACCGATTGAAAGGATCATACTATTTTTAAATAAAATATTGACCGTATTTTTCTTTCGGACAAAACCAGATTCTAAAGTAGCAAAACCAAGATGCATGATGAAGACCAGCACCGTTGCCATTAGAATCCAAAGGTTATTTACTGTAAATATTGCCTCGTTCATAGTGGTATTATTTAGATTTTTTGTTTGCGAAAATTAGATTACGTCTTTGTCTCTTTCACTGCTACGTATGCGAACAGACTTGACGACATCATAAACAAATATTTTTCCATCTCCAGTAGAACCGGTTCTACCAGCTTTTTCAATTGTATCAAGTACTTCTTCTACTTTTTCGTTGGTCACTACAATTTCCATTTGTAGTCTGGATATGTACTCTGCACCCAGGTCAGCTCCACGATACATGTGTTTCTCTCCCTTTTGCAAACCATATCCTCTGACTTCCATTAATGTGAAAAATCTGACTCCGACGTCTGCCAAAGCATCTCTGACAGCGTCAAATTTTGAGGTTCTGATTATGGCTTCGATTTTTTTCATATAAATTAGTTTTACCTTGCTCAAAAACAGTTTAAAAGAATTGTGCTTTCTTTGTCTGCATCAAAGGTAGATGACCTCAATTCAAATGCAGCTTATGATTTTTCAAAAAATTGTTAGATCCATGAAGGGGTTTTCTGACTTGAAACAGATTGATAATCAGTAGTTTATACAACACCTATTTGTCATGCCTATATCCACTACAGACCAGCTTTTTAACCTTGTAAAGGGTCTTACGAAGTCCGAAAAGAGGAATTTTAAGCTTTATGCCAAACGAACTCAGCAAGTTGGTGAAGCAAAATTTATTCGCTTGTTTGATATAATCGATAGCATGGACGAGTATGACGAGGAACAGGTCTTTAAGCGAGTAAGGGGACTTTCTAAAGGTCAATTGTCCAACCTTAAAAGACATTTATATTCACAAATATTGTCAAGCCTCAGGCTAATCCACATTGCAAAAAATATTGATATTCAGATTAGGGAGCAGATCGATTTTGCCCGCATATTATACGGAAAGGGTCTTTACATGCAGAGTCTTAAGTTGCTTGATCGAATAAAGGGAATTGCAAAGGGTAGTAACCAGGATGTTCTACATTATGAAATTCTTGAATTTGAGAAATTGATTGAAGAGAAACATATCACAAGAAGCCGCACGGTAAAAAATAAAATGGAAGACTTAATTGATGAGTCTGAACAGCGAAATAGAATTATCGGTAACACTAATAAATTAACTAACCTGAAATTAAAAATTCATGGACTTTATATTCAGATCGGACATATTAAAAATGAAAAAGACGCTTTTGTAGTTCAAGACTACTTCAAATCAAACTTGCCTTCGTTAGATTATGGATCGCTGACTTTTTTCGAAAAGATCTATTTGCATCAAAGCTATGTCTGGTACTACTATATTCTACTTGATTTTGAAAAATGTGAAGAACACGCCAGAAAATGGATTACACTGCTTGAGTCGAACCCTAAGATGATAGAAGATGACCCTGACATCTATCTGAGGGGATTGCATTATTTGCTGACCAGTTTTTTTAATCAGGACAAGGTTGATTCCTTCGTCGATCATATTAGCAAATTCGAAAAATTCGAAAATATCTATGGTCCGAACTTGAATATGACTTCTGAAATTATTTTCTTTTTATATTATTATTCTGCATTGGTATACCGACATTATCTGCAAGGGAGTTTTGATGAAGGGTTACGGTTGGTGCCGGAGTTGGAAAATAAAATGAAGGTCTATGAACGCAATCTCGATCAACATAGGATTTTGGTTTTCTATTATCGGATTGCCTGGCTGCATTTTGGACAAGGGATGTATAGCGAATCAATTGATTACCTCAACAAGATTATCAACTTAAAGGTTGGTCACTTGCGTGAAGATATTCAGTCATATGCCAGATTAATGCATCTGTTGGCACATTTTGAGCTCAGAAATTTCTCCTTGTTAGAATATTTAGAAAAGTCAGTTAGTCGATTTTTTGACAAGATGAAAGATCGGAATAAGGTGCAATTGGAATTATTATCTTTTATTAGAAAACAACTTAGGAGCAGTAATGTCCCTGATGAAAAACTACTTAAGGCTACACAGAAAAACCTGGTTAAATTGGCTGCTGATCCTTACGAAAAGAGAGCTTTTCTCTATCTGAACGCTCTGGATTGGGTAGAGAGCAAGTTGCAAAATAAGACCCTTGCACAGATCATCAAAGACCGGAGACAGCCCGTTGACTACGAATAATGAATGATAGAAAGATCAATCAAATGATCGTAGAAGTTCCACTTGAAAATTTTTGCTTGTCCACTTTAAGATCATCATCATGTACCAGCGCTTCTAGAAAATCACCTGCTTTCGAACAAGTGATTTCATGACTGCCCTTCAGATCGCGAGTGCCCAGACCTGATTCGAGTAGGCGGGATACTGCTTCTGTGACGATTTTACCCTCTTGATGAAGCCCGAGATGATCCAGTAACATTGCAGCTGACAAAACCGTTGCTATCGGATTGGCAATATCTTTACCGGCTCCCTGCGGATATGAACCATGGATCGGCTCAAACACGCTTGTCTTTTCTCCAATAGAAGCAGATGGCAATAGCCCTAAGGAACCTGCAAGCACACTTGATTCATCAGAAATGATGTCTCCGAACATATTGCTGGTGAGGATAACATCAAATTGAGATGGATATAAAATCATCTGCATAGCTGCATTGTCGACAAACATGTAGTCGGTCGCAACATCAGGATATTGTTTTGCAAGATTCTGAATAGTTTCTCGCCACAACCGGGAAGATTCAAGAACATTCGCTTTGTCAACCAGGGTTAATTTTTTTCGCCTTTTCATTGCCTGTTGATAAGCAAGATGTGCAATCCTTTCGATTTCCTCAGTCTTATAGTATTCGGTATCCCAGGCTTCTCTACGATCTTCAGTTCTTCCTTTATCTCCAAAGTAAATGCCGCCAATGAGTTCTCGATAGATTACCATATCTACACCCTCCAAATATGACTCCTTAATGGGTGACAGATGTTTTAAATTTGGAAAAATCGTGACTGGCCGAATATTACAAAACAGCCCCAGAGCCTTTCGCATACCTAAAAGACCCTGTTCCGGTCTTACCTTAGCAGTGGGATCATTGTCATATTTGGGATCTCCGATTGCACCAAAAAGTACCGCATCGCTATTCAAACAAGAATCCAGAGTTTCTTGCGGTAATGGACTTCCTGTTTTGTCAATTGCAACACCACCCACGTCACCAAAGCAATAGGTAAAATTGTGACCGAATCGCTCAGCTATAGCATCTAATACTTTTAATGCTTGAGTAATCACTTCCGGCCAGATACCATCGCCCGGCAGTACTGCAATTTTTGCTTTCATTGAATGACACTTATTATAGGGTGTTATATTTTAGAGAATTCAAATTGCTCGATCTTTTCTTTAATGCTCAAAAGATAGTCAATATCATCATATCCGTTGATTAAGCAAAGTTTTTTATAAGGATCAAGATCAAAACTCCGGACTTGTCCGGTTGAACTTATTCTCACAGTCTGATCAGGCACGGAAACCTCGACCTGGACTCTGGGATCTTTTTCGATTTCCTGAAAAAGGTGATCAAGAAAAGCATCATCAACGGTGATCGGTAGGAGGCCGTTGTTCAATGCGTTTCCTTGAAAAATATCGGCAAAGAAGCTCGAGATAACTACACGAATACCAAAATCATACAAGGACCAAGCTGCATGTTCTCTACTCGACCCACAACCGAAATTTTTTCCTGCTACCAAAATGCTTCCGCTATAAATGGAATTATTGAGGATAAAATCTTCTTTTGGAGTGTCATTAGAATGATAGCGCCAGTCACGAAAAAGGTTTTGTCCAAAACCTTCTTTCGTAGTAGCTTTTAAAAATCGGGCTGGGATAATTTGATCGGTGTCTACATCCTCAATGGGCAAAGGAATGCAACTTGATTTCAATAGTTCTATTTTTTCCATAAAGCTTTATTCTTAGAGATATTTTCGAATGTCGACAATCTTACCTTCGATAGCTGTTGCTGCAGCCATTAATGGACTGGCCAGGATAGTCCTTGCGCCGGGTCCTTGCCTTCCTTCAAAGTTTCGATTGCTGGTCGAGACACAATACTGACCAGAAGGCACCTTATCTTCATTCATTCCCAGGCAGGCAGAACATCCAGCCTCGCGAAAATCAAAACCAGCTTCGGTAAGTATCTGGTCTAAGCCTTCAGATCTGGCCTGATTGCGTACTTGCTGAGATCCGGGAACCACCATTGCATTGACATTTTCGGCCACTTTTTTACCTTTTACGAATTCGGCCACCAATCGTAAGTCTTCAATTCTTGAGTTTGTGCAGCTTCCAATAAAAACATAGTCGATCGGGTGCCCCAGCAACTTGTCACCACTACTTAACCCCATATAGTTGAGAGCCTTTTTAAACGAGGCTTCCCCCTGGTCTCCACTTACTGTTGGGATCGCATCGTTAATCCGGATCCCCATTCCTGGGTTGGTGCCATAAGTTAGCATGGGTTCTATTTCTTCAGCCCGATAATGATATTCCTTATCAAATACGGCGTCATTATCACTGTACAAGGTACTCCAATATGCCTTGGCCTGATCAAAATCTGTGCCTTTGGGAGCAAACTCACGACCTTCAACATAATCAAATGTGATTTGATCAGGCGCAATCATACCACCTCGTGCACCCATTTCGATGCTCATATTACAAATGGTCATCCTACCTTCCATGCTTAGATTGCGGATAGCGGAACCGGCATATTCGATAAAATATCCTGTTCCCCCTGCTGCAGTAAGTTGAGATATGATGTAGAGAATGATATCTTTTGACAAAACACCCTTTTGCAGCTCTCCATCAACATTGATGCGCATCTTCTTAGGTCTGCTTAGAAGAAGGCACTGCGTGGCCAATACTTGTTCGACTTGACTAGTGCCAATTCCAAAAGCTATGGTTCCAAAAGCTCCATGGGTCGATGTATGACTATCTCCGCACACGATGGTCATACCAGGTTGGGTGACACCCAATTCAGGTCCGATCACGTGTACGATGCCCTGATAGGGGCGCCCAAACCATACAATGTTACTCCAAACTCATCACAGTTTTCAACCAGTTTTTCAACCTGCAATCTGGAGAGTGCTTCCTTGATCGGAAGATGTTGATCTTTCGTAGGAACATTATGATCTGCTGTTGCAAGCGTTTTCTGGGGACGGGCAACCGCAATTTGGCGATCACGAAGCCCCTGAAAAGCTTGAGGACTTGTCACCTCGTGAATCAGATGTTTGTCAATATATAGGACTTCCATGCCTCCATCGACTCTGTCGACGACATGCGCATCCCATACTTTTTCAAAAAGTGTTTTACCCATATTATTTTTCGAAACTTTAAAGTTTAATTTTTATGACTGTAAGATGCTATCACCTTATCTTTCGCTTCGATAAGCCGGTGCAGGTCATCGTCAATCACTTCTTTTTGTTGGTCAGCGATCTGCAGAAAACGGCTATAGAGCACATCCAGTTCCAATTTAGTGATGTGATGACCAAGTTCCTTAAGACGATAGGCCAGTGCTGCTCTTCCACTTCGGGCTGTGAGGATGATTGAGGATTTGTCGACACCAACGTCCATAGGATTGATGATTTCGTATGTTTCCCGTTTCTTGATAACCCCATCCTGATGAATACCCGATGAGTGTGCAAAAGCATTAGATCCTACTATGGCTTTATTAGGTTGCACAGGCATGCCCATCTCATCGGAAACCAGCCTGCTGACAGGATTTAACATTTGAGTATGAATGCCAGTCACAAATCCTAAATAGGGATGTTGTTGGAGTATCATTACACATTCCTCAAGCGATGTATTACCAGCTCGTTCACCCAGGCCATTAATGGTGCATTCGATCTGACGAGCCCCGTTTATCACTCCCTCGATTGAATTGGCAGTTGCCAAGCCGAGATCGTTATGACAATGGGTTGATATTGTCACCTTGTCGACCCCTTTAATATGTTCGACAAGGTATTTAATTTTATCACCGTATTCACGAGGCAAACAGTAACCAGTGGTGTCAGGTATATTGAGTACAGTAGCACCTGCTTTTACAACCGCTTCGCAAATCTGTGCTAAAAATTCATTGTCGGTGCGCCCCGCATCTTCGGCATAAAATTCTACATCTTCAACAAATTTTTTAGCAAATTTCACTGCTGCAATGGCTCGCTCCATCACCGCTTCTCTGGTAGCGTTAAATTTGAATTTAATGTGCGAATCGGAAGTTCCAATCCCGGTATGAATGCGAGGTCGTTTGGCAGGTTTGATAGCACCTGCTGCAGCCTCTATGTCTTTCTCTACAGCCCGGGAAAGAGCACAAATTGTGACATCACCAGCCGCGGCGCTGATTGCCTGTACCGCTTCAAAATCTCCCGGACTACTGATCGGAAATCCAGCTTCAATGACGTCTACGCCCAGCTCTTCAAGTGTGCGAGCCAGACGAAGCTTTTGATCTTTATTGAGCTTGCATCCAGGCACTTGTTCTCCATCTCTCAATGTAGTATCAAAAATCTGGATTCTAGTCTTGTCCATTTTATTTAAGTTTATGACTGTTTCCAACTCGTAAAAATAGGGTGTCAAAAGGGCCGTTGGAATTAAAATATGACTTGTCTTTACAAGATAAGACGTATCTTTATTTATATTAAATAATTGATAATCAATTAACTACAAACTATAGAGTTACAATGCCCACTCCGAAAACTGACTACCTGGTTCAACTCATTAATTCACTAACAAAAGCCGAAAAGAGGAGTTTTAGGCTATTTGTGACCCGAAATCAGACTTCAGATGACATTCTCTTTTGAAGCTATTCGATGAAATAAGTCGTACTGGTCGGTTTGATGAGTCTCAAGTTTTGGATAGAATACCTCTAATTAAGAAAACGCAGCTCTCAAACCTCAAAGCTCATCTTTATAAGCAATTGCTCATCTGTCTACGGTTACTGAGCCGTCAGAATACTACGGAAATTGATATCAGAGAACGAATTGACTACGCCCGGGTATTGTATGATAAAGGGCTTTATCGCCAAAGTCTTGAAATCCTAAGTCGAACTAAACCTATTGCTCTCAGAAACAATCACTATGTACTTGCATTAAACATCTTGGAGTTTGAGAAGTTTATTGAATCACAATACATTACGAGAAGTATTGAGAACCGGGCCGAGGAGTTGAAAAAGGAGACCGTAGCGTTGACAAAGAAGATTGAACGAACTCAAGCTTTTAGTAATTTGGCGCTACAACTTTATGGATTATATCTGAAGGTCGGTCATGTCCGAAATAAATCTGATCATCAATATCTGCATGACTTTTTTGAATCGAACCTACCAGTTTATAATCTAGATCAACTTGATTTTTATGAAAAGTTGTATCTCTTTCAGTCCTACGGATGGTACTACTACATGAATCAGGATTTTGCAAACTTCTATCGGTACACCCGGAAGTGGTATGAGTTGTTTGAGGAATATCCTGAAATGGTGGTTGAGGAAACCGCATTGTACCTCAAATCATTGCATAATTTACTAAGCAGCCTTTACATTTCGCTGAGTGACGAGCGCTTTATCAATATGCTGAAGGTGCTATTAGCGGCACCTGCACAAGGGCTTATTCGAAATCTGAATCAGGAGGGGCTTTATAAGCTCTATTACTATATTCACCTGGTCAACAAACACTTTCTTGAAGGAAGTTTTTCGGAAGGCATCAAAAAAATGCCCGAGCTGGTAGCTTTAATTAAAGAAAATCCGTATGACTGGGACAAACATCGAATCTTGGTGTTTTACTATAAGATTGCTTGTATGTACTTTGGCAGTGGGGAGTGGAGTACCTCAATCACGTATCTAAATAAGATTATGAATGCTAAAACTCCCGACTTTAGAGGTGATATTTTGTCATTTGCCCGAATTTTGAATCTAATTGCCCACTACGAGTTGGGTAACCAGGCCCTACTTGAATATCAGGTAAAATCGGTTTACCGATATCTTGGTAAAATGAGTGAGCTGCAAGATGTGCAGAACGAGATTTTCAGATTTCTGCGAAAGACCCCTAAAATGAGCAAGAATGATGTCAAAACCCGATTTCAGGAACTGCATGATAGATTGGTGAAATTGTCGGAATCGACATATGCCAAAAGGGCCTTTTTATATCTGGATATAATGTCCTGGTTAGAGAGTAAGATTGAGGGAAAGAAGGTAGAAGCAATTGTGCAACGTACATATCGCAACCGCGTGGGCCCTTCTCAAGAATAACATCTCATAGAGCCAGACACCATTTTTCAGCTTGATCCCTGAACAATTTATGCATGTGGAAAAATGTCAAGTGCACAATGCATTGCATCGATCAGTGCCTCCTCTTTGAGTGTGTGGCTGATACCATGCTTTTTAAAGTATTCGACTAGGTTCTCAGTCGCCATATTGCCGGTTAATTCGTCTTTGGCCATTGGGCAGCCGCCGTATCCTTTGATGGTGCTGTCAAACCGACGGCAGCCACTATTAAATGCGGCATTCACTTTTTCATACCATGACCCGGGTGTGGTATGCAGATGAGCTCCAAATTCGACATCGGGGTAGGGAGGGATGAGTCTGGAAAAAAGATAGCTTATACTTTGGGGGCTTGAAACGCCAATGGTGTCAGATAGAGCCAGAAATTTTATTTCCATCTCAGCTAAAACATCGACCCAACGTTGTACGATTTCTACATTCCATGGATCTCCATATGGATTGCCAAAACCCATTGAAAGATAAACAACGAGTTGCTTTTTATTGCTCAGACAAATCGACTGGATATCCTGAACCCGTTCTAGCGACTCTTCAATAGTCGCGTTGGTGTTGCGAAGCTGAAAGGTTTGGGATACCGAAAAGGGGTACCCAAGGTAATCGATCTGGGGATATTGAGCTGCATCGGTTGCTCCTCGTTGATTAGCAACAATCGCAAGGAGTTTGGTTTTAGTGTTGTCCAGATCAAGCTGATCGAGAACCTCTGCAGTATCCCTCATCTGTGGAATTGCCTTAGGTGAAACAAAGCTTCCAAAGTCAATCGTATCAAATCCCACTTTTAGCAGTAGGTTGATGTAGTTAGCCTTCCTGTTTGTGGGCACAAACTTGGGAAGACCCTGTATTGCGTCTCTAGGACATTCTACTATTTTAACCACGGCTAAAGATAATGCACCTTACTGCTATTTGCCCCAAATGTGCTCAAAATGTTCCTCGACTTAAATGTATTTAGGTAGAAATGTCCAATTTTCTGGATATGTGCATGGTAGAGTGGGAGAAATACAATGTATTAACTTAATTTTGTGCATGTTCACGAAGAAAGATGTCATTACGACGATTGCATTTGTGCTGTTTCTGTTAGGTTTCACTTCTTTGACTCTTAGCCTTGTAGGCATTCGATGGCGTTTCTTGTCCTGGATCGATGATCTTAGCACTCTGGCAGGGTTTTTAACCAAGATAGGTATGATATTGATTGCCATCATCCTTCTGGTTATCATTAATACGACTAGCGAAGAGCCAGTAGATTAGCATTAGAGCAAAGACCGGACATTCCCGGAGAAATCAGGATTTACATTCAAGTCGAAATATTACAAAGGTCACTTGGCCTTAAGAATCTTGCCAGCACTAAAGCGTTGACCCATTTCAACGGAAAGATTGTAAAACCCAATCGGAATGCCAGAATCGAGATTAAGATTAAAACTATTGATTCCTGTATCTATGGGAAGACGTCTGCTAATTATTTCTTTACCCATCAGATCAGTGATGACCATGCGGGCATATCCAGATTCAAAGGAATAGATATGAAGATCAAAGTTGCTTAAGACCGGATTTGGAGCAATGTTTAATGCCAGATGACGCTCTTCGATATTGATCTTATGACATTTCCGTTCCATTACAAATACATTCTTTTGCATCGACTGCAGGAGTGTATTTCGCTCAATCAAATCTGCCAGCTTCGTAGACCGTATTTCTTGCTTTTCCTGAGCCGATAGTTCAGGATCAATCTCAAAGTAAAACCGATCACCGTCTCTCAAAGCCTTAAATTGCTCTTTCATAATAGCCATGATGGTTTCACCAAACATTGCTCCTGGCATATGCTCCTCGGCAAGCATGCCTACCCAGGGGTCTACTTCATTAACTGAACCATAGAGATCTTCCATGATCCGGGCTTCGACCGGGTCGACGCAGATCTCATCAAAAGTTCTCACCCGTCCCAGTCCAAGACTTTCTCTTATGGTATTGTAATCCGGGAGTCCACGTTCTCTACCACGATTTATATTGATTGAAACCAAATCAAGACCAAAACCAAGTCCGGGAGGTCCAAACAGGAAATTTCGGACGTCATCAATTACCTTGCAATCGAGGTTCTGTTGAACCTGAGCACTCATACCTTTTACGAGTGGATCCAAACCGCTGCTGACTACGAGTTCGGGATTAAAAAAAGCATTTCTAAGAGTAATGTCGCCTTGAGGTACTTTATCACATTCATCATCCATTCGCAACAAGTTGCTGCTTAACAAAGTATGACCAAATCGGAAGGCGGCTGCAGAAAATACATTACTTACATTGGAGTTGATATCAGGCTTATAGCCTGTGTACTCTTCAAGTACAACACCCATACTAGGGAGCCACTCAGTAAAGACGATATTCTGGATGGTACCTCCTATCATTTTTCTTGCTCGTTGGTAGATATCTTCGTCTTGCCACCCAGGATAATTCAGTTTAATAGAATCGCAGAGTCGATTATGCTCCCTCACGAATAAGGTATGCATTGCGGTAAGCATCACATTTTCATTGGCCCTAATATCTCCCGCTACAAAATACCTTCTCAACATATTATCAGAGGAGTTCATTTCAGGAGCAGACAGATCAGTAGCACCGTTCAACTGACCATCTAATGTGTTGAAGGGTAATAAGTTGCCTTCCGAGACCTTAAGTTTGCCATTACTATGGGTGCGAAGCCAACCTGCCCTGACAGCATCCGATCCATACACTGCCGATCCATCGATGAATGCAGAAACCTGGTTTGCAAATTGCCGAGGATTTGACTGATCAGTTCCGGTGCCTTCAACCGGCAATGAGCGCATCATTACAATGAGAGATCTACCGGTGCAGGTAGGGTCAAAAACCGGGTCACATGCTGGCACTGAAATAAATGCCGGCTCCACCTCACTATCGGCCACCAGGGTTATATCATGATCGATAAACTGAGCAAAAACCCAAGTATAGTCACTCAAGTCGTGCCCATCATATATCGACTCAATCTGAGTGAATAAATCATTACTTATCGTGCGGGCATTAGGTCTACTCTCACCAGTGGGAGCAGAAATCCCATCGCTATAAGCAAAGGGAGTTACTAACCTCAATGAAGATCCGGCAGCACCCCACTCAGGATGCATCACGCTGTTGCCAAATCCATCGTACGATCTACTCTGTCCAAATCCAATGAGGGCTTGGAGCACGAATAGAGAAGTTACTACGTAAGTTCTTGAGTATCGGTTTATGTTCATAGGCCTTTGAGATTTGAGTTGGGCCGCAATCTTGTACTAAAAGTTTGGATTTACTGACCGGTTTTATATCCCAAAACCGATACAAAAGTAAACCATTTTTTCTATCATTATTAATATTAACTTATAAGAATTATATTTATATATAAACTACTCGTAATATGATCGTGTGGTCTGGCTTGGGGTTCAATCCATTTACTAGAGTAGTCATAAGCTTAGATTCCATATAAAACTATTCGTCAGTAGATTGCCGACCAGGGTACAAGCTAGATATGGATCACTTCACCATATGCAGCCGCTGTCGCTTCCATTATGGCTTCACTCATGGTGGGGTGTGGATGCACCGTCTTTATGATCTCGTGGCCTGTCGTTTCAAGCTTTCGGGCTGCGACAACCTCAGCGATCATTTCAGTTACATTTGCACCAATCATGTGAGCACCCAACCATTCGCCATATTTCTTATCATAGATCACTTTGACAAAACCTTCTTTGTGTCCTGAAGCACTAGCTTTGCCTGAGGCAGAAAATGGAAATTTACCAACTAAAATCTCAAAACCAGCTTGCTTGGCCGATTCTTCGGTGTAGCCCACGGAGGCTACTTCGGGATGACAATAGGTGCAGGATGGAATATTTTGATAGTCTAATGCCTGAGGATTCACCCCGGAGATTTTCTCTACACAAATAATTCCTTCAGCACTGGCTACGTGTGCCAAAGCCGGACCCATCACTACATCGCCAATGGCATAAAAGCCAGCAACATTGGTTCTGTAGAAGGGATCAACTATTATTAGTCCTTTATCAGATTTTATGCCAACTTCTTCCAGGCCGATTCCTTCGATGTTGGTTGATATACCAGCGGCGCTCAAAACGACGTCGCATTCGATTATTTCTTCCTTGCCAGACTTTCGGTCTTTTATTTTTACTCTAAGATCAGTCCCTTTCGAGTCTACCGATTCGACACTGGTATTTGTAAGTACTTTGATCCCCTTCTTTTTGAATGATCTCGCTAGTTCTTTGGATATGTCGGCATCTTCTCGTGGTAAAAGGCCTTGCTCAAGAAACTCGACAACAGTAACCTCAGTTCCGATTGCATTATAAAAATAGGCAAACTCAGCTCCAATGGCGCCTGCTCCGACAACCACCATTCTTTTGGGTTGCTTCTTGAGCGACATAGCTTCGCGGTAGCCAATGATTTTCTTTCCGTCAATCGCAAGATTCGGAAGTTCCTTGGAGCGACCTCCGGTAGCTATAATGATGTGATCTGCCTCAACAACCTGTTTCTGATCTCCCGAAGTCACTTCGATCTGACCCGCTTTTTTAATTTTACCAGTTCCCGTGAATACCTCAATCTTATTCTTTTTCATCAAGAACTGAACACCCTTACTCATTCCATCAGCTACCTGTCTACTGCGGCCAATGACCTGATCGAAATCTACTTTACTTTTACCCACTTCAATTCCAAAATCGGATGCATGTTGGATATACTCAAATACCTGTGCGCTTTTTAGCAAGGCTTTAGTTGGAATGCAACCCCAGTTGAGACAAATACCTCCCAATGCTTCTTTTTCGATAATGGCAACCTTCTTTCCGAGTTGTGATGCCCGGATAGCGGCAACATAACCTCCAGGGCCACTACCTAGAATAGCGATGTCAAACTTCATGCTAGTATTTTTTTTGAGTTAGTCCGGCAAAGATAAACTTATCCGCTTTGTATGGCCCGATAAAGCTCTTTTCGTTGGCACTATTTTGCATGGGTAGACGTTACTTGAGCATGATGGGAATCTGTACTCTTGCCGCTCTTGCACTACAATTGCTTCCATGGCAGCCATTTGTAAGTTTAGAAGGAGGATTCCAAATTTTGGCTCCAGGTGAATTACAACATAAAGTTCAAGAGATTGAAACCGAAATGGGTACGATTGATTATCATACATATTTTCTCGCCACTAAAGGTGATTCGCTGGGCAATTTTGTATACATGGTCAGTTTTTACCGGTCTGAATCACTGCAAATACCGACCGATTCAATAGATCTTCTCAAAGACTTTTTCAACGCCTCTGTTGAACAAGCTGCCCAGAGTGTAGTTGGCGAAGTCGTGATCTACGATGATCTCATTTATCAGTATAAGTATCCTGGGCGTTTTTGGAGAATTCACTATAATGAGGGTGCGTCAGTACTTAAAACCAGGGTTTACCTGATTGAGGGCACTTTTTACTCTATTCAGGTAGCAACAGATGCATCTTCTAGCTTGAGTAATGATATAGACCGATTCATGAATAGCTTTAAACTAACTAAAGCAGGAAGCTAAGTATCAATCTTTTAGGATTGCTTTGGACGAAAAATTTTAATCACTTGAGGATTTGTTTCAAGATAAGGGCCTCCTATGAGATCGATGCAATAAGGTACCGCTGGAAAAACTGCATCAAGACATTCTCGAATAGACTTGGGTTTACCAGGCAAATTGATGATCAGTGTCTGATCCTTGATCCCGGCAGTTTGCCTGGAAAGGATAGCAGTCGGCACATATTTAAGGCTCTCCTGCCTCATGAGCTCTCCAAATCCTGGCAGTAATTTATCACAAACAGCTTCTGTGGCTTCAGTGGTAACATCTCTAGGAGAAGGTCCGGTTCCACCGGAAGTGACTACCAGGCAGCAACCTGCATTGCACATTTCCCTGAGTTTGCTCTCGATTTCAGCTTGTTCGTCAGGGATCACAGCATATTCGCTTTCGAAAGGCGTGCTTAAGTATTCTTTCAAAGTGCTAAGGATAGCCTTTCCAGGCAGATCTTCATATACACCCTGGCTAGCTCGGTCAGATACATTGATAATGCCGATTTTCACTTTATTTTGGTCCATCAGAAGTATTGGGAAACTTGGTTTCTAAAATATCCATGTCAAGAGCTCGATACGCGGCATTAAATTTGGGTAAGTCCTCTTCGAAAATTCGTTTCAAAAGCCCCAGCTCATGGTCGATTTTGGATGATAATTCCACTTTCACCGCTACAGCCTGTTTTGTGGGTGCGTAATCTCCGGCTCTCGAAATCGTATTAAGATAGGCCAATTTATTAGTTAATCTGATCGGATAGTTAAGTGGATCCTGATTGCTTCGATTCTTTGTCTGATATAGTTTCTCTTCAACCTCAGACATACCCTGTTTGATCTCATCGGCCATTTTGATAATCTCTTGGGTTCCTTCTACCGATTTTAAAGCAGGAGTGATTTGATCAAGCTGCTTCTTTATCTCCCTTACCTGCTTTATTGCTCTATGTGCTTCGGTTACTTTGTCGTTGACCTCCTTGATAAAGTCAAATTGGACAACAAGATCTTCCGGTGTGCTTTCTGAACGGGGGTCTTGCCTGACTTCAAATTGCTGAGTCTGAGAGGATTCACCTATCTTAAGAGTTACCTGATAGATACCAGGTACGACAGTTGGACCGGACAAAGATCCTGCCCAAAAGATCATACCATCAAATTTTTCAGCGTCAGGGTATTGGAGATTCCAGGTAAACAGATTAGACCCATATTTGACCGCTAAAGTATCCTGTTTTGATTTGGAAGAGAATGTACGAATGACATTACCCATAGCATCAGCATAGGTGAGCGATACCTCGACAGTGTCCATTTTTTCTTTGATGAAAAAGTATGTCATGGCTCCGGCAGGGTGATTTGTGCCGGCAGTTTTTAAATCTTTTCTTTGACTACCGCGCATTCGATAGGTAGGTTTAGGGGCAAAGAGATAGGAAGTTTGATTTACAGCCTTATTCATTTGGTATAAGGGGGTAAGATCGTCGAGGATATAAAGACTTCGTCCCTGAGTAGCTACTACCAGATTTTCATCTTTAATCAATAAATCAGTGATCGGTACAATTGGTAGATTCAATTGAAAAGGTGACCAATTTTTTCCATCATTCAGAGAAATATACATCCCTTCTTCGGTGCCAGCATAGAGTAATCCAGGGTGGTGAGGGTCGCATCTGACAACCCTTGTAAAGTGTTCTTTATCAATACCATCGGTTATCTTAGTCCAAGTCATGCCATAATCGACCGTTCTATAGAGATACGGTCTAAAATCTCCATTTTTGTAAGATGTTGCAGCCAAGTAACATCCACCATCCCGATGTGGATCTGGTTCAATGCAGTTGATCATCGTCCATTCAGGAATACCCTTTGGGGTAACATTACGCCAGTTTTGACCACCATCTTTGCTCACATGTACCAGGCCATCATCTGATCCAACCCAAAGTAGGTCTTTTACCCCGGAGATTCAGCGGCAGCAAAGATGGTACAATAGTATTCGACACTAGTATTGTCTTGAGTAATAGGGCCACCTGATGACACGAGTTTGTTGCTATCATTACGGGTCAGATCGGGACTAATAATGTTCCAATTCTGTCCGCCGTCTTCGCTCACATGTACATGATTAGAGGCGGCATAAAGTTTTTTCGAGTTATGCGGAGAAAAGAAGATTGGAAAATTCCACTGAAACCGGTAGAGCATTCCTTCTGCTCCATGCCCCATTGGATTATCTGGCCACACATTCACTGTCCGGCTTTGTTCAATATCATGGTTGAGTCGTTCGATGACTCCATCATAGCACCCACCATACACGATATCGTTGTTGCTAGGATCAACCACCATATGACCGCATTCGCATCCGGCACTTTCTTCCCAGTCCTCGATATCAATCGAATTGCCAGAGGTGCGGTGTCGGATCCTAATGGTCGAGTTATCTTGCTGAGCAGCGTAAATCCTGTATGGGAAGGCATTGTCTACCGCCACCCGGTAAAATTGTGCTGTTGGTTGATTTTCATAGGTGCTCCAGTTGTCACCTCCATCATATGACACCTGAGCGCCACCGTCATCTGCTATAATCATCCGATGATTATCAGTGGGGTCAATCCATAAATCGTGATGATCTCCGTGAGGGGCATTAAATGTGCTAAAAGTCTTACCACCATCGGTCGATTTATGGTAAGATACATTAAGTACGTAGACGATATTTTCGTCTTCCGTGTCGGCATAAATCCGGGTATAATACCAGGCCCTCTGCCGCAAAGATCGGTCTTCATTCAGTTTGTTCCAGGTTATACCACCGTCGTCAGATCTAAATAGTCCTCCTGTTTTCGATTCGATCATGGCCCACACCCGGTTTGAATTCAGGGAGAAACAGCCACACCGATGATTCCTATGGTGTCAGTTGGGAGGCCTTTATTTCCTGTTAGATCCGACCAGGTTTCACCACTGTCTGTACTTTTCCAAATTCCCGAACCATTGCCACCACTGGAGAGACTATAGGGGGTCCTCCGGATTCGCCAGGTAGTCGCATACATGGTCCTGGGGTTGGTGGGGTCGAAACAAAGATCTACTGCTCCTACATCCTGATTGACGAATAGTTTTTTCAACCAGGTCTGACCGCCATCTGTACTTTTAAATATTCCGCGCTCCTCGTTTCCCTCATAGAGATTACCCATTGCAGCTACATATACGATATCTGGGTTCTGAGGATGAATACGAATACGGCCTATATGCCTTGAATCATCCAATCCAATGTATGTCCATGTCTTTCCGGCATCGACGCTTTTGTATAAACCAGTTCCAGATGAGACGTTGCCTCGAACCGTTTGTTCACCACCACCAACATAGATCACGTTCGGATCAGAAGCAGCCACAGCTATCGCCCCGATCGAGCCTCCAAAAAATCCATCTGAAATATTTTCCCGGTGTTTCCTCCATCTTGAGTTCGCCAAACACCGCCACCGGTGGCTCCAAAATAGAATAGATCAGGGTCACTCAGCACACCGGTAACAGCGCAAGACCTGCCTCCGCGATAAGGACCTATCGATCGGTACTCGACAGCACTAATCAATGAAGTATCCAGCTCTTGAGCCTGAATATCTTTTGGTACAATTGCAAAAACATTTAATAGCGATAGAATGATGTAAAAAGGACTTATCCATAATATATGATCAGTGAATAGGAGCAAATACCAGGGAGCAAGATAAAAAAAGTGAGTCGAAATCTGGGTGCTTCGACTCACTTCCAAAATTGTAATCCCGTGAACATAATTTCCTGTAGAATATGGAAATCTTAAAGAGAAAACGGCGATCTCTACTGGAATATTATATATTGACAAAAAAAATTGCTCGATTTCGATAATCATGGATTTACTCTAATCCTACACGAGGAAGATCTCAAGAAAATTATTCATGATGGTAGTCAAAATATTGTTAATCAAACATATAGCTTGAATCTACCTATCTTGGGATCTGCGTTGGCACAGACTACTTATATCAGGTCAACCAAAGTTCAGTTAGCCAACGATCAAATCTACTATAACTTGGAAGCGGGACTTGAGATCAGGCCAAAATCTGGTCTTCTACCCAATGTTTTTGGAATCGTACAGGTGGAAAGCAGTTTCCGGCTTGATATTGATGACTCTCCTAAAGTCGATTTTAAAATATTGAATTTTGAGTGGTTGGAAGGTCCAAGTTCGTCAAAGGGAAAACCATTGAAGTTCATCAAGCGGCTTTCTACTCAATTAGCCAAAGGTTCAGATGTCATTGCATCTATGGTTGAGAGAAAAATATCTAAAAAATTAACTTCTGAGGAAATCGAAAACTTGATTGCGAATCATATTTCGACTTTGAGGATCGCCAATTTACCAATGTACATAAAATCTTTATCCGTGCGATTTGCCAGGATTAGCATAAAACCTTCGCACTTGTCTCTATACATTGGATACTCCCTCCGCATATCCTATGAAGTCTGCCCTTTCGATGTAAAGGTTTGTTTTGGAGAAATCGATACGATCCCGGCGCCAACTTTGACTATTTCTGAGAAATTCATCAACAAAGTACTGCAAGTAAATCTCGGGAAGATCAATGTTTTGTTGTCTTCCAGCCCTGTGAAGATCCAGGATTTGTCACTGGAGATCAAACCTCAGATGGTAAAGACATCAATAATACCTAAACGTTTTACTGAAAAGCCGATTGAGTTGCTGCTCAGACTAATGTATCAACCTGAACTAAGAATGATCGAGTTGCTTGATTGTCAGATTTCTGCCAACGAAGAGGCCGGTATGATCATTCGTGGTATTTTTAAATTGGTGAGCGGAAAGCTGAAAGACACGATCGAAAAGTATTTTCCACTGGATCCCGCAGAAAAGCTTAAGGTCTTGATGGATAGCATCCCAGACAGCGGACCATTTGCGGTGCATTTTGACCACCTGAAATTTCTGGATATTCAATTCCTGGAAGGAAAATTATGCCTGGTGCTTGAATACTTGATGCAATTGGAGGCAGGGAAGTCATTACCTTATCAATAAAAAAGACCCCTTCATTTGGTGTAATTTTCCATCATCCATTTCGAGACTGACGACGTAGCCATATACATCCGATGCATGGTTGTTGTCCTGCCACACAGATACCAGCTCATTCGGGGCTATCCCTTCGGCCTCAAATACCCGATCTCCCCATTTATTATACAGCGCCAAATGTCGGATCGAGACTAGTTCACTCGAACCATAAATCGCAAACGAATCATTCACACCATCTCCCGTTGGGGGTGATCGCATTTGGAAAGAAAACCTCATAAAAACTCAATTCCAGATTGACCGTACTATCGCAGCCCAAAGATGATTTCAGTAAAACACTTACTGAAGTTGGCTGGTCATAGCTTTTGTGACCGACTTGAATCTGCTCTCCTTGAAATATCTTGGCCTTCAGGTCAACAAATGCATGCGAAACCATCACTACCTGAGTTTCCACAATGCTGTCACAATTATCGATTGTTTGTAAAGTATCCAGAAAGACTCCTGATTCGCTGACGGCCCTGTCATACACCATCACACTACTTCCCTCGCATACTTGTTTGGTCACCATAGACCGACTGATGGGCTTTTTATGAAAGTAAGATTTGGTTATTTTACAAACACCCGCTCCATTGTTGTCGATCACTCTGACTTGAAAGCTTCCTTCTCCTGGCGCTTTCAGGTCTGCACTCGTTTCACCAACCAGGGCGATCCCATCCCTGTACCACTGGTAGCGATTGCTCTCGCGAAAAGGGAGACTGAGTCCAAAGTCAGGATGACAGGGATGAGTGGTAGGACTTATTACCAATTCGAATTCTTTCACATCCGCAAGAACGAGATTGTCAAGAAAGTAATAGGGGTTGTCGTTGAGCGCCACTTCATAACAGTCAGGGCCTATTGCGATCGCAAAGATATCTTCATGAGGAGTTACATTAAATTCTTGTCTGGTCCAGGTGTTAGATCCGCCTGCATAAATCATATCTAGTGCAAGCCAGCCTTCACCATTGAGTGGGCAGCCGTGCCGCTCATTTCCCTCTCCAAAGGGGAGATTTTTGCAATCAGTGCTACCATAAAAGACAACATTAAGCGGAGGCGAGTTTAGATAGTTGGTAAATCCGAGCCAAAACTGAAATTTGTAAGTGACCCCAGCTTTTAGGGGACTAGTTAGACAGGCGCCGGTATATTCCTTCCAATTCGGGTTGGGATCCATTCCAAATCTACCATTTCTAAAACCGATGCAAGCCTCTCCATCAGGAAGTGGTACCGGAACCGGTAAATCCTCCCAGCCAAACCAGCCACACTTGTGTATATAGTCAGTCGTTGCTTCGCTAGCCTGAATCCAGGTATCGGCACAATTCAGGCTACTACGATTCTCAGGGCAACAAGACTTTTCTTCAAAGAAGGATTGGGAATTAGTGAGATCGGTTCCGCGATCTGACAATCACAATCAGGGTCATTCAGGTCAATCAAACCATCACCATCATCATCGACAGCGTTGTCGCATAACTCCATCATATCTGATGCCGATGGATCAAATGAAAAAAAGGCTGGAACCAGGAACAGGATGCATAATTTACAGATCCGGCGCATTCATCTAAATTACTGCTTCTTTCCAGATTCTGCTTTCATTTTCAGCTTCTTCAGCTCAGGATTTTACCCTTTCGGCATTAAGTCATCAACTTGGTTCGACTTTGCAGAATGAAACTGAGTTAAATTAGCATTCTTTGATAATTTTCCTACTTGAATGCGATTATTACCATTTAATTGAATGAAAGGGCAGCTAATTTATACACTAGCTCAGCAAAATCTGTCAAATCTATAGCGCATTCCAAGTCACTTGCCATCTCGAAAATATTGAGTACCAGCCATCTATCTTAAAATAAAAAAGCATCTCAATGCAATAAAATGGAACCAATTGATTAATTTTGGCGTCATTATTGCGATCGACTTAGATCAGATACTATGTCTCAAGAAGCACAAAAACCCACCCATAGTTTATCCAATTAAGCTACCATTGATTCTCTGCTTAAGACCATTTTTTTGAAATTACGAAAAACTCAATTGGAATCGCAAAGATGTATAGATTGCTCATAACCCTTACTATATTTGGTTTGACCTACGCAAACAACCATGCCCAAACCACCACAAAAGAATTCCCGGACCAGACGCAAGAAGACACAGATCTGATAATTAATATATCAGCCGATCTATCCAATACCATGATCAAACCCTTTGAATGCCAAATTTTTCCAAGGGAGGTGCAATCAAGTTTGCAAGTGATTTTACCGATCAGCGACGTTTTTACTTTACGATTAGTTGACGAAAAAGGCAATGTACTATTTGCTCATTACCAAATCTTTGGTGAAAATCAGGTGAATCTCAGTCATCTAAAGGCAGCGAAGTACTTTGTAGAAATATCTTCCAGCAAAGGAAAAATCGTCAGAAGAAATTACCAAAACCTAAATTACTCAATCACAAAACTTGCAGACCTCCGGCCTGCATCAGATTGAACTATCATCGTATATATTCCTGGTATTGAGCCTCTTAGATCGATATTGTGCGATAGAACTTCAACTGATTTAAATTCAGCGCCATAGACGGGAAGTGCTTCTCCATTATAGATTCTGATCTGGATGTCAGCTGGTGCATCAAGTTCAATAAGTGCGTTGAAGTTACCCAAATTGGGATTTGGAAATAACGTTAACTTAATGGATTGCTTCGGCTCAAAGAGGGAACATCCACTGACCATTGTCTTCATGTACGGTCACTGATTTCTGTATGACGGACATACAGCCTCCTTTCATCGCCCTCAGCGTTACAAAGGTATTGACCAGGTTCATCAAAGATCAACGTAGATTTATTGAGAAAAATGTCCGGGATAATTCCACCTTCAACCCCCCAAGATATTTCGTCGGGTACTGGCCATGATATTTCGATTGCAGTGATGGGTCTTCCGGCTATTGCAACGGCTGAGACTAGAAAATTGGCCGAAAAAAGCTCGTCACTAAATGTTATCTCAAACGGTTTAACTGCTTCGCAGCCATAAGTATCTCTGCCCAGAAGCTCATATATTTTCCTTCTTGTACAAGATCGATACGATTACCTACACTCAAAGGCTTATTTTCACGATACCATGTATATACAAGTCCGGTATCAGGCATTTGGATCGTGACGATCTCCCCTTGACAATATTGTACAGTGTCGATAACTGGTAGATCTAAGGTTATTGGATCGGGATCAACCAACTCAAAACGGGCTCCTTGATAGCAATTGGGTGAAGTGTGAAGCAGGACTTCATAGACTCCCGCTTTAAGTCTCTTAAGCTCGGGCCCTTCTACGCCATGTTGCCAAAGCCATTGGTTATTAAAATTATCATTCTCTACTCCAAGTCTGATGTACCCATCTTCGGCACCATGACATGATGGATCAAGCTTGGCCTGGACGATGATCCGATCAGCTTGGTCTTCTGCCTCTAAAGTAACTTCAATGCAGTCAAAACAGAGACCTTTGATGTCACTGATCCAAACTTGGTAAGAGCCTATGCCCAGGTTCGTAAATTCTGGTTGTAGTTCCCAAGTCAAACCACCATCAATGCTGAACTTTCCTAAATTATTGCCTGCGATTTTCACAAAGCCATCCTCCTCAGCACAATTACTTGGCTGTGTGATATTGACACCCGTGATATCAAGTTGAAGTGCATGTTCAATGTCGATGATGCTATGAACACTTATGCAACCATCATCAGTCTGAAGGAGTACCTCATATGTGCCTGGTGAAGCCGCAAAAAATTGGAGATTCCTGTACCAGTGATTGCCGCGATCAATACTGAACGAAATCTCGCTTGAAATAGACTTTCTCTCCATTCTCCCAAAGTCTTCGCCACAAGGTACGTCAGATTTGGACACACTTAGGCCTCCTGGATCGACCGTTTTGGTACCCACTTGAAGCTTTCCAATGGTCGCAGGACATTGGCCTCAATTCTTAATGCAAATACTACGTACTCCCCGGCAGGAAGATCCGGAATTACTCCGGTATACGGGGACCATCTTTGTTTAACCCAATTTGGTATTCAGCGCTTATAGTTTCAATTGCCCCGTCTGGGCTGTTACAGGAACTTGGCTGTCGTACAAGTAAATTCAGATTTGGTGTTGACCCGATTTTAACCTCTGATAAAAGATAGTGACAACCGTTAGTCCGGTCTCTAACCACCGATGTAAATATACCTTCGTCAACACCTGAAAATATGGGACTAAGTTGAAAGGTGATCCCATCCAGGCTGTATTCGAAATTGCCCTCGTAGCCATTTTGAACTTCGATCGTTATTTCACTTTGCTCCCCGCAATCAGGTTTTGTCGAAATCTTCGGAATGAAAGCACCTTCCTGCAAACTGGCGCAAACAAACTCTGCAACAAAAATTGAATCGATAGCCATACATCCACCCGCATCTGTGATCTCCACTTTGTAGTATTGATTACCTATTAGATTTTCGATCAACGAAATACTGTCACCAGTCGACCAGAGGATATGAAATGGTGCGGTTCCGCCAATAATATTGACACCGGCATATCCATTTGCAGCAGCTGAACCGGTCTCATCAGCACCATATAACTCCAGAGTTAGAAAATCTGATTGTAGGATTTCCAGACTGAGCTCAGATGTACAACCAGCATCGAATGTGACAGTTAGTTGGTACACTCCTGCTGCTAAGTCTAGAATCTGATCTCCAGACGCTCCGGTAGACCAGTTTATGGCTAAAATTGACAAACCGGAGGTATCAATAAATGCAGCGCCAGAAGGCATACCATAGCAGCTAACATGAGTTAATTGGGGGATGACTTCCAAACCACAAGGTATACCCACACAATTACAGCTCTCATCATACCGATCATCAACGGTGCTAAGATCGCCATCATCGCATGGCTGGGCAAATTCTGGACAGATTTCGGTGACGATGAAAGTATCTCTTTTGGTACACCCATTATGATCAACAACCTTCACCTCGTATGCACCTGGCAGTAAGTGTTGCCGTGACGGATCAGTTGGGCCATCAAGCCATGTCACTGAATATGGAGGTGTCCCTCCGGTTATCTTTAGTTCGATGCTAGCATCGGCCACCAAGATTGAGGTTGCTGGAGATATTGATGCCCGGAGTTGCAACGGGTCGGGTTCGGAAATTTGAAAAAACGATGTTTCACCGCAGCCGGAAGCATCACTCACTGTCACAAAATAGAGGCCTTCACTCAGATTATAAGTTGCACTATCCACTGACCCATTGCTCCAAATAAAAGTATACGGCTTTTGACCACCGGAAGGGGATAGAATAATTTTACCATCTATCGTGCCTGCGCAGCTGAGGTTGTTTTTTGTGGTATTAAGTTCAATCCGACTGCAGGGTATGCCATTGCAAGCACAATTACCATCTTGTTGATCATCGTATGTCAGTGGATCAGCATCGTCACAAGGCGTACCATTTGGCAAACAACCGGTAAAAATTAGGACTGAATCAGATTTCTTACACCCTTGAGCGTCAGTTACCGTGACTGAATACTGCATACCTCCGCCGTCGAGATTATGGATATCTTGCGTAGTAGATCCGTTAGACCATAGGTAATCGTAAGGATAGGAACCTCCTAATATCATCAGGTCAATGGCACCATTGGCGGCACCAGTGCTTGTTTCATCGAGACCGGCTAAAACTATTTTTAGTTCATCCGGTTCAGTGATGACAAAGTGTCTGCTAACTTTACATCCCGACTGATCAATTACGCTGACAGTGTAGTTGCTGGGACTCAAATTGTCCACTTGCAATGATGTGGATCCGTTAGACCATGTTATGTCATAGGGCTGCAATCCTCCGAATGGGTTCACACTGGCATTGGCATCTGACGCAGCAAAGCAGGAAACATTGGCCATGAAGAAATTCAGATTGATGGACGCACATGGAGTGCCCAGACAATTGCAGTTTCCATCTTGAACATCATCGTAGGTGTTCGGGTCATCATCATTGCATGTGGTGCCAGGTGCTAGACATCCAGTCAGAATCGTAACCTGATCAACTTTTTGACATCCACGATCATCTGTGATAGTAACGGTGTATGTCAAGTTTTCTCCTGTTAATCCAATGAGGTCCTCGGAGGTAGTACCATTGCTCCATGAATAGGAGTAGGGAGGTACACCGCCAGTCACAGTGAGCTCTGCCGCTCCATCCGCTGCGCCCGGTAGTGACTCATCGATTCCCACCAAAGTGGTGGTAAGATCAACGTGTTCTGAAATCGTGAAATCGGATATTTCCACGCATCCATCATCATCCGTGATAGTGACCGTGTATGAGCCTGGTCCTAAAGCATTGACGAAGTTTCCCGATGCCCCATTCGACCAGTTAATAATATAAGGACCCATACCTCCCGATGGCTGCACTGAGGCAATGCCATCCGCAGCCCCAAAGCAGGTAATATCTGAAGTGAACAATCCGTCTGTTAAAATGGCACAAGCAATACCCGTGCAATTACAATTTCCGTCTTCCACATCATTATAGGTGCTTTGATCAGCATCATCGCAAGGGGTTCCAGAGGGAAAACAACCGGTCTGAAGGGTAACCATATTGGTGATCTGGCATCCTTTGCTATCTGTAATCGTGACGACGTAGATTGTATTTTCTCCTATAAGTGCACTAAGATCTTGAGTGGTGGCTCCATTGGTCCAGGAATAAAGATATGGATTGGTGCCGCCAATGACATTAAGATCAACTGATCCGTCACTGGCATCTGGCACCGATTCATCCGTACTTGTCAGACTTGAGTTGAGTAGAGGTGGCTCCGAAATGTTGAAATTGGAAATGATCTGACATCCAGAGTAATCGGTGATTGTCACCACATAAGCTCCAGGATCGAGAGTGTTTGTATTAGATCCCATATCACCGTTTGACCAGCCGATGGTATAAGGTTCTAATCCTCCCGTCGGATCTACAGATGCTGAACCATTCCCGGCATCAAAGCATGTGACATCGGAAATGACTAACCCGTCCAAAATAGTTGGACATAGCAAATCAGTTGGCACAAAGATTTCGTCCACTTTCATACATCCCACAGTCTGAGTTGGGAAGATGTAATCGGTAACGGTTACTGAATAAGTTTGTCCACCGAAAAGATTAGTGAGATCTTCGGTGATACTTCCGTTGCTCCATTCAAAGCTAAAAGGATATCCGTAAATGGAAGATCCACCAGTTGCGGTTAAATCAATGGATCCATCCATTGCTCCCGGTGAAGATTCATTAGTGACATTGAAGGAGAGTAAAATTTCGACAGGTCCAATCGTAAAGTTCTCCGAAGAGAAATTGTTGGCCTCATCAGTGATGGTCAAAGAATAATCGCCGGGTGCCAAATTTTCGATAAGAGCCGTGGTCTCTCCTGTACTCCAAAGGTAATACCACGGTGGAGTGCCACCGTTTGGGGTCGCTGACGCTGTACCATCATTCGCTTCAAAACAGGTAGCATCAGTTACCGAGACAATCGGCAAACCTCCATCGATGGGTCCGGACAAGGTTTTATCTTCACCATCTCCCCAACCAAAACGTTTTTTTGGGTCTTTGCTCAATAGGGAGGGTTCATGGATCTTAAAGTCATGTGAGATGATAGGATCGGCTTTGACTTGGTCTTCTTCGATCGCAGGGAAAAGTGTAGTCAGTAGTAAACTTAATGACAAGCTCAACCATAAGGTTGCAAGTATCAGGATTACGAGTGATTTCAAAGCTTTGGGTTTATCCCGAATAAGGAGTTCTGTCAAACATTGGTCTTCGAGATTAAGATACAATAAATTCATGTTCTAACAAGAAGACATGTAAAATTTTCGTCGGTTTGTAAGTCTTTGTCTACTTATGATGATTACATGATCCTTAGACCCCAAAATGTGTCCTGAAAAAATAAGCTAATAAATCATCGGCATGAAATCCCTGCCATGTCGAAGCGGAATGTGCTCGTTTTCAGAAACGAGACTTTAAACCCGAACGGAGCGAGAATGATAAACGAGAGATCACGAACGTTGCTATTGGATAGTTTTTCAAAAACAAGCCGAATGAATTCTATTTGACTAATGTTACCAATCTTTCGTTCCCTTCATGATTCATCCGCAAAATCATCGATTCATCATTCAGATTACTAATCTGAATGATGATGGTATCGGTAACGGGCTCATTGACAAAAAGCTTAATGAGACCCTTCGATAGATTGAAGCTGCCGGAAAGTGAGTCACGTTGGGTATGCTTGTATTTGAAATATCGGTCTTCAGTAAATCTAAGGGTGACATTGGCTAGATCCATTTCCAGAGTATCACCCTCTTCAACTACCAGATCGGCCCGCCAGTCACCAATCAGGGCATCGGGCGAATGCTCACCACAGGATATACAAGCCCATAGCAGTAGCGCAATTGCTACCAACCTCACCTTATCCATGCAAATAGGGTGCTATAGCGATAAATACTAAACATCCGGATATAAACCCAAGAAAGGCCAACCACGCAATATTTTTAAAGTACCAGATAAAGTCGATACGCTCCATACCCATGGCAGCGACACCGGCAGCACTTCCAATGATCAACATACTACCTCCAGTGCCTGCAGAAAAAGCAATAAAATGCCAAAGTTCAGCGTCCATAGGGTCAGTATACATACCCATTGTCGCGGCTACCAGCGGCACATTATCTATAATGGCAGAAAGGAAACCGATGATGATGATCACAATATTTTGATTGGGCACTAATTTATCCAGGCCCTCCGCCAAGTAACGGAGCAATCCAACTACTTGGCCGTCAGATCCGGTCACGGCGACGGATTCGAGAGCAGAAACCGCTACCAAGATGCCAAGGAAAAACAAAATACTGCTAAGTTCAATTCTTGACAAAGCAGTGTGAGCACTGTAGAGGTGTTTCCGTTCTTCTGTAAAATCTTCCTCTGGGTGAATATATTCGGAAATGAGCCAAACCGTTCCCAGTGCCAGCATCATACCTACATAGGGCGGTAGGTGAGTAATGGATTTAAAGATGGGTACAAAGACCAATCCTCCGACCCCGGCGATCAGCATTATATTGCTGCTACGTAAGTTGACTTCTTTTTCACGTTTGCTTCTTTTGGGTCGTCACCTGCTTTGATATTGCCCCTTGAAAACCTTCATCATGGACAACACAGTAACAGGCACGATTAAACATACGATCGATGGAAGGACCAAATTTTCGATCAGACCCAGAGTAGACACCTTCTTACCAATCCAGAGCATTGTGGTGGTGACATCGCCTATAGGTGACCACGCGCCTCCAGCATTGGCGCCAATAACTGCTATGCATACAAACCAAAGCCGCTCGGTCTTATCAGGAATAAGCCTTCTCAGCAGGGAGACCAGTACTATAGTGGAAGCAAGATTGTCAAGGGTTGCCGACAAGAAAAATGACAAAATTGCCAATAGCCATAAGATTTTCCGTTTGCTCGTAGTCTCGATCCTATTGGTGATGACGGCAAATCCACGATGAAGGTCGATCAACTCTACGATGGTCATGGCACCAATCAGGAAGAAGAGAATTTCTGCAATCTTACCTATATGATGGAGCAGCACTTCTTCCATGTGACTCAACTCATGATCAAAGCCCACCACTTCAAGGTGGCCGATAGAGACCAAAGCCCACAACAGAGCACCCATAATCAGGGCAGGCACCGTCTTATCTAATTTAAGCGGATGTTCGAAAACAATAGCCACGTATCCAAGAATAAAGACAATGATGACAAGGGTGAGCATGTAGTGTAAGTTAGAGTTAGCTGATATCCAGTCCTCCAATATAAAAATTACTTTGGAGAGTCAGACCTCCGGAAGAAATTTCTGTGATATTGATTTGATAGCTCCACGAGATTAAAACGTGATCATTAAAATTACTTTACCTTTGCAGGCTGATCAGTGGAGTTAAAATTCATGGTAAAGATAGGTTCGATCGAGCTAGGAGATTTCCCATTGCTATTAGCACCGATGGAGGATGTCAGCGATCCTCCGTTTCGAAGATTATGCAAAGAAAGTGGTTGCGACCTGATGTTCACCGAATTTATATCAGTGGAAGGTCTGATTAGAGACGCCGATAAGAGTGTGCAGAAACTGGACATTTACGATGAGGAGCGCCCAATCGGTATCCAGATTTTTGGAGCTGAGTTGGAGTCAATGCAACAAGCTGCCGAGATTGTACAGGCAGCTAGTCCGGAAATTCTTGATATTAACTATGGGTGCCCCGTGAAAAAGGTCGTCTGCAAAATGGCTGGAGCCGGTATCTTACAGGATATAGACAAGATGGTTAGCTTAACCGATGCGATTGTCAAAAGCACTTCATTGCCGGTTACGGTCAAAACACGGCTGGGTTGGGATGAAAATTCCATACGTATCGAAGAAGTAGCCGAAAGGCTGCAGGATGTGGGGATTCAGGCCTTATCTATACACGGTCGTACCCGGAAGCAGATGTATAAAGGTGAGGCCGATTGGACTTTGATTGGTAAGGTGAAAAATAATCCCGGATTCAAATTCCGATCTTTGGAAATGGTGATATCGATACCCCGGAGAAGGTTGTGGAATATAAAAACCGTTATGGTGTAGATGGAATCATGATCGGAAGAGCCAGTATAGGAAATCCTTGGATTTTTCAGGAGATCAAACACTTTATGAAGTATGGAGTTCACCTGGAGCCGCCGGACATCGAAGAGAAGGTAAGAGCCGTAAAGCAGCATCTCCGACATTCAATAGAGTGGAAAGGGGAGATCCTGGGCGTCTTGGAAATGAGAAGGCATTATACCAATTATTTCAAGGGATTGCCTAATATTAAGCAATACCGGGCACAATTGGTCAGCGAATCCGACCCTGCGATCCTTTTGTCTATTTTGGATCAGGTAGCTCATACTTTTACCGAGGTAGCCGCATAGATAGTGTCATGATATTTGCGATCACGGAAGAAGAACAAGCAATATTTCATACCATTCAAAAGGCGGCGCAAAGCCTTGCAATGCCAACCTATGTCGTTGGTGGATATGTAAGAGATCGTCTATTGGCTCGAGAAACTAAAGATCTGGATATTGTCTGTGTGGGAGATGGTATACAATTAGCCAATGAAGTAGCGGGCTATCTGAGGCCGATACCGAGGGTTACGATTTATAAGAGGTTTGGAACCGCCATGTTACGGCACCGGGACAGGGAAATTGAATTTGTTGGTGCCAGGAAAGAGTCATATCGGTCAGATAGTCGAAAACCTTCGGTCGAAAAAGGAAGTCTTGAAGATGACCAAAACCGGAGAGACTTTACGATAAATGCTTTGGCTGTAAGTCTTAATAGCGATGACTATGGTCAGATCGTTGATCCCTTTAATGGCCTGATGGATTTGGAAAACAAAGTACTCAAAACTCCGCTGGAACCTGGCCGTACATTTTCGGATGATCCTCTCCGAATGATGCGGGCAATTCGGTTTGCAAATCAATTGGACTTTGAGATAAATAGCGAAACACTATCTGCTATCTCCAAGTATCGAAATAGGATTGGGATCGTTTCACAGGAGCGTATTACTGTAGAATTAACCAAAATCCTGGAATGCCCGGAACCCTCTAAAGGACTCAGTCTACTATTTCAGACTGGCCTTTTACATATTGTTTTTCCAGAACTGGCAGCACTGGAGGGAGTAGACATCATTAATGGGATTGCCCACAAGGACAATTTCTATCATACCCTAAAAGTAGTTGATAATCTGGCTTTTAAGTCGCACAATATTTGGTTGCGCTGGGCTGCATTATTGCATGATATTGCCAAACCTCCCACCAAAAGATTTGATGACAATGCCGGGTGGACGTTTCATGGTCATGAGGCTTTGGGAGCAGCTATGATTCCGCGTATTTTCAGAAAGCTGAAATTGCCTCTGGACCACAAAATGAAATATGTACAGAACCTCGTTCGATTGCATTTACGGCCAATTAGTCTTACAAAGGAAAATATTACAGATTCTGCGATAAGACGATTGCTTTTCGAGGCAGGTGATGATATAGATGATCTGATGCTTTTATGTCAAGCTGATATTACTTCCAAAAACTCCAGAAAAGTGGAGCGCTATCTGGAAAATTATGAAGTGGTCAAAGAAAGCCTGAGGGAGATAGAGGAAAAGGACCGAATCAGGCATTGGCAACCTCCGATCACCGGAGAGATGATCATGGAGACCTTTGGTCTATCTCCATCAAAAGAAGTTGGAATCCTCAAAAGTGCCATCAGAGAGGCTATTCTCGATGGCCATATTGCCAATGGTTACGAGGACGCTTATGCTTTTATGTTGCGCAAAGGTGAAAAATGGGTTTAACCCGAATAATTCAATAGACTTTCTGGTACGCAACAAGTATCTGCCAAGCACGGGCACATAAGCACTTTCGATTCTCACCACGAACGGTGACCAGCTAACCATCCGTATTTGTGGTCCACACATTTTCGAGCACATTAGTAATCGACTATTCGAAATCATTCATGCATGAGTCAAAAAGTGCTTGGAGCACCCGTCTTTATTGTCTATTTGGCTCTCGTGACAAAAAGCAATGAATATTCCGAATTTAAGGAAAGTTTCCCAACCCCAATCATTTTCGATTTACCATGTATTTATAGATCATACCCGAGACGTCGGCCAGCGTTTGGGTACCATGATCGAAATCTTCCAGATTTTTGGAAAGCAAAACCAAAACATACTTTCTGCCATCCGGAAGAAAAACAATACCGGAATCATGGTGTACACCCGTAATACTGCCGGTTTTGTGGGCTATCTTGACCTCAGCCGGTAATTGAGCAGGGATTATTTCGTTGAAATTTTGATCCAATAAAATATCGATCATGGTCTGATTAGCCTGCTTACTCACCAATTGGCCCGTTGCCAACTGTTCATAGATCACCAACAGATCTGAAGCAGTGGTTGTATTGCTCAGGCCAGCTTCATAAGCTTTGGTGTCTTCGACTCCCCTCAGAACCTCGATTCTGGAGGCCCCTAATTCTCTCATGGTCTTGGTGACTCTTTTTGCGTCGACCAGATCAATCACAATGTTAGTAGCTAGATTACTACTCATGATGATCATCTTATACACGAGGTCATAGATCGTTTTTTTAGATCCTATTTGAGTATAAAGTTCTTGCTCACTATCGTCAGTGGCTGACAGTTTATAATTGCTACTATCGACGATGCTGTAGAACTGATTTTTACGAATCAATCAAACGAACCCTCATAACCCTCAGAACCTTCACCCGAACGCTGGATCTTTTCCCGCTCTTTTCTTGGTTCATTCAAGTCAAGTGTTTCTGATGAATCTCGCTTTTTTCCATCTCCTAGCAACATTAGGGTGCTCTCTTTTTCCCATTGCTCCAGCATCTTAAGACCTTGTTCTTCAAAAACACCATTTTGGAGATCTACCGAATCCATAAAACTACTTGACATTTCCATGAAACGTTCCATCTCACCCACCTTGTTAGCCAGATCATCGGCAATCGATTCGAGAGCTGCATCAAACATCTCTCGTTTGCTGCCACTGCCTGAAATAATATCCATTGCGTTTTTCATGGCACTGTGCGAAGCCCGGATAGCTTTACGTTCCTGCTCCTTTAATTTTACCTGATCTTTGGTGTCTTCCAGCAGGATCTCAGAGTTCTTATACATCTTGTCCAGCACCCGATACAATATGGTCATTTTGCCATGTAGTTCGTCATACTTTTCATTGGATTCCTTCAGTCGGGCGGCCTTGCGAGAAGAAAGAAGCATGTGTTTTCATTTCCTTGCTCCTGAGCTTTTTGGCGATCAGCATGTTTTGATTGATCTCCTTTTCGTTTTCTTCCATCAGCGTTTTGATCTTCCTCATTTGTCCTCTCAGATTGCCGATCTGCTTGCTCATCTTGCCCAGGCTATCTTCAAGATCCTCTACATAATTTTTGAGGATACCGATGGGATCAATCGTTACAAACATACCTGTCACCCAACGCATAATGCTTTTGTACATGTACCAGACGAGATTTCGCATCCGTGGGTCCAAGACCATATAAATAATAGCTCCCAATACAAGTAAAATCAAAGAGAGGTATAATACATTGGACGCTAAGGCAATCAATGTGGGAGCAAGGTAGACCACACCGGCTACAGCAGCCAGGACGAAGATCACACCTGTAATTCCCTCTGGCCTCTTCCAGAATGATTTTGGTTTGCTGGGTGGCACTGCATTAAAATTAGTCATTGCAATACATTTTTAGATTTGATGTTCTACAAGATTGAATTGAGTGTTTCCAGGTCTCTTTCGATTTCTTTGACGAAACTCTGAAAAGTTGTCTCAAATTTTTCTTTGGTATCGTGAATTTTTTCTTTGGCGGCGTCAATTTCGGTGTCAGCCTTTACCAATCTGTCTTCTAATCTTATGATTTCAGCTTCGATCTCTTTTATTTTAGATCGATAGGCCTTTATTTTTCCTGCAAATGTCTCTTTTTCCGTTCTTTTTCCATCCACTCGTTGGGCCATTTGCTTCTGGAGAGCGACATCAAATTGGCCCTTTTCCTTTAGCAGTACTTGTCGATAATGCTCGGCTGATGAAATCAGTTTTTCTTTTGTGAGCCCAACTGTAGATCCTGTCATAAATGCCGATTTGATGGCAGTAAGCATATCCATATTCATGCGTTTCAATCCCTGCAAGGCCTGTTTAAATTCCAGGTAGTCAAAACCGGGTAAGTTGCTATCTTCAATGGCTTTTAGTAAAAATGCCACTGATTTCTTGTCCAGGTTGTCAACTTCTTCAAACATTTCGGCTATGCTTCTTGCCATTTCTAATTAATTTCTTCCAGTTTAGTTAAAAGCCAAATATAGTAATTTCAACCGCGGACTCCCCAAATAAATTCGGATTGGAAGGATTGGATCGACCAAGATTAGGTTTTAATCTATATATTTGACATATTTAAGAAAAATGTTATATATCCATCGCAAATAAATGGTTGAATCAACAAGGAATAAACTGGAAGAAAGCAGCATCATTTGTCCGTCGTGTGGCGAGTCGGTTAATGTAGAAAAAGCCATCGAGCTCAAAACAGAACAGCGATTGCGGGATGAGTATAATCAGCGATTTTTACAACTTAAGCGCAACCTGGAAGACGAAAAGAAAATGTTGGACCGCGAAAGGTTAGAAGTCAAACAACTCTCAAGCCAGACCTGGGGAGATCATCCAGGCGGAGCTAAAGAAGGAACGGATCCGATTGTCTGAGCAGCTAAAGACCGAAGCAAAGAAACAATGGCAGGATGAACTCGATCAAATGGCTAAAGCACTTGAGCGTAAAGAACATGAAAATCTGGAGCTCCAGAAGAAAGAATTCGCACTGCTGGCGCAGCGGCAGAAATTAGAAAATGAACGTCAATCACTTCAAATAAAAATGGAGAGAGAATTCATTTTACGGCAACAGGAGATCGAGAAAAATGTAAGGAGTCAGGTTATGCAGCAGCATAATTTTGTGAAGTTAGAATTCGAAAAGAGGTTATCAGACCAGAAAGTCCTGATCGACGAAATGACTCGCAAGATTGAACAGGGATCCATGAAGATGCAGGGAGAAATTCAGGAACTAGCAATAGAAAAATACTTAAGGGAGAGTTATCCGAATGATGGTGTAGCCGAAATCAAGTCAGGTGCCCGTGGGGCAGATTGTATGTTGGATGTTAGAGAGGTATATGAAGGTGCTATTGCCGGAAGGATATATTTTGAAAGCAAGCGTACCAAGCATTTTCAAAATAGCTGGATAGAAAAATTTAAAGCGGATATGCGGTCGTGCAAAGCAGATCTGGGTATTCTCGTGACTCAGGTAATGCCCTCCGACATGGATCATATGGGTGAAAGAGATGGTGTATGGCTCTGTACATTTGAGGAGATGAAGTTGCTGGTGCCGATACTCCGGGAATCGGTGATTTGGGTAGCGCATGCCGCCGAACAAAGTAAAAATCAGGAGACAAAAATGGCCTTGTTATACAAATATTTGATCAGTAATGAATTTAAGATGCAAATGGAGGCGATTGTGGATGGTTTCACCCAATTACAAGGTGAACTGGACCGGGAGAAAAGAGCTATGCATTCCATCTGGAAACGAAGGGAAAAACAAATCGAGAAAGTCTTATTGAATACAAATCATTTATATAGCTCTATTCGGGGTATTGCGGGCAATGAGATTAAAACCATCAGAGCTCTCGAAATTGATCAGGAATGAAGGCGGTGTATATCATTTTCATTTTAACCTTAGTTTTTTTTGATTCACTTGGGCAAGAACGGGCGTTTGAATCGGCGATCAGCGAAAGTCGACGGGAGATCAAACTTGCGATAGATAGTCTTCAACTACCTGGAGTTGCCGTAACTGTATACTCGGGTGGGAGAGTTTGGTCTGAGGGATTTGGGTATTGTGATCTTGAATCCCATGCACCGGTCATTCCGGAGATTTCTATGTTTAGAATAGGTAGTATTTCGAAGACCTTGACCGCTGCAGCTCTGGCCAGACTTTACGAGCAAGATCTCCTTGACCTGGATGCTGATCTGGAGTTTTATTACCCGGAATTTCCAGACAAAGGTTATCCAATATCCATCAAACAATTGGCTGGGCACCTTGCTGGTATCAGACACTATTGGGGAAATGAATTCTTAAATACAACCCGGTACAAGTCGGTCCAGGCCGGCCTGGAGATTTTCAAACACGATCCCCTACTTTTTAGTCCCGGTGAGCGCTATAGTTATTCCTCCTATGGATGGAATCTATTAAGCCTGGTGATCGAAAAAATCTCCGAGCGTAGCTACCTGGAGTTTATGCAGGACAGCGTATTTTCTATTTTGGAAATGGGTCATACTCAGCCGGATTACGCAGAGGTTATTACGCCGGGTAGAGTACGGTTTTATCAAATCGCCAACGGGGAGTTAATCAACTCTCCATTTGTTGATAACAGCTATAAATGGGCAGGCGGAGGCTTTCTCTCAACCAGCACAGATTTGCTAAAGTTTGCTCGGGCGCATCTGGATCACACGTTTGTAAAGGAGTCTACCTTGCACACTTTTACCAGTTCTCTCGCAACAAATGATGGTCAGGAAACCGGGTATGGATTAGGTTGGCGCACGGCCTTTGATAAAAAAGGAAGAAGTTGGATAGGCCATGGTGGAGGGTCGGTCGGTGGAACGAGCATGATGATGCTTTACCCGGAGCAGCAAGTGATTGTGATTGTATTGACCAATCTCTCCCAAGCAAACATTGGCAACCTCGCGACGGAAATTGCCAATGTATTCATGAACTAATTGTTAGCTATCATTTTACGACTTCTTAGTAGCAGCGGTCTTTTTAGCACCTGTCTTTTTCTTGTCTGATTCGGCAATGACAGGAGCAGCTACTTTATGCGGTCTTGTTTTGCCGTAAGAACTTATGGTGATTTTACCTCTCTTTGTCTTTTTATCTCCTTTACCCATGATTTATTTTGATTTTTAGTAAATAGGGCCTAAAGATAATAAATAGCTATAATTACAGCGTTTAGAGTTCTTCGTCCAAAGCGGCCTGGATATCATCCATGGTAAACCGGCAATCGAGACTCGCCATCACAAATTCATCATCACTATTTAAGATTAATAGCAGGTTGCGTATATAACCCCGATCTTCTCGAATGTAGATTTCCACCTTATCCAGACCATCACGCACCAGAGCCAGTGATTCGTATCCATCCCGACGGATTTCCCTGGTCAGATGATCGAGTTCCCGACGGTCTATCGCATGAGCTGCATCATTCACAAGAATCCGTGCACTCCTTGCCTTTTTTACGAGCGACCTGGTGGCTGGCTCTTCAATAAACCAACTGCCCATCTTAATGAGTGCTCCGCCAATCCTTATTTTTACGGTATTGTCATGAAACCCATGATTTGCATAAAATTCTTCAATCGCAACTGACTGTGAAAAATGGCTGATTGGTATTAACAAAATGAGGAATGGTAGCAGTGTTTTCATAGTATTTTTAGGTTAAGATTGACTTGAAAAGATTTAACAGTTGAGTGATGAAAATTGTAGTTCTCACACAAGATTCAAGAACTAGTGTTTTTCCAATTTTTCAAGGTGTTTCACTCCGGGCACATCAATACTCTTGCTTAGTTTGCCGATTGTTTTCAAATTAATGGCACCAGTCAAATCCATCAGGACAAAATCATTGGCACCGCCAACCAGAAGAACCAATTGATTGATTATTTCAGGTGATTTTCCTTCTTTCACCATAAATCGGACATTCTCACCGCCGTCTCTCACCGTTAATAGTTCTTCAAATCCATTTTTTGAGATTTTAGAAAAAGCATCATCATATAACTTAGTGCCATCACCTTCCTCTTTAACCAGAATTCGCAAGCTGGTAATGCCCTTAATCAGCTCCACCACCTCCTGTCCATCTTCCTCCTCAACATCAATATGCGCTAACATTTGAAACATTTTCGGACTAATGTTGACGACCGTAAAAGCAGGATCATCCTGATGTTGGCTAAAAAATTGATCAAGTGCACTTTGAGCATTTAATGAAGTGCCCATCAGAACTAAAGCAAAAGCAATTATTAAATTTTTAGTTGTCATGATATTTGTAATATTATTATTATTATGGTCAATTTATTATTTTATCTAATGGCTCCATTTTTCCGAGAGAGTGAGAGACGGTGCTTACACCTTTATTCATTTTTGCTGAGACAAAAAGTAATGCCTGCTTTACTTCCAGATAAGCTTCTTCGGGTGTCTGATATGTATCGTGATAAGCATACTGCTGGACACTTTCCCGATTCAAATTTTTATTGATAAAAAACATCGCAATGAAAATCACTATGGATGCTGCGATATTGATCAACCATTTAAAATTGATCACTTTAGCTTTCTTTGTCTCATTAGGTAAAGTGATATGAGCAGACATCTCTTTATGCTTTTCTTCATCAAAAAATGCAAATAAGGGTATGAAAGGTGCAAATTCGTCAGTTACCTGGCTCGATGCAAAGTAAGACTTCAATTCCTTTTCTTCTTCGAGTGAAGTCTCACCTTCCCAGTATCTTTCCAAGACTTCTCTAATTTTATTTTCTTCCATAAGTGGTTGACTTTAATAGTTCTTTTTTGAGATGCAATCGAGCCCGGTGTACGTTCACTTTGACCTGGCTTAAAGGTATATCCAGGAGGTCAGCAATTTCCTGATAAGTATAGCCTTCCACATCTCTTAGTTGTATGACGCTTTTTTGTTTTTCGGGCAGCAGGTCCATGATTTTTCGAATATGATTCATCATGTCCTTGCTACTCGCTTCCTGTTCTGGTGATGCACTAGCCTCAATGATGTCAAACCCAGCAGGTATCTCACCCACTTTTTTATGCTTGCCCCTTGTCCGGTCTATTGAAAGATTTCGAGTCATGGTCATACACATCGCCTCCATATTGGTCCAATTTTGCCATTCCTCCCGTTTATCCCACACCTTAATCATGATATCTTGCACGACATCTTCTGCTTCTTGAGAATCTTTCACAATCCGTAGCGCAAACCGGTAGAGTTTGTCTTTTAGGGGGAAAACTTCGGTGGTAAACGTCTGTAAACTCATTACATTGGCAAGACGTTCATACTTGAGATATTGTTACATTCGTTCTTAAGAAATTCTTGAATCAGAAAGTATGCGACTCAGTTTCTTGCGGATAAAGAAGATTGATAAGTTACTAGTAGAGGAATTCTTCCCCCCCTTTATCACGGCATTCCTTATTGCCATGTTTGTGCTGATGATGCAATTTCTTTGGCTCTACATCGATGACATTGCTGGCAAAGGAATCGGAATTTTTGTTTTAGCCGAAATGATTTACTATCTGGCCTTATCATTGATTCCTATGGCGCTGCCTATTGCTGTGCTGCTGGCTAGTGTGATGGTTTATGGTAATCTGGCGGAGAAATACGAACTTCCCAGCATGAAAACGGCAGGGATTCCCCTGATTCGTGTGATGAGGTCTTCCATGGTATTTGCAGCGTTAGTGGCCATTTCGTCTTTTCTCTGTTCCAATTATGTGATTCCATATGCCAATTTGAAGTTTCGGACGCGGCTGTACGATATTAAGAAACAAAAACCGGCACTTTATTTGGAAAGCGGCGTATTCAATGATGATTTTCAAGGTACTTCGATTCGGATAGGAAGAAAACATGCCGATAATAAGACCATTGAAGATGTTATGATCGATGATGACGTCAAAAATCAACGGAATGAATTTAATATGATCCGGGCAGAAAAGGGTGAGATGTATGTCACTCCCGATGACCGGTATTTTATCATGGAGTTGAGGGATGGATATCAGTATCAAAAAGCTGAACCCACTAGCGTACGCAGTAAATTTCCTTTTGTCCGGACCAAATTTAGTGAATGGTCAAAGACTTTTGATCTAGGTGAGTTTGATTTGAATAGGACCGACGAAAATCTGTTTAAGACGTATCATGCAATGTTGAGTACCAAACAGTTGGCTGAAGGTATTGACACCATCACGGATAGAATTAATACCATGCAGGCCGACTTGCAGACAGATATTTGGAAGAAGATGGAATATTTCAACTACAATCCCGAATTGGACAGTATCAATCAGCGGCGTATCATCAATCAAGTGGATAAGCTGGCGGGAGATGCGGGGTTTACGCCAGATACGATAGCATTGACCTCTAATCAGGATATCGAGCAGGAGCAGCCAGACAGCATCGTACGCCCGGCAAAAGCTCCATTTATCAAAAATCGGCCATTGATAAAACCTTACAATACGGATGTTGTAATTCCGCAGCCATATTTAGATTCTCTGCATCTTAAGGAAAGCGTCCTTTATACTTTTGCTATGGACAAACAGGTCATGTATGTGGATCATGCCAGAAATCTGGTGAGAAGCAGCAGAAATATTCGGTATGAATTCAAACAGAAAGTGATCAATGAAATTGAGCGAAAGCAGCGCTACGTCTATCAATTGCATTCAAAATATGGGTTTGCTCTGGTGTGTTTTATTTTTCTATTCATTGGGGCTCCGATGGGAGCTATAGTGAGGAAAGGTGGGTTTGGATATCCGCTGTTGGTTGCCATCTTCTTTTTTATGTTTTTGTGATTTTAACCAAACTATTTGAAAAGCTATCCCGCAGCAATACATTAGATGCATTATTTGCCGCCTGGCTACCTTGCATTATACTTTTTCCGCTCGGTCTCTATCTCTCTTTTAAGGCGATGAATGACTCTAAGCTTTTGAACGTGGATAGACTGGTGGTGTGGGTGCTTCGGTTGATTAATAAGGTCAATCCCGCATGGACCAAGAAAATATTAAAACCTAAGAGCGATGATCTAAATCACTAGTGAGGGCTCCTATTCTCTTCTGTTTTTTCATTGGAGAATAATATCTTGCCTGCATGAATGATATGGAAATTGGCCGGAGCATTTTATTAAAACCCATTGTTGAAATTGCTCACAAATTAGGAATCGATGCAGATCAACTGGAGCTTTATGGAAAATACAAGGCAAAATTACCTTTAGATTTTTCGAAGAAAGCAGACTTTAGCCACAAAAAACTTGTTCTGGTTTCCGCGATTTCTCCGACGCCGGCCGGTGAAGGAAAAACCACGATCTCGATTGGATTAAGTGATGCTCTAAACTTGAATGGACATCAGTCGACAGTAGTCTTGCGGGAACCTAGCCTTGGTCCTGTCTTCGGTATGAAAGGTGGTGCGACGGGTGGAGGATACGCACAAGTATTGCCCATGGAAGATATCAACTTGCACTTTACGGGAGATTTTGCTGCCATCGAAAAAGCCCACAATCTATTGGCTGCATTGATCGACAATAATATCCAGAGTCGCAGCAGAAGTATTGGCATTGATCCACGCACCGTGTTATGGAAAAGAGTCATTGACATGAACGACCGAGCACTTAGAAATACCATTGTAGGTTTAGGAGGAGCTACCGGTGGCATGCCGCGCGAATCGGGTTTTGACATCACCGCTGCATCAGAAGTCATGGCTATTTTGTGTCTAGCTGAGAATTTGATGGACTTGAAAGACCGTATGGGAAGAATCTTTATCGGGTATACCTTTGATAAAAAACCTGTTTTTGCCAGAGACTTGAATGCCTCTGGTGCTATGACCGTATTACTGAAGGATGCCCTAAAACCGAATTTGGTTCAGACTGCCGGTGGATTTCCAGCCATCATTCATGGAGGTCCTTTTGCCAATATCGCTCAGGGCACTAATTCCGTTATTGCCACGAGAACCGGGTTAGCTCTCTCAGACTATGTGGTCACGGAAGCCGGCTTTGGATTTGATCTGGGAGCCGAAAAATTTCTTGATATAAAATGTGTATCCAGTGGTCTAACTCCAAGAGCTGCTGTTTTGGTTGCCACTATCCGGGCCCTAAAATATCACGGAGGGGTAAGCCTAAAAGCCCTCAAGACCCCAGATGCAGCAGGTTTGACCAGAGGGCTTCCGAACTTAGATAAACATGTCGAAAATATGTACAAGTTTGGTTTAAAACCTGTGGTTGCCCTTAATCACTTTACCAGCGATTCTGATGAAGAAGTGACGGTTTTGACGGAGCACTGTAGTAAGTTGGGAGTTCCTTTCTCCGTGGCAAAGGTATGGGAGAAAGGTGGGATGGGAGCGACTGATTTAGCTCAGAAAGTAGCTGAGGTGGCTGAGAGAAATCGGGAACCATTTAGACCGTTATATGATTGGAATTGGCCGGTTGAAAAAAAGATCGAAATAATTGCGACGGAAATATATGGTGCGGCAGCGATTGATTATACCAATCAAGCCAAACAAGATCTTCGGCGAATCGAATCTTTAGGATTTGATAAATTGGCAATCTGTATTGCTAAAACTCAAAAATCACTTTCCGACAATCCCAAATTGCTGGGCCGGCCAGAAAATTTTGTTGTCACCGTAAGGCAGATTGAAATTGCATCGGGAGCAGGATTTCTGATTCCCATCACCGGAGATATTATGCGCATGCCGGGCCTGCCCGAAACTCCGGCAGCAGAGCAGATTGATATTGATAGCGAAGGAGTGGTCACTGGATTATTTTGAGATATATTCAGGATGAATTCAGGATGCAAGCATGTTGTCCGAAATACTCAGCTCTTGTCTGTTTCGACCTTATATTGATGAGGCAGCACATAGTAAAATGTAAAAACACGTTGGTTGCCGGGAGAAAAGTACCCATAGGCCTTTAAGTATCCATAGTTCGCAAAATCAAATATATCTTTAGCCGACATTAGATTGGCTATGTACGATTCGAAGATTTGGCTTATTACTCCTCCGTTCACCCAGATTAATACGCCGTACCCTGCTACCTGCTATCTTAAGGGGTTCTTAAATACACTGGGAGTCCAATCTTATCAATCTGACCTTAGTCTCGAAGTATTTCTCAAGATTTTTAGCCAGGACGGACTGGCCAGGATCTTCCGGGAGGTTGCCGTTAAGGACCCAGACCTGAGTGAAAATGCATTTCGAATTTGGTCACTTCAGGATCGATATCAGGACACTGTCGATTTTGTAATTCATTTTCTGCAGTCACAAAAATCGACTCTGGCACATAAAATAATTTCAGGCGAGTTTCTACCCAGGGCTTCCCGATTCGATCAGTTGGATATTTCACACGATGCCTTTGGTGATCTGGGTTTGATCGACCGGGCTAAATTTATGGCAACCCTCTATCTTGAAGATTTAGGTGATTTTATTCAGGAGACAGTTGATCCGTATTTTGGATTCAGCCGATATGCAGAAAAAATAGCCCACTCGCTGTCAAGTTTTGACGAAATGCAAGTGGCATTGCAGTCTGATGACTACATAACTTCAATTTATTCACAGGAGATTATAAATGATTGTCTGCCAGAAATTCGGCCGGATATCGTAGCAATAACGATCCCGTTTTCCGGTAATTTATTTTCAGCCCTAAAATGTGCACAGTATATTAAATCTAAAAATAGCGATATCAAAATACTTATCGGCGGAGGTTACTGCAATACAGAATTAAGGTCACTTTTCGAACCACGCATTTTTCAATATGTTGATTTCATTACGTTAGATGATGGCGAACTTCCCTTCAAGTGTATTTTAGATTATTTGACAGGTCATAGAAAACAAACTGAACTCAAGAGGACATTTATCCTAAAAGACTCCGTGGTTTTCTATTGTAATAATGCAATCGAGAAAGACATCCCCCAAAGAGAGGTTGGTACTCCCGACTACCGGGATTTAAAACTCCAGCATTATTTGGCTCTCCTTGAATTGGCCAATCCAATGCATCGCCTTTGGACCGATGGTAGATGGAACAAATTAACCATGGCGCATGGATGTTATTGGGGCAAATGTACTTTTTGCGATGTGACTCTAGACTATATTGATCGTTATGAACCAGTCAGCGCTGATATCTTATGCGATCGAATTGAAGAAATAATTCAGCAAACTGGAGACTATGGTTTTCACTTTGTCGATGAAGCAGCACCTCCAGCTCTGATGCGTGACTTAGCATTGCAAATACTAAAGAGGAAATTGCAGATTTCGTGGTGGGCAAATATAAGGTTTGAAAAAGCTTTTACCCCGGATCTATGCAGGTTGCTTGCACGTTCCGGTTGCATAGCGGTGTCGGGAGGATTAGAGGTGGCATCCGACCGGCTCTTAAAATTGATTAAAAAGGGTGTGACGATACCACAGGTCAGTAAAGTTGCGCAGGCATTTACCCAGGCGGGCATCATGGTACATACCTACTTAATGTATGGATTTCCGACCCAGTCGGATCAGGAGACTGTCGATGCACTTGATGTGGTCAGGCAAATGTTTAAGGAGGGAATTATCCAAAGTGGATTTTGGCATCTATTTACGATGACTGCACACAGCCCGGTCGGTCAGAACCCTGAGAACTTTGGAGTAAGCTCAGTGATAGAGGCACCATTCGGTGGGTTTGCTTCTAATGACCTTATACATCTAGATCCGGTGGGAGCAGATCATGAGAAGTACCATGAGGGATTGAAACTGAGTCTCTATAATTATATGAATGGGGTTGGATTTGAACAAAAACTAAATAGTTGGTTTCTATTTAAAATACCCGAGACCACCGTCCCGGTGAATTTTATTCGAAAGATCTTAAACAGCAGTGAAGTGCTAAAAATACCCGATCATTCAAAAATCATATGGGTTGGTGGAATACCTTCCTCTACCCAATCACAAGGCAAGTCTGTGGTAGTAGACCTGATTCGGTCCAATGGTGAGAGCAGTTTAATCCTTAATAGAAAGCAATACCATTGGTTTATAAAACTCTTTTCCGAATATGAGCTTTCCGAATTTGGTGTTTTAACTTATGGTGAATTTATAAGCTTTTACCAGGCAGAAGTATCAGAAGATTTTGAACAATTTAAAGAATCCTCCCTTTGGCAAAAATTAAGGAAAGAAGGATTACTGGTCGTATAGGCTACAAGAAAATTGTTCCTAATAGATTAATGCATAATCGCTATTGAACCGATCTTTTTTTCGTATTTCGACAGAATTGCCTTTATCTCCCGGTAATCTCTGAATAGTGCTTCGTCTTCCTCGGCATTGACATTGCAAAGTATAATTCTCCCTATTTTTGTGTCCGCATTAAATTGTAGATCAGCCTGGATACCGGGATCACTTCCACTTTGTCCAATGTTTCTTCCTGAATCCAAACCCCAAAATGCCCAATCGAGGTCTTCATCTCCAGGCAACAGCAACTCGCCGTAAGTCTGATTAAGAAATTCACTTTTTCCCTCAGAAACTAAAATGATTTCTTTAAGGAATCTGCTCAGGTCTTTGACATTAGACAAGAGCCCTCCCTCAGGGTAGGTAATCAATTTATATCTTGGCACGATATCCCCATTAGGAAAATACAAAGTGGCGTACTTGTTCATATCGATTTCGGTCATGGACCAACCGGTGGACGACATGGCCAAAGTATCGAAAATTCTTTGCTGGGTATAGGCTGCAAATGGGTAGTGAGTTGTTTTTTCGAGTACCAAAGCGGTGACTGCAGCGTTTAAGTTGCTGTACCTCATCAGTGCGCCGGGCTTGGCATTCAAAAAATTTCGCTGCTTGTACCAATGTCCATCCTTTGAAAGAATTTTTTCCAGAAAATCCATCATTCTGATTTCTTCATGCTCTCGGATGAACTTGAGAAAGCTGTCTGACGGCTCGTCAGAGACATTAAATTCTTTTACCATCGGCACATAGGTGTGGCCATAATAACGGGTATCTAAAATGGTAGAAGAATGGGTGATGAGATGTCTTACAAGTATGGGTACGTTTTTATGATAGGGATTGACGATCTCAAAGGGTAATATGTCATTGATCGCAGAATCCATAGTAAGTGCCCCATCTTCGATTGCTTTGATTACAGCAACCCCGACCACAGTTTTTGACACGGATCCGACATTGATGATGGTTTCCGGGGTAAAGGGATTCTGTGTATGTCGATCCGCATATCCAAACCCTTCCTGATAGACGATGCCCTCTGAATTTACCAGCGCGACTGCAAAGCCGGGTAGATCAGATCTTTTAATCAATTTAGTAAGTTCTTCAGTTAGGGAATCAGCATAGTTTTGGCCCGTAGCAGTAGCCCCGTAGCAGAAAAATGCAATTATGGAGACAATGGTATTAACCTTCATGTTGATGCAGAAACACGTTTATGCGACTTACTTGGTTTGTCTTAGACTCCTGATATGGGATAATCAATGTCAAAACTCATACCAAACAACCCGGAATGCTGATGTTTCTTCCTGCGTCCGATCATAGAAGGAAATTTATATAAGCATTTCAGGGGGTCTTCGCCGTATTTACTAGCTCACTTTATACATTAATCAACCTAAATCGTGAATCTTGCCACCGACATATACCCAAATCCTGCTCGAGTGTTCGTATACTTCAGACTCGATGATTATCAATCTGCTCAGACGCACACTAACATTATTGATGTTGTGGGTAGATCACATCTCTCTGCTTTCACAAATGACCAGGAGCTGGTACAGATTTCCACTTCCAAATTACTATCAGACTATTACCTGGTTACTTTTGACGGAGTACCTCATCCGACTCCACTAGTTATACTGCAAGAATTAGAATCTATTTTTCTTTCCGATGTTTAATTTGTTTGTAGTGAAAGCGGATCGGTAGATCTAATCTAAAATGATCAAAACTAGATTTTCAATTTTTTGAAATGAAGTACTTCTCTATTTTTATGAACGTAATTCACAAACTATTAAAGTTATGTCCCCGTTAAAGGCCTACTTCTTGTCTATCTTTTCTTCATTCGTTGTTGACCTCAATTGCTGCTCAGAACAATAGACCTGATTGGGCTCCATGGGGTGCTGAATGGCGATATATATACAATATTGGTGTCAGTAATCCCAATAACAAGACATATATTATGACTGCATCGAATGATACAATATTAGCTGGTGTCTCAGCCAGAAAACTTACCAGTAGAGTACCAGACTATTTAAATGGTAATGATCTGGTATTTCCAGATCAATATATTCATCACTCCGGCGATTCTATCTTTTATTTCAATCATGATCGACAAAGATTTACATTACTTTACAATATGGGTGCAAAAATTGGCGACACGATTAAAATTCTCGAACCTTTTTATTATCCCGATGAGGGAGATAGTCTGATCTATCTGGAAGTAGTTGACACTGGATCTATAATCGTGATGAATGAACGTCTTCGGACCTTAGACGAGAGAACTCGAACCATTCTCGGCATTCTCCTTTAGTGGGCCCATAATTGAACAAATCGGCAATACTCAGTATTTCTTCTTCCCAACAATATTATTCTTCTGCGATGGAGAATGTGTAGATATTCTTTGCAGCAACTCAGACTCAACCATCCAGGCTGACTTCAACCAAGATCAATGCGATATCGCATTAGAGGCTATCGATAATCATCCATACCCTGATCTAAAGCTGCAGCCCAATCCGGCCCATCAAACCATCAATATAATATCTTCCTCTAAAAGCTCCTTGTAACGAGTCAGAATATTTGATGCCATGCAACATCTAATCGCAGCTGTAAACACATCTGGTGAAATTGATCTAATCGGACTTGCTCCAGGTCTCTATTTTGTCCAGCTGGAAATCAACTCTAAATTGTTCACTTTTAAAATGATAAAGCAGTGAAAAAACAAATAAGATCAGTTGGCATTCATGGACTCTAAAAGAGATCATGGTCGAAAGCGGATCCATGCAAGCCACCATCAGCTTAGCAAGACTTGCTCCTGATGTTTATTTTGCTGTAGTGAAAGATAGAAATCGGTTGATAGAATCAAAAATTATCAAAAACTAGATCATCATTTTTTTGAAATGATAGGAGGGTGGTTTCACATCCTCACTATTTTAATTTAATTCTATTTCCCAAAGAATTAAGAAAAGATCATCTACCTCGTCGCCCCGTCCGTCTGCGCCGGTTTCGAATTATTTTTATAATTATTAATTATTAGTTACAACAAAAAAATATAAATAGTGCTGAGGAGTGCGACCTTACTATTTCTTCAACTGAATAAGTGGGCTCGCAGCTAGTGGCACCCCGATCTTTTGAGCCAATGCTACCATTTCTTTCAAAATGTTGCTTTCCGTATCGCTGGTCCAGGTGCCCCATAGTCCATATACTTGCTGGGCTACACAACCTTCATATCCTCCTTCATTCAGAATGACCGTAGTCGGAATATAACTCATGACATCATTGCAATATCCCATCACAAAGATGTGGTGGCCAAAGATTTTTTTAATTGGATCGCATATCCTACGACCAGTTCACCTCCAAGGGTAAAAATGGGTTGATTGCCGAGCTTCCATACCTGCAAGGGAAACGGATAGGATTTAGCAAAACGGTCACCATTTTCAACCCTTCGCAACATCCTTTCTGCCCATCTTTTTTGATAGCCCGGAGTAATCTGCTCGATATATGCCTCTAATTCCTCCTTGTCGGGTGGTGCATTGATGCCCAAATCAACTTCCTGATAAATGGTAGATAGAGTAGGAGTGAGTTGAATCATTTCTTCTTCGAGCACACGGTCTACTGCTGCCGCTAAAGTTCGACCATATTGGCGAGCCAGCGGAATCGTGCGGCGCGGCATTGGATTTTGATCTGCCCCGGCTCCCTGGAAGAATAGAGCCATTGCCCCAGGATGGGAACTTTCCAATTCGATTTGAGTAAATCCAGGATAATCTCCTGACCATAGCGTTGTGTCAAGCACAGTCGGGTGGCATGCATATCCAAAAGCGATTGCCAGAATACTACCGTTAGATCTGGCAACTTTTAGTACCGGAACTGCAAAGTCATTAGGACCGGATAATTCATTCAGCGTGATCAATTTTGCCTCCACATTATTGCGACGGTTCACCTGAATACGTGATACTCCATTGCCAGCAAATATGCTGACGGGTTCAAGGTTATTGAAGGCATCTTTAACCAAATGGACGATCTTTTCAGTAAATTCGGATGAATAGCGTTTGATTTGACCAATGTCATGATCATCGACTGGATAGATGTCTGTCAATGCCTCGTCTAAAACAGGACCACTATGGGTATGCGAGCTATTTAAAATGATTTGCGACCTCTCTAGAGATAGATCATCTTTCAGTTGATTACGGATTTGGTCCGATAAAGGTTTGGGAAGGCCAAGTAGATCAAGCGTAATTAATACGGCTCTTACTCCCTGAGCATCTTCGAGGGCAAGTGCTTTAGCCCATAAATCATGAATTTTACCCTCAGATGGACCCGTTCTAGCAGCATATCCAGCCAACCACATAGGATATTCGGGAGTGAGAATGGTTCTTGATACACCAGCCTTCCAACTAGCATCAGTTTGCCTGGTTTGAGCCGATAAACTCTGTTGCCAAAACAAAATAGATAGCAGAATGATCATTCTGTTCCGCTTCAAAGTAGGACCGACTGACCTAATAATTCCAAGTTCCATAATATTTGTAAAATTAAATTTGATCGTTCCACCTCCTAATAATCAACTAAAGTTTTCTCTTCAACAATCTATTTTGTAGCATGGACTTTCGACAAAAGTGATAAAGCCGCATTGACCAGGAGCTGACCTGCCATGTCGGTTCCGATACTACTGTTTTCACCGCTTTCGTAACCGCCTCTGGCTTTCTCTCCCGGCATTCCTACGTAGAAGACTCCTGATCCATTCGAATATCCCAATACCAAAGTCTGGGGATAGGGAGATTGTTCTCTGATTCTCATTCCCAATTCGGTCATCGGTTCTCCCGGTAAAGTTACGATGGCAAGAGGACCCAATACCATCACCTGAACTTCGACAGGCAAATGATCGAGCCCAGTTGTTTTCTTTCCGATCTCCGTCAACGGTATTTCAGCAGTAGTGCTGGCAGTTCTTATCCGGCCTTCCTCCAATCTTGCACTATGTTGGCTAGATATGACTAATTGATGAGCTAATTCTTTAGCCATTTCGTCGACTGCTGGTTGCCCCCTTCGCCAGGGGTTGATATCACCGGCTGTGCCCTGGAGAAAGATGCATTCACCACCAAATAAGACACTTACTTCTCGCGCGGTTTTTCCTGGCCAATCTCCGGAAATACCATCCATAAAGGGATATATGGAAACAGCATGGGCGGAGAGCTGAAAGATGGTGGCAATACTTCGATCATTTTGATCACGAAATGACAAAAGAGTCATCGTACGATCGATCGGCCCAAAAGTCATGCCCTGCCCAAGGACCAAGGGGTCCCAATCCTCATGCTTGTAATTGAAATTTTCCGGAGCCTCTGACTCAAGTACTCCCCACTGGGCCGCTCTTGGCCTGCGATTATTTACAAAGGCGGAAATGTCAGACCTGCCTACCCACAGGGTCACTGGCTGCAATGATTCTAAAGCAGACCGGACTGCCGAGACAGTTTGAGACATTAAATATTCCATCCATTCCGCGTATACCGGGTTATCATTTTGGGCTGGCATGTATCTGACCGCCCACCAGGTATCACCCTCTTTGCCTCGCAGTTTGCCACCATAAAAAGGTGACCATGGCGCCGAGTGATTATGGGTTGCATTGACCATGACATTTTGTGCGGGGATGCCGATTTCTCGCTCAATTCTTGAACGGATCTCGTAGGTTGCAGACTCCCCTGCATCTACCAATTCCCAATTGACAATGACACATTTTTGAAATCCATCATCGATCACCAATGCTCTTGCATAAATGGAATCATGCACTATGCCGTACGGCTCTCCGGTGACCCAATTTTTGACCTGTGGATCAGGCGTAATGTTCCTCCTTGCAATGCCCGCGGAGATCGTTGCATTTTCGGTAGTCGTTATTCTTTTGGGGATGTGACGCGGCGATTGAATGTTGGAACCGCAAAACATGAAAGTGAGCAAGAGCTGAGATAAGAATAGCATAGATTATCTTGATGACGCAGGCAATAAAAGTGAATATGAATAGGAACACATGATTTATTCCATCGTTAGTTTTAAAGGTGTATAATTAAAAAGGCGATCAATTGTTTGATAGGCCTCCATCCGAATTTCTATAGGAAAATCGTGTTCGGCTTCAGGATAACGTACCACCAGATTTTTTTCGGCATCATAAAGTTGATACACTTCTTTTACTTCTTCTATGCCCTTTACTACACCGCTTACCGCAAAATTGCTGTCATTTAAGGGTGAATTTGAAAAAAATAACCGCGGTGCAAGCAGTGCGACAATCTCGTGAAAATTAAAAGGTAATTCATGACCGTCCAGGCTATAAACATCCCTGATTCTAGGCATATAACGATCTTGTGCCCACGGTCCCAGCCGACCACCATAACGCTCTAAGGCCGATGGACCAACATCATAAAATTCCATTTGGGTCCAACCACAACTGCTAATGATGATTTTCAGTCTGTCGTCAAAAGCACCCAGAAACATTGCATTGTGGCCGCCCAAAGAATGCCCGATTACCCCTATTTTATTTTGATCCACATCATTGCGCTGAGTCAAAAGATCTACGCAACACATATGATAAAAGATAGCCGCCATGGTGCCTGATGCATATCGGGTGGTGGTAAAATCAAAATTTTCCAAATCTCCAAAACTGGGATAGTCCGGTGCAATCACCACATAACCCCGTTCTGCAAGCTCACGGGCATAACCCCGATTAGCAAGGCCTTCTCCATCAACAATCTTTTTTCCCGCCATTCCGGTCGGATGCAAAGCCACCATTGCCGGTAGCAATTTTGGGAGATCTTGCCCCATCGGAATGTATAAGTAGGCGGGCACCCGTTCATTCTCTGCCGCCAGAAATGTCAGAGTATATCGAGTGTAACGAGTCTCAATTAATGTGTCTGAAATTTGGATATCCAAAGACGATTTTTTAGTTCTATGGGGCAAAGCACCCATTACAGATTCGAGATTTTTCAAAATCTGCATTCGTTGTAATTCCCAAATGGATGAATCGGCAATTTTAATGTATTGATTTTTTTCCGACGAATAAAAGTCAAAACTACGGTCCATCTTTTGACCAAAAGAGGTGCCAACAAAAACTGCAAGCGAAATAAAAGTTATCAATCTATCCACTGCAAATTATTTGTTCCGGTTAAAAATTTCAATAAAAATACGATACTGAGGTATTAGACTAACGTAATTTTTCGGCATTTAAATGGATTTTTTCAATTGCATTGGCAATTTGATGCATGTCCATTTCAGAACCTAGCAAAACATTTTGTGGAAGCCATACTGCCTCTTCATTGCATAGATGATCGTTGAGAGGGCATTCGTTTTCTTCGGCATACTTCTGATAATTGAGGCGATTTGCAGGATAAAACTTTTTAAAAAATTTCGAAGTGAATGCGTTTTTCAGATATGGCATCTTATTTAAGGGAGAATAACCCTGGTAACAGGGAATTCCCTCAGCAGACAGAGCCGCGATAAATCGATCTCTGGAGAGATCATTAAATTGCTGCTTTTGGTAGCGGAAAGGAAAAAGATGATAAGAAGCCCTGGTTACATTGCCATAAAGTCGATAAGGTAGAATGCCAGGAATCTGCTTCAGTTTAGAGCTCAGAAGATTCGCATTCTTATTCCTAATTTCGGTTTGGTCTTCGAGTCTTGCCATTTGGGCCAATCCAATTGCAGCCTGGTACTCTGTCAGTCTGAGTTTTGTCCCTACCATTACGGTTCCGGCACTAACAGCTCCGGCCATGCTACCGTAGGGATTTCCATAATTGTGAAAGGAGAAGCAGCGATCCATGAAGGCATCGTCATCACTAACGATTGCACCACCTTCTCCCATCGGAATATTTTTAGAATTTTGAAAACTAAAACAACCGGCGTGGCCGAAGGTGCCTACCTTTTGATGATCGATTTCGGCAAGCCAACTTTGACAAGCATCTTCAATGACCTCGAGATTGTGACGTGCTGCTATCTCCATGATGCTGCGCATATCACATGGTAGACCTAAGATATGGACCGCCAAAATCGCCCTGGTGTGGGGTGTTATTTTAGCTTCAATTTTTTTCGGATCCATCTGAAACGTTTCCGGATCGACATCCACAAAAACTGGGATGGCACCATTAAACATAATGGATGAAACCGATGCGATAAAAGTATATGGGGTAACCAATACCTCATCTCCCCACCCTATTTCCAACTGAGCAAGAGTGGTGTTGAGGGCATTCGTACCGTTTATGACTGCAAGACATCTCTTAGATCCGATGGCTTTTGCCCATTTTTCTTCGAACTCTTCGACAACTTTGGCTCTTGACCAGACTCCTGATCGAATCACTTCCAATAATCTTTTTTCATCCGTCTCCTGATTCCAGATAGGCCAGGAAGGCCAATCGTGCTTTATCATGGGTTGTCCGCCCAGCAGCGCTGGTTGTTGGGATTGCGATCTTAAATGCACGAGTGGTACGCCGGTGGTTATAGCCAGCCCGGCCAATGAATTTTGTTTAACGAAAGACCGGCGGGAATAGATCTTGTTTTTCATGATCTTTGATGAGTTTGAAATAAAATGATGTTGTAAAACCTGAAGTAGCTCTTAGACCTAAGAGTAATATACAAAGATTCAACTCAAAAATGCGTGGAAAATTCAACGCAGGAACTGACATATGAAAATCAGAATATTCCCCCTTGGGGGTAGGGGGTGGAAATATCCTCCTTGAGAGGGCAGTGGGTGGAAACTTTTCATATCTCAAGGGTCCAATCATGACCCATATCGAAATAGGTAGGGTACCCCTTTGTTTTGTTCCTGACCAAATTGATCGATAAATGATTGGCCGATGAACTCAATTTCAATAATTGCCGTTTCGGTAAGATCCGTTCGATCAGCAATTAGTGAATTGGGAAATGTGCCCGATTTCAGACTGCCATTTCGAAAACCGGTAGCACTTTTTATGATCCAGTTCCCCTCCGGACCAAACAATGCAAAAATATATTTTTCATCCTTAGTTTCTCGGAGCCAGATCAAGGGGTATTCAAAATTATAAGGCCCCCATTCATTTACAATGATATATTTTCGGCCACGTAGTTCATTTTCTCCTAACATCACCTTGGCTCCATCGGGCATCGCTGGTGGCAATTCCGGTATCTGGAAATTCTCGAATTTTCCGGAAGATTGATAATCGATTTTTCCATCAATCTTATTTTCAAACAAGGCGACAGAGTCTGTTTCTGAAATATCCAGTGGCTTTTGCACGTTGGTGAATTCATTGTGTGCAATGGTGTATTGACGGCTGGTTATGTCTCTTGCGTGTGCGAATCCCCAGTCTTCAGGTTGCTTGTCTCTTGACCACAATTTGATCCCGGTCTCCGAATCAGAAATACTATTTGTACTGATTAGATTGTTGTTACCATGTTCGATTGCAATGGCAAATTGGCAATTTGAGATATCATTGCCGGTAATTGAAGTTTCAAAACTATATCCACCCCAAATGCCATAGCGACATTCCACTATTTTATTGTCGACCAGATAATTTGAACTAAAAGTCACTTCAATTCCGTTGCTTGGTGCATGGGAGAAATCATTGGCATAGATCAGGTTTCCATTGCAACCACCTTCTCCTGTATCCATGCTATGTTGTCCAGCCCAAAGAAAGAAGCCATCCCCCGAGTGAGTAGCTGAGTTGAAGGCAAAAATGTTATTATTACATTGTTCGTAGGCCAAAAGACCGGCTGAATCCTGACCCCTCTGATAGATTCCATGACTATAGCCTCGCACATTAAAATCAAGGCGATTATGCATAATCCGGTTACTACTACTGCGATACAGACCGATTCCAATGCCGGAGTTGTATCTTATATCATTATTATAAATCAGTGCATTGCTGCATTGGGTTAACATGATACCATTTTGACCCTGGGTCACCTTCAAACCCCTAATGGTAGCGTTGGGGCAATCCTTTAGATATACTGCTGCTCCATATCTTTTCCATTCATCACTTTCATTCTCATGGTAATACAGCCAATCATTGAGATCTTCTTTTTCCCGGGTTGAACCTAGTCGCTGCCGGAAGTTGTAACTGAAGTTACAGTTTTCTATGACCAGGCCGTCCACTTTTTCAGCAATGAGAGCAATTTTGTAACCGCTGATGATTGCATTACGGATTGTGATGTTTCTACCTGTTATCTGGATACCTACACCTTGGAACCGGTCCGGTCTTGTAACGTCCCGACTACCATCTATCTTACAGTTCACAAAATCAATGTTCAGGTTTTCGCCATGAATTTTTAGTGCGATGGCCAAACTATCAGACAATGGAGCCAAAAGTTGCTTCTGCTTGACGATGCCAGATTGATCGATCGTCATCCCTTGCTGCAGATGAATGATTTGAGGCTGCTTGTCACATCCTAGAATGATCATAAGCAGGCTGCATATGATGGTAAGCAGATCGACATGGTTTGGTCGGGATCTGTACAATTTCATATTTAATTGCCCCAAATTAATCAATGATTTTCAATGTTTTGTCCTCTGCGTTCAATGCATTTCAAGGCGCAAATGTGAAAGCAGATTGAGGAGCTTGTTGCGATAACACCGCGAGCTGATATCATGAAGATCAAATTTCTACAATAAGATGCCCCAACCATTCTAGCCGCTCATGGCTTTGCTGAGACCCTGCGTGCCACAGCCGCCAGGCAGGCCAGTCAGTTTTCCAGTAGCTTCTTTCGTCTCGCCCAGCCAGAAACTACAATTTACGGCTTCTGTATCAAGTTGTGTAATTCAACACCCACCTAGAATCTTTTCTTTATTTTGCAAACCTTACTTCAACTGTGTGCAAATGATCGAAAAAACTCAAAAGATATCGTTTAAAAATCCGGTCACCACTAAAGGGCAAACAAAGAAGATTCTTTTCGAAGATGGTGAGATGACTATATCGCGAGAGCATGCATTTACTCCTGAAATCACCCAGTTTCTCGATGAGACAATTTGGGGTACCGCAGATACCTTATATGAGCGTAAAAATACAGATGAACGGGTTGCCCAATTGCGCGATCCGGTCTTGGCCACGATACGGACCGAAGGGCAACTACGATCAATGGTCGTTATTGAAAGAAGGAGAGTTCAGGTGGGCGATCATGAAATCAATGGGTATTTCTTTCGGTATCTGGCCAATAGATTACCATTTAGGCAACGGCGCCTATTTGGAGTCTATAGTCAGAAAGTGATGAAACTGATTATTGATGATGAGCAAGATGAAGCTCTGTTTTACGCATCCGTAGAAGCGAGGAATCACCGATCACAAAACTTACTGCGTCGCCTTGGATATGTCGAGCAAACTACCGTGGCTACTTTGGGATACAGTCGATTTTTTCCAAAAAAAGACAACCGTATGGAGAGGATACAAAATTCAGACAAAGAATTAGTGATCGAGTTGCTCGCCAGTTACTATAAAAATCATTCGCTGGTACATTTTAGTTATCTTTTTCAAGAGGAAAATTATTTTGTGATAAGAGAAAATGAGGAAATCATTGCCGGGTGTTATTTCAACCTTAGACTTTATTTAGTTATGAGGTATCAGAGCACAGATTTCTTGAGGATTATTGGCGGTCTGTTATTGGCATTAAGCACAATTTCAGGCACCTTCGCTCAAGAAAGGATAAGAGCTTATGGGCTCACCCCGGGCATACTGCAACCTGGACCTTTAAATGCAATCACCGATGTAGCCGGAGTTCTTGTTGGTCACAAGACCATCATCAGAGGAGACTCCGTTTGTACGGGGGTCACCGCCATCATTCCACATCAGGGCAATCTCTTTCAGGAAAAGGTGCCAGCTGCCATCTATGCAGGTAATGGTTTTGGAAAACTAGCTGGATATACCCAGGTGGAGGAATTGGGTAACATCGAAACTCCAATAATTCTTACCAATACTTTAAGCGTAGCTACAGCCATCCAGTCTATTATCCGGTATACATTAAATCATGAGGGAAATGAAGATGTGCGATCCGTGAATGCCGTAGTGGGGGAAACAAACGATGGCTGGCTAAACGATATTCGGGGTATGCATATTGCTGAGCGTGATGTGTTAGATGCCATTGATATGGCAACAGGCGGCAGGTCGTGGAGGGTAGTGTTGGAGCAGGCACCGGTACTATGGCTTTCGGATTCAAGGGTGGAATAGGTAGCTCATCGCGAAAACTCCCCCGAGATCTGGGGGGGTACACCGTCGGGGTCCTGGCACAGACTAATTTTGGAGGTGTACTCCAAGTTGATGGAATTCCTGTAGCTGAAAAATTAGAAACCTATCCCTATAAAGATCAACTTAAAAATGATGATGGATCATGCATGATCGTTGTAGCGACTGACGCACCACTGGACAGCCGGAACTTAAAGCGCCTTGCAAAAAGGGCAATGTTTGGGTTAGCGCGAACAGGGGGCTATGCATCTAACGGGAGTGGAGATTATGTCATTGCATTCAGTACTTTCACAGTCAATTTTGACAATCATAAGTTGTCCTCCCGAGAGCCGGTGTCTAAAACCCAATTGCAGCAAATGATTTAGTATCCCTGCTTTCTTGGCTACGGTTGAAAGCACTGAAGGCGATCCTGAATGCATTATTTATGGCGACGATACCTGAGGGTTTTGAGGACAAGGGAGTTGAGCTCTTACCTATTGAGAAAGTTCGACTTCTGATTTCAGAATATCGAGATGTCAAACATTAAGAAACACTGTAAGTCTATTTTTTGCTAGCACACATGACGAGTGAACATCATCAGATTGTTGATAAAATCAATATTCTTTTTGAATATCGAAAGATACATTGGCTGCTCGCCGAAAGCCAAATCAGAGACCAATCTGACTTCCTGGAGCGGCTGATCAACCTGCAAGTAGCCATATATAAACTCGATTGGCAACTCGAAAATCACTGGAATATTGAACTTCCAGACTTAAAACCATTCTGGCTCAACATTTATAGCAGACTTTCCGAAGTGGGTTTAAGGAAAATCAACAACGAACCTGGACTAAAGAGATCGTGCGTTATCAAACCAGGGAATTAGAACTTCGACAAGGGATCACGCTATTGAAACATAGCATGGAAGATCTCTACAGTTTTAAGTCCTGCGACGTAAGATTGCTGCGTAGACTCCTGTATAGAGAAGACGACTCATTGAATTCAGTTCTTCGGTTTTCCGAGTGGTTAGAATTTGATTTAATTACTGAAGTAAATGATGATATTGAAGATCTTTTAGAAGACCTTGTGGCATTTAATGGAAACCGCTTTCTATTTTCCTTATATGAACATGGTTCCAAGGCCACACATGAGCGGTTTAATGTTTTCATTAAAGAAAAATCAAATTCTATTTGTGAGCGGCTGCAAACCTCAGATACCAGGGCCCGACTACAGATGAAGACCTGGATCGACAAAATTGCAAAAGATACTCTGGTTTTACTGGATGATCGAGTGAGGAGCTTAAATTTGGACCAAATAAGCACTTCAGATGTGATGGTCCATTTTGAACGGACAAGGCCTAAATCCGGTACCAGTAATTTTTAATAGGGCCAACTTTTACTTCGGCATTTCGTTATTACCCTTATCGCAATTCACTATTAAACAGAATCTATGAATCAGCAATTTTACAAAACTACTATTGTACTGCCATTCCTCGTACTGGTGCTGAGTGCCCGGGCTGGCTGGGGTCAAGCACTTATTGAAGCTCAAAAGCTGGAAGATCTGAGTCGGAATGAGTTAACGGCTCTAACTGGGTTTCCGGCTTTAAATGGTGTAGTGGTTTACAAAGTTAATTATCTTACTAACGGTAGCGATATGCTGCCAGATACGGCTTCAGGTTTGGTAGTGTTGCCCGATGATACTACTGTTGTTAGACTAGTTGCCTATCAGCATGGTACCACTAATGGGCCAACCGATGTCCCTTCAAATAATAATACGGAAGCCCTTTTGGTCAAAGCCTATGCCGGCCAGGGTTATTTAGCCACTGCCGCAGATTATCTTGGGTTAGGTGATAGCCGGGGTTTTCATCCGTACGTTCATGCAGCAACCGAGGCTTCTGCCGGAGTTGATCTTTTGTTAGCCGCTCGAGAACTTGCAGCACTGGAGGGATTTGGATCCATGGAGCAAATATTTGTGACGGGCTATTCCCAGGGTGGTCATGCTGCAATGGCGATGGCACAGGCTATTCACGAGAGGGAAACTGACGATCTATGGATCACTGCAGCAGCGCCGATGTCAGGGCCATATAGCATCTCCAGTGTCATGAAATCAGTTACCTTAGAAGATACGGTAGAATATTTCTATCCTTCGTATGCAGCATATCTTGTTTTGGGTTATCAGGAAGTCTACGGTAACTTGTATGATTCCATAGCACAGGTTTTTCGACCAGCTTTTGTCCCGATGATTGTCTCTTTTCACAATGGGGAGATTGGCCTCAACACCTTGAATGATTTTATGATCCAACAACTGGTCAGCGAAAATGGGAAGAGCATTCCAGGTCGATTATTTAATGAAAGTTATTTGAATGCTATTTTAAGTGATTCATTACACCCGGCCGCAGTGGCTTTGAGGGATAACGACACGTATTTATGGGTGCCGCAATTTCCCATGCGATTATACTACTGTATGGCAGATGACCAGGTAAATTTTAATAACAGCTTGGTAGCCAGGGATTATATGGTCAGTCAGGGTGCGGGTAATGTAGAAGCCATTGACGTTTTTCCTGCAGGAGATCATGGAGGCTGTGTGCTTCCTGCGGTCTTATCTACGTTGGCCTTTTTCAATGGATTTAGCATGTCAACTTCCATTGCTGAAACCGGTGGAATCGGTTTGGTGGAATTATATCCTAATCCTGCCGTAGATCACCTGAGACTCGTTTTACCGTCTCAGATGACCTCTGCCAGGCTTCGAATCTACAATCAAATGGGCCAACTTCTTCATTCGATAAATAATTATGCTGGTGAGGAAATTGGAATAACTAATTTACCTAACGGTATTTATCATATCTTCCTGCAAGTAGGAGGTAACCAATTTCAAAATAAGCTTTTAATACATCGATAGAATCATGGCTTTGTCTCAGGAGGAACGCGAGCAACTCAAAATTAAATTGTTGAATAAGATTGGTCGGACTGAATCCAAGATCGACAGTATGGAATCGATGACTCAACCGATAGGACCTGAAAACGCCATTGGAAGAGTAAGTCGTATGGATGCGATCAATAATAAAAGTGTAATGGAAGCCGCTCTTCGTATGGCCAGATTAGATCTTGATGCCATGCAAACTGCACTTCGCCGAATCGGTACAGGTGAGGCAGTCGGTATCTGCGAGCGGTGTGGAAAGCAGATCCCTTTTCAGCGCCTGGCGCTTATACCCGGCAGTACCAAATGTGTACATTGTGCCTGACCTGGAACCAAATCAAATGATTAAGTGGGGTATTTTAGGTCCGGGGAGAATCGCGGAAAAATTTGCCAATGATCTGTCACTGGTTGAAAATGCAGAGATTACAGCAGTCGCGTCACGATCATTGGACCGTGCAATTTCTTTCGGAGGCAGACACTTTAACGCCAGGCCATTTTCATCGTATGAAGCAATTGTCAAAGAGGGTGGAGTTGACATCATGTATATTGCCACACCACATACTTTTCACCTGGAACAAACGCTGCTTTGTCTGGAGAATGGGATTTCTGTTTTATGCGAAAAACCTACGAGCATTAACCAGAAGGAATTGCAGAGGATGGTTGATGCCTCCAGGCAAAATAATGTTTTCTTCATGGAAGCATTGTGGACCCGTTTTATTCCTTCGATGCGCAAAGTTTTGGAGATTATTCAAAGCGGAATTATGGGAGAGGTGGATCAAGTGGAAGCAGAATTTTGCTTTACTGCTCCGGTAGATCCCTTGGGCCGTCTATATAATATGAGCTTGGGTGGAGGGTCTATTTTGGATATCGGCATATACCCGGCGTTTTTAGCCTATCAGTTGCTGGGTAAGCCAAAGTCTATCCGGGCTAGCGGACAAATTCATGATACCGGTGCCGATCAAACCTGCACCATGAATTTTGAATATAACCAGAAAAAGTCTGCAGCATTACATTGCTCGGTGCTTTTCGAATCGAATATGCCGGCCCGGATTACCATGACTAACGGTTATATTCTCATGCAGCCAAGATGGCATGAAGCGCCGGGATTGATTATGCTCAGGGCAGGGTATAAACCAGAACACATCAGCTGTCCACCTTTGGGCAAAGGGTTCACCCATGAGATCATGGAATGCCATCGATGTCTCGCAGAGAGTAAGATCGAAAGTGATCTTTGGTCTCATCAAAACAGTCTTGACTTGATGGGTATTTTGGATGAAGTGAGAAAGCAAGCGGGAGTGGTCTATCCAGGGAGAGACTAATAGAGGCCCTTTGTCCTGTCGAATTTCGAAAAACTATAAAATGATTAAATGCCTTTTACCACAGAGAAAATCTTTCAAGATCAACTCAAGATCGATTGGATTGTCAAATCTATAATCCTATTAATAAAACCTCTGGTCAAAGTGAAACAATCCCAATACAGAGATGTTACCACTCTTAATTAATTCCATGATTATGTTTAATTTCTTGAAGAAAGACCCAACCAAGGACTTGCAAAAAGTCATTAATCGAAAACTCGAACAAGCTCGGGATGTGCAACGATCGGGTGATATTAAAGCTTATGCATTGTTGATGGGCGAGATCGATGAATTGCAGAAGAAATTAGAGACCTATAGATCGTAGTTAAGAGCGATAGCCTTTATTAGTTTTGTGGGCGAGCAGGATACTCAACTTACAACCATCAATGTCTCGGTCACTTTCTTTGCCTTTGCAATTGCCTTTGCAATATCCTCATCCAGCACAGTCACATGTCCCATTTTTCGAAAGGGCTTTGTTTCCCTTTTACCGTACAGGTGCACATGCACATTCGGTATTGTAAGACATTCTTCCAAGCCTTTATAGAAGACCTCACCTTGATAACCCTCTTCACCCAATAGATTGATCATCACTGCTGGCGACTTTAAGGACGGGTCTCCAAGGGGTAGATCCAATATCGCTCGTAGATGCTGCTCATATTGTGATGTCACATTAGCTTCGATGGTATGGTGGCCACTATTATGAGGGCGGGGCGCAGCTTCATTAACCAACAGTTTATCCTTATCCGTAATAAAAAACTCAACGGCCAACAGTCCGACCATCTTTAAATCTTCAATTAATTTTTTCGTCAGATCGTGTGCTTTTTCTTCAAGTCCGACTGGTATTCGTGCTGGTGCAATCAGTTGTTCAACCAGATTTGCAGTAGGGTGGAAGGACATCTCGACCGAAGGGTAAACCACGATATCTCCCGAAACACTTCTCGCTGCAAGGACTGCTATTTCATGTTTAATAGCGACCAGGTCTTCGATCACTGACGGTCGGTCAAACAATCGGTCCAAATCCTTCATGCTGCGGATGATTTGAACTCCTCTTCCATCATAACCTTCAGTTCTGGCTTTTTGGACAAAAGGGAGGTTAAGGTCACCTTGCTTTACTTTGTCTCTAATTTCTTTAGCATCCTCAACTAACATAAATGGACTTGAGGGGATGTTATGCTGCTTGTAGAACTCTTTTTGTAGACCCTTATCTTTAATCGTCTTGATCACAAAAGGCGGTGGATAGATTTCCTTACCTTCCTCTTCCAGTTTCTCCAAAGCTTCAGTGTTGACATTTTCTATTTCAATGGTGAGGATGTCCATAAGTTTTCCCAGTTGGTACACCATATCATATTGTGTGAAATCTCCCTGGATAAATTGATTGGTCACCTTGGCCGCAGGAAAATCAAAATCCTTGTCCATTACCCACAGGTTTAGGTCCCACCGGCTACCGGCTTGAACTAACATTTTTCCAAGCTGGCCACCGCCGAGTATGCCAATTTTTGTATTACAGATCATGTGAAACTACCTTTCTAAGGAAAAGACTCGAAAGTAGACAATAAATGAGAGATGATGGTTTTCCAACTACCTAATTGAAGCACAATTCTAAGGGTACAGGTTAATTCCGGATTACTTTATTCCATCACAACTACCGGTCAATTTCTTACTAGGCTGCCGATTTAGGAAAAGTTTGACGGAGTAGCATAGGCTGTGCATCTTTGTACCTCACCCGGTGGTTACTTTATGACGGTATGCAATTAAGGTTCTTGAATGTCTTATAGTGGGGTCTCAGCCGTAATTTCAATGGCGTACGATCGGATTCCTTCGGAACTGATCATGCATTTAATTCGATGGCCAAATGGATTCTGAAATGAATAAATCTTGACATTCTTAATCTCTATCAAGCTCACACGGGTTACTTGATCCAGATATTGAGAGACTGCCTCAAGGTGCTCGGATTCACGAAGCTCCAGACACATTTGACCTTTTAAATCCAAGAGCAATAGATCAAACTCAGAACTAGATCTGCTCAGATCTGAGCGACTCAAGAGGGGGAATGTACTAGAAAAAAAAGCTAAGGGAATCAGTGAACCAGATGCCTGTTCAACAAATTTTCGCCTGTTCATCTTACGAGCGTATTTAAATACAAGGTAAGGTTTATTGCAACTCAGAGGATAAAATATTTTGAAGTTAAATCATCGAAGAGTATGAACCTTGGTCGCCAAGAACTTGGTTCATCATATCCTGATACCACTAATTAAAGATAATTTCATATTGCATTCTTCCATCAGATTCAGGCCCGAGAGGAACCATAAATAGTGGTAGATTGCCAAGTACAGGATGTATCAAATTGTAAATACCCTGTGTATAATGTTGATCAGTTTGGTGAGTGGTAAAAATTAGAGAAAACCCGGCACGAAAACCCTCGACCTTCAAATGATTTCTTACGGTTTTTAGGATCGCAGTATAAGGAGTCAATGTTTGATCGAATACAATTTTCCAGACAATTTCCTGATCGATTGGAAAATGCTCTGGGTTTAAATTTGCGATTACTTCAGTTATCTCCATCGCTCTTATTGTTTTTGGGTTTCCATCTCATCAACATATAAACTTCATCGTAAGTACCTGCGACTTCAAAACCGAGCCGGTTGTATAGATTCTTTGCAGGATTAAATTGCTCGACATGGATACTTAGCGATTTGTGTTTTTTCTTGCAATGATTCTGTAAATCACATATCAGGATAGTGCCATATGAAAAGTTACGAAATTCTGGTAAGAGTGAAATATCAATAATCCTTAGGTCGTCCTTACTTTCATTGAGATATAATCTGCCGGCCCACTCTTTATCTACCGATATCAATCCATAAAATGCATCGGGATAAACTTTGAGATAGTAGTCATGCTGGGCTGAAAATTGGTAATCTATGAAAGTCTCTTTTTGACTTAAGGACCAATCAGTTAACTCAAGTTCCTTTTGTCTCGTGCTCCCATAGATTTCCCGTAGCAGGATAAGTTCTTCACTAGTGAAATCATGTAGAGGTATGATCTCAATCGACGACTTTGACCAATCGATATCCATAAAAACCCTCTATAAACTATGTGCGAGGTGGAAAAACACCCTGCAGGGCTATGCAAAAATAGAATGTGAGATATGGTTGTAAATTATTATGGGGCTGATCACCTCCCGTTAGAGACAGGGCTTGATTTGACATCATTACATTGCCAGGCCCGGTAGTGTTATATATATTTGCACGGGCCATTACAGCTCCACCTGGGGTTGACTGAAGTCCACTATCATTAGTGGCCTGGATTGTATGCGAATGAGATGGAATTTCACTTTCCAGAAGGGTCACAGTCTCACTTCCACCGGTCTCACCCAAGTCATGAAGTGATAGTCCAGGTCCCTGACCCGGGTGCATCGGTGACCTGCCCTGCAAATCTGGCAGTGCGAAATTGGATTTTCCATTTCCGCCATAGGTCGTACCCAGTAAAGAAAAGAGAGCCGTATTCTGTGATAGTGGCAAAAGCTGACCGTCACACCATGCCCAACCTTTCGGGGCAAAATTGAAAGGGAATATGCGTATTTCTGCTACAAAGGGGTCTGCCATGATATATTAGATTTTAGGTTGGAGATGGAAAGATTCCAAATAATGAAATGATGAAATCTACACAAAGATATGGGGCAAAATTAGTGTGGGGTTGAGAACCTCCTATGGCAGATATACCAGAAGGATTTAATGGTATTAGTCCACCAGAGATATCAGTTGTATAACCATCCACTGATGCATTTCTGGCCAGGACACTCCCTGCCGGGCTCGTTCCTCCACCGGAGGAGTTGTTAGCTCCGAATGAGTGGGTGTGTGATGGTGTTTGGGCAACTGTTAAAGTAATTTCTTCTGAACCACCTGTTTCTGCTAAAATGAAACCATTACCCATATGCACTGGTAGCCGACCACGAAGATCAGGTAGGGCAAAGGTGGATTGCCCATCACCACCATATGTGGTGCCAATCAGATTAAAAAGTGTTTCATTTTCAGAAATAGGCAATAATTGCCCCTCACAAAACATCCATCCAGCGGGGGCGAAGTTGCCGGCAAACATGCGGATCTCACCAACATAAGGTTGTGCCATTAGCTTTAAAAATTAATTAGGACTAGGGAATATACCCTGCAATGCAATGCTAAAATTCAGCGTCAGAAATGGCTGCATATTCAGGTGTGCCTGACTACCACCTGTATTCGTTACTGTCGCTGGCATCATTGCTGCTGTCACTGTGCCTGAATAAAATTCGGAGGGTGCAGTATTGGCCAGGTATCCGGAAGGTGCCAGGGTATTTTGACCATTGCTGGTTGCGTTTGCACTGTGAGTATGAGTGGGAAGTTCGGCGATGGATAAAGTATGTGTCTGCTCTCCTCCTCGTTCACCCAATGTATGACCGCCACCCACATGAATGGGAGTCCTGGCCCGAAGATCAGGCAGAGCGAAATTCACTCTTCCATCACCTCCGAAGGTGGTGCCGAGTAGTGAAAACAAAGCTTGGTTTTGATTGATCGGAAGCAGCTGCCCATTGCATAATGCCCAACCTCTGGGAGCAAAATCGAACGACATAATCCTGATTTCAGATAAAAAAGGTTCCGCCATGACTCACAAATTTTTCTAAGGTGATACTAAAGAATTTTATACAATTTCACTGAGGTTTGTTACTTCGACAAATAAGATTTATTCTAGCAAAGTATGACTAATTTCCTTACATAACATCAATTTACAAAAATTTATTTTTGAGTACCTATCATTAAAATTTATATCTGATAGCTCAGGAACCAACGTGGCAAATGTTGGCGTATCTTTAGAGTCGCTCTCTTTTTCCGAAGTTTTCGATCAAATGAGTAGTTTATTCCCTTAATCCTAAATTACTTCAGTCGTGAAGACATCAATTATCCTCCTTTTAATCGCTCTTCTGGGTGGCTTTCAACCGGACTTGGTTGATGTGGATACTTCACCCACAACGCTACACCAAACAGATAGTTTGCAGAAGATATCTTATAATTTTGTCAATGCTCCGGTGAAGATCTCTCTACATGCTTTAGATTGGAACGTTTCAGCTTCGCAATCTTTGTTATCACCGATGGTCGCTGCTTCTAAAAGTTATATGGTGGTGGGTACCGACCTTGGCCCGATGGGACCTAGCCCGGGTGATACCATCGAATATCAGGTAGATATTACCAACAGTATGGCTGCAATGGATGGCACAGGAGTCTTATTCTCCGATGTCATCGATGCAAATACAACCCTGGTGCCAGGGTCAGTAAAGACCTCACCTATTGCGGTTAATGATAGTTATACTACGGTCGGCAACATTTCTATATCAGTACCGGTAGGCGCTGGATTGTTAGTCAACGACGTGGAGCTCGATGGTGATATGATTTCAGTGACCTCAGTGAATACAACAGGAACTCAAGGTGATGTCAGTTTTAACATGAATGGGAGTTTTACTTTCAATCCGGCACCGGGTTTTGAAGGAATTACTACTTTTACCTACGACATAACTGACGGTTTTTTCACCCGCACCGGAACTGTCTCAATAAATGTGAGCGGCTTGATCTGGTTTATTCAAAGCGGAGCTCCAATGGGAGGCGATGGGAGGTTAGGTTCACCCTTCAATAATGTTGCTTCTTTCAGTAGTACGGCCAATGATGAGGCCAATGACAACATTTTTATTTATTCAGGTAACTATACCGGCAGCATAGTCCTTTTAGACGGTCAGAATATCATCGGTCAAAGTGCCGTTGGAACCCTGGCCGGTTTAACCGGTGTCACCTTTTCCATCCACCAACCAATTACTCCCTTACCGATTTTGGGAGGCACAAATCCTATCATCGTAAATTCGGTGACCACATTGACCACCGCGATGAACAACGACATTTATGCTATTACGATAAACAATAGCGGAGGTACATCTCTGACCGGGACCAACCTGGGTACTATCAAGATTCGTGATGTGCTCTTGAGTAATAGTGCCGGGATTGCCCTCAATCTATCTAACGGAGTGCTTGACGTCATCCTGAAATCAGTATCCGCCTCAATGGCAACCCATGGTCTCCGATTGCTTACAACAACCGGCTCACTTGCGATGACTGGAACCGGTACTACTGATGGGTCAGGCGGAAATTTTAGTAACATCTCCATCCGCGCAGTGGAACTGATAGATGCAACAAATATCACTTTGAACAACCTAATTCTAAATAATGCCAACACTACGGATTCAGGCTTCGATGGTGTTTGCGATGAAGATGATAACATCAACTGCAATGCGGCAATTTATCTTAAAGATATAAGCACCATTGCTCTAAACAACATAGATATTACCACAACGGAAGAACATGGGATTAACGGAAATAATGTCACAAACCTTTCCATCGTCAACAGCACAAGCACCAGTAATGGTAATTCCAATGAAGAGCATGCATTGAAACTCCGCAATCTATTCGGCACTTGTAGTATTATTGACTGTACCTTTTCGTTGTCGGCCTTCAGGATTGCACACATTATCAATAATTCAGGAGCTCTTACTCTGACGGTAGATAATTGCACCTTTAATAACACCATCGCATCAATGGTAGGTGCAGATTGTTTTGAGATGCGGACACAGGGTTCGGCAACAGCAACGGTCCATTTAAAAAATAGTGACTTTCTGAGAGCTGCGTCCAAAGGTATTCAGGCCCTTGCTGAGGGCAGTTCAACCTTTAATCTTAACGTAACCAATTGTCGCATTGAGCGTTTTGGGCAGCCCATGGCGGGCATAGAGGTTGGCTCGGTAAATACCGCGACCATGAATTATAATATTATCGGGAATTCGGTGATTGAGGCATCAGGGAAGCTGCGGTTTTGGCTTCGACTCTTAATACATCGATTTTAAATGGAAGGGTCACTGACAATCCCAGTATAACCGCATTGCCTATGGCTGCTTCTACCTTTTCTAATCTTAGAATACTTCATGAAGGTAATAGCGTTGCAAAAGTTGAAATCGAGAACAATATAGCTTCATCAACCAATCTGGATATACCAGTGATTGCCCTTTCGCGATTTGGTAATACCATAGCCGACCGGCTTGACCTTAAAATGGCAGGCAATACGATCACTCAAAACACGGCAATGGGCTTAGAGGGAATTGAATTGCGTGTCGGGACATCAACTATCGGAACGGGAATCAATACATTGTGTGCTTATGTATTGAACAACAATGTGACAGTTCCGAGTGGTCAACGGGCTTTTAGGGCGAGAATTATCGATCCGACCAGTTTTATGTCGTTTCAGGGGGCAGGTCCCGATGTTCCATCGAATTGGTCAAGTAATATGAATAGCAATAGCGTGGGGGCTGTGATCGTCGGATCAGCAACCGTTGGCGCTGCGATTACATTTGGGTCTGTTTGCGCCTCGCCTGGACATCCGCTTCCACCGCTTCCGCCACCACCACTCGATATTAACTTCAATAATCAGAATGTCATCGTTATTGACACTACAGCGAATATCGAGCATGTCGGCTCCGTTAAACTTACTGAAACACCTGATCCGATTGTGGGCGGCCCATTGCTTTCCATGTCCGGAGAAACTGTGACGGTAGGAGGGATGTCAGGATTCTTACTTCCCGCAGACAAAAGTTTAACGATCCTCTTCCGGGTGAAGATCAACGACCCATTCCCTGATGGAGTATGCATGATCTCTAATCAAGGCTTGATCTCTGGAGGTAATTTTTCAATGGTCTTGACAGATGATCCCAACGTTGGTGGATCCTCTGACCCGACGGTAACCCAAATTCTGATTCCTCCATCCATCACGGATTGTCAGGATGACATCATGGTGGGCACTGATCCTGACCTCTGCTCAGCCAGCGTGTTATTTTCGTCAACTGTGACCGGATGTCCAGCTCCCACATTGACCTATATGATTGGCATGATGCCTATTACATCACCACATATTTTTCCTTTGGGTGTGACAACAGTGGACGTAAAAGCATCGAATGGTTTAATGCCTGATGCTGTATGTTCGTTTACTATCACCGTGACCGACGATCAGACACCAACATTGACATGTCTCCCTGGCACTCAAATGCGAGGTACCACATCCATGGCATGTACTTATACTGTCATGGGCAATGAATTTGATCCTGTAGTCAATGAAAATTGTCCGGGATACACTCTTAGTAACGACTTCAATAATATGTCCTCTTTGGCAGGCGAAGTTCTACCTGAAGGAATGCACCCGATCAATTGGACAATAGAAGATGGAGCCGGATTGATGGCCAGCTGCTCGATTACAATCGAGGTAACCGATGGTGAGGACCCCTCCATATCTTGTCCTCCGGCTGAGAGTACTGAATGTGACATCGCTGACCTTATTCCGTATAGTGATTTGACAGCATTCATGATGGCCGGTGGATCAGTTAGTGATAACTGCATGATCAATGACGCGAGCTTCATGTATCTGGGTGAGACTGGTGGACCCGCTAACTTTACAAGAATGTATCAAATCTCGGATGTAAATGGGAATACTTCAACCTGTATGCAGACGGTTACGGTAAATGATATGATTGCACCAGTCATCACTCCTGGAACCATTGCCGATTGTTATAAAACATTAGAGTTAGCCGAGACTGCAGCCATCGATAGCACCTCAGCAACTGACAATTGCACAGGTATGTTGGTCTACACTGCCATGACATCTGGTGATTGTGATGCTATGATCACGGTTACCGTGAAAGATGCAGCCGGTAATAGTGCATTTACCGTCTACAATACCCGAATTGATGGAACGGCACCAATGGTGACCAAAGGCATGATTGCAGCGTGTTACGCTACAGCAAATCAAGCAGAGACAGCAGCTTTGAATGCTACTTCCGCCATGGATAATTGCGCAGGAGCTTTAATGACGTCTGCTTCAACAATAGGTACCTGCGATGCTGTAATCACTATCACTATAACCGATCAATGTGGAAACAGCTCCGAAGTTATGTACAACACCATAATAGATGACACTTCTCCGATGATCACTAAGGGTACGATCAACCACTGTTATCCCAGCACCAATGATGCTGAAATGGCTGCGATAGCTGGCACTACGGCCACAGACAACTGTCTGGGAGTGGTTATGAAAACTGCTTCGACAGTTGGACTCTGTTCGGCAATAATTACGGTGACTGCCACTGATGAGTGCGGCAATAGTGCTATGACATCTTATAACACCAGGATCGATAATACTCCACCAACGGTGATGATGGGTACCATTGCACCTTCATATCCTTCGATTACCGCTGCAGAATCGGCAGCTCTCCTTGCTACGACCGCCACAGACAATTGTTCAGGAAGCTTGACGGAAATGGTTTCATCAGAGGGTGAATGTTCTCTAATAATTACGGTTACTACGACAGATAGCTGCGGCAATTCAACACCGGTGTTATATATGACTAGGATTGATCTCGCTGGTGCAATTGGAGGTGAAGCGACTATTTGCGCCGGTGATACTCCCGGCACAATTACAGAGACACAAGTTGCAGGTGGCACCGGTGTTCTGAGCTATCGATGGCAGAAAAGCGATGGTGGCTGTATGGGCAGTTTTATGGATATACCTGGTGCAATGGGAACAACCTATGATCCACCTCCATTGATCCAATCAACTTCATATCGTCGTATTGTTACCTCAACAGTTGACATGGTGCCATGTAGTGATACGACCAATTGTGTGACGGTGACGGTAAACCAGGTTGATGCTGGAACGATTGGAATCGATGAGATAGTCTGTTCGGGAGATGTGCCATCCACGATCCAGGAGCTTACACCTGCAATGGGATCTTCATTAACTTATCAATGGCAAAAAAGCACCGATGGTTGCAGTGGGACTTTCTCAGTCATCGAAGGAGCTAACAGTATATCTTATAGTCCACCCGCCCTTTTTGTGACAACGTCATACCGAAGGATTGCAATTTCAACCCTCAACATGGTTGAATGTCGAGATACTTCAAATTGTGTGACTATCACGGTTCGCGCTATTTTAATTGACACCATTATTCAGATGTGTTTGAATCCTATGCTTTATGATTTGAAAGTCTGTCTGGATATTACAAATCCTGGCCCCTCCGGTATGTTTAGTTTGGAGGTCGATGGTCTGGATTATGGTCCATTCAGTTATGGAGCGCTGGATCCAAATGGATGTTATACAGTTTCAAACGTAAATTTTGATCCGTCGGATCTGGAGACTTTTGATGTCATGGTCAAGGATGTAGACGGCATCATGTGTGCTGACATATATTCTTTTACAGAGAAATTTTGTTTTGAATGTCCGCTTATTGGAAGCATAAATGCTCCGATGAATCTTTGTCAATCGGCACTCTTTGATTTGACAGCTACCGGCTTACAAAAAATGGCCATATCTCAGAATTCAGAAACTGACTTTGGTATTAAATTTGTGGCTTTTGCGGGGGCTGCGCCCATTAATCCATATGTTGGAGGAATATCACTCGGTATCGTTCCATTCGGAAACTTGACCATGTCAAATTCCCAGGCCACGCTCCAGAATATCAATGCAGGTATTTTAGGTGCAGTAGGCACTTACACTATTTGTGCGATTTTAAGTCCGGCTCCCACAATTGATAATAGTTGCAGACCATTCCAAAGCAAGACTATAATGCTGGATGCTGTACCAGTCTTCTCTGGTGTGATCAGTGGTCCTGTTACAGTTTGTCCAAATTTAGATAACTTACAATATTCGATTCAGAGCATTAACAATGCTACCTCTTATAGCTGGACTTTTGATCATCCTTCAGGTACTATTTCAGGGACTGGTACGGTGATTACTTTGAGCCTTGATCACACATTCAGTGGCGGCAAATTAAGTGTCATAGCTAATAATCAATGTGGATCTTCGCCAATGATACATTTGGATTTGGTAAAGGCATCAGACGTTTTTTGTCAATTGACTTCTTGCCTGGCTGAAAATCAAAATATTACTGTGACAGATGCCCTTTTAATGCAAATGGGGTCTCCAGATGTATATAAAGCCATCAATCGATTAGAAAGCGGTGCAACCATTGTTGCTTTAAGAAATATAACCTTTAAGGCCGGATCTGAAATATTGTTAAAACCTCCTTTCAATGTGGAATTGGGAGCTACATTCATTGCTGAGATTGAGCCTTGTATATATTCCGTCTTGAATAATCGATGACACTCACTTCTAAGAGGACCACCATTGCAGTAAGTTACATCTCGAAACAAATTGCTTATTGATTAGACCATAGTTGGGTTCATAAATAGAGGATGCCTTGTTGTAAGTCCGGAATGCTTGCGTAAAATGATAAATTGCAAATCGAAATAGACCAAGCTTTTTTAGTATTGAGTGGAAGCTGAGATAGTGTAAATCTGACTATCCAGTCGAAATATTTTTAAAAGACCTCCTCATTGGGGAAATGAGTTAGCCAAATCCTGAAGATTTTAGAACAGATTAGCGGATGAATCTACATCCAGCTCCATCATTTCCCAAATCGAAGGCTCAAGATCAATCGACTCAATATTTTGATTTCATTTATACGAGGTTTTTCAATGAAATCACACTAAAATGCGGAAAACCCTGTTTTTCTCTTACTTTCCGTTCATCGAATGGGGAAAATGCTAAATATTATCGGTAAAATTGTCCTACTTATCCAACCGTGAACCGATGGACAGATTACACCAGTGTGCGCAAGCGCTTTCTCTTACATTGCTTATTAGCTTTTTATATCAGATTCCCATCTTCGGCCAAGAACCTCCTTCCTTCGACAAGAATTTCAGCCCTGATGTTATCGGACCAGGATCCAGTAGCCTATTGACGTTTACAATTACCAATTCAGGTGGTACGCCTATTACAGACCTTGCATTTATAGACAATCTACCTGCCGGTGTCGTCATTGCCACCCCGGGAGTACCAATGACCAATTGCCTCGATGCCGCTCTGTCTGCGTCGGACGGAGGTGGAACTATAACGTTCTCTGGTGGTTCATTGGGCGCATTTTCGAGCTGTACCATCAGTCTCTATGTGACCTCCAGTACCCCTGGCACACACACGAATCTTTCGGGAGATTTGACCTCTAGTGAAGGTAATAGCGGTACCGCAAGTGATGATTTGATGGTGAGTTCAGAACTACCAGTTTTCACAAAGAGCTTTGCTCCATCCAATATCAATCTGGGTGAGGTCAGTACCCTGACCTTTACAATTGACAACACAAGTAACGAAAGCGGTATTGCCAATCTCACATTTGTCGATAATTTGCCCGCAAGTTTACTTATTGCGAATCCCTCTTCCTTAAGTTCAGATTGTGGAACCGCACCCGTCACACCGACAATAGTTGCAAATCCAGGTGACAACTCTATCTCTTTTCAATATTTTGGAACATTGAGTTTTCCCGCAGTGTCAGGTTCCGGCACATGCAGCGTAACCTTAGATGTCATTGCAACTGGTGTCGGAGTATTGAACAATATTTCCAGTGACCTACAGTCCGATTTTACATCCGCAGGCTTTGCCACTGCCTCATTGACCGTCAACAGTTCAGCGCTACATATTCAAAAGTCGTTTATCGATGATCCGGTTCCGGCAGGAGGAACTGGTACCCTTGAGTTTACCATAACTAATTTTGACAGGAACTTTGCGGCCACTGGTATTTCATTTACGGATGATTTGAATGCTGCATTGCCTGGTTTGATCGCAACCGGTTTGCCTATTAGCGTTTGTGGTGGTACTTTATCTACCTCTAATGGAGGTATGACCGTCACTTTTTCCGGAGGTAGTTTAGCTCCAGAGGCTTCCTGCACTTTTTTAGTACCGGTAGTTGTGCCATCTATGGCTTCACCGGGAAGTTACACCAACACGACCTCTGCTGTAACAGGCACGGTAGGCGGAGCACCAGTTATTGGAAATATGGCTTCAGCGCCGCTTTTTGTGGCCCCAGTGCCTCGACTTACTAAAAGTTTTATTAATGACCCGGTCGCACCAGGAAGCAGTGTCACCCTTGAGTTTTCAATCACCAACACGAGCATGACTGATGCACTCACCGATATTAATTTTACAGACGAGTTAACCTCTTTTCTGGGATTGCCTCTGTCTGTTGGACTCCCTCCCTCTCCAAATCCCCCATGCGGCCCTGGCAGTTCCCTCGCTTTAATTGCCTGCTGTACTGGCGGTCAGGCGTTGTCCCTAACCGGTGGTAGTATACCAGCTGGTGGCACTTGTACCTTTTCTATGGCAATCGACATACCTTCAGACCAACCGGGTGGAGCTTACCTCAACACTACTTCGACGGTTACCGGTATGGTCGCTGGCAATTTGGTGACTGGAGTACCTGCTTCGGACGTTCTTAATATAGTTGAAGGACCCAGAATTACCAAACAATTTATTCCTACGAGTGCACATCCGGGAGATATCGTCGAACTCAGATTTACGATCTTTATGAGTGACGAAGAGCCAATCACAGCTACAAATATTTCATTCACGGATGACTTAGACGATTTTATAACCGGTGCAACTGCCATCTTACCTCCCAATCCAGATCCTCCCTGCGGAGCAGGTAGTAGCCCTAACCGGAAGTATGATGAATGGGTTGGTCACTTTTGCCGGTGGCAACCTTGATCCCGGTGAGTCATGTAGTTTTTCCATCATGGTACAAATACCATTGGGAGCGTCTTTCGGACCCCATACAAACACTACCAGTGGTCTGTCATCAACAGTATCTGGACTTTCAGTAGCTGGTAATCCCGCTTCTGCCGATTTAACAATTATTGATGATGTCGTGCTTTCCAAGCAATTTATGGATGCAATGCCAATTAAGGGAGGAGACCCTGTCGTGCTTCAATTTACCATCAACAATCAAACATCTGTTGCTGTCAGTAATTTAAAGTTTACCGACGACTTTACAAGCATGTACCCTGGGGTGATGGCAACGGCTTTACCTATGGCCGGATTTTGTGGAATGGGAAGCTCGATTAGTGGCACCACGACAATCTCTGTTACAGGAGCAAGCCTGGCTGCAAATACAATGTGTACTTTTCAGGTCACTTTAACCTTGCCCGCTGATATGCCACCGATTGATCATGTCAACAATACTAGTGCCTTGTTAATGGAGATGACTCCTATCGGATTACCCGCTAGAGACACCTTAACGGTTACCCCTGATGAGCCTTTTATAGTATCGACATCGATTCTTGCCCCTACTTGTCCGGAGGGGACGACTAATTATATGCCGGAGGGTTCTTTTTCCGTTAGTTTAGTTGATGGAGTCTCTTGTCCCATGAGTGTCTATGACATCAGTGTAACTCCAATCCCTAATTCATCTCCTTTGGGAAATACACCCGCTAATACGGCAATAACCAGCTATTTAGGTGTAATGGCCGCCGGAAGTCCATTTCAATTTAACATGGCCGGTGCAGGCCAATATGCCGTGTCTGTGAGGGAGACCGGAGGGTGTAATTTGGCTGTCAATCCAGAGAATTTGACGGTGACTGTGCCTAACGGCGCTGATAATATCCCTCCTCTTTGGATGATTAAAGACTCGATGGGCATGACTATCGCAGACAACGATCCTATGACTATGCAGCCTGAGACTTTTGATCTTGGTGACATCATGCTGGATTCGGGTCAATGCGGAAAACTTATCAGCTATGGGGCTATGGGCCAGGACAATTGTGATGGGATGATAACTGCGTTGGTTGCACTAGAAATCATTGGTATTGCTTCAGGCTCCGCAGGATCTCCCACAACGGCAGTCGTTTCTGGCGATGGCAGCGGTAACTATCAAATCGATATACTTTGGGGCCCCGGTACGTCGAGCTTGACCCTTGCGATGATGGATCATTCTGGTAATGCAGATCAGTTGATGCTGATCGGCAATGGCATTGATCCCTTCGGTGCCCAAGCCATCACAAATTGTCGTGATATCAACATCAGCCTGGGAGTCGACGGCAACGGACAGTTTCAACTCAATGAGATTGTTCAGGGTGCGAATTGCTCATCACCTATGACACTGACCTTAGAGACTCCATCTGGTCAAAGGGTGCTTTATGAAGAAGGATTATTGGGGCCAAGTGTAGTCAGTTTTAATGGATGTGGCTTGGTTAACCAAACCTTGAAGGCCATTGTTAATGGTGCAGGTGGCGCATGTTGGAGCACAATTACTTTGAAACAGAGCTTTGGTCCATTGTTTGAACCTGGAAGAAAATTTGATCTTTGGTGTTATGACGAAAAAGTAACCGACCAGACTAAGTATCTGAAAGCATACGGATATCCGAAGGCATTCGTTCCATGCTATGGGCAGGTTGACACTAAATTTGTTGCAGATTGGATCACTCCATTTCCTTGTGATCCAGGTGTCCAGGATACGGCAAAAATCATCTATCGGGAATTTGAGGCTTTCGACAAATTGGGTCGGAGATCTTCTGTATTTGATACGATTATAATCTTTCGCTTACCCAAGCTTCACAGCGAGAGCTTTTTCTGTCCAGGCAATCTAACCATTAATTGTGGAGATACCAGTGACTTTTTAAGTCCGGCTACAATTTTTCATAATGGTACACTCAGTGGTTTTTTGGAGTTTATTAAGATGGAAAATAAGGACGGGGATCTGCAGTTCCTTCCTGTTGAGCTTGATCCAAAATGCGGCTTACAAGTGCATGTTGATTATTGGAAATTTGGCAATTCTAATTGCCAACAGGAATACAAAGTCGCAGTGGAACTAAAGCAGAGCTGTCCAGGTTCGCTGAGCACTGCAATTGTATCTGTAGTTTCTCCGAATGCCTTTCAACCCCAGAATGCTGATAGTACTTATTGGCGTTGCGAATTTTGGGTCACTAATGTAGATACTTTAGCACCGAAAATCATCTGTAAAGACAGCACTTCTGTACCGATTGTTTATACGACTAGTCACGAATGTGCCGCTTACTCATATTTACCCCCGGTGATTGTTAAAGACGATTGGTCAGGCGTCAAGCAAGTCAAAGCAAGCATCGAAGGCATTGGTACTGCCATTCTGCTTTACAATGCTGCCAATAAGTATTACGAATCTCACATACAGTTCAAATTGCCGCATAGGGAACTTCCATACGAGGTGGTCTATGAGGCCTATGACAGCTGCCATAACCTGAACACCTACAGCTGCTATATCAGAGTCAAGGATGGTACCAGACCGATTGCAATTGCTGATAAAGGTGTCACCGTTAGCCTGAGTGGCAAAAAGGTTTGGGTGGATGCCGGCACCTTTGACGAAGGCAGTTGGGATAATTGCGGAGTCAACTTTTTACTGGCCCGAAGATCTGACTGGTATGAATCGTGTATTGATCTATGCGATTCGATTGATACTTGTTGGATCAGCGAGCATCACGATACAATCTGGCAAGCACACCTGGAGACCGATAAGCATCTGGATGAGGTGGAAGCGCATTACGCTAAAACGCTGGAATGGTTTTGTCAAGATAATGTGCCATGCGGAGACCTGATGTACAACGCCTGGCAATACGATTTGATGAAATTTGCCACCTTGTATTGCCAAGATCATCCCTATGACGTTGATGACCAGTACTTTAGAGGCATTGTTGATCAGGCTATTGGTGATCCTGACTTTGCCCAAAAATGGAAAAACCCATCCACATTGTTTGTGGGGACTTCCCGAAATGGAATCAGCAGTAACAATACCTACTATTTGCAGATGAATGGCAATGCCATCCCTGTTTTCGACAGTCTGGGTACCTGGGGCGCCACCACAGATTTTGACAATGGCCGGATTTTGTTTACCTCATCTTTTGGTGGTTTTGATAATGAGGGCAACATCCTGTATGCATTGCCTTTTGGTGGAGTAGCTCCGGTGAAGTTGGGGAGAATCAAAAATGTAGGAGGGAATGATTCGATCCGCATCGACGGCTTGGCTCTGTCCAATGGTGTTTTATATGGATCTCAACAATTTGACCGGGCTAATAGCAGGGGAATCTATCGGATAGATCTGAGCACATTGGAAGCTACCTTGGTACTGGTTATCCCTGGTAATACCATGGATAACCTGATTATAGGTAGCGGGGTAGGAGGCATTGATGCAGATCCAGCCACTGGAAAAATATACGGAGCTGATGATTACAATGGTGAGATTATAGAAATCGATATCGAGCTGGGCACGGTTACAAAGATTGCCGATTATCCGACCGGGGTGGTGGATGTTGATGGCGTGGCCGTAGGTGGAGGCCGAGTATTTCTAGTGCCAGGTGCCTTTGGCTCTGTCCAGGTTTACAACTTAATTACATCATCATATGAACCGGTGATCACCTCACCATTTGGCGTTGCAGAGAATTTTTCTGCAGGAGCTGCTTACATGCCAATGCTCAGCGATCTGGTTGATCAATGGTCACAGATCGGTGGCGGCTGGAGCGATGCCGTACCTTTCTCTTGTGAGGATGCTTGTGGGCCGGTGACCGTTGAGATTCTGGTGATGGACTATTGGTGCAACTGGAGTACTGCCTGGACCAAAGTCTGGGTGGAAGATCTCACTTCAATCAAGGTGGTCAAAGATGTGATCGAGCAGGAAGTGATCACCTGCAAAGTGTATAAAGAAAACAACTACAACTATCCGGGCGAGTTGCATCCGGTGAGCATTGAATATATGGTTGATCAGGCCAAAGCCGGCCAGCAGGCTGGATTCGATGCCCGGGATGGCATTTTTGGCGGCTATTGCAAAGCCTGGGTGGATCCCTATGGCAATTACGTGGATGCGGATGGAAATGAAATTGAATGTGACCTACCATTTTATGACAGCATCTGCTACTGCACCAGCGAATGGAAACAAATCAGGGTATACGATGATCATTTAGGCTATCAGTGGGTCGATAGCCTGGTGACCACTTGTTATTATGAACCAGACACGCTCAATTTCCAAAAGGGCATTGTGGCTCAATTGTGCCCAAAATGTGTATTGTGAGCAGGAAGTTTGGTGTGATTTTGACCATTGTGGTCAGGGGTACATTTTCCGTAAGTTTAAGATTTGGCAAAGCTGTCCACCAGGATCATATGATGGATTTCGGATAGTTTACGGCATCCGGTTGACACTATTTACCGGCATCAGCGTATTTGGGTAGGCAATGAATGCGATCTCAATAAATTTATGTTTGATGTGCCTGGTGATGCCGAGGTATTCACCTGTCAGATAGAATACGGTCCTGATGGCAATGTGATCGGTGATGCCGGTCCGGAAAATACTGGTTATGCGACTTACCAATTTGACGATGATTGCCGGATTGTAGGAATCGCACACGAAGACAAAGTCTTTAAAATCGTAGGTGGTGATGCTGCCTGCTACAAGATCTTAAGAACCTGGTACTTTGCTGATTGGTGTGGATATGGTGGTGATGTTCTCTCAGGTAAGTGGTGGCTCGACGCCAGCATAGTCGTCGACAAATGTGTTCAGAAAATTATCGTAATTGACACAGTGCCCCCTGTTTGTCTGATCACAGGACCGGTAGCCGATAGTGATACAATTGTGTTGGGAGCCTGCGAATATACCCTCAATGTGGAGGTGGATGCCGAAGATGTCTGCGGTTTGGTTGCTTACTCCTGGGAGCTGAAAGAGATCAGCGATCCGGATGACCAATACACGGTGGAACGCGGCAGTGATGATCTATCGGGAATTGCAGGAGAAAACTTTGGCTTTTCGATCGAAGACCTCCTACCGGGTACCTACAAATTGAAAGTTCAGGTACAAGATGAATGTTCCAATGAAGGTTATTGCGAGTATACCATTACGGTTAATTCTGGTAAAAAACCGACACCGGTGTGCCTTATGAGCCTTACCGCTCGACTGACGCCATGGGATAGTGACAATGATGGAGAGGTTGATAGTGCCCATGCCGTAATTTGGGCTCCCGAGTTTGATCGGAGCAGTACTCCTGCCTGTGGTGACGACAGCCTTGAATATAGGATTGAGTTTATCACTGGTACCGACGATGATTTAAACACTGCGGGAGATTTGGATTTCCTCGAAGTAGGTTGCCCAGATATTGGTGCCCGTTTGGTGAGAGTATGGATGATCAGCCATCCAAGCAATACGCGCGACTATTGCGATGCTGTCCTCATAGTGCAATCCGATTTGAGCGGATGTGATCCGCAAGTTGGTAGCAATCATGATGTGATGGGTTATGAGGAAGATATGACCCACATCAATTCAGGGTCTAACCATTCAAAAATAGATGGAAAAAAGGGGGATAATCAAGTATCTGGAGATGCCGGTTTAACTTCAAGTGTGATAGAGGAAAGCTTGCATGATCAAAACCAATTTGAACTATACCAAAATAGTCCGAACCCATTCAAAGAATATACCATGATTGGGTTTTATTTGCCCGAGGCAACAAAAGCACAATTGTTGATTTACGATTTGAATGGAAGGTTGCTAAAGATTTTTAGTGCCGATTATCCCAAAGGATATCAGGAAATTATAATTGACCATTTCGATCTCAACACTTCCGCAAGTGTACTCTATTATCAATTAGAAACTAATCAATACACTGCTACCAGAAAGATGATCTTGCTTAACTAAGCATCGATTTGTGAAACGAGATGTAAATCCTTTATTGGATTTTAGAAGATAATTCATTAAAAATTTGGGGGTTCAATCATGAACCCCTTTTTTATAACAATATTTGAATCTCAATTCAAGGCTAATTTGGGAAATGCTATTCTTCCTATATGCACTTTTCATGCACGATAATCTCAGTTTGAAGACGCCTCGCGACATCGGGAGTTATATTTTTCATAATTTGTCGATGAAAAAGCCATTTTCTTTTAAAACAATCGAAAAAATGATTGCACTCAATAAACCAAATTTGAATTCACAAACAAACTGTATTAAATATATTAAATGGCTGCTTCCAATTTTTTTCAGTATTGGATTCATTGCCGTTAATGCCAGGCCCAAGAGGGAGGATATCCACCTGGTTTCTACAAGACTTTTTCACCGGATATCATTGGTCCGGGCGCTAACAGTCTATTAACCTTCACCATCGATAATTCTGAATCAAATGAACCGGCGGACCAATTAACTTTTACTGATGTGTTACCCTCTGGTATGACCATCTCTGCTGTCCCCGGTGTGACAAGCAGTTGTGGGGGAGGAGCTTTCATCGTGGCAGAACCAGAAGGTACCAGTATTTCTCTTTCGAACGGACAGGTTGGACCTGGGGCCACCTGCTCAATCAGTCTATATGTGACTGCCGATCTCATAGAAGGAGAAACAGTATACATGAATACCTCAGGAGATCTTACATCCGACGTGGGGAATAGTGGTTTTGCTTCTGCAAATTTGACCGTAACCCCTGGCAGACCGGGATTTTCGAAATCTTTTATCCCTTCAGTGATAGCACCTCTTGGTACAAGCAGATTGACATTTCTGATTGATAACTCTACTAATGGGACGAAGGTGAATGACATGTCATTCACAGACATACTGCCATTTGGCTTGGTTGTAGCTCCATTTGCTATGGCTACTAGTACCTGTGGCACATCATTTTCCGGAAACACGATCACTGCTATTCCTGGCTCAAACCAGATAAGTTATTCGGGAATTCGTTTTTCAGATCCCTTGGTACCGGCTGGCGGCTCATGTACTATTGCTGTGGATGTCGTAAGCACCGGCCCTGCGATTTATGATAATACCGTAGTCCTCAGAAGTGCTTCAACGTTATTTGGTGCTCAACTAAGTAGTGGCATTGCCCTTGCTCGATTGACAGCTAATCCTGTCGCTTTTTCCAAGATATTTAAAGATGATCCAGTGCAAGCTGGGGGCACGGTCACTTTAGAGTTTACGATCATTAATCTGGACCGTGATAACGAGCTGACCAATATCTCTTTCACCGATGATCTCGATGAAACATTAGCGGGCCTGGTTGCTACCAGTTTGCCAGTTGATGGTTTTTGTGGAGCTGGTTCATCCTTGACTGGTACCAGTGTGCTGACATTGACTGGAGGCAATCTGGCTCCGGAAGCGTCGTGTACTTTTTCAGTAACACTTCAAGTTCCAAACATGGCATCCCCAGGAGTATATTCGAATATAACTAGTAGTCTAACTGGTGATCGAGGGGGAGCAATGGTGACTTTGGTTCCTGCCTTTGATGACTTGACAATCAATGAAGCCCCTATTCTTTCAAAGTCGTTTACCAATGATCCTGCGTCTCCTGGTGGAACCGTTGATTTGGAATTTACTATTACCAATTCCAGCGCAACGAATGATCTCACAAACATCAGTTTTACCGACAATTTTGAAGTGATCCTGCCAACTGCTTCAGTGATTCCAATGGCTGGAGCTTGTGGGATGGGATCTAGTTTTACATTTACACCATTATTCAATCCACCTTCATCGACAACTCCTGCACGATTATCAGTATCAGGAGGATCTTTAGCTCCCGGAGCTTCGTGTTCCTTTACAATTACTCTCGATGTATCAGAGGCTGCACCAGGAGGCATTTACCATAACATGACGTCCCTGATTACCGGGGTCGTTGATGGGCAAAATGTTGCGGGAAATCCGGCTACCGATGATCTCACCATACTGTCTGCACCACGAATTACCAAGGAATTTATAAATGATCCTGTGCTACCCGGAAATACAGTAGATCTCGAATTTACCATTACTTTCGATGAATTTGCTGCCGGAGATGCCACCAATATTTCTTTTACCGATAACCTAGAGGTCGTCGTTCCAGGCCTCGTGCCTTCTGGTGCATTACCCACGGATCCTTGTGGCATCGGCTCTTCTCTTAGTTTCATGGGAGGTGTTCTGTCGCTTAGTGGAGGTACCTTAATCCCCGGTGGAAGCTGCAGTTTTACGATAACCCTGGATGTGCCACCAGATGCACCTGCAGGAAGTCAAGTAAATACCACGAGTAATATTGAGGCAATGGTCCTGGGCCAACTTGTTCAGGGCAATAAAGCACAAGATGGGCTGGTGGTCAATCCGCTTGTTTTTTCTAAGCAGTTTATTGGTGACCCAGCATTGCCAGGTGAGTTGATAACTCTGCGGTTTATTATAAATAACAAGGCTGGGATTTTACCAGTCACCGACATAGTTTTCATCGACAACCTCAATGCTGTACTACCTGGTTTGCTGGCAGAGGGACTACCCATTAACGATGTATGTGGTACCGGATCTATGATTTCAGGCACTTCTAATTTGCTTTTCACCGGAGGCAATTTAGCGGTCGGTGACTCATGCACTTTCGATGTGCCTGTGAGAATACCGGATGGAGCCTCAAATGGCACCTTTAACAATGTCACATCCAGCTTGACAGCGACAATCGATGGTAGTGGTGTGATATTGCCCCCAGCAAATGACAATTTGGAAATTAACACGCAGATCTTAAGCGTCAGCAAAGAATTTACCGACGATCCGGTATTGCCTGGTGGCACAGTGACCTTGGAATTTACAATTGAAAATCTAGATCCAGTCAGGATTATCGACAATATAACTTTCACTGATGATCTCAATGCAGCCCTGTCTGGATTGACCGCGGTTGGCTTACCTCTAAATGATGTTTGCGGGACGGGCTCTCAGATTTCGGGGACGAGCCTAATTAGCTTCACTGGTGGCACTTTAGCACCAGGTGCCTCATGCACCTTTTTAGTGACTCTCCAGATACCTGCCCTGGTAAATAGCAGTGATTTTCTAAATCTCACTAGTGATATCGCAGGCGAGGTTGACGGTGTGCCAGTACAAGGTGGTCCCGCCAGCGATATTTTAAAGGTTCGCAATCTTTCCCTGGAAAAGGAATTCAGTGGCTCAGGCATAGCAGGAGGGACGGTTGATCTAACCTTCACGATCAATAATCTTCAGGAAAACGCAGTGACTGGTATTAATTTTTCCGATGACTTGAGTGCAATGTTAGCAGGTGCAACTGTAATTGCTCTGCCTGCCAGTGGTGCTTTCTGCGGACAAAGTGCACAATTTGCCGGATCAGGCAGCTCTACTTTTAGCTTTACAAATGGTGAATTACTTGCACAAAGTACCTGTATCTTTCCTATCACCATTCAGTTACCTTGTGATGCAACCGACGGAACGTATCCGAACACCAGTAGTGTGATTTCTGCCAGTGGACTCACCGCTCCGGGAGCATTTGATGAATTGGATCTTATCGCGGCTCTTCCGGTAACGTTTACTAAACCACCGGATATAACCATCTATATGGACATGTACTGCGAATTTGATTCGACTCTAGCTCATACCGGGAATGTGACCAATGTAATACATTCTTGTTGCACCACCTTTGATACCAATCACGTGGATGTTGTGCTGTTAATCGGATGCTCAGGTACCGGAACCATTGAGCGTACGTGGTCGATTGTGGACTGCAACGGGGTCTCATCTATGGAGCAGGTGCAAATAATCACAGTTGTAGACACAATCCAACCGATCATCCTCTGCCCTGTCAGTCCGGCTCCAATCGATTTGCCGATTGATTTTAATGCAAATCCAGTGGGATCCAATACCCCACAACATCCAAGTATTTCTCCCTCAACGTACGGCTTTGCCTCCGCGACCGACAACTGCGGTAATGTTGTAGTGACTTATCAGGATGTCGTGATTGGCCCATCACCGGAAAATTGCCCGATCCTGTTTCTTGTTGAGAGAACCTGGGTAGCTACTGATCTTTGCGGCCTCATGAAAACCTGTTTGCAGACTTTTATGCTCTCTTCTGAAGGGGTGGTTCCAAGTGCAATTACCGGTCCGGCAACCATTTGTCCATCTCTGAAGAATTTACCGTATTCCGTTGTAAAGACAACCGGAGAGACTTACGATTGGAGTTTTAGCAATGCTTCGGCATCAATCACTGGCAATGGAAGCAATGAGATACTGATCAGTTTTGATGCCTCGTTTACAGGTGGGATCTTGTCGGTTAGTACTACGAATGCATGTGGTACTTCTAGAGCGAGCACCTTAAATATTGTCAAGGGGAGTAAGTTTTTGCGAGCTTACTTCGTGTCTGGCTGAAAACCAGGATATAGTAGTAAACAACAACTTGCTTTCACAACTTGGCTCACTTGATGTTTATCGGGCAATTAATGATCTGAATAGTGATGCCACTATCGCGGCTCTGCGCACCATTGTTTTTAAAGCAGGTAATGCCATTTTGCTTAGTCCTCCCTTTAATGTTGAGATTGGTGCAACTTTTATCGCGGAGATAGAACCTTGCGTGTATTCTGTACTAAACCATTGACAGTGATCATGTTGGGGTGATACTCCAATGATTGTATTCCTGGGCTAAATGAAAATGACTAAGAAAATCAAGTATCACAAGATTAAATCAAACGTTAATTTCAAGCATATTAAAAAATATATATTAAATTTCAGATTCACGTAAGTGTTCGGTTCAATTCCAAAGCCGATTTTGTAAGTTTGGTTGATCCCTCTTGCATTCCCCGCAAGAGGGATTTCTTTTATTAGCGACACACTTATCTACTTGAAATAATCACTTATGTGGCGATATCGGGCAACGAACCAAGTCCTTGGAGACAAATTGGGGTCATCCTCTCCATAATAGCCATATCCCAAGATAAAGTAGGTGTTGCCAACAATTGATTCAAGAAAATATTCTTTGCGAAGTGGCCCTTGTTCATTCCGACTCCAAACAAGGGTTCCGGGAGAAACTTGCCGGCCAAGGTGAATGACCAGATCATCAGGCTTGTCAACAATGCACCAGATTTGACCATCTTGCACTTTATTGACACCTTTGGCAGTTGCTTTAACTGTGTCATGAGCATTGACATACGTGTCGGTAATCTCAACTAACTGATAATATGGTGTAACGCTTTCATATTTTTGCCGGACACCCACGGTATTAGTGAGTTGATAATTTCTCACTCTTATCGTATCAGCCATTGTTAGATCCGTGTGATCCGAGGTCTGTTGACCATTGGGATCTTTGTATATTTCGAACGATCCTTCCCAGATTCCATCCCAAGGCATAAATATCCCATGATAAATGGTGTCAGATTCTGAGAAAGTGGGATGACTCAAATCATTCACACTTTCAATATTCCGACATTTATTCACAGTTAGTAAAAGACCGCAAAATACAAAGATATGATTGAGCATAATAGGTGAAATTTTGCACTTAAATTTACGCAAAAGATTACGTCTGTCTCCTTATGTCAAAAAGCCTGTACTTTATTGCACTTATACCTCCGAATGAAATTCGAAACCAAGTAGAGGCTTACCGAAATATCATGGCCGATCAGTTTCAGAGCAAACAGGCTTTAAAATCACCGGCGCATATTACATTGATTCCACCGTTTTATTGGAGCGATGATCGATACGAACAAATAAAATTGGACCTGGCCCACTGGGCCTCGCAAAAGGTTCCCTTTGAGATTCAATTATTCAATTTTTCCCATTTCGAACCAAAAGTACTTTATGTGGATGTACTGCCAAATCCTACATTAGTTGGATTGCAAGGTGATTTACAAGAATATTTCAAAGACAAGTGGGATATCGATGTACATCGCAATAAGGTCTTCCATCCACACATGACAATCGCTTTTAAAGATTTAAAGATTGATCAATTTTATAACGCTTGGCAATATTTGATGAAAGAAGATTTTAGTGCGACGTTTTTAGTGGATAAGATCAGTGTACTTCAGTATTCAAATCAGAAATGGGAAATCAGGCAGGAGCTTCCAATGGATCAAAAATAGACTCCAATACTTTTACCAAGTAACACCGGACTAAGCATTGCAACTAGACTGTTGTAGTGGTGAAATTGTGCAGTTTCGAAAAAATGCCCACCGCTATTAAACCGGGACTATTCATTAGAACTTTGTCATGAGGCCTGGAAGAACAATAAAATAAGGGGTTTTCCTGACTGAGGCATAGCACCGCTACGGTGAAGGAAGAAAATCCAGCGAAGCGCCTTATTTTGAAGCTATTTCAGGCCGCAATAGATTTTTTAATGCATCCCGATTAAACCACGATGCTGTATTTTCCCCGGTCATTTTTGACCACTAGACCACTTTCTGTCACTGGATCATGTTCGAAAAACAGCTTCCACTTATGTTCGATTGCCTCATCTAGTAGCCGTTGCTTCTCTTCTAGTGTTAACATGGGTTGCATATCATAAGCCATAATATAGGGTAGGGGAACGTGCCAAATGGACGGCATTAGATCCGCACAAAAAACGATGGTAGGCTCTGCCTCAATAATTAAAATCATTTGAGCAGATGTATGGCCATCAACAAATCGAACTTTCAAATGAGGTAACCATTCCACATCCTCTTTTTGATAGTCAATGTACTGTAAGAGCCCCTGGTCCTTTAACGGCACAAAATTTTCCTGTAGAAAACTTGCTTTTTCACGGGCATTGGGTTCGAGTGCATACTTATAGTGCACTTCGTTAGACCAATAGGTCGCATTGGGAAAGGTTGGTACAACTTTGCCAGCGGAATTTTGCTTGAGTGCACCGCCTACATGATCAAAATGAAAATGAGTGATAAAAACATCAGTGATCGCCTCTGGAGGGATTGCAACCTGTGCAAGAGAAGCTTCCAGCTCTCTGCCATATGGATAAAAATGAGATCTGAATTTGTCGCCTTGTTTAAAACCGATACCACAGTCTACGATAATTTTACGATCCCCTGTTTCAATCAACAAACTACGCATGCTCCAGGAACACATATTATCGGCATCGGCAGGATTTAATTGATCCCAGATGCGTTTAGGCACCACTCCAAACATTGCTCCGCCATCTAATTTAAATCGTCCTGCTTCAAGAGACGTCAATTTGATCATGAGAATCCAATTTGTTTGGTGCTCGACTTAAGTTCCTTTTTAAGCGCAGCCATCTTCAGCGCGGTAACAGCTGCCTCGACACCCTTATTACCTAGTTTACCTCCAGCACGCTCCAGGGCTTGTTCCTGTGTATTAGGGGTAAGTACACCGAAAATAAAAGGTTTCGACCGCATGATCGCAAGTTGCATTAGACCGGTGGCAACTGCCTGACTGATATATTCGTCATGTTTGGTGTCGCCTTTAATCACGCATCCCAATACTATGACGGCATCAAGATTGTGTTTATCATCGAGCATTCTGGCTCCTGTTGGCAATTCGAAGGCACCGGGTACATGAATAATCCTCATGTTTGAATCAACAATGCCCTCCTTTACCAGGGTCTTTTTGCAGCCTTCGAGAAGTTGATGAGTGATTCCTTCATTGTAATCGGAAACTACAATACCAATTTTCAAGTCTCCCACTTTGGATACATTGATCGAATAATCTGAAAGGTTTTGATCTTTACTACTCATAATTTTTACTTTCAATCAATTTAAACCTGCATTATGAATTGCGTATTCCAACATTTTGACAATTAATGACCAATCACTTTCGTGAAAATTGACTTCAGAAGTGATTATTTTCAACGGCAGGTGTTTAACCAGACCCAGCATAGATTCATAATAATTTTGTCAGCTGCTTGATGGATTACCATTTCTAAGTCTATTTATTCCTGGTTAAAATTAAAAAAGCCCACAGATTTCTGCAGGCTTCAATTAATTCTTTATTTGAGGATGCTTAATTGGCTGCTGCTTCAGCTCTTTGAATGAATTTCTCAATATTGTAACCATCCTGGCTCTGAGAATACTCTTCCTTAAGTTGCTTGAAAGTCTTTACTGCTGCCGCATAGTCTCCTTGTTTTTCATATAAAAGTCCAAGTTTTTTCAAATAGTAGGGAGTGAGAAAATCGTTGCCTCCAGCCTGTGCAGCCTTCTTATATTCGCCAATGGCATCGTCAAACTTGCCCATTTCTGAATAGGCATCTCCCAAAGCACCATGTTTCATGATGGGTGTAATTTCCCCAACGGCACTAAAGTCTTTCAAATAACTGATTGCTGCATCAAATTTGCCAAGGTGCAAATAGCAGATTCCGGCGTAATAATTCGCCAAATTTGCTACATCAGTGCCCTTATAGTTTTCTATGATGTCCAGGAATCCACTGTATCCACCTCCTGGATTCAACAAAGCCAGCTCGAAGGAGTCTCTTTCGAATTGGAGCTCAGCCTGAAATATTTGCTCGGTAGCTTCACGTTCCTTGGGGGTTTTATATAGATATTTGTAAGCAAAGTAGCCACCAATGATCAAGGCTATAGCGCCAAGAATCCCGAAGACAGGCTTCTGATTGCGTTCAAAGAAATCAGAAGCCTGCTCCTTTACTTCGACAATATCAACCAGGGTTTCCTGCTCTGCTCTTTTTGTTTTTCTCCTTTGTGCCATGCTGGTTTTTGAAAAATTTGTGCAAAGATAGTTTTAGTTAATGAGAAAAAAAAGTTTATACTTTAAAAGTTAACTACTAGCATTTCATTAGTGATTGATACCAGTCACCGTGAGCTGCCGATTCTGCCAGGAGTGGTACGCAAGACCTATTCGGTGAAAGGGAAGTCCTTCTGCATGTAGTTGTCGGTAAATAGTTCCGAAGGATCGGGAAATTCCGAAGCTTCTGCAAATGCAACCGATTCTTCGATGATAGCTTTCACCCGGTCTTTAATTTCCTGGATCTCCGACTCGGTTCCGATTCCTTCTTCGAGGATCTTCTTTTCAAGCATTTTGACAGGATCCCTTTCTTGATACTCGTGAAGTTCCTCTTTTGAACGGTATTTCGCTGGATCGGATACCGAATGTCCCTTATACCGGTAGGTCATTAGCTCAAGGAAGTAGGGTCCTTTTCCTGCCCTGATGTGCTTGGCAGCCTTTTCCAATGCCAGATGAACCTGTTCCGGATCCATTGCATCAACCGGCTCGGCAGGAATGTCAAATGCCAACCCAATTCGATGAATTTCGGTCACATTGCTAGTCCTTTTCACTGAAGTACCCATGGCATAATGATTGTTTTCACAGATATATAGCACTGGGAGTTGCCAGGTGGCAGCCAGGTTAAAGGATTCAAATAATGCACCCTGACGAGCAGCACCATCACCAAACATTGTCACACACAATAGATCGGTACCCCGGTATTTTTCAGCAAATGCAATACCGGTACCAATCGGTATTTGAGCACCAACGATACCATTTCCACCAAAATATTTGTGTGCTTTGCTAAAAAAGTGCATTGAACCACCCTTGCCTTTTACCACGCCAGTCTCCTTACCATAGAGCTCTGCCATACAAGCTTTGGGGTCAAGACCTTTCATAAGCGCAACTCCGTGTTGTCTGTAAGCCGTGATAACAGCATCTTCGGGCTTAAGAGCTGTCAGCAGACCAGCGGCAATGGCCTCCTGACCAATATACACGTGGCAGAAACCCCTTATCTTGTTCTGTCCATAAGCCATTAGAGTACGCTCCTCAAATCTTCGGATTAAGAGCATAATATCATACCACTTGAGATATGTCTCCTTCGTGAATTTTGTCTTTGGTTTCTCTGCTACCTTTCCCATAGTTTCCTTTTGAAATCAGTATTTTTAGTTGTCTTACAAAGGTACATATTATTCGCAACTCCATCTCAGAGGTCTATTCCTTTTTGATTGTATTGATCACCATTGAGAGTCAGTGTCTGCTGTCTAGCAACGTTCCCAACTGGATAGTCACCGTGATTGGCAAGGCCACCTTCCTTCCTTCCTTCCTTCGTTCCTTCGTTCCAAATCTTTTGTTTGATATATCATAGAAAATGGAAAGGACTACATCTTCATCAACATATATTATACTCTTTTATGATGTATCGGGGTAAACACAATTTTTTAAATTAGAATGAGTTTCTAATATAATACCGCCTTCATACCTTATCTGCATACTTAGCCAACAATAAGTACATTTTTTACAGCAGACTTCATTGATATCAAGTATTTATTAACCCTTACAAATTTGATATAATGAGATCTATTTATGTTCTGTGCAGAAGACTGATATTATTCTTCTGCATTTCGCTACCTTTTGTTCATTCGGCCCAGGCGCAGTGTGAAAAGCCGACCGATCTGTCAGTTGCAGATGTCACCAACGTCGGCGCAACTTTGCAGTGGATTGATGCTGGTTTAACGGCCAACTATGAAATCGACATTAGAAGCAAAGGCCGGACTCCGAAGTTGAAGCGCAGCTTCAACACTACAACTACTGATTTTATGGTCAGTGATTTGATGCTTGGCAGCGAATACCGGTTCAGGGTCAGAAGTATCTGCAGTTCCGGAGCTTCCAGTGGTTCTACCAAGTGGTTCAATTTCCAGACTACCGGAATGAGTTCAGATGAATCCTGTCCTAAAGCCAGCGAACTACAGGTGGTGAGCGCCACCATGACCACGGCTACGCTTAGCTGGACGGGGTCGGTATTTTCAACCCACTATGAGGTGGAAGTCAGGAGTAAGGGAAGTACTCCTGTGTATTTTTTCGAAAAAAGCTTACTTGATAGTGCAATCACCGTGTTCGGACTAGATCCAACTGGCCATTATCAATTTCGAGTGAGGACTACTTGTATTAATGATGCAGTAAGCGGTTCAACGGCTTGGCATCATTTCAACTCGGTGAAGGAGATATGGAGCAAACTTGTCCATTTGTCACCGACATTCTTGCCGATTCCATCACATCGCATTCAGCAATTGTACATTGGAGCTCCAGTGATCAGAATTCGGTCTATCAACTGGTGTTATCTCATGGAGCAGGTGATGATATTGAAATCGCTCCAGCAACATCACCACAATTGATCAACGATCTTCTCCCCGATACCAAGTACGAGATCATGATTATTTCTAATTGTGAAGACGGGATCCCGTCTCAGGTTTCCGCCAGTTTCAAAACTGCCTCCGAAACCATGGATTCATGTATGACGCCTCAGGAGCTCACAATTTCAGTTCAGGATTCAGGTGGCTATTTGCTGACCTGGCAGTCAGTGGGTGGTGCTGAATCGTACGGCATGCAGGTCAACAAGTTAGATACCGTGGAGACTCTTGTTGTCGATACCAATATTGCAACCGCATCTTACCTGTTCACAATGATGGATTCGTTGCATAGCTTTGCCTATAGAGTAAAAACTCTTTGCTCTTCAGAATCTGCGAGTGAATATTCGGACTGGATTATATTTCCAGCCATCGCCGATAGTCTGGTGCTTGCATGTGAATCTCCACTGGATTTGATGGTGGATACAGTTATTGGTAATAATGCATTTGTTAGCTGGTCAAATTCTGGTACCGAGACTTACGAGTTAGAGATACTGAATGCCGACACAAGTTGGAATGAGCTGGCGGTTTCAGGTTCAATGCATCCAATGTATGTTCTGTCCGGGCTGGAGCCATTTGCCGATTACCAGATTAGAATCCGTGCATTATGTCAGAGAGAAGAAGCTCCTTTTTCCGATGCTGTCAACTTTAGTACACTGGCTGAGATGAATATATGTATGCCTCCAGATGATCTGAATGCTGAAAGAGCGGATGATAGTACGGCCATGCTTTCATGGACGGGAGTCGATTCAGCATCTTATCAAATCGAAGTGAAACCGATTGATCCTTCTTCCTTGATTAGCTTGGTATTACCATCATCTAATCCCGGGTTGCTCGTTAGTGGGCTGAATCCAGTGGAGAGTTATCAATTTAGAGTCAGAATGATTTGTGCGGCTGGTGATACCTCACTGTTCAGTGAGTGGATCCTTTTTAGTACGCTTGACACCATGGTCATGGACTGTCAATCCCCGACGGATTTGGTTTTAGATTCGGTTTTTGATACCGGAGCTCAGATCTCATGGGAGGGACCGGAATCGATCCTATATAGAGTGTTGATCAAAGAGCGAGACACCATCGTGGAATATGATGAATTTCTAACAGAAGAGCAATTTATCTATTTTGACAGCCTAATGTCTGAGACAGAGTATCAGGTTTATGTCCAGTCTATTTGTGATGAGCAGGAAAGTGGTCTTTCGGATCCCCTCTATTTTTTCATGATGATGATGTCAGATACAATACGAGATTCTCTTTGTCTGGCACCAACAGAATTAAAGCTCGATTCTGTAGATGTGAGCGATGTCTGGATTTCCTGGTTAGGGTCAGATAGTTCGACCTATCATGTAGAAGTGACAGGTGATGATTATGAATTTAGTGAATTGACTGATAAAGCGATGATTCATCTAACAGAATTGTCATCTGATCAAACATTCCAAGTCAGGATACGCATGATTTGCGGAGAAATGGACACCAGTGAATGGTCTGAGTTTCTAATTTTCCAGACTCTCGAAGAACCTGATGAACCCACTGATAGTTGTTCTGTTCCAGTGGCAGAATTACTTCAAGTGACAGGTCAAACAGCCTCTGTGTCTTGGTCTGCTTCTTCCCCTGAAGCCTTTTACTTAATTGAGGTCGAAAACATTGGGCTGACTCCGGATTATAACTTAATTACAACAACGCGAGATACTGCCTATCTGATTGAAAGTCTGCTACCGGGAGGCACGTATCAATGGAAAGTAGCAGCATTTTGTGACGGGGGCATGTATAGCGATTGTACTCCCTGGATGATTATCGATACCGAAGGCGAAGTAGATTGTCCTTCACCATCGGGTCTGGCAGCTGAAATGCTGACTAATACAAGTGCAGCGCTCATTTGGGCTGGATCACCGGGTGCAATCGATTACGAAGTAGAGATACAAAGCCTCGATACTACCGCATTTTATGGACAAAGCAGTGTTATCACGGAGAATCATTTGAAAGCAGAAGGTCTGGTTCCAGGAGGAATCTACCAGTACAAAGTGAATGTACAATGTTTGGATGGCAGCATCAGTGATGATTCAAACTGGTATATTTTCTCCACATTATCTGGTCAGGATACAGGTAAAATAATGGCTGACATCACATCTTCCTTCCATATGGTTTATCCCAATCCAGTTCATTCGACGATGACCGTCATACTTCCTGAGACACTCGACGGGAGTGATGCTACGATTGAATTGACAGATATGATGGGCCGATTGATCATTAGTCAAAAGAAGGCAGACGTTTTTGGTGGAGATCAGTTGGAATTTGAAGTAAGCAGCTTTAGGGAAGGAGTCTATAAACTTTCTGTGAGATCTGCTGAAAATCAATTTCACCAGCTTGTTCTTATTACTAAGTGAGGAAGTAATATTTATTTCGTGAAATTTTGATTGAATGGCCACCAAATTGGTGGTCATTTTTGTGTGGATCACTTCTCAAAAGAATTTGACTATCTATCGAGAATACCTATTGATCTCTTAATTAAGATGAGATTTCGGATAAGTGTCTATAAATGACCTGTTAAAATGATTGCTCATAAGTTCATCATATGACAAATAATATTGCTGATGCTGCAAGGGATCAACTAGTTAAGTATTATACTTGATTCTAATAAGACTATATAACTTTGAGACCATTACATATAGCTATTTTGACCGGTGGCCCCTCGGCAGAGCGGACAGTTTCTGAAAGGAGTGCTTTACTTGTCAGTCGCTACCTCGATAGAGAGAAGTATTCATGGAGATTAATCAGCATGGAATCTCATGGCTGGATTGAAGCTGATAGCGGAACTTCGGTAGATCTGAACGATTTTTCACTTACAGTAGGAGGGAGGAAGGAAAAATTTGATTTTGTCTTTTTAATGATACATGGTACACCTGCTGAAGATGGAAAAATCCAGGGCTATTTTGAAATGCAGGGCATTGCCCATAGTACTTGCGATACTTTAACCTCTGCATTGACCTTTAATAAACAGAAATGCAAAGATTATCTAAAGGCCTTTGAAATACCGTTGGCTCAATCAGTCCTGATACGGAAAGGTGAGACCTGGAATGAAGAAATTCTATTAGATCTGGGCCTGCCTCTTTTTGTAAAACCTAATTGCAACGGCTCTAGTTATGGAGTATCAAAAGTCAAAAAGAACGATGACCTTTTATCGGCGATCGAATTTGCATTTAAGTATGACGATGAAGTGGTGGTAGAGGCCTATTTAAAAGGTCGTAATTTGGCTGCGGCGTGTTACAGGAAGGTGCCATTATCCATGCATTTCCCGTCACTGAAATTATACCAAAAGCTGAGTTTTTTACATATGAAGCCAAGTATGAAGGCGCAAGTGAAGAGATTACTCCAGCGCAAATTTCAGAAGTGCTAAGTAACAAGTGTAAGAACCTTTCTAAAAAATTATATCAGGTACTATCTTGCCAGGGCGTGGTGCGATTTGATTTCATTTTGGTGGAAGACACATTTTACTTGCTCGAAGCCAACACGATTCCAGGTATGAGTGAAGCCAGCATTGTGCCTCAGCAAGCGAGGGCCTATGGATGGAGCATTGAAAAACTATTGGATGTAATTATTAGTACAGCGATCACTTGAGTACTAAAAATGACGGTGATGAATCTGTACTCACAAATAGTTTTTTATCTGTTCCGTGACCCGATCTTTAATTCGCTCTCTTAGATAGGGTGGCTTTTTAACGTTCATTCTTTCTCCAAAGGATAGTAAAATACTTTCTAATTCAAAATTGGGTATTACTTTGATGGAGAAGATGGTTTTATTTTCAGTTCGATCAACTATCTCCTGCGAAATATGTAGTGGTTTAGTAATTAGATATTTGGCATCATCTTCCGACACCTCAAATTCAATAAGTTCAATATTTTTATTTTTAGGAAGCGTCACACCGATGATGTTTTCAAAATATTGCGATGCAGCAAAATCAGGATCTCTATAATATCGTACCGGTTCTTTTTCGATAACCACCAACCTGTCTAGGGAAAAATTTCGAATATCATTACGTAGGTGATCCCAGCAGATGAGAAACCACCGATTATCATATTCCTTAATAATGTATGGGCTAATGATTCGCTGATAGGGCTGGTCTAAGTAGAAAGGTTGGTAAGTAATCTTTAGAGCATTTTCATTCTGAATAAAATCGTAAAGCATGTGTAACCATTTTTGTCCCGGTTCGTTCAAACTGTGATCAAAATGGATAATTTCCTTTTTACTCGATTCCTGTAGTGTGACAGTGTGTTCTAATTTAGTGATGATATTTTCGATACCTGTTGCATTTTGAAAACCCTTGAAATTTTTCAGAATGGATAAGGCATATTCCAGTTCAAAGAGATCATCTTTACTCAGTGGAAACTTCTGAATTGAAAAGTCAGGATCATCATATGAATAACTTTTCGTGCTGCGTTCATAAACGATAGGGGCGAAATAACCAAGTTTACCATCCCTCATATATTGTAGATCGTACATAATCGTTCGACGGGAGGGAGTGGCTTCCAAGCCTTCGTATTCATAGATTTTGTCCGCACAGGCATCTGCCAGGTCTTGCCAGGTCCACCGGCGGTATCGCTTAGTGAGACACTCATCGATTGTTCGGTACCTAACGAGTGCATGAAGGTTAGTTGGCATAGCTCATCTTTTGGGTAAATTCATATTAAAAAATAAAATTATGTATTTTTTGCCAACAGTGCAAAAAGATTGCACGGAGGCCATCTACCCTTGTAGTGTCAATTGAGACAATCACAATCATTACTCACATTAAAACATTAGACTCATGTTACATTTTCTTCTCATCGCTATCATTGCTCTCGGCCTTTTAGCTTTTGTCAATATCACAGGAGGTATGTTACGTCGATGGCCTTAGTAAGCACCTGTAAAAATACTCCCTGCATTTCACATCTCTCATAGACAGTATCAATGATGTCTATTGAGGCTACGAGTTTCAGCTGGCATGAGTTCCAAGAAAAATATTTCCTATGGACGTTACTACTTTACTCCTCGGTCTAATACTTACGATCGTTTTTGTGCAATTTTTGATTTCGGTCATTCGAAAACCATCTGATCACAGCCAACATCTTTTGTCAGTATTAACTGCCTTAAAGGATCAACAGATGATGGTGAGTGGAGACCTCAAACAAGAAATGACCGATCAGAGGAGGGAGATCAAGGAGCAACTCAGGGATTCACGCCAGGATCTTGATAACCGATTGATTAAGTTTAATCAGCATCAACTTGAAATATTTGAAATGTTGAATAGGGAAGTAAAGGACCTGGTAAATTCTAACGAACTGCGTTTTAACCGGCTACATGATGAAACCAGTCATTCCTTAGAAAAAATCAGATTACAGGTAAGCGAACGCCTGGACATGATACGGGTAGATAACAGCATGCAGCTGGAGAAAATGCGGGCAACAGTGGATGAAAAATTGCATCAGACACTAGAAGAGCGGCTTGGGAGATCATTTCAGATTGTAAGTGAACATCTGGAAAAAGTGCAAAAAGGCCTTGGAGAAATGCAATCTCTGGCAGCTGGTGTCGGAGATCTAAAGAAGGTTTTGTCAAATGTAAAAACCCGGGGAATATTAGGAGAAATTCAGCTGCTTAATATTATAGAGGAAATTATGACAAACGATCAATACACACTTAACTGTGCAGTGGTACCAGGTCGAGATGTTCGGGTTGAAGTAGCGATTAAATTGCCAGGAAATAAGGAAGAACTCCGGAATCTGTTTTTACCCATCGATTCAAAATTTCCCATGGACAAATACCAATCTTTAGTTGATGCATATGAAGTTGGATGTACCTTGGAAATTACCCATCGATCCAAAGAGTTGCAAAAGGCAATCGTAGTTGCAGCCAAAGATATCCGGAGTAAATATGTGGAGCCGCCCTACACCACCGACTTTGCCATCATGTTTTTGCCGGTTGAGGGGCTCTATGCTGAGATTAGCCGGCAAGGAGCCTTACTTCACACGCTCCGTACTGAGTATCAGATATTGGTTGCTGGTCCGAGTAATTTAAGTGCCTTTTTAAGTAGTCTTCAAATGGGCTTTCGTACCGGCGATCGAAAAAAGATCCAGTGAAGTTTGGATAATACTGGGGGAAATAAAGACTGAATTTGGAAAATTTGGATGTGCCCTTGAGAAAGTTCAAAGGAAATTGTCAGAGGCAAATAGTGCGATTGATCAGGCGGGAGTGCGAAGACGCGCTCTCGAACGAAAATTAAATAAGGTGGAAGAATTGCCCAGCAAAACTTTGCCCGTAAAAAACGTTTTGTAGTTATTTCATTAGTTTTCTTCGTCAACAAAGATCTCACAGCCTGGTGCCTCAAAAAATTGAGACACCGGCTATGAGATATCGAAACCCTGACATACGTCTAAAATTGGCATCGGTTTACAAGTTCTTTGATTGGTGGGTATTAACTGAGGCCAATTATTTTTTCACATTATGATTCAATATTCAATGAAGATTTTAATTTCATGAGTGCATGATCCTTACAATTGGTGCGAAGTGCCAGTTGTAAATGTTCTTTTGCTTTATCAAATTCTTTCATCTTTAAGTAGACTTCCGCTAGTTGTTTGTTAACATCGATATTAGCGGGACGTACGGAATATTCCTGGAGAGCATAATGGAGCGCTTTTTTCTGATCATTCATGATCTTTGAATAAATCTCCGAATAATAGAGATCCATATTGTGCCCGCTTTTCTGATCTTCTTCCATCATGTTGAGGACCTCTTGCATAATTAAATTCCCTTCCACATCTCGATTGGTTTTAAAAAATAGCTTAGCCTTATCGACATAAAAAGACACTTCCGGAATTACGTTGATCGCCTGATTATAAAGCGCTACGGCTTTTTCATCATTTCCTTTTAAACTTTCGAGATTCGCAAGGGCAGCAATGGCAAATGGATAATCCGGACGATCCATTAAGATCTGTTGATATTGCTTTTCAGCCTCGGTATACTGCTCATTATTTTCATATAGTTTGGCTAGTTGATATCGTGCCCATGCAGTTTCTTCATAAGGAGGAAAACCTGCAGATACTGCTAGTTGCATGGCTTCAATGGCGCCCAGCATATCTCCATATATTTGTCTGAGATATGATACCCTTGCATATGACCTAAGATCGGGCCTGATCGAAACCATGCTGTCGGCCAGTATAATTGCCTTGTCATAGTCACCCAGTTCCACATGGGCATCAATAAGAACTCCATAAATTTGGGCATTGTAGCCATTCAACTTTTTTGCCCTAGAACCTGTGATAAGTGCATCCGAAAAATGATGTAATGAAAGCTGAACCCCTGCTTTGGTACTTAATGCTAAAAATTGCTGATCCGCTGTTAATGGTTTCTTTGATTCAGTGCCGCATCCAACATCTCCAATGCAGCTGGATAATAGTGCCCATGTTCTCCGGTCACCCGAGCTTCTTGGACGAAAACAAGTGATAGCTTGATTTTAGAATCTGCGTCATTTTGATCTTTCAAAATATTATTGCGAAAGTTCACATAATTATTTTGGACCTGATCCCATTCTTTTTCATAACGGATCTTTTCGTTTCGGTCCAGTAGATTGGGAATATTTTTCACTAGAGTTACATTATCCGGGCTTTCCTGGTTTGCTTTCTTTTCAAAACAAGAAGTCAGCATCAAGATCAGGATGAGATATACTCCGTATTTAAGATTGAATTGTTGAGTTTTCATGATTGTATGTCAGATTTTATTTTTATAAAAATTGAACCTCCGGACAGTCTCCGGAGGTTCTTTGTAAGGATACTCTACTCTTGTTTAAGTATTTTTAAAGTTGTTTCTGCTGAAGATGTCTTCACTCTGGCAAAATACCATCCTGGCGTAGCGTTTGTTGCATTCCATTTAAGTTCGGAGATCCCTGCCGGTTGACTACCTTGCATCCTGTTGACCAGCTGGCCTTGTGCATTGTAGATTTCAACTTCGACACCCGAAGCATTTTCGAGATTCATACGGATGATCGCTTCATTCATAAATGGATTGGGATAGGCATTCATTTCGATACTGCCTATTGATGTAGGTGCGACTAAACCGAGATTTGACACTCGGGCAATAGCGGTCGGCACTTGGCCAACGACCAGACCACTACACTCACCGTCACCAGACCAAGGCGCTGCCAGGTAAGGGAATCTTTTCTCGAATGGTGCATCATTTTGTTCTACTCCAGTGCTGTATGTAATTACATCAAGCAAATCTTGAGTTACCGGACTGGCATCACCGACTGTGTAGTCGTCATACCAAAGGCCGATCGCCGCAAGTACGGCTCCGGCAACGGCTTGCAATTCGATTCGGGTAACATCATCTTCCAATCGTCGACCATTTGGAAAACCATCCATATTGGGAATGAATTGCGGTTCAGCGCTCGTATTATAACGCGGATCTGTCAATCCCAAAACGGCTGCCTGAATCAAGCCCAACGAGCTAAAATCGGGGTCTGTACGTTTGGTTGCTGGTACTGCTATGTTTAGTCGCAGCATATCACCCCCGTTTGGTAAGAAATTATTGACAAATGGTTTTCCAGGTGCCAATGGATTTCCATCTTTTCCGGTAGCAAGTTGATAAGGCGGCACATTGGGTACCCCCGTATGAAAGGCCGGCCATAGATCAACCGAACGAGGTTTTCCTGGTCCTGGTAAAAGCAAAGTGCCAAAAACTGCATCATCCAGTGCGGTTCCGGCTAATGCCGCATTTCCCTTCAAACCATACAGTCCGTCCCGGCCATTCCCAAAGTCAAATGATTGTAAAGAATTACGCTGAATTCTGAGAGTCGAAAAAGCCGGTACTGCTCCACCAAAAAGATCATCATCCATGTAAAGAGCCAGTTCCGGATTATAAAAGTATTGATCCAGTGTTGTGTCCGCAATTTCGTCATATGGACTTAAGGCGTTCCAGAAATCCTTTTTGCCCACTGGAATAACTGCTTCGTTAGTCAGAGGCATCCCAATTCTTGAAACCTGCACCCAATCACCATCGTAACTTTCGCTCCCTGGTGTCAAAGTTCGTATTTGTTGTCTGCTGGCAGAAGCCCATACTCCGATTACGTAATCTGAATCGAACATTGCGTCAACCCCTCGCGGAAATTTGCCCGTTTTAGATAGATACGAAATCGGTATTTTAAGAGCTATGGTGCTGACATTCATGCAGGCCAATCCATCTATAGCTGTTCCCATCTGACGCGGAGCATCTCCAAGATCGAAAATTCCACCCAGGTCTACAAAAAACGGATCATCCATTGGGCCGCAATAGACAGATTCACCCAAAACTGATCGGTAAGTCGATCTCTTCATCAATCGATCATAAGTGGTATTAAGACCAACCGCCGATTCTATAGAGCGCTCACCAATATTGTAGGGAGCTGCTACCCCATTGATGATCAGTGGTATCCAAGAATTTCCACCATCCGTACTTCGCTCCATCGTATATAGTGTCTTCTGATTTCGTTTACCTAGACGTATGTTGAAGAAAGTAGTTGGATCTTCATTGACAATCTTAAAAGTAAAACGGTAGGTGAGTTCATCTCCCGGTTTAGAAGCATCATTATCAATGTGAATTTCGTAGCGGATATTCTCACCAAATGAATAATAATTGGGACCACCGTGCGGTAATTGTAGCGGTACATATGTAGCAATTATAGTTACAGTACCAGGATTGTCGGGGCTTCTGAATGCATAGAGGTCGACATTGTCAGCCAAAGGATCATCTGCAATCAGTGGTGCTTCTCTGTGACTGGAAGCGCGGCTAGCCATGGCTGTGAAACTCACGAGCAGAATGGTTAGCCATGATCTATATTTAAGGTTCATGCTAAATTTATTTTTGTCAAAAGATTTAGATAATTGCTTGCCCTGCAAGCTTTACTGATTTACTTCTGTGCCACTCCAGGGAGTCGCTACATAGGGAAAAGTAGATTTAAATGCTTTGTCATTGGATTCAACTCCGGTTGTATATGAAAGAACACTCAAAAGATCTTCAGTTACTGGATTGGAATCACCTGCTGTATAGTCATCGTACCAAAGACCTATTGCAGCTAGTGCAACACCTCCAACAGCTTGCAACTCAATTCGGGTGACGTCATCTTCCAATCTCCGGCCGTTCGGAAATCCATCCATATTAGGAATCAGCTCCAGATTTAGGTTAGCATAAGCAGGATCAGTGAGACCAAATACCGCAGCGGCAACAATGCCCAGCGAACTAAATAGTGGGTCGTTACGATCAGTAACAGGAGTAGCCATATTTAGTCGCAGCATATCACCGCCGTTTGGAAGGAAATTATGAATAAAGGGTTTACCTTGAGCAAGAGGGTTTCCACCTTTGCCGGTCGCAAGCTGATAAGGTATCACATTTGGCACTCCGGTGTGAAAAATGGGCCAAAGATCTACTGATCGGGCCTTGCCAGGTCCTGGCAATAATAAGGATCCGAAAACCGCATCATCCAAAGCAGTTCCCGCGACAGCATCAGAGCCTTTTAGGCCAAAGAGTCCATCCTTTCCATATCCAAAATCAAATCCTTGTAAAGAATTTCTTTGTATGCGCAATGCTGCGAATGCAGGTACCGCACCTCCAAAGAGATCATCATCCATGTACAATGCCAGTTCCGGATTGAAAAAGTATTCATCCATGGTCGTTTCACTAATTTCTTCATATGGTGTCAACGAGTTCCAGAAATCTTTTTGTCCAATGGGTATTACAGCTTCATTAGTTAATGGCATGCCAAGTCGTGATACCTGCACCCACATTCCATCCTCCACTGCTGCTTCGCCTTGAGCACTTAAGGTTTTGGTGCTTTTGCGGCTCGCAGATGCCCATACTCCGATCACATAGTCAGGATCAAGAATAGTCGTTGGTGTTGCCGGAGCTCCACTCTTTAGTAGGGTTGAAATCGGTACTTGAATGGCAATGGTGTGAACATTGAATCTTGCGATACCGTCTCGGGAAGGTTGATTTTGACGAGGAAGGTTTCCTAAATCAAATACACCACCCAAGTCGACGTAAAATGGATCATCAGCAGGTCCACAATACACTTTTTCACCAGAACTTGCCGTGACGATTGCTGCCGAGATCAAGGCTTCATAGGTGGTATTAAGACCAACCATGGACTCGATAGATCTTGGGCCGATATTGGCTGGTGGAACCGGACCATCCGTAATGATGGCAGTAAAGTTCATTCCACCATCGATACTTCGCTCCAACGTGTAATGGTTTTTAATGTTTTCCAGACCGAGTCTAATACTGAAAAAGGTAGATGGATCTTCATTGGTGCGAGTAAACGTAAATCGATAGATTATTTCATCGCCAGGTTTCGAAGCATCGTTGTCCACATGGATTTCATAGCGAATGTTTTCTCCAAATGAATAGTAATTTGGACCTCCATAGGGCAGTTCTGCCGGAATGTAATTGGCAATAATGGTGATGGTGTTTGGATTGTCGGGACTTCGAAATGCATATACATCTGTATTGTCTGCAAGTGGGTCATTAGCAATGAGGGGAGCTTCGCGATGTGATGAAGCAAACACCTGTGCAATTCCCAATAGCAAAGTAGCTACCAGTAATAGGCTTTCTTTCAAACCGTCAATCCTAAAAGTTAAGGTTTGCATAAAAACTTGTTTTTAAAATAGTGAATTGAGGCTACTTCTGGTCGACCTTCTTTTCGCCTCTGTCACTACTACTTACGAGGGCAATGCTTATTCGGATTCAACTGGATAAAGAAAATGTGAAAAATATTATTTTACCAATGAATAGCTTGAATTGGCAACGTGCGTTCATCCCATCATCTAATGGAAATAATGAAGATCTGGAGTAATAATTTCCCTTAACTAAACAAAACTATAAGCCTGATCTATGCGCTCAATGTCTGGGGGGAAAGAAAGTGGATGTGAAAACGAATGAATGTTCTTTTTTTTCCTGAAATCGAAGCGGCACTAGCCGGATACTACGTTTCCAATCACAAACATGGCTTCTAAGGTAGGTGATTCGACACCGCCCTGAGGTTCCAGAGTGATAGCAAATGCAGCGGCATTGGCAACGGTATTCATCTTCAGGAGCTGATTGCTCGTTGGCAAATCAAAGACTCCCATACTGACTGGTGCATTGTTCACTATTGCCCATAGCTGGTATTGCTTCCCAACTGCAGGTTCAGGCAGATGATCGGCCTTTAAATAGACCTCTCGGTTTGATTGATTCCAGAAAACCTGGGCAAAAGCCTGAGGTGCCAGAGGAAGACCCTTCAAATTAACTTGATTGTATTCCGGACTGCCCATGACCCGAAGATCTTCCGCTAACTGATTGACCCTTGCAGTCAACAATAGCTTGTCATTATTGAGGGTTTCGATTTGAGACAGTTGATTGGAGATCTGAGATGACAATTCAGTTTTACTTTGTTTGCACATATACGCAACGCCGGCAGCAATTAGCATTGATATGATTGCGACAATACCAGCAAAAAATATCAGGTTATTTGTAGGTCTAGAAGAATTGTCCTGGGTTGACTGCGTTCTACTTGGTTTAGCTCCACCGACTGACTCCATTATCATGTCTTTCAATTCTCCAGGAGGTTCAACCCCTGTCTGAAGCGACAATTTTTCAAAAGTATCTGCCAGGGTGAAGTACTCTTGTCTGATTTCCGGATGCTGTGCCATTAACTTTTCTACCTCTTTCTCCTCAATAGGGGAGAGCTCGCCCAAGAGGTACTGCTCTAAAATTCCGGATTCTATGTAATCTTTTATATTCACTCCTTTATCAAAACAGATCTTAGTTTTAAAATAGCCCGGCGAACTTTGGTCTTAACCGTGCCGATTGGGGTTTTTGTATAATCGGCCACTTCAGAATGAGTATATCCTTGAAAATAAACTAATTCTAAGATACTTTTTGTATCCTCATCGAGTAGATTAAGCAACTGTTTCACACCGATATCTTCGACATTACTTACGGTTGAACTATTGGCTTCATAAGTATATACGGAAGTATCTATGGAAGTGGTTTTATCATTGTGCTTTATTTCTTTAGATCGCTTCTTGTCAATCGCCTCATTTCGCGCAATTCGGTACATCCAGGTAAAGAGCTTCCACTTACTATCATCGTACTGACTGATATTATTCCAAATTTTTAGAAAAGTATCCTGCACCACTTCTTGAGCTGTGGCTTCTGTGTCTAGAATCCTCAGAGCCTGACCATAGAATGCTGCCGCATAGTGATCGTACAAATCACTCAATGCTGTCTTGTCACGATTTTTTAGTCTCGTTACAATTTGTGCATCTATCATATGTCTGTTAAATGAGGCAATCAACGGTGAAAGTAGGGAAAATAATGAACCGGACCTAAGCTATTTTAATGCAATCTCTGGCGTGGCTGATCTGGGAGGCCATGCTGGCCTCAGTCGCCTGAGCTAAAAAATGCACACCTTTACGCTGAGTTGTTCGCAGGCAGTACGTCAGTTAGAAATTATAAAGTGACTCCTTCGTCTCACCGTAGATGAGAAAACGATTTAGGCATACAGCATCAAGTTTGTCTATTTTGACATCCTGACAGAAACGTGATGTTGCTAAGCAAACAGGTCCGAACTCAAATACCTATCTCCACGGTCACACACGATAAAAACAATGATGCCCTCGGTCAATTCCAGTGATAGTCGAAACGCTGCACTCAAGGCACCACCGCTGCTCATACCAGCTAAGATGCTCTCCTCAAGGGCCAATCTTCTCGTCATGTGGATGGCCTGGTCAGCGCTCACATCTATGATTCGATCTACTCGATCAGGTTCAAAAATCTTTGGTAAAAACTCGGGAGACCATCTTCTAATGCCGGGTATACTTGAACCTTCAGTTGGCTGAGTTCCAACAATTTGTATCTGACTATTCTTTTCCTTAAGATATCTGGAAACGCCCATAATGGTTCCAGTAGTCCCCATTGCTGATACAAAATGCGTGACCTTTCCCTCTGTATCACGCCAAATCTCCGGACCAGTAGTCCGGTAGTGCATACCATAGTTGTCGGGATTTGCAAATTGATTCAATGAAAAAAAACCCTCCTTTGAAACCATCTCGTCAGCCAGCTCACGGGAAAATTCGATTGTTTTTTCCGAAGGTGTTAAGATGACCTCAGCGCCGTAAGCCTTCATGGATAAGACACGCTCGGAAGTAGCATTATCTGGCATGATCAATGTGATTTTCAGCCCCAGTAAACGGGCTATCATAGCAAGGGCGATGCCTGTGTTGCCACTTGTTGCTTCCACCAAACGGCTTTCCTGAGATATTTCACCTCTTTCAAGAGCTCCCTGGATCATGCCATAAGCAGCCCGGTCTTTCACTGAGCCACCGGGATTTTGGCCTTCAAGTTTGGCAAAAATAGTCACATCTGGATTTGGGGGAATTCTTTGGAGTTTAATAAGAGGTGTATTACCAATAATATCAATGAGATTCATTTAGTTTTCGGTCTTATAAATTAGAAGATCATGTTCTTCATCGGTACCATGGTGCATTTTGGCTTGATAATAAACTTTAGAATTTGGCTCAATACTTTTGGTAATCCATACATTACCTCCTATCACACTATGATGTCCAATTACGGTTTCTCCCCCTAAGATAGTTGCACCCGAGTACAAAACGACATGATCTTCAATCGTAGGATGACGCTTGGTCGTTGCATCTTCCTTCCTTACGCTGAGCGCACCCAAGGTCACCCCCTGATAGATCTTAACATGATTGCCAATTAAGGATGTTTCACCGATTACAATACCAGTGCCATGATCTATACAAAAATATTCGCCGATACTGGCCCCAGGATGTATATCGATTCCCGTATGACTGTGTGCATGTTCAGACAGCATTCTTGGCACAATTGGTACTTCCAGCAATTCTAGCTCATGGGCAAAACGATGAGCAGCAATCGCATAAAATCCAGGGTAGGTCCGGATAACTTCTTGCTGACTTTTGGCGGCAGGGTCACCTTTTTCCAACGCATCAATATCCTTCAGAAGCTTTTGGTAGATTGTCGGAATCTTACCAAAGAAGGCCGCTGATTTTGACGGTACATCTCCACTTTGTAGTTCACAAAATATGAGCAGTTTTTGTAGCCGCGATTTTAAATCTACAACATGCTGTTCGAATGATTTAAAATCATGAAACGGAGCATCACTGAATTCAGGAAATAAAGTACCCAGTAGATCTTCGAAGAACTCCGTGACGATTTTCAGAGAAGGGCAGTCAGGACATTCCTGATGTTTCGCATATAATTTCCTAATAAACTTCTCATCCATATAAATGATCCGATTTCAGTCAGCTAATATATTGTATATATCGCTGTTCTGTTAAAAATTTGCTGTCAGGTGCCAGCCCACTAGTCAATCATCTTTGGCTAAGGTCAAGAATTGCTTGCCAAATTTCCTGATCAACCTCAACCCCCTGTTGAGCTTGAGAGGCCCTTCTTTGGAAAGAGGCTTCTCCAGGATAACGTACAGTATCCCCTGGTTGTTGAGGAACTGAGCTCTTGAAGTGCTGAATGATGTCATCCACCGCTTTACTGATATGATCTTCAGACCCTAGCTGCTGAGTATCAATACAGATAAAAACCTGTGACAATCCGGTTTCAGCCTCTTGTTCTCCGATTTGAGCGGTAGAATTCCCATTTGCCAGCAGGGTGGCCAGTAAATCCAACATAATCGAAAGTCCGGACCCCTTCCAATAGCCGGTTTGCAAAATCCGTCGATTCTTGATGATGGTTTCTGGATCGTCAGTCATTTTTCCCTCATTATCAAAGCCGCCCGGATAAGGAAGTTTTTTACCCTTCATGCGATGTTCATAGATCTTTCCATAGGAAAACTGGGATAAGGACATATCCAGTACTATATGTCCATCCTTTTTGGGAACTGCGATGATCAGTGGATTATTACCAGTGGTATTTGTCTTCCCTCCCCACGGTGGCATGTTGGGCATTGTATTGGTAAAGCAAATGGCGATACAACCCTTATCCGCAGCTTGCCAACCATAGTTACCTCCTCGCATCCAATGGTTAGTGTTATTTAATGTAACGCACCCCATGGTTCGTTCCCTGGCTAGATTGATCGCCTGCTCCATGCAATACTGAGCATTCGAAGGACCAGCTCCCTTCATGCCATCAAAACGAACGATGCTTCCAAATGACTCGGTTTCGACCGGTATGGCCTTCGGATCAATAATTGCCCTGTCCACATTTTTAACAAATTCGCTAAATCGATTTACCCCATGCGAATGATACCCATCCAGTGTGGACTTAGCGAAGATCTCTGCGTTTATGGTTGCCAGATCCTCATCAAAACCGCTCTGACCTAAGACGCGTTCTAGGACACCTTTGATTTCTGCGTATAAAATTCTCATCTAAGTAATGCTGCCTCTTTATATAGTGGGCTCCCAACCATATTCGTAGTCTCTTGACCACATTTGAGCAGCTTCATCATCACCTAAAATATGACCGTTTAGCGGGTTGACCTCCAAGACCCTTCCACACTTTTGAGCAATATTACCAAGGTGTGGTAATAAATTGCTGATATATCCATCACTTACAGGTGCCGCTAATTGCTCTCCCATTTTGATCCCGTTGCAAAAATTGAGCATATGTATGGTTGTAAGACCACCCCCACCGACAAGATCCATAGTGCCTGAATCAGTAACTTCTTTCATTTCTTTGATGACCTTACCTGATTGATCATAGGCGATAAATCCTTCCCGGTCCATCATCAAAGTTCCTTTGGTACCATGTATCGTGACCCCTCTACCACGTTCAAAAAATGGATGATTATTGCAGCTCTTTCCTTCCCAGCTAATCATTTTGTTGCCTTCAAATTCGTAATTAGCTATTTGTGTGTCGTAGAATTGCCAATCATCTTTAAACGCAAATCTTCCACCGGAAGAGCTCACTTTTGAAGGATAATCAACGTCTAATGCCCAACGACAGATATCCAGCTCATGAGTTCCGTTATTATTGATTTCACCCGTGCCCCAGTTCCAGAACCAATGCCAATTATAGTGCACGATATTATCTTTGTAACTGCATCGTGGAGCCGGACCCTGCCATAGATCCCAATCCAACCATTCAGGTACTGCCACTTCTTGCCCAATACCAATTGACTCCCGATTATTTGAATACCAGGCTTTACCATAATAAGCATCCCCGATAAGACCTCCATGAATATCCTTAATGGCTTGTTGTGAGGCAGGTCCCGATCGTTGCTGATTACCCATTTGGATCACCTTATCATATTTTTTGCACGGCCACCAATATTTCGCCTTCACTAGGGCTATGACAGCAAGGTTTCTCTATATACACATGTTTACCGGCTTTGGCTCCCAAAATGGCCATGATCGCGTGCCAATGATCGGGAGTAGCAATAGCAATTGCATCGATATCTTTTTATCCAAAATCTTCGAAAATCAGTATGACCTAACGGCTTGCTTCCTGCCTTCTTAGAGATCTCTCCCTGCCTTTTTCTGTGACTCTCTTGTCGACATCACAGATATCACTGATCGTGGTATTTTTGACATCCTGAATTGAATCAATTAATGCACCGCCACGGCTATTCATGCCAATGACACCAAAATTAATCCGGTCATTCGACCCTAAAATTTGACCGTAACTTTTTGCATTTAAGCCTAAGGAAATCCCAGCAGTGCCAACTACAGTATTTCTTAAAAAGTGCCGTCTCGATTTATTTTTTGTCATTATTAATGTTGATTTATTATTTAATTGGTCAATCTAGTTACCGGGACTTATTATCTGACAAATGTCATAGGGATTAGGAATTCCAATTTTAATATTTTTAAAGTAAACCGTATTTCCATGATCCTTAAGAGGATTAGACCGGTTTTTCCCTGACCAAAAGCCGGCCATTTAGCATATTTACTTTTTTCAACAAGGGCTTTAAATGATTGCGACCATCTGTCAAATTCTAAAATCTTTACGTTATTCAACCAGTGCTCTACTTGGCCACCTTTGACATATATTCGGGCTCTATTCCATTCTGTTTTAAAGAAACGTTTATTATTATTACCATCCTCAGACAAATTTCCGGCTGGAATTAGGTCGTATAAAGAACCAACCGTCCTATTTCCACCCACACCCGCTTTTGCATCAGCGTATACACATCATCATCTAATACCTGATATTCCAAACCAATGGCCGATCCCTCACCTTGATTTAAGACAGGATCAACAAAATATTTAACGCCACTATTGGCCCCTTCGGTAATCTTAAAATCGACAACTAACTCAAAGTCTGAAAATTGGTCGGTGGTCACGATATCGCCGCCATGATTGGATTCTGACCCTCCTGATTCATGTACGGTCAAAATGCCATCCTTCATGCTCCAACCTTTTTCAGGAAAATGATTCAATTTGGCTCCTCGCCAGCCCTGACTGGATTTGCCATCCCACAATAATCGCCAACCAGTTCGTTTTTCACGCTCCGTCAGTGTGCTACTGTAGTTGTATTCCGGCACATTAAAATCTTCCGCAGACTGATATTTTATTGGTGAGTCAGTGATGATCTGGATATTCTTCCATTCAATCGTTTTTCCAACCTGATCGTCATTTTGAATCGAATGCACTTGTAGAGCAATAAAGCCTGAAGATGTTAGGTCGTCTACCAAATTGGCACATGGAGCCCCGTTTACCCATGTCCGTATGGAGTTGCCGATGGCTTCGATACGCATATGGTTCCAGGTACCGACATTAAATACATCACCATTTTTATTTTCGGTCATCGCATATAGCCAACCCCGGCGAGCTTCGTCATAAATACCACCGGTCCACTTCCTCTCAGATGGATCTAATTCGACTTGATAACCATGCACACGACCATCTTTGTATTCTGCTAGACTATTACTACGAATTTGAATCCCGGAATTTAAACCGTAATCCAGCTTGACATCCAACTCCAAAATAAAATCACTATAGTCTTTTTCCGTACACAAAAAAGTATTTGGCGTTCCTTTTTGAGAGACACCAATGATAGTCCCATCCTCAATTCTGTATTCTGCAGTGCCGTTCAATTTTTTCCATCCTTCAAAGTTCTGTCCATTAAAGAGCGGTCTCCATGGCTCTGCTGTCTGTGAGGACACATCGCTAGTGCAAATAATAATGATAGTAGCAAGCAGTAATATTGGTCGATTCATTTTATTATTGATTGTTAGAAACAATGGAGAACAATTTATAAAGAATAGAGCACTTTTTGGTATCTAACTGGTCTATTAGACCCAGAATCAGCATTTCTATTGCAGATTCCGCCCGAAGGGCTGACGAAATCATTGAGAATCAATCTGTCTATGAGATTTCATTGTAAAAGACCTTCTCCGTCAAGTCACTCCGGGGCTTGTTCATCTCTTTGAAGGATTTAAATGCTTCATAGACCCTGGCGCTTTTGGGGTCATTGGCCGCCATTTCCGCAATGACTTGCTTAGTGGTCTCCTTCAGAACTGCTAGCACTTCCGCTGGAAATGGGCGGATATCAACACCTTCAGCTCTCATTATTTTCAAGTATTCAGCGTTTCGGACCTCCAGTTCAGTCATCATATAGAGATTCAGCCTCGCTGCAGCTGTCTCTAAGATCACCTGCAGGTCTTTGGGCAGTGACTCATAACTCGACTTATTGATGAATACTTCCAAAGCGGTACCTGCTTCGTGCCATCCAGGACTATAATAGTACTTGGCAATCTTGTGGAAGCCCATTTTATAGTCATGGAAAGGTCCGATCCATTCGGTGGCATCTATTACACCCCGTTCAAGGTTTGTGTATATCTCACTACCGGCAGATAGAATAGCAGATCCTCCCGCTCGTTCAAAAACCCTCCCTCCTAAACCTGGAATCCGCATTTTTAGTCCCTTCAAATCATCGATATTGTTGATCTCCTTATTAAACCAACCACCCATTTGTGCGTTAGTGTTGCCTGCCAGAAAGGGGATCAAATGAAACGGCTCATACAATTCGCGCCATAAGGCCATACCTCCTCCACTCATGATCCAGGCGTTAACTTGTTGTGCATTCATACCAAAGGGCACTGAAGCAAAAAACTGAGCTGCCGGAATTTTCCCTGCCCAATAATATGCACTACCATGACCAATCTGAGCGGTCCCAGAGCTCACGGCGTCAAAAGCCTCCAATGCGGGGATTAGTTCTCCCCCTCCAAATACCCTGATTTGTAACCGCCCTCCCGACATTTGATCAACCCACTGAGCAAATTTATTACAACCTTCACCTAAAATGGGAAAATTAGGAGGCCAGGTTGTAACCATATTCCATTTGTACTTTTTGTTTGGATCAAAAGCAGGTGCCTCATCTATATTCCTGGCGGTATTATTGCAGGCTGCCAGAGTTGATGCCCCAGCTGCCAGCATCAATCCACCTTTTTTCAAAAATGGATGTCTATTTAGTTTCTTCATTGGTTGCTTTTGTTGATTGGTCAAGTGGTTAAGTGGTTGAGTCGTTATGTCGTTATGTGGTTGATGAAGTCGTTAGGCAGTTTAAATGGTCCTGTGGTTAAATAGTCAAGTAGATAAGAGAACTAGTGGCAAAGTAGTTCAGTTTTTCCTCCTGTTTAATCAATTTCTTTTCTTGTTTTTAAATATCTGACGAATCCGTTGAGCATTTTGATCAACGAAGCGGTTTCTTCCTTAAAAGTTGAATATACCTCGTCGGCTATATTCACATTCCAGAGACAGGTGAGATGGTCAATTGTCTCTGCATAGTGATCCTCTTGCTATCCTGCAAAATTGAATGTTCTCCGGATAATGATATCTTCCATAACCTTCTGCAATATTACTTGGACATTTTCTGGTACTTCGAATTATTTGATCAGTCAAATTATATTTTTCTTCTTTCGGAAACATGACATAACCACCAACTGGCATACCACATGATGCCGGCGAGGACTCACGGCATTGGCACTCTTTTAATGACATCAGTCTTCTGGCTTAACCCAATCACCTAAATTACCACAATTAAATATTTATGTTTTTTACCATTTTCAACCATCATGTATTTTTCCCGAATCAAATCTTGTTGAGTAATAGTCAATGTAATATCCTGAACTTTCCTTTTATTAACAGATATTGCCTGACCTTGGATTGCTCGGCGAGCATCGCTTTTGGAATTAAATAGCGAAGTACTTTCTGCGAGAAAATCGATGATGTTAGTGTCGTGATCAAGGGTACTTCGATGTATTTCTGTCAATGGAATTTCACCAGCTAAGGCCTTCCATTCCGAAACCGACAATGCTTTTAAGAAATCTCCGTCGCAATTCTTATTAAATAATAGCTCTGAGACTTTCATCACCGACTGATATGCATCTTCTCCATGAATTCTGGATGTCAGTTCTTCGGCCAGGACCTTTTTTAACTGCTGCTTGTCATCCGAAAATTGATTTTCAAGTGCATGGATTTCTTGTTGATTTTTATAAGAAAAATACCTAAAATATTTGGGCAAATCTTCGTCATCGGTATTTATCCAGAATTGATAAAATTTATAAGGCGACGTTAAATGAGGATCTAGCCAAATATTGCCTTCTGCTGACTTACCAAATTTTGAACCATCTGTTTTAGTGAGCAGGGGAGTAGTGATTGCATAGGCTTTGGTGCTCAAGTTTCTTCTAATGAATTCTGTACCCGACGTAATATTACCCCATTGATCTGATCCGCCCATCTGTAAAATACATTGATGACTGACATACAAACACTGAAAATCATAGGCTTGCAAAAGCTGATAGCTGAACTCTGTAAATGACAGTCCCTTTTCCAATCTATTTTTAACGGAGTCTTTTGCCAGCATATAACTGATGTTAATACTTTTACCAACATCTCTTAAAAAAACCAGTACATTCATATTCTTGTAAAAATCCAGGTTATTAACCATTTGGGCCCGGTTATTTCCCTGCTCAAAATTGAGCAATCGCCTGAATTGTTCAACTTGATGCTCCAGATTTTTATCCAATTCGTCATAGCTCTTCAAATCTCTTTCCTTATCCTTACCGGAAGGGTCGCCGATTCTTCCCGTGGCACCTCCCATCAGAACGATAGGTGAGTGTCCTGCCTGCTGAAAAAAATGGAGTATCATCACCTGGATGTAATTTCCAATAGTAAGTGACGGCGCAGTTGGATCAAATCCAATATAACCAGCTACCGTCCCGGCGTCCAGTACCTCTTTAATTTCTTCGGTATGGTTGTGGAGCATTCCTCTCCAGCGAAGCTCTTCCAAAAAGTCTATCATGATCAATTTGTGATTGAATGGCCAAAAATAGCATAAGAGAATCTCTCTGTAGCTTTTTATGGAAAAAAGTGTGCCGATGCCGTGTGTTCCGGCCGCCATCATTCAAGGGTGGTTTGGCGGAGACTCCAACCACTGCGCAGAGGGGTGAAGGAGTCGATGCCGTACGTCCGAAGAAGTGTGCCGATGTCGCTTGTACGGAAAAAAATGAGCAGATGCCGTGCGGCTTCGTCGGTATCATTCAAAATGTGGTTGCCGCCCCGCCAACCACGGACATGGAGGGTGACTGAGTCGATGTCGTGCGTCCCAGCCAACACCATTCGGAAGTTTTGCTAACCCCCCCCTTGAACTTTGCATTGTTGTGCCTTGGATGTATTTCGTGTGGATATTTTAGTGCAGCTGGTCAAATCTTTCTATTTTCCACCTCGTTAGATAACATATGTACTTCGAACAGTTCATTGCAGACAGACTTGCCGGCACAGCTAATGGCAAATCTTTTTCACGAATCATTATTCGGATCGCAATTGCCACAATTGCTTTGTCTGTTTCCGTCATGATCGTAGCATCGGCGATGATCCATGGTTTTAAAAAGGAGATCAGTCAAAAGATCTTCGACTTTTGGGGGCATATCCAGATCACTGAAGCTTTTACCAATCCTATTCTGGAAGGCACTCCAATGCAGTACGATCCAGGTCTTCTCGATTCGATCAAGTCGGTTAAAAAAGTAGTTTACGAATGGCCACTGGATATTTTGGGCATTGAGACCAACTTCGATGTCACGAAAAGAACTCATGGGGGTATCAGGTTTGCCTACAAATACATTCAGTATCCTGCTGTTCTAACCACCAAAGACGAAATGGAAGGCCTTATCCTCAAGGGTATTTCCAATGATTTTCCAAGCACTTTTTTTGACCGCTACATTGTGGAGGGATCCGGGTTGTCGAATTCCGATTCACTCAAACGTGAAATTCTTGTTTCGCAAATCACAGCCAATCGGCTGGAACTTGCGATCAGTGACCAGGTGATTCTTTATTTTATCAAGGAAGGAAAGCCCCGTCCACGCCGATTTACAGTGAAGGGTATCTATAAAACCGGATTGGCCGAGTACGATAAAAAGATCGCCTTCTTGGATATGGCTCATCTACAGGAAGTATTAGATTGGACAGCCGCCGAAGTCAGCGGCATGGAAGTTGGTTTGGATGATATTGATGACTTGATGATCATGAATGAGTATTTAAACCAAGAGATTTTACCTACTCATTTATATACCCGAAGTATCCGGCAAGTCGCAAGTAGCATTTTCGATTGGCTGGATCTGCAGGATATCAATGAGGTAATAATCCTCGGACTAATGCTGCTGGTGTGCATAATCAATATGATCACTGCCCTACTAATTCTGATCCTTGAACGAACCCATATGATTGGGGTACTCAAAGCACTAGGATCCACAAACTGGCAGGTTCGTAAAATCTTTATCCGGCAAGCTGGCCACATACTTCTCAAAGGTCTCCTGATTGGCAACCTTGTAGGACTCAGCCTCTGTGCATTACAGAAACAATTTCAGTTTATCCGTTTGAGAGAAGAAGATTACTACCTCGCTGTGGCCCCTATCGATTTTGACGTGGCAACAATCTTAATAATTAATGGAGGCACATTCTTGGTAACGATTTTATTCTTAATTTTACCTTCATACTTTATAAGCAGAATCTTGCCTACCCGGGCACTTCGCTTTAATTGATGAACACACAGATTGTATCGGGAATCTATAGGCTTTGTATTTCAAAGTTGCAAGGAGCGGTACTCCGGGCATTCGACATTGTACGGTACCTGCCAAAACGTCTCTTGAGACTTATACGGCATCTATTTTCACCATTTATCCAAGTTTGGAAACGACCAAAATCAATCTTTAACTTCGCCGAGCATTTATACTGGCTGGTAGAGCTCTTATTTTACCTCGCCGATCTCATAGGTCTGGCCGAGATTTACGAGACCTTAAGTGATATCGTGAAATTCAATACGCGGCCATTAGATAAACATGAGGTGACTTTAGTGAAGAAGTTTTTCGGAAACGCACTCAACGTAAACCGAATCAGGATCGATGAATTTGCCTTTGGTGGGCCCAAGTCGCATCATTTTGCATATGTTAGTTTTTACACGATTAATAGCTGGGGTGAGATGCATGACGACATTTTTGTGCACGAACTCGTGCATATCTGGCAATACCAGCAACTTGGATCGGTCTATATTCCGAGGGCGCTGCGGGCCCAATTTTCCAATGAGGGGTACGATTACGGTGGATTAGCCAATCTGGTGCTCGCTATACGGACAGGTAAGAAATTAGAAGCATTTAATCTTGAACAACAAGGTGACATCTTTGCAGATTATTGCAGAATTTTGTTGGGCAAGAATCCAAGGTGGGCAGGCACGGGTAAAGACGACCTATGGGTTTATGAGCATCTCATTGGAGACCTACAGCCAGAACCACACGAAGTAGCGGCATAATCAAGAGTTCTCGTAACACCAGTGCTCCTTTCCCTACAAAGATCTTAGTCTTTAGAATCTCAATCATTAATTTGAGACGAAACCGCCGAATATCGGGTTTTCCGGCGATTCAGATGCGCTGGTGTATCCCACCAAACACTCCAGGTTACCTCATAAAAGTTAGTGGAATTGAAATAAGAAGTTTTGGCAGCTCTCCTGTTTTTTCCTTAATTTGCCGCGCCTGATTGAACATCGGGATCGTCTTGAAAAGCAACTGTTCACCATTATGGAATATTCGTCGAGCCATGATTCAGTATTACCAAAAAAAAGGAGAGAAGATCAGGGAGCTCAATGCACTTACCGCTGGGTGTTGGATTTGCGTCAGTCCGCCGTATAGCCCTGATGAATTGCCAAATCTGGCTAGTACACTGGATATACCGCTTGATTTTTTAACTGATTCTCTGGATACCGATGAGCGTTCTCGCTATGAGAAAGAGGAAGAGGGAAAGTTGATTCTTTTGAATACTCCGATACTCAATGAAAACGAGAAAGACAGTGAAGCCTACTACATTACAGTACCGATAGGCATCATACTCATGGCTGAAAATATCCTTACCATCACTGCCGCTGACAATCCAGTGGTGAAGGTCTTTATCGAAAACAGGGTCAAAAATTTCGATCCCCATGATCATCCCCGGTTTGTTCTTCAACTTTTCGAACAGGTAGTGTTCCGCTTTCTTGCGTGTTTGAAAAAACTTAACCTCAAACGAAATCTGATAGAGCAGGAACTGTATAGTTCAAGCAAAAGCTCAGAGTTGAAGCAACTCCTTCGTATAGAAAAAAGCCTTGTATATTTTGTTAATTCGCTTTCGTCTAATGAGTTGCTGAAAATGAAAATGAAAAGGACGGATTTTTTGGCAATTCGGGATGTTGAAGATCTTACCGATCTACTTGAAGATGTCATTATCGATAATTCTCAGGCATTGGAAATGGCTAATGTACACACCAATATATTAAATGGTGCGATGGAGGCTTATGCATCCATTATTTCCAATAATCTCAATTTTGTGATTCAACGACTCACAATGATCACATTGATCCTGATGGTACCTACTTTAGTCGCCAGTTATTATGGCATGAATGTGAAGAATCTACCGTTGTCTCAAACTGAAGGTGGATTTTACTACGTGGTTCTTATTTCCATCATCCTTACCTTGATCCTCGCTTGGTTCTTTCTCCGACGACAACCCCACTGATGCACTATCCCTACTTGATTTGGATTGACAACACGCTCTAAGTGAGTCAAAAACCAAGTGCAACGTTTTTCAAGAGTCGTTTGTTGTTCATTCTTTCCACAATGATCTTCACATTATAGAATATTATTATATAATGATTGTCAACAAATTAGAGTTTTTACTAACATATTGTTGATAACTAATCGGGGGCCCGTTGGTTCTTTTCTATAATTTAGCCTTCGCTTCCTGATATGACGCATTCTTATAATATGTTGAATCAGATCTTAGCAAAGTAATACGCAATCCTTTATCTCCCTGAGGAATAAGTATTAAAAAGAACTATAATTTAATTAGGTATCATGTATGACACTGACAAGTCAATCGGAAATTTTAGCCCTTTTAGAAACGGCTAATTGCATCGCTAAAAATGATACTTCCACACTTAAAACTACGAAAGAAATGACAGGAAACCGCGAACCCATTTTAGCCGATAACCCTGGCAGATTTGTACTATTCCCCATTCAACACAATGATATTTGGGCTTTTTATAAAAAAATGGAGGCCTGTTTTTGGACTGCTGAAGAAATTGATCTGAGCCAGGACCTAAATGATTGGCATCAGAAGCTGACTGATAATGACAGGCACTTTATCAAACATGTTTTAGCATTTTTCGCGGCAAGTGACGGAATTGTGAATGAAAACTTGGCTGAACATTTTCTCTCCGAGGTACAGTATACCGAGGCCAAGTTTTTCTATGGTTTTCAAATCATGATGGAAAATATTCATAGCGAAACTTACTCCCTGCTGATAGATACCTATATCAAGGATGCCAAGGAGAAAGATTATTGCCTTAACGCCATTGATACGATGCCTTGTGTTAAAAGGAAGGCAGATTGGGCAATGAAATGGATAGAAAATGGAAATTTCCAGGAAAGAATTGTTGCCTTTGCTGCTGTTGAAGGTATCTTCTTCTCAGGCTCTTTTTGTTCCATTTTTTGGCTAAAAAAGCGCGGTCTAATGCCAGGGCTCTGCTTTTCAAATGAATTAATTTCTCGCGACGAAGGTATGCATTGTGATTTTGCTTGCCTTCTTTATAATAAACATATTGTGGACCGGCTGCCTGAACAAACGGTCATATCCATCATCGTCGATGCTGTAACAATCGAGAAGGAATTTGTATCCGATGCTCTGCCCGTCAGTTTGATTGGAATGAATTCAGAAATGATGTGTCAATATATCGAATTTGTTGCTGATCGACTTTTAGCACAATTGGGTTGTGCCAAGCAATTTCATGTAGAAAATCCCTTCCCCTGGATGGATATGATTTCGCTACAGGGTAAAACGAATTTCTTCGAAAAAAGGGTAGGCGACTATCAAAAGGCTGGGATCATGGCCGATAAAGAGAAGCAGGTGTTTAAGCTGGACGAAGACTTTTAGATTCCTTAACCAAACTTAGAACTATTTTATTATGCAAGTAATCAAACGGAGTGGTAAGAGGGAACATGTCAGTTTCGATAAAATTACCGCCAGAGTAAAAAAACTATGTTATGGGCTCAATGCTGAATTTATTAACTCCATAGAAATCGCCAAAAAAGTTATTCAAGGACTTTATGATGGTGTCACTACGGTTGAGTTGGATAACCTGGCTGCCGAAACCGCAGCTTCGATGGCTACGGTGCATCCTGATTACGCCCAACTGGCCGCTAGAATTGCAGTATCAAACTTGCATAAGGAAACTAAAAAATCATTTTCGCAAACCATGGAGGCTCTATATCGCTACATAGATCCTGAATCAGGTGAAAAAGCAGCACTCATTGGTGACGAGACGATAAAAATCGTTCGTAAGTACAAGGATGAACTAGATTCAGCTATCATATATGACCGGGATTATGCCTTTGATTACTTTGGTTTTAAAACGCTCGAACGTTCTTATCTATTAAAAATGAACGGTCGTCCTGTTGAGCGACCTCAACATCTATTGATGCGGGCCTCAGTTGGTATTCATGGCGAAGATATTAGGTCGGCAATTGAGACTTATAACTTGATGTCTGAAAAATGGTTTATTCACGCCACTCCAACTTTATTCAATGCAGGCACTCCCAAACCACAACTATCCTCATGTTTCTTACTAAGTATGACCGAAGATAGCATACCGGGTATTTTTGAAACATTGAGTCGCTGTGCTAAGATTTCGCAGTCGGCCGGGGGAATTGGATTAAGTATTCATAATGTGCGAGCTCAGGGTAGCTATATCAAAGGTACCGGTGGTACAAGCAATGGTATCATTCCCATGTTGAAAGTATTTAATGATACCGCAAGATATGTAGATCAGGGAGGCGGGAAGCGCAAGGGAGCATTTGCCGTATATCTTGAGCCATGGCATGCTGACATCATGGAGTTTCTTGAATTGAAGAAAAACCATGGAAAAGAAGAAATGAGGGCCAGAGATCTGTTTTATGCTTTATGGATTCCTGACTTGTTTATGCAACGGGTTAAAGATGGGGGAGAATGGTCACTGTTATGTCCCAATGAATGTCCAGGATTATATGACGCATATGGAGATGATTTTAATCAACTCTATGAAAGGTATGAATCAGAAGGGAAAGCACGCAGAGTCCTGAATGCTCAGGAAATTTGGTTCAGCATTTTGGAATCTCAAATCGAAACGGGTACCCCCTATATTTTATATAAAGACGCTGCGAATAAGAAATCCAATCAAAAGAACCTTGGCACGATTCGTTCAAGTAATTTATGTACAGAAATTCTTGAGTACACCTCTCCTGATGAGGTAGCAGTTTGTAATCTGGCGTCGTTGAGTCTGACTATGTTTGTTGAAAATGAGACTTTTAATTTTGATCGATTATGTGAAATTACCCGAGTCGTAACCCGAAACCTTAACAAGGTAATTGATGTCAACTATTATCCGATACCGGAAGCGTATAATTCAAACATGCGGCATCGACCTATCGGAATCGGAGCTCAGGGTCTAGCCGACGCTTTTATAAAAATGCGTTTCGCTTTTGATAGCAAAGAGGCTCGACAACTCAATAAAGATATTTTTGAAACCATCTATTATGCAGCTTTGAGCGAAAGTTGTGCAATAGCACAAAAGGATGGTCCCTACGAGACATTTAAGGGATCGCCTGCTAGCGAAGGAGTTTTGCAGTTTGACATGTGGGGGATAACACCTTCCACCCGCTGGGACTGGGCCAGCTTGAAAACCGATATTAAGAAGCACGGCATACGCAACAGCTTATTGCTCGCGCCTATGCCGACTGCTTCGACTTCGCAAATACTCGGAAACAACGAATGTTTCGAACCCTATACTTCGAATATCTATACCCGGCGCACTTTGAGTGGAGAATATATTGTTGTGAATAAACACTTGCTCAATGACTTAATTGATCTCGGACTTTGGGACAATGAAATGAAAGAGCATTTGATGGCAGCCAATGGATCGATCCAAAACATCGAAGGAATTCCGAAGAACCTAAAAGCGCTATATAAAACGGCCTATGAATTAAGTCAGAAGGTATTAATTGACATGGCGGCAGATCGTGGTGCATTTATTTGCCAAAGTCAAAGTCTAAATCTTTTTGTTGAAGACGCCAATTTTAGCAAGCTGACTTCTATGCATTTTTACGGATGGCAAGCTGGATTAAAGACCGGAATGTACTATTTACGGTCCAAAGCAGCAGTTGATCCAATCAAGTTTACCCTTAGTCAGAAACACCAACGGTCTTTCGAACATTCAAACGGAAGTGGAACAGTTGTTAGTGAAGAACTCGTCGAAGTTGACGTTGAACCACTGGCTTGTAGCATCGACAATCCGGATTGCGAGGCATGTAGCGCGTAGTGATTTTCTGATTTTAGATTTTGGATAGTTCTGCAATCAACATCCAGAAATCATCAGTCCAATCGTATTTACAGTCTTTTTTACCATTCATAAAAGGGGCAGACAGAATGCTGTTTCCCCTTTTTTTATTTTAAGCCGGAATCTTCACCTCCCCGGATTCCACCCAAAGCGCTTTGACAAAAAAATGCTTATTCATCTCTTAATATTTTAGCCGGATCAACCAAGGCTGCCTTTAATGCCTGTGATCCTGTCGTGAGAAAAGCGGCGAGTAATACTAATATTGCTGCCCATATAAAAACTGACCACCTTATTTCGATTCTAGATGAAAAGTTATTGAGCCATTCATTCATGAGGTACCAGACGATCGGAGTGGCAATAGCCCAGGAAATCGCTGTAATTTTGATCATATCTTTGGATAGAAGTAAGACCAGACTTCCCAGGGAGGCACCTAACACCTTTCGAATACCCAACTCCTTAATCCGTTTTTCTACCGTAATGATCATCAATCCGAATAGCCCGAAACACGCGATTATAAGTCCCAACAGGGTAAATCCTAAATTCAGTTTTTTAAATCGATTATCTTCTTCATATTGTTTGCTAAAATAGTCAGATACATCAAAATGATCGAAGACGGTGTGTGGAAAAGCTTTGCTATACATCGCATTCACCTTTTTGATTAATACCTGAGTATCAGCCCTTTTGTCGATTTTTAATGAATAGTATCCATCACTCAAGAAACCGTCAGCTGAATAATCATAAATGATGGGCAGCACAGGATGGTGCAAAGATCGTTGATGATAGTTTTCAACCACACCTGCAACAGTTAGATCTTTATCCCCCCAAAGCGTAATTTTCGCTTGAAGTGCCTCGTTTGGCCTTTTGAAACCAAGAAAGTCCGCAGCCATCTTATTGATCACTACATATCTTTGCTCCTTATGAAGCAGATTGACAGTGGTATCTCTTACTAGGAATGGAATTTTGTATGTCCTAAAGTATTCCTCATCACCATAGTTTCGATAAAAACCCCATGAATACCTGCTACCATTCATTATGAGCTCATCAATCATCTCCAACTGATTACCCGGTATATCCTTGGAAACAGACATCGAAGTGATTTCTGGAATTTGATTAATTTCCTCTTTAAATCGTGGGTAATTAGCTTCCAAATTCTCATAGCCCGTTCCCAATGGTGCACGGATGGCGATTACGTCATCTAAAACCAGACCCAGGTCTTCGCTTTGCATGAAGCGTGTCTGTTGGTAAATAATACCGGTCGCTGCAATTAATGCAACGATTATGGCAAATTGAAAAATGACTAAAAGCCTGCGAAAATCAAACCCATTTGTCTGTATTGGAAATTGTTTGGTTAATAATGATGTTGCTTTAATCTTGGAAAGTGTCAGTGCAGGCAGAAAGCTATTGCTAAACGTCCCAATCACTATTAAGAGTACAAGATACCCTGCCGGGTCCGAGGCACTGATTCCAGACAAGGCGAACTGTCTTATTGGAAAACCAAAGATATTTTCGATAAGTGGCTCCGAAAACAGCATAATGACAATGCCAGCAGCAAGACCCAAAAAATTAAATAGAAAAGCAGCAAAAGCCAGTTGTGAAAATAATTGACCGCGGGATGCTCCGACGATCCTTCGAATACTTAATACCTGTGCCTGATCTAAAACATTTGCTGAAAATAGATTAAAGTGATTGACCCAGGCGAGAAGTAAAATAAGGATTGCAATGCCGGTTAAAATCCAAATATTGTTTCCCTGTCCAGTAGTCTGAATTTCATGATCTAAATCAGAATATAGATGAATCCGCCGTATTGGTTGCAAAATAAACTCATCAGATCCGCCTTCTGTGGTTTTGAGCTTCCTGACCTGATTAGTTATTTTACTCGCCAATAAAAGTAGATCGCTGCCAGCACTTAACTCCAAATAGGCATAGATGTATGCGGCCCCTAATTGATCGTCGCCATAGACGTCCAAGCCCCAATTACTCATTGTGTTCAGTGAGCCCAGTATTTCAAACTGAATGTGGCTTTGCACCGGCGGATCTTTGACGACACCGGTAATTTGAAAGGTCTTTGTACTCTCAAATATGACCTCTTCACCAATGGGATTGTCATCACCAAAAAGCTTTTTTGCTGTCGATTCAGAAAGAACCAGACTATTGGGCTCCAACAAGGCGGTTTTTGGGTCTCCCAACAGCATTTCGAATGAAAAAATATCGAAGAAGGAGGGGTCCGTAAAAAAACAGTTTTTGCCCCGGAACAGATTTTCACCGTACCTAAATTCGACATCATTTGCGATCCACCTTCCCAGGCGTACATAATTCTTTACCTCCGGAAAGTTGTCTTTTGCAAGCACAGGTACACCAGAATAAGTCATTGCGCTAGAACTATTCAGAACACCATCCACAAAATGATTATTCTGAATACGGACAATTTCTCTCCCCTTAGTGTGAAATCGGTCAAAATTCCATTGCCAGGAAATATATTTCATTAATAATAGGCTGGCAGCGATGCCGACTCCGGAGTCCAAAAAATCTTGATCGTCGAAAGGACGCCTTTGATTCGTAATTGTCTCCAGGGGAGGGTAAGATAGCTTTTCCACATCATTTCCTTCCTTACAGATTAATCTCCTCCATCTTAATTCTATTTTAACTGACGATCTACCTACATCAAAGCTCGTGTTATTCATTTTTCAAATTATTGATGGGATTGGTCAGGGAAGATCTGATGGCATGAAAGCTGATGGTGACAATGGCTATAGAAGTAACAACAGCAGCCGAAAAAAGAAAGACTTGCCAGGTTATGTCAATTCGGTAAGCAAAATCTTCCAACCATTTTTGCATGAGGTAGGCGGCTACAGGGGTTGCTATTGTCAGCGATAAGAGGACCAGTCCTAGGAAGTTTTAGTGAGCAGCCCAAAAATATCTTGAGTATTTGCCCCAAGTACCTTGCGGATACTCATCTCTTTACTTCTTTGCTCGACCACGAATGCTGAAAGGGCAAAAAGGCCAAGACACGCGATAAAAATTGCCAGAATGGCAAAAGTGGTAAATATTCTCCGGATCCTGGTCACATTATCATACATCTGCGCAAAGGACTGATCCATAAAAGTGTAACGGAAATCAAGATTTGAATTAAACTGCTTCCATTTTTCTTTGAGGTCTTCCAAGAGGCCAGCCATGTCTCTGGTTTGTACTTTGAGCGACATGATCGATGGGCTAATACCGCTGAAAAAGCACAAGGGTCTAACTTCCTCTCTAAATGTCTGGAATGGAAGTTTTCGACGATACCAATAATTTCATATAATTGTTCACCGCCGCGAGATATCTTTTTACCGATCGGGTCATTGAGTGCCAGTTGTTGGGCCATTTCACTATTAATAATCACCGATTGTTGATCTGACGACCTATTTTTTGAGAAATTTCTTCCCTCGACCAAATTCATACCCAGCGTATTTAGGTAATCTTCATCAATGACCCAGGCCTGACCACCAACTCTTTCGTCAACATTAACCTTACCTTCATTCCAAAAGGAGTTACCGTTTCTTTTAGTGCCTTCAATCGGCAAATAGTCACTGATAGTGACGTTGACCACCGATGGTAATTGTTTCAGCTCATTTTTAAACGTCTCTACTTGCTCACCCAGCATATTTGTGCCATGCAACAAAATTACTTGATCTTTCTTAAAGCCCACTTCCTTATTTAAGATGTAATTCATCTGGTTGTTGATAATAATTGTGCCAACCAGCAAAATGGCAGATACCGTAAATTGGAAAACGACCAATGAACTACGTAATCCGGTTGATTTGCTACCCAATCGCATTTTGCCCTGTAATACTTTGATGGGACTAAAAGCAGAAAGATAAAACGATGGATAGATGCCCGCTGAGATCCCAATAACGACACCGACGGTAAGAAAAATCGGTAGAAACGATGGAGCAGAAAAGGGTATTTGAAGGTTTTTGTTAGCTAATGTATTGAAATATGGCAATAGCAAATAAGCAATCAACATACCGAATCCGAAAGCAATCAGCGCGACCAGCACCGATTCAGTGAGGAATTGAGCAACTAATTTATTCCGGCCAGATCCCAAGACTTTCCTCAATCCAACCTCTTTAGCCCTATTGGCTGATTGAGCAGTAGAAAGATTCACAAAATTAATGCACACTTAACTGCTTTTAAAGCAGGTATCATGTATTGCGTAATAATCGCATCACCATGCGATCCTTAAGGCGCCCAATATCCGTACCTTTTTCAGTTTGAGGTAAGTGTAATAGTTTGATTGCAGCCATCGTGTCTGTTCGCCTCTGCCGAATTCAACATCGGTTAAAGTATAAGGAAGTCATATTGAAGATGGGAATTACTAGGAAAATCCGCCATGACCCCGCTGACTGTATAAGGCACTGTATCTCTTCCATTCAAATAAATATTCTGACCTATGGGGTTTCTATTCTCAAAATACGTTGAGGCTATTTTTTCGAAATTACTAAAGTCCGGGGTCTGACCAAGGCTTCAGAACGATCACCAAATATCATTGGAATTGAAAAAAATATCAAGAAATGCCTGGTCCACATACGTAAAGCCCTCCTCGTGAAACTGCTTAGTTGTGCCGTCAATTCTGATTTCATTGCTACCGGCGCCGTAAAAAAGTGGATTATCCATTAAGCGGGCAGATGATTCAACTTCTTCAAAATCATTCTCCAGTGTCATTGCCATATTTGCTGAAAAATGAGCCACTGTTTGAATTTTTACCATCTATGTTATAGATACCATAGACCCGGAAAATCTGATCCGCCTGCGGTACGTTTTCATCATAAGTGGTCTCATGGCGAATATAGAGACTAATGAGTAGGCAAGCGGCAATACCAATACTTAATCCGACAATATTAATAACTGTTGTACTCTGGTTTTGATCAAATTTCTCCGTGCAACTTTCAAATAGTTTCTGATCATGATCACGTGATATTCACGGTCGCCATGGTTCCTTCATAAATAGAGCGATTAGTCCGCCACTTATCACCTTTCACCTTCTTCGATTTAGTGATCACTTTCGCATCATCCAGGTAGATTCGCAAAGTTTTACCCTCAACTTTTATATTGATTTTATCCCGGGCAATATTACTGTGTATGATTTCAACCAACTGCTCATCACCTTCCATCAAATTGGCTTCGATATGAGGATTTACAATAATCTTATTGAATTTTGCGACTCTAATGATTTCAGTTTGTGAGGTCGCCCCTAACGGAATCAGGCTTATTGTGAATAGAAGCAAAGAAATTATTCTCATTTGATTTGCAGGTTTTAGATTAGGTAATCTTGTTTAATAATTTAATATATTAGCTCATCCTCCTGATTTATTGGGTCTTTATGAATCCATCCCAGAGTTCAATAACCCGGGTTCCATATTTCACATTGTTTTCGTCGTGGGTAACTTGAATGATCGTCATTCCTTCACTGTGTAACTCGGCCAATGTGTCCATAATAATTTTCCCTTGGGATGAGTGCAGGTTACCTGTGGGTTCATCAGCGAGCAATAATTTTGGCTTGCCGACAACTGCTCTGGCTACTCCAACCAATTGCTGCTGGCCCCCTGAAAGTTGGTGAGGAAACAAATCCTTCTTCGCTACAATATTAAATCGGTCTAAAATATCCGCTACAATGGCCTTCCTTTGAGATCGGTCTACTTTTTTGTAGAGCAATGGAGTTTCAATATTCTCGTAGACGGTAAGATCATCAATTAGATGGTAGGCCTGAAAGATAAATCCTATATAGTGTTTATGTAAATCGGTTCTTTTTCGCTCATTGAATTTATGTACCGGTTCATCCAGAAAATAATACTCTCCTTTATTGGCTTCATCGAGCATCCCAATGATATTCATAAGGGTCGTTTTTCCGGATCCACTAGGACCCATGACCGAGACGAATTCTCCTTCTTTAATATTCAAGGAAATATCTCGTAATACCCAGGCTTTTTGCAGTCCTTGGTTGTAATAGCGTTCTAAGTTGATTAGTTTAATCATGAATGAGGAGGATTAGTTAGGCAATAAGGCATGGAGCATGGAGCATTATGGGATAGGATCATTTCAAACTATTAGAATAGGATTGAATTCTCCTATTGAGTATATCGAGTCTCTCGAATAATGTGTCTTTTTGTAGTTGATCAATTAAGTATTCGTTGAGTAGGAGGACAAGTATAGTGGCTGCCTCAAAGCATTCTCTTTTTGCAAAACGCAATAACTGTTTCTGTTCGCCGATCATGTATGTTCCCGTGCTTTCTACAATATTATGTGGAATACTCTGCCTACTCCCTTGGTTTGATCCGCAAATCTGAAGAGCTTTTGATGCCCTAATTCGGTTGTAATTTAAAATAACAAGGAGGCTATTTTGATAGCTTCCTGCCAAATTTCAAGATCTTCAAATCGGAACTTCGCCATAGAAATTGATGTATAACTTAAGTCTGGTTAATTGCCTTGCCCCTTGCTATCAGCCCTCTCTGCTCTCTGCCCTAGCTTCTGCTATAAAAACTGCCTAACCACATTTTCAGTCACTACCTGACCGTCAAGCATACGGATTATCCGGTTTGCAAATTCTGCACAATATTGAGAGTGAGTAACCATGGCTATCGTCGTACCTGCAGCATTCAATTCGGCCAGTAATCTCATTACATCATCGCCATTGGCACTATCAAGATTACCCGTAGGTTCATCTGCTAAGATCAACTTTGGCTTATTGACAATCGCACGGGCCACCGCCACACGTTGTTGCTGGCCACCTGAAAGCTGCTGAGGAAAATGATTTCGGCGATGCATCATCTTCATGTCTTCTAATAATTCCTCGACTCTTTTTTTGCGTTCTGCTGACGGAGTATTGGTATATAACATAGGTAGCTCAACATTTTCGAATACCGTTAATTCGTCGATGAGATTAAAACTCTGGAAAACAAATCCCAGATTGTGTTTTCTGACGTTAGATCGTTTTCTTTCGGGAAGATGTCCTACTTCCTGATCCAAAAAAAATAGTTGCCTGAGGTGGGACTATCAATCATGCCCAGTACATTAAGTAAAGTTGATTTTCCGCAACCTGAAGGTCCCATGATGGCAACGAATTCCCCTTCACTGATCTGAATATCTACTTCATTAAGTGCGGTCGTTTCCACATCTTCAGTCTGGTAGATTTTTACAAGTTTTTCTGTTCTGATCATCATGATATTTATCGATATTTTTATAGCTATTTCAAAATTAATTCATCTTTGCTTCCAAAATTTTCATAGCTGGAAGTTATCACAATTTCTCCTTCTTCAAGGCCACTGGTTATTTCGTAAAAGTTTGGATTTTGCCGTCTGATTTGAATATCACGCTTATGAGCTACTCCAGAAGAGGGATCTAAAACATATACCCAATTGCCTCCGGTTGTTTGATAAAAACCACCTCTCGCGAGCATCATAGCATTTTCCTGAGCGCTTAATTCAAGTTTAACAGAAACAGTCTGGCCCCTTTTAATGCCATCGGGTGTTTTATCAGTAAAGATCATATCTGCGGCAAAGGCACCATTTATCACTTGAGGATATATTTTTTGAATACTCAAATTGTACCAGTCACCAGCAAATTGGAAGGAGCCCGTTTGCCCTACAAAAACCCGCGAGATATAAAATTCGTCTACTTGCACCCTTATCTTAAAGTTGGATAAATCATCGAGCTGAGCAATTTGACTTCCCTCAACAATTAATTCTCCCAACTCTGATGTTAATCCTGCCAACTGTCCATCGATCGGTGCTTTGACAATTAGATTGTCCAGGCTCTTTCTAGCTATTTGCAGATTCCTTTGCATCAGGTCGAGCGAATTTTCCATCTGTTGCTGTTGCAAGACCGCCGTAGCGCTATCTTTTCTGATGGTCTGCACCAGCAATTCTTTGCGTCGCAACAGGTGTTCGTATTCGTCTTCGGTTTCCTGAAAATCAACTTCAGAAATGACTCCGTCACCATAAAGGGTCTTATTTCTTTTGACTCTTTTGCCCAAGAGATCCAGCTGATAGTCTACGTTGAGTGCTGTCTCCTTCAAATTAAGAGTCTGTTGTTCCATTTGTAAGCTATTGGTTCGGATCTGGTTGATTTGTGCAACGATATTGGCCTCTTGGTTCAGATAGTTAAGTTGCAGATCCGGGTTACTGAGCTCCAGAATGGGTTGTCCCGCCTTCAAGATGGAACCATCTTCAACATATCGTTGATCAACTCGCCCACCTTCAATAGCCCCGATCAATACCGTCTTAATTGGTAAAACAGCACCAGTGACCGGTATGAACTCTTGAAAAGCACCTTCATGCACTGTATCGAGCAAAAGGCGCTCGGTTTGAACATTGAGCCGACTGGTTCCGCTTGATTTGTAAACATTGAAGCCAAAGTAAATCACTAAGGCGCTAATCAGAGCAATAGGCACGAGTCTCTGCCATCGCCACGTCTTCTTTTCGATTTTTCTATCCATACCTGATTACTTATACCGAAAATATATGCCAAATTTCTATATGTCCGATAATCAATGAGTTACTGAAGTAATTGCTTATAAAAACTGTCCGAGTTCGGGCATTAAATGTACGTTTTCGAACACTCGTTCGTTATCATAGCGATATGACAAAGAAAGGCACAATTCTTATTATTGATGACGAAGAAGACATTTTGTTTTCCCTTAAATTTCTCCTCAAACAACATTTTGCCTCTGTTTTTACAGACCAAAATCCCTATCAACTGCCACGATTACTGCGGCAGCATGAACCAGATGTGGTGATATTGGATATGAATTTCGGAAAAGGCCGAGACACCGGATCGGAAGGTCTTGAATGGCTCAAGAAGATAAAAGAATTGGCTCCAGGAACTCAGATAGTAACTATGACAGCCTATAGTGATGTCAACATTGCAGTAGAAGCACTCAAGGCCGGTGCTCAAGATTTTGTCGAAAAACCATGGCGAAACGAAAAATGTTAGCAACCGTGCAAAGCGTCTTTGCTCGGCTGGAATCCGAAAAAAAAGTGGAGAGGTTGGAATATGCTCAACAAGCACTCACTGAAACTTTTGATCAACCTTTTGCCGAGATTGTTGGAGATTCAATTGAGATGAAGAAGGTCTTCAATACGATAGACAAGGTTGCTGCAACCGATGCACATATTTTGGTGCTGGGTGAGAATGGAACAGGTAAGGAGTTAATTGCCAGAGCATTGCATCGTCGGTCAGCACGAACCAATCAAGTGTTTATTCCGGTAGATATGGGTGCTATACCCGAGACACTTTTTGAAAGTGAACTTTTCGGGCATAAGAAAGGTGCTTTTACGGGAGCTCATCAGGATAGGGTAGGACGTTTTGAAGCGGCTACTGGCGGTACTCTTTTCCTGGATGAAATTGGTAATCTCAGCATGGCTTCTCAATCAAAACTCCTGAATGCCCTGCAAAGTCATGAAATTATCCCTGTTGGAAGCAACAAACCCATGAAAATTGATATACGGCTCATCTGTGCCACCAACATGCCACTTTATCAAATGATTGACGAGCAAAAGTTTAGACAAGATCTTTTGTACAGGATCAACACCGTCGAAATACAGCTACCTCCTCTCAGATCAAGACAAGCTGATATTGAGCCCCTTGGGCAGCACTACCTGCACCTTTATCGAAAGAAGTACCAAAAAGAAAACCTTGAATTTACGAAAGATGCAGTTCAGCGTTTAGTTCAATACGACTGGCCTGGCAATGTAAGAGAACTCAAACATATTATAGAACGTACTGTGATCATGAGTGACCGATCGGTCATCACAGCAGATGATATCATTCTCACATCTCCCAATGCCTCTTCAAGAAATAGGGTTGAAAAGACAGCGACCATTGACGAAATGGAAGAATCATTGATCCGGGAAGTAATGCGTAAGTATAATGGAAATATCACAAAAGCCGCTACCGAATTGGGATTGACCCGAACATCGCTCTATCGTCGCCTTGAAAAATACGGCATATAGAAAATTGAGGTTCTTTCTTACCTTGTTATTGTATGGGCTATAAAATCATTTGAGCTAATTGCAATATGGTACTGTCGAAGTTTAGATCACAGGCACTGATCAATATATCATTGTTAGTAATTTTATAGCACTGGGTCTCTTCATGTTGCTGCGTCAACAATCTTATTTCCTTGGCAGTCTGCTCATATTTTCCGCCATAGTTGTCGTCTATCGGATTTTTACATTGGTCAATCGTACTAACCGGTACCTGGCAAACTTTCTCATGAGTATTAAATATGATGATTTTGAAACTAATTTCAATCGTTCGAATTCTGAAATTTCTGAGAAAGAACTTTTTGGAGCATTTAATTTAATCAGTAATAAGTTTAGAGATATCCGTCTGGAAAAGGAAATTCAATTTCAGTATTTCCAAACCCTGGTTGAAAATGTAGATACCGGTTTGATTGGATTTGATAACCTGGGTAAGACAATATTTATGAATAAGGCCTTACAAACAGTCTTGCGAAAATCATATTTTCCCTCTTTTGACAACATAGCGAATTACGATATAGAGTTACATCACGTGATGCTTAATATGCGGGCTGGAGATCGAAAACTTTTCCAAAAGGTCATCTTAGATGAGACCAAGCAATTAGCTATCCAGAAGACGCAACTAAAAATAAGAAATAGCACGTACGACATTTTTTCTGTACACAATATTTACGAAGAATTGCAGGCTCAGGAGATAACTTCATGGCAAAAGTTGATTCGAATCCTCACCCATGAGATCATGAATTCCGTTTCACCCATTATTTCTTTAGCACATTCAACAAATGATCTAATGAGTGGAACTGGAGAGCTGGATGGAGAAACTCGGACGGAAATTCATCAGGCATTAAAAGCAATCCAAAAAAGGAGCGAGGGTTTACTTCACTTTACCGACACCTACCGAAACTAACCAAAATCCCTCCTCCACGTCTTGAATCTATGGATGCAAAGATAATGCTGGCCGGTGTCGTTCTCCTAATGGGCACTATCATTCGAGATAAGAGTATTGAGTTGGAATATTCACTATCTGATAAACCTATTATGGTTTCAGGAGACACTGACCAGCTAGAGCAAGTTTTTATAAATTTGATAAAGAATGCGATCGAGGCTCTGGCCACTGTCTCAAAAAAGAAGATTGATATCGTATCAGAAGTTAGAGACTCTATGGTCAATATACGGATCAGGGATAGTGGCCCAGGGGTAGCCATGGAATTAAGAGATCAGATCTTTATCCCGTTTTATACAACGAAGGACGAGGGCTGTGGCATTGGTCTGAGTCTGTGTCGCCAAATCATCTATCAACATGGTGGCACGATTCGGGCAAATTATCCTGAAGAAGGAGGTGCTGAATTTATCGTCACACTCCCTCTTCAGGAAAATAATAGTCAATTAGGAATAAATAGTGCAGTCGCTGGCTGACAACTTACTCAAATCAAAAGAGTCCCTATTTATTTTGAGCCATCGTAGATCCAATTTATTCAAGCTTTTAAGATTGTTTAATTCAGATGGAAGATGATGAATTAAATTAGCTCTAAGATCAAGATACCTCAATTTTTTTAGTTTCCCGATACTTCCCGGAATAGCCCCGAGTTTATTGGCTCGGAGAGTTAGTTCACTTAAATTGGAGAGGTTAGAAATGTTATCTGACAAGTTTCGAATTCCATTACCTGAGAGGTATAAGAACCTGAGATTAGACAGCCCGAAAAGATCTTCACCAATCTCAGTAAACCGGTTACTCTCCGCTCTTAGCTCCACCAGGCTGGCCATTTTACCAACACATTCCGGAAATTCTTTCAAGGCGTTATAGCCCATATGCAAATACTGCAAATTGGTTAACTTTCCTAGGGTTGATGGTATCTGCTCAAGAAAATTGTGTCCTAAATACAAGTGAGTAAGGGACTTTATTTTACCAATTTCCTCGGGCACAGAATCCAACTGATTTCTTCCAATGTTCAGCATCTCGAGCTTACTCATCTTTCCAATTGATGGAGAGATTGAGGTTAATTGATTTCTACTTAAATTGAGAGAAGACAGCCCTGTCAGGCCATAGAGACTCTCTGGTAGAAACCGAAGTTGATTATTGGCGACATTAAATGACTCTAATTTCTTAAGCTGATCAAACTGACTGGGTAACGTGAGAATTTTATTGCCATAAATTGAAATGCTTCGCAGGTTCTTCAAAACGCAAATATCAGCACCAATATGTACCATTTTATTGTCATCCACATCTAGGATAATCAATGACGTTAAGGTACTGATGTTTGGCAGATCTCCAATTTTGTTTCCTGCCAGAATTAGGGATCTCAATTCAGTTAATCCACCTATGGCTGGCTGTATGGACGTAATCTCATTGCCAGATAAGTCCAGATGTCTCAGGTTCTTTAGCTGATATACCTCGTCGGGTATTCTCCTTAAACCTGCATGACGAAGACAAAGACCAACCACTGACTTACCGGCTACATAGCAGGTAACATCAGTTAAGGACCTGATTTCATCAAAAGCCGTCTTTTGGGATTGAACTAATTGAATCTCTACAGATGGTTCTAAACTTTGGGAGAGTAACTCTAAAATCTGCTGTTCAGTAGCAGACACTTCTACTGTTGTACTCATTAGTTTTTGGTTTTTTACTTATAACACTATCAATACAAATATAAGCAAATGCAACGTATGTTGACGTTTTTTTTCGACCCCTTCCTAAGAATACGCATGTGCCTGAATTGTTGTAAAGGATATTGGCCAAGTTAACATAGTCTTTGTTTTTTAATTTTAGTTGTTAAAATGTTCGACAAATTGATTACAGTTAAATTGGGCAACACACCGGCCAAGTACAGTACCTGAAAATCACATCAATTAGAAGGAAATGACAGTATTAATTAGGATAATTAGGATAATTAGGAAATGACTGCTCTAGAGCACCCTTACTATGTAAGCCACTCAGACGAATGCAATAGAGCTTTTTAAGGATGATGTTAGTATCTGGTGAAAAGCGTTGAGCTGAGCACCCAACAAAATGAGGCCATCTTCAAGTGAAGATGACCCCAGCTTTCCCGCCAGTTTGATCGATTATTGAAACTTTGGCGTCCATCCATTCACTATTGAGTGCCCACTCTTTGGATGATCACCCTGATGATTTACTGTAACTCTAAACCAGTTCATCTGCTAAAGCTCAATAAAGGGAAAGTAAAATTGGGCATTCTTGTCTACCCTTGAATAAATGACTTTGCTTTTCGACTTTTGATGTTTTCGCTCCAAGATCTTAATTCGGTAAGATCGCAGAATAGGAGCCCTCAATATTTAGTTCATTTCCTGGCTCTACATGAATATTTTCAAGGTTAGTGCCTGCTCTTACTTTTGCATCAAGAATACCAATAAAATCACGGGATCCTGTCCGGTTAAAAGCAGCAAATATCAAATGATAGCTGTCCTTATCCAAAAAGGGCAGATAGAATTCACCATTATCATTAACCTTGCTCGAGCTGACTGCACTGGAAAAATGGGGAACCTCAGTTTCAGAATTATTAAGCTCGCGATTTACATTGAAGCTTCCTGCACGGTAAATCATGGCAACGATATACTGTTCCTTACCGGTAGTGTTTGTGAATCGACCTCGAATACTCCCCGTCTTATTTTTACAGACTACCCGAATAGCATCTTTCATGTCATGGTCGGCAACAAACTGATATTTTATTTCAGAAACATCTTTTCCATACCGGATCAATTTTCTTAGATCAAAGTCAATTAGCATTTGAGTCTTTTGATCAGGGAGAATCTCAAAATTATCAAGCTTCAATGTCAGTGCTTTGGAGATCGTACTACTTGGATAAAGATTATGTTTTTTACCATTTTGAGTCGACACATAACATCCGGGGACATTTCCAAAAGCATCCTCCTGGAGATCAAGCGTGATTGAGAATTGACTATATTTTTGAGCTGGCAACTCGAAAACTCCGATCTCCTTCGTATTTCCTTCTGGTAGGCCATTAGATCAACTGTAGTATTTTCACCTATTAGATTGGTGTCATTAAAAACAAATCCGGAAAAAGTAACAAATGCGTTGCGAACTTCTGCATTGTCGATTGGAGCATCGGTGACTTCTATTTGTAACAGCCCGGTACTTGGTGCTGAAAAATCTATTGCATTTTTTTGACAACCAGTTATTAGGATCGTCAGTATGCCCATTGTAATTATTTGATGATTGAAATAGTGTTGCATTTTCATTGGATAAAAGATTTTGATATTAGGAATATATAAGTCTTATTTCAGTTATAAATTGTGATTTAGACTGATCCTTTTCGATGCAGTGTTTGAATGTACCTCAGATGAGAATAGAACATGATAGAATGGGACCCTCATTAATCATTTCACGAATTACTAGGGCTAATAATCAGTACCAGACTAACGCCAATTGATGTTTGTGCAACAAAATCTAAAAGGCACTATATAGCCAGAATTAGAAGAGCCCAAATAAAAGAATGAAAAAGAAATTTGCCTTGATTGAAATACTTTTGTCAGGTAGCGATGTGCTCGATGTGCAGATGTGTTTGAATATGCATTAAACGGCGCTAATATTTCAAAATTGCATTTAGATCTCCAAAGTTTGAAGACGGTCTAAATTTTAACATATTTATTTCGATTGGAAATCATCTAAAGATTGCGATCCCTATCCGAAGGGCTCCAGAATCCCTATGGGCTTCAGGATCCCAAAGTTGCGATCCTGGAGCGGACGATCGTGAAGGAATTTTTTAGATATTAAATGGGTATCGGGTATACAAGACTTATTAGTGAGACTTGACTATTGTCCGATCCTGGAGCGCTTTGAAAGTTGCGATCCTGCAAACTGATTTCATAAATCTCCAAGGGGTCACATCCCCTTGGATCCCTCTTCATCTCGTTCGATTAATTATTTAGAAACAATCTGGACCATCATCGGCAACTGTACCGTATGTTCTAAAGTATCGCTGATCATTTAAATAAGTTTTATTGTCTTCCAGACTTAGTACATATTCGTACACCTGTCCGGAATAGAACGTCAGTTGTAAAAGATCCTGACCTGATGCATTTACAATTACCTTCCATGTGCCACTTCCCTGACCACTATCATGGGAGCTTCCAAAACTACCGCCGGTGTCGAACGACATCGAGCTGGAACTTGAGTGATTAAAATAGCCCTTAGCGCAAAGATCGATTTCTACCTTGTCGCTAAATCCACCACCGGTTGTATAGCCACCATAGCTGCCGCTGTTGGAGCTGTAAGTGTGCATATACGTAAGTTTGGCATTTTTCAGCATTTCACCCCACTGGCTCGATGATTCTTTGACTGCTACTGTGACAAATTTTACACTTCTGGCAACTTCCCTGACGAGATTTGGATGAAGTTCAGAATACTGTTCCGTAGTTGTCATAGCAATGATAGTAAGGCCGGTTCCATGAGGATTAATTAAGCCGACCGCATGAGCTTTGGCCGGTTGAAAACTTATAGTGCCTTGATAAGCGGCTTCAATACCACTTGACGAAAAACTATTAATCTCACCCTCCAGGATCAAAGAAGTACCCTGTTCCTCCTCAATCCCCTGCCTGGCTTCAACTTTTAGTTGTTCGAGATTGTCGGTCTGATGAGGTAACAGCAAAATAATTCCAGGCTCTGTGTAGGAGCCCATGGCATAGCCACTCTCATTTTCCTGACCCACCCAACCTTGTGGTATGGTAAAAGAAATGCCAAGATTTGGAAAGTCTTTATAACCTGAATCCTGGCTATGTAGGAAAACGGGAAAAAACAGAAGGAATAGGATGCTATTTTTCATTGCTTTTTTTCAAATTTAGCATGAATACAGGAGGCATGAGTCAGGGAAAAGGGTGAAAGGTTAAATTCACGGAATTCAGTTAGTTGTCATGAAGATTCTTTTTATGCATATGACAGATACTATAAAATTAAGATACTTTTATCAAGTGTAGTGTTGATAAATCTAGCCAACAGCTTACAACTCCATTTTTTTCATTTGAGTCACAGCAAAATCAACCGCTCGCGCAGTGAGAGCCATGTACGTGATTGATGGATTAACACATGATGCACTGGTCATACAAGAACCGTCGGTAATGAATAGATTTTTGATGTCATGACATTGGTTCCACTGGTTGAGTACGGATGTCTTTCGATCTCTTCCCATCCTTGCGGTACCCATCTCATGGATGCCGAAACCCGGATGGTCTCCATCGTCATAAGTGACGGCATTTTTACCTCCTGCTGCTTCAAGCATTTCGGCGGCTTGAACTTTAAAATCTTCCCGCATTATTTTTCATTGTCGCGATGTTGGCAATGGATGTTTAAAGTGGGTAGTCCGTTAATGTCCAATTTATCATGATTTAGAGATACAGAGTTATCAGCATAGGGTAATACTTCTCCAAACCCACCAATACGCATTTGCCAGGGACCTGGCCGGCTCATCTCATTTTTGAAAGTAGATCCAATTCCCGCAATGGAAGCTCCCCGTTCCGGTCCTGGTCTGCCAGCACTGCCCTGATAACCGTATCCTCGAATAAAATCAGGATGTTTCTCGGTGAGATTGCGAAACCGCGGGATATAAATACCATTTGGTCTGCCGCCAAAATAGTACTGATCGTCAAATCCTTCAAAAGAGGCTACCGCTCCTGCTCGATAATGATGATCCATAAGGTATCTTCCAACGGCACCACTGCTGTTGGCAAGTCCATCAGGAAACTCATCATTCGCCGAGTTTAAGAGTAACCACGCGCTGTTTAAAGTTGAGGCACATAGGAAGATAACCGATGCTTTGTAAACGGTATCCTGGCCTGTGTTAGCATCCACCACCCGGACTCCCGAAATCTTTCGACTTTGTTTGTCCATAATCAGATTAGCTGCTACCGTGTCAGTCATCAGTGTAAGGTTGCCCGTCTTTTCTGCTGCCGGTAAGGTAGAGCTTTGGCTACTAAAATAGGCGCCGTAAGGGCAACCCCGATAGCATAGATTACGCCGCTGACATTGGCCCCTTCCGTTATGTGGTACAGTAAGGTTAGCAACTCTGCCAATGGTCATGTGCCGGCCCGCAAATTTTGATTCAATGGCTTGTTTTACATGTTTTTCCACACAATTCATTTCATAAGGAGGCAGAAATTCACCGTCCGGCAAATGCGGAATTCCTTCAGCTTGACCACTAATTCCAACAAACCTCTCGACATAACTATACCATGGTTCAATGTCTTTGTAGCGAATTGGCCAGTCAATTTCGATGCCGTCTTTCAAGTTTGCTTCAAAATCAAGATCACTCCAGCGATAGCACTGTCTGCCCCACATGAGGGAACGGCCACCTTCTTGATATCCTCTTATCCAGCGGTATTCAGGTCCGTCTGCAGTCGAAGTATAGGGATGCTCGGTGTCTTTTACCCATAAATGTCGGGTGCCTTCATTAAAGGCATAAACTTTGCTTTGCACCGGATACTGCTCACGATCTTGCTCTGTATTTTTGCCATGGTGCTCAAACTCCCAGGGCGGTACTGCCGCTGTGGAATAGCCACCTACATGATCCAGCTTTTTACCTCGTTCGATCACCAGGGTTTTGAGGCCCTTTTCACACAATTCTTTTGCAGCCCAGCCTCCACTGATTCCGGAGCCAATTACAATGGCATCATATTCAATTGCTTGCGACATAGTTTGGTCTTCATTTATATTTTAAAATCTGGCTACCCTGCTACATTATCATCTACGTAAGCTTTGGTTTCCTGAGACGTATTAATGCAGCCTCTGTATTCGCCCGGAATAGCATGGTAGTCCAGATGATTTCGCATCACGGTTTCAGAGGTAAAATACCCCAAAACAACCATTTGTTTGACCTTACGAAATGTTTGGTTGATTAAGGCATCTTGGCCATTATATGAGTTGTAATCCAGCTCTGCAAAGTAACGTTGCATATCACCTGTAATACCTGCAGTAACGCTGGCCTTTACCGACTTTTGGTAGTCATCTTTGATGATTTGTAAGCCATCTCTAAACTCTTTTTTCTCCGTTGAAGAAAGACAATCACGTACGATTAGGTCCACGAATTCGGGACAATGAACTTCAGCGGCCCCGGGAGACTCTTTGTCAGTTGGCAAAATAATGTTAGCGATATTATTGATCATTTGTGCTTCCTCCAGATTGAGATATGAAGGGGTCCACCCCGGATCACCGGTAGGTTTACAGGATTGTAATGCAGCCAATGAGATCGGTAAGCTGGAAATCCCGGCAGTCCAAACAGTCCATTGCAAAGCTTCACGTCTTTTCATAGATGGATAATTTTCTCATAAAACAAAATAAGCAAAATATCGGGTCCTGGAAAATGGTTCAAGACAGCTTGCGTGGAGGAACTCGTTAAATCATATCGCTCCGGCTGTCTGTTTTACCAATAAGATCAACTCCGAGGCGGAAAAAATTCTCAAGTAACCAAAATCAATCCGGAACAGTTTTTAATTTTTTTGGAAAAATGTTAAATCGCTTCCGGACCCCGCTCATTGGTCCTGATCCGAATACACTCTTCCAATGGGGTAATAAAAATTTTACCGTCGCCGATGGCTCCATGTTCGATGGCGTGTCCTTCGCGTGAGCTGGCAGCCTTTATAATCGTATTGACTGTAATATCGACAAAGCTCTCATTAACGGCGATTTCAAGTTTAATCTTCGGAACAAGGCTGGGTACAACTTTTTTACCCCGGTAAATAGATTCACTTTTTTGTCTCCCATGACCTGAGACCCGGCTTACCGTGATGCGGGTGATTTCAGCTTCGATCAATGCCTCCCGAACCTGGTCCAATTGAGATTCCCGAATAATTGCGGTTATGAGTTTCATACGAATTTAGATTAATTAGGGTTAAGCATTCCATATCCACTTTCACCGTGGTATGCACTGTCCAGACCTTGCATTTCTATTTCCGACGGGGCTCTGAATTTGATAATTTTGTTTACAAACCACAAAATGAGCAGGGTGCCACCACCCGCATATATCAGAGCAATAACTACTGCCAGGACCTGCACTCCCAGTTGTTGCATTACGGTCCAGGAGCCACCGGCCGAAGCAGCAGCATCTTGCATCCAACTATCGCGTATGAAAAATACAAGAAGAATGGCCCCTACAATACCGCCTACACCATGGATTCCGAAAGCATCAAGGCTATCATCATATTTTAATTTGTTTTTAATTAAAATACCTCCATAACAAAAAAGCGATGCAAAAATTCCTAACATCATGGCTCCAAATGGTTGGACCACTCCTGCAGCCGGAGTGACCGCCACTAAGCCAGCCAGCACTCCGGATATTAGACCAAGTGCAGTAGCTTTGCCCTGATGCCAACCTTCAACAATAATCCAGGTTAGAGCGCCTGCTGCGGCAGCTACCTGAGTGGCGGTAAGTGCTTGAGCCGTCAATAAACTGCTGGATATGGAACTTCCAGCATTAAATCCAAACCATCCTACCCAAAGCAATCCGCCACCGATCATCGTCATCACTAAATTACTCGGTGGCATATTTGTTTTTGGAAATCCGCGACGTACGCCTAAGAAAATAGCGGCCACCAAACCACTGATACCTGCTGAAATGTGAACAACGGTACCACCTGCAAAGTCAATTGCTCCATTAGCTCCCAAATTAAAAAGAAATCCATCTTCAGCCCAGACCCAGTGACACAAAGGATTATATACCAGAATTCCCCATAGTGCAATAAATAGACAATATGCCTTAAAATTAACCCGTTCTGCAAAAGCACCTGCAATTAGAGCAGGGGTGATGATGGCAAACTTTGCCTGAAACATGCTGAATACGTATTCAGGTATCCCACCATCCATTATAGAGTCATCGAGACTCTTTAGGAAGACAAAGTCACTATTCCATCCAAACCATCCTCCCAATACATTGGGACCAAAACACATCGAATAGCCCATAATCACCCAAAGTATAGTCATGATGCTCATCGCTACAAAGCTATGCATCATGGTGCCCAGGACATTTTTTGTCCGTACCAGACCACCATAAAACATGGCTAGTCCGGGCACCATCAGCAATACTAATGCTGTAGATACCAACATCCAAGCCGTGGAACCGGTATCAATTGGCGTTTCCTGATTGGCAGCAAAAAGAGTAATACTTCCGAGAGATGTTATCAAGATTAGGAATACTCGATGAGCCCTTTGGTGAGTCATAGGTCTAAGTTTCTGTTGTATATTAATATCAAATCCACAGGTGAATCTCGATGAAGGATTGATCGAAAGGAATCAAATATATATAATATATCTTTCGATATCAGAGATAATTGCAAATTTGAAAATCTGTTTTTTCGACAAGAAAGCAAGTAGTTCCCGCCATACTGCACTCCTTAGATCTAAGAGGGTGTTGAACTACGCAACTGGATGCCAAAGCCGTAAATCGTCGTTTCTGGTGCGGCGAGACGAAGGAAGCGACCGGAGGTTGTAACTGACAGAGGATCAGCAAAACCAGAAACGGTGAGAACGGCAACATCATGTTATAGTAAGCATTTATTTTTTCATTAATCGGCGCGAGGTGAGTATTTCATCAGCCTTCTGGGGGCGGATGAAGATTGGTTTGCTATAAAATAAACCCATATTCCGACTTCTTTCCCTGGCCAGTCAAACTTTCGACCTCTGTTAACTTTTTCTTGCATGTGATCTGCCGACAAATTAAAGTGGGCTTAACGCTTAGATGTTATCTTTGCCCTTTAAGATTTATGCGATTTACTGACTATTTCATAATAGACGCTATTAAAGACAATTTGAGCCGGGCCGGTTACCTCAGGCCAACGGATATCCAATACAAAGCGATTCCCTCGATTTTAAAGGGAGAAGATGTCATGGCGATTGCTCAGACGGGAACAGGTAAAACTGCGTCATTTGTTATTCCTGTACTCCACATTTTAACAACGCAGCCAAGGAGAAATACGAAAGGGCGTTCTCCCCGATGCCTGGTCATGGTACCTACCCATGAGTTAGCAGCCCAGGTGGCTGGGGTATTTTCTTCTCTTTCTAAGGGTACGCCCATCCATACCATGGCACTATATGGCGGTGTGGAGCAAGAGTCGCAAATTGCTACGCTAAAACAAGGTGTAGATGTCCTGGTATCGACACCAGGTCGTCTGTTTGACTTACGGGCACAGTCTCATTTAGATCTTCAATTTGTAGAGATTCTTATTCTTGACGAAGCAGATCACATGCTTAATCTGGGATTTATCAAAGACATTCGTGATCTGACTAGATTTCTGCCCAAGAAAAAGCAAACCCTATTCTTTTCAGCCACGATAGATGATGCCATCAAAAAGGTGGCTTATTCATTAGTACAAAATCCAATTCGTATACAAATATCACCTAAAGATCCTGTTTCAAAAAATGTAGAACACTGTGTACTCTTTTTAGAGCCGGATGAAAAGCGATTTTATCTGGAAAAACTAATTAAGCAGCATGTTACAAAAAAGATATTGGTTTTTGTACGCACAAAAGTGCGGGTTGAGAGGATTTCAAAGGCGATGAGAAGAGTTGGAATTGAAAGCACGATGATGCACGGTGATATGACGCAGAAGGATCGATCTCTTACTTTAGATCAATTTAAAAAGGGTGAAAGCTTAATTATGATTGCAACGGATGTGAGTGGCCGTGGTATTGATATTCCGGAAGTAGCACTTGTGGTGAATTATGATATTCCGGAACAAACCGAATACTACGTACATCGAGTGGGGCGAACGGGTAGGGGAGAGCGAAAGGGTCTGGCTATATCTTTTTGTAGCGAGAATGAAAAAGATCTTCTACGTGAAATCGAATCATGGTTAGATAAACCGATTTCAGTGCTTGAACTATCAAAAGATGATCGGAATAGCATACTGACAGAATCCGCTGATTATCAGAAGGATATCAACTTACTAATGGGAGAAATTGAGAAAATGGAACAGAAATTGAAAACTAAAAAAAAGAAATGACTGTTATCGGTTTTACAATTAGACTTCAACGATGGATCTTGAGACCAAAAGATTGCGTTTAATGGAAACCGATTGGAATGATATCCCAGTCATACATGCCTTGCATTGCGAGCCGATGGTAGAACAGTTTAACACTGTCGGCATACCTGGTAATCCAGAAGTGACCCGGGCTATTATGGCGGGACCAATTGAAGATCGGGCGAACCACAGACGTAGTCTGTTTGAATGGACAATCAGACGAAAAACAGATCTGGAAGTCATTGGAATCACAGGATTTAGCCTTGCTGCAGAACGATTTCGTAGTGGGGAAATTCACTATAGCTTATTTCCGGAATATTGGGGAAATGGGTTTGCCTATGAGGCTTTAAAATCAACGCTGGCATTTGGATTTGGGGATCTTAATTTACACAGAATTAGTGCTGGTGTTGCTGTATGTAATGCGCGATCAATTAAACTATTAGAAAGATTGGGTATGCAGCGAGAAGGAAGAGGAAGGAAATACTACCAATTCATGGTGAGTGGGTGGATAATTATCGATATGCTATTTTAGAAAGTGAGTACTAGGATTTCTGATTGCAGATTTTTGATTTATTCAATCACTGCTTTTACCTCTTCTAGGGTGACAAATTCACCTTTATTTCCCCAGCTATTAAGTACATAGTTCATAACGTCTGCAACTTCTTCATCTGATAAATAGAGGGGAAGCATGATATTATTGTATTTGACCTCATTCACAGTTATTTCACCTTTTTGACCAAATTTAACGGCGTGGATTGACTCTTGTCTTTTTTGCAATAGGTAGTCAGCTCGGGCGAGTGGGGGAAAGGCACCGGGCACACCTTCACCTTCATGCATATGACAATTTATGCAAAAATCCTCGTATATAGCCTCACCTCGCTTCATACTCTGCATGAGTTTGTCATCCTGAGGAAATTGCCATAATAAAAAGAAAAGGACAGGAAGTGCTACGAGTTTCATTAAGTTGTGGGATTTATTTTGAAAATGCCCTTTCCTTCTACGGAGAAATAAATAAGTCCGTCAGGGCTTTGCTTGATGGAGCGTATACGGCCAAAGCCATCTAATAATTTTTCCTGAAAAATGACCTTCTCACCTTCTAACTTGACACGGTGAATGTAATTGAACTTTAATGATCCTAGCAATATACTGCCATTCCACTCTGGATATTTAGAACTAGTCACGAAAGTCATTCCACAGGGAGCAATGGAGGGCACCCAGTAGGTTACCGGCTGTTGCATACCTTCTTTTTCAGCGATATCGGTAATTTTTGTACCACTATAATTGATGCCGTAGGTGATCACCGGCCAGCCATAATTATTACCGGCGCGAATGACATTTAGTTCGTCACCGCCCTGAGGTCCATGTTCATGGGCCCAGATTTCACCTGTGCCCGGATGCAGAGCCATGCCCTGTGGATTTCGATGCCCATAGGTAAAGATTGATTCCGCGACATTATTTTGTCCACGGAAAGGGTTGTCTGAGGGAATCGAACCATCATCATGCAGCCGGTGTATCTTGCCGCAGTGATTTGACAGGCTTTGCGGATTCTCGTCCCTGGCACCCCGGTCACCAACCGAAAGATATAAATATCCTTTAGTATCGAAGACGATGCGACCTCCCCAATGCTGACCTCTGCTGCTTTCTGGCACCGCCTTAAATATGTCTTCAAGGTCCACCAACTCAGTGCCTCGTAATCTAGCTCGAGACACCGTAGTATTTCCACCACTGCTTCGGGAGGTGCTTGAACCATAGGCGAAGTAAATCCAACCATTATTGGTGTAGTCAGGATGGAGCTCGATATCCATAAGCCCACCCTGGCCTCTTACGTAGATATCTGGTAAGCCACTGATTTCCGTTTTTTTATCTGAAGAGAGTCGATACAGTTTACCTTCTTTTTCAGTGACAAGAAGATCGCCATCTGGTAGAAAAGTGAAACTCCATGGATTGCTAAAATCGGTTGACACCGTTTCAACCCCGAGCGTGAGATCACTGGTTGTCAAGTCTGGAAATTGCTGAGCACAGCCCGTTTGCACCATGATCAACAGAGCAGTAAGGCTTAATTGGAAATATCGAAAATTTGGCTTTATCATACGATCCATTAAACGTAAAATTTTTTAGATGGTTGCAAAACTAATGATTTTGAGCATAGACGCTAGAGAGGTTATCTTATTGTCCCTCTTATTTCGCTGATCGACAATGTTTAGGGTTTTATACGACTTTGACTGTCATATAACCGAATTGACCTTCCAGATCGCTAAAAAATACCGACCTTTGCGGCGAAATCTAATATTTTACCATGGCTCGAAAAGTCCTTTTTACACTGGTGGGCAAGATGGTCGTCGTCTTATTTCTGGCTTTCCTTTGGTGGACCCATCCATTCTCGCACTTAGATCAGCCATGGTCAGGCTTCATGTACAAGGTTTTTGGATTTTTATTTTTTGCAAGTGGGTTAAACTTTGCCCTGTCCGTGATGATGCTGATCTACCGGATCAGGAAGGGAATGCGGTACAACAGTCAGGATAACATTACCACTGGGGTGCAGAATATCTATGTTTTGATCATAGCCATGGCTGTCGTCTTTTTTTTAATGAGTCTATGGGGAATCGACTTTGGGACATTATTTACATCGCTGAGCATAGTTGCAGCCGCTATAGCCATTGTTTCTAAAGAATTCATTTCATCAATTATTGCGGGATTCGTTATCGTTTTTTCAAAACAAATTTCTATCGGAGACTACGTGAAGATTGGCGACCAGAAAGGAAAGGTAGTGGACTTGACCCTGACTAAACTTGCACTAGTCAACGAAGACGAAGATGTCATCTATATATCTAACGATAAAGCCTATCATAGTGAGATCATCAACTACACAAAAGGTGAAATTAAACGGGTTAGTATTCCATTTGAGCTAAATGCCAGTTTTAAAGGTACTGTCGAAGAATTGGAAGAAAATCTAATTCGAGAGCTTGAAATCTACAAAAAGGAGATTGATCCTAAATCTTTCTATTTGCGAATCGTAGAGATAAAGAAGGATGCAATTACATTCAAATTTCAATATTCATTAGATAAAATAAATCGGACGCTGGAGAAAGAAATAAAACGAAAAACAGCCCGCAGGGTATTGAATTATATCAAGAGTAAAGCGACGGCCAAAAGTAATGGTAACTCTGATTAATTCGATTCTGAACAGAACTTAATACGGAAGCTTATGGTTTCATTGAAACAAGTACTCTGCGAATCTGGGACCGGAAAATGGAAGTCAAAGGTTGAGGTAAATCACAACAAAGATGAAGATGTCTTCTGATAAAAAGATGGAGTTTAAGGGTACGATCTATCTTGGGGAATCAATGACTGACCAATCATTGTGGTCTTTGCTGCCCGATGACCTCAAATCATTTTATCAGGATATCAATGGACTGGTTACTTTTCAGGGAGGATTACACATACGAGGCTGTGTGTCCGAACCCGATTGGCATTCCCTTCGAAAGGTTTGGAAAGGCGACTGGGCCTTGCATCGTTCTTTTTCTAATCTCAGGGAGACTGACATCCCGTTCGCTCAGGATTGCCTGGGCGATCAATTTTTTATCAGGATGGGCAGTGTCTGGCGGTTGGTCATAGATACCGGAGATATTGAAGATCTTGAGGTTGAGCTTTATGATTTTTTTGAAGATGCTGTCAATGATCCGGTGGATTACCTTGATTTGGAGCCATTGGTTTACTTTTTGGAGGAAGGAAATTCTCTTGGTGCGGGGCAGGTACTTCAAGTAGATCCACCATTTACCGAAGAGTCAGACCATTACGAAATCACAGCGATATCTATGGAGTCTCTTATCTCGGCTTTTCATGATGCTCCTCTCTAGTGCCTTCACCTAACATTTCCCAGCAAGTAATAAAAAGGCTGCGATGATTGGTCCAAGGACAAAACCTGAAATACCCACCCAGGCCAGTCCACCCAAAGTCGAGAGTAAAATCAGATAATCAGGCATCTTCGTATCGTTGCCTACTAATCTCGGTCGGAGAAAATTATCCAGCAGTCCAATAATTAAAGCTCCAACTACGAAGACAACAACAGCCCTTGTGATTTCGCCCTGGGCAAAAAGAATTATAGCTGCAGGTAACCATATAACTCCGCTGCCCAAAGGCAAGAGAGATACGATGGTCATCAGTACCCCCCAAAGTACTGCTCCAGGTATGCCAACAGCTGCAAAAAGGAGACCACCGGCAATGCCTTGAGTCATAGCTACCACCAGACTTCCCTTGACTGTTGCTCTTGCGACACTTTCAAATCGCCTGATCAGAGCCCACTCCTTGTCATCGCCAATTGGCAACACCCAAACCAATTTCTTCACCAGCTCGCGACCGTCTCTCAAAAAGAAGAATAAGATGTACAGCATAATGAATAACTGAATGAGAAATCCAATAATATTTTGAGTGAAATTTAAAATTGAACTTGCTAACGCCTTCGAAGCATTGGCAATAGCCTCATTGAATGAGCTACGAATTTGGGTCACATCGAGGTTCAGTCTTTCCAGAAAACCTTCAACCACCGGCCACTGATTCTTCAGGTTGTCCAGTTTGTCTTTGATGTTGATCTCCCCGGAGTCTATTTTATTGTAGAATGCAATCGCCTCACCGGTCACCGCATAACCGATGAAAAACAGTGGCAGGATCACTATCAAGACGATGCCCATCAAAGTTAGGCCTGCTGCAAGGTTTTTCTGATGACGCACCCTCATTAATATCTTATCCTGTGTTGTGCGAAATAAAAGGGCCAGAACAACCGCCCAAAACACTGCCAAAAGGTAGTCCTTAATCAGGCCAAAAAAAGTAAGCGTTACGGCAAAGAGTAATACGAGAAAAAAAGCAGAGGCTGCGTTTCGCTTCATAAAAACAGGGGTTTTATACAATGCCAAGATAGCGGAAATTGTGTGGATTCGGGTTATGAATCTATAAAGCGGATCAATCTTTTACAAAGCGATGAAAGGTGGAAAGGTGGAATGTTGGAATGTTGGAAGAGTGGAAAGGTGGAATTGTTGGAATGATGGAAGAGTGGAAAGGAGGAATGGTGGAAAGGTGGAATGTTGGAATGATAGAAGGTTGGAATGATGGAAGGTTGGAATGTTGGAATGGTGGGATGATGGAAGAGTGGAAGAGTGGAAAGGTGGAATGAAGGAAGGTGGGAAGGTGGAATGATGGAAAGTTGGAATGGTGGGATGATGGAAGAGTGGAAGAGTGGAAAGTGGAAGGGACTGTTTCAAAAAGTGTGTCAGTCTCGAAGGACTAGCCAGGGTCGGACTGACTGAGGCCGTAGGCCGAAGGAAGTTCGACCCTGGCAGCGGCTGAAAGGTTAAACAATACCGAGGGTGAATCCCGGACATCAATTCCATAGTCTCACGCCAGTTTGGCTCGCTAACTGTATGACCTGATGTAGTGCAATCTGATAGCTCACGCTCGGGCTATTCTATGCCGAATGAATGCTTTAAAATACTTCGAATAGATACCGATCGCCACAAAGGCAAAAATGACCAGGAGAATATTTGCTGTTTTCATAGTGCTTTTAGTAATACGTGTATCGAGGAGTAAATATGTCCTAAGCACTTGTTAAATATTTCTGATTTTGTTAAGTTCAGTCGATGATTCGTGTAGCAATGGTCTTCTGCAAAGAATATCTAACTTGATTTCTTGCGAAGATCGGGATTGAAGGTCACAGCCATTTGTAGATACCATTTACCGAATGTGTTAACCCGCTGATTCAGGAAACCCAGTTGAAAACTGGATGCCTTGGAAAGCTGATAACCAAACCCTCCAAACAAACGATTTCGATCAAAAAACGTATTTTTTGTATTCAAAAACACCTCATCATAAACGCCTAAAAACCAGGCACCTGGCTCAATCACTGATCGATTTAACGGTATGAATGCCATCAATCGGTAGCGAAATCTGCTACTGTATATTTGGTCAACCCATCTTTGTTCTATCCGATAACGATGCTCAAACTTGATTCTTCCCAATTGATTGGTCAATAGAAATTGTTGCCAGATCCGGTGCTCTTTTTTATCTGCCATTCGATAATCACCATCAAAATCATAGGAAGTAATATAACCATAACCTGCAGTAAGTATAGCATTGGATGCAACGTGGTAATTTAGACCCATGCGGAGTAGCAATTGCTCCACGTCAGTTGGAAGAATCGTATGATGGCGATATTGAACTTCAGAATGTATACTGAACTTGTGTGAAATTCGATTCTGACCAAAATACATCATCCAGTTGCCGAACTCCCCCTGAGCAACAAGGGGAGCGGCCAGCTGTCCTAGAAATAAAATCAGAAGAGTACGATTCATAATCACCTATTTCATGAATTCAACAACACCAGTTTCTACATCGTACATACCTCCTATGATATCGATTTCCTTCTGGTGATACATTTGATTCAAAATAGGACTTCTTTCTAAAATTTGCTCAATGGTCAAATGAACATTGATCGATGCAACCTTGTCAACAAACTCACTGTTAGATGAGTTACGGTTCTGACTTATCGACTTCTCTTCATCAATTGCCGGCACTATTTTGTCCAGCAGGGTGGTCAGATTTCCTAGTTTCACGCTATCACATGCACCCTTTATTGCCCCACATTTGGTATGGCCTAAAACCATCACAACTTTTGCCCCAGCTACTTTGCAGGAAAACTCCATGCTGCCCAATATATCGTCGTTTAAAATATTTCCAGCGATGCGTACGCTGAAAATGTCACCTAATCCCTGGTCAAAAATAAGTTCAGCTGAGGTTCGTGAGTCAATACAACTCAAAATAACCGCAAATGGATGTTGACCATCGGAAGTCTCGTTTACCTGCTGTAACAGATTTCGGTTGAATTTGAGATTATTCACAAATCGCTGATTCCCATCCTGTAAAAGTTTTATGCATTGAACGGGATTGAGAGAGTCCTGAATTTCTTTCGTTAATGTTCTCATTTAATTAGTTTTAATCTTGGTTATTTAATTTGATGCCCTTTACTTCGGTTGTGACTCCGATCGATTTGGCGTGTATTAGATAGTTTTCAATGATTTCAATAATATCGTAATGGATACTCTTTGACCGGGTGCCATCAATAATCACTTTCGAATTGGCAGGCACATGGTTGAGCATTTGAAGAAGACTGCCTTTGTTTAAAAAAGTGACTTCCTCTGAAAGAGTAACATGGTATTCTTCTCGCTGCTCATGACCATTTTTCCAGATATAATATGGATTCTTAAAATTATTGCGCAGTATGTAGAAAATCGCAAAGCCCATTCCTATCATAATACCTTTTAGTAAATCAGTTAATAAGATGGCCCCAACAGTTACTACAAATGGCACAAACTGTTCCCGACCTTGTTGGTAGATCTGCTTAAATACAGCCGGCTTAGCCAGTTTGTAACCAACAACAAAAAGAATGGCAGCCAGCGTAGCAAGTGGGATTAAATTAAGAATACTGGGAATAGCTATCGCGCTGATTAATAGAAGAAATCCATGAATAATTGCCGATACTTTTGATTTGCCACCAAAGGTGATGTTGGCACTGCTCCGCACAATTACCTGGGTAATGGGTAATCCGCCAATTAATCCGGATACAATATTTCCCAGTCCCTGAGCTTTGAGTTCACGATTGGTGGGTGTGACTCTTTTGTCCGGATCTAATTTATCTGTTGCTTCTACACATAATAATGTCTCCAGGCTTGCAATCACTGCGATTACCAATGCGACCATGTACACCTGCGGATTGGTCAATTGAGAAAAATCCGGTATGGTGAATTGTCGAAAGAAATCCGCTGCACTACCAGCTACCGGTATTTGGACGACCTGCGTTTCTTTTAATGTAAAATTGAGTAAGCCACACCGATAGGCAAGATTAAGAAGTATCCCAGCAATTACGGCCACCAGAGGTCTCGATTGTCCCTAATTTTAAATATCCAAGTAAAATCTGGATAATCCCGGCTACAACGACAGCCACTAAGAATATTTCCCAGCCACCTAGACTCTCAATACTGCTCAATACGATCACCGCCAAACCAGCAGCTGGTCCGCTGACACCCAATGGCGAACCACTGGCCACACCAACCACGATTCCGCCCACGACACCAGCGATGATTCCCGCAAATAAAGGAGCTCCGGATGCGAGTGCAATACCAAGACAAAGCGGTACGGCAACAAAGAATACCACAATACTGGCAGGTAAGTCGTTTCGTAAGGTAGCAAGTATGCTACCATCATTTTTTAGATTCATTTTTTAAAATATCTTAAGTAATTATCTAAATCTGACTGATCTATTCACTGGAAAAATAGAAGCCAATTAAAATACAAATCGAGTCATGGTCAATTTATATTTATGACATATCGATTTATGGTCGTACTTCTCCGTACGGACTTTATCAGTTTAGATAAATTCGGGTGGTGGAGTAACCACTTGGATTGGATAAGGAGTAAATTGAGTTACACCATGATTAAATTCACCACCTATGATGGACAATCTGAAATTACAATTAAAAACCAATATTTGTAGCTCGTCCTCCTCGAGATTGCCAAAACTAAAACGATTTTTTTTAATATCATTTTCGCCATCCTGCAAGATCTCGCACAAATCTTTGGTTGTCTCTATAATTTGATGTATGCTAAGTATCGTACCAATGCTGAATATACTCACTAGCAAAATGGTCCAAAAGACTCGATAACCGCTTTTTGAAGAGTTATTTTTATCCATCAATTGCAAGTAGACTTTATACAACTAAAAACTAGATTCTGATAAAATTTGATGATTGAGTCTTCACCATGTAATTGGTCTGTCAGTTTCGGGAGGTGATCAGCAAAAAAGCGCTGATGATGAGCTCCTTCAATAACGGTCGATACCAGCATGTGCGGATAATCGAAGGTGGGGTGAATCTCAAGAATAATCTCACTGACTCTTCCTACGAGCTGTTTGTAGGCTTTAAATAGTCCTTCACTATTTTCATGGTCAACCTCCTTGGTCAAATATGTTTTTGACGACTCGGAAATTACTATCCGATGCAGTTTGACTTCGTCGACATGAAGAAATTTTGTGTCCACTTCATTTTTTTCAGTTAAGAGTCTGATCGCTCGCATTAGTTTTTCTTCAGGATCTTCTATGTTGGCTATCAGATAGAGCAGTCTAAATTCAATCCAACTCCAATACCAGGCAATCAGATAGAGTAGCAATCGATGTTTACTCTCGAAGTATCGGTAAATAGAGGCCTCCGTCGAGTCTATGTGTTGACTCAACTTACGAAATGTGAAGTTTTCGATGCCCATCTCATCAATCAATTCAATGCTACCGCTAATGATCTTTTTGCCCAATTCACTAGATTCGGGATTTTTAAGAAAAATACGGTCGCTGACCGCCAGATTTATATGTGAGGGTATATCCTGCATTGTTGTCTCTGTCTAAACAAAGATAATAGCATTACTATCAATTGTGCAAGTTTTAGTATCTAATATTTTTGTTTTGGCTCGTTCACCTCCATTTGTACTGGCTTTGAGAACACTTACGACGGATCATCTGTTCATTTGACCATGAAGATCTTATTAACCGGTGCTAACGGCTATATTGGCAAGAGGCTACTTCCAGTTTTAGTAGCAAATGGTCATAAGGTGACATGTTGTGTAAGAGATAGCAGGCGTTTTAATCCTACGCTTTCAATCAAAGAGAAAATTGAGGTCGTCGAGGTGGATTTCTTAAATTTAGATACGCTCCAAAGTTTACATAAACCAGTAGATGCCGCTTTTTATCTAATGCATTCCATGTCTAGTTCCTCCGATTATGCCAACTTGGAGATTCGAGTGGCTAAGAACTTCCGAGAATGGGTACAATCGTCAGGAATAAAACAGGTGATCTACCTCAGTGGCATAGTGAATGAAAATTCACTTTCGGAACATTTAAAGTCTAGAAAGGCGGTCGAGGAGGAACTCGCTCTGGGTGATTATAGCCTCACAACATTACGTGCTGGAATTATTATTGGATCAGGCTCAGCTTCTTTCGAGATCATTCGGGATTTAGTAGAAAAACTGCCGGTGATGATTGCTCCCAGATGGTTGGACACTCGCTGCCAGCCAATTGCCATTACTGATGTGTTATCTTTTCTGACCGGCTGCCTTGGTAATAAGGAAACATTTAACCGCAACTTTGATGTCGGAGGCCCGGATATTTTAACATACAAAGAGATGCTGATGGTCTATGCTGAAGTAAGGTCTTTGAAGAGATATATTTTCACAGTGCCAGTGATGACCCCACGTTTGTCTTCCTATTGGTTGTATTTTGTAACCTCCACCTCTTTTAAACTGGCATTGGCGTTGGTAGATAGTATGAAAGTGGAGGTTGTATGTCGAGATTCAGACCTCAATGAAAAACTAGGTATAAAACCGATGACCTATAAACAAGCATTAGAGAGCACTTTTTCAGCCATTGGAGATAATCAAGTCCTCTCAAGTTGGAAGGACTCGTTAGTTAGTGGACGATTTGAGCAAGATATCTCCGAACTTATTCATGTACCCACTTACGGATGTCTGATCGAGAAAAGGTCCACCCAAATTACTTCCTCTGAGAAATGCCGTGAAAGAATTTGGAAAATTGGAGGGGAGACTGGTTGGTATTATGCCAATTGGCTCTGGAAGTTTAGAGGCTTTATCGACAGAATATTTGGAGGGGTAGGATTACGACGAGGACGGACTCATCCAGAACTTGTTGATGTAGGCGATGCAATCGATTTCTGGCGAGTTTTATATAGCAACAGAGAAGAGGGCAGGTTGCTGCTTTTTGCGGAAATGAAGTTGCCAGGTGAAGCCTGGTTAGAATTTAATATTGTGGAGAATACTCTCATTCAAACCGCGACTTTTCGGCCGAAAGGGATTTTAGGCCGTTTGTACTGGTATGCGGTGTGGCCTTTTCATGGAATGGTATTCGACGGGCTGCTCAATAAGCTCACTGAATAGATTTGTTTTGGTTCGATTAGTGGTCCGAATGCAGAGCAACCCGATTACCCTCCGAATCTTCAAAATGTGCTACATAGCCAAATTCGCCAATGTTCCTTTTAGGATACAATACTTTGCCCCCATAAGCAGTCACGCTCGATAAAGACTTTTCTATATCGTCAACGTTAAAATAGACCATGCTACCTTCATGCGAGGGAATATAAGACTCCTGCTCTACTAAAGATCCGGCAGAACCCGGAGCATCACGGTTTGAAGGAAACCATGCCATTTTTAGATCGCCAAAATCCTGGATGGATAATTTGCATTGAAGTACCTTCTCATAAAAGAAGCAGCTCGACTCAGATTTTTAACCGGTATTTCAAACCAATTTATCGGATTTTTTGTCATTTCGTGTCTCCATTTAGTTGATTAATGTTAAGGAAACTTATTCAGTTGTGCAATAGTATTAACTCGTATTGTGGATCACGCAGTAACTAAGCATGACAAAAGGAGCAACAATCTATTCCAATGAAACTAGATTTTCTGAAGGGAAATTGCAATCCTGGAATGTGTAGGAATAGTAAGCGCAATTTTTCCACCCACATGCTCAATATTTTCTTCCAATAATAAGTGTCCGTCATCCGGTGAATAGATTTTCAATTCATAGGATCCCACTAGCAAATCCAAATCCAATAATCCCTGATTTCTTCCCTCACAATAAATAGCATATGACTTTCCGGGATCAACCAGACAGTAACTCACCATGCCCGGACTATGCAGAATGAGATGTTCACTGGGCTTCATTCTCACAAATTCAAAGGAATTTAAGAATTCTGACAAAAACTTAAGTTGTCTCCTTAGGCTCGGACTTCCCCCTCCAGGGGCTTCATTACTTCCGCTGCCATTTTCCTTGCCTGGATAAAATGAATAATCCAGGCTGTTAAAGATCGCTCCACCTGAACACATAAAAGCCCAGGCCTGTCTCAAATAAGTAGTATCGTGACTGCCGGCAAAACCAGACTCATCAAAGTTGACCGGACGGTTCCACCCATAATTTTGGGTAACCGATTCCGGCCAAGCATAGTGAAAATTTAGAATATCGATATTGTCTTCAACTACGGTGATCGATTCTTTGAAGTTGCTGTAGTTTTGGGCGAGTAAGTGTCTTTTAGGGAGGTCTTTTTCACCTTCAACAAATGTACGAGCTATTTCTCTTTGCCATGCCAAGGTACGCGGAGCAGCAGAACTTGCCCACAAGAGCCACCCCAAAGAATTTTCCGGCGGAATCAATGTCTTATGCAGAAAGGTTACATCAACACCGTTGTCAGCCCAGGGTTCATTGCAGATTTCAAAAAATACATGGTCATAAGGGTTGAGTTCTTGAGTGAGTTTTCGTACTAAGTCTTGTTGATATTTTACGACCTTTTCATTTTTTAGGGTGTTAAATTCTTGTCTGGTCAGATCGCCAAGACCATTAACATTATTACCAGGATTAAATGGATGTCGGATCCAATAAGCATCTTGATAGGTTGCACAGAAAAAAGTAACCTCGACAATGATGTCCAATTTTCCGGCCATGATCATGAAATCATGTAACCTTTTGAAATACTCCGAATCCCACTGACCAAGATCGAATTTACCTTCGTTTTCGTAAAGACTGGGCTCAGTAGTTCTACTCCAGGGGGCTAGAAATCTCCCAGCTTCCGGACTCAGAGTATTATTGGCAATTCCAAAGCTTCCAGCTACTTCCACATAACTTCCGGTAAAGATACGGGTGTAGTTCATGCCCTCATCAGCCATAGTTTGTAAATATACTTTGTAGTCAAAATCCAGGTTAAGGATGGCGCCATAATGTTCTGCTGAGGTAATCAGTAATACCGGACTCCCTTTGTAGTGTAAATAGTGGGGATTTGTTGGATCCTTGGAGATTGGTTGTGCCTGAAGAAGCTCATTACCGAGAGTTCCTGAAGCAAGCGCGATCATTGAATAAATGATGATATTAGATATATGATCCATAAGATTTTCCCTTTTGAATTAAATTTTCTCTGATCAATGCGGAACATTTCTAGAACAGAAGTATTATATTTTCAGATATTCTATGTCAAATATCCAAACAAGTTGGTAACACAAAAAAGCACCTAATGATCCTAAGATTACTTTGGCCTAAGATACTAATTGCAGTAATAACTTGCGTGATGGTTGGCTATATCGGCAGTTTGCCCACTACAGAGGCATTAAGTTCATGGTATCCGGGTATATTGAAACCTTCCTTCAATCCTCCTAACTGGATATTTGCTCCTGTATGGACCACTTTATATGTGATGATGGGCGTGGCGATAGGAATTATCTGGCATGCAGGGTGGGAGCGGGAAGTGGTGAAAAATGCTGTCATGTTGTTTCTGGCCCAGCTGGTCCTCAATGGATTTTGGTCGGTTATATTTTTTGGCGCCCGTTCGCCGGGTGGAGCATTAGTGATCATTATCATCTTATGGATATTGATCATATTATGTATCAAGCGCTTTTTTCCAATTAATAGATTCGCAGCATATCTCATGGTACCTTATCTGCTTTGGGTCTCTTTTGCCTTGGCACTTAATGTTTCTATTTACTGGCTAAATAAGTAGGAGGAAGCATATCGCTGTCGCATGATTACGAACCTTTCTACGAATTTCGGATGGTAAGGTCCATCTGGACTGGGATCCATCACATCATTTGCAGACTAGCAAATTCTCTATTCAAAGTACAGCTACAGTGAGTTTCTGCCCTAAGACCGGTCGTGATTTTAACTAGTACTGTGATTACTTGATGTTGTCATTAATACTATTGCTGCCGGCATTTTCCTTTTTTGGACGATGACCTACACATCCCGATTTTGTTTTAATTTACACAAGACGAACCATCTCAATCGTGATGAGACTTTTAATTATTTGTTACATGGTCTATGGCTTGCTATTGCTGGGGTGCAAGGTTGATCTTCGTACCAATGCAGACTGGCCACTGTACAGTGGGGATGCCATAGGTAGCAAATATTCGCCATTGGATCAGATTACCAAAGAAAACGTTGGTCAATTGCGACTAGCCTGGACTTATTCTTGTGGAGACAACTCAGCTCGGAGTACGATCGAATGCAATCCGCTCATCATTGATGGCGCCATGTATTTGACCACACCAAGTTTGAAACTAGTGGCACTCAAAGCCGATACCGGTGAAGAATTATGGAATTTTAATCCCGACGTTCAGGGTGGAGGTGTAAATCGGGGAGTAACCTACTGGGCTGAAGGCGAAAAGGCCAGGATTCTTTTTGTGAGGAGTTCTTTTCTTTACAGCATTAACGCACTAACGGGGACCCTTGATTCAACTTTTGGGGAAAATGGTCAGGTTGATCTTTATGAAGGACTGGGACGAAATGTCAGACATGCCTGGGTGACAGCAGCGACACCCGGAATTATTTTTGAAGATAAGTTTATCCTTGGATCAACCTTGGGAGAAGGACCAGGCGCCGCGGCTCCAGGACATATTCGTGCTTATAACGTGCAATCCGGTCACCTGGAATGGACTTTCCATACCATACCTCAACCGGCCGAAGAAGGATATGAAACATGGCCTCCGGATGCGTGGACCTGGGCAGGAGGTACCAATGTGTGGGGCGGATTCACTTTGGATGAGGCTAGGGGAGTGGTCTATTGTGGCACCGGGTCTGCAACCTATGATCATTATGGAGGTAATCGGCACGGAGCTAACCTTTATTCAAATTGTATTTTGGCTCTTGATGCAAGAACGGGCAAACGACTGTGGCACTACCAAACAGTGCATCATGATATTTGGGACTATGATATTCCTTGTCCACCGAACCTTGTCACCATTCAAAAAGATGGGCACCAAATCGATGCATTAGCTCAACCTACCAAAATGGGTCATCTTTTTATTTTGAACCGGGAAACAGGAGAACCCCTTTTCCCCGTCGAAGAAATTGCGGTACCCCAAAGTGACATACCGGGAGAAAAAACCTGGGCCACTCAGCCATTTCCAATTGAAGCATTAAGGTATGCCGGCCAAAATTTTGACATTAACAATTTGACAAATATCAATATCTCTTCAGCCGATAGTGTTAGAGTCAGATTGTCCAAGATGGTGACTGGCCGCATTTTTACTCCTCCAGGATAAAACCTTCGGTGATAATGCCACAGTTTAATGGAGGTACAGACTGGGGTGGGGCTGCCTATGATCCCCAACACCGGCGGCTCTATGTCAACTGCAGCAATGAGGCAGAATGGATATCAATGGTCCCTGCGGCTCCAACCAAAGAAACTACCAGGTTTCAATTTGGAAAACATTTTTCAGTCGCTTTGCACGCAATGTCACTCCATGTCACTCTCGTCCAATCCTGCACTGGTGGCGTTAAATGCCCTTCGGGAAGTCGTTAGTCAACGCACCGATGCCGAAATTCTCAAGTATTGGCTCTCGGCAAGGGACAAATGCCAGCACATGCTACATTGAGCGAAGACGAAAAAAAAGCCATCATAGCTTTTTTAAGAGATGAGGGTCACGAAGACAAGTTGGAGATCGAAAAAATGCAAAGTAGCTTTCCGGCTGAAATTCCGTTTATAGCGACTGGACACAATGAGTTTAAAGATCCCGAAGGATTTCCTGCAAATGAACCACCCTGGGGCATGCTCACCTCGATCAATTTGGATGAAGGTAAAATTGAATGGCAAGTTCCGCTGGGAACCTATCCCGAATTGGAAAAGCGAGGCATACCATCAACGGGGACTTTTAATATGGGAGGGCCGATAATCACTAAAAGTGGGTTGATTTTTATCGGTGCATCCATGGATGAGCGATTTCATGTTTATAATGCCGCAAACGGACAATTACTGTGGGAATACCAATTGGATGCTGGAGGATATGCTACTCCTGCTACATTCATGATTGATGGTAAACAATATGTCGTCATTGCCGGAGGTGGGGGAGGTAAGCCAGGTACGAAAGCAGGTGATAAGTACTATTGTTTTGCGCTTGGAGACCAGAGATGAATTTGCTCTCCGCTTTTAGAAATGGAAACCTAAATGATATTCTTTTCCAATTAATATTCCAGACTAAACTCCTGCAAAAGATCTAAATAATAATCAAAGAGCTTCCAAAAATTTCAAATTAATTCGTTTTCTTGGCACATCAATTTCTAATATTTTAACCATAATCTGATCATCGAGATGAAGGTCATTGCCACCCATTTGCGATATATGAATTAACCCATCTTGTTTAACACCAATGTTGACAAATGCTCCAAACTTGGTGTTATTAGTGACCAGACCCGGTACCTGCATGCCGATCTCGAGGTCTTCGATTGTCTTTATGCCGGAGTGAAATTCAAATACTTTCGCCTTTCCCCGTGGGTCCAAACCAGGTTTCTCCAATTCACTTAGAATATCTTTCAGAGTTGGCAATCCAAATTTTTCATTTACATATCTACCCGGCTCAATCCCTTTCCGTTTTTCGGGACTATTTATTAGTTCGTCGATTTTACAATTCAGATCTCGGGCCATTTGATGCACAATAGCGTAAGACTCAGGATGCACAGCGGTATTATCTAATGGATTGTGTCCATCTCTAATTCTAAGAAATCCAGCACATTGTTCGAAGGCCTTTGCACCCAGTCGTGTCACGGTTAGGATTGATTGACGATCTTTAAAAGGCCCATTTTCCCTCCGGTGCTCAACGATGTTTTGGGCCAAAGTATTTCCAAGACCCGAGATGTGTTGGAGGAGATGTTTACTTGCTGTATTTATATTAACTCCTACCAGATTAACACAGCTGCTGATCGTTTTGTTCAGACTATCCTGTAACAAGCGTTGATTGACGTCATGCTGATATTGACCAACTCCAATCGATTTTGGGTCGATTTTTACAAGTTCTGCAAGAGGATCCATCAATCTTCGACCGATCGAGATAGCGCCTCTAACGGTAATGTCGTAGTCAGGAAATTCTTCCCGGGCGAGATCAGATGCCGAATAAATGGAAGCACCATTTTCATTGACCAGAAATATCTCTGGATTTCCTGGTAATGGATTTTTCTTAAGGACATCCATGGTCTCCCTTCCCGCTGTGCCATTACCAACCGCAATTGCCTCAATACTAAACCGACTACATAGATCATTAATTGACCGGAGCGCCTTTTCGTCGTCATTTTGGGGTGGATGGGGGTAAACTGTGGTATTATATTGAATGTCTCCCTGGGGATCTAAGATCACGACTTTGCATCCGGTTCTAAAGCCAGGTCGATGGCCAATACATTTTTTTCTCCGAGAGGTGCTGCCAGTAATAACTGCCTAAGATTTTTGACAAAAATTTCAACGGCTACTTCATCAGCCTTTTCTTTGTAGAAATTTTGAGTCTCATTTTCCAGGGAAGGCGCAATTAACCTTTTATAGCTTTCGTCAATTACGTTATCCAGAAAATGACCAAATTTATTATTGTTTTTAATTATTTTACGTTTGATATTTAATAAACTCCGCTGTTCATCAATCGATATCTGAATCCGAAGTATTCCTTCTTTTTCGCCTCTTAAAATAGCCAATATCCGGTGAGATGGACAACGGGCAATCTTTTCTTCCGAGGAAAAATAGTCGGCAAATTTGGCTCCTACTGTTTCCTTGTCCTTTGCAACTGCACTTTTTAATAGGCCATGCCTTTGAAAATCATTTCTAAGCGACTGTCTAACCCAAGCAAGTTCTGCTATCTTTTCCGCCAGAATATCACTGGCGCCGGACAAGGCATCTGCCACTGATTTAACCTCGGCGGTTATAAATTTTTGGGCAAGAATCTCGGGTGCTTTGATTCCCTGTTCCCATATGAGGTCTGCCAGTGGTTCAAGACCAAGCTCTTTTGCAACGGTAGCCCGGGGCTTTCTCTTTTTCTTGAAAGGCAGGTAGAGATCTTCGAGGGTAGTGAGGTCACCTGATTGCTCAAGGGCTTTTCTAAGGTCCGGTGTTAGTTTACCCTGACTGTTAATGGTTTCGATGATGAAATCCTTCCGGTCCATCAATTGCTTCACCTGAGTGAGCGACAATTCGATATTCCGTAAAACAACTTCATCAAGGCCACCGGTAGCTTCTTTACGATACCTGGCTACAAAAGGAATCGTGGATCCCTCTTGAAAAAGCTGATACACAGTCTGAATAGTTTTGAATGGCAATCCTATTCGGTTTGCTACGGCAGTGGTTAGGGTGTTTTCCATCTGGCAAATATATTAATTGTGACAAAGTAAAGAATAACCGCATTCTTCACCGACCACTTGTTTCCGAGTCGGAGGTATAGAACCTACTCTACGTCTATGGAAATAAAAAGTGATCTACGTTAATTGGCGGCAATCAGTGGATAAGGAACACATTGTAATTTCATCGCCTTATTTACACGGATTTACGCCGAATGTTGGTTCCGAGTCGGAGGTATAGAACCTCCTCTACGGGTCTACAGAAAGAATACCATTGGCTCCCATGGCCAATGTTAAAATGAATGAGTCAGCCCAATGTTAAGCACTTCCTTAAACTGGGTGCGCGGACCCTTATGAGATGTGCCTGCTTCTTCTCCCTCTGGAGAGGTTATATCAAATAGCACATCCTCATCATAGATAAGTTGAGTGAGCAGATTTACGCTGAACAGTTTGTTGATTTTAAAATTGAGTTTATTCTCAATATTCACATCAAATACACCAAAATCATTCAAATGATTGGTGAAAAAACTACCTATCGTATGTACGAAAATATTAGTCATAATTTCTTTCTTTACCTCTATCCGAAGCAAAGATCCTAATTCATAACGCGTATTCCGGCCTTCTTCAAGACCTGGTAAATATTGATTGACCAGCGAACGATCCCCAACGATTGTGAGCTTGCTATTGATTGGAGAGTAATAAATGCTTAACCATTTATCCTTGGTAAAATAGTCAATGCCCGACCCAAGGTTGAAGTATGCTGGAGCCACGAAGTTGCCAATTCTTTTCCCTCTTTCTCCAGTTTTGTTTATTTCGTAGATGTCATGCAACTTAGTGTTGAAGTTAAAGAGTCCTGAAAACTTTAGATGTGTGGAAAATCGATAACCATACTTGGAATCTAATTCGAGGTGATCATCGTTTTTTTGGAGAGGTAAACCGGCCATTTTAATCACACCATATCTCATTTGAAAACGATTGTCCCAGGTACGCCTGTCCTTCTTGTAGTTTAATTCCATGTCAAAGGTGCTGCCCAGTGCAATCGAGCTGATACCGCCTCCTTTGAAATGCTCGCTATAGCTGTGCTGGGAGAAAAACAAACCAGTAGTCCGTTTTGAAGTCCAATAGGTAGTGTCCTTGGGCGACCCTGAATTTTGCCCGGGATCGGCTGAAAGTGAGTTGGTAATACCAAACACAAGGAAGGCAAAGCTCAATCTGATAAGTGTGTTCTTCATCTAAGTTAAGTTTTTTGCCAGCCGAGGGGGATAGCAGGAAACTTAGCTATTATACGCCATGATCATTCCAATATTATCTTTTCAGTCTAAAAAAATTACAAAAGTGAAATCTTAAAACAAGATTTCATCGGTCATTTTTGTTTATTGCAGAATAATTCATTAGAAAGGGTGGTCAAGCTAGAATGGACTACGGTTGACCTTGGGCACTTACCAAATAAATGCAAAAAGCGTATTAAGGGGACTATTTAACACATTATCTATTGATAGCATATGAAAAATTGGTTAAAATCTTTACTGATCATTGGTTTGCCGGTATTAATTGGTATGACGTATACCCTTGAGAACTCAGAAATGGATCAAGTTTTGAAGCACACGGTACTCTTCAAATTTAAAGATGCTTCATCCATTGCTGACGTGGATATGATTTGCCAGGCATTCGCCAATTTGCCAAAGGAAATTAAAGAAATCAAATCGTTTGAATGGGGCGAAAACAATAGTCCGGAAGGGCTTAATCAAGGCTTGACCCATTGTTTTGTAATGAGTTTTAAAAGTGAAGCAGACAGGGATGCCTATTTGATACACCCAGCTCATAAGGCTTTCGGGGGCAAACTTGGACCTCACCTGGATAAGGTCACCGTAGTCGACTACTGGGTTAAATAGTTACTTATTGACTTGACGGTACCAGAACCACCACACAGAATGGAATCCTGCAAAAATGATCGTCAATAAATAACCTGTAAGGGGTGGATATGTCATGGCAAACATTGTGATGAAGATCGCAAGGGTCGCTGTTCCTGACCATATCAATTTCAGCCTAAGCATACCTCGGAAGTGAGTCAGTTGAGCATTTCGACCCAGAAAAGATTCCAGACCGATACCCATCAGTGCTGCAGCGACCAAACGCGTGGTAAGCGGATCAAAATACGGCCACTGAAGGAGCGATATCACTTCTCCTGGAAACAGGAACATTGGTATCGCAAGTAACAGATCGATGATACAATGAATGACAAACCATTGCCTAAGGCTAAAAAAAGAGTAAGGTGGTGGTGCCAGGCTCAGTTCCTTGATTTTTAATTAAGTGCATGGTCAATTAGCACTTAAAGAGTCATTTCTAGAACCATATATAACTTTCTCCATAATCAATAATGAATACTTTTTTTATGCGTCAATCAGGGCTTTTCGAGGTTACCTTGTTCATCCCGGATAAATTCGTCAATGACTGATGTCAAAACATAAAGCGGAATCGATCCATTTTCAAGCACTTTATCATGAAATTTTCGCAGATCAAATCGATCGCCCAATTCTGCCTCACATTTCTTCCGCAGGTCCCGGATAGTGAGCTCTCCGATTTTGTATGAAACTGCCTGTCCTGGCCAACCGATGTATCGATCAATTTCGGTATTGCATTCATGTATTGAAAGTGCGGTATTTGTAGAGAGCACGTTAAAAGCCTTTTCACGGCTCCAGCCTTTGTAGTGCATGCCGACGTCTACAACCAGCCGGCAAGCCCGCCACATCTCATACGTGAGACGACCAAATTGTTCGTAAGGAGTTTCGTAAATGCCCATTTCGTTTCCCAGCCATTCAGTGTAAAGAGCCCATCCCTCACCAAATGCACTAATGTAGGTATGGCTTCGAAAGTCCGGCAGATTTTCCATCTCTTGCGACAGGGCGATCTGAAGATGATGACCTGGTACTGCTTCATGTAGGGTAAGGGAGGGTAAAACATAAAGTGGCCGGCTTTCGAGCTTAAATGTGTTTACCCAATAATTACCGGCAGAATGACTATCCCAGGATCCTCCCGAATAACGTCCGCCTGTGTAATTTGGAGCAATCGCATCAGGTACCGGCATCACGCCATAGGATAACCGGGGTAGTTTGTTGAAATATTGAGGTAGAAGACCGTCAATTTTTTTGGCGATATACGATGCATGCATCAGTAGCTCCTTAGGCTCTTTGGCATAAAACTGTGGATCCGTACGAAGAAATTCAAGAAATTCAGTGAAAGTACCCGAAAAATCAACTTGCTTGATTATCTCCTCCATTTCAGCACGTATTCTTTTCACCTCTTGCTGACCCTGGTCAAATACTTCATCCGGAGACATATCGAGACTTGAGAAGTATGATATTCGCTGCTCATACAAAGCTTTACCACCGGGTATCTCTGCGATGCCGATCTTGTCTCTGCATTTTGGTATATATTCATCATGCATAAATGCATTGAATGATTCATATAAAGGCAAGAGGCTATCCTGAATGATATTGACGACTTCTTTTTTCAGAATCTCAAATGAATCCCTATCAAACTCCAGAGAGTTTTTCAAATAAGGTTTAAAGAAAATATTCTTTTCAATTTCCGGATCAGTAAATGGCTGAATCAAACCTTTGTAGTTTGCTGCCGTAATTTTTGGCGCCACCACCCCGGAGTGAATTCCCTTTTTCATCAGCTCAATATTGGATCGAAAAAAGGCAGGATAGGCTTTCAATCTCGCATTGTACTTTTGATATTCCTTTGCTGTTGCATAATGATCTCTGATGGTATACGACAACTGGTTATAAAATCCTCCTTCGGCATTGAATGGTATTAGATACATTTTGTGCCTAATGACGTCTAACTCATTTTGTTGCTGGTATCTGAAGACTTCAAAGTTGATGCGATCTGATTTGCTTAATTGAGCAATATCGATCGATTTTAAATCCGTTAATATCTGCCCGATAAAATCAGCTTCTTTTTGCTGGGCCGCTTCCGATACATCATCAAATTGTTTGTCTTTTTTTTCTCTATTGTGCAGGTTTGTCTTTTCGAAAATCTGACTCAGGCGTTGATTTGCCGGCTCGGATTGACCGAATATTCGATTGGAATCCAATGCCAGCGTAGCGAGTAAAAGGATGGTCGTGAAAGGATTCATAAGGCACCGGGAAAACTTAAATGGAAGCAATATATCTCAATGCGGCTTCATCGGCTTTTGACCAGATCTCTTTTAATTCTTCCTGTATTTTCTGAGCCTCACTCGAGCGATTCAGCATTTCTAACGCATTCATTTTACCTCGTAAGGCCTGTACTCTCCTCGGTGCTCTTTCCAGACTTTTATTAAATTGATTTAATGCTTCCTCTGGTTGAACGTTTTTCAAAAGCCAATAACCATACTGTTCGAAGGAAGGTAATGAGATATCTGGTGGGCCAAATGAATATTCGGTTTCGGATTCAAGCTGGACCGCCTCCTGTAATTTCTTGACGTACATGTCTTGGTCACCATGCAATTGGGCGGCAAATGATTCCATCTGAAGTAGCAATGTTCTGGCTATTTGGATGGAATTTTTATTTGGAGCATAACGGGTAGTCCCTGCACTGCACATGGCCACTCCATTTTCACCTATTTGTAATGCAGCATTGTTGACCTTTAGGTTTAATTGTTCTATCTGTTCCTTTATTGTGCTAGCATCACTCTCCCGGTAAGCCCAGTGAGCTAAAAAGAAAGCATGTGCCGCCTCTGAAACAATACTCAGATCGTCGGTTTTTATCTCAAAAAGAGGAGTCAAATCTGCAGGCCACTGGGGAGACTCGGCCAGTAGTGCATTTTGCATGGTGATCAGGTAGCTTCTTGAGCTTTGATTGGGTGCTCTTGCGACATATTTGTACATGTCAGTAAGAAGCTTCTCAGCATCATGGTATCGCCCCTGCTGAATATATCCATAATTCAACCAGGCATATGAATGATAACCACGAGCATCATCACCCAGATTTTTTCGTTCCATGCGGGCAACAGATGCAGCGTAGGAAGCTTCATTGGTAGCAACAACATCATCCCACAAACCCAAAGCCAGATAAATATGTGATGGCATATGCAAGGCATGAGTAGCATCGGGAGCCACTTTCGAGTAAAGATCCGCTGCCTGTTTTGCTTCTTTTGCAAACTCAGGATTGTCGTAGGCGTGAATTTTGTAATGTAATGCTCCCGGATGGTTTGGATTGTGTTTTAAAATTCCATCTGCCACCTGGGCTGAAAGCAATGCTTTTTCCTTAGCAGATTCAGGGTCACCAGCCCAAAGCAAACTAATTGAATAAAAGGCTGCAACCTCTTCATTATCTGGATATTTTTCATAAAGGTGACCCATATGTTCACAAAACATTTTATTGCGGCTCAACAATTCACCCTCCCCAAATAACATTTCGACACCTTGCCAGAAATCTCGCTCAAGGCTATCTTTAGCGTGAGCCAGGCGAGTTTCTTCAGTAGAACCCACCATAGCAATAATTGATCGCCCTTTATCAATATCCTGAAGACCCCAAAGTGCTCTATATTGGGTCATTACATCACCCCAATAGCACATGAGCTGACTTGAATCAGCCGCAATGGCCATCTGAAATGCTTCATGAGCATCGTCGTATTCAAAACTATGGAGCATCAACAACCCTTTTTCAAAAAAAAGGCCTCGCGGCTTCACTTATGGTAAATTGGTGATGCAGTACTCCTAAAGCCGGGGAGGGTTGAGGTAGGTCAGGAGCCGGGCTTTGACAAGCAAATAGATACCACACGACAGCTAGAGCGCATAACTTTTTCATATTTGATAGATCTGATTCTTGCCTTGAAGGTACAAATTTGCTAGCTGATTCAGAGTTTTAGCCTTGAATCGAAACCACACCTTTATGTAGCTTTCAGAAGCAATGAGCAGAATCATCTAAGCCATTTTTAGGTGATTTTGTAATTTACTCTAAAATGAAAAATTGGGTGCTTAAGACACCTCTAACTCAATCTCTAAATCATGAAATACTTTAAGTCTTCTTGCTGGCTTATACTGATGTTCAGCTTGTCGATAATAGCCAACAATAGTATATCACAAAACCCACCCACGACCGCCCGGGTATTTGACATACACCGGGGAGTCAATATTAGTCACTGGCTCTCGCAAAGTAAGGTGAGAGGCACGGATCGAAAGGCACATTTTACTAAAAAGGATGTAATGATGGCTGCAAAGGCGGGTTTCGATCACATAAGGATTCCGATTGACGAAGTTCAGATGTGGAGTGAGGATGGACAAAAAGAAGTGGAGGCCTTCGAACTCTTGCACAATGCGCTTAAGTGGATGGAGGAATACCATTTAAAAGCCATTGTGGATCTACACATCATACGATCACATTATTTCTTAGATGAAGATCCGCCATTATTTAAAGAAGTCGAAGAACAGAAGAAGTTTGCGAATTTATGGACTCAATTGTCGGAAGAATTGAAAAATTATCCTCGTGAAAATGTTGCTTATGAATTATTAAATGAGTCGGTGGCGAAAGATCATGATGATTGGAATAAAGTGTACAAACTGGCTTACGATGCCGTCCGAAAGAATGAACCTAATCGGATCATTTTTATCGGACCAAATCGATGGCAAAATGCAGATTATTTTCCTTACCTGACTATTCCTAAAGATGATCCTAATATTGTACTGAGCTTTCATTTTTATCATCCGCATATCATTACTCACTATAAAGCTTCCTGGACAAACATTAAGGATTACCAGGGACCCGTGAAATATCCAGGTATTCCGGTGGCGGCTAAAGACACCGTAGGTTTACCAAAAAATGTCAGGGATCAAATTCGTCCATATACAAGAGAGGTGATTGATAAATCATATTTGGAAAATAAAATAAAACCAGCCTTGGACAAAGCCAGAGAACTCAATCTTCAATTGTATTGCGGTGAATTTGGCTGTCTCAATACGGTCGCCGCCTCAATGAGAGACCAATGGTATCACGATTTGATCAGCCTATTAGAATTACATCAGATCGCCTGGACTGCTTGGGACTTTAAAAGTGGCGGATTCGGAGTCTTTAATGCTAATGACTATAGTCTCACTATTCCACAGGACATTTTGTTTATGGGGAGGAAATGAATGACGTCGGTATCTCCACTGATATTTGAGATGGTCCTTGCTTGTTTTTATTGAGTCGATTAGTTAATGATTGAAATCTTCATTTGCCATCTGTAAGGCAGGGTCTAACGGACTCAGCCGGTGCCTGGAGATTTGAATACTCGCAAAAGGACCATCTTTGTGATATCAGGTTTACTGGGGTAGATCTGATGGTGGATCAGTTCCTGCATGTTACTTTTTAGAATGAATGTGTCCCTTGCGAATGTAGATTTATGGGGGTTTGCAACCAAAGTGATTTGGAGGAAATTGATATTTCAGCTAATTTCAGCTGCGTATAATGCAAAGGGAACGTTTGCATCTCGCACAACGGTAATCCGCAGCAATGTGATCACCCTCCTGGGAGGAATTGATATTGGAATAATGAATTGGCTATTTAGGAATTTCTATATTTTCTGGAAGCAACTGTCATTTGGGCTCACTAAAATGGAGTATCGAGCCATTGGAACGATTTGTTTGTTGTTTTACTTCAACATTAGAAGCTTCTTCGATCTTATCCTTGAATCAAGAATGTCAGAAACGAATGCTAACTTATTTGTGGGATTGCCACTTGTTATACTATATTTTGTAGGAACATCTCATTACACAAAGCAGGAGAAATTATTAGCTGAACTTTCTCGTATACATAAAAGATGAGGTTGTAGCCTTTCTTTTTGTGAGCATCTACTCATTGTTAAGCTTTGTTTGTTTTATAAAGCTAAGGTAAATAAGTGCCTTTGTTTAGGGCGATGAACTGTGAAGCTGGCAAAGTTCATTTTTCATTTTGAACAAATCAGGTGATTTGCTTAAATTTAACATTGATAGGAAAAGCCAGTGTCGTTGAAATTAGATAATCCTCGATTATGGCAAACTCTTTACTAACCATCCTGATCACAACGACCCTTTATGACAATAAGCAGCATATAGGTCCTGATTGCCATAAATTGACTTTTGCCGTCCTATTTCCTCAGGCAGGCTGAGGCCAATTTTACTAGCTAGCCTTTCAAAATAGGGGAGAGGCAAAGGATAAGGTACCCATTGGTCAGCCATGTCGTGATCATATTCGACCACTAAAAGAGTACCTCCCGGTTTCAGGTGTGAATCACGTAAATTACTGAGAAATGATTCTTGATCGCGCACATAATGTAGCGTATTGGCCATCAAAATGCCATCCAATGGAGGCAGGAAAGGCATAGGATTGGTGAAGTTTTCTTCATAGAGATGAATGGTCGCTCGACTGTATTGGATCTTGAGTTGATTTCTGAGGATGTCCAGGCGTTGATCTACAGCAAAGACAACGCCTCCAAATCCCAAAATCTCATTGAGAGCCAATGTGAAAATACCCGATCCCGCACCTAAGTCAGCCCAAATTGATGTTTGATCAGATACGCCCGGTTGGATTAAATGAATGGCTTGTTCGAGTTTCACCTGGAGTGCTTTAGTCTTCGGATCAAAAAATCGCTTGCTGCTGCATTAACTTGCAATTGATTGCTATGGAGCATGAAATGATGGGTATCGTCCACAATCACCATAGTTTCAATATCAACTTTTTTCTTGAGAAGTCGCTGCACTAAATCGGTACTTTGACTAAAGGCAACATTTCTATCGTCGTCGGCATGGATAATCAACACGGGAGACGTCCATCCATCTACACTCGAAACGGGAGATGATTGCCAAGCGATCTCTCGAAATGCTTCCGCATCAGGGGCTTTCTCGTATCGATCAGGAAAAAGATATGAAGAAGTGCGGTTTATCGTTCGATCATGTACCCCGTGTATATCAACCCCCGCAGCAAAAAGCTTTGAATCGCGAGCGAGAGCCATGGCAGTGAGATAGCCTCCATAAGAACCTCCATAAATACCAATTTTTTCAGCATCACAAAATGCTGTTTGGCCAACCAATCTCCCGCCGCTTTGATATCCTGGTACTCGGAAGCACCTCTGACCCCACCATCAGTAGGTTGATGAAATTCATATCCATAGCCAATACCTAATCGGTAATTGACAGCCAGTACAGCAAAGCCCTGACTTGCCAGATATTGATTCAGTGCGTAAGCATTCGCATAGTAGGATGAATAGTGCCAACCTAATAACATTTGTCTTGGAGGACCGCCATGCACATAAATGACAGCAGGCATTTTCCCTTCGGCTCCTTCCGGTTTAAAAAGTATGGCATGAATGGCAGTTCCATCAGGAGCATCAAAGATTACCTGCGTTGGGGTCACCAAACTCATTTGGGGAAATTTAGATGGAACTAACGACTTAGTAATCATCATTGGTTCGCCCTGGTTGGTCAATTGAACGGCCACTAGTGGAGGTTGCTGAGCTGAAGCGCTGATATACGTAAAGTTACGGCTGTTTGAGATATAGAGGGGAGACCACTCGTTTCCGGTTCCCGGAGTGCGCACTTTAGTCTGTTGGAGTTTAAGATCAACCTCCAGGATGTGCCTTCGATCGATATCTGCTGCATTCGGCCCAGTATTGGCGGATGCCAAAATGTTGTTACCATCCGGATGAAACGAGACATATTCTACCATATAATTGCCTTCCGTGAGACAACGTGCCTGACCTCCTTCGGGTGATATTGAAAACAAATGGGGCCAACCATCATGATATGACAGGAAAATGATTTGTTCCTCCCCCCAATGCAAGTTGACTCCTCCATGGGTTGAAGGCAGTGAACCTCGCATCGTGTTGGGTGAATTCCAGATGATCCTGCGCTGCTGGGTGGTGAGATCAAAAGACACCAATGAAAATGGATCAGGTATACTGGCCAGTAAACTATCTTGCACACCCCCAGAACCAGCCTGTCTGACAAAAACGATGCTTTTGCCATCTGGTGACCATCGGGGTGAGAAATCGTGTTGGAAAGAAGGATCAACCCAGATCAATGCACTAACTGAATCTCGATATATCCCAATAAATGAATGATCGTTTCGATAAGATACGAAGGCTAACCGGCGGCCATCAGGTGACCAATTCAGGTCGGACTGCCGACCCCGGTTTTCAACTATTTGGGTTGGCTTAGGTGCGCCACCAAGAGATGCCAAATAGATCTGACCACTTTTTATATATGCCACTTTGCCACCATCAGGACTAATAATAGGTGAGATACCTTCATCAATCCTGATAGGTTCTCCACCAGCAAAGGGGATTGACCATATTGCTACTTTTTCCGCAATGGGCTGAAAAGCCGGGTTCACAGGTTTATCGTCGTCCCAATTAGATCCGAAATCTCCACCTCTCACATACACTACCCAGATCCCGTCATCGGAGATTTGCACCTGACTTATTTCCTGACCATCGTCTTCGTGATAGTTTGTGATCCGGCGGGGTTGAAATGAAGGGGCCTCGGTAACAAAAATATTGCGATGACCTTCTTCATTCATCGCCCAGGCAATTCGTTGGACCTTTTTTGCCGAGACGAGTTCATTAGGAAAAGGATAAGACAGTATATCCTCTAAATCATATTCATCTTGAGCATAGTGACTGCTTGACAAACCAATCGACACCAAGAAAATAAGTAAGATTTGTCTGTAATTTCTTTTCATGACCGCGACTTTAAGTGACAATGAAAGTACAAATAGTTTAGTGGTCGTAAGGTTGATGTGGCAGCCGGAAGATTCAGTGAAAAAATCGCATAACCTTACATGAATTACCATAGCTTTGTTACCTTTTAAGCAAATATGAAGCAGGATTTTGTTCCGAAGCTTTTTACCCTGATCCAACAAGGGATCAGCAAAGAGCAAATCGTCCGGGATATCATGTCTGGGATTATCGTGGGCATTGTGGCACTACCTCTGGCTATCGCTTTTGGTATTGCATCCGGTGTTTCTCCTGAAAAAGGTCTGATCACGGCTATTGTAGCAGGTTTTGTCATATCGATTTTAGGCGGTAGCCGGGTGCAAATAGGGGGCCCCACCGGAGCTTTTATTGTCATTATTTATGGCATTGTCGAGAAGTATGGTGTTGATGGACTAACCATTGCCACTTTTATGGCCGGTTTCCTGATCATTGGTATGGGGTTGCTCAAACTTGGTAACCTATTGAAGTACTTTCCCTATCCGCTTATTGTTGGATTTACATCCGGCATTTCAGTGATCATTTTTAGTTCACAAATCAAGGACTTTTTTGGATTGCAAATGGATGCAGTGCCATCTAATTTTATCGAGAAATGGATTGCCTACGGTCATCATTTTAAAGGAATCAATTGGATCGCACTCGTCATCGCTTCGTCTACCATTTTTATCACCATTTTCTTTAAAAAGATTACGACAAAGATACCAGGATCTATCATCGCAATAATTTTAGGCACTTTAGCCGTCTCACACTTTAGTCTACCGGTTGATACGATTGAATCAAGATTTGGTGAAATACCGAATCATTTGTCCTTACCTCAGATTCCTAAAGTTAACTTTGAGACCATCAGAGGCCTGCTGCAACCAGCCCTGGCTATCGCACTTCTCGGAAGTATCGAATCGCTATTGAGTGCCGTTGTTGCAGATGGTATGATTGGTACGAGACACAGGTCGAATATGGAACTGGTAGCCCAGGGGGTGGCAAATGTTTTTTCATCATTATTTGGCGGAATCCCAGCCACAGGAGCGATAGCTCGCACGGCAACCAATGTCAAGAATGGCGGTAGAACTCCCGTAGCTGGCATCATCCATGCGCTTGTCTTGCTCCTGATCATGCTGGTCTTTGCACCTCTCGCTAAATTAATTCCCCTGGCCACACTTGCAGGAATATTGATCGTTGTAGCTTACAATATGAGTGAATGGAGACATTTTATTTCCATTCTCAGAGGTAATAAAACCGATATCATCATACTCCTTGTAACTTTCTTTTTTACGGTAGTTTTTGATCTTGTAATTGCTATTGAAATTGGTATCGTCTTGTCCAGCTTCCTGTTTATGAAAAGAATGAGCGAATCATTAACGATAGAAGCGGTATATGGCGAATCTACGTCGGTAAATGAGGAAGAAATTGTGTTGGATGAAATGTATGACGATATTCCTAAAGAGATCATGGTGTATGAAATAAATGGTCCATTATTTTTCGGCGCATCCAGACATTTTCAGGATACTTTGTCACAAATCAACTACCGGCCGGAAATCGTGATATTGAGAATGCGATACGTACCCTTTGTTGATGCAACCGGGTTCAGAAGTCTATCGGATACGATTAAGGGATTTAATGCTGCCGGTATTCAGGTGCTTTTGTCTGGAGTCAAACAGGAAGTACAACAGGAATTGGAAAGATCCAATATTGCTTCAGTTATTGAACAAAAAATGATTTTTGAGGAATTTAAAGATGCTTTAGTAGCCGCGCGCCAACTAAAAAACACACGAGCTTAGCGACAAATCGAGTTTGAGAGCAGGATAAGAGTCTCGGTTTCTTCGGTCATACTCCTGAGAAATAAAGGAACCTATCTAGTGACCCAGTAAGCAAGAGAACTCGGTTGCCAAACAAGCCCAGTAAAGTGATAAAAAAAATGTACTTTTTCGTTGATAATAAGAATTCTTTGGATCGATTAAATTTACGTTGATCCTGGTTTTAACAAATAATGGAATTAGCACAGAATGGTTGATCAATTTGGATGTAGTATTCAGAAATCGATGTTATGCTTGACGGTATGTTTGGTAGTCGCGTGTCAGCAAAGTAAAAAGGCCTCCGATTTTGTCTTAAACCCCGAATTCGAGATGGATCTAGTAGCGAGTGAACCTTTGATTTTTGATCCGGTAGAGCTTGAATTCGATGAAAGGGGCGACGCATATGTCCTGCAGATGCCCGGATACCCAAAAGGCATCGAACAAAGCAGTATCGTCAAGCTCATTGACCAGGACGGTGATGGTATTTATGACCATAAGGTCATATTTGCTGAAAACCTGAAACAAGCCTCGTCACTGTTGCCTTATCGTCAAGGATTTTTAGTCTCGGCACCTCCTGACCTTCTCTACTTAAGAGACCATGATGGAGATGATGTCGCGGAGGAAAGGCAAGTGATCATGAGCGGTTTTAGCGAGGGGAATCTTCAACATAACTTCAATGGGTTGACCTATGGTCTTGATCATTGGATTTATGCGGCCAACGGTGGGAATGGAGGAACCACGTATTGGAGGGACAACCCCGAAAATAAACTTATTATTGAGTGGTTCCGACTTTAAAATAAAGCCCGAGCAATCATTATTTGAGTTGACCGGTCGAAGTAGTGGCGGTTATGAGCTGGCCATGGATAATTGGGGGACTTTCTACGGAACCCATAATCTTCATCATATTAGTAGTTTGGTCTTTCCCGGGCATTATATTGAGGGTCTGACGCTTAATCCTAGAAATACATTGCTTAATATCTCCGATCATGAAGAAAATGGTCTTGCGAGAGTATATCCGATTGGGGAGCAAGAGACCAGGGTCAATCACCCGGAGCAGTCCGGGTATTTTTCCGGTGCGTGCGGCATCACCCATTATGGAGGTGGAGCATACCCGGATGAATATGACGGTAGCATTTTCGTCAATGATGTTGTACTAAACCTCGTGCATCATGATTATATCTATCAAAATGGACCGGTGATGTCCGCATCACGTGGAACAGTAGGAGTTGATTTTCTCGCTTCCACTGACCGAAGTTTCAGACCAGTAAATTCGACGGTAGGACCTGATGGTGCTTTATATATTGTCGATTTTTATCGCAAGGTGATTGAACACCCAGAATGGATACCTGATGATTTGGAAGTCAAGATGGATTTAGACGCCGGAAAAGAAAAGGGCCGAATTTACCGGATCAAATCGAGAGAAAAAAATTTGCTCACCTGGAATTATCCTGGTAATGCTCTCAATCGTTGGTGCGCGGCTTTGACCTCTAACAATCAATGGCAGAGATTAACTGCCCAGCGCTGGTTGGTTGAGAAAAATATGGCAGGTACTGAAAAGGCATTAATCGATCTATATCATACGGATGTCCAACCAAAAACAAAATTGCATATTTTGTATACTCTGCAGGAATTAGGTGCGACAGAAATACAAAATATATTGGTGAATGCTCTGGGTGATAAAGATGATCATGTCAGGGAACATGCGATAAGATTGGCAGAGCCTTATTTTGACAAGAACCAGGATTTGCGGGAGAAAATTTTAAGCATGTCAAACAATGAGAATGTGAGAATTCAAATGCAGGTGGCATTGAGTCTTAGTACATTACCCAATGATTTTAACGAACAAATACTAGAAGCTTTAAAATCGATTCTGCGCAAACAAATCAACGATCCATATGTAAGAATGGCTTGCATGTCAGCTTCCCATGACATCGTGCTCCCATTAGCATTATTTATAATCAATGAACCACAGTTAATTAGTCAGGAAGGTGCGCAGCAGATGCTAGCGATGCTCGCAACACATATGGCACAACAAGGGAACTCAAGCGAATTGCTTTCTTTTATTGGGCTATTTAAAGAAAAGGCAGGCATTGATCCCGCACTATGGGTGACGGTTCTGAACGGATATAATAATGGTGGTTTGCAAGTGAAGAATACAGATCTGGGTCAATGGGCGGCCGTCTTGAATAAGATCGAATCGGAGGCAGATCTTCAAGTAATTGGTGCTGCCTGGAATCTACGCAAGACATTAGGCCTGTCTCCTTCGAGTCGAGTGGATCACACACTTAAAATGGCGCTGACCAATCTTACTGCAAAAGAAGTTACGGAGGAAAGACTTATTGAGTCGATCAAAATATTAAGCTATGGAAAAAAGGGTGAGGTGGCAGAACTATTGCTAGATAAAATAGACACTCGAAATCCTACCAATGTTCAGCAAGCTGCCCTCGACGCCCTACTATCCTTGGAAAGTACCGATATTACATCAAGTCTCGTTGATCGCTGGTCTACCTTAAGTCCTACAATCAGAAAGAGAGTAACGGATTTATTGATCTACGACTCGTCAAATCATGAACTACTATTTTCCAGTCTTGAGTCAGGAAAATTAAATCTCAATGAATTTAATTTTGATCTTGAACGTCGTCGAAGACTACTAAACACTAAAGATGAAAATACGCAAAAGCGGGCAGCTGCTTTGTTTAGTGATTCTGGGGTTGTTCAACGCAAAGAAGCGATTGAAAAAATGAAGACTGCTATGACTCTCCAGGGTCATGAAAAAACAGGATTAGAAATATTTGAAGCCCAGTGTGCCACTTGTCATCGATTTGGAACCAAAGGAAATCAAGTAGGACCTGACCTCACCGAAATTAGCCGCAAAAGCAAGGAAACTTTAATCCACGATATATTAGATCCAAATGCCGGAGCTGACCCCGTATATATCAATCATATTGCTGAAATGAATGATGGGCAGGTTTTTTCCGGAATTGTCGAAAATGAAACAGATGATGTAATCTTTTTACGAATGATGGGTGGTGTGGAAAAGAATCTCGCCAAAAATCAAATTAAATCCTTCAACTCAACGGGCCTGTCACTCATGCCCGAGGGATTGGAGGGTGTCATGACACCACAAGATCTCGCTGACTTGTTGGCCTTTTTACAGCAGAAACCACAATAGATTGGCTTAGTATTCACGCTGCGAAATCACATAGTCTGCAATGGTACCTAGGAGGGTGTTGAACTACGCAACTTGATGCTGAAGCCGTAAATCGTCGTTTCTGGTGCGGCGAGACGAAGGAAGCTACCGGAGGTTGTAACTGACTGAGGATCAACAAAACCAGGAACGGCGAGAACGGCTGCATCATGTTATAGTAAGTATCTATTTTTATTAATCAGCGCGAGGTGAGTATTTCAACAGCCTCCTAGAGGCGCAATCCATATTCCATTAGCTGGATCGCTGAGGTATGCAAGTAATTGGCGCAACATTTCAACACTGGTATTCTGTGGTCCTGTTGTTCCGATCTCATGACCGGCCAAAATGAGCCAACCGCCTTGTTTTTTTGCCTTCTCAATGAGGCCGAGTATTTCAGCATACGATTTATTGTCGGATGAGATCGCCATTAGTTGCGCCATATCACAAAATGCCGGGTGATTGGGTGCCTCATCATTCCATCCTCGTGCTGCTTCAAATAACTCAGCAGCCACTGGTACATAGCTCTTTGTCAAAGTACCCGTTCCAACAAATTTTTGACCACATGGATAGGCAAATGTACCTGGTGCCGGCAGTTGCAATTTTTGGCTAATCAGGTCATTAGCATGCCTTAATTCTTCTTGGATATCATCGAGGGTCATATTTTCCAGAAAACAGGGCCTTCTCCAATCAAAATTGATGTGTCCGATCGTGCGTCGACTTGGAAGGAATCTTCTCCCTATATTGCTCAAGCTGACATGTCAACAAAAATACAACGCATACCAGTGGGACTGCAATCTTCGTCATTCTGCAAAGGAGTATCAGATTATCTGGACAAATTAACTTAATGCCTACGAAACCATCCGAAATTTTTAATCGAAATTTCGGCAGGGCAAACACTTACAGATCTGAGAATTGCATGGGGGTGAGCAAATAAATATCCGCTTTTGAGACCGTATTTTTAAATTCTTCTTTTGCTGACAGTTCTTTCCACGCAGGTGCGGATCGAAAGGCATCCCAGTGTTTGTTACGGTCGTCCATATTCTCAAACGTGGTCATATAAACCAAATTTGGATAATGTGCGCCAATGAGGGTCTCTGCATAAAACACCGCGTTAAAATTTAACTCATTAAAGATGTCAATTTCACCTCCTTCATTAAACATCTCAACCTTTTTTCGGTATAACTTTTCAGACGCTGCTTCGTAGCTTCTCAATTCATAGACCCGAACCGCTTTAGGACTTTTCAATTTGGGTTCTTTCAATTGTTGATGAAATCTGAAAGCACCTAAAAGACTTGATTCGATACGATCATAAGCGGGTCTGTCATGACCTGTGGACCAATAGTCCAAACCCGACTTCAAATGCATATCATGGTTGGCCAAAGCTTCGTCGATCTGCAACAAACCATTCAGATCCCGGGAAGGCACCAATACAAAAATTTGCTTGCTTAGAGCAGTGTCATTTCCGATCTTTGAAAAAACTCCCACTTGTTCATAGCCCAGACTGTGTAATGCAGGTATATATGCCTCCTCCGGTAATTGGAAATACGTTGCCCCTGTTCGTGTGACGAGAAATGATACGTTTTTAATAAATAAAAGTCGGAGTCCTGTGCGAGTATCATTTGCGTGGAAAATAAGGTAAATAATAAAACAATTCGTGTCATTTTAGTTTAATTAAGAATTATTTACAGAATGGATTAAACATAAGCCAGTAGTTGACTTTTAGTACCAGAGCCCTGGTTTTATGAACCTGAAATTCGACCGAATAGTTGTCGCTGTAAACCAGAAAAATATCAGAAAGTGGTTGGAACCTCCTTTAAAATCGACTATTGATATTGAACTTATCATTCTGGGTATTGTACTGCAAAAATATGGTCCATGCTAGATTGGTAGAAAAATTAAAATCAACTTTAGCCCCAAGAGGGAGAGGCCTTCTCATCTATAGGTTGAGGGTAGTCGAAGGTCATTTTGAACGAATACATCAAGATTATAACAGCTGGTGCAATAGAGCCTCAGCAAAGTTAACAGTTACTTATCAATAATAATGGAGATTGTCGAAAATTGAGGATTTCCCCAGAATCTGATTTACCGAAATACTACAACATCGCCTGAAATCGTGCGTAAAAATACATCTCCCAATTCCTGAACCTCGTATTGAACCAGATATACAAATATATCCGTTGCTTTGCTGTCAGATCCATAAGTGCGACCATCCCAACTTGCGTGCTGGTCTCCAGACTGATGGATCAGGTTGCCCCACCTGTCAAAGATTTTCAGAGTAAAACTCTGTAGATCACAATCAGTAAAAACCTGCAATTCATCATTGATGCCATCGCCATCAGGTGTAAAGGCGTTGGGTACGAAAATTGCACATGGTTCACAATTGACATATTGCACAGATGAAGATACCTCTACCTGACCACATTGATTACGCAACGTTGCAGAATACACTCCCGCCGCTGTGACGGTGAAGTGGGATAGAGACGAACCATCTGACCATTCATAGGAATCCACCTGATCACCACTGACGTCCAGAACCAGACTAGTGCCAACACAAAGAACGGTATCACTAATAATATCAGGGGCACTAAGTCCGTACTGGAGATGTCGAAAGTTAAATCAGGGGTGATTTGAATTGGATTGCCGCAAAGGTCAAGAATGTCATTCGTTTTGTCGGTGATCCATGTGAGTTTGTATAGCCCCGATTGAGAAATAACCGGTTCAAAACTTAATTGAAAAATGCGATCATAATCACCTTCGATATTTTGGGCAGTAGAATTTACGATCACCCTATGATCACCATCAGGACCTGTGAGGCTGAAGTTTTTTCCTGAGATCGATGAGATTTGGATGTTTTCTGTGAATTCGACCAACATATCATCGGTATCACAGTCTTGCGGGCTCTTGATTTGTTCAATTTCAGGTGGCTGATTATCAAAAATGCCCAAGTCACCTGATGGACTAAAATCAATTTTGTACCCATTTTTGGAGCCCGTCCAGTTAGAAACAAGTAGCACGTAGGTACTATTGGTTTCTGCAGGAACGAGGGCGTTATGGCCTGTTTTACCAGCTTGGGCATCAGGAATTTCAGCGTCACAGCCTCCACCCTGATTACTAAAATTTGATCGACCATCGGCTCCGGTCGGTCCGTTGCATCGATTGTCACTAATATCACTTCCGGCAGCATTGCAACTCACTTGGAGATTAATATTGTGAAATATTTCGGCACAGGTAGCATCGGTGATGTCAAATAGTGCCCAATCATAGTCATCTGAAGGTTCGTTTGGAGTCAGTATAAATCCGAAGTTGCCGCTTTTGTTAACAGTAAATGTGTACCAAATGCTATTGCGCTCATCATCCAGGCATGAAATACCGCCATCATTAAATCCATTGATTTCATTACTGTAATTTCCCGAGCCGGTGGGTGCATTTATTTCCACATAAACTTCGGTGCAAATGGGGATAGCTCCAAGGCAATCCTGAATAGTGGGTTTTTGCGCATAGCTGCTTGATGTGCAACTCAGAAAGAAGATAATTGTACTAACTCTTAATAGGTTACCCATTGAAAAACTTATTCCTCAGATAATGAACGTCTTTGTTCTTGCGATTTGCTGTCACTCTCAGTAAACTATTTTAGAACGTCGATCAGATAAGAGTACTTCAGAGTAAAACTACGATTGAGAATTGTTTGGCTTCCATTTAGTTGATTGTACACCAGGAATAAGCCAGAGTTAGCCTGCTGGAGCCAACCGAATCTGATATTGGTTGACCAAAATTCACTCACACTATTATATTGTAACAAGCTCTGTATATAAAGTCGAGGCGTAAACGAATAGGAGAGCCGGGTACCAAAAAGTTTGGCAATAAAGTCACCTTCTGGTAGCTGAATGTCGTTATGGCTCAATATGAATTCAGAATTAAAACGATCTCCAAAACGCAGCTTCAGCGTTGCGCTATTTGCATATCGCTTGCCCCCGAAAAACCCTCCCAAAACGTGACGTGTGCTGAGTGAAACTGTTTTACTTTCATTGGTCATCAAGACAAGCTGAGCTTCACTGTGCTCATAGGTGCCTGATGGCACGATGACGCCAGGCGAAATCTCGAAGGGTGCTATGACCCCTTCAGTCGTTAAATTAATACCTGTGTGGATTTCCAGGCCGCTCTGCCATTCCCAATGATTGTCAATATGTAAGTACTTGGTTTCCTGATATCCATCGAAAGTCCAATAGCTTCTATATGTAATATGAGGTCTTACTTCCAATAGGCCGAATTTGCCATTCATGCGCCACTGGTACAATGCCCGCAATTCGGGTTTTCGGAAAGCCTGGCGCAATAGGAATCCTACTTCAGGATTAAATCCTTCTCCAACCTCCGTATAACCACCCATAAAGCTCCATCCATTCCAATCATAGTTCGCCTGAAATTTGAGTGAATGATCATTGTCGGTGATGCCTGGTGTACTGGTCTTTGCCAGGTAACCTGATAGTCGAGCTTTTTGACCTAAACCTAATTTGCCATCAATGGCAAAAGTCCGATTGTAATCGTCACTAATTTCACCCAACCCCTCCCGGTTGATTAGCATCCCTCCAATCGCCGACCGTTTGGCGGCAAATTCATGATTTACTCTTGCTACAGTAAAGTTATTTGGTTGAATTTGAAATTCGCCAACCTCCTGGGTGAACATGGATAAAAATCCAATATTGGTATTATTGACCTTACCGGATAACCTGGCTCCGCCAGTGATGGGCACCACCTGGCCACCCGATCCAATACCAATCCGTCGGCTGAAAAACAAATCGACTTCCCCCGGGCTACCTACACTAAATTGACCTGCATTCTCCAGAAAGAATGGTCTCTTCTCAGGAAAAAACAGGTTAAAACGATCCAGATTAACCTGCTGATCGTCAACTTCGACCTGAGCAAAGTCCGTATTGTAGGTTAGATCCAGGGTAAGACTGGGCGTTACACTATATTTTAAATCCACTCCTGCATCTCCGGTTAATGTTGACTTTGATGATGTGTTGCCAAAATCTTTGGCTACTCTTGCCAGAGCATAGGGTATCACCTTCAGATTGCCTGGACTTTTCAAGCTCAGTCCGGTCAAGGTGCCGGCCAGAGACAGTCTATTCAGATCAAAATTTATGGGAATAGGAGACCAATAGACGACCTCGTTGGTCTTGCGAATATTACGTCTGAAGTTTAGCCCCCATATTTGGTTTTCACCACTTTGGTAACGTATAGTTCGCAATGGAATGGCAAATTCACTACTCCAACCAAAGGATCCTGTCTGAGATTTAACCGTCCACGAGGCATCCCAATTCAAATTGAAACCGCCGATGATGCCTCCTTGTTGCCTGTTTAAGTTAAAATTGCCAATTCCCTCATTGTCTACCTGGGCATCATACTCTATTCCTAATGCATTGGTGCCAAAAACAAAACCATTTTGGCCATCGTGATATGTATCAAGGATCATCATAAAAGCATCTGTATTATCCAGGGAAGCATCTCTTCGGGCGTCTGATACGACCAACCTCTTGGGCTCAGCGTCAAAGCAAATCACTGATACATATAGAGTTGATTGATCATAGGCAATCCGGATCTCTGTTTTCTCGCTTGCTGGTGCACCAGCTTTTGGTTGGGTTTGAACCAAATCTCCAAAAGCAATGATGTCTTTCCAGAAAGGATCATTTAATACGTCGCCATCGATAGAGGGCTGGTCTTCAACCTTAAACGCCATGGTGCTAGGTCTGGATCCCCTCTTTACATGCACAATCTCCTGCGGTTGTGCCCAAAGGATCATCACTGTCATACCAAGCCAAGAGGTTGTCAATATTCTGATTAAGGAATGTTTCATCATTTTTTAAGCAACTACATTAAATTTGACATTTACTTGGTCACATTATACAACACGCTTATTTGCGATTGAATAATCGCGATGAAGCTAGTGGTATTAAAGATACATTTTGCCAGCAAGAAATTTGAGCTCCCTTAAACTCGTTCTTGATCAGAAACTGGCGGAATGGGTCAGCAAAACCAACCGATTTTAGTGAACTTTTCTGACAGGTTGCCCTTGATCTGGGACCCAAGAATGGCATGATAAATGTGATGGGATGGATAGTACGTCGATCATCGATGTTGTCTTATCCATAGGTATCCCCATATCACAAAAAAGATCTTAATAACATATTCAAGATTATTCTTGCGCATAACTGGATACCTATGAAGCATTTACTAGTTTTTATTTTTTCGGTTCTGGTGTACTCTGCCTACCCACAGGCATGTAAGATGCCATCAGCCCTGGATCAGATAAGACCGGAAAAGTGTGGGATACGATACGTGAAATCCGAGGGAGACCGGGTCAATGTCATTCTGGAGTTCGAAAAAAAGACCCGAATACTTACTCCTGACAACCCGAATGACGTGCGAGGAAAACTTGTAAATCTGATCGGAATCTACTATTTGACTTATGATCAAGATGGCGAAATTCTGGATGAACGGCGGGTATTCGTACAAACAGGCGAAATCCCGGATAAAGGACTTGTGTTTGGCCTCAACGGACAAAGAGGGGAGATGTTGGAAAAAGAACTCAATTTGATTTCATTGGAAGAATACGCGAATGTGCCCTGGGGAGGGAAAGTCACTAACAAGGAAACACAGGCGAGCAATGTCATGGCTCCTCAATCACACTTCGAATCAACGCTGAATGTTGATAAAAATCTAAAATTAACTGAATTAGAAGTCGTCAAGTGGCAACGGTCGAAAAATCAGCAAGATTCAGTGAGGGCAATGTCTAAAATAGCTCCTTTGATTGAGTTTGACAGTGCTACAAAAAAGAAATACTGGATCAATCAATATATACCGGTCACAGATCCATCAGAAGGGTTTACTATGGCTCTCCTCAATAATGTCAACAAAGATCTGGATAAGGGCATTTCTGACAAGGCATTGCGACTAGTTTCTTTCGATAGCAACGGCCTGGTAGCGGGATCACATGAATTCGATTTCCCTGTTCCAATGCAAATAGTTTATAGAAATGAGATATATAAGCAATCCGAAACGGGGGCAAAATCACTGGAGAAAGAAATCTGGGTGCTTAAATCAAAAGAGGTAAGTTCCGATGCCTTTAAACTTGGTCAGTACTACTATTACTGGTTTAATAAAAGAGCCCAACTTCAGAGTTCGGCGGTAGTGGTTTCAAAGCACAATGTCTTCAATCCTTTGAATGTCTTCTGGCATGGAAGTGGTGTATTTTATATGTCAAATACCGATCATGAAATAGTGAGCTGCTACATTAATGATAGTGGTAAATACAGTATAAATTCTACGAATAGCCAGATAAATTCACTGAAAGATTTCATTCAAATGCGCTCACAAAACAGCACGCACAATATCAGGCTTGCATTGCTTAAGGAACCCACTATCTTTGAAGATCAAACGGTATTGATGATATACCGGGTTCAGGAAAATGTGGGTATGGCCTCCGTGGCACAAATGTCACCTGAGATGGCAGCAGCAACTCTGGTTGATCATGGATTTGTAGCCATTCACCTAAAACCCGAGGGACAAATAATTGCAGCTGATTTTTATCAAAGACCTGCTGATGCGGATCCCCGAGCTTTTATCGAAATGGGTCCGGTGCAGCGAAATGAAAATGGCAACATTTCATTTTATGCCAGCGACATCACCTCTGGAGGAATGTATCCAGTGCTTTGCACGATTAGCAAAAGTAATGTCACTTTTGTAAAAAGCGAACAGGGGCCAATCGCGGCAAAATTGATCTACTACGATCCCAATGAAGAGGTGGTGGGTTACTTTGGAATTAAAAAGAATCCAGATGATCCACGCAACTCTATTAGGACTCTAGAGATACTGCGAGTTGCTCAGTAGGGTTCGTCCTTAGGACATCATGTCCAGATTTGGTTGCTATTTGATCCTGCCGATCCATTGTTATCAATGATTATTTCCAGTGAGCGATGCCTGGTTTTCCCTAATAATTGGAATTTGAAGATTAGAAGATTATTTCTCTATAATCTTTCTATTTTTACTTCAAATTGAAGAAAATGGATCTTAGATATTGTTTGGTTTTTGCTTTGGGCCTTTTCATTGCTGACGCTGAGGCACAGCAGGCTATTTTTAACGGGAATAATCTTGATGGCTGGCAAAAACATGGCACCGAATTATGGTATGTAGAAGATGGATTACTCATTTGTGAAAGTGGCCCTGATGCGGAATACGGATACTTAAGCACCAAAGAAATCTATGATGATTTTGAATTGACTCTGGAATTTAAACAAGGTGCAAACGGCAATAGTGGAGTCTTCTTCCGGTCTACTTTGGATGGCACAAAAATATCCGGATGGCAGGTTGAAGTAGCACCTCCCGGAGATAATACCGGAGGCATATACGAGTCCTATGGCAGGGGTTGGATAATTCAACCTGACTCAACTCTTGATCGACATTTAAAATTTGGTGAGTGGAATCAATTGAAAATCAAGGTAGTAGATGATGAAGTTACGACCTGGCTTAATGGTGTTCAGATGGTGTACCTTAAAGATGACAAAATTGGTGAAGGCAAAGGTCATATTGCACTCCAGATTCATAGTGGTGGTGGCATCAAGGTATACTGGCGTCATATTGTAATACGCAAGCTCTAGTGTGCCGATGCCGAGCGTCCTCGCACATTAGATCTGCATCGTCACGTGGTTGGCGTCTGCGCCCACCAATCCTCGACTAGTGACTCCGACTGTGCATTCTGGTGAACTCAGTGACTTCAAACCTTGATTTCCCAACCCCGACGGTAGTCTCTTTTTACAAACTGGTTGGCCTCATCAAAGTTAGTAATTCGCATTGATGCTCCGTCCCATCTTAATTTCTTACGGCCGGGAAAATCCAGTCGACCTCTTTGATTATTACCTTTTTTGCCCAACATATAACTTCGAATAGCCAGGTTGCCCATCAATACCGTTTCTGTCAAAGGACCCGAATAGTCAAATGAAGAAGTAAGGCCCTTATGTTTCACGCCATTAAAGCCTTCTTTACAAGCTTCGGTCCATAACAATTGATGGCCATATTCGCTAACTTCTGCATGGTGATTATTTGCCTTAAAACTTTCCGGCATCATTAATTTATCGCCATTCTTTAAATATATCTGAGGATTTAATCCATAGGTACCACAGGTCATAATGCCCTTTTCGCCAGTCATCATGACACCATTTGTACTACCTTGTCCGCCCAGGAAATCATCAGCTGGCACCAAATCGGGATGAAAAGGCCTTAAGCCTCCATCATGCCAGGTCATTTTCAGCTCTACTGGGTTTACAGAGGACGGAGGAAAACGGATTTCAACCCTGGATGAAGGAGGGCAACCTTCGGGAATGTATTCGGGCACCCAATCTTCGGTAAATACTTGACCTACGCTACATTGTACTTCAGTGGGATAGCCCAATTGCAAAACCCGGAAGGGTGGATCAATAAGGTGGCAACCCATATCACCCAATGCTCCGGTGCCAAAATTCCACCAACCTCTCCATTTAAAAGGATGATAAAGTGGGTGATAGTCTACCATTACCGCGGGTCCAATAAATAGATCCCAGGCCTCTTTCGTCATCGTAGCAGGAAGGGCGAATTTTTCTTTGGGAACAGGAATGCCTTGGGGCCAGACCGGTCGATCGGTCCAGACATCTACTTTATTCACGCTCCCAATTTTTCCTTCATTAAACCACTCGATCATCTGTTGTTGGCCAGGGTTTGAGGCACCCTGATTACCCATCTGGCTGACAATCTTATATTTACGTGCTTGTTCTGTCAACATCCTGCTTTCATAGATATTGTGAGTCAGCGGTTTCTGCACATATACATGTTTACCCAATGACATTGCCGCCATCGCAATAATACCGTGCGTATGATCAGGAGTAGAAATGGTCACCGCATCGATGTCGTCATTATGGTCTTCAAGCATCTTCCTGAAGTCGGCATAGAACTTCGCTTTGGGAAATTTTTCGACGGTAGCCTTACATTGACTGACATCAACATCACAGAGAGCGACTACATTATTGGCCCCCTCATGCCACGCATTAGTGATATCCGATCGGCCTTTACCTCCGGCACCTATCGCCGCCAGTCCTAATCTGTCGCTCGGGGCTGTAAAGCCCTTGCCCAACACATGTCGGGGGACAATAAAGAAGCTGCCTGTAGCAAGAGTTGCTTTTTTTATTAGGTCTCGTCGGTTGAGCAAATCCCTTTTTTTCATAGTATCTGGAATTGTGGTTTTAAATATCGGGTTTTTCAGACAATTGAGAGTTAACTTTATCCTTCTCTACTTGCAGTGGGTACAGGCGGGTGATCGATAATGAAGTCCAGGATTGCCTGCAGATCATCAGAAAGAAACAATAATTTTTCATATGATTGGCCTCTAGCCATTCGCTTGAGGAGCGGATAGATCATTGTATCATGTTCATAGTGATCGCTGCCCAGAAAAACCATTGGGCTATAAAAGTTATAAGTGCCATAATGATTCTGGGCGGCATCCATGAAAATTTCTTGAGTGGTGCCAGCGCTTCCTGGGGCAAAAATAACTCCGTGCATACAAATTGCAAGCAGAGTGTCCTCGCGAATACTGTTGCTGAAATATTTAGCGATAGCCGTCGAAAATACATTGCTTGGTTCGTGTCCATAAAACCAGGTGGGAATCGCCAGCGAGGCCCTATCAGATGTATAGCTTTGGAAAACTTCAATGGCTAGATCGGTGAATTTTTGATCGACAAATGAAGGTGCATCTGACATGTGGACGATGGCGTCAGTGACTGAATTATCAGATCTTCCAGCTAAGAAAGCTCCCAAATTGGCGGCCTCCATAATGCCTGGTCCACCACCAGACACCACTATATAGCCACCCTCGGTGAGCCATTTACTGAGCAACGCAACTTTTTTGTATGAGATATCTTTTCTGGCAACGCGATGACCACCCATGATACCAATACAGCGTACTTTTGGCATTCCTGATTCATCCATTTGGATAAAGTCACGTAACGCCTCATCAATCGCATGATCATGTATGCGCTGCCAAAGAGCTTCATTGATCGGTGGGTTATAGCGAGTTTTTTGAAAATGATCGAAAATCTTCAGATCTTCTGTTTGAGGGATTCCCTGCAACAATTCATGCCATGTATATAATGTCTTACGAAAAGGATCATATGGTATCCCTTCCGGGCGATCGATGACTAAGGCACCTTGTTCAATTAAGTACAGTTTGTCTTTTTTCAAGAATGTACATCCGAGGAATGTCGCATTTTTGATCAGCAATGATTTCCAGTTAATGGCTAAATTTGAGAAATCAATCTGCTGAATCGTCCGGTTTTCTAATGAAATTCCGTTTTTTAAAAATTTATCAAGTGATTTAATTTCCTGATTCATGCGAAAAGTTTATCATTCGGATTTGAGTCCAACTCGCTTTTCTCGAGTTTCATTGCGTTTTAATTTTTGATCTATTTTTTCTTTAATCCAATTAGCACTGGCAATTTCTTGCTCCGATGATTCGATTTCATCTAACAATTTTTGCAATTTACCGCTTTCATAGGAACTCAATTTATAGAGTTTTATAGTATATTTTATTAGATTCAGATATGAGTTGCGGCGACCCTCGGGAATAATATTTTTTCGACGGTGAATAAACACCTTAAAACTCTCGGCAAGTGCATGTAATGCTTCCCATTCCTGCATTTCAAAATAGGTTGCAAAAAGCATCGTTTTGGCACCCAGGTTGTAGGTGGCATCTTCGTACTCAATCGTTTGCAACAGAGCCAGGACCTCGTTGAATTTGCCCTGATAGAAGAATACCTGGGCTTTGTTATAAATCAATCAATCGCAATTGAGTTTTCAAATTGAAATAATGGAACTCCTCATTGGGTTCTAGATGAGTCAAAACAATCTGGTAGTAAATTTTAATCAATGGCACAGCATCAAATTCTCCTCTTTTGATCAGTTCAAGGATTTCGCCAATAAGCCGATTTTGATATTCGTGTTTCAGGAAAGTTCGTCTGCTTAATACTTCGCAGTAATATTTTAGTTTCTCAATAATGTAGAACGTATCCAGATTGTCTAAAATATTGTCAATATTGGTAATCTTAAACCGTTGGAGTGACGATTGTTTGACCGTAAAAGCATTTCGCTCAACCTGGTAACCAAAATAGTAGTAGTCTGAACCCCTTTCAGGATAGCGTTCCAGAAGCGTTTTTACCCGGCTGAGGTGTGTTTTATACATAGGTTCCAGCTCCTTTTTGCCAAGAGCCCGAAGCCGGGTAGATGACTCCAGCAGAACATCATTGAAGTACATTTCAGAACTCAAAAATCGCTCAACCAACTGTAAAGCATCCGAACAAGCCTTGCGAAACCTGACATCGTCATAGACCTCACTGGCAAAAAGGCGTTGCCATAATTGCTCCTTAGACATGTCTTCCAGGTCGTCTTTTATCATCTTGGTTACCTCCTGTAGGAGTCTATTCATCTTCGATAGCTCCCTCCAATTCCCTTCCTCAACAAATCTCACCAACCTGTTTAGCTCGATTAAACTGAATGAAGATAGTATCCGATATAGTTTTGTCCGCTTCATTAGAATCTAAAGATAATATCCTCCATGCTCTTATATGAGAGAGTTTTATATATAAAAAATGTTAAAATCGGCAACTTGATCTCATTTCAAATATAAAAATTCAACAGATGTCCTTATATTGCATTCGTCTTTAATATATCATCATGATCATATCGCCGGGTAGACTGCCTTTGTTATTGGTTTTCTGCATGTTATGGTCATTGACCTATAGCCAAGATTTAAGGGAATATAAATATTTGAAAGTGCTTTCCGGTCAGGTGGTAGATGTACCGGTAGAGAGTAACATTTATCCTGACTTCATTCGCCGACCTGCCAGAGGATCCGTGTCCAAGTTTAAATTTGGTTACGAGGATGTTTACCGGGTTAGATACACGTCAGCGTCAAATTACAGCGGCTTAGATACCGTGATTTATAAAACCCGCCGGGTCGTCAATGGTATCCAAAAGGCTTTTTTTGAGGGTTTTGTAGTTGAGACTTCAAAAGTCATAGCTGAACAAGACTTCTATGCACTCGATCTCCGTGATGGATCAGTGTCATTGGATGTTGTCAGTAATGATCGATCTATTTCAGGCAGCTTGCTGTTGTCAAAATTTACTTATGTGAGTAATGGTTTAGCCGCAATATCGAATGATAAAGGGTCAATAAGGTTTACTCCAACTTCAACTGGATATAGTAGAATAGGATATTCAGTCTGTGGGAATGGACAATGTGCAGCTGGGTCAGTGCTAGTGCGAATTGACGATCGCAGTGTGAACCCCATGAATGATTCAAGCAGGTACCGGATTTTGCGCGATGAAAGTGTAACAATCCTGGTCAGCCCGGGCTTTGTTGCACCGAGCAGTACGTATTACTCAGGCTCATTAACTAAAATCGGTCCTCAGGTATATGTCTATGAGGCACCACTGGGATACTCAGGGACAGAAGTGCTTAAATTTAGCCGACTATTCGGTGGGGCTCAGATACAACATATCGTAACTATAGAAGTCAACGACCCCTACATCCATAATGGATGGAATCTTGATGATCATTTTTATACCGAAGTAGGCAGCAGCATTACTTTTGGAGTGCTACAAAACGATTTAGGAGGTACCATTGGCAACATATTCACCAGTGGACTTAAGGGCACCTTGACAGGAGCAGGACCGGGAACCTTCATCTATACACCTACTCCTGGATTCATAGGACAGACGAAATTTAACTATGAAGTTTGTGGCGAAAATCGGTGTGACATCGCCGAAGTTTCTGTTATAGTTCATAATTATGAACCTCAATACGAAAACATCAAGCTTTATACAGGAAAGAATTTACCCATCTCCATTTCATATGATATACCAATAGATGATTTTGCTTTCGAGGCTACTCGGCAATCCAATCACGGACAAATTGAAATATCAGCGGATCGAAAATCTTTCACCTATACTCCCCAGGAAGGCTTTATCGGTCCTGATTTTTTTGTACTGAACTATTGTGCGGGTAGTCAGGGCTTTTGTCAAAGTATCAATGTGGAGATGGTTGTGCAAGACGTTATCGCAGCTCCATGCGATGACTGTGTTTGGCAAGGAGATCATAATAATGACGGTCAGGTTGATGTGCAAGATGCTGTGGTCTTGGCCACGAATTTAGGTTATTCAGGCCCTACCAGATCTGGCAATAATAGTTTCTTTTGGATCGGACAAAATGCAATTGATTGGCCTGAATCTATCGTGTACGGAACTAAGAATCTGAAATACGTTGACAGTAACGGTGATGGTTTAACCTCTACGGCTGACCTTCAAGCGGTGGGAAATTTCTACATGAAGGCACATGGTATTATGCCATCACCTCCGATGGCGATGGATCCGGTTCCACTTAGATTAAACCTACTGACTCCTGAAGTTGAAGCAGGAGAATGGGCCATTATCGAAGTTTCACTTGGTAGCTCAAGTATTCCGGTTCACGATATGTTGGGAGTAAACTTCTCCTTCGAGGTGGGCAGCAGATTTGTTGATAGCAGTTCGATTAGTTTTACGATTGCTAAAGACGGCATTTTTAACCCGATCAATAGTGTAATTGCTTTTGTCAAATCACCCCAGGATGGCCGGATTGATGTTGGAATTGGGAAGGTAGATAGAGAGCCGATCACTGGTCATGGAGTCTTGGGCCAGATTCGATTTATTGTTGAGGAAGATCTCAATGGATTCAGATCATTAAAGGATCTCTTGAAAGTAAATATCGAGGTAGATCGAATTGTACTATTGTCAGAAGGTGAAGATGTTGCATCGCTGGAGGCCACTTTTACTTCCCTTAGACTAAAACGTCCATCAACCCAGGAGTCGATTTCATTATTCCCCAATCCAGCTCAATCTTGGTTGCAGGTCAATGGGGAGGTCAGGTCAGTGAATATCTTTGATCTGAGTGGCCAAAAAGTTGTCGACATACCCAACCGGCAGAGTCAGGTTCCGATGCAAATTGATCTTCGAGCTCTTTCTAGTGGTTTATACCTGGTACAGATACTATCCGGAAATGGAGAAGTCATTACTAAAAAACTTGAGATTATCCGATGATTATAAAATCTGAAAAATCAAAGTTTATTTCGTTGCACCATGTCCAGCAGATCGTCCCGGTAATTTTTTCCTACCGGTAAATGTTTTGCCTTACCATTTTCCAAAACCTCTACCATATTGCCCACAATGGCATTAATCTTATCCACATTAATAATATAGGATCGATGAATCCGTTTAAAAATTTTGGCGGGCAATTTGTCTTCCAGGCTCTTCATTGTTTGAAGAGTAATGACTCTGCCGACATGTAATTTGATAATCACATAGTCTTTTAGTCCTTCAATATAAATAATGTCGTCATATCTTACTTTGACATATTTTTTATCAGCTTTGACAAAAATAAATTCAGTTTCATCAATTTGGTCGCCAGTTTGTTTTGATTGCCTTAGTTTAATTTGTTCAATAGCTTTATTGGCTGCCTTCATAAATCGCTCTGCAGAAATTGGTTTTAGGAGATAATCGACGGCATCAAGTTCAAAACCTTCAATCGCATAATTTGGAAAGGCCGTAGTAAAAATGACAAGAGGAGGGTTCTTGAGTGTCTTGATAAAATCAATACCGGTCAATTGAGGCATCTGGATGTCGAGAAACATAAGGTCAACGTCATGAGAAGAAAGCGCCTCATTTGCCTCAAAAGCATTGGCACAGCGCTTCACTAATTTTAGTTCAGGCATTCGTTGGATATAAGTTTCCAGTACATCAAGTGCGAGTGGTTCGTCGTCAACAATAAGTGTATTAATTTCCATAGTCAGTGTTTAAAGGTTTAAGTCAAGAGTGACCCGGTAAACATTTGGTTCATTTGATATTTTCAATTGATAATCATCATCATAGATAAGATTTAATCTTCGGCGCACATTGACTAACCCAATGCCCCCGGACTTACGATGAACTTGTCTTGGCTGAGCTGGTCCTTTACTGTTTTCGATGTTAAATGTAAAACTTTGACCCCTTACATTCATGTCTATATTCACCCATCCATGATTTATCTGGCTGCCCACTCCATGTTTAAAACTATTTTCAATAAATGGAATAAGCAAAAGTGGTGCAATCGCTTGATCGCTGATCTCACCCTCAAGATTAAATTGGATATCAATTGATTCATGTTGTCTTAATCTTTCAAGATCAAGGTAATTTTTCATGTAGGCAACTTCCTTTTTTAAAGGTACCCTTTTTTCATTGCACTCATATAGCATGTAACGCATCATTTCTGAGAAAGCTTTAAGACGATTTCGGGGGCATCGTCCGATTTTTTAAGGGTAAGCGCGTATAAATTGTTAAGGGTATTAAATAGAAAATGAGGGTTTATTTGAGATCGTAAAAATTTGAGTTCGGACTGCATGGTTTGAGTCTGCAATTCCATTTTCTCAGACTGATGAATAAACCAATCCGAAAGTATGCCGTAGATCGTCGATGAACTGCCCACCAAAAACATGGACATGAAAAAATGAGATTGATTCCTGATGAAGTAGTTTTGAAAAGTAGGTGCATCAGCAAACAATAGAACTTGTATTGCTATTTTAATCGGAGTAAGTACCAACACCGCCAACAGAAGCAAAGCCACATAGGTCCAAAATCTTTTATGAGAAAGGAACTGAGGTATCAGATACAGAAGATTGACATAAATGATCGTGGCATAGAATATGATATCAACTGACTTCTGATATAAGACCAATGGCCATCCTACCTGACTAAAATCTGAAGCAATCAAAATGATCAGCAAAACCAACCAAAATATCACATGACCTATCCATCCGCGATCGTGCATCCACGAAGTGCGATCCAGTAACCTTTTAAGGGCGAATACCTTCATAGTACCTTTAACAGTTGTGCTGTAAGCTTCGTTTGCAAGATACGGAGTTAATAGATGAACTTACCGATAGGATTGACTAATACCTCAAATCTACCTAGAGAGAGCGTTTTATTAGATCGAGAATAGCTTTCGGGCATACCTTTAATCAATTCTTAATTCACTACTTTTGCTGATGGTGATGTGGATTTCAAAAACATTTTTGTGGCTTTGACGCTTAAGTAATTGGTAAATTAATCGAGAAGCATATTGATAAAGCCAAATCAGGAAATATGAGTTACTTGAAAGAGGAAATATTTAATGAAGAGACTACATTAAACTTAATCAACAACTATGAACAGTTGTTGCTGGGTGTAGGTGAAGATCCTGCAAGAGATGGACTTTTGAAGACACCTGAACGAGCTGCTAAAGCTCTCCAGTTCTTAACTTCCGGATATGATGCCGATCCACGAAAGATATTGAATAGTGCCTTGTTTAAAGAGGAATATAGTGAGATGGTTCTTGTGAAAGACATCGAGATTTATAGTATGTGCGAACATCATATGTTGCCATTTTTTGGCAAAGCTCACATTGCTTACATACCGGATGGCTATATTGTTGGACTAAGCAAGATTCCCAGGGTGGTAGACATTTTTGCCCGAAGATTGCAAGTACAGGAGCGTTTAACTCACGAGGTGTTAGATTGCATTCAGGAAGTACTTCGGCCTTTGGGGGCTGCAATCGTAATCGAAGCAAGGCATATGTGCATGATGATGCGGGGAGTACAAAAGCAAAATTCTGTGACCACGACCTCGGCATTTACTGGAGAATTTCGCAACAACGAAACCCGGTCTGAATTCTTAACATTGATAAGCGCAAAACTACACTAGATCATGACTGCGTATATTTTTCCTGGTCAAGCTTCCCAATTCGTCGGCATGGGCCAAGATCTATTTGAAAATCATCAGCGAGCCAGGTATCGATTTACGCAGGCCAATGAAATATTAGGCTTTCAGATTTCAGAGATCATGTTTGAAGGTTCGGATGATGATTTAAAGCAAACCAGTGTAACTCAGCCGGCAGTTTTCCTTCACTCAGTCATTAAGTCCGAGATCCTGGGTGACCTGGTACCAGATGCGGTTGCTGGACACTCACTTGGTGAATTTTCAGCACTGGTCTGTAATAAAACACTCTCCTTTGAAGATGGTCTTCGATTAGTAAAGATCAGAGCTGAGGCCATGCAGAGGGCATGTGAAGCTATACCCGGTACTATGGCAGCGATTGTTGGATTGGAAGATATCACTGTCGAGAATATCTGCGGTGAAGTCACCGGAATTGTAATAGCGGCAAACTATAATTGTCCAGGGCAACTAGTGATTTCCGGTGAAATTGAGGCGGTCAGATTGGCCTGTACGAAGTGTACAGACGCGGGAGCCAGAAGGGCTATCGAACTGGCTGTCGGGGGTGCATTTCACTCTCCACTCATGGAGCCAGCGGCCAAAGAATTGGAGGAAGCCGTAATGTCAACTACGTTTAAACAACCAGTATGTCCTATCTATCAGAACGTCAATGGATTACCTCAAAGAGATCCCGCAATGATCCAGGATTTGTTGATTCGTCAACTCACCACTCCAGTGAGGTGGACCAGTACCATCCTGCACATGACTGCAAATGGTATCACCGATTATGTGGAGGTCGGTGGTACAGGCAAAGTACTTCAGGCTATGGTAAAAAGAATTGATGCAGGAGCCGTCACTCGGGCACTGTGATGAAACCGAACGTTTAAGAATGGGCACTCAGACAGTTGATAAAGGAACGGTACTTTTGGCAGAACCTTTCAGCCTTGATGTGAATTTTCGCAGGACAGCGGTTGTTCTGACCGAGCATCACGAAGAAGGAACAGTTGGGTTCATCATGAATCGAAGAATGGATGTTGAGATTAGTGACCTCCTGAATGATTTTCCGGAAGTTGATTCGAATGTATATTTTGGTGGTCCCGTAGCTACTGACAGCCTGCATTTTCTTCATAATGTGGGAGATCTCCTGGAAGGCAGTGTCCAGGTGAGGAGCGGTATCTATTGGGGAGGAGACTTTGAAAAACTGAAATTTCTAATTGACTCCAGACTAATTAATTCAGATAATATCCGCTTTTACGTTGGGTACTCCGGTTGGTCGTCCGGGCAGCTCGATGAGGAACTTAAATACGGTTCATGGGTGTTAGCAGATATGCATGCCAACTATCTCTTCAAGTCGGATCCTGGATTACTCTGGGAGCAGATCATGACAAACAAAGGCGATCTTTATTCTGTCATTGCAAAAATGCCGGACGCTATAAATTGGAACTAGAATGATTCAACTACAAGATATCCACATCCAGTATGGTGACAGGGTATTATTTAAGCAAGTGACTTTTCAGATCAACCCTCAGGACAAAATTGCGCTTATTGGTCGGAATGGTTTTGGGAAATCCACACTTTTTAGTATTCTCAGCGGTGAGCTCACGCCTGACGAAGGATTTATTAGTAAACAACGTGGGATAGTCTTAGGATTACTACCCCAGACGTTGACTATTGATCCAACAAAAACAGTCAGGAGTGCTGCACAGGAAGCTTTTGAGGTGGTCATGGCTCTGGAAGAGGAACATCATCGCCTACAAAAGTCTCTCGAACAAGCCACCGAATATGAAAGTCAGGAATACTTAGATCTTCTGGATGCCTTTAATCTTAATCTCGAAAGACTAAACCACTATGAGGTCGGGAGCATGGACAAGAAGATTGAGTTGGTTTTAAAAGGCCTTGGTTTCGAATTGACCACGTTTGATAAACCAATTGCAACACTCAGCGGAGGCTGGCAGATGCGAGTTGAACTTGCTCGACTGTTGCTCCAGCAGCCCGATTTGTTAATGCTGGATGAACCCACAAACCATCTTGACATTGAGGCCATTATCTGGCTGGAAGAGTACATCAGTAATTATCCGAATGCCGTGGTTGTCATATCGCACGACCGGGCATTCCTGCGTAATACAGCCGAAAGGATCATTGAAATCGAAAATAGTAAGGTATATGACTATGTAATGCCTTACGACCGGTACCTTGTTAATAAAGAGGAGTTCAGGACACAGCAGGAAGCAGCATATAAGAACCAACAGCGAGAGATTGCAGAAAAAGAACGGACTATCAAACGGTTTATGGCCAAGGCTACTAAAACTACGATGGCCCAATCGATGCAGAAGCAATTGAATAAAATGGATCGTATCGAACTGGATGCGGTCGACCAGAAAGAAATGAAAATTAGATTTCTTCCTGTACCCAGAAGCTCTAGAACAGTCTTGAGAGTAAGGAACCTCCATAAGGATTTTGGGGCAAAACATGTACTTTCTGGACTTGATGTAGACCTTGAAAGGGGTCACCGGGTAGCCATTGTTGGACACAACGGACAAGGCAAGACGACACTTTCAAAAATACTTCTAAAGAAATTAGAACCCACTCGGGGTGAAGTAGAATATGGGACTCAGCTCTCAGTGGGATACTATGCTCAAAATCAATCTGATCTGTTAGATGACCAGGCTACTATCCTTGAATTTATGGAACAACGTGCTCCCGAGGGAATGCGTACCCGTGTCCGGTCTTTATTGGGCGCATTTATGTTTAGTGGCGAAGATGTTGATAAAAAAATAAAAGTCCTTTCAGGAGGAGAAAGGGCTCGTTTGGCTTTTGCCCATCTACTGATGCAACCAATTAATCTACTGGTGCTTGATGAGCCTACCAATCATCTCGATCTTGCCTCTAAGGAAGTATTAAAAAACGCACTTGTGGATTACGAGGGTACCTTAGTTGTGATTTCGCATGATCGGGATTTTCTTGCAGATTTGACCAGTACAACGCTTGAATTGCGGGATCAAAAGATGTTTACTTATCTTGGAGATGTCAATTATTTTTTAGAGAAAAGGGCCATGGAAGATTTGAGACAAGTAGCCATGTACAAATCGACAGATAAACCTCAAAACGAAGGCCAGGCAGCTGTAACATCCAAGACCCCTGTATTGAATCCTGAAGAAAAGAAAACAATGCAAAAAAGAGTGCAGAATATTGAAAGGAAGATTTTTAATCTTGAACAGGATATTGCAAAAAGTGAACAAATACTGGCTCAGGAAGACTTTTATCAGTCATCAGATTATCCTGAACAATCTACAAAATACCAAACCTTGAAAGATCAATTATTGACTGCCGAACGAGAGTGGGAGAGCCTGGTTGACAACATTGAAGTTTAATTATAAAGGATTTAAACGATCCTTAGTTGTCATAAATGAATGGCTGTTCACCTAAATATCATGCCCGTTATATCAGCATTTGACCTCAAATTTTAACATCTGATCGATTTAACTTATTTGTTCTGGTTTTTGTTTTTGTATCCCACTGCAAATCAGATTTTTATAAATTCACTTTTTCTGACATCTGATTATGCCTAAATGCTCTTCAAAGGCAGGTTATCTCATTAACACTTACATTCCCTATTTTCTTTGGCGTTGTGGCATAGCTCTTGCATAAAAACGAATAAGTATTCATTAATAAATAAGATTGAAAACGTGAGAGCTAGAGACCTAAAAAAAGAAGAAGCAATTTGCGCAGCATCTATTGATCTTATCAATCGAAAAGGATTGTCAGAGACTTCGATGTCACAGATTGCCAAGCAAGCCAATGTGTCGCCAGCGACAATTTATATCTATTTTAAGAACAAGGAAGACCTTCTTAAACAGCTATACCTGAGAATACAGCGTGAGGCGAGTACTAGCATTTTTACCGGATATGAAAGTTTTTTACCACTGGACGAAAGCTTTAAGATACTACTCAGAAAGGCTTATCAATATTTTCTTCGCAAACCAGAACATTTCATTTTTCTCGAGCAATATTCAAACTCACCATTGATAAGTAAAATTGGAGACGATCAGATTCAAAACTATTTTGAGCCACTCTTTAATTTGTTTGCTAGAGGGCGGCAAAACAAAATGATCAAGGATCTTCCTGATGAGATGTTGCTCTCATTTACATTTTATCCAATCATGCAACTTGTAAAGTATCACCAATCCGGAAAGTTGCGACTCCAGTATAGTGAATTGGAAGCGACTCTGGTGATGGCCTGGAACAGTATTAAGCGCGATCGTGAAGTAGGCAAGTTTATCAACAATTGATAGAAACTTGGTGTCCATAAACAGATAAGACTGACTATTCATCCAATAGTAATAAGTAAGATAGAGTCAACTCTTTCGGCGTCTACGCGATCGGTTTAAAGCATATATTTGCCGAATGATCTATTTATCGGCCGAAAAACTTTCGAAAAATTTTCCCGAGCAGCCACTTTTCTCGGACCTGACTTTTGGGATATATAAAGGAGAGAAGATAGGATTGATTGCCAACAATGGGAGTGGCAAATCAAGTCTCATCCGTATTCTTGCAGGATTTGATGAACCGGATGCTGGCAAAATTCACCTTACCGAGGGAATTGCATTGGGGATTCTTGAGCAAGAACCTGAGTTTGCCGAGGGGAGTAGTGTGAGGCAAGTCATTGAGCAGGCCCACCATGAGATCAGACACCTTATTGCAGAGTACCATAGCCTACTCTCTGAACACGATAGTTCAGCTTTTGGTACTCAACGATTGGCAGATTTGTCTGCCCAGATGGAAGTAAAAATGCCGGACTATGACCGGGATCTAAAATCCTTCCTTACTCAATTTCAAATCACTGACTTAGACCAACCTGCATCGTCCCTTTCAGGTGGCCAAAGAAAGAGAGTCGCGCTAGCGATGACCTTATCGGTTAAACCCGACCTGATTATTCTCGATGAACCTACCAATCATCTCGACATAGAAATGATAGAGTGGTTGGAGAATTATCTGGCGTCGGCAAGTGTAACCTTACTCATGGTTACCCATGACCGGTATTTTCTGGATAAAATCTGCAATCAGATTCTGGAGCTCCATAATGGTAAGCTCTACAAGCACCAAGGCAATTATGCATTCTTTCTCGAAAAGAAGGCAGAGCGCGAAATGGTATTTGACCGCGAGATCGAAAAGACTAAAAGTATGTTGAAGCAGGAATTGGAGTGGATGAGACGAACACCCCAAGCCCGAACTACTAAGGCCAAATCACGCATCGATGCTTTTTACGGCCTAGAGGAGAAGGCCAATAGCCGAACGGTAAACCCAAATCTCAGTCTTTCCATAAAAATGAATCGGGTAGGAGGGAAGATCTTAGAATTAAAGAACATCTCGAAGGGGTTTGATGGACGTACATTACTGAAGAATTTTACCTACACTTTTAAGAACGGGGATAGAGTGGGCATTGTCGGACCTAACGGTTCCGGTAAAACAACTTTATTGAACCTCATAGTTGGAAACTTACCATCTGATGCCGGTCAAATAAATCGGGGTGAGACCATGGTCTTTGGACACTATACGCAATCGGGTATTGAATTAAATGATGAAGATCGAATTATTGATTTCATTAAAAACATTGCAGAGTTTATCACCTTGTCAAATGGTGTTAAGCTCTCTGCCAGTCAGTTTTTGCAACATTTTATGTTTGCTCCGGAAATGCAATATAAACCTATTGCGAAGCTAAGTGGTGGTGAAAGAAGACGTTTACATCTAATGACTGTATTAATCAGAAATCCCAATTTTCTGATACTTGATGAGCCGACCAATGATTTGGATTTGCTCACACTTAATAAACTGGAAGAATTTCTAGAGGCCTTCAGCGGATGTTTGGTGCTGGTTTCGCATGACAGGTACTTTATGGATAAGCTGGTTGACCATCTTTTCATATTTGAAGAAGGAGGTACGATCAAGGATTTTAATGGTACTTACACTGAATATCGATTGCAGAAGCTTGAGGAATCAAATGAATCAGATTATTTGACAACGACCGTAAAAAAATCTGAAAAACCATCGAACAAGGAGAGAAATGAAATTCGCAAGCTCGAACGAGATATCGAAGATTTGGAAGTACGTAAGAAAAATGTCGAAATAAATTTGTCAAAATCCGAAATTACGTTAGACCAAATCCAAACATGGTCTGAAGAAATCGGTAAACTGGTGACGGAGATCGATACGAAGACATCTCGCTGGATGGAATTGGTAGAGATGTCCTAGATGAGACCTGAAGAGTGGCGATAAATTTTGGTGAGTCTTTAATATTTTTCACAATATATCAAATTTATAAAAGTCAATCATGTCCAACATTTGGGTTAAAAAATCGGTCACTCAGATACTGCGCGAGCACCAGGAAAACGAATCTCCACTAAAGAAAACACTTACCCGGAGAAATTTGGTTTTGTTGGGAATTGGAGGAATTATCGGTGCTGGAATATTTGTGTTAACTGGCCAGGCTGCAGCGTCATATGCTGGTCCAGGTGTAGCCATTTCTTTTCTCTTAGCCAGTTTTGCCTGTGCATTTGCCGGCTTATGCTATGCGGAATTGCTGCCATGATTCCGATCTCAGGATCAGCTTACTCGTACGCCTATGCGACCCTGGGAGAATTCATTGCCTGGATCATTGGTTGGGATCTGGTATTGGAATATTTGTTTGGGGCATCAACGGTTGCAGTTGGATGGTCAGGATATGTAGTTAGCTTTTTTGCAGACCTTGGCTTGCATTTGCCCGAGCAGCTTGTCAATGCTCCCTTTAGTTATAATACAATTGATCATCAATGGATGACTACCGGGGCAATTTTAAATGTGCCAGCTATCTTCATCGTTTGTGTTATTACCTATCTACTTGTGATAGGGCTTCGGGAATCGGCCCGGTTTAATAATGTCATCGTGCTCGTCAAGGTGGCGGTGATACTTCTCTTTGTTTTCTTTGGCTTGGCCTATATCAACGTTGATAATTGGCAGCCATTTATTCCTGAAAATGAAGGTACTTTCGGTCGATTTGGTTGGAGTGGGATATTGCGTGCTACTGGAGTGATATTTTTTGCATTCATCGGATTTGATGCTGTTTCTACCTTGTCGCAAGAAGCAAAAAATCCTCAAAAAGATATGCCATGGGGCATTCTAGGATCATTGGTGGTTTGCGCCATATTATATGTCGTTGTCGGCTTGGTAATGACCGGCATAGTGCCCTTTGCCCAATTAAATGATCCTGCTCCAATAGCAGTTGCGATAGACGCAGCCGGACCTGACTTATTTTGGTTACGACCATTTATCAAAGTGGGTGCTATTGCAGGTTTGAGTTCAGTAATTCTGGTGATGCTGATGGCTCAGCCCAGAGTCTTATTCAGCATGTCGTCCGATGGTCTATTACCTAAAATCTTTTCTAAAGTACATAGCAGATTCCATACTCCACATTGGTCTACCATATTAACCGGATTGTTTGCTGCTATCATTGCCGGTCTCTTTCCCATCGGACTATTGGGTGAGTTGGTATCGATCGGCACCCTTTTAGCCTTTGCTATCGTAAGTGCAGGAATTTTGGTCTTACGCTATAAAGAACCAGAATTGGAGCGACCATTCAAGGCTCCCTTTTTTCCATTTGTACCAATTATGGGAGTGCTCACGTCACTGGGGGTTATGCTTACCTTGCCGGGCGATACATGGATGAGATTGATTATTTGGATGGCTCTTGGCTTCCTCATCTATTTTATTTATGGAAAACATCATAGTCGACTGAACATTAAATAACCTCAGAATTTAGAAAATCTGAAAAAATTTTAGCACCCTATTAAACCTGGATGCAGGAATTGAGTCATAGTATTAAAAATTTAAAAGATGCAAACGATAAAATTTAAAACAAGTTGGCTTATTGCTCTGCTAGGAATGGTATCACCCCTTGTTTCACAAACTATTGATAGCACAGGATTGCCTGGAGACCATTTCAGTCTGGACGGAGCATTAGACCTCTTGAAAAAAGCCGAAAGTCCCGAAGCGTTCGAAAAATTATTAAACACGGAGGATACCTATGTCAATAATGTGGATCTAAATGAGGATGGAGATATCGACTATATCAGGGTGATTGATCACTCTGAGGATGATGCTCATGTACTCGTTATTCAAGCTGTCATTTCCAAAGATGAATCACAGGACATTGCTGTCATTGAAATTGAGAAAACAGGAGATAGTGAAGCTATCCTGCAGATCATCGGTGACGAAGACTTATTTGGGGAGGAGGTAATTATTGAGCCCTTTGAGGAGGAGCCAGGGAAGGGTGGGCCTGATGAGGCCTGGGGATCTGCCAGATTGATCGTCAATGTTTGGCTCTGGCCAAGTGTGAGGCATATATATCGACCGGAATACAGGCCCTGGGTGTCACCTTGGAGGTGGAAGCACTATCCAACTGTTTGGAGACCATGGAGAGTCCATCCATTTCATTGGATGCTCGGTGTAAGGCCACACTATCATCTACACTACCATCCAGTCCACATTCACCGGGTAGCAAGAGCACACCGCATTTATGTTCCCCGACGTGCAACTTCGACCATCGTGCATAAAAACTATGGTACAAGGGTCACCAATTATCGAACTCAGCGAGGGATCACAAATACGAAAAAGACTACCATCCTGGAAGGACCCAGAGGTGGTAAAACAATAGTACAGCAAAAGGAAGCCCAAGGAGTAAAACGAAATGAAGACGGAGCCGCAACAAGAGTGAAAAACACTGAAACAAAAGTTGCTCATAAAAATGGGAAAGGTGAAAAAATGGTTGGCGAAAAAAAGACAACAAAAGTAGGGCATAAGGACTCGGAGGGCAAAAGGGTAGGGGCTAGCAGGACAACCACGAGGGCAGCCAGACATACAAGTGGAAGTACGGTAAAGGCTAAGAAATCGACGACAAAAGCAGTAAAGAAGACCCCAAGAAGAAACTAAGTTTCCAGCATTCAGCGAATTCATAAAAAAACCATGTTTCTGACCTGGTTTTATTGATAGAGATTCTTGAGTAACTTATTTCTTCAGATATTTCAATAGGGAGATACTTGTGATAATGAATAGTCCACCAATAAGAACTTGAGGTGAAATGTGATCGTCCATGAATAGTACTCCAACTGTTACGGCACTCAGTATCTCAATGTAAGCTATGAGTGATACCTGTGATGCTTTCAGATATTTTAATCCAAAAAAAAAGAAATTAAAGATTACGATTCCCATCAGGATCGCATAACCACCCATTAAGCTGAGATCACTTATGCCGGGAAAGGGGCGATTGTATATGAAAAAAGGAAGAAAGACCAAGGCACCAATAAAATTCTGATAAAAGATCACTTCATTGCGATGATAATTATCAATCTCGGTTTTATAAATTATAAAACTAGTAGCATAAAAAATGGCTGAAACAATCCCGGCTGACATCCCAATAAAGTCATTGTTGTCCAAACTAAAAGGTTGCTCACTATAGATAATGATAATCCCAAAAAATGATAAAAATAGAATCAGGATTTGGTGTACATGAATCTTTTCCTTTAGCCATACCGATGATAAAATATTAACAAAAATGGGCCAGGTAAAAAGCATGATAACTGCCTGAGTGATGGAAGTATAGATAAATGCTACTAAAAACAAGTACATACGGATCGCATTCAGACAAGAGGCTATCAACATTCGTGGATAGTTGCCTCGAAAAAAATGTATGTTTCGCGAAACCATCCAGATAGCCAAAATTATAGTGGGCAAACCCGTTCGAACAAATGCGATGGACGTAGCGGGAGCGCTGATGTTCTTTACAAATAATCCGGTTAATCCAGCTATGATGGAGCCTATGACAACCGAAAGAAAAGCCTTTTTTGCCATAAGCGTATCAAGGTAAGTATAAGCTGCTTTTTGTGTTTGTTATTTTCAGAAAATTGACCACTAAAACCCATGTAGTCGATGATGGGATTTTACTATACAAATGTGTGAAATGAGCCCCCAATCGACGTGAGATTAAAACTATTCGAGATCACATATTTTTCATATCCTGCAATGCGGCGACGAAAATATCTAGCTCTTCTTTGGTGGTGTAAATATTTGGTGATATTCGACAGCCGTGTACATTGGCTCCATCAATTGCTACGGTCCAGATCCTGTATCTCTGCAATAGTGAATCTGCAAGCTCTGCCGGTTTTAAATGCTTGATGCCGACATTGGCAATGCCACAGGATCGGTGTGGATCAGCGGGTGTATTGATCACAATATGTGGCAAGTGTCGAACCTTGTTAGTCCAGTAGTTTTGCAGGTGTCGCAGGCGTGCCTCTTTCCGGGCTAGCCCAATGCGGTTGAGATATTCGATCGCGTTACCAATAGCCAAGTCATGTTGCACAGGATGAGTGCCGGTGTGATTTAATCTCCTGATATCATTGGGCTTCTTTCCTTGTTCGCCGTACATTTGCCAAAGACCGGCAATCTTATCCTGCCTAACATAAAGCATACCACACCCTAAGGGTGCACTCAACCATTTATGCAAACTGGTACCATAGTAATCGCAGGCCAGATCTTCGATTGAAAAGTTGAAATGACCAAATGCATGTGCACCATCCACCATCACCTCGACACCTTTGCTATGGGCCATATCGCAAATCTTCCGAATTGGCAGTATTTGTCCCGTAATATTGATCATGTGACAGACCATCAAAAGACGGGTCTTCTCTGTGATCACAGATGCGTAAAGATGTACAATCTGATCATCGGAGAGCGGATGATTAGGTATTGAAACAAGTCGGTTGATCATGCCATGTCGCTGAGCCTGCAGTTTAAACATATCAAGCATTGCTCCATAATCCTGCTCGGCCATGACCGCTTCATCTCCGGCTGACCACCCGATGCCCTGAATCACAGTGTCCAATGATTCGGTAGTATTGCGGGTAATGATTATTTCATCGGCCTTGCAACCTGCGATCAGTGCGAGTTTAGTGCACATCGCCCTCTTATTATCCCACTGTACGCTACGCATGTAATATGATCCCTGATAGTTTATTTCACGGGTATGATGAATCAGGTTTTCTAAAATCTCTTGCGGAACGATGCAGTAGTAGCCATTTTCCAGGTTGATATAATCCGGCTTCAACCGGTACCCAGACCGGATACCTAACCAGAATTCTTCATCTTCGGCTACCTCGACAGCCGATTTGTGTTCGATTGATTTGACCAGGGAGTCAAGTCTTTCAAACCCAGAAAAAGCTCCAACACTCCACAACCCTACCTGCTTAATAAATTCACGTTTGTCCATGATAAACTTTTTATTTCGAAATTTTACTTTCTGAACCCGCTGGAACAAGTCGGTTTAAAAATTCTCGGCCAATGAATCAATGAATGACTTTGACTCGTCGGCTAGTAGTGACAAAGCCTCATGCTCACTGATATGGGCTTTTTTAGTGAATTTAAAAGAATGATCTGCTCCCTCAAAGATCTTTAGTTTGGCCAGATGCAATCTGACTAACAATGGCTGGAGAAGATCTAAACGTGCCAATGTATCTCGATCTCCTTGTAGAAATAACATCGGTACGCTAACCTCGGATAGATGTTCGGCTCGTTCGATGCCAGGTTTTGCCGGAGAATGGAGAGGGAAGCCATAGAAGATAAGGCCCTCGATGCCTTTAGATTGGTGTTTGGCCATGGTCTGTGACGCCATTCTACCCCCAAAAGATTTGCCGGCAAGAAATAACCTTAGTTCTGGGAAGTTTTTCTGACTGTGTTTGATAAGAGCGAGAATCGTAGCATGAGCAACAGCAGGCACATCAGGACGTCCCTTTTATTTTCCATATATGGAAAGTTGTACCGTATGGTTGCTATCTGTCTATGCTCAAGAGCTTGTGCAAGACCAGACATAAACCAGTGATTCATATCTGCTCCAGCACCATGTCCCAGAATAATCATTGATTTGCAATTATCCGCTCTAAAAGCGATGCTACTTACCTGACCGGTCGATGGGCTGATTTCAATCAAATCCCTAAGTTCTTTCATGGCAATTTTTTGATTTTGTTTTCTGGTATTACAATATAATGATTGATGAACTATTCTTATGCGGAGAGTGCTCCAGGAGGCCTTTGAAATATTCACACCTCGCGCTGATTGATAAAAAATAAATTCCTACTATAACCTGATGCAGCCATTCGCGCTGTTCCTGAATTTTTTGATCCTCAGTCAGTTACAACCTCCAGTGGCTTCCCTCGTCACGCTGTACCAGAAACGACGATTTACCAACACCCCTACTAGGACTTTGCTTTAATCTTTGGAAGCGACCATCGTCCAATCTAATGTTGTCTAACATTCAGCTATTCCATAAGGCTCATAGCTTCCTTGCACGCACCATTTCTCGCTTACCGGGAGGTCCAGCAAGCTTTTCAATGGAAAATCCAACCTGGATCAACGATCGCCGAAAAGCTCCCTGACTACAATAGGTCACTAGAAGGGCACCGGTTTTCGCTGACCGGGAAACTAATGATAAGAACTCTTCCTGCCATAACATCGGCTGTTTCGAGGGAGCAAAAGCGTCAAAATAAATAAGATTGAATTCATCGACAAAGTCCATCTGTTCAAAAAGCATCAAGTGCTTTACAAGTGATAGATTGGGTAAAATCCTATGGACTTGATTCCAAGGCAATTGATGAATTTCATCAAACCATTGGCCACTTATCAAAGAAGTGTAGTTCAGCTGGTCAATCATGTCCTGCGAAACTGGGTAAGCTTCTATCGTCTGATAGCTAATTTGAATCGAAGGGTTAGCCTCGGCATAGCTTAAGGTCAAAAGAAGATTGAGACCAGTACCAAATCCGAGTTCGAGCAATTTGATCGTTGAGCGTTCGTGGGCTACGAAATCAAGACCTTTGTCGACAAATATATGTTGACTTTCCTGGATTGCTCCATGGAGAGAATGATATGAATCTTGAAAACGGGCAGAGAAAAGTGAGTCAGATCCATCCTTGGTCTTCACTAGCGAGAGATCCGCAGAATTCATATCACTTCCCGGATTTCTTCAATGGTGATATCAAAATGAGATGCATCATGGGTACACTCGCCTTCTTCAATGAGGAGAATCTGAGGAGATTCGTGGTATACCGCAAACTGATTGGCGACTTCCAGCGATAATGCACGTTGCACGATCACATCGAGGAGATATACGCTAGAATCGTTGGAAAAAGAAGGATCCCAATGGTCTTCAAGGCGAAGTTTTGCGATGGAACTTACACCTACAGCGGGTGCTGTGTTTAAAAATAAAGACTCTGTGGGTGTATGATTCACGAATGATATCCCGCAATTGACACTGCGAGTTCAAAACCTTCCAATTGATCATTAATTGCTACCGAATATCAAATAGGCTAGTAACAATTTGGGGCACAACTTGTTCAATAGAAAAATCACTCGGACAACCGATACCACGATTGCATGAAGTCATGGCCAAAGCTAAGGCAGCTATAAGGGTGGTGGTATAGATGATTTTCTTAATCCCTTTGAAGTTCATGATTCGAAATTATTTATAATTGCTATTTAATCGTCACATTTGCGACTCAAACGTTAGTCGCCCTAAAATTAGTATATCTCAAAGACACTACCTAAGTTGTAGGTCAATTGTATCTAGTCAAAATTATGAAAATTCACTTGATCGCGATAGGTGGAAGCATTATGCACAACCTCGCCATATGTTTACAAAAAGCGGGCCACAATGTTACTGGATCTGACGATGAAATATATGAACCCGCCCGAACCAAACTTGCGGATTATGGTCTGTTGCCTTCGAAAATGGGTTGGCAACCTGACCAGATAACAGTTGATCTTGACCTCGTGATTTTAGGTATGCATGCAAAAGCGGATAATCCGGAACTAACCCGGGCACAGACTATCGGATTGAAAGTGGTCTCATTTCCCGAATATGTGGGTCGTCATTCCGAACCGCAAAAGAGGGTAGTTGTTTGTGGAAGTCATGGAAAAACAACAACTACATCAATGATTTTGCATGTCCTGAAATTTCAAAACCGGCATTTTGACTACCTCGTAGGGGCTCAATTAAGAGGCTTTGAAACCATGGTAAGCTTGAGTGATGCGCCACTCATTGTAATTGAAGGTGATGAGTACCTTTCTTCTATCGACCGATACCCAAGATCTGGCATTATTATCCTCATATTTCTATCATAACGGGTGTAGCTTGGGATCACATGAATGTTTTTCCTACCCTTGAAAGTTACCATGAGGCCTTCAGAGGATTCCTCGATAGGCTACCTCATCAAGCAAGGGTTTACTACGCTCAGGATGATCCTTTTGTCAGTGAAATGACTAATAATCGTGAAATCGAGGCAATGCCGTACGGTGTTTTTGAACACGAGATCTTGGGTGGTACCTGCCGGATCAGCATTGGTCAGAACAGTGTGGATTTGAAAATTTTTGGAAGACACAACATGGCCAATTTACAGGCAGCGTATCTGGTGCTCAGAGATCTGGGAGTCTCGGACAAAGGAATTCTTGGAAGCAATCCCGAGCTTTGAGGGAGCTGCTAAGCGACTTCAATGCCGTCGATCTAAAGCTGGACATTTAATATATCAGGATTTTGCACACGCTCCTTCCAAAGTTAAAGCCACAGTGCAGGCCATGAAAGAACAGTTTCCCTCCAGGAAATTGACCGCTTGTGTTGAATTGCATACTTTCAGTAGTCTAAATCAAGGATTCCTACCACAATATGAGGGAGCCCTTTCTGCTGCCGATAACGCGGTGGTTTTTTACAGTGAACATACGCTTAAGATGAAAGGCATGCCTCCCATTACTGAGGATGCCATTCGGAAAGCTTTTGATCGACCAGATCTCATAGTTTTAACCAGACGCGAAGATCTAATCAAAATCCTTGAGTCTCAAAATTGGATGTCTCATAACCTACTGATGATGAGCAGCGGAACTTTTGATGGTCTCGACATTAGCGCTTTGAAAACAATTTGACCTCAGTCATGCAGAGCAAGGGCATAGGTAGCCAGCAATCGAAGTAGGGCAGGATCAGAAGGAGTAGGTGCTCGTGCATCGATAATCCTACCTTCTGGATCGATCAAAACATTGACTGGCAAGCTATTGAGGACATAATTTGCTTTGACTTTCGAAAGTTGGTCGTCCAAAATTCTGATATCCAGGATCCTACTTTTTAGTCGATGTTCGACTAAGGAGCTCCATAATTCTTCATCTTCATCGATAGAAACTGCCATGAGAACAATTTCATTCTGATCGGATTGATTAGCAAGTGACACCAATGATTGATAGTCGGCGGCACATGGTTGACACTAGATGCCCAAAAAATTCAGGTAAATGAATTTTCCCCTGTGATCTCCCAGCTCGAAGACATTGCCCATTCGATCCAACCCAGTAACGACAGGCGCTTCTTCCCCTTTAGAAAGATTTTTCCATCTCTCAGTTAGCGATTTGATCTCTGCTCTCATCCGGCCGTTCTGACAAATTTTGGCAAAATTTCGGATAAGCGACTCATTTTGATCTTTCATGCCATGTTGCAGGGATTCCTGGATAATACGGTACAAAGCATAATCCTTTACTTCTTGTTCGGAAATCAATTGATTTGCCAGATCAAACCTAATGAGATCATGGTCTCTCTTATCACCCTTTTTAATTAAAAGATCCGCTTCAGAATCGATATAAGAGGTTATAAATACCTGATATTCAGGTAAAGTAATCAAGTCAATTGCCTCAAGGTTGACTGTCTTCTTGTAGTCATGGTAGGTGTCACTAACCGCAAAATCGTCTTCACCTGTATAATAAAGATGCGCCTCAGGATATCGTATCAACCGGTTTGCCCAGGCATAGAGAATTCTTGCACGTTCTTTTGCAATGAAGTTTGGATCAAGATTAAAATTCTGCGTCTGATATTTACTGAGAAAGCCCTCGCTTTTGGACCTGTAGCGCCTCGCTTCAACCAGAAACTCTGCTTCAGATTTGGCTAGCAGCAATTCATAAGTTGGCTTGTTTACCTGTTCGAAGGATTCATAAGCCTTGATATATTTATTACTTTCCTGCCCTCTGCCCGCAAATTCTAAAGTCTCCTCCACTTTGTCTGGGTTAAACTTGATTGACAACTGGTAACCAGGGGACAAATAGATAGGAATGAATGCATCTCCGTTCTTCAGCCGGTAGTATCCTCCCGATTCAAGAATTACATCAAAACTAAAACCTTTTCCTTCTTCAAGATCAAGTAAGGATATCTGATGTCCAAATGCATCCAACAGTTCAATTTGACTTCCTTGAGCATTGGTGATCTCGCCACCGATCCAAGTATTTGTTTGACGGTTTGCTTCCGGATGATCTCTACAAGCTAATAATAAGATTATGAGCCCAATAAGTATTCGATTCATGATTGTCGTAAGTGGTTAAATGCAATACTGGGCAATACTGGCAACCCTATTTAAACCTCATTTGTTGAAAGCTCATTGTGCGTGGGGTCATGAATTTTTCAAACGCATATGATCTTCAGTTCTTTATTCTATGCATTTAAGGTTCAAGAAAATTGCATCGTATTAAAGTATAACTTTTGATCATTAATCTTAATCATCAGTTAATCAATATAATACAAATTTATTTTACTAAATAAGTAGAAATGTCACCAATTTATGTGGCGCCCCTTATCCTGCCTGGAGTTTACAGTTTGTAACTGATATCTTCTGATTAATCTGCCAATGAATCTTTTAGACTAGTCGACAAATATTAAATAAAACCTATTTTTGTGCTGGTAAAAATCTCATAAATAAACAATTATGGCCAGAGAACTAACTTTACGTGACGCATTAAACGAGGCGATGAGTGAAGAAATGAGGCGGGACGAAACTGTCTTTTTGATGGGAGAGGAAGTAGCTGAATACAATGGAGCTTATAAGGTTAGCAAAGGCATGTTGGAAGAATTCGGTGAGAAAAGAGTCATTGATACTCCGATCACTGAATTGGGCTTTACCGGACTTGGAGTAGGAGCAGCTATGAACGGTTTAAGACCCATTGTTGAGTTTATGACCTGGAACTTTGCAATTCTGGCTTTTGATCAGATTGTAAATAACGCTGCAAAGACCCTATCTCAATCCGGTGGACAATTTAATTGTCCCATCGTTTTTCGAGGTCCTTCGGGAGCTGCCGGACAATTAGCCCAACAACATTCTCAGATGTTTGAGAGTTGGATGGCCAATACACCCGGTCTAAAAGTAGTGTCTTGCACTGACCCTAAAGATGCCAAAGGCTTATTAAAATCGGCAATAAGAGATAATGATCCCGTTTGTATGATGGAGTCAGAGGTATTGTACGGGCTGAAAGGCGAAGTGCCGGAAGGTGAGTATGTAACTCCCATTGGCAACGCTGCAGTACGTATGCACGGAAAAGATGTCACCCTTGTATCGTTTAACAAGATGATGGAAGAGGTCAAGAAAGCCGCAGAAGAACTTGCCAAAGAAGGGATATCTGCTGAGGTTATCGATCTTCGCACCATTAAGCCATTGGATATTGAGACGATCTTGGAATCCGTAAGGAAAACAAATCGATTAGTTGTCGTCGATGAATCATGGCCTTTTGCCGGCGTTTCTGCTGAGGTTGCCTATTTAGTGCAAAAGCATGCATTTGACTATCTGGATGCTCCTGTAATAAGGATCAATGCGACGGACACCTCATTACCATATGCACCTACCCTGGTCGAAGCCTATATGCCCAATCCGACCAAGATCATTAAGGCCGTCAAGGAAGTCATGTATAGAACCTAGCATTTAGTTTTAGGACCAGAAATAAATATTTTCTTCAGCTTCTTTACTATTTAAAATCATTGATGTCATGTCAGATGTCTACGATAAGATAGGCGCTCTTGACCTCACTTCTCATCTTATCCGAAAAGATTGGTTATTTGCTTCAATTGACATGCACACTTGTGGCGAACCGCTACGGGTGATTTTATCAGGTGTGGCTATGTTGCAAGGGCATTCGGTATTGGCCAGGCGCCACGAGCTGAGCTCGAACTATGACCAGATGCGCAAACTGCTGATGTTTGAGCCTCGCGGACATCGCGATATGTATGGTTGCATACTCGTCGAACCCGATAGTCCCGACGCCGATTTTGGAATCATCTTTATACATAATGAAGGGTATAGCACGATGTGCGGCCATGCGATAATAGCAATTACCAAATTGGCGGCAGAGCTGGGTTGGAAGGAATTAGTTGACAATCGACTAACACTTAAGATAGATACACCTTGTGGATTGATAATCAGCAAAATAGACCTTTTATCAACTAGTGATTTTGCTATTGAATTTGAAGGTGTTCCATCCTTTGTACTGCTTGCAGACCAGTCAATCAACCTTCCCGGATACAGGCCGATTGTCTATGACATAGCCTATGGAGGAGCATTTTATGCCTATGTCGATGCGGATAGGCTAGGCCTCAATTTGAGCCCGGAAAATATGACCCAGATCGTACAGCTTGGGCGTCTATTGAAGAGAGAAATTATTGCAGGTACGGGTTCGTCCATCACCCATCCTAAAGAAAGGGAATTAAGTTTCTTATATGGTGTGATATTCAGTAGCGAGTCGACTGCGGACAACTGTGACTTCATAAATGTTTGTGTATTTGCCGATGGAGAGGTTGATCGAAGCCCTACAGGCAGCGGGGTCTGTGGATTGTTGGCTCTGCTCAGGCATAAACGGAAGATAGGTATCCAACAAGAGCTGGTAGTCGAGAGTATAATTCATACAAAATTTATGGGGTCGATAAGTTCCGAAATGAAATATGAAGGCCTAAACGCTGTGGTGCCCCTGGTGGCTGGCAATGCCTTTATTACTGGACAGCACTATTTTTATCTTGATCCGGCTGATGCTATGAAAGAGGGATTTCTTATCGGCTGAGTCGATCAATATCTGTACTAGACCAATTTGGCAAGAAAAATGCTCTGTGTACTCCTATCTCAATGGTTATTCATAGATCAATTAGTCGAGACTCTTGATACCAATCAAGGGTGAGATCGAGTTTTCAGATAAGCATATTGGATCAATGAGTAAAAAAGTATCAACCAATTTTCAAGAGGTCAACCTGGACCACTATCTATACAGTTCTATCCCCATCCGCTTTCAGGGTGTTGATCCATCCGAGTTTGAAGATTTTATCGCGTATCTATTTGATCGAAACGGATATGATCAAATTCAAACTTCCTATAGTGCTGATTTTGGCGCTGATGTGATCGTTAAAAAAGAAGGTATAAAGACAGCAGTTCAGGTGAAGCGGTATTTCGAATTGCATAAAGTTGGTGTTTCTGACATTAATCAAGTGATTGGTGCTCAGCAATATTACCAATGTGATCAGGCACTGATGATTACAACCTCTTCTTATACTCCAGCTGCCAAGCAACTTGCCGCAACTGCAGGAGTTATTTTATGGGACTGGGAACGACTAGAAAAGGCTATCTCAGATACTTTTTTAGAAGGACAGCATCATCATGATTACTTCAAGGCATTTCCAGTTGACATTTCGGCAACAGAATCCGATATCTTCAAATTGCAGATTATGGATATAGACTTGCCGGGTGAGGGAGTTGCGAAATTATCTGGCAAAATAACTTTGAGACTGACCAATCTTAAAGAAGGGCATCAAAAAGTCAGCTGTGATCTTCCAATCATCATCACAAATCAAAGGTTGCAGATTACTGCAGTGAAATTCGCGGAAGAAAGTTTCAACAGTGGTATTGTGTATGGCAATGCAACGGTTGAGATCATTGCCGAGTTTTCGGCGAGACAATTTACTGATTATAACCGTAAAGACAGGCTTTTACTACCGGTACACCTCCTTCAATCGCAAGAATATTTGGTGCTGGAGCAAAAATTGGGACAGGTTAAAAAAGAGTGCTTTTTAGTGACCTTTTATTTTGGCCGAGATTCACAAGAATATAGCCAAATGATCTATTTCAGAGATAAGGTGTTATACAGGTTTGCACTAGGGCGATATTTTGTAGCAAGCTACTATCGTTTAGGTTCACTGATGGTCAGATATCTGGAAGATAAGCCCAAAGTTATCATGCTTTTGAGGCCCGCAGTCAGGACCATTGTATCTGCAATCACCAGGATAAAGTGAACTATATTTTTGAAAGTAATCTTTTTTTCTGCTCGTTAAAATCTTCCTCAGTGATTACTCCTTTCGCCTTCAACGATGCTAGTTTCTCCAATTTAGCATAGATATCATCTTCTACCAGGCTGCCATTTTTTTCTTTATCCATATCTTTAGCAACCCTCTTACCTTCTTCAAACTCCCTCTCATAGATTTCCCTGGCCTTGTCAAAATTGAAATCCATGAAATTACCTCCAGTACTAAAGTGCCAGATAAATACCTGTCCAATGGCATAAGTCGAGGCACCACTCAAAACAGACATGGTAATACCTCCCAATATAGATCCGATACCAGGTATGGCTTTGACCAAAGAAGCTCCCATTCGAGCCATAGTACTACCCGTGATTGCCGATATCCAACCTTTGCCGGCGGATTCTTTAAAATCCTGGCCATAAACCTTGGCAAGCTGCTTCAGCATATCCAATTGGACTACAGATACAGCTGCAATATCAAGTAGTGGTATCGGTACCAGACCCGCTCCCAGAGAATACACTACATGGCTTTTGACTATCTCTTGAGCCAGTTCACGTTTATTATCCATCAATATTTATATTATTTTATAATGTGACTAACGCTTTTCAGTTACCAGAAGTTTGGCTGAGTCCACCAATACTGACACTTCTTAGATGAAAGTAAGTTTATTTACGGTGTATGACAAACTCAAGCCAAGAACTGGTAAGAACTCCTTCGTTAGTTGTTGGTCGGATGCCACTTTATAAATTCCATTTTTTCGCGAATTGATTTGGGTATGGACTCTGGTGCAAGGTGATGGCAATAGTATTTAACTTGAAGTACGGTTGAGAAGCAAATAGGAATCCATCCATTCCCACCCGGTCACCCCAAGAATTTTTGACATAGTAATATATTTTTCCATTTTGGTCTTTTGCGCTACCTGTGATGTGCATCAGATGGTCATCAGTCAGACTATAACTGTCGAACTCTTCCTGACGCAACTCGGGAGTGATGTTTAATTCGGGCGAAGGTGCATCAAATACTGCCTGCTTCGACGTGGCAAGTGCATCTTCGGATGGCACAATTGCCAGGCCTTGCCGGGCTGAAAATCCCTTTTCACTTACATCACAGTCCCAAACTACAGAATGACCGTTTATGAGCGCATGATCGGTGATAGAAACAAGATCGTCTAAGGTTACATTCAAATAACTTTCTCTTGAGTAATTGTCTGGTATCTCCAGGATGAAACTCGTATATGGATTATGATGACTAAATGATGTAATGGTTACATAGTTTTCTGGATTGACCCCTACAAACTTGGCGGCAAAAGTCTTAGGGTCGTATTCTTGGCCCTCAAAAAGGAAACTAACTGGCAAAGGCCCCAAATAGTCATCAAGAATCTCATTAAAGGCGTCCCGCCAGTTGGATTGAATATTACGACTGGCGATCAAATCATCAAGGTATTTCTGTAGATCTGCTACCAGTTTACTATGATTATGCCGTGTTGACTGCCCAATTAATCCGGTATAAGCCACTTCGGGCATGGCGCCGTATCGATCATAGAGGTGCATAATATCGTGACTCAGGCTGCCTTCTCCAAAAGTGTTATTGCCCTGGTAACGGAGATAAAGATTCCCTTTCTCCAAATAGTTTAAGCGGACATAATACATCTCAGACAGATCAACCAATTGTTTGCCCTGACGCATCGCTTCTGTCTCTAAAAAGGAAAGTGTGCTGAAACTCCAGCAAGTGCCCGTGGATGCCTGATCTTCAACCGGAGCGCTGGTTACCTTATTCAGAAATTCAAAATGGTAATCATTTTTACTGATGCTTTGTCCGCTTAAAATCGTAGTTGATCCTAACAAAGCTGCCCACCAAATCAAACTGCGAAGCCGGAATGGATTCATTACTTGTTAAATTTTAATATGAAGGTAATCAAGAATTTGGAGTATGATATTTACAACGACACAATTACACAAATTGAGCCCTTTCGTGGCAAACTTTTATCTCCCATTGGAATGAGTTGAATGGAATTATAAAAGGGGGTAATATGTATAAATCGTAAAGCCTTAATTGTTAAGACTTTAGTTAAAACTACAATATGAAATGTCGGCCAAAATAGGCATCCAATTTGCCAGATATATTGTGTAGATTTATTTTTAATTTGATACTAACCGACAAAGGTCGGTCTACGTGAACCTAACTTTTAAGTCCCTAAATCGTGTGTAACCCATGAATCTGACAAGTACAAGAACGATCTTGCAGTGCATCTTGGCATTTGTAATTGTATTTAATTTAGCTCAACTCAGTAATGCATCTGAGATGGGAGCCAATCCATATCAGTGCCCGGAAGAGCACGTGTATATTTACTGTGGCGAGCTGCACAGTAACTATGACTATTATGGATATCCTAAAGCAGCTTATGGATACGGAAATGAAATTACTATCTACGGGCCCTATACGGACGAATATCTGGATGATTGTGGTCGAGGAAAGATAATCCGGAAATGGAAAATCAAATATCACTACGATTGGTACTGGTGCGAACAAACCATTCATATTTCAGATCCCTATGGAAAAACTTTCGATGGTTATAAGGATGTGCATTGGCCAAAAGATTATGATCTTAAAGATTGCAAGGGTAGCATGCACCCCGATCACATGCCTTATGGATACAATTGGCCCGAGTTTAGCCATCACGGATGTGCAAAACTTGGTCTGCGCTATGAAGACAAAATCCATCCTTACACCATCTATCAACATGGGGACCATGGTTATGGCTATGGCTCCCACTACCACAGCCCATGCAAGGTGATTTATCGAACCTGGGAACTGATTGATTGGTGTCAATATAACGGGCATAGCAGTTATGGAGGTCACTACTCCGGAAAATGGACCTACATACAGAAGATCTTTGTTTATGACGATATCGCTCCAGAGATCACTTTTTGTCCCGATGACATTGAAGTGAGTGGTGGAGATTGCCATGGAAACAAAGTGCATGTCGAAATACCAAAACTACAGGCAAAGGATGATTGTGGTGATGTATATTATTCATATACCCGAAAACATTTGGTGGAAGATGGTTATCATTCTTCGTATAGTGGTTCGGGGGTAAGTTATGGAGGAAACAACGCCAGTGGTTACTATGAACCAGGTAAAACCCTGGTCACTTTCAAGGCTTTTGATATTTGCGGAAATACTACTGAATGTGACCTGGTAGTCAATGTTGTTGCAGTAGATAAAAAGCCGCCAACTGTCATTGGTATTTCTTCATTGACTGCTGTGCTGATGATGACCGACACCAATCAGGGTATGGTTGAGCTTTGGCCTGCGGAGTTTAACAGCAGTAGCTATGATAATTGTACGGCTCGCGAGGATTTGAAGTTTAGACTGGAACCATCTGTGTTTACCTGTGAGAACTTTGGTAGTAATCAGGTTAAATTCATCGTCGAAGATGAAGCTGGGAATTCCGATTTTATCTGGGTTGAAGTGGTAGTACAAGCAAATTCTTTCGGTTGCATGGGTGGAGATATTAGTGGGAATGTACTGAGTGACCAGGGGAATGCGATTCAGGATGTTGAAGTGACCCTGGTGGGTACTCAAATGAAGACGACCGATAAAAATGGTGCCTTCAAATTTACCGATATTTTACTGGGAAGGACTTTGTCAGTAACTCCTTTTAAAAATTCTGATGCCATGGAGGGTGTTGACATGTATGACTATACTTTGCTGTCCCTACATGTCGATGGAATCAAATTACTGAAAGATCCACGAAAATTGATCGCTGCTGACATTGATGGCAACCAACGAATCGACTATGAAGACCTTTTGGCTCTTCAACGGCTGATCTTTGGGATCGATCAGAAAATGGAATATAATACGTCCTGGAAGTTTTATAAACAAGGATTTATTTTCCCTGACACGATCGATCCTCTTTTGGTGAAAATGCCGGGGTCCTTCGAGGTGACTGCTTATAATGGCGAAGAGATGAATATCCAGTTTGAAGGGATCAAGATCGGAGACTTGGGAACCTTGGTCAGAGAAGCTAATACCGCGGGAGATATAGTTCAAGAAAACAACCTGATCGTTCAGGATGTAATTTTGGATGCCGGTGATGAAGTGCGGGTACCCCTTACCTTAGAAAATTCTGTAAGTGCAAATGTGATATCATTTGCATTAGATTTCGATCCGATAGCTATGGAAGTGCTTCATGTCGATGCTAAGTCGTTGCAGGACCGTGGATCTCTTACCACAATTGATCCAACTGGAAAGGGGAAAGCACTGGTTGCTAATTGGTTTTCGATAACAGAAGAAAACTTTAAATCAGGTGATGTCATTTTAGAGCTTGTGGTTCGGGCAAAACAGCCACTGGCACTTAGTAAAGCAATAAAGCTGACTTCAACTTTTAACGAAGCTAAAATTGAGGGAACAAATTCTGGAAAATCAACGGTGAAATTGATTTATCAGAATGACCTGCAAAATCAATTAATGCTTTATCAAAACAGTCCTAATCCTTTTCATGACATTACGACCGTTGGATTTTATCTCCCCACTTCTGGAGAGGCAGTCATTACGATCAGAGACATTAATGGCCGGCAGGTTTTGTCGAGAAGAGGAATATATGATCGAGGCTATCAGGAGTTGACCCTGACCAGGAATGATTTGCCGACGAGTGGACTTCTGTTTTATGATATTGAAAGCTCGGGAGTTAAACAGACAAAAAAGATGCTTATATTAAACTAGGCTTTTGAATACCAACTAACTCATTATATCGATTTACGGGCTGTTTCATTGTGATGCAGCCCTTTTTTTATGAAAAAGATTGGATTGTTGTCAGATACGCACGGATTTCTGGACCCGACCATTTTCAAACACTTTAATGAGTGCGATGAAGTTTGGCACGCAGGAGATGTTGGCTCTAAAAATATAGTCGACCAATTGCAGGCTTTTAAAAACTTCAGAGGTGTGTTCGGAAATATTGATGATCGATCAATTACTGGTGTCCTGCCTCGTGATCTTAGATTTGAGTTAGAAGGTCTTGATATCTTCATAACTCATATTGGTGGCTATCCGGGCAGATATAATAAGAAGGTCAGCCAAATCATGAATACTAAACCTCCCGGTCTTTTCGTCTGCGGGCATTCGCACATTCTTAAGGTTATCTATGACAAAAAGTACCAGTGCTTGCATATGAATCCAGGAGCCTGTGGTCATCAGGGCTTTCACAACGTCCGTACACTTCTAAGATTCGAGATTGAGGGTGGCAGAGTGCAGAATGCAGTTGTCATTGAATTGGGAACAAGAGGAGCTCTGATCGGTTAATCTTCCATTATTTTATGGTAACAAATTGGTATTTATCAAAACCCATATTATTACGTAATAATGACAGGGAACACCGGGATTATAGCGATCAACCAGAGGATTAAGAACTGGTCAATTACCTTGGTACTTATAAAAGAAATGACTAACTGCCATTGAGCTTAAACCTGATGAAATGCCTTCAGAATACCGTGCTCCAAACCTCTTAGCTCCGCCAGGCCTCGCAATCGACCTATGGCTGTATATCCTGGATAGGTTACTTTTTCAAGATCATCAAGCATTGCATGTCCATGATCTGGACGCATGGGTATCCGTTCGTTCCTCTTCTGCTGCTCAGCACATATTGCTTTCATCACTCCATACATGTCTGTTGCCCCTGCCAGATGATCGTCTTCATAAAAGTTGCCATTGGCTTCTCGTTTGACATTTCTTAAATGTATGAAATGGATATGCTTGGCTAATCGATTTGCCATGCCAGGCAAATCGTTATCGGGCCGAACTCCATATGAGCCTGTACATAAGCAAAGGCCATTGGCGACCGATGGTACGGCGTCTACCACCTGCTGAGCATCGGCTTCAGTACTAACAATCCGGGGTAGTCCGAATAAGGAAAAAGGTGGGTCGTCTGGGTGAATGGTCATCTTAATATCTTGATTTTCAGCGACATCAATGATATTTTGCAAAAAATACTTCAGGTTGTTTCTCAACTGGTCTGAATCAACATTTTGATAAGTTTCGAGCCTTTCTCTTACCTGATCTAACGTCAACCCGACAGACCCTCCTGGTAATCCAAGTGTTATATTAGTTTGTAGTAGCTGGCGCTGCGCCTCATTTAGTCCCAAAAAGTACCTTTCAGCGACCTCAAGGTCGGCTTCGCAATAGTCGTTCTCAGCACCACGTCGCATTAAAATGTGCAGATCAAAAGCAAGTAGTGCGAGTCTTTCAAACCTCAGGGCCATGGATCCGTCTGCCAATCGATAGGACAAATCAGTACGGCACCAATCTGTTGCCGGCATGAAGTTGTAACATATGGTTTTAATGCCACACCCTCCCAGGTTGTGTATCGTTTGCCGGTATTGATCGATATAATGATCCCTCATATTATCTGCGATCTTTATCGATTCATGCACGTTGACACTCTCCACGACACTCCATGACATACCTGCTTTCTCAATAATAGCCTTATGAGATAAAATATCTTCTACCGACCAGACCTCACCGGTGTCGATGTCATGCAGTGCTGAAACGATCCCGGTCGCCCCGGCCTGTCGTATGTAGGATAATGGCACTGGATCTCTAGGACCGTACCATCTCATCGTCTGCTCGATATATTTCATCGTATAAATAACGGGAAAATTCCATTTTGCCCATGAACCAAATTTTAGCACTTCAATAAAAATCAGGGCCTCCTAGAGTAATGATAACAAAAGGGGTTCCATAGACCTTAATTCGAAAAAAAATTGTGCTTTATTCAATGCGATAAGTTCTCGTTTAAAGTTTTGCTCTTATCTTGACCACTTAAAACCAAAGATTTTGAAAGATTTGTTTTCAGTTGCGGGTAAAGTAATCGTAGTTACTGGTGGATCAGGAGTTTTGGGAGGAGCACTTTCTGCACATCTGATTGAACAAGGTGCCAAAATTGCCATTATCGGATTCAGGGAGGAAAGTGTTCTTGCTAAATTGAAAGACCTGGCCAGGTACGGAAGTGATCCACTTGGCATGGCAGTGGATTGTACCAAAGAAGATCAATTAGTGACTGCAAGACATAAGATCTTGGAGCGCTGGGGAAGGATTGATGTTTTGATCAATGGGGCGGGCGGCAATCTACCAGGTGCAACAATTGCTCCCCATCAGACGATTTTTGACAGTTCAATTGAAGACATTCAGTCTGTAATTGATTTGAATTTAATGGGAAGCGTTGTCCCCTCCTTGATTTTTGGAAAGGTCATGGCAGAGCAGAAGGTGGGTAGCATTATTAATGTTTCTTCCATGGCTGCCGACCGGGCGATCACCAGGGTATTTGGATACAGTCTGGCAAAAGCCGGAATCGATCAACTCACGAAATGGATGGCCATGGAACTTGCACTCAAATTTGGAGATGGAATTCGAGTCAATGCGATTGCACCTGGTTTCTTTATCGGCAATCAAAATCGCCGATTATTGACTGAGGAAGATGGTTCGTATACCTCCAGAGGCAAGACCATCATTGATAGTACTCCCATGTCTAGATTTGGAGATATTACCGAGCTCAATGGAGTGGTTCAGTATCTATGCTCTGATGCTTCGAAATTTGTAACGGGTACTATTATTCCAATCGATGGTGGATTCAGTGCTTTTAGCGGGGTCTGAGAGAATTACATGGCCCCGTAGGCCTTTACTCCGAAAGTGAGTAAAAAGGGTAGTGATAACCAGAAAAACTCAGGTAAAACAGCCAGAAGTACCACAAAGGCAACGAACGATATCAAAGTATAGATCCAGTATTTTCGGGAAGTTTCTTTTGCGCTTGTCATATTAAATTTCTAAGTCCATGCAAACATAAAGAAATGATTGCTAAAGAGTTCATCTTTTCCACATATTACGTTTAGGAAATATCTATGAAACGATCATGATTCAGTAATTTAACATTGGATGGCTGCAAGGTGCCCATTGGCTTTATGCTCGAATGGGGAAGTCAGGTCTGACGGTGGATGAGGCGATCGTGAGAAATTATGAGAAAAACCTGATCTCTAGTGCTGTCAACCTAAGCGGGATTATTCATTTCGATTTTGTTTTGAGAGATAAAAAACCAAGAAAATCAGGTACTCCGCAGTAATTTTGTCCCGCCATCGATATCACCATTACTGTGAAAAGTAAAATCGCTTGACGCGCCCGAGTAGTAGAAATTCGAATGCATTGTCCCGATTTAATGACTACGTGCACTATGAGCGATGCAGATCGCCTGAGTATGGAGTTCGAACCGATTTTGATAAAAACAAAAGAGCTGATCGGAAAGATCAGCTCAAAATAATCAGCTGGAGCTATTTTAAAATTACTGCTAGTGCAGTTATGTACAAAAAAAAAGGCCAGAGCTTAGCTTGATCTGGCCTGTACTTAAGTCTTAATAATCACGGATAACTAAATAAGATTAAAGTACAACAGGTTTCTAATCTCAAGCAATTGAGGTTTTCTAAAGTTGAAGATAGGACTTAGGATTGAAATCCACAAAAAATTTTGATTTATTTAATGATTACCTTATAGAGACTGCCTTTACCCACATTTTGTTCTAAGGTCATACCATTAATGATCGCATGTTCTTGCAGCCGATCGTCCGGCACCTTGGCATCCTTTAATAAGGTTTGCAAAGTAGCTGCTTTAGAAGCAGTTTTGATGGACATCCTTTCCGGTTTCTTATTAATTTTTGCCGGATCATTGAGCGTCTTAAAATTTCGCATGGTTTGGTTAAACATGGGTACCTGGCTATCAAAATCTGCCAGCTCGGCCAATCCGTGAAAAGTAAATATCAGATTTTGGTAAGAAATAAAATAGGTCAAAATTCTAATTTTTTGGCCCGACTGCTCGTCAGCCTGATCGGCTACCAAAGCGATCACAGGCATTCCATTCAGTGTTAAGTTTTTTTGTTCTACAACGCTGAGACCATACTTTTCTACGGTGCTTTTTGAGGCTTCTTCCAACGAATTAGCTTCGGTCAAGGTCAATAACATCATTGATTTCCCATCACTGGGAGCCATCTGGACTTGAGAAGGTGTATTTACTGTTTGCCACCCAGCAGGTATTGGAAATTGAAATTTAAGTTCAGGGTGATAAAAGTTATTATTCTCGACATAACCTTGTTTTGGATCCTCCCCGTAGATGATACCATCGATCATCCGCAAATAAGAATCTCTGTTTACTTGCAGTTTACTAACATCCATTTCCTTCTGAGCTCTGTCGGCTAACTGGGTCACTTTCTTGTAGCGGTCAATAGGATCAGGATGGGTCGAAAGAAAAGTAGGCAAAGCCTCTGCATCACTCCCGTTGCTCATTTGATTCAATGTATTAAAAAAATTGGCCATGTGGTGGGCGTCATAGCCAATTTTTGTGGAGTATTCAACCCCCAATTCATCAGATTGCGACTCATTGTCGCGGCTATACTTCAGAAATAAAAGTTGCATACCTTGCTGAGCTTCCTCTGCAAACTCTGCAAAGGCGGGAGATGCTATCATACCACCGATTAACAAAATTTGTGCTAACGTCTGCTTGGTCTGCTGTTTAGCTGAATGACGTGCAGTGACGTGGCCAATTTCATGGCCCAGGACACCAGCAAATTCGGCCTCGTTATTAAAGTGTGCCAGTATACCTCTTGTAAAATAGACATATCCACCAGGTACCGCAAATGCGTTGACAACCGGTGAATCGAGGATCTTGAATTCATAATTTAATGTGGGTCGATGAGAGATCTTAGCCATCTCCTGACCTTTTCATTGATGAACTTTTGTAACTGGTCATCCTGAAACAGGCCGTACATCGCAACGATGCTGGGGTCAGATTCTTTGCCAAGAGCAATCTCTTGCTCTTCCGACATAAACATGACCTCCTTTTTACCGGTGACCGGGTTGATCGCACATGCACTAATAAATAGGAGGGAAGTGATTGACCCAAAAACCGTAAGCCATTTGCCGAAGGACATCATTCTTAGCATACTTCTATTTTTACTTTTTAACACTTTTACTGGCATTCTTAGTTCGATTTGTTTGTTTTGCTTTTCTTAAAACTTGGCCACTTCGGCTGTCTCTGAAATCTCCTTGATCAACTGATATCACACCATTAATGATCACATATTCGATTCCATCTGGAAATTGGTGGGGATCGGTAAAAGTAGATCGGTCAATCACTTTCACCGGATCAAAAATAACCAAATCGGCCCACATTTTCTCTGCAATGATTCCCCGGTCGGTCAGTCCTAATGTCTCAGCGGGCAAACTGGTCATTTTTCGGATGGCCTCGGTAAGAGTAATGATTTTCAGATCGCGGGCATAATGGCCCAAAACCCGGGGAAAAGTGCCATAAGCACGTGGATGGGGATGCCCTTCATTCATTTGAGTCAAGCGGCCATCTGAAGCAATCATTGTCATAGGATGTTGCATGATGTTGGCGACATCGGCACTATCAATGACATGGTAAATGCAATTGGCTCCGCGATGTAGTTGTATTTCTATGATCATTTCGGCTCCATTTTCTATCGTGGGCTCCTTGCCTTCACCGATGACCACATCGTGTAATGTTTTTCCCAGAAAATCAGGCTTCCAGTCAATCTTCGAAAATTGCATCCGGCGTAAATCATTTCCTCCCCGGTCGTTTATCAGGTTATAAATAATACCTGATCTGATGCTGTCCCTGAGCAATTTGTCTTGACATCTGTCTGAAAATGCCTGAATACCTCCTTCGAGAGCCCATGCTGGAATGACAATCGAAATACCGGTGTGGCTCGCGGTATAAGGATATTGATCCATTCTCACATCAAGTCCTTCTTTTCTCGCTTCATCGACCATCGCCAGAGTCTTGACGCTAGATCCCCACATCGGTTGTCCAATCGCTTTGTGGTGGGTTAGCACCACCGTCATATCCGCCTCACGTGCTATCAGGATGGCTTCTGCCACTCCATCCAGCAGACCCAAACCTTCTTCTCGTAAATGCGAAGTGTAAATCCCGCCCTCTGCAGCAGCGATCTTTGAAAGCCCGATCACTTCTTCTGTAGATGCGAAAGCTCCTGGCAGATATTTCAAACCGGTCGAAATGCCAAAAGCCCCATCCTGCATCCCTACACTTATGAGCCTTTGCATTTTTTCCATCTCCTGATCGGTCGGTTGCCGGTTTACCAGGCCCATGACGTGATTCCGGACCGTATTATGTCCGATCAGATATCCCACATTTAGACCGATGCCAGTGACCAAAAGCGAATCGAGATATGCCCCAATGGGCAGAGGAGAACCTCCATCTGGCCCACCCAGGGCGGTAGTTACTCCTTGCATCACATGACTTTTCGCATCTGGATAAAGCGAGATTGGTTCGATATGGGCATGAAGATCAATAAAACCAGGTGCAAGAGCCATGCCACTGGCATCGATCACCTGTTTTGATTTTCCCTTAATCACGCCGCCAACCTTTACAAAATGATGGTTCTTTATAGCCACGTCCCCTCTCACGGCTGGACGACCTAGCCCATCATAGATCTGGCCGTTTTTTACTAACAGGTCGTAAGTGGGCCGGCAGGAAATAAATATTAGAAATATGAGAATGGCACCTAAACGCATCGATATCGGTTTTTGAACAAGTTTAGCAATTTTTAGCTACTTCCACCCAGTAGACCTTTCTTTAGCCTGATTTGAAACCTTTGTTGTAGGTTGAATGTATTACTTTTGCAGCGACAATTTTTTATTATGAGTAAACATGGAAGGGTACTGGTGGCGATGAGTGGAGGTATTGACAGTACGGTAGCTGCCATGATGCTTCATGATGAGGGTTATGAGGTGGTAGGTATTACGATGAAAACCTGGGATTATGCCAGTTCAGGTGGATCTAAAAAGGAAACCGGTTGCTGCAGTCTTGAATCTATAAATGATGCTAGAGGTGGCGGTTAAAATGGGATTTCATCACTTTATCATTGATATCAGAGAAGAATTTGGCGACTTTGTAATTGATAATTTTGTCGATGAGTATATTGCGGGCCGCACTCCAAATCCATGCGTATTGTGTAATACTCATATCAAGTGGAGGGCTCTGCTCAAGCGAGCCGATGCTATGGATTGTGCCTTTATCGCTACCGGGCATTATGCTCAATTGAGCGAAATAAAGGATAGACGCTTTGTCAAAAAAGCGGTCGACGAGTCGAAAGATCAATCGTATGTGTTATGGGGGCTTGATCAGGAATGCCTAAAACGAACTTTATTTCCCCTTGGCCCTTACCGAAAGAGCGAAATCAGGCAATTGGCACGTTATTGGGGTTATGCGGCACTTTCCAACAAACCGGAGAGTTATGAGATCTGCTTTGTGCCGGATAATGATTATCGTGGATTCTTAAAACGTAGAAAGCCAGGTTTGGAAGCGCAAGTGGCCGGTGGCATCTTTTTAGATCTTAATGGTCAGGTGATCGGTAGGCATGAAGGATATCCATTTTACACCATAGGCCAGCGACGAGGATTAGGCCAGGCATTTGGCGAGCCCATGTATGTGGCGGAGATCAAACCTGAGTCAAATGTGGTTGTATTAGGCCCGATTGAAGGTCTGATAAGAAGTGCAATGAAGGTCTATCAGGTCAATGCCATGAAGTACCCGGAGATACCCGTAGATGCAGAGCTGGTCACCAAGGTCAGGTACGGAGATACTGGCACCTTAAGCCAGGTATATCCTGAAAACAATAATATGGTCAATGTCAAGTTTTATGCTGGAGTAAAAGGTGTGGCACCTGGCCAAAGCGCTGTATTTTTTGAGGGAGATGATCTCGTTGGAGGAGGTATTATTTACAGTTCACTCGCTTGAAAATTTGTTTATGAATCGCTTTTTTATATTCCTTTTTGTACCACTGTTAGGTCTGAATTGCTCGGACGAGCTTGAGGCTCCGATTGATGAAGATAGCTATGGTTATTCTTACTATCCACTTAAAGTGGGCCAAACAAGGATCTACCGGATTGATTCCCTACAATTTGATATTGGTTTGGGAGGTCTCCCCATTCATGATTCAACCACCTTCTATTTAAAAGAGGAAATCAAAGAATTGTCGATTGACCTGGAGGGAAATGATCTTTATAGGGTCGAGCGATCGCGATCAGATAAACAGACCGGACCTTATACAGCTTTTGATGTTATGACCCGCAGTCGTTCCACAAATCAGGGGTATTCAACTGAAAATAACATTCGGTTGATCAATCTGATTTTTCCAGTTGAAAAAAACAAAATATGGAAAGGCACATCTTTCATTAATGATCAGATCATCGTATTTGTAAGAGGCGAATCCATTGAAATGTTTAAAGGTTGGGAATTTGAGGTACTTGAAGAAGGAGTCAGTGAGCAAATTGGTGACAAGTCATATAGTGAGATCGCTACAGTGCGTCAAGCTGATACCGACAATCCATTTGAAAAACGATATTCCATTGAAAAGTACGCCAAGGAAATCGGTCTGGTCTACCGCGAAAGACAAATCGTAGACTCCAACTGCAAATATTTGGGTGATAACGCGGCATGCGTTGGATTGGAATGGATTGAAAAGGCAGGAAGAGGTTTTTTCACTCGTGAGATCTTGGTCGACCATAATTAGAGGTAATCCATGGCTGAAGGTTCATTGATCAAAGTAGGTCGAATATTAAAATCATTTGGAGTGAATGGCCAACTACGCTGTCAGATTAATGAACAATTCGTCGGCCTTCTTAAGAAGGAGAAATATGTCTGGGTGGATATTGATGGCCTCATGGTACCTTTACTAATCAATAAATTTATCCCACAACACAAACCATTGATCACTTTCATTGACATTAACGATGAACGCCAGGCTAATTTGATCAGTGGCCATTGGGTATATCTAAAGAAAGAAGACTATCAAAATATCAGTTGGCCGGCGGGACATAAAGAAGGTCCTGAATTTGAATTCCTGAAAGGATTTCTGGCCATTTTTTCACAACATGGGCTACAAGGTAAGGTTATCGACGTATTAGAATATCCAGGTCAGGAAATGGCTTTTATCGTGCTGAATGACCTTCCTGAAAAAGAGTTTTTAGTGCCGTTGGTCGACGAATTTATTCTTGCGATCAATGAGCAGGATCGCTCGATTACGTTTGCAGTGCCTGATGGTCTACTGGCATTGTAATCGAATCAAAATTGTCATTCGGTTTGATTGTTATCTTATCCAAGTTCAGCTTATATTTTTCTTTGTGCCTGATTTGCCTATGTGGATTGAGTAAGAATAAAGCACTGCTACAGCAATGTAGCCAAATGCATCAGATCTGACTCATCATTGTAGACATGGGGAGAGATACGAATGGCTTGGCCTCTCACCGACACAAAAACCCTGTGCTCATATAACCTGGCAGCAAGATACTTGACATTTATGTGTTCTGGACAGTAAATGCCAATTAGATGCCTTGCCGGATTAGCTGCATCAACTGAGTATCCCTTTTCCTGAATGACCTTAAGAAAATGATTGGTAATTTGGTGACAATATGCCTGAATCCGGTGAACTTCCCAATCCAGAATTTGGTTGACTGCTTCGGTGCACATGGCCATATGGATATAGTTGGCAAATTCACCAACGTTGTACCGATAAGCCTTAGGTCTATAGCGATCTTCATATCCTGAAAGAGCGGAAAAGTCATCACTTTTCAAGCGGTTTATCCAGTTAAATTCGATGGGTCTTCCTGAATCAAAGTATTCACCAAAATAGCTGAGGGCGCAACCCATTGGCCCCATTAAAAACTTATACCCGGCACAAATGAGTGCATCAGGTTTTATAATTTCTAGATCTAATGGAAAAGCACCAACGGATTGTGTCCCATCAATTATCAATAGAGCCTGATGCTGATCGCATTTTTCCTCAATGCCTTTAGATTAAATACGGTGCCATCTTGCCAATGCGTATGGTCTAATGTGACGCATATCGTGTCATCATTAATTGCCTCCAGTAATCTCGCATTCCATAGTTCAGTTCTTCCTGTAAACTCCTGTGGTGCATCAATCAGGTGGATTTTGACGTCATGATGCTCAGCAAAATCTACAAATGCGTAATAATTACTGGGAAATTGATTCGCCGGCATCAAGATCTTACCATTTTTTTTGATCGGTAAGTTTTTAGCCACTATTGCAAACCCATACGATGCCGACGGCTGGAAAGCAAGACGCTGAGGATCATTTAATCCAATCAATTGAGCAAAACTTTTTTTCAAGATTTCCAGTGGTTCAAAAAAATCTTGAATTATCAGCTGGTGAGGATTGGACTTAGGAGTAGTCCCGTTCGACCTGCCTCAGACACGCTCTTTGAAAGTGGCGACTGATAGGCACAATTGAGATAGGTAATCCCGGCTTCCAATTCAAATTCGGACCGTCTGCAGGTCAATGCTATGCTACTCGTCATGATTGGATAATCAATTGCTTGCGCTGTTCTTCTAATTGAATCAATTTCTTGTCAGCTTTTCCTATTTCAACATCTAGGGATTGCAATATTCCGATTAACTTATCTCGCACCGTAATTACATTTGACAACGCATTTTGTATTTTCTGTTGCACAATCCAATCAGAAATCAAGTCGTCGAAAAATATATCGGTAAACTTACTAAAGGAATCTAATTTAAAACTTAGATTAAATTGCTCATTCCCATAAATCTGACTGAGGTCTCTTTCTAAGCGCACAAGGAGATGTTTTGCATGATAGGAAAGATCGCGTGCCTGGTCGATTTGATTGTGTTTCAAATAGCTGGATCCTCTTTGCCTTCCCGCCATATCCCATTGGCCCCAGTTTTTTGCCTGACGTAAATGGTCAGTCATTTTATCAAGAATTAATAGTACTTCATCTCCGGCTTTCTTGACTTGCTTGATATCACCAATAAATTCCCGATTGGCATCCTCTACCAATAATAAATCCAAAATTTGTTTTCCTACAGGTGTATTTGCTTCGATCAATAATTTTTCCCGTTGCTTAATCAGTGAGTCGAGTTTCTTCTCGAGTGTCGACAGATCCTTTGTTTTTCCCTGTAGTAGATCTCGTTCATACTCCAAAAGTTCTACACTTTTTTTCGCCTCATTATATTTTAGCGATACCTGAAGATACTCCTGTCTTTCCTTTTCAATCTGTTCCTCCTTGCTACCGAGAACCTTATGGAAGAGACCTTTGACACTGAGTTTCTCTAGCTCTTCGATGTCACTGAATTCTTTCCTAAGTTGTGTTTCGAGACGATCCAGATCTCGATAGGAGTTTTGCAGTTGATCGTTGAGTTGATGCAGATGCCGATCTATTCTCAGCAATTGCTGGTAGGATTCAAAGGTTTCTTCGAGTTCAGTATGGATATCGCTCACTATACGATCTTTCTCTGAAATAGATTGACTATCACTTCTTGTTAATTTATTTTTGATATTTTGGTTAGCTCAGGTGAATGGAAACTGATCTTAATTAATAAATTTAAAGGATTGATCATCGATGGCTCTTTGAGTAGCCAGTACACCCATAAGATGATCAGATTCATGTTGCATCAATTCTGACATTCCACCTTCCAGCTCCCATACGACATCTTCCCAATTTTCATTTTTAAATGTTAAGATACATCGACGGTATCGTCGTAATCTTACCATTAGATTCGGAAACGACATACAGTCATCCCATAATTCGAATAATTCGGAATCAGGAAACTCTAAACGAGGATTAAATAGAGCGACTGTATAGTCAATGTTGAGAACAATCAATTGCTTGAGCACACCTATTTGAGGCGCAGCAATCGCCCTCCCTCTGGAATACTTTGCTCGAAAAGCTAAAATCAATCCAGCCATTTTATCTATCGTCTGGCCAAGGCGCGGTACCTCTTCTTGCATTATAGGCTGGCAGGGCATATACAGCCTCGGATCTCCCAGGAGCAATATTTCATCTAAACTAATCCTGGCCGATTCCATCTTTTTTACCCAATTAAAGAATTATTGCAATTCAAGTTCCTTCTCAAATAAATCCTGTTGTCTTTTCAGGAAGTAATAAGTTTCCAGCTGAGATTGTACCGGAATTCCCGTTTCTCGAACTACATATTTATTACGGCTATTTTTATCAATCAAACGTGCTTTCACGTTATCGTTTAATTGGACTTCGATCAGGTTGCTGATAAACTTTCTCAGATCGGCGTCATAGATAGGAAAAGCAGTTTCAATTCGATAGCTTAGGTTTCTTGTCATCCAATCTGCAGAAGAAAGGTAAATTTTTTCATCTCCATTGTTATGAAACATAAATATTCGTGCATGCTCCAGATATCGATCTACCATTGCAATCGCGGTGATATTTTCACTCAATCCTGCCTCCCCAGGTACAAGACAGCAAATCCCTCTCACAAGGAGTTTTATCTCCACACCTGCCTGACTTGCCTCATAGAGCAGATCAATCATGTCGGTATCCTGAAGGTTGTTTATTTTAAGTATAATCCTTGCTTTTATTCCCTTTCAGCATTAGCAATTTCGAGCTTTATCAAATTAACTAATTCAGATCGCAGATTAAACTGACCGACTAATAAATGTTGAAATTCTTTCTCCGGCAATTTTCTAGTTTCCAAAATGCTAAATATTCTGGCAATTTCTCCGGTAATACGTTGATCGGCTGTAAAGAGGCCCAGATCACTATAGATTTTTGCCGTAAGTTCGTGAAAATTGCCGGTACTTAAATAGGCATATAGTACTGCCTTACCGTTTTCCATCCTTCGGATGATCGCCGCTTTAGAATGAACCTTGAGACCTGGAAAACTATAATGAACTTTTACCCCGGCTTCCTCTAATTTCTGGCCCCAATAAATGTTAGCTTCTTCATCAAACCTTGCCTTAACTTCCATAAACGCTGAAACTCGTTTTCCCTTTTCCACGGCATTCATAAGGGCCTCCATGATTCTAGAAGTAGGTCCCACCCGATACTGAATGATTTTAATGTGGGTGACAGCAGGATCTTGTGCGGCATTCTGAAAAAACTTAACCACCGATTCGTAGCCGTGATAGGGCAGGTGAATCATACGATCCTTCTCCTTGATTGTTGCAAAGAAATGATCAGCACGTTCAAGTGGTAAATATGCAAGGGGTTCCAGCGGTTTTTGGGTAAGGTGCTTCATCCCAAAATGCGGAAACTTAAAGAAGTCAAAATTATTATGATATCTGCCCTCGGGAAGTAAATCATAGTTTTCCAACTCCAGGACAGACTGCAGGTACTTCAATAGTTCTTTTGGCATTTGCCGGTCGTAAACTAATCTCGATGCAGGACCGACATTACGACGCTGCAAGCTGGATTTTATTTTTTGCAATAGGTCACCAGAAAATTCGTCATCAATGTATAGTTCGGCATCGCGTGTGAGTTTTATCGAGAAGGTGTCCAGAACATCATACCCCGGAAATAACCATGCGATACTAGAGCGAACGATATCATCGATCATGATCAGGTCATGTCTATCTTTTGAAGATGGAAGTTCGATAAACCTGGGCAAGTGCTCAGAAGGTATTTTAACAATTGCATATTGTATCGTAGCATTGGGTTTACCTTTGGTACGCATCATCACACTTAGATACAACGATGCATTCGTGAGAAATGGTCGGATTTTATGCTTGACTAAAAGTACTGGTTGTACATAGGGTAGCATATTTTGTTTAAAATAGTTTTCGACAAAGATTTTTTGATCATCAGAGAGATCCAGGCGTCTTTTGAGAAAAATCTGATTCTTTTTCAGTTCCGGTACGATCTGATTTTCAAAAATATCACTAAACTCTTCTTGTTGATTGTTAACAATACTAAGGATATTTTTAAGCACAAGACGGGGGTGGAGATCCAACTCACGTTTTGTCTTTTTACTGATACGCACCAGATTGCGTTGTTGAGCAACCCTTACCGCAAAAAATTCACCTAAATTGGATGAATAGATTGCCAGAAATTTGATTCGTTCAAATAAAGGCACGGTACCATCTGCCGCCTCCTGCAAGACGCGGTGGTTAAACGCCAGCCAACTAATGTCTCTTTCGATGTATCGTGAAGTTTCTTTTTCCATGTAATAAGCCAAATATTTAAATTCAGTCAAAGCTGTACGCACCTAAATATGCCAGATTAGTCTGGTATTTAAGAGATAGTAGTGAGTATGTCAACCATAGGATAAAGATAAAATTTCTGACAATCAGGCCACCAGACTCCATTATTGATTCTCGGGACTACTCTTAAAATCAATATAATCAACATCAAGTGAATATGGATAATCAAGCAAATAGCTCATCCCCTCTAGTATCGGTAAATCCTTAAATATGATTCCATACAGTACTTCCACAATAGGCACATCTAGTTTGGCACCCTGCGAAAAATGATACATTAGTTTGATCGTCCTCACTCCTTCCACCAGCTCATCAGAATGAGCCTGAATTTCTGATGCACTCTGACCCTCACCCAATAGCATTCCAAATTTAAAATTACGACTGTCCATACTCGTTGAAGTGGCAATGAGGTCTCCCAGCCCAGCAGTGCCAAAAAAAGTGCGTGGATCGGCACCCAAGGCATTGCCAATTAAAAGCATCTCCCGCAATCCTCTTGTGACCAGGAGCGCTTCGATGTTTTTACCTAATTTTAAGCCGGAGGTGATGCCGGTTCCGATAGCGATCATATTTTTCAACGCTCCAGCCAGCTCCGTGCCAATGAGGTCATGTGATCCGTAAATTTTAAATTCCGGACTGTTTAAAACCTGATGGCCAAGGGTTATCACTTCATCATATTCGCTGGCAATAACGGTAGCGGCAGGTAACCCTTTTTTGATCTCGGCCGATAGATTAGGTCCGGAGATGCACCCGATTCGCACTACTTGTGTCTCATCCCTTACTACCTGGCTCATTGTCCGGATGTTGGAGGGAGCAATCTTAATCGATGTTTTATCCAGATTAACATTGACAACATCAAGACCTTTTGTAGCATGAATTACTATATGAAAAGGATGAAGTTCAGCGGCAAAATCCCGAATAACTTGCCTAAACGAAGAAGAGGGCACGACCGGGATAATTAATTTACATCGCTGGCAAAACTCCTTAATACTCTGGGTACCTTCGATAAGGTTCCTGTGCTGGGAATTTAAATCTTGAAGCACGGAGGGGGCCAATGGCGCACGACTATACAACAATACGCGTACATTACGGCTTAGCAAACGGGCAATGGTTTGTCCGAAGTTTCCTGCTCCTATTACTCCAACACTTTCAGATTGCTGTTCAGTCATTCCTCTTCAAGATAGAAATATGTTACTATCTAAACTATGGCGATTCAACGAAAAAGCTGGAGTAAAACAAGAGGATAGCCAGCATTACTTCTTCTTTGACTTTTCTGCACTGACCCGCTGTTGTTCTTGCAGAGCTTTTTCTAACCGTTCCTGAAACCCACCTTTTTTCTTCGGCTTTTTCCGGTTGGCATCGAGAGCTTCAAGAATTTTATCATTGTCGATCAGATAGTTTTTGGTCACAAGGGTCTGACCTATATTCAGAAGGTTAGAAAACAACAAGTAACAGGTAAGTCCTGATGCATAACTATTAAAGAAGAAAACAAACATCAGTGGCATGATATATTGCATATACTTCATGGCTGGCATGGCATTCATGCTACCCATATCCATGATCTTACTGTTGTAGTATGTATACACCAGCATGGAAATAGCCCACAAAAAGGTAAACAAACTCAGATGTTCGCCCAGAAAGGGAATATTTACGGGTAGCCTCATGAAGACATCATAACTCGATAAGTCGTTAGCCCATAAAAATGAAGCCTGACGAAATTCAATCGAGGCCGGGAAAAAACGATAGAGTGCAAACCAGATGGGCATTTGCAAAATCATCGGAAAACAACCACCTGCAGGGTTTACCCCATATTCGCGATACATCTTCATGGTCTCCATTTGCACCTTCTGCTGATCATCTTTATTCTTTTCCCGCACTTTTTCTATCTGTGGCTTTAAAGCTCCCATCTTGCTTTGAGAATACAGCATTTTATATGTGAGCGGATAAACCAGCGATTTCACAACCAGCGTAAGTAGAAGTATTACAATCCCCTTGCTTCCAATGAAAGTGGAAAGAAAATTAAAGATCGGTCTGATCACCCATCGATTGATGGTACCAAAGACACTCCAGCCAAATGGTACAATGTCCTCCATGTCATGACCATGTGCCTTTAGAAGTTCAAATTCGTTGGGGCCGATATACCATTTCATCCTGAAAGTTTCTTCACCTAGTCCCTGATAGGGCAGATCAATACTTGAAGTCAGTAATTTAAGGTCATCCAAACCTTCGTCCAAGGTTTTTGATTCAACAACGGCTGAATTAAACTGGTTTTCCGCGATCAAAGTTGAGTTAAAGAATTGATTGGAATGTGAAATCCACTTAATCGGTAATTCCGTCAAAACCTCCTGATCATCACTGCTCTGGCTGCACCAGCTAGGATCTTCACCTACTTCTTATAGTAGACCGTGCTGTAAATCTTTTCGTACTGTGTATTTTTCTCAATCTTGTCGAGGTAGTTGACCCAATTTAATTTGATGGTCTTCTGTTCCTTGTTTATTACCTGATCGAGTCCTACTAATATTAGCTCATAGTCGAGGTCATAATTATCATTCAGGGTGTATACTTGTTTGATGCTTCGACCTTTACCCAGATTGGCCGTAAAGGTGAGCGTATTACCTGATTGAGATGGGGCAAAGAACAGATCACTGCTTTTAACATATCCGTTTGGAGCACTACTTACCGGCAAAAGATATTCGAACTTGTTTTTTTCATCTTCGAGTAGGAACAAGTCGAGGTACACGTCTTTCTTCTCTGCGTCTTCAATTAGTTTTTTATAAGGCTTAATGAGGGCACTACTGATACCGGCGCCCTTGGTGTTAAAATCGATTTTAATCACCTCGTTTTCAAGAGTTACAATGCTTTCGGTCCCTGTTGCGACGGCAGCAAATGCTCCAAAATCTCTCTCCAGCAAGAGGCCTTGAAGTGAATCTTTCATCAAAGTATCCGCATCGGTCGAAGGCAATTTAGCTGCTCGTTCCTGACCTCCTGGGGCGAGCGTATCAAACGTGCTTTGCGCCAATGTTATGCTATCTTTGACTCGTTGCATTTCCGCGATCTCCTCAGGTGTAGGAGCATTCATTTTTGCCCAGAGGTACAATAAAAAGAAAATGAGCACAATGCCTATCGTCGTATTTCTATCCATTCGTGGTTTTTCAACACGTTAAAAAATTGTCGCAAAGGTACAATTTTGGAGATTCCGTGAGCCAAAAGGTCTGACTAACTATAATAGCTTTTAGACTAATCGCCCTACCTATGTTGATGTAGTCCCACTACATTGAGGAATATCTGTTATTTTTGTGGCCCAGAAAATTGATTTCTTCATATTAATAAAGGAATAACACATGTTTGAAAGCCTGAATGACCGGTTAGACGAAGCATTTAAATCACTCAGTGGACAAGGAAAACTCACTGAAATCAATGTTGCACAGAGCATCAAAGAGATCAGGAGGGCACTTGTTGCAGCGGATGTAAATTATAAGATAGCCAAGGAATTTACCGACCAGGTCAAAGAAGAGGCCATGGGCAGTCAAAACGTCTTGAAAGCTGTAAAACCCGGGGAGCTGATGGTCAAGATCGTCATGGACGAGCTGATCAAGCTTATGGGTGGCCAATCGGTTGGCATCAATCTTAACGGAGATCCAGGGGTAGTACTGGTGGCTGGATTGCAGGGGTCGGGTAAAACCACTTTTTGTGCAAAGCTGGCTTATCATCTTAAATCCAAGCGAAAACAAAATCCTCTCCTGGTCGCTTGTGATGTGTATCGTCCGGCGGCTATTGACCAGCTAGAGGTACTAGGTAAACAAATAAATGTACCGGTATATAAGGAGTTGGAAAGCAAAAATCCGGTTGAAATAGCTAGTAATGGAATATTACATGCCAAAAAAAATCGTGATCATCGATACGGCCGGTCGGCTTGCGATCGATGACTTTATGATGAAGGAGATCAGCAGCATCAAAGACACGATTGTGCCTTCTGAGACGCTGTTTGTGGTCGACTCTATGACCGGCCAAGACGCAGTTAACACCGCCCAGACCTTCAATGAGGTCATCAATTATGACGGGGTGGTATTGACCAAGTTGGATGGTGACACCAGGGGAGGGGCGGCACTTACTGTAAAGTACACCGTCGGCAAACCCATCAAATTTATTAGTACCGGAGAGACAATAGATACTCTGGATGTTTTTCACCCGGACCGGATGGCCCAGCGAATCTTGGGAATGGGAGACATCGTATCCTTTGTAGAACGGGCACAGGAACAATTTGATGAGAAGGAAGCACAGAGACTTGAGAAGAAAATCAAGAAAAATAAGTTTGATTTTAATGATTTTCAAAGTCAACTAAAGCAGATCAAAAAAATGGGCGATGTAAAATCTTTGATCAACATGATTCCTGGCATGAGTAAGGTTACTAAAAACCTGGACATTGACGACAAAGCCTTTAATAAAGTTGAAGCCATTATCCAGTCTATGACCCCGGAAGAACGCGGAAAACCAGAACTACTCAATATGAGTCGGAAGCGCCGGATCGCCATTGGTTGCGGTCATGACATCCACGAGATCAATATGTTTATCAAGCAATTTGACCAAATGCGCAAAATGATGCATATGATGAGTAAAGGTAAATTTAAGGATGCAATGGGTGGCGGTGGTGGTATGCCCGGCATGCGCTAAGTGGCTTTCGTCGATAAGTAAAGGTCAGTAGACCAATTAGATGGCGGGATTGGTAAATTTTTCTGATCATTGGATGGATGAAGATGATATCGTCCTGCGGAGATCAATTGATCATATTGATAATTATCTAATATATTAAAAGTAAAAGCAGTTTAGTTTCTAAAGCTATCTATAAATAGAATTATCATGAAGATTCACATATTAACTCTTCTACTGATTGCCTTTATCGGTGCATGTACTCCGAAAATGGCTACACAAACTAGTAGTTCAGGTCAGGAAAATAAAGAAATGCTCGCCTCGACAAAAGCGGCTGACCTTGCATCACCCCCGATGCGGTCTGATCAGGCAGAAATCAAAAGTGATGATAGGTCCGAGCCTTCCTCTGGTGGAATGGATGCCGCATTGAAAGAGCCGGTGCCTCTTGATCCCCGGGTGAGGATTGGGAAGCTCGAGAATGGGATGCGTTATTACATTCAAAATAATAAAAAACCCGAACATAGAGCCGAATTGCGTTTGGCTGTGGCCGCCGGATCAATCAATGAGGATGATGATCAGTTGGGTCTGGCCCATTTTGTCGAACATATGGCCTTTAACGGTACCAAACACTTTGAAAAAGTGAATTGGTTGATTACTTGCAAAGTGTCGGGACTAAGTTTGGTCCAGACCTGAATGCATACACCAGCTTTGATGAAACTGTCTATATGCTGCAAGTGCGTACCGATTCGCAGGAATTATTTGACAAAGGTATGCTGATTTTGGAAGATTGGGCACATGCAGTCACCTTCGAAGATCAGGAAATCGATAAGGAACGAGGAGTGGTAGAGTCAGAGTTGAGATCAGGTCTGAGTGCTGAAGAACGTATGAGGAACGAATATTTACCTGTGATCTTTTACAATTCCAAATATGCCACCCGGCTTCCAATTGGCACCCGTGAAATCATTAAGAATGCGCCATACGATGCTTTTAAGCGATTTTATCGTGATTGGTACCGGCCTGATCTAATGGCGTTGGTGGTAGTGGGTGACATAGACCCTGATGTGGTGGAAAGTGCGATTAAAGATCGGTTTAGCCGAATTTCTAACCCGGAAGATCCACGTGAAAGGGAAAAATTTGCCTTCCCTGATCATGAGGAGACGCTGGTATCGATCACCAAAGATGAAGAGGCCACCTTCACAACTGCCAGGGTTATGTATAAACACGACAATACTCCAGTGCGCGATTTGGGAGACTATCGAAATTCGCTGATTCAGAGCATATATAATCGCATGTTGAATAATCGCCTTGACGAGTTGAGAAGAGAAGCCGATCCGCCATTTTTATTTGGATACTCTGGATACGGCCGCGAGGTCGGTGATCTTGATTCATATACAGCGTATGTGAGCTGTGGAGAAGGACAAGTAATTCGAGGGCTGGAAACAGTCCTGCGGGAAAACAAGCGAGTTCGTCTGCACGGATTTACCGGCACTGAATTGGAACGAACAAAAATCGAAATGTTAAGCGAATTGGAAACTACTGCCAAAGAAGAAGATAAAACCGAATCTGGGTCACTCTCCATGCGGTACGTTTATCATTTTCCTCAATGAAAATCCGGTTCCGAGCCCTAATCAACGTTTCCAACTAGGACAAGCATTGCTCCGGACCATTGAATTGGAAGAAATTAACCATGTAGCTGACAATTGGATCACGGATGGTGCTAATCGCGTCATTGTAATTACGGGGCCTGACAAGGCGGATGTACCTCTCCCAACCAAGGATGCGATTTTTACATTAGTGGAACAAGTGAATAATGAGAGTATTGAACCTTATGTCGATGAGGTTAGCAATGTTCCTTTGCTCGAAGCTGAACCCAAAGCCGGAAGTATCGTTTCGGAAAATGAGCGCGAGAAAGTGGGAATTACCGAATGGGATTTATCAAATGGAATCAAGGTAATTCTGAAACCTACCGATTTTCAAAATGACGAAATCACGTTTACTGCCTTCAGTCCAGGGGGTAGCTCAATCTATCCAGATGATCAATATCGCTCTGCATCAATGTCTTCTTATATCGTCAATCAGAGTGGAATCGCAGATTTTAACTCAGTCCAACTTGAAAAATTGCTGGCTGGCAAGCAGGTTCAGGTATCGCCATACATCAGCGAGCTCGAAGAGGGTATGCAAGGCCTGAGCACCATCAAGGATGCGGAGACCATGTTTCAGTTGATATATCTATATTTTACTAAGCCGAGACGTGACGAGCAGACGTTTAGCTCCTTAATTACTCGCCAAAAACAAGTACTGCAAAATATTCATACCAATCCAAACTACTATTTTAGAGATAAGGTCACTGAAATAAAATATAAGAATCACATCCGACGAGGTATACCTTATTCAGAAGATATGGACCAGGTCTCCCTCGATCAGGTTATGAATATTTATGAGGATCGATTTGCTGATGCTTCCGATTTTACCTTCGTCTTTGTTGGAAATTTTACTCCCGAGAGTATTCGTCCAATGGTGATTACCTATCTGGCAAGCTTACCAGGGCACCGCGCGGAAGGAGACTTTTAAAGATGTGCATGCCGATGTCACAACCGGCACCCAAAAGGAGCGATTTTCTTATGGCCAAGCACCAAAAGCCCAGGTCGAAATGTCGTGGACCGGACCGATAGACTTTGAAAACGATGCAGCCCGCTTTCATTTTACCAGTCTTGAAGAAGTTATGAAAAACAAACTGCGAGAGTCCATGCGGGAGGACCAGGGAGGTGTGTATGGAGTTGGAGTATCCGGCTCGATTTCCAAGTATCCAAAGGAAGAATTCAGCATGACGATCTCCTTTAATGCCGAACCGGACCAAGTAGATAAATTAATTGCAACCGCAAAAAAGATATTGAGAATGCCATCAATGACGGGCCCGATGAAGAAGATCTGGTCAAAGTACGTGAGGTCCAGATACAAGAGAGAGTGAAGAACCTCGAGAAAAACGGCTACTGGGTAAATACTCTGAAAGCATATTATACTTACGATGAAGATCCGGAACAAGTTCTAGTGGAGAATTTCGAGCCAAAGGTGAGAAACCTTAAACCCGCCGATGTGCAAAAATGGCTCAGAAAGTCTTCCGCCAAGATAATTTTATAGAAATCATCATGATGCCGGGGAAGCCAAAAATAAAGTGCCGATACCTGTAGCACTGAAAAAAGGGTCCGATGCGCTGGCTCCCGACCAGCATCACCGCTAGTACGGTTGGCGAGGACGCCGATCGAGGCACAACCTGTGGACCACAATTTGGGCACCGAATGCCTATGCCATGCGTTCCCTGCCATGAATTAAGGGAAGGGTAGTTGGTGAAGGTGCTAACCTCGGCACTGAAGATGTACTGGGGAATTATCGTCAACAGTTGGGCGCACTTAAAGTGATCGTTTAAGCCTTAGATTTCCTACGATGTAGTACGAGCTTTCCTTTCCGATATCTTCTGAGGTCTTCATATTCCTGCCAGTGACCATTTAGAACTACATCTCCATTTTGAAGAGAAAGCACAAACTGTAATTTGCTGAATGTTTCACCACCTTCAATGCGGGAGTATGGATCGCCAACATCAGAAAGATAGATCGATTGATCACCATAGAGCATTCCTTCCAATTCGATGACTTCCTTCACGCCATTACGATCATGTATGGCGGTGCCTTTGATTCTGCCCCAGTCTGACTTATTGGGCCTTAAATCAAGATTAAAAACGTAATTGCCCTTGGGAGTACTCATTTTTCCTTGCCACGAGCCGAAGATGTCACCTTGTGCCTCGGAGATCATCGGCAGCAGAAATAGGGCCCAGACCAAGAGTTTGAAAACATTCATGTGCCTAAAAGTAGCAATTGAATTTCAGTTGGACAAAGTCAATCTTAGTAAAAAATCGTTAATGTTTAATCACAAACTTTTCGTATTGTACAGAAGACTGGTGCTGAATCGCTGCAATGTATAGTCCTGCCGGATAGTCGCATGTGATAAAGGATGCTGGACTCCGGTCGACTATTTTTTGGGTTACCAATCGTCCGGTATAATCAAGAATAAGTACCGAGGTCGGCATTCCGTCCCATGCCTTTGGAAGGGTAAGTTGCAGTAGGTCTGTTGCTGGATTGGGAGACAAAATAATGGTCCCTGATCCATTTGATCGATCCAGAACAGCAGTAGTCTGTTCATTAATGCAATCGCATTGGGTTTCACTCCACACAAGATCTTCCTGGCAAGCCGGAGGATGTTGAATAGTGGAGACAATCACTGTGTAGTCAAAGGTAAGGGTATCTTCTTTCACTACAACATCTCTGACAGTGACATGATATTTCTGATCATAATTCAGATATCGATTGATAAAACCGGGCTCGACTTCCCAGACCAAAGTGTTATCTCCATACCCATCTTTTGGTTCAACCTACATATCATGATGATTACCACCTGCATCCATCAGACTAACAGTTGTCAAATCAAAATTCCCTCCAGGCACAGAAATTGACCAGCGATCGGGTAGGAGAGGAGCGGGAAAAAATCCTTTAGAGGGGTAGGCGATGAAACTCATGTTTTCAGGAGGAGGTATACGATTGTGAATGACGTAAAGCGCATTAGCTCTGTTGGTCGAACCCATGCCGAAATCTTTTGCCCGGCTATACAATATCCACCGACGATGACCAACTGCCCCATTGTTACTACCGGGATCAATCATATACAGCGCTATCGCATCCGAACTGTGAGCTACAAGTGCAAGATTAGATGTTCCGGCCGCAGTCATACCATCAGTGGAAAAGCAACTCCAGGTGGTGGGAGGCTCGTGACTCAATTCGTTATTACTGTGCATCATCAGGGCTGCCTGCTGACACATGGCAGTGAGGCTATTGTCAAAATTGATCGAGGAGGGAAGGCCTGCCAATCTACGATAGTAGTTGATGCGATCCAACGTCTTCAGTCTGGACTCAATGGAGATTTCACCTGCTTTGCACGCGGAAGGGTCTCCATTCCAGCCAAGATTATTACCAGGTATTTGAGTACCCAGAAAGTATTCTTCATATTCATCAACCATCAGTTGTCGATCGCATTGGCATTGCGATTTGAGGTTGGCGAGCATGAAAACTAGCAAAATGACGAGTATTCGTAGGTTTGGTGATGTTATCATTCAAAAAAGATTTTGAGGGAATCACTTCTTTAATGATGTCAACAGATTTAGATCTCTTGATGGCGGGATTAGTTGCCCGGATACGGACAAATTTTCTGACTCAAAAACCATGCTAAATTATGTAAATGTTACTCGCCCGTCCTCCTCATTTTCTCAAGTTGGTCCCACATATCATCGCTTATATGCCGGAAATCATTAAATTGGCCACCATTCTCAAGCCATTCTCCACCATCGATGGTCACCACTTCACCATTGATATAGGCCGAGTAATCTGACAAGAGGTAGGCTGCCAGATTTGCTAGTTCCTGTTTATCTCCAACTCGCTGCAGAGGAATCCTTTCGGAAGGATCAAACAAGGATCGCATTGATTCTGGAAACAATCGATCCCATGCTCCTTTGGTGGGAAATGGACCAGGCGCGATGGCATTGACCCTAATCCCATATTTTCGACCCCATTCGACAGCAAGTGAGCGCGTTAATGCGAGAACACCGGCTTTAGCACATGCACTCGGAACGGTATACCCTGAACCTGTCCAGGCATACGTCGTTATGATGTTTAGCATCGTTCCTTTAATCTTTTCCTGAATCCAATATTTACCTAACTCCAGTGAATAATTAATGGTGCCTTGAAGTACAATACCGATCACCGATTCAAAAGCCCGATGTGACAGACGTTCAGTTGGAGACACAAAGTTGCCGGCGGCATTGTTGATCAAACCATCAATCCGGCCACAGGCAGAAAGCGTTGCCTCAATTGCTGAACGTACCTCATCAATACTGCGCACATCTGCAGCTATCCCAAGAACCAGATTGCCGGTTGCATCGTTGATTTCCTTGGCAGTTTCATCCAGTACTTTTTGCTTTCTACTGGTGATCACAATATTGGCACCGAGCTGCGAGAGGTAGGTTGCCATAGACTTTCCCAATCCGGTACCTCCACCGGTGATTATAATCGTCTTTCCTTTGAAAATGGGATCTTTAAACATTGTATCAATCATGGTCGTGACTTAGCTCTGCAGCACTTCATCTAAAAGTGCTTTTAACTCATTTAATTTAAGCATACATTCTATAGGAGTCATGCTATTGACATTAAGATGCAGCAGATCTTCTTTAATCCTTATCGCTACTGAATCCCTTTGCTCAAAGATGTTAAGTTGGAGGTCATGGTTAGGGATCTGGGCGAGGGTCTCCTTGACAAGTTCCTTTTTATTTTTACCGTTTGTTATACTTTTTTGCTCCAGTTGATGTAACAACTGGCTGGCTCGGTTGATGATCGAAAATGGCATTCCAGCCATTTTAGCAACATGAATTCCAAAACTGTGTTCACTACCGCCTGGTTCCAATTTTCGTAAAAAAACTACTTTATGTCCCGACTCATGGGTAGAAATATGAAAGTTTTTAATTCGGTCAAATCGCTCGGCTAGTTCGTTCAATTCATGGTAATGAGTCGCAAACAAAGTCTTTGGCATGGCAAGATCATTCTGATGAAGATATTCGGCGATCGACCAGGCGATCGAGATTCCGTCATAGGTACTGGTACCGCGGCCTATTTCATCAAGGAGTATCAAGCTGCGCTCCGTAATGTTATTCATAATACTGGCTGTCTCATTCATCTCAACCATAAAAGTCGATTCACCTGATGAAATATTGTCGGAAGCTCCGACCCGGGTAAATATCTTATCAATGATTCCGATTCTTGCACTCCCAGCCGGCACAAATGACCCAATCTGAGCCAGAATACAAATTAATGCTGTCTGTCTCAAAAGAGCAGATTTACCTGACATGTTAGGACCGGTAATCATCATAATTTGCACGTCATGATTTTCTATATCAATATCGTTAGGCACATAATGTTGTCCCGGATCCAATTGAGATTCGATTACAGGATGGCGGCCTTCCTTTATGACGATGCCATATCCTTCATCAATAATAGGTCTATGGTATCCATATTTTCTGGCAAGTACTGAAAAAGACAAAAGACAATCTAACTTGGCCAATTGATGAGCATCGTGCTGGATAGGTTGAATAAAGTCAAGTGCCTCAATAAGCAACTGCTCGAAAATCGCAACTTCAAGCTCCTTGGCTTTTTCTTCCGCACCCAAGATCTTGGTTTCGAGATCCTTCAGAGCTTCAGTAATATACCTTTCTGCTCCGGTCAAAGTTTGCTTCCTGATCCAACTATCCGGTATCAAACCTAGATTTTTGTATTTATTTGTAACCTCCAGGTAATAACCAAATACACTGTTGTACCCGATTTTTAAACTATTAATACCGGTAGCTAATGCCTCCTTTTGCTGGATTTCCAGGAGAAGCTCCTTGCTGTGAGCGATTATGTAGCGATACTCATCGAGTTCTTTTGAAACTCCATCTCTGATTACATCACCCTTTTGAATATGTACCGGTGGAGTCTCTACCATTTGAGATTCAATACTTTCCTTTAAGGCAGTGCATGGATGCATTCCCTCACCGATTCGTTTGAGCAGCTTGTCTTCACAGTTACCCAAGGCTGACTGGATGTTGGGAATCACCGACAATGACTTAGAAAGTTGAAGCAGATCTCTGGGATTTGCCTTAGATAAAGAAATCTTGCTGATCAGTCTCTCGAGATCGCCGGTTCTTTTGACCAGATTGCCCAACTCTAGGGCTAATTGCTCGTTTTTCTGAAGGTTATCGACTGCATTAAGTCTTTCTTCAATGGCCTGAGGGTTCTTAAGCGGAAGCAGTAGCCATTTTTTAAGGAGCCTGGATCCCATTGGGGAAACTGTATGATCTATCACATCGATCATTGCCACCCCGGTAGGATGATTTGATTCGATCAGTTCCAGGTTGCGGATGGTGAATTTGTCCATCCAAACAAAATCATCAGGGATGATCCGTTGAATAACTCGAATATGCGGTACTTTGTCGTTTTCAGTCATCCCTAAGTACTGCAAAATGGCTCCACCGGCAATTTGACCATATTCAAGATCCTCGATGCCAAATCCCTTTAGTGAATGAAGATCAAAGTGATTAAGCAAACGTTCACGGGCAAAATCCTTCGTATATATCCATTCATCCAGGGCATATAAAAAGTATTGATCTCCGAATTGTTTCTCAATCAACTTCTTCTTATCCTTACTGAATATGACTTCGGAAGGGGGAAAGCTTTGAAACAATTTTTCTACAGAACTAAGATCTCCTTCCGACATGAAAAACTCACCGGTAGATACATCGAGGAAGGCAATTCCAGCATAATTATTCGGTCCAAAATGTACCGATGCCAGAAAATTATTTCGATTGTGGTCCAATAAGCTGTCATCAGCCAGTACCCCGGGGAGTCACTATCTCAGTAACCCCTCTTTTAACGATTTTCTTATCCTTACTGGGCTTTTCCAGCTGCTCGCAGATCGCAACCCGAAAGCCGGCTTTCACAAGCCTTGGTAAATACATGTCCAGTGAGTGATAAGGAAAACCGGCTAACTCGACATCGCTGCCACCATTGTTGCGGCTAGTTAGTACGATTCCCAGGATTTTCGAAGCAGTGACCGCATCCTCACCAAATGTTTCGTAAAAATCGCCCACACGAAACAACAAAATCGTGTGAGGATACTTCTGTTTTACCTTGAAGTATTGCTCCATCAAAGGGGTTACCTTACCTGATTTTTTGCTTTTCGCTACCAATGCTCACCTGCTTGTCACTCAAAGATAAATTTATATTATATGAATCTAAAATATCTGAGCACATTGCCACATAAACAACCCACCTGAAAAACGAGGATTTAAATCATCAGCTTCTTTATTGTCAAATCAAAAAAGGTCAGGAGGAAGGTTATTAATGATTATCAAGGCCTTCGATCTTCTGGTCAATCGATCGCAGTTTTTCTTCGCAAAAGCGGATAAGCTCCCGGCTCTCCAATAGTAGCGCATCCAAATCGTCAATTTGGACATTACCGGCGTCAAGCGCCGATGTTATTTCTTGCAGACGATGCATTGCATCGGTGTAGGTCAGTTCCTTAGGTAAAGCCATTTTTTTAATTGATCTGTTCTATCCTGGATTTCACTTCTCCATCTACAAAAATAGTAGAAATGGCATCTCCTATCCTTAGGAGTCCTTTGTTTTTGAGCACCTTACCTTCATGCCTTGTCATGGTATATCCCTTTTTCAAGATCTCGAAAGGACTGAGAATTTTGATCTTTTCACCGATATGCTCTAAAACCATAAATTCCTTTTCGACCCGTTGCTTCAACCGGCTCCGGATAGCATTTTGTTCTTGGATTAAATCATTTCTTTCTCTCTCGGCCAAACGGTAAATATTGTCATTAATCTCTTGATTCAGCTTCTGCATTGTTTCCTTTTGCCGGGTGTATATTTTTCTTGAATTTTGCACAATTGACTGCAACAAAATACTCAGGCGCCCTTCAAAATTGGCATTATAGTCGATTAGGAAATTGGCAACGGCCGTCGGGGTTTTAAAAGAACGATAAGCAACCAAATCAGCGACAGTTGAATCTGTCTCATGACCGATGCCCGTAAGTACCGGAAGATTGCATAAGCTGATTGCCCGGGCAATACCATACAGATCAAAACCTGCCAGATCAATTTTTGAACCTCCTCCCCGAATGATAACGACACAATCAAATTGCTGAATACTTCGATCTATTTTCTTGAAGTTTGAAACAATATCCTCCTCCATTTGGCTACCCTGTACTGAGCTGGCATAAAGGCGGAGGTAAAATCGATAACCATAATCATTGTTGTTCAGATGATTGACGAAATCCAGATAACCCGATGCTCCGGGAGAGCTGATTATCGCAATTCGCTGTAGCACTGGAGTGGGTGATAAGAGCGTATTCTTTTCGAGCAAATCTTCCTTTTTTAGGCGCAAAATAGTTTCTTGCCTCTGAAGTTCCATTTTGCCTAAAGTGTGACTTGCATCAATGTTAAGCACCGAAAGTTTGAGCCCATAGATCGGATGATGAGTCACTTCAACCTGCAAGCTGACTTCCGTGCCTTCTCTCACCAAATCTTCAAAGACAGGTCCGGTGGCTTGTTTGATTTTTTGTATGTTTTTAGACCAAATGACGGCCTGGCATTGTGCACAAACCTCCTGGTTGCTGGTGTTTTTCTGCACTAATTCAATATAGGAGTGTCCCCGGTTGTTCTTCAATTGATAGATCTCGGCGATCACCCAGATCGGTTCCTGAAAGTTAAGTGCGATTACCCTTTGGAGGTAAGATTGGAGCTCATAAAGCGAATACTTTTTCAAATAGATCTATACTTCGTTTATTATGGTTTCAGTCCCATTGCTTTAAGACTTCCGATACGATCGCTGCAGCTTCACCCAGTTCAATTGCTGATCGAACTGAAAGACCCGATTCATCAATGATCTTTTTTGCAATGTCTGCATTGGTACCTTGTAATCTTACAATAATCGGAATATGGATATTGCCAATATTATTATATGCCTGGACCACCCCGTTTGCCACCCTGTCACAACGCACTATTCCGCCAAAAATATTAATCAGGATAGCTTTAACTTTAGGGTCTTTAAGGATGATTCTAAAAGCCTTTTCGACTCTATCTGCATCTGCCGTACCTCCCACATCTAAAAAGTTTGCTGGCTCTCCACCCGAAAGTTTGATGATGTCCATGGTTGCCATTGCCAGTCCTGCACCGTTGACCATACATCCCACGTTTCCATCGAGATTGACGTAATTAAGGCCAAAGTTTTTCGCCTCTACATCGGTTGGATCCTCCTCGTCTATATCCCGCATTGCTTCAAGATCGGGGTGTCGGTATAATGCATTTTCATCTAAAGATACTTTACAATCGACAGCCAGAATGTGATCTTCCGATGTTTTAAGACATGGATTGATTTCAAAGAGGGTTGCATCGGAGCCCACAAAAGCTTTGTAAAGTGAAGTCACAAATTTGCTCATCTCCTTAAAAGCAGGACCGCTGAGACCAAGATTAAAGGCAATCTTTCGACTCTGGAAGGCCATTAGACCCTGGGCCGGATCGACATATTCTTTGTGTACCAAATGGGGAGTATGCTCGGCAACCGCTTCGATATCCATACCACCTTCTGTGGAATAAATGATTACATTCCTCTGGGTCTCCCGGTCAGTCAAAATAGAAATGTAGTACTCTTTGCAAGCATCAAAATCCGGAGCATAGACGTCTTCAGCAATCAAAATTTTCTTCACAAGCTTTCCTGGCCCTTCCATGCCTCCCGGCGTTTGAGGCGTTTTTAACATCATGCCCAATATCTTACCGGCGATCTCTTCCAATTGTTGATCATCTTTTGCCAATTTCACGCCACCTCCCTTGCCCCGGCCGCCTGCATGGATCTGGGCCTTGATCACCGTGAAATTCGTCCTGGTGCTTTTTTTCAAGTCTAGGTAGGCTTGCTTAGCTTCTGCCACTGAGGTGACAACTATGCCCCTTTGGATGGCTACTCCATAACTTTTAAGAAGTTCCTTACCCTGATACTCGTGCAAATTCATTGATATATCTTCTTTTGCACAAATGTACTTTTTTGATTATGAAATTCGCCTATTGCATGATAAAAAAGGACAACTCAAATAATAGTGTTCATCCGTGCGAAGAGTAGGGAAGTTAAGTGTGGCCTAACCAGATGATTTAAAGCACCTGCTAAGATGCAACAGATTCAAGTTATTGGATAGTGATTCTTTTCACCAGATTCCCCCTTTCAGTTGAAATTTTAAGAAGGTAGATGCCGGATGTCAAACCACTGATCTCCAATTGCTGAAGGCTTCTTCCTGGATTTGCAAAGGTCTGTCTTTTAAGCATTTGTCCGGTTGAAGAAAAAACATCTATCTGGACATTTAGAAGATCTGAAAAATCAAAATCGATATTAATGGCCGATTGCGAATTCTGAATCAAAGTTGGATAAATTTCCAGATGATTGTTTTCATTGATTTCGTCGACAGCGGTGATATCATAAGTGGTAAAGGCCCCTGCTTCAGTAAAACCCTGACAAAGATCGTAGGGATTGTAAGGTTTGACCCGCCAATACCATTTTTTATCTACCGGAAGGTCTCCAATATTTATCACATTTCCCTTTACAATGAATTCGTAATCAATCGTCACGAAAAAGCTAAACTTACTGATGTTTACGAGATAATGGGTGGCATTGGGGAGGTGGTTCCATTGCAGATTAATGCCCTGATAGTTCACTAAACCATTCTCTTCTGGTTGAACAAAAGTCATCGGATCAGGAGATACCTTGCCAATCGGGATATCCTTACTGATATAATTTCCCTTTGATTGGTTAATATATGCATGCATTGCCTCATTTTGATCATCGCTGAATTTGGATTGACAAGCATCGATCGAATAGGACATGAAATTTGATCCATCTGAACGAAAATCGATGCCAAAAGGATCCTTTTGCACCTGTAGACTCTGGAAGCTTCCGTTACAACTCCAACCCAGACTTAGATAGTCAGCCGGAGTATCGCAAAATCGGTCGCCCGCTTTAGTGCAATTCTTTCCTAATGCATTCTCTACAAAGTTAGTGTCCCGGCCACTGATACTGTGATAAAGCGGAGTCTCTGCCGTTGCATCATATGTTTTGCCTTCCCATCCTGAAAAAGTATGCGGAAGTGACAACCAATGTCCAACCTCATGTGTCCAAGTGTGCCCGGACCCACCCATGCAATTCTTGATCACAACAATTGCATCTTCACTTTGATGCCAGTATCCGCAGGCATTACTTGGTGCTTCGCTTGTTATGAAAGTATTTATTGTCAATGGCTTCTTGTAGGTGCGCATCATCCTGCTTCCTTCACCAAAATCGTCATGTTCATAGTAAATATCCCGGTTGATGATATTTATATCACCCTTCAAATAAAACTGAATGTTATATGGTGCAAAGTCCTCATTAAGGCGACAAAGAGATTCAAAAATTCGAAGTTTTGGATAGTGACCGGTTCCATCTGTTTTTCCGACGCTATGCACTGTCATAGGAAGATATACAATGTCACCTCCGCTTCTGGATTTGGGACGGTCCGGATTTGCCAGGAACGCAGCTAACCATTCCGGATAGTCTCCGCTCGTAGCACATGGATTGTGATCAGTGTCTTGCGACCACAACCGTACTGATGACACCATCAGGATCAAAATAAGTATTCGTTGCTTCAAAATAGTCCTTAATTAATTCAAAAATACTATTATCTCTTGAAATTCTCCCGAAGACTTGTAGGTTTTAAAGGCTTTTTAACACAAATGATACCAGATAATTGCATCAGAAAACCAATTTCAATAGTAAACCGCCATTTCTTCTCATTTGTTGCAAATTTAATCCAAAATATATATAATCAAAACCCCTAATATGAAAATGAGATCCTAATCTTATTTGATTTGGATGTCATGGGCTATTAGACCAATAATTCCTACATTTGGGACTATCATCTTAAAATAAAAAAAGTTTATGAGTAAAGTAACTGTTGTAGGTGCTGGAAACGTTGGAGCCACTGTAGCTAATGTACTGGCGCATAAGGATTTTCTGAAGGAAGTGGTGCTGCTGGATATCATGGGAGATGTTGCCAGAGGAAAAGCGCTTGACAGCTGGCAGCAAGCACCGATTGACTATTATAGCACAAGCTTAGTGGGTACGGAAAACTATGCTGATACCGCCAATTCAGATGTGGTGGTCATTACAGCCGGCCTTCCGCGAAAGCCTGGAATGACACGAGACGATCTCATATCTACCAATGCTAAAATTGTCACTGCCGTTACGAAGTCCATCCTGGAACATTCAAAAAGCCCAATCATCATTGTCGTTTCTAATCCACTGGATGTGATGACATATGCAGCACAGAAAGTATCAGGACTGAGTCATACCAAGGTTTTTGGCATGGCAGGAATCCTGGATACCGCCAGATATCGGGCTTTTTTGGCTTCAGCATTGGATGTATCACCAAAAGATATTCAGGCAATCTTAATGGGAGGGCATGGTGATACCATGGTACCACTGCCGCGTTACACTACCGTCAGTGGTATCCCGGTTACCGAGATGATTTATCCGGCCCAACTTGATGCCATCGTCGAACGCACCAAATCAGGCGGAGGTGAATTGGTGAAGCTTATGGGTACCTCAGCTTGGTATGCTCTGGTGCTGCCGCCGCGCAAATGGTCGAAGCCATTATCAAGGACGAAAAAAGGATCTTTCCATGTTGTGTGAAGCTTAATGGGGAATATGGCTTGAAGGACGTTTTTCTAGGTGTTCCCGTTAAGCTCGGGAAAAACGGCATTGAAGAGGTTATCGAATTAAAACTTGATGCTGCAGAAATGGCCTTGTTGAAAACCTCAGATGGCCATGTAAGGCAGGTCATGGACGTCTTCGATTCTATGAATTTGTGATCTTCGACCAACTCCTGGTTTTGATTTTAAAGGGCTTAATCATCTAATGGGTAAACTTTTTAGATAGTAATCTGGTTTATCAACCAATGGGAGAAATAGTGCAGCTATCAAGGGATGAACTTGAAGGTATAATCACCAACCAAGGTCTCTCCCTTTACGACATCTCCAATGACAGACCCATCCTACTTGTTTTTCTTCGTCATCTTGGGTGTATATTTTGCCGTGAAGCACTCAAGGACATCTCGAGGCACCGTCAGACTAACATAGACCGTGACGAGGAAATCGTACTGGTGCATATGGAATCCTTGGAAGTAGCCGAGCGATTTTTCAGTAAGTTTGACTTACAAGGGTGCCAACATGTGGAAGATATGAGTCAACAACTTTATAGACGGTTTGGCCTAACAAGAGGATCTTTCTCTCAACTTTTTGGGTTTAAAACGATGGTGCGGGGTTTTCAAGCAGGTATTTCCATGGATCAATTTGGCGGTCAACCTTTTGGTGATGCGTTTCAGATGCCCGGCATTTTTGTAATCCATAAAGGCATGATAGTTTCTGAATACATTCATCGAACTGTGTCTGATCGACCAGATTATCAGCAATTACTAGATTGTTGTCTTGTTTAGTTTTTAAAAAACAATGTAGATGATAGGCTGGCAGTTTAGAGAATATAATGAGGATGGGCAGCAGTTGAGTCCATTTGATAGGTTGTTGCCCATTTTCCAGGATCTATTACTGTATACATCAGGCGACGTCTCTGAAGCACTTGCGTGGCTAACGGAACTTGACAAGGAACATAATCTAACCACTGCCGACTATGGCATGGCTGATTTTATTCGCGATCTGATAGATCAGGGATATATCAAACCCGACGGTGCCGATCAACGATTTACACCAGCCCGTAAGATGGAAATCGCCCTTAGAAGGAGAGCTCTCGACGATGTATTCGGTTCGGTCGAGAAATCGAAAAAAGGTAATCACTCTACCCGGCAAACTGGGAGGGGTGATGAGCTGACCAGCGATATTAGACCCTATCAGTTTGGTGACCCTCTGGAAAACCTGGCCATATCTGAATCACTGATCAATGCTCAGATCAATCATGGACTGGAGGACTTTGCGATGGATCAGGAAGATCTGGAGGTTAGAGAAACGTTTTATCAGAGCCAGGTGAGTACCGTCTTAATGATTGATATCTCACATTCGATGATCCTGTACGGTGAAGATCGTATCACTCCTGCGAAGAAGGTCGCCATGGCACTATCAGAATACATTACCACCCGGTTCCCTAAAGATACTCTTGACATCCTTGTTTTTGGTGATGATGCCTGGCCGGTAGAAATTAAGGATTTACCTTATCTCGAAGTTGGCCCATACCACACCAACACAGTAGCTGGCTTAGAATTGGCCATGCAGATGTTACAAAAAAGGAGGAATCCTAACAAGCAGGTCTTCATGATCACTGACGGAAAGCCCACATGCATTAAGAAGGGTAAAAAATACTATAAGAATCCTTACGGTTTGGATCGACAAATCATATCCAGAACGATGAACCTAGCCAGTCGATTTCGTAAAATGAACATACCCATTACTACTTTTATGATAGCCAGAGACCCATATCTTGTCAATTTTGTTGACCACTTTACCAAGGCAAATAATGGGAAGGCCTTTTACAGCAGCCTGGATGGGCTTGGTGAGTTTATCTTTATGGATTATAAAAATGGAAAGAGAAAACGTCAATAGGACTTTCCTATGTTATTGCTTTCCTAAAGGAAGTTTCTCCGATACACATTGGCCTCTAATTTGCGTTATCAATTACAAGTTTCAAAACTAAAGCCATCGCAGGAATGAAACAGATGCTCCTTCTATTAGTCTTATTACTCACGATTCTGGAGCTTAGCTTTGCTCAAGAACTTTATCATTGGGAGGATAGCGTCAAGGTCATCTCTCAAGAAATCATGCTTTCTGACAAATGGACTGCCCGTGCTGCTTCCCTGGATAAGATGCCTTCTGCTTTGGCACAAGCACTGGATCAGGACGGATCATTTGACCTGACATTTGATTCCGCCCGGATTGCCATCGTTTATGCACCGGATTCTTCATTCAGAATCATGACCGGACAAGCAGTTCTGCAAAATGAAGACATTAAATATTACGGGTTGTTGCAACAAAAATCTGACGAACGAAATCCAATATTTTTTATCGACAATTCATATAACCTGATCGACATAGAAAACGACGTTCTCTCCGCCGAAACCTGGAATGGAGCCGTCTACTATAATTTGCGGTCATTTAGATACGAAAACAAGGATTTTTTTCTAGTATTTGGATTTGCAGCAAAATCACTTTTTGAGAATTCAAAAGTCACCGAAGTGCTTTATTTTGAGGATGGTCAGCCTAAATTCGGAGCCCCCGTCTTTTTTAATGACGAAGGCGAGACAAAAAGCAGGATTTCCATTATGTACTCAGCCGATGTAGGCGCTCGAATGAATTATGACACAACTTTACAAATGATTATTTACGACCATCTTATTCCGATGAAGAGTCCATATAAGGAACGGCAAGTTGTGATGGTGCCAGACGGAAGTTACTGTGGTTATGTACTGGGAGTCGAACACGAGGGTTGGACTTATGTCGATAAACTGTTTACGGAAATACTAACAGAAGCTCCCCGTGAAAAGCCCGTTTTGGATTTGGAAAAAGGGCAAGATATTTTCGGAAGGTCGAAAAAGAATTAGCCCATCTTGTTTTAGAATTCAGGTGCAATAAAGTCTTCGGTAAACCTACTTTTATTGCTTTGACCTCCATAAATCATAGTCGGTAAGTATTGACAATCGGAAGCTTCGATTTGCCCAACAAAAGGCTTTTTCAAACGATATCCTTCGGAAGTCAGCTCAATGAAATGTTGGAGTGATTTTAGGATAGCCTGGTATTGCAAGTCTCCATATCCGTAGAAATGAAAATGCTTTAATAGCAAGCGGATCAATAAATTTTCCCTGGTAAATTCATTTTTAGATAGATTTTGAAAAATGAATCGCTGAATATCGGTTAGTAGATCCATTCTTGAAGGAAATCGTCGAAAATGATTTTCAATAGCCTGTGGGAAATATTTGTAAGCCGGCGGACAGTCTGCAAGTAAAGTATCAAAATCCCTGTGGTCATTTGAACAATAGATTTTCCAGGCCATTTTCATAAAATGAATGGCATTTTCATCTAGAAATCGCTTATGTTGATATAGCTGTGGCCACTCCTCCGGCGTCACCTGAGCTAGTGTAATCCAGTCAGAGTGCTCAAGCGATTTGCCCACAGTTATCAGATATATTGTGCAGTCAGGATTAATCTGTTCAAGCAGATTTATTGCGACCATCATGTTGATCTGGCAAAATAAATCATATTCAAACCATAAAGTTACTTCCTTCTCAATCTGCCCGCTTATGAGGGCCAACTGTGACTGAGTATGTTCATCGAAGAAATCTTGATCTATATCCAAATAACTTTTTAAAAACAATTTACGCTTGTCACTAAATTCCTCAGTGGATATTTGTAGTACCGTAGGTCCCTGACAATGCAATTCCCTCCAAATCGCAAATTCCCCAGCGATTCCTGACTTTACAAAAGGAGTTGCGACCGCATCTCCATTTAAAATATGAAACACTTCTTTGGGTTTTTAATTACAATTTTTTCAGTAAATGCTATTTCACTGCTCCTTGGGTGACCAATGAAAGTACACGGTCAGGATAATCGGAAATAAGGCCATCAACCCCAATCTTTACCATGCTTTGAATATCCTTTTCGGAATTTACCGTCCAGGGCAATATTTTCATCTGATCCATATGCACTTGATCCACTAGATCCTTATTGACCATACTAAATTCGGGACTATAAATATCTGGTGTAAATGTCAAAATTGCACGATTGGATTCGTATTCACCTTGCTCAACCAAAAAAGCCAATCGAATCGAGGGATACTTCAGGTGAATCACCTCTAATACCTCAGGATCAAATGACTGAATAGTTACTCTTTCGTTCAATTTAGATGCCACTATAACCGACATGACCCGGTCGCAGAACTCCTCTGCGGCAGGATGAAATAGCCCATAATAGTCAGGAATTCGTTTTGATCTCAATATTGTACTTGACCCTCTCAATATTATTGGAGGAAATCCAACTTCTACATGTTGAAAAACCTCCTTCAATGTTGGCTTATAGGTCTTCATTTTTATCTGGTCAGGGAATCGGGATTGGGGCTTGCTGCCACAGTCATATTGCTGAATGTCAGAAACATTCATCTGGTAGATATTGTGAGTCAGTTCATCTTCCTTGGAAATATCGCGACCCAACGGATCCAGGGCTATTTCGTGCGAAAAGAAAGGCTCATGAGAAACAATAACCTCACCATCGCCTGATATTACTACATCCATTTCCAATGTAGTCACCCCAATTTCAAGCGCTTTCAGAAAAGCTGGAATACTATTTTCAGGCATTAAACCCCGGCATCCTCTATGTCCTTGCACATCAAAGGATTTTGTCATATTCTGCATTTGCTCACTGGATGGCTGATTACATTTTTGTGTCACTGCCAAAACTATAAATAACAAGGTCCATTTCATCAGGCAATGTTACTTTAATCTTTGTTGAGAAAACAATCAATAAAAAAATATTGGAAAAAAGTCCTAGTCAACATAATCTTGCCTGACCACAAGCGCAACATAGTCCTGTTCAAGTTCGATATACCCCTGATCATAACAAAAATGGTAGATTTTACCAGTTTTAGTAATGTAGGTATTCGTGTAATAACGAAAGTTGAATCCTTCCTCAAGTAAACGGTTTCTCGTGGTCTTGGTTTTACCACTCGGGTTCATCTCGTTCAAAATGTGCCGATTCTTCCTAAGAATCCGGTTTATATTTCGAATAAAATTACTGGAGTCCCGGGTTTTTCGGTTGTTGAAAGCATTTCGACAATGATCTGAGCAAAATTTCTTATCCCGTCTGCCAAAAAACTCCATGTTGCATTCCGGACACTTTCGTTTCATTTGTAAGCAGGCTTCTTTATCTTCGGAAGGTACGGAAAAAAGTACAAAAAATGCGTGTTTTAGCCTCAGATGACAATGACCATGATTGTCATGTGATGGGAGCGAAAGTAGTGTCAAATATGCCCTGAATCGAAGATAATCAAGGCAAAGCACTAATAATCAGACTACAAATATTTGGACGCTTGAAAATCTGAATCCAAGACTTCTTGCAGCCGTCTAATAATTGTCACGTAGTATCTCCCGGGCAATGACAATTTTTTGAATTTCAGACGTTCCTTCCCCTATGGTACATAGTTTGGCATCTCGGTAGAATTTTTCAGCGGGATAATCTTTCGTGTAGCCGTATCCACCATGAATTTGCACTGCTTCATTAGCACAATGCACTGCAACCTCGGAGGCATAAAGCTTTGCCATTGCTGAATACTTGGTCATCTTCTCTCCTCTGTTTTTCAAATCAGCTGCTTTCCTAGTCAGTAGCTCTGCTGCTTCGATCTGAGTAGCCATATCGGCTAATTTGAAACTAATGCCTTGAAAACTAGCAATTGGTTTACCAAATTGTTCGCGTTCTTTTGCATAGGATACTGAGCACTCGTAAGCTCCCTTTGCGATACCTAATGAGAGGGCCGCAATTGAAATTCGGCCACCATCTAACACCTTCATCGCTTGGATAAAACCATCACCTGCTTCACCCAAAATTAGATCTTTGTGCACTCGACAATTATCAAAAATCATCTCAGCCGTTTCAGAAGCCCGCATCCCCAATTTATTCTCTTTCTTACCAGCACTAAATCCGGCTAAACCTCTTGGCACCATAAATGCGGTCATACCATGACTGTCTAAAAGCTCACCGGTACGTGCGATCACGACCGCGATATCACATGATTTACCATGGGTGATCCAGGATTTGGTGCCATTCAATACATAATGGTCTCCTTCTTTCCGGGCGGTGCATTTCATTCGCATCGCATCACTGCCCGTATTGGGCTCGGTAAGGCCCCAGGCACCAATATATTTTCCTGTGGCGAGTTTGCTGAGATATTCGCTCTTTTGCTCATTATTTCCAAATAAATTGATGTGGCCTGAACAAAGTGAATTGTGAGCAGCCACCGAAAGGCCAATGGCCCCACATACTTTAGCCACCTCTTCGATAACGGTAACATACTCCTGATAGCCGAGTCCCGCACCCTGATATTCCACAGGAACCAACACTCCTAGAAAACCTTGATGTCCCATGTCTCTAAGTAAGTCGGCGGGAAAATGCTGGTTTTCGTCCCATTCCATAAAGTATGGCTTAATCTTATCTCGAACAAAATCCCGTACACTTTCGCGGATAATCTTAACATTTTCAGTCGTATCTATATTCATACAGTATCTAAAGCTTGCAGAGTAAAATGCAAATTTACGTTTAATTCATGTCTATCAATAGACAACCTGAATGCTCTTATTGTTTAAAAGGCGAGATAAACTCCTAATTAGCTGATTATTGCCAATTGATATTGACTAATTGAAAATCAGCCAAATAGATAGTTCTTACCAAAGATTTTCAACAGATTTTTCATTTACTTACCTCTTTTCAGGTCAATACCCGTATTTCTCATGCCACCACTCTTTAAGCTTTTCCCTCGCTTTCTGTTCGGTGGGGTTTTTCTGAGGCTCATACAATTGGGTCCCTTCAATGCCTTGGGGTAAGTACTCCTGAGGCGCGAAATGAGCGCTATGATCATGAGCGTAATCATATTTCGCACCATAACCAAGTGATTTCATTAGTTGTGTCGGTGCGTTGCGGAGATGTAGGGGTACGGGCAAGTTTCCTGTCTCCTTTACTATCCGGAGGGCTTTGCTAATACCACTGTATGCTGAATTGCTTTTGGGAGAGAGGGCTAAGTATATTGCGGCCTCAGCCATTATAATTCTAGCTTCTGGAAAGCCAACCGCCTGTACAGCCTGAAATGCTTGTGTGGCTATAAGCAAGGCATTGGGATTGGCCAAACCAATATCTTCTGAAGCTGAAATAATCAGCCTCCGGCAAATAAACTTTTCCTCCTCACCTCCTTCGATCATCCGTGCCAACCAATAAAGAGCACCATTGGGGTCACTCCCTCTTATCGCTTTAATAAATGCGGAAATGATGTCATAATGTTGATCGCCATCTTTGTCGTACCTAATAAGATTCTGTTGAATTGTGGTTGTGACTAACTCGTCTGTAATCACCAGATCTTGTTGGGGATGTGCTTCCCCGACTATTTCCAGGGCGTTTAATAATTTTCTGGCATCTCCCCCTGAATATTGAAGCAACTTCGTATACTCATCAATAATAATGCTCCTATTTTGAAACTCGCCGTCATGTTTTAGTACATCGGAAATCAATTGGACCAGCTGCTCTTGAGTGAGAGGTTCTAAAACGTATACCTGGCACCTTGACAAAAGTGCGGAAATGACCTCAAATGAGGGATTCTCGGTCGTAGCTCCTATGAGGGTCACAATACCCTGTTCCACCGCTCCAAGCAGTGAGTCTTGTTGAGACTTACTAAATCTATGAATTTCATCGATAAACAGAATAGGACTGGCTGCATTAAAAAAACGCTGTTTTTGTGCTTTTTCGATCGCCTCCCGTATATCCTTAACCCCTGAGTTGATGGCACTTAATGAGTAAAAGGGAATCTTCAGTTCGTTGGCAATGATCCTAGCCAGAGTAGTCTTGCCCACTCCCGGGGGGCCCCACAAGATAAAAGACGGTAAGCGACCAGCCGCGATAGCCTTGCGTAAGACTCCCTCCGGCCCTACCAAGTGAGTTTGACCAATGTAGCGATCCAGACTAAATGGTCTCATCCTCTCTGCTAAAGGTATCATCTATCTCCCGTCTTCAAAGTCTTAAATAATGCTTGAAAATTCAATTGGCCGAAGATATTGCGCCAAATTCATATTCGGCATTTAATGCCGTTAAGTTAAGGAAATTAAATTGTTAGTTAGTGAGAAGACATGTATAAAGATTATCTTTAATATATAGGCCAGATTGTAAGCCAAATCGGAAGGATTATCGAGAAAAATTAACCAAAAATATAGACCATGAGTTCGAAGAAGAACACTTTAAAAAGCCAGTCTAGAGACGGGCAAGAAAATGTATTAGTCCGGGAACGTTTTTTCACACTGAAGAAGTTGATTTTGATCATCATGCTATTGAGAAGTTCTTACCAACGAGAGATTGACCGATTTTGTAAGGAGATAATAGGTGGAGACTATGATATTAGGCAGGTGAGTAAAAGTGCACTGAGTCAAGCACGTAAGAAATTGAATCCTTGGGCATTCCAGCGATTAAATGAGGTGGCAGTAGAGAGTTTTTATGAAGGGGCTGAAATTAACGTTTGGCGAGAGATGCGGGTATTAGCAGTAGATGGAAGTAGACTTCGTTTGCCACAATCGGAAGACATAGCCAAGGAATTTGGTAAACCAGGATTTGGACCCAATGCAAACAGTGAAACCAGCCTTGCGACCTGTTCATTATTATATGACGTACTAAATCATATCACCATTGATGCACAGATCGGTCCCTATACAGAAAGTGAGAGAAGCTTATTGGACAAGCATTTTGCCAAGATAGAGGCGGGGTGACTTGTTGTTAGCAGACCGCGGATACCCCTGGTTATGAGCTGATGCTCAATCTGTTAGATAAGGGTGTCGAATTTTGCTTTCGCATGAATGAGAATTGGTGGAAGGCGATCAAGAGTTTTAATAATTCCACCGATGAAGATGCCTTGGTTGAGTTTGAACTTCCCAAGAAAGTAGGTGAGCAATATGGTAAAGAAATATTAACGGTTCGATTAATAAAGGTAAAATTCAAAGATGGAAAGTCGATAGTACTTGGGACCAGTCTACTAGATAGGAAGAAGTATCCACATGATCAATTCAGGGCGCTATATCGCGTAAGGTGGGACATAGAGGAGACCTACAAATTACTAAAATCAAGGATTGAAATTGAAGCCTTTTCTGGAAGAACTGCTCGATCAGTAAGGCAAGATTTTCATGCTAAGGTATTTATGATGAATCTTTGCGCAACCTTGTCTTATCCCATTGAAGAAAGAGTTAAAAAAGAATATCATCAAGAGAAGACAGGAATAAATACAGCCAAAAAATGAATAATACAAATGCTATAAGTTTGACAAAAGATAACCTAATTCAGCTACTGTACGTATTCAAAGAATCCAATTTAAAAGCATTCCTTCAAGCCTTTGATAAAATTATAGAATCCACCCGTGAGCTAATTAGGTCAAAGAGGAATTATCCACGAAAAAAACCCAGGTTCAGATCGAAGATATATCATACAAACTATAAGTGTTTATAGCTTAACTTAACGGCAAGGATTCGGCATTGACGATTGCAAAAGGTTCTTTGACAACCTTCTCAGTGATCCAGGATGATTCATCTTTTGATTTACCCACTTTGTTGGTGTGCGATTCTAGCATAAACCCATTGGGTAAATCATCGAAATTACCATATTGGGTACCAGCAAAACGGTCTACCAAGCCGGAAAAAGAACTTTTCCAGGAAATATCCAACTGATCTGTAATGTAAAATCTACTCTCATATTCACCGTCGGTACTTTCAAATTCTTTCGAATCATAGCCTGCCACTTGTTTTGTTTTTCCCGTGGCTTTAAAAGACCAATTATTCACCAGCGTATCAACACTGCTATTAACGATTGCCGCACCAATACCCATCATATTTGGAATGGCTTGAGCGGTCTTTTTTCCCTTCGAATCCTCTAAATATAAAATAACAACATCCTTTGATCCATCTATCAGGCAAATACGTTTTTCAGTTTTTTCCAGCTGTTCCATGGCAAAGACGGTACCTTCTGACTTTAGGTAAAGAATCGAAGACTGAGGATCACCATCTGATGTAATTTGCACATGTACTTTATGGTCAAAGGAATAACTTTCCGGAACATCGGCAGCCTCATTCATTCTTGCCATCCAATCTCCTGATAGCTGACCATATTTAATCGCCACTGAGTCGCTATAATCAGCTTGATAGGTACTATCTTGTTTCGAGGCATCGTCCAACATCTGATCAAATGCATCTGACATAGATTTGTAAATGCGCTGGGCTATAGCCTCACTGGCTTTTTCCACCAACATATCTTCTACTTTATTTTCAGCCTTTTGCACAGAACGCTTTAAAACTCGATTGAGAATACCTTGCCCTTCGACAGAATCAGCAAATAAAAGAGTTAAACAAATAATTGACAATGATTTGAGCGTCATAACTTTTGTTTTAAGGTTTAACAAACTATTTGATGAGGTTAGGGTTCAAAGATAGAGATTTGAGATCTAAGATGCCGGGTGTGTTTATCAAAGTGACCTGAACATCTAAGTCTCGAAATTGAGCCAAAATTCAAAGATTAACGGTTGTTTAACCAACTTCTAACCCTAACTGTGGTATATTAAGGTCAAAATTTTTATGAGACAAAAAGTTCTGACACCTGGATGAGTAGAATTGGTTGGATCATTAGCTTTTTAGTGGTGACCAATCACTTTCTGAATGCACAAAGACCTTTTGTGTGTCAAGGTGATTATTACTTTACATTGCAGGCTCGGCAATACAATGAACTTTTTTCCATTGACATCGACCCTTCATCCAATCTAGTCACCTTCACCAATCTTAATATCGAACCTGGCTATGATCTCAATGCCATGGGTTACCGCAGTACTGACAATTTTATTTATATCATCGACCAGGCAGACAATGGTCTCATAAGAATTGATGCTGATGGAGGATTGACCAAACTCCGGGTGCTCACTGAATTACCCAATCTTAGATATTTTTCCGGAGCATGCACACCTGATGGTAACTACCTGGTGATTTCGGGTTCACCCCGGGATTTTGGATTTGGAAGCGCCAATATCAACCTTGTTTTCATTGACTTGAGAGATCCGGCTTATCCCACACGTCAGGTTACACTGAAGGATAATCCATTCCTGTTCTTTGATATGGATTTCGATCCTTTGACAGGTATTTGCTATGCCTATGACAGTAACTATAAGACGTTGCTTACGGTAGATCTTAACCGGGGTACCACCTCTCCCGTTGGCAGGGCAGGTCAGCCGTGTACCTCGATGGGCACCCTTTTCTTTGACGCATTTGGTAATTTGTACGGTTACGGTCGCCCGGATGGTGATAATTTGCAAAACACGCTGTTTCAAATCAATAAAACGTCTGGTAATCTCACAGTACGCACAACTGGTGAAAATGCCGATCGTAGTGATGGTTGTTCCTGCCCTTATACGGTAAAGCTTGAAAAGAAAGTGCTTCCAAAAACGGCAGCACCATGCTCTGACGTAATTTACACTTTTGTGATCGCCAATGCAAGTGCCATACCCCGATCTGGAGTTCAGTTTTATGATCCGATGCCGGCCGGATTTGAAATCCTTGAAGTATTGAGAAATCCATTCGGAGGAGACATTATCGACACGGGCAATCCAAATGAATTATTAATTAATAATCTAACTATACCGTTGGGAATCGACAGTATATCCGTGAAGGTGCGAATAGGGGAGAACACCTCCGGTTTATATTTGAATCAAGCGCGTCTGGATGGACTACCTGCGTCTTTGGGTAGTTTCACCTTGTCAGATGACCCCACTACACTTGCACAAAACGATCCTACCAGACTGCTTGTAGTGCCATTATTTGTCGATCTGCAAAGCCAAAATAGGTTAGTCTGTGAAGGTGATACATTAAAACTAAGTGGCAGTCAAGTGGGGGCGGAATATCTTTGGCAAGATGGGTCCGGTAATATCAGTTTAAATGTGACCAGACCCGGCAAGTATTGGGTAGAAGCACGAACCATTTGTGAGGTTGCTTATGACACTATTGAAGTAGAATTCTCGCCGCCTCTCATCATAGAGTTAGGTGAAGATCGAAAAGTCAATTTAGGAGACGGTTTTAACCTCTCTCCTGATGTGATCGGCCTTGGTCCATACTCGTACAAATGGACTGAGGCTGATGAAATCAGTACCATTAAATGCGTGGACTGCGCAACGACTATTGTGACCCCATTTTGTGATACCCGCTATCGGGGCACAGTGACTGATGCAGCCGGCTGTGAAGAGTCAGATTTTATTGACGTGGTGGTTGACCGGAATGTTTACATCTGGATACCCAATGCATTCAGTCCGAATGGAGATGGACTTAATGACTATTTCTATATGGCTGGTCGATATGAGTATAACATTGAGGCTTTCGAGATCTTTAATCGCTGGGGTGAGCGTTTGTTTCAGACAAGGGAAATTCAGGTGAATGATGAATCGGCTGGTTGGGATGGGAAGACAGGCTCGAGGATCTTGACTCCTGACGTCTATGTTTATCGGATTGTTCTTTCCTTTATCGATGGCTCTAAGCAATATTTTGCTGGTGATGTTACCTTGATCCGCTAGTCATGTTTGTTTGTATTTCTCATTTTTTAATCTTGTTATCTTCCGGCATCATTGGCAAAATTTAGATCCAATCACCGGAGTCAGGCCAGAGGCTTCTTATCGGGATATTTAAAAATCCTGATAGCATTGGGTATTGTGGTGGCTATTTTGTTGTTATCAAAATCCAGTCTTGACAGCTGGATTGGCCAACTCTATGACCGACAAGACTCCACCGCGACTTCCAGTTCTTCAACCTTCTATTTGCCTGGACCTCAAAATGATCCCATATACCAATACAAAGGATTTACTCTGGCCTACAATGAAAAAACAGAGCAACCCAGCTGGGTAGCTTATGAACTGAACATCGATCATCTCAATGGCCCAAAAGTTTCCCGTACCGATTACTTTAAGGAAGATCTAAACATTAAGACTGGGTCGGCCACTTATTATGATTATAAAAACTCGGGATACACTAAAGGACACCTGGTTCCGGCAGCTGACCGGGCTTACTCCTTAAAGACCATGGAAGAAACCTTTTTATTGAGCAATATCAGCCCACAAACCTATGCATGCAACGGCGGTATCTGGAGAGAGCTCGAAGAACAAACCAGAGACTGGGCACGAGAAAACCGATCACTTTACATTGTTTCCGGCCCTTTATTCTCTAAGGCAAACTTAACTTATATTGGTGCCAATCAAGTCGCCGTGCCTCAAGCTTTTTTCAAAGTGATTCTTGATCATCTGGCTCCGGAAGTCAGAGCCATTGCCTTTGTCATTCCTAACGATGTCTCAGACCGACCTCTACAGAAATATGTGCATTCGATTGATGAAGTCGAGGAAAAAACCGGTTTGGATTTTTTCTATGAGTTATTTACCGATAACTTAGAGGACTCAATTGAGCAGCAAGTCGATTTGGAGAAATGGACATTTGATTACAAACGATACCAAACAAGAGTAAACAACTGGAATAACCGCTAGAATCATGACAGATATCCGGGTTTTCATTGAAGAGATAAATACTGCCTTCCAATTTAAGGGACCTCAAATACTGTTAGGAGGGGCAATGCTTAATAAGAAAAATCTAACCGGTACGATGGTCTATCTCCCATTGAAAACTCTTAACAGACACGGGTTGATTGCAGGTGCTACAGGCACTGGTAAAACCAAAACATTACAGGTCCTGGCAGAGCAGTTGTCAGCCCAGAGTGTTCCGGTCCTGATGATGGATGTTAAAGGAGATCTAAGTGGTATTGCAAAAGCAACTGAAGGTCATCCAAAAATTGACGAACGTCATGCTCTGATTGGAATTCCATTTGAGGCAGATTCGAGTCCAGTAGAATTTTTAACCTTGTCGGAAGAAAAGGGAGTAAAGTTGAGGGCTACTGTAACCGAATTCGGTCCGGTTTTATTTAGTAAAATTCTTAACCTAAACGAAACGCAACAAGGTATTATCTCCGTGATTTTCAAATACTGCGATGACCATGGATTACCACTGCTTGATCTAAAGGATGTTAAAAAATCGCTACAGTGGCTGACCGGAGAGGGCAAGGAAGAAATTGAAGCAGAATATGGCCGCATTTCGACTGCCTCTATGGGTACCATTATTCGCAAGATCATTGAGCTTGAACAGCAGGGTGGTGAGAAATTTTTTGGTGAGAAAAGCTTTGATATGAGTGATCTGATCAGGATTTCAGATGACGGTAAGGGCATAGTTTCGATAGTTAGGTTGACTGACATCCAGGATAGGCCAAATCTTTTCTCAACTTTTATGCTGCAAATGTTGGCCGAAATTTATGCAACGTTTCCGGAGGAAGGTGATGTAGATCAACCTAAACTGGTCATTTTTATCGATGAGGCCCATCTCGTATTTAAGGAGGCCTCAAAGGCTTTGCTTGATCAGCTAGAGTCCATTATTAAATTGATACGTTCTAAGGGCATCGCAATCATTTTTGTAACTCAAAATCCTGCTGATATCCCCAATGAGGTCTTAGGTCAACTAGGTATGAAGATTCAGCATGCGTTACGTGCTTTTACTGCCAGTGATCGAAAAGCTATCAAGTTGGCTGCTCAAAACTTTCCAATCAGTAGTTATTATAACATCGATCAAATGCTGACTGAGCTTGGGATAGGGGAGGCCTTGATCAGTGTGCTTGACGAAAAAGGGCGACCTACTCCTTTGGTACACACAATGCTGAGAGCACCGCAATCACGCATGGATATCCTGTCCCCATCCGAGATCAACTATATTGTTCGTGAATCTTATTTGGTGCAAAAATACAACCAGGAGCTGGATAGAGACAGTGCATATGAAATCCTTGCTGACAAAATTAAGGTAGCTCAGGAAGAAGATCATCGGGCTGAGATGCAACGCCAACAGGAAAAGGCTCGGCAGACATCAACCAGAGGTAGACCTCGGAAGACTCAACTCGAACGCACCTGGGATAACACCACGCGGCAAATTGGACGTTCTTTAGCACGGGAAATAACTCGTGGTATTCTAGGGGTTTTGGGGATTAAAAAATAGGACGTGATCTTCGAGCGAATCCGCTAGGAGGCTTTTGGGATTTTAAGTGTTTCGGTTAGTTGTGGCTGATGAATGTCTGATAATTTTCACTGAACTTTGACCACGGAGTAGTTTTGTGAAAATCTTGAGCGAAGTAAGTCATAATCTGCTCAAATCGCAGAGCTGACTGAAAACCACGCAATGCCTGAATGACCTGCAGATTTTCATCTAGAAAAACAATTGTGGGGTAACTAAGCCGACCTAGTGCTAATTCGACTGCCAGCTCATGATAACCGCTTCGGCCACTCTTCACATAGAAATATTCTTTGCCATTAAATGAAATTTTATCCTGTTGCTCGGCATTAAATTTTATCGGATAGAAATGTTCGTTAATATAGTTGGCAATGAACGCATTCTGGAAGGTAGATTGATCCATTTTTTGGCACCATGTGCACCAGTCGGTGAAAATATCTACAATGATCTTCTTTTTTTCATGTTGATATGCAACAACGGCCTCGTCAAATGACATCCATTTGATCTGTTGGCTAAATAATGAATGGGTGATCGCCAAGGAAAGAATACTGGAAATGACAACACTCTTCAGCAAGAATTTCATATTCTATCTTCTGTTTACAATATTTCCAACCACTAAGTAACGACATTGTAACAGGAAAGACAACGCCCTGGATGGTTACACCCGACCTTTTAAACTAATTTTAACAAAATTCGATCTATTGATGGTAGTAAAAGGCGATTTGATCCCTGCCTAACTGCTGTCTACGAGCCGGATCTGTAGCCAATGCTGGTGCATTAAGCCCATGGTTTAGGTTTACTGGACTAATAATAACGCGGGCCTCATCCCACAGATCTTGATTCATACAAGCCCTGACAAGAGTGGATCCACCTTCGACCAAGACCGAACCAATATTTAAACGATAAAGCTGGGAAAAAAGCTGCAAAAGTGGTTCTTTGACCTCATTAAGCACGAAGGACTCAATCAATGGATTATGAAACTTACGCTTCCTGTTTGAGAAGTAAAAGGTCCTTATTTGATCAGTCCAAATAGGCGCTGAAGGTGATATTTGGGCTTGACGATCCAAGATCACCCTCACTGGATTCTCTCCAAAATATAATCGGTTAGAAAGATGTGGATTGTCAATGATCACGGTATTACTACCCACCATGATGCTATCTGTTTCCGCCCTCCACTTGTGTACCAGTCGATCCGACACAGGACTACTAATTTTGATCCGCTCGTTTTTTCGCCCCAAAAAACCGTCTAGTGATTGGGCCCATTTCAAGATGATGTAAGGTCTCTTAAACTTCTGTTGAACTTTGAATGGCCTTAACACCTCCTGGCCAATTAGGCGATTAATGCCCTCAGTGACTTTTATGCCTCCTGATCTAAGCTTTTCAACTCCCCTGCCTTGCACCAACGGATTTGGGTCAATACTGCTAATGATGCAATGATCAATACCTGAACCCATAAGCAAATCGACACATGGAGGAGTCTTCCCATAGTGCGCACATGGTTCTAGCGATACATAAATTGAAGAGTGGGCAAGGTCCCGACTAGATATTGATGAAATGGCATTGACCTCAGCATGGGGGCCTCCAAAATTCTTATGATAGTCTTCCGAAATGATCGTATCACCCTTAACAATAAGTGCTCCAACAGCCGGATTAGTCTTAACAGCACGAATACCTAAACGGGCAATATCGAAGCAACGACGCATCCGCAGTCTTTCCAGATGCTTTTTTCTTAAATCCATGGTCTGTTAAAGGTGCCGTATGTCAAGCACATTTTTTTGTTATTTACGAGAAATTGTTAGATATTAGGCCCAAAGTATAGCTCTTACACGACTGTGGTAAGATTATTCCTCAAAACTATCTTATTTTGGAAACTCTATCCATAACCTTTTAAACACTCATTCAAATTGTTGTACAAAGTAAAATTGAAAAACGCTGATGAAACGGTTACTTTGGATGACAAGGTCTATCACCACCTGACTACTGATCCGTATTTGGTGAAAATAGACTTTGTCAATAATCTAAGGAAACACTCTTCAGGATGTGCTGTTTTCCAGAAGTCCTGGAAAAGAGCGGACGGTCTGTACAAGATCGAAACAATATACCTTCATCGGTATATAGCAGAAAAGTTTTTAGAGACTCCTCCTTCATCAAAGATGAAATTGGTAGGTGCCAAAAGTGGTAACAAACTCGACTGTCGCTTGGAAAATCTGGAATGGAGAACCAGGTCTACCTCTAGCCGCAATCGGAAAACCACCAGTAAGACAGGCTACACCGGTGTATACATGGAGAACAAGAAGTATCGCGCGATTATCACCATCAATGGTAAAGCGGTACACATTGGTATGTATAACACTCCGGAAGAAGCAGCCCGAGCTTATAACAAAAAGGCAAAGGAGATCTATGGCGACGATGCTCGACTTAACAAGATCAAACGTAAAAAGAAAGAAGAGATGGCATAGCCATCTCTTTTTCTATGCTTGAAGTATTTTATGAAGCTTTTCGATTAACAGGTCGATTTCTTCCTTTCGATTTAATGGGGAAAACGAAAATCGAACAGTAGTGCCTGGATCATTTGGTGCTATCTCAGCCAGCACATGGGAGACTTTTTGCACTCCGGAACTGCAAGCACTGCCTCCCGAAGCACTGACGCCTTCGATGTCCAGATTAAAAATCAGTAATTCACTTCGTTTTGAAGGTGGGAAGGTTACACTTAATACTGTATATAGTGACTGATCTTCAGGAGCACCATTGATTGCTGTATCTGGAAAATGCAATTGAACTTGTTGCATCGCGTACTCACGTACCGATCTTGTATTTAATTGGTTTTGTTCCATATTTTCACAATACAATTCCATAGCTTTGGCCATGCCGAGGATCGAACTGATGTTTTCGGTACCCGCCCGCAAATTCCTTTCTTGACCACCTCCATCAATTGGTGGTCGAATCTGATTACAACGCTGATTCAAATAGAGGAAGCCAATTCCCTTTGGTCCATGAAACTTGTGAGCGGATGCAGCCGCCATGTCCACTTTAAGTCTCCCAAATCGAATTGGAAAATGGCCAACGGTTTGTACCGTATCGCTATGAAAATAAGCGTCATATTTACGACATAGTTCTCCGATGGCGTCGATGTCATTCATCGACCCAATCTCATTGTTGGCATGCATCACCGAAACCAGGGTTTTCTCTTTAGCGTTTTGCTTTAAAAGTGTTTCCAAATGATCTAAATCGACCACGCCATCCTGAGAAACATTGAGATAGTCCACATCAAAGTCCCTGTAGACAGCCATATGCTCAATGGAGCGGAGCACACAAGGATGTTCGATTCTGGAAGTGATCACCCGGCCAATGCCCAGATCGTAAATAGCTCCTTTCAGGGCAAGGTTGTTGGCTTCAGACCCACCACTCGTAAAAAATAGCTCTCCCACTGAACAACCCAAATGGTAAGCAATAACTTTTCGGGCTTCTTCAATGGCAGCTTTTGCCTTTCGTCCGTGTGCATGAATCGAAGATGGGTTTCCAAAATAATCAGCCATCGCCTTATGCATCACCTCAATGACTTCGGGAAACAAGGGCGTCGAGGCAGCATTGTCAAAATATAACCTCATGCTGGGCGTGCTTAATCTGATTAAACCACTGTTTCACAATGGTATTCTCCTGAGCATACCCTGCCTTATGGTAATACTCATTCTTTGACGTGTTGTATCGATAATCGTTAATCCAATTTGGCCAATTTTCAGCCAGTTGACGGATACTCTGACCAAGATATAAGACCTCGTGGTCGGTCATCACCGGATGAATAGACATTCTGATCCATCCTGGTTTTTCAGAAAGATCACCACCTGAAATTTTGCATGTAATCTGATCACTAATTTCCCGACTGACATTCAACAAATAATGTCCATAAGTGCCCGCGCACGAACATCCTCCCCTGGTTTGGATGCCAAATCGATCGTTTAGTATCCTAACCCCTAAATTGTAATGAAGGCCCTCTATGTAAAATGAAATGACGCCTAAGCGCTGACGGTGCTGAGTGGCCAAAATATGCAAATTGGGAGAGGCATCCAGTTCCGGCCAGAGCAAGTTCAGTTGATCATGTTCACGTCTTAGAATCTGAGACACACCCATCTCGTCCTTGAGTTGCATACAAAGAGCCACTTTGATCGCCTGAAGAAAGCCAGGTGTCCCACCATCTTCGCGCTCTTCTATAGCATCATGGTATTTGTGACCTCCCCAGGGATTCGTCCAGTCAACCGTACCTCCTCCCGGTTGGTCAGGGATACGATTCTTGTATAACGACGAATCAAAAACCAATACACCGCTGCTACCTGGCCCGCCTAAAAACTTGTGAGGTGAAAAGTAAATAGCATCCAGTCCACAGTCGACATTTTCAGGATGCATATTAATGTCAATATAAGGTGCAGAGCAGGCAAAATCGACAAAACAAACGCCACCATGATAATGCATCAGTCTCGCCACGTCGTGATAGGGGGTAGCAATACCTGTCACATTACTGCAGGAAGTAATGGCGGCGATTTTAGTGGTTCGTTTCTTGTACTTAGCGAGGAGTTGCTCCAATGAATTGAGATCCAGCAAGCCCGCTTCGTCAGGGGCAATGATCTCGACATCTGCCAACGTCTCGATCCAGGAGGTCTGGTTGGAATGGTGCTCCATGTGACTGATGAAGATGACTGGCTTTTCCTGCTCAGGAATTCGGATCTGAGCTTGAAATCGCTCATGCACCCTCAATCCGAGGATTCGCTGAAACTTATTTACTACACCGGTCATACCGGTTTGGGAAACAATCAATACGTCTTGAGGAGAGGCATTTACATGATCTTTGATGATTTTCTTGGCTTTTCGGTAAGCATTTGTCATCATACTGCCAGTAGAGGATGTCTCCGTATGGGTATTTGCTACAAATGGAGCTATGCGGTTTGTCAACAAATTTTCAATTGGTCTGTATTGCCGACCCGATGCCGTCCAATCGGCGTATAAAATTCGGTTGGTACCATATGGTCCCGACAGTGTCTGATCGTATCCGATGATCTCATCTCGAAACCGTGCAAAATAACCCTCTAATTCATCCATGATTTGCTTGTTTAATCGATCACCTTTGATAGCAGGTTGATTTCTTCAAGAAACCGATTTGCCAGGTCGTCCGCTTTTACTGGAGTCGCACTTTCTGCATAAATCCGGATAATTGGTTCAGTATTGCTCTTTCGCATATGTACCCACTCTCCATTAAAAATCAGCTTTAAACCATCTTCTCTATTCTGCTCAGTATCTTGATATTTTAACATTAACTTTTGGAGGATTTCGTCAGGGTTCAGGCCTTTCTCGAGTGCTACCTTTTTTTTACTGATAGTATATTCTGGTAAGCCAAATCTGATTTGACTCATTGTAGTTTTAGATTTTACCAGGTGACTTAGCATCATTGCAATGCCAACCAGGGCATCCCTGCCATAATGCAGTTTAGGATAAATCACTCCTCCATTGCCCTCGCCTCCAAAGGCTGCCTTGACCGCTTTCATCTTGGCAACAACATTGACTTCACCTACTGCAGCAGCATGATACTCATAACCGTGCCGGATAGTCACATCCTTTAAGGCCTGTGTCGAACTCAGGTTTGATACTGTCGCACCACCTTCATACTGTAGGATATAATCGGCAAGTGTCACGATGGTGTATTCTTCACCAAACATAGATCCATCTTCGCAGACAAATACCAAACGATCTACATCAGGATCGACAGCAATGCCAAGATCAAAATTTCCTTCAATCATCATATTGGATAGGGCTGTGAGATGCTCTGGCAAAGGTTCAGGATTATGACTAAAGCGACCAGACAGGTCATTGTTGATTAGTTGGTACTCACATCCAAGGGCATCAAGCAAAGGCGCGATCGAAATACTGCCGGTGCTATTGACGCAATCGACGGCTATTTTCAGTTTTTGATTTCTAACGAGCTTAACTTCTACGAGTGCAAGTGCCATGATTGCCTCAATATGCCGGGCTATAGCGGTTTTATCATAGGTACGAACTCCCAACCGATCTACTTGGGCAAAATCATAGTCTTGTGCATCTATGATTGTGAGGATATCTTCGCCGTCTTCTGCTGAAATAAATTCACCGCGACTATTCAGAAACTTTAAGGCATTCCATTCTTCTGGATTGTGACTAGCCGTTATAATAATACCCCCTTGAGCCTTAGCAAAGACAACAGCCATTTCTACTGTAGGTGTCGTTGATAGGTCGAGATCGATCACATCGATCCCAAGGCCAATCAAGGTCTGGACAGCTAGTTCATGTACCATTGGTCCAGATATTCGTGCATCCCTTCCAATTACAACTTTGGCCGATCCATTACTTTGTTTTAACCACGTACCATAACCTGCACAACAGGCAACAATATCAATAGGAGTGAAGTTGTCTCCAGTTTTACCACCTATCGTTCCACGTATTCCTGAAATTGATTTAATCAGTGACATAAAATAACGTTAGATTTTCATTTTTCCTAAAAGCAAAGATAAAGATAAGTGATGATAATGTACCTTTAAAGTGCGATCGCAATCACAAATGGTAGACCAGATAATTCATTGGGATCAAACCTTATTCTTTTTTTTAACCAGTCTCACATTGGCTGGCTGGATGCATTCATGCCCTATTTCAGAAATAAGATATTATGGAGCCCACTTTATATTTTTATCATCGCTTTTCTTATCTGGAATTTTCCAAAAAATGGACTTTGGATGGTCCTGTTTGCTCTCTTAACGATAGGTGTTTCAGACACGGTCAGCTCTCAATGGATCAAAAAAAATGTAAAAAGACCACGTCCCTGTAGTGATGCGCTTATTGGACATGAGGTTGTCTTACGGATCAAATGTGGCGGAGGCTATAGCTTTACTTCCTCTCATGCTACCAATCATGCGGCTATTGCACTGTTTCTATTCTTCACCTTTGGGCATGAACGAAGGCTTTGGCGATACCTGTTGGTAGTGTGGGCAATCACTATTGGCATTGCTCAGATTTATGTAGGCGTCCACTACCCTCTGGATGTGGGAGCCGGACTTATCATCGGGAGTTTGATCGGTTGGATGATGTCACTTACATTTCAGCGGTTATTTAAACTCGAGTAAAAGGTTTATCACTTTGCTTCTCCTCCACTTTTACGCAAATGCAATAGGATCTGTCTGGTGCCTTACTAAATCTGAAAAATCTTCATGCTCACGTATCAAGTAGTCCTTACCATGATATATAAGAACTTCGGCAGGCCTGGTCCTGGAGTTATAATTTGACGCCATTTGAAAGCAATAAGCCCCTGCATTTTTAAATGCCAAAACATCACCTGGTGAGATTTCGGGTATAGGCCGGTTCCAGGCAAAATTGTCCGTCTCGCAGATGTAGCCCACTACTGAATAATACTTGCTGTCTCCAGACGGATTATTCAAATTAACGATTTCATGGTAGGCATCATAAAACATCGGTCTGATCAAATGATTGAAGCCGGTGTCAAGGCCAGCAAATAAATTAGACGGCGTATGTTTAATAATATTTGTTTTAGCCAAAAATAGACCGCTCTCCGAGACGAGGAATTTACCAGGTTCAAATACTAGGTGTAAATCCTTACCCCGATCCGCACAGAATTTATTGAACTTTCGGCTCATTTCTTTTCCAAATAATGCTATGTCTGTCTAAATGTCTTCTGGCTTGTACTTTACTTTAAATCCACTTCCAAAATCAATGTAATCGATTTTCTGAAAATGGGATGCCGCTCTAAATAGTATATCCGTTGCCTGCAAAAATACTTCGACATCAAGAATATCAGATCCTGTGTGCATGTGAATGCCCTCAATATTTAATCCGTGACCTTTTGTTAGGTCAATGATCTCATGCAATTGATGGATGGATATTCCAAATTTAGAATCGATATGTCCCGTAGATATCTTTTTATTACCTCCCGCCATAATGTGCGGATTGATCCGTACACAGATTGGATATTTAGTCTCGTGATGAGCAAAGTAGGCAAGGGTTTCTAAATTGTCAATATTAGTTTGCACCCCAAGCTCCATCGCCTTTTTATACTCATCGATCGAGACTGCACTAGGGGTGAAAACTATTTCTGTTGGTTCAAATCCTGCTTTTATACACAACATAATTTCGCCAACAGAGACAGTATCTACGTGAGCACCCAAAGATCGCATGAAGCGAAGGATCGAAATATTCGACAAAGCTTTGCATGCATAGTTTATAGTTAGATTTCTAACATCAAATGCATCTATTAATTTCTAATATTGACGCTTAATGATATCCGTATCGTAGACGTAAAGAGGCAGACCGTATTTTGACGCAAGGTCAAGGAGGGGGATTCCCTGTATCTCATACCGACCATTATTTAATAACATATTGTATTAATTTGACTTAAGCCGGCAAAGATAAATAATCGGAGATACCAGTTAAAAATGAATTTTGAATTGAGGTTGGGTTTTGACGAATTGTCGAAGTTCATCAAAGCCTTTTGAACTAGCTATATAAAGATCATTTGTCGTAGATGTCATAAGCAGAACCTGAGGAATATCAAGATACTTCCTGACATTTATATAGGAGGGACCTCGGTCATGGGTGGAACCAGGAGACTCAAGATATAGGGTGTTCGTACTCCCAGAATATAAGGATGCATAAGCCAGCATGATCGATGTGGAATTACTAGCTCTTAATGAGCGAATCTGTGGCATAAGATCGTTGGTAACCTTGATTCCCTGAAGAATGTCCCAGGTTTGCATTCCCTCAAGAGTTTGTCCTAGCAGGTAATATCTTCGTCTTATGTGGGTTAGTGCTCGATCATCACCGGAGTACCTGGCTATACCGGATCCCCGGATCGGTAAAAAGATGATTTGACCTTTTTTCTTGATCTCATTTTTTAGCCGGATAGCTAGTTCGTCCCCAAGGCCTTCTTTAGCCCAAAGTTCATTTTTCCCAAATAACCGGGTAAGTGCGGGTTCCAGGTCTTGCCAGTTCCCATCATCGATAATCTGCATTTCACCACTGGATCTTGAATCATCCAGGTTCTGAATGGATAAAAGGGGTAACTCAATATTCGCTTCCGAATTAATGCTATAGATAGTTAAAAGAAGATTTTCAGCTTGTATTTCTTCAAGTTTTGTAACACTGTTTCCGACTGGCGACTTCGGCCAACCCGCAAAGACATACCTCTTGAGCTGTTCCATCCAAACCTGTTGATTGGTTTCGAATGATGTTGACTGCATTTGATCCATCCAGCTGGTGGCTACCGGCACGAAGAAGGAATCAATCTTGGTGTTGATTTGATCTTTGGGCAATTGGTCAAAAACCCGTAAATCCTCCGGCTGCAGCCATTTTTTTGCCGGAATTTCAATCAGTTCATCGTTGTGCAATAAAAAATGATTGAACCAACGGAAGGGGTGGATTCTAATTTCCTGAACATCATGATGGCCTCCTCCCACGATATTCAAAGCGATCAGTTCCGGAATATTGAGTTTCTCATATACTTTCTTAATTTCCCGATAGGTACGGTATACCCCATCCAGAGGAAATATGGCATCCTGATCTGCATTGGCAATCAACAAAGGCCTAGGTGCAATCAATAGACCTAATTTTGCAAAATCCCATTGATATGTATTGACGAAGTACATACAGTCGCAATGCCCTTCCACGCATCCATCTACCACATGGTTTTGCAAGTCGGTTATACCAGCCACTGGAATAACTACTTTGACCCGTTCATCCAGGGCTCCTACCCACCAGCTTGTTGCACCACCACCACTCCGTCCAGTCAGACCAATCCGGCCTTCATCCACATCCTCGCGAGTGATCAGATAATCAATAGCCCTGATACCATTCCATGCTTCTATTCCTGCAGGCGTATAGCCCCGCGATAGCCACCACCAACGATTGTAGCGGTAGGTACCATGGTGAATTCCCTCTATTTCTCCCAGTTGAACAGTGTCAAGTATCAGACAGACATAGCCATTTCTAGCATACCATGCAGGATGATGTTGATAATTTGCTTTTGCCCCATAATTATAGCCATCCTTTTCTACTGTGGCGTGCCCACAAACATAAAGGATAGCAGGAAGGGGTTGTTTGATGATCTTAGGTCGATATAAATTGCCAGTAACATATAAGCCCGGCATGGACTCAAAAACAATCTTTTCAACAATAAAATGCTCGTGTTCAACCACTCCGGTGACTCTTACCTTTAGATCCGATCTTTCAGGTTGAGGATTCATACCTAACATATCCCAAAGTTGTTCCCGTGCTTGCTTCTGGACGGCATTGAATTCGTCTTCATTTTCCCAATCGGTCAACAAATTTCCTTGAGAGAGTTCGGTCACCTTGGTTTGAAAATAATCCTTAAGTTGTTGGTCAAAATTCCACCTTGGCATACTCGTCTGCGAGAAAAAGCTACAGAAGGTAAATGCAATAATCGTAATGGAGCACTTGGATAACATTGGTTTAAAAGTTTGTTGATTGCAAAAGATACATATCAGAACGATCGAAGGTACCACAGGTCAAGGTAATTTAATTATTTTGTTACATTCTGGAAAGAGCCATTATGGCACCACAGAATATTGAGTTATCTACCTCTTAAATAAATTAACGATGTCACAGTATCAGTCACTCTTTTTTCTGTTATTAATTTTATCTGCTTGCTCATCTATATCTGATGAATCTCCAAAACACAAGGCAATATCGGTCAATCAATCGCAAATGCTGAGCGCCGGTGAAATCGTGTCACGAATCAAAGAGCAAGTCACTTGCGAATGGCAGAAAGAGACCGTCGATACATATAAAAGTGGTAACGGAAAGATTCCTGTCACAGGCATTGCCACCACTTTCTTAGCGACTTTTGACGTATTAAAGAGGGCACAAGCTTCGGGACTAAATATGATCATCACCCATGAGCCAACGTATTACAATCATTTGGATAAAACAGAATTTTTTGAAGGTGATGCCGTGTTTGAAGCTAAAAAGGCATTCATCGAAGCCCACAATCTGGTCGTTTTCAGATTTCATGATCATTGGCACATGACCGATCCAGATGGGATTCATACTGGGATGATCAAAGAACTGGGATGGAAGGAATACCAAGCTGTACCAAATGAAGTGATCTTCAAGCTGCCCCGACAGACCGTCGGCATATTGGCCAAAACACTAAAGGAACATTTCAAAACGCCAGCGATACGGGTCGTGGGTGATCCTGATATGATAATCTCCAAAGTTGGTATGGCGGTGGGAGCATCCGGTTCTCAACCTCAGATTCAGATGCTTCGGAGAAATGATGTTGAAGTCCTAATCGCGGGCGAAACCCATGAATGGGAAACCGTGGAGTGGGTTAGAGACGCGGTCACCACGGGTCAAAACAAATGCCTGATTCTTATCGGACATGCTAATTCAGAAGAGGCAGGAATGCTCTATTGTGCCGAGTGGTTGAAAAGTTTCATTGCGGAAGTTCCTATTCAATTTATTGAGGCAGGAGATCCATTTTGGGGCCCGAAATAACCCCTATGTTTTGATCATTGCTCTTGACTGTTGGATTCTTTGATCCTGATAACGGGCGTAGTAGATGCCCGAAGCATAAGCCCCTGCATTCCATTTCACCGTATGCTGCTCAGGGGTATATAATCCCTTTGCGAGAGTCTCCAAGATCCGGCCTCGCTGATCCAGGATAGATACCTGCAAAGGGCTACCGGTAGAACGAAACTCGATCGTGGTATACTCACTGAATGGATTTGGGTAGTTGGATATGAATACCTGCCCAGCCTCCTGATGCCGGTCAAATATCGAAGTACTTAGACATGCATTTTCATTAATGAATGGTAGGGTTTCACGATTGGTGCCCAGAGTCGACTGTAACACGCTGCCGTTTACACAAAACCAATCTTGGAGAATGGACCCATAAACTGAACGGAAATCAACCTTCATTTCCAAATTATCTTCCACTCCAGGATTTTCCGGAATAACCGGATTCGATCCATAAATCCCACCTTTAATCGAGTTGCCGAAGACAAACATGGGAGCTGCAGCCCCATGGTCAGTACCAAGACTGGCGTTCGATATGATTCTACGGCCAAACTCCGAAACGGTCGCCCCCATGACTCTGTCTTGGATATTTAAAAACTCGAGATCTTTCATGAAAGCATCAACCGAACTGCCTAATGTCTGCAAAGATTAGCATGCTCGCCCAGCCTATGGTCACTACCCAGTACCTGAGCATCGTGTGTATCAAATCCATTGAGACTCACCATATACAATCGGGTTTTTAAGCCTCCGGCAATCAGACGGGCCACGATTCGCAATTGTTCACCTAACTCATTGTCCGGGTAAGTACTTTGAGTGGTGACTTTAGAAGCTGCATTTTTAATTACTTCTCCATATACCTGCGATTGTTTGGTGATTAGTCTGATATATTTTAGCTTCTCTCCCGCCTGGGTGTTTGGGGTTGTTTCATCTACATCATTGACCAAACGGTAAAACCACTCGGGATCACCCACTACCATGCCCATACCAGTTACGGGCCCTTGAAATGCTACCGATAGATTATAACCAATTTCAATCGCTAATGGATCTGGTACTTCCGGATTTGGATATTCGACCGGATAGTTCGGATATTCCGCATTGAGATAGCGACCTAACCAGCCGGTTGGCAACAGCTCGTCTGTATCAGCACCGGTCATCCAGATATCAGTAGATCTAAAATGGGAGTAGCTCTGGTTTGGATATCCAACATTTTGAATAATGCCAAGTTTTCCCTCTCCGTAGAGGTTTCTTAAGCCGCTCATGGCTGGATGTAACTTCACCTCAGATACACCGTCAAGATTGAGAAGACTGTTTTCTGGCAGAATAACGTCAGGCCTAGCCTTACTCAATCGATCATATTGGTCGACCGGTATTACTGAATTAAGTCCATCATTACCGCCACCCAGATAAATAAGTACCAACACCCTGTCGGTTTCTTCGAGATCTTCGTGCAATGCCCTCATCAAGGGTGATTTGGCAAATGCGGCCATACCAGTGCCTTGAATCATTGCCGGTAGGATAGCGGTGCGAGTGGCATGTTTGATAAAATTTCTTCTTTTCATATTCTTTTGTTCCTGATCTGATTAGAGAAGATGATATTCGGAGAGTTGCAATAAGAATTGAAACATAACCTTTAGTCGTAATTCTACAGTTGCCTTTTTCATTGCATCTGCCGGATTATCCCGGTGGTCAAACCAGGCACTAGTCCAGTAGTAGTTATTTTGCTGCCCCGTAAGCAACGTGGAAATCATGCGTTGCCGTACTGCTTCAGAAGCTGGAAAAGCCAGGTGTAAACCTAATAAGCCATCAACTAATTTTTCTGGATCTTCAGGATTAGGTAAGGTAGCACAATGCTCAATCAGATCAATAGTTGTGAGCAAATCTTCCGACCAGTAGCCCCAATACACAAATGAGTCGGTAATCAATGCTCGCGTAGTAATGCTGTTCGTCGTAATCCAATCGCGGTCAAACTGTGGAAATTGGTAATAGGCCGGATATCCCGCCACATTAGGAGGATCCATGGCTTCGGCTCCCAGAGTGCTCATTGTCCACAACATGCTTGTTCTAATCTGTCTCCGTTGCACCAGATTAGCACCACTGGGCATCTTAACCCCACCTGTGCGCCAGAATCCAATCATGAAATCCAGTGGAGTTTTAATTAAAGCTCCGCGATTTGCGATGTCAAAAAAGTGTTCACTTTTAAGTAGTGATTGCAAAACGGGTATAACTTCATAATCGGCCTCTCTAAAAATCGCGGCAAGCGGAGCAATGACATTTTCTTCGGTTGCTTCATCTATATCTGAATACACAAACATCCGGTAGATCTTCCTGATGATGAAAGCAGCTACTTCATTTTGATTGAAGATCATGTCAATCAGATCATCCAGCTCCTTGGCTCCGTCTTCTCCTTCTTTACCGGTTATGACCGTGTTGCCATAAAAGGAAGAGAATTGCTTATCGGAGCTGTCATGCCAATACCAACGGTAGAGATACTCACCCCCCTTATCCCAGTCAATGGAATGACCAGTCAGGACCCTGGCAGCTGTCTGCACATCTTCTTCCGTGAACTTTGCGTCGGGACCTTTTCCGATACAAAACAGTTCTTGTAGTTCCCTGCCATAGTTTTCATCCGGAGCTTCCTGGCGGTTTAAAGCACCATTTAAATACAGTAACATGTGTGGATCAAGGGTGATTTCCTTCACCAACGTTTTGAAGTTTCCAAAGGCATTTTGCCGGATTTTATCGAAATGCCGATACGTTAAATGCGGCCAATAGACCTCCCAGGACTGAGTAGCCAAATGATTATGCCAAAAGAAAATCATCTTCTCGTGCATGGTAGGTGGATGATCAAGCATTGCCCCAATCCACCAACTTTTAAGTGAGACAATGCGGCCACTCGTGATTTTATCATTATTCCGTTCACTATTATGAATCCAGGTTTCACCAGCGGGTACTAAGGGGTCAGTGATCTCCACACTATTGTAATCATTGACGGGTACAGTAGGATTGGGTGATTTTGTCAGCAATGTTGTGATACATTGATCCAGATTCAAACCATGATAGGCTTCCAAGGTATCCATGCTCAGTCCAAACATGGTTCTTCTTAATAAATGGTAACGCTCCTGATCCGTCCATTCTCCCGAATATGGTGCCAGACCCGTGGTTAAAAATCTACCAAATCTACCCACGTTCGAACGCTGAGGAATGCTCTCCTTCTGAGTAACAGATGATTTCATTTGTTTAAAATTATTACTTCCACTACCTAATTTCAATATTTGTACCTAAAATTGCACCTTCGTGTTTCAAAGAGCAAATCTTTAGCTTATCTATCAATATTTGATCCATTTAATAGAGGTTTCGTTGCCAATACACCTGAAATGGCATTGACCCTTACAAATTGAAAGAAATCTATAAAAAAATAAATCATGCGTAACAAAATAGCAGCTGGAAACTGGAAAATGCACAATACCCTGGCAGAATCAATATCCTTGGCAAAACAGATCGCATTGGTCAAAATCCCCGAAGACACGAAAGTTATTCTGGGTGTACCTTACGTGTTTATTCGCGACGTTCAAGATGCTGTCAGGGGTTCTCAGGTTCTGGTCGCCGCACAAAATTGTCATGAAAAGCTAACCGGAGCCTTTACCGGAGAGGTATCAGCAAGTATGTTATCTTCTATGGGGGTTGAATACGTCATCCTTGGTCATTCAGAAAGAAGGGAGTACTATGCCGAATCTGATGCTCTCCTTGCTGAGAAAACCAATATTGCTCTGTCTCAAGGAATAAAAGTCATTTTTTGTTGCGGTGAATCGCTACCGGTAAGAGAGTCTAGTCAACATGTAGCATTTGTTAAAAAACAATTGGAAAACGGACTCTTTCATGTCTCCGCTGATCAAATGGATAAGATTATTATCGCTTACGAGCCTATTTGGGCGATTGGTACCGGAGTGACCGCCTCCAAAGAACAGGCACAGGAAATGCATCAGGAGATTAGGACCATGCTTGCTCAAAAATATGGTCAGTCGCTGGCTGATAAAACGGCCATCTTGTATGGCGGCAGTGTGAAGCCTGACAATGCAAAGGAGCTATTTGCCCAACCAGATGTCGATGGAGGTCTCGTAGGAGGAGCTTCATTGAAAGCAGCAGATTTTACGGCAATTATCCAGGCATAACTGGCAGGAATCTCTTTTTTATCAAGATAAATTACGAAAATCATATTAGATAATTATCTTATATTTGGCTGACCAAGTCCTGAATCACGATGCCAAGTATTGTAACCATGCGATTCGTAGCCTGTCATGACAAGCTGAAGGAAGAGGGGGTTATCCGTTCCAGCAGGCAGTTTGCCCTGAAACTTGAATACCGGGCTCAGAACCTGAATGAAATCTTAAAAGGCAATCGCGACGCTCCTCTTGAACTAATCCGTCAGGCAGTGGAGGTTTATCAATTTAATCCACTCTATCTTTATTCCGGCGAAGGCACCATGTTTCTGCACAGTGGCAGTCACGAACTTCGTATTGTTACCGTGGTCACTGACAGGGAAGGGCAGGAGCGGATTATCCACGTTCCGGTACCTGCTCAAGCGGGTTATAGTCAAGAACAAATAGATCCTGTTTTTTATCAAGAACTCCCAGCTTATAATCTGCCTGATAAAAAATATCAGTCAGGAACCTTTCGCTCCTTTGATGTGGCGGGCGATAGCATGGAGCCCACTTTATTTGAGGGTGATAAAGTCATCTGTCGATTTGTGGATCCAAGTGACTGGCTTAGTGGTATAAGAGATCATCACGTTTATGTCATTGTCACTCGTACTCATGTAATGGTAAAGAGGGTCCTCAACAATTTGTTTAAGCATAGGCATCTGGAGCTATTGTCTGACAATGATTTCTATCGAAACACTAGAGTCAATGTTGGTGATATTAAAGAGCTTTGGCATATTCATGCCAAAATCAGTCACTTTTCTCACACCCGAAACAATCCATCCGCCGTCAATGATGGTGAATCTTCGGAAAAATTTCAAGAAACCATTCGGGAGCAGTCACAAACGATTAGTCAACTAACTCAGACTCTTTCTCAAATGTTGGTCAAACAATGAAGTATAAAATCCGAGGCAAAGTTATTTTCAACGATCTGAGTGGCGGATTCTGGGGGATTGAGGGTAATGATGGCAGACAATGGAGGCCCGTCAATATGCCTGAACAACTTAAAGTCAGAGGAGCGCTCATCGAAGTGACCGGAGAGGATGATGATTCAGAAAGCATTTTTATGTGGGGTGACCCTATAAGAATTGTTGCCTTTCATACGCTACCCAAATTGTAGAACATGTGGGTTAGAGACGCTCGGTCTCCCATACCTAAGAAAATTTTCGTCCCTTCCAATGATCCGATAATTCCCGGTTTTCCTGAGGAATATGCATCGTCGCCCGACGTTTTGCAGCTGCTACCAGGCTGGCTATCAGGGCGCTTTCACGGATCGACTGATGCCAAGCGGCAGAATCAAAATGCGTTTGGATAAAGTGTGTGCTATAGTGACCATTCTCAAAGTCTGGATGATTAGCCACAAAAAGACCCAGTGGCAAAGTTGTATCAATACCGAGAATGTGGTATTGAGCTATCGCTTGCTTTAACCGATTAATAGCATCAGATCTGTCTTCACCCCAGACAATCAGCTTTGCTAACATAGGGTCATAATAAATGGGCACATCAAAATCTTTTGCAACAGCTGAGTCAACCCTGATATGCTGTCCAACTGGCTCGTCATAATGGATAATCTTACCGAGACTGGGCGAAAAATTGTTTGTAGTATCCTCAGCATAAACTCGGAGTTCAATACTATGACCTTTAATAGTAATCTGATCCTGAGTCAATGGCAAAGGTTTTCCATTGGCAATATCGATCTGCCACCTGACCAGGTCAATGCCACTAATCGCTTCAGTCACCGGATGTTCTACCTGCAATCTTGTATTCATCTCCAAAAAGAAAAACTGGCCAGTCTGGTCAACTAGAAATTCAATGGTGCCGGCACCCCTATAATTACAAGCTTTGGTCAGCTTAAGGGCAGCATCTGTCATTTTTTGTCTCAGATCAAGATCCATAGTAGGTGCAGGTGACTCCTCAATCACTTTTTGATGCCTTCGTTGAATTGAGCAGTCTCTTTCAAAGATGTGTACCGCATTGCCATGTTGATCAGCCATGACCTGGATTTCAATATGTTTCGGATTTTCCAGGTACTTTTCCACGAAAACACGATCGTCGCCGAAGCTCTGATGTGCTTCACTGGAGGCCATACGCAATAATTGATCAAGCTCACCTTCTTGCTTAACGATGCGCATTCCTTTGCCACCACCCCCACCGGCTGCTTTCAGTAGAATAGGATAACCAATAAATTGAGCCATCTCTTTAGCTTTCTTGAGATCGGCAATCGGGATCTCGCTACCCGGCAATAATGGAATGCCATTCGCCTTTGCTAATTGCTTTGCAGCTAGTTTATCACCCATTGTTCGAATACTCTCAACCGATGGGCCGATGAACAGCAATCCTGCAGACTCAACTTTTTCAGCAAATGCTGCATTTTCACTAAGAAAACCATAGCCCGGATGGATAGCCTGGCATCCGGCTATCAAAGCAATCTCGATAATCTTTTCTTGTTTTAAATATGACTCCGATGAGGGAGATTCACCTGCTAAGTAGCTTTCGTCTGCATCAAAACGGTGCAAAGCCTGCTCATCTGATACTGAGTAGATCGCCACGGTCTTGATGCCCATCTGCTTTGCTGTACGCACGATTCTCCGGGCAATCTCACCTCGATTAGCCACCAATATTTTTTCGATCATAACATTTTCTGATGCCCCTTCAAGATACCAATTTAAGACAGCATGGCAAGCGATCCCTATCAAGGTTACCCTGATAAAGGATAAAAGCTATTTTTACCTGCTTAAAAGCTCATTATGACAATGACCGGAGATGAAGAAAGCAGGTTGGCTTATTTCGAAGCATATGCGCCCCAGAGTGATCGATCAAAGAAGATAAATCAGTTTTACTATAAGACTTTGGAGCGCCTTTTTTCGAGAATCATTCCTGAAGGCTCAAAGGTTGTTGAAATCGGATGTGGCACCGGAGATCTCTTGGCGGCAGTAAAGCCCTCAATAGGTTATGGAGTCGACTTTTCACCCACTATGATTAAAATTGCACAATCAAAATATCCTCAACTCTCATTTTCTTGTGCAGATGCGACTGATTTTGAAATAAATAGAGAACTAGATTATGTGATCATATCTGATTTATTCAGCACGATCTGGGATATTCAAAAAATGTTGCGTCATTTACGATCAATTATTAACTCTGACACGAAAATTATCATATCGACTCACAGTTATATTTGGGAACCCATATTACGACTGGCGGAATTGATAGGCCTGAAACCCAAGAGGCCAAAGGCATCATGGCTAACTGTAAAAGATATTCAGAATCTCCTAATGCTCGAAGGGTTTGAAATGATCAAGGCAGAGCGTAAAATGTTACTCCCAATTTATATTCCATTGTTACATACTATCATCAATAAGTTCTTTGCCAATTTACCGATGATCAATCAATTGGGATTGATTAACATGATTTCGGCAAGACCGGTCTCCAAAGAACGGAAGGACTATTGTGTAAGTATCGTCATTCCAGCCCGAAATGAAAGAGGAAATATCGAGCAAGCAATCCTCCGGACTCCCGAATTTGGTATATCTCAGGAGTTTATTTTCATAGAAGGACATTCATCAGATGGCACCTATGAGGAGATGCAGCGGGTCCAGGAAAAATATCGGGATAAACAAATTGTGCTTATGCGGCAGAGTGGCAAGGGAAAGGGCAATGCGGTTAGAGAAGCCTTCGACCAAGCTACAGGGGAGGTGTTGATGATTCTGGATGCGGATTTGACCACTCCTCCCGAAGACATGCCTAAGTTTTATGAAGCACTTGCAGAAAATAAAGGAGAATTCATTAATGGCTGCAGGCTTGTGTATCCCATGGAAAAACAAGCTATGCAATTACTAAACTTTTTTGCCAATATGTTTTTCGGAATATTTTTCACATTTCTACTAGGCCAGACCATTAAAGATACCCTTTGTGGCACTAAAGTTTTGCGTAAAAGTGACTATTTGAAGATAGATCAAAACCGGCATTACTTTGGCGATTTTGACCCATTTGGTGACTTTGATTTGCTCTTTGGCGCTGCCAGGTTGAACTTGCGTATGGTAGAGATCATCGTGCGTTATAAAGACCGCTCCTATGGCTCCACTCAAATTAGCCGGTTTAGACATGGGTGGCTTTTGATAAAAATGAGTCTGTTTGCTGCCCGAAAAATTAAATTTGTATCTTAATCTTTTTGTCCTCCACTGTTAATTCAGATCTACAAATGAACTATTATCACCATTGGATTAATCGGCCTTTTTCTTTCATCCTACTCGCTACATTGATTGGTACCCCACTATTTTTGCAGGCTCAATGGGACATTCGACATTCGTTTTTTGTAGCCGGCCCAAATTTTACCGGAATTCTAGATGAAGAAGGACAAATAGTATGGGATGCAGCTAAACCGGCTGCCAGAGATGGATTTGTTTATGACAATGGAGACATATTAGTTATCTGGTCAGATGAAGCGGTTTTGTACAACCCACAAAAGGAAGTCATTTTTAAATATCATGTTGCGGAAGTCAATCAGGAACTCGGTACTGCTCAACGACTGGATAATGGTCTATTTTTAATCGCTGAATTAGGTAATGAACCTCGACTTTTGGAAGTTGACCTTAAAAACAATATAACCAGCGTTATCCCGCTTCGGCCTGAGACTGACAATATTCATATGCAGACAAGAATGGCAAGAAAACTTGAGAATGGCAATTACCTGGTACCTCACCTTCTTGCCTTTGCTGTAAAAGAATATAATAAAACAGGGGAAGTGGTAAAAACCTTTAAGACGGACTTAGCTGACATTGGGGGGAGAGAGGCTGAAAATTGGCCTTTTACAGCCATTCGACTAGCAAATGGAAATACATTGATCAATCTAACCCATGGTAATAAGACCATTGAAGTAGATCAAGAAGGAAAAATCATTTGGATGATTAGTAACCAGGATCTTATAGAAGCTCCCTTCAATGACGCATGCGGCGCCCAACGCCTAGCGAATGGCAATACCGTTATAGCGGCATACAATGCCAAGGAAGGCATCAAACTTTTTGAAGTCACTCCCGATAAAAAGTTGGTGTGGACCTATGAAGAGGGCCTTACCGGGTACATCATTTTCAAATCTTAACTACTAATGGCCAACCGTCAACGGCTCCTTTACTCAAATAGACACAATCTATATTGGCTAAAAAGAATTTTGAAAAAACAGTGTAAGGGGTATGACCGTACCATTAAAGCAAAAATATGTCTGGTATTTGTTCATAATACCTCTTGTCTACCTGGCTCTCTATTTTTATTTGATGTCTTCTCATGGTCCCTTCTATCTTTCACGCATCGATCCGGATTACGTCTATCTATTAAACGGGATGAATTGCTCAGTATTTAATTTTGACCGAATCGGACACACGGATCACCCAGGCACCCCATTTCAACTCTTTATTGGTCTTTGTATTAACCTTGGCTACATTTTCACTGGAAAAGGCGGCATTGTCAATGACGTTCTAACCAGGCCAGAATTTTACCTCAGCTTTACCTCACATATACTGGCAATCCTGTTCTCTCTGCTTTTGATTTGGGCAGGTAAGGTAGGAAATACCCAGGGTAGGGTAGGAGCACTTTTGCTTCAAACCGGTCCATTTCTAAGTGCGGTAGTTCTTGACCTATCCGTGCGTATAATGCCTGATCGATTTGGATTTATCCTAACCTTTTTGATGTTGATTATTTTAGTGAAGTTGCTCAACGAGCAAAGACCCCATTCCATAAAGCAAACTATAGGCATTGGTGCTCTGACTGGACTAGCTATTGCTACAAAAGTCACATTTATTCCTGTTTTATTCATTCCACTACTGGTCTTAAAAAAAAGACTTTTATTTCTGATTTTTCTTATTCTGGGCTTTATTGCAGGTGTAAGTCCAATCCTGGATAGATTGGAAGATTTCAAAAATTTTGTGAATAAAGTAATCTATCACGATGGTATTTACGGTACGGGAGCTGAGCATATTTTCAATATGGATATCATATGGGCTAATTTGAAACTGATCACTACTACCAATCTGTCAATGTCTCTGTGTCTAATATTAGCGGTAGTAGCTTTGGTGCAGAATTTTAACTTAAAAGAGTCTGGACCGTGATGCCATATTTTTGTTGGGTTACTGCATAGCTGTGACGCTAGGTATTATTATGGTTGCCAAGCATTTTAAAAATTATTATTTAGTGCCTGTCTTCATTATGTCTGGTTTTGCTCTCACATGATCTATAAAAACTCAATCGATCAAAAAATTTTAAATACCTCATCATAGGCATAGTCATTCTATTTGGCCTGATAAGCATCAAAAGTCAACTTCAGGTAGCGTCGATTAAGCGATCAGAAATCAGGCAAAGAAATAGTATTGAAAATAGAGTCAGTGAAGCGAGAATGGCAAGCGACTATTTTATAATAAAGCCCGAGTGGTTATGGGGTCCTGCAAAGGAGTATGGATTAATCTTCGGTTTGAGTTACGTTAGACATAGGGACCGGTATGAAGAAAACGTTAGAAAAACACTTAGTGAGGTTTTAAGTTTTGAAGGCTCGGAAAGCGATCTAAGAAGTATGCGAGTCTACGGGGTTCCCGATAGAGAGATCGAAAATAAATCACTCTTGATGGTAGACCAGGAAGGAAGGGGAGCTAATGAGATTCTGTCTTATTTGGAAAGCAGATGGGAGTTGACAAATATTGACACCTTGGCTTTACCCCATAGAGATTTGCTAATCAAGGTCTCTACCGGTGGCTTAAAATCTCAAAATTAATCTAAATGGATTTCCTGAAGTATAAATTTGCCCACCCCTCTAGATTCACCATTGAGAACACTGGAGCATGCAAAGATCATTCAAGAAAAATATTTTTTACGAAAACTATATACGTCCTGGTATGAAATCCTGTTCAGGGAAATTCCAGATTATTCAGAAAAAAGAATTGTCGAACTCGGTTCAGGAGGAGGCTTTCTTAAAAAATTAGCTCCGGAGGTCATCACCTCTGATTTTTTAGATCTCCCTTCCAATGACATGTGTTTTTCCGCCCTTCAAATGCCTTTTGAAAACTCGCAACTGGATGGTATTTTTATGATCGATACGTTTCACCATCTGCCCGATGTAGAACAATTTTTAATGGAAGCCAACAGAACACTGAGGCATAATGCCAAACTCATTATGGTCGAGCCTGCGAACAGTCATTGGGGTCGATGGGTCTACCAAAATTTTCATCATGAACCTTTCGACCCATCGGGTGACTGGAAAATCCCAGCCAGTGGTCCGCTCAGCGGTGCCAATGGTGCACTGCCATGGATTGTTTTTGAGAGAGATCACGAAAGATTTGCAGCGTTATTTCCAAATTTCGAGATTAAGTCGATTCAATATCATACACCCTTCACCTATCTCACGAGTGGAGGGGTGTCCATGTATCAGTTATTACCTGATTTCTGCTACTCATTAATTAGATTTACTGATCAACTTGCTTCTAAAATCACCAATCAAGCTTCTATGTTTATGACTGTAGTCATCCAAAAGATATAAATTCGCCCTATTATAAATGCTCACTTTTAAATCAAAAGAATCCAGAAAATATGATCTCTACTGTAAAATTGAAGGAGGCTCTCGACTCTGTCACAACAATTCCACTTATTCCCTTTCGCAATGGTCAAATTGACTATGAAGCACATCGGAAAAACATTCATTATTTGATGAATAATAATCATTTGGACAATGGTCGACCCCGGGTGATTTGCATAGCTGGGACTAGCCTGATACATCATATCAGCAACGATGAACAAAATAAACTGATAAAAATTACCGGAGAGGTGATGCAGGAGGATGGTATCCTAATGTCAGCGATCGTGCCCAACCCTATTTCCAACGTCGAACCACTAATCGCTGCACAGGCTGGTATGCAAAGACCTCCTGATGTTTATTTAATTATGCCACTTGGCGGTGTCTACAGTTCTGATGGTCTCTACGAAGGGATGATGCAGTTAGGTGAAGATTACGGTAAAAAATATAATGCTCGCTTTCTTTATTATCATCGTAACAGTCGGGACGAAAGTGATCCAACTAATGCATGACTCGAGGCATTTGTTGGGGTAAAAGTTGGTACCAGGGTCGAGGATGTACCCGCGCTTGTGCAAGGTGTGGGTGATTCGGGACTAGTGATTTGGGGTATCGGTGATCGAAGCACCAAGGCGGCCCAACTTGGTACCAGAGGGCATACATCTGGCATATCTGTTTTGTATGCAAGGCCGGTGACCTAATCAATAACGCGCAACGAGCGGGTGACTTTGTGCAAGCTCAGAAGGTCGAAGATAAAATTGATGATTTGGAGGAACTTCGATTTATGAATGGACGGGAGTATAACTATTCTGCGGTGTTGGAGGGCATGATCTTGGGCGGTTTCACTGACATTGATGGGGGAGAGGGTGGTCCGTTCAATCCTCGGGTGCCGGCTAATATTGCGAACCGGGTTCGTCAGGCCATTGAGGGGCTTGAAGACCTTCATTGAGTAATGGTTGTTCCTTTTTCTATTCTTTATCGAATCACCTTTGGATAACAAAAGAATCTTGAATCCAGAAACTATTTAGTAAATTTACGTGTATATATAGGTAAATATGATAAAAACAACAAAGGAGTATACTATGACACCAGTGCAGTTGATGCAAGTAGCAGAACCGGGCATGTCCTATGGTATGCAGTTGGTTCAATCAAGTCGAGTTGGGGTCACCAGGGACGATTTTCTAGATTTTATCAAACAAATTAAGTTGTCTATTCAGACATTATCAGAGGTCATACCCGCTTCTTATAGTACTCTTACCAAAAACGGGTCTTCGATCAAGAGACGAGCGAGCGTATTTTGAAATTGCCCAGACCTATGCTATTGGTAAAGAGGTTTTGGTGATATTGATCGTTTCAATGATTGGCTCAGTACTAAATCAATCCCTCTTGGAGGTGTTACTCCTTTCTCTTCTTGATACCAGTTTTGGTGTTGAGATGGTCAAAAGGGAGATTTCCCGTATTGATTACGGCATTTTTAGTTAGAAGGCTCAATCTTGCTTGTCTACAGAATTGACCGCCAAAAGCGTAGAGACCAGGTACTCTCTGGTTATGGGGCCTTTCTCACAGGAGGCAGATGGAATAGACCTGGTATATATACTGTCTATACGGCGGTTAGCCGTTCGCTGGCTATTCTGGAAATGTTGGTTCATCTCGATCTTGACCGACACTTGCCCGATGATCGAATCATAGCTGTGATTGAAATTCCAAATGAGATCCTTCCGGAAATCTATACCCCTTCGATCAATGACGAGTCATGGAGACTATTTCCTTATCCTGCGTTTGCTCAAAATCTTTTTTCACAATTTGCAAATGAACGGAAATCGCCCATGTTATCAGTTCCTTCTGCTATTGTACCGCAAGAGAGAAATATCCTGCTGAATCCCCAACACCAAGATTTTAATGACATCAAAGTCGTTGACATTGAAATACTAGATTTGGATCAAAGGCTAATCGACTATTGATCTGATATCATCAAAGATGGGCTGAGCGATGCTTTGATTTCAGGAAAGTAAGAATGGTCGACTTTCTTCCTCCCTGGCTCCACAATCTTTTGACTGAAACAAATTAGAATCTAAAAATGGGCATGCTGACCAAAAACACTATCTTCAGATTTTACGTAAAAAAATGAATAAGATTAATATGAAATCCTTTTTATTCAGACAAGGCAACTTTCTGGTATATCTGATGATATTGGCATTTTTAAATCAGACTTGCAGTGAGGCACCAAAAACCACTACTTCAGATTCTGATGAAAACCTGGACCATGAAATTCCAACAACGGTAAATTATTCGGCATCTTCTGATCGAAAGAACAAGAAGGTGGTACTAATCAGTGGAGATGAGGAATACCGGTCAGAAGAAGCACTACCTCAATTGGCCCGTATTCTGTCATCACATCATGGATTTGATTGTACTGTCCTCTTTGCCCAGGATCCGGCCGAGCCTGGTCGGATCGATCCCAACTACCTACATAACATTCCTGGTCTCGAGGCACTTGACGATGCAGATCTTATGATCATCTTTACGCGATTCAGAGAACTGCCTACTGAACAAATGCAACATATCGATACTTACCTTAAAGGGAAAACCGGTATTGGGAATCAGAACGGCCACCCACGCTTTTAATGTCAAGGATTCGACCAGTGAGTGGACTCATTATGGCAATTATTATGACGGGACCGAGAAGCCCCAATGGGTAGATGGTTTTGGTCACCTGGTTTTAGGTGAGCATTGGTTTAGTCATCACGGGCATCATAAAAATCAGAGTACCAGAGGTTTAATAGCCAAAGATGTGAGCAATCATCCAATCGTAAACGGACTACAAGATGGAGAGATATGGGGATCTACTGATGTCTACGGAGTTCGTTTGCCATTGCCAGGAGATAGTCAACCAATCATCATGGACAAGTCATTGACAGGGAAGGAGATTTTGACGAGAACGATCTATTCTATGGTTTGCGTGACTCGGATAAAAGGTAGCCACTGTCAATCCGGGCAGTAAAACGCCATACAATCCTAATGATCCGATGATGCCTATTGCATGGATTAAAAGCTACCAACTACCTGATGGTCAGGCTGGTCAAAGCTTTACATCAACTATTGGTTCATCTTCAGATCTTCTAAATGAAGGAGTCAGAAGACTACTTGTCAATGCAACTTACTGGTTGTGTGGTCTTGAAGTACCACCATCCGCCGATGTGGTTCTGGTGGGTGAGTACAAACCATCAGCCTATGGATTTAAAACTGAAGAAAACTACTGGCGGGATAAAAATTTGCGAGTTGCCGATTTTGAAGTGAAGTGACATCTGTTAATAAATGATCATAAAAACTACGGTTTTAAAATTAATTCATTCCTTTTTGAGAGGAGGTATTATTAGTAGTTTTAGTCTGATTGCTGTATTATTTAGTCTGGCGTGTAGCTCCAAAGTGGATTATTCCAACATCAAGAAGATTGAGACATCATACGTCTCCTTTGGTACAAATTTTCCAATCAGACTTGACTTAGATTTCTTGGACCATGGCTTGAAAGCAATAATAACAGATTCCTTAAGGCTTGTGAGAATTGAATCGATACTGCTGGGACTATCACCTTCAGTACAAAAGATCGATGTTAAGGAAAATCCAGTTTTGAAATCTATTATCCTGTTTGGAGATGCCAAAAGAGATATTGTTTTGATTACGGATGGTAGAAAAATACTGGTTAGCGATGTCCTATATGAGTATTCTCCTGAGCTAATTGGCCTCCTTTGTGATTGAATTTTCACCAACAAATGCGGAATTGTGACGATAATAAAAAAAAATTGGGGCCTGCGAGGTCAATGCCCAGCCTGGACTAGTGAGACATTTTGAGAGTTCAACCTGGTATAAAATTGAGAGCCAAGATCACAAACTAGAACTATGAATAGGCTACATACAGACATCAATTCCTAGGTAACAACAGCGACACGATCGTTGGGCTAACAAATTTACTTATGATTGAAAATGAATTAAAAAACATTGACGAAGGCAGATTAATGTGGTATTATTCACAAATGCCTAGCCGTGTCAGAAAAAAGGGTCGGATATTTATATATCATGTGGTAGATTCCGATCCCTATATGACATTTATGTCCGTGTTCTTCGAGCACGAAAAAAACCTTAGTGGGTCATCTCGAAACTTCTATAATAAACACAGAAAAAAATCTACAATAAAATATACGATATTTGATAAAATAGAATCGCTGGAATCCAGCTATGCCGGATTAAATTACTTAGTCATTACGGAGTTTGATGAGGAATTTGAAATTTCGAAAATCAATATCAGAGTTGGCCTCGGTATGGATGAACACCTACTTTTTGAAAATGTCTATGACTGGTAATTCAACAACAATAAGATGATTATTCTGACATATCTACCTAGTCTGAAAGCATTAATTCCTCTACTTAACATAATATTAATTATGGGCAAAAGGATGATCTGAATACGGGAAGACTTCAGATCATCTCTAGATGCTCACGCAGGTTGACCGTAGCCTGATCGATAATGAGATGATAAAATGACTCGGGATTATTATCAATTTGCACTTTTTCGAGTGCTTGGTAATATGCCATTCGTGCATCAGTGTCGCCTTTCAGAATAACGATCGTATATCCGTTGCGCAACAGAATAAAATTCATCAATAATCTTGCGGTACGCCCGTTGCCATCAATAAATGGATGGATACTCACAAGACGCTCGTGCATTTCAGCTGCCAGCAAAACAGGATGAAGAATCCGTCTCTGTCTTTCATAATGAATGAAAAAATCTTCCATCATTTTATCGAGCAGATATGGTGCAGGCGGTACATGGGCGCTGCCTGTAATACGGACAGGCACCGTGCGCAGTCTGCCAGCATTTTCGCTGTCAATTGAGCGGAGTATCAATCGATGGAGATCAAGTACATTTCGCTTACTCATATCTTCCTGACCTTCAACTAAGGCCCTGAGCCAGCCAATCGCATCAGAATGATTAATTGCCTCAAGGTGCTCGCGCATACTTTTTCCGCCAATCGTCAAGCCTTCATTGATCACGAGATGCGTTTCTTGCAATGTCAGCGTATTACCTTCAATTCGATTAGAATCGAATGTGTATCGCACTGAAAAGTATTCCTGCAATTTGTCTAACTGGATACCTGCTAAAGGTTTGTTTTCCTTCCATTGCTTTTGCAAATTGTCTAAGATCTCGAGTTTTTTTTGAATTGCCTGACTAATTTCCGGAAGCTCAAAGACCTGAGCCGAACGCAAATACTCAGCCCGGCTTTCTGCCGCCATAAGAATCGCTCTGGCATCGACCTCGTATAGGAGCATTTTGGCAATCTTTTCTGCGAAAAACTCCCTTCTTAAGTCAACAAGAGGCAAATCCATAGCTTTGGCTAATTGGTACACATGTTTTTCCGATGGCAATCTCAATCCATTTTCATATTTGGAAATGAGAGCATGATCAATACCCGAAAGAGTGGAGAGATCATGCATGCTTTTGCCATGTTTATTTCTCCATGTTGTCAAATTTGCTCCAAAATTCATATTGACATATAATGTCTTGACAAATATAGTCAATATTTCGTTCTATCAAGAGACAATCCGACTTTATTTCGGATTAGCGAAACAAGCGGTAGGGATTAGTTGTGTTGTCTACTTATCTTTAAGTGAAATAGACTGCATCAATGGATCTACATTCCCTGCTGGGCTCTACTGACATCTATCTGATCGATCAAATCTTGAAGGGACTCTACCGTAATTCTGACATAGTACTGGATGCCGGCTGCGGTAGCGGTCGTAACCTACCCTGGTTCATTTCTCAAAAGATCGAGGTGTATGGGATCGATCAGAATCTAGATTCGATTCAGGAGTTGATGAAGGCCTTTGAGATCAAAGAAAGCTCCTTTAAGGTGGCAGAGTTATCTCAGATCCCTTTTCCCGATAAATTCTTTGATCATGTCATCTCTAGTGCCGTACTTCACTTTGCCAGATCTGAAAGCCACTTTTTCACATTGATGGAGGAACACCTTAGAGTATTAAGAGTTGGAGGAAGTTTTTTTGTAAGAATGGCATCAAATATCGGATTGGAAAAACAGGTGCAATCGCTCGAAAACGGACGATATTTAATCCCGGACGGTTCCGTGAGATTTCTCCTGAAACATGAAATAATCGAAACACTGCAACATGAGTTTAATTTAAAATTGATTGAACCTGTCAAAACCACCAATGTCGGCAATATGAGGTGTATGACTACTCTGGTCCTTCGCAACTAGGTCAGTAAATAATCACCATAATTTTGCATTTCCTAATGTACATTTGCCTCCCGATCATCCCCTGGAAGCATGTCTTTGGCGACAGCAACAAATCATCTCTATACACCTACCTTTCTACTCCTTTGCTCGAGTTATGCTTTTTTCGGTGGTAGTTTTAATATGATTATCCCTGAACTGCCGGCCTATCTGAGTTCGCTGGGTGGGTCAGAGCTCAAAGGTTTAATCATAGCGCTTTTTACTTTAACGGCGGGGCTATCCAGGCCGTTCAGTGGTAAGTTGGCGGATATTGTTGGTCGTAAACCAATCATTATCTTTGGCACGATTGTCTGCATTATATGCAGCTTACTCTATCCGATTCTTTCTTCCGTTGGAGGATTTCTGGCACTAAGACTCATCCACGGATTTTCTACGGGCTTCTCTCCCACTGCAATCACTGCTTATGTAGCTGACATCGTTCCTGTTCATAGGCGAGGAGAGGCAATGGGAATCATTGGCGTCAGCATCAATTTTGGATCATCATTGTCACCGCCCCTTGGAGGTTACCTGGCTAACCACTATTCACTCTCAGCCATGTTCGTGGCATCAGCTGCATTGGCACTCATTTCATTATCGTTATTGATCAGGCTGCATGAAACGATTCCAGTTACCAGCCGTTTTAAAGCCAGGCATTTGAAATTGACCAAAACTGAAATCATTAACCGGCGATCGGTATTGCCAGCTTTGGTGTGTGGTCTATCATACCTGGGCTACGGTGCGATCCTTACAGTGACACCAGATCAGTGCGAATTTTTAGGCATGAGCAATAAGGGACTCTTTTTTACCACTTTTACGCTTTGTACAGTGTTGTCCAGACTCGTTGCGGGTACGGTTTCAGATCGCTATGGACGATTACCCGTTATGAGATTCGCCGTTGTATTATTAGCACTAGCATATGTGCTTTTTGGCCAGGCAGACAGTCCAAATCTTTTATTGATGGGTTCTGGATTCGTTGGTTTTTCAATCGGTATTGTAATACCGGCAGTATTTGCCTGGACGACAGATCGTAGCGATGATAATAATCGTGGTAAGTCATTCGCTACGCTATTCATAGGACTTGAGTTTGCAATTGGGTCTGGCGCCATTCTTGGTGCCACTTTGTATCACAATGAACCCAGCCAATTTAAATTTACTTTCCTGGTAATGGGTCTAATCGCATTTGTCGCACTGTTTTTTATTCGAGAGGACTCTTTCAGTTCAATCTGGAAGAAACGATTTCATTCCTTGGTTAGATCATAGTTTCGGCTTTACCACTGTTAGTGGTGTACTTCGAAAAGACCAGCGTAATTATCTGCGGGTTAGCCAGAATCCCTGTTGGTAAACTTCTGACCGACGTATCTAACCATACCAACCTGGATGTTCGGTATTTCTCTAGCGTGTGATTCACAAGAATTTAATCTACCAGTTTTAACAAAAGAATTGAATTTCCTGTGCATGTCTCAAAGATCAATAGCGATTTTAAGGTATTGCCAGATGCCCGCACTTATATCTCACATGAAGTATAAAAGTGAATTAGACTTAATACCTATCTTGTGTAATGATAGATTTTCAATAATAGATCAATCACATGCATAAGATTACAGAAGAACTTAGTACGCTAAAACAACGATCTCGAAGTTGGCAGAAAAACCATCGAAAAGATTTGGTTCGGATTGGCCAGATGAAAGAGCTCACCGAAATGTGCCAGACGGGGCATCAGCAAATTTTCTCAAAAATGAGTTGCCTCGATTGTGCCAATTGCTGTAAAACAACAGGTCCTTTATTTACTTCAAGAGATATCAGTCGTATCTCTAAGCATTTAAACCTGAGTTACCAGCAATTTTTTGAAAAATATTTGAAGCGTGATGAAGATGATGATATGGTCTTACAGACTGTCCCTTGTCCTTTTCTTGCAGAAAATAACGAGTGCAAAATCTACGATCATCGTCCAAAGGCATGTCGTGAATATCCGCACACCGATACTTTCAATCAAAATAAAATCTTTCAACTCACCTTGAAAAATGCAGAAATTTGTCCTGCTGTATTTCAAATTCTTCAAACTATCAAGGCTAATGTTGAATCCCGGTGATTGTCAATCTTGGATGTTGCGAAATGGGATAAAATGCATAATGGAATCCTGACTCTGATTATCATCTCAGGTGTCAAGGTCTTGCTTTTCCTCCCCTGCAATTGCAATTAAGATCAGAAGAACCCCGAAGGGCATTGATTAGTATGGAAATGATCTATTCGGGTGATTACACAGTACCTCAAATTCATGGCTGGACCTACTACAACAAACCACCCTTTTTCAACTGGATTTTGGTGATTTTTATGAAAGTATTCAGTTCATTTGATGAATGGGTTGTGCGTCTACCTGGCCTATTGGCTCATATAATTACAAGTTTACTGATCTATTTCTTTACCCGATCTCAGATAAATAGAGAGGTCGCTTTGACGTCTGCTCTCATTTATTTCACGAGCAGCGAAATTCTATTTTACGGTGCCGTAATTTCCGGTCAGATCGATCTGTTTTTTACCCTCCTGGTTTTCTTACAATTGGCTTTTCTATTTAAAGGTCTACATCAATCTAAGGGGCTATTTTTGTTACTATCCTATGTGTTTTTAAGTTTGGGTATCCTGACCAAAGGAGTACCGTCCATCGCGTTTCAGGTATTAAGTCTTCTAGGTTGGGCCGTCATACATAGAAATTTACGAAGATGGATGATTTTATATCACCTGTTGGGAGTTGCAATAGCTAGCACGATTGTGAGTGTTTACTTCATGATCTACCATTTGCAAGGTGGACAAAGCACAATCTATCTCATCAATTTATTTCATGAGGCCGCTCAGAAGTCGGCTCTGGAAACGCAGTCTTCCCAACTGATTAAAAATTTCATTGAATTTCCAACCGTCTTTTTAAAATTAGCATTACCCTGGATCATCTTAACGCTTCTAATGATCGAAAAGAAATACAGACAGCAAATTTGGCAGGTCAGCTGGGTTCGGTTCTGCATCATTGTGATCGCCGCCAATCTTCTTCTATACTGGTTAGCCGGTTACATCACCACCAGGTATCTGTTTCCTTTTGTTCCATTCTTAGCAGTCATCTTAGGATCTTTGTTCGAAAATGCATCCAATGCCAATGACAAAAGACTCAGGTATTTTGACTATACTATCCAACTCTTGATCATATTCGCTCCCTTGGGTCTCCTTTGGTTCGTATTTTCAAAAAATGGATTTCTGATGCAGAATCAAGTATTGAAAATAGCTTTAGCAGTGCTGGTTTCTGCAGGTTGTTACTATGCGCTGAAGACTCGCCCGGCACAGCGATTTTTAATCGCTGTATTTTTTATCTTATGTCTGAAGCAATATTCGCAGTGGACTTATTACCCAATGCGATATGCGGATGAACGTGAAAATTCATTAATTGCTCAAATACCTTTACTTTTCAGCCATACCAGTGGGCAGTCGATCCATCTATTGGGCCATCCCGAGGAACATCAAATTGACATCTCTTTAGGTAAATGGTCTTTTGTCGAGACAACTTTTGAAGACGCAATGCCCCTCTCCTACCAACTGCCTTACTATATTGAACGGTATCAGGGGAGCATCATGGATTTTCATACCCGCCTGCAGAGGGATCGATACTATTTGGTGCGAAAGCATGAGCTAGATCATTTTTCCGAACCAAATCAATTTGAGATTTTGTATGAGTTTGTGGATGACTGGAAAAATATACCTTTGGCATTAATTAAAACATGACAAGCTAGTATGAATACGGAAAATACCGTGATAGAATCTATTGTGGTTCATGAAATTGGGGATAAAAGTCATCAGCAAGATCTCGTGTTGAGTAAACAACTGCTGGCACCAGATAGTGATGAGTTAGACTTACTGAAGCGTTTTTTCCTGGATCATTTCAAGGCACAGGAATACTATAATTTTCGAATGGCCAGCCCCTCGGTGCCGACTTCAAGGATCTATCAACCGGTCGCAGAGGTTTTTGAAGACCCAACCAAATTGATGGCAAGCTCTTATCAGATTGCCAGGTTTCTATATGCATACACGGAGAGTGATATGCTTGGTCATGGATATCTTTTTATGACCTATTTCAAAGACATTATGGTAGGTGACGAATTGACTGATGCGATAGGTTTGTTTTTTTGCCAGTCAGAGGATTTATTTTTAACCCCTGAAAATATCGGCACTAATCCGCAACTAAGGTTCTCCAGCGGAACCTTTACAGGTAAGCAAGAGATAGCTTGTTTGATTTTTGACACCGATGAAGAAGACGGTTATAAAATAGATGTGATTGACCGATCAAAAAAAAATAAAGAGGGTCAATTGTGGCGAGACCTATTTCTTCAATTAAAACCAGCTGATGACGACTTTTTTAAGACCAGCCACCTAATGGGTTTGACAAAATCATTTGTAGATCATCAACTACCAATGGAATTTGAAGTGGCGAGAAAAGAGCAACTTGACTATCTTGACAAATCAATCGACTACTTTAAGAACCAAGATCATTATAGCGAGCAGGATTTCGCAGGTCACATATTTGATGATTTCGCAATGACGAAATCATTTGGTGACTACCGTCGGTCTTATGAAGATAACCATAATGTGGAGTTGCCAACCGACTTTGAAATAAATGAGCATGCCGTAAAAAAACAGGCCAAAAACTTCAAAAGTGTATTGAAATTAGATCGGAATTTCCACATTTACATCCATGGTGACCGGTCGATGATCGAACGAGGTGTGGATGATAGTGGTAGAAAGTTTTACAAGATCTATTATCAATCAGAGACTTGAGTAGGTAGATTTGTGGGGTTGCAAAAATCATTTTTTTCGACACTTGTCCGATTGCATAATGATTTGGTGCAGCAGTAAAATTGCCAGACAGCCGAAATTACCGGCAAAATAATCATCTGGTTCTTACTCATACATATTGGTCCCAACTATTTATCAGTGTCGTTTACAGCAAAAGTCTAAATCTGGTACCTCATTGTCTTCAGAATGGCATTACCTCAGTCTCACAATGGAACCAATAGGTTTGATCACTTCAGGTTTGAGGTATGGTAAGACTGATGTGGCCGATTGCCCTGATTCGAATCAGTTAGGACATAACCTCATCTACTTTCTTGATGATCTGATCGACTGTAATACCAAAATGTTCGTAAAGTTCTTTGTAGGAGCACTGGCACCAAAATGATCCAAGCCAATTGCTTTACCATGACTCCCAATCCATTTATGCCATCCAAAAGTTGCAGCCGCCTCAACCGAAACCCTAGCGATAATATTTGGTGGTAATACCGTATTTTGGTACGTCTTGTCTTGTTCTTCAAAAAGCTCCCAGGATGGCATGCTTACCACCCGTGCATTTATATTCTTATTGCTTAACTGTTTTTGTGCTTCGAGTACCAGCGAAACTTCACTTCCTGTTGCAATTAGAATCACATCGGGTGTCGCCGCTTTCTCTTTTGACAAGATATAAGCACCCCGATCCAGTCCCTCGCAGGAGCCCAATTCTGACTGATCCAGGACCGGTAGATTCTGCCGGCTAAGTACCAGCATAGTAGGGCCACTAGTTCGCTCCAAGGCCACACGCCAAGCTCTCACAGTTTCGTTAGCATCTGCGGGTCTGATTATTGTGAGATTAGGCATTGCTCGCAAAGCGGCTAAATGTTCGACTGGCTGATGGGTAGGCCCATCTTCTCCTAAACCAATGCTATCATGGGTCATTACATAAATCACCGGTAACTCCATCAATGCTGCAAGTCTTATTGCTGCCCGAGCATAATCAGTAAATACGAAAAAAGTTGCTGCATAAGGTCTGATACCACCATGCAACGACATCCCACTGCATGCCGCACACATGGCCATTTCCCTTATACCCCAGGCTATGTTTCGTCCACCATAATCCTTTTTGGTAAAATGCGCTTTCCCCTTCATGGCGGTCTTGGTCGAAGGCTCCAGATCAGCACTCCCACCCATCAGCCACGGAATCGTGTCGGAAATTGAATTAAGAACTTTACTATTAACTGCACGAGTCGCCATCGGACCATCTGCTGGAGTAAATGCTGGCAATTTTTCATGCCATTGTTGAGGTAGTTTTTGACTCAATGCACTTTCTAATTGATCAAAAAGTTCGGGATATTGAGATCGATAGTTGCCGTATATTTTTGACCAGTTTTCAAATTGCTGGTTAGCTCTTTCGGTAATATTCATATGAGCACGTACTTCATCTGGCACGTAAAATGGTTCCTCACTAGGCCATTGATAAACTTGCTTAGTCAATTTGATCTCTTCGTACCCTAGGGGTGATCCATGAGCCTCTGCTGTATCTTGAAAATTGGGTGATCCATAACCAATATGTGTTCTTAAAATAATCAATGAAGGTCTCCCCAGCTCAGACTTAGCCTGATGAAATGCATTTTCAATCTGGTCTACGTCATTTCCAGCCTCGCCTAAATTGATCACTTGCCATCCATAGGCATTAAATCTCATTTCGACGTCCTCTGAAAAAGCCAAATCCGTACTCCCTTCGATAGTGATATGATTATCATCATATAAGTAAATTAATTTTCCCAGGCCAAGATGTCCTGCCAACGATGCAGCTTCATGTGAAGCCCCTTCCATCAGATCACCATCACTACAAAATACAAAAGTGTGATGGTCAATAATCTTAAGATCCGGTTGGTTGTATTTAGCTGATAAATGAGCTTCAGCCATGGCCATTCCGACTGCTGTCATAAATCCTTGTCCGAGAGGGCCGGTGGTGATTTCCACACCTGGTGTGACATTGTGTTCCGGATGACCTGGTGTTTTACTCTCCCATTGTCTAAATTTTTTCAGATCCTCCAATTTGAGGTCATACCCGCACAAATGCAATATGCTATACTGTAACATCGAAGCATGGCCGTTCGATAAGATAAACCGATCCCGGTTCATCCATAAAGGGTTTTTCGGGTGATGCTTCATTATATTTCGATAGAGTACGTAGGCAGCAGGAGCTAAAGCCATAGGTGCACCTGGATGTCCACTGTTGGCCTTTTGCACTCCATCCATAGATAGCGTACGGACAGTATCAACTGCTAGTTTAATGATTTCGCGATTTTGCATGTTCTTCAATGTATTCTTAAATTTCCTCTCTTAACCTCTTGATTGATATAGCACTACAATTGATTGTGCCACTATTACTTCCCATCAATAAAGGTCTCTCTTTGACAATGTTTGCAAACCTGCAAAAATTATTTCTATTTATAGCCATGTCTTACCAGATTGTCTTACCTAATGCCGTATTAGATCTTTGGGATTTTCAGAACTCCCTACAATTTGATAACCGTATTTCTTCGATAGAGTAACCAGGCAAAAAACCAAATGAACATGGTATACGTTAGAGCCTGCAAAAATGATCCCAGGTAGTTGCCAAAGATTGATTGAAAGACATTGCTATAAAACCAGGAATAAATATTCTGATCTTCGATTTTTATTAAAAAAAAGGTCTTTATGATCAATCCAGATAATGCATAAGATGCTAGAGGATTTAGTCCAAATACCCTGAAGATAAAAGTCCAGCCTTGCCAGCCCTTCTCATCAATTAACCAAAGTAAAACTGCAAAAAGTAACATAGCCAAACCCCTGTCAGTAAAACATAAGAGCTAGACCAAATAGGTTTATTGATTGGGAATCCCAATTCCTGCCACCCATAAGCTAAAGCAACTAAAATTGATCCGGCAATTACCAGGTTTCTAATTTTGAGATATTGATCACTTAAGTTCTGGATCATGCCACCAGTTAAAAAACCTAGTATAACTGTCCCAACTGTGGGCAAGGTGGAAAGTAGTCCCTCCGGATCAAAAGGAATTCCATAACCATGATATATATGATGTTCTCCAAAAAGATATAAATCAATCCCCCTCACCAGGTTGTTTTCCAAGGAAAGTGGGTCTGTGTCACCGGTCGATAGCAAAATACCCCAATAACCGAATAAGATTATGACGAGACTGATAAATACCCATCTGATGTTGAGCAGTGCACATATTAAAGCTCCTAATCCATATGCAAGAGCGATACGTTGCAAGACACCAAAAATTCGTAAATCATTTAGCGACTTATTAAAAAAAGGATACCAGTTGAGTAAGAGACCTACCAAAAAGATGAGTAGGGTCCGGATCAGTATCTTACGTACTAAAAGTTTTCGATCAGTCTTAAATGCTGTGAATGAAAAAGACATCGACAGCCCAACGATAAACACAAAAAAGGGAAAAACTAAATCTGTGGGAGTCCATCCATTCCATTTCGCATGCTGAAGAGGAGCGTAAACATACTCCCATGTACCTGGAGTATTGACTATGATCATAAAAAATATGGTCATTCCCCTTAACACATCAATAGAAAGTAGTCTCGGTTTGTTCATTCTGCAAATTTGTGCAAATCAATCAATAATTACACAAATTAGAAAAAACAAACAATTCTATTCATGCTGGTAAGCAGATAAAAAAAGGACATCGACGTGTGTGATGTCCTTTTGTTAATCTGTAGCAGATCGGATTTTTTAATTTGATGCAGGAGCATCGGGAGCTGCTGATGGAGTTTCAACCTTTTTTGGTCGGCCTCTTCTCTTGCCAGCTGATTTTGCAGCAGCAGGAGTGGCAGCTTTTTTAGCAGCTGGTCTTCCTCTTTTTTTGGCAGCTGGTTTTGCAGCAGCAGTTGCAGCAGGTGCGGCAGCTTTTTTAGCAGCTGGTCTTCCTCTTTTTTTGGCAGCTGGTTTCGCAGCGGCAGCTGCAGCAGGAGCGGCAGCTTTTTTAGCAGCTGGTCTTCCTCTTTTTTTGGCAGCTGGTTTTGCAGCAGCAGTTGCAGCAGGAGCGGCAGCTTTTTTAGCAGCTGGTCTTCCTCTTTTTTGGCAGCTGGTTTTGCAGCAGCAGTTGCAGCAGGTGCGGCAGCTTTTTTAGCAGCCGGTCTTCCTCTTTTTTTGGCAGCTGGTTTTGCAGCGGCAGTTGCAGCAGGAGCGGCAGCTTTTTTAGCAGCTGGTCTTCCTCTTTTTTTGGCAGCTGGTTTTGCAGCAGCAGTTGCAGCAGGAGCGGCAGCTTTTTTAGCAGCTGGTCTTCCTCTTTTTTTGGCAGCTGGTTTCTTAGCAGCAGTAGCTTTTGCTTTTTTAGCGGTGGCAGCCTTTGCCTTTTTTGCAGCAGCGGCCTCAGTAGCTTTTACTTTTTTAGCAGCAGCTGCTGCTTTTGCCTTTGCTTTTTTAGCAGCGGCATTTTCAGCTTTTACAGTTGCTTTAAGTTTAGCGCTAAGTTGTTTAATTGATGCTTTAACTTTAGCACTTTGATCTGCTAGTTTTCCCAGATCGGCTTTGCCAGCTTCAATTCGACTTTTAAGCTCCGTGGATGATAATTTCGCCATTGTTTAACTATTAGTTATAAAAATTAGTTTCTAAAATTTGCACGCAAAGGTAATATCTTTTTGAATTATTTTTCATATGCAATATAAAATTTATCAAAAAAGCATGCTAAAAATGGCATTTTACACACTTGCCCAAAGAAAATAAATGACTCGCATAACTTTAGAAGTGCATTTTGCCTTCAAATCTTCAGGTTTCAGTACTGCTATTATTCAGTTGAACCATTTGCCATTCGGGAAAATATGGTCGAATATTACCCACTAAAGATCCGGGTATTAGGATATATCTTCTTTTTTGATTCTCCTATGGTAAGGTTAAGGAGGCAAAACTCTAGAGACTCTATTATCCTTCTAAAGAGAAAAACCCTACGTTTGATCAAAAACTTCACTAAACCAATGACTACTATATTCCTTTCAACTTTTGAATCAGGTACTAAAAATCAAATGCAGCAATTTAGACAACCAGCTTTTAAATAGATTGGCGATTGTTCAGGATTTACTGTACTCACATTTTACTAGTTATGAACGACTGTTTGATTCACAACCCCATTTTATTGATGCTTGGATTCCTGGCTATCTTCTATTCAGTACTACTTTCATTAATCCTTGCATTGTATTGAATTACTTGATGATACCATAGTTGCCAAGGTTCCGTGCAAGCGTATAAGGCATCCAAATGAATACAATCCACGTGCTTTTTTACGTATATTTGCACCCAATAAAAACAATACACAATGGGATTCTTTGATGAAATCAAAAAAGTTTTGTTTGGAGTTAAATCCGTCTCCAAATCTGCAGCAGACAAAGTTATGGATAAAGGTCGTGAAGTAACTGAAAGGTCCGGTGAATACATCGAACGGGCAAAAGACAAGGCAGAAGCGCTCGGAGAGAATTTGGCCGATAAGGCGGAAAATGTGTGGGACAGCGCAATAGATAATGTAGGAAATATTGGGAGCAAGGTAAAGTCCAAAGCGGGTGATTTGTTTGAAGATGCGAAAGAGTTTGCAGAAGATGTTGGAGAAAAAGTACTGAACAAAGCAGATGATTTATTTGATGATGCAAAAGACATTGCTGAAGATGTCGGAGAAAAAGTGATTGATACCGCGGGTAAAGCCTTTCATAAGGCGAAGGACATTGGAGAGGAGCTTGCCGACAAAGTACATGATCTCTCTGAAAAAGGAGAACAGCAGGTGGCCGATAGATTAAATCTTGATGAGTTTAAGGTAAACAAAGAAGACAGAAGTAAGAATACCGATGAAATCATGCAAAGCTTAAAAGATAAATCGGAAGATGCAGTTGCCGGACTTAAATCAGCAGCAGAGGTTGTTGGAGACAAGGTACAGGATATTAAATCTGATATAGTTGAAAAAGCCAAAGATTTGACTGACAAATTAGGTAGTAAGTTGGATGAAACTATCAAAAAGGCTGAGCATCTATCAGCTCATGAAGCAAGTCAACCGGAATATAAAGAGCCCAATGAAAACCTCCGTAAAAGCGCATTGGATAAAGATGATTTCTTTAAAAAAGCCGAGGCGTTTGCAGATGGTAGATATGATGAAGTGCGTGATCCTTTTTCAACTAAGCCCAAAATTGTTGGGAAGGTCGATAAGTCAGCTACACCAAATGAAAGCTCGACTCCCATGCCCGGATTTGAAGATTTGGACGGTGACGGTGATGAATTAATTGACGATGCACTCCTTGATTCTGACGAAAAGGAATGAATTGCGTTCTTGAAAAAGTAATGGCCGAAAACAGGTTGGACATAGCAGGTCCTAGCTCTTACAATAAAACGTTCAACTACTGAGAATGAATGATCCCACTCAGCTACATTTAATTTAAAACCATCAGCAGTAGTGGGAAGGATGAAATCAATCACGAGTCTTTTAACCCAGATCGCTTAACGACATTTATATTGAGGACGAAAATTGGAATTATTACCGGTCATTGCCCAGGGTGCTTGACCGATAAATTCTTTGACTCTATGATATAACATGTGATGCCATCTGATACGCATGTGTTCCAAATATGTTTTCATTTTGGGGATTATTACTTATGCCCTCGGAGGGCGTTTCTGGTTCAACATATCTGATTGAAAAATAAAAATCATAGATTCGAGGTTATGACATTCGATCAGTCAGAGAGATTTTATTGTAGTGACCATTGCTATGTAGCGAATAATCCAATCTTCTCTTCACTTTCAGTTGTCCATATGTATTTAGAGATTTAAGCGGACGAAACAAGTAATATGTTACTGAACTACCTAATTGCGTTTATCAGCTTGTTCCCTCACGGCACGACGAAAGAGAGCGGGTCTGGTGAAAAATATTTCAAATTGCCACCGGACATGCTTCAGATTTCAGTCTCAGGTCTTCAACCACTTAAGGGAAATTTGATCTTATGTTTAAGTAAAGCAGACGATCAGTTTTTGAAAAACTGTCTGGATCAGCAATCTGTTCCTGTCCAGGGGCAATCACATTGCAGTACTTCTTTTCAGAATATACCAAATGGTCACTATGCGATCAGTGTTTTCAAGACCTCAATCAAAACTCAATTCTTGATACCAAGACTCTCTTTAAGATTCCTCGGAACCTTTTTGGCTTTTCAAATAATCCGCGTATCCTATTTGGGCCACCAAGCGTAAATCAATGCAAATTCGAGGTAAATGAACAGCGGAAGGAAATTAAAATTCATCTGAAAAATTTCTAGCAGGTATTGAATTACTAGCTTGAGTGAGGCCATAAACCGTCGTTGCTGATGCGGCGAGACGAAGCAGGCTTTAGAGCACCATCTCTGAAATGTGTGCCCAAAATGGGTCCGCTTCTTTTCCGCGATCTCATCGGCCGATGCCAAAGGCTTTGGCCGACGGCGTCAAAAGCCTTACTTGACTGCAGGCACCTGTCCGACTGATCGTCGTTCGGGCGAGGTATGCAGTTTCGCTTCTTTAATTAAACTAAAAATAAAGTTCATTCATAACACACGCACTTCAGATAAAGTGCAATGGAAGTTGTAACTGACTAGCTTGCCTGGCACGTCTCGAAAGAAAGGGTCTCAACAAAGCCAGAAGCAATTTGGGCGGCTAATCCTGTTATTAGTACATTTCTATTTCATAACATCGGCACGAGGTAAGTATTTCGACAGCCTCCCATACAACATGATCGCATCCTGAATCATCTATTATTTCACCTACTTTGTAATTTTTTATATACCCAGAGAATGAAGACCTTTTGATCCATCCCACCCAATTGGGTGAAATTCGTTTTGCCGAATTTGTTTTGTGCCGATCCGTGGGTCGTTTCCTCCAGAAGCCCCTAATCAATTTGTTAGACGGAAAAAATTGGTCTCGACTAGAAAAATTGAAGCACCATTTTCTAGCTGGAAATCGAAGAGACCCTCAACATTCTAAATTTCGACATGGTGCTGTAAGAGTCAGAATAGCTCATTTTGCATTTTTGAAGCCAATCAGGATGGCACCAGATACAAGATAACTGAAGGAAAGGCTATTGAAATAATCAGTAATGCAATCTGGATAAGAACGAATGGTATTATGCCACGATAAAGATGTGCCGTTGTGATCGAGGGCGGTGAGACACCTTTAAGATAAAAAAGTGAAAAACCGAAGGGAGGAGTCAGAAATGAAGTCTGCAAGTTTAGCGCCAATAGGACACCGATCCAGACAAGGTCCATGCCATAGGTCTCAAATATCGGAGCAACAACAGGTACAATTATAAAAATGATTTCAATAAAATCAATGAAAAATCCCGCGATAAAAACGATGAGCATCACTAAAAAGAGGAAAGAGTAGGCTGTTAGATTAGAATGCGCAATGTAATCGACCAAAAATCGATCGCCACCCAAACCTCGAAATACCAGGGAGAAGGTGGTTGCACCCAACAGAATAATAAATACCATACAAGTGAGTCGAGTCGTTTGCCTCATGACTTGCTTAAGAACTCCATATGTAAGTTTACCTTGAAAAATAGTCAGTAGGCTGGCACCAAGCGCACCCACTGCTGCCGCCTCAGTTGGCGAAGCAATGCCTAAAAATATCGAACCTAGTACCGCAAGAATGAGTAAAAAGGGAAGCACGAAGGCAACGATTAATTTCCGCATAAATCGATCTGCTCTCGCCTCCGAAATTTCAGCGGCTGGAATTGCAGGAGCAATCGATGGTCTTAATTTTGCAATGATCAGGATATACACCACATAGCTAAACACTAATATAATGCCGGGAAGCAATGCAGCAGCAAATAAGTCACCAACTGGAACATTTAAAACGCTACCTAATAAAACCAGAACAACGCTGGGAGGAATAATCTGCCCCAGTGTGCCGGAACTCGCAATAGTTCCTGTTGCCAATTCAGGACTGTAATTTCGTTTGAGCATCGTTGGGAGCGAAATCAATCCCATAGTTATGACCGTTGCTCCGACAATTCCCGTCGAGGCAGCGAGCATTGCACCCACTACGATCACCGAGATAGCTAAACCGCCTCTTACCTTACCGAAAAGTATGGCCATGGTGTCGAGTAGTTCTTCAGCTATTCCAGATTTTTCAAGCATAATACCCATATAAATAAAGAGTGGTACCGCGATCAAAACGTAATTACCCATCACACCCATAATTCGTGATGGCAGAAAATTGAAAAACTCAACACCTAAAGTAAAGTATCCGAAAATTACTGAAAGACCGCCGAGAGTAAAGGCAACTGGAAAGCCAAAGAGAATCAGGATAAAGATCAAAACAAACAAAATAAGTGCTAGTGCTTCCATCTTTATTCTAGTCTTCTGATGAATCCGAAAAAATAGCTACTCTCCTGCCCAATATCACCTCCGCACTCTTTATAGAAAGCGAAAGAGCCTCCAGCAGCAGCAATACAAATGAAAGCACAATAAGGCATTTTACAATCCAAAGAGCGGGAAGGCCGCCGGGGTCTGGCGAAGTTTCATTAATCATATAAGAATTTCGGGCGTACTTAAAAGAAGCCCTGATTACGATAAGGCACCATGGGATTAAGAACAAAATAACTCCAAAAAGATTGACATAGGCTTTCTTGAGTTCGGAAAAATTTGCATAAAAAAGGTCTACCCGTACGTGCGCATCCTTGTTCAGGGCATAAGCCGAACCAAGCAGGAAGACAGCTGCAAAAAGATGACATTCCAGTTCACTAACCCAAACATGCGACTCATTGAGAAAATATCTCATAAATACATCGGTGCAAATCAGGAATACCAGGAATGTGGTGATCCAAGAGGCAACCTTTCCGGTAAACAGAGAACACCTTTCGATGAGATTTAATATCAAGGCACTCATGGTTGTAAAAAAAGTATGATTGCCAAAAGATAGTGAAATTGTACCTGTGTATGCAAAAACTATAGCATTCGTGCTAATAAAAAAGGGCAAGTAATACCTGCCCCCTTATATAGATTGAAATAAGTCATTATTATTGGAAGAACGATTTATCGATGGTCTCCCCTGATTCAATTTTTTCCAAACGCATCTTAAATTCGTTGCTTGTGTCAAAATCGTTCTTACGGGCAAATATCTCCTTAAGAGCGATTAGAGTGTTCCGATCGTTCGGATCCAATTTTTCCACTTTCTTAAAATATGGCAATGCTTCCGAAAAAAGAGTCTCTACTTCTTCTTTCTTCAAATTGTATTTGTTAGTACCCTCTTTGGTATAATCACTGGCAAGAGCATTCATTTCTTCAGTGACAATCGCTGCCTTATTGTAATAAAGGGCACCCACACTATAAATTGCATCTGTATAATCTGGTTTGATTTTAATCGCTTTTTCATAGTAGTCCTGAGAGTTGGCAAAATATCCGTCAGCCTTGACCATGTCGCCCCCTTTATAACTGCCTTGGTAAAGTTTATCATACACATTACCTAAGGTCGAATATAGTGAAGGATTGTCTGGTTCTTTTTCAATGGCAAATTTCAACTTTCCCTCCAACACTTCAACCTTCTCAAGCTTCAGATAATGGTTAATCTCACTAAATAGCAGACCAAGGTCATCTGGATATTTCTCCCGGCCAACTGTTAGAATTTCTTCTGCAGCAGCTACATCGTCATCAATTGCCAATTTATACATGGCATCATATACTGCCGGCTTATCGTACTTTTTATCATAGAGCTTTTGGATAAACGTTTTAGCTGTTGCATTTTCACCTGCACTCATCGCTGCCAAACCTGTAATATACAATTGGTTGTCATATTCCGCCTCGGCATCTAGTGGGCTCGCTGCACCATTGTCCTTCAAGAGTTGATGAATATCTAGTACCGACCGAAATGAATTGAATGCGGTTAGATAATCGCCATTTTCATATGCGTCCAAACCTGCATTACTTATCGAGCTAATATTTTGGCGAAGTCCTTCCAATGCATCGTCATCGGCAGGGCTCATTTCAAGCGCTTTCTTATAGGCTTGAAAAGCAATCATACCACCATTGGGTTCGAGATCTTCAAATTCCGGATTAAGTACTTTTTGTGCCTGATTATAGCTACTAAAGGCTCCATAAATGTCACCCATTAAGATCCATGATTTAGGATCTTCCTTGGTATCGTCCTGCTTGATCACAAAGTCAATGATTCGCTTTGCTTCCTTCAAATTGTCACCGCCATTAGATTGGTCCAACTTGAAAGCATTGTAGGCACGACTAACCTTTTTGATTGCCTTTTTACCGGTGAGGCCGGTCAAATCATCTTGAGCTGTCATGAGGCCGGCGGCCAGTATAACCGCGAAAAACGTAAATATGAGATTTCTCATGGTTGAAAATTTTGAATTTAATAGCATTAAAATATAATTTATGATCCTTTCCTAAGACAGTTTTGAGACTGCGCACACTATATGTAAAACGTTAAACAAAGTTAGTAAAATGTTAAATGATCTGAATTTTTGATTTGGAAAGGCTTATTCCTCCTCCTCAGAATTATCTGCTTCTCTGACAATAGTCAAATCTGCAATTTCATCTTCACCTCCCAAAGTGATCATACGCACTCCCTGAGTAGCCCGGCCCATAACCCGAATGTTATCTAAAGACATCCGGATCATGATGCCCTCTTTGCTGGTGATCATTAACTGATCTCCATCAAAAACAGATTTTATACCGACCAGATGTCCAGTCTTAGCAGTGATTTGCATGGTTTTTACTCCTTTTCCACCTCGATTGGTCACCCGATATTCTTCAAGGGCTGATCTTTTACCCATCCCTTTATCAGAAAGAACCATGATCGAGGGCTCTTCAGCCGGATCGACACAGATCATTCCTATTACCGCATCCTGTCCATCTTTATCCAATGACATCCCCCGTACACCCGCAGCTGATCTACCCATAGGACGCACTTTGCTTTCCGGGAAACGGATAGCCCGACCATTGCGGTTTGCTAAGATAATCTCGTTACTGCCATTGGTCAGCTTTGCTTCGATCAATTGATCTTCATCCCGGATAGTAATCGCATTTATACCGTTGATCCTGGGACGTGAAAATGCTTCAACCGAGGTCTTCTTAATAAGCCCGTCTTTCGTAGCAAAAACAATAAAGTTGTTGTTGATATAGTCTTCGTCGGTCAGGTCTTCAATAATAATAAATGCTTTTACCTGATCGTCTTGCGGAATTTGAATGATGTTGCGAATCACTCTTCCCGTACTCGTTTTTGAGGCCTCCGGGATTTCATAAACTCGCAGCCAATGACATCGACCTTTCTCCGTAAAGAGAAGTAGGTAGTTGTGGGCACTGGCAATAAACATATGTTCAATAAAATCGAGATCTCTGGTTTTACTACCACGAGAACCTCGACCCCCACGACCCTGGATTTTATACTCGTCTACTTTGGTACGTTTGATATATCCTAAATGAGAAATGGTAACGATAACCTCCTCATTGGGAATCATATCTTCTATACTAATCTCACCTTCAGCAAAGGTTATCCTGGTCTTGCGTTCATCACCATATTTTTCCCGAATCTCAGACATCTCATCCTTAATAATGTTCCGTCGCATTTCTTCGCTTTCCAGGATGGACTTTAGGAGAGCTATGGTTTTCAGAATCTCATCGTATTCTTGTTTGATCTTATCCCGCTCTAGACCGACTAGCTTCTGCAACCGCATATCTAGGATTGCCCGAGCTTGGATCTCTGTAAGTTCAAATTGAGTCATTAAGCCTTCACGGGCTTCTTCGACTGTCTTTGAGTTTCGGATCAACCGAATGACTTCATCTAAGTGGTCCAGGGCGATCAGAAGGCCTTCAAGGATATGGGCTCTCCTCTGCTTTCTCAAGATCAAACTGAGTTCTGCGCACTATGACCTCAAGCCGGAATTTAATAAATTCAACAATGAGGTCCTTCAAATTCAGTATACGTGGACGGCCATTGACGAGCGCCACATTATTAACACCGTAAGATGATTGTAAAGGAGTGTACTTATACAATTGACTAAGTACAACGCTGCTCATTGCATCCCTCTTCAGCTCAACTACAATGCGAATCCCGGTGCGATTGTCAGATTCATCCCTAATGTCACTGATACCGGCCACTTTTCCGTCATTGACCAAATCGGCCATTTTCATGATCAGGTTAGACTTGTTGACCTGGTAAGGTACCTCTGATATAATAATCTGTTCTCGACCTGAGCTGGTGGTTTCTATGTCAGCCTGCCCTCGCACAACCACTTTGCCTCTACCAGTACGATAGGCCTCATGTACCCCTTCGAGGCCGTAGATGATGCCGCCAGTTGGCATATCGGGCGCTTTGATATATTGAAAAAGCTCTTCTATGGTAATGTCCGGATTATCTACCGTGGCCACAATACCATCAATCACTTCATTGAGATTATGAGGCAGCATATTGGTCGCCATACCCACTGCGATACCAGACGAGCCGTTTATCAGCAAATTGGGTATACGGGTTGGAAGGACAGTAGGTTCCTCCAGGGAATCATCAAAGTTGAGCGCAAAGTCGACTGTATTCTTTTTAATATCGGCCAGCAGGTCATCAGAAATTCGGGCCAGGCGGGCTTCAGTATATCGCATTGCTGCGGGACTATCACCATCTATGTGCCCGAAGTTGCCCTGACCATCTATCAGCGGATACCTCAGCGACCAATCCTGCGCCATCCTGACCATGGCATCATATACGGATGAGTCACCGTGAGGATGGTACTTTCCCAGCACCTCTCCCACTACTCTAGCAGACTTCTTATGCGCTTTGTTATAGGTCAGTCCCAAATCATGCATTGCATAGAGAATACGACGATGTACGGGCTTTAATCCATCTCTCACATCTGGTAAAGCACGAGCCACAATCACCGACATTGAATAGTCAATGTAGGCGGCTTTCATCTCATCCTCGATATTTATCGGTATAATTTTCTGATTATCAGCCATTTAAAAATTTTAAATGTTCTTCATAAAGCGGCGCGAAGTTAAGAAATTCCTGGCAGAAAATTTAGCATTTTCAATCAATATCCTTGGGTAATGATTCAAAGTTGAAGGAGGACATGTATTTATCCGATTTTGAAGGCCTATCTTCGTATGCAATTTAAGAAAAATTTGAGTTTTATGCAGCACGAGAATGTGACACCATACAAGGATGGCGATGCAAAGAAAAGACAAGTACAATCGATGTTTGATCGGATTGCACCTCGTTATGATCTACTGAATCGGTTGTTGTCAGCCGGCATCGACACGCAATGGAGACGCAGAGCAGTCGAGCAAGTATTGGAACACCAACCTCATCTTGCCCTTGATCTTGCTACGGGCACGGGAGATATGGCCATTCTACTTGCTCGAAGGGCTCCAGATTGTAAGATAGTAGGTCTTGATCTTTCGGCCAATATGCTGGAAATTGCCCGTCAGAAAATCGAAAAACGAGCTTTGGAGGAACAGATCAGTTTTCAGCAGGGTGATTCAGAGAATATGCCATTTGATGACAATACTTTCGATGTCATTACCGTTGCCTTTGGAGTGCGGAATTTTGAGAACACTTTAAGAGGACTTGAAGAATGCCACCGAGTACTAAAACCTTCAGGTCGGTTGACTGTATTGGAGTTTTCTAAACCAACGGCTACCCCTTTCAGACAGTTATACTTTCTTTACTTTAAATACGTTTTACCTTTCATCGGGAAAATCACTTCAAGAGATTCTAAAGCCTATAGATATCTGTTTGAATCTTCACAAGTTTTTCCAGCTGGTATGGAGTTTGTAAAAGTATTGGAAAAAGCCGGTTTTCAAACGACAAATTATCAATCTCTCACTTTAGGTATATGCGCCCTATATTCAGGCAAAAATAATCATATTTCTGATCTTAATACTTGCTGGCACTTCGCTTTGGTCTCAACAACAACCAGGAAGAGGCAACTATAATTTTATGAATAAGCAAGGCAAACCATACTATTTTGGTTTGACACTCGCATTCCATTCCAGTGACTACAATATCTTCAGGAGTAAAAATTTTAATCAGCAAGAGCAAATTCTTTCGGTAGAGTCGGTTACGGGACCCGGATATAATGTGAATGTAGTATCCAACTTAAAGATTGGCCGGTACTTTGACTTTCGACTTTTGCCTGGATTTTCATTCACAGAACGTAATATTAGCTACAAAGATCTTAGCTTACCCAGTCAATTCAACAATATTAAGATTGAGTCTGTTTTTACTGAGGTACCCTTTCATGTAAGGTTTAAATCAGAACCCTATAATGATATGAGAATCTATGTATTAGGTGGCATTAAATACAGCTTTGATATTGCCAGTAAAGCCCGTAGAACTGAACAAGACAGAATTCTAAAAATTTCTCCTACTGACTTTTCTGTTGAAGCTGGTTTTGGGTTTCAGTTCTTTTTTCCTTATTTTATTTTATCTCCCGAATTAAAATTTACTCAGGGGATCAACAACATTTTGATTTTCAATGAGCGCATCGTCCAATCTAATATTTTGGAGAATGTCCTTTCTCGCACCTTTACACTGTCATTTCATTTTGAGGGATAACAGAATAGATCAGGAAAACTTTAAAATACATCCTGATCGTGGCATTAAAAATGATGCCTTTATTTAATTTTACTGTTCACACTTCTACGATGCTCAAACAGCGCTTGGCATCGTTACTGTTTGATTTCTGACAGAATTGATCATATCGGGAAAAAAGTCCATGAATACGGTCTCCAGGTGACCTTCAATTGGCATTAAAAACTCAGGTGCTCTATCGATATTGGATTTGAACTTAGCTCGTCGGCTTAAAAACCCAAATACTCTCTGAAGACCAGCATAGGTCTTATAGTTTTCCAACCATCGATCATAAATCATTTTTTGCATACGGGTTGCAATAAGAGGAGGCATGATCGATCGAAAGGACAAAAGTGCCCCGTAAGATTCTTCGCAAAATTTATCTAACGGCACGTCATTAAAATCAGACCACCTTTTTGAAAGCAGAAAATCAAAATAGATATCAAGTACTACAGGAGCATACTTACCCATTGATTTATGTAAAAGTTTCGTTCCAGCTTTCACGGCCTGATGACTATCCGTAAAGCTATCGATGTGCCGATGTAACTGAATACCTTCTCTTACTGCAGAAGGCAACTTAACGACTTCCAGGTTTTTAATAAAGTCACCAAGATAGTTGCCAACAATCAGACCAGGTACACTAAAAGAAAGATAAGTATGTGCTAAAAAATTCATGACTCACTCTACTTTTACATTTTATCGACGGGGATAAAAGGGAGATAAAACCATCAAAACCGGCAATAGTTACGAATTCTTAAAGGTAATTCTATCTTTGCGCTGCTTTTGTAATAAATAAGGTATTATGGCTCTTAAATGTGGCATTGTTGGTTTACCAAATGTAGGAAAATCTACGCTCTTTAATGCGCTGACTTCTGGTAATGCTTTGGCAGCGAATTATCCTTTTGCAACGAAAGAACCCAACATTGGGATGGTGACCGTGCCCGATGAACGACTGGATAAATTAGTTGCACTAGTAAAACCAAAGTCGGTTGTACCTACAACGATCGAAATCGTCGATATTGCCGGACTGATCAAGGGGGCAAGCCAGGGTGAAGGTTTAGGAAACCAGTTTTTGGCAAACATCCGGGAAGTCGATGCAATCATTCATGTGGTACGCTGCTTTGATGATGGCCAGATAGTACATGTCGACGGATCCATCGATCCTGTAAGGGATAAGGAGATTGTCGAGACCGAGTTAATTCTGAAGGACATGGAGACTATGGAAAAGCGACTCGATAAATTACGAAAGCAAGCCAAAGCTGCTACTAAAGAAGCAAAGAGTGCTGTAGAAACCGCTGAGCTTGTCATTTCACAGTTGAGCACCGGAAAACCTGCAAGACTCCTGATGATGAGCGAAGCTGGAGATGAAATGGTAAATGAAGCAATGCTTCTCACCGCTAAACCGGTTTTATATGCCTGTAATGTCGATGAAAAGGCTGTTTTGTATGGAAATGCTTACACGCAAGCCTTTGAAATCGCCATTACTGATGATCACTCCGAACATATCATTATTTGTGCAGGAATTGAAGCAGATATAGCGGAGCTTGATGATCAGGATGACCGTCAAGTGTTTTTAAATGATTTGGGTCTAACGGAACCCGGTTTACATAAAATCATCCGGTCAGGCTATAGGCTATTGGACCTGATTACTTATTTTACCGCAGGAGAAAAAGAAGTAAGAGCCTGGACTGTGCGTAGAGGTTCGTTGGCCCCGCAGGCAGCCGGTGTTATTCACTCAGATTTTGAAAAGGGATTTATCCGTGCGGAAGTGATCAAATATCATGATTTCATTAAATATGGATCTGAAGCTGCGGTCAAAGAAGCGGGCAAAATGGCAGTAGAAGGAAAAGAGTATGTGGTACAAGACGGAGATGTGATGCATTTTCGATTTAATGTCTAGGAGGCCTGTTGAAATAGAGAGTATTTCAACATCCTCTAGGGGATTATCTCTTTTCTGAAGGATTTTCTTGAAATTGTTCTCAGCGAAATAAGAAATTATGCACGGATGTGGCACTTCCGATCTTTGAATGTTTCGTGAAGTATATGTGGTTCAGATGATATTCATCCTTATCAAAATTTCCACGCAATAAATCTCCAAGGCGGTTAGATTTTTTTAGTAAGCTATCAGGGTCATGACTATCTCAAAATCTCGAGTCACTTCGTGAATCAATTTTCTTTTGAAGCTACTGAGCTTAATATTATGGTTTTAATAATTACTCAATGAAGTAATCAAATTCGAACAATTGAGCGTAGTGGTCAAGCAATATCTTTTTCACTTCTTTCAAGTCTACGTCATGACCGAGTTCCTTAGCAAGAGAGGTTACCTCTCTACTATCATCAGAAATTCCACAGGGAATAATTTTATCAAAAAACCGGAGATCCGTATTGACATTAAAAGCAAAACCATGCATTGAAATCCATCTGCTCAAGTGAATACCAATGGCACAAATTTTTCTTTCAGGTCGATTATCGGTCGCCTCCAGCCAAACACCCGTATAGCCCTCCACCCTCTTTCCGAGAATGTTAAAAGTCAGAAGAGTGCGGATGACTCCTTCTTCGATATACCGCACATATTTATGGACATCTGTAAAAAAGTATTCAAGATCAAAAATTGGATATCCCACGATTTGGCCCGGTCCATGAAATGTAATATCTCCCCCTCGATTGGTTCTGTAAAAAGAGATTTCCTCCTTATCAAGCTGCGCGGCATTTACAAGAAGATTTTGCTCACTTCCCGTTCTACCAAGGGTGATCACAGGATCGTGCTCGCAGAAGAGAAAATAATGTTGGGGTACCACCCTATCCGAGACTAATTTTGGCCGGTTTTGCTTTTTTAAATCTACCAGACTACCTAAGAGATCACGCTGTACTTCCAGAGCATCTGCATAAGCGATCCTTCCAAGGTCTTTTACGATGACTTGTTGATGACCCATTCTTAAGAATTGACAAAATCGTCGACTAGCTTTTGCAGTATTTGCATTGTGTTACTTTTCATTTAGATCAATCGCCATCGTCCTTTAAATTGGTGAATAGATGATAAAAGCAACCGGTTGAGGAAAACAACAACCTGAAGATAATTTAAAATATTCGTGAGATGCTCCATACCGTGAAGATTGCCTACACGACCGGTTGAAACACCTGTCAGACGGGCTTTCTTGCCATGAAAATCAGTCGGAAGGGATGTCAATTTAAGTACTTTTATCATTGAGTCGGATTGCTGAGCAAACATCTGATGGATTGTATTTGTAATTTGGAAGGTCGGGTTGCCATTTCTGTTCGCACGGCAAATCAAAGTAATTATCAGTCTATGTCATTCAAATAAAGATAGGAGTAATAACCAGCCTAATCCGTCAATTGTTGAAGGATTATTATACTTTTGCTATCTGCAATCTTCTCAGAGAGGCATCGTAAAGCATCATATGATTCACATCACCTACTATGGGCATAGCTGTTTTTGGTTTGACTTTGAAGGTCACAAAGTTGTTGTAGATCCTTTCATTAGTGGCAATGCGATTGCCAGTCATCTCAACCCAAGTGATATCCAGGCTGACTTTATTTTCCTGACTCATGGTCATGGTGACCATATTGCTGATGTGGGGGTTATCGCCAGCAAGGAAACACCGATTATAGCCAATTATGAAGTTGCAAGTTGGTTCGGCACCAAGGGCTTAAATGGTTTGGGCATGAATCATGGCGGCACCTGGCAGGGACCTTTTGGTAAGGTCAGGTTGGTAAACGCGATACATTCCAGTAGTTTGCCTGATGGTAACTACGGAGGAAATCCGTGTGGGTTTGTTTTTATGGTCAAGGATAAAACTTTTTACCTGGCCGGAGATACATGCCTCACCCTTGACATGAAATTGATTCCTGAGCTCTGTGGTCAAATAGACTTCGCGATTATGCCGGTGGGAGGTCACTTTACCATGGATGCCCATGATGCTGTACTCGCGGCAAAAATGGTCCGAACCAAGAAGGTCATCGGGTGTCATTTTGATACCTTTACACCCATCAAAATTGATCACCAGGCGGCTATTATCGCCTTTGAGCAGGCCGGCCTCGAGTTGAAACTACCCCAAGTAGGGGAACAATTCTTATTTTAATCGTTGTTTTGCATCTGAATCTTATGGGTAAAATTATAGCTATAGCCAATCAAAAAGGTGGAGTTGGTAAAACAACCACCGCCATCAATCTGGGAGCCAGTTTGGCGATACTGGAATATAGAGTATTGATAATCGACGCTGACCCACAAGCGAATGCTACTTCTGGTGTGGGTATCGAGCCCATCGCTATCGAGAGAAGCACCTACGATTGCATGATCAACGACATACATCCTGCCGAGGTCATTATGAGAACTGAGACTCCTAATCTATTTATCATGCCCAGTAGCATTGACTTGGTTGGAGCCGAGTTGGAGTTAGTCAGCCGGTTCAGGCGGGAATATATTCTCAAGGAATCACTTGCTCAGATCAAAGATGACTACGACTTTATATTTATTGACTGTCTTCCAAGTTTGGGTATCATTACCGTAAATGCTTTGACAGCAGCTGACACTGTGCTTATTCCGATCCAATGTGAAATATTTGCATTAGAGGGCTTGCATAAATTAAAGAATACCATTGCACTGGTCAAACAGCAACTCAATGAAAATCTGGAGATTGAGGGAATCGTACTGAGTATGTACGATCGTCGACTAAGGCTGGCCAATGTAGTCGTAGATGAGGTTAAAAGCCATGCGGATGATATAGTTTATGACACAATCATCCATCGAAATTCTAAACTAAGTGAGGCTCCGAGTATGCATCAACCTGTCCTGATGTACGATGTCAATAGCAAGGGAACCATTAATTTTCTGAACCTTGCCAAGGAATTTTTAAGAAGAAACAAGATTACCGCAAAGGTATCTGCCGAATAAAACGAAATGGCTAAAGTTGACAAACAAGAACTGGGCAAAGGCATTAGGGCTCTGTTAGGTGATACAAGTAAATCAAGAGCACCTGTCGGGGAGGAAATGAAAAATAACTCCACTCCTATCAATGAGGTGTCAATTCACTTAATAGAGATCAATCCCTTTCAGCCTCGGAATGACTTTGATGTGGATGCGCTAGAAGAGCTAGCTGAATCGATTAAGACTTTTGGACTTATTCAACCCGTCACACTTAGAAAATTGGACGGAGAGCGCTTTCAACTAATTGCTGGTGAGCGACGACTACGAGCATCAAAAATGGCTGGATTGCAAAATATCCCTGCCTTCATACGAGAAGCCAATGATCAGGAAATGCTGGAGATGGCTCTGGTTGAAAACATTCAAAGAGCTGAATTAAATGCAGTGGAGGTTGCGATATCTTATCAACGTCTGATAGACGAATGTGCGTTGACACACGAAGCTCTCAGCGAGCGGATTGGAAAAAACCGAAGTACGGTCACCAATTTCATTCGATTGCTAAAACTCCCACCGGTTGTGCAGCAGGCTTTGAAATCAAATCGAATCAGTATGGGCCATGCACGATCACTTCTTTCGATACCAAGTCAGGAAGGGCAATTGCTTGCCCTAAAGCGAGTGCTGGAAGATGATCTTTCGGTAAGAGCTACGGAAAAATTAGTCAAAGAATTCCTTATCCCTGATCGATCGAAAACACCTGTGACTTCAAAATTGCCCGTTGAATATCAGCATACGGTCGATCATCTTGCCAAGCAACTGGGTACCAAGATCGAGATGAAACGTAAAAATTCAGGAACAGGGACTTTGATCATCCATTTTCAATCTGATGATGACCTCAATGAAATCCTGGACTATTTTGATAGCAACTAATCCATCCTTTCATTCGTTTTAGCCCATATGAAAGGACGGTCCGGATTAGTCATTTGCCTCTTTGGCCTTCTCTATCTGGCAGAAATTGCCTCGGCACAATCAAATGCAACTGATCAAAGCTCTACACCCACCGAACTAACCAACGCCAAGAAAAAAGGTTATTTTAAGATTGCCTGGCGCCAACCTTATCCCAATCCATATCGGTCAGCCATTTATTCGCTGGTGCTACCTGGTTCCGGACAGATTTATAATAAAAGATATTGGAAGGCTCCCATTGTGTGGGGAGGTTTTGTCGCCCTGATAAAACTTGTACAATTCAATAAGCAGGGCAGAGACCAATTTGGCACGGCTTATGGCTTAGAAGTGGCAGGTCTTGAACATGAGTTTACCGGGATCATCCGTGATGCCGAAACCTTAAGACGGATACGCAATAGTTACGACAAAAATCTTCAACTCTCTTATGTTGGCTTTTTTGGTATGTATGCGATCACCGCTCTGGATGCCTATGTTGATGGTCATCTGAAATCTTTTGACATGAATGAAGATCTTTCATTGACGATCAAACCTATGTTCAATGGATATCAGAATGGGATTGGTATCGGTTTGGTTTTGAGACCTGCTGATTAAGTGTCCATTTGGCTACATTAGACCAAATATCTTAGCATACTTAAGCATCTCGCCTTGATTACTGATTGTGAGTTTACCGGTTAAAATCGCCATCAGCGGATTGATTTTACCTTTTAAGACGTTCATCAGATTATCCTCTTTTGCAGCTACGACACATCTAGCTTCCCCTTGTAGACCTTCTTCGGCCGTACATTTACCATCTTTCACATGCACGGTTACTTGCCCACCTCCCTCTCCGGAGATATTAAAATGAAAGGTCGTCTCCAAACCATCAAGCGTTTCAGGTTTGACTTTCTCCGGCAATGCGAACAAGAACTCCTTAGCTGTCATTTGTAATTTTGGTTAAAGTCTTCAACCACGAATAAACTCAAATATTTTGGTATTGGCCAATACTTCCACGATCTATTCCCCCAAATTCGTTAACGAATCTTCCGTTAGATAGAATATATCGATCAACGATCAGGAATGCCAACTGAGTTGATACGACCAAATCTCTTGCCAGAAATGAATTCGAATCATTTTCATTCTGATTCTGCTTTAGATTCCAGCAAAATGAAATGTAAATTCGCAACATGACTAAAAAGCATCGGATCGTATTTATGGGTACACCTGATTTTTCAGTGCCAACCCTGGAAGCTTTATTGGCGCAGGAAAATTTAGATGTAGTAGCAGTCGTAACAGCGGTAGATAAGGTTGGCGGCCGTGGCCAGAATCAGGTGATCAGATCAGCCGTCAAGACAGCTGCCGACAACTACCAACTGCCGATATTACAACCGCTCAAACTTAAGGATCCGGCCTTTATCGAGACTTTTCAGTCTTTATTACCAGATTTGGCGGTAGTTGTCGCTTTTAGGATGTTGCCCGAAGTTATCTGGTCTATACCCAAATTCGGCACGATCAATTTGCACGCTTCCCTCCTCCCCTGTTATCGAGGTGCTGCGCCGATTAACTGGGCAATAATCAATGGTGAAAAAGAGACAGGTTTAACCACTTTCCTCATTGCCAAAGAAATTGATACTGGTGGTATCCTGTTTCAGGAAAGAATCCCAATTAGTGAACAGGATGATGCGGGATCATTGCACGATAAAATGATGGTTTTGGGCGCTCCTCTGGTCGTCAAAACCGTTAATGCATTGTTGACGGGAATAGCAGGCCTCAAGCCTCAGGATGACTCGTTGTGTACGAAGGCACCGAAAATATTCACGGAGGATTGTGAGATCAAACGAGATCTAACGACTATGGAAATCTACAATTTTATAAGAGGTCTTTCGCCTTATCCTGGTGCCTGGTTGAAGCTCGATGATCTCACCGTAAAGATCTATAAATCCAGTTATCAACAGGTAAGCCATCAGATACCTAGTGGCACACTAATCTCTGATGGAAAAAAGGAACTGGTCCTTTTTACTACTGACGGATATCTTGAGATTTTGGAATTACAGATGCCGGGTAAAAGGCGAATGGATATAAAATCTTTCTTGAATGGCTATGATGTCACCAAATCTGATCAGATCATCTTAAAAGTAAGTTAAAGCGACCTTCTTGAGAGATTCCACAATAAATTTAGAAATCTTTACATCGGTTAGTTCGGAAGTTCCGACCGAAAAATCGCCGTAACTCTCAGGGCAGTAGTTTAAATACAGGAAACATGCTGCTGATATCATGATCAACAATATGATCCCGAATGTGCGCAAAGTTTTCATTTAGTAAGGTTTCGTTGAGCAAATGTATAATGAATAACTTTAATAAGTGTTAAATCAAGATGATCCATTTCTTAAAGTTTTCATAAACAATAGACGTAAGTGAACGCAATTTGGTTGCATCAATGCAAAATATTTTTTGATTCTTTCAATGTTTGAAATGCGGGGTCGTTGCTTTTCCCTACAAATCTGATTCTCCCCTCTTCCAGATATATCAAGGTCTGGCAAAAGTTTTCTACCAAATCCAGATCATGACTGACCAGGACTATGGACAGCTTATAATTGTTCATCAGATCTTCAAGCAGATGTAAGATCTCAAATTGCATATATCGATCCAGAGCACTCAATGATTCATCCAAGACCAGAATTTCAGGACGAACGACCAATGCCCTAGCCAGAATGATGCGTTGTTTTTCACCTCCCGAAAGCTGGTAGCGGAATTTAGATCGATAATCATCTGAAAGGCCCACATCTTTAAGTACTTTCTGTAGGAGCAAAAGACGATCGCGTTTGCCAATCTCTGTAAAATATGCAGCAATCGTGTCAAGAATGATGTCTCCGACAGATCGAAGAGGTGGCAACGAGGAGGCTGGATCCTGCATGATGTACTGAACATGCTTGAAATAGGGTCGATTTTCGACAAAGTGCCGTTTTAATTGGCCTTCAAAATCAATTATAAGTCCACCTATGATTTTAGCAAGGGTACTTTTACCGCTACCAGATTGCCCGACAAGACCTAATACATGATGTCGATATATAGTGAGGTTTATCCCGGAAATTGCTCTTGATGGTTCTTTCTTGCGAATACTTAATCTCTTTCTTCGTTCATACCGGTAACCCACATTACTTAGGGACAAAAGCGCTTCGGTGCCAGGATTCAATTTGGGTTTGTGATCATTCACCAAACTCGCAGACCTCACGACTTGTCCGATCTCAATAGGTAAATCCTGCATTTGAATAATGGATCCTGACCCTTCCAGCAATATTGCTCCATTTTCCATCCAAATCCAGCAATCGGCCAGTGTCTCGGTCACTTTAAGATCGTGCGTGATCATTAAGAAAGTAATCTTCTGTTGACGGGATAGATCTCTGAACAAGGAACTAAGTAAATATGCGTTAGTGGCATCAAGAGATGAAAAAGGTTCATCAACCAGCAGAAGTTGAGGTTTGGCGGCGAGAGCCATGGCTAAGCTGACCCGTTGCAGTTGTCCTAATGATACCTGGTTGGGATAAGCATAATAAAGTTTTTCAGGCTTTGTCAAATATACCTTTTCAAAAAGATCGAGTACGATAGCTTTTTTTTCTTTTCTCCTGCCTGTAATAACTTCTGCTACCTGGCTACCACAGGTCATCGTTGGATTTAGAGCCAATAGTGGGTTTTGTGGCATTGAAGCCATGAAATTTTTTCGAAGCGACCTTGTTTCTGGCTTGTTACTGAATAGGATATCGTGACCATTCACCCTTAGTATAGCAGAGGGATCGATCTTTGCATTTGGACTCAAACTGCCGAGGATGCACCTCAAGAGTGTTGATTTTCCTGAACCTGTTTTGCCAAGAACCGTAACAATTTCACCCCTTTCGAATGGCTAAATTGAGATTAACAATTCCTTTGACCACACCATGTGTTGTGACATAATCCACGCTTAGCTTCTCAATATGTAACATATCACACAAGACCTGGAAAGTTGCCCTTAAGATAATGAAGACGGACAAAGAAAGTGAGGCATTTATCCGATCTAACTGTATGCTGCCCTTGGTCTTTTCAAAACTGATTCAACCGAAAGGTAAAGTGACTCGTGTACTTACTTCAAATCGATTGCAACATGGGATCTGTCTGATTGTTTGACAAATCCGGTAAGTTCGCATTATCTTGGACGGCATGAATGTCTTATCGATTAAAGACACCTCGAAGTCTTATGGTAACATAGAGGCCCTCAATGGCCTAAACCTTCAGGTGCAGCAGGGCGAGATCTGGGGTATACTTGGTCCGAATGGTAGTGGCAAAACGACCATACTTGGCATTGTACTAGGGATAATTCATCAGGATTCGGGATCTTTTCATTGGTTTGAAGATAAGTACGGTGACCATGTTCGAACCAAATTAGGTGCCCTGCTTGAAACTCCAAATTTTTATCCATACCTGCACGCTGACGACAATCTGGCCATCATTCGGCATATAAAACGGAGCAAAGAAACGAACTTTGATCAACTGCTTGAGCTGGTAGGGCTGAAAGAGAGGAGGAAGTCTAAATTTTCGGGATACTCACTAGGTATGCGTCAGAGATTGGCAATCGCGGCGGCATTGGTAGGCGATCCAGAGGTCCTCATTCTTGATGAACCAACCAATGGACTCGATCCAGCCGGGATTGCAGATGTCCGGTCCATTATTCTGAAAATTGCCAGTAGAGGCAAGACCATCATTATGGCCAGTCACATGCTTGATGAGGTCGAGAAGATTTGCTCACATGTGGCCATCCTCAAGAAAGGAAGACTTCTGACCGAAGGTCTGGTAGGATCAATTCTCTCGGATGATATGACCATTGAGTTACAGTCGGAAGATCTGGTCTTGTTAGAAAAGATATTGCGAGAGATGAACCAAGTAAACCAGATCAGACGGATCAATAGTATCCTTGAAATTACTGTTCCCAAAGGCTTTGATTCTGCTACTCTCAATCGCCAGCTGATGGACAAAGGCATTGTCTTGCAGCAGTTGGTCATTAAAAAACATAGCTTGGAGACCGAATTTTTAGAAATCGTAAACAAATGATCCGATGGTGCATCTCCTTCAATTAGAGTGGCTTAAGTTTCGTAAAAATGTAGTATTCCAAGTATTGGGTGGCTTATACTTGCTGCTACTACCCATGCAGTTGATGGCTGTCAAATCAATGAATATTTCGATTCCGGGACTCACTTCCAATATGTTGGTTCAATTTCCCACCGTTTGGTCATTTCTGGCTTATACGGGCAGTTGGTTAGTGTACTTTTTTTGGGGCTTCTTTGCGATATTTTTGATGAGTAATGAGTTTTCTCAAAAAACATTTCGACAAAACATCATTAGTGGTCTCACTCGTGCCCAAATATATGTTGGTAAGTTCGAGTTTGTCCTATTGTTGTGCATACTTTCAACTGCATATTATGCCCTCTGGGCTATACTTTTCGGAATGGCAAACACTACGGATGACAGTAGTTTTGGGCCCTTAGATCGGATCGACATGATCCCCCGCTATCTACTTATGAATTTGGGTTATATGTCATTGGGTATCTTTTTTGCAGTTTTGAGTCGTAAAACGGCCATGTCCGTTTTCCTGTATTTTGCCTATACCCTTTTTTTAGAACCTATGATTCGGTGGATGTTCCATCGAAGAATTTTCGATGGTCGATCCATGCATTTTTACCCGGCCAACGCTTTTGAAGACCTGACACCGTTGCCACTGGGAGATGTTTCGTTCACCCGAGATCTCGTTGAGCAAGGAGAAGCCGGCCTATATCTATCGGGCTCCGAATCTGTTGTCACCAGCCTCATTTACATCATGCTATTGTGGTTAGCCGGATATTGGCTGGTGAAGTCAAAAGATCTATAAATAGCTCCGCGATGTAGGAATATTGACCTTAATTGGTATTGAAAACGCAGACAATGTTTTTAGAGTGAGACACCAATTGCAATATCCTGCTCAACCAAATAATACGGACGATGCCTTGCTAATTGTCTTGGAGTTCCTTGAAATTGTTACTTAGGTCAAAATCTGCCAATCTCAATGTAGGATCAATTCTCACTGCTTTCACCTTGTCAATAGGTTGATCCAGGATTAGATCATAGTTCGGATTTGTCCAGGGCCAATCGGGTTCGACTTTGAAGTTGTGGTCCAAATCAGTGCTTTTCTGACCACGCATGATGGTCAAAGGAATAGTATGCCACGAGGTAGATCCATCTTTGTAGGTGACTTCAATATCAATAGGCATAGGCATAGTACCTAGGCGCTTAAGTGTAACCAGAGTCTTATTTTCTTCGGCTCTAATATCTTCAATTAAATACTCGATCACTTTAGTGCTGTTGATAAAATAATCGAGATACCAATCTAATTCCATATGAGCGGTATTTTCATATACTCTCAAGAAATCGTGGGAGCTTGGATGTCGGAATTTCCACTTATAGTAATAGTTTAATAGGGCTTTATCAAACACTTGACTACCAACAACATACTCCAATTGCTTTAAAAGACTGCACCTTTGGTATAGGAACCAACTCCATAGGCATAATTGGTTGTAAAATGATCAGCGTGAGTCGACAATGCTTCCTCCCTACCGGATTTGATCAGGTTACGAAGGCCATTGTATAGATCTACATAAGGCATTGGCGTGTAAGCACCTGGAACATCTCCTGTTCTCCTTAGTTCATTCATCACTTCGCAGGAAGCCAAGGTAGTGAAGCCCTCATCCATCCATGCATAAAGACTCTCATTGGTCGCCAACATCATCTGATACCAGCTATGCATTAGTTCATGGATTGCCACCCCTGCCAAACTGGAAATACTCCGATCAGCACCCGTAATCAACGTGGCCATCGGATACTCCATACCACCATCGCCTCCCATAATAAATGAGTAGCTACCATATGGATATGGTCCGTATTTATTAATAATATAGGGCCATGACTTAGCGATGATGGTTGGTAATGCGGACCAGGCTTCTTTATTCCGCTCCGTCTCCTGAAAGAAAAAATGGAAGCACCGTACCGTCTCTGGCAACAATTTTTGTGTGTTGATAATCTGGATCTGCAGCCCAAACAAAATCGTGCACATTTTTGGCAATAAATCGCCAGCTCAGTTTCTCTTTTTTCTTATGCTTAATCTTTTCATCAGTATAACCGTGACCAATTTTTTCAGGATGTTGCAAAAGACCGGTAGCCGCTATGGTATAGTCCTGATTCATGTTGATTTCCACATCAAAGTTGCCCCATACTCCGTAAAATTCGCGCCCGACATAGGGCTCTGCATGCCATCCATCTAAATCATATTCACAAAGTTTTGGATACCATTGTGCCATTGAGTAGGATATATCCTCCTCGTTGTCTCTTCCCGATCTTCGTATCTGGATGGGTACCTGACCTTCAAACCGCATCTCAAGAACAGTGGCGCTATGCGGCAAAATGGGCTGATCCAGGATTACTTCCAAGACCGTACCTTCCGTGTGATGCTTTAATTCAACACCTTCATGCTGCAGGTTCTTGATCTTCAAATATCCGATCTCGCCAGGTTTTAGCTTGGAGATTCGATCTGCTACACGTGGGTCAGGGTCGGGTAGATTTTGAGATCGGACATCCATCATACTGCCTGGCTGAAAAGCATTGAAGTAGAGATGATAAAATATCTGAAAAAGTGTGTCAGGTGAATTGTTAAAATAGAATAGAGTTTGTTCACCCGTAAACTGGTGATTCTCGACATCAAAATCAATCTTCATCCGGTAATCTACCTTCTGTTGCCAAGATAGATCCTGCGCCCAAACCACAGACGTGCCAACTAAGACAAAACTGAGTAAAAGTATTCTGATCATTTAGAAAGAATGATGATTAAAAATGCCATAAGGCACTATAGGATATCGTTTTGATTTCCTTTTGTTTATATTCCAGTTATTTATAATCTCAACGCGACTTATCAGCAAGTGAACCCGATAGACCATCTCTAATCACCTTGCAGGATCTGATAGTCATCGGATAAGACCCTTATCGGCGTTGCTAAAGATTGACCTTTGTCAGGTTTCTGCTTACCTTATTTCAGACAAAAATACCGAAGCAAGGTTAATTAAACAACATCTTTAAAAGAAACTGCTAGAGGACCTCACCGAAATCACAAGGATGGCAAAGCCCCTGCTCCTCCAAAAAGCCTGATAAGATTGATGGAAATCCCCAATATTCTAGCAGATTGATAAAAAAGATCCCACAGCCTTTTCAAGCCATGAGATCCTAGGTGTGGTTTGGTTAATAGACCTATTGCAGATATCCATGCAAAAACCATGACAATTTTTTTAAATACGTAACTAATTGGCTTTATTGTACCGTTGAATCTTATAGCTTTTTGCCCAATTCGATTGTTTACCTTAGCTTTGTAGAAAATTGTTAGCGCATGAAAAATGGAGGAAATGGATTTGTGATTGGTATGATCTTGATTATGGTGGCCATCTCAAGTCGACTATTGCCCCACTGGCATAATTTTACGGCTGTCGGTGCCACCGGTTTATTTGGAGCCTACTACTTTCGAAAGCAGATTTGGTCTATTGTCATTCCGCTCATGGCTATGTGGATTAGTGATCTTCTCTTAAATAACTGGATTTACTCCGCCTATATGGACGGCTTCGTCTGGTTTAACGAGGCCATGTTGTATGTGTATCTCGGGTTTGTTGCAATTGTATTGATCGGGCAAGTGATCATTAGCAAAATGACTAGCAGTCGGATACTGATTGCATCAATTGCTGCCTCAATTGTGTTTTTCTTATTTTCAAATTTTGCTTCCTTTTGGCTAATCCGATTTATCCGAAGACAGGGGATGGGCTCTTGATGGCATATGCTGCAGGGATACCTTTTTTCTGGAACACTTTATTGTCAAACATATTATACACTGCATTGATATTTGGAGTGTTTCATTGGGCTACCTCACTCCGCTTGAGTTACAAACCGGTTTAGACGATCTCTGAGGTAGTGATTTGCTCTTCTGGATATTCGATCCGAATGTGATAGATGCCTTTCAATACTTTCTTGATTGAAGATCGCACTTTCTCCATCTCCATATAAGATATTTGGGAGTCAGCAAATTGAGAAGCGTTGTGCTTGACTGCAAAAATCCGATCCACCATCTGATGAATATCAGCTTCCTTTGGATGTTTCAGGCTTTTACACGCAGCTTCAATACTATCTGCCAGCATCAAAATCACTTCTTCTCTCGTGATGGGCCTGGGCCCCGGGTACGTATACAATGTTTCATCTACCGGTAGTTCATTTTTAGCTTCACTTGCTTTATAAAAGAATTCAACCTGGTAGTCCCGTGGTGACTTTTGATCATCGCGATGACGGACTTAGGTAAGCCGTATTTCCTGGCAAGAATAACACCATTTGGCACATGGTCAATGATCTTACGGGCACTCTCCAGCGGATCCAGGTCCTTGTGAGGATTAAGTTCGGACTGATTCTCGATAAATATTTCAGGTTCTTTCATTTTGCCGATGTCATGGTACAAAGCCGCTACTCTTAATAATAGAGAATCTGCTCCAATGGCATCTGCTGCGACTTCAGCGATATTAGCCACCTGAAGTGAATGCTGAAAGGTGCCAGGCGCTTTAAATGAGAGTTCCTTAAGAAGTGGCCGGTTGAGATCTCCTAATTCCGCCAGCGAGATGGCCGATGTAAATCCAAATATTCGCTCCAATAAGGGTACCAAAGGATAAGCTAAGAGCACAAGAATCGTATTGATCACAAACCAGGAATAGTTGCTCCAATCAATTGATTTCAGATTTCCTTCTTTGATCACGGTCAAACTGAGATATCCAAGCATGTAGGTGATTGCAATAAAAAGGATTGAGCGAAAGAAAGGAGTCCAATACCGGGTCACTTTATTACTAACCAAAGCCACTAAACCTGCAGCCATCTGGAGAAGAACAAACTCCGAGTCAAATGAAAAAATTAAGGCGATAGAAATGATCAAAACCGCATGTGAAGTAAAAGCGATTTTGTCATCAAAAAAAGTCTTAAGCACAATTGGGGCAATGCAAAAAGGGACAATATAAATACTCAAAGTGCCATTTTGCTCAACCAAATAGGAAACAAAAGCGAACATCAGAAAGCCACTCAAAATGAAGAGGTGCATCTTAACGCTATAGGTCTTGCGATCAAGCCATTGCCACAAATAGGAGGTAAATGCGCCCAGCAGTAGAGACATAAGTATGAAGTAGCCGCTCCAGACAAACCAGTGAGATTTATTTTGCGCAACCTGTCGTTCGTGAGCGATCTTGAATGATTCGAGTTTTTGTGCTATATCACTTGTGATTACTCCTCCTTTAGCAATGATAAGTTCACCCCGTGAGACCTTTCCCCTTGTCACTGCAATCTTATCCTTCTCCGATTTTCGCACTTTGTTAGTCAAATTTGGATCAAAGTAGATGTTCGGATGAATATGTCGTATGATCAAAGGATACAAAAAGGAACTATGAACCAAATTTGAGTTCGCCAAATCATTGCGTATTAGGGTATTTACCTGACTGACATCCAATGGTTTGATTGTAGTCAATTGATTGCCATTGAGAGTATGCATAAGTTGCATATCCCTGGCATCCAAAACACTGTCGCTATTCACAATTCCCAGGCCATAGTACTCTATGATCAATTCAGAACCGTAATCTACATATGATTGCGATTGGGTTCTGACCATTTCTAGATTTTCACCCGTTTGGGCTAGAAGTGTCTTCTTAAAATCGCTTTGGAAAGCATCTAAAACAGCTTCGACTTTTTCATTATCCTTGATATAATAGTTACTAAAGGAGCTGTCGATCATTGCATATTCTTGCTGCAATTCATCTTTGGGCTTAACAATTCCGAAGTCATAGGGTGAAATCAGGTCGTCGTATCGCCAGACTTTCCCCTCTTCAAATTCATACTTAAACCTCAGCGTATTAGGAAAAAGAAGACTAAGCAGCAAAATGCTACCTAAGGTAATAGCGAAGGCCGCTATTTGATTGCGATCCCTAAAGTTCATATTACTTGCCTTTCCCGCCATCCCATATTACTTCTTTAACACCTAAACTGTTAGCAATGGTTCGGGCAAGGACAAAGAGATAATCGGATAGACGGTTTAGATAAATAATTGCTGCCTCATCAATCTGCTCCTCATTTGCCAATGTTACTAACCGTCTTTCAGCTCTCCTACACACAGTTCGGCAGATATGACACCAGGATATCTGGGGGTGCCCAACCGGTAAAATAAAATTCCTCAGTACTTCAAGGCTTTCCTCCATTCGGTCTATTTCTAGTTCAAGATCCGTTATGATGGTTCGGTCTAGATGAGGAAAAGGTAGTTTATTACCCGGCTTAGTTGCCAAATTAGCACCAAGATTGAACAACTGATTCTGCACCGCGTCCAGGGTAGTCATTTGCATACCTGTCATGTCACGAAGGTGACCTACATAGGCATTTAATTCGTCGAGTGTACCGTAAGCTTCAATTCGGATATAGTCTTTTTTATAGACACCTCCACCAAAAGCGAAGTGGTACCCTTATCACCTTTTCTCGTGTAGATCTTCATATTCGCCTTCATTATCCACACTGAAGGTAACAAAAGTACAGGTTAGGCAACTTTGTCCTGAGTCCTGATATCACTTTCTATTACACCGTCCTTCAAACGGACCACGCGGTGGGCATATTCGGCAATATCTGGTTCATGGGTGACAAGGATGATTGTATTACCTGCTTTATGCAGGTTTTCAAACATTTCCATGATTTCTTCTGAAGTTTTTGAATCTAAATTACCAGTAGGCTCATCAGCCAGGATAATCGTTGGATCATTGACGAGGGCTCGGGCTACGGCAACACGTTGCCTTTGGCCACCTGACAATTCGTTGGGCTTATGCTCTACCCGGTCTCCAAGGCCCACTGTCTCTAGTACCATCCGCGATTTGTCGGTACGCTTTTCTTTATTGATCCCAGCATAGACCAGAGGCAAAGCAACATTTTCAAGGGCGGACAAACGAGGTAGCAGGTTAAACGTCTGAAAAACGAATCCAATTTTTCGATTTCGCACATTTGCGAGCTGATTATCATCCATATCTGCTACATTTTCTCCTCCCAGCAGATATTCGCCCTCGGTCGGCGTATCTAAACAGCCCAGCAAATTCATCAAAGTCGATTTACCGGATCCCGAGGGTCCCATTAGGGCGACAAACTCATTCGCGAAAATATCCAGGTCAATATTTTGAAGGGCCCTGACCACGGTGGTACCCATTTGATAGGTTTTGGTAAGATTTCTGACTGAAATTACTGGTAGAGCTTCCATGTATGTCTTGTTTATGGTCTTTCAATAACTTTTGGCACCTTGAAGAAAGATTGTTCTTTCTCTGGAGCATTGATGAGAGCCTGCACTTCACTAAGCTGATTCAGCACAAGGTCATCCCGTAAGGTATGTTCCTGCTCCGCAATATGTACTAATGGCTCCACTCCCCTCGTATCCACTTCCTCCAATTTTTCTACCATGGCCAATACCGACTTCAAATCTCTGCTCAACCTACTTCTTTCCGATTCAGAAAGCTGCAATCGAGCCAACTTTTCAAGTTTCAAGATTAATGCATTATCAACATTCGCCATATTTATAAAGACCAATTTGGATGAATAATCGGTTAAACACCATAATTGAAGACCTTAATCACACTGACAACCCTACCAATCAGGTATAAAGTGGCAGAATCTTGGCGTATCGCCGATGTCACTTTATTGCATTGCATCCACAATAATCCCAAAGATCGGCAATCTTGATTTATTGAACGACCGTAAAATTATATAGTTGTATTTTGCACGACGTAAAAATCTGTCATTTGACCTTAACTCATGACTTTCAAACCAAAATATATTGCTGTAGCTGGAAATATAGGAGCTGGTAAGACTACACTAAGTACTCAGCTGGCCAAATACTTTAATTGGCATGTCCACTACGAGGATGCTGATAACAATCCGTATTTGGCTGATTTCTATAACGATATGAAACGCTGGGCTTTCAATTTGCAGATATACTTTCTCAACAGCCGATACAAGCAAGTGCTCAAAATTATTGAAGGCGAAAATACGGTAATTCAAGATCGAACAATCTATGAAGATGCTCATATTTTTGCACCCAATCTGCATGAGATGGGTTTGATGTCTTCACGCGATTTCGAAAATTACCTGGATCTATTTAATACGATGGCTTCGCAAATCAATGCTCCTGATCTGCTGATCTATCTAAGAGCCAATATTCAGACCCTCGTAAGCAGGATCCATGAGAGGGGAAGGGATTGTGAAGGTAATATGAGTCTGGACTATCTTAAAAAGTTGAATCAACGGTATGAGGAGTGGATCAAAGACTATCACCATGGTAAATTATTGATCATCAATGCCGATGAAGTAGACTTCATTAATAATCCTGAAGACCTGGGTAGCGTAATTGATAGCGTTTCCAGCCAGCTGCATGGTCTATTTTGATTCGGCAATCAAGACGTTGGCCGCTGCCTCTACTGGTTCCGGACTACCTTGGTTGATAACCCAGTAGAAGAGCAGAGCATGGACTAGCAATGAAATAATGATCGCAATAGTGCGATTGTTTCTAGCTCTGACAAGTTCCATTCTGTTTTCCATGACAGTTTGATTTTACAGAAGACGGATGTGCAGGTGGGCACAAGTTTTAAAGAACTCTTAAAATAGTAGATATGCCAATGAAATTGCATTTTTTATTCCTCCTCCTGCTTTGTGGGTTGGTGACAAGGGCTCAGGACCCATTAAGATTCGAAAAGGAAATAGAAAGAATCATAGATGAAACTTCAATAAAGGAAAACCCTCACACCATATTCACGGGTAGTTCCAGCGTCCGAATGTGGCGCAATGTAGCCGAGACATATCCTCAGTATCACGTAGTAAATCGTGGTTTTGGCGGGTCTCAGATGTCAGACTTGCTCCATTATCTCGACGTGCTGGTGCTCCAATCTAAGCCATGCCAGGTATTTATCTACGAAGGAGACAACGACATTAGTGCAGGCAAATCAATCGGGCAGATCATGAAAGATGCGGAAAAAGTATGCAGCAGAATTGGGGTTGCCAGTCCGAATACGGAGATTGTCTTCATTTCACCCAAACCAAGTGTAGCCCGATGGCAACTTAAGGATCAATACGTTGAATTGAATCAGGCCCTTAAGAGTTATGCCATGGAGCATGAAAATGTCAAATTTGCCGATGTCTGGTCGCCTGCTCTTGGATCAGATGGAGTCGTACTTCAGGATATTTTTCTGGAGGATAATCTTCACATGAACGAGAAAGGATACGCCATTTGGGGAGGCAGCGATCCGACCATTCTTGAAGCACTGCCGATAGGGGAATTGCATTTGCTCATTGATTTTGACTTGCTCTGAATCGTTTGCATTGGATATTTCAATAATCAATCGGTAATTTGGCCGATCATATGAACAATTTATCTAATATTTGATTTCGTTCAGTTGTGCGAATGCATGACAGCAGATTAAAAGCATGATGATGAATAATGACAGCCCTTGAGCTCATATATTCTCTGATTTTTCGTTTAGTTTGGAAGAACCGAATCTATTAGCAATTATCTACATGACGCAATTCAAAAAACTTCTTGTGGTCATTGTAATCCTGGGTGCTAATGTGACCACTTCTGCGGCCCAGTCGATATCGCGATGGCAAGTTCCAGTCACTGATCTTCAGAGCCATGTTTTGGTCAACCCATTTGGTGGAGGCCTTAACAGTCCTCAATTCTCGTCAATTCATCTCAATGGAGACGACCTGTCTGATATCTATGTGTTTGATCGAAGTGGAGGCAAGAGCCTTGCGTTCATAGCAGATACATCGATTACTTCCGGCTATCGGCATGCCCCAGACTATGAAAATATATTTCCCGGGTTGCACGATTGGGTGCTCCTGCGTGACTATAATCAAGATTCGCTCCCTGATATCTTTACATTTTCCAGTACAGGGGTGCCAGGTATCGATGTTTACCGAGCTGAAAGAATCAACGGACAAATCTCATTTGTGAAAGAGGTATTTAATAACCCTGTGAAAGTGCTCGGCTACCCTACCTCTAGCGGCACAGTCACGAATATTTATGTAGCGAGTACAGATATCCCGGCAATTGACGACATGGATGGAGATGGTGATTTGGACATCCTGACATTCCAGTCAGATGGCACGAAACTATATTACTATCGAAATCTTGCCAGGGAAAACAATTGCCGGTTGATACGTTTGATTTTATCCTCGAAGACAAATGTTGGGGCAGGCTGATAGAAAGCTTTAATACCAATGATGTAATCTTGTCGTCAGATTCGCTGGCCTGTCCTACTTCGGTGCAAAATGCCAGATTGCATAGTGGCTCTACGATCACTACTTTTGATCATGATGGTGATGGTGATAAAGATGTGCTTTTAGGAGACCTTACCTATGAGACCATGCTTTATCTGGAGAATGGAGGATCGGTAACCAACGGCTGGATCGTTAACCAAACATCCAATTTTCCAAATGCCGACCAACGAATCGAAATTCCCTATTTTCCAGGTGCCTATTCTGGATATAAATCATGATGGAATTGATGATTTGGTAGCTACACCCAATGAAAAGATTCAAGACAAAATGTGCAACTGGCCTGGTACTACCAGGAGACGCCGAAAATCTCTCCTACTCGCTTCATTCAAAAGCATTATTGAACGATGAAATGTTAGATTTTGGAACCGAGGCAAATCCGTTGATGCTGGATTACAATGGAGATGGGTTGAAGGATCTTGTTGTTGGCAGCCGGTTTCATGAGGACCACCTGACTCAGTTTCCTTCACAGTTATTTCTTTTACAGAATACTGGTACAGCTGCGCAACCGAGCTTTACTTTGGTCACTAGTGATTGGCTCAATCTCTCGACAAAAGTGGGTGAGGTTGATGCACTTTTCCCACAGCAGTGGATATTGATAACGACAAAGACCTGGACCTAGTCATCGGCAATAAGTTTGGGAAGCTGATCTATATTGAAAATATAGGTATCGAAAATGGGGCTTTTGAACAGGGTGAAATACAATATCCTTGGTTTGATATCGATGTTGGGTTTAGTAGTGCCCCCGCTTTCGTTGATATTGATGCAGATGGTGCACTCGATATGATCATTGGTGAAGAAAGAGGTACAATCAACTTCTTTAAAAATCTTGGTACCGCCCAAACTCCGATATTCATAGCCGATCTGGAGTCGCCTGAAAACCATGAAGAGTTTGGTGGGATCGATGCCAGGCAAAACAATGCTGTTTTTGGTATGTCGGCTCCTACTATATTTCAAAGTGAGGATACAACCCTCCTCCTGGTAGGCACCAGTTTTGGCAATCTTTTATTATACGATATCTCCAATGTACTTCCTGATGATATATTCCAACCGATCACTGACCATCCCATCGCCAAGATAAGGGACGGCTCTCGCAGTAAACCAGTCTTGGGTGATCTGGATGGTGACGGTTTTTTGGATATGGTACTGGGTACATCGAGAGGAGGCATTAATCTATACAGAACACCTTTCATGAGCGGTCAAATGGTACCAACTCTTGAATCTGACGGTTCAGATCTAATACATGTTTTTCCGAACCCGGTTCAACATCAGCTCTTCATCCGGAGTATTTCATCCTCAATCAAACAAGTAAAACTTATCAATACGACTGGAACGATCATTTATGCATGGAGGGGTCAGACCAGGGATCTTGAACTTACAGTTGATCACCTTCCACCAGGATTATACTACGCTGCTATGGTGACCGATCAGGGGCTGGTAATCAAGTCATGGATAAAAATGTAATGATGACCTTTTATCAGGTTCTTGGGCCAAAAAGGAGACTGCCGATGCGCACCAAAGTACTTCCGGTCTCGATAGCGATTTGGTAATCGCCTGACATACCCATTGAGATTTCCTTAAAATTCTGATTTGCATCAAAATAGGTCGTTTTTAAGCTTTCAAAGATATCCTGTAGGGATTGGAATTCTTCCAAAATCTGGTGCTCATTTTCAACAAAACTAGCCATTCCCATAACTCCGCAAATTTTCAAGTGATCTAACTTTTCGCCGAACAGTTTTTCCATAAAGTGATCCACTGAATCTAATGTGATCCCAAATTTAGTTTCTTCCAATGCAATTCGAAATTGCAGCAGAACGGGAATTTGCCTTTGATTTTTTACTGCCTGCCTATTGATTTCACGAGCAAGGTCGATTGAGTCCATGGAATGAATCATGGCAATAAAAGAAGCGATTTGCTTCACTTTATTTCGTTGCAAATGTCCAATTAGATGCCATTCAATGTCTGAAGGAAGCTGGTCCTTTTTCTCAAGTAATTCCTGCACTCGGTTCTCGCCAAATATTCGCTGACCGTCATCATACATTGATTGAATACGTTCAACCGGTTGTGTTTTAGACACCGCAACTAAACGAGCTCCATAAGGTTCTAATTCTTGTAGTATCTGCTTTCTTGAAAGATTCACAATGTTTTAGGATATTGCAATTGATTATTATCAAGTACGAATTGACGGATTCAAGATAACCAACTCATTCTATTTGATATTTAATATTTGACTTTTAGGTAACAGATAAATAATGGACCAAAGTTCGAGACAATCTTTTTCGATCCATCCCTATCAAATTTTTGTCTACTTACTCATTGGAGCAATTAGTGCGCTCTTTCTAAGTCTCACATTATCATACGCATACACAAGGATACAAATGGGACTCGAACCTCTCCGAGTGCCTCTCATTTTCATCTTTAACACCCTTTTGTTACTCGCTTGTTCGTTTTGTATGATCCAGTCTAAGAAAGCCTACCGGCAGGACGACACGGTCAGGTACAAAAACATATGCCGTATTGAGAATGATGGAACCGGTCAGCGTCTTGTTATACTTTAGCAATCCAGAAAAAAGGTAAAACTTAATTTACTCACCCTCTATTGGCACTACCTTGATGTCTTGTGGATCTACCTCGTGCTTTTTTTCTGGGTCAATTATCTGATCTAAAAGAACTTGCTAGTACTGCCAGTTATCCCGGATCATTTTATAGCTCTTACGCACAAATTGCCTGTATCTCTTATAATAGTCACGATAATAACTTGCACTGTTGGAGACTCCCTGTTGTAGCGTAAGTGCATCGTCCCTTACATCCTGGCCAGGAAGAAATCCCTGCTCCTGCATCCAAAGGTCATTAAATATCTTACTCAAATAGCGACTTCCGTGGTCAGACAGCAATATCACAACCACATCGTCTTCGTTCAATTCATCTTTCATTTGATAAACTGCCTGAAGCGCTGCACCACTCGAATAGCCTACAAAAAGGCCTTCTTCTTTGGCCAACTCCCTGACTTTCAATGCAGCGTCTTTATCACTCACCCGGATAAACTCATCGATTACCGAAAAATCTACATTAGCAGGAATGATGGTCTTTCCGAGCCCCTCGATGCGGATTGGCTTAATCACGCTTCGATCATAAATGCCGGTTTCATGAAACTTCTTCAATACTGAGCCATACCCGTCTACCGCAATCACCTTGATATCCGGATCCTGTTCCTTAAGAAATCTTCCTGTGCCACTGATTGTGCCTCCCGTACCTGCGCAACAAACAAAATGCGTGATTTTCTGACTGGTTTGCATCCATATTTCCGGGCCCGTAGTCAGATAGTGGGCTTCCATATTATCTGTATTAAAGTTCTGATTGAGGTAGTATGAGTTCGGTATACGGTCCCTCAGTGACTTCGCTTGACTATAATATGAACGGGGATCTTCAGGCGCCACATCAGCCGGGCACACAATCACTTCAGCTCCCAGAGCTTTCAGACCCTGAATCTTCTCTTCGCTTGCTTTAGAAGTAATGGTTAGGATACATTTATAACCCTTGATGGCACAGGTAAGGGCCAAACTAAAACCAGTGTTGCCAGAGGTGGCCTCAATAATGGTACAGCCCGGACGAATCTTACCAACCTGCTCGGCTTTCGCCACCATATAGCGAACAATTCTATCTTTTGCCGATAATCCGGGATTATAAGCCTCGACTTTTGCAAGAACTGTGCACGGTATATCTTTTAGTTGTTGAAGTTTGACTAGAGGGGTATTACCAATTGTTTCGAGTACGTTGTCTAAGTACATATAGCCACTTTGGTTTGCTTGCAACTTTGGCAATTGATTTTCAATCGTAAGGCAAAGGTCTACATTTTATTGCAAATCTCCATAAAAATGTGATTGATACTTGTCTGACAAAATGAGCCTCAATGAAATAGCTGCAACCGACACTTGGTCTTTATCTCACACTTTTGTAGCATGACCCGCAATGATTTCTTTCAATCGGGCCTCCGAATAGCTGATTGATTTCAACACCTTGCGATCACTTTTGCGATATACAAGATATTGGCCACTCTTCTCAATAATCTCTCCTTCGGTACCCTTAGTCTGAAGATAGTGATCTAAGGTAGCATTTGCATCATCAAGACTATCACAAACCTTGCTCATGTTCGATCTCTGAACTTCATCAAATAGATTTTTAAACGATGATCCGAGGCCAAACTCAAGAATAGCCCCTGATAGTACATATTGCAGATCGGCTAAAGCATCAGCCGCCTCAACGATGTCCCTTTTAGTTGGTTCTTCTGATATTTCTAGTTTTGGTATTGGAAATTCTTTAAAAAAAGCGATGTATAAAATCGGAATCACAGGCGGAATTGGAGCTGGAAAAAGTACGGTTTCAAAAATCTTTGCCGTTTTAGGTATCCCAATCTACTACGCAGATACCAGAGCCAAGGACTTGATGTTGACAGATCAGTCGATCAGGCAACAAATCGTTGATTTGCTGGGTCCCCAAGCTTATAATGACGATCAAGCCTTAAATAGCAAATGGATTGCCGAACAGGTATTTTCAGACCCATGGCAATTGAACCTTTTAAATAGCATCGTACATCCTGCAGTTGAGGGTGATTATGAACGATGGCATAAGGAACAAACTGGGGTATATTACACATTGAAGGAAGCTGCCTTGATTTATGATGCAGGTAGTTATTTGCAACAAGACGCCACGATAGTCGTGATTGCTGACGAATCGATCAGAATCGAAAGAGTATGTAAACGAGATGCATCTGCTCCTCACCTGGTAAAAGCACGGATGCAACAACAATGGCCGGAGTATCGAAGACTCCAGTTGGCTGATTTTACGATTGACAATAATGGTGATCAAATGTTGGTTCAGCAGGTGATCAAAGTTCATGAAGAATTGTGCAGAAGAGATTCGAACCAATAATCAAATTAGTTTCTTTGTTTCAGTCTCATTGACAATCAACCCGATGTACATTCCGCAGCATCGGAAGAATACATGGCTCCAACAGCATGATCATCTGAATCTGAAAGGCATGCTCTGTGAATAACTACTAACTTTACCCAAAATATTCAAAAACATGACGAGCAAAGTTGAAACGCTATCGCCTGCACAGTACCTTATGCAATTGGAAGACCACTATGGAGCTCATAATTATCACCCACTACCAGTTGTGCTCTCCAGGGGTGAAGGTGTGTTTCTTTATGATATTGATGGAAAACAGTATTTTGACTTTCTCTCGGCATATTCAGCAGTTAACCAGGGGCATTGCCATCCTCATATCACCCAGGCCTTAATCAGCCAGGCTCAGACACTGACTTTGACATCTCGTGCCTTTTATAACGATCAACTCGGCGCATATGAAGAATATGTGACCAGATACTTCGGCTACGATAAGGTATTGCCAATGAATACAGGTGTCGAAGCGGTTGAAACAGCTATCAAATTATGCCGCAAGTGGGCGTATACCAATAAAGGAGTAGCGACTAATCAGGCGAAGATCATTTTTGCTACCGGTAATTTTCATGGACGAACCATCGCTGCAATTTCAGCCTCTGGAGATCCTTCCAGTACGAAAGATTTTGGACCCTTTGTACCGGGTTATCAAGTGGTACCATATGATGATCTCGATAGTCTTGAAGAGGCCTTGGGCCAACCCAATGTGGCCGGATTTATTGTCGAGCCAATTCAGGGAGAAGCGGGAGTCATTGTGCCTGCAGATAATTATTTATCCAAGGCGTATGACTTATGCCAGAAGCATCAGGTTTTGTTTGTTGCTGATGAAGTTCAAACTGGTATTGCACGAACGGGAAAGTTGATTTGTTGCGAACATAGCCATGTAAGGCCAGACATTCTTATTCTTGGCAAGGCACTCTCAGGTGGTGTTTTGCCGGTATCAGCGGTGCTGGCTGATGATCAGATCATGCTTACCATAAAACCAGGTGAACACGGATCGACCTTTGGAGGCAATCCCCTCGCTTGTGCCGTTGCAACTGCAGCTTTGCAGGTGGTAAAAGACGAAAGACTGTCAGAAAATGCTGATAAACTTGGTCAGATCTTTAGATCCGAAATGGAAAAACTGACAGGCGAGGGCTCACTAGTATCTAAAGTAAGAGGAAAGGGATTGCTCAATGCAATCGAAATCGATGATTCTCCAGAAAGCACCACTGCCTGGGATCTTTGCCTAGCATTGAAAGATGAAGGATTACTGGCCAAACCAACACATGGTAATATCATCCGATTCGCCCCTCCTCTGGTCATAACAAAGGATCAGCTGGATACCTGCTGTGAAATAATTAGCCACGCAATCAATAATTTTTAAGGCGAAGTCGTTTAAGCATCAATTCCGGCTTCCAGGAAGCGCTTTGCAGGAGTGACTTGGAAGCACCAAAGATTTGGACAATCTAACAAGTTCACAACCTAGCGCGGATATTCTTATTATATAAAATTCTAATCTATATTATCCAGATAATCTTTACCTTTTGCATTATAAAGTGTTAAATTTGTCTAAATTCTGAGGGATTAGACAATCTTAATGCCCAATGTGACTTTTTTGGATAGAAACAAGGTAAAATCAAAAGCTATGATCAGGAAGCATGCCCTACTTTGCATCTTCGTGAGTTTCATTGCCTTAAGTATGAATGCCCAACGTACGGCAGTATATACGGAAGCCAACGCAAACTTTAAAAAGGGACTCGAATTTTTTGACCTGGGCGTCTATGGATTGGCTCAGGCAGAATTTAGAAAAGTACTTGATAGATTGCAACCGGTCAATGAGCCGGAATATCGCACCATAAAAACCAAAGCGGAATTGTACTATGCAAGGAGTGCCGTTAGACTGGAACAACCTGATGGTCAAAAACTTATGCTTGATTTCGCTCGTCGATATCGCCCCGATCCTGCTGCTAATGGAAGCTCTTCTTGAGTTAGCAGACTATTATTTTAATGAGAAGAAGTACGAAGAGGCTATCGAGTTTTATGCGGAGATGGACCAGAGAGGGTTTTCTGATGGGCAACGAAATGAAATCACCTTTCGTCACGGGTATTGTCTCTTTATGAAAAAGAGATATGACGAAGCCAGTGCCAAATTTAGCGCTCTAATGAGCAAAGATGGTCCCTACTACTACAGTGGTCATTACTACTATGGTATGTCCAACTTTTACGGTCAGGATTATACAGAGGCGATTAAGGCCTGGAAGGTAGCGGAAAAGTCAGCAAATTATCGCAGGGAGATACCATACTATATCGTCCAGATCTATGCAGCCGAAAAGGACTATGATCAACTACTGGCTTATGCTGTACCGCTCGTCCAGGATGGCCGCGTAAAAAACGACGCCGAAATTAATCAACTTATAGGCCAGGCATATTTTGAAAGGGGTGACTATGCCAAGGCATTACCCCACTTGGAGTATTATGAAAGTAACTCCAAAAATTGAGAGTCGAAGATTTTTATCAGTTGGGATTTGTGCAATACCAAAATGGTAAGTATAAGGAAGCAATTGAGAGTTTTCGACAATTAGATAAGATCGACACCGAACTAGGCCAATCCGCGATGTATTATCTGGCTGATTGTTACCTGAAGACCGGAGATCTTGCTTCGGCTAGAAATGCCTTCCAAATTGTTTCTAAGAGTTCGTTCGACCCTGCCCTGCAGGAAGATGCCCTATTTCAATTTGCTAAACTCAGCATTGAGTTACATTTTGATCGTGATGCCATCAGTACCTTGAGGCGTTTTCTACCGTCGTCAAAATATTATACAGAAGCCCAGGAATTATTGAGTGAGACCCTGGTCAATACCAAAGATTATAAAGGAGCGATTAAAATAATCGAAGGTCTTAACGATCAATCTCCCAGAATTAAAGAAGCGTATCAAAAAGTGACTTATTATCAAGGTATTCAAGATTACGTTGAAAAAGATCATGGTTCTGCCCTTGATTATTTTACCAAATCGCTAACTGTTCCGGTTAATCCAAGAATTAAAGCTCTCTGTACCTTCTGGATTGGTGAGATCCACCACTATCAAAAGAAGTATGCTGTTAGTAAAGGTGATTTCGATAAATTTATAACCATGGCAGGTGGGATCAACGACTTGCCTCCAAGCTCTTCAAGTGCAGCAGCACACTATACACAAGGTTATAATTATTTAAAAACGGAGGATCATAATAATGCCCTCAAGCATTTCGAATCATGCATTCGTTTGATTCAGGCCGCCCCTACCGGTGATGAAATCTTATCCGGTCAATTATTACCTGATGCGTATTTAAGGTCAGGAGACTGTAATTTTAAAAGAAACAGATATGATTTAGCCCAGAATTATTATGATCAGGCGATTGCACTTCAGGCCAATGGATTTGAATATGCATTGTTTCAAAAAGCGATTATTCAGGGATTGAAGGGTCAAAACAATGGAAAAATAACTGCCCTTCAACAACTTGTCGATAATCATGCAAATTCACAATATGCCGACGATGCACTTCTGGAACTTGGCGAAACGTATATCGAAGTTGACCGACCTAATGATGCAGTACGTGTTCTTGATAAATTGGTCACTCAATACAAAGGAAAGTCGGAACTTCTTAATGCTGCCTACTTGAAACTTGGTTTAGTGAGTTATAATCAGGGGCAATTAGAACAGGCTCTTGACTACTACAAAACCATTTTTAAAAATAATCCTTCATCTAAAGAAGCCAAAGATGCATTAGCTGCCATTGAAGAAATCTATGTGCAGGATCTCCACAGGCCAGATGATTATGTAGCATTCGTTGAGTCGATACCTGGTTATAAAGTAGGCGAAGGTGAAAAAGATTCACTCAATTATCTCGTGGCTCAGCGCCTGTATGAAAATGCAGAATATGAAAGAGCCATCACTGCCTTTACGGAGTATTTAGCAAAATACCCCGATTTCATGCATTGCAAGCAGTATACAATCGTGGAGAATCATATAGCATAGTAAGAAAATTTGATAATGCTCTGGCAGACTACGAAAGTACTATTCAGAAAGGTCAGAGTGCCTATTATTTACTTTCGCTTGAAAAGGCTGCTTTGATCAGCTATAACTATGCCGAGGAGTTTGAAAAAGCTTACAATTATTATTCAAAATTAGAATCGTTGACTAACGACCCCGAAATTAAATTTGAGGCTCAAATGGGTGCCATGCGATCAGCATACCGGATTGGGAAAAAAGATGCTGCAGGTATCTACGCCGGAAAAGTAATGAGCAGTCCAAATGCATCATCAGAGGAACTTGCGATAGCTCAATTTTATCGTGGTAAAATTGTTTACGAGAACAAACAGCTGGATGAAGCGCTAAGGCTATTTAATGAAGTGGTCGCTAATTCTGACAATGAAAACACCGCAGAGGCCAGATATTTAATCGCTGAAATTCATTATTTAAAGAAAAATTATGATCAGGCAGAGGAATCTTGCCGAAAGTCATATAGCGATAGTGGAGCCTACCCTTATTGGGTTGCCAAAAGTTTGATCTTATTAAGTGACGTTTTGGTCGTCAAAGAAGATTTCTTCAATGCCCGTGCCGCACTCGAAGCAGTCATTGATAATTTTTCCGATGATAAGGAATTGGTTGAGATTGCTAAATCAAAAGTAGCCAAGATCGAGCTGGAAGGACAGAAAAGGAATCGGATCGATAACGGTTCTAATTAATTTTATAAAATAGATAAATATTAAACTCATGAAGAGTGGCAATATATTAATTATTGTTTGCTGGATATCTTTAATCCCCTTCAATGGTTATGCGCAGGATCTGCAAACAGAAAAAGTAGAAGTCGTCAAAAACTTTGAAGCCAGACTGGCGGACGCCAACAAACAGCGCCTAGAACCTGCTCCTGAAGTAAAGGAGGTAACCGATCAAAAATTTGACTATGATATTGAGGAAAAACTAATGCAGCTTGAGTATCTGGCCCCTTCCATCCGACCCATAGGCATTTCGACTGATCCGCTGGATCCGGGATATAATGGATTTGTTAAAGCTGGATTTGGTTATCCGATTTCTCCGTATCTCGATGCCGGATATCTCTTTGGCTCTTCGTCAGCATCCAATCTACTTGCTCGGATTAGCCATCACAGCGCCAGTGATAAAAATTATGAGAATCAGCGGTTTTCTGATAATGATTTCTTACTAAAAGGCACTCTGCAGACCAATCAGGGATTTTCAGTAGATGGATTTACATCCGTTAGCGTTGATAACTATGCCTTTTATGGCTACGATCATGAAGACACCACAAATACTTTTACTGCAGAGGATGTAAAGAATAAACTCAATCTATATGAAGTAGGGCTTAAAATATACAATAGCAATGAAACCAATGCCAAACTGAACTACTGGGCGGGAGTAAATGCATACCGATTTGCCAATAATTTTGCGACCCGGGAAACCGGTTTAAATCTTGACCTCGGTCTGACAAAATGGTTTGGTGATAATCCGTTGTCGATAGTCCTGGGTACGGATCTCACCCGGCTCAAGGACACTTCGATCCAAAAATTGAATAACTTTTATATTAATCCCACATTTAGTTTCGGCACTTCATCGTTGCGCTTTAAAATGGGGGCGCAACTCGCCAGTTCAAATGAGGAATATTTTATCTATCCGGACATTGAATTGTTAGTTAGCCTCGCTGGGAATAAACTGTCACTTATTGTAGGAGCAGATGGTGGTCTTCGAAAAAACAATTTTAAAATACTCTCTAGTTACAATCCATTCCTTGTATCTGAATTGAGCGAGATTCGAAATAGCCAATACTATGATTTTTACGCAGGAGTAAAGGGAAATATTTCCGGAATTGAATACAGTGCTCAGGCAGGACTCAAACCAACCAATGACCTGGCCTTATTTGAAGTCAATACAATTAAACCATGGAATCGCTTTGACATATTGTATGATACTGCAAATATCATTTATATCCAGGCTTCTCTAAAAGGTAGATTATTGGACAATCTCGACATTTCCGGCAGTATTGTGCAAAATTTTTATGACCTGAATCATGAAGAGAAAGCCTGGCACTTGCCAAAGTTACAGGGAAATGTTGGCCTCAGTTATCTTGCGCTGGATCAACAGCTTCGACTAAAGGCTGAAGTATTTGTCAATGATGCAGTTCCGTTTAAAAATTTGGATTTGCCTGATGAGCCGAATCTGCTATTTGATATCAGTCTGGGAGCTGATTATTTTATTACTGAAAATTTTGGTCTCTTTCTTCACTTAAACAACCTTTCTACAAATCAGTATCGACGATGGTACGGGTATCCTGGATTCGGATTAAACGTGCTGGGAGGTATTACAGCGAGATTTTAGATCAATCTAAGGGATCATCTCTCGGCAGGAAGATCGAATCGACACTCGATGATGTTTCTGATTTTCACTCGAAGACAAGTGGAGATGCAACCAATGATCATGGCAACCGTCCTTATCTCGAAAACTAAACGAATCATGAATAGACTATTACTATGCCTTTTGGCCACTGCACTGCTTTTTGCACCGATGATGCATGCTCAAAACTTCTGGAAAGGTTCGCTTTCAGGAGAAGGACCCATCATAAAAAAAGAAATGTCTCTTGACCATTTTGAAGGCATTAGGAACGGATTTAGCTGCGACGTATATATTACTCAGGGGAATAATCAAAAAGTAGTTGTGGAAGGTCAACAAAATATCCTGGACAACCTCCGGTTTGAAGTTTCAGACAAAGTATTGAAAATCAAATATGATAAAATGGTGAAAAGGTCAGAACCGGTCAAAATCTATATCACAATGAATAATCTTACTGAAGTTAGTGTAAGCGGTTCAGGTAGCCTTGTTTCGACCAATCGTTTTAGTGGGCTAGGTGATCTGGATCTTAGAGTTTCAGGCTCCGGAAATGTTAAATTAGAAGTTGAAGCAAGGGATATCGAGATGGGAGTCAGTGGATCAGGTGATATTACGCTTGAAGGAAAGGCCAACCAAATGGACATATCTATCAGTGGGTCTGGCGGTGTCGATAGTCGTAATCTGGATGCCTCTACCTGCAAAATACAAATCAGTGGGTCTGGTGATGCAACAATATTGGTTAAAGATGAGTTGGACGCGAGAATCTCTGGTAGTGGAAATATCAGGTATCGCGGTGATGCAGCTAAAGTGTATTCCCGGGTCAGTGGATCCGGTGACATACGCTCGATGGAATAAGGACGCCATTTCTTTTTGCCAATGTTCCTGCATTGATTACGATCTTCTTAATTTGCTAGTCGACATGAATCGTGTTTGTATCTTTGTCACCACAAAAAGGTGATAGTATTCGATGATTGTTATTAAGGTTGGCACTAATGTCATAGCTGGCGAAGATGGATCCATAGATCTCGCTATCTTAAGTGATCTGGTAGCCCAGATTGCCAATCTCAAAGAAAAGGGTCAGCAGATCATTCTGGTTAGCAGTGGTGCAGTCGGAGCCGGCCGGCAAGAAATTAAACTTTCGAAGTCTTTAAATCGAGTGGAGCGGCGTCAGCTCTGGGCAGCTATCGGCCAGCCGAAGCTTTTACAGCACTACATGCGACTGTTTGAAAAATATCAGATTCACGTAGCCCAGATACTCGCTACCAAAGAAGACTTTCGAGATCGTAAACACTATCTGCATATGAGAAACTGTTTCCGGGCGCTACTAACCGAAAACGTCATACCGATCGTTAATGAAAATGATGTCATCGCCGTCGACGAATTGATGTTTACTGACAATGATGAACTTGCAAGTTTGGTAGCGGCCATGATGGGTGCTGAAGCTTTATACATCCTGACCAATGTAGATGGCGTTTACGAAGGTCATCCGGATGATCCTGGAGCAACTTTAATCCGACAGGTACATCCTGATTCGTCATTGATGCTTCACTTTCGATCAAATCAGACTTCAACCTTTGGTCGCGGTGGGATGGCAACCAAATTTCGGATGAGCCGAAGACTCGCAGCTATGGGCATTGACGTACATATCGCTAATGGCAAGAAACCTGAAGTAATTAAAAATTTACATCTCGGAAAACCAGAGGGGACTCATTTTTGTCGAAAACAAAATATTTCCTCTGTCAAGAAATGGATTGCTTATCAGGATCAGACGGTCCATGGCGCTGTGATCGTTAATGATGGGGCTAAATCAGCCTTGCTACACACGAACAGGGCAGCCTCGCTCCTACCTGTGGGCGTTATCAGTATCAAAAGCCCTTTTGAAAAGGGCGATCTGGTTAATGTTTTGGATAAAGCTGGACAGATCGTTGCATTGGGTATGGCTCAATATGGATCGGATGCGTTGGAAAAATATTTAGGTCAGAATGGTCACAAGGCCCTGATTCACTATGACTACATGGTAATAACATATGAAAGAAATTGATGTTGATAAAGATCAGCAAAAGCTGGTTTCAGATGGATTGCAAGCAGCCAGTAATGCGACTAGAAAGCTCAATGGACTGAAGAGTGATCAGATCAATCAAATCTTGATGGAGATAGCGGAGCTTACTAAAAGGAAACACCAACCGCTACTCGCTGAGAATTTAAAAGATCTGGAACGAATGGACCCGGAAGATCCGAAATATGATCGCCTAAAACTGACTGACGCCAGACGCACGACCATCGAACGAGCCCTGATTGCAGTTTCAGTATTACCAGCTCCCGTGGGCATCGAGACTGAATCACGCATTGTAAGTTCCGGTTTACAACTGACTAAGATTACTGTACCACTTGGAGTAGTAGGAGATATTTACGAATCAAGACCTAACGTGACCTTTGATGTTTTCGCCTTGTGTTTCAAGGCAGGAAATGCTGTGGTACTGAAGGGTAGCCGGGATGCACATTATTCCAACCTGGCTATCCTTAAAATCATCCAGGAAGTCCTAAGTAAATACGGTCTTCAGGATGCGGTGTTTCTGGCTCCCAGTGATCGATCACTTATGAATGTAATCCTGGAAGCCACAGAATTTATCAATGTGATTATACCACGCGGCTCGGAAAACCTGATTCGCTATGTCCGTGATCATGCCAAGGTGCCGGTGATATGAGCATTTCGGCACTGAGTTCTTATCGATGAAGATGTCGATCAAGGTTGTAGGAAGTTTAGCTGAGGCACTAGACCACATCCATCTGTATGGTTCCAAACACAGTGAGGCCATCATTTCCGAAAATCAAGCAGAAGTTAATCAATTTTTGTCGTTGGTTGATGCGGCCGCAGTTTATGCCAATGCCTCGACAGCCTTCACTGATGGCTCCGAATTTGGCTTTGGAGCGGAGATAGGTATCAGCACTCAAAAACTGCATGCCCGAGGCCCTATGGGTTTGAAGGAATTGACCAGCTATAAGTGGCTAGTAAGAGGATCTGGTCAGACCAGACCTTAGCTAACCTAATATCGGGGCAAAGCTTCCAGAGCCACCGTCAATCAGTCATTCGGCACCAGTCGACTAGTGGAGAACAACCTCAAAAGTCTTCCGGTCTCGGTCCAGATTCATTGATTTTTTTGCGGACTGCATCTGTACATGGATCATATTTACCTGGTCGTCATACACTTCTAATAGAACAGTGCTCTGTACCATCAGGGCTGATGCATCTGGAAAATGATCGTCTGAAGTCAGGATACAACTAATGGTTTCAAACTTTCCATCACCTTCGGTATTGCAGGAGACGAGATTTAGATGTAATCTGCGGCTATCCTCACTGATCTGGAATCTTGACTGGATATATGATGAAACCTGCTCGCAAAACTCATTTTCCATTGCAATTTTGCCCAAGGCAGACACAACATCATCCTTAAAAATCCGATAGGTCACCTGAAGCTGCTTGTCAACTTCCTTGATGTAACAAACACTTATATAGAAATCATGTCGACTCGATAGAGGTAGAATCGTTAAAAAAAGTAGAACTAGAAGCTTAAAGGCCATATTCAGAGAGTAAATAAACCAAGGTCGCCATCGAGGCTGTTCCCAATTCCAGTTCGCGAGGATGAACTGCTTCGAAAACATCATTTGCTGAATGGTGCAGATCAAACATTTTCTGCCCATCGACATTCAGACCCATCATGGGTGTTCCGTCTGCTCGGTGCAAAGGTCCGATATCTGTACCTCCCCCTCCCTTACTCATGTAGTCGACGGTGTTTTTTGGAAATAAACTCAACCAACTTTCCAGCTTCAATCGCTGAGGCTCACTCGCCGTCACCCCAAATCCCCGGGGTGTAAAGCCACCGGCATCACTTTCTATTGCGACAATATGTTTTTCTTTCTTTTGGACGGCCTGATCAGCATATTCTTCACCGCCTCTTGTGCCGTTTTCCTCATTGATAAACATCACAGCCCGAATGGTCCGTTTTGGTTTGATACCCTGATCTACTAATAGTTTCAGCGCACCCAGCGCATGCATACATCCGGCTCCGTCATCATGAGCCCCTGCTGCAACATCCCAAGAGTCCAAATGCGCACCCATTACAATTATTTCATCGGGCAGCTCGTTTCCTTTCATCTCCGCTATTACATTGTACGAAAGGGCATCATCAAACCATTGACCATGCATTGTCAAACTTAATTTGGCATTAGGAGCCAGTTGCAAAATATCATGGAGCAGATTAGCCGACTTCACCCCCAACGCAGCGGCCGGAATCGAGTCAACAGAAGTCTCATAATAGCCGGTACCCGTATGAGGTGCATCGTCATTACTCGAGCTGACAGACCTAATAATGCTGGCAAGAGCCCCTTTTTGAGCTGCTTTAACCGCCCCATTTTGCCCTGATCCCTACATTGGCTCCATATGAAGTGCCCGTAGAGATGTTGGTTTGGTCAAAGGGAGGATTATAAAATACAATCTTGCCTTCAATTTTCTCTCTTGCCAGTTCATCTAAGGCTGTCAATGACGGTATTTCAACTACTTCGGCCAGGATTCCTCCACCTGGTGTTGCTACGGAGCCACCAATTGCCAGGATACTGAGTGGATACTCACCACCTTTTTGATCATATAATATCGCTTTTTCTGCTGATCCCCTTTCCCAATGCGGCACCATGACAGGTTGCAAATAAACCGCGTCAAATCGACAGGTGTCCATCACGCTTTTGACCCATGCAATTGCTTGAAGAGATGTTTCCGAACCACTAAGCCTCGGGCCAATAGCACAGAGATCCTCAAGCCAAAGATAACTTTGTCGATGTTGCAAGGCTTGATCATAAAATGCACGGATTACTTCCCGATCATCTTCATGCTGACCCCACATATTGAGGGATGAACCAATAAGAAATATTGTAAAAATGACATTCAATCTCATATCTCGGGATTCATTTGTAACCCCGGTAAAGTTACAAAGTTTGAAAGATACCCTTTGGCAAAGTCAAGCGCAAACCGGTGGCCCGGTATGAAATTCGGACCTTGGAGTTTAGAGGCTCCTGGACCTCTAGGGGACAGCCGATGATCCTCTGCAAGTTATTTCCCAAAACAAAACCTCCCGGCAACGAGATTTCGTCCGTCACATACAAGATATATTTCTTTTCATGGGGAGATTCTTCATTTGGTGCATAAAACAATTCCGTAAGCTCTAACCTGTAACATAAAAAGCCTTCAATGAGCTTGGTATCACTAGGATCAGTGGTCATACTGTAGTCAAAATAGCCCAGCTCGGCATTGGGCTCTAAGAAATAATTTTGACTGATAAGCCCTCCTGCATCGCGGGATATCAGTTTGTTTAGAGCCGGTAATATCATGTAAGCATTTGTCAATTCATCATCTACCTTTTCATGGATCATGATGCTGTCGAGGTGAAATAAACGCACTTCGACTTTCGGGTAGCCAGAGATGCAAAATGCTCAATATACTCTTCGGTTGTGCTATCCAGCAAAGATTCTTCATCACCCAGTTCCTTAGTCAAATAACTCACTAACGAATCAACATATGACTCAACTAATGGCTGAGGAAAATATTGGAGGCAGAATCTTCCTTGAGTGCTCTGTCCGATGAGCGATGCTTGGATTAAAGTAACACTGAGTAAAATATATAATGTTCTGTTCATGTACCAATTTACGTTCACATAAAGATAGATTAATGCCCGACAATGCTGAAATTCATCAACATCTAACTTGGGTTGTCTTTCGCAGTATTAACGAAATCTTGAAAAATTAATTCAAAATTCCGGCCAAAAAAAAGGTCATTGCCCTTGATGCTCACCAGATCACCGGCAAATGTGGTATGGTTATTTCATTTGACAAATTTAGCGATTCGAAAGAGTCTTGAATTTAGAAACGTCAAAGCCTCATTTGAACGTGTCTGCTCAAGACCCGTATTTCATCAGCCATGGGATTTTGTCTCATGGCTTTTTTATGTTACTTGGCACCCAGGCCAATAAAAGAACGTACTTTTGTTTTCCTAAATTTGGAATTCTATGCAGACAGTCAATACATCAATGCTGGCAAAGTGAAGGTATTTAGCATCAATAGCATTAATGCCGAAAGCTGGCTTCATCCTGATATGTTCCCGCACCACAAAGGAATAAGACATCAATCTTTTAATCATTATGTATTCACCGAAGTGATACCTTACATAAAAAGTCAGACAAGCTATGACACACCGATTATCGTGTCCGGTGCCTCTCTTGGTGCTTTGCATTCGGCCAATCTCTTCTTTCAAAGACCAGATATCATCGATGGTGTAATTGCAATGAGTGGAGTCTATGATTTAACCACATATACCAAAGGGTTTTGGAACGATGATGTATACTTTAATTCCCCGATGCACTACCTGGGCAATCTGGATGACCATTACAAATTGCAGGAGATGAGACGTAGTCACCATATCCATATTGTAGCAGGGTCAGGTGCATATGAAGATCCTGAAGCTTCACGTGCATTCTCCCGATTGCTTGACCACAAGAGCATCCCTCATGAGCTTGATATCTGGGGGCCTGACATGAGGCATGACTGGCCTACCTGGCGTGCCATGTTGCCTCAGTATCTGGCTACTCGGTTCTGAGAGCATTGGATTTATACGGAATTAAAAGCCCAGTTGTCCTCCCATACCCATTTGCTGAAGTTGTTCCATGGACATCTCCTTATATTCTCCTTCTGGCTTGCTAAAGAAATCTCCTGCCAACTCCTTTGATATCTCAGTTGCCTCGAAGGTCATTTTCATCATTCCTGCATCCATAATCCATTGGAGAGGGGTGCCAACTAGTTGCATTTGATTAAGATTTTGCACAAATGAATTCGGCACTTTGATTTCTTCTGTCACGTAAAGCACCATTGAAAATTTTTGACCATTCGTCTCCGACTCAAACGTGGCCTTATAACAATCTCTACCCAGGATCTTTTTTCGATCATTCTTATCATACTTGATTTCATTCCCTTTCATCATGTCGGCAGACTCTGCTTTTAGTTTGTCCATATCCTCCCCACTCATCACTGTTTTGATTTTTTGACCCATCATGTCCATATAGGTCTCAGTAACATTTGTTGTGGCATCCCAGTAGGTCTTGATCTTCATCAATCCACCCATCATATCCATGGTCACTCTTTGGTGCTTACCATCAAATTCAATCACTTGACTCATGCCTTTCATACTACCTATCATTTGCTGCATTTCTGTTGATGTGGTTTGTACGTCCGTCACTGCAAATTTGACTGTTCCCTGAGACATCTGCTGTCCCAAAAGCGAACTCGTGAAGGAAAGTATTAGGATCAGCATGTTTAACATTTTGGCTTGAGATGTCATAATTTATATTTATTTGTTTTGTATTCTGTTTTTAATCAATCTAGATAAACACCAGGTCTGGTTATTTAATTCAAAATTGATGAAATTAATAAGGCCATTCATCCAAATATTTCACAAAAATTTTACTGGTGTTGATCGCATCATAAATGGCCCGGTGGTGTCTGCCATCAAAATCCAGGCCTTCCCTTTCAAGGGTTTTTAAAAGTCCGGTGGGCTTGCTTAGACGCTTGATGCTACGATATGCATTTTTCAGATTGAGGTGTGGAGCAAGCCAATCGGCCTCCAGATTGTGCAATCGACAGTCATTTCGCATGAGGTGTTGGTCTTCGCTGCCCCATGACACTAAAGTATAATCTCCATTATCAAGATCTATCCACTCCCAAGAGAGATCAAGCACAATGGGAAACAAGTCTGCTGTTGATACCTGCTCTTGCTCAATACCGGTCAATTCAGTACAAAAAGCCGACAATTGAGTATTGACATAGGGTCTCACAAATCGGTTAAAACTGCCGACATCCTCTCCATAGCCATTTACCTTCACGGCGCCAATTTCGATGATCTCCTGAACATTATTTGGAGGTGCACCTCTCCAACATGTTGCCTCCAAATCATAGATTATAAAGTCCAAAATTGAATTGAATCCTATTGCGGGTTATTAAAATGAAGATGATTACTAGCTATGTATTGCAGTTAATTTGCTTAGGGATTTGTGAACTTCTTTTTCCAAACCATATCCGATCATGCGATTATGGTAATAATATAACAATTTGAAATTTTCAGTTGTCACACAGCCTTCCTTGGTTACTTTTAAAGGTTTCTTGGCATGATATATCCCTAGTTTGGAAATACCGTCTTCAACTAGTGCCTTGATGTCCCATTTTATCGGGTCAGAAATCCTCACCTCCCCCCTGGCTTCAAGATCCAATAAACAGGATCTGATCTTGCTGCAAAAAGTTTCAAAATCAGATATGGGAATGCAAAAATCTTCAAATGGTAACTTCATAAGCCCAAATAGATCAAGATGCGATTGCTCTTTCAATAAGACCTCAAATGCGGTAAAGGCAACAAGATGAGATGAAAGCACCATATTATCCTTGCGGAAACGTTCCACAATTCGATCACTAAGCAACTTTGTATAGACACCTTCCCTTTGAAGATTTTTCGAGATATCACCAGCCGACCTAAAATAGTCACTTATATCGATTGGTCGGTTGTGCTCGTCATAACTATTTCCTTCAAAATCAACAAAGTTTCCAAGAGCATCAAACGGTTTACCAAATGACATGACTATTTCAGAGCTCTCGTTGTAATACTGGATAAGGAACTTGAGGAGCTTCCGCTTACTTTTTGAGTAATCTTTAATCTCCATATATTTTCTTTGCCGATCTCGCGCAAGTGTTGTTCAATCAGGTATCTTGCCTCGAGCACAAAGTGATAATCTAAAATGAGCGGTACGACAAAAATCTTATTATCAATTCCTTTTTCACAAATAGCTCTTTGAGCTTCAATGACCGTACTCAATAAACCTAACTTTAACCGAGTCTCCGATTGACCGGATCGAGACCGGGTACCCCCCGGAAAGAATAAACTATGAGTCCCTTTTTCGATCGATATGGTCGACATCGATTTGAGGGTTTCCAGGTAGACGGCATTTTTCTTCCTTCGATCCACACGGTATGCCCCTAGGCGGTTCATAAAGTAAGCCGCAGGACCAAAATTGTAGAGATTAAGACCGGCTCCGTAAGAAAATGATGGTAGGCCCACCTTAAGATCAATGGCATATCCAATTAAGACACTATCCAGATTACTGAAGTGAGTAGGCACAATTACGACAGTACCCTTTTCGGCAAGATGACGTATTTGCTCCAGATCACCATACGTTTTGATTCTATGATAAAGTTGATCCTTTTTGCCCCAGCTTTGAGTTTTCTTTCCCCTTTTACTCAGTAATCGCTTAAACAGCGCGGTCAAGATCTTCCTTGCTTGTAAAAAGGTTTCAGGAACAAAAGAACCGACAATTTCTTCCGCATATCGATCTATGATCTTAGACAATACCTCCTGCTGCGCATGTTGTACAATATTCAGGTTTTGTGTTTTATCTGCTTCTTCCAACCTTTGCCTCAACTTCTTCCAAAAGGTGGCTTCATTAGGGGGATCAACCCGCCAGGGCTTTTCCCGCATCCTGATACGCTCCTGGTAAATCGTCTTTGCTAAAACCTCTGCAAAATCACCATGGTTTTTTTCCTCCAGGCGGGTGATCGTCTGCCGGATAATTTCTTCAATAAAATTTCTGCGCTCAAGACTAAGCTTATAGATAGGCCATTCTTCCAAGTTTGGCAGAATAGGTGGATAAAGTTGTAACTCGTCTTCCATCAACCTGACATCATTCTGAGGCACCAAGGTACGATTTCATTCTGATTGACGCGTTAAACATCATTTTTGGATGGCTTGAGCAGCTATTTGTTCAATATAATCCAATATTTCCTTTTGTCCCTTTCTGGTGACTGCTGATGCAAGAAAATGAGGAGGTAATTCTTCCCAAAATTCCAGCAAATGCTGGCAAAACAAATCAATGGAGCGATTAATCTTTCTTGGACTCTGTCTATCTGTCTTCGTAAATACCAAAGAAAATGGAAGCCCTTTTGAACCTAACCCGTTGATAAATCCAACATCGTTTGCCTGTGGTGGTATATTGGCATCAATCAAAACAAAAGAGACTTTGAGCTCAGCGGCATTCAAAAGATAGTCATTGACCATTATCTCCCAACTCTTCCGTTTTTTTTTGGACTGCTTTGCGTAACCATAACCAGGCAAATCAACCAGGAGCCATGCTTCATTGACCTCAAAGAGGTTGATCATTTGAGTTTTACCTGGCTGCTTGGAAACCTGGGCTAAATTCTTCCGATCTATCAGCATATTGATCAACGATGACTTTCCAACATTCGACCTTCCCATGAAGGCAAATTGAGGAAGCTTTGAAACCGGCATTTTTGCTAATGAAGGAAAACTTCCTTTAAAATGTACATCTTTCACCATCTCGCTGAAATAATCTTAAAATTATTACGATTTTTGCCCCTTCAATTTAAAAGTTTGTTAATAGTATGCCTTCACGATCCAAATAACCAAATAGATCCCGTTTATTAGCGTTTGCCAAGATAGAATTACCGAACACCAAATCCAATGATTTCTCTTCGAAGTTATTTTTCTGTTGGTTTATTACTACTGGTTGGTTTGTCTCAAGTCAGCGCCCAGATCCGTTTTGGGATACGGGTCGGAGGCAGTACTTATGATTTGGGAGTCAGCGATGCCTTAAAGATTACCCAAGGTGGCAATGAATTTTTATTAGATGTGCAAGATGCCAAATACGGCTATCATGCTGGGTTAGTGCTACAAATTAAACTTGCTTCATTTGTTATTCAACCCGAAGTACTCTTTAATAGTAATAGTGTGGACTATAGCTATGGCCAAGTCTCCAATCCTTCTACTTCCATTTTTACCGAAAGGTATCAAAATTTGGATATCCCATTACTGTTGGGATTAAAAGCAGGCCCAATGCGGCTAATGGCTGGTCCGGTAGGACACTATTTTTTGAAAAGTACTTCCGAATTATTTGAAGTTGAGAGTTATGATCAAAAATTCAAAGATCTTACATATGGATGGCAAGGGGGTATTGGTGTCGATTTACTGAATGTCATGATTGATGTCCGGTATGAAGGCAATTTTTCGAAATTTGGCGATCACATCACGTTTTATGGCCAGCAGTATTCTTTCTCTAGTAAACCAGCCAGGCTGATCGCTTCATTAGCGCTTACGATCAAGTAATCAAGCTTTGATCGTTATCTTTAAAGCTTGGGTAAATAAGTAGCAATCATTAAATGAATTGTATAGCGGATTGGGAGCAACTCTTATTGTATTGGGTTTTCGATAATCTACCACAATGGAATGCTGCTCAATGAGCTCAAATATATCTTTGCCCTCATCTTTACAGTGAAGGCATAACATTGCTCCTCTAGCTTCGGGATCTTTCGGAGTTTTGATTTCAAATTTGGCACTTTCTAATTCCAATAATATTGCTTCAAGATAGGCAGTTAGCAATTTGGATTTAGCCCGTAGCTTTTGCATGCCGTATTGATGGTAAATCTCGAGTGATGCTTTAAGCGGTGCCAAGGCGATAATGGGTGGATTCGATAATTGCCAGGCCAGAGCACCAGAGGCGGGAGTAAAATCCGGTTTCATATCAAACCTATTTTCCAAACTATTGCCCCACCAACCCTGAAAGAAATCAGACAGATGATGGTGTTTTTTATGAATAAAACAAGCACCCAAACTGCCGGGACCACCATTGAGATATTTGTAGGTGCACCAACAAGCAAAATCAACCTGCCAGTCGTGCACATTAAGTATTACATTGCCTGCTGCATGAGCTAAATCAAAACCAATCAAAATGTCATATTGGTGCGCTAATTTAGTGAGCTTTGCAATATCAAATAATTGTCCATTCAAATAGTGCAATCCAGCAATGAAGATCAAGGAGATCTCCTGCTGGTGATCCCTGATCAATTGTTCAAAATCATCAATTTCAAAAAATCCTGTCTGGGCGTTTGGTTGCCAAAAGATGAGGTCGCCCTCTGACGCTCCCCTTACTTTTAGATGAGACCTTAGAGCATATATGTCACTTGGAAATGCAGGCGAGTCCATCAGGATCTTGGTCTGCATCCCATTTGGCTTGTAAAATCCAGCCAGTAAGAAATGAATGTTGGCTGTCAATGAATTCATTATAACGATTTCTGACTTTAATGCTCCCACCAATCCGGACATCATATCATGCAAAGGGTCAAGGTAATGGACCCAGGGTGAAGGGGCCTTAAAGTGACCTTCCACTGCCAGTTCATGCCATATCTTTAACTCGTTTTCCACTGAGGCTTTAGCACTTTTTGGCTGTAAGCCAAGTGAGTGCCCACAGAGGTAGGTCTTCCTTTTACCTCCTACTTCAGGGAATAAAAAGGAATCTGAAGCAGGCAAATCGTCCGCTTGATCCAGATCTAGTTTCCATATTTTTACCGGTTTGATATTTGACATGGACTCGTATTTTTATTGAGAACTAATAATTGCAAACATTGCAAACATACTACATTATCACCTTGGCAAAGCTTACACCAACGAATCGAACTTGTTTGTAGTGCTGTTTATGATGACTTCATCGATAGGGTTCAGATCAAATCTATTTCGATTAGATTTGTATCTAAAATTCGAAATAATAATGAAGTATGCTCTTTCTCTCTTGTTTTTCTGAATTAGATTGATGGCAATCGGCCAGGAAACTGCTATCCAAAAAACATTGACACTGGACCGGATTTTCGCCTCATCCGATTTTGCTCAAGAACACTTTGGACCTCATAAATGGCTGGCTCAAGGAGAATACTATACCACAGTTGAGTACAATGATTTAAACCAGTCTGAGCTGGTGCTCTATGATTCGGAAACGGGTGAGCGAACTTTACTCATCCCGGCGGAAGAACTGGTAGATTCTGAAACTCAGGATCAAATTCAAATCGAGGACTATTCCTGGTCAAATGATGAAAGAACTGCCTTGATATTTACCCGATCGGAAAGGGTCTGGAGAGATAATACACAAGGAGATTACTACATACACGATCTTGAGTCTAAAATGACAAAAAGGATTGGAAAAGGTCTTTATATCTCATCGCTCTTGTTTGCGAAATTTAGCCCGGATGGAAAGAAAGTTGCTTACGTCTCAGCCCAAAATATTTATGTGGAAGAATTGCAATCAGGTGCTATCTAACAACTTACTTTAGATGGCTCCACAGATATCATCAATGGTACTTTTGATTGGGCATATGAAGAGGAGTTTTTTTGTAAAGATGGATTTAGATGGAGTCCTGACGGTCAATCAATTGCATTCTGGCAAATTGATGCAACAAATACCAAAGACTTTTATCTGATCAATAATACAGACAACATTTATTCAGAAATCATTCCGATTCAGTACCCCAAAGTTGGTCAAACACCCTCTTCTGCCAGGCTGGGTATTATCCAACTTTCATCCGGTAAAACACATTGGATTGACGTACCCGGTGATCCATCTGAACACTTCATACCACGAATTCAATGGATAGCTCATACCGATCAATTATTAATCACACAATTATCGCGCAAACAAAATCATTTGATCCTTTGGGTCTACCGCCAGACAAACAAGTCGTTGGAAAAAGTGTATGAAGAACAGTCCAACACCTGGATTGAAATTGAAAATATTGATGTCAGTGCCGCGTGGCAGGTGCAAGATTTGATTGTCATGGAAGACGGGAAATCCCTTATTTGGGTTAGTGAAAAGGATGGATGGAGACACCTCTATAAAATTGCTGTAAATGGTCAAACGAACGAACTAATCAGTCCCGGCAACTATGATGTTGCAAGTATTAAAGGCTTTGATAGCCAACGAAATGACATCTATATCATCGCGTCTCCAGATAACGCTACTCAGCGCTATTTATATCAATTAAATATTAAAACGAAACAACTCACGAAAGTGACCCCAGGGAATTTTGAAGGCATCAATGGTTACGATATCTCACCATCTGCTCATTATGCGGTACATCGTCATGAAAATAGCAACACTCCGAACACCGGATCATTGATCGATTTACCTCTGCATCGCACTAAGAATGTGCTATATGACAACGAGCCATTTAAAGAGGCCCTATCGACTCTAGAGCTTCCGAAAGTCGAATTTTTCAAAGTCACCACTGCCGACGGTATTGAAATGGATGGCAAAATGATCAAGCCGGCGAATTTTGATGCTACTCAAAAATATCCGGTCTTATTTGAAGTTTATGGTGAACCTGCCGGGCAAACAGCAATAGCTTCAATGGATAATCTCTGGACTTTATATCTTGTTCAACAAGGACTAGTAGTCATCACTTTAGACAACCGTGGCACCCCATCATTAAAGGGAGCCTCCTGGAGAAAAAGCATTTACCGTAATATTGGAATTATCAATGCCAGAGATCAAGCAATGGCAGCAAAAGAAATTTTAAAATTCGACTTTATTGATTCACAACGCATCGGTGTATGGGGTTGGAGCGGTGGAGGTTCGATGACACTAAACCTGATGTTTCAATATCCTGAGATCTATAAGACTGGCATTGCAATAGCAGCAGTCACTAACCAATTACTTTATGACAATATATACCAGGAAAGATACATGGGGCTCCCCAGTGAAAATCTGGATGATTTCGTAAAAGGGTCTCCGGCTACTCATGCAGCAGGTCTACAAGGGAACTTGTTATATATCCACGGGACCGGTGACGATAATGTACACTACCAAAATGCTGAATTTTTGATTAATGCACTCATTCGTGAAAATAAAGCATTTGACTTAATGATCTATCCAAATCGCTCTCACGGTATCTATGAAGGCCAAAATACCAGTCGTCATCTTTATACCACGATGACTAATTATATTAAGAAACATCTACTGATTAATTTGGAATAAGTGGAACAGTGCTCAAAGAATATCTTTCATGTAATTTTGAAGAACTTCATTATCAACTTTATGACGACCTGCAAACATGTATTCGTTCATCTCTATATTTTGAGAATCCATAAACTCTCGTTCCTTCACAACAACTTCCGGAGTTAAATACTGATCATCACTACCGTATATCAGGTGAATTTTACCCTGATGCAGATAATCTTGCATAGTCAGGTACTTAATTTCTCTTGGAAGTGAACCTGCCCAGAAAATCGCATGTGAAAACTTTAGTTGATACCGGGTCATAAATCGCATCACGGTGGCACAACCTTGCGAGAAACCAAAAAAGATGAACTGTATGTTCTCCTCAAATTGGATTTCGAATCGCTCTAAAATCTTTTTTAGATAAATTAGATAATCTTCTATTTCATCAAGACGATCCTTGCTGGTCATCCATGACGCGACAACATCTTCCGAGACCCCCTTCCAATAAAACCGAGATAAGCCCTCCGGCGCGATGATAAAATGCAACCATGGATCGAATTGATCAAATTTTCGAATGAAACGGTCTGCACTCTGACCATAACCATGGCAAGCTATCCAGATGAATCGCGTGTTACCAGTGAGAAAGCCAAATGTATAGATGTGAGCAGTCTTGGTCACTTGATGCGTTAGATGTTCGATCATATTTTGAATACTTGGCTGCCGAATAATTACGAGATTATAGTTTCCCAATCACCACATCACGGTTGCCTTTACTTTTCAGGATATTTTTCGCAAAATCTTTCATGATATCGATAGGGATATACTTCCACAATTTCCTGCCGACGTAGTCGCTCCTGCATATCCCGCCAAAACTTTACGTGATAGAGGTCTCCATGTAGCCGGTAAAAGATCTCCCTCAATTTTGGATTACCAATCAGGAACCGGGGAAACTCTTCCGGAAAAATATCATTGGGTCCTACATGAAAATAAGGAGTGGCTGACATTTCTTCCTCCTCATTGCGAGGTTCTGGTATGATGCGAAAATTATAATCTGTTAAAAACCCAATTTCATCGTAATCATAAAACACAACTCTTTTTAAACGAGTCACTCCAAAGTTTTTCAGAAGCATATCACCTGGAAATATATTAACCGCTGCCATTTCCTTGATAGCATAACCGTAGCCATCAATAACCTCTTCGGCGTCTACCCAACTTGCATCTTCGAGATACATATTTAATGGGGTCATTTTCTTTTCTACATATAGATGTTTAATTTTCACCCATTCGGGAGATAATTGAACTTTGGTTGGTGCATCTTTGATCAATTGTTCAAGTAGATTTTCAGAAAATCGACCCCGTTCGAAAACCAGATTTTCAAACATATGTGTGTCTGTCATCCGTCCTACCCTGTCATGCTGGTTGACCAATTCGTATCGATACTTTACTTCTTCCTGAGTCACACTTTTTGGTGGTGCAAAATGATCTTTGATGATCTTAAACACTACATTGTAGGAAGGTAGGGTAAAGACATGCATCACCATGCCCTTAATACCTGGTGCCTCAATAAATTTGTCATTGGACTTGGCCAGATGTCGTAAAAAATCCCGGTAGAAGACCGTCTTCCCATGCTTTTCAAATCCAATAGAATTATATAATTCCCCTAAACTCTTCGAAGGCAGAAACGATCGCAGGAAATCTACCATTTCACTGGCGATATCTACATCCACCAAAAAATATGACCGGTTGTAACTAAATATCGAACTCACATCGCGGTCATCTGTTAAGAGGGCATCGACAAAAAGGCCATTTTCGCGATTCAATAATGGCAAAACAAAGGGAATAACTTCTTTATCAGATTTGAGTCTACCAACAATATAGGCACCTTTATTTCTAAAAAAGACCGATTTGATGATTTCAATTTGAAAGTCCGCAATGGAAATCTTTCTACCAAGTATGACAGATTCAAATGTCTTCTGAAGATACTGCACATCTCTTTTCAAATCTTCCCATGGTATATCAAAACGATACCTTCTCAGAATGGACTTAAACGTATATTTTAAATCAGGGTCAATATCAAAGGTATAATTAATCGGATCTGTCGATTTGAACTCGCGATACGTGGCCGTCGCATGTACATACATGTGATCAACATCAGCACTTAGGCCTTTGTGGCTATGTCTGTATACCGAATTATAGAAGGTTTCAGCAATGTTACGGGTGTTGAAGTTTTTCACCTCATAGGTGAAATAGTCCTTCGTGGCCTTCCATACCTGCTTATTATCCTTTTGGGTTCCAAGTAGTTCCAAAACTTCCTCTGTCGTTCTTCCCACAGCATCCCGATAGAGTGACAGCCGTAGACGGGCGTCCGACTGAATGCCCAACCAGTCTTTGTTTTCAAAACGGATCTGAGCTCTTTTTGTGATACCCTTGAAATTGTGATAATAGTTGAAGTAGGCTCCCAGGATCAAATGAGAAACTTCGTAGGGTAACAATTTGTCAAACATGCTTGGCAAAATCAGTCTTTGGTTTTTGGTAGATCAATTGCGTTGACTTCCTTATTCTTGCATTCGACGAGCATCATCTTACTTGTTTTTAACGTTACCCACTTGGGTTCTAAAAAAGTCCTAATATTGCAGTCACAAAAGTAAGATTTAGTATAACATGAAGTTCTCCACAATAAGTCTAATCGGTACCGTTTGTTTTTTCCTTATGAACAGTGGATGTAAAAAGGATGAAGATGACTCGTTGCCTCCCGGGCAACAATTGGCCAAAGACATTATGATTATTGAAGACTATCTAGCAGATAATGGATTAGTGGCACAACGAACGGCATCCGGGCTGCACTATATCATCACAGAGGAAGGTAGCGGTGAGCACCCTACAGTCAATGACATTGTTACAATCAAATATAAGGGGTATTTGACTGATGGTACTATATTTGACCAGACTACGCCTGCAAATGCACTTACTCAACCACTGAGTATCTTCATTCCGGGATGGATCGAAGGTATTCCATATCGACGTTCTGGCGGTGGCAAGGGTGTACTGCTGATTCCATCCGCTCTGGGATATGGCAAAAGTGAAGTAGCGACTATCCCAGCTAACTCGGTTCTGATATTTGATGTCACTTTGCTCGAGATAAGCTAATTCGAGTTTACCATAACAGATTTGATTCTCCTATCAATCAAGGAGCTCTTTGGCGACCCGAAATGTCTATGCACTAAATCATATCGACTTCATTTTCCTAGTTTTAGCAGAAAATAGGAAGTATGCTTTTTACTAATAAGGTTGTATTAATCACCGGTGGCAGTCGGGGCATTGGTGCCGCGATATCCTTGGCGTTTGCGGAGAGAGGTGCGAGAGTTGCGATCAACTATCAGAGTAACGATACTCGGGCAGAAGCCTTTTTAAAAGACTTACCTGGCAGCGGCCATGCCTTATTTAAAGCAGATATTGGCGATATAGCTGCCTGCAATGAGCTGGTTGAGAGCATAGTATACCACTATGGGAGGATTGATATTTTAATCAACAATGCCGGTATTCACGAAAAACATCCGATTGAAACTACCGATTATGCAAATTGGATTCGCATTTTCCAAGAGACGATCAATATCAATCTCATGGCACCGGCCCGATTGATGTACCTGGTGTCAGACCACATGCGTCGACAGGGTGGTGGTCGAATTGTCAATATTTCTTCCAGAGGGGCCTTTCGGGGAGAGCCGGATCAACCGGCGTATGGAGCCAGTAAAGCCGGACTCAACTCCCTTAGCCAATCATTGGCGCAAAAGCTAGCACCTTTTGGTATTTCTGTCGGAGTAGTGGCTCCAGGCTTTGTTGAGACCGAAATGGTAGCGGATATACTTAATAGCCCCACTGGGGAGGCTATTCGGGCTCAAAGTCCTTTTAACCGGGTTGCCAAACCTGAGGAAGTAGCTCATTCAGTGTTGTTTTTGGCTTCCGATGCCGCAACTTGGAACTCAGGCTCTATTATCGATGTCAATGGAGCTTCCTACTTGAGGACATAAAAAAAGCTGCGTCTTGGGGGTGCCCAGAGCAGCTTCTACTCACGGATATGAGTACGCCTAGTTGGCGGGTGGCTCATCTTCTAACAACGTAATTCGCTGCAGAGTAGAAGATTGGCCACCAGGAACCGGTGTACCATCTTTATAAACTAGGGCCAGACCAATACTATTTTGACCAAATGGTAATCCTTCTATATAGTAAGGCTGCCACTCATCCAGCAAGGTAACTTCTCCATTGATTTGAACCTTGACCAGATAATCGTCTCCTATATTAGCATTAATTGGGTAAAAATCCAACATTATTTTTTTGGTGTCGGCTCCAACGTAGGTTCCTTTAGGTCTGCTATAGAAAATTGAAGGATCAGTAATGTCACTTTCTTCGACAATATTGCCATTAGCAATCGTTACTTTTTTAGCGATGTGGGCGTCATCGGTTTTAATACTTTCATGGTATGATCGGGACAGAAAAGCAAGCAAGTTATGTTGTCCATCTGGCAATGCATGTTCAAAAGATGACACATACTGAGCTACGTAAGGTTTAAACCCATCGATGAGATGTATATGTTGACCCTGGGCCGAATTAGCACACATCTTTTTTGGTGCATCTGGAGTCTGCTCACCCAGCTTGTACTTCGATCCACCTACATCAAAACTAAATTTTCCATCGACATAAGCCATATTTGACAACTCTGCATCACGGAAGGCTTCTGACTTATCAAAAGGGGTCAATTTGTACTTCTTAGGTGCGTTGGAAGCAGCATCTGCTGCATCTGCACTCTTATCACTTTTGCAAGCTCCCAAGAGCAACGTCAAGAACAAAATTTGACCTAGAGTTACTATTTTTTCATCTTAATATCTGATTTAATCCTCTTATAAATTTGAAGCGAAAGTAAGACTTTCTAAGATCAGCTACAATTTATTTTATAAGTGAATACATAGTTACCTGAACATCAATAGGCTGAAGTAAAGCATAAATTCAACGGCTTTAATCACTCAATCGCTCGATGTGTCGCAGAATTTGATCAGTGTTCGTGTTGGTAAAACTCTAAGCATATCCAAGCCAGCTGCAAAATCAGCATTTCACCTTGAAGTCATAGCCTCACAGCAAAACGATTTCTATTTTCTCATCAAGAGACAGTTTTTCTTATGTTCTGAAGCTCCTGAAAACCAATTCCATCGACAGTATTGTTATCTATTGATCTGAAGTTCCCGGCCAAAAAAACCTGCATTATATTGGAATCCCGTTCTTGATGCGGGTTTTCAAAACGCCCAGTTAGCAGGAGAACGAATTATCCCATGCCCTCAAAAGTGACTGAATCGCATTAGAAGGAAGCCGAGTTATTTAAAAATATTTTTAAGAAACTTTCCTTTCGGATTTTTAGATTTCTCTTTCTTGAGCTTATTTTTTTCCTTCAATTTCCTTTTCTTCATTCGTTCCTTTTCACGCTTCTTCTTGGTAGATGGACTAAACAAGCCTTTATCTTTTGAGCCTTTGATCCTTTTAACAAATACATAGCGCAGACTAACCGCTGTTTCTGATTCAAAAGGTTGATCTTGCGTATTCAAATGAAAAACGGGTTTGTAATCCCAAGCCAGATTGATTCGGCCGAGAGTCATTTCAGCTCCCGCCACTGCACTAACTCCCCGCTTAGAAAGGCTCTGTCCTTCGCCATCTCGGAGCCATCGGTTGTGCAAACCAGCTCCGAGATAAAAATTAAATCTCCTGGAAAGTAATGGATTGTGCATTTCAACCAGTACCGTACCTGTAGTCTGATTAGTGATCGGACTGCTGGTTATAATTCCTTCAGCCGTCAGATGACCAAGAATCTTTTGTTGTAAAGTCACTCCAAAATCTGAACCCATCCGGAGACCCATCGCCGTAACATAAGACTGTCCCAATGAAAAATGGTAATTCAGACAAAAGAGTGTCAAGAAAGGCAGCAATCTTGTTTCCATACTTGATATTTTGGCAATTTAACTGACAGGCTTACATTGTTAGTATAAATGCCAAAAAGTTTAGGAAAGGTTTAATACTTTGCCACCATGCAACTTCTTGATCCCATAATTCAATATTTGAAATTTTATGTAAAAGCAGATACCAGATTTAACGTGCATTCACCTTATGCTGCATCTTTGATCAAAGCATACTTCCGCCAGTCGAATAAAAGTCCTGAATATCTGATTCAGATCAGAAAAGAACTAACAAACGATCGAACGCTTCTAAATATTCAGGATTATGGTGCCGGCCCCAAAAGAAAATATTCCGGGGCGGTAGAAACTGCAAAGATCGCCTCCATGTCATTGTCTAACCAACTACAAATCAGCAGAATATGCAATTTAGCCCGATTTGTCAATCCAGACACGATCCTGGAATTAGGCTCTGCTTTTGGGGTCTCAGCACTTCATCTACAGTCAATCTGTTCGGAGACAAAGATCTTTACCATTGAAGGCAATCCATCGGTAGCTGCAAAAGCTCAGGTCATCATTGATGACTCACCTTTCCAGACAAAGCCTCAACTGATTGTCGGTCAGTTTCATCAGGAACTTCCGGCTATTCTCCGTCGTATTGACAAGCTGGACCTGGTATTTATCGATGGTGATCATACTTTTTCTGGCACCCTAAATAACCTAAACCTGCTCCTGCCATCTGTATATGAAAAGACAATTATTCTAATTCATGATATCTATTGGTCCGCTGAGATGAGAGCGGCATGGCGTCACTGCAAGACCTTACCTGAAGTCACTATGAGTCTCGATCTTTTTAACCTTGGCATCTTAATCTTTCGTAAATCATTCGAAGTACGTCAGCATTTGACCATCATCCCATATTGGCAAAAACCGTGGCGAATCGGATTATTCGGCTAATCCTCTGGTGTTAGAAACATCTAAGGAAATGAATAAAAAATGTCAATGGTGCTCACTAGCGGTCTGAACTCCGAAAACCAATTCGATTCCTATTAAATACGAATTGATCCGTATTGCTTTCAAATTCATTGACATCATTGATTGTGAGGATTTTTTGATCCACTCTTTGATCTTTAGGGAGTGCGGCGAGACGTAGATTTTGGTTTTTAATCGTCTGATCAACTACGGTTCTCACTGTACGGGCATTGCCGAAATATCGATCCCGATAGGAGTGCAGGAACGAAAGATATCCGGCCAGGTGAGTAGCAGCTTTTTGATCTAATTCATATCCCTTGTCTTCCAGCATTTTAGCCGCGATCTTAATTAGATCTGCCACCGAATAATCTTCAAACCTCAGTATTTTATCAAAACGAGATCTTAACCCCGGATTGGCCTTTAAGAACACTTCCATATTTTCGGGATATCCTGCGGCAAAGACAAAAAATTCACCCCGGTGGTCTTCCATCCTTTTCAGGATCGTCTGTACCACCTCGTTACCGTAGTCAGCTGAGGCAGTATTTTGAAATCCGGTAGTCAAAGAATATGCTTCGTCGATAAACAAAACACCGCCCATAGCCTCATTGATTCTTTCTGCTGTTTTAATAGCAGTCTGACCGACAAAGCCTGCCACTAAACCTTGACGGTCGGTTTCAATCATATGGCCCCGCTCAAGGATACCCAGCGCTTTGTAGATTTTTGTGAGTATCCTGGCTACAGTGGTCTTACCTGTGCCAGGATTACCAATAAAAACGGTATGGAGGTTAAAGGAATTCAGCACACTTTTACCCACCGAGCGGTAATAGGTGACGAGCTCAACCAACTCATGAATTTCCTTTTTAATGGGATCCATCCCAATCAATTCATCCAGTTCTGTCATGGAAGTTGCCAGAAGCTTCGAATCGACGGGTATCTTAGGTCTAAACTTGACGGGATATACACTCATGCTATCCACATCTTCCTGGGTAATAGTGGATAATGCATCAGTATGAACTTGCTCAATATCCTTTTTGCGCATGATTCGTAGCCCCAAATTGATCTTAGCCCTTTCCAGCAGATCAAAAACAAATCTGGCATTGCCAAAAGTACGGTCACGTTTGCGAAAGGCCTCTGTGATCAATTCCTCAATTTTGATCTTGGCACCCCGAGTCAATTTAATGCCTTTTTTCCGACTGGCATACATCGAGATCTGAGCCAATTCCTGTGGCATAAAGTCTGGAAATTCGTAGGTGAGATTAAACCGGGATTTAAGTCCGGGATTTGAATTGAGAAAGTGATACATCTCTTTGGGGTAACCCGCTGAGATGATAGCCAGATCACCATCTCCGTTTGACATCTCTTTCATGAGGATCTCTATCACTTCCCTACCAAAATCTTTGGTGTCATCATTGGTACGAGCCAGAGAATAAGCCTCGTCAATGAAAAGAACTCCTCCCCTCGCCTTCTCAATCGCTTCTTTCACCTTAGGCGCTGTTTGTCCGATGTACTCACCTACCAAATCGACCCGGTCTACTTCATGCACGTGGCCCGAAGACAGAAGTCCCATTTTCTTGTAAATCCTTCCCATCATCCCTGCTACGGTCGTTTTACCGGTTCCAGGGTTTCCAATAAAGACCGAATGAATGTTAATATCCTCTTCCTCCGCAAAACCGCGCTCTCTTCGCAGCTGTAAGAATTGGATGTACTTGGCATGATCTCTCACGCGTTTCTTAAGTTCGCCCAGCCCAACTAGTTCGTCCAGTTTTAGCAAGACATCTTCAAAAGTCTCGGAGAGGTCTTCATCGGGTGACAGGACCAACATCTGCTTCTTGTTAGGAAGCTTTACAGGCGGTAAACCGATTTCGTAATCTTCTTTCACATCAAATGGGATGATCGCTAACAGATGGTCCATAAAGACCAATTCAAGTGTATATTTCCCTTTTCGCCATGACCCTTTGACATTACTTCCCCAGCCCGCAGTTATGGTGATAAACTCCTCCTCTTTTTGATGTTTTGCAACCGAACTACCTGCCCTTTGAGTTCCCGGGCACCATTGTAGAACTTGGCAAATAGCTCACATTGCCATTTAATATCTTCATTCAGATTTTTAAAGACAAATTCACCATACACATATCGAGTCTCTTCGGTATTAAAAGCTTTAAAATAGTTGCGTTGCTCTTCGGGCAAATCATCAAAAGGTCCTTCATAAAGTCGCAATGACTTCAGTTCAAGATAGGGACAATGGTCATAGGTGACAGGCTCTCCAGCATCTTCGATATAGAAGTATTTCGTAGCCTCCTTGTGCTCATTGACCCAAGCCTCCCAATAGTAGGTGCCTTTTTTCCAGAAAGTTCCTTCGTTCTTATTGCCCCATCCTTCCCGTAAGTAGACCATCTGATCATACTTGCTCACCTTTTTATTGACAGACAGTTCACAAAGTTCTTTCCGTTTGCCTCGTACCACCGAAAAACACTTCAATCTGACCGCTATGTCCCAATCATCCTCATCAAATAACCGATTGTAAAACGACATCTCGGCATAGACGTATGATACTTCATAGCAGTCGAAAACCTGACGATATTTCTTTTTATTATCAGCCAACCACTCCGTCGAAGTGTATACTTTCAGTTCTTTAAACTTATAATGACTTAGTGGCCCTCCTTCTGTAATGTGATCCACAATGACTTGTTATTGAGGGTAATTTAATGCTAAAATTGATAAATCGTGCAAAATTTGCATTTTTCTCCCATTTTCACAGGTTGTTTAACACAATTTTCTAATATGTTCGGCATCAACCCTCTATCAATTTCAAGCTAGGAGATCACAGCAATAATTGCATGAACCATTCAACAGGAATACTTGTTTAAGAGTCGAATTCAACCTACTTTTGAGCGCCTGACTCCTATGTGAGATTTTTTGAGCTATGATAATGATCAGATTTAATTTTGAAGACAAATCGATAAAACCCGTTCTTGTAGACGATGCAGAAGCTGGATATTCGATTTTAGAGATCGCAGAAGAACATAATATACACTTAAATCACAACTGTGGTGGTGTATGTGCCTGTAGCACCTGTCACATATATGTTGAAAAAGGAGATGAATATCTCGAAGAAATTACCGATAAAGAAGAAGATTTCATTGACCGGGCCATCAACCCAAGATTGGAATCAAGATTGGGATGCCAATGCGTCATACTTGAGGACGAGGCAAAAATCGAAGTTACCATTCCAGACCAAAGTCGAATAATCGGTCACGAACACTAAATATAATAACCAATGCCATTTGAAGACTACGATGATTTACCAATTAATTGGAGTGATCATGAAGATGTCGCCATGCAATTGTATGAACGATTCGGAGAAGCATATGATGAAGGAAAAATCTACCGGATTCGCTTCACGGATTTAATTGAATGGGTTCTTGAAATCCCTAGTTTTAAAGGCACTCGCGAAGACTGCAGTGAAGGCCATCTGGAGCAAATACAGGCCAAATGGGTATATGAGTGGAGAGACAATAATCGATAAATAGCTGCCTCATTTTCAGTGTTCCACTAGACTTGGATAACCCTCAAACTGCCCTCCAATACTACATTGAATTATCTGAATAAATTCCGTAACATTTCAACCTTCATTTTCGATATTGACGGAGTGTTGACAGATGGCAAGGTATTATTGCATCCCGACGGTTCACTCTTAAGAAATCTTTCTATCCGCGATGGGTATTCGATGCGGATAGCGATCAACAAAGGCTATCAAATCTTTATCCTGAGTGGAGGTGATACACCCGGAGCATTCGAGCGTTTTCAATCACTGGGACTCCATGAAATCCTCTTGAATTGCAAGAACAAAAAGAAAGCACTGGATGAGTTGAAAACAGGTATCAATTGAATAGTAAGGAAATACTCTATATGGGTGATGATCTCCCGATTATGAGGCGATGAAAGAGATAGGTTTGCCTTGTTGCCCCAAAGACGCAGTGGACGAGATTCGGGATCTTTGTATATACATCAGTCCAAAGAAAGGAGGAGATGGCTGTGCAAGGGATGTTATAGAGAAAGTTTTAAAACTCAGAGGAGAATGGCCGGGATACCCTAATCTAGATCGTTGACAAGTTCCATAACTTGTAAAGTCTATATTTAAGCATCTTTTGTATTTTGCATGGACCAATGCCACTAAAAATACTCAGTAGATTTATCCGCCTACCGAACTTGCTCATTACGGTACTGAGTCTTCTCCTGATCTTTTTAATTCTGATTTTTCCAAGGATTGAGAACCTGGGCTCCATCAGCATTTTCCTTCTGATAGCGATCATTTTGGGAGTTGTGTCGATTATGGCCGCGGGAAATATTTACAACGACATATACGACCAGGTATCAGACAAAATAAACCGGTCAAATCAGATCGTGATTGGAGTCTACATTTCCGAGACAAAGGCTTATCGATGGTCCTATCTGCTGAATGCTTTTGCGCTCGTGATTGCATCCGGTATTTCCCTATTTTTGTGGTCGATCACACCGCTTGTGATATTTACTGGCGCGATATTTCTTTTGATCTATTACTCAAAAAAAGCCAAGGGTGTTTTGATCCTGGGAAATATCATTATTTCACTTTTATGTGCTTTGGTATTTTACATAGTTCCTATTTGCTATTCCCCCTATTTGGGAGGACCGTGGTATCGCAAACCGGATCTTCTTCTGGTCATTATTTTATTGAGTAGTTTGGCATTTTTTACGACGATGATCAGAGAACTGATTAAAGATCTGCAAGATAAAACTGGTGATGAAAAAGCCTCGATCTTGACCATTGCAAATACATGGACTTTAGTAAAAGTGAAAACCTTCGGATATTTTCTATTTATCTTCTTGCTTCTTCAATTACTATGGGCTGCTTTCTATTTCTTTTACCATCGAGAAGAATTAAGAGGCATTTATTTTGTGGGATTATCGCTCAGTCTCTGCCTCCTGGTGCTAAAATTTGCTCAAGCTAATAGTACCAGTCAGTTTGCGACCTTGAGTGGCTGGATGAAACTCTATATTTTACAAGGAATTCTTTTACTCTTATTTTGGATATGAGCTTTTCAAAACTACTTGAAACACCCATTTTATTAGCCAGCGGATCGCCAAGGCGTAGGTACCTCCTGGAAGAAGCAGGATTCACTCCCCGTGTCATACCTCCAGATGTCGACGAAACCTATCCTGAAATGATGTCTCCCACCGAAGTACCCCTGTATCTTGCAAAATTGAAAGCCAAGACTTTACTGAAGGAGATTAGAAACAACGAAACCATATTGGCTGCCGATAGCATTGTCGTAGTCAATGATCTGATTCTCGGCAAACCGGATGACCGGGCAGACGCCATACAAATGTTAACACTTTTGTCAGGTCAAACACATCAGGTCATTACAGGTGTATGCTTATTAAGCAGAGAACAAGAAATGACCTTCTCTTGCACTTCGGAGGTCTCATTTTATTCCTTGACGAACACAGAAATTGAATATTACATTGATCGATTCAAGCCATATGACAAGGCTGGCTCCTATGGAGTACAAGAATGGTTGGGCTGGTGTAAGATCCGATCGATCAAGGGCTCATACAGCAACATTATGGGCTTACCCATGGCCATGACCTATCACAAACTCCAGCAATTCGGGGACTTATAATGCAATTTGACACAAAAGGCTGGATGACACCAGATGCAAGATCCAGACTGGTAAATTAACTGAATGATCGTGCGTTCGGGGCTCGAGGTTATGCAGGTTGCTCTGCAATAAACCGAAAATCGAGACTATCTTTGAACGATAATGTTATGGAGGTAGAAAAACATACCGTCGACCAATTTCTCGCACGGAGTACTTCGATACCCCTTCTTGATATTCGTTCTCCTGCCGAATACCAACATGGTCATATACCAGGAGCGATGTCATTTCCGCTGTTCAGTGACGAAGAGAGAGCTATCATAGGTACGCTCTATAAACAGGAAAGCGGGACAGCGGCTCTAAAAAAAGGACTTGAAATAGTAGGGCCTAAAATGGTACGTTTTATCGAAAGCGCCGAAGCGTTGGGCGCTAGAGATCTGGGTTTGTATTGCTGGAGGGGAGGCATGCGATCATCCAGCATGGGATGGCTACTGCAGAAAGCTGTATTCAACATACATCTCCTGGACGGAGGGTACAAGGCTTATCGAAGTGGTCTGATCGACTTTTTCAACCAAAATCTACCATTGATCATCTTGACCGGTTATACCGGAAGTAAAAAGACTGCATTCCTTCAGATGTTAGAGAAACAAGGAGAACAGATTATCGATCTCGAAGCACTGGCCGGCCATCAGGGGTCAAGTTTTGGCAACCGTAAGACAACTGGTCAGCCAAGCAGCGAGCACTTTCAAAATTTGATCTATAAAGACTTTCGTGCATTTGATCTCGCGAGACAAATTTGGATCGAAGACGAATGTATGCGTATCGGGCAAGTAACTCTCATTGAAGGGCTCTTTAGACAAATGAGTAAATCGCCCCATGTTTTCTTAAGCATTGATAAGACTGAAAGAATTAACTTTTTAGTTGAGGAATATGGAATGCTGCCAATTGAAAAATTGATCGAAGCTACATATTCCATTCAGAAAAAATTGGGTTCGGAAAAAACGACAAAAGCGGTTGAATTAATGAAAGAGGGCAACCTGGAAGCTGCGGCAGAAATTATTCTGACCTATTACGATCGCTTCTACCATAAGTCGATTTCTAAAAAAGAAGCGTTAGTGGTACGCAAGATTGAATGCCAAATGAACGAACTACCCGAATTAGCAGTGGGGTTAGCAAATGACATTGTAAATGAAATATAATTTAACTGAATTTAGTCACGGAGCGGGTTGCGGATGTAAGCTTTCACCCGGTGTTCTTTCTGACATCCTCGGTGACGATGACTTGCAATCCGGTTTTCCAAATTTGCTGGTAGGCAATGAGACTAAAGATGATGCTGCCGTAGTTGATCTCGATGGAAAAACAGCTATTGTCAGTACCACCGATTTTTTCATGCCTATTGTTGACGATGCGGAAGACTTTGGAGCCATCGCCGCCACGAATGCAATCAGTGATATCTATGCCATGGGAGCTGAACCCATAGTAGCGATTGCTATATTAGGATGGCCTATTGACAAGATTCCGGGCAGCGTTGCCGGTGAAGTGTTAAAGGGTGCCCGAAAAGTATGTGCCAAGGCAGGCATTGCACTGGCTGGTGGACACAGCATCGATGCTCCTGAACCGATTTTTGGTCTTGCCGTGACCGGCAAAGTGCCTATCAATCAGATTAAAAAGAATAAAGATGGACAGGTAGGAGACCTTCTATACCTGACAAAGCCATTAGGTATTGGCCTGGTAACCACTGCCCAGAAGAAGAAATTGGCCTCCGAAGGTGATCTGACTATTGCAAAATCATCCATGCTGACTCTTAACAATATCGGAATGAATCTGGCATCTCTAATTTATGTGCATGCCATTACTGATGTCACCGGCTTCGGATTGGGTGGACACCTCCTTGAACTCTGTGATGGAGGCAATACTTCAGCCGAGATTATTTATGATAGAATTCCCCTATTTGAATTTACGACAAAATATCTTGATTTGAATTGTATCCCCGGCGGGACTATCAGAAACTGGAAAACATATGGACATCGCATTAAAGTAAACAACGAGATTCATTTTAAAATCCTCGCAGATCCGCAGACTAGCGGAGGCCTTTTGATTAGTGTGGATCCCAAACATCAAAATAATTTTGAGGATTTTATGAAAGACCACAATTATCTGGTGCGGCCGATAGGAACTCTGGTGACACGATCTGAAGAGATTACTATCCAAGTTCTGTAAAGAGATTGCTGAAGGACATCCGTCAGATATCTCCAGAATTTCAAAATCACCATCTCGCAGAACAAGTAAATATTTATGCCGAACCCACCGCTTAGTCAAAATTTGAAATAAACCAGTGAAGGCAGTCAATTGGCAAGTACAGTGTGAGGTTCGGGTTGATTCCGTGATGGGATATTTTGATAGTTTGAAAAGAGATCATCATTCCAAAGAGAATTCTGTTGACCTAATCCATAGGCTTATGCTTAGATTAAATACATTTGCCAAAGAATTACTGTTCTAATTAAGCTGCTTTCTTATGACTGTTCAAAAACCGAATGTTGCCAGGAGCTTCTACTCCGGATTTGCCCTTGCACATGACACATACAATGCGATTTCCTGTGCCAGTGACGGAAAAATTTATTATGTACTTTGCTCGGAAGATGTGGAAATCGGCGGGAAAATGTGTTCATACGATCCCAAAACAGACCTTATAAAAATACTGGGTGATCTCAATGACATCTGTGGCCAAAATGGTTCTGGAAAAATCACCCAGGGCAAAAGTCATGTCGAATTTTACGAAAAAAACGACAAGCTATATTTTGGTACTCACGTAGGCCACTATGAAATGATCGAGGGTATGGAGCGACTGCCGCTGCACCCTGCCCGGGGATTTGACTTGTACCCGGGCGGCCATTTCCTGTCTTATGATCTGAGAAGTGAGAAATTTGCGGATTTAATCACCCAGATGACGATGTGATCACTAAACTGGAAGATGTGCATCTAAGACGCGACTATTTCGGAACGTATGACATTTCTTCAGCAGGAAGCATGGGATACAACTGGCGTAAAATTCATTGGCATCCGAAAGAAAAGGTTGCCTACGGCATTCATGGTAATTCCGGCTATTTATTCCGATTTGATCCGCAGAAAAAAGATCTGGAAATCATTGAACGGCTTACTTCGGGTTTGTCGAAAAAAACAGGAATGTTTGATCAATTTAGCTATGGATATTTGGGGTTCTATTTAGATATAGAAAGTAGTCTGATCTATTACCTCACCGGTGGACCCATTTTTGAAAATGGAAAAAGAATTGAAGGTGAAAGTAGCATACCAAGAGGTGGTGCTAAAGGACCGGAAAACTTGCATTTGGTTACCTATGATCTCACAAATAATCACTATTGCGACCATGGTCCGATCTATTATCCTAATGGAGGTCGACCATCATTTGTCAATTCAATTGCTTTAGATAAACTAGGAAATATTTACACCCTGGCAAGGATGGATTATCAAGGAAAAATCATCGCAGATTTAGTAAAAGTTGAAAGTCCGGTAAAGGAAAAGTGAAAGCCTTATCTTTGAAAGAAGTCCGATCGCAAACCTTAATAATGAAAAATATCGGCAGCCTAAAACCTTAGAAAATCAGGTAGAGGAATCCACAGCATCCTACTACACGTACCAGGACTATCTCAATTTTGATTTTGATTACATCGTCGAGATCATTAAGGGTCAAATATTTAAAATGACTCCCGTACCCAGTACCGTACACCAGAAGATTACCACCAAGTTGACTTTGACGATAGCGCCCCATTTCGAAAAGGGGAATTGTCAATATTTTTCGACGCTTACTGATGTTGTTTTACAATCTAAAGGAAATAATAAGCAATAGGATACCGTCATACAACCCAATCATTTTGTCGTTTGCGACCCGAACAAAATTCAAGAGCGGGGTTGTTTTGGTGCGCCAGATTGGGTCATAGAAATTCTATCTCATCACAATAAGAAAAAAGACCTTAATGTGAAATATGAGGTTTATGAAGAAGCCGGTGTGATGGAGTACTTGATCGTCATGCCTCGTGAAAAAATTGTTGAGACTTTTCAATTGGTAAATAAGAAACATCAAAGAATGGGAGCCTATGCTGAAGATGACACGATTTCACCACTGCAGTGGCCGGAATTAAAATGTGATCTCAGCTTATCTCAGCTATATCTTTAATACACCGGAGATTAATGGCAATAGCTCTCCAATTAGTTGCAATTAGCTGTCCAGCTTGACTCCTTTGGCAAATATTTTCATGGACTCCATTTTCCACGGTACTTGATCTTTCGGTTTCCCTGTTTGCGTAATCCGAAGAAATCTTCCGTGGCTCGGTGTAAAAAGAATTCGCACATTGTCTTCTGAGCAATTACCCTGAATAATTTCCTTCCATTCAGTACCACTTTCAGATACCTCGATTTTGTACACTGCCGGATAGGTTGGCACAGGTGGGGGTGCATCAGGGCCATATCCTTTACGCTCCGGAGGCGATCGAAAACTGATTTCAGTAAATTCAACGGGCTCCGGCAGCTCGATTTGAAACCACATATCTTTCTCCTGGTTTTCACCTGATGTCCAACCTTCAAAAGTAAGAGCGCCATATGGGACTCCAGTTCCACCGATACGCGCCATACCAGTGTGACTGGCGGTGACTTTCCAATCGTCGCGGGGTATCAACTGGCGGGTTGCATTCAACATCAATTCATCAAAACTGTATGGTTTTTGTTCAACGGTTGTTTTTCTGACTTCTGCCACAAAATCGGCTGTCACCAAATTACCTTCATTACCTAAATTAGTTCGTAAATAAGATGCTACAGCAGCAACCCATTCATCACTCTCCATGGCCATTGGAGCCATAAAACGTCCTGAATAATTCTTCCCATCAATAGACCCGACCATTCCCCTCAGCAAAACTCTTACCAGATAATCGGGATGATCCACTACCCGGGGTGAATTAGCTAAAGGGGGTGCCATCAATCCTTCGCCAACCCGGATACCAGAACCACCGGCACCATGACAGGTGGAACACAATTCTTCGAATATGGTGTGGCCCTGTTCAATCATGGTCTGTTCACTTTGACTGAATTTATTGCTTGCAAATGAACTTCTTTCTGCCGGACTAAGAATCTGCTCAGCAACCACCTGCACTCCTCTCTGCGAATACTTTTCCATTGCCGATTTAATCGAGGACTTTGCATTCGGAACCGCAAGGATGTTTGCCGTCATGATCGCTTGCATAACCACTTCATAGTTAGAGTCGTTCATCAAATCGAAATAGTCTTCCGCCAATGATTTATCCCCGGCTTTATACAGGGTCTCACTTACTCTGATTGCCATTTTGCGAATGGCTGGATCATTATCTTTGAAGAGATCCTGAATTAGGTTACTATTCAAGCATCCCAAGCCCTCCAGCGTCCAGATTGCATGAAATCTGGCCAGGTGATTTTCGCTGCTTCTCACCAGATCTATCAATTCAGGTGATACACTGGTGTCCCGTCGCAGTACCAATTGTTGTTGCGCCATATCTCGCCACCAACCATTAGGATGCTTTAAATCTTGCACTAGTTGTGTGGCAGATTTTATCCCCATTTGGGGCCGGGTTGTGTCTCTTTCGATTCCGGCATACCTCAACCGCCAGATTCTTCCCAGACCCACTACCCTATCCATCTGATACTGTTCAATTTTGGCTCTTAGATAACTTCCTTTTTGCACCCATTGTCCCTCCTGAATAATGCCATGGTACATATCTGCGATATACATGGTCCCATCAGGGGCAGTGGCCATATCAACTGGTCTGAAAAGTGGGTCGGTTGATTTCAGAAATTCTGATTTATAGGGCTGGTAATAATTGTGCAATTGAGTGACCCCTTCAGTCACGATGGGATTAATCTGTCGAACAATCCGGGCCACAGGTTCACCATAAAAATACTGTCCAACCAGTGCGGTCGGCAATCGATGGCCCCGGAATATATCATTACCTGCCGATCCGGTTACTTCATTGAGCGATCCATCGGGACGCCTAACCGCTTGCATTCCCGGCTGAAAATCTTCGAGGAAAATGGGGGCACCCCAAGGTACCTTAAAACCTTCAGCCAATTCATCCTCCACATTGAAGTTGCCATAGTGAATCGGAAACTGAAAATAAGAAGGTAATCCAGAGGCTCCACCCTGAAACCAAATCTTCCCCTCATTATCCTGAGTAACCCCCCATTGTGCACGGTTATAGCCTGTGTTTTCCCTGAGTATGCCATCAGGAGTCCAACGAATCCGGAAGGCATTATAGGTGCTATACATCCAATTATCCATTCCATAGAAAAGAAAGGCCTGCTGATGTTCCACATTACCAGAGCGTCCGAAATCTCCAGCGAAAAACTCCTTCAGATCAGACTTTCCATCTCCATCAGTATCAGAGTATTTGTAGACATTGTCTTGGTTAGACTCCATCGATAAAACCGCATTCTCACCCCAGGGCAATACAAACCTCGGGAATACCAGGCTATCGACAAAAACGCCCCCCGTTTCGTAAACTCCGTCATTATCCTCGTCTTCCCATCGTGATATGACGCTGGTCGGTTCAAGCTCAGCATCTGCATCCGCAGTGAGCATGTAACTCCTTAGTTCCAGTACCAAAAGCCTTCCCTGTTCATCAAAACTAATCGCACCAGGCTGTTCGATCTGAGGATCGGTAAGCACGGGTTCCAGTATATAACCGGGAGGAAGCTGAAAAGTAGCTAATTGCTGATCCACAGTAAGCGGTAAAACCGGTGCCTTGGGCTCTAAGTCGATGCCTTTCCAGATGGGTGATTCGGGGTCAGCACCTTCAGGGAGAGTTATTACTGAACGCTCCTGTGACGTATCGGATGTTGAGCAGGCACTAAATAAAACTATGATGATTGCCCAAAAGAATATGCTAAAATTCTTCAATTTGAAAAGTATATATTAAAACGATGCAGCAAAAGTAAAAATAAAATAGTGGGTAAGATCACTTATCGTTTGGGTTCACTTCCAGGCTGATACTCCCCTCAGAATGAGTTTATCCTGATTTCAATTTCATTAATCCCCGGATTTAATCGAATAGATCCAAAGGATAAATTGACTACCTCTCCATTTACAGTGACCACTGCCTGACTATCAAAATCAGGGCTAAATTCTCCCACCATATTGGCGGGGAGCTCAATGCTATAGCGGGTAAGCCTATTATTGATTAATTGATAATGTCCTTTAATTTGGCCCCGTAGAGTCGGCATGGTAATCGAGCTTTCCCTTAGATCTCCCATTTGAGGTCTGATGGCAGCCACTTCAAATCCTGCTTTCCCTGGCTTGATACCCCATAGATAACGGGGGATAATATTGGCTGGTGCTGCACCCCAGGCATGATTCCAATCAGAATTGGGTTTGTACTTCATGTCCCAGGCTTCCATAGTAATTGTGGATCCGACTTTGATCATATTCCACCAGCTTCTATCATGAGTAGCACGCATCAGATCTAACGCATATTGAGCTTCTCCTGCATTGTATAATGCCTCCAAAAGATATTGAGCAGCGTAGACGCTGCAAGCCATACCTCGCGATTTTATAAATGCTGCGACCGAAGACACATATTGAGGGGGTACAATGCCAAATGCCAGGGGTAACATATTCGCATGAATGGATGAGTGTGTCGCCCCTTCTCCATCTAGATAAATTCCTTTTTGAGCATCAAATAATTTTTCATTAATTGCTTTTTTCACCATAGTGGCCATAAACTCGAAGTAATCCTGATCACCACTTTTATCAAGCAACCCGGCAAATTCAGCCATGATCTTCATATTTAGATAAAAAAAACTGTTTACCACCGTATTTATTGGCAACATCTCGTGTCCATCTCGCTCACCTTCTGCGGTAGCCAGTTTCCATCCCGTGTCTTTTTGGGCAGGTGGCCAATCTACAATATCTCTAAGCCTTAGGGTAGTATCGGTGAATCCTAACTTCTGCATAAAGTCGCCATTAACCAGACCGTTTTCCACGCTAATGAGACCATCTTCACGAGCAAGGTCAAGAAGGGTCTTGGATTTCAATCGATCATAGTAGGCCTTTACAAGTTCTAGGTCTCCGGAATAATAATAATCCTGATACATCATAAGTGACGTGTGGAGCAACCACTCGGTTGGCCAGGTCGGATGCTGCATAAACCACTCGATCGTTTGCTTGCCCATCGCATACTCCCGGTCGGTGCAGTAATGACCCAGTTGATTGATATAAGCATCGGCTTCATAAGGAATCCGCTCCCGGTCTCCATCGATATAATATCCTGTTGCTGAGGTGGCCTTCATACTGTATTTGCAGATATCCCATATTTGATTTAATAGAGTGTCTGAGCAGGAAAAAACACTTTGAGAATAATCAAAATAATGGAAATATGCTTTTTGCTTGATCTCCTGAGGAGTTAAGTTTTCTGCATTTTCAATTTCACAATATCTGAAAGGATAAATCACATCAAAGGAGTCGGGCAATTCTACCGCAGCAGATTTGGTATTTCGCTCGTCAGGGGGTAACGACAAAGTATATTTGGTCTGACCCGGTTTTAATTCAAGCGATACTTCCTGATACCGGATTGTACCCCCTGGATTGCGATCTATTTTTCCATCCAGTAGTTTTTCACCCAGTCTAATTTTTAGAGGCCCCTGTTTGATACCTTTAAAATCAAACGCTAAAGTGCCAAAAGCATCTTTTCCAAAATCAATGAAAATACTCCCATCCGAATTTTTTATGAATTGGCTAGGAGAAATATATTCGATCTGGAAGCAATTAGCTGAAGAAATATCGCCCGTGAAAACGCCGGTATTAAAATATTGGGCTTTTGAATACACCGATAACCGATTATCCTTGTCCCAAATTCTTACCTTCCAATAATAGGAAGTATGCGGCTCTAGTATTATTCCCTCCAAAGATACATTCGTCGATTTATTGCTACGTACTTGTCCGCTGTTCCAAACGTCTCCAACATTTTTTGCGAGCAGGTCCTTAGAACTTGCCACGAGAATTTGATAGGCACTCTGCAAAACGGCTTCTTCGGGCACAATCCAACTAAATTCTGGTGAGCAATCAGAAATCCTGACCCGGTGCGGCTCCCGAATATATTCCACCATTAATCCCGAAGGGATTCCCGATAAAGGGTCAGCAAATTTATTACCAAGTTGATCGCACGCGTTTTGAAGATCTAACAAAATAGCTCGATAAGACTCATTGGTCGCAAGGTTGTTTGTCTCGTATGGATCATCGCTTAGATTATATAATTCCTCTGCAGTCTGATCATTAATATAGCGGAGGTATTTCCATTCTGCTGTTCGCACTCCTTCGCTGGGTGGAATATTTTCAAATTGCCACCAATGATCAACAAGTATTGTATCTCGTGGTAGTGCATTTTTCCTTCCGTTAACAATGGATCTCAAACTTTTACCATGCCAACCGGCAGGAGCCTCCATTCCGGCAAAATCAAGCATGGTTGATGGTATGTCTATATTGAGTGCCATTTCATCAATATCTTCGTGCTTGTTCTGTCTGGGATCATAAATAATCAAAGGCACCCGGATTGAATTGTCATACATTAGCCACTTGCCCGCCAATTGCCGCTCGCCTAAAAAATAACCGTTGTCACCCATTAATACGATAATGGTGTTTTTATCCAATCCATTTTGTTTCAGTTTTTCCCGGATCTTGCCAATCTCATTATCAATGCCCTTGATCATCCGGTAATACCCTTTTACACTGTGTTGGTATTTTTCCGGAGTGTCATATCTCCAGGTCCAGCGTAATCGATTAAAACCCTGTCTCACAGGCAGCGGTAATTCATTAAAATATTGATCTTCAGCCAAAAGTGGTCCAGGCATATTCATATCCCCATATAATTCATTTTGCTCCTCTTGCCAGAAATATTGTTCTGGGGCACCATCATGCGCATGTGGCGCACTGAAGCTTAATGACAAGCAAAATGGCTTACCGGCAGGAGCATTGTCGATGAAACTGAGTGCCTGCTGTCCTGTATACCGGGTAAGATGCACAGTATCTCCGTTTAATACTTTATAGTTATATCCCCGATAGTCAGAGAAACTATTATTTCGATCATAATCGTCAATTACATCAAACAACTTTTCTTTGTCTGGATAGTTTACTCCTAGTTTTCCATAAAATCCTGTGAAGTAGCCGCCATTCCTTAAATGTATCGGGTATGATTCCTGCATATATTCATTTCGGATCGCACCGGTCTGAAAGGTATATTTATGGGTTCTTTCATATAGCCCGGTTAATATACTAGCCCGGCTTGCTGCACAGATCGGCGTAGTGACAATCGCATTTTTAAAATAGACACCCTCACTCGCTAGTTTGTCCATTTCAGGGGTCTGAATGATCGTATTACCGGCATATCCCAATGCATCCCAGCGCTGATCATCGGTCAGGATGAAGATAATATTTGGCTTCGGGTTATCACCGCTTGTTTTTTTCTGAGCAAGGCTCCTTGTATAACCGAAAAACAATAGAAAAACCATTATCAAGTTCTTCACTCTCATTTTTAATCCTACCATTCTTTAATTTTTGTTGAAACAGCTATCTGCAGAATACTAAAATTCAAGCTCAGCTTTCAATGCCAGATGATCTGATGGATAATATTTTCCAATTCTCTTATTGATAATTTCGTGATCCAGCACAATAACTTCAGAACTAACAAAAATGTAATCGATCCTCTTCAAATCCTGGTCATTTCCATCAAATAAATAATTCGTAAATAATTCCTCATTCTTCTTCCTGGCAACTGATAAGGCATCGTTTAAATCCCTCTGATATTTAGTAGCATTCATCTCAGCGTAAGTATTTGAATCGGGTGTGTCATTAAAATCACCTGTGACGATTGTTGGCAGGCCTTCACTCATTTGATCAATTTTGGCCCTCAGTAATTTGGCACTTTCAAATCTGGCTTTTTCACCACCTAGATGAGTATTGAAGAAAAAGAATTCCCTCTTAGTTTTCTTGTCTTTAAACCTGGCCCAAACCACGATGCGGGGGTATTTTACATCCCAGCCCTTGCTACCTACTTGCTCTGGAGTTTCTGACAGCCAAAAGATACCCTTCTTCAGAATCGAAAATCTGTCCCTTCTATAAAAAATAGGTACAAATTCGCCCCTGCTTTTGCCATTGTCCCTACTCCAGCCTATCCAGGCATACGCTGGTAGAAGTCCTTCCAGATCGTCAATCTGATTTATCCATGGTTCCTGAAGCCCGGCAATATCAATATTGTTTGATGTGATGACGAATGCAACCTTTTCTTTGCGGTTTTTCCAGGTATTAATACTGTCTTTGGGAGTATCATACCTGACATTGAAGCTCATGACAGTTAAGGAAAGCTTTCCGATGTCCTTCTGAGAAAACCCATGATATATCAAGCCAATCAGTAATCCTAAACTTAATATCAATTTCGATTTATACATCATCATTGAAGATTTTTTTTTAAAAATGACTTTGAAAACCCTAGTTAATCTGCCAAATAATAACCGATATTTTTCTTTGATCCTTCTTCAATAATTTCCAATTGCAGTTGCAAAGCTCCCGGCTCAGGATCACCCACCACGTTAATTTCTAAATTTGGTGATTCAGCATTAAAAGGCACTACCACTGTAACAAATCGAATACTCTTTTCAGCATCCTTATTTATACGGTATCGAAAAGCTGGCCGGGGCTCCTTTTTAGTGTAAATAAACGAAACCTGTCCCTCTTCTTGCTCCAGTATCAGACCATGCTGATTTTTAGTTTTGATCATTACATTCCAGCCCTCCTCAAAATTAGAGCTTACCGATAAGTTTTTATGGTCGTAAACGGCAGCTCCAGGTGCCAGTTGAAAATGCAAACCGATATCTCCAACTGCATTACCATGGGCTTCATCCACGATCACAAAATACCTTTTGTCAATAAAAAAGACTGCTCTGCGATGGATGAGATTTTCATAACTCATATTTTCGACAACCAGGACATCCAAGCTGTCACCTGGAGTCCACTGAAGTAATCTGGGAGCATACTCAGTATTTACACCATTTAAGGTCAAGGTCTGATGAACTTTCGTTTGCCTGAACCATGCCCGGGTTTCGGGATCTCCGCTATAAATATAACTTCCGGCGTCTGGCATCAGATTTCTTCCTCCTGCGTAGAGTTCAAAGGTCCCATTGTCGGGTTGGCAGTGTCCTCCTCCATCCGGTCCACATTTTAAGACCAGGCAGATGGCATCGTCGTCCCAACCACTACGCATGGAATATAGGCCACTTTCTTTTAGAGCAAAGGCGGTGCTTAGGGGCATATTGCCTTCTGTTCCGTCGGTAGCCAAATATAGAAAATCATCACGGTCAAACATCTGGGACCAGGACAAAAACCGCTCATTGTATTGTCCTGGAGTGCCTGACCAGGCATCTCCAAACTGTGCATTGGTACCATCTGGTAATCCAATTTTCATCGGTACCTCACACATTTTTTGGATCATCTCCAAGTATGAATCAGGGAATGCACTTTCGAGATTATTCAATTTAGCAAGTTCGTAGGTTCGATAAAACCAACCAATACATCCAATGTGATAACCCATAGCTAGCTCCCGTTGATGCCCATCCGGATATACCTGAATACCAATCTCACTGTTCAATCGTCGAAAGGCCTCCTTACGCCATTTTTCTGCATTCTTGAATTCGGGAAAGGTCATGGCAATAAAAGCCATTCCTTCGGCTTCCATTAACCCCCAATTGCTACCAGACCGGTATTGAGTCATTAAGTATTCAGCGTGATCAAAACAACTATTAAGAAAAGCCACTAATATCTCTGCCGTAAACGATGGAGAATCGATGAAACGCTGAAATAGCCCGGTCCAGTGATGACCTCGTATTCCTGCTTCTATAGATCTCCAGGCATATTTGTGCTCGTCGTCATTTGGATTTTTTTGAGTCCAATCTACCAGTTGTCTGCACCATTCCTCAGCATAACGCTCATCACCGGTATTTTTGTAAACCCTGCCCATTGCGTCCCAGAAAGACATCCGGTTCAATTGCCAAACCCATTCCATATCCGGTACTGGCCGGGTATTCCAATCAATATCATCTCCACAAAAATGAGGTGGATAGGCTGGTTGACCAATAAAAATATGGTTTAAGGCATCATTTGCTATTTCCTGGTCTTTTGCACTTAGCACTTCCCTATCAAAGCTCTTCCTTTGAGACCTATCAACTGGATGTTTTACTGATTTCCTTTCCTTATAATAATTTAACAAATAAGTAGCTGCTATGTCAGAGGTTGAGGCAACTCGACTAACCTCAGACAAACCTGGGTGGCTGAGATGTAAACGGGACATCAATAAATCCAGGTCATCGACCGCTTGGGGGAATATTAGATTTATTCCAATGATTGATACTAGCAGTGCTAAAATATTTCGACTGATGGGCATTAGTAATCTTTTTTATTGAAATCTCTATATAATATAAGAAACAATGTTTCATTGGCGAATTCTGATCGCTTTCTCCAGGTAAAATGTCTATTATTTATCGGTATAAAAAATGATTTTACAGATCTAAAAAGTTGCCAAAAATCTATCTCAACTGACTTTACTCCATCGTAGTCATAACTAAACGAATCAACATCAACATAGCCAATTTTCTTCTCTTTCATTCACATAAGAAGCCAAGACGATCTCCAGTACGTTTTCCAAATTCATTGATGAAATACGGACCTAACCGATGATGTATTTGGCCATCCCAGCTCTATTAAAGGTAAGCCGGATGTCTGTTCGTGGCAGCGCGGACAAAAAAATCATTGGCAGTGATTGCCGGTTCCTGGATCTCTTTGCCAAATTTATTCGAATGTATCCATAAAAAAAATTTCGTTTTTAGTTCTTTATTGACTTTTCACTTAGCATACAATAACTACCCTCATATTTAATAGCATACCCAATTTCTCTATTTTATCAGCGATATGGCCAACACCAATTGCACAATGGTGTGCCGGGCCTTGTTTCGACCATTTGTTTATGAACTGCTTAGCTCCTATTGAAAAACGATACCGACTGTTGGTATTTCCAATCTGTAAGGTCGGACCTGGTACCGATTCTCCTTCGGCAACAAGTAAGAAAACATCGTCTTTCCCTTCTACTACCGAAAGCATAGTTATCGGACCGTGCTTTACGGTCATTTGTATGGATAGTCCTTTACCGGGCTTACCATGATAAACCGGAAGCGGCACCAATTGCACGTTTCCTTCAGCCATGGCAACGTGTGCCGGACCATCGTGACCAAGCATCACAATGTCATCCATATAGTCCATGGCATAGAATTCGGAGAACGAACCTCCAACGCCAAAGGAGTCCATAATTTTCATAGCCTGGGCATTTTTTATTTCGCCCTCACCGGCAACCGGAACATTTCTACCGGTTAGCAAGGTATTTCCAGCAATGATCGATGTTACGATGTTTTCATAATCGTTTCCCGACTCGCCCTCATAGTAATATGCTAAGGAACCCAGCTTGTGTGCTTCTACTAATTTGTCGAGCGCAACCGATGTGCGTGCAGCGCGTCTTATCTCTTTATACTCGCAGGCATCCACCACCTCAAAAGTGCGGTGAAATTCTTTGATTTTTTCTTCGACCTCGGCATCTGTAGCTTCATCGCAGTACTTTTTCAATTCGCACATTTCAATCAGCTCGATGTGCGTACCAAATGCAGCGGACTGCTTGGTGAGGTCGGTATAAACATCTAACATACCACCGTAGTAATGTCCCAAAACACCAAGTCGATTGCTGCTCATAACCGTCACTACCTGAGCAGCCTCAATCCAGCCTTGTATATCGTCCCACACCGCTTGCTCGCCTAAATAGCCAGTCACAAACTCATAGTTGATTCCAACTCGATTGAAAACATTTGCAATTTCCGGGACTGAACAAGCCTGACAGTGAGCCAACCATTCGCCTGTCATTACGCCCCGATCGCCCATATTATTGAATTTTTCATAATCGATAGCCGCAACAGGCTGTATATTTAAAATAATAATAGGGCATTGCAACTTTTGAGCTACCGGTAAAACGGTGGATGATAAGGCATAGGTTGAAACGTATAAGAATACAATGTCCACGTCATTCTTCTTCAAGTAAACTCCTGCCTCAATAGCTTTTTCGGGAGAATCGACCAAACCAGCGTCAATAACTTCGGCTCCAAATTCCTGCATTTTATCGGCAATTTGTTTTTGGTAGGCTTTTAACCGATTCAACAATCCATCAAACTGCTCCCAATAGGTATCGAGACCGATTCCAAATAATCCAACTTTAGTCATATCGCTTATGTTTTTGACATTGAATTGCCAATTCCTACAAGGAATACAGATAATATTATGACGACAATTCCTGCCGTGATCGTCCATTTTGTTTTTGATGTGACGCCTTTCCATTCCCTGCGGTAGATTCCCCACATATTGGCCGTTAAAATTATGATTGACATGTGCAGGATCCAAGAACTCGCGCCATTACCTAATTTGCTTTCTCCCATTCCGTAAAAAAAGAATTGTAAAAACCAGGTCGTCCCCGCCAAAGCCGAGAATAAGATATTACTGGCAATGGGAGTTGACTTATCGACAAAATCACTGTATGACTTATTCCTTAAACTCAAGATCGTAGTCCAAACGAAATTGGTTGTCAACCCTCCCCAAAGAATAATAATAAAGGTTACATTATTTTGATACAGCGGGTTATAGCCAGCCGCCACAGCTGCGTCTGCCAATGGCTTTCCGGCTTCAATTCCAAAATTAAAAAATGAACTTAGAATTCCAGAGAGTATTGCGATAATCAATCCTTTAACCAGGCTAAATTCTTTTATGCTCTTTTTTTGCTCCTCTTCAGAAAGTTCACCTTCCTTCATTATACCGGCTTTCCCTGAAAGCGCGATTCCCATCAAACAAACAACCACGCCCAGCAAAACCAATTGGCCTCCTGATGATGCCAACATATCTGTAAAAGAAACCTTCCCTTCGGTGGGGTTCATATTGTAATAGATGGATGGGACTATAGCGCCAAAAGCGGCGCAAAAACCTAGTATGACGGAACTGCCCAACGACATACCAAGATACCTGATGCCCAGTCCGTAGGACAAGCCACCAACACCCCAAAGCAGTCCCATACTGAAGGTGAAAAACAAAATTTGACGAGAGCTCCCTGCTATAATTTCAGCAAATCCGGGCAACGTAAGCCATGCCGCCAACGGCGGAACAATTAACCAGGAAAATAAACCACCAACTATCCAGTAACTTTCCCAGGCCCATCCTCTTACTTTATTAAAAGGCATGTAAAAACTTCCTGCTGCAATACCTCCCAGGGAATGAAATATTACGCCTAATAATGCTTGCATAAACTTAAGATTCGATTTTTCTTTTCAATCCGTCCCGGCTTTGACTATCATAACCGTTCATAATAAACCTGAGGCTCTATCAGCAAGTCCGCCGGAATTTGGTCCATCGAATACAAGTTCGATTTTATATCATTTTTTTAGTTCGCCACGTATTTGCACTTCAGCCACTCTCCTACAACGGAATGTACGCAGTCCAAACACAATCCAGATGTAGGAATGTAGTAAAGGAATGTAAAGAAATGACTTAGTTTTTCTAATTCTATAATTCATTCCCGGTGATTTCAAGTCTAAAATCAATTTCTAAAATAGTGGAAACCTTAACACTCAATCTAAAAATGTCAACATGCTATTTAACTTCTCTAATTACAAGTTCGTTTTCGCCTTCAATCGAAAGGTCAATTAGTTCAAACACGATCCGGGTAATGCCATCCGGCCAGAAGCGTTTGAGTCCGGCCTCAGTAACTTCATAGAATTCAATTTTTGGGGTTGCTGTCCTGGGGTTATATTCCAAGGTCAACTTGAATCCATCTCCATCTAAATAAAGTTGTCCTGGTACACCTTGCGAGACTTTACAATAGGAGATTAAATTAAGCGTAGTCGGCGAATCTCCAATTTTCATAAATTCATATGTATCCCGTATTCGAAAACTTTCTCCTCTTTCTAAAATATAATTTCGCTCCCATTTTTTCACTCCGGCATCCTCCGTGTATGCGCCGGCGATATCGGTTTTAAAGATTGCCTTCCTGGAATCAGCCCTAAATGTGCTATTTCGCCCCATAAACGCCTTACCCGGCAACTGGTCCTGACCATTTATTCTAGGCGTATTATGGTACTGCGACTGCATGGTCCATATGTCATATCGATCCTTACTGAATGTTTTGGCAACATAGGTTTCGCGGCCAAGATCGATTAAGCAGGGTTTGCCGTTATAATACATCACACATGAACCCACATCATTGTGGTTGTGGCTCTCATTATTGTTCCCTCCTTTTGCGGCAAAAAAGAAGCCATCGGAAGAGCCTGCTTGATCACGAGCGCCGGCAACCTCCGTATCGGGCAACCAAAAGTCTTTTATCAAGGCATTTGCTCCTGGTCTCGACTCAATTTCTTCAAAATTCAGGAGTTGCATTATCTGCTCATTAATCTTGCCGCTAAAAGAGCTTTCACCCCAGCCCTGTTTTTTAGCCAAAAAGACACCAAAATTCTCCATGATTGGATCGTTGATATCTTTACCATAACTGTAGATAATTTGTGGCCGGCTGCCGGTCGTTGCGTCTGCATCGGCAAAATTGATGAAATAAGGATAGTCGATGTAGGCCTTGTAGATATAGCTACCAATATTTTTTATCAACGGATGATCGAAAAGGTCAAATTTTCCACCAGTTGCTCTCTTTAATAAATCAAGGTTTTCATACAATGCTGCCCCGGCATGTCCCCAATAAGAAGGTCCCTCATCACAACCACCATCATCAGGATACTGATTAATGAAGACGTCAACGCCCCGAAGCACCTTTTGTACTCCCTTGATCTTCTGGATCTGATCATCTTCAAGTATTAAGATTGCAGTCAACATATTATGATTCACCCAGGGTACCCAATTATTCACTTTCCGGGGAATGTCTAGACCCATCCACCAGAGATCTTCCCTATCGTAGTACGGAATGACCGCCTTTTTCATGATTTCATCTTTGAGTCTTTTTGAAATCAAAGGATGGATCTTATCAAATTCCCCGTTAAATAGAAACCAAGTCCACGACAGAATATTAGTGATTTCTCCAACCCCTAGGTCGAGCAAAGGCTCTACCGGGTCTGGAAGGCCGTTTGGCATTTTACCATTTTTCAGATGAGCCGACCAGCCCCACCAGGTCTGCTCACAGTAATACCAGGAACCATTCACGATCTGATCTATAAATCGGCCTTCCCCTTCGATCAATTCACCCATTACCAGAGCAGTAATAGCCGCCCGAGGTGCTGCATAGGCCTCCGAATTTCTTGCTCCGCTGCGAATAATCTCCAGGTAGTCGGTAGCTTTGACAACAGGCCAATCAAATACCAGATATTCCTCCGCATGCTTTATATAATCAGATCGCATGATCTCAGGAATTTGGTCCCAAAAATTTCGGTCCAAATAAGTCGGGAATCTTAATTCTGAAAAATCACTGATGAGAACCTTTTCTAAATCAATCTCTTCTGCTTCTTTCTGGAGAAGGTCACGAACACTATTGCCAGACACCGCGATAGTCAAAACTCCCAAACAGAGTACCAACAAGATATTTTTGGAATTTTTAAACATGACCATGGTTATTTATCGTGCTTTGAAGGTTTTTTTGAATAATGGACCTTGTATCTATCGCACAAAAGAATTGGCCATACCTCCATCGACATTGATCATATTACCCGTGCTCTTGTCAAGGATTGCAGTCAGTGCAAAAACCGCATTAGCAATATCTTCTGGCAAAATAATCTCGTTCATTAAATTGCGTTTAGCATAAAATGCCGGCAATTCCTCAACGGAAATATTATTTGCTTTTGCCCGGCCTTCCGCCCAGGCGCCCTCCCATATTTTACTACCTACAATGACACCATCGGGATTAACAGTATTCACCCTTATTTTCTCTGGCCCGAGCTCTGCAGCCAAAAGGCGGGTAATATGTTGCTGTGAAGCCTTGGCGGAACCATAGCCAACATTATTAGGGCCTGCGACCAGTCCATTCTTACTGGCAATATTGATAATATCACCACCCAAAGCTTGTTTTCGCAATGTTTGCACTCCAATTTTCGACATTAAAAACTGACCTTTTACCAGCACATTTTGCAGAAGATCCCAGTCATCCTCTGTGGTGTCAGCCAATGATTTTGAGATTGCAAGACCAGCACTATGCACGATAATATCAACCCCGCCAAATTCCAAACAAGCCTTATCAAAAGCGGTCTCGATGGAATCGGAATCAGTAACATTGCAAACCGCATGACTCGCAATGTCTTTTTTATAACCTTTAACGGCTTCGAGCAGACGGTCTTCACTGATGTCAGTTAATACGACATTGGCACCTTCGCTGGCGAGTTTGTCAGCAATAGCTTTGCCAATTCCACCAGCCGCACCAGTAATTATAGCAACTTTACGGGATAGAAGTTTCTCCTTCGGCTGCCGTTGCAATTTTGCCTCTTCCAACAACCAATATTCAATATCAAATGCTTCTTGCCGGGGCAGGGCGGTGTATTCGGTAATCGCCTCAGCTCCACGCATTACGTTAATCGCATTGATGTAAAATTCAGCCGCTACTCTTGCAGTTTGTTTATCTTTTGCAAACGTAAACATTCCAATGCCTGGACAAAGAATAACCACAGGATTTGGATCGCGTATCGAAGGGCTGTTAGCACGTCGGCAGTTATTATAGTATTCAGCATAGTCGGTTCGATATTGCTCAAAAAACGGAGTAATCTGTTTCTTTAAGACTTCTGGGTTCTCCAAAGCACCCTCTTTAATTTCAAGAACAAGAGGTTTGATCTTTGTGCGTAGAAAATGGTCAGGACATGAGGTGCCGAGTGGAGCCAACCGTGTTAAATCATTCGAATTGATAAACTGAAGTACTTTTTCATTTTCAGAAAAATGACCGATCATTCTTTGTTCACTTGAGCAAAGTCCTCGCAAAATGGGAGCGATACGCGAAGCCACTTTCTTTCTTTCCTGTGCCGGCAATCCCTGAATTCTTGCTCCGCCGAACACAGGCCGACTTTTACCTTCTCGCTCAGCGATATATTCAGAAGCAGTCTCGATTACCTCCAAACTATTCAGATAACATTCATGCGAAGTATCGCCCCAAGTAAAAAGTCCATGACCACCCAGCACAATACCACGAATACCTGGGTTATCCTTCAGACATTTTTCGAGCTTTAGACCCAAATCAAATCCCGGTCTTTGCCATGGCACCCATCCCATGGAATCACCCCAAATTTCCCGGGTTATTCGCTGGCTATCCTTTGCTGCCGCAATCGCGATTAAGCCATCAGGATGTAGATGGTCAATGTGTTTGAAGGGTAAAAATCCATGCAATGCGGTGTCAATTGAGGGTGCCCGGCTATCCAGATCATATAAACAGCGGTAATACAAATCAACCATTTCATCTTCATGCTCTAAACCTCTATAGATTCTCTGTAGATCATACATTCGATCTAAATATAGGCCAGCAATACCTTTTCTATTAAGGGTCCCGATATCACCTCCAGAGCCCTTGATCCACATGACATCCACCTCTTTTCCGCTAAGTGGATCTATTTCAACCGTTTTGCAAGAAGTATTGCCACCACCGTAATTGGTAATACGCAAATCCGCTCCTAAAACATTTGAGCGATATATGAACAGCGCAATTTCATCATTGGATAATTCAGCTGCTTTACTTTCGTCCCATAAATAATCAACGTGTTTAAAAGCATCGACTCTCATAACAATTATTTTTATTTATTTTATTTGTTAATAACCGGAGTTACCTCTGATTTTATTTTTTCAAATTTGTGAACGCAATCATCACTCGTCATTCGTCATCACACCCCTGACGGTCGTTCGACGGAATAGATCCGTCGCTACAATTTGTTTTCCATCTTTCCAATTTTCCATTTTCCATTCATCATTCGCCATTCGTCATTCGTTCATTCGCCATTTGTAAATCCTTTTGCCAATACTTGCTAAATAGTAGATATAGCACACCACAGCACAACCAAGCTGGTAAAGTTAAAAAGGATAAAAAGATGTCTTGAGATACCGATAGTCCATAAAAAATTCCAAAGCTCACCAACCAGGCCAATAAGAAAGCCTTATTAAAATCTATTCCTGATTTCTCTGCATAGTTAGAAACCACTCCAAAGCGCCCGGCAAAAAACTGATCAAAAACAATGATAGCGCCAACCGGAGCAAGGATAAAGCCATAGAGGGCTACAAAACCCAGCAATTTCATGGCAAAAGCTGGAAAGAGACCAGCAAGAGTAGCAATAGAACCAGCCAAAATGGTGACCCAAAAAGTAGATGCTTTCGGTATAATTGCCTGAAATGCCAATCCTGCCCGGTATATAGTCGGATTGGCGGTAGTCCACCCGGCAATCACCACGGTAACAATGCCAAAAATCCCGATCGCATTGTAAGCCAGGGGTCCAGGTGCCACCGGTGGTGCTTCGTTATTGGCAAGATATCCGATTGCCTCTGGCGACTTTAAATATACTGCATACAGGAGTGCCGCAGCGATCCATGCCATATAATGGCCGACATACATACCAGCAGCGGTAGTCCAACCGGAGGTAGCCTTTTTCGCATAACGAAATACAGATAGATCGGACATGCCAATATGCATAGCGGCATTACAAAACCATGACCATAAAAAGACATGCCAAAAGGTATATTTGATTTGCCCGGGAAATGGATCAGAGCCTTCACCCCAGATATTCCAGAATGCTGAAAAACTAAACACTTCCAATTGATTAAGAGCCACAACGCCACAAGCTAAAAAGGCGATCACCAGAAAGGGTGACATCCAATTAGACGCCTTGGATACCGTGTCGTACCCTTTGGCAGCGATGATCGAAATGAAAGCACCAATGATTAAAACGATGATCACCCAGGTAAAACTGTTGGGCATAGTATCGGTCAATTTAGGCATTTGCATGTCAAAGGGTATGCCGACCGCCGTAGCAGATACCGTAATCATCGCACCGGCTAAAAAACAAAACAATAGACCATTAGCTAGATTGTAGAATGTGACTAATTTCTTGCCGCAGATTTTTTCTAGTTGAAAATAAAGGGTGATCCGGTTTTTGACTGCGATTTCTGCCGTTAGATAACGCCAACTTAATACGGCCATCAAATTGCCCAAAAGCAATCCAATAATTAAATCAAATGCACTCACTCCTGCCGTGAGGAAAAGAGGACCAATCATAAACTCGGTCCCTGCTGCATGTTCTCCGGCATACATTCCTAAAAAGCTCTTCCAATTTTTTAAGTGTGAAGTGGGCACCGGTTGTCTTTCAAATTCTTCTGATTGCAAAACTATTTCCTGGTCGCTATTCATGATTTCTGGATTTGATCTTTAATTAAGTGGTCTTTTAAATTTTCAATATGATCACAGCATAACTGATCCATAACTTGTCTTAACTGAGTTTTTAAAATAGAAATCGTATGATTTCCTCCTTCCCTGCCCAAAGCGGAGACTCCGTACATAAAAGAGCGACCTAAAAATGCGAATTCAGCACCAGTAGCTAAAACAGATGCGATATCCGGTCCGGTCCGCATCCCGCTATCTATCATAATCTTTATTTGGTCCTTGTATTTGGGAGCAATTGATCGAAGAGCTTCTATGGTTGATTGTCCGTGATCTAATTGCCTACCACCATGGTTTGAAATAATGATTCCATCTAGCCCCAGTCTAATGGCAGTTTCGGTGTCTTCAAGACTTGCAACCCCCTTAAGTACTAACTTGCCCTTCCACTTATCCCGGATCGCCTTAATTTTGTCCTCGTTGAGGCGACCTGAAAAAGTCTGATTCATAAACACACCCAGGTGTTTTAAACTCGCACCTTTCGGAATATAGGGAGTCAGCGTTTTAAAGGTCGGTTGACCGGCAAGCAAAGTTTGAAGAGCCCAATTAGGGCGACCCATCATCTGTAAAACATTCCTCAAAGTCATGCGCGGTGGTATGGCTAAACCATTAATTATTTCCCTGGATCGATAACCAAAAGTTGGTACATCTGATAAGATCACCAACACCGGATATCCGGCTGCATCCAACCTGCGGATTAAATCATTTCGCAAACTTTCTTCGATCGGATTATAAAGCTGAAACCAGGCATTACCTTCTGTAATTTCACCAATTGTCTCTAATGAAGCGGTTCCAACCGTACTTAATATATATGGAATGTTATGATCAAAAGCAGCCTTCGAAAGGATTTCAGAGGCTCGGGGCCACATCAATCCTTGCAATCCGATGGGAGAAATTCCAAAAGGGGCGTCATATGTTTTACCAAATAATTCGGTCTTCATCGATGCCTGCTCGTGATCTCTGATGTAGATGGGCTTTAACTGTACCTCACGTATTTCATCAGTATTCCGTCGGAGATTGACGCCACTGTTACAGCCCCCATCCAGATATTCAAAAGCAAATCGGGGAATACGTTTTTGTGCCTTGGCCCTTAAATATTCAATGTCTGGGTATTTTGGATTAAATTTAATTTCCATGATTTAAGTTTGAAATATTAGATTTCGGCATTTCTTTGTCTTTCCAGTTCATAATGTTGCGTGAGGGATTTTCTATCGATTTTCTTGCTAGAAATCACAATGGCGGCTCCTAGAGCTGATCCCAAGGCAGACTTGGCTGTGTAAATTTCATAGTGATCGAAATGGTTAGCCAACAACTTAATATAGATATCGTTATCAATGAATCCGCCATCGATATATATTTTTTGCAAAGGAGATTTTCCAATCGCCATTTCGGCACTTAGTATTTGTAATTCAACCAGTTCGAGCATCAACTGGTGATATGCCTCTTCGAAATCCGTAAAATTCTCATAGGATGTCTTTCCGGAAACATCACGAGTTATCTGTATGGTTCCAAACACGTATCGTCTTTGATAATTTGCTCTGAGTTTTTCCATCAACTTCCAATCGACTTTAATGTGATGGTGAACCGGGACTTCTTTTGAAAATAGTTGATTAAATTTTTAGTTTGCAACTGATATTCATTGCCTAAGAATAGTCGAGAAGCCTTGACCGGCTTCCCATTTATTTGCATGAATTTTAGTACATCATTCTGAAGATCCTTTCTTGTGAGAGGATCTTAAGAAAACGGATTCATAGAGATGCTCCAGGTTCCGGTAGATACCAGTAAAAATGGCCTATCATCAAAAATGAAATAAGGAAGTAAAGCCGACTAACTATCGTGAATGCCCACACCGAATTTGATACAATGACCCGCATGATTTTTAGTCACTAAAGTATCCGTATCAACTACTGGTGCAAGAATTCGGTCAATTTCTTCCTCATAGACCCACTGGTGGTAATCGTTATCGGCATAATTCCACAGCATGGTATGACAACCAATGCTTGTAAAATCGCTCACTGGTAGACCCGTAAAACAATAACTTAGATATTGGGGCAGATGTAGTGACCATTTAATTTGTTTGAATAATTCAGGTTTCGCATGTTTCAGCCAATAAAGTTGAAGGCCCGAATTAAGCATCGCCAAAGGAGGTGAAGCGGTTTCTTTGGCAATCTTCCACTGATCGCCATAGGTTGTATAAAACCTACCTAAGATTTCATCCGGTAGTGGCTTTAGATAACTATATATGGGAGCAACAGGAAGCCCTTCCTTATTGAGATGCACAAAACTTGCACCATAGGCTGAGAAGTTCACGGCTTTTACTTTGAATTTCTCATGATTTAAAAATTGGTTTAGAGATTTTTTCATCCAAAGTACTATCTCTGTGATATTGTCGCAGGGGAAGCCATCTTCATCTTGTATTTCCGGGATTAAGGTGTATTCGCGGTATACCTCCCGGAGGTTCCTATCGAAAAGAAAGAGTTTCTTATTTGTCTTCCCAATATCGAAAACAGCCGTCACCTTCACTATAAACCAGTTGCAACAGTATCCAGTCCTCGCAATTCCCTTAGGGTATTGCGTATACCTAATTTTCGATAGATGTCTATTGGATTTAAAGCACCACCCGATCTTTTACGCGCCTCTTTAAGTAATGGACGGACATCCGTTCGAAAGGCTTCTTGCAATATCTCCTGAGCCAAGGTAACATCATTGATCGAGCGCAACTCCTCAAGATCATTCTGGTTAACGATGAGCGCCTGGGCATATGCTAATCTGATTGCTTCTAGACTCTGCATCAGATCTTCAAGGGGATCTTTAACATTATGACTTGCATCAATCATCCAGGCAAGTGATGGATTTTTATTTGTATCGACGGTCATACCATAAACCAGCTCATTAAAGATTAAAAATAGCTGATAGGGTTTGATACTTCCAACGGTCAAATCATCGTCTCCAAATTTACTATCATTGAAATGAAATCCACCCAATTTGCCACGCCACATTAAGGTCGCAACGATTTGCTCAATGTTGGTGTTTGGGAGATGATGCCCCAGGTCGACCAGTGAAAATGCCCGATTGCCGCATTCGGTCGCCAGGAGATGCGAAGTACCGCAGTCTTGAATAACTGTACTATAGAAGTTAGGCTCATAGGGTTTGTATTCAATGTACAATTTCCAATCTGCAGGCAGATATTTATAGATAGCTTTTAGACTATCAAGGGTTCTTTCCAATGCTTTTTGAAAATTCAACTGACCGGGAAAAGACGATCCATCTGCCAACCAGACGGTAAGACTTTTTGAACCTAGAGCCTGACCGACATCAATGACTTGCCTGTTATGCTCGATCGCTTGAGCACGGACAGCATCATCCGTATGGCAAAGCGAACCAAATTTATAACTAAGCTTTTGATTGGCTTCATCCTGGAAGGTGTTCGAATTTACGGCGTCAAATACAATTCCATATGAACTCGCTAGTTCCAAAATTGCACCGGGATCTTCCGGAATATCCCATGGAATATGCAATGAAATGCTTCCCGCTGCTTTAGTCAGGTCATTGATCAAACCAACATCACTGATCTTTTCTTCCAAATCACGAGGTTCTCCGCCAATCGTAAAACGACCAAAGCGAGTGCCCCCGGTACCTAGAGCCCAACTAGGTATTGCCACTTGAAAGCTTTGAATTTGCTCTATGATGTTTTCAACATTAAGTCCTTTCTTAGAGAGTATCTTGCTTAAAAATTGAAATTCTGAATCATGAGCTGAGATACCATGGTTATTGTGTGAATCTATTTGTTCTTTGGTAAGTTTCATTTTAGCAATGTTCAAAATCGTAAATCAATTTGCTTAATGTACGTAAAATCGTCTACCTGGATCGTCACAGAAACAAGCGATAGTAAGCTTGATGGCCAAAATACGGAGATGTTCTAAGAAAAGTGTTCTGCTGCATTCTGGAAAATCCCCAATTTCTTCTATTTAGTATCAACATGTTGAAAAAGTAGGCGTATTTTTAAGTTTGAGTTAGGTCATTTTAGATGTACTTCTGAAGAGAATTGAATTGTTTGCTCTAGAAGAAGCAGAATAAAAGCCAGTTTAGGGTGAGCTTGCCGCCCCCCCAACCCCTGAACCCCTGCCCGCTCGCTGACGCGAACAACCAAGGGCCGTAAGCTTAGATTAATAACACTTAAACATTAAGAAGAATGAAACGTCGAGATTTTCTTTTTACCGCCACAATTCCGGCACTGGGTATACCACTAAATAATTTAATGGCCACCAATGTTGAAATTGCTCCAGAGTATTTGCCACCATTAAGTTTCGAAGATATCACCAGCGGCCTAAAAATCACCAGTGTAAAAATGGTAAATCCGCGGCGTAAGAAACCGTGGCCAGAATATACACCAGCAGCTGGCTCCTGGTCTACCGGCGGCGTCGAAGTAGCCAATCCGATGTCCATTTATCCCAAATATAAAGCACAGCGATCCCTCTTCATGAGTGGCGATATGGGGCCTACAGCGGTGCATATTATAACCGACAAAGGAGTATCAGGAATTGGCTACGGCGGCCCAGGTGCCAGTTTCGTAATCGAAAATCACCTGACCAAACTCCTGATGGATGAGGATCCTTTTAATGTGGAGCGCCTTTGGGATATTATGTGGCGATCTACCCTTTCCTATGGGCGTAAAGGCTTGGTGGTACATGCCATCAGCGCCGTCGATAATGCCTTGTGGGACCTGATTGGCAATGCGCTGAATACGCCGGTTTATCAACTCCTTGGAGGCAAGACCAAAGAAAGAATTCCAGCCTATTGCACTGGTAACGACATGGAGCAACATCTGGAGTTCGGTTATACCAAAATGAAGTTGGCCGTACCCTACGGACCAGCAGATGGCCGGGATGGGTTAAGGAAAAATGTACAGTTGGTCGAGCGGGCACGAAATCTACTGGGACCAGATGGAGAAATTATGCTGGATTGCTGGATGGCCTTTACCGAAGATTATACCTATCAGTTTGCAGAGGCGGTCGAACCCTTCCGGGTCTACTGGATGGAAGAGTGTCTGCCACCCGATGACTATGCGGGTTTCGGTCGTCTAAATAAACAAATTACCTCGACCCGGATTGTGACTGGGGAGCACGAATACACTCGATATGGCTTCCAACTTTTGCAGGCCTTTGATGCAGCAAAAATCTGGCAACCAGATATGAATTGGTGCGGAGGCTTGACCGAATTGCGCAGGATAGCTGCAATGGCTGCAGGAGTCGATATTCCGGTGATCCCTCATGGCGGATGGCGAGGAGGAGGACCTCATTTTATAATGGCCACCCCAATAGCCCCTGGTGCGAAATGTTTATGCCCCACACCGGGTGGTCCAAAAGAAGTATATGAGCTATACGAAGAAGAAAATAGTATTGCCCGGGGCCAGAAGGTATCTATATGGAACCATCTGACCGACCAGGTTTTGGATGGGAATTGGACGTTTGATTTTATATTGGTTCTTGCACACTTGCAATGAATTTTCATTATGGGGTTCATCTTCAATTAGTCGTCACCCGTAGTCGTCACCCGGTGCCATCAGTTTATAATAAATAGCTTTGCACTGATACAATTAAAAAAATTCTCATGGTCTCCTTCATGAAATCATAAAATACGATTTATGTTTTATCGCTATCACTCTAAAACTTTCCTGATACTCCTGATGGGTTTTCTTTTAGCGAGCTGCGAAACCGAAAAAGAAAATAGACCGCCCAATATCCTATTAATTCTATCTGACGATCAGGCCTGGAATGATTACAGCTTTCTTGGGCATCCGCAGATTGAGACTCCGCGGTTAGATCAGCTAGCAAGTGAATCGCTTACTTTTACAAGAGGATATGTCGCCGCACCCCTATGTTGCCCTTCACTGGCTACTATTATCTCTGGTCTCTACCCCCATCAGCATGGTATAACCGGCAATGATCCACTGTTTGAATTCGATAGAGGGCCGAGATATGGAAGCGAATGGATGGAAAAACGAGCAGCGCTATTTCAACCCGCGATCAACCAATTTAATGAATTGCCTCTACTCACCAAGCGATTGGCGCCGCTTGGCTATCGATCATTACAGACCGGCAAATGGTGGATGGGATCTTGGCAGGACTCGCATTTTGATGAAGGAATGACCCATGGAGATCACACTAAGGGGGGAAGACATGGAGATAATGGGCTTGTTATCGGACGCGAAAGTCTTGATCCTATTTTTGATTTCATTAAAAAGGCTAACGATGAAGGTCAGCCTTTTTTCGTTTGGTATGCACCATTTCTCCCACATAGTCCACACACACCACCAAAGAAGCTCGAAGATAAATACCTGGCAAAAGCACCTACTCCGGCTATAGCTAAATATTGGGCAATGTGTGAATGGTTTGATCAAACATGTGGTGATCTACTTGATTTTCTTGACAATAATGACCTTGCACGTGAAACCCTGGTCATTTATGTATGCGATAATGGTTGGATTCAGGAACCTGACCAGCCAAACAAGTTTGCTCCGAGGTCAAAACAATCTCCTTATGAAGGGGGAATTCGTACACCGATCATGTTTCGATGGCCTGGCCAAATTATTCAAAAAATGGACAATACAAATCTTGCTAGCAGTATAGACATAGTACCGACTATTCTGCACGCCTGCAATTTACCTTCAGATGCAACCCTACCTGGTATAAATTTGATGGATGGGAATGCAATAGTTGATAGAAAAGCGATTTTTGCCGAGGCTTACGAACATGATATTAAAGATTTAGAAGAACCAACCCGAAGTCTTAAATATCGCGTCGGGGTAGAGTACCCCTGGAAACTGATCGTACCTGACACCACTAATTTGCCTGAGGAGGCAATGAGTCTATTTAATATTTTGGAAGATCCGACAGAGCAGCAAAACCTGGCCAATTCAAAGCCAGAAGAAGTTACTAAATTAGTTCAGAAAATAGATTCCTGGTGGATTCCAGATCATTTGAAAAGATAGTATGTTGGTAAGCCCAAATTGTATTTGACAAATTTGACATGAAAAACAGAAGAAAAAGAATCTACGATTTATTGTTGTCGATATTGGTGATAGCACTTGCTGGTTGTGCCGATAGCCAACAAATTAATAATGGCACCGATATGCTAAAATCAAAGGAACTAAAACCTCTTAATAAGGCCTTGCCAATCATAGGACTAATGGCATATGAAGGCGTATTAATGACGGAGGTTACGGCACCTATGGATGTTCTTACAAAGAAAGATACGGCGGGAAACGAGTTGTTCAACGTCATTATAATCTCTGAAACACAAGACCCCATCGTGACGGAGGAGGGTTTGGAAATTACACCTGACTATACCTTTGAAAATTCACCCACTCTCGATGTGCTCTTCGTACCCAGTGCCTACGATATGACCGCCCAGGTGACGAATAGAAAAATCGTGGAATTCATAAGGAGTCAGAATTCAAATACAGATTACACGGTGAGCAATTGTGCCGGAGCACAATTAATTGGGGAATCTGGCATCGCTGATGGAAAAATGATAGTTACCTGGATCGGCGGAGGCCAACAATTTCAATTAGATTATCCCAATCTAATCGTCCAGAACGATTCTTTGCTCAGTTATGTTGAAGACGGAAAATTTCTTTCGTCAAACGGTAACTTAGCGAGTTACATTTCTTCTCTTGAATTATTGGAAAAATTGACAAGCTCTCAGCACAGGCAGTTTGTTGAATCATATCTGTACCTCGATAGACTGCAAAACTGGAAAAAGTAAATGTATTTAATATGTTGTCGGTATCTTTCGCAATCGCTTTTTTTACCAACGAGTTGATTTGCCCTGAACTTTAAAATGGTAAATTTTCGTTGGACTAATATATGTCCATAAAAGCGATGTGCCTGGTGCCACAATCCAAATATAACTATTTTACCACAATCGAATTTCAATAGATTAGAAGTAAGTAACTAAGTAATTGTAACTTCGAATTTATTGCGTAGTTAACATCTTCAGGCAGTAGTGTTGGTTTACCTGTTTCCAGTATTTCAAATTTGATCGTTTATTACTATTTAATATCAACTGGCTATCAACTAATTTCTTGCGGTTATGTTGGTTGTAGAGTTACTGTACGACGTTTCTTTTTCAACATTTACTATCTTTCTGTTACTTCAATTACCGGAAATCCGGAACTTACTGTCCGATAAAAGTCGATCCAGTGAAGAAGATTATCAGCATCAATGAATACTCCAAGACCCCAAAATACAGGCAGATTGTCAATTCGATTCTTTCAGGTATTGAAGAAGGGATCATAGATCTGGAAGAAAAATTACCTTCCGTAAATCGTCTCCTGATCGACTTTGACATATCCAGAGACACGATTGTTAAGGCCTATGATTATTTGCAAAAGATTGGCATTGTCGAGTCAGTGCGCGGTAAAGGGTATTTTGTAAAAAGTAAAAACACCCAAAGGAAAGCGAAGGTTTTTTTACTCTTTAATAAGCTAAGCCTACATAAAAAGATCATTTATGACTCCTTGTCTACGACTCTGGGTGATGAGGCATCTATTGACTTTTACATTTACAACAATGACTTCAGACTCTTCAAGAACTATATTAATGCGAGTCTGGCGGGCAACTTTACCCATTTCGTGATCATTGCGCATTTTCTTGAAGGTGGCAAAGATGCCAGCGAAGTGATCAATCAAATACCCAAAAGCAAGTTGATAGTTCTTGATAAAAAAGTGGAAGGGATCACTGGCGAGTATGCGGCGGTTTATCAGGAGTTTGCCAATAACATCTATAGTGCTTTGACCGAAGCCCTCGATTTGGTTCGCAAATACAATGTTTTAAAAATCATTTTTCCTGTCTATGGTTACCACCCCAGGGAGATCCTCACCGGATTTGAAAACTTTTGTCTGGAATATGCCTTTGATTACCAAGTAGTTGATAATCTGGACGATTGCATGGTTGACCGGGGAGAAGCTTTTGTCTGTTTAATGGAAGACGACCTGGTTACGCTTATCAAAAAAGTAAAGTCTAGAAATTTTGTAGTAGGCAATGATATTGGGATCATTTCATACAATGAAACTCCATTAAAGGAAATTCTTCTCAATGGCATCACGGTCATTTCTACCGACTTCGAACAACTAGGCAAAACCGTAGGTGAACTGATTTTGTGGAACAGGAAGGAGCAGGTGGCTAACCCATTTCGCTTAATATTGCGACAGTCATTGTAAAAAATGATATTCTTTTGATGTGGGTCCGACCAAGGTGATATAAATTTAGCTGGTATTCTTTTTTCATTCCAAAACCCCAGAATGTAAAAGTCAGCTGAGCTCTTCCCGAGTCAGGTTGAGCTTGCCGAACCCATACTCCCTCTCTGACTATTCGACTGATCCGATATTCATCATGACCTACTTAAAAATACCTAAGACCAAGAAAATGAATCGAAAATCATCAATTATTCGACTTAAAAAGTAGTGGCACCTTGCTATTCGGTTAACCCATTTTCTCATTTCTTATATTGCATCGTAAAATGATATTGACCTGAGCCTACTTCAAAATAGCATAACCATCGGCATCCTTGACATACTTTGATTTCTGGAATCATTTTAGCGATCTGACCGCTCTCCAAAATGTCTTTTGATTCTGCCGGCAAATAAATTATAGCTTGTGTATTTGGTGGTATTGAAGCTCTTAAACTGAGTGCCAATGATTTTCCAGCTGGCTTCAATCATTCCATATACCGAATTAAATTCAGGGCTGGCATGAAAAAATCTCCACCAATATGTGGCTTTATCTTGATTTTCTTGTACCCAAATGAATTATCCTGATTATCCAATCTCACCAAAACCCGATACATCCAATCTCCGATAGCTCCGTATGCATAATGGTTAAAGGAGTTCGTTGGGTGTCTGAAACGTGCTGTCCGGTTTGATCCCATCCCATCTTTCCCAAATGGTGGTGGCTCCCATTGTAACCGGATACAACCAACTCGGATAGGTCTTCTGAAGCAACAGATCAAATGCGACATCGTTATGTCCATATCTGCTGAGAACATGACATAAATAAGGAGTACCCAGAAACCCGGTAGTTAAAATGACTATTATAACTTTTTATATTACCAACCAGTCGATCGGGCAGCCTGCTGCCGCATTTCTAATGGTAGCATGTCAAAATTTAATGCAAGTACATAGGCCGTTTGGGTACCGGAAACTAGCCTACCTGAAGCAGTGACATACTCCTTCAGAAAGGCTGACTTAATGTTTTTTAAGAGCGCGGTGTATAGCTCCACATCTTTTTCCTTCCCTAATACTTCAGCAGTATTGATCATCAATTGAGTGGAATGGGCAAAAAAGCACTGGGCAATTAGGTATTTATCGGTGACCGCTGAACGACCATCAGTATCATCCGCTGGCCGGTAAAACAACCAATCTCCAAAATGAAAGCCCTTATTCCAAAGAAAATCATTGCTATTATTCATCATAAATCGAATCCATCCCTGCATGCTTTTGTACTGATCTTCCAATATCTTCTGATCGCCATACACGAGATACATATTCCAGGGAATTATTGTTGCCGCATCTGCCCAACCAGCGGAACCTCCCGCATTTGCACCCAAGACGTGGGGCACAACAAAAGGTACGCTCCCATCTTCACTTTGATCGGCTGCTACATCTTTCATCCATTTTGGAAAAGAAATTATGTACATCAAAATTAAATGCCGCTGTTCGCGAAAAAGCCTGGGCGTCGCCCGTCCAGCCCAGTCTCTCATCACGCTGTGGGCAGTCGGTCGGTACATCAATAAAATTACCTCGCTGACCCCATTGAATGTTGTGTTGCAATTGATTGATCAATTCATTCGACGAGGTAAATTTACCAGCCAATGGCATATCAGAATATAGCGCAACTGCAGTAAAGTCTCTAGGATTGATTGTACCCGGATACTCATCAATACGCACATAACGAAATCCCTGCCAGGTAAAGTGAGGTTCGAAGGTTTCTTCAGTTTCACCCTTTAAGATGTAGGTATTTCTCTGCTTAGCTGACCGGAGACTTTCGGTATAAAATTGCCCGCTTTGTCGAGCACTTCCGAATGTGATAAAACAATCCTGTCACCTGATGCACCATTGGCTTTCACCCTGACGAAGCCCACTAGATTTTGGCCAAAATCCAAGACCTTTTCACCCTTTGGAGTAGTAATCAGTTTGACTACCTCAAATTTTTCTTGTTGTCTTACCGGTTCATTATAAGTGCCAACAAGATCATCTAACAGTTCCGGGGTTTCCCTTACATTGTTCCAACTGGCATCATCAAACCCCGATTTATTCCAGCCAGCAACCATTTTACGTGCATCAAAGGTCTCTCCATGATAAATCTCGGAATACTCTATGGCACTAATTGCGCTTTTCCAGCTTTGATCGGTCACCACCAAGTCGGTACTACCGTCCTTGTAGATGATCATGAGTTGAGCCAGGAGACCTAAATTTTTGCCATAGATGTCATGATGGTTCTCCCAGGCCAAATTGCTCCGATACCAGCCATTTCCGACTTCGGCCGCCGACGTATTATCACCTTTAGACAACAATGCACTGACATCATATACCTGGTACTGAATTCTCTTATTATAACTCGTCCAGCCTGGAGTCAAAATGATCTTCACCCACTCTCATTCCGTTTATCGAGGCTTCATATATGCCATGGGCACTGATGTATAATCTTGCCGATTGAATCTGCTTTTTGCTGAAAAATCCTTTCTAAACATCTGAGCTGACCTTACACTTGCTTTGCCGGGATCCATCACAATCCACCTGGCTTTCCAATCTGTAACTTTCAAGAAGCCGAGATGAAAAGTACTTCTGGCACTCCAGTCGGTCTCATGATTCTTTTCATCCCAGATTCTCACTTGCCACTGATAGCTCTGATCTGAGGCTAATTGAGGCCCACCATACGGTACAAAAGTTGACTGGTTGCTGATCACCTTACCCGTATTCCACATTAAAGCGTCACCGGACAACACTTTAATCTCATAAGCTGATTGCAAAATACCCCGCCGTTCTCCAGCCAACTGCCAGCTAAAACGCGGATTAGCGAGATCTAGCCCCATGGGCTCAACACGGTTTTCTGTAAGAAGATGGCCAACAGTAACCTGGGCGCTGATGAGCAAAGGCAGAAAGAGGAAAATGACCCCGATCACTCTTCGTAGTAATTTCATGAAATACATATTTTTTCAAAAATAGATTTTGTCTTATTGTGCATCTGCTCAAATATGAGGAAATCTTTTCTGATGAAGGGTATACAAACGACAAGCTTCGCCCAATCTTAACGGTTCCATCGCAATGCCAACAGATTGAGCAACTTTGTGTGGGTTGGCTATTTCCTGTTTATTTTAAATGGACGAACGAAAGACTTCAACTTTGACAGGGTGGGCTTAATGATTCTTTCGCCAGTTTTCAAACTCCTGTTCAATATCAAGGTAGCTTATAAAAGGTTTGTAAATCAATCTCGTCTTAAAGGAATAGACCTTACCAACTACTGGATCCGGAATGATCCACTGAAAGTCCCAGGCTGGATTAGCAGGTCCGCCACCAGTAGGTGATTGTGAAAAACGAATCACCTGGTCCGAGTCAAATAAGTAGGCCAATACCATATCGGAAAATCGGCCATAAAAGAATGGCATATCAAATTTAAGATCAGAAAAATGATTTGCGAGGCGGGCATTGAAATTTTCGGCAAAATAATAATCACGATCTTCTGAAAATGAAAGGTGTGTGCTTTCAACCCCATGTTCCTTTGAATAAGCCCTGATCAAAGCTGGATGCTTAGACATCTCGGAACTACCTGAAAAGTAGATTGCCGGATCATCAGGCTGGTTGATATAGCTAGCCCAAAAAAAACCGGCATAATTGTGCTCAAAGAAAGCGCTATCGTGTATGATACATTGAAAGGTTACATCAATATAGCAGGAATCTACCAACTGAAATCGGGTCAGAGATTCAACCTTTGAATCTGGTGTTTCAGACTGATAAAGTAATACCTCCTGCTCACTTTTTTTTGAAACAATTGCATCGGATGAAGTCTGGGTTCAAAAGCTGCTCCAGACTGTCACCCCCAAAAATGTGTTCCAGATTAAATCCTGCATATTCGGGAACAAAATATTCCTCTCTTCATTTTTGTGATGCAGAGATGCAATTCCGTTATAGCCGTTTTTATGCAAGGGGCCAAACGATGTATTATCCACAAATTCAACTTTAAGATCTCCTTTCTGCAAGATAACATGTCCCCTGCCCGACAAGTTGTCGGGTCGTAGTTGAGCTGATAGATTCACGCCATGCAAGATGACGAGCAGGATCGATGCCAGGCATTTCCAGATTTTTAGCGTATTGTCATTTAGTGGTTTCATCTCCATATTCCCTTGTAAAAACCTCATCTACAGGTTCCCATAGTTCTATTTTGTTGCCTTCTGGGTCCAGGATATGCACGAATTTACCATAATCGTAAGATTCGATCTCATCTAATACCGTCACTCCTTCCTCTTTTAATAGTTTAACCAGATTTTCCATGGCCTCCACCCGGTAGTTGATCATGAAATCTTTAGTAGACGGCGCGAGATAATTTGTAGTCTGAGAAAAAGTACTCCACTGTAAATAAACCTTCTTGTCTGGATTTTCTGAATCCCGATACTCAAATAGAGAGCCGTATTCATTGGTTACTAATCCCAGATGATCACGGTACCAGTTGCGCGTAGCAACCGGATCATCACACTTAAAAAAAATACCACCAATACCGGTAACCCGTTTTTTCATTTTAATCAATTTAGGTCAAAAATTAATTTTCCATTGCCTCCTGAGAATCAGCGAACTGATGATCGTGATAACTAAACCCACCGGAAAACTTCCGTAAAGGTCATCCCGACTTTAACCAAAGGGTTCTTGTGTAACTCCATATAGTACTCTGCCGATGCCCTCTTTTTTTGGCTAATCATGACTTTCATTTCTAGTGCCCCCATAAAGTTGAATAAATGCCGGTTGGTATTTATCACCATCGATCCAGTGAGGTCTTTGAGATTTATCTGCTATTTTTCTTGCCGTAAGTGCGAAAGCCCGGCAAAATTTTAAAACATATTTAAAGTCCAATGTTTCAACTTCATCACTGGGCTGGTGATAATGTTTCAAGATTGAGTTATCAAATTGTCGAAAACCTGGGCTAAATGTGGGTGCCGGAATACCCACTGCGGCAAACGAAACATTATCGGAGCGATCAAACAAGTTTTGCTCAGGCGCAGGATCGGCAAATGGCTCCAATCCAAATGCCTGACAAGCCATCGTAATTTCTTCTACTGCTCCTACCCTATTTAACCCCATCACGGCAACAATGGTAGAATCACTCTGACCAGCACCATCGGTATTAAGGTTGAATATCAGATTCTGCAGAGGAACCGTGGGATGCTCGACAAAATATTTACTACCTACCAGTCCAATTTCTTCGGCAGTGAGTGCAAGTAGTAAAACGGATCTTTTGGGAGGATGATTAGCCAATACCTTAGCAGCAGATAATAAAGCGGTGACTCCAAAGGCATTGTCCCTGGCTCCATTAAAGATCGAATCCGTCTGGGTAGCCGGTCGATCACTGCTTTGTGAAGTTCCAACATGATCAAAATGGGCCGAAAGCACTACAAATTCTTTGCTCAGAACCGGATCTGTTCCAGTGATCATTCCTATGACATTGGGTGATGGTTTCCGTTTGATCGATGTGCCGACAGTTTCGAGTATCACCTGGACGTTTTTGCCCTCACTTAGATCTTTAATTTCTCTTTCTAAAGCGTCATTGACCACCAGAGTGGGGAAAGAAAGGTCTTCACCCTCCTCCATAATTTGCATCGCTCCTGAGCCAAAAAATCGCTTAATTAAATTCCATGGATGGCGGCCCTGATAGATTTCAATCAGTCCGAGGGCGCCCATTTCTTGCAATTTTTTCTTCTTGAGTGCTGATAAAGCAAAGGCAGCCTGAGGGTCGGCCATTCCTTCATCTCCAATGTTTGTCAAGATCCATTTACCACTGACAGCCTTTGTTACTTCACCTGGCATGGCATGTGGAAGATAGACCAACTCACCAGACACAGTACCATCAGGTGCAAACCGAACCAACAATCGATCGGCTATGTCAAAAAGTTTTTCACCAACCTTCAGAGATCCCTGTTTCGGAGGAGTGATGTCTGCAAAAGGAATGACCTGAAAATAATCAGTTCCATTTCCCGATTTTGCGCCAAACTGCCTAAACTGTTCGGCAATGTACCTCGCCGCAACCCAATTGCCGATTTCGCCCGTTTTGCGACCCCGGAGTTCGTCTGCCGCTAAAAACCTAAGGTGCGCCTGCACTTCCTCCATGGAAATCGAGTTTTCGGCCTCTTGAGCAATAATAGATGAGTTCAGAAGGAAACAGAGCAAAAAAATCACATAGCTACTTAATTTCATAACAAAATCGGGTTGGTTTATTAAAAGTGAATATTCATTCCTTTACAGTGCGGCAAATTTAGCTTATCAAAAATATGGGATATTGTTGGGATTAGGTTGTGCTATCAGACCAATCTCCTTTTTGCATCGATTTGTAGCTGGACATACTCCGGAACGTACTTCCGATCCGTAGGTGCTGCTAATATCTCAAGTCATGTCGACAATTTTCCTATTTTTCAGTCAAATTGTTCGATCATGATCAAAAATCTGCCTCTCCACTGGAAAATACTAATAGGAATGGTTCTGGGGATTCTGGTTGGCATCATAGCCAGTATGATGGGTGCCAATCAGATTATTGTCAATTGGGTAAAACCGTTCGGTACTATTTTTATCAATCTGCTGAAATTGATAGCGATTCCGCTGATCATTGCCTCACTCATTAAGGGGGTCAGTGATTTAAAAGACATTAGCAAGTTGTCTCGTATGGGAGGCCGGACTGTGGTTATTTATTTGTTTACTACGATGTTTGCAGTTAGTCTAGGTCTCATTCTAGTTAATATTATAAAGCCAGGGTCTTCGATTAATGAGCAGACAAGACAAGGTCTGCTTGAAGGATATGCTACTGAAGCATCGGGCAAAATTGCCCTGGCAGAAGCTCAGAAATCAAGCGGACCATTACAGGCTTTAGTAGATCTGGTGCCAGACAACATTTTTAAAGCCATGGGTGATAATGGCAACATGCTACAGGTGATTTTCTTTGTGATATTATTCGGTATTGGACTCATTCTGATCGAACCGGCAAAAGCAAAACCCATCACCGATTTTATCGACGGATTGAATGAAGTGGTTCTAAAGATGATCGATATGATTATGCTTGTAGCTCCTTATGGAGTTTTTGCTTTGCTGGCGGCATTGATTGTTGAATCACCAAGTTGGGATCTTTTTAAAGCATTACTATGGTATTCGGTCACCGTACTAATTGGTCTCTTCATTCTGATCCTTTTCGTATACCCTATGTTGGCAAAAGCTATAGGAGGATTCAGTTATAAACAATTTTTCGCGGGCATAAGTCCTGCTCAGCTCGTTGCTTTTAGTACCAGTAGTAGTGCCGCTACGTTGCCGGTAACCATGGAGCGCGTGCATGAACATATGGGAGTGGATGAAGAAGTGAGCAGTTTTGTACTTCCAATTGGGGCTACTGTTAATATGGATGGCACTTCATTATATCAAGGTGTCGCCGCCATTTTTATTGCCCAAACCTTTGGATTGGAACTCACTGTAGGTGCGCAATTGGGCATTGTGCTGACGGCGACTTTAGCATCCATTGGGTCGGCTGCAGTTCCCAGTGCCGGAATGATCATGCTGGTGATCGTATTAGGTGCGGCGGGAATCCCCGAGGCAGGTCTCGCTCTCATTTTTGCGGTAGACCGACCACTAGACATGGTACGCACCATAGCGAATGTGACTAGTGATGCGACGGTTAGTATTATCGTGGCAAAAAGTCTTGGTCTCTTAGGTAAACCGCATGTTCGCGATCTGGATGACCACTATCATAAGGGTTCAAAACTCCATTGATTCAACCACTTTTTGCATATTTGCAGGCTTATTAAATTCTTTCAAAAATGAGTGAACGGATATTAGGTATTGGATCCAGGGTCAATCATCCTGCTTATGGAGATGGCGTAATAATAAGAATACACAAAGCTGCCTATGAAGTGTGTTTTATGAAATTTGGTATCAAGCAAGTGGGCAAACACTATGACCAATGGGAAATCATCGAGGCAATTCAGGCCGAAGAAGCTGTCACTTTTAATGAGGCAGAAAAATCTTTAATCAAAATTTTAAATGCGTACTCGGATATCTCACAAGTGATCGATTTAGGTGATCGTTGGTCAGATGGTTTAATGATTCTAAAACCTGGAGACGAGAGTTTAAAATCCAAAGAGATTCCCATTGAAACATTCTTCCATAAAATTGTTATGGTAAGAGATCGGTTGAGAGTCATGGAGCAAAGGATTAATAGTAGCGATCTCAATGACGAGGAAAAAGTGAACCTGCAACAGTATGTCACTCGAATTTATGGTAGTTTGACCACATTTAATGTCCTATTCAAATACAAAGAAGATCAATTTGTTGGCGAAAAATCTGATTAATTTATTCTCAGCGAATAAGGTTCAATTTTTCATTTTACTTCTTTCAGCTACGGTGGTGAGCTGTTTTGAGGTCGGTGAAACATATAGTAAACTACCGCCCGGGCCTTGGCGGGCGGTGCTAAAATTGGATCCTGAAAAAAATTATCTTCAGACGGTCAGGCATGAAACCAAAGTGAGTGACAATATCTCGTTTGACGAAGTCACAGAGGGTGATTTACCATTTAATTTTGAGGTAGTCTACGACGACCCAGACAATTTTCATATAGTGATCAGCAATGCCGATGAAAAGATTATTTTAGAGAATATAACTTTTCGTAAAGACAGAGCGACCAACAAGGATACATTGACCATTCATTTTCCTCCTATGATTCATATTTCAAAGTTATTTACGAAGAAACCGTGTTAGAGGGATATTGGTATGTACCTAGTCGTGGCCAATACCAAATCCATTTTGTTGCCAAGCATGGTCAGAACTACCGGTTTACTACTTTACAAAAACCTCCTGCGACTGATCTGACTGGCAAATGGGAAGTGACTTTTGGTCTTGAAGACACAATACCAGAACCCGCCATCGGATATTTCGAGCAAGATGGAAACCACCTCACTGGCACCTTTGAAACCGAATCCGGTGACTATCGGTTTCTAGAAGGAACAGTGCAGGCCAATAAAATGTACCTCTCCAGCTTTGATGGTGCGCATATGTTTCTGTTTGAGGCTTTGATCAACCCAGACGGAACTCTAAGTGGAGTTTTTCGCAACGGAATCCATTACATAACCAGTTGGAGCGGGAGGAGGAATGAAGAAGCAACTTTAAGAGACCCAAATTTGATTACCACTTTTTCCGGTGAAAAATTCGAATTTTCTTTTCCGGATGAAAACGGCCGTTTAATGACAAGTGACGATGCCACTTTGACCGGAAGGCCAAAAATTGTGCAAATATTGGGTACCTGGTGTCCTAATTGCCTTGATGAGACGCAGTTTTTACTGGATTATTTCGAAAGAGAAAATCCCGATATTGGTCTGGTAGGCCTTGCTTTCGAGCTGCATTCGGACCCCATTTTGGCTAGCCAAGCGATTGCAAGATATCGACAAAAACTTGATATACCCTACCCTATTCTATTGGCAGGTGTATCCGACAAGAATGAAGCTTCTAAGCAATTACCGATGCTAGATACAGTATTTGCCTACCCTACACTGATATTCTTTGACTCGGAAAACCAGGTAAAAAAGATCTACACCGGATTTAGTGGTCCTGCTACGCCTAATTATCAATCATTTAAAGAAGAATTTCACAAGACTGTAGCCAAACTTCTTTATGACGCAGAAAACCAGTAAGTTTTCTCACATTGATTCTCCTCTTATCGTTTCTTATTCTATCGCTAGCCGGTAAAATGACACTTAGTTACAACCCCGTATTCATTAACTCAGGCACCATTCAGCATATGAACTATCACTCAATATCATGGGGATCATGTGCCATTTGACACCCAAGACCTCCAATGACGTCTTTATATAAAACTAGGTCGAACATCTTTTCGCGAGTAGCAAATGAGCGGAAATAGCACTAAATTTGTACCGATCAATTTACCTCACATGTCGCACCTCAAACCTATTTCCATTGCTATCCGGATATTTTTTCTGTTGATACTTCCTATCATCTCGCTCTTCGCGCAATCGGAAGTCAACTATAGTGAGTCCGCTGTACCAGCCTTTGTCTTGCCCGATCCACTGATCGATCCAAAAACTAGTACGAAGATCAAATCCGTCGAATTTTGGGAATCCACTCAACGAAAAGTTCTGTTGCAATCATTCGCTCGTGAGATGTATGGCACCTTTCCTGATCAAAATCTGGAAGTCGATTTTATACTCAATAGCAATCAGCAGGTATTTGACAATACTGCAGTTCGAAAGGAGGTAACCATCAATATAAAAGGGCAGGGAAAAGAAAAGGATATAACGTTACTCGTGTATCTGCCAAATGCTAAGAGCAATGTTCCTGTTTTTCTTGGACTCAATTTTTATGGAAATCACACCATCCATGATGACCCTGGTATCACTATTCATCGTAGTTGGGTACCTAATAATGAAGCATTTGAAATTTCAAATAACCGTGCCAGTGAAAAAAACCGGGGAGTTAGGTCAAACCGGTGGCCGGTCGAATATCTTTTAGAGCAAGGTTATGGTTTGGCTACCATTTATTACGGTGAAATTGATCCTGATTTCGACGATAATTTTGAAAATGGTATTCATGCACTATTGGATCAAACAACTGACAAAAGGACTTTGTCGTCGATATCTGCCTGGGCCTGGGCCTTAAGTCAGGCATTAACTTATTTGCAGCAGGATCCTGATATTGCCGCTGATCAAGTGGCGGTCATCGGGCACTCACGCTTAGGTAAGGCAGCCCTATGGGCAGGAGCTTCCGACAGCCGGTTTGCAATGGTCATTTCGAATGATTCGGGCTGTGGTGGAGCAGCCCTGTCGCGAAGACGTTTTGGGGAAACCGTTAACCGAATCAATCATTCGTTCCCACATTGGTTTTGTGAAGCATTTGATCGATACAATAATGAGGAAAATCTTCTTCCTTTTGATCAGCATACCCTCCTAAGTCTTATTGCACGACGACCACTTTACGTCGCAAGTGCTGTTGATGATCAGTGGGCTGATCCCCGGGGAGAATTTCTTGCGGCATCTTACGCTTCTCCCGCTTACAGACTCTATAACTACAACGGATTAAATGATGCAGAAATGCCGGATGTTGATAGGCCACTTTTATCGGATCAGGTTGCCTATCATATTCGGTCAGGAGGTCATGATATTACCTTATACGATTGGCAACAATTTGTCCATTTTGCTAATCAACATTTTGGTAAGAAATGATCTTAGACGCTCCATTTTAAGATAAAGTCTTTGTGCGGTTGGTGCCTTGTGAGATATTTTTGAAACAGTGCTGTGCAAGCTTTCCCACGGAGACACAAACTTTCACAAAGGAGCTCAATTAAAATAACTCTTTTGTACACTTGGTGCCTTTGTAGGAGATTATAGAAACAGTACCGGTGCTAGATTTTCCCACGGAGACACAAAGTTCACAAAGGGTCTCAACTAAAAAATAACTCTTTTTGTGCTCTTGGTGACTTGATGGGAGACTATCGAAATCGGGTTCGGTACACGTTTTTCCCACGGAGACACAGACTTTCCCTAGCGCATTTGCGTATTTGATACCTTTGAGGGAGACTACCAAAAATAGTGTGGCACAAAGTTTTTCCCAGAGACACAAATTTACAGTAAGAGCCTTTTGTGTAATTGGTGCCTTTGTGGGAGATACTATTGTATTGATGATTTAATACCTTCTCCTTTTAGAAAAGAATAAATAGACTCATTCGGATGAAGGTTTTCTTCGTAAACTTTTGATTCTACTTCTATTTATTTTCTGCTTTTTTTTCCGTTCCAATGAACCTTTTGTTGGCTTCGATTTAATTCGTAGTCGTTTTCTTCTGGTATATGGTCGGATAAAAGCCACAAGCCGTTCGATAGCCCCTTCCCTATTTTTCTTTTGACTCCGGTATTCATCGCATTTGAGGATGAACACTCCCTCTTTATTAATTCTTTTGTCAGCGCCAGACATGATCTTGTCCTTTATTTCAGTGGGAATGGAAGAATTAATTATATCAAATTGTAATTGAACCGCTGTCTCTACTTTATTGACATGTTGACCACCGGGACCTCCCGATCGCATTGTCTTGATTCTAACTTCTGAAACTGGAATGCTGATGTTTGATCCAATGATGATAATACCTTCTCGCATATTGCGTCAAATAATTTCTAATAGATCGAACCATATTTTTGATAGGCTAATACACTGGCTATTAAATCCTCAGAGGCATGTCCTACCGACTTAAATAACGTGATTTCGCCTTCACTTTTTCTTGCAGTTACCTCTTTCTTGCATAGATCAATCAAGGTACCGGAAATAGACTGCTTACTAAGTACTCCCTCCTCCATTGGAATGCGTAAATCTCCGGTTTCTTCAAGCGCATGCCAGGTATCGATAAATACTTTTGATCGCTCAATCGCCAAACTGTCAGCTTCCCTCATATGTGGTTTATAGGATCCCACAAGATCAATATGCTGACCTGGCTTCAACCATTCGCCTTGAATCAAAGGATTTTCGCTCAAGGTTGCTACAGTGATTACGTCAGCCATTTCGACGGCTAGGCGCAAGTCCTGGAGGGCTTCTACCTTGAGGTTCATTTCTGAGGACATATTTTCTGCCAGTAACATCGATTTTTCAAATTGGCGACCCCAAATCAAGATCTGGCGATATTGCCGGACACTTTGATGAGCCCTAATGAGAAAAGGGGCTAAACTACCCGTACCTACCATTAGTAATGTTTCAGCCTGCTTAGGCGCCAAATAGTCAGCGGCCAATGCACTTGCAGCTGCAGTACGATAATTGGTTAAAACCGGCCCATCCATTTGTGCAATCGGTTCGCCTGTCTCAGCATTAAACAGCAAGTACAAGCCTTGGATAGAAGGAAGACCTGATCCTCGATTCAAAGGTTTTACCGTAATTAATTTACATCCAAGATATCCACCTTCCTGCCATGCCGGCATAAGTAAGAATGTGGCATCCTCTCCAAAAGCATGGTGATGACGCTGGGGTGTCACGATGTCCGATCGAAAGCCTTCTTCCAGTGCCAGAATTAATGAGGGGAAGTCAAGCAGCCGATGCAAGTGGTAATCTGAAATCAGTAACATCATGCAAAGGTAAGCAATAGTCCAAATGATCATTATAGATCCCTGTGAAGGCCGTTTTAAAACACGCAACTGCATACTGAATCCGAAATCGTCTCTTCTGAAACTGCGAGCATTCATCTGCAACAAAAAATGGGTAGCTGGTTTAACCGGCTACCCACATTCAATTTCGAACCTAAAGAGCCATTTTATATCCGATGCCAAAACCAAAACCGTGGTTTTTAATATTTAGATCTATTACGGGTAGCTTGAATGAATCACTCAACCCTTGGCTATACCGGGCATCAAAAAATATCTTTCCATTTCCTGTCGGAAAATCAACCCCGGCAGCCACTACACCTGCAAAATCAAATCGTTGATAATTAACGGCCGAAAAATTGATCGGAATATTGGTGACATTAAAATCTACTAAAAAGTCAGCTTTGGTCTTAATTCTACCATTGAGTGCATAACTTACTTGCGGTCCGGCGGCAATGTAAGCTTTGACGACACCATTACCAAAAGCATATTTTGCCATCACCGGTAAATCTAGATAACGCACCTTCGTATCTACTCTCACTCCCAAAGGGATATTTATATTAAGCAAATTGACATCCATCCTTTCTCGAATACGAAATCCTTTCTCTTGGTAGTTGACTTCAGACAAAACTGAAAACTGGTCATTCACTGCATACTCACCAGTCAAGCCAACATTGACTCCTGGCAGATACTGGACATTTGGAGCAATCAGATCTATAACTGATGGCAAACTCACATTATTAAGATTTCCACCAACTCGAATTCCTGCAGAAAATTGAGCAGAAATAATGGTACTGGTACTCATCAAAATTACCGCTAAATAAATGATTCTCTTTTTCATGGCTCAAAGATTTTTAATGATAAACTTTCCTTGAAGACTGCATGAAAATGTTAACGAGGGTTACCAACATGTTAAGTTTTGAGCCATTTAAAATAATCGCAGATTAGACGTCGAAATCAGGAAATACTCGATAGCCCGAATCCTGCTATTTCACATTACCGCAGAACCTCATTCTGTGATTTGTTCTAAAAAGACTCAAGTAAGGTGATTTGATTGCGGGCACGAGTGAGGTTGTGCTGAGATGATTTGACTCGATAGTAAATATCACCGTTCAAATAGTCGGTAAGAAAACGCATTGCTTGTTCATAGATGATGTAGGCCGCACCGGATTTTAGATGTTGGGATTCAAGATCCGTTAGGGTCTTGGATGCCCCTTCCCGGAATCCCTGATTCAATACCTGATATATCTCAGTGTTCAAAAATACTGCCGACAATTCTTCGTGATCTTCCGCCACGGAAGCCGCCATCGAACGAACTAAGTCTCCAAAATCATGCAGAGGTGAGCCCGGCATTACCGTGTCTAAATCGATAATGCTGATAGGGTGTCCATCCGTATTAAATAGCACATTGCTCAATTTTGGATCATTGTGAACAACTTTGAGGGGCAGTTCCAAAGATGCCATCATCCTGCCAAGATATTGGTACTTCTCAATCTTGGCAATCTCCGGTCGACATTGGGCAATTCTCTCTGATACTCCGTTGCGCAAGGCCTCACGAAATTGTGATTCTCTTAGGTCAGGATCATGAAAACCCTCAATCGTAAAATGTAACGATGCCGCTGGTAGCGAAGTCAGAGCGGCCGAAAATTGACCAAAAGCCCGGGCTACTTCAAAAGCTTCCAAGCTGTTTGCCAATCTGCTTTTGGTTGTACCATCGATAAAGTGAAAACATCTCCACAGGCTCCCATCTGCTGCCACATGAGAAAGATGGCCGGTGATGGAAGGTTTCAACAGGGGTACCAACAATCGATAGTCCTCGCTGTGATCGAGATGAGCAGTCACTTTCTGAATGTTAGACAATACTTTATCAGCCTCTTTAAATACAAAGGTATTAATACGTTGCAGAATGAATCGCTCATTGGCCACTTCGACCAGATAAGTCTTATGAACTAATCCATCGACAATCTCTTTGACATCGATTTTACATTCTGCCCAAAAAGCCTCAATAGGAATACGCTCCTTGACGTGATCTAGTTTAATGCTCATTCAAATGTCAAGCGTTAGTTGTGGCATATGCTTATTGTTGTCGAGATTGCTGATTCCAACACCAAGCAATCTAATTCCCTTTGCAAGTTCCACATTTTCATTGAATAGTTGAGTTATCGTAGAAAAAATTAAAACTTCATCGCTAATAAATCTCATAAAACTGTGGCTACGTGTTGGCGTTATAAAATCGGGATACCTCCATTTTAGATGTAGTGTTCTTCCCGTCTGATCACTTTTCGTAGAAGATGACCCAACTCATTGCAGAGATCACTCAAAACCTGAGTGGCTCTTTGCTGATCATAAATATTCTCTTCAAAGGTCCGTTCAACACTAATTGACTTTCTAATTCTATCGGGACTGACTTCGCGGTGATCAATACCACGGCATACTTCATAGTAATATTTGCCTGATTTTCCAAAATGATGAATTAGCTCTTGCATCGCAGATTTTTTAAGATCGCTTCCATAGAAGATACCTAGATTTTGCATTTTCTGAGCAGTTACTTTTCCAACCCCAAAGAACTTCTCGATAGGTAACTCATCTAAAAATGCTTCAATTTTTGACGGCTTAATGATGGTCAATCCGTCGGGTTTATTCAGCCCCGATGCCACTTTCGCGATGAATTTATTGGTTGAAATGCCAGCAGAACATGTCAAGTTAGTGTCTTCCCAGACTCGCTGTTTGATATCTCGTGCGATGAGAGTTGCTGAGGGAATATTTTTCTTATTATGAGTGACGTCAAGATATGCCTCGTCAAGCGACAAAGGTTCTACCAAGTCTGTATATTGATGAAAAATCGAGCGAATCTGCTGTGAAACACTTTTATAAATGGAAAATCTATGGGGTACGATTACCAGATCCGGACATTTTTGCCTGGCAAGTGCCATGGGCATGGCAGAGAATACTCCATACTTGCGTGCTTCATAACTTGCCGCCGCTACCACAGATCGCTTTGAGTCTCCTCCCACAACAACCGGTCTACCCTTCAATGCCGGTTGGTCGCGTTGCTCTACAGAGGCAAAAAATGCGTCCATGTCAATGTGGATGATTTTTCGATATGCTGTTTCTTCAGGCAAACCAACTATTTAACTCTAAAATTAAAATTAAATAGACACAGCACCATATTCAATGCTATTTGCTTAGCAGACCTGCGACCCATCAACTTTCTTAAGAGGTGTAGATCTCAGTATACCGTTCAAATAATTGCGATTTGAATCAGCCGGTGGTTATAGGGATGATAAATGCAGTTACAAACACCGGAAGGAATCTCTAAATGCTGCATTGTCGTGACCGCGTGCAAATATAAAAAGAGAGTGAGCCCACAGATCCTGGCTAGAGTGTTCAGTGAGGCTGTCTCAAATCAAGAGACCGGGATCCGTATGTATTAGTCCAGACTAGTTCAGCACATTACTGGAAAAAAGCATCCCCATTCTGGCGTCGTAACTTACATTGATCTTCAATTTGAGAAGATCCTGCTTATAAGGGTATTTTCGACCATCTATAATAAAGATCTTACAGCCCAGTGCATCCTTTAGCTCGTCATGTTCTGCTTTCCAGCAATGAGCAAGCTCAAGAGTGGTTGCGTGATAGTCTTTATTCCATTTTCGGCCAATTACTACCTGTAAGTAAATAATGCCATTGCGGTATGCCAACAACCGGGAAGACAATCCATATCCAACCCGGTAATACATGTCCGTTTTAAAGTAGTGTTTCCTATTTAGTTCTTCGATACTCATTGCAGCATAAGCGGCAACAAAAATTAAGCCAGATTCATATATGTAATATCGGAGTGCTATGGAGTTACTGAGACCCAGTGCATGGTGTGGCTCGAGGACAATCTGATGCATCTGAAATAGTACTCTTTTTTCAGACAAGCGGCTACTTAAGTGCTAATTCATTGATCTATATCTGCTTCTAAATTATATCCATACGTATTCAATGTTATTGTATATGATGGGTAAAATCTCAAATGTGATCTTTCTCACGAATGCCATTGTAGATCTATCCCTATATTTGTACTTTGCGAAGAATCTTGCTACACAGATGAAAAAATTAATTTTTAGCCTTTTGGTCTTTTGCTTTATGATGGCTTGCCAAAGTCAAACCAACCTGCCATCTTATGGAGTCTTGTCATTGCAAGACTTTAAGACTGTAATCAAGGAACACAAAGATCTCATACTAATAGACGTCCGAACACCCGGAGAATTTGCGAATGGCAAAATAGACGGTGCAATAAATATCGATGTGCAATCTCCCGATTTCATTGATCAATTGAATCTTCTCAATAAAGATCTAGAATACGGTGTCTATTGCGCTCTTGGGCGAAGAAGTGCAATTGCTGCCGACCAGATGAAAAAACTCGGACTTACGAAGATCTATGACCTGGGAGGAGGCTATAATGCCTGGATAAAAGAAGAAAAAAAGTGAAGTCATACTGGGAAGTATTTGTGAATGGATATGGTGGATATGCCAGTTACCTTTGGCATGAAATAAGTCACCCCAACCTTCATAATTATTTTTATTGGCTCATTCTTGTGTCACTGATTTTTTTGGTATTTGAATGGTCACGCCCCTGGAGGGTCAACCAGCCAAAATTCCGGAAAGATTTCTGGCTTGACGCATTCTATATGTTCTTCAACTTCTTTTTGTTTTCTCTGATCATCTATAATGCAGCAAGCGATGTCTTTGTTAAGTTGATCAATGATTCTTTTCTCAAGATTTCGGGAGTAGACTTGCAAGCCTTAAATCCCATGCGAAACTGGCCGTTCTGGGCGATCCTGCTGATGGGATTTCTGGTAAGAGATTTTGTTCAGTGGTGGATCCATCGGCTGTTACACTGGGTACCTCGCCTTTGGGAATTTCATAAGGTGCATCACTCAGTGGAGCAAATGGGCTTTGCCGCACAACTTAGGTACCACTGGATGGAAAACATCGTCTATCGATCTATTGAATATCTCCCACTTGCCCTCCTTGGAATTGGACTCTATGACTTTTTTATTATTCACATATTTACCTTGGCCGTTGGTCATTTTAATCATTCCAATATTACTGTACCCGGATATATTTCGGCAGCGGTAGTGGGTGCTTTGGTGGGTATTGTGATCAGCGGTAGTTTTTTTGAGGTAAATCTGGTCAATAGTCCCGGTCTATTAGCCTCAATCGGAATTATTGCAACTTCCTCACTGGCTTTTAGTCTTATGCTAGGTCCTTTCATGCGGAAGATATTTAATAACCCGGAAATGCATATTTGGCATCATGCTTATGACCTTCCAAAGGAGCGCAAGTATGGCGTAAACTTTGGGCTAAGTCTGGCCATCTGGGACTACATCTTTGGTACCGATTATATCCCTTATGATGGACAGGATATTCGATTAGGATTTCCTGGTCTGGATAAATTCCCCAATGACTTCATCCATCAAAATATACATGGTTTTAAATAATTAAATTCTTAAGTACTTTAATTGGGCTTTCCGTCTTTACGAATTTGCTCTTATTCCCGCTAAATATGAATTACAAATTGTTGGGTAAAACGGGAGTGATGGTCTCCCCACTTTGTTTTGGCACCATGTCTTTCGGCGGCATTGCTGACGAAGCTATGTCAAAAGCAATGTTTAATCGATGCCGTGATAAAGGAATCAATTTTTTTGATTGTGCTAATGTTTATGAAAAAGGCAGATCAGAAGAAATACTGGGAAAACTAATTGCTGACTGTCGTGATGAGGTTATCATTACAAGCAAGGTTTATTTTAAAACAGGACCGGATGTTAATGCAGGCGGCTCCAGTAGGTACCATATAGTTCGGGCAATAGAAGCCAGCCTTCAACGACTAAGGACGGACTATATTGATCTGTATTTTATCCATCGATTTGACGAGAAAACACCCATCGAAGAAACCCTGCATATTCTGGATGATTTGGTGAGGCAAGGTAAAGTTCTATATTTGGGTGCCAGTAATTTTGCTGCCTGGCAAGTAGCCAAGGCCCTGGGTATATCCTCAAAGATGGGATGGTCACGTTTTGAATGTATACAACCCATGTATAACCTGGTTAAGAGGCAGGCGGAAGTGGAGATCTTACCAATGGCCGCATCCGAGAAAATTGGCGTGATCAGCTATAGTCCGCTGGGAGGAGGTTTGTTGAGTGGAAAATATCTGTTGCAAAAACCTGAGGTGGGTAGACTTCTGGATAACAAAATGTACCAGGTGAGATATGGTGCCGAATGGATGCAAGAAGTCGTATTAAACTTCAATAACCTGGCAAGGGAAGCCGGCATTAATCCTGCAACGCTTGCTGTACTTTGGGTAGCCGCCCATCCGGCCATCACCGCTCCAATCATTGGAGCTCGAAATCCGGATCAACTTCGACAATCACTGGATGCTCTTGACCATGAACTTACCCCTGAATTGTATCAGCGCCTTTCCGATCTAACCCCGGCGCCACCGCCAGCAACTGATCGCAATGAAGAAAAGACTGATTTCAACTATGGATTGAGGTGATCACTAAATGTACACTTCAACACCTTCCAATTTCTGAAAAAAATTAGGATGCCAAAACCACAACAAAATCAATGGCGGCCATATACATGCACAACTGCCTTTCTCCTTGACAAATTCTTACTATCATACCAGAATGTGATATCCCGGATCACCCTCCTGCCTGCTTCGAGATCGATAATTCGAGAAGCTGACTTGCGACCAAAGAGGTGTCTCAATTCAATCTCATCTTTAGCTCCATTGCCATATTCGATCACCATTTTATGCATGTTCAAACTTCCTCCCTTGACTTCAATTTTCAATTTTTGAAAGACTCCTTCATAGGCTCCAACATGGATCACGTCACGGTCTAGTCCATAATTGACCTTCCGACTGCCAAGGTGCTCCCAGCCGGGCTGCCCGTAAGCGGTGGTGGTAAAACTCCAAGAGATCAGGCAGTAAAGACTTAGAAAGATCATTCGATTTTTCATTCGATTTATCATTTTATTTTAGTTATGCGATTTCAATTCTAACAATACCAGGTGAGACATATCCATAAAAATGGCATCCTTCAAAACCCTGGGCACATTTTTGACTTCTCAATCGGTAAGAGGTTTAATCGTAGATCCAATCTTTTTAAAAAGATCTCGCGCAACGACAAGAAAAAAATCTCGGAGCATAATGCCATCGCCTTCACTTGATCGTGAGCCTTCAATAATTCAGAAGTAAATTCAGTCGGTTTCTTGTCGATTTAACACTGCCACCGCATCCATTTCTATCAGAAAGCCATAGTGCAATTCACGGGTTGGTACGATCGCTCTTGCCGGTTTGTGGTCGCCAAAAAAATCTGAATAAATCGCATTTACTCTTGTCCAAAGTTGAATATCTGCTATATAAACAGTGACTTTTATCAGGTGATTTTTATCACTTCCTGCTGCTAGTGCAATTGCTATCAGATTTTGTAATACAAGTAGGGTTTGATCTTCAATGCTGCCCGTATTTTTGTGGCCTGTCGCAGGATCAATGGGTAGTTGACCTGAAATAAAGATAAAATCGCCATGTTTGATGGCCTGACTATAGTGACCCCCCGGCAGGGGTGCCTGGCCGGTATGTATAATTTCCATTTATATTCTTTTGAAAGGTTTGTGCAATCCAATCATTTTCTTCCAAAAAAGACATACTGATTAATCCCAGTTCGTTGAAGGTGTCAACAATGACTTCATGATCCTTTTTTAGAAAGCCGGAGACTATCAGTGCACCATTTTTGGCCAGGATTCTTGCCAGGTCTGAGGCGTGCTCCTGCAAAACATTTCGGGTGATATTAGCCAGAACTAAATCAAGTGAGGCAACATCGACTTCTCGCAAATGATCCTTACAATGAGCACTGATAATCGGCTGATCATTGTAGTTTATATTCTCTTTTAGATTGACAAAGGCGTGCTCATCATTTTCAATGGCCGAAATTTCTGCCGCCCCCATTTTGCCAGCCAAAATCGCTAATACTCCGGAACCGGAACCAAAATCAAGCACTTTTGCATCCGACTTACCAGAATAGCTCCACATCTGCATACTTCGCATCATTAAGCGAGTGGTCTCATGATGGCCTGTACCAAAAGCCATCCTTGGTTCGATCACGATCTCAAATGGAAACTGACTATTAGGGTGATGAAAAGGTGCCCTGATAATACAAAAATCATCAATCACAATTTCCTTAAAATCTGCCTCCCAGAGCGCATTCCAATTTTTTTCTTCGTCCTGCTCTATGGAACAAATGAAAGGAACTACTTCTTGGAGTGAATCGATGTATTCCTGATATTCTGGAATCCAATTTTTTCAGAAATCGCGGTATTTACCCCCTCTTCCAATTCTTCAAATGCGGTGAAAGGTAACTCAGCCAGTAAAGCCACCAGGTAATCTATCGATTCAGGAGCAGTGCGAAAATGGAACTTTAGGACGATTGCTTTCTTCTAATTTAAATCTATGTGGAAAACTCTCCAACAGCTCAAAAGTAGCAATTAACTATTTTTGACCTCAAACAAATTGATCCTAATGATAATTCTTGATGGAAAACAACTGGCACAACAAATAAAATCCGAGATCGCTATTGAGGTCGCTGAGATAAAAGCGGCGGGAGGAAATGTACCCCACCTTGCAGCGGTACTGGTAGGTGATGACCCCGCCAGTCATGCTTACGTTAGAAACAAGGTCAATTCTTGCTACGAATGTGGATTCGAAAGCACCCTGATCAAAAAGGATGACAGCATATCTGAGAGTGAACTATTGGAAATCGTGGATGACCTGAACCAAAATCCGGATATTGACGGCTTTATTGTGCAGTTGCCTCTACCCAAACACATTCGTGAGGCAAAAGTCACGCTGGCAATTGATCATCGGAAAGATGTCGATGGCTTCCATCCGATTAACTTTGGCCGGATGGCTCAAGGTATGCCGAGCTACTTGCCCGCAACCCCATTTGGCATCATACAGATGATCGAACGGAATAACATAGAAACGGAAGGAAAACACTGTGTGATCATCGGCCGCTCCAATATTGTGGGTACCCCAATGAGCATTTTACTTTCACGAAAGGCCTATCCGGGCAATTGCACCGTAACCTTGACTCATAGCAGGACTCGAGACATCACAGCAGAGCTTTTGCGTGCAGACATCATCATTGCGGCCATTGGGATACCTCATTTTGTCAAAGCCGATATGGTTAAAGAGAGTGTCGTCATTATTGATGTTGGAATTAATCGTATAGAAGACAGCAGTAGGAAGAGTGGATATCGCCTGGTCGGAGATGTTGACTTTGATTCTGTGTCTAGCAAATGTAGCTACATCACCCCGGTGCCAGGTGGTGTAGGACCAATGACCGTGACCTCTCTTCTGATGAATACCTTGAAGGCCTCCAGAAAGGAGGTCTACGGATAGTCGTCTAAGATAGGGACTCCTATGCCCGAAGGGATTAGCATGCCCGGTTTGCGAAGCCAAGGCAGGGATTCCTAAGCCCGGCTTGCTTACCGAAGTCCGGCATCTTAAGACATATGTCTTGCATTTTTCATATGAAGTTTGCTGAAAGGCGCAAAAATCCTATTTTTGCAGCGTGAATAAATGGGTCTATCTGATCACCGTATTCTTTGCCAGTAGTATCCTGATTGCTCAAACCGAAAGTGAGGATCTGGTTATTTCAAGCGCTTACGAATCTGCTCATGCCCATCGGGAGATCCTAATCAGGCGCACGGACCAAAAAATTAAGATCGATGGCCATCTGGAAGAAGAGGTCTGGCAGGAAAGTGGGGAAGCCAGTCATTTTTGGCAGTACTTTCCTTCTGACTCTCTATCGGCTCGCAATCAGACGGAAATCTATATGACGTATGATGATCAATTTTTATATGTAGCGACCAAATGTTACAGCGATTATGATCGTTACATCATACCATCGCTTCGCAGGGATTACAATTTTTCGGGTAGTGACAATATCAGCCTGATGTTTGATACCTACAATGATGAAAATAATGCCTTTCTTTTCGGCATCAATCCTTATGGTGTCAGAAGAGAAGCTCTAATAGCAAACGGAGGGCAGCAACGTTCTGATTTTTCTTCCTCCTGGGATAACAAATGGTTTGGAGAAGCTAAAGTTTTCGATGGCTATTGGGCTGCTGAATTCGCCATCCCCTTTCGAACTATTCGTTATAAAGAAGGGAGCGATCAATGGCGATTCAATAGCTATCGCTATGATACCCAGGTTAATGAGATCACGACCTGGGCCCAGATACGGCAGAATCAGATTATCATGGATCTGGGCCATATGGGTAAAATGCATTGGGACGAACCACTAAAGAAACCAGGCACCAATGTATCACTTATACCCTATGTGACTGCAGGGACAAACCGGAATTTCGAAGACTTCGATCAAAGTAAATCCGAATGGATCTCAGGCATTGGCGGAGACGCCAAAATCGGAATTACTTCAGGGCTAAATCTGGATCTAACATTGAACCCTGATTTTTCACAAGTGGAAGTGGATGAGCAAGTAACCAATCTTGACCGCTTTGAAATTCTATTGCCCGAAAAAAGGCAATTCTTTCTAGAGAATGCCGATCTCTTTGGAAGTTTTGGAGGCCTTGGGACCAATCCATTTTTCACCCGCCGGATTGGCGTCGCAATTGATACCGCGACAGGTCAGAATATTCAGAATAAAATTCTCTATGGCGCCCGATTAAGTGGCAAATTAAATGACAATTTCAGATTAGGCCTTCTTAATATGCAAACAGCAAAACAAGAAGAAAACGGTCTTCCAGCCTTCAATTATACAGTGGCCGCGTTGCAACAAAATGTCTTCAGCCGTTCCAATATTTCGATGATCCTAGTCAATAAACAAGTTGCTGGTAGCGTAGGAGGCGATTACAACGACTACAACCGGGTACTGGGTTTCGAATACCGGTTAGCTACACCCAGTAACAGGTGGATGGGCAAATTCTACTATCACCATGTCTTAAGCCCAGTGGAAGTTGAGCACAAGTATAGTCACAGCGTGCAACTTGAATATCTAAAACCAAATTACCGGCTCGAATGGGCACATCTATTTGTGGGAGCAGGTTATGATGCCGAGGTCGGATTTGTACCCAGGCGCGACTACCTCCTCCTAAGTCCGGAGGTTCAGCTGTTTTTTTATCCAAACAAGAAGAACTTGATCAACCGGCATAGCCTTAGTACCGATTTTCGTACAATTTTTAAGGTAGGGAAAGATGGAAATTCATTGCTTCCAAGCTATGGTCTTAGCGATCGACAACTCGAAGTGATGTGGGAAATAGATTTTGCTGACAATAGCCAGGGTAATGTCATGCTCACTCAGGATTATGTCTTTTTATTAGACGATTTTGACCCAACCCGGAACCAGGATGAAGGTATTGCCCTCAAAGCGGGTAGTGCTTATAACTATACCAATATCCAATTTTCGTATGAGTCGGACCAGCGAAAGAAATTCTTCTTTAAATTTGCTCCCAATCTGGGCTCATTTTATAGTGGTTCCCGAATCGGTGTGGAGGGCAGCGTGACCTATCGTTATCAACCGCTGGGATTTGTGTCCGTTGATTATGCCTTGAACCGGCTTAAACTTGGAGGGGAATTTGTGCCCATCACGGTATGGCGGGCAGGTCCTCGAATCGACTTAACGTTCACAAAATCATTATTCTTAACCACCTTTATTCAATACAATAGTCAATTTGAGAATCTCAACATCAATACGAGATTACAATGGAGATTCAGACCCGTCAGTGATTTTTTTCTGGTGTACACAGACAATTACCTGTTTGATCCCTTTAGCCAGTTTTTCAGTGCGTAACCGTGGACTGATTGCTAAGTTTACTTATTGGTTGTAAAGACAATAAAAATCGAAAAATTTACCTTTAACAAATAACAATACTAATTATCAGAAAATGAATTCAATGAAAATCTTTTAATCTTTTCTTTATTTGCGATGTCACTAACGATTGCGGCCTGTGGGGGTAGCAGCAACAGTTCATCAAATACCGACACCGAAAGTATGGAGGCGGTTGATAAAAACGGACCTGAGTACACAAGTGCATACGTCTGCCCCATGCATTGCAAGGGAAGCGGCAGTGCCGAGGCTGGCCAATGCCCGGTATGTAAAATGGATTATGTGGTCAATGAAGAGCAGCATGATCATGATGATCATAAAGGCCACAACCATTAATATCCTTTGATTAGAAAGAATCTTGGTACATGCCGTGCGTCATCTGGCATGTACGATTTAAATTAAAATATTAGGAATGCGTGTTTTTACTCTTCTTATTGTTCTCACTACTTTTAGTTTTCAGGCTCAAGGGCAAACCAAGGAAGACATTGTTAATGTCATCAAAGCAGTTAGCGAGGTTGCGGAATTAGATCCTCTGTTTCAGGTGGAGTTGAGTGGCGGCCCAACGATGGTACTACTTAAGAATGATCGCTTGAGTTCAGGAAGTAATGAAGTGGAGCGCAATTATTTTAGTTTGACCAATGATGATTTATGGGGTATGGCCCGGCCGGTGCAAATATTGACCTATCAGGAAGCAGACTTTGAGGGTGTCCGCAGAGATATGATGGTCGTTTTAGGTCTGAGTTTTGCGGGCGACCAATGTAATGCCCGCTTTTCCTGTGTCCTACAGGAAGGCAACCGCGTCTTGGAAGGTTGGGTTTCTCTTAATCGTGATGGATTCGACTGGATGGTAACTGGCCAGAACGTACGAATTCGTTAAAATATCTTTAGATATCCATAGTTAACGGGAAACGAATTTTCTTATCTTGACCGGTGATGAAAAAAGAAATTTCCCGAAGAAAATTTGTAGAAACTTCCTCCCTCCTGGCAGCGAGTTTTCCTTTAATCCCTACATCTGAAATTCCATCCCGGTTGTTTAGCTCCGGAAAAAATGAGACAAATATGACAACACCTAACTTAATAGGAATCTATGGACCATGGGCTAGTGACCTTCATGGCGACGGCCCGAGAAAATTGTCATATCGTAATAATAAGTTTCAGGATCTTGATAGCTGGAAAGTAAAAGCCCGAGACTGGATGTGGGAATGTCTGGCTAAACCATCCATAAACTTTACGGGTAAGGTAGTAGTGGAAAAAAGTTACCAATATGACGGACTGCAGATTGAAGAGCTTTCCTGGCAATTGCCTTACGGAGCGCCTACAAAAGCCTACTTGTTAAAACCTACCGGGGCCAGTGGTAAGTTGCCCGGTATCGTTGCATTCCACGATCATGGGGCAAATAAATATTTCGGTCGACGTAAGATCACCAAAACATCAGATGAGCAACATCCCCTCATGCAAGAGCACCAAAAAGAGTACTATGAGGGGAAAGCCTGGGCTAATGAAATAGCTAAGCGAGGTTATGTAGTTTTAGTGCCCGATGCATTTACCTTTGGCAGCAGGCGCGTGATGTTGGGTGATGTCCCCGAATACAATCGTGATGGGCTCAGTGACGAAAATCCTGAAGACGCTAATAATATTAGAGCTTATAATGAGTGGGCTGGCGAACATGAACACATTATGGCCAAATCTTTATTTTGTGCAGGAACTTGCTGGCCGGCGGTTTTTCTTGGTGAAGATCAAATCGCTCTCGATATCTTAAGTGCCAGACCCGATGTTGATGCTGCCAAAATTGGATGTGCCGGTCTTTCAGGAGGAGGGCTGCGAACAGTATACGCGGCCGGCATGGATGATCGTATCCAGTGTGCGGTCTGTGTAGGTTTTATGTCAACCTGGAATGACTTTCTTCTAAACAAGTCATTTACACATACCTGGATGACTTATACTCCCCCTGATTGCCAATGATCTTGACTTTCCGGAAATATTGGCGCTACGGGCTCCATTGCCAACATTGGTGCTCAATGATGCCGATGACTTTCTATATACACTTCCTGGCATGCAGGAAGCCGAACGCATCATGGGCGAAGTCTATGCCAAGGCCGGTGCTTCTGACCGTCTTCGCACGAGCTTTTATCCAGGGCCTCATAAATTTGATCTGGCTATGCAAAAGGAAGCCTTTGATTGGTTGGATCAGTGGCTAAAAAAGTAGAGCCCTCTACTTCAAATGTTTAACAAACCACAGAATAATTCTCAGCTACTTCTTATAACCAAATCCGCATTCAATTGATATGGTGCATTGGAGCCACATCGCTTTAGGCACTTCAAGAATTTTTTGCAAACAAGAGAGAGGAAATCTATATGCTCCGACTTTGAAGTTCCTCTTCGTCTTTGAAAATATTGGTCTCGGTTAAGCCACTACCATTGTAAAGACAATCTCTACCTAAAGAAATAAATTCAAAACACAAAACCATTCTTATGAGAAATAATGCCTTCACCTTCCGATTTATAGTCCTGATAATTCTGATTGGCCTCACTCTTAGACCCCGGCTATATGCACAAAACTATGGCATTCTAATCGATTCAGTCCTTGGATTTGACGCAAGTGGAATGCGGGTAAATTATACATTCGGGAACGGTATTGAAGTTCGTAGATCAGTCGCTAATGGTGTCCAAATCTTCACTGCATTGCATGATGGCGTCCAGATAGGAAGCACCGGTCATGATGGTTTCCATATCAGTAACCCAGGTAATCATGGTGTCTATGTCGGAGGAGCTGGCTATGATGGTGTTCATGTCTATCGCGCAAACCGCTGGAGCATGAATATTCAGGGTGATCGAAGCGCTGTAGGCTTACCTGATGGACACATTGCCCAGATCTATAACCGCTCGAGCCTAACTAGTCCCGATGTGCTTGCCCTCAAGGTGGGTACCGCCGGTAATCCCGGTGCAGGCGCTAACTTTATTACCTTTTTCAATGGCAGCGATGATATTTTAGGAGAAGTCCAGGGGCAATGGCATGGGCGGCATTACGTACGCTTCGACCGGTGCCGATTACGCGGAGTACCTCCCCATACTCGATCAAGATAAGCTTTTCCATCCCGGCGATGTTATTGGGGTACATCAGGGTCGAATCTCACACCACACCACCGGCGCCGCTCAGGTGATGGTGGTCACCGACCAGGCCGCCGTTTTGGGCAATATGCCGCAAGATTCCACTGGGTACCAAAAAGTGAGTTTTATCGGTCAGCTGCCTGTACGCGTAAGAGGACCTGTGCAGTCGGGCGACTGGATTGTGCCAGACGGTGAGCACCAGGGCGTTGGGATTGCAATATCTTCCCAGAATATCACTCCTGCCCATCAGATAGTCGGGCAAGCCTGGGCAAGTTCTTCCGATCCGGGCGTCAAACGTGTCAACACCGCTGTAGGCCTGGATCATAGCCCAGCGCTCCGACAGGTTATCACAGCCCAGGAAAAACGGATAGAATCGTTGGAGGCACAAATGCAGGCTCTACAAAAGATGATCGGCGAGCAGAAAGAGAAGGTTTTGGCTGACCTTGGCAATAAGTAGAAAAGGCAATTACGTTGCCACTAGATAGTGTCGACGTAAAGCCGGTCAGCTAGATTCGCTTGCCAAATCTATGACACCGTGAATTTCTGGCGACAAGTGCTTCGATTGCTGGTATCAGAGCGGTTGATTCCTGGTCATTTTCTTGTATTTTTAATTAATCGTTAACCTCGGAATAAATCAACCTATATAGCTGTAGTATGTCCCCTAATAAACTTATACGCTATGTTTTTCTCCTCCAAAAAATAATTAAAAAATATAAAACTACCTCTCATGAAAAATCATACTTTAAACTCCCGATTTTCAGTCATGATGGTCCTGATTGGCCTCACTCTTGGGCCAGCCGCTTCTGCACAGAATCATGGCATTGTAATCGATTCAGCGGTTGGATTTGGAGCAGCTGGACTACGAGTAAATTATGCAGGCAGCTCAGGTGTCTATGTTCACGATGCTAACGATGATGGTGTCTTTGTCATGGATGCACGTCTTGATGGTTTCCGTGTCGTTAATGCCGGCTCTGCGGGTCTCCAAGTCGACATTGCAGGCGGTAATGGTGTCCAAGTAGGTAGTGCCGGAGGTACTGGTGTAGATGTAGGTAGTGCCGGCGGCAATGGTGTATATGTCGGAAACGCAGGCTATGATGGTCTCTCCGTCTTTAATGCGGATCGCTGGAGTATGAATATCCAGGGCAATCGTAACGCCAGTGCCACTCCCGCTGGTCACATTGCCCAGATCTATAACCGCTCTACCCTAACCAGTCCTGATGTGTTGGCTCTGAAGGTCGGTGTAACTGACAATCCAGGTGCTGGTGCCAACTTTATTACCTTTTTCAATGGTGGAGACCTTCTTTTAGGAGAAGTGCAGGGCAATGGCACCGGAGGTATTTCGTACGTTTCCACGGGTGCCGATTACGCTGAGTACCTTCCCACGCTCCATCAGGATGAGCATTTCCAACCCGGCGATGTTATTGGGGTGCATCAAGGGCAGATCTCACGTCACACCGCCGGCGCCGCTCAAGTGATGGTGGTCACCGACCAGGCCGCCGTGCTGGGCAATATGCCGCAAGATACCACCGGGTACCAAAAAGTGAGTTTTATCGGTCAGCTGCCGGTTCGAGTAAGAGGACCAGTTCAGGCAGGCGATTGGATTGTGCCAGATGGTCAACACCAGGGCGTAGCAATTGCTCTATCTTCACGGGATATCACTCCCGCCCATCAGATCGTTGGGCAGGCCTGGGAAAGTTCTGCCGATCCAGGCGTCAAGCGGGTCAACACTGCTGTGGGCCTGGATCATAGCCCAGCGCTCCGGCAGGTCATCACAGCCCAGGAAAAAAAGGATTGAATCGTTGGAGGAACAAATGCAGGCCATACAAAAGATGATCGGCGAGCAGAAAGAGAAGGCTTTGGCTGACTTTGGTTTGTAGTCAAAAAAGGCACTGCAGATCGGCCGGTTGGGGGAACTCTTGATCCCTGCCATTTTCTGTGTATTTGCCAGTTTTCAGGCCAATAGTCTATCAAGCTATCGTGGCCATTCTCCTGATAGACCTGGACTCTATGCTATTAATCGTTCAATTTTGCCCCGGAAGATAAACTACTTCAATTTCCTTTATTCCCACCGATCCTGAATTATGATGTAATACTTCGATTTCAAAAGTAGATACATCATCCGAAATAGGCAAGGTAAAAACATACTTACCATTTTCGTTCAGTATGGCTTTTGGTGTCCAAAATAGCAATGATTTAAGTTGTGGAATCTTACTCACAGTATCCACCTGGATTGGATATTCAATCGGGTTTTGCAATCCTTGAACAGTAACATGAGGTAGTCTTTGGTCTTCCGTTAAAGAAAAGAGGGGATCAACCATCTCGATTACCCCAACCCTCCGATATCAACCAGTTTGAGGCCCCTGACCGTTTCCAGATGAGCATAGATCTTCAATCGCTTGATATCCTGAAGCGGCAGATTGGCTATATATGTAAAATCTCTCGTGGCAATCCCATTTATAAAAAAGACTGGATCTGAATCGTAAAAGTATTTTAAATCTAAAACTTCGTATAAGACCTTGATCCGGTATGTATCATCGTTATCTTTCCGAAATTTAAAGGGCGTAATAATTTCCTTGAGCAGATCGACCAATTTGCCCCTTATGCTATAATCTTGCACATCAATATCATAATCTGGTAGCACTGAATTTATAAAACCAGATCCAGGCATTTCGACAACACTTTCTTCCACCTGCGAAAACAATTGGTATATTTTCTTACGTTCATTATATGATTCCATAGTGGTGCTCAATGATTCATCCTGAACGAGCAATATATCTGATTTTTGGAAGCTGCCAACCGGGTTGAGTGTTATATCGATATCATTACCACCATTGTCAATAAAATACAATTCCTTTTTGCTATAAAAGGGTGTCACCCTGATCCGAAAGTTTTCATCAGCTTCTACCCGGTTAAATCGAAAATTTAAATTATCCGGTTCACAGACAAACAAAAATGCCTTAGGGTTGGATTTCTTATTCAATATCCGCCGGGTTCCACTCAGGGGAATAAACTCTGATAAATCTCCATTTATACCATCATTTTCCTGCACTCGAACTGTACTGCCCGCCCGATACCATGATTTATCTCTCACAGCAATTGAAATAGATTCACCAACCCTTCCATTTTTGACACCTATCTCGCAGGTGGGTGATTGTCTGGTCGTTAGATTTTGGTCGATCAATATTTCGATACCCTGGCTATTTTTACTATTCTCTGGATCAGGCACTGATGCCACAGGCCTTTCTTGTTCCTGAATCCAGTCCTCATCAATTACACTAAGAGCTGTGCAAAACAAATTTACAGCTTCCAAAGTCTTTTCATCAAAGGCATCGATCTGGAAGTGATATATTCCAGCTTTTGCATCGAAGGGAAGGCGGAAATAACCTACACCATGACCTTCACCCATACTTAAATAATGTTGCTCCAGCTCCTCATTATCAGTAAATAGGAGTACCCTTAAAATGCAACTATCGGTTGACGCTATCGTCGAATAGATGCTGTAAAAAATGTATTGACCTGGCAAATAAAATGGCCGGTCAAAATGGCATATCGTGTGCTGCCCGAATGCAGAAAATGCAAACAACGATACAAAACAAAAAATACCTAAGGACTTTTTCATCGCTCCCAATAAAATGGTTTTTCTAAACTACTATTCACTATAAGCAAGCAATCACAACAGGCCTCACTCACAGTCTCGAAAGCACATAAGTGCCTTTGTTTGCCAGATTCCTCGCGTGTTGCCAGATGTCGCAGAGTATCAATACCAGCGGTATAAAAATAGCCTAAAACATCCTGCTCACTGCCCCCAATTTGTTTGATGTTAGTTCTGATGGCCCCCACAGGAGGATCAAATATGGTGCCTTCACGCTCAATACTTTGTCGTATCTGATCCCAGTATTCTGCAGCGCTGGCATCCATTGATTTTTGAATCACCGTAAAATAATATCCCGATGCAAATCTGAAATCAGCCGGTGTTTCACAAATTTCAAACTCACGAACTTCTGGGCCACTAATCTTGCTGCCATTAAGGACATTGACCTCATTAAAAGGAATAAAATCTTTCACGTAACAATTCTTGGTATAAAAGAATGGATTGTCAGTCCAGGCGACTTCCGGAAAATAGTAGACTCCACTGACATCCCATCGAAAGGATACCCGATCACCAAAATCATTGTTCAAAGGAGAATTGACCAGGACTTTTACATAACCCCTTTCCACCAGGTTTTCGATGTCATTTAATTCAGGACGAACCTCAAATTTCAGCTGTACCGTTGATCCCTGAGGGGTTCTTAGTACCGGTTGTTCTATCGCCTCAAATAAACCACCATCTGATGTTTGTACCCAGATATTAAATTTGGCGGTACGGGGATCGCCTCCATAGAGCTGATGAAATAGATCAATCGAAATGGTATCTTCCTGACCATTGATCAGTGAGCGTATTATTTGGCCATTATATACAAGACCAATCGATGCATTTTCTCTTAAATCCGCCGCATCACTATTTATAGCATTACTCCTGGACACAGTGACCAAAAACCGATAGATATCCGGACTCTGCTCAACGAATCCCTCGATCACCAGGCGGCCAGAACTCGTGGATGGCAGATCAATTTCAATTGTATCGATACATCCAGGTAAAAATAGGAGCATCAATAAAAATCGACTGACTTTTTTCAAAATCATACTATTGCTCAATTTACTATTTTTGGTGCAAGTCTTTCTCATCACTGAATTCATGCGAGATGTTTGTTATTCCTTCCCAAAACAAACTTGTCATACGATTGACGATTGCAGTTTGACCACCGTTCAATGCACCATGCATGACTGTGTTTTTTTGAGTTCGGAAAAATTTCTATTTAATTTCCAATTTAGCATAACATTAAATTTGTCGAATAAGATGATAAAAATTCTACTCATTCCAGAAATCCGGTTTGTCATAGCTGCTACCGGCTAGTGAAAAACATCCACAACATCCCTCTGCTTGAGAAAAAAAAGTGCAAGGAGATCGCTGAAAGCCCGTTTCTTCCTTAGTCACCCGGTGTCTAAGCGTATCGATACTGGCAGTGTAGAAGTAGCCAATTACTTGACGAACGTCTCCTGCCGTCTGACTGATATTGCTTCTGATCAAACCTGCGGGTAGGTCGTAAATCGTGCCATCCCGAGCTAGGCTGCTTCCCACTTCCTCCCAATAATTAGCAGCGTCATCCGAAATAGCCTTTTGAACAACCGTAAAATAGTAGCGGCTTGAAAATTTGTAGTTGGCCAAGGTTTCGCCTAGCTCGTAAGCGACGACATGGTCACCATTTATCTTTTTTGCATTAATGATGTTTACCGGACCGACCGGATTGCTTTCATGGATATAACAAATATGCGGATTATAATTTAAATCATCGCAATTCTCGCGAAATTCGAAGTCTCCGGTTATATCCCATTTAAGTGAGACCAATTCTGCATTTTCATTAATTAAAGGAGCATCAACTGCAACTTTAACAAACCCTTGATCAACAATATTTTTAATGGTATTTAGAACCTTCCTTTGAATATATTTTAGTCGAATTGTGGCCCCAACGGGTACTGGTAGAATTTTCTGAGACACCGATTCAAAAATTTGCCCATCGGGCAATTCAACTAAGATATTAAATGATCCCTCTTTCACATCACTGCCAAAACGATCTTCAAATTCCGCAATTTTTATTCTCACATCCTCCCCATTGGGAATCATCATGATTGGCGTTTCATTATAGATGATTGTGATCTCGGCAATTTGTGTTTTTCAATAAGGTCTCGTTGACCGCTTGGGTTTCTAGCACTGAAATTAAAAACCTGTAGACATCAGGACTTCTCTCGATAACTCCCCCTATGACAAGTCTGCCTCCTTTGTCCCCTGGCAAGTCAAGTTCGAGAGTGTCGATGCAACCACCAACACTAGTTATCAAGGGGATCAGCAGACATCGGAAGCCAATCATAAAAGTTCAAAATTGAAAGTGAGCGATGGAAAGGCATTACCCAAAATTGACAGTCTTTTTATCTTTGGCTCAGAGAATGACTCCTGCACCACATAAATCGAAAAAGCATTCCGGCGAGCATACAGATTATAGACGGAAAATGTCCAACTAGTTTTAAATTTTCGGCTCTTTCGAAATCCCTGCCCCAGGGTATATGCGACGTCCAGACGATGATAATCCGGAGAGCGAAATTCGTTTCGATCCGAATAGTTTAATACGAGAAACAGGTTTTCGAGTCTATGCCGGTCGACAGGAACAGTGATCGCTCTACCGGTCGAATAAACGAAATTGAGCGAGATTGTATTTCGTTTATTAATTTGAAAATTCGTCACCAGGGACAAATCATGAGGTTTATCAAAATTAGACGGATACCACCGGTTACCACTGATGCCTTCAATTTTTCTTAAAGACCTGGAGTATGTATAGTTGAACCACCCATGTACGGTGCCAACTTGTTTTTTAATACTGAGTTCAAGACCATAGGCTTTGCCCGTTCCCTGCAGGATTTCTGTCTCTAAATGTTCGTTAGCGATTAAATCTGCAAAATCACGGTAATCAATCAAACGGTCGATGTGGCGATAATAGACCTCAAAACTGGTGTTCCATATATTTTCCTGTAAGTTTTTAAAATAACCCAGTGAAAAATTTATGCGACAATTGCGATGGTATATAGTGGTTGGTCAGCTGCCACAGGCTGGTCGGTGTCGGAGTGTCATTGTTACTGATCTGATTAATATACTGGCTTGTTCTTGCATAGCCACCCTTTAGAGAATTAGATGCATTAATCAGGTATCGAGCTGATAGTCTTGGTTGCAGGAGACCTTCCTGATGAAGAATCTGATCTCCATTGAATTCCGTACCCGTAATTGCATCGACACTAGGATGCTCCGGATCTAAATAGGTAAAAATATCCCGGGGACCGAGATACTGGTATAGCGTAAACCTAAGTCCTCCCGAAACGGAGAGCCGGGGAGAGAGCGTGAAAGTTGCATCCGTGTATAAGGCGCTTTCTCTTGCCTTTTCTTCCTTTACCGATCTGGGTATAATAACAGATACTTCACCCAGGGGTTCTAACTGGCCTGGATTCACTATATAATTAATAAATGAAAAGCCCGCATCAATATTTAAACCTTGATGATTGTAATTTAAATTTTCCTTCAATTTGAAGTACTTGTTTCCAATTTTCAATTTAGACTCATCACTACCCGCCAAATCAATTTGATTACTCGTGTAGTCGCTGTAAATAGCGCTAAATGTTGATAAAGGTGATTGCCAATGGCACTTCGAAAATTGATCTGTCCCATCAGAGTCTGATAGTCAAATCCAAATTCGTTAGCGTATGTAAATTCATCTGCGGTTGCATACCCCGCTAGCGAAATGAAATTACGTTCGTTAAGCCGGTGAGTTAATTTTACGTTCGCATCATAAAAAAAGGCAGAGCTACTACTTACCTCAGGAATCTTGATGCTTTTGAGCAGCCAATCTGAATAGGTACTCCTTCCAGAAATTAAAAAACTAGTCTTATTCGGCGTAATTGGACCTTCAAGTGTCAGTCGACTTGATACAATGCCAAGACCGCCTTTGAATCTTAGTTTTTCAAAATTTCCGTCACGAAGGTTAACATCTAAAACGGAAGCCAAGCGGCCCCCAAATTTGCCGGGAATATTTCCCTTATGTAAAACCGCATCACTCAGTATGTCTGAGTTGAATGAACTAAAAAATCCCAGAGCATGACTCGAGTTAAAAATCATAGCTTCATCCATCAGGATCAGATTCTGATCAACCGTACCACCCCGCACATTAAAACCACTACTCCCCTCCCCGATCGTACTCACTCCCGGTTGCTGAAGTATCCCCTTTATAATATCCACTTCTCCAAGAAAACTAGGTAATTTTTCGATCTCGCGAATGCTGATACGGGATACACCAACCTGAGTAGATTGAATATTTTCATCTCTCTTTTTTGCCGCTACGACCACCTCATCTAAAAGAATACTTCCCTTACTAAGCGTCAGGTCCAGTTTACCGGAACTGATGACCCGGATTGGTATTTGTCGTTCTCGAAATCCAATATACTGTATTAGAAGTGAGTAACTTCCCGGCTTTAGTGTAAGGTTGAAATCTCCATTTTCATCGGTATCAGTGCCTTGTCCGGTTTCCCGAATCAACAAGGTTGCTCCAAAAATCTCTTCACCTGTCTCAATATCTACCACCTTACCATTGACTGCCGTTGTAACGGAACGTGCTGCCTGTTCGATTTCTCCAATCACGATTTCCTCCTGATCTGCAGTGTTATTCACGGCAACAATGCTTTCCTGCAGTGTCTGATAGAAGCTAGCTGGTTGATGTTCGTTCAGCAAAGTCCGATCTGCAACGACCACGAGGTAGTCACGATAGATCAGATAATGCAAAGTGGTACCCTTTAATAAATCACCCAGAAGTTCGGTGAATAAAACCTGCTTAAAATTCTCGTCCACTTGAATTTGAGCTGACGTATCTATGCAAATGATCCGCACGCCAATTTGTTTGCCCAACGATTCCAGGGCAATATGGAGATTACCGCTCTCCATAGTTGCCGAAATTTTTCTGGTCACCAGGTCTTGCCCATGCAATGTGGACAAGCAGAATACCGCGAGAAAAAAAGTAAGGATATTTTTCAAATCACAACATTTACAAAAGAAATCTTACAAGAGAACGAAAACATCAGGTAAGACGGCCAAAAGTAAGTTAAGAGTTTGAGAATTTTTTGAAGAAAGACCACATTGGCTGACAACACAGTGGAGAAGTACCTTTAGGAGCACTTGGTGATAACTTGTACGATAAATTCCTTACTTTCAGATACTTTTTGAAAATCAAATGTAAAACTATGTCAAAATTAAGATTTGAAACACTTCAGTTGCATGCAGGACAAGAAGAAGTAGAAGGTACCACACGATCGAGGGCGGTGCCAATTTATCAAACGACCTCTTTCACTTTTAAAGATTCGGAGCATGGGGCTAACTTATTTGCCCTCAAGGAGTTCGGAAATATCTACACCAGGATTATGAATCCGACCACCGATGTTTTTGAAAAAAGAGTCGCTGCCCTGGAAGGTGGTGTTATGGGCTTGGCTACCAGTTCGGGTCAAGCTGCCCAGCATCTGGCTATCACTAACATTATGGGAACTGGCGACAACTTTATCTCATCCGCAAACTATACGGAGGCACGTACAATCAATTCAGGTCACCTTCAAAAATTGGGATCAAGCACGTTTTGCAGCAAGCGAGACTGCCAATGAGTACGAAAAACTCATCGATGCAAATACCAAAGCCATATTTCTGGAGACCATTGGCAATCCCAGTTTTAATGTTCCCGATTTTGAGGCCATCACCGCTGTCGCAAAAATTCGACCTACCGGTGATAGTCGACAATACTTTTGGAGCCTGCGGTTACCTGTTTCGACCTCTGGAGCTGGAGCTCACGTCGTGGTAGGAGTCTGCCACTAAATGGATTGGAGGTCATGGCGCTTCAATAGGGGTGATCGTCGACGGAGGTAATTACAACTGGGGTAATGGAAAATTTCCTCAATTTACCGAACCATCCGAAGGATATCATGGTATGGTATTTTGGGATGTTTTTGGAACGAATGGTCCGTTTGGCAACATCGCTTTTGCCATTAGGGCCCGAGTAGAAGGTTTGCGCGATTATGGACCTGCCATATCTCCATTTAATTCATTTCTTTTATTGCAGGGACTGGAAACCTTGTCTTTGCGGGTGCAACGGATTGTCGAAAACGCGATGGACCTGGCTACCTGGCTAGAAGCTCATAATCAGGTAGAATCTGTCAGCTATCCGGGGCTTGTTTCTTGCTCGACCCATGATAATGCAAAAAAATATCTCAAGCGAGGTTTTGGAGGCGTGCTGTCTTTTGTACTCAAAGGTGACAAAGCTAATGCAACCAAATTTGTGGATAAGCTCAAGCTGGTAAGCCATCTCGCCAATGTTGGAGATGCAAAAACACTGATTATTCAACCCTCTGCCACAACGCACCAGCAACTTTCTGATGCCGAACAATTAGCCGCAGGGGTTTTGCCAAATCAACTAAGGGTCTCGGTCGGTATTGAGCACATCGAAGACATTAAGGATGATTTTAAGCAGGCATTTGCTGCGCTTTAAAAAATACTTGTCACTCTTTAAATTAGAAGCCCATCATAAAATTATGTGATGGGCTTTTTTCTTTTAGACCATCCTGTTTTGAAAAAAGAAATAATTCTTTCAGAAACGAACTATGAATTCATTTGCAGCAAGTCGATATCATGGTCGGACATCCAACTCATCACAGATGGGCACTGAAATAGCAACTCCGAGATCAATTGAACCGGGATTGGGTATTAGGATTTGTAATGAAAGCCCAAAGCGTAATAAAGACGGGTGTCCCGAGGTCTCGGGAAGGATTTTGAGGGAGCAAACATGGTCACTATTATGGTGAGCACTAAAAATTGATGATGCGCCCATATTTGCAGCAATTTGGGCTTGGAATAGAAAGGCTATGTATATTTCCGGTTTAAGGCGTCTTGCTCATACCGATGTTTCCAGGTGAAATAATTACTTCTTTATTGACCGTTATCGTGATGGCGGTGCAATAAGTGTGAAAGGTAATACTTACTATCCTTAACAATCACCTACAACCTTCAAAAAGGAATCTTCCGATGAAGCTTGCAATTAAAATAAGAAATCAAGTAAACATTTCTGAAGAAAATCAGATCATATAAATGTGCAGAACCTCACACTCTTTCTAATTTGACGGGATATGTCTTATTGGCATTCCACTGACACACATAAATATTCTTGTCTTCATCGATGCACACATCGTGACAATGATTAAAATTAAAACTGGATTCTTGTTGTAGCATTAATTGAAGTTCTCCTTTTCTATATTCGGGCTTGGTACCACCAGGATTTGACACCACTTTGTTGTCACCATCTAAAATTGTTACAAATCCAGAATTAGGTGTCTGGTTGAGATATTTCACTCTTGACCAGCAAACACCGGCATAAAGCATATTATCATCGATCACCGCACGGCACACGTAGGCACCGGGTAAAAAGATCGTTTCAAGGTATTTTCCGTCAAGCGAAAATCGCTTAAAGCTGTTGTGTGCCCTTGATGTCACTAATAAGGTTGGCACCCCTTTCCTAGGGTCCACAGAGATGCCATGAGCTGTTTGAAATTGGTCGTCTCCATCTCCGGATCCGCCAAACTTTCTAATGAATTCTCCTTTTTCAGTAAACTGTAAAATATACTGTAAACCATAACCATCCGCAATATAAATGTCTCCATTAGGTCCAATGGCAGTTTCCGTGGGGATAAATTTATCCTCTTCTTTATAGGCTCCAAATTTTGATGGATGCTCAATTCTCAATAATTCTTTGCCCTTCAAGGTGGTTTTAACCACTGCACCAGCATTATCACTAATAAATAGAAATTCTTCTCCGCCGGCATCCCAGTGAGTTAGCCCATGGCCACCTTTATATTTGGTACCCCAACTATCTAACAGCTTACCGGATTTATCATAAATGAGTACATTGTTTTTGGTCTCATCACCTACCATAATCAAGCGGCCTTTATTATCCATGATCATCTCATGGCAATTTTTCACCGGATGTTTCGAAGCGTCCAAATCGCCCCAGGATTTATGGATCCGGTATTTAAATTGACCATGTCCGATCACCTCATCACTTAGCCTAGCTCGTGTCGCTTTAATTTGAAAGGGTACTCCAATAGCGGCAGAAGCCATTGAGGTTGATTTAATGAAACTTCTTCTTTTCATGAAATTTTATTGTTGATATACCAAGAACGATACCAATTATTAAAAAAGTGACTGATTTTATTTCTTACTAGTGGCAGAGGAGAACAGAATTAGTTTTACTTTTTAGGCTATTTTAGCCAAAGGAATTAAATCATACCGACATGGACTATAGAATACTTGGTAAATCAGGTTCAATATTTCTTCCATTGGCTTGGGCACCTGCAAGTGGGTGGACGATGGGGAGAACCTTTCAGTGAAAAACTAGCCGCCAACATTCTGGATACAGCCATCGATCGGGGAATAAATTTTATTGATACCGCAGATGTATACAGTGATGGCCTTAGCGAAAAAGCGATCGGACGAGCCCTGAAAAGACACCAGGATCGAATATATGTAGCAACAAAATGCGGGCGAAGAATTAAGCCTCATATCGATGAAGGTTACACTATCAAAGCCTTAAGGCAATTTGTCGAAGATAGCCTCAGCAATTTGGGACTCGAAAAACTAGACCTCATCCAATTGCATTGTCCGCCAGCTCACACGTATTACCGTCCTGAAATATTTGGCTTATTTGATCGGCTAAAGGAAGAGGGCAAAGTACTGAATCTTGGGGTTAGTGTGCAGAAAGTCGAAGAAGGGCTTAAGAGTCTGGAGTACCCCAATGTCACCAGCGTACAAATCATCTTTAATATATTCAGGCAGAGGCCTGCAGAACTTTTTTCAGGAAGCAGCCAGAAAAAATGTGGGCATCATAGTCAGGGTACCGCTTGCGAGTGGATTGTTAAGTGGCAAATATGATCAGACTACATCATTCGGAATCGATGATCACCGGTCTTTCAACCGTGAAGGAGCCCGTTTTGATAAGGGAGAGACATTTTCTGGTATACCCTATGCACTGGCACTTAAAGCAGTGCAGGCTCTGAAAGATCCGATCCAGCCTGAAAACATGGTTCACCTCGCACTTCGATGGATCCTTGATTTTCCGGAAGTCAGTACGATTATTCCTGGCGCAAGCCGGGTTGACCAAGTTGTTGACAACGTAGGTGCTGTGGAAATGAAAGGACTAACCCAGGAAGAAAAACAGGCGATTGATAAGGTTTATGGTCAACTTATAAAACCACTGGTGCATCAGCAGTGGTAAACTAAAAAGCCACTCAATCAACTGACTAAGTGGCTTTGAGCGAAAGACGGGATTCGAACCCGCGACCCCGACCTTGGCAAGGTCGTGCTCTACCAGCTGAGCTACTTTCGCACAGGGAATTACTATCTTGGGGCTGCAAATATAGAGAATTCTCCATTATTCAATTACGAATTCTGGATTCTTGTCACGAAATTTTGAGGAATGTATTCTGGCAGTTGAGGCATCACGCTTAAGCCAATCCAATATAACGCGACGTGACGGGTGAGATCTCCACTACCGTACGGGCATTCTGGCCACTGAGCTGTCGCACTTGAACCAGGCCAATGAAGCGGAGATGAGGGGTGACAACTCTACCAGTGTTAGGCGCCTGCCGCTATTAAAATTAATAAAAGGCAGATAAGGAAAAAGATAATACGCATCATCGGTTCTATGGTTTCTAAGATTAACTGAGCGTATTCGAAGCTGAAATCAGCGGATACAATTCGTAAGATGGATACCTTTCGGCAAGTCAATATGAAAACGTAACGGCAATATGGCTTGATTATTTCACAATTAGAGTATTTTCAGCCCATAAAAGAAAATAATCATATGAATAAGCGGTTTGAAGGTCAGGTGGCGATCATCACTGGCGGTGCCAGGGGTATTGGTGAGGGGATTGGAGAGCGTATTGCGCGTGAAGGAGGTACTGTGGTTTTGTTCGATGTACTGGCGGATGATTTACAGAAAGCTACAGAAACATTCTATAACCAGGGATTGAAGGTAGGTACAATGAGGGTAGACATCACCGATGATAAAGGGGTGAAAGCAGCAATTGATGAGGTAGTTGAGCAGCACGGGAGGCTTGACATCATGGTAAACTGTGCCGGAGTTGCCGGGCCTAATGCGATCAAAATCACCGACTACTCGTACGAAGATTTTAAGAAAGTGGTCGATATTAATTTAAATGGCTCTTTCCTGATGACCAAGTTTAGTATTCCGCATATGCTGAAAAATAATTATGGCCGAATACTACTAATCGCCTCCATCGGTGGCAAGGAGGGCAACCCCGGAATGTCGGGTTATGCAGCCAGCAAGTCAGGAGTCATGGGCCTGGTGAAGGGCATCGGCAAGGAATACGCTCAAACCGGTATTACGGTCAATGGCCTGGCTCCGGCTGTGATTGCTACTCCGATGAATCTTGACACCCATCCAGATACCATGGCCTATATGACCAGCAAAATACCCATGGGGCGTTTGGGTACCATCGAAGAAACTGCTGCAATCTCTACCTGGATCGTATCTAAAGAAGCCAGCTTCAACACTGCTTTTGTATTCGATTTGTCTGGAGGCCGAGCCACCTACTAAAAATAAGGTGATTCCCGTTTGAATGCTATCATGCCAGTCGTTTGATTTACAGGCACAAAATGCTTAATTTTGCACTCTATGCAGGAAAAGGAAATAAAAGAAGCCTTGCACGGCTGGCAAAAGATTGTTATCAAATATTCTCAGCCGGATTCCACGAAGGCAGTTGTCCAGATATTGAACACCTTGTTACCATTTATCGGACTCTGGGTTTTGATGTATTTTTCGTTGAAATGGTCAGTTTGGCTGACCCTGGCTTTAGGGTTGATTAACGGCTTTTTCCTGGTGAGGCTGTTTATCATTCAACATGACTGCGGACATCAATCCTTTCTAAAGTCCAAAAAATGGAATAATATCATTGGTTTTGTCTGCAGTATTTTTACTTCACTACCCTACAAATATTGGTCGAGAGTACACAGTTTCCATCATGGTCATGCCGGCCAGTTGGAGCATCGAAATGTAGGTGATATTAACTTTTTGACTGTTAAAGAATTTAAAGAGAGTAACCGGGCTAAACGCTTTGGGTACAGGGTATTCCGCAATCCGGTTTTTCTCTTCCTCTTGACTCCGGTGATCTATTTTACGATTTCCAACCGTTATCCTTTTTTTCGGTTTAAGGGCTGGGAGGCGGTCAGAAAATCGCAGATTTGGAATAACCTGATTATGATAGCCATCTACATGCTACTCGGTTGGCTTTTGGGATGGCGCGAATTCTTTGTGGTACAACTTTCCATCATCTTCGTTTTTTCAGTAGTTGCTTTTGGTTTTTTTATGTTCAACATCAGCATGAGGAAACCTACATGCGCTGGAAAGATCAGTGGGATCACCTTTTGGCCAGCATCCGTGGGAGCACTTACTATAAGCTACCAAGAGTGTTCCAATGGTTAACCGGCAACATAGGTTTTCACCATATTCATCATCTCAATTCGAAGATACCAAACTATAATCTTGAGCGATGTGCCCGGGAAAATCCAGTCTTTCAGTTGTATGTGCCGACCATTGGATTTAAGGAAAGTCTCAAGTGTATTACCAACAATCTGTATGACGAGGAGCAACAGAAGATGATCTCATTTCGGGAGTACTATCGGAGGTACCAATAGCTTGATGTTTCCTGGAAAAAGCCTCTAATTTTTCTTGTAAAAAAAGACAAAAGACATATCTTTGCGGCCCATATTTAAAGGTACGTATATATGATCATTATCAATGTAAAAGACGGAGAGACCATCGACAGGGCCCTCAAGCGCTATAAGCAAAAGCATCGGCGAATTGGTGTTATGAACGAATTGCGCGAGCGTAAGCATTTTTCAAAACCTTCGGTGGAGAGGCGCAACGAGATCTTAAAAGCCAGATACAAACTGAAGCGGTTGATCGTCACTTCCATGTAAGAAGCGGGAGATCACGTTCTTGCATACTCCTTGAGTTCTGGAGTAAAAAACGGAACTTAGTCTAAATGACAAGTATGCCTGGTAGTGCCTGGCATTCTTTATTAGCTTCACGGCTAAGCTGCAGCTACATGAACTTTATCTTACATGGTAGGTGTACCGGCGAAGAGCCATGACTGTGCACAACCGCGGGTAAAGTCCTGCTGGTGATAATTTGACAAAACTTGACTCTTCAATAGTACCTAATTTGCCCGCCGACGCTACCGCCTTCACCAAGGTTCCGGCGATCAGAGAAAGCTAAGGCGGACGACGCCGGGTGGTGGAATTGGTAGACCCGCCTTCGCTTTGCTACGGACGGGCAGGCACGCAGGAAAGTCCTGCTTAATGCTTGATTTGACAAATCTTGACTCTTAATAAAGTACCCAATTTGCCCGGGTGGTGGAATTGGTAGACCCTCCTTCGCTGAAGCTACGGACGGGCAGGCACGCAGGAAAGTCCTGCTGAAGCTTGGAATTTGAAAATGTTAGTCTTTTAGAAAAGTACCCAATTTGCCCGGGTGGTGGAATTGGTAGACACGCAGGACTTAAAATCCTGTGGCCGTTGAGGCCGTGCGGGTTCGATTCCCGCCCCGGGTACTAATGGGAATTTGGGGTAGATCTCACCCCTCTCCCACTATCTCAAGCACCGTAATCCTTAGAGTCCCGTAGAGACGAAAGCTTTGTTGTATTTGAAGAAAAAAACCACCTAAGCCCTGTCGGAGTGAAATCCAATACTCCAGGCTACTAAAGCTATTATTCCCATCAGCTGTTTCATAACCAGCGGTGAATGTCAACCATAATTAGATATGATGTTCAAAGGTATTCGAGATGCCTTCAGTATTTAGATTCATGGAACCTGCTCCAAAAAATGAATTTTAAAGTACCTGTCCTGTAATCAATTCCAGTAGATGTGCTGAGAAGCATTGTTATAAGCAGATGTGGTGCTTTATCCAGCAAACCACCAAAAATTGATTTAGATTGTCTATCAATATTCGCCATTTTGTTTAGGGGAATTTAAATTGACCACAAAAAATTACCATGAAAACCACAAATTTGAATAGCCTTTTAAAACTTCTGATCTTGTCCCAGTATGCAACTTCGTCAGGGTCAAACCAGATCCAGATTGATTCAGTAATCGGTGTCGGCAGAGATGCCATCAAGATTCGCTATGCCGGGGAAGATGGAGTTCATGTAAGCGAGGCTGGGAGCGATGGGTTTTTCGTAAGCTTGGCCGGGGCAGCGGGGTTATCTAGGCTCTGCCGATAACGATGGGGTTTTTGTATACTATGCCGGCGGATGGAGTTTAAATATCCGGGGTGGAAAGGGTCTGGATGCAACACCAGCTGGTCACATTGCCCAGATCTACAACCGGAATACCGGTGAAAGTCCGGATGTGTGGCTCTGAAAGTAGGTACCACGTCTAATCGGGTGTGGCAAGCAATTTCATCACTTTTTTAGAGGAGATGATCTTGCTATAGGCCGGATTGAAGGCAATGGAACTGGTGGAGTCACTTATGGCAGCGTGGGAGCCGACTATGCCGAAAGTTTGCCCAGATTAAGTAAGAGGAAGACCTGGAAGCGGGTGATATCGTAAAGTCTTCCAAGGCGAGGTAACCCGCCGAACGAATGGTGCCACTCAATTGATGGTGATCACCGACCGGCCGGCGGTGCTCGGTAACCAGATCGGGGAAGATTCGGATCTCTACGAGAAGGTGAGCTTCGTGGGTCAGGTAGGAGTCCGGGTGAGAGGAGTGGTGCGATCCGGGGATTGGATCGTAGCCAGCGGCCTGGAAGATGGCACCGGCTTAGCGGTTTCTCTGGAGGGTATTGCTCTAGAACACCGAATTGTAGGACGCGCCTGGGAGAACCATCCGGACCCAGGAATCAAAAGAGTCAATACAGTCGTAGGTCTGGATCATAGTGAGGCCAAAGATGCCGTCATTAAAGGTATCCAGATGCAACTGCTCCAGCTCCAACAACAGATGGATGAACTAAAAAATCTGGTGCGGGTTCAAGTAAAATTAATACTTACTTCGGACCCCAAAGAACTTCACGAGACTAGGAAATACCTAAAGAGAAACTTACGACTTCAGATGTGACCTGGTCCACATTGATCCTGTTTGTAGGTTGAGCCTGGCAGTCAGTTAGAAAACGTCCCGTATTCCCCCCTAATCCGGGATGAAGAGAGTCTCCCTGTCAGATAAGAACTACCTTACAAAACCACATCAGGTGTTCGATTAAACTCCCGATCATGGTACTAAAGAGAATTTGGGCAAAATCAGCCCCCTCTCCCACTATCTCAAGCACTTCTAATCATTTGAATATGTGTACGTTATGATGAAACAAAGGATTAATCAAAGGCGTTCGAACCAAGTCAAAGCATTTAGGCAGTCGATGATTGAATGTGATTGAAAATGCCCGCATTCATCTGGTATTACTGTTTTTCTCAAATAACTAATAAGCTGATTTTGCTCTTGCTATTGACTGTCAGACTTAATTGTACCGATCATATCTAGATCAAAAACCTCCTCCTTCTTATTAAACGATTTATACACACTCTCTTTGTGTGATCAAAATCCCCGGCTAAATCGCCCACATGACAGCTTTACTTTAAGACTTGAGTTTCTTAATTTAGTCTACTGTGGGATTTTCCGTAACGAATTTCATGTCACAATTGAGATCTGTCCAGTTAATATTAAGCAGCACTGTAGTGATTTTGCTGATTCAATTTGCAAAGGGGGATCTTTATAGTCAGCACGCTGGTGATCTTTCTAAATTCAATCCGCACTTCGAACTTTTTCCCATGTCCGAAGGTGCCGATCAAGTCCTCAAGATAATCCAAGATTCAACCGGTTTCCTATGGATTGCTTCGAAAAAAGGACTGGTCCGATATGATGGTCGAGCTTATGTAATTTTTAAACCGATTCCTGGATGAAAACTCCCTAACCCACAACCACGTGGAGTATATATTTCTGGACGGAAAGGTAATAATTTGGCTGGCCCACAATGGAGCTTTTTTAACTAGTTTCGACCCAAAGTCTGAAAAGTTTACCCGTTATGCTTTTCCAGATTCACTCCATGTTCCCTTATGGACCACCTGTATTATGGAGGATCGAGATGGGTATTTGTGGATAGGCACGAATCAGGGGCTTATTTCGACTTGATCAGGAGAGAAAAAATTTCAGGCGTTTTATTCATAATGAGGATGATCCCGGTAGTCTAAGCCATGATGTGATCAAAGTGTGTTATGTGGACCACGCCGGAACCCTTTGGATTGGAACTGGCTACACATGGGCAGAAAGACGCACGAACGCGGGTGGGTTAAACCGGTATCATCCAGAGACCGAATCCTTTGACCATTTTATTCACGCCCCGAATGACTCGTTCAGTCTGAGGGACAATAGAATCAGTGCCATTTACGAAGACACTCGAGGTAACTTTTGGGTTGGCACCTGGGCTGATTGATTGCCCCAGATGGACCGCCATAAAGCCACCTTCATTCACTTCGCCTACCATTCTACAGATCCTTCGCAACTCAGTAAACCCTTTTTGTTGAATATGCCGGTCGAAGAGCAAACTAACAGCTTCGTGACCTTCATCGTAGAAGATCGTAAAAATAGGATGTGGATCGGAAGCTGGACCGGTGGTTTGAATGTTTATGATAGGGTCGATGGCATAATGAAGCACTTCGAATACGGTGTCGAAAGTATAACTGGTTTACCGACCAATCATATTTGGGATCTCTTTGAAACAAAGGACGGAAGCATCTTTTTTAATAACGGATCCATGGTCTTCAAGTTAAACGAAGAAGTCAACCAATTTCCGTACCATGATATTAAATCGTTGCTAGATGATCAGAGCCTGAATTTTACTTGTATCATAGAAGGTAATAATGAAGGTGAAGTTTGGCTGGGCTCAAAGGATCATGGACTTTTTCGATATAATCCGGGAGACAATAAAATTAAGAGTTTTCAACATGATCCGAATGATTCGAAAAGTTTAAGTGCTAATGACGTTATCGGCATCCAACAGGATCAGGATGGATTTAATTGGATTAGTACTACTAATGGGCTGAATCGCTATGATCCAAGCAGGGCTGAATTCGAACGTTTTCAATACAAACCGGAAGAAGATGAGAGCCTTTCGTATCATGCGGGCATTAATTCAATAAGACCCATATTTCAAGATAGTAAAAAGAAATTTGGGTACTTACATACGGTCCGGCAGAAAGTCTTCATCTACTAGATCCTAAGACAAACGGATTCATCCATTACGACCTTGATGGAAAACTTAATGGAAAAGAAGTGTTTGACGATGGTCGGATTTGGATTGGTAATATGCACGAAGACAAGAATGGTTACCTATGGATTGGAGGCTACCAGCTAATGTTTCGCTTCATACATCAATCCATGGATTTGGACTTTGAAGCTTTTCAGGTTCCGGAAATAATGGAGGTGTCAAGGAAGTTGTGTCTGATAATGCAGGCAAGATCTGGTTCAGGGCCGGTTCGAATGAACTTGGACAACTTAATGCCACTTCTGGAGCGATCAAAAGATTTACGATGGACAATAGCAGAATACCGTCTGATAAGATCTATTCTCTGCTGGAATCAAATGAAGGACGGATTTGGATGAGTTCTATTAATGGTTTATTCGCTCTTAATCCAAGCACAGAGGAATTTAAATCATACCCATTGCCCACCGGGCAAATTATTGGACCTAGTTTCTGTAATCCCGATGGAAAGCTTTTCTTCTTAAGTAAAGATGGTTATTATGCTTACCATCCTGATGATTTCATTTCCGAGGACCTTCTTACGATTCCAAAAATTCTCATTTCAGACTTCATTTTGGATGATAAGAGAATCATTCCGGGTAATGGTTCCATTTTAAAAGAACCCATTTGGAAGACTAAATCCATAGACCTTTCTCACAAACAAAATTCCTTCGCTTTTGGAATGACATGTATAGATTATCATAATCCATCTACACTGCAATTCAAGTATCAACTACAAAAATATGAATCGGCTCCAAGGGAAGACCTTCAGCAGGGCTTGGCCATGTACAAGAACGTGCCACCCGGAACGTATCTGTTTAAAATACAGGGTGCTGATAGCAAGGGTACATGGAATAGAGAGGGTGTTACTCTTCAAATCAGAATTCATCCACCCTGGTGGTCAACTTGGTGGGCGTACGTCGCCTATTCACTGTTTGCTGCGATCGCTGTTTGGGCTTTTTTGCAATGGCAAACCAAAACATTACGAACGAGGCAGAAAATGCTGGAGCAAACGGTAGCCGACCGCACCGCAGAGATCTTTGCTGAACAGCAGCGATCCAATGAACTGCTCCTAAACATTCTTCCTGCTGAAGTAGCTCGCGAACTTAAAGAAACTGGAAAAACTAAACCTATTCATTTTGAACGGGTGAGTATTTTATTTGCAGATTTCAAGGGATTTACGAATATAGCTGCTTCCATCCCCGGCGAAAAACTAATAGAAGAATTAGGTGATATTTTCACCCAATTTGATGACATTATGGACGAGGTAGGATTGGAAAAAATCCAGACTATTGGCGATGCCTATGTTGCGGCAGGGGGATTACCAGTGCCAGATCCCGATCATGCAAAAAGATGTGTCCTAGCTGCGCAGAAAATGATTGCTTATTTATCAGTACGGAATGAAACACATTCCATCAAATGGGTTGTTCGGGTTGGCATCCATTCAGGACCAATTACGGCAGGAGTTGTCGGCAAGAAGAAATTCTCCTATGACCTATTTGGTGACACAATAAACATTGCTGCCCGAATAGAAAGTTGCAGTGAGCCCGGGAGAATCAATGTCTCGGCCTATTCATATGATTTAATTCAACATGAATTTCCATGTACCTACAGGGGGAAAATAGATGCCAAAGGCAAGGGTGAACTGGATATGTACTTTGTAAACTGATTGAGTAAATTATTACAGGGAACTTCCAAACTAATCTAGCTAAATAAGTAGAGACCGAAATGCGTAGTGAATTCCTGCAATAAGTAAGGATTCAAGCGGTCCGTAGGACCCAGTTTGAATCCTGTGTTGAACTGGATCGCTCGCTATCACTAGGCTAATTCCAAATTATATTTCGTGGATTTTCTAGTAGGCTACTAGATTAGAAATGGTTTTCTGATGGCCTTGCATTCTTTTTGAACGAACTTGCTATTAATAAAAGAGCGTGGAATTACGAAAGGATACCTTCTTGTCATTGACTTTTGAAGTTCTGGGCAATATGATGTCAGGTCTAAGCATGCTTAAACAAATTAGATTATGAATAATGGGTGCCTCGGATTAATTAATTGAGGAGGGCCTCTCTTAGGTATTTCTCCCATGAGTTTTAACGTGGGCTTTTTACAGTTGGGGCAGAAGTGACATCCAGACCTTTTTGTTGCCAGAGAACCTCCCAATCCAATTTTAGGATACTGGCATTTTTGGATTCCGGGAAAACGATTGCCTTGTACTTGCTGGAAAGAATGCCATAGTGTCTAATTTTGGTAAATCCTCTTGGCAACAGATGTAGCGAAAATCTACGGACGAATTCTTGAGGATGAAGCGCCATAGATTTTGACCTCCCACCGTGTTTATAATCCTTGTACTGAAAGATGATTTTATCAGATGATATAGCCTTAATCCTATAATTACTAATGGCTGCTTTATGTGAGTATCTCGCCAAATATTCAATGACACCTTTTGGTCCGGCAAAGCTTGACTTGGTAAATACCACCCATTTAAGGCGATATAGTTTAGAGATAAATTCGGGTGGAATGACCAACCCCTGCAGGTCCATGTTGGCTTTGAATTGAGCCATAAATTTGCCACGAAACAAGATGCTCATGGCTTTGACAGGAAACAAAAACTTGCCATTTCCTTGAGCATCTTTCCATTTATTTTTTGCAGTAAGACCTCCTCCTGGCACAATGCAGTGGACGTGAGGGTGCAAGCTTAGGTTTGCCCCAAGTATGAAGAACCATGGTGACACCAATTTGTGCTCCCAGGTATTTTGGATTCCACGCGAAACTATCCAGCGTTTGCCAGGCACACTGGAATAGGATGGAATACATTTGCCGCGGGTATGCAAGACAAAATTGATTTAATTCAGCAGGGATGGTAAATACGGCATGGTAGTATCTGGTATTAATTAATGAAGCTTGCCTTGCCAAGATCCACTTTTCTTTTTGTGTGTTTTGGCAGGTAGGGCAGTGTCGATTGCGACAGCTGTTGTATCGCTTATGGACATGACCACAATGGCTACATTGGTATAGATATCCACCTAAGGCCGGTGTACGGCATTTTCTAATGGCGTCCAGAATTCGAATCTGATAAGAATTAAAGTGTGTATCTGATTGAATCTGAGACCACTGCTGGTTAATGATGTCTGCTACCTTATGTTTGCTAGCCTTGTAGGCCTTGGTAGAGCCTGTCAAAAGGACTAAATCGGTCCGTTTTCGAGATCCTGGCAACGTGAAGGTAAACCATCGTGGTGGTCAAATGAGCATGCCCAAGTAGATTTTGACCGTATCAATATCCATCCCAAATTCCAATAAGTGAGTTGCATAGCTATGTCGCAACGTGTGTACGCAAGCATCTTTCTGAATGCCACTTGTTTTTAGTGCTTCCTTCATTGCCCACTGCACGCCTCTGGCGGACAAGGGACTTGTCATATCTTTACCATTGAATACATAGTTTTTAGGATGGTAAGCTTTGTAATATTTTTTCAGTCCTTTTGCCATCAACGGACTAAGAGGAACGTATCGCTCCTTTCGATACTTGGTTTTACGAATGTGGATTTGCATTCGGTCAAAATCAACGTCCCTTTGTTGTAGGTTCCGAACTTCTTTCTGCCTTAATCCGGCAGAATAGATCAAGCAAAGAAGAATCCGATGCTTCAGCATTTTACCCGACTTAAATAATTGACGACATTCCTTCATACTCAATACTACCGGCAAAGGAGCATCTCGCTTCAGACTCGGCAACCTGATGGCCTTGTCTTCTCTATCGTAAATCCGGAAGAGTAGTCTCAGCCCGTAAACGGTGTGCTTGAAATAGCTCTTAGAGGGTTGATCATTCTTGGCTAAATTAAATAGATATCCATTGATCTGCTCCTCTTCCAACTCAATGGCTACTAAATTGAAGTGTAAACTAATTTGAGCAATACAGCGTCCATAATTGGTCAAGGTAGACTCAGATAATCCACCTAATACCACTTTTTGCTCTAACTTTGCATACATGGTTGAAAATCCTTCAACCTCGACTTTGCCCTATCAATGATAGTGGCTCTTGTTCTTTTCCATAACTCAGAAAATTTTTGTGGTTATTAATTCTTCCGAGTTATGGATTTTATTTGTTAGATTCAAGTCAGGAGACCATCGCCGATAGGCGATTTAGTTCAACATTAACAACTCGACAGTAGATGATTGAAACGACAGAAGTCTTCGATTAAACTCCCGCTCTGGGCACTAAACATCTCTCCAATTGCAATTTATCTATGCACTAATCAGCTGTCATCGCCAATTTATCTGTGTTGGAATGACGAATAATCTCTCCGAACGGACAGGTAGACATAGTGCCGGACGTGAGAAAGCCACCAAACCATTTCTGGGCTTTTATTCTCCTTTATTTCGAAGTTTGTAATGATCAACCTGAAGCCTGGAAAAGTGAAGTATTTCTAAAGAATCGTTCAGGTAAAATCTATCTTTATTCTCTAGCTTTCCGAAAGATTGCTTTACTACGCCGTGCGGGTCTGTCTAGCTGGCTTAGTGATTTGAAAGATCAGAATCTTTCTTAGGCAATTCGGTCTTCACCAAAGCGGAATATCTCCGAATACTAGCCAGATAGAACTGTCTCAATCGTCAGGTAAATTCGATTCCCTCTTTCCTGGTTTTTTGGACAGGCTCCGGGTATAATAGATTCGATTAGATATTGATTATCAGTTGTTTACTTGGATTTTTTCAAGTAATGATGTGATGCGAAATTTATTTTAATATTCTCATGCTGATCTTGGACGAAGGACGGAATTAGGTACGATTGGAATGATCATACCTTTCAATCTGCTATTTGAGGTCTTCTCTATGATGATACCCCTACTTGTCTGGTATACAATCTGCAACAATTCGTTAAGGATTTGTTCTTCACTATCATTATCGTCTATTTGGACACTAACACTATGTACAATTTGACTTATGGAACTGAGTCTTAGATAGATGCTATCTCGGTTTTGTTTATCTGAAATCGAAATAACCATTCGAATTTCCCATTCTGATTTATCTTCGATAGTGTCGTCAATATTAACGTTTGAATCTATGGCAATATGAAAACCAGAAGAAAAATCGTCTGTTGTTGGATTCAACATAAATTCAACAATTTCATAATTCTTGAATAGAAATGCGATGTTGTCACCCATTGTTCGTATTAGGTTTTGGCTACCTTAATTAAGATCGTATGAGTATTCAATGTTAAGAGGGAGCGAAGTGCTTTCTAAAGATTTCGACACGTCAAAATGACTAGAGATCGCATATTTCCTTTCCTTGCGCGGCCTTGGCTCATCTACCTTCGATATCTCAATAAGGTCACAGCCGAGGGCTTCTTCAAGTTTCATAATGGACTTAAATGTAAGATTATGAAAACCTGATAACCATTTGCTGATTTCTGGCTCACTTTTGCCTAAGGCTTTGGCAAGATCTTTCTGCTCCCAATCCTTTTCCTCCATTTGTTTTCGAATTCTCCGCATCAATGAATATGACTTCGAAACGAATTTCTTACTGAAATGTGATGTATTGTTTACAAGTCTCAAAAAATCCTCTTTTTCCATGGCACTGTTCTTTCTTTAAATAGTGAACTCTTTTCCAAATATGTCCTTTCCTATAATATAAGTCTCTTGATTACTAATCGCGGAGTCAATTGCTTGGGCAATTTGGTTGGCGACACTGAAATGGTGACGCACATTTGGGCAGTCCTGGGCTATGGCTGTCGTCTTTATTCCACCATTGAATAGCACCACAACGCAATCACTCAATCTCATTGTATATAATCGAAGAGCTTGAAAATCATGAGACAAGTCAAATCCTATTTTACGGAGTTTAGACCTATCAGGAGGTAGTGCGTCTGCTCTCGCTTCGTGCCGAAAAAGATCTTTATCCGCTCCGCTCTGACCCATAAGATTCATAATATTTATTATAATTTCAAACTCATCCTTCACCAAGGGATCCCTATGAAAGGTATCCATGAATTCTTCTGTCTCCGAGCGCTCCTTTATAGGATCACCATGTTGGTCTTCAAGTCTGACGGTATAAAACCGAACCTTATCTAGATCCAAAAAGTTCTCTAAAGTAATAAAATAGTTCACTTTTAAGTTAATTATTTATAATAAATGACCCAAGAGTAATCTCATCTCTCTAACCTTTTTTGAGCAACATCCATAAAATCAACCTCAGAAAATGATCACTGCGGTTGATCCTAGTTGATGTGCATTTCTATCTTTGTGACCAAATGAAGTAGCGCATCTCTTCTCAATTTAGAGTCAAGACTCGAATAAAATTTGTCCAGCCAACCCATAGCAAAATCTAAAAAGCAGGCACAGTAATTGGTATCATGATCTATGGTCTCTATAGGATGACCAATGTTAATATCAACACCTATTGAACACCATACTTTCACAATATAGCCAATAGCTTTCGTTTTGAAATAGTGTGATCAAATTCGTAGCCCCGATCGAAAACCGCGACATGAAATTTGATGCAAAAGTTCGATTATCGTATCCCCCGGGTACTAAATAACTTTTCTCAAAGTGCACTTTATATATGCACTAATTAGTTGTCATCGGCAATTCATCTATGTTGGGATGACTAATAATCTCGCCGAACGGACACGCAGACATAATGCTGGTTATGAGAAAGCAACGAAACCTTATCGTCCTTTAATCCTTTTGTATTTTGAGATTTTAGATAACCAACCCGAAGCAAGGAAGCGAGAAATCTTCCTTAAGAATAGATCTGGAAAACTTTTTCTCTACACTATAGCTTATCGTAAGATTAGTTTTTTATCGTCGTGCGGGCCTGTCTAGCTGGCTTAGTGATTTGAAGGATCAGAATTTTTCTTAAGAAATCCGGTCTTAACAAAACCGGAATATCTCCTTAAGCTAGCCAGATAGATTCGATTCCCGCCCCGGGTACTAATGGGAATTTGGGGTAGATCTCACCCCTCTCCCACTATCTCAAGCACCGTAATCCTTAGAGTCCCGTAGAGACGAAAGCTTTGTTGTATTTGAAGAAAAACCACCACAAGCCCTGTCGGAGTGAAATCCAATACTCCAGGCTACTAAAGCATTATTCCCATCAGCTGTTTCATAACCAGCGGTGAATGTCAACCCTTAATTAGATATGATGTTCAAAGGTATTCGAGATGCCTTCAGTATTTAGATTCGCCGGAACCTGCTCCAAAAAAAATGAATTTTAAAGTACCTGTCCTGTAATCAATTCCAGTAGATGTGCCGAGGAAAGCATTGTTATAAGCAGATGTGGTGCTTTATCCAGCAAACCACCAAAAATTGATTTAGATTGTCTATCAATATTCGCCATTTTGTTTAGGAATTTAAATTGACCACAAAAAAAATTACCATGAAAACCACAAATTTGAATAGCCTTTTAAAACTTCTGACCTTGTCCCTGGTATGCAACTTCGTCAGGGGTCAAAACCAGATCCAGATTGATTCAGTAATCGGTGTCGGCAGAGATGCCATCAAGATTCGCTATGCCGGGGAAGATGGAGTTCATGTAAGCGAGGCTGGGAGCGATGGGTTTTTCGTAAGCTTGGCCGGGGGCAACGGGGTTAATGTAGGCTCTGCCGATAACGATGGGGTTTTTGTATACTATGCCGGCGGATGGAGTTTAAATATCCAGGGTGGAAAGGGTCTGGATGCAACACCAGCTGGTCACATTGCCCAGATCTACAACCGGAATACCGATGAAAGTCCGGATGTGTTGGCTCTGAAAGTAGGTACCACGTCTAATCCGGGTGTGGCAAGCAATTTCATCACTTTTTTTAGAGGAGATGATCTTGCTATAGGCCGGATTGAAGGCAATGGAACTGGTGGAGTCACTTATGGCAGCGTGGGAGCCGACTATGCCGAAAGTTTGCCCAGATTAAGTGAAGAGGAAGACCTGGAAGCGGGTGATATCGTAGGAGTCTTCGAAGGCAAGGTAACCCGCCGAACGAATGGTGCCACTCAATTGATGGTGATCACCGACCGGCCGGCGGTGCTCGGTAACCAGATCGGGGAAGATTCGGATCTCTACGAGAAGGTGAGCTTCGTGGGTCAGGTAGGAGTCCGGGTGAGAGGAGTGGTGCGATCCGGGGATTGGATCGTAGCCAGCGGCCTGGAAGATGGCACCGGCTTAGCGGTTTCTCTGGAGGGTATTGCTCTAGAACACCGAATTGTAGGACGCGCTTGGGAGAACCATCCCGGACCCGGGAATCAAAGAGTCAATACAGTCGTAGGTCTGGATCATAGTGAGGCCAAAGATGCCGTCATTAAAGGTATCCAGATGCAACTGCTCCAGCTCCAACAACAGATGGATGAACTAAAAAATCTGGTACAGGGGTTCAAGTAAATTAATACTTACTTCGGACCCCAAAGAACTTCACGAGACTAGGAAATACCTAAAGAGAAACTTACGACTTCAGATGTGACCTGGTCCGCGTTGATCCTGTATGTAGGTTGAGCCTGGCAATCAGTTAGATAATTTCCCGTATTCCCCCTAATCCGACCCTAATCCGGGATGTGGAGAGTCTTGCTGTCAGATAAGAATTACTTAACAAAACCACATCAGGTGTTCGATTAAACTCCAGCTCCGGGTACTTTTAACTTCTCTCCAGGTGAATTTTGCATACGCACTAATTAGTTGTGAACACAAGTTTATCTATGTCGGCATGACCAATAATCTGGTTGAACGTATACGTAGACATGATCCGAAGTTATCATCCAGCCTTTCACCCTTCTTTGATAGTATAGTGCAAATTGTGCCATATTTATATATGATATTCTACTGAAAGTTGTGCCATGGCATTGGTGCGTTTTTGAGAATAGTCGTTTCGTAACGTAAAGCTTTTATGAGACCTGAAAATCGAAGAGATAAAATTTGGTTTGTCTGACATCTTGTATTATGTTTAGTATCAACAGCAACAAAAGGATAATTTTGACGGATGCCTTTTACTAAATTATATAAGATGGGACGAAAAATGAAGCAAAAATTAATTGGTGTATTTAGCCTGATCTCTATTTGTCTTTCAGTAAATTCAGATCTCTATAGCCAGGTCATAGGATTGGTAGATGTGAAACATGGTGAGCAGAGTATCACAGTGGGAGGTCCCAATGCCGATATTTCCGGGTTTACCTCAGAATCGATTCAGATAGCCATAGATGCAATAAAAACAAGAGGAGGTGGTACGGTGAAACTTAATCCTGGTGTTTATATAGTCAGTGGTCCTATCCGTCTCTCAGACAATACCTCTCTGATCGGATCGGGGGAAACAACCATATTGCAGAAATGTGATGGTTTTAAAACCAGTTTTATTGTTGATGCCGATTGGGGAATGTTAAAAGCGGTGCTGAAGGATGTCAGTGGTTTTAAAAAGGGAATGGGAATCCAGTTTTATGACGATGAGCATAATCAGGGATGGGATGTTACCACAGCCATAATAACGGATCTTGAAGACAATGTTATCTATTTCGACAATGCTACTAATTATGATTATTTGTCTTCTTTGAATGGGACAGTTACGAATGGTTGTTCGATTATTGAAGCGGTAGGGGTTGAGAATGTTAAAATTGCTGATCTGGTTGTAGCGGGCAATAAGATGACAAACGACTATATCAACGGATGCCGTGGAGGTGGAATTTATATCCACAAATCCAAGAACTGCCTGGTGGAGAATGTTAAGGTTAATGAGTTCAATGGAGACTCCTTTAGCTGGCAGATTACTGAAATGATTACCATGAAGGGATGTGAAGCATCAAATGGGAATGGCCTTGGGTTTCATCCCGGCACAGGGTCTGACCATTCGACCGTTGAAAATTGTGTTAGTCATCATAACAGTCAGGATGGAATATTTTTATGCTGGCGAGTGCAAAATGGAATTTTCAGAAATAATAAGGTTTATGCAAACGGTGATAATGGAATTTCAATTGGGCATCAGGATACCGATAACATTTTTGAAAATAATCATGTCTACGAAAATGCTTTCCAGGCGTTCTTTTCCGCGATGAAACTGAGCAAAATAGTGGTCACAGGAACACTTTTACCAATAATATAATTGAAAACAATGGAATGAAGGAGGAGTCAAGTGGTTTCCATATTGGTGGAGAAACACATGATATTGTCATTACCAATAACACCATTCGCTCTTTTGGCAAAGGAAATCAATCAACAGCAATTTTTATTGGTAAGGGATCTTCAAATATTACTGCCTCAGATAATAAAATAACCGGATCCAAGGAGGTTGTTCGTGAAAAATAACAAAAGCGAAGGCATTTCTGCTATTAGACGTACCTTTTTGGGCTCCCCAAAAACTACGACCAACGTCTCCTGTATCCAAGTGTCTCGCACCTTTTGCAATAATCTCACCGATTACTAAAACTCAATTTTTATCATGTATGCACCAAGTTTGCTTTCTCATTTGACACCGCGATAAATTGGCCGTTCACAGCCGTAGTTCGACCGCTTTTTCTAGTTCAACGCAGGCATCGAAATTTGCCGTGAGATACCAATCATGCAATCCATGATGCCCGCAGAAAGCTATACCACTCGACACTTCGAATCTATTTTTCAATAATTATCTTTTAGTACAGCAAACAGGTCATTAGAATTGCACCTTTTCTACGACTTTTCTCACTGTCTCACTAATTCGGTCCTCTACATCCCCAGCCCATCTCCATGCGGGATGACCGTATTCGTCCAAATGAGGTCCTCCTTCATAACCTCCCTCCTCCCATATTCTTCTGGAGGGGATATATGCAACCATCTCATTGGCATATCCACAGACCCAAGTAGTCTGGTTATTATATTCGGATTTAAATCGTAAGGAGTAGTCAACGACCGCTTCCCCTCCTATTCCCAGAAACAATAATTCTTTGCCCAATTGCCAGGCCTGAACTGGATAGGGATGGCTATTTTGGAATTTTACACCATCTTCCAGCTTCTTTAGCATGCGTGTGGCCCAACGAGCATGCAGTGTATCGGATCCCGTCGCAATAGGCTTAAGCTTTTCCTCGGTCACCAATTCTAGATACTCCAAAGGCACATATTCAAATGCCGTTTTTATGTCGGATCTTATCGGTTCCATCTGCCCCGCTAAAACTTCTTCCACCGATTGAGCTAGTTGCTTGCCATATTTTTCGCAAAGAGCAACGGTCCTCCTGGGAATCGGATTCTGGTCCCCTCCGCATGCATTGAAAAACATAGCCGCAGTACCTGGATGAGCGGATTCAATATCGATTTGAGCAAAACCCGGGTAATCACCGCTCCATGTGGATATTGAAAGCGTGGTAGGGTGACAGGCGTAACCAAATAATACGCTGATCAGATTTCCACCCGGACCTTTTATGGCGAGTACGGGCACATAGTGATCTACTACTCCCTCCAGAGGCTTACCTGCCTCCAATAAATCAGGCACCACCGACTCTACATTGTCTCTCCTATTTACCGCGAATGTACACTTCCCTTCTCCCTTGAAAAGCTGGGCCGGCTGCCAGTTACTCAATGCCTCTCCCACTGCCTCCACTACCTGTTCGGCCATCCACTCGGAATATTGATTGACCAATTCCTTTTGCGCGTCATCACTCGGATAATAATCCACTAAATCATCCTGTAAGCAGGGACCAGAATGGTTGTGAGAAAACGTCAGCATGAATTCAGAGCGATCCAAATTATACCGTTGATTCACTTTTCTGAAAATGTTTTCATAGACGGTCCGGGACATCCCCTGATTATCTGTAGTAGCCAACACAGCTATTTTCCCGTTCGAACATTTTAATGCCAACACTTTCACAAACAGGTCATGAATCTTACCATATGCAATGCGCTGTGTACCATAACCTGCGAGCCAAACGGAAATGGTTGGCGTAATTATTCGCTTACCGATTCCTACTTGCCAATCCAAACTGTCAGGACCACCTCCTTGCAAATAAAGCGGTTTCCTTAAGAAATGAGGGAGCATGAGACTGGTTGTGCCCATTGACATTCCAGACAAAAAGCTTCTTCTCGAAAATTCTATCATCTTACATATTTATAAAAAAAATACAGAAGTCGTGTGATCATCTGACTTTGTGAGAGTTTTGAATTTTTCATAGCTCATCATTTAGTTGATTTCTATTTGGGAGCAATTAATGGGAAGCGTACAAACTTACTTCATTAGTCCTGCTTAGATGATGGGGTTTTTCTAGGCATAGTCCAATACTGTAGTTAAGTTTCATCGCTCTTTTTGTCGTTCTAAATTTTGCCCAATCAAATAGTGACAAACTTAAGGGTATGACACTGGCATCGAATACAAATACCTCTATCAAACGGAAATAAATCCTCAAGGGGAGGTGCTTGCTGTCGAATATCTGGGGCTGATTCCCGTATTGATCACGGCCAATAAGGAGCTTTTTGCCCAAATACAGTAAACAACCAAGTCACAAATCACCACTCAAAAGACGATCAGAGACCTGCAACAACGGCTCAATCGGGCAAATTCCAGCCAAATAAAACTACTTTTTTTTCCAACTCATACACTATTCTCCATGGACCGCCGTTTTATGTATGTCTTTTCTGACAAATTTCATCGAACAACACCAAGGCAATTTAGCGACCGAACACAATTCACTGCTAATATTTTGTTTGGCATAAATATTGGTGGCTCATTCTTAAAGTCTGTCTAGCAAACGGTATTCCCCCGTTTAGATGCTTTAGACATGTTTGCTTTAAGCCATGAGTTTCCCTAAAACCTTGGAGGGTTATTGATGAGACTTTTATCCTGTATCACCATACTAATTTGTTTAGCATTAACCAATGAGGATGGCTATTCTCAAATCATGGACCGAATTACAGTGAAGGCCGGACCTACTACATTACCTGATGATTCAAACTTAGGTTTGCAGTTTAGCAAGTACCAGGCATTGCAATTGAATCCCGGGAGGTACTCCTGCAAGTGACCTCTTCTTCCTTTGATAATGAGATGGAGTGGACACTAGGAGATAAAACGTTTAACATATTCATATATCCCGATGATATCAGGGCTGAAGATTACACCCTGCAGGTGAGCACTGATAGTGGCGTTGTCCACCTCGACCCGGGGCCATCCTACACTTACCGGGGCTGGAATCTGGATGATCCATCACGCGAAGTACGGTTATCCATCACCCCGACCTATATTACCGGCTTCATGACCGATGTGAACGGCACCGAATGGTTTCTACAACCAGTAAGCGATTTTGGAGTCTTGGGTCACGCAGCATCGTTATTGTACAGTTCACAAGACGTTATCGAAACACAGGAACGTTCGTGTGGCACCACCGATACCATAGAGATGGGAGGTGATGAATCCTACACTCCGGAGGAGGCAGACCATTCCAGGTCGGCAGCTTGCAAGGAGGCGGAAGTAGCGATTGCCGCAGACTACTCCATGTATACTAAGTATGGTAGTAACGTCCAAGCACTTGCCCAGCATCTGCTGGATATCAAGAATGTGATGGCTCCGAACTATGGCATATATAATGTGCAGTTCAAGGTTAAGACTACCTATGTTGAAACAAGCTCCGGTCAGGCAGGCTGGTCCACCAGTACGGATCCGGGTGTCCTATTGGATTCCTATTGCTGCTGGGCGGGGACCGGTTCAAGTACTCAGCTGAATTGTAGTGGTTCTAACGGTTTTGGAGTAAACCATGATGTAGGAGAAATATGGTCCAATCGAGATTTCACTGGCAGCACCATTGGTATAGCCTGGATCAGCTCGATATGCAACACCATGTTTCGTTACAGCGCTAATCAACATTTCACCTCCAATCTTCAACAATTGCGGGTACTGATTGGTCATGAGACCGGTCACAACTTTGGGGCGAATCATGATGCCAATGGGTCTCCTTATATCATGGCACCGGCAGTTGATGGTGCGGCTACAACCTGGTCTCCGGCATCACAGACTGCGATAAATGCCAATCTGGGAAGTTATAGTTGTATGGGAGCTTGTGGTTCAGGAGGTGGTGGTGGAAATTGCGTGAGTAATCTGACCGTAACCCCTGGTTCAGCAACCGGCACTAAAGAAGCTGATAACCTGATTGCCACCAGTGGCACCATCAATCTATCTGCTACAACGATGTATAATGCTCCGGTTGTGCAAATTACGAGTGCCTTCACCGTACCAAGTGGCATCACTTTTGAGATCAGATCAACCGGTTGCGACCCCTAAAAAGCCGCCACTATGTAAAAGAGAGGTTTTATTAACCCAGATATAACCAGCTAATAAAAAAAAATGTATCTTCCATGAGTAATCAACAAAACCACAGAAAACTACCCAGCCAGAGGGCAAAATCACCCTAAAGGGTGAGTGCGCAAAAAGATAAGAAGTGTTATATTTACAGCATAGAAGGTAACAAAGGCAAGAAAACTGCAAACTGATAAAAAACAAGTACTTGCTAAAGATCAGAGAATCGACAAAAATTTAAATAACTAACAGTTTATTCAAAAGAATCCTAAAACTAAATTTTTAAAATGTTAAAAGAATCGAATATGAAAAAGATAATTTTTACAATGGTAATGAGCATATGCATGGTAGCTGCTTATGCGCAAGTTAAAGTTTATTCAAGTGGTAAATCCGTACTGGGTGTGAATACTGGTATTACCACTCCGCTTGGGCAAATCCACGTGGTAAGAGCACTTAATGAAGCAAATCAGGCTATCTACGCGGATGGTCCTGCGTCAGCAATCGATTTTACAAGTACATATTCCTCACTGTATCTCAGTAATTCGAACCAGACTAATAATAACTATAGCAGGATGAATTTCGGTGACGGCGATGCAGGTGCAACTGCTTCAGTTGCCTCTAGAATTGAAAATCACGCAGGAAACGGTGGTTCCCTGGAATTCTGGACCAGACCCAACGCTGGTAGCATCACTCAAAGAATGACGGTCACGAGTGGAGGTAACATCGGAATTGGAACTGCTAGCCCAACAAATCTTTTGTCGGTAAATGGTACTGCCAACAAAACAGGTGGAGGAAGCTGGGCAGTCTTTTCTGATGAGACCATGAAGAAAGACATTTCCGAATATAAAGATGGCTTAGCGGAAATCATGAAGATCAATCCAATCACATTCCGCTATAATGGAAAGGGTGGTATTCAAGATACTGAGACTGAATATGTAGGCATTCTTGCTCAGGATATGCAAGAAGTTGCTCCGTACACTGTAAAAAATATTAGTATGGAGGTTATGGATCTTAAAGAGGTGGCTAACAAGACCGACCGAAGTATTGAAAGTGATAGAGGCACCCTTAGAACTGAAAACTACTTACAATTTGATCCTAATGCACTTACTTATATGCTGATAAATTCAGTTAAAGAACAGCAGAAGATCATTGAAGAAAAAGAAGGTCGAATTTTGGTTTTAGAAGAAAAATTCGCCGAAATGGAGGCTCGCATGGATGGAATTATCTCCGGATCTGCAGCTAACGTTATTAAGAATCAGTCACAGGTTACCTTGGTAGGACGAGATTTAGCTTCGGTTGAGCAGAACGTACCGAATCCATTCAATGGCTTTACCAGCATCGATTATGTTGTACCTGCATCAGCAACGTCTGCTCAGATCAACATCTTTAATATCAATGGTAAAATGATTAAAACCGTTTCTATTGATCATATCGGCGAAGGCCGTCTAACAGTAAATGTTGAAGATCTACCGCCTGGTACTTATTCTTATCAACTGGTTGTAGATAATGCTCCGGTTGCTACTAAGAAAATGGTTCTAGCTAACTAGTTAGTTCTAAAAAAATAGACTTTACAAAAGGTCAGTCTGATATCAGGCTGACCTTTTTGTCTTTAGAATATGCCTGTGTTCAAAACGTCGGCCTGAGGTCGAGTTAAATTCCAGGTAATTATTTGTTCGTTCTGGCAATCCGACAGAAGTAGTTCGGGCCGGCTTTTCTCAATAGCCTAAAAGATTGACCCTGGAAACAAGGTCGCAGAGTAGGCAAACGCTATCGATGACCGAAAAGCGGCATCTTTCCTAGTGTGGCTCGAATCGACACGCAATTCTTCACAATCTGATAGCGCGCCTCCTTTCTCATCAGCCAAGCATTAATATAATAAGATCTATATCCTTTTGTCTCAGCTTCTATGCGCCCCTGTTGCCTTTAGCACTTACTGCATCCGACATTTGACAGAGTATGATGAATTAATTATCCAGGAAGTATCAGAATATAAAAATTTCCAATTCTTAAATGAAATCATAGCATTTTGAAATGCTCTTCTAAGTACAACCGATCATCCGGTCTTGTTTAATGGACATAGATCCTCAGACTCAGCTACGGGAATTAGTCGCGTGCATGACGTAGACCCAAAGCCAATCTGCACTTGAAACAGGAGTCCACTTTGATTACCACTTGTTGATTACCACTTGCTGATTATGGTGGAGTAATCTAACGATCCATGAACGGCTAACTTACAAATTGAAATAATCGCTTCATTAGAACATTTTACCCAAGGTTGCAACGTTCTTCTCTATTATAATTGACTGGAGCATCTTCATCAAATATCAAAAAAATCATCTCCTTACTACGACTCTTAATTAACTAATTAACTACTTAACTACTTAACTACTTAACTACTTAACTACTTAACTACTAACTACTAACTACTTGACCACTTGACCACTTAACCATCTTCCTATTTCTTCCTTCGGCCTTTACGTACAGAAGACTTTGTCTTGATACCAGCAACCTCCTCCTTTAGCACAAGAAGTTGTTCTCTTTAGCTCATCATTCTCGATTTTTAGCGCTTGAATAGCAGCAAATGCAACGCCTTTTGCATCGAGCACAGCAATGGAGGTGCTATCGACTCCCAAACCGAACGCCTGATAAAAATCTTGAGCCATCGGTCCTATGTGAGTCGTCGTTTCATTCTTAAATGCCATTGCTTTATCGGCAAGGTCGCAACAGACATTAATATCTTATATAGCTCAAGTTATCGCATATGGCCTTTTCAATTGACATCCGATACGCAGCTGCAAGTGCTGCCTAAAATTCCAGCTAGGTAACATTTCTAGAGTCCCAATTAACAACAACTGGCAGGCATATTAATCTAAATGTCTTTCAAGGACAACTAATGCTCCAAAGACCTTTTTGTTATCACTTCTCTTTCCTCTTTCGGGTTTTATTTGTCAAGATCATCTGTCTATTCTCAACGACCTCTGCTTTCAATATTAGAAGGGCCTCTCTTAACTGGTCATTCTCCTGTTTTAGCGCTTGGATGGCGGCAAAAGCAACACCCTGAGCGTCGAGAACGGCAATAGACGTACTATCTGCACCTAAACCAAACGCATGGTAAAAATCCTGTGCCATAGGTCCTATATGAGGGGTAGGATCATTTTTGAATTGCCATTGCTTTACCGGTAAACTCGCGACAGTCAATAATATCTTATTTAAATCAACTGACTGTATATTTTCTTTCCGGTTAACATCTGATGCGCAACTGCAAGTGCCTGCCAGGGTAAGATTGCCATTCTCATCCAGGCTCATTATGTCCGTATTATCCCCATTTTTAACCCGGAAAAAAGATGTGGAATTATTGTCCTCATCCAAATGGAACTCAACGTTGTCGTTTGATACTAGTATTAAATCTCCATCTACCTGGTCTTCCTGAGATCGTATCACTGCATCATCGCTGCCAGTATCATAAATAGAAAGTGTACCACCTAGCTCAATAGCGGACCCTTCACCTTGAAAGAAGCCACCTGCCTTGGCAGCACTTATACCAAAAACTCCATAGTTGAACATGCTTCCAGCCCTCACTCCATAATTTAGTTCACTACCCCCTTCAACGCCATATCCCTCAGAGCTGCCCCCTACAACTCCAGCGGCATCTATACTCGTGCCTCGAATGCCATTTGATGACTCACTTGCACCAAGGACTCCATATGAAAATTTACTCGAACCAGATATTCCGATTCCTGAGTAACTATATCCAGAAACTCCATGTCCCATTTGACTAATACCATTTATTCCCGTCCCGGTTGAACTATGTCCCTGTAATCCAGATTGACCACCGAAAAAGACACCTCCGAGCCCAAAATCTGGGGTGGGTTCCGAGTGTACATAAAGTCCAACAGTCTCAGCAATGCCCTGATAGTTCACTTTGATGATCGCCACCGTATCCCTGGTGGTAGTTGATCCTTGGATTTCTAGCCGGTCTTGTGCTGACAAACTCCCGACAAAGATCATATGGATAATAATTACAATTGTCTTCTTCATTCTGTTTTTTTTAGATCTAAGCAATTTTAAAGGGGAAAGTCAAATTCGATAGTTAGATGGTTGGACCGTAATCATTAAACAAATGATCGTTAAATACCTCATCCTACGAATTTTATTATGAAAATACAACTTTTACGGGTATCGAGCAACACACGAAGTAGGCGAGGAAGCAGTATCTGGTCATTCTGGCTTAATTAGAATTTTTCTAATGCATTTATCCTGGATTGTATTGAGCCAATTAGTCTATAAACCTGGCATCATCCAAGGACATCTGAGTATCTCAAGACATTCTACTCAAAGACATAAATCCTCGACAACAAATAAGTAAAAATCACTCTTGGGATGAGAATCAGGTACACCAGATAAAAGGGTTTAAAGTCGAATAAGTAGTCAAATAGCCATAACAATCCAAGTCCAAAACCCAGACCTGCGATAAACACGATATAATACCTGCCCAATTTCTTTGCTGATCGTTTCTGATCAAAAGTATATCTGGCATTTAGATAAAATGAAAGATAGACCGACAATATGTAGATAGCAATGTAGGTCGGATAAAGCGGCCATTTCCAGACTTCGAGTGTCAAATAGTAGGCGATTAACCCAAAAACAAAAAGGGCAGCACCGACCATCATAAACTTTGGAAATTTCCCAGAGACTATTTCGGTTAATATCTTCTTAATCAATGACTCAGATATTGGAGCGGTAAAAATGCAGGATGCTATCAATGACGTAATCTTGCTGCCCGGAAGTCAACTCGTAATAAAGAGGTAATCTAACCAATCGATCGGTATACTCCTTGCAAAAGACCAGATCTCTGCCATCATGCTGACTACGGAAGTAGGGACTATCATGAAGGCTCAGGTAGTGAAAAACCGCCTGAATCTGCTTGTCTTTCAAATAGTCAATCAATTTTGTGCGCTCATCCAGTGAGCGACAAACGAGGTAAAAGAGGTGTCCATTTTTCGTAGCGTAATCAGGTAAATGAGGTCTTTTAACATCATATTGCTCCTCAAGTGTAGCAAGCCCGTCATTATATCTTTCCCATTTAAGCAATCGGGCTTGCTGTATGTCTTCCAGGTTTTCCAACTGGGCATAGAGAAATGCACTAAGAATATCTGAAGGAAGAAACGAAGACCCGACATCAACCCACTCATACTTATTGATCTCGCCCCGGAAAAATGCAGATCGGTTAGTACCTTTTTCCCATAAGATTTCGGATCGTTGTTGAAATTTTTCATTATTAATCACCAGCATTCCTCCTTCTCCACATATGATGTTTTTTGTCTCATGAAAAGAAAAAGCGGCCACATCTCCAAATGAGCCCAGTGCTCTGCCATGATAAAAAGAATCGATCGCCTGGGCGGCATCCTCAACCAAAAAGAGGCCATAACGTTCAGTAAGCTCCTTTAATCTGGCCATATCGCACGCAACCCCTCCATAGTGCACCACAACAATGGCCTTGGTCCGATTTGTAATAAGGGGTTCAATTGCATCACAATCTATATTTGGATTCAACTGGTTACTATCTACAAATACCAATTTGGCTCCTCTCAAGATGAAAGGATTTGCGGTAGACACAAAAGTATAAGAAGGCAAAATGATCTCATCTCCCTCCCGGATATCAAGCAGTAAAGATCCTAGTTCAAGAGCATCCGTGCAAGAGGTCGTTAGCAAGGTCTTGCTAAATCCGTACTTTGATTCGAAAAAAGCCTGACTCTTTTTAGTGAAAGTCTGGTTTCCAGCAGCCCGGCCATCATGAATTGTCTTAGAGATATAATACAATTCCTTACCCGACAAATAGGGTTTATTAAAGGGTATTCTCTCCATCTATTCCATCAGATTTTTGTTCCAACGATGATGCAACTTGAACCCATTGACATCTTTTCTGCTTTATCAATTTTCCTCAATTCCCAATTAGATATCTCGTTCAATAATTGCTTAACCAAGCCTTCCTTAACTTTATGATGTTTCAGGGTTTTTTCGCACATTCGTTCCACTTATTACGCCCAATTTGCTGGGAATCGACCTAAATAGAAAGATTGGGACGACCAGCCAACTGAAAAGATAACTACTATAGGATACTGAAAAGCCAGCACTAGTGAGTACCGTTTGCAAGGATGACAATGTGTAACGACGAAAATGGCCGGCAACGCTATCATTTCGCGACCAAAGGAAATCAAATGCAGGAACTGTCAAAAATACGTGTCCTCCCGGCTTCACTTTCTCGGCCACCATGGTGAGAAAACCCACGTCATCTTTCACATGCTCCACGACATCAAAAAGACCCACCGAAGATAGACTTTCTGACCTGAATCGACAGTCTTCAAATGTAGATTCCACAATGTTTTTCAAGCCCCTTTCCCCCGCCTTTATTACACCTTCAGGGCCTGGCTCAACCAAACAAACTTTTATTCCCGACTTCTCCATATAAGATGCAACATAGCCGTTACCCCCTCCTACATCAAAGAGGAAATCGGACTTATCGTGATAGGTATCCACGCAATGCAGGATCGACTCGTTTCGGTGCCTAAACCAAAATGATTCGTCCTCCACTTGAAAACACACCTCATTTCCGTCTTCAGGATAGGATATTTCCGTCTCAAAATGAGCTGGCCGCCAAATAGTTTCGTGCAGCTTCAAATTGTCTGAATATCGTTGCATCTCCATTTTAGTAATCACACGGAGGTTCTTCTAATCATGCTTCAAATGTACCAAATTCGTCAATATCCCTCTTTCGAGATCTAAATGTCTGGGGTAGCTTTGATTACCAGGTTCGCTTACCGTAGAGGACCCATTAAATTGGCAATAGACCTAGCAATTGATGATTTTTTTCTAGCTTTCTACTTTATTTCAATCCCTGATGGCAACTCAAGTGAATGTTCATGTGCCTATGATATCAATCATCATTCCGGTTTATAATACGCACAATTCTCTAAAGCAGCTTGTGGAGCGGATTATTCAGACCATGAATGCCGTTGGTGAAAATTATGAAATCATCCTGGTTAATGATCACTCTCCAGATCCCCGAACATGGGAGACTATCAAAAAGCTGGTAGCCTCGGATAAACACAATATTGGAATTCAACTGACCCGGAATTTCGGCCAGCAAGCAGCGACCATTTGCGGAATGTATCAAGCCCTGGGTCAATTCGTAATAACCATGGACGACGACTTACAACATGCACCCGAAGACATTCCTCAACTTCTTGAAAAAAGAGACCATGATATTGTCATCGGCGAATTTCCAAGAAAAAAGCATCACTTTCGAAAACGCATCGCATCCAAAATTAAGGGATACTTCGACTACTATATTCTTGACAAACCGAAAAACATCCAATTGACTTCCTTCAGACTTCTAAATCGAAGTGTGATTGATGGCATTCTATCAACAAAGACTCCGGCGCCATTCATACCAGCTTTGATGTTTCATGTTAGTAAAGACATTTGTACTGTTGCCCTGGAACACTATCCTCGAAACGAAGGAAAGACAGGATACACTTTTTATAAACAATTGAAGATGTTCAGTCATCTGATCATCAATAATTCGTCGCTTTTGCTTCGAATAATGGGTCAGATCGGACTGATCATATCGCTCCTAAGTTTTGCTGCAATTATTCTTATTATTATTGAACGATGGACCAATAATACCATCATTCCGGGTTGGACTTCGACCATGGTAGCAGTGGTTTTTTTTGGAGGCATTCAAATGCTGGGCATTGGGATCATTGGAGAGTATTTAATCAGGGTAATTAGAAATAGTGAGCAACGGCAACCGTACCACATCAAGGAAATCATCAAAAATGATTCTTAGGAGACAAGGAAATGATTTGTCAACACGATTAAAGTCATGAAGAAAGGTCCTCATATCAATACGGGAATCAGAAAACTTTTGGAAATCCCCCAAATGTATAATCTGAAGCGCATGATTTTTGGTGGAGAAAAGTACCGGCAATGGTATGTGGATAGTTTCCAAATAAAAGAAGGCGACCGGATATTGGATATAGGATGTGGCACTGCGCATATTTTAAAATATTTACCCGAAAACATTGAGTATCATGGCATAGATATGGAGTCTGATTACATTAATTATTGCAGAAGCCATTACGGCCATCGGGCAAAATTCTACAATGAAATGGTAGGCGAAGTTTACCGGGATGAATGGAAAGGTTATTTCGACATTATTAATATGCATGGATTGATTCATCATCTAAATGATGACGATTCCGGACATCTCATAGAATTGGTCTTTGATTTTTTAAAGGCCGGTGGAAGCGCATTTACTGCCGATTCGCTATTCCATGAAAACCAGTCATATCTTTCCAGATGGTTCGTTTCAAAGGATAGAGGACAGAACATCAGAACTCCTTCAGGATATTTGCAATTGGTGGAAGGATATTTCGATACGGTGAGCAGCCAGATCATTAAAAATCATACAAGAATACCTTACAGCCTCTTCTACATGAAGCTATCTAAAAACTGACTACATCTCTGGAACACATATCCATTTTCAACTACTCAGAATATGTCTTCATCTTACGACTCCATCGCTCGATTTCCTGATCTACGTGCTCTTGGTTTGTAGTGTAGTCATGTAGGTAATAGTCACGAGGAGAAATGGTCCATGGCTCTTCAAATATTTTCACAATTTCCGGAATTGTCCCTGCGGCAATGTCGGTTTGATACCCAAGTGCGCGCATTTCAAAAAAACAAATACTTTCAATATATTGGGTTGTTGCAGTATCCAGTTTATCACGATTTCGGTTGACAAAGGAAGAATTTGCCCTCCAATTATTGCCGTCCATATCTTTAAGGGCTTTGATATCTATTGAGGTATACTTTAATTGGAGGAAGTCCGTGAGCTTTTTCCTAATGGCAATGTCACTTAAAAAATCTTCATATTTGATCAACAAGAGGTTGTCATTTTTTCTATGTTGCAATCCAATCTCGGCTACTTCCCGCCAATTATGAAGATTTAGAAGTGTAGGTCGGATGCCTCCCGTAAACTGGTCACCAACGCCAAAATTAAGAGATTCGATGACACTCCTGGGGTCTCTAATAATCAGAACTACTTTAACTCTATGATTAATCAAATAGGAAATATATTCGTGACACAATATTTCCTTCAGACCCAAGGCAGCAATGGATTTCGTTGACCTTTTATACAGGAGTTTCAGTAAGAATACAAAGATCGACCGAAAATCAACAGGAAATGGGTCAACCGAAGCTTCGTATTCCAGCTTAATCAGTAAAGACTCATAGGCATGAAGCAAAATCTCAAGAGTCTCCTGTTTGAGGTTCTTGAATTGCAGAAATTGTTCAAACATTACTGGATCGTAGATAGGATCGACACCAACACCTAAAAATTTTTTGAAGATATCCCGATCTCTCTATAGAAGGCTTCTTTTGTGTGAATGAAAAGCGGTGTAATAGGCTGACTAAATGCCAGACAATCCGGATGATTGCTCAAATACTTATCAACGAGGGTAGTACCTGACCGGTAACATCCCGTAATAAAAAAATAGTTAACGAAGGGTCAATTACCTCTCTCATCCGAATGATTTCAAATAATCTTTAGAACCGGAACCCAGATTAAAGATGACGTCAATGATCGAAACACCATGTGCGAATGGTTCGTACTGTTGCCGGTAAACAGGATAATCTTCATAATTCATCCACTGAACGGAAATACCATTTTCTTCAAATTTCCTTAGATCCAGATAACTCTTTGCTGCAGGACCCGACACATAAGTATTGGCCCCCACTTCCAGGCAAATGTTGATCAAATTATCATTTCTATCTCCCTTCTGCTGAAACTCTCTGGAATAGCGCATTTCGGTAGAGATGCGAAGCTCCTCACATATACCTTTAATAAAGCGGACATTAATTTCAGATAAATAATGACTGGTAGCTCCATTATATAACTCCTCAAAAAAATCCTTATATTCTTTAAAGTAGGGAGTTTTTGCATAATTTGCTACGATACTCTTCCAATGTTTTATATTCCATTTGTTCCATGAAATCTGGGTTTCGTCGATACTTTGATCCAGACGCTCTTGTCTGACTGGGATAGTCAGCCAATTAATTCCTGTAGGAGTCTTTATTACATTTCGATTACGCCAGTCATTTTTAGTGTATTGCACATGATCGTAAATCACAAATACATCAGCCATATTAATCATATCGAAATAGCCTTTCCAGGGTATATAATTTGATTGACAGATGGCAACTTTCTTCATTCTTCAGTCGTATCAAATTATTGAATTGGGTTTTCTCTTAGATCTTTAACCTCCAGGTTCAAATCACCCATAAAATTCAAAGCATCCGGTTCTTCCAAGTATACATAGATGGAATAGTCAGCTAGATCGACAGGCAAATGAGAGATATCGACCATACCAAAGTATCTATCCCGATACTGATTCAACATCACCTTATACACATCATTACTAAACACCTTACGAAACATTATTCCAACCCGTTTCCCCATAATATCCGCGTCTGCTCTCAAATGCAGATACAGCATATTTCGGTCTCTATGACCGGCAAACTCTAATTCAGAGACGCTAATCTTTCGAAAAGTAGAGGCCTCTAACTGATCCCTTTTTATTTCACTACAGAACAGATTTGGTACATCAAAGATCTCATGGTTTATGGCTTTTGTCAATGTACCCTTAAAACGATCTCCATGCGGTTTATCCATATATACCGTCTCGATCGTTGAATCAGCCACCAGGTTTGTATAACCCTCCTCCAACATCATTCGATGATTATAGATCTTTTCACCATTTAAGTAAATAAGTTGAACGGCAAAAATCAGAAAAGAAGCCTGCAAGATCAATGCGATCCATGTCAAGTTGCGGTTTATGAGGGTCTTAGTGAGGAGAAAAGCAATGACACCCAATATCAATAGTGAATAAATGACAAATCGATCAGATAAAGCGTGATGATAGGAAAAATACCAACGCTGAGAGGCACCAAGGACTGGCACGATTAATAAATAAATCAAAGTGGTACCAAAGATTGGATCTTTCAACACCGATGCTCTGTTTAAATACAGTTGCCAAGTCAAAACTAGAAGTAGTATGAGGCCAAGAAGTACGCAGAAATATCTTTGATCAAATTCTAAAATGCTTTGAAAAACGCTACCATATGTCGCCAGGACATATTCAACCATACTACGAAAATACTTGTAATATGAAGTTATATCTGGTGGTGAAGCTTCGATTGTTCTCCAACTAAAAACCAATGCTGCAAAAATGGCACCCAGGATCAAAAGAACAATCTTGCTCCGAGTCACAGATTTAAAATATAAAGATGCTGAACAAATCAATGCAATGAAGACCAATACTCCTGTCCCCGATTGAATGCTCAAAAAAAGTACCAATATCAAACCCCAAAATGAAGAGCTAGACTTGCTAAAAAGATAGGAAGCTCCAAGCAAAACCAGTAGCAAACGAAAAAGTGAGCCTGCTGAAACCATACCCCAGTTATGTACCTGATATAATGGAATAAAGAATATAAGACAAGGAATGACAAACCATTTAAAAGGTAATTTAAGAGATGGCCTATCAGTTAGCTTAAAAACAGCAATGCAGTATGCCATGCACCCTAAAACAGGTAGTAATCTAAAATCTAAATAATGCACGATTCGATACTGTGCGAAGTACATGAGCTTATATAAAAATAGATTGTGAATAGTTCTAAAACTCGCCCGGTACAGGTCATATGGATGACCGAGGCCTTGATCCAATATCTGAATCACAAAATTCAGATAGTCATCAATCTCATCTTGAAACGGTAAAAAAGAGGTACTCCGATAGACATAAATAACCAGGACTAAAGAAAGAAGATATTGCAAGATATGCTGAGATTGCTTTCCTTTAGAAAATCGATCTATAAAAGAGCTTAGAAATTGCACATTATTTGGTTTCACCATGGACCTCATTTAGGGATACGTCACTTTTTGGACAAAAGTAAAATAATGTGTGATCTTCATCATATATAGTAACTATTCTTATGCGGTGCCAACAAAAATTTTTGCAAAGCCTCTGTCGCAGGCTATCGAATATTTATTACTCAATAATTAATTCATTTATTTCTCATGAATACCTTATAAAATTCCATTTCTAAATTGAAGAAAGTCTGCACTTTTCCACAAGATTCCATATTCTTTCGTACTAACGCCTCGCAAAATAAATGACTAAAACATAGTATGCATATCACTAGCGCCAATAGAAGAAACAAGTCTCCTAAAAGACAGAATTAACTGATTTAACTTAGTTTTGCAAGTCAAATAGCCAATCATACTTTCGAAGTAAATTCTTTTTTTCACTTGGGGATCAAAATACGAAAGGAGTCCGTTAAATAATATGCATCAAATTCTGTGTCGATCTCCAAAAATACGTTTTTGATACCCGTTTTCAAGCCCGACGTCGGAATTACTGCCTTAAATCCTGAATTAAGGTATGCATCCTGTTTCATGACCATGGCCACATCTGGTCTTGAGAGTCCTATTACTGCAGCAAAACGTTCATCACCAACATTGATGATAACTCGTCTTGGCAAACTCTGATTAATCACATCAACTGCCCATCCTCTAAGTACTAAAGTATCCGAATCGATCAAAAGAGGAACTGAACCAAACAGGCGTGATTGATCCTCCACGATATTTACTTCATCAATGTGGTATAATGGCTCAATGCCTATCACTAAGTTACGAGGTTCTTGATTGGGTACCGTCAAGGGTCGAATCAAAGCCGTCTTCCTGTCAATAGGAATCCACTTAGATACTCGATTGCTTTCAAGAAGAATAGCAAGATCATAGGTTCCATCCGGAATATCCAAAAGTGGTTTATAAAGCGAGAGATTAAATCCGGATCCTTCCAACTGCGACTTTCGATCGCCGTACTTCTCATCTACATCTATCCGATTAACACGTACTGTCGGAAAAATCCAAGATGCCTCTCCGGATCTTAATACGATCTGGGTTTTGACCTTCTTGGCATTAGATTCAGACAGAAATGCCCACCCTATGATCGTCAATACCTCACTATTGTCGTAAAAGCCGTCAATCCTATAATTGATGTCGTCTGATACTTCTGGCATCTGCTCCCTCTTTTCGTGCACAAGATTGTCAAAAGCACCCTTGTGATCATAAATATTATTCGACAAGGCAACCCGCAAGATTCTGTTAGCTCTCGCTGAATCCGGGTAGCTCAGATGGTCCTTTTCAACTGAATAGTAGGAATACAGGCCTGATTCCAGCTTCTGACGACGATCACGTAATTCGTCCAATTGATCATCAAACCTGGTCAGAAATAAAACTAGACCAAAAATTAAAAAATAGGTGTGATGGACGAAGACATTTTCCTTGAAACTATCCAGCCCTACACCATATAAAATAACGATAAAAAGGATCGCAATTATCTGATATCGTGGTGTTATTGCCTGCTGAAGTCCAAATCCAGCCCGGCTTAGTGCCAACATAGCTATGGTTAAAATCAGGGCCAATAATAAAGACATGATCAGACTGTTTTCTTTGAAAAGATACTGCCTTTAACACTCAAGATCCATCCTAAATATGAAATTAATGATACCTCGAGCATAAAACCTAAATAGGTATGCGTCGTATAAAGGCTGTTTGTTAATGAACCTAGAAAAACAAAGGGAAACATTAAGACCATGTCTGGATGATCCACGAGGTTATTTAAAATTGATGGGTGGCCTGTCGGCTCATGATATGAATAAAAATACAAACCTATATTTATGATCCCGGTAATCCCCCAGGCAATAAATGAGCCTAAAGGTCTTTTCTTGAAGTAAAGTAAAAGAAGGCCACAAGGGAAGACCAAGAATCCACTGCCTATGCTAAAGGTTGCCAAACTGGCGAAGACAAGCGACAATATGAAGGACCGACGATTGCCCTTATCTAAGCAGTAAAGTGAATAGCATGTGAATACCAGACCAGATCCAATTGTCAAAACACAAAATGACCAATTGGAAAAATCTGCAATCGGTACCATAAGCAGTAAAAAGATAAACAGCAATGGCCCAAACCGATTTAAATCAAGCTTAAATATTCTCAAAAAGAGGTAAGCAAATCCTGGGATTACTAGTAGATTACCAACGGCAATTAGATGCTTAAAATTTAGGGCGTCAAATAAATAAAAATCTATCAGTGCGACTAATCTGAGAAAGACGATTCGGTGCTCATTATGTTGCTTAAAAAGTAACATAAGTTTATCTGACCAATTCCCTGTAACAAGAAATTGATTAATAAAATCCAGTAATTCATATTCGTCCGAAAAAGGAATATTTATTGAGTACCTGAGCGTGGTCCAAAAGTATAAAATGATCAGGGCGGAAACTATCGCTACATTGATTACAAATCGAAATTGCCCTGGCGGTAATAATCAGTAATCTTTGATACTTTCATATAACAAACAATAACGATTGATATCTCAACTGAACATTTGCCCCTTTACGAAAATGTTCCGATTAACACATAGGTTATGTGGCAGATTCGACATAGATTTTAAGTTTCCACAATTGAACCCCTGAGTTCTAAACAATTGCAACCCTATTTGAAAAAAGACGATAGAATCACTATCGGGAGAGTAGGGTTTATCAACACTTAATGCTAACGGCATACAGACCAGAATTGAAGATGATCTGAATCTAAGAAATTAGTGGTCTCCATAAACTGTATCAACCAATTAGTCATCAATAAACATCGATTCCCAACAAAACACGAATTCATTCTAATTCTCAACTTCACCAATATTTGAAGCAAGTAATGCAATTAACATGAGATCTCCTCTTTCCAACTACTTCCACTGTTTTCGAAAATCTCCACGTGAAAAGAACTTTTCGATGAAGCAATATAGCAAGATAAAAAAATAGCGACTTCCCATCTCCCGTATCTTCAGCTTGGAAACACCAAACTTCCTGTTTTTCCAGGTATTTGGCAAAACCGTATAGCTATACCCTCTGATTATCGCCTTCAGTGGCAATTCGATGGTGAGGTTAAAATGTGGCGACAAAAATGGTTTAAGCCCATCAATGGTTTGCCGCCTGTATAATTTAAAGGCGTTTGTAGTATCCGTATACTTTATATTCATGACAACCCGAATGATGAGATTTGCCAATCGATTGATCATTTTTTTAGCAAGTGGGTAATCAATCACCTCCCCTCCCTTAATCCATCTATTACCAAATACACAATCGAAATTCCCATCAACCATGGTACGATAAAACCGAACCAGATCATCCGGCGAATCCGACAGATCAGCCATCATGATCGCAACACAATCTCCATCATATCGTTCCAAACCATATCTGACAGCATACCCAAACCCATTTGGACCTGCGTTAGTCACATACTTAAACCTCGGCATTGACTGTACGAGGTCTTGTAAAACGCTTTCCATTCCATCTGATGAACTATCATTAACAACGAGCGTTTCATAGTCGATTCCTGCCTCTACCAATACCCTTTCCAGCTCTCTCAATGTGGCCGCGATGCTTTCTTTCTCATTATATGCGGGTATTACTATGCTTAATTTCATTATGCCTTCGATGCAACTTAAGTGACTTGTTTCATTAAACTTGCTCTAAAATATCATGTAATGTGAATTTCCTGGGCTACCTGAGTAAAGTAATCTTTAAAACTAACGAGATCACCTGAAACACAAGCGGAGTCCACCATGCCAATCCATTTCCGAGAAGCAAACTTACTGATACTGCCTGTCATCCCTGCACATATCTTCAAATGGTCCATAATGAAAAGTTTTAAGTGTATCACACTGAGCCTCTAAAATTTTACATGTCTATCTATACAAACCATAGCACTATCTGAGAGGTAGCTCGACAATAAGGCATCTTCCTCAATCTTGGTCAATTTCCATGCCTTCTTCAATCGCCCTCCTAAAGAATCTCATATATTCAATCCGAATCAAATCAGAAGTACCAAAAACCGAGGCGACGATCATATAGGATATCTACCGTTTTCACACATAAATCTTCGCATAAATCAATTCCTCCAGACCACCAAACCCGTGCTTAAGTTTGGTCTCCAGTCTATAGCCCTCAGTGGTCAAAAGATCATGAATCTCGGTCGAAGTATTCCTATACATATCATCATTATGATTCTCTATCTGAATTCGATCAATGGTCACTCTTTTCTCGCCAGAAAACAATCCGATAAGGCAAGCCAATTCATGGCCCTCTGTATCAATCTTTAGCAAGTCAAAATGAGTTACTTCGATTTTTCCCAGAAAAGTATGTAGTTGGCACACCTCAACCGGATACTGCTGAATAATAATCTCCTCAGGTTTGACTCCAAGTATCCTTGATTTAATTTTTAAATATTCCGAAGCGAGATTCACCGGTTCAAGCGAACTACTTGAACCCAGAATATTCCTGTAAAACATTTTAGTGCCATCTACATCACTAATTCCCATATTCACCAGATGGATGTTGCCGCGATTTGTATATTTTTCACTAAGTTCAGCATAAAGCAATTTATCTGGTTCAAATCCATAGATATTACAGTTCCTATTTATTTTCAAGAAAAAATCAATCGTTTGACCGGTATTGGAGCCTACATCAATGACATTGTTAAATGTCAAAGATTTTTCCCTAATTAAATACCTCTCTAATCTTCGATTAAAAATATACTTTTCATTTAATCTAATTATATAATCGACTAATCGTCTCCTCAGTTTATTCATAAACCATTTTTCTGATGTATTATTTGAGGATCGGTTCCAATTTTGTTTCATTTTCTCTAATCCATCTAAAAACATCAGATACTATATCGAGAGGTTTCCTCTTAACTTCCCAATTAATCATATTACAAATTTTGGCATTGTCACTGATGTAAATTCTCACATCCGCAAGTCTAGTGTGAGTCTCCCGGTCAATCTCAATGGAATTCCCCACCACCTCTTCACAAAGTTTGGTTAACTCGCACAGTGAAATATTCGAAATCAGACTCCCACCCACATTAAACGTCATCCCAGTAAGGTCATCAACTACCTCTAACTGACTGATAATCAAATCAAACAAGTCATCAATATGTAAAATGTCTCTTAACTGCTTTCCCGTTCCACCGAAGCCCAGGTAAGACAGGGGTTGCTTCCAATAGTGCTTGGCCACCCAGAGAACTAAGACTCCCTGATCAACTTTTCCTAGTTGACCAGGTCCTGCTATAACACCGCAGCGATTGATGATGGCTTTGAGGCCAAAAAATTCACAGTATTCCTGTATCAAAAGTTCAGATGCGAGCTTTGTGGCTCCATAGAGAGATCTCGGCCTCATTACTTCAAACGATTCTGAGATCCCAGTGTCTGAAACGCCGGCCAGGTGCTGTTTGGGTGAGAGGATGAAACGCGAATCACCTTCAATAAAATCTATTGAATTGAGGGCATCTATTGAATAGACTCTACTCGTAGACAAAAATATCAATCTTGCAGAATGTCTCACTGCCAGATTTAAAATATTTATCGTGCCAATAAGATTTATGCCTATTACTTGAGACGTTCCCCCGCCTTGAAGACCCGCAAGGACAGAAGGCTCAGCAGCCGCATCAATAATTAAGTCAATGTCTTCAATTAATCCAAAGTCTTCTGGATTCCTCACATCGCCATGACAAAACAGGATTCCTAATTTTCTAAAAGTAACCAGATTTAACTCACTACCACGTCGTCTAAGATTATCAAACACTACGATTTCGTCTCCTGGAGAACGCAGTTTGAGTCCTATTGCCAAACCAGAACCCACAAAACCAGCACCTCCAGTGATTAGAATTTTCATAACATCGTCCTGATTGCACTAAAAATTATAATTTCTTCGGGGTGGATAGGTCTCCATGAAGTCTCAGAAAATTCACCGATTACAGTTCCTATCAACATCTTTCAAAAATTCATCTACTTAGGTTAAGAGTTTGCCACAGCTGAACATGTTAAACTATATTTTCTCAAGAATCAGATGCTCACTCCTACGAAACAGAAAAAGTGCGCCTGCAAATAAAATTACGCTGAAGCTAAATGTATACAACAGCAAACTAAATTCAGGCGGTATTCCATATAAGAGAGCATTACGACAATTCATCAAGAGCGAAATAAATGGATTTAGATAAAGTAATACAGGAAACCGTTCTATGAGTGGATCCATACTAATGATCACCCCGGAACTCCAAAAACCAAAGAAGATGACCATATCCCAAAGGTGTCTAATATCTTCCATCGATAGAACGACAATGGAGAGCAGCATAGAGACTGACATGGATAATAGAAAAATATTGACTAGTATGGGTAGTACATAGATCAAAGTGCCATTAATATTTGCACCTAACATAATTGCCAACACGAGGTAGACGAACAAATTAAAGATAAATCCCATAAAGACACTAAGCGCATGCGAAATAAATAAATCAAGTTTATTAAATTGTATGTTCTCGATCAGGTAAATTTTGGTATTGATTATTGTCATGCCGCCCTTTGATATTTCAGCAAAAAGACCCCAAAACAATATGCCACAAGACAGAAACAATACGTAGTTCTCCTCCGAATTCTCAAGAAATCGAGTAAAAACCATATAATATACGACGATCTGAAAAAGTGGGTTTAGGAGCGCCCAAAACAGACCCAGGCGGTCATTGTAATATCTCTTCATGAAATCGATTTGGGCTAGCTTCCAAATCCGCTCCAGCCTGTTATTCTCAGGCAGACTTTCTAATATAGATTTAAGAACTCTGTGAAGCATATGTTCAGTTTCTGTGCGGAATTCAAAGATAGATCATATATACCAATTGCCTAATCTCTATAACAAATTAATCATTCTGTTGAGATACCTTTACGACGGGTTCTAATTTCAAGTAGAAATCTTCCCGTGATAGGCTTAGATTTGGATTATAGTAATAATCCGTTCGATTTAAATAGGATGCCCACTTCTTTTGAAAATAAATGACTTCTTTCTGAAATCTTTCTTGCTTAGCCACATCACTGGTGTCCGAACCCCTCGACTTTGATTCATAGTGGTACGCCTCGGCAAAAGGAGTGTAGACATTTCGATAACCCCTTTCAAGTAATTTTAAACATAAATCGACATCATTATAGGCTATTTTCAAATTTTCCTCATCGAAACCACCAACTTGTTCAAACACTTTTCGCCCAATCATCATACATGCCGCGGTAACAGCAGAATAGTTTCTAATGATGTCTAGGTAACCAAAATATCCATGGCTTTCACTGGGTAAATGTCTAAAGGCATGATTTCCTATACCAACGATGCCTAGAATCACCCCGGCATGCTGGATAGTTTTATCAGGATATATCAACTTGCATCCCACTGCTCCTATCTTATCGCTGGAAGCCATTTCTAACATAGCCTCCATCCACTCTCTGCTTATGATTTTAGTGTCATTATTTAAGAATACGATATAATCGGATGCAATCTGCCCAACGGTCCAATTATTGATTTTTGAGTAGTTAAATTCATAGGGATAGTCCAAAAAAAATACACGCGATTCTGACCTAAAACTCTGCTTTATCCTACTTAGATTTGCGTCGCTTGTGTCGTTGGACACCAGATATATTTTATAGTTCCTATAGGTGCTTCCAAGGACAGATCTGACGCATTCGCTAGTCATCTTAATCTCATCACGAAACGGAATGATGATCCCGACCTGGGGACTCCCAAAGTTTGGTCGTACACGATAGGAACCTACCCACTTACCATGCTCCACAGAACCTTCTATTCCCTGACGTTCTAACCTGGATTCAAGCGCCTTAATAGCTGATACATAGGCATATCCCTTAGCATTCGTAGAATCTGCGGCACTGCCAGGTATCTTACGCCAATGATACAAAATCTTCGGTATGTGATAGATTCTATCGGTCTGTTCAGTCACTCTTAAAACTAAGTCGTAATCCTGACTTCCTTCGAAACCAACTCTAAATCCACCAAGCCCAACCAGCATGCTTTTTCGGAACACACTCAAATGGCAGGTATACATCATGGACCCGAAAGTCTCAGGTGACCAATCGGGTTTGAAATGAGGATCAACCAAGACCCCGTCAGTGGTTATCTTATCCTCATCGGAGTAAATAAAATCCAATTCGGCATCATCATTGAGTACCTCGACAACATCCCAAAGAGCGCTCTTAACCAATTCATCATCATTATCTAAGAGCGCAATGAAGTCGCCCGTGGCCATTTCAAGCGCCTTGTTTGATGCTCCTGCTATATGCAAATTTATCTGACCAAAGTGAACCTTAATCCTGGTGTCTCTTGCCCCCATTTTTCAGAGTTTCGATCGTTTCGTTTTTAGTAGAGGCGTCATCGTAAAGACATAATTCCCAATTACCATAGGTTTGATTGATTACCGACTCAATACATAAATCAAGCCAGGCCCGATCAACATTATACACCGGTGTCAAAATACTTATCTTTGGCTGGTAGTTTAAATTCGCGCTCTCAGAAGTCGGGTGGTGAATCGCTACATTGGAGGGCAACTTATTGGCTTTCTGAAATATGACGTACTGTTGATTTAAAGTGAGATTCTTATAATCCAATCTATTTTCGATTTCCAGCTCTACAATTTCCTCTTGATCTGAAGTCCTGAATCGAAGATTTATGTTTCTTGGGTGAAAGCCCTCAATATCTTCAATATCATAATCAAGGTAGAATCCGGAAGTCTGTGAATTTCTATAGCCAGGATGTACAACCCCCACATCAGGTCTTGCCTCACCTCTGATGCCTTTAGCAACAAACTGTCCGCGATATAGTAATTCTACAGATATCGAGTCTTGCTTTGATAGTACCCAGCCTCTGATAAACAAATTCCTATTGCGAACAATAAACGAATCGTCGATTCTATAGATGAAATCCTCCATCTTGATTCCATCTTTGGCCACTCGAACTGTCCGTTGCAAATACTTATTGATGTTTGAATTTATCAGGTAATATGGCTCGGTCCGGATTGCGTTCAAAAAGATCTTTAAATTCCTTAGACTAATAGATCGTAATATTAATCCAGGACTTCTCAAGAAAAACCAAGTGCTGCTTTTTGACAAATCCGAATTTAATTGATCATAGATTATCCCAAATGGTCTAGTTAATAACCAACCAATCCTAAAGCTCAAGGACTTGCGGATCACCAGTGAATTTGTCTTTACTTCCTGTAATTCACGATTTAACACTACCCATTTTTCAACAAAAATCTTAGATATTTTCTCGTATCTTTCCTCTAATTCCAACTTCGGTTCAGGGTCCTGCAATCCAAGATGATCGGAAATCTCAAGGGCACTAGCTTCTATGATATCCCTAAGTTGCTGGAGATCGTGATCCTTTGTGGCTAAGAGTTTCCCTTGATAATCAATTTTGCCTCCCAACTCAAGAGTTTTAGAACCCAATTCATGATTCTTTGCCAAAATCATCGCATATTTTTCCTCTTGCTCGGTCAACATTTCGTTCTTCTCAATCAGGAATCTTTTCATATCCTCCCCTTCCTGTTTTAGTTCTTTCTGCCCTTTTCTTAGCTCGATGTTTTCTTTGCGCAATTTTACGTTATCAAGTAAAACGGACTTGGTTGCGACATCGATATCATTTGACGAATTAATGGTATAAAAACTAATATTCTTTCTAAATTTCTCAGATTCTTGATCTAAGAGCGAAAATAATGTTTCAGAACCAACGTCTTGTTGATCTGACAATGTTCTTAACATATCATAAACTCTGGAAACGGCGGAAAGGTGGCTCGAATTCGGATTAAATTCTTCATTGTGATGTCTGAGTTGCAAATCGACAAAATCCATCAACCGATCATCCTCCACTTTCAAATCTAGTAGCTGAAATTTTTCTTGAATTTTCAACAGTACTCCGCGACTACTTCTCAACAGATCATCAAATAATACAAAGACTCTTGTAAGTCCACGAGTAAATTTCTCTGCTCTAAGATGATGATCCAACCAGATAAGGGAAGATTTATTATATGGAAATCCATCTCTAAACTCCAGTGATTTCCAAACCTGAATCGGATCCCGGATCATATGGATAATATAAGGTTCAATACCCGCCTCCTCGAAGACACTTTTCCATAGAGGAAACAAAATACTTAACCGGGGGTCTTTGATACCAAAGACATTCGAAGACTGAAAGGCGTCACCTATAACATGCTCTATTCTACTTACCAACTCATTGTCAACATCGCTAACAATCATCTCTGGCAGTAAATAGGAAGTATCCCAGGTGACTCCGAGACTTTCTAATAGCCGGTTATTGACTGCGACTATCTCCTTATTTTCGAAATATCCTTTGACGTTATAGATATTTCCTTCCATCAAATTTTGCCCCAAGGTAATTCCACATTCCTGTAACGCCCCTGCCATAGCAGACGTACCACTCCGGTGCATTCCCAAAATCACGATACATTTCTGCCTATTCAAACCCATGAACTCTCGCTGCAATCATATTAAAGGCGAAAATTACTCCTTTCTTTTCATATAATGAAATTGTCTAATTTGGATATTCTCAAGAGTTTCGTTTGCTCAACCAGTTTCTACAATTAGGCTGCTGATAGACTTAAAATAGCCCAATCCACATACCTATCTCTCTCCAACTGTAGTAAAACTTGACTTAGATCGCAACAATAAGAATGTCAATTCCAATCCTTTGAGCCAATGATTACCAACATCCCATTCTTATCATGTCCAAGTAATTACAATGAGCCTTTTTAACCCCTGCTCAGATTACTATTGCTTTCATCTCTGTGCTACAATAGATGAATACCAGGATAAGTTAATGAACGGTGACCCGTAGAATATCAAAATCTTACTTTTACTACGTACAGCACCGACATAATATAATTGTTTATAATTGTGATATTTTTGTCTGAACTGGAACGGTCTGTCCACTTCATTTGAGCAGCCATCATGCCAATGATGACCTAAGATCCGATCTACAGCCCTAATTCCAAACAAAGAAAGGGCCGGCAAATTAAGCAACACATTGTCCAGCCCATCAGAAAAAAAGTAATTGTCATTTTGTTGTCGTCCGGACTTCATCTGGAGGGTAGAAGAGACCTTTTGAAGATTATTCCAGGAAACTTCGCCGCCATTTAGGAGAGCTGAGTTATACCGGGACTAAGTAGAAACATACCCATTGCTGTCATGGATGATACCAATTCGGATGCAGAACTTCGAATCCGAATTTTTCTCCTAGTTCGGTTAGTTTTGCTGGACGATAACCCACACACTCTGGATAGATCCAGCCAGATCTCTGGTAATCAATCCTCCCTTCAGAAATAAGCGGCAATAAAAGAACAATACACCACTGCAATAGCTTTGTAACGTCCCTGAATTCTAATCTTCAGATCTCTAATAAAAAAGAGCCGGGTGTAAACAACCCGGCTCCAAATTTCTTTTTGCGATCATTCTTTAATTCTGCAATAACATCTTTTTACTATCCACGACTTTACCATCAACTACCAATTGATAAGAATATATTCCTCCAGGCAGATTTTGCGCATTGAGTTTTAGTTGTCCTTTTCCCGTCTGTTGAATATTTACGGATTTGACAAACTTACCGGTCCCGTCGTATATATTAATGGATGATTCCTGAGCTTTGCTTGGAATAACATAAGTTACAGAAGTCTCACCCTGATAAGGATTTGGTACATTTTGTCCCAAATACCCAAGGTCATCTCCGCTTAGATTGATTTCAACTGAACCCCTGACATCCTGAATTAGGTTTTTCAACTCAACAACGGTTGCCTCCAGATCAGTGATTCTCTTCTCCTGAGACTGCATTTGCTCTTTTTGCTCTTCGATGATTTTTTGTTGATCTTTAGTAGCATTTATTAACATATAAGTTAACGCATTAGGATCAAATCTCAAATAATTTTCCGACGAGGTCTTGCCATCACTTTCCAGCGCTTCATCAAATGAACTGCGAGAAGTTTTCAAAGTAGAGACTTTCAAGTTTACATCTTCCACGGTATAAGGAGCAATTTCTTGTATGTCCTGAGCAATGACCCCAACAAACTCGCTTTTGGTGTCACTGACTCCGCCCTTCCCATTGTATCTAAAACTCACTGGGTTTATCTTCAGGATTTGCTCTAGTCCATCATTGTAATCTCGAACATCTGTTTTTAATCTACGGTCAGATAAAACGGCCCAAGTTCCACCTCCCGGTTTGCTTGCAGTGCCATTAACTGACAAAAGTGCATCTGGATTTCCTGTTCCAATAATTATATTTCCATCAGCCTGAATTCCCATTCGTTTTGTTATCGCACCACCAGTTGCTCTGGTCCAAAAACTAAGATCTCCTGCATTATTTGCTGGATCCTGAATCTGGGAAGCCACTGCAGCAGTTGCGGCAGCATCACCATCTCCAAAGTTTAATCGGGTAAAACTATTCATTGCTCCATTCGTGTTGGCAAGATACATGGTAGCGAAAACACTACTGAACGAAGTCACGTCTGAAGGCTGATCAGCAAAAATAGCCTGAAAGTCAGCATTTAAACTATTCTTTACATGCAGTCTGTGTGAGGGTGAAGATATGTTCATTCCAATCTTCCCTCCTGCTGCAATATCAATACTACTACTTGGAGCACCAGGTCTAATCCTAAATGGCAACGAACTACCACCAGTCACATCTCTAATAAAAAAGTTGGTCTCATTACCGGCGATATCCCAAGTCTGGGCGGTGAAGCCGCTTGAACCATCCTGTTCTAAACGTAAAGTTGGTGTATCGCCATCTTTCACGTGTAGCTCTGTCACCGGAGTTCTGGTTCCAAAACCAACTCTATTTGATTTTATTACCACTGCATCCTGCCTGGCATCGGCCTCGATCGTGAATGGTAGACGGTTCAAATCAGAATTTTCAATAGCGAACATATTCCGGCCTCCATTTGCTGTTTCATTGGCGAGTATTTGCCAATCGGTAGTGGGAAAGCTACCAGTACTTGTGTCAAAAAACTTTATCCGAAGATTGTTTTCCTTCGACCTAATGGTTTCGAAGCCAAAACTCTCTCCATTCACACAGTCAAATCCAACGCATTCACTGCTCGTCACAATCAGATCATCGTTAATCACCTGGTCTCTTGCGTTTCGAGGCTCATCCTGATCGGAGACCTGAGCCTCGGCAAGGTTTATAGCGGTAAATAAAACAAGGGGAAGTAATAGTTTTTTCATTGTTCTTGAGTTTTATGGAGTTCAATTCTAATCTAATATAGAATAATATCGGGATATTTAATCACATATTGGCGATTCTTTTGAAGGCCCCCTAAATACTTCTCGACTCCATTGGACCATTTGATGCGCAAAGTGGCTTCTTCATCCTGACCAATTCCAAAGTGTTGAACTTTCGGGTGTACCGATCAGATAACCCGCGGTGCCACGTATATCGCTCCATTGCTACTTCCTTTATTTGGAATCCAGAATGAGACTGCTCCCAATGGCGTCCCAGATTGACCGAACAAACTGGATCGCCAACCAGCGATCTTCAACCAATGCTTCGTTTTGCCGTTTTCATTTTCTCAAAGATCTGCCAGCCATCCTGATTGATATCAGTATGTCCCGCTGCCTGAGTCCAACCATTGTCAGTAAAAGTGTTAACGGTGAATGTCACTTCCTGAAATTGAACCCGCATTATACATTGGAAATTCCAATGCATAATTTGACGAATTGAAAATCAAACAGTTACCAAATCTAAAAACCAATGTGGTGATTTTCAGTGTCAGAGCTTAACCCTGACAAATCACTGATTCTCAATGATTTCGTCAGCTGATGACGATTAATGTCACAGTCAAACGAAGCAGGGCTTGTCTGACCCTTTGAGCGGCATTAGCATTTCTAATGCTGATTCCGGATTGAAACAACCCAGATTTCTTATGGAACTGGTTGGGAATGCCATTTTTTTTTAAATATGAACCAGGTAAAATTTGTACAAATAACTTCTTGTGCAATGGTCATCTTAAGGATATTTGTCCTTAAGCCAGATGACCTCCAGTTTCAATTTCAATGGCATTCAGCATCTCCATTCTTGAAATATCCCGGCTGGATCCCATACGGCCTAAAGTTACATAAAATTCGCAGCCTACCGTTGGACCGAAATCAACTTCTTGAAAGGGAATCAATCCGAGATCATATAGATCATTAATCATCAAGCGAAAAGAATGAGGGACGAAACACCATGCATGTACATCCATGTACACCCCTTGATTAAGAACAGCGTCCATACTCGTTAGTGCCTGATCCTTACTATGTACAAACTCTAATTCTCCGTTTGTCGCAGAATCCCAGGCAATACGTCCATCTTTTCTTACAACATTCAGAAAATACTCAGCCACAGTCCCAACGGTATGAATTCGATTTTTCTGAATATGACTATCAATTACTTTGCCCAAGCCTGTGATCGGACGCAGTCTATCAAAACAAAATCTTTTATCGGGCACGACTAGAGAAAGTATCCCATCATCTTTCAATATCGAATCACAATCGATTAAGAATCCAATTAAGTCAGGTGTATGTTCAATTAAATGGGAAGCGATAATCCAATCATAATACTTAGTCTTGCCAGTGAGTTCCGCATAACTTTCACCATTCCAAACAAAATCAACATCCTCAATTCTATCCAGATTTACTTCATGATTCCTATACTTATTAATCAATTGATCTTTGTCATGTGATCTATAATCTTAACATTATAACCATCACACTTTGGAGCCAGGGATTGTGACTGGGGCCAATTTCAATTCCCCTTCCATTTCGCTTGACGTGCCTCAGAACCTTTGATGTTCGACTCATTAGGAATTTTTTAGATAATTCGCGGTACAACAATAACGTATCTGATGCCCGATAGTTTCTTTGATCGCATCCATATTCTCAACCTAAATACCATTCTCTATTTATAGCTTTCGAGAGACCGGCTTCCCATAATAATTCCAATAGATCTGTAGATCTGGGACAACAAGTTGCACAACTTTATAGAGCTAGCCGTTCTTATCTAATAAGAAATAATATCTGGATATTTAATCACATAATTACGATTCTTTTGCAGGCCTTCTATTTTTTTCTCGACTCCGTTTGACCACCTGATGTGCAAAGTCGCTTCATCATCCTGCCCAATACCAAAATGTTGCACTTTCGGGTGTACCGACAAATAACCCGTCGTGCTGTGGATCTCTCGCCATTGCCCCTTCTTTGATTTGGAATCCAGAATGAGACTGCTACCGATCGCGTCCAGATTAACTGAGCTGGCCGGATCGCCGACTAATTTGATCTTCAGCCAATGATTAGTATTGCCGTTTTCATTTTCTAAAAGAACCGCCTTGTCATGATAATTATTGATAATCACATCGAGGTCACCATCATTGTCAAAGTCGAGATAACCCGCACTGCGTGAATTGCTTAGCAGATCGGCTCCTAACTCTCCAGCTTTATTGATCAATGTTCCGTTTTCATTGACAAAAAAAACGTTCCGCTCCCTTTCACTCTCTGCATAGGTTACATCCCGATGCTGATCATCAGCTCCGTAGTAAAAGGGATTTTCTGTGGAATAGACCCGAAAATCATTCATCCCGTTGAGGCAATAAAGATCCTCGTCACCGTCATTGTCAAAGTCAAAAAAATCGGCATCCCATGACCAACCGGTTGATGAAAAACCCCTTCCAATATCATCAGAAAGCTCATAGCCCTTAAAAGACCCTGCCTGAGTATTGCTGAGAAACAAATCATTGGCCTCCACGGTACGGATTTTGTCCATTTTCTCAGGATTAAACTTCATCGTAGTTTGCGCATTGGGACTCACATATTTCTCCTCTTTTTGCATCACCACAATGTTGGATATATATAGATCGGGAAATTGATCATTATTCAAGTCGCCAATGCCCACGTTCATTGTATAGGAAGGCTTGTCAGTACCCAGGGCTTTACTTACTTCCACAAAACCTTTTTCCTTGTCATTCAGATAATACCGGTTTACTCCAAAATCATTGCCCACGATGAGATCCTGCCGGCCATCCTGGTTGATATCAGTATGTCCTGCTGCTTGGGTCCAACCATTGTCAGTCAATGAGTCGACGGTGAAAGTCACTTCCTGGAATCGAAACTCACCCGGGTTTCTATACAACCGGTTGGGCGATCCATTTTGATTATTCCGGCTTAAAGTCGGAAGCACCCCCCGCAAATAATTCCCAAAATAGCCAATAAAAATGTCCAATAAACCATCATTGTCATAATCTAAAACCGTGGCAGGCCCGGCTACCACTCCCCGGCCATCGAGATTGGCAGTCTCCGTCAGGTCTTCAAAATGAGTGCCATCCAAATTCTTTAGCATTTTGTGCCGTTCATCCACATATATCATCAGTATGTCTTGCAGGCCATCATTATTAAAATCGGCGATCACTGGCTGACGTGGCTCACCAAATGACTTCTTCTCTTCATCCCAATTATTTAAGGGGATTTGACCAGAAATATCTCTAAATGATCCCGAAGAATTTCCCAAGTATAGCTTGTTGCCGGCACCGCCCAACAATAGAACATCCGTAAATCCATCGTTGTTAACATCTTCTGCTGCTACACCTGAACCTCCAAAAGCAGGAGGTATGGCCAGTTTTGCGGTACTATCTTCAGCAGAATATACATAACTCCGAATTAGACGATTGAGCCAATCCGATGATCGTTGCTGAAAATCAATACCCACCTGATCGGTCACTTCTATGAATCTGACCTGGTCAGAATTTGGAGCTGATGCCTGGGAGGAAATGGCTGATGCCCTGGTCTCTTCAGGGGTAACCGAAGCATAATTGTCGATCAATAGCTGAATCTGCTGAAATCCAGCCTCCAAATCTTCGATGGTGAGCAGTTCATTTCCTCTGTCATGAGATAGACTACCAGCAACTCTAAGACCCAGTACACCTAATTGAGCCACCGCTTCGACAATCAGTTCGGCACCGGTCGGATCAATCAATAATTGGAAAATACCCGGATCGTCCAGAGCGTAACTTAAAATTCGCCAGTGCATGCCTCCATCACGGAAAGCATCGAGATCATATGATTCAATCGTGATTCGATTATTGCGATCATTCGGAAAGAAAGTCACATCTTCAAAATCATTGACTTCAAAGGGCATGAATAATTGCAATGCCTTTTGCACGTCCTTGATTCGGATAATGACATCCTTTCTACTATCGGAATACTCATTGGATTTCTTAATTAATTGTTTAGAAAATTCAATCAATGACTCCATGAAATAATTTCTCAACTCATTAGACAACGTCTCATCCGTTGGCCATTTTTGACGAGCAAAAAACACCTGAATATTCCTTAAAAATATACTGGCACTTAATTGGTTGTATCGATCATACGAATCAATCTTCTGCTGGATTACTTTCTGAAGTACTGAATTGTTTCCACTGCTGGATACTAACCTCGGGTATTCAAATTCAAATAGTCTCTTGTTGCCGGGCTTACTGAAAACGCGCATCCAACTCTGCCGCATAAGCGGTTCGGTAATCTCATGCATCTGCTGCTCACGTGCCATCATATCCGCGGCACTCAAACTGGCCAAAGTAGCTAAATTCAAAAAACCATTGAGAGTCTCTACGGCCGGTTCACTTAGAGATAGTAAGTTATCGTCAGCGACAAAAATCAGATCCTGCTCCACCGATAAAATAGATCGCAGACCATAGGCTACCGAAGAATACTGATCAAAATCGATCTTGCGGATGCGCAAAGTCAATGAATCAATTCGATAAAAATAATCACCATCCTTAAGTCGGCCAACTACCGCCATCGAATCCACCACTTTAATAATATCTTCTGCTGAAATCGTTGGTTGGTTTTTCGAACTGGCGTACATCGAAGCCTGGGTGCGGATATATAAACTCACCTCTTTCTGTACTTCAATGCGAAGATTTCTCGCTTCTTCAGTCAAGGGAGTCCCGTACATAAAATCCTCCAGTCGATTGGCAGTCGCATAACATTTAGGATCTTTATTGCTCTCGAGATTGGAGATTTTCTCAATGATTATATCTATCGAGCTCGAATCCTGAGCATCAATAGAGTGGATTGAGCAGGTTACCAACACACAAAGAATCAGCAGGTCTGTCACCTTCATAGTTTACCTGGTTTGGTTTCTTTGTCAAAGGAATCAAGATTTGGGGTGAATACTGAATATACGCTGCAAAGTACACTTTTTCCCATTTTTCGAAAATTTTCGAACCAAAAAGAAGCTAAACCCCGGCTATAGAAGCTGCGGTACTTGCTTGATCTTTGCTGCATAAACCCGGCTATAGAAGCCGGGCTACATGCTGGGAACCCTGCGATGTATATAATTAAAACCCGGCTATAGAAGCCGGGCTACATGCTTGGTAATTAATGATCATCAGCTATTAATCGCCCACCCCTGTAAAAGTGCATGTCGTGAACTTGTGTCTTTGCTGGCTAATAATCCTCTTTTGTTGTTAATAACCCGGCTATAGAAGCCGGGCTACGTGCTATAAATACCTGATCATCAGGTGTTTACAAGCATTGATTTATTCAAACCCGACTACTTGCTTAGTAACTCTGCGTTAGAATAAATTCCGGCTATAGAAACCGGGATACGTTTTTGGGTAATTAATGATTTACCGGAGGTTTACAACCATTGTTTTATCATACCCCGCTATGGAAGCCGGGTTATGTCCAGATTGTACGGCCTCTATCCAAAGTTATGATGCCGAAGTTAGGCAAAGTTTCGAAATGATTTATCTTAGAGGGGTGTATTAAGGTCAACTTAACTTTTGAAATTTTATGGATGATTTCTTAGATAATATTGACTTAAAGCAGTGGAAAGAGTCCTTTGTATCCGGTAGTGGTAAAGTGTATTCTTTTGGCAGACGAAGAGATCTTTCTGCCCACATAGAAATGCTAACTAAGGAATTTTCTGGATGCAGTCAGTTAGAGCTCATACATGCCCTCACTATCGTATATATCCGAAGAGGTATGAGAGAAAATGAATCAATAAATTTATTTTGGCTAATGTGGTCCAAGGAAAGTAACTTTCTATTGCAAAAATTAGACAGTCGGTGGTTAATCTCTGCAGCAGACACTATCATTGATGTTTCCAATGAACCTAACGAAAAAACCACTGCCTTCGCAGCAACACTCTTTATGAACATGATTAAGTTATATGAGACGGAGAGACTTTATAATAATTTTTCTTTAGAATCCAACATCCAACTACCCAAGAAATATTTAGATTTATTCGATGGCCTTTCAGCTTTTGTAGAGGGTGGCGATATGATTAATAATCTTATGGAAAGATCCTTAAAGATCTCATCCAATAGTAATTCTGGAGGTATACTGCGAGAATTGATGAGGCGTTCTTTTCAGCACGACACTGTGCTTTATAGAATTGCCGTTGCAACCCGTCAGAACTACCTCGCTACGTTAAAGAATCAGTAATTTCAAAATTTTATAATTTGATTACGTATGCATTTAGATACTGAAGACAATCGACAAGAATGGCTATTTAGGCAAAGGACCAGACTTATGTGATTTATGACTAAAACTAATAATTTTAACTGATGATATTTCTTCATATAGGTACACACAAAAACGGGTACAAAATCGATTCAGCATTTTCTTTCCGATAAATCGAAGATCTTCAAGGAATTAGGTTATGAAATCTATACTGGTTCTCATAAAAATCCAAAAAATCATACTGAGTTGCATTTATACGCCCTCAACGATGACCGTGATTCTTTTGCAAAGTATAACTTTCCATCAATAGTTGTAGATGCCAAATATAAGGCCACAATTGAAGAGACAATCGATAATTTTTTACGAAATTCCACCGCAACGCATCAGATTTTCTCCAATGAAGACCTCTCATGGCTTCGGTTCGATTCGGAATTGGTACGACTTAAGAAACTTTTCAAAATTCCTACCTTAGATGTGAAAGTTATTCTCTATTTGAGAAATAGAAACGATTTCTTGACTTCGTATGAAAACCAGATTTACAAAAAGAAAAATCGATTTCCGTCGAATAAAAGGGACTCTGTGCTTTATATACAAGACGACTCTTGGCTAATTGATTATGATTCACTCTGTTCGGTTTTCAAGAAACACTTTGGCTCCGAAAATCTAATAGTTCTCAATTATGATGAATCCATACGGAATCACAATAATATCATCCCTTCATTTCTAAATATTTTGAATGTCCCCGATCAAGACTGGGGTTACGAGAGCTACTTTTTCAATAAGAGTTGATCTCTTATCGTCTCCTGGCTACAATCTGGTCATCGATGATCGTCAGGTGCTCACGATAACCAACTTCAGAAAGGAACTTCGTCATTTCAACATTGCTGCTCAATAAACCCACAAAGATTGAGAAATCATGTGCTTTGACCGGATGATTCAAGATAAATTTTCGTACTTTTTTGGACGAAACTATTCGAATAAAGAATGCGCAAACGTACTTTCATCAAAACAACCTCCCTCCTTCTTGGAAGCGCTGCTGTAGCTCCATTTTCCTGTAAACCAGCTACTTCGGGTCCTGCAACCGCTCCTACCGCCATCAAGAACTGGGCAGGCAATCTTACTTTCTCAGCCAAGAAGTATCACCGACCAACTACGATCGAAGAAGTACAGGATCTCGTGCGTAAAAGCAAGAATATCAAAGCCTTTGGAACCAGGCATTCTTTCAGCAGTATTGCAGATTGTGATAATGAGATCATTTCAAGCGATGGGTTTCATAACGTATTGTCATTAGATAAAAAAGCAGGCACGGTAACCGTCGGTGCTGGAATGCGTTATGGTGAGTTGGCCATATATCTGCAAAAGAGGGACTTGCCCTGCATAATTTGGCGTCCCTTCCACATATTTCGGTAGCTGGCGCCTGTGCAACCGCGACCCATGGATCAGGAGATAAAAATGGTAATCTTGCTTCGATTGTCAAAGGGCTAGAGCTGATTCGAGCGGATGGAGATATCGTAAATCTAAAATCGAGTGATCCCGATTTTGCCGGAGCCGTGGTCCATCTTGGAGCTTTGGGAATGGTGACAAAAATCACTTTGGCTATACAACCGACTTTTCAGATCCAACAGGAAATCTTTGAGCATTTATCTCTGGAGCAAGCCACCAAAAATTTTGATGCCATTTTCAGCAGCGGATACAGTGTTTCATTTTTTACGGACTATAGCAAGGACATCAATCAGGTGTGGATAAAAAGACGTCTGGAAAGCGCAGATCAAATGAAGCCTCTCCAGGAATTCTTTGACGCAACGGCTGCTACCAGAAACATGCACCCAATTGCTGCTAACTCCGCGGTAAACTGCACCGATCAAATGGCGGTTCCTGGTGCCTGGCACGAAAGGTTACCCCACTTCAAGTTAGATTTCACACCTAGCAATGGCGAAGAATTGCAATCAGAGTTCTTTGTAGACCGTGATTTGGCACCGGAAGTACTAAATGTGATCCAATCCATGAATGACCGGATTACCCCACTCCTATTCATCGCGGAAGTGCGAAGTATCCAGGCGGATAATCTTTGGATGAGCACGGCCCAAGGTGCTGATAAAATTGCCTTTCATTTTACCTGGAAACCCGAATGGGAAGGCGTCAAGGCATTGCTGCCCGATCTTGAGAAAGCATTGGAGCCCTTCAATGCCCGGCCCCATTGGGCAAAGCTTTATGCTATGGAATCTCATCGAATTCAAGGGCTGTATCCAAAATTCCAAGACTTCAAGAAGCTTGTGGAGCGGTACGATCCGGAAGGTAAGTTTCGAAATGAGTATTTGCAGACGAAGGTGCTTTAATTTAAGCGAATAAAATGTCCAAAAGCCCTTGTGGATGCAGGAAGATTAATTGATTGGACAGATTCTCCAAAGCATTTCATCTATAGACTTACTGTGTTAAGGTAACGGGCAACTTGTATCCGATCAAAAAGAAGCTTAGCTTTATCATTATGTCTTTAGCAAGGAGAGTACTACCAAATTATACTTATGAAGATTACTGTCAGTGGCAAGGTGAATGGGAATTGATTGATGGAATTCCCCATGCTATGACTCCTGCTCCTTCGCCCAGACATCAATTAATCACAGCGAATCTCATCTTTCAACTTAGAATAGCTCTCGATGAAGCGAATCAGTGTAATTGCCGGGTTTATGATCCATTGGATATCAGGGTAAATAAACATACGGTATTGAGACCAGATGTGCTTATCCTTTAGGTAAAAATCCTACTGTTTCCAATCAAATTCTTCCGTTCTTTTTCTTCATACTTTGTCTTGACACAAAGTATGCAAAAGTCAAGGCTTTATTTCTTTCTTGACGCTCGTAAGCACTCCAAATCCTAAAATCTAAAAACTCGCCTTTGCGACTTGTTGCTTCGTGTCCGGCTCTTTCGCCTACCTTACTTTCTCACTCTTGCCTGGCTTCCGATCAGCTCATACAGTTTAGATTTCTTAACGGATTTGGAGCACTTACTCCCTAAAAGAAATAAGGCCGATCCCCAAATCCCCAAAATTCCTGCTACAGCCGACAACTTTTTTGGCTTTCGTTTGTATGACGAAGTCTCACATCCTCATGAGAAGTCCTGTAGATAGTTTTAGTTTTATCCTCCTTTTCCGCGGGCATGTCTTTCTCAACCATGCTTTTGGCTTGTCGATAACTGCTAAATATCTGATTATAATTCAATTCAATCAATGGCCGGGCTACATTTGGGTTAATCAGAATGTCAAATGCTTTCCACAGATCAGCTTGACATAACAACTTCGCGCCTTTGCGCCTTTGGTGCAATACATCTGATTATAATTCAATTCGATCTATGAAAAACCCAAGGTTAGAAGCTGTGATACATTCGGGCAATCAGAATGTCAAATGCTTTCCATAGGTCAGCTTAACATAACAACTTCGCGGCTTTGCGATTTTGCTGCTAATTCCTTACCAGTCAACCACGCTACCATCTGACTCCAAGTAAGTCTCGGGATTCCGCCATTCATGACCAAGTTTGTCAGCCAAGGCTGCATCATCCAGTTCTATACCAAGCCCCGGTTTGGTGGGCAGGTCAACGTGGCCATCTTTGACAACAAATGGCTCTTTTAAATAGCCCTCTCCCAGGGTGACTTGCTCCTGGCAAAGAAAATTTGGGATACTAGCTGCAAGCTGGATACCGCAGGCTAATGAAATGGGACCAAGCGGATTGTGCGGAGCAACCGACGCATAATATGCTTCTGCCATGCCGGCAATGATTCGGCCTTCGAAAATGCCACCCGCATGGCAAAGATCCGGTTGCAAAATGGTCGCAGCCCCTTTCTCCAGAATTTCACGGAACCCCCACTTAGTGAATACCCGTTCACCGGTTGCAATGGGGATGTGAGTTTCCCTCGCCAAATTGGCCATGATATCCACATTTTGACAATTGACCGGTTCTTCGATGAAGAATGGCCGATGGGGTTCCAAAGCATGGATGAGCAATTCTGCATTCGGAGCACTGATCGCCCCATGAAAATCTATGCCGATATCGGCATCATCACCCACTGCTTCGCGTAACGAAATAAAATGATTGGTTGCTTCATCTATGAATTTCGGATTGGCAATGATGCCTGACTGGGTTGAATTATGCACGCTTGTCTTGAAGGCTGTGTATCCTTCTTTCTTAGCCGCGGCGATGCGTTCAGGGGTGCGGGCATGAGCATAAACTCTGATTCGCTGCCGGGTGGGACCTCCCAGCAATTCATATACGGGAATACCTAGCGCCCTCCCTTTAATATCCCACAGTGCCTGCTCAATGCCGCTCAATGCGCTGGTGAGAATCGGACCTCCCCGGTAGAACGTGTGACGATAAATAGCCTGCCAATGATGCATGATTTTGCGGGGATCCTGGCCTACCAGATAAGGCGCTATCTCTTGCACAGCAACCGCGCAGGTATCCGCCCGGCCTTCAGTGATCGGCTCTCCCAAGCCAATGATTCCAACATCGGTATGGATCTTTAGAAAAAGAAAACGAGGCTGTACTTTGATCGTTTCTAGTTTGGTGACCTTTATTTCTCCTATTTTGCCTACCGAATAGCCATCGTCTGATGTCCTGGCGTGTAAGACTCCTCCGCCCAGAGCAGCGGCCATCGATGTCGCCATCGCATTTTTGAAAAACTTTCTTCGTGATCTTAAATCGCTATTAGACACTGTACTCATAGTTGTTTCTTTGTTTTTAGTTTTTATCGGAATTTAAGATAGAAAAGTAATTGGAGTTCTTTGGGTAGATTCATTAACATAAGTATCAGTTATTTCTTTTTGGAAAGAGGTGTGCTAGCCTCGTTCTTAATTTGCTTCTTAGCCCTTGACCAACCTGGTACTGCTAGCACGTATTCTCCTGTTTTTACTATCTTGAGTTGATGCCAGGACCGATTAATAATATTCACGATAAATTTTTCAAAGCGGTCGTGGCAGACATTGGTTTTGCCCGGGAATTTCTTTCACAATTCTTGCCAAAGGAAGTTAAGGATATCGTGGACCTGTCCAGCCTAACTTCTGAACCAGATGGATTGATCACCCATAATTTGCAGGAATACTTTATCGATGCAGTGTTTCGCTGTAAACTGCAAAATCATCCGGAGGAATGCTTTATAAATATCTTACTGGAACATAAGAGCCAAGTCGAAAAACAAACATCCTTGCAAGTACTTGGATACCTGGCTCAGGCCTATCTGACCCAGTGGCAAAATGGACAAAAAATTCAACCCATTATTCCATTAATCTACTATCATGGAGCCCGAAAATGGCAATTGTATTCCATAGTAGATCTGATGGATGTATTACCATCTGCCCTAAAACCATATGTACCAGACTTTGAATCCATCTTTATTGATGTGGCCAGGATGAATGATGTTAGCATCCTTGCTCTTCAACACACTCTTCTTAGGGCAGCAGTACTCACCCAAAAATACAGTAGAGATCCCAATGCCTTATTAGATCGTATCCAAACCATCTTTGGAACTCTGTCACCTCAAGAGGCAAGAAACTTATTGCAGCCTCTGGTTGTTTACTACTTTGAAATTGTTGATATTGGGGATGAGAAATTGAAGGAATTGCTGGCCGAACTTCCGCCACCAATAAGATCAGATATTATGAGTACGTACGATCAAATTATTGAGAAAGGCATCGAGAAAGGCCTTGAGAAGGGCATTGAGAAGGGCATTGCTCAGAAGCAAAAGGACGTAATTTTAAATGCCTATAAGTCGGGTATCAGACTTAATCTCATTGCCAATATTGTAGGCATTACTCCTATAGAAGTGGAGCGAATCTTGAAGGAAAGTGGCCAAATCTAGTTGTTTTGATTGAGGGTGCTTAACAGTTGTCGCTGCACAATCTGATTAAGTAACTATCCTGGCCATGGTAATTCTACATAGGGTGGAGGATCAATTCCATTGAAGTTCTTTTCTCTGATCCATCTTCGAATTCAAAAATCATTTAATAATCCTAATCCTTAGTATCATATGCCCTTGGTACATTAGCCCGGGACTCCTCGTATTAGGTGTTTTTTCAAGAATTACCCATATGAATGGGAATAATGATGGGAAAACAATGTCTGGTTCACAGCTCAATTTCAATGATTAAAAAAGGCGAAAAGTGGATAACCCAAATCAGAAGAGTAGACTCTCCATTTTATTACTTTTGAAAACCGGAATGCTACATAAGGATTTGAAGAAGCCGAGGCAGAATGGACGACATCGAGACTATAAACTACAATAGGTTAAATTCCGTCATTAAAACTATCGCTCCGGTTTTCCCACGTTTACTCCAAAACTCTGGTTTTCAATGTTCAAATTACATATGGAGGTACCTTGCATGGTGCGGTATAAATTAGAAAACCCCGGTCACGAAGCACCGGGGTTTCAATTTTTCAAACTTCTACCAGATTAATTAGTGGTCTGCATAGATGGGGGTAATATCACTTCATTTACTACATGTACTACACCATTTGAGGCCTTAATATCAGCCGCAGTGACGGTTGCTCCACTAATTTTAACGCCATTGCTCAGATCAACCCTAATGCTTTCACCCTGGACCGTTGCTGCACTCTGTCCATCTGACAGGTCTGTTGACATAACTTTTGCTGGAATCACATGATAGGTCAAGACCGAAATCAAGGCCTGCTTATTCTCCGGCTTTAATAGGTCAGCCAATACGCCTTCAGGGAGAGCAGCAAATGCATCATTAGTTGGTGCAAAAACTGTAAAAGGACCTTCGCTGCTGAGAGTCTCAACCAAACCGGCTGCCTTCACCGCTGTGACTAAAGTTGACAAAGATTCGGTACCAACTGCTAATTCGACAATATTTTTGTCCTGAGCATTGACATTAGCCAGAAATAGACCGAAGACCAGACTTAACGTAAAAAACATACTCTTTTTCATAATTAGATTTGTTATTGTGAATGATGAATGAACTATGAACGAAGCAGGATTCATTTTGTTTAACTTTTTGTATTAAATGTTAAACAAAATAAAATCTAAAATATCTAATCAATTGATTATCCTGTCATTACAAATACGGAGAAATCCTGATTCTGCTATCTTACACATGAGATATTTGGTTCATCAACGAGAGATTCGACACACCGCGCATTGTTTGCGGATCGAGATTCATACAAACAGCAGCTATTTTCTGCCCGGTAACCTGAAGGATAGTCCTTTTATCAATGGGGTTGATCAGTCCACAAGTGACCGAGCTCCACTTTTGGTCCTGACCGAAGGTTTCGGCGATAAAGGAAGGCCTGCACCAGTTTCTGCTAGGACAATCCACAAATAAATCACAAAAGCTGCGAATGTATTTTGATAGTATTTCGAGCATGACCAGAAAACCCAATTTCACAGGTCTGGGCTGGTAGGAGCAATAGGATATAGATTTTTGTTTCTCGACATAAAAGATCGACTGTCTACTCAAACTGGCAGCATAAGACGACTACTATAGAGCTAACCTCACCTATTCTATAATAAATGGCCTCTGTTGCAATTGCTGGATCAACTTGTACCGAAGCCATTTCTTAAAATATCCTCACACCTCAAGATATTTCTGATTATTTGCTTTAAAGCAGATATTTTTGCTGCTCAATTTTTTGGAACGGTCGCATAGAGTGACTTATAGTTAAAATCTGAAATATGCCCAAGTACGACATTAATGACCCCACCGACCTCGATATCATGCGAGCCAATTTCGACATTATCACCCATAGAGAATGGGATCATTACATAACGCTGGCCACCGAAAAAAATATGGGTCCCAAAAATATCGGTATTTTACAGATGGCTTCACGAAAGGCCGGTATCTCCAAGTACCTCAGCCCAAAAGTGATCAATTGGGTGCTTGAATTGGTTGAGGAACTGGAGGAGGAATCAGAATAGATAATCTGGGAGACTCACTCCATCTCTTGCTCAGGATCCATTACATTAGATTTAGAATCCAACTCTAAATATGCATTGATTATGGGTAACTGATTTAGAAAGATGAAATTTCTGGGCAATTTAAAAAAATCACCATAAATCAATTTTTAAATATCCATCATTGCCCTGACCCCATAAATCTACATCAGGCCACAATACTTTATAATTATATTTCTTCTGGATATCGGGATCATCTAATGCCATTAGTCGATCTGCCTGACGGTAATTAAAAGCGAAAGTTTTAGAAGTATCCGAACGGCACTTTTTTAGTATCCAGGCTATTGTGGATAAATGTGGATGATGATGCCGAAAACCATTGCTGACAGGAGGTAATTTTTCACAACCTGATAAGATCTCCCCGGAGCATATCGATTGGGCAAACCCTGGTGATGGACGCCTTGCTGCTTCAGATGCAAGCCAATATTAACTGGCCCAAGAATAGCATGACCGCATCGTCACCCTTGCCCACCATTTTCTCTTGCAAGGGAAATAAAATATTTATAATTGGTTGCATGGATGACTTCCACCGCTTCTTCACTAATACCAATCACTGCCGCTATCAGCTTTCTTTCATTAATGAATACATTCTCTGCCACACTCGCTAAAAAATTTCTCACCTCGGTAAAACCCTGTTCGATCGGGTACAATGCGGTACATACCGTACGGACATCTCCATCGGCATAAGCCCGGAAATGCGACTGATTATCAATGGCCAATTGCTTAGATAAGAACTTGACCAGTGCCTTATATCTGCGTTCTGACCTGCTTGACCGTTCACTAATATTCCAATGGTCCAAGGTAGTTTTTTGCTGTCTTTGTCTTCCGTATGGTAGTGTCGGATTGTGTTGTGGGTATGAAAATCGAAGATCATGATGTGGTGATTTTAAGTTGGACAACGAGGAGGCATTTTTGGTTATCCTTTTTGAAAGAGCATCGTAATTACTACTATCCAATTTACAAAATTCTGATGAGATATGATATCATAGGGTCAGGGTACAAAACCCGATCGGAGTTATTGTTCTGAGTGAATCAAATGAACTGCATCTGTGGTGTTTGATAATAAGCAAAGTTGTTTCCATTGCGGGAGCATATATAGGGACTGCTCTCTCGGGTAACAAATATTCTCAGATAGCCACAGAAAGTCGCGAATCTATATTCGCGGTGTTTGATAAAGAGCAAAGTTCCCCACAAAAATGGCCTGGATTACCAAAAGAGAGCCTCGAAAGCCGGGACATGTAGAACCTCCTCACTCCCTATCATCAGGAAACTTTGGATGATCCAAAGGAAGCAGTATTACCTGGCTTAGGTATTAGTCTTAACATGCAACTGCAAAGATTGCATGTTAATTAACCAAGATCTCGAAACTTCTACTTCTTGAAACATGACACGTCTTTTTGTCTAATAGAACAACGTTACAAAGCCGTCCCTTTACTCCGTCTAGATCATACCGACGGTCGGTCAGTGCTACTTGCTTGAACTTAATATTCAAAAATATTATAAGATTTATTTTCACAGAATGGATATTGAATATTTGTCATAATTTCAAATAAAAATGAAAACTATAGTCGTATTTACATTGTCCTGCATTGCTATACTTTTGAATCTACAAGCGCAACGATTCCAAGTCAATGGAACAAGCTGGTTCCAGTGGAGACAATACCATTGCCAGCATCAGTTGGTTCGGGGATTGGTATCGGATCGTCCGGGGATAACGGCTATATTTATTCATGGGACTATGCTTCTTTCACGCCAAGAAATCTTTGGATCCAGCATGGGGGTGGGAGTGTGCTGATTGGTCATACTGCAATACCGAATGGAACTTAGATGTCCGGAGTCCAAACAGAAGTATTTATACTTATTCGTCTAACTCAGAAGCCCTTTATGCATTAAGTGGCATAGGAAATGGAATCTATTCCAATGGCGGAGAAAATGGAATCTATTCAAACGGGGGTGATAATGGAATCTATTCATATGGGGGTAATTTTGGCATCTTTTGTCAAGGAGGTACAGGTGGCTCACTTTCCGAAGGACCTTATATTGGAGCCCAAGGTACAGCAACAGGTTCTAATGTGGATAGACAAGCCGTGCGAGGGGAGCTCAACACCATGGTGGCAGGAGGATATGCAGGTTTATTTACTGGAACCACATGGATCGCTGGTACTTTGATCAAAAATGCAGGAGCTTTTATGATTGATCATCCGATTGATCCAGACAATAAGTACCTAATGCATTCTTTTGTCGAGTCTCCCGATATGAAGAATATCTATGATGGGGTGATAATCACAGACGAAAATGGGATTGCTGAAGTTGAACTTCCCAATTGGTTTCAAACATTAAATATTGATTATCGATATCAACTTACTTGCATAAACCAATATGCGGAGACTTATGTTTCGAGAGAAATAGCTGATAATAATTTCCAGATCACAACCGGTAAACCTTTTATCAAAATCAGCTGGCAAGTGACGGGCATCAGAAATGATCCTTACGCCAGAGATAATAGATTGCCAGTCGAAAAAGATAAAACAGGACAGGATGTTGGCAAGTACATTTACCCGCAAGGATTCAATAAATCCGAAACTATGCGACTGGCAATTCTAAACCATCAGGAAAAGGCTTTGATCCATAAAGCAAAGTAGAATAAATGTTGTCCAGTAGATTTATTCCTTAATCATTCTCCGTATCGTGACTTACTGTAAATGGCTATGCGGGCAGTGCGATAGCCAAAATTTGAAT
>JADJTQ010000011.1 GCA_016711125.1 Saprospiraceae bacterium | reverse complement strand
TGGTTTGTATCGAGGTATAATTTCCTGGCAATAGACTCAATTCACTTTCCAACAAGTAAACCTCGGTACCGTTACAAAGCAACACTTTTACTAGATTCAGCGGATATCCTAGCGCACTTGCATCAATATTGTTATTGATGGATTTTAGCGAATCCAGAAAATGATTTTGAGCCGTAGTAGAAGCAGAGTCACATACCGGTGGAGTCACTTCGATACACTCTTCGATTTGACAAGATGAATAGTTATTGATCTCGAGGTTTTCACCATCCGCTATATTAGGTAAAAGTTCAGATAGGGTGGCCCGGCCTGGTCTGGATTTTCTTTGAATATTGAACGTTTGATTAATATCCGTGACAGGAATTTCTTGTAGTATCTCGTAAGTGCCGGATAATTCATTCAGAAATTGCTCTGGTATGTAATATTCAGAGCCATCACAAAGGCGGATGCGAAATAATTTACTGGGAATTAGATAGGATCGAGCATTGCCGGTATGGGTGGTTAAAACGGAAGTGCCTTCACACACAATGGAATTTTCCTCTAAGAGACTGTCTTTCATCATTTGCAAGATCTCTGTGATATCGGTCAATTGCTGCAGTTTAGTCATACTGTCACAATCGAGGGTATCACACACCGTCTGAGCACAACGGTTGAAGCCCCCCAATGCAAAATCTTGGTGAAAGCGACGATCTAGAATGTCTTGAATCGAAAAGGTGGTATCAGTTTCTTCTTCATTATTGCCAAAAAATCCGGTATGGAGTCACCAGGAGGGATGGCATCGCAAGCCATTAATTGAGTCAGGTCAATACCAGATTCCACTTTATTGATATCAGTGAGCCAGCCGCGAATATGATACATAAATTTTTGTGCTTGCAGCAACTTACCAGTTTCTCCAAAGAGGCCCTTTGCGATCAATTCATCTCTTTTATTCCAGGTATTAGCCTGGATGGTAGCGGAAGGACCATTACTGATACCCAAATCGTGATTTACTGGGCGCCCCCAGTTGTCATACGAGAAATTCTGATTGAGGATAACATCACTGCGTTCCCGGTTATTGGTAATGGTTAAATCAGAATGCAGGTAAGAAAAGTCGTAGGCGTCTTCTCCTGCAATGGTAGTACTGTTCTGGGTCATAATACGACCATACACGTCATAGATATATTCATCCGTTAAGGTTACGCCACCAAAACTCTGTGCACCTTTGTCAGTGAGACGGTCTTTATCATAGTCATAAACGATTGATTTGCCATCAATCGTAACGATAGAATCGCGGTTGTGTACATCGTAGTATTTTTGAATGACCTTACTATTAGCATCGGTAGTCGTTTCAATTAAGTCACGATCATTATAGATAAAAGTAACAGGCCCCCCGCCGGGTACCGACTTTGAAACGAGTCGTTGTTTGCTATCGTATCCATACGAATACATATTCATTTCAGGCGTGGTTATGCTGTCTATATTATCGAAACCATTGTAGTAGTATGCAGTGATACCATTGATCGCATTCTTCACCTGATGCGGCTTCGCGACCAAATCGGTGGTTGTGGTGGTGGGGTGATCGTTTTCGTCAATCACCTGGGTAACGAAATAGTTGGTATAGGGATATCCTTGTTGAATAGTGGCTCCATCCGGAAATCTGGTTTCCAATATTCTGCCATGAGGTGATCCCTCATATGTATTGGTTTGATAGGTGTCTGGCAGAAAAACTTGTTTGATCATTCTGCCGAGCGGATCGAGGCTTCCTCCATCCGTAATCACATCACCACCTCCTTGCGGATCGTAGGCGATAGAATTTGTCCGGAGATATCGACCTAAGCCATCAAAATGTTTTTCGATCGTACGGGTAGGGGCATCATCATAACTAGTGCTGGTGGTAATAAAATTAGGCCCCCCAAGGGTATAAGCATGTGAGGTGACCCGCTTACCTGCACGTTCAGTCATTGTTTTTAAGCGTTGTAGCCCATCATAGCTGTATGTGATGACTTGCCCATCGACTTGAATCAATGAATCAAGTTTGCGATGATTATCATCGTAGCCAAAATGCCAGGTGAAGTCGGCAAAAACTTGGTCAAAAAGGAGGCCGTTGCTCCAAGTGTATACCACTGGAGGATAATTTGCTTTGGTGAAAGTAGCAGGATAGCCATCACTACTATATGCACCATAGGTACCGTAAAGATCCCAGCCAAACGAGCCCTCGTAGTTATGAATCGTAACTGGCAATCGAAGGGGACCACTTGAAGGATATGTATATTGGGCACCAGTAATAATCTGGCTTCCTTTTTTGGTGGTGGTTTCTTTGTTTAAGATAACGTATTCACCAGGCGTCTGGTCAAAATCTCCTATTTGTTCATAGACAGTATTATCAGTATAAACCGCTCCGTCACAGTTTACGAAAGAGGAAGAAATCTGCATTAAATTGTCCGGATCATACACATTGGTGGTGACTTTCTCTACAAAGTTTGAACCAGCATCATCATAAAATCTTTCAATGACCGTGTCTAAAGTGAACCAGTTTGAGTAGGTTTTGTAAAAGACGTGTGGAAAGGAACCCTCCTTTAACAAAACTGTACTTGGTGAGATCGGCACGCCTAAACACTCGATGGTTTTATTGCCATTTGTTGGAGATATATCGAAGGTATAGTGATACTCCTTTTCATTAATTAGCAGGTTATTTTGATAATGCGCCTCATGCATTAAAAAACCGGATTTCCAATTTTCATTGTTTAATGGCTTGCCGACCAATGCTGCATTCACATAAGTATCATCCAGATCATCAATCTGAAATCCGGTAAGATCTGCTTGAGTGCTGAAAACAACATTATACTCAAAAACACCTTTACCTAAAGAGCCCTCGTTGTAAAATTCTTCAACTCGCTCATAAAAAATGTGACTGCCGTTATATTCACCAAGAGGAATAGCGGAGCTGCTACTCTTCCAAGCCCAATAACAGTCTAAGAGAAGTGGCCCTGTTTCTGGGGCAACACATAAAAAATTTGTACCTCTTATTCCATCGAAGATTGGTCTAAAATTCAAATTGCCACTCGAATTGCCACTTTCATCAACGTATTTAAATGTCCTATGAAGAGTATTCCCTTCTTTATCATCAGTTACGATTTCTCTAATTCTAGCACCTCCAACCTGAGCTATTCCTTCATCAATTAGCACATTTTCTTTTACGGAATATCTTAGCCGATCAATCGAAAGTGAATTAGTGAGTCCGTAGCTTCTGACTGTGATATCAATGCAGGTGTCAATAAAGAATGAAATCCTTGCAGTGGCAGATCCATCTCCTTGATCAGGATTTATGTAGATAGAGTGTGACGTTTTACCAACCAAGATATCTACAAGAATCTCATCCGGGACGTTGAGGGTCCAAGTATAGTCTATTTCTAAGTCATATACTGCGGTACCTTCAAGGTTGCAAATCGAAAATGTCTCTATGGCAGGATCTGAGTCAAAAAGATGACCTATGAATTGTGACTTAGCCACAAATTGCTCGACAGAGTCGGGATCACTTTTAGAATCATGTGCTTCATATTCAAAACTTTGTGAACCCCCTGTGGGGAATTCTATTTTTTTAAGCATTCCTGTTTTAATAAACTCTTTCACAGGCCTGCGATCTGCCAGTTTTACCGCAAAATTATCATTCAATTGATTTGGTATGGATGGCAATAAACTAATATTGGAAGTTCTACCGTTGTAGAATCCCCAATAGTCTTTAGCAAGGCTTAATCTTGGCGGAAGAGACTGATCTTCATAGTACTGTAAGTCATACGTGAGCTCTCCATCTGGTTGTCCTTCGATTATCACGGAGTTGAGTTTTAGACGGAAGTGTGTATCGGTAGAATCAAACGTATATTTCAATGTTTCATCAAATGAACGGCCAGGACAATGAAAGTAGGAATGATTGAGCGTTATGCGCTGCAACAGCTGATCTGCTGCGCCATAAACCAGTAGTGTATCATAAGAAAGCCCACCATTAATATCGGTACGTTGCCGGTGTTGGAAGACTACATGGCCAACTGCTGTAATAATGGAATCCAGGTAGAGCGTTTGTGTGCGAGCTATATTTACACATTGGTCATCTAACGGTTTGCTACAGTTAAAATTGCAGTGTTGCTTTGGACCTTGGTAAGTTTGTAGAATGAGCGGTCTTCCATAAGCTTCAGCACTGTAATTTGAAATATAAGTGGTCTCAGATGACTTATATTTAAACTTAATTATCTCATTGGTCTGAGCTGGGTTCTGATATTCCGTAAGGTACCAAGAGGAAGTGACGGGAAAATGTGGTTCATCATGGCTAAGGTCGCAATAAGTTTCATTTGTCCCAGATTCCAGATTTGCAAATAGGAAAACGCTCCCATCAGGTGTTTGTATGATGAATTGATCCAGGTATTCATTTGGAATAATTTTTAAATTGTTATAAGGAATGGTTCTTACTTCTCCTCCTTTTTCAATAACAAATTTACCTGTATAGCCTAAAAAGTTGTAGAAGAATTCGTCCGCCTCCGTGTCCAATTCACCTCGTAAAGCGGATTTTTGAAGAACAGCGCTACCTAGGACCTCGGTTATCGGTCCTGTATTAAGCCAGCCATTCGGATCTTCGTCAGGCAAACCTCTTACTGTTCTTGTCACTACGCCGCCTGCATTTAGGCTCCAACCCAAGCCTACTGCGCTGGCCACTTCATCTACCCTTATTCCACTGGAATTATAACTGAGCGAAATAGGCACGGACAATTTTTTTCCCTTTAATTCATATAAGGGGAATGCTAATTCCGGCAGAACCAGTGTGGTAGCCAACTGAGACATCGCCGTACTTTCCCAAACCAGCCGCATCGGGTGATGGCATATAATTCGTAGTGGGATCAATCTGTTGAGCATGAACAAAGGTGGATGCAAGAATGAACAAAGCAATATACTTGAAGTCGTTAAGTTTCATCGCGACAGGTTTTCTGAATTAGGAGATGATATTAGGTATTAGCGCATTAAAATAAATCGATCCGAATTAGTTTGGGATTGACCATGTAGGTTTAGAATATACATGCCAACCGGTGTTTCATTCATATCAATTTCGGTGGTATTAAATCCTTTAATGGCTAAATACTTTTGTTGTTTTATTAATCGGCCATTTAAATCAAGAACTGCTATGGTTATGTCTTCCCCGATCGGATTGATAAAATCAATCTTTAAGACACCTCGAGTGGGGTTGGGATAAATTTTGAAATAATCGTCCGGCAAATAGGTGATTTCAGATGACTGATGTGCAAAGTCTGGAATTGGACAGGATGTTGAACCGCCACTGTCGATGGTGATACCATTTTCTTTGAGAACCCAGGTATCACAAGCACACTCGTAGTCTAAAGCTGATAGGGCAATGGTCCTCTGAATAGTGCAGGAGTCATTCGTAAATGTTTTATGAGTAGTGGTTCCATTTCCTGCAAAAAAGTTCGATTGTATAGTTGATTGACGACTTATAAATATTGATCCATAGGAATCAAAAATCGTGTCAGAAGAATTGTAACTAAATTTAGAATTAAGAATATTATAGATTCCCTTCATGCTGCCACTGCAATTAAAAGTTGCTGAATCATAAGGGTTAATGGAATCCAATACATAGATTATTTTATGGTCGTCATCATCGAAAGTAATTTCACTTGCAAGTGGAATTAAAAAGAACACCGTGTATTTAGGATCTTCATCGTCGATACAGGTGTACTCGTTGAAAGTCAAATTGACGTATCTATTTGAATCACTTTCGATCGCCTGTAACTTATTTTTAAGATTTGAGTAGTAGCTGGACATATCTGTGGAGAAATTGAGAACAAAACCAATTCCACTCGAATAGCCCTCCGAAGCTAAATTGGAAACCACAATTGAATCACCATCTGTACAAGTGGCAAATACACTTGATCCAGTGGCACAAACAGTACGATTCGAATTTAGGTTAAGATTGGTTGGCACCTCTAGAATGTCAAGATCAAGACAGTAATGATCCCAAAAATATTCATGGGTCCAAGTAGTGTCCGGCACGGGTGTAATGCTGCAACTTCCCGGTGTACCACTAGCGATTATTGATCCGTACTCCTGGGACCCTAAAGACAGCGAATCACAATCCATGTAGGCATCACAGCACTTAACTTTCATGATGTATTTAGTAATTGTGTTTGGCGATCCTTGATTTTCAATGAAAATTTTGACTCGATCTACACCTGTAACATGATTGACCCGAACCATTCTGAAATGGGGGTCATCCCAGAGGATGAATCCGGTGTTGAGGAGGGTATCACCATCATATACTACTAGTAAGCGATCTGGATTTCCGATTGGACCGAATTTCGTTTGAAACCAGAATTTTAACCAAGTGGAATCTGTTATTTCAAATTCTGCTTCATGTGATGCAATAATACCTCCAACACCATCATAATCAAATGAATAATCATTACCACACTCTAGAGGTTCAACTGTTGCACTATCAAAACAGGTTAGATAATTTCCAAAATCACTGGCAAGTATGATCGGTAAATACTTTCCGGGTAAGACCGGTTGAAATACCGGTAAAGGATGCGGAAGCGTGGTCGTATCATAATAAACTCCAGCAGCGGATCTAAACACTTCTTCTCCCGATTCATCCACCCATGAAATCAAGTAATTGGTGACCGGTTGACTACCATACAATAAAGTGCCCCATTTTAGACCTATAGCGGAATCTTCAATGGCCATGCTAAGACTATCACAAACCGGATAGTAAATTTCCAGGGTATCCGGACACTCGCCATGACAACTGGTTGTTACTCGATAAGTGCCTTGGCCTAAAACTGGAGGGAGAATCGTGTCCTGGGTCAGGGTTATAAAAGTCCAGGTGCTATCACCTACGGTCTGATATTCCCAGTTCATAAATCGAACGCCCGAACAATCAAAATCCTTTACGACCAGGACATTTGAATCTTGTTCGAGGAATATATTGGTATCGCAAGTATCGGTGCTCGATCTAATATAAATATAGGCGTCAGCTTTAGCGTAGTTGTAGCAATCATCCCGGATGAAAAATGAGACTTGAATGGAAGTGTCCACCGGACAGGAAATACTATCCAATCCGGGCGGAATTAAAAAATAAGTTGTGACGTTACTGCATTCATCCATGGTGGATGCATATCCAAATTCACCCAGCCAATATGCAATCGTATCTTGAATATCATAACCTCCATCACAAGACAGAAATAGATTGTGGGGATAAGTAATAAAGACAGGAGGGACATCGTCCTGGATCTCAATATAAGATTGCTCGATTTGTTGATTACCACAATCATCGGTGGCCGTGAAGGTGACGGTTAAAATGCTGTCGCAAATCAATTGTTGAGGATTGTAGTCGTTGACGATCACCACGCTATTACATGCATCAAAAACTAAACCTCCGCCAAAGCCACTCAGCCAATGATTGATTAAACTATCCGCAATGGTTGAATCGATGCAGAATAGCGTCAATGGTTCCGGAGCAGAGGTCCATATAGGTGCAATCGTATCGGTAATAATAATCAGTCCCGTGTCAGCAAAACTGTGACTACAAGAATCGGTTGCTGTAAATATGACTTCCGTCATCGTAGAAGTACCACATACGAGTGTCAGACTATCATAGTTATTGGTAATGGAAATTATGCCGCAAGAGGAAAATGCTGCACCATTACCATATGAGTTAAGCCAATCATCGACCAGGTTCTGATAATTGGATGCGTCCTCACAAGGAATGATCAAGTCCTTTACACTGATGTACCAAAAGGTATCAAGCACTTCGATGTCGCATTGCATTTGACAAATATTGGTCGGTAGATCAAGAGCGGTGGTAGGAATTTCAAAAACCCAATTGGCAGCTTGTGATATTTCAGACATGATGGTTAGGGTGCTGGTTTCACTGTAGCCGTTGTCACAGTTATAATAGGTAGCAATTTTTAAACTGCCCCCCCAATCGGCGGTAAAACAGGCAATATCTTCGGGCTTATCGGAAATATATGTAGGATTGATAAAGAGGTCATCCAGCCAATCACTACCAATTTGAACACCATGCAATACCGATCCGAAAAATTCGCCATATTCACTATTAAAATCCCATGATCCTTGCATGAGAAAAAGTGCTTCCGGATGCTCAATACTTAGGCTGATATCGGGATCAGCAACATTTCCATCATTTTCGATCGTGAAATCACTGGATGTAATTCCATTGATCTCAAAATCTTTAACAAAAAGAGCCGGTCCGGTACCTGTACTCGGAATATCAAAGCAGATCACGGATCCAATGGGTAGAGTAGAACTACCGGTGTAGGTGATTTTCTGGGAGGCAATATTAGGGCTCTTTATCGCACTAGAGCCATACCATCTTCCATGCCCATTGGAAACTTTTTCATAAAGAGCATTGGCGATGGAAAAAGAAGTATTGGGATAAATCGGGGTTAAATTCGTCAGAGAAACGCGATCCAGATCATCCACCTGGTTATCTACTGCAGTGATGATAATACCAGCGGGGTTAATGGCAGTGAGTGAGTCCTGGATGTCGTCCACGACGACCACGTGAAGTCTTGATCGAGGTCCAATGATGGAATATGGAGATAGAGTTGTTAACTCGAAAATATAACTGTCATTTTCATCATTTAATCCATTAATCGAATCCGTGAGAAATGAATAGTAAAGGGTGTCAGAAATGCTAAAAACTCGATTGATGGTACTATAATTGTCAAAATGAGGAGTACTATCGGTAATTAAGGCGATATCTATCGAAGCGTTTGTTGATCCCGATGTACGTAATAAATAGGGACCTACTGAGTCGCCTTCGGCTACGATTAGGAGTGTGTCTAGAAATTCGAACACGGAAGTATCCACCGGTGGAATGGTCAGTTCTTTTACTTTTAGTTCCAGATGACAATTATTAGCCGCGTTTACTTTTAACGCGGTTCGCAGTATTGTGTCTGCGGAGGTAAATGCAAAATAGTCCAGGACTACGCTGTTATGAATTAGATAGATGTAATATTCAGATCGAGCAAACTCAATGGTATCTCCAACCTCTAGATTAGATGACGTGATTACAATTTCGTCACTATCTAAAATATCCCCATCCATAATATGGTAAATAAAGGTGTCTGCGCTAAATTCCAGCGAAATATCAATTTCTGTAGATAAAATACACGAATCGGAAAGTACAATTTCAAGTCCCGCAGAATCAGTCAATAAGAAATTCTGTTGCAATTGCACATAATTTGACTTTATCCGAGCATTTTCAAGTCTTGTCGAGTCCAGTAGCCTGACCGATTGAATTCCGTTTTGATTTAATAGTATTCTTGTACTTTGTGTTTGAGCATAGATGCCTGAATATCCTGTAGCGAATAGCAAAATGAAAAATATTGCGCTACCTATAATTTTTTTGATCATTTTTTTTGAATTTTATAATTCACAGTCCTTGTCCAAAGCCAAATTGTTATTATAGACTCCATCATAAGTGAAAGGTGGGAAGGGTGGGTTTTTCTTAAAATATCTTCTCAGTTCGAAATTGGGGTCAGCTTAAAAAAACTTCCAGCCAACACTGTACTTGCAGTGGCATTTGAATAACCTTGAGCAAACTGTACTGTTAAAGTCCCTGATGCACTAACTTGGACTGTTCCAGTTATATTGATATCACCACCATTATATGACGAAGTCACCACTGCACCTCCAAGAGAAGTGCTACGAGCATATCCTTGGATTCCTGCATACAGAATAACAGCGTATCCAGAATATATTGTTGATGAACTGGTAGCACTGCCTGATATTGCAACTTTCGTTCCACCACTTCCACCAGATGTAAACAATACAGCCTCCAATGCATATGTTTTACCGGCCTCAACATTGCATGACAAGTTTGGAATATTGGCTAATGTTGTGTTTGAGGTCACATTAAAATTGCTTGTAGTTATAGATGACAATCCGCTAGAAATTTGTGGCTTCTTCCATGTACCATCGGCTCTCAAAAACTTGGTGGTGTCACCACCAGATGCAGGTGACAACCCAGCTTGGGAACTGGTGAATAATGGAAGTGTTGCGCCAGTTCCGGAGGAGATGTTCAATTGTCGAGTTCCTGCTGTATAGGAGAGATTTTGTAATTGACTATTGGAAAGAATCGTGACATTACCTGCTTCATCGCGAACCTTTAGTTCGGCTGAAGATGAAGTAGTGTTATCAGCATAAAGTTGAATCATGTTTGCCGGACTAGTGGTTGGGGCAGTTCCTTCACCGATACCGATAACACCGTTAGCTGAAGTACCGAATGAGCTTATTTGATTGAAACCAACATTGTTGGTCCCGTCGGTTCTAATATTAACTGGATTGGTTGAAGCCGTTTGCCCGTAAATTTTCAAATCATTATTTTCAAATGAAATCTGGTTCTTTACCTGGGTATCGGATTCACCGATTAACCTCCGGTTACTTGATGAGGTACTTTTCAATCTTAATTGAGTTGCACCACCATTCGTACTCTCGAATTGAGCAATCCTATTACTGGTACCTTGCATGTGCAATTGATAAGCTGGTGCCTGGGTTCCAATTCCCACATTTCCTTGATTGCCGATCGTAAATCTTTGCTTATTAACCGAACTATTGATTGAGTCTGTGTACTGCCAGATGTAGAATGAATTTGGATATGTCGAACTATTTCTGGACGTTCCAATTGACCATTTTTTTGCATTTTGATCGCGAAGCTGAAATTCTCCATAGCCTCCCGTGGTATCATCAAATTCTATCACTAATTCAGGTGCAATTTGTCCGTCAATATGAAGGACTGTTTGAGGATCCGTCGTTCCAATTCCGACATTATTTTGTTTTACGGTGATACCATCCTCCTGAGCATCTAATATTGAAGTTAGGAGGAAGACAAAAAGAAAAATGGAGTGAATCTTTTTCATGGTTTTCTTTATTTTGAATATTGTCAACTAAGGTTCTTTTCTTTTGGTTGGTTGCAAGGATTAGATTTTGCTTTCAATCTGATCACTCATCATCTTTTCTCTGGATTTACTTGCAGATCAGAGATGTATAGTAGTTTTTCACCAGTTAATTCCTCCAATAATTGAACGACTCTGAACATATCTACATTGATAGCTTTCCCGTCTTTCTCCGAATAGTAGGACCAAGCCATTTCATGTGAAGGCTGTCCGATCAGAGAAAAATTGTGGGAGAGAGGGTCGTTACATTTCCAGCTTCGTCCCTTACTTTCAACTCGGATACAGATGCGGCGTCTGCTGCAAATAATTGTACCTGATCAGTCGGGGAGCTTGATGGAGCTGTACCATTCCCAATCGCAAGAACACCTGCAGCCGATGTCCCGAAATTATTAGTCTTTATACCAACATTCCCATCTCCCCTCACAGTGAAAGGATACGATGGAGTACCATCTTCATCAGCGATTGCTTGAATGTAGTTGTATCCCGAACTTAGTCCTCTATTGGTGGCTAACCTTAAGACATCTGCTGAAAACCCAGAACCATCCCTGGCAAGGACATAGAGAGCATGTTCATTTGAATCATTACCACCTGAACTTATATAGCCTGTGGGTCGACTATCGGTGCTAGTACCGAACACAGTAAGTCTGGCACTTCCAGCAGCCAAGGGATTAATTACAAAATCTCCGTCGGATTCGAATATGAACTTTTCAGAATAACTGCCACCTCCTAAATTAGATGTCGAAGTTGCAAAGCGCATGTCTGTACCGGCTGACCAGTATAGCGTTGGATTGATAGCACTGCCCGCTGCTGCAGCCAAAAAATTGGTGCCTGATTGAACGATGAAGTTAGCTGATAGGAATCGTCACCATACCCACACAATTTTTCTTGGTGAAATCGCAGGCAGCTTTGCACGTTTGAGGCCGACTTTTACTTGGAGGCCTTCCTCAATATGGTCAGATCCTCGTCTTTCTGTTCAATCCTCCATTGTCCTGAAGTTTCTACATCTGAAATGAGAGAAGCGAATGCTTCCTCAGATAGTGGATACTTACCTTCTTTCATGGAATAGATAATATATTCAGCGTCTTTAATAATTGGAAATTGATATACCTTGTCACGCAAAGCTAAATGTGGTACAAAAGGTGACATAGCGCTTACAGCAACGTGATCTGGTACTTTTGATAACAACATATGGACTTTGCCGATATCGTACTCTTTGACATAGTGCCTTTTCTGATAGAATCTAATTTGGGATTTATCTGAAAATAATAAGGTATTGTCCATAGTCCGGAATGTACTCGCTATAGTCATCACCAGCACAGCAAGGACCAGAATTTTTCTTAGTTTTTCGGTTCTAAATTCAGCCAAAACTACAAAGATGCCAATGGCCAAAATCGGGGCAAACTCTATATTATATTGACCTAAGATGCCCCATATATACGGATCATCGTGATAGAGTTTTTGGAAATAGACGGGGAGGATCATTAAAATGTATTGTGGTTTAAGCAATAATGATGGCAAGCCCGAAAAGAATAGTATCAGATGCAATTCAGCCTTAACGTAATTATTGATAAGGTTATCGGTGTGATTTACGAAGAGCAACCTTATGGACTCATAGGGGTGTCTAATAAGGTCAACAAATGCAGCATAATAATTGTGTCCCAATGAACTGTAATGAAAATGGGAATAAATACCGGTGTTGGAAATCGACGGCATAACCAAAGACACAATAGTAACGAAGTAGATTAGGCAAAAAACTGAACCGAATATTAGTAACCTCCGAATCCGGGTATCATGGCGATATTCAATCGCCAGTCCCAGGCAAATAAAAGCCATCCACAGAGAAATGTTCTCTTTAGAAATTATGATAAATAGGAGCAATAGAAATGTTCTGATCAATTGCCTTTTCTTCAATAGGTAAAAGAACCATGGAACCAAAGTTGCTGCGATGACATTGCTATGATAGTCAAAAGAAATGGCTGCAAATATGCCAAAGAACGACCAGAAATATATTGCAGAAGCACAAGCAACAAAATTAGATGTATTCGTAAGTTTCAAATATCGAAATACACCGACGCCTCCTATGAGCACGAACACAATCTGTACAATTAGAAGCGTATATGTACCAAATACGAGAGCGAAAGGTGAAAAGATCGGGAGATACAGGTCAAAATGGTCGGCCAACAGATTTTCACCTACTTCTTTAAAGACGGTGCTATCATTCCATTTAAAATGATAATAGTCATATAGTGCGTTGGTATAAGCCCCTAAATCAAGGGCGTATGTTCTGAAAGCATAATGGTTGACCAGGGCTATTAAAAGATAGAGTATGCCAAATACTACTATCGGTAGCACTAAAGTTTTGTCTGGTCTCAGATTCATTTAGAGATAATTCATGGAGAATAAGCATAAAACCTTCCCATGGCAATGCAAGGCAAATATACTATGAATCTGGGCCGTATCTCCGTCAAGTGGAGGAGGAGGCTACAATATGAACTCAATGCCTATTTGTGTGTTAGTGACATCAAACGTACCAGTAAACGAAGAGAACCCTTTGGTAATCGATTGTTGTTGGATCTTCCAGGTGCCTGTCTCATAGCCAATAGCACTCAACCGGCCAATAAGACTTATGGATGGACTAATTTTATAGGTTATAATAGGCCTAACATTAAGACCATATGCAGTACTGTTTACTCTAGATATCTCAACATCTCTTTCCTGAATCGCTGATCTACCTAATTTCATATAAAAAAAAGGTTCTAACCGGAAGCCTAGATTTTTGTCTGCTTTCGAAAGATTGTATCGGGCAAAAACGCCAAAGGAAGCAGATTGTGACTCGATCCGGCCGGTTTTGTTATCCTCCAGAAGATCCGAATTATTAATAGCGAGCAAGTAATCAGATGCTAGACCGATTGACCACCTATCATTGATACTCTTTGCAAGATACGGTCTGAAAGTAAATACATTGTCAGATGATTGAATCTCCGGTGAATTGATAGATAACGAAGTATTGTGGGATCTATCAAACCCGATAGCTCCTCCCAATATCCATGTATCTTCTGAATTTTGTGCACTGATAAATGTACAATTGGAGAGGACTAGTAGCAAAAGGAAGATATGTTTCATTTTTGTTAAATTATGTGAAAACTATTGAGTTATTAAAAAGTGGACAGACATCCATCCTGTGCCTGTCCACCTAATTTTTCCATTAATTACAAATAGGCATCGCTTTAGTCTCCAACCCAGAATAAAAGTGACCCAGTGTTGTATTGGGTTCCTGGCCATGAAGAATTGTCACAATAGGTTACTGTGGCAGCACCTAATGGGTCATTTTTTGGAGTGGTCTTGTATGTGGTTGTCTGCGAAGGGGATGATTGTGTGTATTCGATTCCATTCACGGTGTATTTGACAGTACCCGATGGGACATTAAAAGAATTTGTTAGTTCTGTATCGGGCTCATCAATTTCCATCCAGTTGTAAGTCATCCGAGAGGATATTGTTGCATTATCCCATTCAAAAATTTCGGTGCCAAGGCCATTTGAATTAAGATAGTGGTCCCACACTGAACCATTATGACCAAAATCAATTTTCTGGGCATACCAAACCTTATTGGCCTTCTGTGGAGACCATGTACTTGGAGGAAAGAATTCAGTCCAACCATAGTCAGATTGTATTATAACATTTGTTTCTGCCCATTGATTTAAGCCATAATAGGATACAGCGCGTATTTTGGAGATATAATCATTAGATGTCCTGTCTCTTAGACAAGACCGCGCATGACTATTATTATCATCTGGTATCCCACTTGGTTCGTCACTGTATTCCAAAAAGACATCGACAATCGTGTAGACATCGTATTTCCCAGAGGAATAGAGGAATTTATCAGGATCTACTTCTATTCGATTTCCATGTAGGGACTTACCGCTGTTACGATCAATTGCGATTTTGTGATCAGATTCCTTCAGTATCATCACCCAACTTCCAGGAGGCACGGCCGCAGATAATTTTTCCTTTTTTCCTGTCGCAACATCGTAAACATCATAAAATTCTACATCTTCACGACCTTTTGTTTTTGAATCAACAACCACAATCTTCTCGACCTTATCAAAAGACCAATCCTTTCTTGGAAAGTCTTTAAAGTCTGGAATCTCAATATCGATGGTTGGATTGTCCTCTACCAATTTTTGCCAATCAAAATGCTCTCGAGCATTACCATTGTCTGCCTTTTTGATGCTGGATAAATCAAATTCGTTAATGTCTCTGATGGCTTCTGCCACTGAAACCGGCATTTTGTATGATCTTGATCTGCTACTTAGTGTCTGCATTTCATTTAACAGTAGATTGTTTTGTGAGACCTGAACAAAAAAATCGGCCAATCCGTTTAATGCTTCATCCATTGGAGCAATTTCTGAAGAATGAACATCGTACTCTTGGTTATCTATTGAATCCAATCTGACGATGTCGGATTCTTTTTCACACCCAATAGAAAGGGTAATTAGTGCGAGTGCAATGGCCAAAGCCCTGACTCTTAGTTTAGTGAATAACATTACCATAAGGTTTTTAATGAACACCTACTCTATTACAGCTTTTCGGAATTACGCTGACAATTAGAAGTTTGAACTAGTTCGCCGCATCTAATTATAATGCAAAAGTAGGGGCTCACAACGCTACAATCAAACTATTATAACAGCAATAAATAGTACATTCTGGCAATTTGAGATAAAATCTTGCATGATCGTGCAAAAGGTTAATTTGACGTCATCCAAATCACATCAAATCACATCAAATCCCATCAGGGCTAGTATCAGCTCTTGGTCAGGAATCTCAATCAGACACTTTGAGGTTACCACTCCTTCCGCTTTTAACTTACGGCGGAGGGTATCATAACTTCTGCATGTGATGGAGCTCAGCTCTTTTTTGGTTCGTGGTCTAGGATCCAACTCTAGTGGTACTAAATGTCTAATTTTCATTTCCTTGATATTTTTCATATAAGTATTTGATTATCCTTGTGACATGCGGATGCCACTTATGAGTCGCAAATGTATAACAGTAGTAACAATACGTGTAGCATGTGGCCAATATTATGATCATTTTAACAATAAATTAACTATAATTAAGAATTAATTGTCACTAATATGCACATTTAGTTAGTATCTTTACTGAATTACGAACAACATATTAATCATAGGAAAGATGAGTCTTGCTCATAATATTAGAAAGTTTCGAAAACAAAAAGGCTGGAGCCAAGACGATTTTGCAGCTAAATTGGGAATAACAAGAAGCAACGTTTCGTCTTATGAGCTTCGTGGTGTGCAACCCAAAATCACTTTGCTTTCAGACATGGCCAAGGCACTGGACATTAGACTTGATGATCTTGTAGGCTCAGACCAGACTGATGATCTGCCGGGCGGAAATGCATCGGCAGAAGGCCAAAGTGACCACGGACAAAGCAATGGGACGAGACAAGAAGTGGTGCTTAGGGAAAAAAATAAACACCTGAAGGAAAAGGTCAATCGACTGCAAGAGATTATCGAGCTAAAGGATGAACTTTTAAGTGTTAAGAAGTTAGAAATAGCACAGTTGAAGTCCATGCAGATTCAAGCTGTCAAGACAAATGAAGCCGCAATACAGTTTTCGCAGCATGATGAACAAGGTCAATTTATTAACTGGAGATCTATTGAAATATCCAGTGACTACTATGAGGAGATTTCACCAGGTGTACTGGATCGGATATTGAAGGATCCTGATCATCTTTTATTTGAGTGGGAAGATGTATGTATACCCTATTTTGATCAGCTTGATTTTGATCAAGACCGGATCATTCTCAATAGATCAAGGAAAGGATCATTTTTTCCAAGACATTACCATGTTGAAGAAGAGACTTTATACTGCGTAAGAGGTAGCTTCAGTGAGAACTTATCAAAGAGGATAGTAACGCCTGGGGAACATATCTCCTTCGATCCGTTCGAACACCATGAGTTGACATTTTTAGAGGACACACTGATCATCATAAGCCTTAAGTATAGAAGCAGGAGTGACAAGTAATGCTATTTGGATAGTAAGATTCTATTTCTGTTTATTACGTGAAGTACGCTGCATTTTTAAATCTGTAGCCATAGACCTTCATACGAGCTATGACAGCAGAACTTCAACGTCTGATCTATCTTTTGGGCACATAATGGCTACGTTTTGTGAGAAATCGGAACTCACTTCAATCTTTTTGTGTGTGACCTTTCCGAGAATCTGCGGTGAATATCGTTTGGAATGGGTACAACCATGAGTCTTTATGGGGGGGAATAAATAGTTGCGCACAGCAATTTAAAATTCTAATTTAATCACTTTAATTAAAATAAAACCAACCACCACCTCATATGATTCAGATAGAAGTTGAATGTCGAACTAACATAGACGATAGTAGAATTGGATTTTTTGTTATCGATATGCCTCGATTTAAGAACGTAAGAGGATTTTTTCGGCTGGGAGCCCGTGTAGGTTCCTTTTACGACAGATCAAATTCTGATACAAGACCACGACGGCAAAACGTTAGCAACAGGAGATGGTGTTTCCTATAGACTAACCTCCGGTCCGATTACTGTAGATTGTTTTCTACAGCCCTAATCATACAGGTAGTGCGTCTTTCGGTGTCCAACAGGTAGTAAATAAAACGGCCGTTTTCTTTACAGCTCCCCTCCTACCCTGGTCACCCCCTTAAACACTCTCTTTATAGGCAATAAACCCGTTAAATAATCTATGTAAATTAACTTAATGGATGTTGTAAGTTTATTTACTTGTATATTTGCTTTCATGTTATTAGGTTATGCCAGAGTAAGTACCACCGATCAAAATCCGGATCTTCAGATCGATGCGCTCAAAAAAGCCGGGTGTAAGAAAATATATGTGGACAAGCTGAGCGGCACCAAATCCGATCGGCCGGAATTAACGAAATTGAGAGAGCATCTTCGTGACGGAGACACGCTAGTGGTGTGGCGCTTGGATCGGCTGGCCAGGTCATTGAAAAATCTTATTCAATGGGTCACTGAGCTAGAGGAACAAAAGGTAGCTTTTAAAAGTCTGCAAGAAGCGATCGACACCACTACCCCATCCGGTAAATTGATCTTTCACATTTTTGGTGCCCTGGCTGAATTTGAGCGAAACTTAATCCGGGAAAGGACGATGGCCGGTCTTACTGCTGCTCGAGCTCGTGGTAAGCTGGGTGGCCGGCCGGAAAAAGTTGATCAAGCAACCCAAAAGAAAATCAGGGGGCTTTACAATAGTAAAGAGCTTACTGTGATGGAGATTTGTGAGACGATGGGGATAAGTAAGCCCACGATGTATAAGTATTTGAAGGTGGATTAGGTGGGCTAAACTCATAGATACCGGTATACCGGTACACATGTGAATAAAATCGCAAGCTGTAAACCAATAAAAAGCTGTAAATTAAATTGAGTTTGGTTTTTTTAGGTCTTAATGTGCGGTAATTGAAGCTTTTCGGGTACCGCACATTTGCTTTCATGGCCTTTTGCTGAGATAGTGACGATGCGTCTTTTATCGTCATAGCAAAAATAGAGAACCCAACCCCTCTTAAAAAAGGGCTGGGTCTCAGACCTTTAGGAATCAAAGTTGTTACGACCTTGATTCGATCCGGTCAAAAGGTACCCTCTAAGACGTATGCAAGAAACCTAAACCACACCAATGAAACTATTTAACACAATGGCCATGTTTCTGAAGTGCATAAATGCCTGGAATTTTCGAGTTGTGCACTTTGGTACTTTGTATTATCAACCACACTTGCTGTCGGAGCATTGGTCTTAACTGAAACTCTTGCAGACAGGCTGGAATACATTTCGCTCGTCCCTATAATCTGACCATTGCTAGCTTTCAGATTAAAGTAAGGACTTCCATCTCGTGCGGTGAGTCTTTCGAATCTGGAATCAATCTGTGAATTGGTCTTGACCGAATCAATGCCATTTAGGCAAGAAGGATTGGTGGTATATGATTCGCTGGTTAGTATGACCTGACCATTTGATGCCTTAAGATTAAATCTGAATTGGCCAGATGTGGTCTTGTTGATTTCGAATTTGCCCATAAAGATTATAGTCTGATGGTGAAGAATACGGTAAGATACTAATAACGTGGGCCATTAAGAGGTTCATTCTTTGATCAATAGCTCAACCAGACCGGGTCGAGAATGGCTTGTACCACCGGTGGTTCAGTAAAAATCGTACACAGCATTCTCAATGCATGAAAGGGAGGTATTCTATGTTAAAGTTTGACAATGAATTAACTATGCTAATATCTTTGAACGGAAATAAGTATACCTCAACCTGTATGGTAATCACCAGTAAAATCGTGAGTTGACGACATTAGTCGGTCGTTAGTAATGGTTCTCACGTTGAAACCTGGAAAGCCGGGTTTCAACGTGGTAACCGGCTTCTGCCTTACCAGCCTGTAACCTAAATGTTTATACTTAATGGTACTGATAAAAGCTTAAATTATTTTTGTGGTTTTTTGTGGTTTGATTGTGCGGTGATCGAAAGCTTTTCGAGTGCCGCACATTTTGCTTTGTCCAACAAACAATCCTGCACCATGCGTGGAATAGTTTTGTTTTAATCAAGTCCTTTGAACTTTTATTTACTCCTATATTTGTTCGTGGAGGATTATCTCTCGCATGATTTGGAAAAGCAATGATCATTTCAATTGTCTTGGGAATACTCTTCTTTGCATCGGGGTGCGTTGTAACCGCTTTCGTATACCAGAAGCAGAAGAAAAAGCGGAAACTAAAATTGACCATTACTGATAATCAAAACTCCGCTGCAAAACCCAAGGGGTTCTTTCAAAACTCCGATGGTGATCAAAGCATCTCGATACATCTTGTCATCAAAAACTTAGATCGAGTACCTGTCACCGTAAGTGCTCTCTTTTTAGGTATTCGAAGACACTATCTTCAAGGTGTTTCAGCAAATTATCCGGTAGCAATGCATAATATAAGCTTGCCACATACACTGGGACCAGGGGAACAAATTGTGGATGTTTGGATAGGAGGCTATGATCTATTTTTGGTGATCGAAGATAAACTTGGAGATAACAATAAAATCATGCTTGGGTGTATCGATCAAAATGATAACGAGTATTGTTCAAAGATGCTTCCGGTCGATCTCAAGCAACTCAAGCGGGATAAGGGACGATGCTATTTTAGTTGATGACCCAGATCGTACACGTTAAGAAGTAATCATTCTTGATGACGTAAGGTGTTATCGAAGGGATACTTTTTAAGGCATGGCCTTTGCTGTGGAGGATACAAATGCTTGTGGTTATCACCCCATGAAAACACAAAGATCCTGTATTGTTGCAGGATCTTTGTGTTGGTGGCATAATGCCTTTGACGTGCCATAATCCCATCCTATCTTGGGTAGCTATCTCTGAACATGCTCATTAAACACATTACATTTTTTTATAAAGTAATTGATTGTGAAGTTGCGGATCCCGCGGCTAAAATGGAATATTGTGGTCCAGAGCTAATATTGATTCGGTGTACTTATCATGAGTTTGGTAATAGATCAGATCCGGGCACTTTGGTTGGTTGAACATATCCTTTAAGATTAAACCCTTACTATTTGATCGTGTTCTTTTAGATCCCTGCTTTAAAGGCAGGGATCTGCCCGGATTTTTTGAAAAAGATGAAGTCTGGATTGACGACAGCCCAACCAATTTATCCAATTTTGATGGCTAACGGTTTTTAGGACCTAAATGATAGTCGATGTTAGTATGATTTCAAGGGCGTACCAAAGTTGGATAGCAAAAGCCATAAAGAGAAATATGTAACCTGCAGTAATGATTGGTCGTTGATGGCCGAAACCGCCTGGTCTAACTGGAGGCCAACCATTGATTGATAAATGAACTCCTCCGAACTTAAAGAAAAGGCACGTTAAGATCCAGACCGAGACAGCCAGCACGAGTTGAAGAAATTTTGATTGCTCGGCATAGAGATAGTCGGTTTCCATTTTCTTTAGATTATTCCGGAGTAGTGGTAAATCATTTTGATTGGCTGACTGTCTTCGTTCCTGGTCCCTGATTCTTGAAAGCAAGCTACTTTTCTGGTCAAACACAGCGGCGTTGTAATCATTCACTTGCTTCACGTTATAGTCTCTCATCTCATTCAGTAATAAGAAGATAATTCCAATAATTTCAAGGACCGAAAAGCACAAGATTTTGTCGTTTTGTGATCTTGCACTGTAGTAAATAATAGTGACAATAATAGAATATAGGAAGACTCTAATTGACCAGGTCTTAACTTTCTGAAACATAACTATCAACCATGCCCAAATGATAAGGCCATACATGCCAAGATAACAAAGGCAAATCGTAATGAAAAGTTTACCCATCCAAAGAAATCTATCTTACAGGGCTACATTGTCAATGTGTTGTAATCAATTCTGACACTTGAGTTGGGCCCCTCAACGACCCTACCCCCAATGTTTCCAATATAACTCTCAAGGAAGTAAATATATCGAGTATGGTCCCACTCTTCAAATAGATCTTGCTTCTCTGAATTAGGGTTTGGAATCAATGACATGCGCGGCTGAGTATTTTTAAGATGGCTAATGAGATAAGAGCCCTGCGGTATGCGTAATGTATATAAAGTACTGACTCTGGCAAAGAAATCAAGAAGTTGAGGAACATAGATTTTCTTCTGTTTATGTAAATAATCAACTGTTAAGTGTTTTCTGATTGAGCCCGCATCATTTAAAGCAACGACAAACGCCAATTTTCCAACTGCAAAGCATAGTGTAGGGACTTTAAACTCCATCTGGAATATGAATTCAAAATTTCCTCCTTGATAATCAACTTCGTAAGTGAAAAGTGAAAATGGAACAAAGTTTAGAAATTTGATGGGATACTTAATCGTCTTTAGAAGTGCAAACAGATTATGATAGTAATTCAACTGGTCCGGCTTACCTATGATTGAACCAGAGACAGCTTCCGATTTACTTCTATCGTCGAGTGAAGCCAGCTTTATAAGACAACCCACATATAATTTGAGAGTCCATTGGAAGACATCTACCTGTTGTGATTGACTGAGTTTTAGTTTACCCGCAGTAAATATTTTTTCACTCTTTGTTCGAGAGAAGACAATGGACCTGTGTTACACTTTTCACAACATGGAATTTTAAGGTACTTAATATCAATTATTGTCTTGTTAGGAAGTATAAATTTTGTATCCCTTTTACCAATTGACCTATGCAACCATTTTGGCAAAATGTGCTCTATAGAAGATCGGTCAATTGGCTTACCACAAATAAGACAATTGTGGATATAATCTTGAATCTCCTGAAAGGAGTCGAAAAAGTCGAAATGTTCCTCTGTAGAAGAATAATTTAAAAGGGTATCAGCTACGAGTTCATTTATTTCTCTTTGCATAGGTCAGTTGGGCTGCATTTATGCTAGGTCTGTTTCCTTAGTTTAATTTGAATATCCACGATGGACCAGGAACCGGTTTCCTCGTGGAATAAGATTTCTAGGTGTTATCGACAATGGTGGCAGTAGGAGCATTGGTCTTGACGGAAACAATACCTGTTTCTCGTGAAGCCGTGCTGGAGTACATCTCACTGGTGCCTATAATTTGACCGTTGCTAGCCTTCAGATTAAAGTATGGACTCCCATCTCGGGCGGTGAGTCTCTCATATCTAGAGCCAATTTGCGAATTAGTTCTTACTGACTCGATGCCATTCAAGCAAGATGGTTTCGTGGTGTATGACTCACTGGTCAGTATGATTTGGCCATTTGACGCTTTTAGATTGAATCTGAACTGTCCGGATTTAGTAGGATTGATTTCGAATTTACCCATTGACACATTTTTTTGGTATGAAATAAATAAGTATATGTTACAAACAACTGTAATGCATGAAATGATTCCACGAAAGGTTGATTTAATGGGAACGAAACACCCAAAGGGTAAGCCAAAAGCTTACTAGTAGACAATAGGGAGACGGATCAGGATTCTTTCATATAATATCCGGAACTGGATCAACAGGACGAGTTTCATAATGTTGATACATACCAAGAAATTCAGCATTGTCCATCAGCAATAACTGTAGACTTGCGCGAGCTGCCCTATTTGGACGAGATCCAGGAGTTGTAATTTCTACTATTTCTCTAACGGCTCGATAATTGAATAGTGCTTGATATCTCTTGGTCCGAAGATCTTTTCGATTTAGGCCATATAGATCAATGCAGGAAAGAGCGATGCCGGAGACAGTGTTATTCAATGGTATAATCCAAACTTCTTTGACATTATCATCATGATCGTAGGCAAAATAATCCAGGGGATCGTCTAGATAAGGATCAATTGATAATGGTCTTTCGTTAGTATGATCAGCCGTGAAGGCAGCAAAAGGCCGTCCAAGTGTGTCGTCAAGTGGATCGGGTGTAATAAAGCCGGCGAGGCGATTGAGATAACTGTCAGAACTATTTTTTCTGACCAAAGGAGCCTGTAAAGCTGCTGAGGGAATCGGGAAATTTGCTTTTTTGAACTTCTGATTACAAAGTTGACAAGAGGGGGCATAGTTAAAATATGTATATGCCAGCCACCAATAGATACTTTTAGGTCGGTAATGTTCGACATCGCCATAGGCAACTGTAGTGAAATTTACTTCACAATAGGCACATTTGTTGATAGTTTCCCTGATCAGCTGACCCTTTGCTTGCTTCCATCGGCTTGCTTGAAACTTGTGCTTTTCAGTAGGTTGGCGTCTGATCTCTCTTTGCTGTTGCAGCAACTCAAGCTCCCAAGCCAGTCTATTGGGCCCAGTAAATGAAGGTGGAAAGGATGCCGAATCGAGATTACGATTTAGCCTTCTCATCGCGGGCCTTTTTTAGTATTGCCAATATCTCGGAAGTCTTTTGCTGTAGCTGAGGAGAGGTATACGAAGCCGATATATCTGTTACATAATCTACTCCCTGAAGATCCTTTAGAACTTTAAGAGCTTCTTGTTCTTGTGAAGTGCGTTTTCTGCTACTTTTGGTAGCAGCTGGTTTTAACTTTTTTCTTGAGGATTTTCCACTAGTGGCTGCAATCTTGGTCTTTTCATAAGAGGCTTTTTTAGATCTAGTGCCACTAGATGATGGTTTCTTGTCGGAACCTACCTTTTTGATCTGACGAACTTGATTCTTAGCTTCTTCGACAAATACAGACTCATCAGTCTCTACGCCAAAAAGGTCAGACATAATGATTTGGTGGATAAGGAGTTTTCGGGGATCATTTTCATAATGGAACAGATCGAGATCCTTATTTTCCTTACGGATTATCGTAAATAATTCTTTGTGACCGGCTTGTTGGGCAACAAAGGGAGAATGGGTAGTAGCAATAATTTGTGCATTTGGAAATAGATCAGAAATTGATTGGATGATCGTACGTTGCCATTCCGGATGCAGATGTAATGCCACTTCATCGATGAGTAAAATAAATCTTGATTTTAAAGGGTTGGTGTGATCTTGGTAGGTGCTAGTAATTCTATATAGCAGATCACCCATCCAATTGGCAGATATTTGAAAGCCGTCACTTAGTTGATCAAAGGCAAGGACACCGTCTTGTGTTTTAAATTGAACAGCCTTCTTTTTCTTGTCGATACTATGATATTGCACGGATGGAAGTAGCTGATTAAGGGCTTTCTTAACCGTCGCTATTCCTTTAGAACCATCGCGGTAGTCAAGGTCCATCACCCAAGATTCTAATGGAAAAAGGGATGCATTTGCATGAAAAAGTGTGGATACATTATCTGCTCGAAAGTTGCTGAAGCTACTACTGCGCTCATTTAAATTGGCAGAGCCTATGCGTCTGCTAACGCCATAACCGATGGTCAAATAATTGCGATCGGTATGCTCGAGCGCTTCATCTAAATCACGAAGGCTTTCCTGGTTTCGGGATATAAGCTTTGATAAACTATCGCCCAAGAGAATTTCTAATTTGACCTTACGTGGATCCCCTTGAGAAGTAATAAGTTGAGCTTCGATGGAACAGTATTTAGCTCCTCTCTTAATCCACTTATCAGAATCACCAATAAGCTCACCCAGGGCAGAACTACCACAAAGAATGAGGGCTATCGAACGCAGTATTGTGCTTTTGCCGGTGCCATTATTACCCTAGAATAATGGTCCTCATGCGTAAATAGTCCTTGCCCTCATCGTCTGTATCAATGAATGGCAGGTCAAGATGCTTGTAGCACCTAACATTAGTGAGAATAAGACGACTAAGCTTCATGTAGACAAATTGCTAAACTGCAAAATAGGAGTTTAAGGGGGTAAAGTCAAGGAAAAAGAGGTCTGTGTAAGAATCTGTTTTAAACAGCTACTCCATTAGTCACTGAGGGTAACTAGCCTTTGGTCCAAATAATTTGACCATGTTTGATTAGAAAGTGACTGTGACAACCATTTATTCTTCGAATTGAGGGCGTTATTGATATACGCCCTTTCCCAATACTAAAAGACCAACAGGGGCTTGCTTCTGGCAATAGGTTCAGGTGAATTATTTGACCACATCCACAAGGACAACAAAAAGCTAATACCCAACGGTGATCTTTCTGACCGATAATATAGACTCGGCCTTCCATAAAACGATCAGGTACCTCATCAAGATACATGTAAGTGATAACCACTCTAGCACGATCAATGGAAGGCGTAGGATGTTTTGTCTTATTAAAAAATTTTCTAAGAAGGACAAAGGGATAAGTTAGCCAAGCCCAAAATTTATACACTGAATTTCTCATCTGAATTCTGGCATGTTTAAGAATGGTATCATATTCCCTCTTCCAACAAATCGCTCAAGATAAGCATCCGGGGTACCATCGGTCTCCCGTTGGAGATAACTATCGGTCATGCTTATGCGGAGAATTGCAAACTCACTGTTGGAGTCATATCTATAGGGGTGCACTCGTGCGAGAAATTCATTGACCGCCATGCTAGATAATTGCATATTAATGCTTATTACAGCAGGACTTTCAACAATGACATTTACTAGATAACCTAATTTTCGTTGGTCATTATAAATGCCGACATTGGTACGATATATCGCAGCAGCACGTAAGGCTTCGCTTGTATACAGACCACGGCTCATCAAAGAACTACCTCCCGGTTGTATATAATGAATGGATCCGCTGATTTGATCTATACCACCCTCGCCATCAGCTGTTATTTTAACCCCCAGATCAAAGTATGGAATTAAATAGAATGATGAAATTTGATTTAGCAAATGTCTGCCATCGATGGAATCGACACACCCAAAAAGGACATCACATTGTATCAATGTATCCAATATTTCTTGACTGTCGTAAATATTGGCATTAAATGTCGTAACCTTTGTACCAAGTGCTACTCTACTTAATGCATCGTGAATGACATCTACCTTATATCTTCCTTCTTGGGCGTCAGCCATGGTGGTATTTAGAATACGATTAAGGTTTTTTGTTTCTACTATATCTGGGTCAATTAGAACCAGGTTTCCAACTCCCAATCTGGCAAGTTGCTCTATTGTTGGGCTTCCTGTTCCTGAACAACCAATGACTCCAATTTTAAGTCTTTTTAATAAATCTGTGGTACCCTTTCCAAAAGTTTGCTCGGTTCTTTTAGTAAAAGGTGAATTCTGTTTGGGAATGCCATCATTATCCCAAAATAGTAGATTATCTCCTGCGACACTAATTCTATGAAATGGTTCAAAAGTCAAATTAGGTTTTACGACTCTGCCAAACATAGTGCCGTCAGGCAGCATCACCATACTTCCATGAGGGTCGTCAGTGCCCATCCAGCCATAAATAGATGCAAACAAATCAGTATCGGCGTGGTCATCTGTTGATGAAAAGTGTTGAAAACCACTAGGATGGCTATGAATTTTAATAACTGCCCATCCCCTTTTAACCGCTTGCGATAAGTGGGTAAATAGAAATTCGGTAGACCATGTGATACGGTCAGTCTCTCTTGTTTTGCAGTGTTCATCCGGGATTAGAACTAATTTATGAACCAAAAATAAATTTGTTTGCTCATAGACATGACGGCCACAAAATGCGAGCGCAACCGATTCCTTCTTGTCACCTGGAAATAGATGGTCCTTCAAAATTTCATACATTTTGCCTGATATACGGATGCTAGTTCTTGTCATGTTATTCATCTCAATTGCAACTCGCGATTTAACCAGTAATCGACTAAGGATATGTGGGTAGAAATACAGTCAACATCAGGACGCCATGGATTGGAATGGGTGCGATGCCTGGACCACCTCTGCCATTGCTTGCCATCAAGTTGCTGCATTGCCAATGCTCGGATCATTTTTCCATCCGATCTAACAAGATGAGGGTGAAAGTAAACCATATCAATTTGGGAAGTGGGATAACCAGGATCTAGCCTAAGTGCAATAGATGCCTCTTCCTCATTGTAGCCTCTAGGAATAGAGAAATTATGAACCAACAACCAATTGCCATTACTGATAATTGTTTCCCATGGTAAACCTGATACTTCTAAATACTCTACGTCTTGCTCGGGCAAGTGGAAGAGTCGTCTCATCAGCCTTCGGTCTGGTCTAGTGGTAGAGTCATATATCGTTCAACACCAGGAGATGTGAAACACACCTCTTCATCGTACTGAATCTTCTTTACATGACCACCCCTGATCTTCTGATTTAATTGGTACTTTTCAATCGGGTTTTTACCTGCCAATTTAAGGAGCTCACGCCCTAACATGCATTCCTGGTCAACGATATAGTGCTCACGATCAATCCTGATTCTGTATCGCTTTTTACGTGGTACTGGTTTACCGACTTTGCTATAAGCCTCTAAATCGATAATTTCGATTTCATTGTTCATGATATAATTATTTTTACTAAACAATACGAAAGCGTGACAGACTTGGTTGTTTTAACTTTGATTTAATAACTCTTTGATTCGCATGTCACGCTTGGACATTAGAATATGAAGTAGAAGAAGTATTAAATGGAAATACCACTACCCCAATCAACTCATGAAACCAAGTTTGTGGATCTAGTCATTCTATTGGCATCCATTGAAAAGTACGACGATAAAAGGGAGCTTCAAACTAAGATCTACAATAGGGTAAAGGGTAAATTTTACGACAGACTACATAAAGTAATAAGTAGGCGGTATAGTGGATTCGCTGATATTGAAACCATAATTGATGAAGTGTTTAATGATGCTTTTCTGCTCTTTTTTCAAAAGATTCCAGATTTTAAGGTTAAAGAAGAATGGGGTGATGAAGAATGTGAAAAGGTAGTGCTGTATTGGCTCAGTAAAGTAGCAAACAATTTGATTCTCACCAGATACCGAGCATCTAAAGAAGAAATCGAACAATTCAAGGAATATACTCAATTTGTGCAATTGGATCAATTGGATGGAGATGTTGGAAGAAAAGAGTATCAACCAACCTATGATATGTCAAAAGTCAATTTAGTTCTGAAGGCCCTAAGCCCTATGGCTAAGGAAGTCCTATATGCTTGCATTGACAATGACACTGTGAGTGAAGACAATACTGCCCATCTACCCGACAGAGTCATACAAACAATAGCAAAAAAATATGGCGTGACGACTGGGGCACTACGTAAAGCAAAAGAAAGAGCGCTTAAAAAAATAAGAACATGTAAACTCGAAAATACAGGTTATGGCCAAGGCTAAAAATAATCGACCGGAAAAGAGACTTCTGGGACGTGAAGAATTAGACGCACTTAAAGATGATTTCAGGCATAGCGGGTATCTTTTACCAACGAATGATGAAGAATTCGAAGGATTTGAACAAATATATGGCAGTACACAAGTCATTTTCCCAGAGCATTTAAAGAACCCAAGATTTAACAAGCAAGAACAAGAACAGCTGCCGAGACAGGAACCTCCTAAGGAAAGTCTTGAGGCTAAGGTTGTTGATAACCGAACCTACTCTTCTAGTAAGAATGGATATTTCCGAAAGATTGTGCTTGCTGCAAAGATCGCACATGAATTATATATGGAGCCTACTTTTGGTCGGGTAAAATTTGTGAAGATTCTTTTCATATGCGAGAAAATCGTACAATTGGAACTCGAGACGAAATATCGCAAGTACGCTGCCGGACCTTTGGACCCAAAATATATATACTCAATTGAAGGCGAGTTTAAGAAACAGCAGTGGTTTCAAGTAGTTAAGAGAGATAGAATCGGGGTCAGATATGAGCCGAGCGACAAAATCAGCAATTATAAAAAATACTTTGACAGATATTATGCCAATCAAAGTAAACAGATCCTCCAAATTATTGAGTTGTTTCGAAAGGAAAAATCCGATTTCTGTGAAATTGTGGCAACCCTTTATGCTGTTTGGAAGGAGTTATTGGAGAATAAAGCACTAGTAAATAATGCTACATTGTCCAATGCATTTTTTGCTTGGAGCAAGGAAAAGAAAAAATGTACACCAGACAAGGTTGGAGAAGCCATTAAATGGATGCGATCAAACGATATCACCCCTTCGCAATCGAGTAGCTTTTAATTTTTTCATAGCACAATTAGTTTTGTTATTTCCATACGTGACCTGGTCTTTAGATAAACCCAATATGCTCCGGGACAGAAAGAGCTGATATCTATTTCCCGGGTTCCTCGATATTTTATCGTTTGTGCCCTGCCATAGAGGTCATAAATCTTAACCCACATTGAGTGTTAACCAGACCCAATTGCCCTGATTCTGGGGGCTGAGACATTTTTGAGTTTCGGTTTGTGTACTACAGATTTTAGTTTTGTAAACGGCCTTGGTCTGATGTTGAGTGCTTGGTGGATCATGCGAAGTTTCTCCTCGGGCTCTGAGCATTTACGCACTGTGATTTCCTTTAGAGCCTTGTTGTATCCGCTTGTTGATATTACTTTTTGCGTGTTTCCAATTCTAGCGATTTCCTTCCAGTTGCTGTTTATTCCGTTTGATTTTAGCTTACACCTGATGGTATTGACCAACCAATAAGACAATAGACCCAAATTTAGATGTGCTATGGTCGAGTCATCGTTTTTGTGATAGATAGGTCGGATATCTAGATCTGTTTTTAGTGTGCGAAAGGTGCTCTCTATCTCTCTTTATTGTATTATAGACATTCCAAACGAGAACCTCATCTTTCATATCCAAGTCTGTCAGCAGAAAATACTTCCCACGGTCATCTGTTTTTCTTTTGTTTTTCGTTGGATCTATCACCCAGGTTATATCGACAACATTTTTACCTTGACTATCATCAGTCACTGTAATTTGATACCTCATGTGCACCGAAGGATATTTTTGCTTTGCCCTGCCTATCCTCTGATGTACTTTATCCACCGTCTTGGTGCCACCTTTTTACTCAGTGAGGTCTTTATTTTTGTAGTTCCTCTTCAAATCTTTTTTCAAATTGGCTTTTCATGCCAGTTTCTTTTAGTGCCTTCTTCGCACTTTTCACTTCCAGGTAATAATCCGTATTTTTTCTGTCAATACTTTTTAAGGACTACTTCGTGCTTTGATTTTGTTTCTAAATAAACGACAAGTCTGCTTTGGTCAAATTTATAGTCTTTCAGTTTGCTCCGTGATACACATAAATAATGATAGCCCTTTTGATTTATCAACTTTAAATTTGCTTCGGTGGCTATGCCTGCATCTATTACTACCAGGGGCTTCTGGTCTCCTTTGGTATAATCTAAGTGATCTAGTATCGATGCTAAATCCGAGCTGTCTGAGAAATTACCTTCATGGATAGATGAATATTTTATAAAGCCATAAACATTAACAACAAGTGCCAATACTATTAATTTCGAGTCTCTTCTTTTTCTTTACTCCTGCCAAAGTTCGCTAGTTTGCTATTCCGTTTTTCTCCTTCAAAATAGGTGTTCGTCAGGTCATAGATTATAATCTTATCCTGAATATCAAACAACTCATTGGTTTTAATGGATAAGTGTTGTTCCAGTTTGTCCTTTATGCCATTTAATTTTAGTGCACTCTTGTACAATCTATCTTTATTCATCTTTTCCAAAGGATATCCTGTTAACTCGCATATAGCTGAGTTTTCCTTGATCCATCTTGATGTGCTAATTCTGATGCCGGATTGACGGCTCTGCTGATTACTTGCGTCTGGGCCAATTGTATTTCTAATTCGCTAAAATCATTTTCCTCAAGCACCTTGTCTATTCCTAATTCATGCCACGTATTGTAACACAGCCATTCTGAGCCAATCTCTCGGACGTTACTGTGCTTTATCGTATCTACCCATACCATCCGACTCTTTTCGTCATATAGGGTTAGGTCAAGATTCCTGCTTCCTATTATTCTTGACCAGAGATGACTAACCCACTTGGCGATTACCTCGTCTGTCTGCTTAAATAGAGACTCCTTCTTCTCGTACATAGACGTTAATGTCCGAGCAATAATGTTTAATTGCTCTGCCGTTAACTCTTCTTCTATAAAACCTATATTGAGAATCGTTCGATGGCAAACTCTGCCCTGGGCATTGCGGTAACTTTCCACCAGACGATAATAGCTATCGTATTCTTTTGTCTTTGGATTTGTCCGTCCACTGAACTTGAAATACATCCTTCAAAGGTAAGAATGGATTTATCACATAATCAACCCCCCTGTGTACTACAAATCGTTTCAGAACCCTCACGATCCAGTATTTACGCTGATGGTCTCCGATTTATGCCCGATTTTGACTAAAAAAAGTCCAAATTAGTCACCTTTTAACATTTGAACCTCTCGATTCCGCGCTTCTGAGCAATGTGGGTTAATTTCTTCTATCTCTGTTTCAGTGGGACTATGAAAGAAAAATGATTTGGCGGGATTGGGGTAGATGATCACATCATTTTTTTTATCCTGAAAAATGGTAGACGTTACAAAATCGCACGGTGTCATACCAAAATTGAGGTCAAATTTGTCGTCTTTGTAGCAGCGTAGTTTCAAGGGACAACCGCCGTCACAACCCAGATCGTAAAGCGGTAAGAAGAATGCATCCACATTGCCAAAAACCTCGTAAATGGAACCGAAGAGTACCCAATTACTAGAACTTAAGTCACTACGACTTGTATATCTCCGAATGGCCTGGTTTTCTAGTATGATGGTATCTTGCTCCATCTTCCAGGCCAATAGACTTGAGTCTGCCGAATAGGGATCTCCCGGTTCAAGAATGGCAAATGAGTCATTTAGGGGCGTATCGAAATTATATAATATCGAAAATTCTCTTAGACCCCTACTATAGTAAAACACTGTGTCTCGAGACTGATAAATGAAATCATCCGTGACATGAACAACATCTCCTGTATGAAATTCGACCAGCTCCTGTCTCAAAATTTTGCACCTGACATTCTGAATCGTCGTATCACCGACGACTTCCATAGTATAGGTGGTTTCATTTCCGGAAAGGCCCACATTATACATATACCACCATTTGGCTCCTTGCGGTGCCCATTCTACTGAATCGCCATTTTGAGCTCCAATTTCTGCAGAACCAACCGCAAGCCAATATACAAGAAGTAAAGCAGTGTATATTTTTGAATAGGTTTTCAATTCTAATTTTTAATGATCTTAGACTCAATGAGGCGATCTCCATCTTTTGCGATCACTATATAGACATCTGGCTGTAGGCCATCGAGGCTAATGGTTCCTTTTTGAGAACCATTTACAAGCTTCTGTTCCTTCAGGAGATTGCCATTTTTGTCAAATTGAGATCGCTTATCAAGGCCGAATTTGATTTTTTCTTTCTTGACTTGTCCTTTATCATCAGGTACGTCGATTTCAATTTCGTCTTTGGTTATTTCCACAAATAGATCACCAGTGGTTGGGTTAGGATAAAATGCATAATAGCCGCCAATGTGCACAAAGTAGCATGAAGTGCTGAGTGTGCCACAAGTCGAGTTTGTGGTGACAATATTAAATGAAATATCGCCACCGGTAGAAAGCGTTAACGAGAGATTTTTACCGGAATTATAGGTGTACCAACTGCCAGAACCACCTGTCTTTGTCCAGGTGAAAGAAGTGGCCCCGGGTGCTTGAATCGCCGCTGTGACGGAAGTACCATCAACAAAATTACCACCTCCATAAAATGGATATGTTGAACCTCCGGAGGTGACGGTGCCGGTGATGCCATTAGAAAACACAAAAGGGGTAGTTTTCGATTTTGTAGTAGAACCATACTTTAGATTAAATATGATCGAACCAGATCCCGTATTGCTGCTATTGTTGGAAGCAAAAATGGCTTCATTGCCACAACCTGAAGAAGTTGTTACTTTACTGCTTGGAGAAGCCGTCCAATCAGGTAGGGCTCCGAATGGGTAATTGGATATAAAGAATATACCTGCAGAGGTACTCAGGCAAGATGGTCCCACCACCGTTGGTGTCTTTTGATCACCAGATCCTGCTCCACTCACAACATAATCTTTTATGCCCTGATAATTATTCCAGATCGCGGCGTGCATTCGGTGAATTTGACACAAGGATATGGAAGTACTACCACCTTGATAACCCATTATATTATTGGTGCCGTATAGCTCATGATCGTAATCACTGCAACCGTAGTCTTCGTCAGGGTGGAACAAGTTGAGTGTATGACCGATCTCATGTCTTAGTAGAGCCGCAAGTGATCCAGCGCCATCAGGATCGCCATTGAGCCAATCAATATATTTATCATCAAAATCTGGGGCAAAAATGATCTGATCGTTACCTCCTGCTACTGCAGGTGCCCACCCAGCAAGCGAATTATTATAGTTACCCGAAACAATGTGAAGAGAGGTGGTCTTATATGCTACTATCGATTGATCTTGAATGTAATTCCAAACATAATTCTTATGGGAGGTTGAGGTGTGCTGATACATCCATCCTCCTGCATCGTTCCAAAAATATTTATTAACATTTTGCACCCGCAGCCGGCAGTCCTGATAGTAGGTTGTAGTGGCAGAACCATTATAGACTTGCGTCGAATACCAGAAATAATTTATCAATGAGACAATATCATCGATAAAAGCTCTTGTACTGCTATTGTTTTGTAACCCCTGACTACCATCTCGAAAAATGTGAAAAGTAATTCGAATGGTTTTTATAGGTGTGTTGTTGTGTGAACTTGGTTCGTAGTCCTCCCAAGAGTCACAAGCTGAAGATCGACTTGCTGCATAACTTTCAGTATTGCCACAGTTTTGGGCATAATTGACTTCATAAACAAGAAAATAGATGCCAATAGCTAAGAGATGTAGATTTTTCATAATATAATTAGTTTTGTTGTTGTCACTCCTGACCTGGTTCTCAGATAAATCCAATATGCTCCAGGATAGAAAGAGCTGATATCTATTTCCCTGGTTCCTCGATATCTTATCGTTTGTGCCCTGCCATAGAGGTCATAAATCTTAATTTCTTCTATCTCCGTCTCAGTGGGACTATGAAAGAAAGATGATTTGGCTGGATTGGGGTAGATGATCAAATCATTTTTTTGTTGAAGAACGGTGGATGTCACAAAATCACACGGCGTCATACCGAAACTGATGTCAAATTTGTCGTCCTTGTAGCAGCGTAGTTTCAGGGGACAGCCACCGTCACAACCCAGAGAGTAGAGCGGTAATAAAAATTTATCCACATTGCCAAAAACCTCGTAAATGGAACCGAAGAGTACCCAATTACTAGAACTTAAGTCACTACGACTTGTATATCTCCGAATGGCCTGGTTTTCTAGTATGATGGTATCTTGCTCCATCTTCCACGCCAGTAGACTTGAGTCCATTGAATATGGATCCCCGGGTTCAAGAATGGCAAATGAGTCTCTTAGGGGCGCGTCAAAATTATATAATATCGAAAATTCTTTAAGGCCTTTACTAAAGTAAAACACCGTGTCTCCAGACTGATAAATGAAATCATCAGTGACATGAACAACATCTCCCGAATGAAATTCGACCAGGTCCTGTCTCAAAATTTTGCAGCTGACATTCTGAATCGTGGTATCACCGACGACTTCCATAGTGTAGGTGGTTTCATTTCCGGAAAGGCCCACATTATACATATACCACCATTTGGCTCCTTGCGGTGCCCATTCGTATGTTTGGGCCGGTAGATGGTTAGTAGATAATAAAATAAGAACTAGAAGTATGCACATCCTAGCGAATTGTATATCTCCTTCGCCCCTCATTTTAGCCAAAAGATGGAGTTGGTTTTTCATAGACATAGTATTGAGAAAAGTAGAGAAGTGAGTAAGTAATTCAATGTACTAAATAGAGTCACTCAAGTCAATGATAGAGATCAACTTTAACAAAAGAAATCATCGGAAGCAGGTATGGGTATAAAGCTGCTAAAAAAATGACCTATTTTGCAGCCGGGTGAGAGATATTGACGATCAAAAAGGGATTCTTTTTTGCTTTTTTGTATGTAAACTATATACCAGAGCTTGTAACCAGTAGCGCTCTTACTTGCAATTCGAAATGCTGGTTGATCTTCTCGAACCGTTCGGGATATTGGGTCATGATCTTACTACTCAGCACACCAATAAAAGGGGGGAATTTGTAGCAACCCACCAACGGGATATGGGAAATGGTCACTTCGGCTATTGGCCGACAAAGTAACGGAGCTGAAAACCAAAAAAGATTGGGCAAAGTTTATCCAGGAGCTTGTAGACACATATTACCCAAAGGCCAAAAAGATCACCCTGGTATTAGATAATTATGCAACTCATTGCTGCGGTGCCTTTTATGAAACATTCAGACCGAATATCGCAAAACGATTAATGGATAAGATTGAATTCATATTCACTCCAAAACATGGTTCCTGGCTTAATATGGCTGAGATTGAACTCAATGTCATGAATAAACAATGTCTGAACCGCCATATAGACAATAGAGAACAAATAGAAATTGAAATCGAGGCCTGGCAAAATCAACGAAATAACAAGAAAAACAAAATCAATTGGCAATTTACGGACAAGGATGCCCGAATAAAATTAAAAAACTCTATCCGTCAATCTAAGTGTGACAAGACACTAGTAGTACAAACTTATTCCAAATTTCTAAGAAAATTTTATGATATAAGTGTCTGCTTTTTACAAACTCGACTCTAAATGTCGATGTGACCAGTAAGTGCTATGACCGTAATTTGATCTTTTGGCTATCAACATCGTACTCATAGTCTACTATGTTTTCATTTAGTATCAGATGAATAGCCTCTTCGATGACCTCAAATGGGACTACAAACCATTCCCTGGGGGTGATTCTCAGGCCTTTTTTATCAAACAAATCGACATTCAAACAGGCCTTTGCAAAAAACCGGTGCAAGAGGCTTTCGAGCTTATCGGCATTTCTATTATAGCAAGCATAGCTGGCCACTTTCTGCACGTCGGCAAATAAGTAGGTGGATTCATGTCTGGCATTTTTGATTCGATCGGATATGAATGTGCTGGAGAAACCAATTTTATATAGATTTCGTATCCCGGCTATCTTTGGATCGGTTGACTTAGATTTTAAGATATAGATCCAGCCAGTCTTTATATCTTCTTCCATTACCAGATTGGAATTAACGAACAACTCGCCTTCAACTTCATCAGTGGTTTTCGTAATGAGCTTTCCGTTTTTTTGTATTTGCTTCCCCAGGGACCGGTACAACATATTGCTGTAGGTGCCGTTCTCGAAAATGGTGGTTGTCCTACCATCTAACCAAGTCCTTGTAATGTCTTTAGATTCAATGACTTTTTCTTCCAGGTCGGCACTTTCAAGATAAAGTAGCAATCCATCCATCAGGTAATAGTGGCCCACTTGAAGATTTTTCTCTAAGTTCTTGAAGGGTTTGAGCTTACGAAGGCCATTGCGAAGATCTTTATGGATCTGCGTAAATAGCTTGTCATAGGGAAGAAAATCTTCTTTCTTCATGGGATATCGCTGGGCCACAAAATCGGAATCTGAACGAGTGCCTTTATCAGGGATGTTCTTCAACTGGAAGATGGATAAGTCATCGTCTGATGCTAGTAACCCCAGGTCATCATCATCATTTAGAATGTCGTCGATGGTTTGTTTTTCAATGGCGACATCACCTAGCAGGTTGAATTTATCGTATGGTTTCAAAACTTTCTTTTGCGCTTGATTTTCTCTAAAATTATTGAGTTTTGCATAGAGGCCATATTCCGACATACTGGCTTTGCCCGGCTCACGGCCATGCTTGTCGTAGAATGCGTTGATATCCTGAAATGAATCAATCAAACGATCCTCTGCTGACTTGACATTGGAAGCTTGTGGTTTAGAGGCAAGCAAACCAAATTCATCATCATTGAGTATGTCGTCAATAGACTTCTTATTGCTCATTAAGTTCTCGTTTGCGTTTTAATTCGCGAAGAAATATTACGGCCTCTGCCATTCTCTTTTCTTTAGGGTCATACGATTGTATATTAGGTGGATCTCCGGTCTTTTTTCGCCACTCTTTAATACTAGGCCAGAGTAATATGGCTTCCTCCTCCGTCATGTCAATTTTGGTGGCCTGAATGTGGTCATCAATAAGCTTTAGCACGCGGGAGGTTACGGACTTGGACAGAATCTCAAAGGCTTTTGGAACGGATTTATGGAATCGATGAGATCGACATGAATATCGTCTATATTGACAAAGCTTGTAGCCATCCGGATAAACCTCTTGTCGCCCTGCTGTTCAATCGTACTATTCTTAATCACGGAATCTACAACGACATACTGACGCACTGCTTCAACATCATCATCGCTAAGGTCGGGGTACACTTCACGGATTATTTTGGGAATTAAAACCTTATTAATTACTTCCGGTTCTAAATTGCCAGGCATCGCTTTAAGCATCTGGTCGTCCTGGAGGATTCGGGCTTTTAAATCATTTAAATCGCTTTCTATGATGTCTTTGGCTCTTTGAGATGTCGGTAATTTAAAGCCGCGAATTTTTATGGTAAAGTCGTCGTCGTCGCCATCGGTGCCATGATCTTCGTCGTCATCCATTCTGGGTTTAAACTTAAAATTGGGGGCTAATACCTGCTCCATCAATAGCGAAGCCGTAATCGCCTTCAACATATTATTGACCGACAGTTTGACGTCATCATCGGTGGCATCTGGTTGTGCTATCAGATTGGTAAACTGGGCGTGGGATTTATTTTCACTATCTCGGGTCGCTCTGCCTATGATTTGAATTATCTCAGTGAGGGAGCCACGATAGCCAATGGTCAGGGCGTGCTCACAATAGGGCCAGTCAAATCCTTCCTTGGCCATACCGAGGGCGATAATGATATCAATGTCATCAGCCTGAGATATGGTCCTCAAGTAGCTGCTTATTTTCTCACGGTGCTTTGGATCATCATTGACCAGGTCGGCTACCTTCAGGATCCGGCCAGATGACCGGCTTTTGACAAACAAAACACCAGTGTCTTCATCCTGGTACTGGAGATCGCCAAATACATCAATGATGTGACCCACTTCTTCATACTTCTCTTTAGAGGATTCTGCAGAATTGACATTGGGAATGTGAATAATGGTTTTCTTGCTTTCATCCAATATTTCTTCCAACGCCGATGGTGATCCGTCCGGTCGTCTTTTGAAGTAACGGCCTTGATAAAAATGGTAACCGATGCCCAGAGACTTAAGAAACTCGTATCCGTTGAGCTGCTCATAATAGTTGTAAGTGACCTTGGTGAATTTGGCCTCTTCTTCGGGCAATAAAACCGGCACATTATCACCTCTGAAATAGGATCCGGTCATGGCAACAATATGGGCATTGGATTTGGTCATGATATTTTTCATTACTTCACCCAGTCTGTTGTCACCATCAGCAGAAACGTGATGAAATTCATCTATAGCGATCAATGCTTGGTCCAGTCGCTTTTCATCCAAGCCATCATAGGCAAAACGAAGAGTAGCGTGAGTACAAATAAGTATTTGCTCATCGGAATCAAGGAATTGTAAAAATGAAGTGACTTTACTTCTTTCAGAGCCGGAAGTGCATAAATTGAAAGCTGGATGCGGAGACCAATCGGCAAAGAAGCCATGCTTGATCAGGTATGTCGTTGCGAATGAAGCGCCGATGGCTTTTTCAGGTACGGCGACAATGACTTTTTTCAAGCCTTGGTGGGCCAGTTTATCCAAGCCAATGAACATTAAAGCCCTGGATTTGCCTGAAGCTGGTGGTGCTTTTATCAGTAGGTACTGAGCAGATCTGGCTGTGAAAGCCTTTTCCTGCATTTCACGCATGCCTAAAGCGTTCGTGCTTTTACTCTTTCCAGTCTGCTGATAGTTTACTTCTACTGTGTTTGGCATCTAGCTCGTACGTTCACTATTTACTAATCTCGTCTAACACTCTCGTCTAACACTCATGATTTTTACTTTCAAAGTAGAGCATTAGATGATAATAAGTGGTTGTTAATCAATGATTTACAAAATTTCCTCGTCTAAATTGATGTCTAAAGCTCGTCTAAAATCCATTTTCGATCAGCGTTGAGCTGAAGTTTCTTTTCGTACCGTAATTTTTGCAAAAGGTTTTTCACCTTATGTGATTTTTGACTAACGTCCAGAATATCGGGAAGCTTTTCAAATAGAAAGGTCTCGATATCCTGTCTACTGGCTGGGGCAAACTCTTTTACATAGTCTACAATAATCTTCTTGGCATACTGATCCTCAATGCCTCGTTGTTTTATATAGCTTGATTTTTGCCCGGTTGCTTTTGCCACGGATGAAGAAATATGAAAATTGGGTTTTCTGCCTTCGATCAAGTTTTTCTGACGCAATTCTTTCATCTCCGATCTCGAAAGCGCTTTCTTCTTGGCAACTTTATCAAGTAACATGATTTCACTTAAACTGAGGTCTTTTAAAGAAGCTAATTTTCGAGCATAATTCAGATCAACCACTTTACCAGTAATTTTGACTTTTACCTGATCATTAGCAATGTCATAGTCCGGCAGAGGAAAATACTTCCGCCTTTGTATTAGGAACATTCTTTTAATGCCGCTTCCAATAGTATCGATCATATTCAGATTGACCATAGCATTGATCAGAAAAGGATTGCGGTATTTTGGTTCCGGAGCATCCGCTTGAATTACTCTTTCTACGCTGCCCGGGATAAATGAGCCGGCATTGAGAAATATCAAAATACCATCCTCTCTTTCGACCACCAAAATTTTACCTCCTAAAGGATAATCCTGATGTGCGATGCAATTGTTTAATGCCTCTCTGATGATATAGGGATCGTACTGGTCCACTTCTTCGGGAAAAAGTGATTCCTCTCTGATATACCGGTATTTGAGGTTACGGATTTTGGCTTGTACTTGCTCGATGGACAAGAGCAAAGGACAGGTAAAGTGGGTATAGTCTTTCTCCAGGTTGTTGCTGTCTTTTAATATCCAGGTGATGGTTGCGGTAGCAGGACTTAGGAAGTGATCTGCATCCGGCTTACCCAACAATAGAATAGCCGCTCTGGTGATCTCACCATTCACGCAAATTTTCGCTTTGTTAAGAAAGGTCGAGTTATCCCAATCAAGTATCTCATGTTTTAATTTGGGATTTTTAATGATAAAAAGTTCCTTCGCTCTGTCTATGGCCTCAGCAGATAAATCAGCCACGGAGGCTCCGGATACAATACCTATACTCCAATCTTCCAGAATGTTTTGGCTTTTAATCAGGTCTAGTTCATACTCGCTCAGTGCTCCGAGACTTTCTCCATCCCTTCCATACCAATGCCCTTTCCAGGCAACAGGTGTACCCGATGGTGCCGGCGGAATTTTGAAAATGATAGCAGGGCCATGTTCGGTAGGCATCCTTTGTACATCGGCAAAACTGCGGGCAGGAGATGTATGATCAGTCATCTCTTTTTTATACTCATTGATTTGATTGTCTGAGATAGTGGTCCCTACTATATTTTTGTGTCGATCTACACCAAATACCAAATATGCAAAGTCTTTCCCTCGTAGATTAGCTTCGTTGCTTAACGCGGAGAAGTACTTGCCTAGCTTATCCTTATCGTATTGATTTTTGGCTTCTTTAAATTCGAGAACCTCTGTTTCGGTTTCGGATGCCAATAGCGTAGTCAGTAAGGTCCTCATGATTTTCTCTTTATGGTCTTTTTCTGCCGGGCAAATAAGGTTTTTTTGGTGACCATCTCTTCATAAAGTTTAAACAAATACTCCAGCCGCTCGGTATCTGACCGAAAGGGTTGCAACCGGTAGCATTGCTCTATTGCCTGATCTAGCTCCTGATGGGCTTTCCTCAGGCCCTGAGGCATGGTGTAAGGATTATAAAGTTGAGCCATGGTTTTATCCGGGTGTTTTGCACGTTCATCGAGGATGGAAAAACATAAAGATTCAGGTTTTCTTTTTGTTTGAGGCTGATATCGGGAAATGGGAATGTGTTGTAGCATAGTTTAGCTGAGTATCGGTAACGTGTTTCTAATTTGCCTCCTACTGTTTGTACCCATATCATGTGCATTTGGGAAGTGATTACAGCGAACAGCCAGGGTTCAGCATGATAGATGGCCATGGCTAAATTTGATATTATCGTATCTTTATCTAAGAAGCCTATGGGGATGTACTTTCTAGCTTCAGATGAAACACTTGGAATTATTATTGATTCGGTGGGGAAATACCTCACTTCTCCAAATCTGTGAGCAACGCTTGCCAATTCTCTAGTGGAGTTTCTTTTGCTATTCAGTCTAATTTGTCTTGTTGCATTTATCCTTTCAGCTACTTTCGTCAATTTTGAGGCCGCTTCCACTTCACTATCATCAATCCAAAGGCAGTATCTTTCAAAGCCCCGAATGAATTCAAGAGCCCCAAATAATTTCTTTATATACTTTTCTGAAGCCGGTTCTTCAGTAATTAATTTATTCTTTTCATCCCCAGTCAATAAAAGATGACCACCATCATTAGCCATACTTCCGAAACTAATGACCGGAAATGAAGATAGCGGCTTTGGCCTGCCGTAAATTATTACATCTGAATAATCAATTAAATATGGACTTATGTTTTTAGCCACACTTCTATGGGCACTCGAGTATATGTATTTCGGAGCAGTAGAAATATTTCTTAAGCCAATTATAACCACGGTGACACCCGCATTTCCTTTGGCATTATTTGTCCACTTAAAAGATTGATGCGCAAAATCTATCTCGATGGGGCCAAGTATGTTTGGCCAAATAAGAGCTACCTGATCACCTTGGCAAACCGAATTTGTAGAAACAAAAGCAGCTTTAATCCTCGGCTTACCCTGTATGTAGTTCTTGGCTTTAAGAAACCAACATGAGATATAGTCCATGTTATTAAATCCCTTAATGCCATGGAATACAAAACTTATATCCTTTTTCTGATCGGCATCCTGTAATCTTGCTCCCGAATAAGGAGGGTTTCCAATTACATAGATTTCATCATCTTTATCGATCGGACAGACATCATTCCAATCAATGCGAGTGGCGTTGCCTTGGTGGACTTGCCCCGCTTCTTTTAGGGGGAGTATAGGTTTTGATTGGCCCAATCCGGCCAGCATCTCATCAAAAATCTTATTCATCTGATGCTCGGCAAGCCAAAGAGAAAGAATGGCCATCTCGTGAGCAAAATCGTCAATCTCTATACCATAAAATTGGGATAGGTTAATGACTGACCACTGGATTTCAGGGGGTGGGGCTAAGATCAATGATGCGTTGCAGGATGTTGATTTCCAGCATCCGGAGCTCCTTAAAAGTGATAATAAGAAAGTTGCCACTACCACAGGCAGGATCAAAGAATTTGATAAGCGATATCCGGTTGATAAGCGATCGTAGTTTCTTAATGCTATCCTGGCACTTTTCAAACTCATCATGAAGTTCATCCAAAAATAATGGCCGGATGAGTTTGAGTATATTGGGTACAGAAGTGTAATGCATACCCAAATCACTACGGTACTTCGGATTGACCACCGCCTGGATCATAGATCCAAAAATATCCGGATTGATGGCACGCCAGTTAAGCTCCCCGAGCTCGATTAATATTCTTCGGGCCTTGGGGGTAAATCTGGGTATGGCTATTTCATTGCGAAAAAGACCGCCATTCACATAAGGGAATCGGGCAAGGAATGCCGGATAATCATCACCGGTCTTGGCATTTAGCCTCCGGAATAAATCGCTTAAAAAATGATCCGTGTCACTACCATCATCGCTGGTGTGCTGGGCTAAAGTATTGGTAAAGACGCTTTCTACATCAAAAATCTCGGTGTCCTCAGCAAAATAGCAGAAGAGAATGCGGGAGAGGAAAACATTGAGCTCGTGGATGGTTTCTAATGAGTTATATAAATGAGGATTTTCAGCCCGCAACGCATCATATAATTCGGCCATTTTATAGGCTGCATTGCGGTCGGCTTCGTTGTCATTCGTGGAATGATAGACTTCACTTCCGGCCAGGGGAAGGAAAAAGTCATAGTGCTTTGGTAATTCAGCAAGGGGAATATCCAGGTTTCTACCCAGTTTTAAATCGCGGGCTACCAGAGTGGTAAAATCGGTAATGATGGCAAATCTTGGTTTATGGGCCAGAATGGGTTCTTCTTTTGAAGCATCTTCCAGGACCAGGAGCAGGTTGCTTTCAGCTTGCTTGAAGAAGACCTTTTTTTTATAAAGTACTTCATCCTCATTTTTGGAAAGATTAAAATCACCTTTCTTGAGGCGAGTGATGGAAGTTTTGGATATACCGTAGGCCAGTAAAAGATCAAATATGAATTCTTCCTTATCAAAATTGTGGAAGATCTTTTCTACTTGTTGTTGGATTTCTTTACTGTTCATTTAGGAAAGCTGGTCAAACATCATTGGGCCGATATTCTTATTGGAGGCTAGATGCATGATTATTACAAAGAATTGCATCAGCAATTACAGGTAAGATCATTATTGTCTTGTATTTAGAACTCTTAATTCCGATTCATAATGCCGATTAATCTCTTCAAATCTTTCTGGGAACTGCGTCAAGATCTTACTGCTCAGGACACCGATAAAGGGGGGAAATTTGAGAATCTCGTCTCGACTCTTGTCGGCTATGTTGGGTCGTGACTGTTTGTATTGGTCAATGATCACAGTAAGTAATTCGGGTTGTGATGCGATTATGTTATCAACCAGCGCCTGGATCTTATCACCTTTTTCGCGCTGAAGGGCAGCAACTTTTTCTTTTTTATCAGCCTCTACCCTATTCTGATTTTCTACTTTCTTTTTCTTCTCTCTTACTACCTCCTTTTTTTGCTGGACTTCGTCAAAGAGCGTTGGTATCTGGGCTAATTTATAAAAGTACTTACCACGGCTAATGATGCTGCCCGGATTTGCATGGTATTGATCTTCGGTTTGGACCAAGGCTCCGAGAAGTTGATTGTCGGAATATTTGCTGATTGCATTCTTGAGACCGGCTTCGGTAATATCTTCCCAATCTCGCATGCGATCCCACAGCTTGACGAAGATCTCTGATATCTGTGTGTCTGGCTTCTGTGTATCCGAATCACTTATTTGTTTATCGCTGGAGGGTGGTAATTCTACCAACGCAGGTAGGGCCTGAGCACTAGTCTTTCTCCAAACCTTCACGAGAATGGAAACTACTGTTTTACCTTGTTTCTCACTTACCTCCCATTTACACCCGATATCGGTGATAACATTAATCTCCTTGGTGGAAGGATCCATGACCCACCTTTTGAACTCGTAAAACTTTTGGTATTTGCCCGTTATACCAAGTTGAAATTTCAATTTTTCAATATCTACAACAAACTTGAAGGTGGGTCTATTGCCAAGATTTCTAGCCAGGATTGTAAATATTCTAAAAGAATGCGAGCATTCGAAAACACGTTTGAATAAGAGAAACTGCGTGAAATTTCCTTCCTGCTTATTAAGGCCTAAAAGAAAACCCTTGAGATCCGGAGAGAACCTAAACCTGAAGTTATCCCCTTTCCGCTTTAGCCCGGTAATCCAGGTGAGCATTTCTTCTTCATCCTCCTCTTTATTCCACCAATGAATGGGCTGGGAATTAAGATCTTTCATGATCTTGAAACCTTCCTTTTTTGTTGAAATGCGTCTGACTCCGTCACAGTTTAGAATGGCCTGTATATCGTCGAAGCTCATATGTACATCTTCAAACTCGCGCTGATTTTTACTATCTAGTCTACTGATTAAATAATAAAGTAAGAACGCGGCTCTAGCGGGCAGTCTATAGCCAGAGTTTTCAATCAGGTCATTGCGTTTTACTACCTTAAGCTCATGAAGCTTTTGTAGCTTGAGTTCAGACTTTGACTGATGCGCCATAACGATATATTATATTTTCACAAATATAACTTTTCCAAGTGTAAAGTCGAGTACAAGGTCATCTGATTCTCGACCTTTAAAAAACTTGCAGAATCTCTCGACTTTTGGAAAGAGTCCTAACTCGATTTGCAGGATCTCTCGACCTTAGAACAGAATCTCTTAACTTTTAATAAGTAGAAAGGCACAGTAATGAAGTTGTGGAGAGACGATATCAAGCTAATTTGGAGAAAAAGGGGTCATTTACAGAATCCCTCGACTTTATTGCAGGATCTCTCGACCTTAAAACAGAATCCCTCGACTTTGGTGCAGTTATTCTCGACCATAATGCAGAATCCCTCGACTTTGGTGCAGAATCTCTCGACTTTATAATGTGTATACTATTGATTATCAAATCATTATAATGACCGTAAAAACAACTAAAAACATAAAAGAATAAAAACAACTAAAAACATAAAAACCGAAATCTCTCGACTTTGGGTTTGACACCCATAGCCTTATAGATATAAATTCTTGGAATCACACGAAACGCCAAATATTATTTGGTTTTTTTGTTGTTGTTAAATTTCTGAAAAAATCAAAATGAAAACAACCCACGCGCGGGCGGCGGGCCGGCGGATCGATCTAACTGGTCAAATGTGGTGTCGGTGAACGGTAGAGAGGGTCTTTGCGAAATTGTGTCTCAACATGAAATCCCTCTTTTGTAGATGTATGGAGGTGTAATTAAAAGGGTGACTATATGAAGCCACCCTCCTATTATTTCAAAAAAATGGTTGATCTAGTTTTTAATAATTTTAGATTCGATCAAGCGATTCCCATCTTTGACTACTGCAAAGTAAACATCGGGAGGAAGCCCTGCTAAGCTTATGGTTGCTTTTTTGGCGCCATTGTCTATTTTAACTTCCTTCAATTGATTTCCATTTTTGTCTAAGAGTGAAAGTTTCTCCATACCTAGATTGATCTTCTCTTTCTTGATCGCACCTTCGTCATTTGGGATATTAATTTCTATTTCATCTTCCAGCAGTTCTACATAGAGATCTCCAGTAGTAGGGTTTGGGTAGAAGGAATAATAGCCACCAAGGTGCACAAAGTAGCACGAAGTGCTGAGCGTGCCACAGGTCGAGTTTGTCGTGGTAATATTAAATGAAATATCGCCACCGGAGGAAAGAGTTAGAGATAGATTTTTCCCGGAATTATAGGTATACCAAGTGCCAGAACCACCGGTTTTGGTCCAGGTGAATGAAGTTGCACCTGGTGCCTGAATTGCTGCTGTGACAGAAGTTGCATCAACATGGTTACCACCACCATAAAATGGATATGTTGAACCCCCGGACGTGACTGTTCCTGTGATGGATGGATTCACTGTAAAGGTAAAACTACCAGATTTGGAGCCGTGTTTTCCGTAGGTCATTATAAAAGTGATTGTTGCTGTGCCAGAAGCACCAGATTTAGGAGCTAAGACAGCCACGTTGCCGCATCCTGATGCTACCGTGACCGCACTGCTTGGGGAGACTGACCAGGATGCGGTAGTACCGAATTCATGATTGGTCAACACATAAGAAGAAGACGAAGTAAGACATGCTGGACCGGCTATGGTTGGCGTTTTCGTGACAGGTGAACTGGTGACTACTTGGTAGTTACCAGTAGAGGACATTAAATTGGCATGCATCCGATGCAATTGACACTGGGCAAGGGCGTTTTCGTCGGCATTATAGTCCATGGTGTTGTTAGAAACGTAGGCGGGCAGACATGTGGTTTGACATCCACAGGTACCGCAATAGTAGCAACTACCACATTGATAGTTATTCCAACAATTGCAATTTAATGGTGTGTCAGAACAGCGATCATTTTCATTGTAGGTATGTCGTAAGTCTAAGTTATGGCCTAGTTCATGTCTCATCAAGTTGGCAAGGGACGGAGCTTCATTTGTCATAGCCGTATATCGATGGTATGCACCTAAGCATACGTTGTATGATTTATTGCCTGTTCTGACTGCCCTACCTTGACCTAGAGAAATTTTTCCTGGTAGAAAAACGTGTATGGAATTATACTTGTAGGTTACGGCACTATTCATCTCTACATAATCTTTGTATACATTGTTCCAATGAAGGTCAAGATGATCTTTCTCCCAAACAGTATCTTGTTTATGAAACAATACCTGTACGATGTCGTACTTGATTCTAGAATCCACATAGTAAGGAGATGATGTAGCTAATTTCATTGGCTTAAGATTTTGCATACCGCCAGATCCTAAGTAACCTTCCACAGTATTTGATAACCAACTCACGGCACTTGCTGGAATATTCAGTGAGCCATCAGACTTTTGAAAGACATGAATAGTTAGCCGGACGGTCTTCAATGCGGTGTTTGATGGAGTCAAACTTGAATAGAGATTCCAATCACTACAGCCCGTACCTGTTGTAGTGGTGCCTTCAAAAAAGCAGTCCATTTGAGCAAATGAATTGCCAATGTGCAAAATAAGAGATAAGGTGATTAGATAAAAGGGTTTCATTAGTCGATGATTTTAATTAATGAATTACTATAAAAGGTATTCGAATACCTGGTGTTAAGCACGCTACATAATATCCTGACTGTAAATCATTTACGGGGACGGTTAAGCGATCTTGATAGCCGCCTATTTCCTTATTCATGATAAAACTACCGGCGACATCGAAGATGGATACATTTGTAATTGCTAAAGATTTTGGGTAATTAATGAAAATTTCTGTTGTTGACGGGTTGGGATATATAGTAGGTAGAACTGGGGTCGTTTCTCGATTAGCCACGAAACAGTTGGCAGAAGCGGCATGGGAAAAATCAGCGTCCTCATAACACCGGCCAAAAAATGGAAATCCGAATAAATCTTCATCTTGATTGTTGAAGGAAAGAGATAAAGCTCTTTTCCGAGTTTCTCTACGATCCATCCGGTAAATCGGTAAAAGGAAGCTCTCTCATCTGCAAGATCAGAAATATGGTAGGCACGAAGAACGGTTTGGCCAGAGGTGAGAACGTCTAAAGAATCTACTATAGCATCGAAACTAACAATCTCTTTAGATCCCAGATTCTCATAGGTATGAATAGAAAGGATGTCTCCCACTTTGGCACTAAAATCATAAAGAAGGTAGAAGCTATCGTTCAGGAGGTGATACACTTTATCTTCATCAGCATGAACAATTTCTGGTTGCAGGACTATAGTGCTCCAATAGATTTCTCCGGTTGTATCGCAAGGTTCATTTCTGAAATGATCATAACATGACCACCTTTTTTCTATGACTCGAGCTATAATACCATTCACTATGGTATCTTTTGTTACTTCCATGTAGTCGCCAGTAAAGGGATCGGTCCAAATAGCTCCAACAGGTGCGAAGTCTGAATTTGATTGACTCACTGAAAGTAAGGGAGATAAAAATAGAGGCAGATATAGCAAATGTTTGTCTAGGCTCTTCCTCAAAGTACGCACATGGCGGTACAAAGCAAATGATGAAACTTTCATAACCAGGATTGAAGGCGAAAAATAGAATGTGAATAGGTCAATGTAGTCAAGGAAGAGTCACCACGCAATGATGTTGATCAACTTTAACAATTAAAACCTTAGAAAATGATGTGAACGGATTGATCGTAGGCTTTTTGTTGTATTGATCGGACGCGAAGGCAGCTAAAAGCTCGATTGAGCAGAGATGACATTTATCTCACTGTGCAGAGTACATTGGCGGCGGTGATTGGGTTTTTTGAATGACTATGATAGGATATTCCCCTATCGCCCCCATAAATTCCGGATATTTATCTGCAATGTTTCGAAAGAAGTTCAAAATCTGTTTACCACCAAGCCCTTGATGTACAAGGTTCTGAGAAAGTAGATATTCAAAGACCTCCAGGAAAAGATTTTGATATTATCTGAAAATACGAACTGCCTAAAGAACTTTCTACCATGTGCATAGAAGTAAAGCCTAGGTTTTTTATTGAAAATTCGAATCCATAGTTTGCCAACGAAATGCCTTGTTATTCTATACAATTGAATGGGAAGTAAGGTAACGTTCATTAATATTGAGTGATAAAAAAAACTGTATACTATCACTACTTTGCGGCCGGGTTTTGTGACCCTGTATAGTTCTTCAATTGCCCTTTTTGTTGTTTTTTCGGAATATGGTAAATGACGTGTTGTGATATCACGGCATCACAGATATCGTCTTTAATGGGAGTATTTGTGATATCACAGCATATGAATAGCCCATTGCCATTGAGGTTTCTTTGAGCTTGCTGCAATGCAACAAAGGATATATCGCAACAGATACGGCAGAAATAGCCTATGGATAGGTCTAGATATTGCCTTAAACCAATCGGGCCAGATCCAGCATCTGGAAAGTAATAGCCTTCTTTGTCGATGAAATTGCTTGCTTTAGACAAGGGAATTTTCTATCTAAGCTCTAGAAACAGGTCTGTAGTCTAGCCATTGTGCAGAATCACCATAGATAGTATGATTGTTGTATACGATATAGTCAATGGTTTTGTAATAATTGAATACCCTTTCCTTATCGAAAGAGACGGGAACTTCCACATTAGCATTGTCTCCTAGCGGTATACCGTAACGATTATACACCAGGATTATCTGGCTTAATTATTGGATAGAACCACGTTTCGGAGCTATTGATAAACCCATCATTGACTTCAAAGTCATCTAGGATTGGAAAATTACAATCAGTTAGGTGTGATTCAATCGAAATTTGATCATTTACATATTGCAAGGATTCTCCCGTAATAGGACACCTCAAAATTGATGCGAATTCCTTCATTTTTTGCTATTTGACCACAAGGTATTCAACGGGGTGTGACTAAAGAAACAAGTGAATGTAATCTATGACCGAAGGTCTTTGTCAATCAACGAAACAAGATAATCTCCTACGCTTGTTTCATCATCAATGGCTTTCCTTTTTATCTCTTTGAGTAAAGATTTTGGAAGTTTAAATGAGGTAGTTACTATTGGATCATATTCTGGTTCTTTTGGTTTCTTGGGAGCTTCTCCCCTACCCTTTTCTGTAGAATTAGCTTTGCTTTGCTTGCGTTTGTCGTGGTTTGTACTTTCCGAAGCTGTCGGAGCTGGAATTGTTCCTGGCCCATGAATTCTTTCTACCAATTTTTCGATTGTATCCGGATCTGTGGAAGTTGATTTGATCGTAGAACTTAGGCTTGTTCGTTTTCTAACCATGGCATTCTAATTTTAAGTGGTAATCGATTTCGGTAGAAATTGCTGAATAATTGATAGAATTTCAATACCGAGATTTTCGATCTCCATTTTGGCTTTGGGATCCCGATATTCGTAGGCGGTAAGACCTTCGATCATAGCTTCCCTAAAGGCTACACGATAGTTAAGGGTCGACTCCAGGGTTGATAAACCCAATTGTTTGAGGACTTCTAAAACTTCTTTGTCGAGACCAACAGTTCTTTTTTCGGTGCTGTTAAATTTGTTAATAAGCACGTAAGCAGGTATATGGTCCCCTCGTACCTGGATGGCATCATGAAGGCGCTCAATGAACTTTTCTAAACTCCAGATATCGGCACCACTTGGTAGAATGGGGATGATAACCAAATCGCTAATGAGGATTGTACGAGTGGCCAGGGTAGATAATATTGGGGTACCGTCGATCAATATGAAGTCGTAGGTAGCTTCTAGCGCCTGGACATTTTTGGCAAGAGCCTTCTCATCGGATATGGTAAACACAGGTATACTGGGTACGTCGCTTTCGCGATGGCCCGACCATTTCATGGACGTTTGTTGCTCTACGTCAGTGTCGACGATGCACGTTTTGTGGTTCTGATGCACCAAGTAAGCGGCAAGATTTTGGCAAATGGTGGACTTCCCTACCCCACCTTTGAGATTCGTGATAGCTATTTTTCATAAGAGTAATACTACATTATGTATGCAAATATAGATTTATATAAATAATCTAGCATTACTTGTCGAACATAATCTATGATTATATAATGCAGTACTGCAGTGTATGTGTATTAGATAATCTAGCATTATATAATGTAATAATGTTATATTAGAGCCATGTAGTAATGCAAGATTAAATAATGTAGTAATACGGAAGCTATGTTTGAAACCATAATCTTAAAGAGTATAGACCCAAGTAGGAATAGGAATAGGGCATATGCGATCACGATCACATGCTCTGCCAACAATGAGAACATCTATATCCTAAGGCAATCATGGGGTAGGGGAGACCACCACAAGAACGAAAAAGTAACCTACTTTCAGGAGATGGATGAAGTGCTGGCTTATGCTGCCACCCTGCTTTTGAGGAGAAAGCAGCATGGATATCAAGTAGTATCTCTGAGTGAGAAATTCCCGGAGAGATGTATCCCTCGAGATATCAAATATGGTAGATACTCCTTACAGTTGAGCATCTTTTCTATTGCTTGGGCTGCATAGTAATGCTATAATGCTGCATTATGTAATGTAGCATTATTATTCCCTTGAAGAACGGATGAGGTCATGCAATGCGATTTGTGATTGAACCCATCTTGGCTTTCCACCTTCTCCATCCAAATCCAGATCCAGAATTAATGACGGTACAGTTCTGCGTGTTCGTGTGTCAGATCTTGTACCTGTGGAAAACAGTGCATCTAAAACAGATTGGAAAGTCTTACAAAAAGCACCTGAGAAGGTGTGAGCGCATTACATAATGCTGTATTACGTAATCTAAGATTATCTACACTTTGCCTCTATTAGACCAGAAATCAAGTCCACTATATCTTAACGCTGGATGTTATCCGAGTGTACAATCGGGCTTGTTCCAACCCTCTTATAGTAGCCTAGTTTAACAGGTGTGGTGCAAGTGGTGCATTGGTGCATTGGTGCAAAGTGGTGCGTGGTCTAAATAAGCATAACTATATGCTATACAATATATTATGTATTTTGGTGCACGTGCACCACGCACCAAGATGCACCAGAATGCACCACTTTTGTTAAGATTTTCTTAACGTTTATGTGGACTACACTGGTAGAAAACGCACCAGAAAAGGACGGTTTGGAGGTGTAACCCGGTCTCGCGCTAGACAAATTTGCAGCATACCTGGGCGAATAAATTTCGGGCAACAACCAGGAAAGAGTGCCCAGTATCCAAAATGGGTGATGATACCGGCAAATCCCCTTCCTAAGGCATTATCTCCCGAAAAACATTCCACCCTATCTTGACGCGGGATGTTACCTAATACCTATTAGGTAACGGTCAAAAAGGCCCAAAATGTTACCTAAACGCTACAATCGAAAAAGGGAAACGATCCTCGAACCAGGTCAAAACAGTGGATCAGGACAAGGGTTTAGCGATTGGCTTTCTGGTGGTCTTTCATGACCAAGATGGCCCGCTTCTGAGCAGCTTCGAGGGTGGGACTGGGATCCTCGATGGCGGATCCACCGATCCAGGAAGCTTTTCGCCCACTGTTAAAGATGAAACAATTGAAGAACCAAAGACCCTCGCTGGCATGAACCCGGAGGCAGTAAGGATCTTGAAAGGCGATTGATTCATCGCCGTAGTGATGGGACCATTGCATGACATAAATATTTAGAATGCTTGTTTGCATGCCCGGAGATGCAAATATACACTAACTCCTGAAGACTAAAAGGGACTGCCAGCGGACCAGTTCGAAGGCTGAACACCAAACCAAAAAAGGATCGGATCAGCTAAGAAGAGCCTGAGAGAACTGTTCTCTCAGGCTCGGTCGTGCTTATCGCTTACGTTCGTAACGACTGCCGTCGAAGAATTGAAGAGACAGTGGCGATAAAAACCAATAGATCCAAAACATATTGAAATGATTTAGTGACAAACCAGATCGTACAGTTTCAGATAGGATGTTCGGATTTGGGCATCTAGAGCAGGGGAAGGGATAGCTTTCACCGATAGGCAACTTTTGGGGGAGAGGGCTTAGGACCATGGAGGAGATTGAGAGGAATCGAGCCAAACCAGGTTGCTGGTCAGGCTGCTTTGGAATGGCCAGAAGGAGGATATCCGGAGCAGCCAACCGCGCGCGGGGTATAGGCTCCATGGCACTAAGAGAGGGCGGTACAAATTGGCCGTACGGTGAAAGGTATGCGGGATTGCCTTCGCCAAGGCTTCGGAGGATGGTAGGTGCCAAGTGGGGAATTCGAGGTGGTTTCGGGAGTGGCTTCAGCGGGTGGCTTTCTGTCGTGATGGTTTCGACGGGTGTCCTTGGTATGGGCTTCAGCGGGGTGCAGTGGGAGCGAAGGGACGCAGTAATTAGGCGGCAGCTGCGGGTTCCTAGCTGGGGCAGGCGCACAGCGGGTAAGCGGTACCGTGTGCCTGCCCTGCAGCCAAGAGGTGAAGCGGCAAGTGACAGCCAGGAGTGCGGAGGCTTCGAAGAGAGAGGTATCATCGATAATATGGATGATGGTGATGAATGGACCTGGATCGATATCCTTAAAGTAAAGCGCAGGATCCTGGTGAAACGTAGCCGCTTCACCGAGCGGGCGGGCAGCGCGGGTGCAGCAAGCAAGGCGGACAAGCCATGGGTAAGGTTCAGCGAGTGGCGCCACCAGGGGTAGGGGTTCAGCGATGCGGGGGAGGTGAGGGTGGATGTAGCGGGAGGCACCTCCCCCGTGATCGCGGTTGCGGGCAGCCGGTGGCAGGTTCGGCGGGGCGGGCGGGCGTGTGATGGCCAAGGCGTGGGCCGGAGTGTGAGCATTAGCGGGGAGCCCTCCTTTACTGAAGGTTTGGAGGACAGGGTGGCCTGCGCGGGTGGCTCCTCCTTCACTAAAGTTTCGGAGGGCGGAGGATGAGAGCGGGATCGAGGAGCCTTGCGCAGCCCAGCTAGGTCAGCAGCCCGCCATACAACAAGCTGCGATGGATCTTGCTGTGTGCCGCCGACAGGGTACTGACGGGAGGCGATAGCCGAGCGGAAGCGGCACTCAACAAGAGACAGGAAAGCAGCGAGTGGTGCCGTGATGGACGCCGCAGATACCGTGACAAAGCTGCCCGATATAAACCGGAATTTAGTTGGGAGTCTGAGTGAAGGGTTAATGAAAGAATCGTCGGTTTGAACTACCGGTTTTGTCGGGCTGCTGGTCCTGTCCCAACGGGCAGGATGGCGCGGTATATGCTGCGGACTCTCCGCGGCACCACACCATATTACTGCGTGCGGGAGGGGAGTGGGCGAGCAGAACAGGCGCCTGTATGAGCCCCCAAAGGGCGAATAGGGCACCTGTGCGGGGGAGGAAAAGGGGACTACCTCTGTCGCATACCGTACTGGTAATGGTAAGCTCATGGACTCGGTATTTGGGGGTAATGCGCGATGGCCAGGATTTGCCAATACAGATCGCGGAGGGTGGCCACTTTGTCCTGGTATTGAATCTGTTGTTTGAGATGGGCTTCCTGGGTGGCCAGGTAATCGGAGGGTTTAATGAGCAGCGAATCGAGTTGAGCCTTTTTGATGGTATCGATCTTATTTTGAATCTGGTAAACTTGTTGGTACAGCGACAGGGCCAATAGGTCGTGTTTAAATTGATCTAAGCGCTTGTGGAGGTCGATCTGATCTTGGCGCTGCTCCAGTGCCAATGTAGCGCTGAGGTGCTCTATTTGAGCCTTACGGAGCTTATTTCGATGAATGACGGAACCAATGGCGTTGGCATTGAGTGAAATGACCGGCACCGGCCGGGAGCGGAAGGAACCGGAAGCCGTGGGCGAGAGGGCATAGGTGATGCCGGCCGACGGCATGTAGGACAGCCATTCCCATTTTTTGGTGATGGAGTGGGGTAGGAGCCCGGCAGCTTCTTTTTGGCGATAGAACGAATCCAGGGAAGCAAAGAGCAGACTATCCGGAGGCAGGTTGGGAATATCGACCTGGGCGGTGACCAGGTGACCGGTCAACAAAAAAGCCAGTAAAGAAAAAGATGCTTTATTCATGAGGAAGGGGAGTGATGGTGAGGTAGGTATAAAAACCGGAATAGGTGGCCAGGTCTATTTTACCGGAGGCCAGCTGTTGTTTGTGTCGAATCTGATCAGCCCGTTGCAGTTGAGCCAGCTGGATATGCTCCCGATCGATGTCGGTGGAGTAGTCCTTGATGGTAGGTAATTTAAACGTATTGATTTGATGGATGAGGCCTTCTTTACGGATGAGGTTGGTCTCGGAATGGGCTTGCTGCCGGAGTTGCTGCAGCTGAGTTTCGGCGGCTTGATAGGCGAGGTGTTCTTTGGCCTGGAGCGCCTTTAAGAGATCGAGTTGCCGGTATTGGGTGTTGATGCGCGGATCCGGATAAAAAGGTTGGGTGGTGGTATCCACTGCCGGGGTGAGGGAAAAGGAATTGACATAGGAAGCGGTGATGCTTTTGCTGGTGGTGGTACGGTCATTGATGGTACAGACAAACGGGTGATTGGAAGAAACCTCCAGCGAAGTGACCGGGTGCCTGTAGAGCAGCTGGGTGAGGCTGTCAGCGGGGATGTTGTAAAACGATTGAGTGTGATAGCTCAGCGCCAGACCGGAGTGCGATGGCGCCAGGTGGGTAATGCTTTGGTGGCCAGCACCCAGCGTACGAAAGGCCACTGAATCGTACAAGACGACCTCTTGGGGCAGCACATCAATCACATAACCGGTGGCGGTGGTGAGATCGGTACCGATGCGATATTGCACGGTACATCGCAGCAGATCGGGGCTACTGGCAAACTCACTACGCAGATGTTTCATGGTGCCAAAGAGCCGGTTGTAGGAGGTCCAGAAGCCCTGACTAAATAGAGGCTGGAGAAAGAAAAGGCTGAGCAGGAAAAAGCAAAAGACGGAGGTTTCCGATCGGAGGTTGTTGGTGTTGAGGCGAAGCGAAGCTTTGCCGGGCAACACACACGGATTGCGCAGAAAGGGATAAAAAAGCGGCACGCCTTGTACGGTCATCATATCAAATACCAGGTGCGACAGATAAGCCGCCCCAAACAAGGTGGTATAGGGACCGGGTACATTCAGGGCAATGAGCACCAGGCGCAGCAGCAAAATGAGGAAAAAGGTAAAAATCAAGGAATGGGTGATGGTGCGATGGCCATAACGCCGATTGATGGGTTTGGCAATGGGATACAGCAGCTTACCGATGAGGCTACGGGTGTGATCGATATCGGGTAGGAGGGAGGCAATGGCGATGACCACCAGGTAAGCGGGTTTGGCTAAAATATTGATGCCGCTAATGCTGGCAAAAATACCGACGGTGGCGATGCCACCCACAATGTGATTGGGAGCAGTCATGGTATAGAAAAGATAAAGGAGGTGATGAAATAACTCGATGATTCAAGAGTAGCTTCGAGCCGGATGGAAAACTGGTGGCAATGGGTGATCTCCAACTCGAAGTAGCGGTAGTGGCTGTCCAGGTCCAACATCGAATCGATGATGATCTGCGGACAGTAGATCTCAATGCGGCGAAAGGTAGCCAGGGCAATGTCCAAATCAAGGGTATCCGGAATCACTTCCGGTACCCGGTGCTGGCGGGGAAAGATCTGTAAACGAGTCTGACTGCAGCGCTGGGTGGCCGAATCATACTCAAAGGCCAACACGGCCCGGTACTGGAAGACATGCGGGCAAGGATCATCCGGCCAGTCAGAACCCGGTGGGATACAACCAAACAGCGCACCAATGATCAACAACATCCATACATAAACCGGAAGTACCTGCATGGGATTAAATCGGATAGACGGTGGCCGAACCATGCAGCTGCTTGATGAGTTTGGCCTCGTGGGCAAAACGAACCGGGTCGATGCAGAGAAAGACTAAAATGTCATCCTGGCTGACCGGCACTTTTTTTTCGAGGAGGTATTCGACAAAAAGAGAAAGGGTGTGAAAGTCCTCCAGATGTTCGGCGAGTTTTTGATGCTCTGGTGTTCTGATTTTCATGATGTGTATGTTTTTGATGGTGAATAAATCAAAGGGAGGCGCAACACGTAATGTGATTGCTTGGTGCATTTGGTGCGCGTGCACCAGGATGCACCAATGCACCAGATGCACCAAGGAAAAAAAGTGTTTTTTCTTTTTTTTTAGAGGGGGTGCAAGGTGGTGCAGGGCTTAAATAGGAATAATCATTTGATATACAAGATATTAGGTGTTTTGGTGCACGTGCACCACGCACCAGGATGCACCAGCATGCACCACTTTTTGTTAACACTTTCTTAACGTTTATGTGAAGTACACTGTTAGCGAATGCACCAAAAAGGACGGTATGGAGGTGAAAACCGGTCATGCGCTAGACAAATTTGCGACGTACCTGGGCGAATAAATTGCGGGCAAAAAGGGCAAAAAGCAGGAAGGCGCCACCCAGGAGCCGGAAGGCTCCGGAGTTGTTGCTGAGCTCGCCGCCGAGATAGCGCAGGACCATCAGCGAGCTGAGGCCGATGATGATGAACAGACTCATGTCGAGTTCTTGGAGGGCGGTGGTGTGGGTGATGGAGCGGACATGCTCCATGCTCAAATCGGGTTCTTTGCGATACCGGTCGATGAGTTCGTGAATGAATAGCGGATTGCCGGTGGTTTGCTCATAGATGTGGTTTTTGTAGGTTTCATAATCTTCGATGCGGGAAAGGATGGGTACGCTCAGCCGGTCGATGAGTTCGACGGCCTCGATGCGTTTGAGGGGCGGCAGCTCGATTTTCTGAAAATTGGTGACACAAGAGGAAAAGTCGATTTTAAGCTGCCGGGCACAGGCGATGATGTGAAAATGGTTTTTGAGTTTTTCCAGGGCATCGACACCGGATTTGGTGATGTGGGTGAGGTCGTCAATGACCAGGGTGTATTCGTCTTTTTGGGTGATGGACAGTAGGAGGGAGGTGAGCCGTTTGACGGATTCTTTCATGACCACTTTTTCTTTATCGGCCTGTTGGTAGAGCAGTTCAAAGGCTTCTTCTTTATCACCGGCGAATAAATAGAGGATCAGGGCGACCAGGGTTTTTTTGACGTAGCGCAGATCATCGATTTGCAACAGGTGATCTTTGGGCAGGCTCTGGATGAGGTGCGATTTGCCCATGCCCTGGGGGGCGATGATGAGGGTATTGATCTTTTTAAGTTGCAGATCGAGCAGGCTTTGCAGTTCGTCTTTACGGCCTACGGTAAAATAGGAGGAAGCGCGGTGATCGAGGATAAAGACGTTGCGCCGGGGAAAGAGCTTTTCTCGCCAGGAAACCAACCAGGATCGCTGGTCAATCGATCGGATGGCTTGTACGGCCTGCTCGGTAGTGATGTGGGTGTAGATCTCGGTGGTTTTGACCGAGGCATGACCCAGGAGCTCTTTGGCAGCAATGAGGGTATTGCCCTGGCTGACAATGCGGGTCGCAAAGGTATGGCGCAAGATGTGGGGGTAAAGTAGGTTGTTGGTTTTTTTGCGGATTTTACGCCACACGGTTTGGCGGGCGATGTGGCCACGTTTGGTGGTCGTGCGGCTGGCGGGAAAAAGATAGGCATCGGGTTCTTTATTGGCGAGGGTGACATAATGCTCGGAGAGTGCCTGCACCAGGCGACTGGTGAGAGGTATGCGCCGGTAATGTTGTTTATCCCGTTTTTTGAGGGAGCGAACCAGGACGGTATTGTCCCGAAAATTAAAATGTTTGATCTGCAGGGTGACCAGCTCGGTGACCCGCAAACCGCAATCGAGCATCAGCAAGATGAGCAGCCGGTCTTGGGGATGGGTACACCGGTGGATCAGTAATTTTTGCTGATCGGCGGTGATGTAGCTGGGTGTGCGATAATCGGTATGCATGATGGCTTCTTTTTGGTGTACAAAAAAGGAGCTGGTAAATGGTGCGCTTCAATGGTGAAGCGCACCATCACAGACTAAGGGGCGCCAAGCGCCTATAGCGCCTGGACAAGGTGGTGTGTGCGAACTTAACCCCAAATTGAAACTCGATCTCCTGGGAGATCCTTCGGAAACTGTACTTCTTGGCCACCAGGTCGATGGTCAGATCATTGATGGCTTGTTCTTTGTCTTCCAGGTCGGCGTATTGCAGATGCTCCTGCTCAGCCGAGGTGGAGGCGTATTCAAATTCGAGTTTGGCGGTTTCTTTGATCAGGGTGAGCTCCAGCACATTGTCGCCGGTATAGACCTTGGCGGCACCCCGGCATTTGAGGTGCTTGACGTAGCGGATGCCCGGATCGCGCATGCTTTCGGAGATGGCAAACAGGGAGGTACAAAAGTTGGAGAGGGATTTGGCACCGGCCAGGTGCCTGGACTCCAGGGGTTGGGATTTATCCCGTTTGGGGGTATGGGCAATGACCAGGATGGCCAGGGGTGGAAATTGCTTACGCAACGCATCGAGTTTTTTCATCACCCGGGCGGCGATGGTATTGTCAGTCGTTTCATCACAGATCCAGGTCAGGTTGTCGATGATGGCCAGGTGGGGTTTGTGGCTTTTGATGATGACCTCGATGTGATCGACGATCTTGTCGGCCAAGTTTTCCATATCGGTCCAGCTGTCGTCCATATTGGCCCGATAGAAGTTTTCGCTAAACGAATAAAAGGTGCCTTCGGTGCTGTAACGATCGAAGAGCTCGCGCTCCATCATTTCGAAGTCAAACATGATCACCGATTTGGGCGGGCATTCATTGCGCAGGTCATCGATGCCAAACAGGTCTTTGCCTTTGGAGACCGCATCGCCGATCTGATAACTCAGGATCGACTTGCCGGTGCCTTCATCGCCAAAAAGGATGGCCAGATCGCGCTCGCGAAGCAGCGCACCGATGAGTTGTTTTTGTTGCTCCATCCGGGCACCGGTGGCAATCGCATCATTGACCGTAGATACTCTCAGGATGCCCGATGGATCGGATTTTTTGAGGGCTTTATAGGCGGTAGCGTAGGTGAGAAAAATGTCTTTGCTATGATTGCCGGCCGATTCAATGAGTTCGATCGATTGGCGGATGGCCACCCGGCGCATGTAGGTTTGGTAGAGGATGCGGGCATGGTATTCGGTATTGGCCGCCGAGCCTACTTTGTTGGTGAGCTCGGTGAGCTCCGAGGGTTGACAGATGTTGGTTTTGCCTCGTCGTTTGATGTCTTCATAAACGGTGAGTAAATCGATGGGTTTGTTTTGCTTATCCAGGTGCAGACAGGCCTGAAAGATGAGGCGGTATTTGGGGATGGAAAAAACGTAGGGATCTTTAAAGATGGTTTTGACCAAGGAACAAATGGTGGTGTCGATCAGCATGGCGCCCAGGACGGCGGCTTCCAGATCGGGGGCGGTAGGCAGCTGGACCAGGTCGGAAATCTGTTGGGCTTTGGGGGAGACAGAAAGCGGAGAGGTAGTCATGGTTAGGTTTGATTAAACCCAAGCACATAGAAGATCCAGAAAAGAGTTGATTGGAGGGCAGTGCATTCGTGAGTAGATGGAGTCTCGTGCATGGGGGGTGAGGAAAAAAGAAAAAATGGGCCTGGGCACGGATAAATGCAATGGTAAGCGGAGGTGTAGGCATATCAAGGCACGTATAAATAGTAATAGTATAACTAGAAGGGATTACATTCTGTATAATACTGGTTGTCAATTAATAAAACTTTAACATAATATTAATATATCCAGAACAACAGGTACTCAATTAGAACCCATGGTACTGTAATAACAACTCAAATAAATGGTTATATTTGAAAGATCCAACCCTGGATAGTTAAACACTCACGTCTTTTGGGATCCTGCTGAATGGTGGGATCTTTTTTTAGATTCTTATTTTATCACCAAGGGTTATGGATAGATTTTCCAAAATGTTGAAAGGCAAGCCTGGATAGCTTGCCTTTTTTGCTCTGCTGATTATTTTCGGGTATCGATGTCTTTAAAGAAGGCTGACAAAGAAACACTGAGACTATCGCAGAGCACCTTCAAGCGTTTGACTGAAATATTGACATTACCTGATTCCACTTTACGGATATAGGATGGATCGGTATGACATAGGTTGGCCAATTGCTCTTGCGTCATCGATCGATGAAGCCGAATTTCCCGGATCTTTCTACCAATCTGCTCCAGCAGGCTGCTTTCCATTTGGCAAGCTGTAGAAAGTATGATACCTTCACAAGGTCACATTTGACCTGTTGGCCACTTTATAGAGGACAACACCACATTGGCCTTACGATTTTGGTACTTCGACGACGAAGGACTTTCTAAAAAAGTAAGATTGATGTTTGACAAATGGAAAGATTTTGTATTTTAATGGTGAAAACCATGACTACCTCGACTTCAAAGATGAAAAGCTACACCCTTTTTTTGTTTGCATTCTGCTGCTTCTGCCATACTATTTATGCGACGGACAGTACATCCGATGATGATCTCGCTTTTGCGAAGCCGATATCCTGGCCAAGATCGAGGCGATCGGAAAAATCCCTACTACCTCACTGACATTGATACGATACTCGAATATCGCAACTACACCAATGGAGCGTATCAACAATTTCAATTTGACCACAAACTGATCTCGCAAGATGAGTGGATCGAGAATGAACTCAAGATAAGGGCAGAAAGTCCATCGTTTGAAATCCAGGAAGAGATCACCCTGGATCTGGTGTTTCACATACTCCACACCACGGATATGGAGAAGGTACAGGAAGACATCGACTTTCAGCTGGAGGTCTTAAACCAGGATTTTGGCTCGCCAACGATACCGGAGAAAGACCCTCACGATCCGGACGGCAAGTTTCAATCCCTGGCCACCGATACTGGCATTCGTTTTAAACGATCGGAATACGCGGGTGAAACGGATGGAATCGCTGGTGTTGCCACGATTATGGATGTGAAGGAAAAGTGGGCTGACTACAATGCGATGAAAAAGCAGGGGTTGGGATCGCCACCGGTGAGCCCAACCAATACAATCAACATCTGGGTGATCTCCACTGATGAATCCATCGGATCGTATGCTCAAAGTCCGGGTGGCCCTCCGGAGACTGATGGCATTGTGATCGACCAGCGATGGTTTGGTCGGGGGTCGATGACCTATACGGGAGGGAAGACCTTGACCCATTTAGTTGGGAACTATTTAGGTCTGATCGATCTATGGGGATTGTATCCCTGTACAGACGATGGGGTCGAAGATACTCCGATACACAACGCCCCAAACTTAGGAGATCCGACACCCATTCGAATTAGTACTTGTATTGGATATCCGGCCGCCATGGTGGTGAATTTTATGGACAACACGGATGATAAAAACATGTACATGTTTACCCGGGGACAAGCACAACGGATGCGGTATATATTAAGTACACCAGGACTGCGATCTGATTTTACCACCCTAAAATCAGCCAGACAATGAGAGCCAGATATACATACATTACGAGACTAGTCATAAGTTTACTGGCCATCGCTTCTATCTCTATCTGCTTCGGACAGCCGATCAATAATTCGATCGGGGATGTGACCTTGCCCTCGGCCAATGCATCATCGTTGGGTAAGTTTGGAGAGATTCCGGTGAGTTATTTTACGGGGGTGGCCGGAATAAGTGTTCCTATTTATACGGTGACGCAAGGGCCCTTGGCCTTACCCGTCAGCATTGACTATCATCCATCGGGGGTGAAAGTAGCCGAAGTAGCTAGCCGGGTGGGGTTAAACTGGGCGGAAAGTATAGGAGGCAGTATCATGATCTCCCGGACACCGGTAGGTATTATCGATGAGCATCCGAATGGGTGGTTTAACCAAACAGTAACAAGCCTAAATGGCACCCTATTAGAATACATAGCGGATGGAACAAGTGATAGTGAGCCAGACTTATTCAGCTTTAATATCGGAGGCTATTCCGGTAAATTTGTGTTTGCGATCAATGCCCGAGATACCAACAGTATCGAGCCGATGATCATGCCTCGACAAGATGTAAAAATAACGAGGATCATTGATGGTAGCGCGTTGTTTGGATTTAAAGTGATCACACCAGATGGAACGGTATATTATTTTGGACAACATGGATCCACGAATGCGCTCGAAAGGTCTGCTCCCGATACAGAAACGTCTGGGGTAACCACGGGATGGTACCTAGTTCGGGTAGAGAGTCATGATCAGAAACATAGTATTAATCTGAGCTACGCCACGGAAAAGTATCACTATCCCTACCCAGCTTCAGCAGAAAATTACAACACAACCCAGATCTCTAACTGCGGTGTCACGGGAAGCAGTGGAGTGCGGTATCTGAATCGTTATAATACGGATGTCAATTATAGCTATATCGAAGGCATGCGATTGACTCAAATCACTAATTCAGGAGGGACTCAGACGGTGACTTTTGTTGTATCGTCGTCTGATAGAGATGATATCGATAGTGATTTAAGCTATCCTGCTTATCCGTTAAGCAGAATCGAGGTAAGGAATGGCTCCACATATGGGAAGCGCTTTGATTTTAGTCAGACCTATTTCCAGAGTAATTATAATTCCACGGATAATATTGGCCCCGGTACGGCAAGTAGCCCATGGTATAAACGCCTGAAATTGAACTCGATTCAAGAAAAATCACTGAACGGGTCGGTCACGATTAACCCCTGGACCTTTACCTATTTTGGAACGAACAATGCCCTGCCGCACCGGTTATCGAGGGCGGTGGATCATTGGGGATTTTATAATGGAGAGATCAGCAACGGACCCAAGGCTGTGAATGTGCCCCCAACCCGGGTAGGAAACTATTATTATGGCAGCTCCCACCGGGATAGTGATGAAACCTATATGCGGTATGGGACCGTGCAAAAAGTGACGTATCCTACCTTGGGATTTACCCGGTATAAGCTAGGAGCCAACCGGTATTACTATTCGATCGAAGAAGCGACGACAGATACATTGCTAAAAACGTTGACTACTTGTTCGGTTGGTTTCAGTGAGCTCTGCTGCGATTACATACCGCCCACACCACTATCCAGCGGCACGTTTGATATGACAAGTGCTGAAGGATTGACGGCCGAAGTTGATTTAAAGATCATATTGGGGGATCCGGTTTTTGGCAATTGTAATGGAGGTCCTAAGGAGCTTCGGTTTGCCTTGTATCGGAGTAACGGCACCCAAATTGGAACGACACTTAGCTTCAATGACGATATTCGTTTTAAGCTCACTGATATGGTGGGCACATTTGGCGGAGGCACTTTCTATTTTACCTTTCAAACCTATAACTCTGGCGGGAAGGCTGAATTCTATGTGAAAAAAGCCAAGGAAATCGATGTAGGAGGATTGCGCATCGAGGGCATGGCCCATTACACGAAGGATAGTACCCTATTGGACACGGCTAGCTATGATTATTCGGAAGCCACCTCCAGCCGCAGTAGTGGAAAGCTGTATGTGTCACCGGTATATGGAGATGAAGTGGCTGATGGTAGTTATGTGCACACCTTTTTCCGGGATATATCGGTGGTGCCTTTAGCCGGTTTTGATGGGTATCATATTGGCTATGAACGGGTGGTTGAGATTAAACCAGGCCACGGTAGTACCGAACACCTGATGCTGGTAGAACCACGAGCGGGCACGATGTCGTACCCGCAGGTGCCGGATGTGTTTGTGGCCCGGAATGGGCAAGTGGATGAAATCAATACTTTCAATCAAGGGAATACACTACTTAAATCTACCACGAATGGGTATACCTATTCGTACAAGTGGCTAACTACCAGTCCATTTAAAGTGTTTTATTTCAAACAGACGGCAGGTCAAATTACCTGCTTTTATTTTCGGGTGGCCACGTATCCGGTACGTACCGCTTATAACCTGCTAATCAATAAATCCGAGTACCTGGACGGTATGCAGCACAGCACCACCTACCAGTACAATACCAACGACCAATTATTTCCGATCACGGAAATTATCAACAACTCCGACGGTGCGGTACATCGTACCGAGTTTAGTTATGCGCCTACCTATATAAACAGTACCATTAAGACCAAGTTGGAAGACCAAAACCGAATCCTCCCAGCCTGGAAAACCATCAAGAAAGTCGATGGTGTAAATGTCGATGGAGATAGCACGACATATAGTTTTTACTCTACGAGTACCGGGCTACCTACCGGATCTGCCACCACGCTTTTATACCCCCATAAAAATTATCGCTATGAAATGAGCTGGGATGCTGCCGGCAGTACGGTGGGTAAAACCTGGAAACTGCAAATGACCATCGACAAGTATCAGCTCAACAGTGGCGTGCCGGCACAAGATTTGGGTCTACCCGCAGAGGTCACTATTGATGGCTGGACAGATAAAATCAAATACCAATGGACTGCCAGTGGACAGCAAAAGAAATGGACCTTTAAAGACCACTCTAAAGGCTATGCGTACTACACAGGGAGCGACCTGCTGCTGAGAGACACGGCGGTAGACGGTACGGTGAGAACCTATACCTGGGATGGGTTGATGCGGCTCAAAGATGTGACCGACTGCAAAGGAGTGAAAGTGGCATTGGCATACGACTATCGACATCTGACTACGGCCACATTGATCAACAGGATCAGTACCACAACCACATACCCGACCCTGGGTATCTTAACCAATAAGTCACTTACCAATACTACTTTTTTTGCTGACCTAGGCAAGCCTATCCAGACGCTACGCCCTCAGCAAGACCCGCCCTCATCGATCACTTCGATCGCCCAACAGCACGTGTACAACACCATTGCCCGGCCTATACAAAAGCACGAACCGGTGGGGGCCACCCATGCACCTAATAACTACGTAGCAGCTCCATCTGACTACACCCTCACCACTTACGAAACATCACCCCTGGCCAGACCGGTCACCGTGCAGCCACCCAGTACCGGTATTCTGGGTAGATTGCAGTATGAGTATGGCACCAACACCGGCACTGAAGTTTATGACCATGTGCACAACCAAAACTATGGTGCCGGTAAGTTGCATAAAACGGTGGTGATTGACGGTAACGGCAATCAGACCCAAACGTTTGTCGATATCAGAGGCCGTACGGTATTGACCCGGCGCAAAGATGGATCGAGCGCGGCCAAAGAAGATACCTATACGCTCTATGATGATAAAGACCGGCCGGTGATCGTGTTGCCACCCGGCACTACGAAAGACAGCACGAAGTTGATTTTTACTTATCTATATCATGTAGATGATCTCATTAAAGAGCAGCGGACACCCGATCATGGGCGCGAACAATTTGTTTATAATAAGCGGGATCTACTGGCCTACCGGAGTGATAGCAATATGGTGGCTGCCGGGCATTGGTATGCGATGGTCTATGATCCTTATGGCCGGTCAGATAAGGAAGGCTTTAGTACCGCTACACCAGGGGCCCATAATAGTTTTACCGAAGCAACCATTACCACCGAATTGATCGATTTTGATTATGGTAGCAGTGGTATCGAAAAAGATAAACTCATCTTTTCTTCGGCTAAATTGCTAAACGGATCGGGTAACATCAGAAGCTTTTATACGTATGATGGCTGTGGCAGGCTGATCAAAGAAACCAGAAACAGCGTACCACAACAGGGGGTCGATACATCCTGTGTGATACTGTACACCTATGATGCAGCCGACAATGTGCTGACTGAGACCATACGGACCCCCAATGGGTTGAGCAGACTGACGGTGCTGAATAAAAATGAATACGATCATGCCGGAAGGTTGATCAAAGATAAAATCAAAGTCAATAACTATGCAGAGCAGCAGCTTTCGCATATTGAGTACACGGTGAAGGAACAAATAGCGAAGTTGAAATTAGGGGCCTCTTCTGTATTTCCGTTACAAACGATCGATTTTGTCTACAGGTCAAATCAACTTTTGGATAAGATCAATGACCCTTCGACGCTTGGTAATGATTTATTTGCCTTACGACTCTATTATGACAATCCGGTCAGTGGATCAACGGCGCCAGCAAGATTCAATGGTGATATCACCAATATGGCTTGGAAGACACCTTTTGATACACACCAACAGGGTTATGCTTTTTTCTATGATTATTTAGATCGGCTCACAAAAGGCCGGTACGCGGACTACACCGGTAGCGGCTTCACCAATTTAGATCGATTTACAACGACTTATACCTATGATGAACGCTCAAATTTTGATGTCATCACCCGGCAGGGTTTCAACAACAGCGCTGGCACAACTTATGGACTGATCGACAACATGAAATACGCCTATCCGAGTGGCAACAAGATTAACACCATCGATGATCTGACCAATAGTGCCTTTGGATATACGGAAAATGCTAGCGCATATGCCTATGATGGCAATGGTAATATGACCGAAGATCCCAGCAAAGCATGTGACCTGGTCTACAACCACCTGAATAAATTGGATTCGATCGGTGTGGATGATGGCAGCAGTCTGCACTTTATGCATGACGCCCTGGGGAATCTACATCGCAAAACGACGATCGACGATCAAGGGGTCAGTCGGAATCGCGATTATTTTAATCAGGTAGAATTGCTCAATGGATTTGTAGATTTTATTCATCATGCCAATGGTTATGTCAATATGCTGTACTCGGTTGAGGAGGAATTGACCCTGACTGGCAATGAACCCAATAATAATTTCAACTATCAGGCCTTAAAAATTAACTCTTCCAGAAATACATCGGGCAATAAGACGATCACCTACACCGCTGGCGAAATCGATCTCATGCAATCATTTGATGTTGCACAGGGCAGCTCGGTCACCGCACAAATTCAAAATTTTACACCCAGTGGCCTGGCCTATTCTTATGTGATCCGGGATCATTTAGGCAATAACCGGGTGTTTTTTACGGATGAGAATAGCAATGGATCGATTGACACTAGTGAGGTGATTTCGGTACATTCATACTACCCAGGAGGCATGGATTTTGGCCAAAAGAAGAACACCAATGAAGAATTTGGCTATCGCTTTGGAGGGAAGGAAGAGCTGGAATTTACGAAGTATCTGAGCTTTGGAGCCAGGTGCCTGGATGTGAGCATTTGTCGATTTACTTCTACGGACAGGTTTGCAAGTAAATTTCCAGGCCAAAATCCATTTGCTTATGCAGCATCGAGTCCGGTATTGTACGTTGATGTTAACGGTGATTCGATAAATGTAAATAACATTATTACAAATAATCCTACCGCAGCTAAAGCTCTTGAACTTGGATTAGAAGATGCAACCGGGCTGGATTTAGTAGCCGATGCAAGTGGCAATGTCACCTATGGTACTGAGAAAGGGTTTCTGGGAAGTAAGAAAGCTAAAATTGCTAGAGATGCAGATGGGAAGAAATTGGGAAGCAGGTCTGCGAGAAAAGCATTGATATCAGCAATAAAGAGTGATGGAACTATTAATATATTGGATAATACAGGAGGAGGTAATTTTGTATATACTGGATCTAATGATATTCACTTCGATCTGACAGAAATTAATATGATCCAAGGGATGTTATCTCCTGATGTGAATTCTTCAACATTTGGACCAGGATTGGTTGCTCTTCATGAACTAAGTCATACACAAATTGGGGAGGAAGAAGTGATGGGTCGCAATCGACTGAATCCATAAGACCTGGCCCAACAGTAAGAAGAATTAATACAATGAGAAGACAGTTAGGGACTAGCTACGGTATTCGGGCAGCATATGGATTTACAAAGATCGGAGGTGACAATTACATGCCAATGAGTAAAAGTTCTCTCCGAGTATTGAAGAGAGGAGGAGTTCCTACATCAAAATATGCTAAATACTAATTTCTTATGATAAATGCTTTGATATTCGTTTGTTTATTATTGTTACCTGCTATAATTGAAATCCAAAGCCAACCCGAGATCGTATATGAGGTGAGGAAGGTCTTTAAAAATGAGAGTCGCCCGAAATCGCATCGTTTGACATATTGCATTTCAGATACTTTAACTTTTATTGATATTCAACCTTTAATTAAAAGTTCCATCTATATTGACAAATCAGGTTTGGATGCAGAGATATTCGAAAAAACTGGTGGGTTTAGGCAAAAAAATTGGTTTGAGCCAACTTACGAGCCATCCTTGAATAGCACACTATGTCGTGAGGATCCAAAATTACACGTAAATTTTTCAAAAAGATTTGGAAATGTCTTGGCTGCAGAAATTTCAAATAAAAAATTTAGTAGGCGCTCTACACCATTGAAGTTGGGGCAAAGTATTATCGTTTTATTCTATTTTGATGAGTTCAATAAAATTCATGAGACTGAAATTAGGACTTTAGTGCATAATTAGTGAATTTAAATACTGTCAAAGACAGCCTATTGATACAGAATAGGATCTTGTCCGTTTGGAAAACATTGGAGAAGGAAGGTGGCGTCAAAGGTGACGGAGATAGTTCGGTTTATAGCTTTTATACTACGGCAGGCGCTCCCACCACCTCGGCCACGAAGTTGCTCTACCCACATAGAAACTATCGCTACGAGATGAGAATTGATAGCGCAACCTATTCGGAGGTCAGTGGCACGACTCACAGCAATCTTGATCGCTACAGCACTACCTACACTTACAATCCGCGTGGCAACTTTACCGGGCTGACCAGAAGAGGTGCTTCAAACGATCCGGGTACTACATTTGACCAGATTGACAATATGGCCTATACGTACTATGGTACTTCCAACGTAAGCGCTCGGGCACGGACGTATAAAATTGACTTAAATCTACTGGGAGGGAGAGATTAGACAGATAGAAACTGATAGTCTTTTGTGGGTAGGAGTTCGTTTAGCTTTTGAATGTTATGATTATCGATTCTCAGGTAGACATCGGTTAACCATCGGTGAGGATCTATATCATTGATTTTGCACATGGCAAAGAAGGAGTAGAAAATGGCTGCATATTCGGCACCTTGGTGCGACGCAGCAAACATGAAGTTCTTTCGGCCCAGAGCTAGTGGTCGAATTTGATTCTCAATCAAATTATTGTCTGGTCTTAATAGTCCATTGTTGGTGTACTCAATAAGCCCATCCCACCTTTTGAGCATGTATTTTATAGCGCGTTGAAAAGGATTATTTGGCAAATTGGGCTGCAAATTATCCAGGAGCCACACTTTTAATGCCAGCAATATGGGAACGGATAATTCTTGTCGTGTTTTTAATTTTTGTTCGAAATCGTAGGCCCCTTCATCCATTTGCCTTTCGATCAAATACAGCTTTTTAATTTCCTCGAGCACATAGGCTGATTTTTGCTTGTCATATTCTAAAGCTTCGGTGAATTTTCTGCGACTATGGACCAGACAATGTATCAGGGTAACGGCGGTTTCTTTTCCCTTGTCCTCATAGGATACATTTCCATCTACTTGCAGATAGCCTTTAAACCCCCTAAGTGAATCCAGAATATTTACCTTTTCTTTCGTTTTAATGTATTCAAAAAGCACTAACCGTTCATTCGGTGCGGTCTTTACTAAAAAGCATCCTTTTAATGCACTGTTCGATTTATCTTGAGTCAACACGCGCATACTTGTTTCGTCGGCTTGCATGTAATTGCTTCGATGGATTTGTTCTCTTAAGACGGGGATCAAAATCCCAAGCTTTTTGGCACCCAAAGCCAGATAATTTAACAAGGTTGAGGGTGACATCTTAACTTGATTTCTGGCTAATATTTTAGACTGGCGGTACAGTGGTAGGTGATCGGCATACTTTTTTACCGCTATATCAGCTGCAAAACTCGCTCCAGCATTCGATTTTGGAAAGGGATCATTTAATGGGGCAATATGAAAAGTCCCTTCCTTGTCTAGATAATTAGGACGAACTGTTCTTATTACATAGATTTCGGCAGGCTTGATTTCCAGTTTTTCACTGATCGCCTCTCCAATCCTGTCCATGTTGCTTGTATCCACATCTGGATTAATCACAATTACCTCTCTTCGAAGCGATTCAGATATTTTCTCTCTAACCGGTTGTTCGCCTTTTCGCTTTTTCTTCCGTACAACTAATTCGACCTCATCCACGTGGTCTGATATCTCCATAGGCTGATCGCCAAACAAATTCGCTTGACCTGGCAATTCCGTTGTAAATCGCTCGGATTTAGAACCATACACCGCCTTACGAAGTTGTTCCAAATCAAATTTTAATTGCGCGTTCTCCCGGCGCAACTCCTCGTTGATTTTTATTAAAACTTCATATGTAGGTTGTGCATTATTCACCTAATAAAAATACAAAAACATATGCATATTATTGCTAATGCATGTCCAGAAATTTTATATTTATTTTAGGTCTCTTTATGCTCTTTTCCTTTCCGGTTTTATATAGCGTTTACGAAATTTGGCAGTGCCAATTTCAACTCCTTCCAACATCATTAGCAAGGTCGATATCTCCAATTGCTGTGTCTCAAGATCTTCTTTCCAATCCGGAAGCTCCAAAGTGCCAGAAGCCAATTTTTTGTAATAAATTACATACCCCGTGCGATCCCAGACTAACACCTTAATGAGCGTTCGTCGTTTATTAAGAAATATAAAGCCATCGCCACTCAATAAATCCTTACCCATTTCATTGTTGACCACGCCGCCAAGTCCGTTAAAACTTTTGCGCATGTCTGTTGGCTTACGATACAGATAATAGGTCCGAACTCCAGGAATACCAATCATCTTATGGTCAAAATATTTTCTAAGTATGCTTCTGGAACCAATGAAGAGAATCGAACACGTTTCCCATCAGGCATGATTATTTCCATCTGGAAATCCGGATTCCTTACTATCCCAGGATTCACCCGAACGAAAGCCTCGGTCTTGGACCTGGTCGGAGATATAGCACCAATCTCGGTGTCCATGTGTCTTTGATACTTATTCCGCCAATAGATCAAACTACTTTCCTTTAATCCCGTCTTCTTGCAGAAACTCTCCTTCGATAGTGTGCCATCTTCGTAGGCAGCTATGAGTGGAAACATCTCTGTCGCATTATGTCTTTTCATACCTTTGATTCCTTTATTTTACACAAAGGTGTAGGCTTTTTCTTGATCATACAAGACGCTCATGCCTGAGCGCTTACCTTCCAACCGGGTAAAAAAGATCACCGATACGGCCCCATCGAGCTATAAAAAATATGGTTTTGAAGAAAACGGGGCCGACTATCTATATGATGGCAATGGCAACATCACCAGAGACCCCAATAAAGAAGCCGATCTGGCATACAATCACTTGAATAAATTAAACTCCATCAAAGCCATGGATGGATCATGGTCCATCAACTTTTTCTATGATGCACTGGGCAATATGCACGAAAAAATCGTGGCTCAGGAAGACAGCATTACCCGGCAACGTGATTATTTTAACCAAGTAGAGCTTATCAATGGATTCGTCGATTTTGTGCAGCATGCGAATGGCTATGTCAATATCATGTATGCGGTACCGGAAGAATTGATCCTGAGCGGGGTAGAGTCGGGAGGCACCGCCACGTATGAAGCGGTGCGTATTTATTCCAGCAGGCAGACCTCAGGCACGCAAAACATCACCTTGCGAGCGGGATCGATTGAGCTGGGACCGGCATACGCACATGACATCAATAGCACTACGAGCCTGGAGATACAACAATATGTACCTAATGGGTTGGAGTATGTATATGCCGTGCGTGATCACCTGGGCACCAATAGATTGTTTTTTAAGGGTAATAGCAGTCTAATCAACAGCAGCCATATTGTAAGTGTGCATGCAAATTATCCCTTTGGCATGGACCTTAGACAACCTAATAATGTTAATAAAGACTATGCTTATCGATACAATGGGAAGGAAGAACTGGAGCTGACTGGGTATAGAAATTTTGGCTTTAGATGTTTGGATCCAAGTATTTGTAGATGGACATCGACAGATCCTTTGGCTGCGGCCTATAGTCAATTAACGCCATATGCCTACGTGGGCAACATGCCTGCTAAATATATTGATCCAGACGGACGTCAACTATTTCTTGCGGGTACAAATAAAGAACAAGAAATTAAGGACATCCTGAGTCTTATTAATAATGCAAAATTCGAAGGAAAAGTAAAACTTACATTTAGCAACACTAGTGATGGAACGAGAGTCGATGCCGATTTTGGCGGTGTGTCGGATGATGCTATCGCTAATGATGCAGGTCTTTCTTTAGTATCTGATTTAGTCAATTCAGAGAAAAAATTTCTTTTCGAAGTTGCGGGTTCATTTGGAGGTATTGATCGAGAAACAGGCAATGCAACTGCTGATCTGAAATTTGCCGTTGGAAAACACGGTAGTAATCCTGTAGCCGCAAATTTATCTTCGACCGATCGTGGAGATAAAGGACACCTACAAGAACTATGATATTTTCAATGCTATACCAAGGAATGGCTTTGATGGGCATATCATTCTCGCGCCAAATATGTCATTTATGGAACAGGGAACTACTGGAGGTTTCGTACCACTAGATAGATCCGTTCTATTATATCACGAAGCTAGAGAGAACTACTTAAGAACTGCGGAGAACTTACCCTTTATTACTGCACATTCTACTACCAAAGAGATTGAAAAAAATTTCTATAGATATCCAAAAGGAGGTAAACATGTTTTTCGAAAAAAGAACTAGACAAGCGATTGTTATTTCGGTATTGATGACACTTGTAACTGGTTGTGAGGCACAAGGATCGAGATACATTTTAAAGAGTTCACTTATTGAAGTGCAACTTGAAATGCAACCAAGTGCAAGTAGCAGCTTCATCATGTCTCTTGAGATAGAGAATGGTTCCAACGACACAATTGGAATAGACACAACTTCGGCTCTTGAGGTATGGAAGGAAAACAAACTTTCCTTAGCATTCCAACCAGACCTTAGCTATCAACGGCAAAATGAATTTGTCGCAATACCACCAGAAGGAGTTTGCATAATCAAAATACCCCTTGACAAAGCAATGACTACTTTGGACCTCAGTTTTTTTGTTATCTGTGATATTAATTTGCTACCAATACAGTTATCTAAGGCACACATTAGCCATAGTGTAGATTATGAACAGAACGAAGCCTATGTTACATGGCCAGCTGACGGCATTTTGGAATCGAATTACATAGTCTTATCCATTAACTCTTTTGATTTAGTAAGAAAGCAAGGTCTCTTTGATGTGGCTGACAAATGCGATTGATATGGTAAGTATGATGGCACTACGATAAATAGAAATAACAATGGCTCATCATTTTGTTCAAGTAGATAATTTAGAGACGTCATAATTCAAATATAAGATCTAACAATACATTGTAAATCAGCTAGATACGATTTGCCCATAACTTTGATTATGTTAAGTAGGGAGTAGAATCTTGGTTTCGAATAGGTCAACTTATATTACTTAAGATGCAGAATTGCAAAGTAAAGTAGGCACGAAATGAGGCTTGCGCTCAATCACAGCATGGTGACTAATCGATTTCATTTAAGCTCATTGGCCGTATATCCAGTCTTTCAAGACTAAGCAGACTTTCGCTAAATATCTTTCATAGGCTCATAAATCTGTTTGCAGTATATATTAAACTTCTTTTTCAACTAAGGACCTAATCTCATTAAATTCTGAGGCAAACGCCTCCATTACTTTCTCCTCCACTTTACTTATAGTACCTACCTTTAAAAAAACATCCCTGCTACTTAGCCCATATAATCCAAGCAACCCTCTCAAGAAAGTAGGCTTTATATCCTCATCCTCTTCGGAATCATTAAGATGAGCTAAATATAATTTAAGTAAGTCAATCTCTTTTGTCCCAAAATAAGTTTGCGACAAACCTGATATACTCCATTGTCTAAGATCGAAATCCGATTCTTTATCAGCTATATATTTTATTGCTTCATTCCTATAGTACTCGTCATCAACTTTCAAAACAAACAATAGCGCATAAATTGCTGCTGACCTCAATTCCTCAGACTTATGGTTGAGATACTTTTCAAACAAATATATATGGGAGGAACCTTGATCGCTTTTGGCTAAATTGATTAAATAGCCATATAGCTTTGATTCATCCTGTTCGATTAATCTTAAATCTTCTGTATTCATTAGTTTCCAGCTTTATATCGTGTCCTATTTAACACATCTGTTATCTGATCTTTTTGTTTTTGCAATGTACTTCTAAGGTTTTGAGCAGCTTCAAGTGCATCTCCACTAAATGAACCAGCATCAATCGCATCATTTAATTTTCCTAACTGCTTCCCAAGGCCTCCTAAAGCGGTCTGTACCTCGTCTAAATGATCATATGTTTTAGCACCGATAGTTATAGGGTTTCCTAGAATATCGCCCACGGCTGCACTAATGTGTTTTGCATCTAAGTGAGATGCTTGGTTTGTGAATTTATTCACAAACTTACCTAAGAGCTCAACTCCTTCGCCAGCAAGTTTCTTCACAGCTCCGCCACTAATTGGCAATGCTATAAAAACGCCTGCCATGGCCTTTTCAGTTCCCGTGGCAGCAGTTCCATCCATATTGTTCCCCGTTGACAATACGGAGGCATCATTTTGTGAGGTATAATTCCCAAAATGTAGAGTTGCAGCGGTCACTTCTATTCCAGCGCTTTGCAAGAAAGAAGGTTTTTGGCCTGTTGAAACTGTGATGCCATTTTTCATTGCAGTGGCCGTAGAACGATAGTTATTCCAATTTGTCTTAACCCATTTATTTAAAGCCGCATAGGCTCCAGGAGGCCACGGATATCTTCCATCAGGATCAATAAGATTTATCGGATTATTCAATGTATAGGCATACGGAGAGTATCCTGGCAGTTGATCCGCAAACGGATCAACCCCAGTAAACCGACCCACACTTGGATCGTAAAACCGGGCGCCATAGTCATACCAACCCAGTGCCAATTCATTCTTGCCATCCTCGTCTACATCGGTGGAGTCATGATTAAACTCTTTGCCGTTATAGAGATAGGGATGCAACGTGTCGGTAGTCATACTCCAAGGGCCCACCATTTCCATGCCAAAAGGATAGTAATGCGCTTCTCTTAACACATCAATTGTATCGACAATCACACCGTCTCTATCAACGTCGGCAAAGACGACTCTGGTATTACCAAGGTGATCTTTAGCGAGTACTCAAATCTCCATTCACCTGCAGTATCCTGGTAGACCCTGCCTTCTGGATGGTAAATGAAGATGTCTTCATCATTGACATATTCGATGCCATCTGCGTATGTTCTTTCATCATTGAGCCCTGTATAGCTTATTTTGCGCCCATCAGCACCGTAGTCCCAGGCCATGCCATTATCGGCTGTTTGGGGTAGATTTAGGGCATTATAGGTCAAACCTACATCAGTGGGTCCTACTGAATTTATATTTCCCATGCCATCGTGCCCGTAAGTTGGAGATAGGCCAGGAAAGAATCCATCCCGGGTAGCGGCATCGGTCAGGGATGTCATCCGATTGCCAGCAATCGTGTAAGCCAGTTGATCAATCACACCATATTCCAACCCGGAAGGGCAGGTACCAATGGGTCCGTTTCGGGATAAGGTCTTAAGGTTTCCATCAGCATCATAAGTGATCCCATAGGCACTATATCGCTCACTCTTAATAATTTGTGAAATGCCCCCATTGCCGACCACCTCACCGTAAGTGCCTTGTAATAGACGGTTTATCGGGTCATAGATAAAACCATAACCCTTTGGAGTTTTACCGGCTACCTGCCAGTATAGGTGAGCGATATTACCGTTTCGCTGCTCAGGTCCTTCCAGAGTCGTTGTTCCAATATCATAAAAAATCTTTTCTGAAAACAAGATGCCACTTGCGTAATTTGGCTCTTCTTCCTCTACCAGTATTTGTTGATCTTTATCGGTAAT
>JADJTQ010000010.1 GCA_016711125.1 Saprospiraceae bacterium | reverse complement strand
CGGAGCTTTGGTGCGTTTGATCGGACCATCGGAATGAAAAATTCCTTCAGGCTGATAGGCCGCTTTCTGACGTGTCAGCTCGGTCAAATTCGGGGTAGGTGTGACTTTGGGTGAAATCATAAAAGGCATCACCTTGACCATCGATGGTGCCTAGTCCCGTTATACTTACATTGATAGCATGATAGCTAAATATAATGCCATGACTACGGAATGTGCGTTGGTAGTGACTAAGATCAGTACTCCCCACTAAAACCGCACCGGCGGCCAAATGTAACTCGATATTACTCTTCAATTCGATGGTTCCAGCGATATAGTGGCCAGGTGGTATAATGACCATTCCACCACCTCGATTATAAGCAGTGTCAATTGCTGCTTGAATTGATTCAGTGCAGATCTCTCCTGGCCGGGCTCCATAGTCGGTGATCAATATTTGAGCATAGGTGAGTGAACTTGTGAAAATGATGAAGAAAAATGTCAAATTCTTACGCATAGAAATGGAGTCTTTCACTCAAATTACCCAATATTAGTATTATGCTGTCCATAGAAATCTCATTTAATTATAGATCTTGGTTATTCTTAACATCAATTATGAAAAATATCATATTCGGCATATTTGGAATCATGTTATTTCTGACAAGTTGTCAATCATCTATGCAACCGCCCAACATTTTATTCATTGCCATTGATGACTTACGACCTGAGCTAGGTTGTTACGGTAATCAAGTGATACAGACTCCGAATATCGACCGGATTGCACAGGAAGGATTTGTGTTTGATCATCATTATGTCCAGGTGCCAACTTGCGGTGCCTCCCGATTTGCAATGTTGACCGGTATGCGACCAAGAACCCCTTTGCATTTATCCAACAATGTGATGGCAGAACTATTGGCTAATGCACCCGAATCGGAGGAACCGGAAACTTTTGTGCATCACCTTAGACGCAGTGGATATCAGACAGTTGGCATCGGAAAAATAGGGCATTCAGCAGATGGATTGGTGTATGGATATGAAGATGAACCCTCGATCGTCAAAGAGCTGCCCTATAGTTGGGATGAGTTTTTATTTGACCCGGGAAAATGGAAAACCGGCTGGAATGCCTTTTTTGGATATGCTTCTGGCGAAAACCGTCAGAGTTTGAACAAGCAGGTAAAGCCCTATGAAAAAGGGGAAGTCGATGATCAAGGATATCCCGACGGACTCACTACCAGGTTGGCTTTAAGTAAGCTCAAAGAGTTAAAAAGCAAGATCAACCATTTCTTCTTGGAGTAGGTTATTTTAAACCCCATTTACCTTTTACCGCTCCTGCGAAATACTGGGATTTATACCGTGAGGAGGATTTACCATTGCCAGCTTTTGCACAAATACCCAGGGGTATCTCCAGGGCCAGTCTCCATAATAGCAATGAGTTTAATCAATATGAATTAGGTGAGGAAAAGGCATCCCTGGATAGTATTTTGTCTGAGGCATACACCAGGAAATTGGTCCATGCCTACTATGCCTGCGTGAGTTACATTGATGCTCAGGTGGGTCAATTGACCAGTGAGCTTGAGACTTTGGGTTTGGCTGAAAATACCATCATTGTGATCTGGGGTGATCATGGCTGGCATTTGGGCGATTTGAGGGTATGGGGCAAACATACGATTTCTGAGTATGCACTTCGAAGTACCTTGGTCATGAGGATTCCTTCTACAAATGCCGAAGCTCGCCAAGTAAAAAGTATTGTCGAATCGGTTGATATTTTTCCGACCATTTTAGACTTGTGTGATGTCCCTTCGCCAGGAAAAGTAGATGGTGAAAGTTTTGCCAGGCTTTTAGTTGGGAAGACCAGTGATCAGATTGAGACAGGTGGCAGAGCATATAGTTATTTTCGAAATGGTATTTCCATGCGCAGCGACACATTCCGGATTACTCAATACTTTAGAAAGGAGGAACCAACCATTGAGCTGTACAACTATTTGGAAGATCCCGATGAAACCAAAAATGTGGCATCAGATTATCCCCAGATAGTAATTGAATTAATGCCCTTGCTTCAGCAGGGTAATACTGGCCTTTACTTGAGTGACTAGGACCAAGCCTGTCTCGAGCCCAACAGGCCATAAACCTATGTATGAAATGGGAGAAAGGGACTTGGTTTTCAAATTGTAAAATGAATAACTGTTTAAAAATAGGAAAGATTCATGCGAAGTATCGTACCTTATGTTGACAAATTCTTTTTTTAATAATAATTTATTTTCATGCCGGTTGACACGCTTCTAAAACAATTATACATAATCCAACCGTTGGGTTTATTATTTGTCATCCTTTTATTTTTAGGTTGTCATGGCCAGCCAACTGTCGAGAATAGATGGTACAAGGGGAATCTTCATACGCACTCATTTTGGAGTGACGGTGATGATTTTCCGGAAATGATTATGGAGTGGTATAAGGATCGCGGTTACAACTTCTTAGCCCTAACCGACCACAATATTGTAGCCGAAGGTGAAAAATGGATTGGTATGGCTGAAGATACCCTCTATCGAAATGCATTTGCCCGTTATCTCACAAAATACGGGGAGGAATGGGTCAACTATAAAGAGGATTCAGGACGATTGAGCGTGCAGCTGAAGACCTTGGCCGAATACCGGCCACTTTTTGAAGAAAAAGAGCAATTTCTAGTCATTCAATCCGAAGAAATTACCAATCGATTTGAAAATAAACACTTGCATCTCAATGCAACTCACTTGCAGCAAGTCATCGAACCACAGGGAGGAAGCAGTGTGGTGGAGGTGCTTCAAAAGAGCATTGATGCCGTGCGGAAGATGAGAGAAGAAACCGGCATACCAACCATGGTACATATTAATCATCCGAATTTTCATTATTCGATTTCCTTAGAAGATATGATTGCGCTGGAAGGTGAGCAATTTTTTGAGGTCTTTAATGGCCATCATCAGGTACATAATCAGGGAGATTCGGCTCATATTGGCACGGAAGAGATGTGGGATCAGGTGAATTTGGCATATTTACAGAAGGGTAAACCACTGATTTATGGGTTGGCCACCGACGATAGCCATCATTATCACCGGAGAGGAAGGGAATGGAGCAATGCCGGCAGGGGATGGGTCATGGTACAGGCTGATTCGTTGGCACCAGATGCTTTAATCAAGGCCATGGAAAAAGGTGATTTTTATGCATCGACAGGGGTCTCATTGTCCGAACTATCTTTTCGTAATCACAAGATTTCGATTACGGTCGATGAGCAACCGGACGTTAACTATGAAATTGTCTTCATTGGCGCAAGGAAAGATGGAAACGTAATTAGTGAACTTTCAAAGGTCAACGGTGGCCAGGCATCTTTTAAAGTCACTTCAGACTTATGGTTTGTCCGGGTAAAAATCATTTCCGATAAGACGCATTCCAATCCGATAGAAAATATCAACTATGAGATGGCCTGGACTCAACCATTTTTAATCTCAGATTAAGACATTTTTTCTTGATTGCTTGTCGTGTCCTGCCCACCACTAAGTGTTTGTGTAATCCTAAGGAGTAAATTGGCTCTATTCTTGCACCGTTTCGAGCCCTTTTTCATTTTGTTTTTTCAGGGCCCACTCATCCGTCCTGATGGTTTGTAGCCAGACCGTACCTGACTTGCGAAATATCTGCACATGCAATCCAAATAGTTCTTCAAAGTTTTGTTCCAACTGTTGGACGGTCATCTCCGGTTTTATTTCGATCACTCCTTCTGTGTGTCTTTGCCGGATATTAAGCAATTTGTTGTCGTTGGTATATTCCATACCCTTTTCCGATCCTTCATGATCGTCATGACCTACTTGGTAGAACACTATTCTTAACCCAGGAAACATGTTGTGAAATTCGGCCTGGATGTCTTTTATACTTTTTGAATCCTGGATAATCATAATTGTTCTTTTTTTATACCTGTTGATATTCCTTTTCTTCAATAATCAAATATTACGAGATTTTATGGGTAAAAGTCTGACCTAGGTCATCTTAAAAAGTGACCGTGATCTTTCATGCCCAGGGTTGACTAATATCATTCTTCTACCTAACTGTTCTCACCCCTTTTGAACCTATAAGAGATTTAAATTAGACCAGATTCCAAGTGAAAGACAGCTTCATTTCAGATGGATAAAAGATAAAAAGCGGAATAATGCAACAGTTTTGGACAGTTTTCTTGATATTGATTTTTTTGCAGGGCATGGGTGTGGCGACGGGTCAAGCAGTTATTGATCCGTCAATTGATCATATGGCAAAGGTATATATCAACAAAAAGAAAAACCGTGGCCTAGTCATTGGGATCATCCAGGGTGATAAAGTCGAGATTAGGGGATATGGACACTTGAGTAAGACACAAGATTATAAACCGGATGCAAACACCTTGTTTGAAATTGGGTCTATGACCGGAGTGTTTACAACCACTCTCACCATGCTGGAGACTCAAAAAGGTACTTTCCGCCTGGATCAACCTATTAATAGCTTTTTGCCGTCCGATATTTATATGCCAGCATACCAGCCATTTGTTTGTAATATCGAATCATCAACGGGTTTGACCGCAACAGGTCATGACAGAATCAGGATGATCTGCGAACCTGACCCGTTTCACCTGCCGGTCAGTGTGTCTTTTTGTGATTTGGCATCGCATACCTCCGGATTACCGAATACCCCTCGCGGCTTACACGCCTGGAATCCTCTGGAATGGGTTGGCACTCATCAGAAGGACCCGTATCATGCTTTTACAAGAGAAGAGCTTTATGATAATCTCTACAAGTATGTATTGTCTTTGCCGCCGGGTTCTTTTTTTCAATATTCAGATGCGGGTATTGCTTTACTCGGCAACTTGATCGCTGATATTAACAAAATGTCATACCGGGATTTATTGAAAAAGAATCTTCTAGAAAAAATGGGCATGTATAACACGGATATTGAAATTTCACCTGGCAAGGCTCCGTATTTTGCCGTTGGACATAATAAGCGGGGAAAGGCGACTGAACATTGGCATGTTAAGGGTATGGCCCCCGCAGCTGGATTGAGATCCTCTGCAGGAGATCTTTTGTTATGGCTCAAGGCCAACCTCGAAATAGGTGAAGATGATTTGAGTCAGGCTTTAGCTCAAGTGCAGCAGCCGCGAATTGACGTACCCAAGCATAAAACCGGGCGCGAGACTATGGGTGCTTATGGCTGGTTTGTCAGCATACTTTCGGAAGAATCCAATTTGCCCATTAACTGGATCAATGGGGGTACAGGAGGTTTTAGGTCATTTATGGCCTTTAACCGCGATCGAACTATTGGTATTGTAATTCTGTCAAATAGTGCTAACCCAGTTGATAAGATGGGGTTTAAAATATTAGAGCACCTGGTTAAAGCGGGAGCTCAGAAATTTGTCATCAACCAATCGGTTAGTGACAGTTTGGAGTCCGGTTGATTTGATAAAATGGTATTCCACTTTATGACCATGCGGTAATGTTTAAAATTTTTAAAATATGGTAACTACTTCGAATAAATCGATTACACTGTACGGAAAACGAAATTCTATTACGGCTAATTTAAAATACAATCTTGAAAAAGAAATTATCAAACGTGGTCAAGATATTGATTTGATCGAAGTGGACGATCCGGCGGCTTTTGTAAATGAGAATATCAGACGTCTTCCGTGTGTCATGGTCAATAACCGAAGGCACTATTACAATCAAACAGATGATTTGAAAACATTTATTACTAAAATAATTCATGAAACGATGCCAAATTCAAATAGAAATTTCGTCCAGCAGGTAATCGTACCAGTAGATTTTTCAGATTACTCACGTAACTCATTTTATCAGGCCTTTAAACTGGCGTGTAAGTTAAATGCCAATATCACCATGGTGCATGTCTATGCTCCAGTTGTGGTTCCTGCTGAAGGTGTTCTCTACATTGACCCGGATTTGCAACAGGATGTGAACGCACGCTTTAATCAGTTTGTCGATGAATTAGAAAAGACCTTGACTGAAACGGATCGTGCATCAGTCAAAATCGACCGTGTATTCAGGGTAGGCATGGTAACTAATGAACTGCAAGAAATGGTAAAGACCACACCCGGATCAATGTTGGTGCTTAGTACATCCGGTACCGGGCAAAAAATTAAGGAGATACTCGGATCAGTCTCACTTTGGGTGGTTAAACATGCCCAATGCCCAATTTTATTGATACCACCAGATGTTCACGACCTCAATTTTGAAAGAATAGTGTTTGCCAGTGATCATTTTGGTTTGTATGATGATGCCATCTCTGCCATCCGGTACTATAGTGTTAGTCCCGAAGCATCGATCGACGTGGTTCATGTCTTTGAAGAAGGTAGTGAGTATATGCAAAAAGATTCGGAAATGCGTCATGATTTAAAAGACAAACATATCCACGAAGTCATTTTGTTTGATGATGATTTTCCGGGCATAATTCAAAAATATCTCAAGACTCATGCTATTGATTTGCTAGTGATGGAACGCAAGGATCGGGGGTTTTGGAAAGAGCTATTTCATACCAGTATGACTCGTAAGATGGCAGTATATAGTGAGGTGCCAATGTTAATACTTCACGAAGATCAAATTGTCCAATTTCGACAAACATAGTAGATGAGCATACAAGTGATTACGCTGTCGCAATCGCAAACTGAAATTTTAAAAGTAACGTCATGAAAATATTTTGTCCGATTGATTTCTCCGATGCATCTCTCAATGCACTCAAATTTGCCGTTAGTTTTGGTGAATCTATCAATGCCTCTTTGGTAGAGATATCTCATTGTTTTACCGAGACTACAGACCTCCGACACCAGCTCGAACCTCATCAAAGTGGAGAGGAGGCAATCAGTAGAAAATTGGCTGACCTGGAAGTTTCCTTCTCCGGAACTCATCGGGTGAAAATTGGGTCCAGCCTGTTCAAAGGCCATCCTTTGGATGTGATTCCGGCATATCTCAAACAAAAGCAGCATGATTTTGTCGTGGTGGGTACCAAAGGACTCACTGCTGTGCGAAACCTGACTGTCGGGAGCTTTACCGAAGAATTGATTTTTTCCTTGGCCACTCCCATTATCGTAATACCACAAGACTATGCATTCCGTCCATTCGCTGACATCGTATTGGGGGTAGATGATCATTTATTTGAAGACACACATGTACTGCAGCCGATGGTAGACCTTAGCAAGACTTGTTCTGGTACATTACACATAGTGCATGTGAGAAAACCCGAAGAGACTCCCATCGATTACCTACATCGTCTGGATGAATATCTTGAGCATGTGCCTTATAACTTTTATTCGATTCCACTAAAGGATAGTGTTACAGATACTCTGGATCATTTTTGTGATGAACATGCTATCGATTTATTATGTATGGTACATCGTGACCGTGGGTGGATGATCAATATATTCCATCGAAGTAAAGTGAAAGAAAAATTATTTCACTTGAAGACTCCGCTGCTAGTATTGCAGGGGTAAATCCTCTAAGGGGTCATGACACCTTGGCCCCATTCGAATTATATCGCATTGATCACAATCATACGGCCTTCTGACTGAGGTCAACTCAGGAAAGAGATTAATGACTTAAACTTGTAGAGTAAAGAAAGATAAAAAGTGGTTGTAGTCCTTACTTCCACAGGCTTCTGAAGGAAGTAAGAACGCACTGCTCTGATCTCAGTGAAGTTTATTATTTAATAATTTTTAAATCAACGAATATGTCACTTATAAAATGGAAAGATCGTACCCTACCAACCGTCAATACTTTTTTTGATAATTTCTTTCGGGATGATGAGGGTTTTTTCCCGACAATGTTCCGTGAGAGAACGGTGCCAGCTGTCAATGTCTCCGAAGATGATAAAATCTTCAAAGTTGAATTGGCTGCACCGGGATTAAAACGAGATGATTTTCATGTTGCCATCGAAAGAAATATGTTGGTCATTAAGTCAGAACTTGAAGAGGAAAACGAGGTTGAAGAAAAAACCTGGACAAGGAAGGAATACAATTATAGAGCATTTGAGAGATCTTTCTGGATGCCGGAAAATGTGCTACCAGAAAAAATCGAGGCGGTTTATAAAGATGGAATTCTTACCGTACTGATTCCTAAGAAAGAAGTTATAGTCAACAAAACAAAAGCTATTGAAGTGAAGTAGGTTTTCGTTGGCGCATCTGTTGGTTGTTTGGACAAAGTCAGCTGTAAGTCATAGCATTTAGATGATCGAAAAGTGAGACCAATATGATGCGCCACTTTTTTTACCTTGTTTGTGAATAAGGGCTGGAAGCCCAGTTCATCATCTTGGTTTAAACTTAAAGTAGGCAGAAATGATGAAAGTACAGGATGTGATGAATGCTTTTCCGATCATGGTGGATATAGAGACCTCCTTGGTTGATGTGTTTAAAATTGTTCGTGAAAAACATCTTAGTCATTTGTTAATTGTCTCTGGTACCAAATTGGTGGGCATCATCTCGAAGGAAGATTTATTACGGCATATGCTTGATCTTGCTCAGGATACTACTGGCAAGAATTATAACCAAATCATCTTACGCACCACGCCTGTTCATAAGATTATGAGTACCGACTTGATCGTAGCCCATACACAGGATAAACTGACAGATGCAGTTGATCGAATGTTGAATTCAAAAGTCCACTGCATTCCTGTCATTAATGCTAAAGAAGAACCCGTGGGTATCTTAAATCCAATGGATTTACTGAAGGCCTATGCCGCTGGGTTTGAAAATGTGGCGTGAAGGATATGAAAACCACTCATGGTGCTTGCTCTCTATCACCTTCCTTTGGTTTACTTTGATTTCGGTTTGACCTCATTAGTAGATCAGAAATAAGATATGCAATGGCAATTGCAGAAAAGAGGTGGAAACTCACCTTTTAAGATCGGTGGTACGAGTGCTCCCAATAGGACAAATATGGCGAAGTTGTGCCTCGTAGAAGAAAGATCATTTTGTAATGATAAATATTATGGAAAATACAAAGTATTCTAAGGTATATCGAATAATTCATTGGTTGATAGCTATTTCATTTCTTCTATTGTTAATAACAATTTTTTTACGATTAACGTGGATGAATAAGTTTAATGTAGCAGCTATCATACAGGATTACCTGAGTGGTACCGACCAGGTTTTATCTCAGGAACAACTCATTGATTTAGCAAAAAAGATAAGGGAACCAATGTGGAATTGGCATATTTACATTGGTTATGCTTTGGTAGGACTATTTAGTATTCGTTTCATACTTCCTGCATTCGGACGTATGAAGATCCAAAATCCCCTAGGTAAAACATTGTCCACAAAAATGAAATTTCAAAAATGGACATATATTATATTTTATTTCTGTGTCATTGTTTCGCTTGCTACCGGACTCATTATAGAATTAGGACCAACAGAATTTAAAAGGTCAATGGAAGAAATTCACGTGCTAGGTATTTACTACCTGATAGCATTTATTGGAATCCATTTGGCAGGCGTAATAATAGCAGAATTTACTGACCAAAAAGGAATTATTTCACGGATAGTAAGTGGAACGAAAGACAAAGATTAAAAAGCACGAAAGCACAACATCGGCTATAATAAATGCGGGCTAAAGTGCAAAAATGAAAGTAATTACATAAAAAATAATCGCTAATCGGAAAGGAAAGTGCCTCGGATCCCGCACTTGCGAATAGCCGATAACCGAAGTACGCAATGGCACGTGCAAGAGGTCTGTCAAAAAATGATTTATCATCCATGTGTTTCAAAATTCACATCCAGACTTTTAATGAGAAACCTTGTCTCAAATCATGAATATTTTATCTGGTTCTGTTTCAGATTTCGGTTATGTGTTTTTATTGGGATTTCCATTGCCGTTGATTGAGGTGAAAATAAAGAAGATTCCGGATTTACATCTTTTCAATTGACTAAACCAGCATAGACTTTATCCCATGGAGCCCGCATCGATCTGGAAAGCATTTTATTGGCAATTTCGTTATTCGAAAAGATTTCTTTGATGGGATCCCAATCCAGGTCGGTTTCTAATTTCATAGCGATATTGCCAAGATGGGCAAGAGTAATCGAGCGGTGAGCCACCTCTGCGGGTGCGATGGCCTCCTTACGAGAGATGACACAATCAATGAAATTACGGTAGTGATCCTCGCTATTGTAGAGGCGTAGTTCCTCGTTACCAATTTTAGACCCGATCAAATTAGGTGGGTCAGATCGGTAATCTCCGCGGTTAGCCCAAAGAGTACCTTCACTCCCTGTGAAAGTGACACCGTGTTCGGCTTGATCAGTGATTGTCAGCACTACCCCGTTGGCGTAAACACATTCAAAGTAAAACTCCGTTGCTGTATTCCAGATTGGGTGATCTGCCCATTTTACCCGTGCATTTCTTACCTTAACCGGACCAGTGTATTCGGTATTCATTCCACATTGAGCGATGTCAGGGTGATGCCCTCCCCAGTCGGTGACCATACCACCTGAATAATCTAAAATCCAGCGAAAATTGACGTGGGTTCGCGCAGGGCAATAGGGTGCTTCAGGGGCAGGGCCAAGCCAAAGATCATAGTTGAAGTTCTTTGGTACTAGGATCGTTTCAGTTTGGTCTCCAGTTTTTCCAAAATCCGGAGTACCTCCTGGCAGGCCACAGGTGACACTTTTTAGTTCACCAATTCTTCCGTTTCTCACTAATTCACATACATGACGAAAATGGAAATTAGATCGCTGCTGGCTACCGGTTTGAAAAAATTACACCATGTTTTTTGACTGTATCGCTAATGTCCCGTCCTTCTCTGATGGTAAGAGCCAGGGGCTTTTGGCAATAAATGTCCTTGCCAGCTGCCGCAGCCATCATGACCGGTATTGCGTGCCAGTGATCTGGGGTGACCACTTCAACTGCGTCGATATCCTTACTGCCGATCACGTCCCGAAAATCTTCAAAACCACGGCAACCTCTAAAACGCTTTCCTCTTTGAGTGGAATAGCTTTCATTGACCAGGTTCTGAATGTATTCACGCCCGCCAACTTTGCCGTTCCAGTATCCGGTACTCTGATTATTGACATCACAAATGGTGGTCACCTGCACTCGTCCGTCTTTTAAAAAACCTTTGACGTCATTTTCAGCTTGGTTACCGGCACCAATGCATGCCAGATTAATCCGATCAGAAGGAGCGATGTGGCCATCTCTACCGAGAGCTGAAGCAGGAATGATGGTCGGAGCCCAAATTAATCCAGAGGTGGTCAGACTTAAATTTTTGAGAAATTTACGACGAGTGCTACTTTGCATTTATGATTGTTTTTGTGAAAATAAGCGAAGTAAATCGGTTTTTCGATTTTTCAATGTCAATTCCCTTGCCGCCGAAAATTACCATTGGTTGGAAAAAGGCCAAGGCTAAGGAGACTTAGTCGATTTTTCGGGGTCAGTTCCCCTGACGCCGAAAAATTACCGTTGTTGGGAATTTGAGTACTTTACCCTTAAATAAATGGCTATGAAAAACCTTTACTTACTATTGACGATCTTACCGACCTTGCTATCGGCCCAGGAAAGACCTGGTATTTTTTTTAGAGAAGAGTTTAAGGAGACTCCGGCTGAAATTCCGGTTACCCAAAATCATATTGCTAGTCCTGATTTGTTAATCACTCTTCATGGACCGGGCGCTGACGTGATCAAAAAAAGTCACCACGACAAGCCTGCTGATGATCCTTTCTATATCTGGTCGGGGTTGTGTGAAGGAAATTGGGCGGTTTCACTCAAACATCGTTCACAAAACGTCGATCTTTCAAGAGCTGCCAAGATCCGATGGCGGTCCAAACAATCAGGCTACCGTCAGTTACGTCTCATCCTGAAATTGAGCGACGGAACCTGGCTGGTGAGCGATCAGTATGATGGAGACTCAAAAGATTGGAGGGTCTATGAATTTAATATCTCTGATATTCGATGGATGACACTTAATATAGAGACGATTCTTGAAATGAAGCCAATTGAGAATCCTGATTTGAGTAATGTGGTGGAACTAGGATGGACGGATCTTATGAGAGGTGGGGGGTCTGATGCGAGCTCACGACTTGATTGGATTGAAGTTGACGGCTTTTCTGTTGCTAGGTAAAAAGCTTGCACTTTCACGTGTTAGCAGCTGAGGTGCCACCCGTACTTCCGGCTTCGGACTTCAGACTTCCGGCTCACTACTCAACCAATCACCCACTTAACCACTTAACTGACAGACTTCGGCTTCGGGCTCCTGACTTCCGTCTCATTTACTTAACCAATCTCCACCTCCACGGCTACCCAGGCACTTCTTCCCACACCATTGATACCACTTCCATGATAGCGATAATCGCTGTTAAACAAATTTTGAAGGCCGAGTCTTAATGTGAGGCCATTTTTTATCAAATAATCAGAATAAGTATTTAAAGTAGTCCAACCTGGCGTACCACCTACCGGAATCCGGTTATCCTCCATGTCGCCCTTCGCAAGCCGATCTTGTTTTCCGGCATAAAGATGCTCAAGGGTAATGGAGAACCTGGTCTTTTGATATGACAAGAGGTTCCTTCCGAATAAAGGAGGTATTCTGCGCATGGGTTCACCGGCTGATTTATTCTGTCCATAAGTATAGGTAGTTGTCGATTTAAAAAGCCAATGATTGATAATCTGATAGTCGAAAGAAAATTCAAAACCCCGGATATATGAATTTTGACTATTTTCTTTGATGTACACATTGTATCCGTTGACTTGCTGGTCATCCAGTCGCCGTCTTGAAATTAGATCAGTAAGGCGCATATTAAACAGGGACACGCCCAGGTTCAAATGGTCAGTTAACCATCGATAACCTAATTCAGTGGTGTACGATTTTTCAGGACTGAGTTCATAGGCCGGTACTTCATAACGAAAATCGACCAGACCGAGGGTACCCAGATCATCGATATTGGGAGCCCGGTATCCGCTACTATATGAAATGAAAATTGAATGGTGAGGGGCAATCGAATACACCCCTGCTAAATTAGCTACCAGAGAAGAGGGGCTGACCATAATGTTTTTACCATCGGCCAGAAAAGGATCGTCATTGGGAATTTTATGGCTAAAAAAATTATAACGGAGGCCACCCTCCACTAACAAGTGGTTAAACTCCAGATGATGCAAAGAATATATCGAAAAATTATGGCTTTTAGCCTGATCAGGGTATAACCCACGAAGGCCGGTTGTTTCCTCGGTGTTTATGTTGATTTGTGAACGATCACTACCGATCTTGGAATAATAGTGCTCGATTCCACTATTAAAAGACCATCTTTTCGAAAGTATTGATAAGACATCAAAGGTGTGGCCCACAGTGGCTACCACATCGATTTCTTCAAACCGGTTATCGGCATTTATTTTGTGATATTTTCGGGCTTCCTTACTGTTTTGTAGCGAGGAGGTAAATGAAATCTTTTTCAGCAATCGATGATCATTTTCTGATTCAAATCGTAAATAACTTAGTGCTCTAATTTGAGGGTCAAAAAAATAGGTTTCGAAATTTTCTAATTTTATTTTATGATATAAAGGAACGGCATATTGGCCGGTATATTGATGCGCAAGAGTCAGCATAGAATTGGTGCCTAATTTCCACTTAAGTTTTGCATTAAAACTTCGTTCATTGTATCCCGAAGGTGATTGAAACCCGGAGGTATCACCCCCAACGAGGTCACCGAAATCTCTCAAAGTTCCACCCACTAACACACTTAGACGCTCAGATTGATATTCCAGCTCGGCTCTTCCGGTATATTCCATATTTTGGGTCATCGCCTTCCCGATTAATCTGGTGATCAGTCGATCATTGTCACTAAATTCTGGTTCTTTAGTAAAAACTTGAATGACTCCACCCATGGCATCAGACCCATATTGCACCGAACCACTGCCCTTAACCAACTCGATCTTGGCAATGTTGTATTGATCAATGGTATTGAGGTACTGATTGGGGCCATAACGGAATGTTGGATTATTGAGTCTGATTCCGTCAATCATGGTCAACGTCTGATTGCCGGTAAGGCCTCTGATAAATGCCGACCCACCACCATGATTGGTTTTTTGAACAAAGACACCGGTCATTCCTGACAGCGCCTCTGGTGTAGTTCTACTTTGCAGCCGATCTATATTTTTTCGCTTTAATACCGCTGCCGAATAAGGGAGGTTTTTTTGAGCCGTACTTTTTCTGGTTGAAGTGACTACAATTTCTTCAAAACTAAAAATGGTATCTGTGCCATGATCAGAATGGTCTTGGGCTAGTATCGAAAATATACTGAAAAGCTGCATGGTCAGAATGATCAAAAGCCTCATGTAATTGGATATGTTGAATTTATTCATCTTCATCTGCGGTCATAATAAAAGCACTTCTTTTGGGAGCCGGCATGACGCTATCTTCTCCTTTTACTGCTTTCCAGATTACCTCACTAAATATTAAATCCGGAATATTATCTTCTTTGGTAAAGTCAAATTTTTCACTCAAAATTGCACTTGAAGTAGTTGCTGTGTTGACTTCATTTAGATCGACCAGGGCAGGCACGGACTGGAAGGGTTGCATCATTAAATCCTTCGAAAAGCATCTCCACATGGGTTCTGCCGCAGCGTCAAATTGACTCATCGGAGGGAGGCCCAGAATCAACTCGATCGTTCGGAGCATAGATGAAGTACTGTACATCGTATGATCGACAAAATGACGTTTCACAAAACCACCGGCCAGATACGCAGTTGTACGATGGGCATCAACGTGATCACTTCCATTCTGGGCATCATCTTCCACAATAAATATGGCTGTCTTATCCCAGATGCTGCTCTTTGAGAGATGCTCCACAAACATTCCCACGGCCAGATCGTTGTCAGCAACATGTGCAAAAACAGTGGGCTTGCCCAATCGCATTCCTTCCGTATGATCATTAATAAATCGTACGGTATTCAGCTGCGGTATCTGATTTACCTGAAGTAGTGAGTCAAACTCTCTTCGCCATTGATAAAATCGAACAGTATCTCTCACCGACTCATCCCAACTGGTGTAATATGGGCAAAAATGACCTTCTAAGACGGGTATGTTTGCCTGCTGGTTGTCTACAAATTCTCCATAGGTGCGGTAAGTTACGTTGGCTCTTTGGCAATAATCCCAAATAAAGCCACCTTTGGGTGTAGCAATGTCGCGGTTACCTTCTGCATCATAGGTGCCTCCTCGACCTCCGTAATTTGTAGGCCAGGTTTTTTCCAGATAATCATTGGCCATGGCCCCTAACGACCAATTGTGCCCATCCGCACTGACCTCACCATCGACATAAAAATTATCAAGCAGAACAAACTCCGTAGCCAACTTGTGTTGATTAGGTGTAATATTGGCACCAAAGAGTACTAAGCTGGTATCGCCATTTCCAAGTGGAAGATCTCCTAAAACCTGGTCATAAGTACGATTTTCCTTAATCACATAGAATACGTATTTGATCGGAGAAGGATCACCAACTTTGGTAGGGATCGGATTGCCTGCTTCACCATTAGATATCATTTCCCTTTCTTTGGTAAATGGTGTGTTCTCATAAACTTTTTCCGAATAGAACGCGAGTTTTTCCAGATCGGGTTCAGGTATGATGCTCATATTACCCTTCATGAGGCCACCGATATATTCTATTTTTTTTACGGTTTCGAGATCTCCTTTTTGATGGGCTACATGCTGAGAAGTGCTGGTTGGATCTGGTCCATCCGGATTGGCAAAAGAATCAAACCCCTTGCCGTTGGTCACAAAGATTTTTTTATCGACCACTTTAACATTCGTTGGATACCAGCCCACCGGTATAAATCCTTTAGCCTTGCTGAAACCGGGCCTTGTTACATCAAAAACGGCCAAGGCATTATTGTCGGCATTGGCAATATAGAGCGTCTTTTGATCTTCCGAGAGAGCCAGACCATTGCTGGTGGATCCGGTAGGAGAGTCCGGATAAAGAGCGGCATTAAGTACTTCAAGTACTTTCCGTTTTTTCATATCGATCACTGAAACGCTGTTGTCATTCGCATTCGCGACATACAGTATTTTTCCATCATTAGTTAAGAGCAGTTCGTTAGGGTTATCACCCACCTCAATTGAACCGGAAATGGTTTGTGAAATCAGATCAACAATCTTTATGTGATCACCACCCCAAACTGAAATATATAATTCTGCCTTATCTGGTGATAACTGACAAGTGTAGGCTTCAGCTCCAAGGTCTAGTTTCTGGTCAATGTTTTTACTAGCCAGATCTATGACGTACAGTGCATTGTTTTCTTTAGTGACCACATAAAGTTTACCTTTCTCTTCATCGAGATCCATACCTGCGGGCGATATTTTTTCGGGCCAGGGTGGCCCCAATTTGATGATATCATTGATCACTAATTGCTGATCCTTAATAGCATATTTATAGATCCAATTATCATTACCACCTCCGACATACAGAAATTTCTCATCCGGGCTAAATTTTAACCCATACCAGGATTTTTCAAGTACAATTTGATCTATCACCTTTTCATTTTGCACATCGATGAGTTGTACACTTTGGACACTTTGACCGTTATTAGTGACCGCGAGCAATTTTTTACTGGGCGAGACCGCAATATTTAATGGTAGGTCACCAAGTGCTATCATATTTCCCGCTGGTGAAAGTGACCATCCATTTGGCAGGAGTACTTTTTTTAGTGTTTGAGAAAAAACGAAAATAGGTAGAATCGAAAACCACATTATAAGCGTAAATCTTGTGATTAGTTTCATGATAGTCTCTTTAATAAATGAATATTGATACAAGATTGGTAACCCAAATAAGGTTAGGTTATCCACGTAGTTATTTTTTTAATGATTTGAAACCAGGGTAATGCATCGCAGCCATCACCGTTTTAATTTTTATCGTATTCTTTTTTTATATGTTCGACATCGTCCATCGCCGGCCCCTGCATTATTTTTTTCCAATCAACAGAACGGTGATATTTTTTCATGGCCAGATCCACATCAAATACCCGGGGATCATGTTGCTCCAGAGTATACGGTGTGTAATCTGGGACGCTGATGAAAAAGTCATCAAGTAATGAAGCCGTTACATCGTATTGATTGACATAAGGAATATTTAAGATATTGTAAATGGTTTTTAGAATTGAACCAAAATTAGCATGCGTGTGGCTGATGTAACCTCTTTTTACAAAAGGTCCTGCCATCAATAAAATGCTACGATGGGCATCAAGGTGATCTACACCTCCCTGAGGGTCATCTTCAGTGATAATGACTAGCATATCTTTCCAATAAGGTGTGCGGGATAAAAAATGTAAAATACGGCCGACGGCCAGGTCGTTATCTGCCATAAACGAGGCGCGGGTGAGATAGCCATCTTCGGGTCGGGGTTGAGCAAGGTGGTCATTAGGTACCTGCATCACCATCAGAGAAGGCATCGGTTCATCACCTTGGATCCACATGCGGGAGAACTCTTCTTCAAACTGATTCATCCGGAATTGATCTGGAATATTAGTATTGTATCCTGCATAGTTGCTGCTCGTACGGCTATACAATGCTTTTTGCATCGGTACCATGACGCCATGAGCTGCTCCAGTCGCGGTATCAGACCAGGTCTCACGCACATGCGCGGTTTCATTGGCTTCTCCAAAATTGTAGAAACTGACATTGTTGCGTTCCAAAGCTTCCCAGAGGCCACCTATCTCTGCATAGTCTTCAGGATCTATACTACCGGTCGAGCCGGGGAAACGGCGACCAGGTGCCGTGCTAAATATTTTAGCTGTCTTACTAACACTCGAATTGCTCTCAACCCATTCGTTGGGTATTACCCCAACCATCCAGTGATGACCATGAATGGATGCATCACTATCACAATAAAAATTATCACTAAAAGCAAATTCTTTAGCGACTTTATGATGATTGGGCGAAATTCTAAGATCGGACATTCCTGCTCTCAGTGAGTCGGGCAAAGTATATTCACAATTAACACCAAAACGTGCCAGTGTACTGTCTCCTCTGGCTCCCGGCAGTTGGCCCATGACTTCGTCATAAGTTCGGTTTTCTTTGGTGATGTACACGATATGTTTAATCGGACTATCTCCAAGGCCTGGAAGAGCGGGAAGAGGGTTTTTGTAATCTTGAGAAATCTGTTTTTCGGTAAAAGTGTTATTTATGACTTGTTGGGTGAAAATTTTAAGTTGAGCTGGAGTAGGGACCGGAATCTTCTGAAAACTCGCCAATTGGATATCGCCGATATAGGTGCCTTGCGGCGGGCTGACAAAGCCGTCACCACCATTAGGACCGGCACCGAGTCCCCGGCAGGAAATGACAAACATTTCTTTTTCATCGGACGAGAGCTTTATCCGGCTTGGGCCCCATCCAGTAGGAATCAGGCCGATAGTCTTCTGATTGGCGATGTCGACAACTGCCACTGCATTCATACCCAACAATGCCACATAGAGTGTCTTCTCATCTTTACTCAGGGTAATACCAAAGGGTAAACTGCCACGATATTGATCGATGCGCGGATCAATTTGAATTGGTATATGATGCAAAATCTCATGATTTTTAAAATCGATGACTGCAATGTTGTCGTTAGTGGCATTCGTCACATAGATATACTGACTTCCGACCGCAATCGAATTGGGGCTGGAACCTCCGACCACTTCTGCATCTTCGACCATTTCTCCAATTTGGTATCCTGTTTTATATTTATCAATGACCTGATTGGTTAACAAATCGATCGTAAAAACACTCATGGCTTCAGGTGAGTGAGGACTTCCTACTCCGGGAATAGTTCGACCCTCGACAACTGTACCCTCAATTGATTCTATGGAGTTGTCGGCATAAGGGTGGCGGCTGAGGAGCATCGAATCATAATTTTCCGGAGTCAGTCCTTCGATAAGCGGATAGGAATACATACCAACATTGGCTACAAATGCTAATTTTTGATCAAGGCTGATCGAAAGTCCAAAGGGTTGGCGACCCACGGGTATCGATGCCGTTATTGTCTGGGTTTGTAAACCATACCGTACCATGCGAAAATTTCCCCGGTCCAGGATCAACAGTTCATGATCTTTAAGCAATAGGTCGGAGGTAAAACTATCTTCAAAATCTACGCCGTCAACTCGCCCATTGAGTGATATGCTGTCCAATCTCTGCATTTTTTCAATGTCGTACACAATGACAGCGCCATTGTCACCCCCGCTTAAATAGACTGTTTTGGCATCTTGTGAGAACGCAACACCTAAAAAAAGAGCCATTGCTAAGCGGAGAGGGTATCGCCTTGTCGTAACTTGGAACCCGGGTTGGCTCCATGGAGGCAATATCAATGATGGTAAAGACTCCATTGTGTAAGGTGACCGCTTTTTTTCCATCCGGTGAGATTGCCATGCCAAAAGGGTCGTGCGTAATGCGAATCAATTGTCCGGCAGGGGAGAGGGTTCTGCCGCTGGGTAAGACAGAAAGACCAATTTCAGAAATGGTACAAAATTGATCCTTGCCCGGAACTTCAAGTATGGTGAGTTGGCTTGGTGATTTATCACATCCTATATAAAGGCAAGTCCAAAAGAGAATTAGAAATCTCATCATATCTTATTGCTATGTTGAATAATCATCGGTAAATATAAATGTAGTCTTTTAATCAGATGTAATGAAAAAGGAAAAGGCCGCAGGACCTCATTGCGAATGATGCCTGGGGGATCGGATATGGCACAGAATAAATAAGAAGGGACATAATGCGAGATGCAATCATATTATTGCACTGCCACGATCAGTATACCAGAGGCCAATTGGACTCAAGTGGATCGAGACCTCTCGATTCCTTAAGAATACGAGCAGGGAAAGAAGTTGTAAGGAAAAAGCTAGATAAAATCCAGGGGTTTTTAGCCCCTGGATATACAATGATGCTAGTTTTTTTTGGATAACCTTTCAATGATCAGGCTATCTTCTCGATTAAATGCTGGTTTGACTTTTTTGGCATAACATACGGCAAGGTACTCCTGCAAAATCATCTCCTTATTGCGGAAAGACCAAACTTGTTCGTAATATTTGATGCCACTGTTGCAAAGCCAATGACGATAATCATCGAAATCTTTGATTTCTTTAGAAGGCACTACTAAGGCCATAACGGGTATTTTTGATTTAGGGAATCGGGTTTATCACTGCCTAAGATAAAGCATTTGTCATAATCAAGCAAGCTTTTTAACACTTATGCCATGGTGAGGAAGACTGGAGTGATTGCTTATATATATTAGCTTTTTTTCAAGCCAACCCGGGTGTCGTCTGAATGACTTTAGCCCCATCCGATTCTCCATGCAGGCATTTTCTCATTTCTTTCCAGGGAATCCTCCAAACGTAAACGTTAATAAACCCCTAAAGTGTGAGGTCATAGAGTCTGCAAAGGCTTAGTTATCCAATTTCCTTCGACCTCTAACATTCCATCATTCAATGTTGAGTTTCAAATCTCTGATGGCTGATCATTAATTTTCGGTCCATTAAAACGGTTACTGATCCGGGATCTTAAGCTAACTCAAAGTCCGGGCAATCAATTCTGATTTCTGCCTCTTCAAGATCTACTTTTAGCAGAAGGCAATGGTGTTTCTTACCGATTTTCTGATGATGTCTGCAAGCATAGCAGGTGCGCTGAACACTTATGATACCTTTCTGATGGAGATTGTTGATCAGGTCAGCAATCAGGTCCCAAAGCAAGTTCTTTTCTTCGACAGAATATCGCTGGATCAGATATAGGGAACGATTGGGCAAAGTCTGCCGATTGGCTGATGATAGTTCTGCCTTTTTTGGTTAGTTGGAGAAAAAAACTTCTGGCATCATTTTTATCGGCAGTTTTTTCTAATAGTTGTTTTTGCTCCAGCACCCTGACTGCATCACTAATAGTCGCTTTCGTTACATGAAATTCCAGGGCCAAATAACTGACGGTAGCCATTTGTTTTGCATGGTTGGCTATGAAAATCAAAATTTGTATCTGAATGGGGCTTAATTGATTTTGCTTAGCTTTTCCCCCAAAGCAAGGTCCGGAATACCTGCGATAGGCGTTCCAGACCTGCGGTGATTTTACTGTTGAGATCAGTATTTTGTTGATCTAAATCAAAGATTGACAATTAATTGCAATTTTCCATTTCAATAATATAAAATCCATTTTCACCAATGTGCTTTTGTATTTCGGCTGACGCCGACTCTATGTGGCAGAATTGGCACTCATGTGCAGTTAACGAATAATCAATCAAGCCCTTACCACTTAAATATAACTTACCAAAGTTATATATTTTATCCTTATCCTGGATGTGTTCAGGTACGAGGATGTCAAAGTGCATGACCGGACCATTCGGTTTGCGTACATAGGTGTCCCATACAGCTATTTTCATACGATTAAATATTTAATGGTAATAAATAATACTAACCAAATCAATCCTTTTATTAAGAAGAATCCAAATGCTAGCATGCCTGCTTTTTCGAAAAATGATTTTTTAAAATTCACCTTCATGAATGTAGGGTTGTGTCCATAAGATTACCGTAAGAGTGACTGCCTTAAACCAGGCCTGGTACATTTTATCAACATCATCGTCATTGTGACCTTTGTGCTTTAGGAAGGGTCGGATTGTGGCTGTAATCGGATAAATAAAGGCCACCAGATAGCGGTAGTGGATGATTGGAACGGATTGGACCTGATCGGTTTTATTTTTTTTGGTCGTATGATGACGCAATCCAATTTCATGTTGGTAGTTTAACCAATCCTGATCAAAAGGTCGATTACAAAGATCCAGGATCCATTGAGCAAAACGGGTGCGGACCGCTGTCAGATAATCACCGACCGGCTCACTACGATGGGTAAAGTAATGTAGAAGATGCTCGTGACTACCCACAAATCCGTACCAAAGATCCAAAATTTCATCTGTTTGATCTTTGAGCACTTCACCTGCCATAAGCAATGCGCTAGTATCTTCATCTGAAAATAAGACTGTTTTCTTAAGTAGTTCGAAATCGGCAATAGTAATAGGTGATTGAGCTACTTTGCCATAGTCATAACCTGCGATTAAGTTTTTCATATTGGTTGTTTTGTTTGCAAATATAGTTAGGAATCCTAACTAAACAAATATTTCTTGAAATATTTGTAGCTGCGGCCCAGATAAACGCCGCCGATGGCGCGCGTCCCACCGACATTAATTTGCGATCACTATTTGGTTAGCGAGGACGCCAAACACGGCACAAATAGAACACCAAACGCTGCTACTTTCAGCGTGCTGATTCTTATGTCCCGGGTAAAGGGGCTAGATACTGTGCTTCGTCGACGGCGTCAGCGAGAAGGGCGGTCGGCGAGGACACCAACTGTGGCATAAAGGGGGGACGCCAACGGCGGTACAAATCAGCGGGTGCCAACTGCCGGCTCCTGCATCCGCTTGGGATTGATATGTGGTTGGCGAAGACGCCAACCGCGGCCAACCTCGGCATCACTGAAAAGCGTTTGGCGAAGACACCAACCACGGTACAAATTTAGCTGAGCGGGCAGACTGCTTCGATCACAAAATTGGTAAATTGAGATTTTCTGACTAAATTGAAAGAACAAACAAGAACAAACATTAAATAGAATTGCAATAAATCGGCCTATGGCTTATGTCGAATGTTTTGATTTAATCTTGTCTCCACGGCCGTTCAATTTGATATTCTTTCTCTTTCTGGGAATTCTACCCTTGTTAAATGCACAGAAGACACAGGACCAGGGAAGTAAAGATATTTTATTTATTTCAGATGAACCACTCGATTTGGAATTGGGTGGTGATTTCAAATCGATTTTTGCTAATCGTGAAGATGAAGCTCAATATTTTGATTGTAGAATCAGTGAGAAAACAGCTGACGGTCAGAAACTGGACTTTCCATTAAAGATTAAAACGCGAGGTCATTTTCGTCGCATTAAATCAAATTGTTCCCTGCCTCCGCTATTGCTCAATTTTCAGAAAAATGAAACACCCTCCAGGTCAGTTTTCTCAGGCCAGGATAAGATCAAACTGGTTGTGCCCTGCCGGGGCGAAAAATATGTAATCAGAGAGTATTTGGGCTATAAATTATATAATTTATTAACGCCTCTAAGTTTTCGAGCCAGATTGGTTAAAATCAAATTTATCCCTAATCAAGAGCAAAAAGACACTTCCATTGTATTGGGGATTCTTATCGAGGATGAAGATAAAATGGCGGAGAGAAATGCTGCAGAAATTATAAAAACGGACTTGATCCGACCACAGCAAATTGATCAAACTAATTTTCTTCAAGTGGCGATTTATGAGTACATGATCGGCAATACGGATTGGTCAGTTCAATATCGTCAGAATATTAAATTACTTCGTCAGAAAGGAAGCTCCAAGCCAATTGCGGTACCCTACGATTTTGACCATTCAGGATTAGTCTCAGCACCCTATGCCCTTCCTGCTCCTGAATTAAAATTAGCATCAGTGATACAGAGGAGATACCGGGGATATTGCATGACCAATCTGGAGTCCACTGCAAGTGAATTCGAGATCTTCAAAACAAAAAGAGATCAGTTCATTCTCTTGATCGATAACTGTCCATTACTAGATGAAAGATCTGTGACGTATTGCAGACAGTATGTAGAAAGTTTTTTTGAAACGATCGCCGATGAAAAAAAGTGGAAAAGGGATTTTAATTATCCATGTATTGAAAGCGGTACCGGCAATGTGGTTATCAAGGGTCTAAGGGAGTAGATGGTAGCCGGTCTATCTTTGAGTACTTTTTTGGCAGAGACGTCCATGAGGCTGAGGATAGCTATTTCCTTGATTTCTAATCTGCCACAGAAATTCCGATTATCCTACCAATCCCAAATGTGATCGCTGCTGCCATCAAACCAAAAAGTGCCTGACGAAATCCGGAATAGCAAATACTCCGGCCGGTAATGAATGTAATGGCTGCTCCAATGATAATATTATAGTATTTATTGTGTGATCTACCCTGCCCAACGATCACGACGATTTGACTCACGGTAGTTTGCAATGGAATAATTCCTCAAAAACTATGAGTTCTTCGGTATTTCTAGTGAGTCGTTTAGGCTTGGTAGGGCACTAGTTCTTCATCAATGATTTTTTTCAATATCTGCTTGGGAAGCGCACCTTTTTGCATCATCGGCTGTCCTTCTTTAGGAATAAACAAAATAGAAGGGATGCTCATTATACGAAATACGGATGATAGCTCCTGCTCTACTTCTGTATCCACCTTATAAATGATCAGCTCGTTTTTGTATTCCAGGGCTAGCTCGTCCAGGATCGGTGCTACCATTTTGCAGGGCCCACACCAATCGGCATAGAAATCAATGATGGCAGGAATACTGCCCTTAAATTTCCATTCCTTTTCTGAGGTATAGTCGAAGATCTCCGTTTTGAATTTCTCTGCTGTCAATTTAACTGTCGTCATCGTTTCTATTTTTTTGCATAGGTACGTGTTATTTAAGGATACTTATGAGACATTGATCACATAGACTTATATATCTTCCAAGGAATTATAGAGAACCGAAAGGAGTGGACTTACTTATCGAGAACCCCAAAATTACCTCGGCACCCAATAGGGCAATAAGTGAATTTAAAAAATCTCACAAAGAAAAATGAAATCAAAGAAGCCAAGATCCAAAAGTGTTTAAGGAGACTCAACATTGAGTAACAATTCATAATTCGCCAGTCACCCTTTCAGTATGCCGATCGGCTACGCTAGGACGTTCTATTCTTATCGACATAAAATGCCATAATCACAAAAAGCCATTGTAAATGACCTGCCCAGGCAATTGATTTTACATTAGGTGGAGGTGGTCCGAATATATTCAGTAAATATATTACTACTAAAAGCCTATGAGCAGCAGCAAGCTATATTTACCGGCCTTATTTCTGGCAGTGGTAGTCTTTTGATAAAGATATATCCCCGCAATAAACAATAAGCTTTCTCCGATAATAGCGATGGCCGGCTGATTCCAGAGGCCAAATCCGAGTCTGGTTGAATCACCTGGTAGCACAGGAAGATCTGGCCGATGCACCAGCAGATCCAACATCCAGTGGCTGAACACACAGAGTCCGATAATTACAGCAGTCTTTCGGTTCCTAACTAGCAGCCAGGTTAGGGATGAAGCAAGTACACCCCACAGTAAAGCCATTAAGAGACTATGCGTTATAGGATAGTGGATGAAATCTAGAGGGGTTAGTTTGGTGATTCCGGGTACAATCTCAACTTTCTCTACCTCAAGCAGAAGTAATGTAGGCCAAAGTAAATCTAGAAATTGAGCTGCGATAAAAAGATATCCCAATGAGATGGTTGGGACATATTTTTTAGCCCCAAAACCCACTGCAAAGTGACCGATAAACATAGGTTGTTTTTTTAGGATTATTAGTAAAGATAATATCAATACGGTAAGATCGCATGCTTATTTTGACCAGGTCTCACAAGGAGTTTTGAGCCACGAAGAAGCAGGATAGCTCCGACCCGCTCATGGAATTATCGATGAGTTCAGTCGGAAGGCCGCCAGCAAATTTCCTTACTGCCAGCAATACAATTCCATCAACTCTTTTTGGCAATAATAATATCGTGGTGGCTCAGGGCAGGTTTTCTTCCGGACCACCCACCATAATCAGTCGAAGATATTATGAGGTGGTTTCTTTGATACAGACCGGTAATATAGTCTTCGGAAAAGCAAACGGCAGATTCGGGCAACTCGCTATTAGTTGATGAAAAACCGGGAAACTGGAACTTAAAATTAAGAGCACTTTTACCTGCATCCATAAAAGCCCTGGATTCAACATTTTCTAAAAAAAAAGTAATGAGGCAAGTACCATTATTTTTCAACACCCGGGATATTTCAGAAAAGTAATGTTCAATTTCTTCCGGAATCATATGGGTGAATACAGAGGTTAAAAAGATAAAATCAAATTGCCCTTCTTCGTATGGAAAGCGAAATTCTGTGGCCCTTAATCGTCCACTGGGATTATAATTTTGATTATAAATGTCGGCCTTGATAAAATGGAAGTTTTTAAATTTTGGAGTGATATTGTGCCGGCACCAACGTATCGCTTCCGGCACAATATCAAAACCTTCATAAACGCCGGTTTCATGAAGAAATCCGGTAAGAGGTACCGCCATTCGACCAATACCGCAGCCCACATCAAGTACTTTGTCTTTATTTTTTAAGCCACCCTGATTGATGAAAATCTGAAAAAAATGATTTCCAATATTTTGAAAATCGCCGGGTCCGACAAAAATCATTCTTTTCGGAGGGATCATCTCCTGGGTATTGCCAAGTAAACGGTCATAAAGCTCACCGAGAAAGAAATAGATTTGTCGCAATACAGATCTAAGAGGAGCAGGTAAATAATTGAATATTCGATTTTTCATTTAAGCACCGGGAGGGGGTTGGAGACTTAGGAGTCCTAAAACATACTCCTGATTCAATTGGCATAGATAAGAAAAAAAAGATACTTTGTGGAAAGCCAACCTGTTAGTGTCAAAAGCGGGTTGATCCAGATTGGACCTTAAGGGAAATGTTGTGTCCCTATATTGCTCAATATTTGACTATTTTTCTAGTGTAGATCTTGCCTTGGACTTCGATTGTAATGTAATAGATGCCACTTTTTTGCTGCTCCAGATTTATCTGACCTCCTTTTATATTGAGATTGAGCAAATGGCCGCTTGAGTCAAATACTTTCATGTTATCAAATGGCAGACCTTGAGTGTCGAGGGTTGATGTTCCCGGAGGTTGGATTTGGGAATAGACGAAAACGGGATTTGTTGGTTCCTTTCCAAATAGAAGCACTTGTCAGATTGCAAGCCAATGAAAATTGGCTGAAGAAGCCCCACATTGTTTCGCTTGCGTTGACATGCTCGGAAACGGGATCTCCAATGATAGTCTTAGAACCTCCAGGCCATGAATGACCACCATCACGAGTGAGGTATTGCCATATTTCGGACTGGCAATCACCGTTTTTCCATTGAATCAGGGTATAACGGTCGTCATCTACCAGGGTGTCTCTCACCGACTGGCAGACATTGTGAACGGACCATTGGTCCATTACTGAATCCAGCGGCGGATTATAGTGGTCAGACACCCCGTCCCCGAAACCACCTTGATATGGCACACTCGAATCCAGATATGAATGAAAATGCATAACCGGAACGGCCCTTGACGGTTCACAATTACTCAAACTCATCGAGCATGCTACCGGAGCAATAGCCGCAATCCGGTCGCTCAGTTCGCACGCTAAACGGTATGACATGAAGCCACCGTTCGACATGCCGGTAGCATAAATTCTTTGAGAGTCAATCGCATACTTTTTAAGCAGGGTATCGAGCAGCGTATTGATAAAGCCTACATCATCAACATTAGTAGTACTCGAATATCCGCAGCACCAACCTGCATTCCAGGTCCTGATGTTCAGCAGACCCCCTTTGACTCCCTCAGGATAGACAACCGCAAATTGTTGATTATCAGCGACCTCACTGAGACCTGATTGATCCTGCAAATTCTCAGCGCTGCCAAAGCCACCATGCATGGCAATGACCAGCGGAATTGCTTCCTGCCCCTGATAACCGACCGGAAGATGGAGAAGGAAAGTTCGTTGAAGACCGTCAGATACCAGGCTGTCGTATTGACTGTATACACTCCAATGGTTAATCCCAACTAGAGAAAAAAGGAGAAAGATTGTGGCAAGGCGAGGTCGTGTTAATTTTTTATACATATCGCTTAGACTACGTATGTTTCCAGAGGTTTAATTAAAAAAATCTACTGTCGACAAGAATAAATGGAGTGCAAAAATTCTGCCGGCATTTTCATTCGTCAAATTCGGCCTTAATTATTAATAGCCTAGTACAGGTTCTCAGCTGATAGAAAGCCGCTCCAATTTCCGGATACTTCAAAATCCATCCTTCCAGAATCATGATTCTCTGAGCGCCTAAACCCACATGTTAGAATTGGGGTTTATTAGGAAGTCTAATCACAGTTGAAACGATACCAATAACAACACCACTGAGTCTTATTGCTTTGTAAGGCATTGAAAGTCAGATAGGTAGTGATTATATTTAGTGCACCCAGAGGGATTCGAACCCCCAACCGTCAGAACCGGAATCTGATATTCTATCCAATTGAACTATGGGTGCATAAAAACCACTTTTGGCCTGATCTTACAAAAATAAGGATTTCATGCCTGTCTGCCAACGCATATTTTTATCTTACCGACATTGGTTTTTAAAGCAAATACATGAAAAAGAATCTCCTGATCCTCGGGTTGATCATGTGCTATCTGGCGGCAGAGGCTCAATCAAGCATTCAGTCAAATATTGGTCTTAAGTCGGACACCACCAGTTATTTCAGATCGCTTAAATGGCGTAGCATTGGCCCTTTTCGGGGAGGCCGGTCTGTCACTGCATGTGGTGTGAGCGGTGATATTTTGACCTATTACATGGGTACCACCGGAGGGGGACTTTGGAAGACGGAGGATGCCGGGCATACCTGGAATAATATTTCGGATGGTTACTTTTCTACCGGATCTGTTGGTGCCGTTGTTGTAGCTCCCAGTGATCCAAATATCATCTATTGTGGCATGGGGGAGCATGCACCGCGAGGAGTAATGACCTCGCATGGCGATGGGGTATACAAGTCTACGGATGCTGGCAAGACCTGGAAAAAGATCGGACTGGAGCTTACCCAGCATATTTCCCGGATACGGATACATCCTGAAAACCCAGATGTCGTTTATGTGGCTGCGCAAGGTGCTTTATATGGCCGCAATGCTGATAGGGGTATTTATAAGTCAACGGATGGTGGTAAAAGCTGGCGTAAGGTGCTCTTTGTTGATGATCATACGGGTTGTGCCGAACTTTCGATGGACATGAATAATCCCCGGATTTTGTATGCAACGATGTGGGAGCACCAGAGGCTACCGTGGCAGGTGATTAGTGGTGGTCCAGGCAGTGGAGTCTATAAGTCGATCGATGCAGGGGAGAGCTGGGCTAAGATCGAAAATGGATTGCCCAAAGAATTGGGAAAAATGGCCATTTCGGTGAGCCAGGCCAATTCGGAAAAGATTTATGCCGTTATTGAGAGTGATTCTGAAAAAGAACAAGGTGGCCTATTTGTCTCAGAAAATGCCGGTGAAAGCTGGACTAAGGTAAGCAGTGATCACCGGTTGGTGCAAAGAGCCTGGTACTATATCGAAGTTTTTGCCGATCCACAAAATGAAAATATGGTGTATGTGCTTAGTGCTCCGGCATTGCGATCGATCGATGGTGGCAAGACCTGGGAGACTTTGTCAGGAACCCACGGTGATTTTCATGACCTGTGGATTAACCCAGATAATCCGAAAAATATGGTGATCGCTAACGACGGAGGAGCCGCGATTACTTTCAACCGGGGAGGATCATGGTCAAATCAGGATAATATGCCCACCGCCCAGTTTTACCGGATCAATGTCGATAACCATATGCCTTATCGCATCTATGGAGGACAGCAAGACAATTCCTCGGTAAGGATTTCGAGCCGCAGCATGGGAGGATCTGGAATCAGTGAGCGCGATTGGAGTTATTCAGCCGGTGGAGAGTCGGCGTTTCTGGCATTTGATCCGGACAATCCACGTTATGTGTTAGGTGGCAGTTATCTAGGCACCATTGAAATCCTGGATGCCGAAGCACATGCTAGTACCAATATTATGGCAGCACCCATACAATATCTCGGACGCGATGCCAAAGATATGCGATATCGGTTTAATTGGAACGCACCGATCATTTGGTCAAAACACGAACCCAATACCTATTACCATGGCTCCCAGTATATGTTGAAGACCACTGACAATGGAAAGTCCTGGATAGAAGTGTCACCGGATCTCACTAATAATGAAAAAGAAAAACAAGGAAAGGGTGGAGTACCTTATACTAATGAAGCGGTGGGTGCCGAAAATTATGGTACCATCAGTTACATCATCGAATCACCCCATGAAAAAGGAGTCATCTGGGTTGGTAGTGATGACGGACTGGTGCATTTGACCAGTGATGGTGCCAATAGCTGGCAAAATGTGACACCGAAAGGACTGGCAGAATGTCTGATTAATGCAATCGATGTATCTCCCCATGATCCAGCTACCGCCTACATCGCCACCACCAGGTACAAGTTTAACGATCATACACCCGGCATTTACAAAACCAGTGATTATGGTAAGAGCTGGCAAAATATAAGCAAGGGTATCCCGGATGGCTTTTTTACCCGGGTAATCAGAGAAGGTCAAAATCGAAAAGGATTGCTCTACTGCGGCACTGAGAAGGGAGTTTTTGTATCCTGGAATGATGGAGGAAATTGGGAGTCACTGCAACTGAATTTGCCGGTGACGCCCATCACTGATCTGATGGTCAGACATGGGGATTTGATTGCTTCAACTTCCGGCCGGTCATTCTGGATTTTAGATGATATAGAACCATTGGAGCAATATTCGGTGGATCAGAAAATGAGTTTGCATGTTTATGATCCTCAGCCTGCCATTTTAATGAATGGTGGAAGTGAATTGGATGGTAATTCTGAGGGTATCGATGGCACAAACCCTTTAGTAGGAGTTAATCCGGCCAGCGGAGCAGTACTATATTATCAATTGCCGGATGTGCTGGATTCATCAATCTTAACCATGCAAATCCGGGATGAAAAAGGCAATTTGGTACGTGAATTCAGTTCTCAGAAAGATAGTACGTACAAACGATGGGATGGAGGTCCTCCAGCGGAACCGGTCCTTTCAAAAAAGAATGGTTTAAATCGATTCGTATGGGATCTTCGTTATCCAACTATCGCTGGTGTGCCTGGAGTTTATATTGAAGGGAGCTATCGCGGACATAAGGTGATACCGGGTAAATATACGATCACCATTAAAACTAAAAAAGGGGAAACTTCGACCGTATGTGAAGTCAAACCGCACCCGATTAATGCACCTGACGCAGCAACGTATGAAGTTTATCATAAGCAAATGCAAATCATGGAAAGTACCGTCGACAATATGCACCGGACTGTTAATAAAATGCAGGGCATACGCGCACAACTGGAAAGCATGACAAAGCAAATACCTGCGGATGGAAAGTATGCTGCTATTCGCTCATCTGCTAAAGAAATGATTAAACAGATGAAAGATTGGGATGAAAAAATGGTGCAGCGAAAGTCGAAAGCATACGACGATGTAGAAAATTTTGCCAATAAATTATCGGCTGACTATTTATATTTGGTTAATCAGGCTGAAGGCGATATACCCCGCATTAATGAACCGGTCATGGAAATATTCAACGAATTAAGTCAACAATGGTCTGTTTTAAAGGATGAAGCAACCTACATCATCAATCGCGATATTCCAACCCTTAATCAAGAATTATGGAAAAATGGGGTAGGCGCCCTGTTGGTTATACCGGAGGCCAATAGCCGGCCTTAGAGACTATCCTCAAACGAGAGCGGAATCATCCAAAACTTCTATGCCAGGTTTCCTAAATCTAGTACTCTGTCACACAAATAGTTATTGGCAATTCGATCAAGACTTAATTCAAATTAGCAATCGCAATTTTAATACGATGCGGAAGATATGAGATCTTCCTCTCTTTTTACCCTATTTGCTACGGCCTTTCTTATGCGCTTCTCCCATACCGCTTTTTATGTCAGTCCAAGTGACCAACTCGATACTATTCTTCTGGAGTTTCAACTTGTTTTCTCTGCTTGTAAAAAAGTCAAAATCGATTTGTCTCCATTCAGAGCCGAAATTTGGATGATTAACGGTAACTCCTTTCATTTCGTTATCATCGAATGCAGGATGAATTAAAATAATGTTCAGTCCGATTGTCAAATTTTCTAAAACCCAACTGTAGTAGGTGCTTAGTTTGCCAGTCTCGAAATACTCAAATTTGCCAACATAAGTTTTGTCAATTAGAAAATCGTTCTCTTCAATATTTAATAAGGGATTTAAGCCGACCATCTTCATCAACTGTTCATTTATTAGAACGGGAAGATTGTATTTTTCACCTAAATCTTTGTATATGTTGAAAAACTCTGGTTTTGCTCCGACACTATACATGTGCGAATCAAGATGGGTAGGTCTTAATCCGAATTTTAGTGCTTTTTCTATTTGTGCCTGCAGCTCCTTACCAACGTCTTCTGCAGAAGCGTTTTTTCTAAGTTCCTCCCTTTTTCCAAAGAAATGGCCATTCCCATCCACCAAACTTGGAACTTCGGAAATCGGTAAAACAGGTCCGAATTTGTAGTTTTCCCATTCGCAGGTGAGCGTTAAGTGAATTCCATTGTCAAATCGGGGATTGTTCTTAGCAAATACCGCCATTTCGTAAAACCACGGACAGGGAACCATGATGCTGTATGAATTCACCATTCCGTTCTCCAACGATTGAATTGTAGCCATATTCTCGGAATGAGAAAGTCCAGCATCGTCTGCATGGATTATCAGTAATTTGGTTTCTTCCGGAAATCCCAATTTTTGAGCTGAATTCATATTAAATCTGGTTAACAGTATTTGAAGATTAAAATTTTGTGAATTGTGCATTGCAGGGCTTGTGGAGCAGGTGTGCGACCGAAGGGAAGTATCTGTGCTCCACAGTGGGTGCCCAGCATAGGCATCTTTCCAGTACGAAGATAGGGACGATATATGTCACCACCAAGTATGGATTAATCTTGACGGTGATAAGTCCCCAGACGATTTCTAAGCTCTTCGTCGGCGATTGCTTTACGGATTAGATTCGCTATAAATAGAGCAGATGCTTTGTTCGATGAATTATTCTATTTTAAGGCTGTCTGTAAGGATTTTGGGTTCTGCATCCCAAAACGCTGAAACATTGACAATTTTCCAACCATCAGACTCCTTTTCCATTATTCGTATCTCATAGCTTACCCTGTAATGTTTTTTATCAGAGTCCGCATTGTATTGTTCCCAATTCAAATATGCTGATTTTTCATTAAAAAACTTAACCAACGGTTTCTTCCTTTTTACGTCAGGGTGGATTACATTTTCTCCATTTTTATAATATTTTTCAATCCACCCTTTCCCTTGCGAATTGATTTTTTCCCACCCAATAGCAGCATCCGACGACCCGTCACTATTATTCCATGCTTGCATTGCATAATTTTGATGACTCCAATTACTTGCCCAACATTCATAATCCCCATCAAAAAAGCATTTGGTTTCATTGTCGATCACCTTCATGATGGCTTCAGTCTCGGCCTCTTCACTGAATGAGAAAGTCTCGTTCAGTGCCGGTTGATTTAGAGTGGGTTCCTGACAGGAGGTAATTGATATTAGTCCTGCTGTTAAAATAGATAAGTGTTTTTTCATTTTATTATCGAGCGTTTGGTTACAAAAGTGTGTATTACAATCTAATTCTTGTCTGATTTGATGCAGTGTAAAAGTTAATCCTCATTTCTACCTTTCTGCCTTTTAATCCAGTTCTGAGCTTCTGTTGTGTACAGATTCATAGAGAAATTTTCAGCATTGACTATCCTATTATAAAACATCATCACACTATCGGTGTTGTTTTCTCTTGATAATAGTTTGGCAAATAATAATTGGCGTAAGGAGTGTCATTGTCAATGGCTATCTGCTCTAAGCCAATATCTCTTAGTTGTCTGTCAAAATAGACAAAACTGTCCTCTCCTTGATGCAGAGCCATAGCTTTCAGGAAACTCAAATGATGCATTAAAGTTACTTCGCCATAGTGGGTATCATCGGGAAAATGTCTAAAAATTTGTTCCAGAATATTTTTACTCCGCTCACTTCGGGTCGGGTCAAACTGACCGAGAAAACTTTCGGCTACAGATTGTGCAATTAGTTTTTTCAGAAGGAATGGACAATTGTCTCGTGTTATCCTGCTTTCTAAATTTTGTAGCGGGCTTTCGTCTTCAATAAGAGTCATATCTCCGATGTCAAACGTATGATTTTTCAAAGATGCCAATGCAAATAGCGAGTAAATTACATCACCATAAGCAAGAACCGACATCGGTATATGAAAGTAATCCTTGAGTTGTATTAACTCCATTGAAAATCGATCATTGGCAATTGTATTTTCTTGTTGATTCATAGTGCAACTTAGCCACACAATAGAGACAAAAATGAACAAGATCGTATTCTTCATTTGAGACTCTGTATTAGGACTCGTGTTTGGATTGTGACCTGTCGACAATGAGTTCTACATCCGAGGGCCATCGCAGTACTTTGGTTGAGGAACTTTGGATTGTGTATCTCAAGTGGTAATTTTTTCAGTATGAAGATACTTACGATAAGTGTCATTGCCAAGCACGTATTAGTATTTGTCTGCATAATATTTACTGGAGTCATTCGTGCCGGATCCTTGAAGGGAAATATGAGTCGAGGGATTCATCCCGGGAACTGCCAGGCTCAATCAAGATTTAAGGGCGTAAATCCTTGGTATACGTGACTAGCGGCTTTCCTAACTACTTAGCTCTTGCAAACATTAAATATTCTTCATTTTGATATCTGTCTTGGATAAAATATTTACCAAACAACTTATCAAACGTAGCTTGATGATTTTCCAGTACCTGACTAATATCTTCCTGTTCCCACCAATTAATTCCGGATGGAAAGTAGTGATCTTTCGCTGCTTTTGTGTCAAAAAAATAAATTAGAACAAAATCACCCTTTTCTTTTGCAATGTGATTTAAAGTCCCCCAACCACCTGAACTTGTTGGTTCTCCAAGCATCGCATTCCATCCGGGATAGTATCGGTAGAGTGGAAGGTATTCGGTTTCCATCCATTCCCGGGCTTCTTTTTTTGTAATTCCTTCTTGTAGAGTTAGGAACCTCGGTGCAATTATCCACTCTTTATCTGGTGGTTTAAAATGATTTGGAATAGTGGCAAAACATAATATTCCCAATAGTATAATGATTGTAATGATTCCTAATAAATAATTTTTCATTTTGTTTCTTAAATTTAAGAATTGCCGAAATTTTCGAAAATGCGCAAGATTGAATTCGCTAATTAAGAATCCGTTTCCGCTGTATGCAGTTGATTTCATATTAGCGTAATCGCACTTTAGCATTTTTTCACTACCACCCTGCATCAAGGATATCTTTGCAAATTCTCCATGTTCTATCGGTATTGAAAACTACCCGAAACCCCGGAGAAGGCTCCGGGTGGTTGCTGTGGCTCTACCTCCTTTCTACTGAAGTACTACTTCTGCGATTCGGCGATTTTTTTCTCAATATGAGCAATTACCTCCTTCATGCCCTCCTGAGGGCTAAAATCCATGAGTTTCAAATCTTCCTCCACCACACCAACGTGTCCCGGAGGCATATAAAAGAGTTCGCCAGCCTTAAGTAGGTCTTCTCTACCATTGTCATATTTCATTCGTAATACACCTTTGATGATGTATCCCCAATGTGGGACCTGACAACTGTTGTTCTTTAGCCCTGCCAGTAAAGGACCGAGGTCTGATCCGGCCGGCATTTCGTTAACGGCAACGGTCATGCCACCCCATCCTTCAATGTGATTGATCACCATATTTGAAGGAAAGTCGTCAAGGGCAATATGAAAGCCCTTACCCACAGAATCCCCGGTAGAGATCGAGTGTTCCTGACTGGAGACCTGGGAGCAGGAGATAAGAAAAACCATCAGAGCAAATGAGGAAAAATGGAAAGAAAATTTCATAACAGTGAATTTTGATTAAATTAAAGAATGTTGTAAATCAAATCAAAATGCACGAAGAAGCCTTCCTGTATGGTTGCAAGGAATAGAAGAGGAGTGGCAATTTATTGTACTATGGTGATATCTCCTGTGTATTCTCGGGGCCGGATCAGTTCCTGGAAGCGTACCATGTCGAAAATCGGCTTTAGGAAAAGGTCCCGGTGAAAGTCCAAATGATGACATAGTTGTCCTTTTTGAAGTGCACGCTCCAATAGAGTAATCGCCTTGTCTTTTTGCCCTAGTAATGCATAAACCCGTGCTTTCATATAATCGGCCTGGTACTCAAGATTATTTCTACGCCAAAGGATCAATTCATGCGGTAACTTCTGGGCATATATTTCAATGGCTTTGGTGGCATTGCCCGTTGCGGCCTCAATAAGACTCAGGTAAACCCAATAGTCAACTTCATTTTGAGACTTTATTTTTTCAAGTTGCTTTCTTGCTGCCGGAAAATCGCGTGACATGAAAAAGAGGTCTACCATATCAAAATTATGTCCACGTTCTTCGGGAAAAGAACGCATGATTTCAGCAGCTTTATCGATAAAGTAACTAGCAGCATCGCTTTCATCGATTAGGGTATATTCATAAGCTGCGGCCGCATAGAAATCGGCAATTAGCTTTTCATCTTCAAAATCATAACTATAGATCAGCTGCTCGATAACCTCTTTGCTTTTCCCAAGTCGGATATTGATATAGATCAAGTGTTCGGGAATAGCGAGATTGAATAAGTGCGGAGGAATGCTTTGCAGATAGTCCAATGCCTTTTGGTATTCTTTGAGCGCCATCAACGATTCCGTATAATTCCTGACTTTGAAATAGTGCCACATTAGACCTACTTCGCTTTCTACCGGGTCCTGTAACTGAGACAGGATCTTGATAGCAAATCCAGGCATAAACTTAGATTTCGCCTCGTGGGCAGCCATGGTATTGAAATAATAGTCCTGGGGATATTCATTCACCATTTTCAGGCATAATTTTAGGTCCTCTACATAGGTGTGCTCAAACCTTAGTTTTAAGTGGTCGAAAATGCTTTTCTCATATTCAGTAATCCTGGGGATTTGCTCAATTCTTGAAATTATTGCATCTCTTTCATCTCCATAATAAAACCAGAGACGATAAAGATGAGGCATCACAAAGTTAGGTTCTATTGTTACTGCTTTTTCAAAATTTCCCCAGAGCGTCAAATGAATAAAAGCCGTTGGCCAATTCCTGTAGACCCTTTAGATAGTATTTATAAGCATCATAATTGGGTGGGGTTAATTTACCCAACTGCACCTCTTCAAGAGTGGTAACCAGGCCAGCGATTTTCAGACGTAAGGACTCCACCAGTTCCATCACACTATCCTGGCTGCCAAATACCATCGGTAAATGATAAATGGACTCCTGAGTTTTTGCATCCAATAATTCAGTATCGAAGAAAAGTCTGCCATTCTTTAAAAAATACTGACCTTGAAGAATATAAGAGGCATCCACCACCTCCCCGAAGGTTGGTCTTTTTTGCACATCATTGGGTAATATACCGAGGTAGTCACTATATTGTTTAACCGTAAAGAATGGAACTGTTTTCACCTTGTCCAGATCAGCAATTTGACTGGAAATCCAGCTACTCGCTATATCTCCAATGGCCTGCAGCGAGGTATCCCCCGTATTATTGATAAAAGGAACTACAGCCATACGTTGATTGTCAATATTTAATTTTGAATCAGGCTGGGACAATTTAATTTGTAATGCCACGATTAGGCCTACTACCGAAAGCAAGAGTGCATATATCAGTTTTTTGTTTTTTCCTCCTGGTGTGTAGCTTATTCCTTCATCAGATCCAGATTCGATGACGACTCCAGCTTTATGCAAAATATCCTGGATTTCTGGAATCTGGTAAAACTTGAGGATTGCCAGATTAGCCAAAGGAAGAGGGGGATTTTCTCGAGTGCTTTCACCGGGAGTGATCTTCCATTCCTCTTTAAAACATTTATTGAAATACCCCGGGTCATTAAAGCCTAGCTTATAGCCGACTTCCTGGACTGATTCACTTCCTGCCTTCATGTAAGAATAGGCAAACAAAAGACGAATATAGCGGATGAATTTTCCACTCGAAAGTCCTGTTTGCTTCTTCAGTTTCCGATGTGTCTGCTCCCGGCTGAAATGAAGTTTTTGGGCCAATTCAGTGACCGAGAAATCCGCTTCGTCTATGTGATCGATCACGACTTGCGTTGCCTGACGGATAAACACAATGTTGAAATGAGAAAGATTCTCCATCAATGTTGCTTTTGCCGTGTAAAACTTTGGAGTGGCTTAAATTACAATTCTTCATTGAAAAGTCAATAGCGTTTCGTTTCACCAAGGTCAGCTGGAGACCTACGGATAACTTCATCTATGATTACTAATCGGAATCCTTTTAAGTCTCGTAGCCAGTTCTTGTATTGCGTCTTAGTGGTTTCATCTTGCTTTTCTTCACATATTAAAAATCAATTCTTTTTCCAACCTTGACATACCGGTAGGAGTTGCCAAATTCATGCTTAAACTGCTCAATTACTTCGTCACTACTGTCGTGTCCGCCAACACCGATCACTTGAATATTTAGGTCTTTAAGCATTTTAATATTGGCATCCACATCCTTTTGGATCAGTTGGTCAAATGGTCCATTGCCAGAGCCGATCCGTTGGGCATCAATAAGCCCGCCCATCATTTTTAACCTACCTTCGGGAATAGGGAAATGAAGTCCGCCTACAATGGCATAAATGGGTTCGGAAAAAACATCTCTTGTTCGCTTGATAATTTTTGGAATGGTTTGATGACTGCAACCTACAACAAGCAGAATGCCCTTGTCCTTGATGTTAATCGCTAAAGCCTGTTCGTCAATCTTTCCAATAATAAGTTCAGCTGAAATGGCACCTATAGTGGCAACACCGGAATCAAGTAATTGCGGCATTTGAATATTCATGGGTTTTTGACCCGGGTAGGTCATGTCGATTGGTGTGAAAATTCGTTTCTTACCCAAATCTATTTGCGTGTTTCCGGGAGAAAACGTGTTTGCTTTCATCCATTTTTTACCTCCCACATGGTCAAAGTGATTATGCGAAATAAAAATCATGTCAATATCTTCCATTGTCACCCCCAGTTTTTTCATATTATCCATCAGCGGTGATGGATCTGCTTCTGCCGCATTGTAACCAAGGTCAAAAAGGATGGTATGATTGCCGGTTTTGATAAGATAGCTGACACCTGCCTCTGTCTTGAAATCAGTTGTTTCAGCGTGCCAGTCAATCAGTGGGGTAAGAGATACTGTTTCGACCGCTCCCCAATCGGAAATTTTAGGAGGAATATAGTTTATAAACTCGGAATTGGCTTTGGCAATTCCCATTTGAAGCGTATGGTTCTTCCAATAAACCAGTCCGCTAAATACTACAAGGAGAACAAAGACCGTCAGTAATATTTTTTTCATCGACCTTACTGTTTTGTTAAAGGATTTTCATTTTCTGCTATCCGATAGCCGGAAATTAGTGAGTATTGGGTTTGCATTTGGGCTTGGACATTGTCTTCGTACTATTTTAATCTCTCTAATTGTCCTTTTCTTTTCACTATGTTTTTATAGTCCCATTGTATTTCTCTTGATTTCTTTAACCATCTTATGATATCGCTCAAGTCAACCTGGTCTTTTGAAGTGAAACGAATTGATGCATCTTTAAATTTACCTGTGCCGACTTTGAGTTTATCTTCGCCAAAGTCTGAACCGCTCCAAAACATCAGTCGGACACAGTCCTTTTGTTTACTATATCCGACAATTGGATTAGCAGCTAAAAACCAGACAGGGTGGGCGTGCCAAATTTTGTTTTCTGCTTCCATGAGCGCACTGTTTATTGTGGTTGCAAGCAGGTCGCAGATTTCTTTGTCAACCATTGATTGCCTGTTATTATATGCCCGGATTTCTTCTTTCACATTTATCTTTTTTGAAGCGGTCATACATAGTTAAGACCTATGAAGGGTTGTATCTGTAGTCAATCCAGAAGTCTGCACTAAGGTACTGATCAGCGTTGGATCCACATAGGAACAATAGGCAAATTAACTTTGTGATTGTATTGCGATCGATCCTGTCCGACATCCTTCTTGAAAAAAGAGAATATAGGCGTGATTGGACGAAACCGGTTATTGCATTGGTAAGGATAAAGGCAGGGCCAGAGAGAGGTGCAAGAGGATAATTTTATGACAACATGCTTAAGACTATGTTTTCAGCAATCATGACACAAGGACCACTGACTTCTTCCTCTTCAGGCTGTCAGTCTACTTTTAGTAGCCATGAAGAATAGGAATTAACCAATATCTACCCCAGGAACCTAGTTAATTTTAGTTTGACGAGAATGATAGAATATGCCTATTTTTAAGTGATAATAAATACCAATGATAGTTATCCGAATTTTTTTTTTACCTCTATAAAAATTGATTTGGATAACTTAGAATTTCTGGCTGGAATTGATAGTAATATGGTATCAGCTGTTTCAATGATTATTCGAATAGATATTAAGAACCATGGTTGTGAATAGTAAAGAAAGGAATGGAATATCAAGATCAAATTTTTTAAAAACTTCGGGTATCATGTTGGGAGGTATTGCTACCCTACCCAACTATGCCTGTTTAGGAGATTTGATGTCAGAGGACAAATTGAATATTGACGGCAGGACGGATTATACCATTGTGCTTCCTATTGATGCTGCTCCCGCGGAAATGGAAGCAGGAAAGCAACTCCAACACTATTTGTCAAAGATGTCGAAGATTGCTCTTCCTATAGTTGAGGAAAGTGAGTACCAAGGCCAGAACGCCATATATGTTGGGAATACCGATTACGCAAAGGCAATGGATATTGATTTCGACAAGTTAAAGAATGATGGGTACACATTTAAGCGCTTTGACACCAATTTTGTTATCGCAGGGGGCTCTGAGAATGCGGCCCTTTATGGAGTTTATAGTTTGCTCGAATCTATAGGTTTCAGAAAATATACTGCTGACGACGATGTGCAAATTCCACAAGGGAATGTGATTGCCCTTCCCAAAAACGATGTAGTAGTACCGTATATAAAATACCGGACAACGTCTTATTACGATGCGAGTAATCCGGATTATTCCAGTTGGCAAAAACTTTCTTCGAGGGATACCTGGGGTTTATTTGTTCATACTTTTGAAGTTTTGGTACCCCCTAAAGAATATGGCAAAACACATCCGGAATATTTTTCCCTGATAAATGGCAAACGGAATCCTGTTACTCAGCTGTGCCTGTCAAACGTGGAGGTCTTTGATACGCTTGTTGCCGAACTTAAAAATAGAATTGCTAAAGATCCGAAAGCCGTATATTGGTCGGTAAGCCAGAACGACAATGACAAGTATTGTCAATGCGGACCCTGTACAAAGTTGAACGAAAAATATGGGGGCGTGCCCAGCGGTTCCATAATATGGTTCGTGAACAAAGTGGCCAGGGAATTCCCTGATAAGGTTATTTCTACTTTGGCTTATTGGTATACCCGGTCCGCGCCAAGCAATATAGCGATCGAACCCAATGTCAACATCATGCTCTGCAATATTGAAAGTACCCGCGAGAAGCCCGTTTTCGATACCGATCCGGCTTTTACGAGTGATTTGCAAGATTGGGGAGAGATTAGTGAGGACATCCTGATCTGGGACTATAATATCCAATTTGCCAGCCCGGTCAGTCCATTTCCCAACCTTCATACCATTGGGCCCAATCTCGAATTTTACACAAAAAATAATGTCAGGTCTCTGTTTATGCAGGCAACGAGCCAAAAAGGTGAGTTTGGACACTTAAGGGCCTATCTTATTTGTAAACTGATGTGGAACCCGAATGCGGACCCCAATGCGATTATCAATGATTTCTTAAATGGTTATTACGGTGCTGCCGGACCATTGATGGGACAATACATCGACACTATGCAGCAATCGTTGCAAAAGAGCAATTTCAAATTGGAGATTTTTGGAGACCCGAGGGACGCGATGGATAGTTACTTATCGGCGGACATGATGAAAGAATATAAACGATTGTTCGATAGTGCCGAAAGCACTGTGGAGAAGGACCCCCTTTTGCTCAAGCGCGTCCAGGAAGCCAGATTGCCCCTTATGTTCGCGGAGATTGAAATTGCGGGTCAGGTCGAAATCGATATGCCCATTAGTTTTTATAAACATAGTAGCAACGGGTTGGTGATCCCAAAGCCGGAAATGAAAACACTGGTAAACCAGTTTGTGGAACGCGCCAAGGAAGCAGGAATCGTCAGGGTAAGGGAGCGAGCAATAACTGTTGACGATTATATGGAGAATTTCAAGAGAATCTATGCCAAGATGGATGAAATGGACAAGGCGATATCGTTTAATAGAAAAATAATTCCGATCACCACTCCCAGTAAAGGATCGGCAAATGTAGAGCGCTTGACCGATGGTGTTTTTGGGTCGTTCGAATCATGGAGGTTCCCCGATCAAGATGCTAACTGGGTAGCTTACGAAGGGACCCACATGGACTTTGTCCTCGATCTGGGTGAAGTGATGCCCATTAACTCTATTGAGATGGACTTTCTTAATGTACAGGCGCAAGCCGATTGGAACCGGTTGATACTGCCGAAATACGTTACTTATGCGACTTCGGTAGATGGCAAAAAATATAGTGAGATGATTAAGATCATCAATCCCCATAACCCCAATCCCGCTGAAAACCCAGATATTGTAAAAATTCCATTTCAATCTTTCTCAACAGCTATTGATGATATGAAGACCCGTTATATAAAAGTGCACGCTGAGAGTCTTTTACGGATGCCTTCCTGGCATATAAATGCTGGAAAACCTGCTGTCATTTATTCGGATGAAATCGTAGTGAGGTAGTCTTGGGACGGTGTTTTAGAAAGAGAAGTGGTATAAATACTATTTAACGAAAAAAGCAATCTTCTTTTAAAATCCTAAACACCCTAAATAAGCAATTAATCATGAGATCCAAGTCCCTCCTTATCTTTTTGCCCCTATTCTTTATCTCTTTAAAGGCAAATGCCCAGAACTCTTCATCGGATTTCAAAATCGTCGGATATTATTCCTTTAATGCAGCAATGAAAGCAGATACTGCACAAGTTCCGTTCGATAAGCTTACCCATATAGACCTGGCCTTTGTCAATCCGGACGTTTTAGGGAATTTTAACCAGAACTTTGACGCCTTGGTCCCATTTATCACGGCGGCACATCACCATAATGTAAAGATCCTGTACTCCATTGGGGGAGGAGCTAGTCCAAAGGAATACCATGACCTTTTGAAAGAAACGGAGAAAAGACAAGGACTTATTAAAAATTTGGTGTCAAAAGTCCTCCAGTATGATGTGGATGGAGTAGATGTTGATTTGGAATTAGGTTATGTCTTTGGACCAAATAGTATGGCTGTATCCCGTTCTTTTCCCAGGGAGAACCCAGCTATACCAGGCACAGACCCCAATTATAAAGTCTTTATAATCGAATTGGCACAAACTTTAAGGTCACACCATAAATTGATTACCGTTGCATTGCCCAGCCGTCCTGCTGATGTCGTAACCCAAGAAGTACTGTCCCAATTTGATTTTATCAATATTATGTCATACGACCATACCGGACAAAGTAGACCTGATCGCCCCGGCCACCATGCTCCCTACCCTGATGCGATTGACGATCTGGATTATTATCAGAATACGCTAATGGTACCAAAGGAGAAGCTGATTCTTGGCGTGCCCTTCTACGGACGCGGATTTGGCCCCGGATTGAACGATCCTGTTATTGCCTACATGAACTATATCGATATTGTTTCCACGTATGCGGGGGCCGAATGGGTAGACCACTGGCACCTACCCAATGGTTACATCATGTATTACAATGGGATCCCGACCATCAAGAATAAAACAGAACTGGCAAAAAAGGAAGCCGGAGGTATTATGATTTGGCAAATTCTTGCTGATATGCCGATGGGTAAAAAATCATTGTTGAATGCAATCTATGAAGCGGCCCATTAAAAGGCAGCCACCAGAACCGCACTTGCATTCGGGTACAAATATTATGAAATGAAAAAAAATAATTCTTCTTTTAATAAACCCTAAACAACAAATTTTCATGAGATCCAAGTTTTTCTTCATCCTTTTGTCAGTGTGTTTTATCTCGTTAAGGATGAGTGCCCAGAACCCTTCATCAGATTTTAAAATTGTCGGATATTATCCAACAAACGGAGCAATGAAAGCAGACACTTCAGAGGTTCCATTTGAGAAACTTACCCATATCAATCTGGCCTTTGTCAATCCGGACGTTTCAGGGAATTTTAACCAGAACTTCAATGCCTTGATTCCATTTATAAAAGCAGCGCATCGCCAAAATGTAAAGGTCTTGTATTCCATTACAGGAGGAGGATTTCATGCACTTTTGAAAGAAGATAAGCGACAAGGCCTAATTAAGGAATTGGTCTCAAAGGTCCTTCAATATGATGCAGATGGAATAGATGTGGATCTGGAATGGGGATATACTCTTGGGCCCCTGGGTATGGCGACATCACTTTCTTTTCCCAGCGTAGATCCTTCTTATTCTGTCCCAGACCCCAATTATGGACCTTTTATAATGGAATTGGCACGGGCTTTAAGATCCCACGACAAGCTGATCACGTCGGCACTACCCAGCCGTCTCGCCAAAGAGATATCACACGAAGTACTGTCCCAGTTTGATTTTATCAATATTATGTCCTACGACAATCACGACCTGAGAAGACCTGATCGTCCGGGCAACCATTCTTCGTATGTAGATGCGATGGATGATCTGGATTATTATCGAAATACGCTAAATATGCCGAAGGAAAAACTGATTCTTGGGGTGCCCTTCTACGGGCGGGGTTTTGGTCCCGGATTGAACGATCCCATTATTGGCTATATGAATTATAGTGATATCGTTTCTACGTATCCAGGAGCCGAATGGGTAGACCACTGGCACCTCCCCAATGGTTACATCATGTATTACAATGGGATCCCGACCATCAAGAATAAAACGGAACTGGCAAAAAAGGAAGCCGGGGGGATTATGATATGGGAGCTTCTTTATGATGCCCCTATCGGTCAAAAATCATTGCTGAATGCGATTTATGAGGCAGCCCATTAAAAGGCAGTCGTCAGATCCGCCTTGGCTCCACATCAAAAATATTATTAATGAAAAAATGTAGTGATCTTTTAAACCGTAAATAACAAATTATCATGAGAGTTAAATCCTTCCTAATTCTATTGTGCATATGTTTTATCTCTTTAAAAGTAAATGCCCAGAACCCTACATCAGATTTTAAAATTGTCGGATACCATTCCTTTGATGCGGCAACGAAAGCAGATACTTTGGAAGTTCCCTTTAACAAGCTTACCCATATTGATCTGGCCTTTGTCAATCCTGACGTTTCGGGGAATTTTAACCAGAATTTTGATGCCTTGATTCCATTTATAAAAGCGGCGCATCACCATAATGTAAAGGTCCTTTATTCCATTGGGGGAGGCTCATATCAAGCACAGTACCATGCACTATTGAAAAATGACAAGAGACCCAAGCTTATTAAAGATTTGGTATCAAAGGTCCTTCAGTATGATGCGGATGGAATAGATGTGGATCTTGAATCGGGATATGCTTTTGGGCCGGACATGGATCCCAATTACGCAATCTTTATAGTCGAATTAGCACAGGCATTAAGATCTCACAACAAGTTGATCACCTCAGCATTGCCCAGTCGTCCCGGTAATACAGTAACGCAAAAAGCACTGGCACAATTTGATTTTATCAATATTATGTCCTACGATCATACCGGCCCATGGTCACCTAATCGCCCTGGTCATCATTCTTCATATGTGGATGCGATGGATGATTTGGATTATTATCGAAACACGCTAAATATATCAAAGGAGAAGTTGATTCTTGGTGTGCCCTTCTATGGACATGGATTTGGTCCTGGATTAAACGATCCCGTTATTCCCTGGATGGTATATAAAGATATTGTCTCGACGTATGGGGGAGCCGAATGGGTAGACCATTGGCACCTACCCAATGGGTACATCATGTATTATAATGGGATTCCGACCATCAAGAATAAAACGGAACTGGCAAAAAAGGAAGCCGGGGGGATCATGATATGGGAACTTGGTTATGACATTCCTACCGGTGGAAAATCACTGCTAAATGCAATTAACGCAGCGGCTCGTTAAAGGACATTTCAAAAATGAATCAAAAATTTTTGTTGGGCTGGCCCATGGCACTGCGTATATGCGCTAGAAGGCTCTGCCCGACTTTTCCCTTGGACTTCATCCTTTACCTTAGGAACCGTGATGAGCAAATGTTTCTGCCGATCATTAAGCAGAATCACAACGGAATAAATGTCTGTTTGAAATGAGGGAACCGAAAATCAGGTTCGGGTTCGGAGCGAGATCATCTAGCTATTTAAGTTGACATATTCAATTATTTGTAGCCTTATATGTTTACATTAAAATTGAATTTGTAAACGTATATGTTAACTTATATATGAAAGAACATGAAAGATAGCGGCTGGTTAACCGGATGGAGAATGCTGATAGCAGTCGCTGGCATGGTCCGGTATTGTATGTCCAGCATAGGTATTTTTCCGTATGAAGTCAAGAACGATCAATGTCATTACCAAGTAGCGGATTAATCTATGTACTGAGCAGGTCTCTGAGTCCTCTGACTGTGAATGCAGGGGCAGGTCCATTGGGTATCACCTTTACATTATTTTGCTCTCAGATCTTGAAGGGGCGCATGGTCTCCTACAGAATTGTTGGAAGATGCCTTGCACTAAGGTCACTTACCTGAGAGACCTTTTCTATGCATCGGTGGGTCATTTTTTCAATGTGGCGGAATGGTAAGCCCTGCTTCAATACAATGGTCAGTCGATTGCTTTATTGTCCAACGTCAACGGATGAATAATTTTATACAACATCAGACATAGTGCACCGGTCAAAAGTGTTGCCACAATGTCCCAAATGTCAATTGGCTTACCTAATAATGGATGTGCAATTTCATATAATGCCACGCTTATTGTTATGGTTTTAATTAAGAATAGGTGTTGAATTCTTCCTTGACCAATGAAACCAATCAAAACAAAAATCGTCGCAATTGTGCCCAGGGAGTTGCCAATTGTATCGGCTAAATGGAAGTCATTGATGTTGTTTGCATAAATGTAAGGTCGATAAATTGGTCTTGCCAGGAATTCATAAATCAATACCGCTGAAAATCCGATTGTCAGATTGATTAATCTTTCTCTGGTAAATTTCCAATTGCTTATCCCCGGCCATAAATCTTTAATCCTCATGCGATAACTTTTATGGAAATGAAATTTTCAACACACTCCAAGTTGTCTGAAGAACGGGATGGCTTGCTGGCAATGGACATATCTACGCTGTTCGTCGGTGATTGCTTTATGGGTGGAATTCGGCACAGATAAGCATAATATTTTGTAGGATGAATTATTCAATCTTAAGGCTGTCTGCAGGGATTGTCCGGACACCTTCGCTGGAGATTTCCTCTTTTTTAATCAACAGACGATTTTTCCTGTAGGAATTCTTAATGGCTATCTTGCCCTCCTTAAATGTAAATAGATCGCATCCCGTGATTTCAACCTCTGTGCCATTTAACTTAGTGCCTGTAAAAGTCCACTCGGTAAAGCCTCTTTCCCCTGAAATGAAGTGCTTGGGATCTCCCCATTGGGCATCAGGGAAAGTTGCAAATACATCCTCGAATGCTTTCTTTACTTGTTGTTGACCTTTAAATTTTTCTCCATCAACATCTGGTCCTGCAGAGGCTTCAAACACACAATCATCAGTCATATGTGACATGATCGCCTTGGTGTCATGGGGGTTAAATGCATTCGCAAAAGATTGGAGAAAATCTTCTGTAATTTGCTGGTTTGATTGTGCCATAAGAAATAGTGGTAAAGATATGGTCAATATAAAGCTTAATATTCTCATAGATGACTTTTTTAAAATGGATAATTAAAATTGAAGTGTTTAACACGATGCCCACTCATCAATAGTTCGCAGAGATCACATAGGTATCCTGATCCGGTTCGGATATTCTAATTATTTCCTTTTCGACATCAAAATTTTTCCATGGCTGACCATTCACCATAACCGAACGAATCGGTTTTTCGTCTGGATGGCGAAAACGTATCCACAGATCTTTTGGTGGATTGCGATCCGAAAGTCCAATAGTTGCATCAATTACATTCAGGTCGGATATTCCTTTTACGGAAAAAGATACTTCCCCAAAATAAGTAGGAGCATTCTTCACATTAATTTCTTTACCATTTTCTAACCATAAGCGTGGTATTGCTTGTCCGATCATTAGGGTATCCACTCCAATTTCATGAATGAGCATCTTACGGAATACTTCAAACCAGGCACCATCCGTACTGGGAGGTCCGTAATACTGAGGGTGCGCCCAACGGTGCTCAAGCGGTGTTAGCTGACCATGGGAAAAACCACTGGCCATTAAACTATAAAAGCTTCGCATTGCTGCTTTGGGCTCGTCCCGCAATAAATAAGCGGTTGCTTGCGGTATATATATGGGTTCATTGGCTGCCCCTTTATTTTGCAAGTACAAGTTATCTTCATGATCATTTAACATGGCAGTTGTAAGCCAGCTTTTTGGATCAAATACTCCTAGCCTGGACAAATGCAATGGACCGGTGTCAACATCGGTCGGATACCATTCGTCCAGCATTCTGCGAGGAGTCAAGGCATCCGTTGGAACATAATTAATCCAGGTTCCGTCAGCCAACTGAACAACTGGTGATTGAACGCTGCTTCGGGAAAAGGCCATAACCACATCTTTTTTCATTTGGGTACTTATTTTTTTCACCTCCGCCGCCCGGGGATGATTATATCTGGATAAGGCTTTCCCAAAAAGTTCAAGACCAGCTACATAGTAGGCCTGCGTAAATGCCCAAGCTCTTTCACCAACACTAAGATCGTTAAGCGGGTCCAGTATCAACCCGGAACCATTTTCTTCGGAATTTGCCTCGACAATTTGGGCCAGGCACCAGTCCAGGGTTTTGAGTGCAAACGGGAGTAATTGTTCGAAGTGGTTCCGATCTCCGGAAAGAAGATAATTCTGGGCTATTGTGTACAAATGTCCCGGTGAATAGACACCCCAGTCTGCATACCCTCCGATACGACCATCAGGTTGTTGCTGGGTTTGGAACATGGACATGATTTCGTTTTGCGCTACTTCCTCATATCCCCGCAGACCATAAATCATATAATCGACATATACCCCTTGATTTATAGGCCAATCCGAGTTTTTCTGACCATAGGCAAGATTGGAATATGGAAGATCCATATGGATTTCACCATTGCTACCGGTGGTATGTCGAGGTAGAATAAGTGCATGCCACAAATTGGTCCGAAATAATTCATTAACGGCTTCTTCGGGGACTTCGAATTGAGCGCCTTTATCCATCCAATCATTCCAGTAATTTCGAATTTGATTTTTCGCAGATAAAAAATCAAGGGCCTCCAAATTTATACCCTGTGAAAAGTCAACAGAGGGCGATGGAAGTTTTAACAGTACTACCTCTGTATCCCCGTCTTTTAGCTGACCACTAATGGTTATGATAAGTTGTTGTCCATTTTCAGCGGGTACGGCTTTATCCAATCCGACCTTTAGATTATTTCCAGGTTCAATCATCAATAGTATAGCAGCGGTTTCTTTATCGGTAACCATCCAGTTATCACGGATTTCTTTTAATTCAATTTCCTGGGCTTTTACTCCATTATTCAGGTGAACCTTAAAATCTATAGCTCCGGATTTTCCGGTGATTTTCATTCTAGTAAAAAATACGCTTGGAACATTACCATGGAGAGATGCATCTATCTTCCCCAAGGGGCAGGCAAATTGTTCCATTTCAAGGACCTGGCCATCCTTTTCCAATTGAGTCAATAGGATAGGCAGCCCATTTTCAATCTCCTGGCTTATCCATCGGCTTCCTTCCCAGACAGGATCCATGCTGAACCGGTGGGGAGAAGCAAAGTCCGGCCGTACATTTCCCCGTCGGTCGATCGCAAATTTATAAATGGATCCATGAGCTGCGGTATTAACCGTCAGATGCCCTGTGGTACCCATGTATTGTGTCTGCCAGGGCTCATCATATACAACGGGATTTCCAAAGTCCTTCCAAAGACCTTTAAACAGTTCGTAGGATGCTTCCGGCTCTTTATTGACTTGGTCAAGGGTACGTTTCCCTTTCAATGAAGCAAGATGTTGTTCAAAATCTGTGGGCTTGTCGGCAATGGTGAGGTAAATATCCTGCTCTGGCAACCACATAGCACCATGATCCAATAATTGCTCGACAGAAAAAGAGAATCCTTCTGTTCCGGTTTTATTTAATTGAATGGTCAGTATTGGAGCATCCGGAATATTCCAGGGGTCTTCGCTCAGCCGTTCGATCTGTCCGGGGGATCCATTCTTCATTAAATACGGCCACATATTCATCGATCCCATTTTTAGGATTTCAGCCACCGGTTTTTGCCAGCTGATTTTTGCAACCAATTCGTCTATGTCACCTCCTCCAAAGTTTAACAAAATGTCACCATTTAGCTGATCGTCTGATTCAAGCAACTCGCCCATCAAATTGGAAATGGTCATTCCTGGCACGGAACTTTTTAATGCTATATTCCTTTTAGTCTTGATCAGTCCAAGGTGTCCAAAGGATATTTTGAGATGCAGACTTTGAATACCATCCGTTTGCACCTGGGCGATGCTTGATTGATTAGCCAAAACAATCATTGCTATTAAAAAAACAAAAGCCTTACCGGGGTTTTTCATGGGTTGAAAGTTCATAGTACGCTATGACATTGTGGAAAGGAAAAACAACCTACAAGAATCCATAATTGTGTGTTTGGGTCATCGTTTTTCTTCTTTTCTGTCGCAGGAGGGACAGGCACACCCTTTTGCAGGTTTGTCGGAGGTCGTTTGCACGTTCTCATCTTTGTTTTTATCAATTTCAGTTTCATGTTTTGGCTAATGTTTTCGGGCGGATTTCGGAGCACAGAGTTTCAATTTATTTCTTCATGTTCATTAGAAGTACAAATCTTCAAGCTTGCACATGAGCCTGCCTGACGCAAAACTCGAGTTGACGATTCGTTGTTCATTTCTATATCTCTAGTGTTTCTGATAGTCCGTAAAACTTAACGTTACTTATATTTTTAATAACGATAGGTACTTCGTCTTTTCTTCGTTTACTTAATGCCATTCCTCTGTCTGCTAATTCCGCCCAAGGTTCTTTTGAATCGTATATGTTGTACATTATTGCTGCTTCAAATCGTGTTCTTTCTCTTTTCGGGAACTTGAGCAACAAATATTCTAAATGATTTTAATTGTACTTCAACGGAATTCAAAATTTCTTCCTTTCGTTCATTAAATTCTTCACGATGAGTCCTTGCATATGACCATCCGTGCCAAATCTCCACTCGTTTGCCTTGTTCCGCCTTACTTATATCAAACACAGTATAATTACCACTCTTATATTCTAAAGTATGTTGTCTAAATCTTTTTTGAGTAGATTTTGTTATCCCTGTACAATAAACCAAATAACCGTCTTTGTATTGAAATGTCCAAAGATAAATACCTTCTGTATCGGGAATTTCGTCAAGGCAGTTCTGATTTACGTAGCCTGTCCACGAAAATGGGCCTTGCCATTCTATTTCTCTAACTTCAATTTTTGATGTGTCAATTCGTTGTAAATCCACATTATTTTTGTATAGTTCGTCTTAGTTTTGATAGGTCGTTTTAAGATGCCCTATAGAACAGGATGGCTATGAGTAGTTGGATGATTTAGTATGATCCTTTGCAAGCCTGCCTGCCGATGAGTTGGCCTTCACCTGATTTATTTAACCGCCAGTTCCAATTCCTTTCCGAAACCTAATTCGATAATCTTTCGGAGTGTTCGAAGTTCAATATCTGATTTGTTATTCTCAATTCTGGATATATAGTTGCGAGTCGTACCGCTCTTAATGGCGAGTTCCTGTTGAGTGATACCGGCCTTTTCTCTTTCTTCTTTGATAAGTCTGCCGATTTTGTATCGTTCATTCCGCTTGACATCAGGTTCACTGTTTTCATAGAGTACAATTGGGTCCAGGTCAAATGCGACATTGAAAGTTTTACCAGATCTCAGCACTATTGTTTTCCGGACTGAGGGCCAGGATAAGGTGTTGTCAGAGAGTTCCACGGTTTTGAAGATTTTGGGATCCATTATCTTTCTTCGCATCTCATCTCTTCTGAAGTTGAGCTTATCAAAGAGTTTGGTGAAGTCAATTATTCGATGTTCTCCATTATTGAATGCACAAAATATTTTGAACGCCGTGGTTTTGTTAATCCTTATTATTCTGGGAATAGATCTAATTCTTCTCATGCTATTTGTTTAAATCAAACCAAATTTCCATCAGTTCCTCTTTATTTGATGCAGCCCATTTGAGTATCATGCGCTTCTTATTCTTCGGCAGGTCCCCCTTCAATATTTCTACGCTACTGATCTCTATGACAGCTTCATATTCGGCTATGAAAGCGTGAAAGTGTGGCGGAGTGTGGTCATCGAAGAATAGACAGATCTTGACACCTTCAATAAAGAAGAATGTTGGCATAGTATCTAATTAGGTACAAAGGTAGGACCTAATCCTGAGATTGTCAATTCGAAGTGGGTCTTTCTTTTGCTTATCTCTATTGGTTTGCAGCTACAAGAAGTTGGCGATTTCGAAGCACCAAACTTTCTGCCAGCACTGAACTTGATAAGAAGCACAAAGCTTCATTTAAGCACTGAACCGCCAATTTCTTGTAGGTACTGTCTGTGCCCAGCATGGGCATCTTTCTGTATGAAGATAGTGACGATAAATGTCACCACCAAATACAGATTAATCTTGAGGGTGTAAGTCCTCCTGACGATGAATGTCAGGACAAGTGCTTGTGGGCAGGGGTAACACCATGAACTACTAGTCGTGGGGCTGGGATCGCGAGATCAGATCTGAGTCCTCCGCTATAGGCTTCGGCCGCCGGCGGAAGCCCGCCCGGATGACGACGTTCGGACGGGGAAGCGAGACTGCAAAGATCGGTACTGACCGCAGCGTCAGTAAGAGTCAGTAGCTCACTAACGCCCGAAAGTATTCTGAACCTAGATAGTAGATCCGGCGGAGATTGACTGAAACCCGTCTTTAATAAGGCCGGGCTCGTAAGAAAGCACTTACCTGGATTCGCGAGTGAAGTTTGACCGAAGGAAAACCAAATGTCCAGTGGCCATTTGACGGAGCGAACAACGAAGTGAATGGGAGAGCCTTTTAATTTTTCTTTGAAAAGTGGGACAGATTAATTTTTAAAGAAAACAAAAATTTACACGCGTCCAAAATAAATTTATTTGGTAAAAATATGTACAGACAATCAATGTTTTATAACGTTAGAATGACATATTTGGAATTGGATCCTATAAGAATAAGATCGGACTCTGGAGGATTTTAATTAAAGCCCTTCAACAATTGAAAATGAAGAGTAAAATTGCAATGTTCTATCTCCCAAGAGTGTTTGTGGGTTTTGCTCGGACGCAAGGCACTGGGCATCAGATTTTTCAGACTTTTTTATCTCCTGGCAGATGGTGATTGGTAATGGTCCTTTCCGTTGTCGTGCTGTGTCCTGGAACGATCCGACAAAGTCGGTCAAGGTGCAGTGCAACCTTGAAGAGAACAGGACCGCGTCAGCGGATGGGATAGCAAATGCGTCACGGCTTAATCAATGGGGCAGCAAACAGGGAAGTCAAGGATTCAACGCGATGATTCAACTGGGCAAGAAGCAAAAAATACCAGAACCGTCGCCCATGGATTGGAGAAGCAGCATTTTAAGAGCTGAAGCCTTGCGCGAGCGTAGCACATTAGGAAAGGTGCCCTTTTTTTGGTTCGTTTTTTGGGCACGCAAAAAATGAACAAACAAATTTGTCAAGTTAAAGTCTATTTCAATCAAAACGTTTTGGACACATGTGACAAAAATTGATTGACCAAATATTGAGTCCTAGAAATCTTCAGAAGGCATTACGTCAAGTAATTGCTAATAAAGGCAGTGCCGGTGTGGACGGAATGGAAACAAATAGGTTGACTTCGTTTCTCCGGGAACACCGGACCTGGATCCTGCAGGAAATTAGGGAGCATAAATATTTGCCTCAGCCGATTATGGGAGTGGAAATTCCTAAGGAAAAAGGTAAAATCAGACTCTTAGGAATCCCCAGCTCCTCCGCAGAGCAGCTTCGGCGCTCGCGGACAGGATGGATAGGTTGCTACAGCAAGCTATGTCACAAACGATCAGCAAGTATTCAGGTTCTACCGTGGCTTGACCGAATACGTTCATGCACAGTATGAGGAGGAAAATGAGGATCAAGTGTTTCATGATTGAATTTATATTAATGAGAATCCAATTCTCTGCTAATAAATTGAAGGAGCACCGATACCCAGGTATAGTCTGCAAAAGTGCTGCGTATTAGGGTGCTGTGACCACATAAGGGGATCTCTATTAATTCCTGAATGAGCTTGACAATGAGCTATTTTGAATTCAGAAAAGGCGAATCGAAAGACTATAGCCGTAGCTACATGATTGAGATTCAACGCAGTCTGCATTTAAAAGAGCCATTGAATTGAGGCGCAAGCCGATACGATCAAGCCATGAACGAAGTTAATAGAGGTGCCCATAAGAAATGAACAGCCATCATTTTTCTGAAAACGCATCAAATCAAATTACCATCATTTTTGTCTCCATTACTTTAATTTAAGGATCACATACTCCTTCAAAATTTCCACTGGATATTAATATCTTCAAAGTCATTATTCTTCAATAAAAAGATGGCGATTTTATGAAAAAAATATGTTGGTTATTTCCGCTCTTAGCGACCATGGCCTCCGCCCAGAGCTTCGATTTTGAATTTCATGAAATAGGACGACATGGAAAACTCATGGGGCAGACTGCCTTGGTAGATGTCGATAAAGATGGCGATCTTGACTGGGTCTATGGTCTACGAGGTGAGCTATTTTGGTACGAAAATCAAAATTCAGGTCCCTGGGTACATCATAAATTAGGCAGTGGTGCTAAGACAGACGTAGGTGGTTGTCCGATCGACATAAATGGAGATGGATGGTTCGACTTTATGGTTGGCAACGCCTGGTATGAAAATACAGGCAACCCACGGCAAGATGAGTTTCTCTTGCATACAGATATCGGAACAATCACCTGTCACGATAACATAGCCGTTGATGTCAATGGTGACTCAAAATTGGATATTGTGGCCGTCAGTAACGATCCCGGACAAAAAACTGCTTATGTGGTATGAGACGGATACCGTCCCACAAAAAGAATGGCGTAAGGTCCAAATAGGAGAAGGCATTCACGGAGGCATCGGCCCCAGAGGTTTTGGTGATCTGGATAACGATGGCGACATGGATATTGTACGTGGAAACCATTGGTACGAAAACCTGGACGGAAAAGGTGGCAGCTGGGAAACCCATGCGGACCTGATTCCCACGGGAGGAAATAGACCCGACAAATACGGACTAGCCTTAAAGTCTTGGGTAGTTGATCTGGATAATGATGGAGATTTAGATATTATCGAAGCTGAAGCCGACACCCGGGACGGGCGTATCTTCTGGTTCGAAAATATCGCCAATGCTCACCAGTGGAAGTTTCACGCTATTTCAGCAAATGAAACCGGGCAGGATTTTCATTCACTTGCTGTCGCCGATTTTGACAGCGATGGCGATTTGGATATCTTTTCGGGAGGTGGCCCCTTGTCTACCAACGAGATTGAAATGTACATTTGGGAAAACAAAAGTCCCGATGGCACCCTGTGGGTGGCGCACACATTAATGAGCGGAAAAATGTGCCATGAAGCCGTGGCTGCCGATGTAGATGGCGACGGGGACATCGATATTTGTACTAAACCCTGGAACGGAGATGACCTGCACCTGTTTCTTGAAAATAAATTGATTGCTCGTAAGCCATAGCTAGCAAACATTAAATTAGTAGATTAATTATTGGTGGTACCGATCGCGCCCTCGAACAATATTAATGACCAAGTCATGAATTATAGCAAGGGCACGATAAATAGTCATTAATCTATCCCACCGTCACTGACGGTTTTTCTATGGTTAAAAACTTTTATTATGCTTTCATCATAATCATGCGCCAGTATATCATTTTCGGTAAACGTAGTCATTAAAATATGTTGCTCTTTTGTCCTGCTATAATCATAAATAATAACAATATCACCATTCTCCAATTGTTGTCCATCAGGATAAGAAACGCCGGATCTTTCATCTAATAACAAGCCATTTGTCCAGTTTGCTCCATCATCCTGGGAAATAAAGGCCATAAGATGAGATCTTTGGGTTTGCATATCGATTGGACCATGTTTTACTAATAATAGGTTTCCAGACTGTAATCTTCTTATAAAAGAACGGGCACTGGGATGCTTTAAATTGGAGGGCACCAATGTACCCCAGGTTTTTCCGCGATCATCAGAGAAACTTTCTCCTATTCCGTATTTCGTTCTGACTAACATCCATAAGGTGCCATCGCTTTTCTCCACAATCATATGCTCATCATAAGCTCTATCAGGTTCAGGAACGTTTGCTGATCCTCTTTCTTTCCAGCTTTTTCCCTGATCCTCTGATACAATTAGTTTGGCGCTATTATCCGTTTTTCGCCAGGTAGAAGCGGGCAAAATCCATTCGCCGGTGGATAGCACTGTCGGCTTACACATCATGATTCCATCCGTTAAACGTTTAGGCTGAGACCAATCGGGATTTTCCGTCCCCGGGTCTATTGTGTTTATAGACCAAACACCGGCCACTGTTCCCTCATGTCCAATGGTTTGGGCCCAAAAAAACCACAATTTTCCGGTCGGATCCACCCATACCTCCGGGTCATAAGCTCTTACAGAATCTTGTTGATCAGGATCAATAATCAAAATTTCCTTCCAGGTGTCTCCATCATCAGCACTGGTGGACAATACGACATAATTATTTTCATCTTCTTTTGGCGTAATCCCGGCATACCAGGTTGCCCACATTCTGCCGTTTGCGGCGATGGCTATGCTGGGAATGCCGGTAAATTTTCTCTTCTGAGCAGCATGTTTATCAGCCTTTTTAGACAACACAATCACCTCAGGGGGATTTAGAAATGCATCGTTGCTCTGGCCAAAGACCAGTCCTGAATAAATGCAACTTACCAGAACAATGTTTCTAAAGATTAATTTTGATGCTATCATCTTACGCTTCTTTTTCATTTTAAATTCGTGATTTACTTTTCCTTTTTAGTTGCACAAGAATGATTGAATGAATGCCCGACAAAACTACAATTAATTTTTGGCAGACATCCATCGTCGCAGTTTGGAAATAAACGACAACGAAGAAGCTTATCACTTTTACCGACATAAATTCCAAGTTATGAAAAAAACGTTCAAGTAGGCCACTAAGCGAACTTTTGATCACGTTATGGCCTAGGAGGCTGTTGAAATACTCACCTCGCGCTGATTAATAAAAAATAGATACTTACTATAACATGATGCAGCCGTTCTCGCCGTTCCTGGTTTTGTTGATCCTCAGTCAGTTACAACCTCCGGTAGCTTCCTTCGTCTCGCCGCACCAGAAACGACGATTTACGGCTTCAGCATCAAGTTGCGTAGTTCAACACCCTCCTAGATGAGCAAATTTATCGATCCGAAGAAGGATTGCTGTTTGTAATCGCTGATAACCCAACTCCACTTTTGTCCATTGTCACCTAACCTACTCTGCCTTCTCAAGTGCTTGGGCTCAAATGTTAATTATCGAATTTTTTCAAAGCCTTCGTGCAGAGGTGTAGCTATCCTAAAAATTTTTCACACAGGTTGTGTAACCAGTTTATCGTGCTTCCCATTTTATTTTAACAGCAGATATTTTATCAAGCTCTAATCTTTTCTCTGTTAGCTCCTTAAATCCATTTTTTAAGTAGAAATTCAATGGTGATTTATAAAAATCTCCATTCTTCTTTCGATCCGAATTATGATCAATCACCCAACCATTCAACTCGGGTTCCTTCTCCTTTGCTTTATTTAGTAATTGGGTCCCTAATCCGATCCCATGCAATCTTGATTCCAAGATTAATGAAAACCATTTTTCCTCTCCACGTACAAAGTCAAAATACCAGCCCTTAATTTTCTTGCTTTCATCAAGCAATAGTATATGAGATTGTTGCGACAGATTTAAAAGGTATTCCTCAAAACTGCTGAATGTTGAGTAAGCTAACTTTCCAGGGTATTCAGTATTCCATAACTCAAGCGTTTGAATCTTCTCAGATCTTGATACTTCCGATCGTTTGATGAAATCCATTTTTTGCTATTATTATGTAACAATGGTTCGCGGGGTTAGATGGGGACACATTATGAATAAATCATATATATAAAAAGGTAAATGCGTATATTGTAGAGTCTCAAGATTACTACAAAATGAAAACTACAAACGCATTTACCCAAGGCGTAAGCCTTATAAGTACAATATTAAATAAAATGCCTGGGATTAATGAATGGCGACGCCGGTTTATTGTAGAGACATTTATGCTTTTTAAGCATACGAGGCCGGATTAATTTCTTACAACTGGCAAGATATGGTAAGTACCATGAAAGTACCTATCGAATGGGATTTGAGCGAGACTTTGACTTTTTAACCTTCAATATTTTATTGGTGGAGCAATATTGTGGAGCGAATTGTATCCTGGGTTTTGATCCAACCTATCTGAATAAGAGTGGTAAGCATACCCCAGGAATCGGTTACTTTTATAGCGGAACAGCCGGAAAGCATAAGCGGGGCTTGGAAATAGCGGGAATAGCGGTGGTCGATGTAGATCAGAATACGGCCTACCATTTGGAAGCGATTCAAACACCGAGTGCCCGGAAATCCACCTTGGAGGATGGCCAGAGTATTGTGGATCACTATGCGAACATCATTGTCTCAAGATCAGCCCAGTTAAGTAAGCTCAGTACGATATTGGCCGTGGATGCCTATTTCACTAAGAGGAAATTCATAGATCCGATCTGTGAGAAGACGGATTTAAATATTGTGGGTCGATTGAGAGAGGATGCGAATCTTCGCTATTTATATAATGGAAGGCAAACAGGTAGCAAAGGCCGGCCGAAACAGTATGCTGGTAAAATCAACGTGAAACGGATCGATAAACGGCGGGTAACCCAAGAATACGAAGATGATGACGTGCGAATCCATGCCGCGGTGGTTAATAGTGTTGGTCTGAAGCGCAATGTAAAAACTCTGCTATGTAGAATTCCTGAATACCACTGGGGAAGTAAATACTACGAAGATGTTCTTCAGTACGGATATCATTATGACGGGCTTGCCATCCTGTGTGCTTACCGAGCCAGGTTTCAAATGGAATTCAATTTTAGAGATTCAAAACAATTTACAGGACTACAGAATAGTCAAGCAAGAAGTAAAAAGAAAATACATTTTCATGTAAACGCCGCGCTAACCACAGCATCAATTGGCAAATGTATTCAACGGAATGGGTTGAAAAGAAGTCTTCGATTAACCTATTCGATCTCTGATTTGACCACCGAATTATTCAACCATAATCTATTAAAAAGAATATTATCAATCTATCCAATTGACGCAAACATTAAAATAAATGATAATGTGATCAGATTAGTCCTGGGATTATGGCAAAATCGCAGCCTGATAAGGTCACGAACCATTGTCATAAATACTTTGTATTTTTTTAAACAAAGGTTTGTTTTTTATCAAATTTGATTTGCCATCAGCAATCATAGAATGGTAGGTTCCATTTATCGACCTAAATGAATTTTTTCGACGGAATAATTCAGAAAAAGGCAAACTAGTCGTGTCAATATTTTGCAGAAACAATTCCGAATTCAAATCAAACTTTGGTTCAATGGTTTTTATCAAGTTAAGCTGTTTCAGATGTGCATCTATAACCAATGTTGCTTGTTCGACATCTTTTTTTAAATCATCTCTTATGCCAGTCAGGTAATTTTTTTCAAGTTTAGATTCTTTTCTGTTTTCATTCCAATTATTAATTGATAGTGCAATTAAAATTCCGATTACTACAAGAATAATTTCTCCGATTGCATAAGTAAGATATTTTCCGAACTTATTTTCAGTCAGAGTTTTTTGTCTAATTTTTCTAAAGAATTTTATCATTGGTTAGCGGTTTATGATAATGAAGCACAAGGTAAGGGGCTTGTCCCCGACACGTTTGAGCCAAGCCGACCGAAGGAAGTCTGGCGTCATCCATTGTGTTGGTGGCAGTTACATCTCTACCCGGTTATTGGATCTGAATTTTTAAATCTCTTCCCAGACCCGCTTCTATGATCTTCTTCAAGGTCAACAGTTCTATATCTGATTTATTATTCTCTAATCTGGATATGTAGTGCTTGCTTGTTCCACTTCTCTTTGCCAGTTCCTCTTGAGTCAAACCAGCTCTCTTCCGTTCCTTCTTTATTAGCTGTCCAATTTTGAGTGTTCTCGATTCGTCTGGATGACTAAATTCATAAAGAACGATAGGATCTAGATCAAAATAATAGAATTGATCATTACCTTCCATATCCTTTAGTATCCTTCCAACATTCTTCCACCCAATGGTATTTTCAATTATCTCTATTTTTCGGAATTCTGTGATGTCGTTCAGTAGAATTCTTGCAGGATGGTCCTTTCTCAGTTTCTTTCTATTGAAAAATGCTTTAAAATCAATTAGTCGTGATTCCCCGTTATTGAAAAGACAAGACACTTGGTATCCCCTTACCTTGTTGATCTTAAGTATTCGCGGTACATTGCGTAAACCTTTCATATTTTGCTATCTGGATTAAATTCATTCCATTTCTGAACAATAGAATTCGTGTTCAAAGCCAACCATTCTACCAATTTCCTTTTTTGTTCGGCAGGGATGCTCCCCCTCAAACTTTCCCCACTCGGTATTAGGATGAGTTCTTCATACTCGTTGTAAATAGCATGAAAATGGGGCGGATTGTGATCCTCAAAAAATACAAGAATCTTTATTGAGTCAAGTATAAATATGGTTGGCATCCGCCATTTTAGGTAAAGTTAAGAAATGTTGCTTATTTAGACAACATTTGTTTTCAAGAATTACCACACAACGTAAGGGGCTTGTCCCTGACACGTTTGAGCCAAGCCGACCGAAAGGAGGATTGACTCGAACGGTCTGGCTGCATGTGACAGCCGTCCCGAATGGGCGGCTGGCATCATCGCAGCCTGTTATCTCTCGGCATCAATTTTCGTTAGGTACTCCCTTGGACTTAAAACAGGAATTGCCGATTCCTTGAAATCCCTTAAGTTCCGTGTTACTATTAAATCACATTGAGATTCAAGAGCCGTATAGTATTGAAGGCCATCCTCAAAGTCCTTAAAATCAAAGTCATTTAATGCCAAATCAATTATTTTATCATTTAGCTCATAGGAGTTCACTAGAACTTTAAATTTTCCCAAGATCGATCTGCTGTCCTTGATCTTCATTCTTTCACTTAGTGATGTGTCCCCAAATATTAGGACGGCGAGTTAAGATAAGTAATTAGTAAATGTTAGTAGCTAAATTTGGGAATATGAAAAGACGAAAATTCACATCAAAATTTAAGACAAAGGTAGTACTGGAAGCAATCAAGGAAAGACAATCAGCCAAGGAGCTGGCAGAGCGATTTAAGCTTACACCTCAGCAGATCAGCACCTGGAAACGGGAATTCCTAGATAATGCTGATCAGGTATTTGATGGAAATGCCAAGAATAAGAAAAGTGAAGAGGAGGAAAGGAATGATGAACTTTTGAGAGTCATTGGGCAACAGAAAGTAGAAATCGATTTCTTAAAAAAAAGCTTGATGTAGGCTCGGTGAAAGAAAGAAGAAAGATGGTGGATCGTAGCAATTTGTCCTTGAGTATCCGTAAGCAATGTGAACTACTTGGACTACATCGCTCAGGATTATACTACAAACCCGAAGGAGAGTCAGTTATATTATAAGGTAATGTGCTTGCGAAGCTTACTACCTGGGCCTCACACTTCCAAAAGGAACAAAGAACATAAAGTATATCCATACTTACTTAATGGCCTCAAAGTTGTCCATCCCAATCAGGTTTGGCAGACTGATATTACATTCATACCGATGGCAAAAGGATTTATGTATTTAACCGCGGTGATTGATGTTTTTAGTCGTTGTATTCTTGCTTGGAATTTAACCAATACAATGGATGCCCAGACATGCAAAGAAGTGATTGAGCTAGCCGTCGAAATTCATGGCGCACCAGAAATCATCAATACGGATCAGGGTAGCCAATACACAAGCAAGATCTTCACGGACTATGTAGCAAAGTAAGCGCTCAGGCATGAGCGTCTTGGATGATCAAGAAAAAGCCTACACCTTTGTGTAAAATAAAGGCAAAGGTATGAAGAGACATAATGCGACAGAGATATTTCCACTCATAGCTGCCTACGAAGAAGGCACCTTATCGAAGGAAGGTTTCTGCAAGAAGACTCGATTAAAGGACAGCAGTTTGATTTACTGGCGGAATAAGTATCAAAAGCACATGGACACCGAGAATGGTGCTGTATCTCCGACCAGGTCGAAGACCGAGGCTTTCGTTCGGGTGAATCCCGGGATAGTAAGGAATCCGGATTTCCAGATGGAAATAATAATGCCTGATGGAAACGTGTTCGATTCTCTTCATTGGTTCCAGAAGCATACTTAGAAAATATTTTGACCATAAGATGATTGGCATTCCTGGAGTTCGGACCTATTATCTGTATCGTAAGCCAACAGACATGCGCAAAAGTTTGTAACGGACTTGGTGGTGTGGTCAACAATGAAATGGGTAAGGATTTATTAAGTGGCGATGGCTTTATATTTCTTAATAAACGACGAACGCTCATTAAGGTGTTAGTCTGGGATCGTACGGGGTATGTGATTTATTACAAAAAAGTTGGCTTCTGGCACTTTGGAGCTTCCGGATTGGAAAGAAGACCTCGAGACACAGCAATTGGAGATATCGACCTTACTGATGATGTTGGAAGGAGTTGAAATTGGCACTGCCAAATTACGTAAACGGTATATAAACCCGGAAAGGAAAAGAGCATAAATAGACCTAAAATAAATATAAAATTTCTGGATATGCATTAGCAATAATATGCATATGTTTTTGTATTTTATTAGGTGAATAATGCACAACCTACATATGAAGGATTAGTAAAGATCAACGAAGAGTTGCGCCGGGAGAACGCGCAATTAAAATTTGATTTGGAACAACTTCGTAAGGCGGTGTATGGTTCTAAATCCGAGCGATTTACAACAGAATTGCCAGGTCAAGCGAATTTGTTTGGCGATCAGCCAATGGAGATCCCAGACCAGGTGGATGAAGTCGAATTAGTTGTACGGAAGAAAAAGCGAAAAGGCGAACAACCGGTTCGAGAGAAAATATCTGAATCGCTTCGAAGAGAGGTAATTGTGATTAATCCAGATGTGGATACAAGCAACATGGACAGGATTGGAGAGGCGATCAGTGAAAAACTGGAAATAAAGCCTGCGGAAATCTATGTAATAAGAACAGTTCGTCCTAATTATCTAGACCATGAAGGGACTTTTCATATAGCCCCATTAAATGATCCCTTTCCAAAATCGAATGCTGGAGCGAGTTTTGCAGCTGATATAGCGGTAAAAAGTATGCTGATCACCTACCATTGTACCGTCAGTCTAAAATATTAGCCAGAAATCAAGTTAAGATGTCACCCTCAACCTTGTTAAATTATCTGGCTTTGGGTGCCAAAAAACTTGGGATTTTGATCCCCGTCTTAAGAGAAGAAATCCATCGAAGCAATTACATGCAAGCAGACGAAACAAGTATGCGCGTGTTGACAAGAGATAAACCGGGCAGTCCATTAAAAGGATGCTTTTTAGTAAAGGCCGCACCCAATGAACGGTTAGTCCTTTTTGAATACATTAAAACGAAAGAAAAGGTAAATATTCTGGATTCACTTAAGGGGTTTAAAGGCTATCTGCAAGTAGATGGAAATGTATCCTATGAGGACAAGGGTAAAGAAACCGCCGTTACCCTGATACATTGTCTGGTCCATAGCCGCAGAAAATTCACCGAAGCATTGGAATATGACAAGAAAAAATCAGGCTATGTGCTCGAGGAAATTAAAAGCTGTACCTGATCGAAAGGCAAATGGATGAAGAGGCCTACGATTTCGAACAAAATTAAAAACACGACAAGAATTATCCGTTCCAATATTGTTGGCATTAAAAGAGTGGCTGCTGGATAATTTGCAGCCAAATTTACCAAATAATCCTTTTCAACGCGCTGTAAAATACATGCTTAAAAGGTGGGATGGGCTTATTGAGTACACCAACAATGGAATATTAAGACCGGACAATAATTTGATTGAGAATCAAATTAGACCACTAGCTCTGGGCCGAAAGAACTTCATGTTTGCTGCGTCGCACCAAGGTGCCGAATATGCAGCCATTTTCTACTCCTTCTTTGCCATGTGCAAAATCAATGATATAGATCCTCACCGATGGTTAACCGATGTCTACCTGAGAATCGATAATCATAACATTCAAAAGCTAGACGAACTCCTACCCACAAAAGACTATCAGTTTCTATCTGTCTAATCTCTCCCTCCCAGTAGATTTAAGTCAATTTTATACGTCCGTGCCCGAGCGCTTACGTAGCAAAACTCTATACTACAAAACTAAGTATGGATGGAAAAGGCAGAGCTACGGATAATGCCTTCATAGAGCGATTTTGGCGAAGTATAAAATATGAATATATCTACCTGAACCCAACCAATAATGTGATGGAGCTCTATCAAGGAATTGACGGATATATCAAATACTATAATGAAGAACTTAGGCAGAGAAAATTAGATAATCGGACACCGTTGGATGTATATAGTTTGGCGGCCTAAAGTTTTCAACAAAAAAATGTTAGTTTTAAAAGAAGCAAAATCTATGATGTTGACAATGAAGTTATCTTAACTTCATTATTAATGGTCCCACTTCGTGGGGACACTTCAGCCGTCGTACATAAAGTTATCAGCTTTCGTTATATTTTAGCTTATTATATCTCAAATCAGATAAGATGAGATCATATCTATCTACAAAGGTTTCGAATTTACTCTTGTCTGTGTTAAAAGATTGTGTCCATTTCTCTATTCCTTGTGTAATAACATCTATAAACGTTTTGAGGTTAAAATATTTATGTTTCACATTACTTTGCAACTCTTCTCTATCAGTTGTGCTAACATAAAATTGAAGCGGTTGTACCTTGTTTTTTAGTACTTTTCTGGAATAAGGGTTCGTCATATGCAGCAGTGCATTTCGAAACTCCCAAAATTCGATTGAACTTACCCGCAATCTTTCCAAATCACAATATGTATCTAACCATTTTAGAAATATGTTACTGCCTGATAATTCGCCATATTCCAAGAATGAGAATGAATCTATAGCGGACATAAAGAGTTTCAAGCACGAAACGTATTTCTGATTATTGAACATGATTTGTGTAGAAGTAACGAAATCGTCTAATATCAACCTATTTAAATCAAGACCTTCTTCTGATATATATTCAGTTAAATAGTATTTTGGAATTTCCTCAAAGATAGAATAGACTGGGGGCCTATAGGGTTTGTTTTGAAAGTTCTAGTCTCATCAATTTTAACTTCACCGTTTACAATCGCGGTTGATATTGTCAGCGGGTTTTCTGGTGCATCAGTTTTTTGAAATATATTTTCAGTAATCACGCCTGATGTTCCGTTGAAAAGCATCGAGTTGTAACTATCTAAAGAGATTCCAGTTCTTTGACCTCCATGTTTGTCTGTAATTTTGTACGATTCAGAAATACCATTCACAACCATATTGTCTTTATCTACAAATACTTTAGCATGAAGAAATTCAATCTTCTCTTCATCTGTTCCGGCTATTTCATGCATAACATATCCGGTCTTAACCAAAATTTCATCTTCGAAGATTACAAATATATTATATACTTTTTCTTTCATCTTGATTGCTGATAACGTTTAGAGCATAAAAGCAGTAGCCGTTAATAATCTGCTGTTATTGGTGTTTCTGAAATCATTCATTTTATCTTATTTTTTTTCTTTGGTAGTAGGCGTTGCTATTGCTTTTTATGCTAACGTTTAATGATATGCGATCGGCCCCGACGAAGGAGGGCTGGCGTCATATCTAGTGTTGTAGAGCGTTCCTATTCTACAATATCTTCAAATATAAGCTCATTCTTAGTTCGACTTATTGAAATTCGTCTGAAAGTTGGGGCATAACCTTGTCTTCCACTTGGTTCGAAGTATTCCTTTATGAAAGCAGTCTGGGTTGCATAGTTTCGGTCAATTCTACGTCCTAATTGAATGTAGTCCATTTGATTACGCAGAATATCAATATTGCTCCGGTCGGTCTCAAAACTGGCTGCATCGATAATCTTTGAAATTGCGCCCTGCTTGTCTTGTTCTGATATTTCCAAAGTGAAGGTGTGATAGTAGTCTCCAATGGCTGACATAGATTTATTATGAACTAGTTCAAATTCGTCAGATAATTCTATCCCCTGCTCCGCAACCAGTTTCATGGCATCTTTCTTAGTAAAAAATTGGTCTTGAAAGACCATGTAAAAAGCAATTAGTAGCAAAAATAGTCCATATGTGATTGTGGTATATTTTGCGGTCTTTGGGTAGCCAAATCGCTTTGGCACAAAGTATAGTAGGAGGCCAAGGCAAACAGGTAACCCAATGAACACTAATATTAATAGTCCTATGAATGGAATTTCGTCCACTTAGTATTTTGGTTTTTAATGCTCTACAACGTCAAGACTACCCAGCGTACCAGCCCGTAGGGCGGTCTGACGCGGTAGCCATTGTGTGTGCCCAGCATGGGCATCTTTTCCGTATGAAGATACAGATTAATCTTGAGGGTGTAAGTCCCTTGTGGGCAGGGGTAACGCCTTGAACCACTAGCAAGTCGCAAAGCCTGCCCCGCAGTAGGCGGGGGGTGTTGATCGCGAGATCAGATCTGAGTCCTCCGCCATAGTCTTCGGCCGCCGGCGGAAGGAAGCGAGGCTGCAAAGGTCGGTACCGACCCTTCGATATCCTCAGGGCAGGCTTTACAGCTCGACTGGCGTCAGCCAGTCGGATGGGGAACCGGATCTGCCTTTGCCACGGCTTCGGCAGGCAGGTATAGAGGCTATTTAGATGGGTCAGGTGGCACACCCGGTGCTGACCGAACTTGTGCTGACCACAGCGTCAGTAAGCGTCAGTATCTCACTAACGCCCGAAAGTATTCAGAATCTAGATAGTAGATCCGGCGGCGATTGACTGAAACCTGCCTACCGGTCAGGCAGGGAAGATGCACTTACCTGGATTCCTGAACGATCCCGTAGGGTGAATGTCTGGGAGACATTCAAGAGAAGGAACCGCTGACCGGATGGGCCGGCTCTACAATCACGAGTTGACAGGGTAGAGAAGTCAGCAGACGCTGTCCGCTAAAGCTTCAGCGTCCGGCGGAGGTCATAGTACCTGAAACGGAAACAAGCTGGGATTGCTAAACCCATACCCCGGAGGCCTCACAAAAAGGATTCGCGAGTGAAGTTTGACGAAGGAAAACCAAATGTCCAGTGGACATTTGACGAAGCGAACCACGAAGTGGATGGAGAGCCTTTTAATTTTGCCTTTAAAAAGTGGGACAGATTAATTTTTAAAGTAAACAAAAATTTACACGCGTCCAAAATAAATTTATTTGGTAAAAATATGTACTGACAATCAATGTTTTATAACGTTAGAATGACATATTTGGAATTGGATCCGATAAGAATAAGATCGGACTCTGGAGGATTTTAATTAAAGCCCTTCAACAATTGAAAATGAAGAGTAAAATTGCAATGTTCTATCTCCCAAGAGTGTTTGTGGGTTTTGCTCGGACGCAAGGCACTGGGCATCAGATTTTTCAGACTTTTTTATCTCCTGGCAGATGGTGATTGGTAATGGTCCTTTCCGTTGTGGTGCTGTGGCGAATAAAATGCGTCGCGGCTTAATCAATGGGGCAGCAAACAGGGAAGTCAAGGATTCAACGCGATGATTCAACTGGGCAAGAAGCAAAAAATACCAGAACCGTCGCCCATGGATTGGAGAAGCAGCATTTTAAGAGCTGAAGCCTTGCGCGCGAGCGTAGCACATTAGGAAAGGTGCCCTTTTTTGGTTCGTTTTTTGGGCACGCAAAAAATGAACAAACAAATTTGTCAAGTTAAAGTCTATTTCAATCAAAACGTTTTGGACACATGTGACAAAAATTGATTGACCAAATATTGAGTCCTAGAAATCTTCAGAAGGCATTACGTCAAGTAATTGCTAATAAAGGCAGTGCCGGTGTGGACGGAATGGAAACAAATAGGTTGACTTCGTTTCTCCGGGAACACCGGACCTGGATCCTGCAGGAAATTAGGGAGCATAAATATTTGCCTCAGCCGATTATGGGAGTGGAAATTCCTAAGGAAAAAGGTAAAATCAGACTCTTAGGAATCCCCAGCTCCTCCGCAGAGCAGCTTCGGCGCTCGCGGACAGGATGGATAGGTTGCTACAGCAAGCTGTGTCACAAACGATCATGCTCCGTTTTGATGGGGAATTCAGCGTCAATAGTTACGGATTTAGACCAAACAAAAACGCTCACCAAGCGGTGGGTAAAGCATTGGAATATATCCACGAAGGCTATACTCACATAGTCGATATTGACTTAAAGAATTTCTTTGACGAAGTGGACCATTGCTTACTTTTAAATCTGGTATATCAAAAGGGTTAAATGCTCAACCACGATGCGATTAATCAGGAAATGGTTAAGAGCACCGATTCTAATAAACGGGGAATTAATCAAGCGGAGAAAAGGGGTTCATATAGCCATCGGGTGGTCATTACTAACCGACGAATTTTAGAAGTAAATGAGCAATCGGTACCCTTTTGTTACAAGGATTATCACGATGGAAAGCAAAAGATTCTGAAACTAACTCCACAACAGTTTACTCAACGGTTTTTGCTTCATGTAGTTCCTAAGGTTTTGCCAAGATTCGGCATGATGGTATTTTCTCTAATCTTAAAAAAACGAGCAAGAAAGGCCAGGTATTACAATTTTTTGAGATCAGAAGGCCCAACAAAAAGACATTCTCGAAAGTCCTAGATCTGAAGCAAAAGTACAACATCGAAATTGGAAGATGCCGGCTTGTCATCAGGGTATACTCTTGTCAATGGTGGAACTTTCTCCCAGTCACAACTATACGTGATGGTCCCTCATTCACACTAATCAAGTCTCGTGCGAATAATTATAACTTAGTCAAAATGAACTATAATTAACTAATTCATTATCAATGGATATGGTCAAACTATGCCTAAAACTTTCCTTTTGGATCACTACCGACCAGATTTCCATGAAAGAGCACTGTGGCACTATCTCTTTTGAGACCAATTTGAGAAACATTGTGCCAAAATTATCCCCTGGCATCTCTCCCTGGCCCTGCCGTTACTTTTACAAATCCTATAACCGGTTCCGTGCAATCCCGCCTGGATGGCCTATTCTTGAAGAAGGAGGCCGGACAGGCTCAATCGTATCTGTAATCACGAAGTTATTTTGCTTTAATCTTTCTAGGTGGATATAAAGTAGATCAGTATCTTAGTACTGACTGTTGGATTGACTACAAATACAATCCTTTATGGTTGTCGGCCATTAGAAACAGAAAAATCAACAATGAAAAAAGTAATAGAAGAATTTACAGGAACAATAGGAGTAGGTTGCTTAGTAAGTTTAGGTCTATTTTTTCTTACGGATAGTGTATTTAGATACTGGATTTTCATTGAAGAGCTAATGGTGACGAATTCTTGGGGTGTCTTGGTATCAATTCCAATTCTAATTATCAATTATATTCTTGGTCTTATCACAATTGAATTTGGAGAATTATTATTTCCTAAATTGTACGCTAAAGAGATTCAACAGAAATTTGAAGATAATTTTATTAGGATTGTATCCAAGAATAGGGAACCCTTAACCAGCAAATACAATGAAGTACATCAAAATAGAAGGATTTTAAATGGAAGTTCAATTGGTCTTGTTCTAATTGGAATGGGAGTAGTTCTTGAAGGATTACCATTAATTTATGATTATAAAATCATTGGATTCATAGGGTTTATGGGTTGAATAATTTTGGCGACTATTACTTTAAATATCAGCAAAAGAATTCAATCAAAATTCAATAAACAAATGGACAAAATCATTCAAGAAACTTAAAAAGAAAACGAACCGATAACAATGCATCCCTGTCCTTAGCCAGCAAAAGATTAACCTGATTAATTGTCTGCATAATGGAAGTTAGCCTCTGTGCCGAAGCCTTGGCCGAGGAATAAGAGTAGAGGGTTTACCTCGATTACTCAGGGTTCTGTGAGAAGATATGAGTGCAAATCCCTGAGCTTACTCGACTCGTAGTTTTTTACTATTGGCATTTTATTTTTTCTACCCCTACTTCTTCGTATGAAACAACATCATTACCTACAGGATCGGGTGCTGGAGATTGAGGCGTATAATCAATGTCGACTAACATCGCCAAAACTCTCGTAGGGCACGGGGAGTCTGGATGCCAAATACTTTGCATACGCCATGTCCCATTAGTCTTTACAACAAACTTACTGTTTGCCAACGGGTGTATCCAGTAGGTGTTGGTAAATACAAAAACTACAATTTTGTATTTACCTTCCATTTCGGTTGTCAACCCACTAATTTGACCACTAATTTCTCTACCAAAGTCAAGTTGGGTGATGATTACCGTTGGTTTGTTTACTTTTTTAAGCCTAACATCATAAGGTACTTTCAGTGGCAAAGTAATTTCTACCTCAAAAGGTTCATAGTTTTCCTTGTAAATCTTTATTGTGACCTTTGAGGTCGGGTTTTCAGCGTAAATAGAAAAATTCCCCCTGTCATCGGTTTTAGCAGTTAGTCGCATTCCAACAATTTCAACCTCCGCATTTGAAATTGTTACTTTTGAATCAAAATCAGTACCTACACCCCAAATTTTTTCAATTTCTTGAGCATAGAGTGTAAGTGCAAGAATGCACAAAGTGAGGGTGAAAAATCCTTTTTTCATTTCGCATCTCATTTTGGTTGAAGAAAAATTGTTATTGTTCGTTCTGCTTGGCAGAGATTTAGTTTGGTATCATATGCTATATAAGTTTCAGCACTTACAAATATTAGAGTAGTAATTTGGGCTTTGTCTAAACTAAAATTTATTGTAAGCTTTCCCTCGTCGTCTGTAAAGCCAGTTTGAAAATTTCTTCCACCACCATTAAATACGCTTGCCTTTTTTATTGGCAGTTTTGTAAGGCTATTCTTTATGAAAACCGTAATATCATTTTTAGGATTTGTACAAGAGTTACTCGGGATTTTTATTACGACTGATGTTAATTTATCTTTCAAAATAGTATTTTCCTTTTTTATATTTTCATTTTCATCTTTGAGTTCTGCAAATTTTTTATTTAATTCGTTGTTCTCAAATTCTATTTGCAGAATTTTCAATTTAGACGTGGCTATTTCGATATTATCTTTAGTCTCTTGGTAAATAGTCCCACCGTAAAATAATCCAGAAAATAAAGTCATTGCAGATGCAATTACGACTAAAAGTCCTTTATACCATTTCCTAGTCTGTTTTTGCACTGGTGTTTTTTCATATTCCTCATTCATTTTCATATTTTTTTTTCAGTTGCCACGACCCTTGTCACATAGGCAGTGCCCGACAAGGGGGCATACCGTGGACGTGCAGTGTGTGGTGCCCAGCATGGGCGTATCTTTTCCGTAGAAAGATACGGAATTATCTTGAGTGTGTAAGTCTCCCGAGTACTCGGGATGGGCAGGGGTAATCCCGAGACTAATTACACTTTCGGTCAGCACCACGTTCTTTGGGACAGGCTCTTTTGAACCCTAGTCTGACGATAAATGTCAGGATCCGGGACAAGTCCCAACGCTTACTCCGCAGTATGCTGGGGGTGTTGATCGCGAGGTCAGATTTTAAGCAAGCGAGACTGCAAAGGTCGGTACCGACCCTTCGATATCCTCAAGGAGGGCTGAACAGGAACCAGATGTGCCTTCGCCATGGCTTCTGCAGACAGGTCTAGAGGCTTTTTAGGTTGGGTCAAGTGGCCACCCTGTGCTGGCCGAAAGTGTCAGTAACTCACTAATGTCCTAAAGTATTCAGAATCTAAGTAGTAGATCCGATGTTGATGTGACTGAAACTCGTCTGATATCACCGGGCAGGGAAGATGCAATTACCGGGATTCGTGAGTGAAGGCTTATTTACTTTTTTTGCTTTTTTATATCTCTAAGAATTATCCTTTTTTCGGTTTGGGCTGATGAGTTGAATTTCACTATATCAAAAGAGAATCTTATTTTTCTTATTTTTCGTAAATTCTTACATAATCGATCTCCATTTTTTGAGGTAGTATCGTGTCATCTACGCCCTTTTGTCCGCCCCAATTACCGCCTATTGCGATATTTAAAATCAAATAAAATGGTTGGTCAAAAGGCCATGACTCCCAACTCGTGTGGTCGTTATCAAAGCGGAAATAATTTTTGCCATCCACAAAAAACAATATAGATTCTGGTGTCCATTCTACAGAATACTCGTGGAAGGTATCTGATGCATCCCCTGCTAGAATTTTACCGGTTTTTTGAGTTTGTATCATGTGGTTAAACTTTTTAGTATGAACTGCCCCATGTATTTTCCCGGGGTCAAACCCAACATGTTCCATGATGTCAATTTCACCGCTTGCTGGCCACAGCCCATATTCCTGTTGGGCGGAAAGCATCCAGATAGCGGGCCATGTGCCACGCCCACGAGGAAGTTTTGCTCTAATTTCCATGCGTCCATAGCACCACTCACCCTTTTTCTTCGTAACCAAACGAGCAGAAGTATAGTCTTTTCTTTTATATTCTTCCTTTCGTGCTTCAATGATAAGTTTACCGTTTTCGACTCGCGCATTTTCCGACCGACGGTCGCTGTAATACTGGAGTTCGTTATTTCCCCAACCACTCCCACCCGTATCATAGCCCCATTTGGCACTATCTGGAAGTCCAATTTCGTCAAACTCGTCTCCCCACACTAAACGATAAGCGGTTTTTGATACGTCGGGGACCCGCTCCACTTTTTGCAGATTGCAAAATATGAAAGCTGCAAAAAACACAAAACAAATCACCTTTTCCATGAAGATAGTTTTTCAAATTGGGCGTCACAATTCGGGATACTATTTTTGGCTTTTAAGCCGTCACCTCGGATGTCTGCCAGCTGCGGCACATACTGTTTGTCTTGTTTGACGGTCTCCAGAATATCATTGTGGATGTGTTCTTCCATAGTGGTACCGAGCAAATGAGTTGAATCAACAATTTAGCGTTATTGATTTGAAATTGCAACAGTGCACATACTTATTGTTATCTGGTATTCAAGAATATTTGAGAAGCATCATGTCCTGATTCAGATGTTGGATTGTGCAAGGGCAATGAAGCCCTTTATCAGTAAGGGAAGCGCTATCTTGAGTACTAAGTTATTGTTGCATTACACCATGACAATCCTTCTTGGGCCTCACCATGCCCTCATCGAATCTTTAAACAACAACGCCAGATCTTCAGCCGATGCCGGTCGTGGCGAAAGTTTGGTCACCCGATGTTGGGGTAAAGTGCCATCTACTAATGACGGGATATCTGCTTCGGTATAGCCGAAGCTGACAAACCATTGGGGATGTCCAGCGCTTGCATTAATTAATCGGACAATTTCAGATGCCAGTAAGTGACCAGCTTCATCAAGACCATAAGCAGTTTTAGAAATTGGTGCTCCGAGCAGTCCGGCCGCTTCTAAATACCGATCAGGACAGGCCATAGACGTAAATCGAAAGACCGCTGGAGTGTTGAGTATGACGGACATACCATGGGGTACAATAGCATAATCTGTTTTTAATCCCTCCGGGCGGTAGTTGCACACCATGCCCGAAACTGGATACGACATTCCATGGCAGAGATGTACCCCGGCATTTCCAAAGCCCATGCCAGCCATACTGGAGGCCAGAATCATATTGGACTGGGCCTCTAGGTCATCGGGATCTCGATAGGCTCGAACGATATATTTGGCGGTCAGTTCAATGGCCCATATGGCCCAGACATCACTGATGGGATTACTGCCTTGATGGGCCGGTCTCAATAAATGGCCGCTCGGGCAGTGGCCGGTCATTAAAAGGAATCGCGGTATAGGATTCTAAGGCATGACATAACACATCCAAACCAGATGCTGCAGCATCCGCCGGAGGCATCGTCCTCGTATTGTCGGGATCTACCAGGCCTAATGTCGGCTTTAAAATGTCGATGCGCGATGCCGGTTTTGATATGCCGGTCGGTGAGATCAAAAATAGCAACGCCGGTGGTCTCACTGCCTGTTCTAGCTGTAGTTGGGATAGCAATCAATGGTTTAACCGGTCCGGGTACCGGCTTACCCTGACCAATCGGAGCATTGACATAAGCTAGAAAATCATCCGGATAAGTAGCATTTAATTTGGCGGCCTTGGCTGTATCAATCGTTGATCCTCCTCCTAACGCCACATAAGCTTCATAATTGCCTTGTGGCGGCAACAGCAATCTCATTCAAAAAGAATGTAAGGCCATCAGAAAACCACGCTTAATCAGGTAAGCTACTAGAAAATCGACGAAGTATAATTTGGAACTCACCTACTAAAAGCGAGCGATCAAGTTCAACATAGGATTCAAACTAGGTCCGATCGACCGCTTTAACCCTTCCTTATTTGCTGCAGTTTTCTTTTTTTATATTAATCCAAATGTCTCACCATGAATTAAATCTTCTTTTTTGATACCTTCCAAGATTTCAAACTCTTTTGCTAAATCTAAATAATTCTCGTCTTTCGATTCGTATATGTAATAAAACAACATTATTTTTTCATAGTAGTCAACCTTACTCAGGAAAATATTAATATAAAGTTCGATGTTTTCCAAATTAGATTTTGATTTCAATAGCCTTAATAGTTGTTTGTTGAGGTTAAAGTATTTTACCAATTCAGGTGCGTCACTGAAAAACTTTGAACACTCTTTGGGAATGTCCTCTTTTGGAAGTTGAGAATCCCAGCTTTGATATTTCTTGAAAGGATCTCTAAAGATTTCAAAATATGACTTAATCGCCTTTCTCCCAATTATTTTTTCTTCAGATAGAATCTTTCCATCTTGTGTCTTCCTCTTAGTTACTTCCAAATCTTTTAATACTATTTCTTGTTGATTTAACAATTCGAAGAATAGTGTTTGAAAACTATTATTTGTTGGTAATTGATTTTTATTTGAAGTCGATATTTCTTCTTTAGCTTTATCTTCAGATGTTACCTTCCAAGATTCCAATAGTTCAATTGAATATTTAGATTCATCTTTATCAATTAGGACAGAGCAGTTTTGACATAACCATATTCCATTATTTATACCCTTTCGTTCTTCTACATTCATTTCTTCATTAAATCTTGGACCTCCTTTAGAAGCGCCTGTGATATGTGCTGCAACTCCAATAGAAGTACTTTTGTTTTCATCTTCATTTGGTCCGCTTGTTAATTTTTTACAATTGGGATTTGAACATTTATATCCAACCCTTTTTGCGAGTGTTTCTTTAGTTCTCCGAGTGAAATCGTCTCTCATTTGTCGGCAAGTAACTTTAGTTTAATTATGGTGCTCAATCAGTAATTCATTAGTTTCAAAATGATATAATTTCTGGTATATTTTTAAGCATAAGCTAGGTGTGAAATTTGTCTTTTGTCATTGTTGAATTTTCTAGATTTCTCCTCTGTGACTTCTAACAAACCATTCCCTCGCGGTCTTCGAAATCTCTTTAACAATCAATATTAATGATTCAATGATCTATTCTTGAAATTTGTTCCCGATCTACTCCTTTCAGATGATGCATCCCTGTTCCTTTTTTGTATTTTATTAAAAATAGCGGAATACAATCGGGTGAAAATCCGGCGAATCCTGGGTGCGAATGAGCTGTCCAAAGAAACAATTCTCCCACTGCTTCTATTGTCATTCCCAAGGTTCTCGTAATGTCTAAAAAACAGAGGGTAATTTTAATACTAGGAGTCTCATTATTGTCAATTATTATCTGATACTTTGCGTCAATATTTACCTCATTACAGCTTGCTTAGACCATTGATTTACCATGTTTTGAGCTTCAATTCCCGCTTATAATCCCCTCATGACCCCTCCGTTACCTGCCGGATCACCCGGAGCCAGTTTAAACCAAGGATTTTTTTGATTCGCTCATCGCTGTAACCCAGCTTTTGCATTGCGATGGTAATTTGCGGAAAGTCACTGATGTCTTTAATTTCACGTGGCAGTTCAGGGCCGCCATCCAAATCCGAGCCTATCGCCATGTGGTCCTCACCAATTAAATGTACTCCATAGTCAATAACCCTAGCCAACTGATCGACGTGCATCCAATACTCGTCAGGAATGGTTCCTTTGAAATTTAGAGGGACCTCTTTTGCAAATTCCTGGTCCGCCTCATTAAGGGTCTTGGCAGAAAGTTGTACGGAGGCCGGAGTAGTCTCATTCGGTGCTCTCTGCTGCCAGGAATAGTATTTTGGATTGTTAAAGAGGCTGCCGAAGTGAATGCCAATCACACCCCCTTTTGCTGCGACCGCTTTTGCCGCTTCATCGGTAATACAGCGCGGATGACCGACAATGCTGTAAAATCCGCCATGACTGTATATGACCGGATGTTTACTTGCCGCGGCGGTTTGAAGGATTGCTTCATTTGAGGCATGGGCAATATTGATGACCATGCCAAGCCTATTCATTTCGGCGATGATCTTTTTCCCAAGATCGTTAATGCCATCCCAACGCCTGACATCATTGCAGGAGTCGATAAACGCATTGGTCGTATTGTGTGCAGTCAGTTGCATCGACCGAAGGCCTAAGCGATACAGAGCCCGGAGCAGATTTATATCGCCGTCAAGATCATAACCGCCTTCCAGATCCAGGAAAGCCGCCATTTTGCCTTTTTTGTTGATACGCTCGATATCAGAAGCGTTGAGCGCCAGCTCGATCATGTCGTTATTCTTCTCGATCTGGTCCAGTGCAAGGTTTACCACACGAAAGGTGTTTTTTGTCTCCAGCCTTCCCGGATAATAGTGTTCAGGCGTATAGACAGAGAAGAACATCGCGTCCAGGCCGCCTTCCTTGGCTCTGGGGAGGTCGACGGTACCATCGGGATAACGCTGGCCGATATCAGTGCCCATCAACAGCTCGCGGGTCATTACATGAGTATGTCCGTCCATTACAAATGCGTTGCGATGAAGCTCAGGCATCAGCGTTTGCATAGGATTCATAGGTATATCGTTTCCAGCCACGGAAGAGGATAACAGGGATTCTATGGCAAAACCGCTTCCCGCCAACGGAAGCATGGTTAAGCTCTTTATTAGTTCTCGTCGTTTCATACGTCTATTGGTTTTAAATTCATTTGATCATCCCATGTCCCTTTGCTATTCATCAAAGCCCCGAATATAAGGACGGCTCGGTGGCCGCTCTCCCGTGTTGAATTGCGCTCCCCGCGTTGTGTGGTATTTCATATTCAGCACCGGCGTTTCGATACGGCGACCTACGGGCGAATAACGGCCGTTCTCCCAGTTGGATTCCATGTAGTGATTTACAATTCCAGTTGACAGCAGCAGCCGCTCTGCGTTGAATGGTTCTTCCTTGGTCACCATCATCTCAGTTATCCAGTGCGGCTGGGCATTCGAAGCGTGGTACTGGTCAAAAGGGCCCGGCCAATCCAGCATCGAGATGATCGTCGGTTCTTCACGCCCTTCGATTTCTCCGGCGTAGGTCCAACCCACACCCCGGCCACCAATGACAGCTGCTTTCGTTCCATCATTATACTCCACGACACACATGTTGGTCTCGGGGTTCTGCTGAAAATGCCCAGATTTAAGATCAAAACTTTTCGCCACTGAATCAAGCAGCTTGCTGGCCCAGGGATTGCTTTCGACCCATGTCCACATTTCAGGTCCACGGAAGGACTGTACCGACCTGACCCCTGTTTCACCACCCTTGCGGCGTTCTACGAAGGCTTGAAGTACGTCAATAGCATGGAAAATGGCTCCTCATCAGCAGTGCCCCCCAGCACGATCGAATGCTTTATGGGTGTATCAATGGGAAGTTCTATCTCGGGCTTGCGGTAGTAGACCGGTATGGATGAACCCCCGGTCAATGGAAAGTTCAACTCACGGGATTTGTCAAACATCCACTTGGCATCATCCCAATTATAGGAAAGGTGTTTGTCGTTAAAGACCGGTACCGAGCGTTTGCTCCGCTCGAAAACCCGGACAACCTGATTATATATCCACCAGCGCGGCAAGAGCCAGTGCCCTTGGAGATCGGTTGGATAGTTCCCGTGTTCTCCGACGATGACTACACCGTCTACCGCAAGGTCCTCTGCGCCCAGGGTAACGGCTTCACCCACGGTATTAAAGATCGGAATACCTTTCGATTGACAAATTTTCTGCCCGAGTCCGCTTTCTTCAAGCTGATGGATGTACACAGACACCACTTCCACCCGCGAAGGCGTGTAGGCGCCCTGCCACCAATAACCGTCTAACAGTTTGGTGATTATCCAGTCGGCATGGGATCTTGGAGCAGCCCAATAGGTAGTCAGACAGGCGATCCGCACCTTTTTTTGCGATTGCTGCGGAATAGCCCCGGCTGCGACACCGATCAAAGCCGTCAAACCGGCCGCACTGGCCATTCCCAGCATTTCACGTCGGGTAAAAAGGGAGTTCGATTCGATTGCTTCCATAGTTGCTGGGAATGAATCCGCTAACCTGGTGGTTATTCGGGTTGTTTCTTTGTCAAAATGGTTAATGTTCTTTAATTAAGCTGGCATGTCTTCTTCTTTCAAATTTATGAGAAATTCCTTTTTGCCGGGTGTTGTTTTGTCCGTTGAAAATTGTGTTTCATCTTTTCCTTTGGTCTCACCAAGCTCTCATAGAATCATCAAATAGCAACGCCAGGTCTTCCGCCGATGCCGGTCGTGGCGAAAGCTTGGTCACCCGGTGTTGGGGTAAAGTACCCTTCACTAAAGCGGGAATATCTTCTTTGGTAAAACCAATGGCTGACAGACCATTTGGAATATCTAGTGCTTTCATCAATCTGACAATCTCAGAGGCCAGTAAATGACCGGCTTCCTCAGCGCTGTATGAGGTATTAGAAATGGAGGCTCCCAGCAATCTGGCTGCTTCTAAATGACGATCCGGACAAGCCATTGCCGTAAATCGAAAGACCGCCGGGGCGTTGAGTATGACTGACATACCATGGGGCACTATGGCATAATCTGTTTTTAAACCCTCCGGCCGGTAGTTACGCACCATGCCCGAGACCGGATACGACATGCCATGGCAAAGATGCACACCCGCATTTCCAAAGCCCATACCCGCCATGCTGGAGGCCAGAATCATATTGGACCGGGCCTCTATGTCATCGGGATCCCGGTAAGCTCGCTCGATATATTTGGAGGTCAGTTCAATGGCCCGTAGGGCCCAGACATCACTAATGGGATTACTGCCTTGATAGGCCGGTCTCAATAGCGGCCGCTCGGGCAGTGGACGTTCATTAAAGGGAATCGCGGTATACGATTCTAAGGCATGACATAACACATCCAAGCCGGAGGCTGCGGCGACGACAGGTGGCATCGTCTTTGTGTTGTCGGGATCGATCAGGCCCAAAGTAGGCTTCAAATGTCGATGAGCGATTCCGGTTTTAACATGCCGGTCGGTGAGATCAAAGATGGCAACTCCAGTGGTCTCACTACCGGTGCCCGCTGTAGTTGGGATGGCGATCAGTGGCTTCACCGGTCCGGGTACGGGCTTGCTCTGACCAATCGGAGCATTGACATAGGCCAGAAAATCATCTGGATAAGTAGCATATAAGTTGGCGGCCTTGGCTGTATCAATGGTTGATCCTCCACCCACCGCCACATAAGCCTCATATTTTCCCTGTGTGGCAACATCAATCGCAGCTTTGAAAGATATGTCGGTTGGCTCCACCCGTACCTCAGAAAATACATCATAGTCGATTCCGGCTTTTTTCAGCGCATCCAAAGCGGTTTGCACCGGGGGTAAATCCACCAGATTTTTGTCGGTCATCAGGAGCACTCGCTTGATACCCATGTCGACCAGGTCCATGCCTACTTCTCTGGTTACTCCGGGCCAAAACGAAGATTGGAGCTGCCCATTTGAACTGCGTAGTCTTTTGCATAGTTTCAATTATTAGATATTGGGAAATGACCTGAAGAACGAATATAGCCAATGGTTTTCTTTTCCAACTTCCATGCTGGAAAGCATGCTTGTTAGCAGGCGATCACACCAAGCTAACTACAATGGAGATGTTGAAATTCATAGACGTGTGTATGACATATTTCCCTAATGTAAAAACCATGGAAAAAATAGGATATTATTTGTTTGTTCTTTTGGCTTGACCCAAAAGAACCAAAAAGTCAAGGCTTTCGGCATTTCTTAACGACGAAATAACCGAAAAATCCTAAACAAAATGAAACTCGCTTTGGTCTTCCTACCATGGCGATTTGTCCCAGATTACTTTGTTTTCCTGCTTGCTTTGATCGTTCCGATCAGCTCAAACACCATTTTGTTTCTAACGGATTTTTCGTCCATTTCGCCTAAAATGCCGAAGGCCGTTCCCTAGACCTTCCTTGAAGGTCTTTGATATGTCGCTGCTCTCGTCGTTCTTATTTCGTTTTGCCTATGCTTGTCAGTTTTTTGCCACTCTGTCTTACAATTTGTTTTTTAAGGTCCGTCCATTATATCTCAGCAAGCTTGTTCGAATTCTTTTCTCCTCGGATCTATGATTCTTGACCAAGAAAATCAATTGGGGGATCGTCCAAGGCTGTTCCAATCCGTTACTAGAGGGAGATTTGTCACGCACACTTCATAGACCCTGAAATTATCAGAGTGGATGCAAGATTGTATATTGATTGATTGAAGATAAGTTTACATTGACGATAAGAAACTGAATCATGAAATTCTATAACCTGGTAATCCTTTTGATAATACCTTTCTTGATGTCTTTTGATGTGCGAGCTCAGAGCGCAGGCATCAGTGATCGACTTTCTGTTTTGAAACATTACGATAGTGATCACCTTTATCGAATTGCTTTGCCGATTGGCGGTATTGGTACGGGCACAGTCTCAATTGGCGGAAGAGGTGAACTACGGGACTGGGAAATTATGAACGTTCCGGCTAAAGGATTTAGCACTGTAACTACCGGAAACGATGCTCCTTTTTTTGCCATCTACACCAAGAAGAAAAATGCCACCGCTCAAACGAAAGCCCTTCTTGGCCCCATAGACTATGCCGAGTATCAGCATTACGAAGGACGCAGTGTGAATCATCATGGCCTTCCTCGATTTAAAAACGCATCCTTTGACTCTTCTTATCCCTTTGGCATTGTCAATCTCTCTGATGAAGACATGCCCGTCACGGTTCGATTGGTAGCATACAATCCTTTGGTCCCGGGCGACGCCGATGCTTCGGGTATCCCCATTGCCATACTTGAATATGAGGTCGAAAATTTAAGTGAGGTCGATGTCCAGGTTTCAATTTCTGGAAATATTAGAAATTTTATTGGTAAGGATGGAAGTCAACACACTTCAGATTGGAAGGGCGATTTTATTCCGGTTGGAGCCAATGAAAACGTCAATGAATTCAGGACTGCAAATTCAATTGAAGGGATCTACATGTACTCAAACCATGTGCCCAAAGATGATGCTGCTTGGGGCACGATAGCTCTATCTACCCCGCGGTCCGGCGACGGTAAAGTGACCTATAGAACCAGCTCCTCCAACAATGCTTGGGGGAATGCACTGCTTGATTTTTGGGATGATTTTAGCGAAGATGGCCTTTTAACCGAAAAAGTGAATCAGGTGGATGATGACCCTATGGCTTCCCTTGCCCTGCAAAAAACCATACTCCCAGGAGAAAAGAAAAGCTTCATATTTTATATCACCTGGCATTTTCCCAATCGTTTTGCCTGGGCGAAGACCAAAGTCGGCAACTACTATACCACCCAATATGCTGATGCCTGGCAGGTTATTGAAAAAGAATTCCAGCGACTTCCGCAGCTCACTGAGAAAACCTTGACTTTTGTCAACACCCTGGTGAATAGTAGCTATTCCGATGTGGTTAAGGAAGCGGCATTATTCAATATCAGCACATTGAGATCTCAAACTGTATTCAGAATAGAAGATGGTAAAATGTTTGGTTGGGAAGGGGTCATGGATCGTTTTGGTTCATGCTTTGGCTCTTGTACCCATGTCTGGAATTATGAACAAGCGACGGCTTTTCTTTTTTCTGATTTGGCTCGAACCATGCGAGAGGTGGAGTTCGGATATGCTACCAATGATGCCGGGCGTATGAGTTTTAGGACCATGTTACCATTGGATCGAGCGCAAGATGCACCCCCTGCCGCTGCGGATGGTCAGATGGGCACGATTATGAAATTTTACCGGGATTGGCAATTATCGGGCGATCATCATTTTTTGGAAAAGCATTGGGAAAAAGTAAAAGCAGCTCTGGCCTTTGCCTGGATTCTGGGCGGATGGGACGCTGACCAGGACGGGGTCATGGAAGGTGTGCAACATAATACCATGGATGTGGAATATTTTGGCCCCAATCCACAAATGCAGATATGGTATTTAGGTGCCCTTAAGGCGGGTTTGAAAATGGCTCAGGCGATGAAAGATCAGGCATTCTCTCAAAAATGTGAACGGCTATTTAATTTCGGTTCAAAGTGGACGGATGAGCATCTATTTAATGGCGAGTACTATATTCAAAAAATAGTAGTGCCAGAAAAAAAGGATGCAATTGCCCCAAGTTTAATGGCAGGGATGGGCACAGATAATCTGGATGATCCGGATTATCAATTGGCCACTGGTTGTTTGGTTGATCAGCTAGTCGGACAATATATGGCTCATGTCTTAAATCTGGGATATTTGGTGAAGGAAGAACATGTAAAAACAACCTTGCAGAGCATTCTTAAATACAATAAAAAGAATGACATGTTTGATCATTTTAATAATATGCGCTCTTATGCCATCGGTGATGAAAAAGCACTATTAATGGCAAGTTGGCCTAAGGGAGGGAGACCAAAAATTCCGTTTCCGTATTGGGCTGAAGTGATGACGGGTTTCGAATATACCGCTGCGATAGGTATGCTTTATGAAGGAATGGAAAAAGAGGGTTTGCAGACCATCGAAAATATCCGAAACCGGTATGATGGTAAAAAAAGAAACCCATTTGATGAGGCCGAATGTGGTCATCATTATGCCCGGGCGATGGCATCTTGGGGTGCGCTGCTGGCAGAAAGTGAATTCTTTTATTCGGGTATTGAAAACACGATTCAATTTACCTCAAAACCTGGTAATTATTTTTGGTCAAACGGTCAGGCATGGGGATCTTGCAACATAGAAGAAGGAGTAGGTGGTACCCAGGTTAAGTTCTCCGTTTTATCTGGTTCCATTGAATTAAAGCAGTTTATTATAAAAGGGGTGGGAGTCAAAGACTTTAGCCCGGTCAAGAAAATCAGTGAAAGCGAAAATATTGAATTTCTTATTTCATGATTTATGCACTCAAGAAAGGATAGGCAACTGAAGAAGGAACATAAATGATTAGCTTCCAAAATAGAATTTAATATTTTAAATAAGTCCTTTTTTGCAAAAAGTTTGTCCTGCTGAAGGCGTAAAGCTTAAAAGGAAGATTGATTATGAAATAGCCTTTAGGCTCGTAACTAATGACAATGAGCTCCGAAAAATAAGACATAATAATACAATGGTCACATATTAACATAGAGAATCCAGATTATGATTAACAGAGCAGCGGCGTAAAATCCCATATACTGCCGCCCTTTGATTGGAGAAGCAGCATTTTATGAGCTGAAGCCTTGAGCGAGAGCATAGCACTTTAGGAAAGGTGCCCTTTTTTAGTTCCCCTCGACAGGCTCGGGATAAACTGATTTAGATCCTGAGCGAAAGTCGAAGGATTGGGCACGCAAAAAATGAACAAACAAATTTGTCAAGCTAAATTCCATTTCAATCAAAAACGTTTGGACACATATGATTTACAATCAATAAAAAAAGATCCAGTTTAAAATAGCACTACATTAGTTATCTTAATAATTCAAAAAGCCTGATGAAAATCAATCAATGAATTTATCCCCTACCATTATCCTATTATTATTCTTCATCTGCTCATGCCAGACAAGCAAAAAAAATCAAAGTCCGGTCGACTTTAGACCATCTCCTTTTGATCTTCATTACGATTCACTACCCAGGAGCTGGGATGAAGGCATCCCCCCGCAATGGAATGATCGGAGCTCTGGTATGGAAAAAAGAGGGAAAACTTCGTTTATCGCTCGATCGGGCGGAACTGTGGGACCTTCGGCCAATGGAGAACTTACAAACACCGGAGTGGAAATACAGCTGGGTTTATAATCAATGGAAAAAGGATGACTATATACCCGTACAAAAAAGATTTGATGAGCCCTATGACCAAAGTCCCGCGCCCTCTAAAATTCCAGGAGCTGCGTTGGAATTTGATATTTCCGGCCTGGGCCCAATTAAATCGGTGCACCTGTTTGTACATGACGCTGTCTGCGAAATACAATGGATGTCTGGTGTGAGCCTACAGACTTTTGTGCATGCTACCGATGCAGTTGGCTGGTATAGGTTTGAAGGTCTTACCTCACCACTTGACGTCGATCTGATTCCTCCGGCTTATCAAGTGACCGATGAGAGTGCTGCCGAAAACCCCGCGACTGGACAAGATTTAAGGAGACTGGGATATTCACAAGGAAAGGTGATTAATGAAGGGCAGGCAATGACATACAACCAGCAGGGATGGGGTGATTTTCGGTATCAAGTTCATGTGGATCAGCAGTTTCAGTCTCAGGTGGTAGATGGATGTTGGAGCATCAGTATGTTTGCACAAGGACAACCGGTTTTGGAAGCCAGGAAAGTAGTGGATAAGAACTTAGAGGTAGGCATAGAGGTTTCAAGAAATTCACACTTGGCCTGGTGGAAGACTTTCTGGAGCAAATCTGGTATAGAGGTTCCCAATAAAGTTTTACAAAAGCAGTGGTATCTCGAACAGTATAAGTTTGATCCGCAGCGAGGGTAGGGGCTCCACCCATTTCGCTGCAGGCGGTATGGACGGCAGATAATGGAAAACTGCCACCCTGGAAAGGTGATTTTCACCATGATTTGAATACACAACTAAGTTACTGGCCAGCCTATAGCGCCAATCATTTGGAAGAGGAAACCGGTTTTATTGAATGGCTCTGGAAATACAGAGCAACATTTGCAAACTATACCGGGACGTATTTTGAATCGAAGGGTATCAATGTACCAGGAGTGACAACATTGGTTGGGGAGCCCATGGGAGGCTGGATTCAATATTCTTTTGGCCCTACCGTATCGGCATGGTTGGCTCATCATTTCTATTTGCATTGGCAATACATTATGGATCGCGAATTTCTTAAGGAAAAGGCCTATCCCTGGATTAAGGAGGTTGCTGTTTTTCTGGAAGATATTTCTGAAAAAGACTCTGAAGGAAAACGAAAATTGCCGATCAGTTCCAGTCCGGAAATTCATGATAATAGCCGGGAAGCCTGGTTTGAAAAAACCACCAATTTTGATTTAGCCCTTATCCGGTGGACATATGAAAAGGCGGCTGAGTTGGCAGTGGAGCTGGGTCAAACCGAAGAAGCTGCCACTTGGAAATCCATTTTGTCGGAGTGGCCGGAGTTGGCTATAGATGGGACCTGTGGTTTGATGATTACACCGGATCTTTCGTATCAAGAATCTCACCGGCATTTTTCACATCAAATGGCCTATCACCCCCTTGGTCTGATAGATTTTTCAGGTGGAGCATCAGGGCAAAAAATTATCGCGAATACCATTTCCACCCTCGAAAAAATAGGAACCGCCGGTTGGGTTGGCTATTCTTTTAGCTGGTTAGCAAATCTAAAGGCCCGGGCTTTTGATGGAGAAGGTGCAGAAAATGCATTGGAAATCTTTGCAACTAGTTTTTGCTTGCCCAATAGTTTTCATGTAAACGGTGATCAATCCGGAAAGGTTATAGTAACTTCACTTATCGTCCATTTACGCTGGAAGGCAATTTTGCTTTTGCGGCTGGCTTGCAGGAGATGTTGATCCAAAGTCACACGGGTATAGTTCTTATATTTCCAGCGGTACCCGCTGATTGGATGGATATCAGTTTTCAGCAGCTTCGTACGGTCGGAGCTTTTTTAGTTTCCGCAAAAAGAGAAGGTGGGTCGGTTACTCAGGTCAAGATTAAATCAACCTCAGGTGGTATTTTAAAATTAAAAAATCCTTTTAAGAATAACGATTTCGAATGCTCGCAAGCTTATCAAATAGATCAGGAAAATGTGCTGCATTTTCAGACCACGCGAGGGGACGAAATTGAATTTAAATCCAAATAGAAATGAAGATGGTTACATTCAAAGAAATTCTTATGGTAGCAGTGATCTTGCTGCTGATCGCTTCTTGCCGCACATCACATGACATCATAGATCCAAAATCAGGTGAGGAAGAATGGAAACTAGTTTGGGAGGATCCTTTTAAAGATAAAATGCTGGACGAAACAAAGTGGAGTAAAATTCCAAGAAATACGGCAGATTGGGGGAATTATATGTCATCGCATGAAGATTGCTTTGACATTAAAAATGATAATCTCTATTTGAACGGTATCATTAACAAAGATCGTTCAATCGATACAAGTCGATATTTAACCGGCGGTATAAGCACGCAGGATAAATTTGCTTTTCAATATGGAAAGGTAGAGATCCGGGCAAAATTGGAAAATGCCAAGGGGGCTTGGCCTGCGATTTGGATGTTGGCTGATCAACCTAAATATGGAGCCTATCCCAGAAATGGCGAGATCGATATCATGGAGCATCTGAATTACGAAAATCAAGTCTATCAAACGGTGCATTCTTACTATACCTTAGCATTAAAACAGAAAGATAATCCGGTGTACTACAATAAGACACCAGTTGATCCGGAAACCTATAATACCTATGGTTTAAAATGGTATCCGGACAAACTGGTATTTACGATTAATGATATTGAAACTTTTATTTATCCTCGATTGCAAGGTGTCGATCCGACGCAATGGCCTTTTGATCAACCATTTTTTTTGATGATAGATATGCAACTCGGTGGTGCATGGGTCGGAGAGGTTGATCCTGGAGATCTTCCAGTTCAAATGATCATTGACTGGGTGAGGGTGTCTCAACTTAAATAGTGAATGTCAGATAGATGATTTTATTATTGCTGGTCAAATGACTTCGTTTCCGAAGTTCAACCACTCTGTGGTTGGATGATTTGTACTTTATTTCTCCGGATTTCATCCGGAGTAATTCATGTTGAATCCCTCCAGGATTCTTTCTAATTCTTCAAGGCTATTGAAATAAGCAAATTGATTGCTGAAGTATAACAAACTAGGTTGCGCCTGACTTGTCTGTAGTTGTGCTTTATCGTTACAGGTCTTAAGCAAGGTTCCAGACAACCATGGAAGGGTTGAAGGTGAGTAGCCTGGAATGCAATTCCAGGTTACTCATTTATTTCGGTAAACAACCACAGCGTGGTTGAACAATTGGTCTCTAAAGATTTTTTTTCAATCCAATATTCAGAATATCTTGTTCATATCATTCCGGCCCATTGAGTTCGGTTCTTAAGTTCAACCACTCTGTGGTTGGATTATTTGTACTTCATTACTCCGGATTTCATCCGGAGTTATTCATGTTGAATCCCTTCGGGATTCTTTCTCCCTATCTGTGGTTGGATGATTTATATTCCATACCTCCGGATTTCATCCGGAGTTATTCAATGTTGAATCCCTTCGGGATTCTTTCTCCATCTTAAGTCCTTTCCTATTTCCACCTTATTTGATTTCTTCTGTCAAGTTTCAATGCCTGTGTTGGTGCCCACATAGTTTTATCACCCCTTCCAAAAAAAAAAGTTGCCCTTTTACTTGACTTTACTAAACACTGTTCATTATATTTGCAGTGTTAAACACAACTAATGGGAATAACCGAAAGAAGAGAGCGCGAAAAGCAAGAACTGAGAGACAAGATCCTTGATAAGGCCCGGGAGATCCTGATTAAGGAAGGACAGGAGAACCTGAGCATTCGCAATATTGCGACAGCGGCAGAGTATAGTCCGGCCACAATATACCTGTACTTTAAGGATAAGGATGAAATCGTCTACGAGCTAATGGAGATGGGATTTGCGCTGATGGTGGAAGATCTGCAGGAAGCTTTCGAGTCCTCCGACCCTGTCGAACGTATACGGAAAATTGGTCATGGATACGTTGTTTTTGGTCTGAAAAACCCGGAATGGTACCAGGTCATGTTTAATGCCCCGCAACCTATTCAGCATTTGGAAAAGTGTAAGGAAGAGTGGGGCCGGGGCATAAGTTTATTTGAATTTTTAGTCGAAACCTGTCAGGAGGTTATTGATCAGGATCGAACTACCGTACGCGAAGCCCGACTGCTTGCCTTGCATATGTGGAGCACCGTACACGGACTCGTCAATCTGGCTTTGACCCAACGATTGGAGATGGTGGAGCAAGGTGGAGGTCCCGACTTGATCAGTAAGACCATCGACTCGGTCATGAGATGCATCTTTAAGTAATTTTTTTTCATTGTTAATGAACACTGTATACTAAATGAACAATATTCGAAGATCTCTAATCTGGCTACTGATGCTCGGAGTTTCGGGTGTCGGGCATGCTCAGCAATTTGATCCCTTAATCCGGAAAGCCTGGGACAACAACCATCAGCTGAAGGCTAAGGAATTTGAATTGACTCAGGCACAGGCTGCACTAACGGAAGCAAAAGCGATGTTTCGGCCGTCGATTACTTTTGGCACTCAGTACACTCTGGCTGCGGGGGGCCGTTCGATGGATTTTCCGATCGGAGATTTACTCAATCCGGTGCATTCACAACTCAATGAATTGACCGCTAGCCAAAAATTTCCGACTCTGCAAAATCAAACCATTCTCTTTCTTCCCAATAATTTCTACGATGCTCGGTTTCGTTTACAGCAACCCATTTTTTATCCTGATCTGGCCATCAACAGAACCGCCAAGTTTAAACAAGAAGCACTCAAAGTACTAGAGGTAAAGGCTTATAAACGGCTTTTGATCAAAGAGTTGCAGGAAGGCTACTTTCAGTGGAAACAGGCTACTGAGGCGCTGGGGGTATATGAATCAGCCAATAATCTTCTCGAAGAGGCCGGGCGCAGCACGGAAAGTATGATCCGAAATAATATGGCATTACCTTCAGCCAGGTCAAGAATTGAAGGTGAGAAAGCCGTAGTTGCGTCACAGGTCATTGAAGCGAAAGCCTCCGAGGAGAATGCATGGAGGTATCTGGAGTTTTTACTGGGCAAAAATGAAACCAACCGTGACGAACTAATCATCGATTTGCCGGAATTACCCTTGCTTGACCTTGCCGGTGATGCGGGTACGCTCGAAGATCTGCAACAAATGGATCTGGGAGTGCAGCTCCAGGAGCTTGCCGTGGAAAGGGAGCGGCAGTTTTTCAAACCGCACCTTGGAGCTCAGGTTGATTTGGGATCGCAGGATTTTGATTTTGGTCTGGCACCATATGCCATCCTGGGTATTAATCTGGAATGGAATCTTTTCGATGGCAAACGAAATCAAATGCGACGACAACAGGCTTCGGCCGGACTGGAAGTTCAAAGGGAACAAAGACACCATGTCGAAGAGCACCTAACATTGCAACGCGAAATAGCCCAGGAAAATCTGGAGGCCAGTATTAGTCAGGCGATGACTTTTGAGCTCAGAATCGACGCTGCACAAAGCATCTATCGGGATGTTCTGAAAAGATATCAGGCTGGCTCAGCCAACTACCTGGAACTGCTTGATGCCCGGACCCAGATAACCCAATCAGAAATTAGTTACCTAATCAGCCGGTACCAGGCATGGAATAGATGGGCACAGTACCACTATGTAAATGCCTTGTACCCGATCGACTAAAAATTTACATCATTTCACAATACCAAATTCAAATGAAAATCTACTTTTATTTCTTCGGCTTTGCCATTCTAACCCAGATGGGCTGCCAATCGCAACCACAAGGTACGGAACAAGTCGATTCACCACGTGCCACCAGCACCAGTCTTTTGTCAAGACTGCCGCCGTTGAACAGGATTCACTGCTTGCAACGATCAAAAGCATGGGAGTGATTGTTAGTAAAACCGAAGGCAAACCAGCCTTTAAAACAGGTGGAGTGGTTGATCGAACTTACTTTAAGGAAGGAGATTTCGTACGACAAGGACAACTTTTAGCCACTCTTCTAAAGACGGAAATTGATGCTCAAGTGAGGCAGGCGGAAGAAGTGGTTATCAAATCGGAACGAGATCTTCAACGAGTCTCTAATCTACATGCAGATAGTGTGGCCACCTTGGAGCAAGTGCAAAATGCGAGTACGGCTCTGCAAGTCGCCCAACAAAACCAGACCATCGCCCAATTTAATCAGCAATACAGTGAAGCCAGATCACCGACTAGTGGAAAAATTGTACAACAGCTGCTACATGAGGGTGAGATTGCTGGTCCAGGTCAGCCTGTATATGTGATACTCGGCGTGGCCAATCAGGATTGGCGCGTAAAAACCGGATTAATCGATCGCGATTGGAGTCAGATTAAGAGAGGTGATTTAGCCGTCATCAATCTGGATGCATATCCGGGTGAGATGTACGAAGCGATTGTATCTGACAAAGCAGTGGTCGCTGGTGACGCCAGTGGTACGCTGGATATCGAATTGATCTTTAAAAAGCAACCTCCTTCGCTGGCAGCTGGTATGATCTGTAAGGTTCAGATGGCACCTGGTGCTGCCAAAATGCAAACGACGATTCCTATAGAAGCGCTCGTAAATACCAACGGCTTGCAGGCTACCGTATTTGTGATCGATCTTCAGGGAAAAGCAAAAATTATTCCGATCATTATTACACGTGTCCTGGGAGCCAGGGTGATTGTCGAACCGGGCCTTGAGGGGATCGACCAAGTCGTGACGATTGGAGCGGTTTATCTTGAAGAAGGTGACCAGATTGTAGTTGCCGAGCACTAATCAACCCTAAAAACAAATCCAATGAATTTCAACCGGTTTTTTGTTCAGAACTATCAGTTTACGCTGATCATTTTTATTGCTGCGGTACTCCTGGGCATGAATTCTTTATTCAATATGCCGCGCAGTGAAGATCCGCCTTTTGGTGCTCCGATATTTAGCATCGTAGGGTTGTATCCAGGCACGTCACCCACTGACATGGAAGAATTGGTTGCTGACCCCATCGAAGAGGAACTCTACAAATTGGAAGATATCAAAAAATTGAATCGACCATTCGTGATGGATTGTTGGTCATGTTGGTTGAATTTAATTATGGGGTCAATGTCGACAATAAGAATAATGACATTAACCGTGAAATCAATCAATTGCGTCGTGATTTGCCGGAAGGCCTAATTCGGTTGGATGTGCAGCGGGCTGCCAGCAGTGATGTGGCTATACTACAAACAGCATTAATTTCTGAAACTGCTGAAATGCGGGAATTGAAAAAGTATGCCGAGCTACTCGAAAAAAATCTTGAGCGTATCCGGGATATTAAATGGGTGGAAGTGCAGGCAGTGCCTGATCAACTGATTAAAATAGAAATTGATTTAGAGAAAATGGCTCAATTAGGACTGGGCCTTAATCAGGTCTTGGGTTTAATTGAGGCCAACAATGTCAATATACCGGGAGGGGATATTGATCTTGGAGCAAGAACCTACAATATAAAGACTCAATCTGAATTTGAAAATATCGACGATGTAAGAAATACCATTTTAAATACCAGTCCACAAGGCAATATAACCCGGTTAAAAGATTTGGCCGATGTATACCTTAGTCTGGAAAACGCAGACCACATTGCGCGTTACAATGGTCGTCGGGCCGTTTGGGTGATTACAGCGATGAAAGATCAAAGAAACATCATCGCTACCCGACAACACATGGAGGAGATTCTGGAGGAATTTTCAGCACAATTACCTGCCAGTATCGAAATGGCTCATGCATTTGATCAGGAAAAAGGAGTAAAACATCGGTTGTCGGGATTGGGCTGGGATTTTGCTATTGCCATTTTTTTGGTTTTACTCACTTTGCTACCATTGGGATTTAGAGCATCTATTATCGTGATGATCTCCATACCCTTGTCATTGAGTATCGGATTATTTTTACTTGATCTGATGGGCTACACGCTCAATCAATTGAGCATTGTGGGCATGGTGATTGCCCTTGGTTTACTAGTTGATGATAGTATTGTGGTGGTAGAAAATATTGAGCGGTATATGCGGGGAGGTATTTCTGCTAAGGAAGCTGCCGTGTCGGCGACCAATCATATTATAGTGGCCATTCTAGGATGTACCGCCACTCTTTTATTGGCCTTTTTACCCCTTGCGAATTTGCCGGAAGGATCGGGCGATTTTATCCGGTCTTTGCCGATGGCAGTGATGCTTACCGTGTTGGCTTCACTTTTTGTTTCGGTTACTATAATTCCTTTCCTATCTAGTATTTTATTAAAAGGACACGAAAAATCAAGCCATTCTAAGGGCAATTATTTTTTCCGTGCTTTTAAGTTATATATTAATGATCCCTATCAGCGGCTATTAAAATGGTGTATTAAACATCCGGTCCTTACTTTAGTCGGAGCAGCATTGATTTTTGGGTCATCATTTTTGCTCATTCCTAAATTGGGATTAAGTCTTTTTCCGGCCTCCGAAAAACCCATTGTAGTTATCGATATCGAAACGGAGCCAGGAAGCAATCTTGAGCATACGGATAAAGTGATTCGAAAAATCGAAAAATTTCTCTTGGCAAAGTCGGATGTTGTCCGGGTGGCGAGCAATGCCGGTAAAGGCAATCCACGGATTTACTATAACGAATTCCAAAAGCAATCGTCAGACAATCTGGGTCAGATCATGGTTTATCTGGATGACTATGCCGAAGTACCTGAGATCTTGAACTTTGCAGACAGTCTACGGGGACAATTAGACGACTATGCCGGAACGCGAGTGGAGATCAGAAGATTTCAGCAAGGCACTCCGGTAAGTGCTCCGATTGAAATGCGAATCATTGGCAGTGATCTTGACACCCTTGAATCACTAAGTGAAAAAATGGAAGGTATTTTTCATTCGACCGAGGGTAACCTTTATGTGAGAAATGATTTGAAGTATAAAAAATCAGAATTTACGATTAAAATTGATAAAGACAAAGCTGGCTTTTATGGACTCACCTCCGCCGAAGTTGCTAAAACGGTCCGTTTGGCGATCGCCGGCCTGGAAATCGGAGAATTAAGAAATGCGAGTGATGATGAGATTGAAATGCAGGTTTCGATTCGTCAAAATAGTACCAATGCTCTGGAGAATTTTGACCGCATTCATGTCACCTCTTTGGGAGGAGACTTAGTTCCACTGAAGTCGATTGCTTCGATTTCGCTATTGCCTGCACCTCCGGTAATCCGGCATTATAATAAGGAAAGATATAGTCAGGTGAGTAGTTTCGTGCAAACCGGATATAATACCGATCAGATGACGGATGCGATCATTGGTCGTATCAATTCCGAAATAAAATTACCCCAGGGATATCGTCTTATGGCAGCGGGTGAACGGCTTTCCAGGGAAGAATCATTTGGAGGCATTGAGACGATTATTATTTTGACAGTCTTTGGTTTGTTAGCGATCCTTATTCTTGAATTTCGGACGTTTAAATCAACCCTGATTGTTTTAAGTGTGATACCAATGGGTTTTATTGGGGCTTTAGTAGCCCTCTGGATTGCAGGTGAGACTTTGTCCTTTGTCGCTACGATCGGCATTATTGCCCTGGCAGGTATCGAGGTGAAAAACTCAATTCTGATGGTCGATTATACTAATGGCCTTCGGGAAAAAGGTATGGATCTTTATCAGGCCGTGATGGATGGTGCCGAAACCCGATTTCTACCCATTTTACTCACCAGCCTGACGGCAATAGCTGGCATGACACCACTGGTGCTTGAAAATAGTCCGTTGATTAGTCCGCTGGCTATAGTACTAATTGGTGGCCTAATCAGTTCGACGATGTTGAGTCGATTGGTGACACCCGTTCTTTATTATTTGATACCACCGAGGGTAGAGGTAAGGGGGCGGTAGGGGCCAGGCATAGTCGTGATTCTATCCATCCGATTAAGTGATAAGTTTTACTTTGTCTCTAGCACAAAGTTCGCAGCATCATCTGCCAATAATTTCTTGAGGTTTCGAATTTGAATGCAAATATGCCCTTATAAATTAAAAAAATGCCCAAAATTTATATTCTGGGTGGTTCGAATAGGCAGGAAGGGGTAGTTGGTAATCCGACACAAATCGATACTCGGCAATTATTTGCTTGGTATCGACCAGGATAATCTTCTTTCAGAATATACTATATTGGATTTCATTTACAATCAAGCTAGATAAGGGGCTTTATGAGGAATCTGATGTTGGTGCTGGGTTTTATTCTGCTAGACATAGGATTATATGCCCAGTGTCCTTCCGGTCTTTTCTATTCGCAGGAATCCATTGATAGTTTTCCCATTCGCTACCCTGATTGTAACTCGATAAATTCAGAGGTGGTAATTCAAGGTGAAGATATCGTTAGCATCGATAGTCTTTATCCACTCAATCATATTGGAGGCAGTCTAAGAATCCGATTAACAAATCTTGAATCCATCCAAGGATTGGATAGTCTGGCTACGGTGAATGGGGATGTTTTTATAGGGTTTAATCACAGGCTAAAGGAACTTGATGGCTTCCAAAGCCTTCAAAGAATTGGGAATGCTTTTCAGCCTTTTGGTGGCACTCTATTTGTGAATGATTGTGATTCACTTGAGAGTTTGGGTTTCTTTCCCTCCCTCAGTTATGTTAGTGCTCTATATCTATCTACATGTCCTCAGGTGAATTCTTTGGGCAGTTTCTCCGCTCTAAAATCATTGTCAAATTTGAATGTCAATTATTGCGATGCTCTTATTAATCTAAATGGACTGGACTCGATCCTGAATGTTGATTATCTGACTTTGAGATACAATGCCAACTTGTCTTCTTTATCGGGCCTGGGCTCATTAAGGATGATTTCTTCGAATTTATCGATTATGGATAATCCTAACCTGTCAGATCTTCAAGACCTCTATAATGTTGATTTTATTGGTAGCAATTTAACGATTACCAATTGCCCATCACTAGCCAGTCTATCGGGATTGCAACGGATCAAAGAATTGACAAATTTGAGTCTGGTGGCCAATACAAATTTGGTGTCTCTCTACGGGCTGGATTCCCTGCAATTTGTTAGTCAAAATTTAAAAATACAGCAAAACTCTGAATTGACCGAAATTACATCGTTAGAATCTCTGTTCTATATCGGATCAAGCCTTATCGTCAGTGACAATGAGCAGTTGGCGGATCTAACAGGTCTGGATTCGTTAGTTGAAGTCACCTCGATTACGATCAATGATAATCAAATGCTTCAAAGCATCTTGGCACTTTCTGCTTTTAGTCATATTAGTGGAAATATTAGAATTCTCAACAATCCTTTGTTGTCACTATGTAATATTCCAGCGGTTTGTAATTTTATTGAAGCTGGTATGCTTTTGGAAATTCAAAACAATGCTGAGGGTTGCGATGGTCCAAATGATGTCGTCGAAGCGTGCGGGGTTTACCTGCCATGTCCATACCAGGTAAATCTTAATAGCCAGGAAGAAATCGACAGTTTTCATCTCAGATATCCCGATTGCACGGAGATTTTTGGTAATGTGCTAATTAGAGATGCCGACACTGACATTACTAATTTGAATAGTTTGTTTAAGATCGATTCTATCAAGGGCGACTTCACTATTGATTCTTGTCAGGGATTACCGACACTAGAGGGTATTAATCTGCACTATGTCGGAGGTGACCTCAGAATCTCAAACAACCACCTGATCAATAGTTTGGCCGGGCTCGAAACTATCAAGGAGATTGGAGGTAGTCTCATCATACTTCAAAACGAAAACCTCATCCATCTGGATGGAATCAGTGGTCTTGCATCCAACCTCAGGCTGCAAATAGTTGATAATATCTCATTGCAGAATATCAGTCAACTGGATGGATATAGATTCTCAGGGAGAACTGAAATCATTGACAATCCAAATTTATCATTTTGCAATATCAGACCCCTTTGTGCTCAGCTTACAAATGGTGAGCCGGTGACCATTGGCAGTAATGGGAGCGGCTGTCTGGATGAAGAGGAAGTTCGCAGTAGCTGCTATGATTGCCTCGAAATCCAGACTTTACTTCTGGATCAGCCGAATGGTATTTTCAGAGCAGTGGATACCATCTCCACGACACCTGGTCTGATGCTTTCTCATTTTGGTCTTTATGATGCACCAGTGGTGGAGCTCAATCCCGGGTTTCAGGTTGGTGAAAATGCTACACTGGTAATAAAGAATAGGGGATGTCAATTTTAAGCGGACCTGCTAAAGGATGTAGGCTCTTCACATTCTTGGTTTCAAAAAAAGGGCCGACTACAGAACAATTTTATTATTCAGAGAGATCCGCGGTGTTCTTACATCAAAGAGCAATGCCTAATTAAGATTAAAGAGTTTCCCTCCCTTGAGATATTCCTTCGGTGTTCCTAAATTTAACAAGACATTGTGGATAAGCTATCATGGACAAGAACTCATAGGTTGGCCAATTGAATGACCTCTAGCTTTGTGGTCCTCAACATTTTATGTTGCTTTCACTCCGTAAACACTGGGATACACATATAAAATTTACATCAACTATTGGTATAGCGAACAAAGAGTTGGACATTTTGAGTGCTCCACAGGTAGTTAATGCAAAATGAAAATTTTACCAAAGGAAACAATAGTGAGTTAGGCTGTATTGGGTGAAAGCATTAATTGCGGGACAATTGGGACACTTGAATCATTTTTGTTCAGCTTTGGGTATATTGGATAGCTTAATATAAACTTAAAACATTGATTATCAATGCTCTTGAAACCAAGTATTAAATCTTCTGAACAAATATTTCCGTCAGTTCAAATCTGTTGTCATCAGACCTTTTGCACATTTGATCTTTTAGTTTTGTTATTTTTATGAAAGCAAGTTGCAAAGACGCATAAAATTCATATCAAATGGCAAATCACGATAGAAGGAAATTCATTCAACAATCATCGATGCTGGCCGGAGGGATTTTGATACGGCCGGGTATCCAAAGATTTAAAGATAAATCCGCTTCCGATGGTCTAAAAATTGGCTTGGTGGGTTGTGGTGGCAGAGGAACCGGAGCAGCGTCACAGGCTTTAATGGCTAATCCCGGAAATCGTCTGGTGGCAGTTGGTGATGTTTTTTCGGAGCAAACCGAAAATTGTGTGAAGCAATTAAGCGCCATACAGGAGCTTAGCAAACAAATTGAAGTGCCGTCTCAAAAGAGATATGTTGGATTTGATGCTTATCAAAAAGTCATTCGTGAATGTGATTTAGTGCTTCTTGCTACGCCCCCGGCTTTTCGGCCAGAGCATTTCGAGTTTGCTGTTCAGGAAAACAAACATGTTTTTCTGGAAAAACCGCTTTCCTGTGATGGACCCGGTACCCAGCGAATTTTAAAGACAGGGAAACTGGCATCGGAAAAGAATCTAAAAGTGGTAGTGGGTCTGCAGAATCGTTATGACCCGGCCCATACTGAGATGGTCAAACGAATCCAGAAAGGAGCAATAGGCGATGTACTGTCCAGTACCTGTTACTATATGAAAGGCGGTTATGAATTAATACCCCGGGCTTCGACGACTTCTGAATTAGCTTTTCAGATTAAAAACTACCATTATTTCACCTGGCTTTGGGCAGGTGCTCCGGCTGGCCTGCAAATACACAATGCCGATATCGTGCATTGGGTCAAGGATAGTTATCCGGTTAGTGCACAAGGGCTGGGAGGAAGAGCAGCACTGGAGGGACCGGACAGCGGCGATGTATTTGACCATTTTTATATTGAGTATACCTATCCTGACGGTACGAGGATGCACAGTCAGATTCGTAATATTGATCGGACTTTGGCGAAGAATGGCGTGTGGTTTACCGGCACAAAAGGTACCGCAAATCCGCATGAAGGAATTAAGAATCATGCGGGTAAACTCATTTGGAAGTTTGATGAAAAGGATGGCGGTGATTCGCTTCAAATAGAGCATGACCGGCTTTTTGACGCCATCATTAATAATAAGCCTCATAATGACACCCAACGGGGAGCCTATAGCACTCTAGCTGCTGTTATGGGTAGGATGGGTGCTCATACCGGTCATTTGATTACCTGGGATGATGCTTTAAATTCGGATGCTCTATTAGACCGCGACATTACCAATTGGGATCAGGCTCCGGTAAGACCCGATGCCAATGGCATTTATTCGTATCCTAAACCTGGTTTCCCGGTCTAAATTCTGGACTAACTCGGGTTTGCCTACTAGCTGCGTTTTCAGCGCTTAGGGATTAAAACAATGGTGGAATGTAGACCTTTTGTTCTGCCTTCCCAATGTATCAGAGAAATCGATTATGCCTTAAATTATGTATCAAACAAAAACTAATTTTTTATTTGCTCTACCCATCTATCTGATTATGTCAACCTCTACTTCTTTCGCTCAAGACTCAGTCCTTCCAGTTTTCAGAGCTGGGTCTTCTATTAGTAATATCACCCCAAAAATTGGCACCTCGACTAACGGATATTTTCAGGATACGCGTATCACCAATATCCATGATGAAACTCATGCCCGCTGTATCGTGCTTGATGATGGCGACACGAAGTTGGCTATCGTTGTAGCAGATCTTTGCATGTTAACCCGTGAGACGGTCGATCAGGCAAAAGACCGGGCATCCGAAATAACCGGAATTCCTCCCGGCAATATGTTGATTTCAGCTACCCACACCCATTCGGGAGGCACTTCCTGTTCGGTATTTCAGAGCGATCCCGACTCGGATTATTTGCAATTTATCAGTGACCGAATAGCCGATGCGATTGTCCGGGCCAACGCCAACCTGGTGCCAGCTCGTATCGGATGGGGGTTTGGATCAGAACCCAATCAAGTATTTTGCCGCAGGTGGAAGATGAAACCGGGCACACCCATGCCTAATCCTTTTGGTGGGGTGGATCAGGTGAAAATGAATCCAGGAGTGAATAATCCTAATCTTTTGGAACAGTCCGGACCGATCGATCCGGAGCTCCCGGTAGTGGTGCTCCGGGCTGTTGATGGCGATTACATCGGATTATTGGCTAACTATTCCCTTCATTATGTGGGCTTCGTTCCCAGCGGTGAAGTGTCGGCTGATTATTTTGCCCAATTTGCAAAACAGATGGCTGATCATTTAGGTACCCAAAATCAAAAGACACCATTTGTAGGGATTATGTCAAATGGTACCAGTGGTGATATTAATAATATCGATTTTTCAGGAAAATATTTACAGCACCAGACGCCATATGTGCAGATGCAATATGTAGCTAGCCGGCTGGCTGCTGAAGCTCTTAAAGTAGTGCAGGGGCTGGAATACAGAGATTGGGTTCCACTCACCTCGCTGCAAGAAGATCTCTTGTTGGGAGTACGGCGACCGGATAGAAAAGAAGTCAAGCGCGCGGAACAAATTGTGGCAAGCGCTAAAAGCGATGTGATGCAGACTTCTGAAGAAGTATATGCCCGGGAGACTCTATTTATGAAAGACTACCCGGAAAATGTATCAATTCCGTTGCAAATTCTGAAATTGGGAGATCTGGCTATTAGTGCGGTTCCTTGTGAAGCATTTGCCGAAATTGGTTTGGAATTAAAGGCCAAAAGTCCTTTTGAGGATATGTTTACCATTTCACTGGCTAATGGCTACTATGGGTATTTGCCTACTCCACAGCAACATGACTTGGGAGGTTATGAAACCTGGAGAGCCAGATCAAGTTTTCTGGAGAAAAATGCATCCGTTAAAATGGTTGCCACCCTCCTGAGATTAATGAATCGAATTGAAGATGGATCTGGTAAGTAGAATTTAAACACTAGTAGCTTTTCTGCAATCGGGAAATATTTTTTTCTTTCATTTCTCCCTGATATACCACCATTCTATACCTTAGTATTGTTGGGGCCTTATCTGAAATCTCTGCAGGATACCGGCCGGGATAAGCTGCATTTTGCATGCTGTTTTTATTGCGCAAAATCCAGGGTTCCGGATAAGTGGGATTTTCTGAATGCGATATAATCACGATACCCGATTTTTGGTCATCACGGGTTAGAGATCCTTCCATTTGCATCCAGGGACCAGCCTCGACAGCATTGGTGGTTGGAGTCACGGCTCCATTATTTGATTGAAAGGTGATGTCCTCAGGCAATTTCATCCGGACAGAAAATCCACTATAACCTTTTTCATCATCAGAACCACCTATTTTTACTTGAGGGGTCAAAGCCAAAAGGGAAATCTCAAAATCAATCACCCGGTAGTTCTTTTTTTTGAGATAAATAGATACCGTTGTATTTTCTCGCAAAAATGGTTCTTGATTACCTTGTTTGTTTAGCCAGAGAGGTGATTCCCAATCGGTTTGAGCCTTAAGTCTCAGGCTGCCGTCTGAGGTCAGATCGTGAGTTATAGATTGCACATCCCAGCTAATGTTGTCACATGCCCATGCATCTCCGACATGTTTATCGCCGATTATTACCTGGTGCCAGGTCCAAAATACGCCCCGGTGGTGTGGGTGATCTTCGGGAAGTCCTCGGTGAGCTCCTGGCCATCGATGCCATAAAGAGGATGAATATAGTCTGCTCGTGGAAAGGCGTGGTTTTGAGATTTCGTTTTTTGTTGGTAGAAGAGCACTTTTTCATTTCCTTCCTTTACCAAAACACCCTCATTCGAGATTTCAACACCTAGTTCCTGAGCAATAGTGAAAGTAGGTATAAAGATTATGCAAATCAGAATCGGCTCGATGGTCGACTGCAGTATTTTTTTAAAATCCATTGTTTTTCTGAAAATCTTCCTGATCTGGTGAATAATGTGCTAAAAATACGGTTTAATTGGTGGTTTTCACCATTGAGAAATTAAGCACTGGATTCCGGTAGTTGGGTGAGTTTAACTTTATCCATAAGAACGAGCGAGGTCGAGCTCGCTGAATGTTAAGATACCTTTGTCTTTAGATCATAATTTATTGGCATTTATAAAAACCAATTAGCAGCATACCGGAAGGATTGGTTGTGGCGTCGGTTTTATTAGACATAACAACTTTGTGACGCAATCCACCAGTGAGAAGATCAATGCTGGTTCTTCTGGTATTTAGTGATTTTATTAGCAAAGTGGAATGAAGAAAGCAATAGTACGCTGTCAATAAATTATGCAAATTTGACAACTATTTTGAGCCAATGCTAACTGGATGTATCCTTGATGGCAAGAATTTTATGAAAAATCATTTTATTGTATTATTACTGCTCTACTTAGTTCTTCTGGCGAGCCGATCCGATGCACAAATCAGTCTATTGACCTCCCTGGAGTCTCCCATTATTTTTAAGGGAGATGATACGACAGCTTACCGTGATCCTGCGATCTTATTTCATGAGAATACTTTCTTTCTCTTTTTCACTCTGGTGAAGACTGAAAATGGTAGAATTTATTCTTATACCGCCACCAGTCAATCTTCTGACCTGCTTCAATGGAGTCCGGTAAAGATTATTACGGAAAGAGATCAGGCGCTAAATTATTGTAGTCCCGGGAACGTCATTCGATTCGGGGGTGAATGGATTTTGTGCTTACAAACTTATCCCCGTCCAGATTATACAGCTGATCAGAAGCCAAGGTATGGCACATCTGAATCAAGACTCTATACCATGCGGAGCCGAGATTTAGTAAATTGGAGCAGCCCGGAAATAATGATGGTAAAGGGACCCGATGTGCAAATTGCTGACCTGGGCAGAATGATAGATCCCTATTTATTGGAGGATAAAGACGAAAAAGGAAAATGGTGGTGTTTTTACAAGCAAAATGGCGTGAGTATGTCATACAGTCATGATTTAAAAAACTGGACACTTTTCGGTCATACCGAATCGGGTGAAAATGTATGCGTGCTCAGTGAGAAAGATGAATATATATTATTTCATTCTCCGCCCAATGGAATCGCCATCAAGCGTTCCTCAAATCTTGAGAACTGGAGTAACTTTGGAAATCTTATTACCTTGGGTCAAAACGAATGGGATTGGGCAAAGGGGAGGATTAGTGCTGGGACCGTAGTGAATCTCAAGAACAATGAGAAACTGGGCAAATATGTGATGTTTTTTCATGGCTCCGGCCCCAAAACTGAAGAGCAAGGTGATTTCGATCGAAATGCTTCGTTAGGAATTGCATGGAGTGATGATCTAATAAATTGGGAGTGGCCCGGTAAGAAAAGATAAAGCGGAGGAAAAGACATGACTAGTAGGTTTGGACAAATTTGACTACCGCCAACGAGCAAATTATTTGGGAACAGAAAGCCAATATGACTGTAAAGTTTCTGAAGTCTTTATTATTTTGTTTGCAGCGTTTGCAAGGGTAGATTACGTTATTAGTGCAAAATTTAAATAAGCATATGTTTAAGACGGTTTTTCTTTTTAGCGTCATATTGTTATTCATTAGCTGTAAACAGAATGGAGGCCAGAACGAACTGGAGAATTCTAGTGCAATCGCATCAGAACCCAAAGGAGCTGATAATTTGGCTTATCGATGGGGTCAGATCGCACTCACGGCAACGGCAAATGATACGGAGAGGTTTAAGCCCCGGCCGACGATCACCTCACGATATTTGGGACTCATTTTTGTGGCCGTTTTTGATGCCTGGTCAAGATATGATGTCAATGCAAAACCAGTTTATTTACATGATGTCGAGAGAAGACCACTTAGTGAACATTCTTTAAAGAATAAGGAAATCGCCATAAGTTATGCTGCTTTTCGGGCGATGAATGAATACTACTATACCGACAAGGAATTGTTTGCATCATTCATGAGAGAATTAGGCTTGGATCCAAATGATGAGTCTATCGATCCTCTCACTCCCCAGGGAGTCGGAAATCTAACGGCGAAAGCCGTGATCGAAGCACGGAAAGGAGACGGGTCAAATCAATATGGTGAAGAATCCGGTTCCAATGGAGAACCCTATTTCAATTATGTAGGATATCAACCGATTAATTCAGTCGACAAGAATGTTGATCCAAACCGGTGGCAACCCAAATACTTTTCCGATGGAAAGGGTGGAAGATTTGCCCCGGAATGTTTAACTCCATTTTGGGACAAGGTCAGACCCGTGGCAATGAAATCAGGAGACCAGTTCCGACCCGGTCCACCGCCAATGATTGGATCAGAGCAACTCGAGAAAGAAGTCAGGGAAGTAATTGAAATGCAGTCTAATTTAACCGATGAACAAAAAGCACTAGTTGAGTTTATGCGTGATGGTCCAAAATCTGTCCAACAGGCCGGGCACTGGTTAAAATTTGCCCAGGATGTATCACGAAGGGATCGTCATACGCTTGACGACGATGTAAAAATGTATTTCTATAATCAGGTAGTGGCTATGGATGCATTTATCGCTTCGTGGGATTCAAAAATGTTTTACGATTATGCAAGACCCTACGCTTTGGTACATCAATATTTTGAGAATCAAAAGATCAAGGCATGGGGTGGTGAGGGCAAAGGCTTTTTAGAGATGGACGGAAGTCAATGGAGACCGTATTCACCGGAAACATTTTTGTGCCCACCGTTTCCCAGCTATACATCCGGACACAGTACCATCAGTGGTGGTTGTGCTGAGGCTTTAAAATTGTGGACCGGTAGTGATGAATTTGGAGAGGAAGTTCAATTGGTGGCTGGTGCATTGACTGAACCAGACAATTTGGGGGATACCGTTACATTGAGATTTCCGACGTTTACCGAAACAGCGGAAATGGCTGGAATCTCCAGGGTCATGGGAGGTTATCATATTCAAGCAGACAATATTGCCGGTTTGGAATTGGGAAGAAATGTAGCTAACGAAGCCTGGAAATTTTATCAAAAACATATTGGAGGAGAATAGCAATCGTTGCATTAATTAAAATTAGAACTTCCGTGAATGCTCTTAAATACAAAAAAAAATGGGCTCAGCTCATCTCGATTATTTTCTCAGGACCATTGTTTATACCCAAGCCCAAATCCGTTCCATACTAGGTTTTAGATGATCTTGCATGGCTACGGCAAACTCGCGGGAAGTACCTTTTTTGATGATCTCGAAAAGCCTTCGGTGAGTAACATATCCTTTTGGATAAGGGTAATCTTTGATGAAGAGCCCATGATCAATCACATACTGAAAAACGGGGAAGAGCATACCTTGAAATCTTGGTAATGTGTCGTTGCCTGACATTTCTTTAGAGCTTTCCGTGAAATTCCATTTCGCGTTGTGCATTAAAATTGGCTACCACGCCGTTCAGCCAGGTCAACGATTTCTTCCAGCTCCTGAATGTCAGCCTCCGGTCTTCGGGAGAAAATCAAATCCGCTAATCCAATTTTCAGGACCATACGCCACTCGAAGATATTCTGAGGGGTCGAGTGACTTGATATTTTCGGATTTATATAAAATAGTTTTCAGAATGGGAGATTCCGTATTAGAGAGTCCATCATTTATTCAGTGTTGAAATATCAAATACCAGATGAATAGAAATTTCAAAACAGAGTGATTTCTATGAAAAGTCCTATGATGATTTCGGAACCGAATGAGGTGTAATCGTCACAATTAATAGACCTACTGGAGAGTGTACATCCAAATAATAAGTCCTTTCCATCCTGTTTTTATCTTCTTTAAACATGGGAAAATATTAATGTCAGTAGTACGTCAAATCTATGGCGCATTATATTGTATTTCGTATCTTGATCGCTACTTGGACGGTATTGGTAGATTGGATTTACAGATATCTGAGACAGGCTTCTTCAATCAATACTGGATATAAACCGGTATTAAATTTCTTGAAAAATACATTATGTAAAAATTGAGATGATAAAGATTATTTCTGTCTGTTTTGGATTATCGATTCTTGCTTTCAGCGACGTTTTTGTGAGTAGTCAACTAGTACTTACCGAACAATTACATCATTTACGAATCGGTCGTGAACGAGAGTGGACAGAGTTTCCTGAAAAACAGGAGGCCACACATCTTGAACTGAAATTCGAAGGCCGCGATAACCGGTCCGAGCAAACGATAAGACTACGCCAACAAGATGTCAAGCAGGCCTGGCGACTTGAGCTCAACGACAAAGAACTTGGCCAATTGGCAGTAGATGAGAATGACATGGTCATTTACTTTGGAGTGCCAGCTGGGCTACTGACGGATGGTGAAAATGTCTTGCGTATTGATCAAGTTCAACGAAGTCAAATGGTACCCGACGATATCCGAGTTGGGGAAATCGTACTTGACCAGAGGCCAAGGAGTGAGGTGTTGGCCGAGGCCACAGTGCAAATAGATGTAGTTGACGAGCAATCGCAGCAACCATTGCCGGCAAGAATAACGATAGTTAATCAAGATGGTGCATTGCAATCAACTAATATGCTCAGTAATGATCATTTGGCTGTTCGGCCTGGGATTGTTTTCACTTCGACTGGTAAAGCATCATTTGGATTACCAGCAGGAACCTCTACGATCTTTGCCGGACGTGGATTTGAATACTCATTGGCTCAGGTTGAAATTAGTGTCAATGTCGGTGAAAAAGTGGTTCAGAAAATGCGGATTCGGCGAGAGGTCTCTACGGATGGATATGTTGCCTGTGACACCCACGTGCATACTCGTACACATTCAGGACATGGAGATGCCACGGTCGACGAACGAATGATCACGCTGGCAGCGGAAGGTATCGAATTGCCAGTCGCGACAGACCACAATGTCCACATTGATCACAATGAGTTTGCCAGGAAAATGAAAGTGCGTAAATACTTCACCCCTGTGATCGGAAATGAGGTGACGACTGGCATTGGTCATTTTAATGCTTTCCCTGCCGGAGAAGGTTCGATGATTCCCAACTATCAACTGACGGATTGGGGGTCGATTCTCAATAGCATCTATCGTACTCCAAACGTGAAGGTGACTATATTGAATCATGCTCGTGACCTTCATGCCGGGACTACACCCTTTGGTACAAGATTGCATAACGCCGTGGTGGGCGAAAATCTCGAAGGTTGGCCAATTACATTCAATGGATTTGAAGTGGTTAATTCCAGCGCCACACAGACCGATGTGTTACAACTTTTTCAAGATTGGATGGGATTACTGAACCGAGGTTATTTAATAACACCAGTAGGCAGTAGCGACTCACATGATGTGGGGAGGCACTTTGTAGGCCAAGGCCGTACGTATATTCGTTGTCATGATAGCGATCCTGGCAATATCGATGTCGACATGGCTGTTAGTAATTTTTTAGGAGGCCGTGTTATGGTGAGTTATGGGCTTCTCGCTGAATTAACAGTGGCGGGCAAATACAAGTCTGGTGAACTTGCACAAACGCCTGACGAAACGATTGAGCTTTCAGTGCGTGTGCTGGGACCTCATTGGACAAATGCAACAAAATTGAATCTGTATGCCAATGGTCAGTTGATTATTGAGCAAGATCTTCTCACTGATCAGGTCGATACAATGCAACCCGGCCTAAAGTGGTCGGGAAAATGGAGATTACCGAAGCCAAAGCATGATGTTCATCTTGTCGCGATTGCATTGGGACTCGGTATCGATGGATTGTATTGGAAGACGGCCAAACCGTATCAACCGGCATCGCCCGAGTGGAAGGCCCAGGTTGTTGGGTGCAGTGGGGCAATTTGGCTCGATGTGGATGGCGATGGGCGACGAACTTCTGCGCATCAGTACGCGATTCGTGCAGTTGATAGATCTTCAGGTGATTTGGCTGCACTACTGGAGATTCTTGCTGATTATGATGAAGCAGTCGCTGCACAAGCTGCTCATCTTTAGCAAAAATCTGGTCATTCACTTCTGGATCCGGAAGCTCAATCATTGTTGAAGTTGGCAACAGAAAGGACTCAAAAAGGAATACACGAGTATCTTAAGGAGTGGCAGCAAAATTTGAACTCGCGTGAATCTCGTGAATAAGGCTCATCCGAATTTTTATTGGGTTTTCCATCTAACCTCGGTTATTGCCGAATCACCTCAAATATTGGTTTACGAATTTGCTCTGCACTACCTGGGCCAACCCATAACCATGAGTCTGAGAAATTTTCGAGAAAGTCCTTTTCAGTTGGAATATATCCTGTCCAGGATTCACCATAACCTATACACATGACGAAGTTTTTACCAGCATGTTTTTGAGCCATGAGTTGATACCCGATAAAGGATTCACCTGGGAATAGGACGATTTGAGCATGTCCAAGATCGACACATGGTAAATCGATCAGCTGACCTTTATCAACGCGATTGCGACTGGCCAGTCCCATTGCAGCTAGGATCCGCAAAGCGGTGCTGAGTTTTGTATTATTCCAATCACGCATAAGTCGTTCTTTGGTTAGATGATCACCCGGGTGGAATGGAAGCGTAAGTTTGGCATTGCGGACGACAACTTCACTCAAAGGGTAGCGCTTAGTGTTCTCACCGGCTTTGGCCATGGCCGAAGAGAGACGATCAATAAGTAATTGCCGATCTTCCTCAGAACCATTATTAAATTTGTCGGCGGTTACATCGCCCGCACACCCGGGAACAAAGATTTGATGAATCGATATATTGTCCCAATATAAACGGGCTCGTGCAAGTCCAACAAAGTCCGAAGAAAGTACCCCTTGACCGTAATAACTCATTGGGTGGGTGGCATAGCTGTGAACTTGGGCGAGTGGTTTGTTACTATTGAAGAAGGTGATGGTTTTTAATATTGGGTCGATTTCGCCGACTGAGGCATTGGCCATAAATTCGTTCCTCCGCTTCAACTGCCCCGGCCAAAAGATACACTTCCATCTTCAAGTGCTACGCGCCGGTTTGACGCAATCTGTTTGACTTCAACTTCGCTGAGTCCGTAATGCGTCACAGATGTAGCTAGCTCCATACATGCAGATACCTCCCTGGCTACGAGTGTCAGGGTCCTATCATGCCACTCAACTTGGAATAATTCGTCTTTTAATCCTACCGCAGAAAGGAGATTTTGAGCATCGATATCGATTACAGGAGCATCGTGTTGGTGGAGAGCGGTAACAATCACGTGTTGAGGAGTGCTATGACCTGCTTTAGCCAATACATTTCTCCATTGGTCAAAGGTTCCGTTTCGGATTTCACACCAGTCAACAGCACAGACACTAACGGGTATTCACCTCCAATTAATACAAACCCATGGGCAAAGAGTGAATCTGCAATAATTTTACTTTTTGTAGGCAGAGTCCCCATGCAGCGGTGGTCGTACGGAATAGTTACATTAACAGAAATAATTGCCAGTTGAAACTCAGATGCTGCTAATGGAAAGGCGATAAGAACAGTAAGAAATTGTAAAAGTATTTCATACCAAAAAATTATTTAAGAATACAACTTAATACAACTTAATACAACTGGTTATTTAATAAGGTAGCTTAAAAATAGCTGATACTAAGAAGCTGGGTTGATACAGAAAGGAAGCTTGCGTACACTCACGGACAGATTTTCACTAAATCTCTATCTGGCAAAAGTGGAAATCGTTCGTTCATCTCTAGGAGGCTGTTGAAATACGCAATTTGATGCTGAATCCGTAAATCGTCGTTTCTGACGCGGCGAGACGAAGGATGCTACTGGAAGTTGTCGCGCCGTGAAAGTCCGTGAGATGGGGACTACACACAGCGCTTTATATAAATATTAAAGCATGAGTGTAATGAAACATCTCATCACACGCCAATGGGTATCGACCCCCATCCGGCAAGGTTTAGCCAACCTCCGGAAGCGAGTCTTGCGTAATCATTCGAGAGGATGGTACGAAGCGTAGACAGCGAGTGTCAAAGGTGTATGATAGAGCCTCGAAAGGGTAGATAAATCTGGAGTCTTAGTAGTCAACTTTGCTGGGACAATATGGAGGTAGGGCCAAAGGCGATCCTGCCGAAGTCCGGGCGGGGTCAAAGAATGCATCAGAGACATAGAGGGCGAGTACGGGAACACGGGAGACCCTACTGTCTCCTGCTGGGAGAAGGGCAAATGGGCGAGCTCTTGAACAAAAGGCCTGTGTAGGGTGGTCAGTGTCATCATCATCCTGCAGCGAAGAAACGCGATGACAGGAGCAGGTACGCAAGCCGAGGGAAACCGAAGGTGAAGGAATGACAGAGGGAGTCTTAGCCGCTTCATAGTACCGTTGGAAAGGTGGGAAATCCTAACCGGGGAAAGCCACTGAGTAGGGAAGGGAGCAGCACGAAACGGGGGACTGTGTTTTGGACACATTGATTATACCAGTTTATAATATACGATGTCAACGAAAGAGATACAGATAGCACAACTGTCAAGGAAACACAAGGACAGCACGTTGCACAATTTGCACGGCTTTATCGATATATATGCCCTGTATGGGTCATATAAAAGATTGAATAGACAAAGCGCAAGTGGCGTGGACGGAGAGACATGGCAGAGCTACGGAAAAGGAGGAATAGGTAAAATGACAGAGCTTCTGAACAAATTCAAGAAAGGAACCTATCGGGCTCCAAACGTCCGCCGCGTGTACATAGGAAAAGATAGCGGTGGGACACGGCCATTAGGCATACCGACGATCGAGGACAAGATACTGCAGACAGCAGTGCTAGGGTACTTGAACCAGTGTACGAACAAGAATTCAAAGAATTCTCGTACGGGTTCAGGCCGGGTCGGAGTCAGCACCAAGCGATAGATTACCTGTTTGAAGAGGTAAGTTTTGGGAAGATACGCTATGTCATAGATGCGGATATTCGCAACTTTTTCGGGGGAGCTCAACCATGGTCTGTTACGAAGTTTTCTGGACCTACGGGTAAAGGATGGACTGGTACGTAAAATGATAGATAAATGGCTCAAGGCGGGCATCATGGAATCTGGCCAGGTTACCTACCCTGTAGAGGGTACACCACAGGGAGGTTCCATCTCCCCACTACTGAGCAATATCTATCTACATTATGTACTGGATACATGGTATTCGGAAGTGATACAACCACTACTGAAAGGGAGAAGCATGATAGTGAGGTACGCAGATGATTTTGTTTTAGGCTTCAGTGATCTGGAAGATGCGAAGCGTGTCTTCAAGGTTTTACCAAAGCGATTTGAGAAATATGGGTTACGTATACACCCGGAGAAGACAAAGCTGATAGACCTAGCAGGAACAGGTAAGGGCGAAGAACGCAGCTTTGATTTTCTTGGGTTCACCCATTATCTTGGAAAGAGCAGAAAAGGGTATAAAGTATTGAAGCGTAAAACGAGTCGGAAGAAATTTACCGGAGCTTTAAGGAGAATGGCCACCTGGATTAAGCGCAATAGGAACATGCGAGCGGTCGATCTGATAGCAAAAGTAAATATCAAATTACGCGGATACTACAATTATTATGGCATCACCTTTAATTTTAATGGTATTCGGCGCTACTACCTTGAAGTATTTAAACTATTATTTAAATGGTTGAATCGACGAGGAGGTCGCTCCAAAAACTGGGACCACTTCAACAATTTATTGATGGAGTGGCAAACACTATTACGTCCGAAAATATATCATTCCTATTCTTTAGCGAAACCCTGATTCGGAGGAACCGTATGCGGGGAAGCCGCTCGTACGGGTCTGTGGGGGCGCGGGGAGGTAACGAACCGCACTACCCGGATAACAGACTGATTCTCAACAAAGTCAGGAACGGCGATTTACGGATTAATAATGTTATAGTATAAAGTTATATTTTGTAAAATCAGCGCGAGGTGAGTATTTCAACATCCTCCTAGGTAAGATTATGAATGTAGGTCATTCCAAGATACTTGTGGGAATGAAAAGTAAAAGAGAAAATCGAAGTGATACGGAGTAAAAGTTCATCTTACATCCGAGCTTTTATTGATCGTTAGGGTTGTGTCAGTTTAATGCTATATTTATATACATTCCCATGCCAGAGATGATTGGGTACCTGACCAATTTTAGTGAGATAAATTTCAAAATCCAAGGTCTCACGATTTTCAATAAGAGAAAAATTGGAAAGTTGAACGCCATCGGGCTCATTTGGCCGCCTGTCGTCAACTAAGATGTGATGGTCTTTTCTGACAGCTGGTAAATCTTCATCGATTTCAACTAAAAAAAGCGGATGACGGGGACTGTTCCCAATAGGTTCTTCTGGGACAATATTAGCGAGCCAATAAAGTTTGCCATTTTTTGATGAGCGCATAAAAGAGTGAATCGAAGAAGGGGAGTAAAATGAAGTACCATCTTCATAGGTAAACTCCTTTACAGATGACAATGTTTTCCCACTATCCGTAGAAATGGAATACCACTTGCGGGCCTGTAAAGAATCTGGAAAAATCGTATGTGACAGATCTTTTGCATTACTCCCTCGGCAAACGATCAGCAGATTCCCATTTTTCAGGATGGCTACTTCGGGTTCGAGAAGGCCTCGAGAAGAAATATTTGGGCTAATATATATTTGATTCGATGCAGACCAGACGCCAGTGTGTCTGTCCCGTATCATGAGCACCACCCCACCTTGATTTATGCCGTTCTCATGTTCCTGGCGATAACAGATCATAGGATAATAGGCAGTTCCGTCCTGGGCCACAGTCACTTTTTGACCCATGTATGCACGGTTTGTCCGGAGATATGTGGAGTAGAATGGATCATTCTTGTTAAAATCTGGCCCATCCTCATATTTAAGTTCCTTTTCTTGTCCATTTTCACTTATAATACAATGATCAATGTAGTCATGCTCCGAATAATCATAAAGCCTTTTGCCTGGAAAGTGTCGTCGCATCACAGACTGATAAAGTATCTTGAGTGTAGGATCATATGTATAATGTCCAGGGTATTTGACCATGCCTCCCTCTGCCAATTGCAGGGTGACTTGAGCTAAAGGAATGAATGCCGACCAGGTCTTCCCATTGTCTGAGGAAATACGCTTTTGAAAATTGACGTAAGCATCGGAAGCAGAAGAGGTATTATGGATCTCTTGTCGCGTAAGATTACCATCTAAATAACTCATTGAGATCCATTGAGCAGTATCTAAACCGGCAGTTGGATAATAGATCTCTGATTGTACCGTCGCTGCCGGTTGGGTGAACCCGGTCAGTGGTAGACAGAAACATATTGCTGCCTTCAGAAAGCCTTGGTAGCCAGATTGAAATTCATACATTGTTATCTCCATACATTGTTATCTCCATATCTCGTAGATTCATATCATTCTAGGATGGAGTGCCGGAGTACAAGCCCAAAATCCGGTCCATACTAGGTTTTAGATGATCTTGCATGGCTATTGCAAACTCACTGGAAGTACCTTTTTTGATGATCTCGAAAAGCTTTCGGTGAGTAACATATCCTTTTGGATAGGGGTAATCTTTGATGAAGAGTCCGTGATCAATCACATACTGAAAGACGGGAAAGAGCATACCTTGAAATCTTCGTAAGGTGTCGTTGCCAGACATTTCGTAGAGCTTTCCATGGAATTCCATCTCGTGATGTGCATTAAATCCGGCTACCACTCCTTCATCCTGTTCTGCCCGATCAACGATTTCTTCCAGTTCCTGAATGTCAGCCTCCGTTCTTCGGGAAAAGATCAAATCAGCCAACCCGATTTCCAAGACCATACGCCACTCGAAGATATCCTGAAGGGTCGAATGACTTAAGATTTTAGGATTTAAAACCCTTTCAAAACTGGACAGCACGTCTGGTCTGGTCAAGACCATTCCGCGGTTTTTTTTCGAATCAACAAAACCCAATGTTCTCAACCGGGAAAATGCCTCCCGTACCACAGTACGGCTCACACCCAGCTCTCTGGATAAATCCAGTTCTTTGGGTAGGGCATCTCCAGGTTTTAGATGATTTTCTTCAAAGTATTCCCAAAGCCGGAGTTCGACCTTGTCGACAAGCGATGAGGTATTCACCGGTTTTATTTTCGTTAGCGCGCTTTTTCTACCCATGGCAATCTTATAATGTTGCGACTGAAGAGAAGATAGTACTTATCAATCGGTTTTGAAGCCTGAATTTCAATTTCATAGTGACTAATCGGCCTGCTCTGATCAAATATAAGAATTTATAAATTATTATGTCTGACATAATGCAATAACAAATTTCTTTTATAACTTAGTAACCTGTGAAGTCGACCTGGATTGGCGGTACAAATATGACCGTTCCCCCGAAGGTCAACTGGTGTTGGGTATTTTTTGAGTAAACACACTCTTTGAAAACGATGAATAACTTCTTATTGTCCATTTTTATGTTTTTGGCATCAGCTCTGATCTTGGGATGCTCTTCTTCCACTGCACCTTCGACCAATGAGCAAAAGCCACCTGTCGCACCGGTTTTGATCAATAATGATAGCCTTGAATATCTGGCAACATTACCAAATGGACGGATCGTTTCCATGCGGATGTTTGCAACCAATCCAAAAGATATGCAAGTGGAGCGACCCCCGCAACCTGTAACTATCCGATATTCGGATGACCATGGTCTCAGCTGGAGCGGCCGGGATACTGCTTTTTCTTATGCCCCTGGTAAAGGTGTTGTGTACGGAGGCTTTGTTTTTAGCGATAAAACAGGCAACCTTCATTGTTTTGGTGTGCGATATTTCCGGCTCGCCGACAAGGACCAACCAGGTCACGCTATTCTCTTACATAATCGATCTGGTGATGGGGGTAAAACCTGGACCGCCTCAAAAGAGGTTGATTTCGGGCATAGTTATACTGGCTCATTTAATACTGTGACGCAACTTGACAATGGAAGGATCATTTTAGCGCTTTCATATACGACGGAATATCTGGAAGAACGGGCTGAACGCGATTTTCAAATAGTGACGGTGCATTCTGATGATTTAGGAGATACCTGGCATATAGGATCTGACGATATCACCGTACCACCCGGAGAGTTTATCGGGCATCCGGGAGCGCTTGAGCCGGTGATGATCCAACTGAAAGATCAAAGGGTTTGGATGATCATCAGAACTCAACAAGGTCGTTTTTTTCAAAGCTTTTCCAGTGATCACGGTGAGACCTGGAGCAGCAGTTCACCGACTGATTTTAAAGCTCCCAATGCTCCGGGAGGTATTATTCGTCTAAGAGACGGAAGACTGGTTTTCTGCTGGAATGATCTTTCGCAATATCCAGAGCTTACTGGCAATCAGCGGCAATATCTCCACGTAGCGATCTCCAATGACGATGGCAAAACCTGGAGTTCATCCAGAGAAATCGCCCGGCGTCGAGATGGAGACAAACCTGACACCAATGTGGGCTACCCATACATGACTACTACCGCTGACAATCATTTGCTCATATCCTATCACCGGGTGGGAAACCGCGAAGGAGTCACCTGGTGGCAACCCATTGTCGAAGTGGTCCGAGTTGATCCTGATTGGATAGCTTATGATCCAGGGCCAAAATGAATTACAGGTTCGAATGTTATCGGTCATTGATGGCTACGAAGGAAAAACCAATGATTAATCGATTCGATGCTTCATTGAGTGTCAGATTAGGGCTTTGTCTCTTCTCGTTGCTAATATTCGCCTGTTCCGGCGAACCTCAAAATGCCAGTCCGGAACCTAACCTCATATGGAGCGAATTGCCTGATCTTCCAGAGGCAGTGGGTGGGCCGATAGCTGGTATTAGCAACGGTGCTCTCGTCGTGGCAGGTGGTGCGAATTTTACGGCCTCCATGTTTGAAGGTGGTACAAAAGTTTACCATGAAGAGATTTATGTTTTGGAAGAAGGGGCTGAACAATGGCAAAAGGGATTCAGATTGCAGGAGCCATTGGCTTATGCTGCAACGGTAGATACGGACGCGGGAATAGTATGCATCGGAGGTCATAACGAACAAGAGGTCTCTTCTAAAGTCATTCGCATCACTTGGAATCCAGTCAGTAAATCTATAGAGATGGACACCTTGCCCAATCTGCCAAGCCCTCTTACCTTTGGAGCGGCAGTCTTGATGCGAAATACCATTTATGTGGCGGGGGGACAGTCAAGTTTAGATGCCAAGGCAGCTATGATGAATTTTTGGTCACTGGATTTGTCATCAAAAACACCAAGCTGGCAAGAGCTCGGGCCATGGCCCGGACCTGCCAGGGTCTTACCAGGACTAGCGGCACAGAATAGTGGAGAAAAGATGGAAATCTATCTCTTTAGCGGCGCAGAAATCATTCAGGCTGATTCTGGAAAAGTACCGCGACGATGTCTCACCGATGGGTATCGTTATAATCCTGGTGAACATGACTCTTTGTTGCGCTGGCAAAGAATCAGCAGTTTAGACAAACCGGTGGTAGCAGCTCCGGTTATCTCTTTCGGTCCATCTCATATCCTGGTTTTTAGTGGCACTGACTGCGAATTGGATGACCAATTTTGGACTTTGAAAGATGACAATCCGGGTATTCCGCCCGCCATAAGATCATATCACACCATCACCGATACTTGGATTAAAATTGGGGAGATGCCTGGCGGTAAGGGCGTTGTAACCTCCAAAGCTTTACCCTGGCAAAAAGGTGTCGTGATCGTTTCGGGTGAAGACCGGCCCGCTCATCGGACACCTAATGTTAGACATGTTCGGATAGAGAGTAATATACCTGCTTTTGGCTATCTTAATTATTCAGTGGTTGGCGCCTATTTTCTCTTGTTGACGTTCATGGGTTTTTATCTGGCAGGCCGGGAAAAGACTACCGATGATTTCTTTTTGGGCGGCAAACGGATTCCCTGGTGGGCGGCAGGCTTAAGCATTTTTGGAACTCAATTAAGTGCCCTCACTTTTATGGCACTGCCAGCTAAGGTCTATAGTACGGATTGGACGTATTATGTGGGGGCCGTCGGTATTGTCTTGATAACACCTTTGGTGATCAGCTATTTTCTGCCATTTTTTAGAAGATTGAACATCACTACTGCATATGAATATCTGGAATTGCGATTTAATTTATTGATCCGGCTGGTAGGTAGCTTCAATTTTATCCTGTTACAAATTGGTCGTATGGCTATCGTCTTGTATTTACCAGCGATGGCACTTTCACTAGTCACGGGCATCAATATGTATGTTTCAATTCTGGCAATGGGCATTTTAAGCACTTTGTATACGGTTTTAGGTGGCATCGAAGCGGTAATCTGGACTGATGTTATCCAGGTGATTGTCCTTTTGGGGGGCGCTATAATCAGTCTTGTTTTCGTCTTTTCCCAAATTGACATGGATACAGCGGATCTGGTTGGCTCCGCCTGGGATCAACGAAAGTTTCATATGATCACCTGGAGTTCGGATTACACAACTACTGCGGTATGGGTGGTGTTGTTCGGAAATATGGTAACCAGCCTGGTCAGCTATACGACCGATCAATCGGTTATCCAGCGATACCTCACCACCCCTACAGAAAAACAAGCCGCCAAAGCCCTGTGGACCAATGCCCTGATTACACCGATTGCGGGTCTCATTTTTTATGCTTTGGGTACCAGCCTGTTTTTATTCTATCAGAGTCATCCCCAGCTGTTAAAACCTGAGTTGCAGACTGATGCGATTTTACCTCTTTTTATCGTACAGCAATTACCCGTTGGCATTTCCGGATTAGTTATAGCGGCACTATTTGCTGCGGCAATGTCAACATTAGATAGTGGTATGAATAGTATATCGGCGACCGTCACTACCGATTTTCGAAGGTGGTTTAATGATGCCCATGGCGACCAGGTGCATTTAAAACTGGCAAGATGGATTACCGTTGCAGCCGGTTTGATCGCAACCGTTAGTGCTTTACTCCTGGCTACTTTTTCCATACAATCGGTCTGGGATATGATCTTTATTCTGAGTGGATTGGTTACCGGAGGATTAGGAGGAATTTTCATTCTCGGCATCTTCAGTCAAAAAGCCAATGGTCATGGTGCTTTGGTAGGTTTGATTTCCGGGGCATTTGTGATTGTTCTAGTCCAACAATTTACCCAAATTCACTTTTTTCTATACACAGCGATTGGCTTGGTCGTTTGTGTAGTGGTTGGATATCTGGCAAGCTTGTTCATTACCCCATCTCGATTAGTTGATTTAAGAGGATTAACCATTTATACGATGGTGGAAAAAACGAGGGAAAAGAAGCATGTTTGATTTAAATCAACACCAGAAATGTGGGTTCTTGCATATTTATAGTGGGTCGATTTTAGTCTATTTATCTTTCTTCGAAGCCTCACAATGTAAAAGTCAGGGTGAGCCTGCCAAACCCTACGCAATGTAGAAAAAACGAAATAGCAATTTACTCACTAAATATGAGTAAGAATCTAAATGTATTCTATACTTCTGTGGCTTTCTAATAATATAAGAATAAAAATTCAAATAATCTAGAAGTGACCCATCGAATGTGGGATTTTCAATCCTGACTTCACAGCAATTTTTCAGAAATTAAGAAATCTTTAAGTCGTTCCATTTGCTGATCGGTGAGTGTATGGTAGGGTAGTGGCAAATACCGGTCACAAATCCCAAACAATTCAAGAATTCCATGCACTATTGGATTAAAACCCCCTACTCCTGAATTCCAATATCTGGTTAATGGCATTTCCTTTTCTTTACAAATTTTCCAGGCGCCTTCATAATTTCTAATCTGAATTTGATGCCAGTATTGCCAGGAGATATCCGGTCGAAAACTCATCAATAATGAGAGATATCCATCCACCCCAAAAGGCACTTGCAAGGTATGATTCTTCATGAGGCCCCCGGAAACAACCGCCCATCGATCATGCACTAATGAGCACAATTCAATTCCAAAATCTCCAACTACGTCATCTTTTACTGCGACTAAGCCCGGTACCTGTTCATACAAAGCCCGGATGGTATCCATTCTGAAGCTACCTGCACGACCTCCTCCCTGTAGAAAAAATGCAGTGACCAACATGGTTGGTATATGTTCGGAAACGGCATTAAAATGCGAAACCAGCGTTTCGGGTGTAGTTTGACCTGCCCAATCCGGGGGGAGAAGCATGAGTAGATCCGCTCCTAGCTCTGCACAGTATTTGGCATATTCAACCGCCTTTCCAGTGGCCCACATATTATCAGCAGCGATCACTTTGGCTCTTCCGGCAGTGTGTTGGATGACTACTTTAGCCAATTCGGCAATTTCATAGTCAGTCAGTACCGAATGGAGACTATCACCCCAGGTTAGCATGATTGTTTTTGCTTGAGCAGCAATTAGAAAATCGATTTGCGCTCTCACCCCATTATAATCGATCACTCCTTCTTTGGTGAATGGTGTACGAATTGAGGGAATGGGACTATTTAAAGCCACGCGAAGTTCTCTTGGACAGTACGATAAGGTAGCAGATGTCATTATCTTTTCGGCTAAATTTTGAGTTGAATTAATCGATAGTTAAATCATTGATAATCCAGGTGCAAATCCAATTTCTCAATGACAATATTGTGAAGGTTACTTCCGTGACCATAAGGCTCCCTGTGCTTTATATAAATCTCCAATTGATTGGAACCCAATTTTGTTGAGTTGGCCTTGACTTCGAATTGAAGTAACAGTAATTTTTGGTTAGGATCTTCCGGCAGACCATAAGGCAAGGCACTACCTGAATTTGGTTGAGGTAGGGGTGAAAAAATCTGAGAATCTTTCCACTCGAAATCTTCCTTTATTTCGTTTAGTTCAGTGCCATTTAACCTCGCACCAATCTGATCACCTTTTTTGGCGCCAAATATTGTGGTGTGAAGTTTTAAATAATTGATATGATCACCAATGGAGGATAGATGCTCGCTAATTTTTAATTCAAAAATGCCGGGACTACCATCGTTGGCCAGGGTAAATGGCAGAGGAGCGTCGTCATTTCTGCCGAAATAACCTTCCGCCCAGGGATATCCTCCCCTTCGCTCAATGGCAAAGACTTTATCTTTTAATCGCAATGTTTCCGGATTACCCATTTCGGTGCCCAGAGCTTCATACCTTTTTATATCATATTCACTTTCATGATCGACATTCCAGTTGAAGACCATCACTCCATCCGCACCTTGTTGCCACCAATTGGCAAAGACACCTCTGAGGAATTCCGGAGCTGCACTTTGATACCCATCAGTCGTATGATGCTCATCCCAGCATGGGATCAACTTAATGTTTCTGTTCCGTGAAATCTCTTTGTATGATTGAATATCTACATGCATAGATCTGCTTCCCATCACAATGATATCAATCAGTTTCTCTTTCGACCAGGTTTCTACGTCAAAGCCATCCATCCGGCAGCCCTCCAGGGTTCTTGGTAATTTTACGGAGAGCAGAAAAGGTCGACCCATTTTGCGCTCCATTTCCAGCAACATAAACCTAACCATCCGGACAAATTCAGTTACATGCTCTCGATTTTCCCATTGAGCCCCAACCGGTAGAATGGGTACATGCCTGGCAAAATCTAGTTGGACACCATCGAAAGGGTATTTTTGCATAAGTGCGCTTAAATATTGCAGACGATTTTGGCGCACTTCCGGAATAGCATAATTCCAAAGACCGGGATAATACCAGCTTTTGATCAACCAATCTGGATGCTCCGTCTTGATTGGATTTTCATGTTTTTTAAGCTCAACCTCTGCCATGCGAAAATTCCAAAAAACTTCCAGATCTCTGGATCTGGTCTCCTTGATTAATTCGCCAATCCAATCAATTCCCTGATCCCACCATTTTTTTATTTCCGGATGTTCATATCGATCGCCAACTAATTCAGGAAAAGGAGCTGTATTGGCACCCCCGATATCCCACCAGATGGCATCCACCTGATTACCTGGATTATCGATGTATTGGAATTTTTTTGAGAGCCATTGATCAAAATCGGTTCCGAGTTCATTAAAAGCATCGTATTGGACCACGAGATTCCGATTACGGTTCACAGCCTGAATGTGATCCCTGGTCAAGACAATCGGCTCAATTGTAGCCGTATGTTGTTGCTGTGGAGATAATAAAAATCGTTCGCTTTCCAGGTAAACAAATGATACTCCTTTCGAAATTCCTATCAATGAAAATAAAATCAAAGATATCTTAACCGGATTTATTGAAAAGTACTTCATGAGGTCGTTGGCCCTAAATGTTTTATGTGATTAGGGGAGTACTATTTTCTTAGCACCTTTATTTTTAGGATGAATTTCTCCTTGTTTGGTCATGGTATTGAGTTGACCAAGTTTGGACTCAAGAAACATGATCGGCTCTGTCATGCAAATGAAATGATAGCCCTGCGATACTAAATCGGGCCCATCACCGATCATCCACATGGGTTTATCTACTTTATCCGCGGCAGCTTTTATTTTCTTTAAAGAATTTTTCAAAGCAGGTGCTGAGGGATCAAAGCAGACACCGAGGTCAGCAGACAAGTCATAAGGACCCACGGCCATCGCCGTAGTTAATGGGTCTTCTGCAATCGCGGTAAGATTTTCGAGACCTTTTAAACTTTCGATTTGGGGCAAAATAATGAGGTCGTCTTCAACTTCCGATTTCCAGGTTTGGTAATTAAAATCAGAAACCCAATAATTTCCTCTTCCCCCCGGACGCCTTCTACCGCGAGGTTTTAAGTACACAGCATCCCGGATTACCTTCATATCATCGGCACTTTCGACATACGGCACCAATAAGCCACAGGGTCCTAAATCCATTGCCAATCTCAGTGGTGTAAATTCTGCAGCGGCCGGCCTGATTAAAATGGGAAAATCCTCCCTTCTTCCCATCGCGCAAGCTTCGGCGACCATAGAATGATCGAAGGTTAAATGCTCGAGATCAATTATCACATAGTCCATTCCGGCCCGCATGGCAATTTCGACAATGCCCGGCCAAAAATGGTAGGTAATGATCATTCCGGTAGTTATTTTATTTCGATCGTTTATTTTATCTCGAAGAATTTTTGCTGAGTTCATACTGTCTTTTTAATCTTTATTGTGATGATTAATCTGTGTTTATTTATTTTCATAAAACCAGGAAATGGGCAATGATCGAAAACGATGGGAGCGTAATTTCGTTTCATCGTTGCGTAATGTATAGCTAAGGACTACCCGGTCATCAACAACAGTGAGGCTTGAGTAGGCAGCAGTTTTGCCAGGCCCGGTTTCGAGATTACGTTTATGTTTCCAGGTTTTTCCCTCATCATCTGAAATCGCAGCAGTAAGTGGGATTCTCAGACCCTCATGATCAGCTCCGGGCACGTAATTGTCGTTCCAGATCAGAAGCAGATCTCCCGTAGAAGGTATTCTCCTGCAGGTGGCGGGTGACTCAGACGAACGTACGTTCCATGATTCTGCCGGGCCCCAGGTTTTTCCCTGATCTTGTGAATAGCTGATAGCAAGATGACCCAATTGGGTTCGGATGATCATGCCCACACGGCCGTCTTTAAATTCAATGACATCGGGCTCCATTGCACCTCTCCGGGCATAGTCTACCTGGTTTTCACTTTCCTGCCAGCTAAGTCCCTTATCATCAGAATAAGTGCAATAGCTTACAAAATGATTGATGTTTTCTACATCGACGGTTGAAGCCATTGGCGCAATTAGCCGCCCCGAGCTTAATCTAAGGATGCGGTCATTGTTCATCACGTTGTATCCTGGTGATTTACTGACTGGAATTAAATCACCAAATGTCTGACCTTCGTCATGTGAGATCCTCAGATAGCACTGTAAATCCTGAAGCGAATTTTTTACCAGGAAAAAATGACCCAGTGCACTGTCACCTTGTGATATATCTCCCAATCGACGCAAGGTTGAGGACATGACATTGAGAGTACCAATATTTTCTTGCAATTCAAATGGTTTCAGCCACGTCTTGCCCTTATCGTATGATTTTGCGGCCATGATATGTGCGATGGCATGGTCACCTGGTCCTGTGCTGAATTCTGAAATGGAATATAGTAGGGATCCGTCTCCAAGTGCGATGACAGATCCTTCAGTATAGCGTGGATGTTCGGGAGAAACTTTGAATAGGTCAACAATAATATCTTGATCATGGTCATGTTTAGAGGTATCTTTTGCTGTACAAGATGAAAACAAATAAAAGAATGATATTAAAATGAAAATATTTCGTGTGTTTTTCATCGACTATGCATTATTACATTAAGAGAGATACTAAGTAATTCATGTGATTTCTGTCAGATTTTAATTCAATAGAAGCTGCATTATTTTTAATCGATATACTATTTTTATGGATATTAGAAAATGCTGTATTTTACTATGTAATCAATGAGTCAATCAAATTATACATCCCTCAAAATAAATGCACGCAGTTCATCCATTGTAAAATCTCCTGCTGTTACGCGTTTCATTAAATTCTGTTCCATATTTCGTACCTCTTCAATTTTAGATGGTAGTTCTTCGATCCGTTCTATAGGTATTTGTACCAGACCATTGACGTCACCGTGAATAATATCACCGGGCCGCACAATCATGCCGTGTATGTGAATTGAGACGCCGACCTGAGCAATCCGGCAATGTACATGACTGGGAGATAGTCCGGCAGCAAACGTGTGAAAGCCCAAGGCTTTGACTTCCTGAAAATCACGGATGTTGCAATCCGTAACAAGACCGATTGCACCGAAATGTTGCGAAATCAGGGAAGTGACTTCTCCGCTATGAGCGGCAAATTCCTTCAAACCACCTATTTCCTGGATCACAATGACCACAGGTTTCGGACATGATTCAATGGCCTCGTAAAAGGCCATAGTCTTTCTCGGGTCCCGCGGCTCCATTTGGGTTACTGTTTCCATTTGCACGGTTACCGCATATCCGACCATGGGTCCTAGATCCGGGAATAGACAATTGATTTTATTTGAAGTAAAATTTTCAGTGGCGGGACGAATATCGAGAAGTTCGATCGCATTGCATATAGTGGGTGTGTCTATTGTTTTTAAATAGGAGATGATGTTATCCATTTTCATTTATTAATAGAATTTATTTCAATGGAATGCATTCTGATTTGACCACCATTGGCCACTAAAAGACCTAGGTAGCACAATCCGAAAATTTTCTCTGTTTTTAAGCTGATTGGTTTGCCATGGTTGATTTTGATTTCGACATTGTTTTTTATGGATTGATAGGCTACTGATATATTCAAGACGTCTTTTGCACCCGGTGAATAGGGATACGGTATTTCATCGGTAATCTGATATGAAGTGAATATATATTCAGTTGCCTTTCGGTTATTTTGCTCGCGATTTTCTTTGCCGATGGCGATAAAGGTGCCCTCGGTTGAGAATCGAATCCGGATTGATCCTTCGTTTGGATTTCTGGGAGAAAGGAGACTGGCACCAAATAGGATGAACGCTTCCGGTTTCATCACCTGTACAGTTAACTGGATCGTGCCTTCCTGTAACAGGGGAATGCTTCGGATTATCCCAGTCGGCTGTTTGTTCGTGGCATGCTGCTCTATTTCCAACCACAGAGATTCTTCATCAGGACTAACAAAACGCTCTACTGCATGGCTGAAATTAGGTCCCGGATTGATGATGTGCCAACCGGTTCGTCCATTTTTAAAATTGACTATCTCCCGATTGGCTCCAATCCAGGTTGGACTAATTCTTGCCAGCATTGGACGATTGTGATGGGACCAATTACCTTTGTTGTAAGAGACGATGATGGTACCCTGTTCTGTTTCGGTCAAATAGGCGTAGGTAACATGCTGCACCGGAATGGCCGGGTCATCTGTAAAATCGGTAAAGTCAATCTCACGTAATCCTTTGAATGTTTTTCCATCATTGGTTAGACCAATGACCAGGCTTTGACGCGCATAGTTCGAATCAACGTGATTATTCCAAACAATGGCAATGTCACCATTTCGCAGCTTAAGTGCAGTGGCCGGGGCGTTGCTGGAAGGTAACGAAGAAGGTTTGGCCGAAGACCAGGTTTGACCCGAATCCCCGGAGAATGATTCCCAGAGATAACCAGTTTGGGCTCGTATCAGCATCCAGAGAGTCTGATCTTTAAGGGCGATCACAGTCGGTTCGCTGGCACCACTTTCAAAACCAGCACCTCCCGTAGTTAAAACACTTGATGAACGAGACCAGGTAGTGCCATCATCATCCGAGTACATTGCAGATACGGCAAATTGTGATTTAATGTTCGTTAGAAAACAAAAGGGATAAACCCAACGTCCACCGGGCAATTGTTCGATAGACAGTATGTCTCCGTGATAGCGTTCACCTGTTGGTAAGGCTTGTGCCTCACTCCATGTCTTTCCCTGATCGTTTGAATGTTGTATGTAGACTTTACAAAGGGATTTTTCCGGAGTGCCGGTCTCATAGTCGTACCCGCTATAACGAACAAAAATGTGAATGATTTTACCAGTAGAGGATTGGCGCAGTGTATGAGAAAGAAGTGAATAGTCTTTGGTACCCTGCTGAAGTATCTCTGATCCACCCCAGCTTTTGCCGCCATCCTGGGAGCGTCGCATCGCCAGACGTGAGATCGACCACATGGCTTTGGAAATATAAGGTGGTTCGGGTTCCGTGGTTATCCAGAGCAGTGATCCATCCGTTAGACTTGCCACCGGTCCTGACCGGGTGGCACGATGCCCAAGGTCCAGAAAGAACCGTTCCATTTGGTCCTCTTGGGGTACCGCTGTACTAATATTGGATTTTTGTTTTGGACGATCGAAAAGGTGGGGAGCACTTGTGGCCAGGCCACCGGATAATAAAAAGAATTGTCGTCGACCTAATTCGTTTCTAAAAGTCATTTCATTATCTGTTTAACAGCCAATTACATTGTCATGTTATCGTCCATCCACCGTCTACTACCAAATTGTGACCATTGATATGACGAGCCGGATCCGAACATAAGAAAATGACCATTTCAGCTATTTCCTCGGGTTCGATTAGTTCTTTTTGTGGCATCGGTAAAAGCATGATTTCCTTGATTACCTGATCATGCGGTATTTGGTGAATTTCGGACAGCTTTTCAATTTGTTTTTCGACTAGGGGAGTCCGGACATAGGATGGCGAAATTGCATTGACGGTCACCCCTTTTAAAGCTACTTCCAAGGCGGCAGTTTTAGTTAATCCGATCAAACCGTGTTTTGCTGTAACATAAGCGGATTTAAACGGTGAAGCTACCAGAGAATGGATAGAAGCAATATTAATGATTCGACCCCATCCATTTTTAATCATTGCCGGAATGACACTTTGCATATTGAGAAAAGCGGCACGCAGCATAACATGCATCATTTCATCCCATTTTTCAAGCGAAAAACTTTCCAGAGGCTCGACATGTTGAAGACCCGCGTTATTGACCAGAATATCAACCCTTCCAAATTTCCGGGCTATTACTTCCTGCATCGTTGCTATAGACTCAGGTGAAGACAAATCTGCAACAACAGTGCTGACTTGACCATTCATCAACAGGGAAGCTTGCTGCAGCAAAGATTCTTGAATATCTACCAGGCAGACCTCAGCTCCTGAATGGGCTAATTTCGATGCAATTGCACAGCCGATGCCACTTGCCGCACCGGTCACCAGCGCAACTTTGTCAGTAAGATCTTTATGAGAATTGGATTGCACGTTGGTCAATATTTCACATTCATTCGGGGATCGTATCAAAATAGACCTGCAGGTGAATCTGCATACTTTCGCGAAATTTACCTGCCGTTCCAGTTTTCAGCACTTCCAGCAGATCTCGGTGAGTTACTGGCTTTTTAACCGTAGATCGTCCTGGTATCACACCACTGTATACATAGTTAAAAATCGGCTGGAGCATTTTTTGGAAACGAAGAATGGTATCGTTGCCGGATATTTTATAAAGCGTTGCATGAAAGTCAGCATCACAACGTATTTTAATGAGTCGATCATCAGTTGCTTCTTCTTTCTCCACAATCTCCTCTAGTTTAATTAAGCTTACTGGTGTTTTTCGGAGGAATAGCAATTCCGAAATGCCTAGTTCTAAAACCAACCGGAGTTCAAAAACATCTTGTAAGGTATTGGTATCCAGGAAAGTAGGTTCCAATACCCTTTCCATTCCGCCTAAGATGTCTGGTTGGGTAAGAATGATACCACGATTCCTCCTGGATTCGATCAGGCCCAAAGTCTTAAGTCGCGAAAGTGCCTCTCTCAAAGCGGTTCTGCTGACTCCCATCGAATCTGCCAGTTCTGATTCTTTAGGAAGAGCATCGCCTGGTTGTAAGTTTTCTTCTCTAAAAAATTCACGAAGACGCATTTCCACTTGATCAACCAGGGAGATGGCGCCAACGGGTTTGGGTTGATTAACTTTCAAAATAAGTATGGTTTATGGTCGGTTCTGACATAAGGGCTTACATCTATATGCTTGGTATTGATGTGGTTGAAATTAAATATGGCAGACCACGTAACATCGGTTTTATATGTAGTATGTAAAGATATCAATTTGCAAAATATAGTTATGTATTGCGCTTTCGGCAACCAATTCCAATGTATCCTATCGATTCTTTTACGTCAGGCTATGCAATCACGCACTCGTCGAATCCTCTCAGCCCAGCCTCTGATTTAAACCCGATAGAGATTCATTGAATCGATTTCGATACTAATATATAATATATATCGGCGATTGAAGAATTAAAATGAAGCAAAGTCTATGAGGGTTCAATCGTTAGACGTCCAATCCAAGTGCATTGAGCAGTCTATGTGCAAGATATACAAACAACTACCTGGGTGGTCTATGGCTTTGGAACTGGTGTTTAAAGATTGATCGATGTCAAAGATTGTCGTTTAAAATTGACACGATATTTTTCATTTATATTGTTGATAGTCAATAAAATATGAGTAAGCATGTAAGAATACGCAGGAGGGTTTTATCTTATGTTCCCATCAAGCTACCTATCGTCCCTGGGTCTGCCGTAAGTTTTGCATAACCATTGATTCCTTTTGTGAAGACTTCCAAGGAGTGACTTGTTTCAATCCAAATTTTTAGGAAAATGTGAATTTTGCATACTGAATAATAAATAATACATATATTGTGTCTTACTTTATTTGTTATTGATACTACTGAATTATGAAACTAATTTTTCTACCCATTCTATTAAATAATACATAACCATATGAAATCGGTATATTTAAAAGAGGTGAAACAAGCTCAATTGCTACTTACCCTGGTGATTTCACTGCTTTTCCAGGTTACTCTATCTGCTCAATCGCAGACTATCAGTGGAAAGGTAATGTCGTCTGACAACAACACTCCACTGGCAGGTGTTACCATCCTTGTGAAGGGCGAGGGCACCGGTGAAGTCACTGATTATGATGGAAACTTTTCCATGACTTTGACCTCATTTCCTTCGACCCTGGTATTTTCGTACATAGGCTTTAAGACCCGGGAAATTGAAGTCAGTGGCCAAAGTCAATTGGATGTTGCCCTGGACGTGGATAATGTTTCTTTGGATGAAATAGTCGTAGTAGGTTATGGCGAGCAGTCCAGAGCGACTTTGACTTCGTCTGTATCAAAACTTGACGATCGGGTCATTGAAAACACCGTATTTGGTAATGCTGCATCCGCGCTCCAAGGAACCGTGTCCGGAGTTAGAGTCCAAACTTTGTCGGGACAACCCGGATCTAGCCCAAGAGTGATCATCAGAGGAGGAGCATCGATCAATAATCCCAATGGGGCACAACCACTATATATTGTGGATGGGGTGATCCGAGATGGTTTGGAGGGCTTTAACACCGCTGATATCGAGTCAATACAGGTGCTAAAAGACGCAGCTGCAACCGCAATATATGGTGCACGTGCGGCCAATGGCGTAGTCATCGTAACTTTGAAAAAGGGTCGCTCAGGCAAGACGGTGGTGAGCTACAACTACAATCATGGATTCTCTCAATTGAGGGAAAAGTATGATGTATTAAATGCAAGAGACTTTATTTATTATAATCGTCTGGGAGTAGCTGCAACGGGTGAAAAACATCCGGAACGTTTATCCCGGCTTGATGGAGCTTTTGGTGAGGGCACAGCCAACGACTTGACGAACAGGACGCCCTTCACCACCATGTTTCTTAACGCAGACAATGAACATAAATTAAATGAGGGTTGGGAGAGTATGCCAGATCCTCTTGATCCAACAAAGACAATCATATTTAAAGACACAGATTGGCAAGATATACTTTTCAGAACCGGTATAACCAAGGATCATTATTTGAATTTTTCGGGAGGTGCCGATAAAGCCACCTTTAATATTGGAGTGGGATACACCGATATCGAGGGTATTGCCATCAATACGGACTATACCCGGTGGTCTGCCAATTTTAATGGAAGATTGGAAGTCAGACCCAATATCTATGTCTTTGGAGGGCTAAATTATAGCCGGGAGTCTGATAATACCGTCTTTAGTGAAAATAACCTATTTGAAAGAGCGATCATCACGCCACCTACGGCCAAATATCAATATGAAGACGGCACGCTGGCACCTGGTCTAAATCGAAGCCTTGGGAATCCAGCCTATCACTTAGGTCGTGTGGAGGGAGGTAATGAAGATAATCGGATCACCCTCACCGGTGGAATTAATTGGGAGATCCTTCCCAATTTGGTTTTTGAGCCGACCGCTTCCATATTTTTTCGATCGGCAGATAGTAGCTTTTTTCAAAAATCGTATTTCAATACCCCCACTCAGTTTATCAATTCACGTGATGCTTTTGCGAGTTTTACCAAACGTGACCAACAGCAAATCGATGCGACACTTACCTATGGCAAGTCCTTTAGCAATGCACATAATTTTCAGGGAAAGCTGGGGTTTTCTTATTTCAGAAGAACTAATGGAAGTATCCTGGGCACAGGAAGAGGAGCTGCAACCGATTTAATACCCACACTCAATGCCTCAGCTGAACCGGTCAGAGTATTCGGCGCAAATAGTGAGCAAATTATCTTTGGATATTTCGGCAGGGTAAACTATGATTTTAAACGAAAATATTTGCTCTCTTTTAGTGCACGCTATGATGGGGCTTCCAATTTGGGAGACGAAAACAAATGGGGTTTCTTTCCTGGTATTTCCGGTGGATGGAATATACACAATGAAGATTTTGGAGTGATCCTCTGAAAATAAGCAGCCTGAAACTGAGAGCCAGCTATGGGGTTAATGGTAATTTAGGAAACCTGGGTGATTTCACGGCGCAGGGCCAATATAGTGTTGGTTCGACCTATGATGGTGTGGCCGCGGTACAATATACCGGCATCGCCAACCAGGCCCTTAAATGGGAACAATCCAAGACTTTTGATATCGGTTTTGATGCTGGGTTGTTTGATGACCGGATTACTGTTCTTTTTGATTATTACCGAAGGGTCACCGATAATTTGATCACCACGTTGGCACTTCCTCAGTCTACCGGGTTTACCAGTATCCTGACCAATCTGGGTAGCCTTGAAAACAAAGGTTTTGAAATGGAAATATCTGCCTCAATTGTCAGAAACAAAGATTTTAATTGGGATCTTTCCTTTAATGGATCGAAAAATAAAAATGAGATTTTGCACCTTCCGGAAAATGACAACCTGAATAACCGGATTGGAGGATACGAGGTCTATGATCCGGCAGCAGGTGCATACGTTTGGAGAGGTGGATTGCAGGAAGGAAGTCCCATTGGTGAATTATATGCTTATAAGCAGCTGAGTATTTACCCCACAAATGAAGCGGCTGCACAAGGCCCCACCGATATATTGGTCGCAGGTAGCAATAAATCTAAATTTGGTGGAGACGTGGAGTGGCTGGATGTTGATAATAATGGAACCATAGATACCAGAGACAAGGTACGGGTGGGAAATATTTATCCAGATTGGACCGGGGGAATTTCTACCACGGCGGCATACAAGAGCTTAAGTCTTTATGCGAGATTGGACTACACGCTAGGGCATACCATCTACGATTATGTGAGAGTGAATATGAATGGAGGTTTTGTCGGCGGAAACAATAATACCAGTGACATTTTATCCTCCTGGCTCAATCAGGGCGATGTCACGGATGTACCAAGATTTTATTGGGCTGACCAGGTTGCCCAGGCCAATTATTGGCGGGGGGATCCTCGTGACCTGAATAATGGTAATGGTCGCTCAGAAGACTATGAAAAAGGCGATTATTTGGCGTTGCGGGAGATCACTTTATCATATGCAGCCCCCGCCTCCTGGTTTCGATCAATTGGCTTAAGTAATCTGCGATTAAATGTTACCGCAAATAACTGGAAATACTTTACGAGCTATCGGGGCTTGACACCCGAAGATGGGGGTTCAAACCGAGGGCAATATCCGGTGCCTAAATCCATCGTATTTGGATTAAAGGTTGCCTTCTAGATTATTCTGTAAAGTTGAAAAAAATAAAATCATGAAAAATCGATTCCTTATATCTGGCATAATTATCAGTAGCCTGCTTATGTTCTCATCCTGTACCGATGATATTGAGCTTAGCCCTGAAAGTCTAATTACCGTCACCTCATTTTGGAAAACACCGGAAGATGCCCGTGGTGGTTTGTATGGTATGTATAATCAATTACGGGAGGAGGCGAAGGCCAATCTCTATTATTATGGTGAAGCTCGCAGTGAAGTTATGGGTCATGGTCTGCAAAACGCTGATTTCCGGATCAAGTATTTTGAAAATACGATGGATGCCAGTAATGCAGACCGAAATTGGCTGATACTTTATCGGGTGGTGGATTATGCAAACCTGGTCATTAAAAATGTGCCCGATATCGCATTTCCTAATGAAAGTGAAAAAAACAATACCCTGGCCCAGGCGTATGCCATGCGGGCTTTTGTTTATTTCGTGATGGCCAAAACCTGGGGTGACCTTCCAATCATCACCGATCCGATTGAAGGATATGATGCAGAGACGACCTTCGTGGCCAGGAGCTCAGCAAGTCAGGTTTTTGACCTTATAAAAAGTGATATCGAAACAGCAATCGGTCTGTTCCCAACCAATAGTTTGCCCTCTAAGCGAGGGCTGTGGTCAAAACCTGCGGTAAATACTTTAAAAGCTGATGTTTTTTTATGGACAGGCAAAAGAATGGGTGGTGGCACCTCGGATTTTACGACAGCTTTAAGTGCTATTAATGAAGCTGAAACTGCATCCTTTTCACTTTTGGACAACTTTGCTTCGGTTTTACCTACGGCAATAAAGGGAATGCCGAGATTATATTTGCCGTTCGATTTGCAGACCTTGAAGTGAGTAATAATTATTTTGGAGATATGTATATCACCAGCCAGGATCTGGGAGCACCCAATATACCGGCTGATGTCAAGGCAACCATTGGCTCGGCTGGTGGCTTTAACTGGTGGGCTCCGGCTGCTGAGGCAAGAAATCAATTTAGCAAAGATGATCAGAGACGAGCTGCATCTTTTGCTGAAATTTATACGGTTTTAAATGCTGACTCTTCTTATTTGACCACCAGAGGTTTTGCCGAAAGCGGAACGCAAAAATTCCTGGATGACATTGTCATTTATCGATACGGTGAGTTGCTCCTCATGAAGGCGGAAGCCAAGAATGCATTAGGTCAAGATCCATCTGAGGAAATGAATAAGATTCGAACACGGGCTTATGGAGCGAATTTTTCCAGTCATATGTTTGTCAGCGGTACCCAGGCCGAAAATGACGAGGCCATCCTTCAGGAACGATTATTTGAGTTGATTTTCGAGGGAAAGCGCTGGTGGGATTTGGTTCGTTTTGGAAAGGCTTTTGAAAAAGTGCCAACTCTGCGAGATAATGTGGGGCAAGATCATCTTTTGCTATGGCCCATTGCTTCACAAACACTGAGTTTAAATTCCAAGATTCAACAAAATCCTGGATATTAAAAGGGGCGCTGAGCAAGATTTAGTTAGGTTTTGATGAAATATTGGAGGTGTCGTGATTCGGCGGAGCTCACCATGACTTTCGGCAGGCTATCTATGATTTGGCAGAGCTCAGACTTTTTTCTTTGGCTTCCAAGAGCGAACCATTTAATAATTATTCAAATAGTTACCCACTAAAAACGGCGAAGGCCTTTAAAAGGATCATATTCCAGTCTAATTCCAGTGGTTGTTATTTAAGTTGGCAGTATATGATCCGAATAAATTAAATGATGAAAATTATTCTACTTGCGGGCTTATTGGTTTTTGGTGTTTCCTGTGCGGTTCCCGAAATTTCTAATCCGGATGCAGCCAAACGTCCTAATATTTTATTAATTGTTTCGGAAGACAATGGCCCTGATCTGGGATGTTACGGGGTGACGGAAGTCACCACACCCCATATTGATGGTTTGGCAAAAAATGGGATGAGGTTTGATCGTGCTTTTGTGACCTATTCTGTTTGTAGTCCATCTCGTAGTACGATTTATACCGGGCTTTATCCTCATCAGAATGGTCAGATCGGATTAGCAACCCATAAATTTCGGATGTATGAATCTTATAAGACTATGCCTGTATATCTCAAAGAAGCGGGGTATCGTACGGGTTGTTTGGGTAAAATTCATGTGAATCCGGAAAGTGCCATTCCATGGGATTTTCATGAGATCCGGAGTTCAAATTTTGCCAAGAAGGATCTCAACGGCTATGCCCGGCATGCAGCCGATTTTATAGCCAAAGACGAGGAACCATTTTTCCTGATGGTCAATTTTCCGGATGCCCACTGCGATTGGCAACGGCAGGTAGAAGGAATGCCGGCCCATCCTTTAGATGGGAAAGACCTGGATGCAACGATGCCTTTCGTTGGGGTTGATAATCCCCGGTTAAGAGACTTGACTGCCAATTATTACAACAGTATGAATCGCCTGGATGAATCGGTCGGTATGTTACTTGACTCACTTCGATCATCCGGCAAACTAGAAAATACATTAATTATTTATTTGGGTGATCATGGTGCCCAATTTTCCAGAGGTAAATGCAGTAACTATGAATCAGGTTTGAGAATTCCCTTAATCGTAAGTTGGCCGGGAAGAATTGCGGGAGGTCAGAACAGTGAGGAATTAATTTCAACTATTGATTTGCTTCCCACTATTTTATCCGCAGCCGGTATAGCAGTACCCGGTAATCTACCCGGTATCTCCTTATTGACTTTATTTGAGAAAAGCGATGATCCGGTAAAATCACGTGAATACCTATTTGCTGATGGAGCCGGATCAGCCGCTTTTTATTTTTATCCACGTAGAAGTGTCAGAGATAGACGCTTTAAACTAATCAGAAATCTGCTCCACCAACGGGAAAACCCAAAATTTTTGGCCTACGCTTTTCAAATGTATGGCACCGGAACTCTACCTGATGAACTACCTGCTGCTTCACCCGAGGTACAACGGGCATATGCCACCTGGAGAAACCCTCCGGAGTTCGAATTTTACGACTTAGACAATGATCCTTATGAATTTAATAATTTGTCGGATGATCCGGATTTTCAGGCAGATAGAGAAAGATTGAAAGAGGCCTTGCTGGATTGGCAAATTGCAAGTATTGACCCATTAAATGATCCAAATATTTTGGCAAGGGTTGTCACGGAGATGGATTCCGTGAATACCCTTTATCCAGGTCGGGATTACGGTAAGGACCCCAACTTTAAATGGAATTATCCAGAGTATTTTAAAGAATTTATTGACTCTAAAAAAGAGGACTTCTGAACCTGTAATTACTTACACAGAAAATCGAATGGCCATGCTCAATGACTCGATCAAGATTATCTTAGCTAGTTTGCTCTTGGTTGTAAATCCTGGCACTTTGGTGATGGCTGTAGATTCACCACCTAATGTCGTTTTTATTTTAGTGGATGATCTCGGTTGGTCAGATTTGGGCTACATGGGTAGTAAGATCTACGAAACACCCAATGTCGACAAATTGGCTTCGGAAGGAATGGTACTGACCGATTTTTATTCGGGAGGTCCGGTCTGTTCTCCAACGAGAGCTTCAATCATGACTGGCAGAAGCACAGCACGTACCGGGATAAGCACCTTCCTTATTACACCCGATCAGGATGCCGACTATGTGACCCACGCCCTATCTTTGGATGAATTTACCATCGGGGAAGCTTTTAAAAAGAATCATTATCACACGGGCTATTTTGGTAAATGGCACCTGGGCTATAAACAGGAAGATTGGGTAGCAAATCAGGGATTTGATGTAGCCATAGGTGGTTTAACCTCCAAGAATGCCTGGAAAATGGCGTATCCGGATCGTGAACCACCAGTAGACCGATTGGAAACACTCATGTTTAGTCCCCATCATTTTACCCACATGGATGACGGTCCTGTAAATGAATATCTCACTGATCGACTTGCAAATGAGACTATAAAATTTATCAGAGACCATAAGGAGCATCCTTTTTTGCTTTTCTCGCTTTCCATACGGTGCACACACCCTTAGATGCAAAGCCGGAAGTTGTTGAAAAATACGGAAAGAAGATTGCGGCTTTGGGTCTCTTGGGAAAGGACGATATGGCCAATGGATCGCGGGTATATCAAAATCTTCCCGAGTATGCGGCCATGGTACAACATATGGATGAGAATGTAGGAAAAGTGGTGGCCGAAATTGATGCACTTGGCTTGAGAGATAATACCATCATTGTATTTACTTCCGACAATGGTGGCAAGCATTCGGTTACATCCAATGCACCCTTGCGAGGCGCCAAACACAATTTGTACGAAGGAGGCATCCGGGTTCCAACTATAATCCGATATCCCAATCAGGTGGCTTCAGGCTCAACATCGAAAACACCCCTGATTTCCGATGATTTTTATCCAACCTTGCTTGATCTGGCTGGATTACCACTTCAAAAAAAACAGCACCTTGACGGACGCAGTTTTCGAAAAGTACTGTTGAGTGGCTCTGCCAAATCAATTCATGATGCGCTATTTTGGCACTATCCGCACAGCCGTTTTGAAGGTGCAGTGAGATGGAAAAACTATAAATTAGTCTATGAATATAAGACCGGAAAAAGTGAGTTGTACGATTTGTCACTGGATTTAAGTGAACAGGCAGATATTGCTCAGCAACATCCTATAATCGTGAATAAAATGAAAAAGATGCTGGGAAAGTGGCTCACAAACAGTGGAGCAAAATTTCCACCAGAGGGAATTATTCGACCTGGCTAGAAATTAACGAATTAACGAATTGACGACTTAACGAATTACCCACTTAACTAATTAACGAATTACCCACTTAACTAATTAACTACTTAACCACTTAACGAATTACCCACTTAACGAATTACCCACTTAACGACTTAACCACTTAACTAAACCATAGAGAAATGCTTGATTATATAAAAGTTTGGTACCTGCCTTTATTGTTTACCTGGAATGCATTAGGAGCCATGGTGCATTTTTCGGCGCCAGAAATATATATGGACTTTCTTCATGATAGTTTTGAATTGAAACCGGCAGATCAATTCATTCTGCACCCAAAGGTATCGGAAATTCCAGGTCTCAAAATGGGGCCATTTGTAAGGTTGGATAATGGCAGCATACTCACGGTCGAAGATACGAAGTGCCTGATCAGCTCTGATGAAGGAAAGACATGGACCACCTATGAGATGTTTAATCAGCCTGGAAAATATAAAATCTCTGATGAACGTGCTTTGCTAAAGACAAAAAATGGGACGGTTATCCTTGCCTTCATGAATCTCGAAGCGAGGAGAAATTGGAATTGGAACAAGGAAATCTCCGATTCGCCGGGAGCCATCTTACCTACTTGTACCATTAGAAGTTTGGATGGGGGTAAAACCTGGCAAAATTTCCAAACATTACATACCGAACACACCGGGGCCATTCGAGATATGATTGAAACCCAAAATGGAAACATTGTATTTCCATCCATGATGATGCGACATAATCCGGGACACCACACTGTGCTTAGCTATATGTCCAGAAATGAAGGTGAAACCTGGGAGCGAAGTAATATTATTGATCTCGGCGGCATTGGGCATCATAGCGGTGTGACAGAAGGGACCATGGAACAAATGGGAGATTTTAGCATCAAGATGTTGATGCGGACCAATTGGGGGAGTTTTTGGCAGGTTACTTCCAGGGATGAAGGAAAGACGTGGACTGATATTAAATCTACCAATATTGAAGCAAGTGCAGCACCGGGTTTAATGAAAAGATTGGCGAGTGGGAGATTGGTTCTTGTCTGGAATCAAAGATTTCCGGAAGGTAAAGATTATTTCCCCTTAAGTGGAGGAGATAATCAATGGTCGGAAGTACGGGCCAGCAATCACCGGCAAGAATTATCCATTGCATTTTCTGACGATGATGGCAAGAATTGGAGTGCACCCGAGGTCATTGCTAAAGTAGCAGGCGACACCAGACAGGTGTCTTACCCGTATGTTTTTGAGGCAAATTCCGGTGAGCTGTGGATCACTACCATGTTCAGTACCTTGCGGATTAAATTAATGGAAAAGGATTTTATAAAGTAATTTGAATAATCGGGTATAAATGATGAAGTATATAATCATGGGTATTATTCCCCTATTTTTGTTAGGATTTTCGTCAGGTACTTTTCGAACAGTCTTTATCTCTCAAGATACTATCTTATTACCTGAGGCCCAACAACCTCCGAAGATCATTTACCATGATAAAGTGATGGAAATGCCGGACCTGAAAATGGGTCCTTTTGTGCGGCTTAAAAATGGAGACGTCCTTACCGTTGGAGAAACGGAATCTTTTATTTCCAGTGATGAAGGAAAAACCTGGAAGACCTATGAAATATTCAGATATCCAGGCGCCTATTCAATCCGCCCTGAAAGGGCATTAGTTTGCACAAAACATGGAACGATTATTCTCGCTTTTGCTAACGATGTAGAAAGAGCTAACTGGGATTGGAAAGAAGACATCCACGATGCTCCCAATGCCGTACTACCCACCTATGTGGTCCGGAGCCGTGACGGGGGCCAAACCTGGGAGGCCCCAAATAAACTACATGATGACTGGACTGGTGCGATCCGGGATATTATAGAAACCAGGGATGGTAGCGTGATTTTTACCTCCATGATGATGCGTCACAATCCAGGACATCACGCCACGGTGACATATACCTCAAAGAATGAGGGAAAAAATTGGCAACGAAGCAATATCATTGACCTGGGTGGAGTGGGGCACCACAGCGGTGTGATCGAGGCCACGATTGAGCAACTGAACGATGGCCGCATTTGGATGATCCTACGCACTGCCTGGGGTCGATTTTGGGAAGCTTATTCAAGTGATGAAGGCCTTTCCTGGAAAAACTATAATGTGACAGAAATAAAAGCCAGCACGGCACCTGGTCTCGTAAAAAGGTTGTCAAGCGGCCGGCTTATACTTGTCTATAATCAATTGTATCCGGAAGGCCAGACCTCATATCCTTTGTCAGGTGGTAAAGGACAATGGTCAGAGGTACCTGCAGTAAATCACCGGAAAGAATTGTCAATCATGTTTTCGGATGATGATGGAAAATCATGGACAGACCCGGTGGTTATTGGCCGAACTGAAAAGGATATTTCGTACCCCTACTTATTTGAAGTAAATCCGGGTGAGATATGGCTTACTACCTGGAGGGGTGAATTAAAATCTAAATTTTTTGAAAAGGATTTTTTGTAATCCAATGGATAAAATTTTAATGATGGGAATATTTAAGTTTTAATTGTGAAGAATAGATCGACTATCGGTTTCAGTCCCGTTGGATGGGCAGCAGTATTTGCAGTGGTGTTGTCATCCTGCGCAGTCAAACCAGATTTTGCAAATCAGCCAGTATCTGAACCAAGGACCGTATTGAGATTGGAATCTGGCGACGGTAATCCACGCAATAGTGAGGGAGATTTCGTGGAGTTAAAGGATGGGAAGATTCTATTTGTTTATTCACATTATTATGGGGCTTCTTCCAGTGACCATGGGACGGCATATCTGGCAAGCCGCATTTCTTCGGACCGGGGAAAAACATGGAGTGCGCAGGATAAGATAGAAGTGGAGAATGAGGGAGGAATGAATATTATGTCCGTTTCTTTATTGCGACTAAAGTCAGGAGAAATCGCGCTTTTCTATGCGAGAAAGAACTCGCTCACAGACTGTATACCCATGATGCGCATTTCGAAAGACGAGGCTGCAACCTGGAGTGATCCTATTCCTTGCATTAGAGACAGGGAGGGATATTTCGTATTAAATAATGATCGGGTCATTCAGCGGCCTGATGGTCGATTGCTTTTACCAGTGTCCCAACATAATTATCCTGGTGGGGCATTCTCACTGGGGGGCATATTATTCTGCTACCATTCGGATGATAATGGCAAAACCTGGAAGAGTAGTAAGGCTGTACCAAATCCGGACAGTGTGGTGCTGCAGGAACCCGGGCTTGTCATACTCAAAGACAACTCCATCTTGATGTTTATGCGTACGAATGCAGGTACGCAGATTTTTTCGAAATCAACGGATGGGGGCATGAATTGGGGCCAAGTGAGTAAAAGTCAGTTGATCTCACCACGTTCTCCAGCTACGATAGAACGGATTCCCCAAACGGATGATCTACTGGCAGTTTGGAATTACAACTTGTCTACGGACGAGAAAATTTCTAAAAAACGGACGCCTTTAAATATTGCGATCTCTAAGGATGAAGGAGTTAGCTGGGAGCGGATCAAGGTGCTCGAAGAAGATCCAATGGGATGGTATTGCTATATAGCGATGCAGTTTGTAGGCGAAAACGTATTGCTTGGATATTGCGCTGGAAACCAAACGACAGGAGGGCTCAATGATACAAGCATTAAGAGTGTGAATTTGAGTTGGATCTATCAGGGAATGTAAAAGTGAGAGGGCAGCTAGATAGATTAGTATAAGACGTATTTAAATTTTAATTATGAAGATTGAATCCATGTATGGTTTTAGCTTTATTGCTTGGATAGCAATTTTTACTTTAGTTTTTTCATCCTGCGCAATCAAACCAGATTTTGCAAATCAGCCTGTGACTGAACCAAAGACTGTACTGAGATTAGAATTGGGGGAGGATAATCCACGCAATAGCGAGGGGGATTTTGTGGAGTTGAAGGATGGGAGGATTCTATTTATTTATTCACACTATTATGGGTCTTCTTCTCATGACCATAGCTCTGCCTATCTGGCGAGTCGCATTTCTTCCGATCGTGGAAAAACATGGAGTAAGACGGATAAAATTGAGGTGCAAAACGAGGGGGGAATGAACGTGATGTCCGTTTCTTTGTTGCGCCTAAAATCAGGAGAGATTGCACTTTTTTATGCTAGAAAGAATTCCTTTTCAGATTGTATACCCGTGATGCGGCTTTCCACAGATGAGGCTATGTCCTGGGGTGACCCGGTACCGTGTATTACCGATAAGGAAGGTTATTTTGCATTCAATAATGATCGGGTTATACAGCGAGCAGATGGTCGATTATTGTTAGCCGTAGCTCAGCACCATTTTCCTGGAGGCAAATTTGATGGACATGGAGTTTTATACAGTTACTATTCAGACGATATTGGTAAGACATGGAAAAGCAGTGACGCAGTGGCAAATCCGGAAAAATTCATCTTTCAAGAGCCTGGTCTGGTCATGCTAAAAGACCAATCGATATTAATGGTGATTCGATCGAATGCAGGTACGCAGTGTTTTTCAAAATCGATGGATGGGGGTATGTCCTGGGGACCTGTAACCAAGAGCCAGTTGATCTCTCCAGTATCTCCAGCTACGATAGAACGAATTCCGCAGACAGGTGATTTACTAGCGGTTTGGAATAATAATCTATCCACAGATGAAAATATTTCGAAAAAACGGACGCCTTTAAATATTGCGATCTCTAAAGATGAGGGAGTTAGCTGGGAGCGGATCAAGACACTTGAAAAAGATCCAATGGGATGGTATTGCTATATAGCGATGCAATTTGTTGATGAGAAAGTCCTGCTGGGATATTGCGCTGGAAACCAGAAGACAGGCGGGCTCAATGATACAAGCATTAAGAGTGTGGATTTGAGTTGGATTTATGATGGGAATGTAAAAGTGAGAGGCAGCTTGATAGATTAGTATAAAACGTATTTAAATTTTAGTTATGAAGATTAAATCGATGTATGGATTCAGTTTTGTTGGATGGATGGGATTTTTTGCAGTAATTATTTCATCATGTGCAGTCAAACCGGATTTTGCAAATCAATCGGTGACGGAACCGAAAACGGTACTGAGATTGGAATTGGGGGAGGATAATCCACGCAATAGTGAAGGGGATTTTGTAGAGCTAAAGAATGGGAAGATTCTATTTATTTATTCACACTATTACGGGTCCTCTTCCAGTGACCATGCGACGGCCTATTTGGCTAGCCGCATTTCATCGGATCGGGGAAAAACATGGAGTAAAACGGATAAAGTTGAATTGCAGAATGAGGGTGGAATGAATGTTATGTCCGTTTCTCTATTGAGGCTGAAATCCGGAGAAATTGCACTCTTTTACCTGAGAAAGAATTCCACCTCAGATTGTATTCCGATGATGCGAGTCTCTAAAGATGAAGCTGAAACGTGGAGTGATCCTGTGCCTTGCATTACTGATAAGGAGGGCTATTTTGTATTAAATAATGATCGGGTAATTCAGCGAGCAGATGGTCGACTACTGATGGCGGTGGCACAACACAATTTTCCTGGAGGGGAGTTCTCGGGTCATGGAGTTTTGTATTGCTATTATTCTGATGATAATGGCAAAACCTGGAGGAGCAGTGAGACAGTGGCAAATCCTGAAGAAATCATATTTCAAGAACCAGGACTTGTAATGCTAGAAGACAATGCTCTATTGATGGTGATTCGGTCAAATGCCGGAACCCAGTGCTTTTCAAAATCAATGGACGGTGGCATGACCTGGGGACCGGTAACCAAGAGCCAACTGATTTCCCCGGTATCTCCAGCCACCATAGAGCGAATTCCTGCTACCGGAGATCTGTTAGCCGTCTGGAATAATAATTTATCTACTGATGAGAAAATTTCAAAAAAGCGGACGCCCTTAAATATTGCAATCTCCAAAGATGAGGGAATTAGCTGGGAGCGAATCAAGACACTTGAAGGAGATCCAACAGGCTGGTATTGTTATATAGCGATGCAGTTTGTAGATCAAAAAGTGTTATTGGGATATTGTGCCGGAAATCAGAAAACAGGTGGGCTCAATGATACGAGTGTAAAGAGTGTGGACTTGAGTTGGATATATAGTGAGAGCAAGTAAGCAAATAATGACAAGATCCATAAATTGCCAAATAGTGATGTACTTTCTACTCTTGTCGATTATAGCAATGAGCTTAGGATGTGGCAGCACTCAAGACCTTGGAAAGGGAGCAGATCGTGCGCCATACACGGTCTTAAATCTCGACCCTGGCCAAATAATCCCAGAAACAGCGAGGGTGATTTCATTCGATTAAAGGACGGTCGGTTACTTTTTATTTATTCTCATTTTTACGGTGATTCACCTGGTGACTATGGCCATGCTTTTTTAGCTAGCCGGGAATCTTCCGATGATGGCCAAACCTGGAGCCAGGTGGATAAGATCGAAATCCCTAATGAAGGTGAGCTCAACGTAATGTCGGTTTCTCTTCTACGGTTACAGAGTGGAAAGATTGCTTTGTTTTATGGCAGGAAAAATTCCGACTCCGATAGTAAGAAAATGATGCGAATTTCTGATGATGAGGCCCAGAGCTGGGGAGAACCCAAACTCTGTATTTCGGAAGTGGGCTATTTTGTGTTAAATAATGACCGTGTGATCCAATTGCCTGACGGCAGACTCCTATTACCGGTTGCCCAGCATAATGTACCTGGCGGAACCTGGTCTAGCAAAGGAAAGATTTATTGTTTTTATTCAGACAATGAGGGAGATTCCTGGGAAAGAAGTGCGTCAGTGCCAATTCCAGATGCGATCACGGCTCAGGAACCTGGACTAATTCTATTAAAAGATCAATCTCTTTTGATGTATATCAGAACGGATGTTGGTACACAGTGTTATTCCCGATCACTTGATCAGGGCCGATCCTGGTCTCCTATCGAAAAAAGTCAACTGGTGTCGCCACTTTCACCAGCTTCCATTAAACGAATTCCGTCGACAGGTGACCTGCTTGCGGTGTGGAATCATAATATTACTATTAATGAGAAGGATGCTAAACAAAGGACACCCTTAAATATGGCTATATCAAAGGACGAAGGAGTCAGTTGGCAAAATATAAAAGAATTGGAAAGTGACCCGGATGGTCGCTATTGCTATACTGCAATCGAATTTATAGATGGTGCGGTATTGCTGGGTTATGCTTCCGGAAGCCAATCAGCCAAAACACATTGGGGTTTGACTAAAGTCATAAAAGTGGAGATCCCATGGATTTATCAATAGGTTGCCGGCTTTTCTTGGAAGTCTTTTCTTATAGACGAATGCTTGTCGGAATCTCCGTTTTTTTAATTGTAACGGGACTTCAAGCACAAATGTCATTAAACCAGTCGTCTTCAAATCTCGACTCGTTGACCATTGTAGCCTTTGGGAACTCGATAACGGCGGAACGGAAGACGATCACGGCTGTGTTTGCTCAGCGATTACCGGCATTATTGGAGAAGGAAGGAATTACCGCAAAGGTCATAAATGCGGGCATCGGCGGTAGTCATACCGGACGGAGGATTGATCATGATTTATTTAAAATTCGTCATGCACTTGATCGGTTTGAATCTGATGTTCTGGAGAAGAATCCGGATCTAACGATTATCGGATTTGGCACGAACGATTCAGCTATTGATGCTAAAGTAGAAGGAGGAGATTCTCGCATTCCACTAAAGGCGTATAAATCAAATTTGAAATTTATTATTTCTACCCTGAAGGAAAATGGAAGTAAGGTTATTTTAATTGCGCCCAATTGCTTGGGAGCGGCTTATCCTGAATTTCGAAATGAAAGACTTTATAAATATGTAAAGGTTGTACGAAGATTGGCAAGAAAGTATAAGACTGGATTGTTTGACAACTATGCTTTTTTTAGAGAATACGATCGTGTCAGCGGACAATCGATGGATGATTTAATGTTGGATGGAGTGCATCCTAATGATCTCGGTCATGAATTTATGGCGGCAAGATTGAGTAAAGAAATTTTAAGGATCATGGCGAAATATATAAATAAGTAGAGATAGATTCTTTTCGAGGTGTCTATAAACGTGAGAAATGTATCAATTATGAATTACAATTTTGGTCTTACTTTTCTAATGCTCTTTTTTGGTGCTCAAACCCAGGCCCAGAAAATCGGAATAAGTGACAAAGACATCGTATTGAAAATTGAATCCACGCCCGAGCACCCAAGAAATAGTGAGGGAGATTTTGTGACCCTGGATGATGGCCGGATTCTATTTATTTATACCCAATTTGAAAGTGTAACAAGTGATCATGCGCCCGCCAAGTTGATGGGTAGATACTCTTCTGACAATGGAAAAACCTGGACAAATGATGATGTGCTGATTGTCGACAAAGAAGGAGACATGAATGTTATGTCTGTTTCCTTGCTGCGCTTACAAAACGGGAATATTGCGCTCTTTTATGCGCGAAAAAATTCGTTGGATGATTGTATACCGCAACTTCGTATTTCGAAAGATGGAGGGGAGACCTGGGGTGAACCAAAATCAGTTATCACAGATCGGAACGGATATTTTGTGTTGAATAATGATCGGGTCATTCAATTAAAGTCCGGACGGATTCTGGTACCTGTCTCATTCCATAAAAAGAAAGACACAGAATGGAGTCACAAGGGCATATTGCGATGTTACTTTTCTGATGATCAGGGCCTGACCTGGAAATCCGGAGACGCGGTGCCTTCCCCAGACTCAGTTGTTACACAGGAGCCGGGAGTTGTGGAACTTTCGGATGGTCGGATTATGATGATCATCCGTGCAAGTGGTGGTGCACAATATCACACCTTCTCTACAGACCAGGGACAAAACTGGAGCTATGCCGAACGTACAGAAATTGCTTCTCCCATATCTCCTGCATCGTTAGAAAGATTATCCACCGGAGAACTGCTATTAATATGGAATAATAATGGGAAAGCCGGTCCGGGGTATTACAAGGCGACCAGGAGTCCTCTTTCTCTGGCTATATCTCAGGATGAGGGAAAACATTTTCTGATCCCAGAAATATTGAACACGACCCGGAAGGAATGTTTTGTTATACGGCGATCCACTGTGCAGGAAAATATGTATTGCTGGGATATTTGTCAAAGCTAGGCAAGATGGATGCATACGAAGTGAGAGTGAAAAGATTTAAGTTGAAGGATCTGGTAAAGACCTAATATTCGGAAAGTTCGAGTGAAAAAGATTGTGATGAATAATAAAAAGAACAAACATAATAGGAGGTGGTTTTTGGTGAAAAGCTCGCTGGCTATGTCTTTGCCATTTATTAGACCTGCATTTATAGACTTGGGTGATTTGTCTGAAGAAAAAAATTATACCACCGGTGTTAGCGACCTAAAAAGGATAAAGAGTTTGCTCTCCGACAAGAATGAACCGCATAGATGGTTGTTGACCGGTGATAGCATAACGCATGGTGCCAAACATACCCATGGTTACCGTTCGTATCCGGAGATCTTTCAGGAACGATTGCGATGGGAGCTTGGCCGTCCCCGAGATATTGCCATTAACACCGGGATGAGTGGACATACAACGACACATATCCTAAATGATTTTGAATGGCGAGTCAGTCAATTTAAACCGGTAATGGTCTCTATTATGATTGGTACGAATGACTGCTCAAAACCAGATATGTCGGAAACGCTCTATCGTTCCAATTTGACTGCGATCGTTGAGAGGATACGAGATCTGGGTGCTGTCCCGGTTTTGCATACACCAAATCCAATCATCATCGTCAAGGCACCGGAAAGAAAAACATTACCTGATTATATTCCGATCATTCGAGATATCGCAAAGGGACATGATACCCTTTTGGTCGATAATTATGATCATTGGGAAGAAGCCGCTAAGCAAAGATCCGAGGCTACGGTATTTCGTGAATGGCTCAATGACCCGCTTCATCCTAACCAAACCGGTCATCAAGAAATCGCCATGTTGATGTTTAAGACATTGGACGTTTTCGATCCCAAGGACTCCACCTGCGGGGGAGGATATTACGAAGGAGAGCATTGAGTCAAAAGAGAAAAAATTAAATAGTGAAAAATCATTTTATGATGTTGATTGTTTCGAGTTTATTCGTGAGCTGTGATCAGGCAGACACCAGGGAGGGGGAAGATTCAGGTAAACAGATCGTAATGGATCTCCAACCATCAGGCGAAAATCCAAGAAATAGTGAAGGCAGTTTTATCCAATTGAAAGACGGAAGAATTCTATTTATTTATTCGCATTTTACCAATGGAGATGGGGATTATGCTTCTGCTTTTTTGGCGGAGAGAACATCAAGTGATCAAGGGAAGACCTGGAGTGGAGAATCCAAAACACTGGAAAATGAAGGTGGTTTAAATACGATGAGCGTGAGTTTATTGCGCTTGCAAACTGGCGAAATTGCCCTTTTTTATGCACGTAAGAATTCACACCAAGATTGCCGCCCGGTAATGCGAATTTCAAAAGATGAAGCTCAGACCTGGAGTGAACCTATCGATTGTATACCGGATAGAGTAGGATATTTTGTGCTCAATAATGACCGGGTAATCCAACTACATAATGGTCGGATTATTCTTCCGCTAGCCCTGCACGAATCACCGGATATGCCATGGTCGGATGGTGGCTTGCTACAGACTTATTTTTCCGATGATAATGGCAAGTCCTGGAATGCAGGTGAGATCGTTTTAAATCCAGACAGCGTGGTACTTCAGGAACCAGGTTTGATTGTCCTCCGGGATGGGAGGATTATGATGTTTATCCGTGCAGATGCAGGTGTCCAGTATATTTCATATTCACAGGATGATGGTTATTCCTGGACCCCTGCCGGTCGTAGCGATATTCCATCCCCATTATCTCCGGCATCCATCAAGCGTATTCCTGCAACCGGTGATTTATTGATGGCCTGGAATAATAACAATGGAGACCTGGAAGGAATTGCGGGAAAAAGAACACCATTTACAGTTGCCATTAGTAAGGATGATGGGCAAAACTGGCAGTTGAACAAAAACGTGGAGGATGATCCAGATGGATGGTATTGTTACACTGCTATTGACTTTGTCGGTGACCATGTTTTACTGGCTTATTGCGCTGGCAATAGAAAGGAAAATAATGGGCTGGCTGTAACGCACGTTTGCAGATTAAGTGTGGATTGGATTTATGGCAGGAAATAAGACCAATATTTTTAATGATGCTTGCAATTTAATTTGCAAATAGATATCTCTTATTAAGAAAGTGTTCAAGGGAAAATTGAAATGAATTTAGATAAACTAGTTGTTAATGGTGAGGAGCCAGGCCCTCATTTACTGATCACCGCAGGAGTGCATGGTGATGAGTACGAACCTATGGAGACCGTAAGACGAGTCTTTAAAATTGTCGAGGCGGTCCAAAGTAAACTTAAAGGTACCTTGACGCTCGTGCCCGTAGTTAATCAACCTGCTTTTAAATTAGCTGAACGGACTGGCGCAGATAAACTTGATTTGGCGAGAATTTGTCCAGGAAAAGAAGAAGGGAGTGAGAGTGAACAAATTGCCTATGCAGTTAGTACACTGATTAAGACAGCCGATTATTATATTGATATGCATAATGGCGGCCGCTACCATAATATTTTCCCCTTCTCCGGTTATGTATTGCATTCCGATGAATCAGTGCTTGAATCTCAACGTCAACTAGCTAAGGCATTTTTATTGCCCATTATTTGGGGTACTGATCCGGGTTTACAGGGACGCACCTTATCCGTTGCCCGCGATGCCAATATTCCCGCAATTTATACCGAAATTGGAGGCGCCGGAATCTATCAGGAATCGAATACCGTACTGGCAGTGGAAGGATGCATTAATGTGTTGAAGTTTTTAGGGATGCTTCCCGGGAAAGCCAAAGATTCTAATATCAGCTATCATTTAGAAGACCACAGAAAAGAGAGTGGCCACTTACAAAGGCTCCTGCCATCACCCACAGATGGCTTTTATATGCCGGTAGTTTCATTTGGGCAAGAAGTCAAAGAGGGTGAGATTATCGGTTATGTCCAGGATGTCCTTGGTCAATCACGCACCCCGATAAAAGCAGACCAATCTGGAATTATCTTCATTTTACGCAGTGTAGCATCTGTGCAAAAAGGTGATGCACTGGGGGCAATCCTTCCTGTGCGTCAAAATAATAAATTGCAGTCGATCTATGAATAATCGTGTAGCTATCGTAACAGGTGCATCCCGGGGTATCGGCAAATCCATTGCATTGAGACTACTTGATGAAGGATATAATGTTAGTGTGACTTCGAACGATAGACACGAATTGGTTGAAGCTTTTGCTCAGGTATCTGGAGAAAAGGTGCTTATCCAAGACGGAGATTTAATCGAGCTTGATTTTGCCCACCAGATAGTAGAACAAACAGTTGAGAAATGGGGCAGAATTGATGTTTTGATCAATAATGCAGCATGGAGAGTAAGCGAAACACTGCGTACGATGTCTCTTGAAAATTGGGAGAAAACCATCCGCATTTGTTTGACAACTCCAACTTTTTTGGCAAAATGGGTGGCACCTTATATGGAAAAGCAGCATCGTGGAGTCATTGTCAATATAAGCAGTATCATGGCAAATTTACCGGGTGGTACCGGAGCTGCCTACATAGCGGCTAAAGGCGCCATTCTAAGCTTAACCTACGAAATGGCGGCACTCTTAGGCCCATCTGGTGTAAGAGTGGTGGCGGTTAGTCCCGTAATATCAATACCCAGCTTAGTCAGGATTTTATCAATAAGCAGGGAGAGAATATTAGTGAGACGTTAATCAAAGATTTTGAGATTCACACACCCTTGCAACGCAGTGGTCATCCCGATGAGGTGGCTGCTGCGGTTGCTTGGATCTGTAGCGACGAAGCCGCTTATGTCACAGGTACTAACCTGACAATCGATGGTGGATTCAGCCGGAATTTCAACAGTTACCATTTGAAAAAAATTCAATTTCCTGATCAATTTTGAGTAACCTATTGAAATACAGGGATTTACTAAACGGTGTCAGCGATGTCGAACTTCTCAGTATGGGGGAAGGTACCACGCCACTGGTTAAATCCAGACGAATTGGTTTTTCGCTGGGTCTAAGTAATTTATATTTTAAATTAGAAAGTCTTAACCCCACGGGATCTTATAAGGATCGATTTGGAGCACTGGCAATCTCCGGCTTGCTTGCCACCAATGCAAAATTCTGTCTGGCTACTTCCAGCGGTAATACCGGTGCTTCTTTGGCAGCGTATTCTGCATTGGCGGGAATACCATGTCATATTGTGGTTGTCGATGGAGCTCCAGCCGGAAAACTAAAACAGATGCAGGCTTATGGAGCTCATCTTTGGATGCTTAGGGATTTTGGAATAGATGAGAGCGTCACCCAAAGAGCCTTTGAAGGTCTGCAGCGAATGGCGATTGATTTTAAGACCAGTGTACAGATTAGCGCATTTGCGTATAGCCCGTTTGGCATGCAGGGAGTTCGATCGATCGCCTACGAGATCGCGGAGGAGCAACCAGGCGTGCAGCATGTATTTGTTCCTGCGGGTGGTGGTGGTCTTACCTTGGCAGTTGTGCAAGGATTTAAGCAATGGTCGGATCAAAACAGCAATTTTCAGATGCCTCAGGTTCACTGCGTACAGCCTGAGGGCAATGATACGATTGCTAGTAGTTTGCGAAATGGGGCGCCTCGCTGTCAGGCGATTCCAGTCTCAACTACTTCGATTAGCGGTCTTCAAGTACCTAGTGTGATTGATGGCGATCAAGTGCTCAAGACCTGCAGTTTACATGGTGGAAACGGTTATGTGGTAACTGATCATGACGTACTCGAGCTACAAAGGCAACTAGCGCTCAGCGAAGGCATCTTTTGTGAGCCGGCTGCAGCAGTTGCATTGGCCGGAGCACACAAAGCTTTGCAAAATGCTGAAATAAAAAACGATGACTTGGTCGTGTGCCTGGTGACAGGCCATGGATTCAAAGATCCAAAAGCTACCGAAAAGATAATCGAGGGTAATCCCCTCAAACATATTGTTAAACTGGAAGAATTAAAAAGTAATTTAAATGAATCGAACTAACCGAAGTAATAAGACTTCTTTGCATAGCAAGTTTCAAGGCGTATGGCCTGCTTTGATTACACCTATCGGGGCCGATGGAAATCCGGAACTCCAACAACTTGAGAAACTGACGGAGTTAATTATTTCTCAAGGATTGGATGGACTCTATATTCTGGGATCTACCGGTCAGGGCTTTCTCTTAACCGAAAAACAAAGAAAAGAGGTGACCGAAGTAGTTCTTAATGTTAACAACGGTCGCTTACCGGTTATGTCGCAAGTGGGTTCGATGACTACGGCCGAGTCGGTGAGGCTGGCGGAACACGCTGCTAAACATGGCGCTGCTGGGATTTCTTCTGTCGGACCTATTTATTATGGGGGCGGAAATCAAACGATGGCACTGATACACTACCGTTCTATAGCTACGGCAAGTAATCTTCCGTTTTTTCCTTATCAGCTGGGTGAAGCTTCCTTCAGTGACGGCATTTCTTCGTTTATCGATGAATTGCTCGATATCCCTAATGTCACCGGGATGAAACTCACGACGACAAATCTGTTGCAGATCAGTGCATTTTCATCTAACTCCAGGGGTGCCCTGACCCTATTCAGTGGTGCAGATGAGTTAATGTGTCATGCGGCCATGTGTGGTACTGCGGGGGCTATCGGTAGTATGTATAACCCTATGGGGCCCGGAATGTCAAAGAGTAAGGAAAGCTTTCCTTCGAGGTGACGTTTCACTTGGTACTGACTTTATGATGGTTTTTCAAGAAGTAATTCTCAGGATTTTACCCAATATTTGGACTTTCTTAAGGCAGGCCATGCAATTCAGATATGGGATTGACATAGGAAAGACTTTGCCTCCTCTCGGTAATAACCATCAACCGTGGACTGAACAGGAAGTGAAGGTCTTGATAGAAAGAGTAATTCAGGCAGCTGACTCAAAATTGAATGAAGAAATATGAACCAAAAAACACCATTTAGCCTTCAAGCCATTCAAGACCAATTATACAGTGCGGTGATCAGTGATGCATTAGACAGCTTGGGTTACCGAAATCAGTCGATCCGGGCCGAACTGAGACCCCATACAGGAATCAACCTATTGGTTGGTAGATGTAAGACGACCCTTTGGGCAGACATGTACCATCAGGACCCTGAACCCTACGCCTTGGAGCTAAGAGCCGTAGATAGTTGTTTGCCAGGTCAGGTTTTGATCGCTGCAGCAGGAGGTTCTCTCAGATCCGGTATTTGGGGAGAGCTCCTTTCTACCGCAGCAATGAACAGTGGTTGCCGGGGTGCAATCATTCACGGAGCGATACGGGATGTGCGCAAAATGAGAGAAATGCAATTTCCGGTTTTCGCTACCGGCACCTGCGTCTACGATAGCCTTGATCGACAAAGGGTCATAGATCTGGATATCCCTGTCGAAATAGGTGGAGTAACGATTCATCCCGAAAATTTAATATTCGCCGATGAAGATGGGATCGTCGTAATACCTTCTGAAGTCGAAGTAGAGGTAATAGAGAGAGCGATGCAAAAAGTGAAAGCAGAAAACATTACCAGAGATGCGATAAAAAATGGAATGAAGGCATTGGAAGCATATGAAAAATATGGAATCTTATGAAAAAAGTAAAAGTAATTAGTGGTCAGGATGTGCCTCAAAGCCATTTACCCTTTTCACCGGCCTTGCAGGTTGACGGTTGGTTGTTTGTGTCTGGTCAGGCATCGGTCGATGCTTCGGGCAACATTGTAACCGACACTTTCGAAGGTGAAATGCGACGGTCTTTTGAAAATGCAAGAAAAATCTTAAAGGCTGCCGGCACCGACTTTAAACAGGTCGTGCAGGTGAGAAATTATGTGTCAAAAAAGGAAGATCTGGCAGAATTTAATCGAATCTACCGCGATTATTTTGAAGCTCCTTTTCCGGCAAGAACAACATTGATTGGTTGTCTTAGTGATATTTTAAAATTTGAAGTAGATCTGGTGGCTTATGTTGACGAATAAAAAACAATGGCGTATTGGAATTATTGGAATTTATCATGAATCGAATACCTTCATCGATCAGAGGACATCCATGGCCAATTTTGCCGAAGGTCATTTATTTTTTGGTGATGCTATTTTAGCCGAGTACGAAAAAGCATTTCATGAAATTGGTGGTATGGTCGAAGTCTTGCGACAGCATCCGGTGGATATCGTTCCAATTATGTATGCTGAGGCTACCCCCGGTGGTATTATCGATTTACCGACAGCTGAACAATTGATGCATAAACTAAGAGTCGCCGTACAAGAAACTGAGATATTAGACGGCTTATTGGTGAGTCCTCACGGTGCCGCTGTTAGTGAAAATAGTGATGATTTTGACGGAATGTGGTTGACAATGATTCGCGAATTATTGCCCGATATTCCAATAATTGGCACCCTGGATCCACATGCCAATGTTAGTGAAAAGATGGTAGAAGTAACTGATGCCTTGATTGCCTATAAAACCAATCCTCATATCGATCAGCGAGCGGTGGGTAAGCAAGCTGCTGTATTAATGATCGATACATTGGCTGAAAAAATTAAACCAGTTCAAAGACTATTGTCTTCTAACGTAGCCATCAGTATCGAACAACAATATACGGCCGCTTCACCCTGCCTCGAACTCTATCATTTAGCAGAAGAATTAAGTAGAAAAGCAGGTGTGCTTTCAGTCAGCATTAACCTGGGTTTTCCATACGCCGATGTTCCTGACATGGCATCTTCTTTTATTGTCGTAACTGATAATGATGAACCCCTGGCGGATAAGATTTTGAAGGAATTACAGGATTATTTCGTAAAAAATCATCGAGATTTTAGTGGAAAGAAAACCTCGGTAGGTGAAGCCATGGAAAAAATTGAGGGACTGGATAAACCTGTACTCTTGCTCGATATGGGGGATAATGTTGGTGGAGGCTCACCTGGCGATGGTACTTTCCTTCTTCACGCTCTGGAGTCTAAAAGATCTTGGAAATCATTTATTTGTATCTGCGATCCCGAAGTTGTCAAACAAATCATCGAGCGTAGCATGTGGGATCATATTTCGGTGATTGTTGGAGGTAAAAGTGACGATAAACATGGTGATCCGTTGACTTCTATGGTGAAGCTGATATCAATTGTCGACGGTAAATTTACTGAAAGCGAAGCCCGGCATGGTGGACAGGTTCGGTATGACATGGGTAAAACCGCCATCGTGGAGACACCCAATGGCACTACCATCATGATTACTTCTTTACGTACGGTGCCTTTTAGTCTCCAGCAGTTGCTTCATTTCAAATTAGAGCCTGCGGCTTTTGATGTTATCGTAGCCAAGGGAGTGCAGGCACCGATTGCTGCATATGGACCTGTTTGTCCATCTATGATCCGGGTCAATACGCCAGGTGTGACCACCGCCGATATAAATCGACTCACTTATGAAAAGCGAAAAAAGCCTTTGTTCCCATTCGAAGAAATAAATCAACTCTGAGAATGAAGTCAATTGAATATGCTTTGCCTGATCCAGCAAATGTTCTGCCCGAAATACTTCTGGAATTGGAACATTATACAGAGGGACCGGTGATTGATCAGCAAGGAAACTTGTTTTTTACCGACTTGGCAGGTCACCATATCTGGCAATGGAAAGACCAGATTGCTAAGATTTGGGCAACCGGAGTACGCCCTAACGGGCAAGATATATTAAGGGACGGAAGTATGTTAGTTTGTGATAGTGAAGCTGGGTGCATTGTCAAATACGATGTCAAAGGAAATATCGTAGAGAGAATGGGTGAAGGTTTGATCGGTGAGATTTCAGTTCGTTGTCCCAATGACATTGTGATCGATCATGAGCATGGGTTTTATTTTACTGATTCAGTTAGGAATAGTGGAGCCGTTTTTTTTATCGGATTTGATGGAACCCAAATGCTGGTGGCTGATGAAATTGATTTTGCAAATGGTATTGCGATCTCCCCCGATGGTCTTTCGCTTTTGGTCGCTGAAAGCTATCAGAATCGAATACTGGTGATGGATCTGGAAAGTCCGGGTAGGGTAAGTAATAAAAGGGTATTTGCGGAGTTACCCATAAATCCCACCAATCAGCAAACAGGAAATCTTCCGGACGGTATTGCTTTTGATCCGGCAGGACGGCTGTGGGTGGCTCATTATGGTATGCAGGTAGTGCAGGTTTTATCTGCATCGGGAGATTTAGTAGCTACTTATGATACGGGAATTCCGCTTACAAGTAATCTATGTTTTATGGGTACTGATCTCATTGTCACCGGAGGTTTTGCAGAGCCAGGACCCGGAAGAGTATCGAGGTTGCCCATATTTTAAAATAGTAGGGGTTCGGCAAGCTCACCTTGCCTTTAATATTCTTCGGATTCTAAGAGCAAACAATTATATAATTATTCAAAAGTTACTCACTAAAAAACGGTGAAGGCCTTATCGAAACAGTTCACGAAAACTAAAAGAAAAACAATGAATAAAAGTCTCGTCTGTATTTTCCTAATATTAGTGACTGAATTAAAAGCACAAGAACTTTTTCCAGTCGACATTTTTACATCGCACACCCATGGTATTACCCAATTTAGAATTCCGTCTTTGATCACCACCAAAAAAGGAACCTTGCTGGCGGTCTGTGATGCCAGGGTAGACCGGGAGGGCGACCCACCAAATAATGTAGATCAGGTAATGAGGCGAAGCTTTGATCAGGGAAAAACATGGGAAGCACTTCAAACGATACTTGATTTTCCTAATAAGGAAGGAGCAGGTGACCCGCAATTAATTCAAGACCCAAAGACAGGTCGAATTTTTTTATTTTACGCATACTGTCCGGGAAGAAATGAGCTGATAGATGCCCCCATTATGTTAGGTCGGCACCTGAGTCTTCAATACGTATATAGTGATAATGAAGGAGCGTCCTGGTCGCTGCCTATTGTAGTCGAATATGGATTAAAGAAAGACGGATGGCATTCTCTGTGGTCAAGCCCTGGTCGCGGTACGGTACTAAAAGATGGAACCCTGGTTGTCCCCATTTCCGGATATGATACGGAAAAGATATTTGCTCATTTTATATTTAGTTCCGATCATGGCAATACCTGGCAAATCTCGGGTAGAATTGGCGAAGGAATCAACGAAGCTACCATTGTGGAGTTGAGCGATGGAACATTATTGGTTAACGCCAGAAATGATAGTAAAAAACGAGCCATCGTTACCTCAACTGATCGAGGTCAGCATTGGTCACCCCTTTCTTTCCATCCACAATTGCAGGAGCCTACCTGTCAGGGAAGTTTTATCAAATCCAAATGGAATAATAAGGATGTGCTCATTTTTTCTAACCCCAACGACCCGGCTAAGCGCCAGAATCTGACTATCAAAGTGAGTTTTGATGATGGAAAAACCTGGCCGGTACAAAAAGTCATTTATGCCGGACCTTCAGCCTATAGTTGTCTCACGGAGCTTCGCAATGGCAATATTGGATTGTTGTATGAGAATGGTACCGAGAATGCCTATGAAAGAATAAGTTTTGTGAAAATGGATATGAATTGGCTTGTGCAGCCATAAGCAATCACGATTTTCTCGCAAGGAGATTTTAGATAAAATAGATATGCAGATACAAGAGATGTTTGATTTAACCAATAAAGTTGCTATTGTGACCGGTGGTTCTGGATTGTATGGCAAATCAATTTCGATGGCATTGGCAGAAGCCGGTGCACGGGTGATCATCGCTTCCCGTAATCTCGCTAAGTGCGAAGTTTTTGCTCAAGAATTGATTGACTCCAATTATCAAGCGGATGCTTTTCAATTGGATCAGGGTAATCAGGATTCAATAAACGCTTTCGTACATCAAGTAGAAGCTAAATATCATCGAATTGATATTTTGGTGAATAATTCCGTGACTAGAGATGGACTGGGTGATTTGGATCAGGTGACCAGAGAGGGATGGGAAAATGCGCAAAGGGTTAATTCAACCGGATTGATGTTGCTCACGCAGGCCGTCATTAAGGGGATGGTGGATGCCAAGCAAGGTAATATTATCAACATAGGTTCGATACAGGGAGTAGCCGGTCCTCGATTTCCAGTGTATGCTGAGACCGGTATGTCGAGTCCGATTAATTATACATACGATAAATGGGGAATGGTAGGGTTTACCAAGTGGATCGCGAATAAATATGGAAAGTTTAATATTCGCTGTAATTGTATTAGCCCAGGTGGATATGGTCCTGGCGTGGAGGACATAATTGGCAAAAATGAATTTTATGATAATTATAGAAATTTGACGCCACTTGGCCGGTTTGCCGATGATGATGACATGAAAGGACCTATTGTTTTTCTAGCTTCCAATGCATCACGATATATTACGGGACATAATTTATTAGTAGATGGCGGCTGGTCAAGTTGGTGATAAAGGTCAAGCTCTGTTATTATCCCGGTGGGTGCAGGTATGTTTTAATTGCTGAAGGTGAAAGAATATAGTTTTCGATATATCCACCCATAGGCTTTTAGTCAAAAAATTATGTCTACGGCATTAATATTGAGTCGAAGCATTTTATTATGTCGCTCTTTAGAAACAGCGAGAATGTAAAAGTCAGGGTGAGTTTCTCGAAGTCAGGGTGAGCTTGTCGAACCCGGCGAGAGAGGAAGATCTACATCTTCCGGATTGTATAGTAAGAATGATAATTGTAGTTTGGCCACATCAATTTTATGGCAAGAATAACACTTATTAAGAATAAAAAAATAGTCTTTAATGCATTACATTGACTTTAGAAATGAGCAATTTTCACAATTGATTTTTGGAACCGTGCAATTAGGTTTAGATTATGGAATCTCTAATTTGACCGGACAGCCAGGCAGGAGTCAAAGTGTTGAAATGCTCCAGTTTGCATATCAGCAGGGTGTCAACACTTTTGATACTGCGCGCGACTACGGTACTTCCGAAAGTGTGATTGCCGAGGCTCGAAAAAAAATGTCTGGACCTCTAGAAAGCCAGATTATGACTAAATTTAAAATTAGTCCATTTAATGAATCCAATTTCGAGAAGGCATGGTCCGAGGTATTAGCAACGGTAAAAAAGTCTTTGGAAGTACTTGAGCTGAAAAAAATAGACACCCTCATGTTTCATCGAAGCCCAGCCAACGATTTGGATGTGGTCATGCGAGTATTACCCGTGATTATCAGTCGGCTCAAGGAAATCAATTTGATCGAAAATGGAGGATTTTCTGCTTTTTATCCAGCTGATGTTAGTTATGCTTTGGAAGAGGATGAATTGGAGGTAATTCAAGTGCCCTGTAATTTATTTGATCACCGTTTTTTAAAACTGGTACCTGCCGAAAAATTGGCGAATAAATTGGTGATCGCTCGCAGTATATTTTTGCAAGGCCTTTTTTTTGTAGACCCGGATAGCCTCACAGGTTCACTCATTGAAGCGCGGCAGCCATTGAGACGATTGCGGGAAATCGCGATCGCACATAGCTTAACCATAGAGCAGCTGGCGGTTGCCTTTGTGAGAGATCAACCTCAGGTAGATTGCCTGGTAATCGGAGCACTATCGCTTGATCAAATCACTCAAAATATAACTTTGATGCAGCAACCTCCTATTGGGGAGGAAGTGCTTGAGGAGATACTGGATACTTTTTCAAAAATGGATCCGATGGTTATTACCCCCGTACTCTGGACTTCGAAAAATCAGAACGCAGGACGCTCATGAAGACTGACGTACTTAACATAGGAATTATCGGTGCCGGTAAATTTAGTCACCGGCATGTGAGTGCTATAAAGCGAATCAAGCAATGCCGCCTCGTTGCTGCCTGCCGGTCAAGTGCTCCGGATCTCGACGAATTTTGTACGAAATATCAGATCAAAGGGTATCGTGATTATCATGAATTATTAAAGGATCCCGATATTGATGCGGTATTGATTTCGACTCCCCATCATTTGCACTCCAAGATGGCCATTGACGCTGCCAGAGCGGGCAAACATATTCTCCTGGAGAAACCTTTTGCCCCGACCCTGGATGAGTGTCAACGTATTAATGACGAATCAAAAAAAGCGGGCATAAAATTAATGGTGGGCCATACAGGCCGGTTTTCAAATTGTTTTAAAGAGACGAAACGATTGATTCATTGTGAAGAATTGGGGTCAATAGTTCAGGCTATTAGTTTTTCTAACACACTTTGGATGGGGCCGGATCGCAAAGATTGGCACCTCAAGAAAGATTTTGGCGGTGGATATATGCTGACCCTCGCCGTTCATCAAATTGACGCGATTCTGAGCCTGGTTGATGCACCTGTTTCCAGCGTAAGATGCAGATTGGGAACCGGATTTCATGGCTGGGAGACGGATGATTTTGGCACAGTATGGATAAACTTTGCCAATGGTGTATCTGCCACTTTGGTTTATAATGGATTTACTCGGGGAGTCACCAAAGTTGAATCGGAATTTTATTGCCAAAATGGAACCGTAAAAATGAATGTGAGGGAGGGAACTTTTATAGGAGTTGACGAACAATGGAGCTTAGTGCCAAATACCTATAGTGTTACCTGGTTGGATGATGCATTGGCCAATGAATGGCAGGATTTTACTGAAGCCATTTTTACCGATCGATCGCCCCAAGTCAGTGGAGATTCTGCGCTTCAGGTCATGCAGGTAATCGATGCGGCTCTCCGGTCTTCTTCGCTTAATCAGGAAATATTGTTATAGAAACAAGGGGAAATAAATCTAATTGAATCTTATCAGTAAGACTGATAATGTTTTTAACTAAAAAAAATATGAATTACAGGAAATTATTTTTCACCCAATTGATTGTTTTTGTCTTCTGTTTTTCATACGCATTGGGCCAATCGCATTGGACCGAATTGCCATCATTACCGGATGAGGAAGGTTTTGCTGGCATGTATGCGGGAGTAAGTCACAATGTACTTATCTGCACAGGTGGTGCCAATTTTCCTGATAAAAAACCATGGGAGGGCGGTGCCAAGCAGTGGTATGATCAGATCTATTTTCTTGATGCGATTAATGGTGCCTGGAAAATTTCAAAAGAAATATTGCCACGACCAATAGCCTATGGCATTACAGTTAGTTTTAATGATCAGGTAATTTTAATTGGAGGCAGTGATTCCGAAAAACATTACTCGGACGTCATTGCGCTGGAGTATATCAATGGTGAGATTCAAATTAGCGAGGACTTCCCATCGCTACCGGTGCCGCTTTCCAATATGTCAGGGGCTTTGGTAGATGGAGTAATCTATGTGGCGGGAGGAAATTCAACTCCAACCGAGATAGCGAGGCCATCATTTTATATTCTCGATTTAAAAGCCAATAAATCCGAATACAAATGGCAGGAAGGTCCCAGCTGGCCTGGACCCACCAGAATTCAGTCAGTAGCCGGTAGTCATGATGGAATCTTTTATTTGTTTAGCGGATTCGAATTGAAGACAAATGGGGATGGGGGAGTCGACCGATTTTTGCTGGAAGATGCCTATCGGTATAAACCTGATCCCGTCCGTCCCTCAAATGGTGCCTGGACCAAACTGCCGGATATGCCCAGGGGAGTAGCTGCTGCACCTGGTCCTGCTTTTACACTTGGCATGGCCCATTTGGTGATACCCGGGGGCTTAGACCGGAAGACCCTGACACTGACCGACCCAGCGACACACCCTGGTTTTTCTGAAGAGGTGATCGCATTTAATGTACGTAGCAATGATTGGGTGACTATGGATCCGATGCCAGTTGGTAGCTCGAGAGTCACGGCACCTACCGTACACTGGCAAGATGAGGTGGGTCGTGGTGAATGGTGAACGAGGCCCGGGTGTGCGATCACCTAAATTGTATGCGTTGGATAGTGGCATTAAGTTCGGCTGGGTTAATTGGACTACCCTAATTTTGTATCTCAGCTTGATGCTTTTAATGGGATTTTATTTTTCACGCAAGGAAGTAAGCACCGACGATTATTTTCTCGGCGGAGGTAGAATTCCCTGGTGGGCGGCAGGTATCAGCATTTACGGTACCCAGTTGAGTGCAATTACCTTTATGGCTGTTCCTGCGATTGTTTATGCAACCGATTGGAGACTCGCAATTGGCACCGTGATGATACTTGGCATTGTACCCATCATCTTCCGCTATTACTTACCATCATTTCGGAAAATGCATATTACGACAGCGTATGAATTCCTCGAGACCCGGTTTAACTTTAAGGTGAGAGTGCTTGGCAGTGCAACCTTTATCATGTTGCAACTGGCGAGAATGGGGGTCGTCTTGTATTTACCGGCGATTGCGATTTCCTCGGTGACAGGCATTAATGTTATTTTATGTATTGCCGCGATGGGCATATTTGCTACTATCTATACGGTCATGGGTGGAATCGAAGCCGTCATCTGGACGGATGTAGTCCAGGTCGTGATATTAATGGGAGGAGCGATTTCTTGTATTTTTGTGGCGCTCGCCAATATTGATGGTGGTGTGTCGGAGGTGATCCGAATCGGATCCGAATACAGTAAATTTAAATTAATCGACTGGAGATTCGATTATACCCAGCTGGTTTTCTGGGTAGCAATCATTGGATTCTTTTTTTTGAATTTAATCTCCTATACTTCTGACCAGGTTATTATTCAGCGTTATTTGACGGTAAAAAGTGAAAAGGAAGCAGCCCGAAGTTTATGGACGAATGGCATCATCACTTTACCGGGTATTTTTATTTTTTTTGGTTTAGGTACCACTTTATTTGTATACTATCTGACCAATCCGGCAGAAATCAGTAGTAATACTCCCGACGAGATATTGCCGTATTTTGTGGTGGCCGAACTTCCGATGGGCGTGGCTGGATTGGTGATATCCGGAATTTTTGCAGCTAGTATGTCTTCAGTTGATAGTAGCATGAACAGCATTGCCACGGCCTATATCACCGATTTTCATAAACATTTTTGGCCCAACGAGCCGGATAAAAAATATCTTGTTCTGGCTAAGTATGTAACTGTACTTATGGGTGTATTTGGTACTTGCACGGCTATTTGGATCGCCACGGCCAACGTAGGCTTTATTTTTGATTTCTTTCAGGAGGTCTTAGGGATGATCGGGGGTAGTCTGGGTGGTGTATTTGCTCTGGCAGTAATTACCAAGACTGCTAATGCCAAAGGTGTCATTACTGGTATGGTGGCTGGAGTATTGATCACGATCATATTTAAAAATTTCACCGATGTCAATGGCTATCTTTTTGGAGCTATTGGAGTCATTTCTTGTTTTGTAGTCGGTCTGGTCGTTAGTGTCTTCACTCAGGATAAAAAACTGCTTTCATGATCAGGTATCAAACTTTTAAGCGATTAAGCCCAATATTAGACCTTTTGTAATGGTCCTGGTTGTCGTTGATCTCGGTGTCAAGACCTTGATCGTCAGTTTTTCGGTCTTTCTTTTATCCCCAGCAGAGAGTGATCGGTGATGGTCCTTTCCGTTGTAGTGCTGGGGCGAATAAAATGCGTCGCGGCTTAATCAATGGAACTATAAACAGGGAAGTCAAGCATCCAAATTCTGATTTAACCGTTTTCTATGGGTTTTCCAAGGATAATTGTAACTATTTTTAATACATAATATAACATTTTGAATGGTTAATCATTAAATTCCCCAGAATCGATTGTTGATAACTATGCAGAGTATTGATAGTCTATCTGGAAGGGAATTTGCTTTTTGACACAAGCAAAAGCTGTAGTCAACATTTTATTTTTGAGGTTGTTTCTGGCCAAGCTCTTATGTTTTCCATCTGCTACCAACCTGCGATAGTATTGACCTAGAAAATGTTTTGAATTGAGAATGCTACCAGCTCCCAGATGAAGCAGCGCTTTCAGGTCTTTGTTTGCTGCATGGGACAAATGAGGTTTGCCAATTTTATTACCGGATGATTTTTCAAAAGGCACGACACCACAATAGCAACTGAGTTTTTTAGCACTATCGAATCGAGTAAAGTTTTTCGTGACACAGATCAAAGCACTGGCAGTTATGGGTCCAATACCCGGTACCGATGTAAGAAGATCATAGTTTGTCTTCAATTTCAAATCGGCTTTAATCGTTTCCAATATTTTCTCATCAACAGCGTCTATCTGTTCGTTTAAGATCTTTTCAATCTTAGAGTTAGACTTGTCGATTACCTTGAACACATCAGATCCCAGAAATTTCTTATTGTCTTGGGCACCTTGTGTCAGCTGCTTTCTAACCTTAATAAGCTGGGACCGGTGAGTTCTTAATCCATTCAATTTGAGGATGTTAGCCTCTAATGGCGCCCAGATTGAAAGTTTATCATGGAAGCGGTAAGCATATTCAGCAATACGTTGCGCATCAACAATATCATTCTTTCCTCTTGTGAGCCCAAGTGAATTTTTGATTTCGACTGCGTTGACTACGTAGCAAGTCTTACTCTGATTGTGTAATACTTCCAAAAGCAAATTGTTGTAAATGCCTGTAAACTCCATAATAAAAATGGGGTCTGCCGGATCCACGTCTAAGGCCAGGTCATTAGAAAAGGAAGATGCCCGCTTGACGAAGCACCGAAGACTCTTCAGATCATTATCTATTTGAATGTTCTGAATAACGGTGCCATTTAAAAAACACAAAAGTTGATGTGATCTTTAGAAATGTCGCAACCAATGATAAGTTGAGAAAACATAGTGAAAATTTTAATAGATTTGAAAATAACAAGTAGTTGAGTTCTTAGGCAAACACCAACACCTTAATAATGGGTTTTACTCCCAATTTTCTATTTGGCTTTGACCTAAAAGCAAAGAGTGGATTAAAACGGTTCATAGAATATCGATGACTTCTACGGCAGCGGCTAAAGTGCCACTCTTTGCCTCAACTTATCCACAAATTAACATAAATTGATCCCCCCTAAAACCCCTATTATGAATATGAATATTTATAATATGAATGTAATCTTAATAAATACAAACCTAAAGGAGCAGAGGCGGAAAATACCAAAACTGCCGTCCATGGATTGGAGAAGCAGCGTTTTAAGAGCTGAAGCATTGCGCGAGAGCGAAGCACATTAGGAAAGGTGCCCTTTTTTGGTTCGTTTTTTGGGCACGCAAAAAATGAACAAACAAATTTGTGAAATTAGAACTTATTCCAAATCAGAACGTTTTGGACACATGTGAACGTAAATAGAAATACAGACCTGTCGAATAGGATGTTAAAAAAACAAAGGGAATACAGATTACAATGCTCGAGACGGCAGAGTCGTTAACGCATCATCAGTCAGCAATTGCGCAGACCCCTTGGCTATTGGTACACGCATTTAGTTACTACATAAATACATTTAATACGGTAAACCATGAAAACAAAAATTTTAGGAGTAATTACACTTGCATTCTTAATGACAGGAGTTTTCGCGCAAGGAACAATTGAATATAAGACGGAAACGGCTATTCCTTACTATAGTAAGGCTGTAATGAAGGACGATAAGTACATGGAAGAAATGTGCGTATTTGACTTTTATTATCCTACTAATATCAAGGATTTTCCAACGGTTATCTGGTTCCACGGAGGTGGCTTAACAGGTGGGAAACGTGAAATTCCTGAATATTTAAAGGAACGTGGCTTTGCAGTCATTGGAGTGGGATATCGTATATCTCCAAATGTCCAGGGAATAGAGTGCATTAAGGATGCCGCCGCTGCAACAAGCTGGACTTTTAAAAATATTGAAGATTATGGCGGTAATACATCACTAATCTTTGTTTCCGGGAAGTCATCTGGTGGATACCTGGCTTACATGGTAGGGTTAGATAAAGAATATTTGGCCGTTCATGATATTGATGCCAACCAAATTGCAGGCTTAATTCCACTTTCTGGACATGCTATTACGCATTTCACGATGCGTAAGGAACAGGGGATTCCCGAAAACCAACCGGTTATCGACAAGATGGCTCCACTTTATCATGTGAGAGCAGATGCGCCTCCAATGTTAATCATTACAGGTGATAGAGAACTGGAGTTTTTGGGCAGATATGAAGAGAATGCTTATATGATGCGCATGATGAAAGTGGCTGGGCATGAAAAAGTAAGTCTCTATGAGTTAGATGGGTCCAATCATGGACAAATGACATATCCAGCTATGCCTCTTTTAGTGAGAGAAGTGGAAGCATTGAGCAAGGAGATTATGGCTAAGAAATAATATATCAGTAAAAAGTGAATTTATTAAGTACTTATTTCAATTTGGCCAAAATTTAAATGGCAACATAGACACCTGAATAATGATGGTCACAGTTCTGATAAATTTGATTTCTCAGAGTGCGTAAGTGAGAGAGAGAGAAGGAGAATAGATTCCGATACTTAAGAAACAACACTCGGAGAAGGAGATCAATGAATTGATGGGCTTAATAACTATATCTAATGATGTCTACTGATGAGTTTGAAAAAGTTGCAAAATATTCAGGTCTTATGAAATGACAAATTTCAACATGGGAAGATGCGGTTTAGAACTGTCATTAACCGAATTCGAAAATCTAAAAGAGAAATATGCAAAAAGATATTCATGATATAATAGTCAAGTGTCAACCTTAAATATGAAAACTACAATCGCATTAAAAGTAGCATCCTTTCTATCCCTTATTTTTTTCGCAACACTGGCTTGTACTAATGTCAAAGAAGAAATATCGGAGAAGGAGGTTAGAGCGGCCATGAAAAAAGCCACTGATTTCATGATGAAAACGGTTTCAACCCGAGGAGGTTTTCTCTGGAAATACTCCGAGGACCTCTCTGAACAATGGGGGGAGGTTCCCGCCCGCCAATCGCAAATATGGGTTCAACCTCCGGGCACCACCAGTGTCGGTACGATGCTGCTTGAGGCGTTTCAGGCAACAGGAGATCCCGATTACTTAAAGTATGCTCATCAGGTTGCGGATGCGCTCATTTGGGGACAGGATTCTTCAGGGGGATGGCATTATCTCATCGACTTTGATCCAGGTGGGCTTCAAAAATGGTACGACGAAGTCGCCTCAAAATGCTGGGGCTGGGAGGAGTATTACCATTACTATGGTAATGCGACATTTGATGACGAGGTTACCGTCAGTGCAACCCGATTCTTGCTTGCCATATATCTTGCCACGCAGGATGCCAATTACGAAAAACCATTGCAGAAAGCCCTGGATTTTATCCTCGATGCGCAATATGCCAATGGTGCCTGGCCACAGCGCTACCCCATCAAAAATCAATACAGTCACGACGGCCAGCAGGACTATACCGCCTACTACACTTTTAATGATGAAGTAATTCATGCTAATATTTTTCTTCTTCTGGAGGTCTATCAAAAACTTGGCGGTGAAAAATATCTAGAAGCTGCGCGAAATGGTATGAATTTTTATCTCATCTCACAGTTGGCTGCACCGCAGGCCGGATGGGCATTGCAATATGAACTGGAGCTAAAGCCGGCTATGGCGCGTTCTTACGAGCCTGCTTCGGTTGCATCCGGACAAACCGTGCAGAATATTAAAGACCTCCAGACATTCTTCAAAATTACCGGTGATCCAAAATATCTCAAACCCATCCCTGATGCCATCCAATGGCTGGAGAGCTCGGTGATCAATACCGACTCCACAAAGAACTTCACTCACGCAACTTTTTATGAACCGGAGAGCAACAAGCCGCTTTATGCTCACCGGGAAGGCACCAGCATTCAAAATGGACGCTATTGGGTGGATCATGAGCAAGCCAATTTTCCAGGCCATTATGGCATGCTAGGGAAAATCGATGTTCAGTTGATTAAAAAAGAATTTGAACGAGTTCGGGCTTTGACGTCAGAACAGGCCCAGGCCGAATATAAGTCCGATACAATGATATCAGACATACCGGCGAAATTGACAATAATGAAATTCAGACAATCATCACCACCCTCGATGATCGGGGTGCATGGCTCGAAGATTTACTTATACCGCACTACCCTGATGTTATAGGGCATCCACGCAGAAAAGTGCGGGGGATAAGCACGGAGACTTATATGCTGAATATGGAGAAGTTGATTGCTTATCTAAAAAAATAGCCGGACCATGGGTGATAGCCCCATATATGATCAGTAATTGTGGGCAAGTGGGACATCACACGACCATGTGCAAGATCCTGATTCTTTCCTCTAAAAATTATAATTTAGCTCAACATAAGTGATATGGCAGGAATAGAGTTATGATATATCCTGATTTTAGCGTATAGGAGCAACATAGTTACTGCAACACAGATGTTGGGCATCATAAAAAACAAGCTTCTCGATGACAACAAGCAACGAATTAATTGAATTTCAGTACCGTGTCATGACGGCTAAGCCAAATATGTGCCTGTTCGGTAACCTTGATTGCAAGAAAACAGCAATCAAAGCCCACTCCCTCCAAAACTCGACAATCTTCGAACTTCTTAGTAGTGATGGGCATGTAATAACAATTGGGATATCAAGAGACGAGAATCATAAACCGATTTCGAAGTGGAAAAGAATTGGCCGAAATCTCGCTTCTACCTTCACCGGACTTTGCAGCACCCATGATAATTCCATTTTCGAAAAAATTGACAAAAACCCCATCAACATTCAAGATAAAGAACATCTTTTCCTTTTAGCTTATCGTGCATTATATAAAGAACTTCATGCAAACCTAGCAGCCGGCATTCAGAGTCAAATGAGCTATCTCAAACTTGTTGATGCTGGACTCTATCCAAAAGGTGAACCCTCACCGCCGGGACTCTTTGCGACTGCACAATTGGCCAATGCCTATAGAACCCAATTATACAAGGACACTTTCGATACCGTTTATTACGAAAAGACATGGAAAACTATTTCACACGAGGTGTATGAACTGCATGATCAGACGCCGATTATCGGCTGTAGTCAACTTTTCTCGGTGGATTATGTGCGGTTTCGAGATAGCGTTCTTCGTATAATTCTCAACATTCTTCCAATAACTCCAAATTCTTCAGTTGCTATCTTTTCATTCACTGAAGAGGAAAGCACTCTGGCACGCGACTATATAAATTCGAGAATTTTTGGTGACGGGCCACTACTGAAGTACCAGATATCCAAAATAGTGATCGAAAACACATCAAACTTCTTTATAAACCCGGCTACCTTCTCAAAATGGTCAAAAAAAAGAAAAATGAAATCATCGACTACTTTACAGATACTGTATTTAAATTCAAAATGAGAATTCACCTGAATACTACCTTTTCGAATGACTACGATGCCCAATAAGTAAGGATTCAAGCGGTCCGTAGGACCCAGTTTGAATCCTGTGTTGAACTGGATCGCTCGCTATCACTAGGCTAATTCCAAATTATATTTCGTGGATTTTCTAGTAGGCTACTAGATTAGAAATGGTTTTCTGATGGCCTTGCATTCTTTTTGAACGAACTTGCTATTAATAAAGAGCGTGGAATTACGAAAGGATACCTTCTTGTCATTGACTTTTGAAGTTCTGGGCAATATGATGTCAGGTCTAAGCATGCTTAAACAAATTAGATTATGAATAATGGGTGCCTCGGATTAATTAATTGAGGAGGGCCTCTCTTAGGTATTTCTCCCATGAGTTTTAACGTGGGCTTTTTACAGTTGGGGCAGAGAGTGACATCCAGACCTTTTTGTTGCCAGAGAACCTCCCAATCCAATTTTAGGATACTGGCATTTTGGATTCCGGGAAAACGATTGCCTTGTACTTGCTGGAAAGAATGCCATAGTGTCTAATTTTGGTAAATCCTCTTGGCAACAGATGTAGCGAAAATCTACGGACGAATTCTTGAGGATGAAGCGCCATAGATTTTGACCTCCCACCGTGTTTATAATCCTTGTACTGAAAGATGATTTTATCAGATGATATAGCCTTAATCCTATAATTACTAATGGCTGCTTTATGAGTATCTCGCCAAATATTCAATGACACCTTTTGGTCCGGCAAAGCTTGACTTGGTAAATACCACCCATTTAAGGCGATATAGTTTAGAGATAAATTCGGGTGGAATGACCAACCCCTGCAGGTCCATGTTGGCTTTGAATTGAGCCATAAATTTGCTACGAAACAAGATGCTCATGGCTTTGACAGGAAACAAAAACTTGCCATTTCCTTGAGCATCTTTCCATTTATTTTTTGCAGTAAGACCTCCTCCTGGCACAATGCAGTGGACGTGAGGGTGCAAGCTTAGGTTTTGCCCCAAGTATGAAGAACCATGGTGACACCAATTTGTGCTCCCAGGTATTTTGGATTCCACGCGAAACTATCCAGCGTTTGCCGGGCACACTGGAATAGGATGGAATACATTTGCCGCGGGTATGCAAGACAAAATTGATTTAATTCAGCAGGGATGGTAAATACGGCATGGTAGTATCTGGTATTAATTAATGAAGCTTGCCTTGCCAAGATCCACTTTTCTTTTGTGTGTTTTGGCAGGTAGGGCAGTGTCGATTGCGACAGCTGTTGTATCGCTTATGGACATGACCACAATGGCTACATTGGTATAGATATCCACCTAAGGCCGGTGTACGGCATTTTCTAATGGCGTCCAGAATTCGAATCTGATAAGAATTAAAGTGTGTATCTGATTGAATCTGAGACCACTGCTGGTTAATGATGTCTGCTACCTTATGTTTGCTAGCCTTGTAGGCCTTGGTAGAGCCTGTCAAAAGGACTAAATCGGTCCGTTTTCGAGATCCTGGCAACGTGAAGGTAAACCATCGTGGTGGTCAAATGAGCATGCCCAAGTAGAGATTTGACCGTATCAATATCCATCCCAAATTCCAATAAGTGAGTTGCATAGCTATGTCGCAACGTGTGTACGCAAGCATCTTTCTGAATGCCACTTGTTTTTAGTGCTTCCTTCATTGCCCACTGCACGCCTCTGGCGGACAAGGGACTTGTCATATCTTTACCATTGAATACATAGTTTTTAGGATGGTAAGCTTTGTAATATTTTTTCAGTCCTTTGCCATCAACGGACTAAGAGGAACGTATCGCTCCTTTCGATACTTGGTTTTACGAATGTGGATTTGCATTCGGTCAAAATCAACGTCCCTTTGTTGTAGGTTCCGAACTTCTTTCTGCCTTAATCCGGCAGAATAGATCAAGCAAAGAAGAATCCGATGCTTCAGCATTTTACCCGACTTAAATAATTGACGACATTCCTTCATACTCAATACTACCGGCAAAGGAGCATCTCGCTTCAGACTCGGCAACCTGATGGCCTTGTCTTCTCTATCGTAAATCCGGAAGAGTAGTCTCAGCCCGTAAACGGTGTGCTTGAAATAGCTCTTAGAGGGTTGATCATTCTTGGCTAAATTAAATAGATATCCATTGATCTGCTCCTCTTCCAACTCAATGGCTACTAAATTGAAGTGTAAACTAATTTGAGCAATACAGCGTCCATAATTGGTCAAGGTAGACTCAGATAATCCACCTAATACCACTTTTTGCTCTAACTTTGCATACATGGTTGAAAATCCTTCAACCTCGACTTTTGCCCTATCAATGATAGTAGCTCTTGTTCTTTTTCCATAACTCAGAAAATTTTTGTGGTTATTAATTCTTCCGAGTTATGGATTTTATTTGTTAGATTCAAGTCAGGTGACCATCGCCGATAGGCGATTTAGTTCAACATCCTGTACCACGCTAGCCTTCCGTTGGTCGGCCATCGGGTACAGATGAACCGTTACCTGCTATTTCATTCTATCGAGCCTAGGAAACATGTCGTAAAACTCAAATAACATCAAAAAAGCAGTATGAAAAAAAGTCATTTTGAATTTAGTGTTAATTCTTAGTCCCTTTTTTATGTTTCGCCCAGTCTTTAAAGCAACAAGGTTTAAAATCTGAATTTTTGTATAACATCGATATCGAAGTCGACACTACCATTGACATTGGGAAAACACCTATGGGCGATAGAGTTTTTTATCGAGCCAATGGCGGAACTTTTGAAGGTCCAAGGTTAAAAGGTCGGGTACTGCCAGCAGGAGGGGATTATGCCATAAGATTAGATTCTTCCACCATGCGGCTTGAAGTACGCTTAATCCTCGAAACGGATGATGGAGAAGTGATTTATAATACTTATAATGGCTATATATACGATAATCCGGATGGGACAAAATACTGGAGAGTATGCAATTTCTATGAAACCGCTTCTAAAAAAATATAGTTGGCTGAACCACATTATAGCCGTAGGGATTGCAAAAACTAATAACAGAGCTTGGTATGATGTATACGAAATCAAGTGAATAGCTCAACTGATGAACAAACAGCAGGTAACAGTGCATTGGCAATAAGGGGGGGCGACGAATAGATACTCAGCTTTTGTTCGCTAATCAGCTTCAGTTTCGGCAAACGAATAGCACCGAGCAACAGAATAGACAATGAGCTTTTGTATCTTTAATCAGCATCGGCACCGGGCAGACGGAACACGGAATACCGCCACATCGCCAATGCTTTAACGTTAGCGACAATTAATACAGACCAAAAGATGACAGGATCAGCTAATTCAAGTAGTCATAGTGGTTTTGGAAATATTATCTACTTGCTTTTAATTTTGACCATTTCCTGTCAAGATACTACGGTACTCTACTATCAGCGAGAAGGTCGTACATTAAGATTGTTGGAATCGGAATTTAAGCAACAGCATACAATATTGAACCATGGATTTGCGGCTAGGGATTCTAAATCTATTGTGAAAGTCAACGTCACCGACACTATTCAGATCAGTAAGGACGCAATTTTGTTTAAATACAATTACGTTGGTGTTCTTCCAAATGGGGAAGAATTACCTCTCAATGCTCCACATGAGGGAGTTTTCGGTTATATTGGAAATCGCCTTCCAGATTTTGTCTTACCCGATTTGGATGGACAGTTGATTCATTTATCGGAATTTTATGGCAAACCTTTGGTGCTAAATTTTTGGTTTAGAGCCTGCACTCCTTGCAAGAAGGAAATGCCCCGGCTGAACCAAATAAAGGAAAGGTATGAGGAACAGGTTACATTCGTGGCAATATGTCTGGATGACATTGACGAGTTGAAAGGATTCTTCAAATATCATGATTTCGATTATGAACATCTGATAAATGGCGGTGAAATAGCGAATCAACTTGGAATTATGGTATACCCCAAGAATATTGTGATCAACAGAGAGGGAGAAGTGAGTCAAATCTTAGATGCATTACTGGAAACTATGGATGAGGATGAGAACGTTTTCCCGGGGAAGGAGCGGAACTAATTCGGGAAATTGAAAAATCCTATAGAACATGCTGACTATATTGAATAAACAAAAATTCGCTAACATTGTATCCATACCAGCGCCTACCGGCAGGCTCCGTCGGGTATGCGGAACGTTGCATGCAAGCTTGAAAAAACATCCTGCATACATGAAACCGACAGAAAAACAAATAGAAGAAATTGCTGATAACCTGGACTGCGGGATGAGGTGTTTTTATAATCTTAAAACTGGTGAGATTAGGACATTACTCAATTTTGATAGTTGGATTGGTGCTGACGAGGAATCTGGGGAGGAAGAATCTAAGGAGATTGATGACAACTGGGATGATTATTTTGAATTTGAAGGATTTGAATCGCATGATTCTTTTAGAATAATGGCTGATTTTACCGAAAGCGTTGATGACACAAGATTGCAAGACAAATTGATAAACGCATTAAATAGACCAAAACCTTTTCAAAATTTTAGATGGCAAATTGATAATTCTGGTAAGTATCGACAACTATGGTTTGATTTCAAAAAAATGCGTTTTGTTTTGTGGATTAAGGAGCAGATTGATTTAAAAGATATTGATTTTAATGAATAGCGAAGATTTGGATAAAGAGGTGAAAAGGTTGGTGCATTCAAATCGTTATGAGAAGGGATATGTTTGTTCTGTAGATATACTTTTGCAACTTGATTATTTGGCAAAAAAGGACTATGAAGACTGGAGGTTTGGCCGCATTGACTCTCTTGAGAGAGTATGTAAGATCAATTTGAGAAAACTCACTTTGATTAATAAGCTCATTAGGAAATACTCGATGGAATTAGAATTAGAAAGCTCCTGGACCGGGTATATCAAATATGCTAAAGGAGTAAAAAATCGATTGAGATTTAGTAATTCAGGAGATAAAGCGATTGAGGAAAAATACGCAACGCATTATATTGACAAAAAGAGAATGATTGAATTAAAAGAAAAGAAAGCATGTGATACGCAATATAGCAAGAAGTAGTGAAGTGGTTAATTGGGGTGGTCATTGCCCTTTCTCACTTCATCTCGGTTTGATAGTAATCGCTCGCAATTCGCTTCAAGCCAAATTGCCGAAACGCTAGATTTAATTACGGAGATTGTCGCCAGATACAATACACCATTCCAGGGTCCTTCATATTCCAATTAGCAACTTTTGATTATCTTGACATCCATGAGTAGAATTGAAATTCGAACAGTAGATGTTGTGCAATATCTTAAACCATTAAGAGAAGGAGGTTCACTTCCTGCTATTGTACAAGCAAGTGATGATTTCCTTTATGTACTAAAATTTAAAGGTTCGGGGCAAGGGAAAAAAGCATTGATTGCAGAGCTTATTGGAGGACTTCTAGCGCAAGACATTGGTTTAAAAGTACCTGAGCTGGTATTTATGAATCTTGACGATTCCTTTAGTAAAACTGAGCCTGATGAAGAAATTCAAGATTTATTAAAGTTTAGCGTAGGACTGAATTTAGGATTGCATTTTTTATCAGGAGCAATTACATACGACCCTTTAGTCTCGATAGCTGATTCTCTCTCCGCATCCAAAGTCGTTTTACTTGATAGTATGATCACAAATATTGACCGGACCGTCAAGAATACAAATCTCCTAAATTGGAATAAAGAATTGTGGTTAATTGATCATGGTGCAAGTTTGTATTTTCATCATAATTGGAAGAATTGGGAAACACACCTTACCCGTACTTTTCCCAATATTAAAGATCATGTTTTACTAGAAAGGGCTAATCACCTGACAGAAGCTTCAAGAGAAATTCAAGCATTGATTAATAGAGATAAGATCACTAAAATAGTTTCCTTGATACCTGAAGATTGGTTGAAGGATGAATCAACTACTTTGACAAGTTCAGAAATGAGAAATGCCTATGTTGATTTTTTATGCAGCAAACTAGATAAAATTGATTTACTCGCTAAAGAAGCTTCAGATGCAAGATAGAGTGACATACGAGTTTGCGGTTATTAGGTTAGTCCCAAAAGTTGAGCGTGGAGAATTCATAAATATTGGTGTAATCCTATTTTCTAAAAGGAAGAACTACCTTGGAATCAAATACAATATTGATGAAAGAAAAATAAGTGCTTTTTCAGATGAAGTTGATATAGATATGATAAACAAATACTTAGAAGCATGGGAATTAATCTGTAAAGGAAAACCATATGGAGGATGTATTGGTAAGCTTGAACCGTCTCTGAGATTCCGGTGGTTAGTTGCATCCAGAAGCACTATCATTCAAAGTTCTAAAACACATCCTGGACTTTGTCATGACCCGGAAAAGGTTCTTGAAGATATATTCATTCGGTACGTTCTTTAGCCACCTCATATTACCTCATATATAAGTTAAGGGATGCCTGTAATTAAGTGCAGAACGCTCATAGTCCCCAAGTGCCAATTGATACCAAAAGTATCAGAGAAGTGAGCTATGCAAGGCCAGTACAAAATGAAATGTATGATCCCATTGGGACTCGGATAAGGTATTGGTACAATAAACTTAAAATGATTTGTATGCGACAATTTTATGATCTTGAACCCGTATCGACATGTACTAAACGATGGCTACAATCATATCAGACAAAAATAAAATAACTTGAAAATATGAACAAAGAATTGTACCTGCAAGCTGAGCAAAAAGTCTTTGATTACTTCAAGTTAAAGCCTGTATCAGTAAATGCCTACATTCCCGCAATTGGTTCAAGTGTAAGGATAACTGAATGTGGAAAAGGGGAACCACTTCTTTTTATTGCAGGCGATACTTCATCAGGTAGCACATGGGTGCCACTGGTAAGTTTGCTCTACGACTTTAGATGCATTATGATAGACCGGCCTGGCACAGGGATGTCTGATGACCCTGACTATACCAAAATGTCATTCAGGAAATTTGCAAGTGAAACCATAGATGGAGTTATTAATCACCTTGGACTTCCTAAAATAAACTTGATAGGCAATTCTCTTGGGGGGTATTTTGCACTTGCATATGCATATTATCATGGCGAGAAAGTAAATAAACTAATTCTCGATGGAATGCCCGGATCTGTTCCGGGTATGAAATTCAGTTTGTTTGCAAAAATGATGGCTTATCCCTGGTTCAACAGGATGGTTCTTAAGAACATGAAATTAAATAGGAAAGAAGCAATCAAGAGCTTTAAAAGTATGGGGCATGGTAAAAGCATAGGTCAAAATTTATTTCCGGAAATAATGTGGGACTACTCTCTGCAGATGGCATTGCACACCAACGGCATTAAGAATGACTGGGGGCTTTATCCTGTTATAAAATCATACAGGGGCGAAGACGACAGAATTGAATTTAGTTGGGAAGAGCTAATGCAAATTAAAAACCCGCTATGTGTATTGTGGGGAGCAGACGATACGTTTTGCAAACCCGACATGTTTGATAATATAGTAAAAAGACTAAAACCTGATTTTTCAAAAATATTTCCTGATTCTGGTCATCTAACCTACCTGGAGAACACACAGGAACACGCCGATATTATTCGAAAATTTATTTGCGATTAGAATAAAGTACGGTAGAACGAATTTGATTTTATTTCTTGTTGGGTTATTTGACATCGATTTAATTTGAAGGTTAGAACTCGAGTGAAAGAAACGATATCCTCCAATAACTCATAAAGTCCGGGCTTCTCCGCATAGGTGCAAACGAAGTGGCCATAAAAGGTTAGTCCTATGTGAGTGGGGAGGAACGTCTGGAAGCTGAAAATCTCCATTGATCAAATTGGAAGAAAAACTAAAACATACTAATTTTACTGTGCTGGTATATGATCCTGCCAGACTAACCATCTTACTATGAGAACTACGCTGGCTTTATTATTGTGTTGTTTGCTTCCATCATGTAGCCAAGAAATGGATCCGGCAGAACAAATGTGCACTCCTTGGCATCCAATGTACTCACAGAATGTAGAGGATATTTACAATTATGTAAAAAGAAATAACTTAGTTCTAGACAGTTTATTAAATATCGAATGGTGTGCCAATGTGTACTACCACATAGTAGCCTCTGGAAATAGTGCTAAACCTGTACCAGGTTCTGTCGTCACATACGATTACACCGTCAAAGATTTAGAAAATGTCATTCTTGACATGACTGATCAAAACTCTGGCCCATCAAGACATGACATTGGCAACAATGGCAGGACAATTGGAGTCATCAATGGTCTGCAACTCATCGGGGAAGGAGGTTCAATCACGTTATTACTTCCAGCTGTAATTGGATCGGGAGATATCAAGTACCATCCAAAGATTACACCCGGATCAGTTTTGATATTTGAATTGCATCTTTTAAAAGTTGCATAATTCAGCTAGAGTAAAAACCAGGCACATTTTAGTGCTAATCTGTGTGTAGACCTGGTTCATACTTGAAAGGCTGTAAGTAAGTAAGTTTGTACTTGTCGCTCACCAAATAGGTATTGAGATTAGAGTCAAAGTTATCGCTCTAATTTGTTAAAAATCATAATTTAGCTCGAAGGAATAAGTGGAACTCTGAATTTGAGAAGTCCCTTTCAAATCGATAACTATGCGTAGGAAAAGTAACATCTTTCTGATAATTATGACTCTCGGCCTGCTCCTTACCTCATGTGCTAGCCGGGAAGCAGCGACGACAGAGATTGTGTGGGATACCTGGGCGTTCCTCACATATATGCCGATCAAGTCGAAAATCTGTTTTATGCTCAGGGTTGGGCTCAGATGCATAATCACACAAACCTTATTTTGGATCTGTACGGTAGCTCACGTGGAAGAGGTGCAGAGTACTGGGGAGCGGAGAAGCTTCCTAATGATATGCTTATCCATACCCTTGGCTTTAGCAAACTAGCCGATGACTGGGAGGCCAAGCAGGAGCCTGAGATTAAATCCATTTATACCGCTTTTGTCAATGGTATGAACGCTTATGTAGAATCTCATCCTGAAAACATTGATGAAAAGAATAGGGTGGTCCTGCCACTAACAACGAAAGACGTCAATATGCACGGTATGTATATCGTATTTACCCTTTTTATTGGTGGAGGTGAACTTGGACGGATTGAGCAGTGGCCGGATATGGGATCAAACACCTTTGCCATTGGGCCGAAACGGTCCGCTTCGGGGAAGGCTATGTTGGTGCAAAATCCTCATCTTCCATGGTGGAGGGAATTTTTGTTTTTTGAATCTCATCTTAATCTTCCCGGTAAAAGTATGTATGGTGCAACCCTGGTTGGTTTTCCGGGAATTGCCATCGGGTTTAATGATCATTTGGGATGGAGCCACACTGACAATACCATTGATAATGCCGATATCTATGAGTTAGAATTGCAAGATGGGGGTTATTTACTGGATGGTGTACGTAAAGATTTTGAAGAGGTAATCGAGAGCATCAGGGTCAGGCAGGAAGATGGTTCGTTCGCCGATACGACTTTGACTTTAAGAAGCACGATTCATGGACCGGTGATCAATGCATCGGGTGATAAAGTTTTGGCCTTACGCATGGTAGGAATGGATCGGCCAAATATGTTTCTGCAATGGTGGCGTATGATCAATAGCACCACGTTTGACGAGTTTGAGTCAGCGCTGAAAATGGCGCAAATACCTTTTTGGAATGTCATGTATGCGGATAAAGAGGGAGATATTTTCTATCTGTTCAACGGCCTGGTGCCGAAGAGAAGTTCTGGGGATTGGGACTACTGGAATCGAATTATTCCCGGTGGTAAATCTGCGGATGTTTGGACTGAAGTGCATGATTATGTGGATCTTCCTAAATTGAAAAACCCAACAACAGGGTGGTTGCAAAATTCTAACGATCCGCCCTGGACAAGTACGGTACCCACCGCATTAAATCCTGATGATTATCCTCCTTATATGGCACCGAAATACATGCCTTTCCGGCCTCAACGGTCGGCTCGGATGCTGATGGATGATGAGTCAATTACCTATCAGGAACTGATGGATTACAAACTTTCCACGCATTCGGAAGTTGCCGATCGAATACTGGATGATCTTTTTGAGGCAGTGGATCAATCTAACTCTACCAAGGCCAGGATGGCAAAGGCAGTCCTCGAAAAGTGGGACAGACAGGCCAATGTAGATAGTAAGGGGATGGTGCTGTTCCACAGCTGGGCAAGCAAATTTGGAGTGTGGCAAACCAGCAACTACACGACTCCTTGGGATATCGAAAATCCTATCTCCACCCCAGATGGTATTTCAGATCCGGCGCGCGCAGTTCTGCTTTTAGAATCTTGCGTGGACGAGATGCAAGAGAAATTTGGAAGATTGGATGTGCCTTGGGGCGACTTTTATCGACTTAAATATCATGACAAAGACCTGCCTGCGAATGGTGTGGACGGTAACTTAGGAGTCGTTAGAGTCGCTTGGCCTGGAGATGCGGATGAAACCCATATGTATGTGGGTGGCGGTGATTCCTGGGTTGGAGTGATCGAATTTGGAGACGCAGTGCAGGCTAGGGTGCTATTGAGTTATGGCAATGCGACGCAGAAAAATTCACCGCACTTTGGCGATCAATTAGACCTATTTTCGAAAAAACAATTACGTGACGCCTGGCTTACCAGAAAAAGCATAGACGCCCAGATGGCGAAGAGAGAAATCATGACAGAAGGTGGATTTAAGGCAAAGGTAAAGACAGCTAAATAGAATTCCTTCGGCCTCCATGATTCCAGACTGCGATCCTGGAGCGGACGAGAATGCAAGTATTGGGTCTTGAAGATTATCAAGTATTCGATTTCTAAAGTGAAAGACTTTAACTTCTTGTCCGATCCTGGAGCGCTTAAGTTAAGAGGGCGAACTCTATGAAGTTTGGGACTTCTGGCTGATCTTCTTGGATTATATATTTGAGGGAGGACATGACAGGTAATGCCACCTTCACGACCTAATGTAGGCTAACCAATAAACAGAAAGGCAGTTAGGTGTGCTCCATTTTGGATTTACGGTTACCGGGACTTCTATTTTAGAACTATCAGCAACTTCCTGATCAATTTCCCATAAAAATTATAATTTAGTTCGAAGGTATAAGTGATATAGCTGGAATGATGTTCCTTCTATATCATGATTTTGATGAATAGCAGGAACTATGTTCCTGGTGCAGTTATGTTGGCAGCAAGAATATGCAAGGAATGAAAAAAGGGAAATTCTTCGAATCAGTAGTATCATTAATTCAGAGTAGTCTTGTTGATAAATTGGACACGGAAGTGCTTACAAATGTGAAGATTAAAGACCTGTCTGGCGTTAGTCGTGAAATAGATGTACTAATCAGAAGCATTGTCAACGAAATGGTTATTCAGATTGCATTGGAGTGCAAGGATCATAGCAGACCTGTAGAACGTGAGAAGATAGATGCTTTTCATGGCAAATGTTCTGCTCTACCAGGTATAAATAAAAAGGTATTTATATCGAGTCTTGGATTTCAGTCCGGTGCAGTGAAAGGTGCAAAGCAATATGGTGTTGACCTATATACACTTGAAGAAATTAATGAGGATGAAATCTTTAAATGGCTTTGCTTGATAAAAGCCGAATCATATGTAGGTTCGCGACATCTAACCAGAATAGGTGCCACATTTATTTCGAATCCCATTCAGGTAGAAGAAGATGATAGATTTCTTATTGATGGAGTTCCATGCGAACTTTCGTTAAAGCAATTCGTTGTACATTTAATTGGTAAATATTTACCTGTAAAAGTTGTGCTCATAAGGTATCCAGGTGATGACGAACCCAAAGAGAATGAACATAACCTCAACTTTAAACTTTATAATGTTGCAATTTATCGGAATAACATTTTGAGTCAAATCAACACTTTGTTTTTACAAGTAAGAGATATCTACACTAGTATTTCGTCTAAAATGGACGCTCGAAAATATGCAGGATATTCGTCTGTAGATAAATTTGTAAACGTCAAAAGTATAGTATCGGAGAGAGGAGATATTTTTTCTTTAATAGAGAAGGATGGATCAAATTGTGTAGAGATTTGGTGCAAAAACATGATTACCGCAGAAAATCGAGATCAGGAAGTTATTATTAAGGTTGGGGAAATAATAAGAGGTGATTGATGATCCAGCTGCCAACAATGTGCGAGCACGCTATGCCTTCCCTGCGGTCAGCACAAGCGGCTGCACTAACCGCTGTGCCTCATTTTGGAGAATGAAATTAGTTACTTATCTTACGCGTTAGTAGTAGCGTGATAGATGATTAAGTCATTTGGCGATGGTGAAACGGATAAGATCTGGAAAGGTACTCGATTCTCTAAGTTGCCAAACCAGATCCAACAAGTAGCTCGCAGGAAGCTAAGAATGATTAACAATGCTACGAACCTAAATGATCTTAGAATACCACCAGCGAATAAACTTGAGAAATTGAAAGGAAGCCTTAAGAACTATCAGAGTATAAGAATCAATGAACAATTGCGAATCATATTTAGATGGAGAACTTCCGATGCATACGAAGTAAAAATTGTGCATTATAATGAGTAGATTAAAGAACTTCATCCAGGTGAAATACTAGTTGAAGAATTTTTGAAACCGCTGGCAATTAGTGCTTATAAGCTTTCGAAAGACATTGGAATGCCTCAAACCAGAACAAGTATGATTATAAAGGGGAACCGAAAGATAACTGCCGACACAGCATTGAGATTATCAAAATATTTCGGAACAAGCGCAAAATTCTGGTTAGGGCTTCAGAATGATTTTGACTTAGAGGAGGAACAAGAGAAATTGAGTCAAGAACTTGAACAAATAAAAGCGGTGCACTAAAACATGGACAACAATGTACGACCACAGCATGTCTCCTTCGTTTGGCACCGCCGGGTGTGCTTGCGTTAGAAATAATTATTATGAATCATATTAGAATTTTGGCTTTTGCATGCTTACAACTGCTAATTGGAACCAACGTCACTACGGCTCAAACATATGCAAGAAATGGCATGGTAGTGTCAAGTAGTGAATTGGCCTCTAATGTAGGAGTAGAAATATTAAAAAAAGGCGGAAATGCCATTGATGCATCTGTTGCCACTGCTTTTGCGTTGGCAGTGACTCATCCTGCAGCTGGTAATATTGGGGGTGGTGGTTTTTTGGTATATATGGATTCATCCGGTTCGGCAACCACCATTGATTTTCGGGAAAAGGCTCCACTGAGGGCTTCTTCAGATATGTTTCTTGATGAAGTTGGGAATCTTCCAGAAGGAATTAATCTTTACGGAAGTGAATCAACAAATAATCATATTGGTCTAAAGTCTGTAGGTGTACCAGGCACCGTAGCCGGTCTTTATCTTGCGCATAAAAAATACGGACATCTACCTTGGGCGGATTTGGTTCAACCATCAATTGATTTGGCAAAAAATGGTTTCGAACTCACCTGGAGCCTTGCAAGAGAGGCTATATTTTTTGAATCCAACTCCCCGATTCAATTTTTAAAAGATTATTTTAAAAAGGATAATGGTGCGGTAACAAAATTCGGAGAGATCTGGAAACAAACCGAATTGGCAAATACTTTGTCAGAAATCCGGGATCATGGTCATGATGGATTCTATGGTGGCGTGGTAGCAAAAGAGATCGCCCGTTTTATGGAGGAGAATGGAGGTTTGATCACAAAAAAAGACCTTCGGAGCTACTCAGCGGTAGAAAGGAAACCTATCAAAGGAACTTACAAAGACTATGACATCTACTCCATGCCGCCGCCCAGTTCGGGAGGAATAGCACTTGTTGAGATGATGAATCTGATGGAATTGGCAAATTTAGATTCCATTGAATTCAATTCGACCGGGTATTTCCATTTGTTAGCGGAGGTGATGAGAAGAACTTTTGCGGATAGGGCAGAACATTTAGGAGATCCTGATTTTAATTTGAGTATCCCCATTGATAAACTAACATCTAAAGAATTCGCCAAAACACGCTTTCAAAATATGGACATGATGCGGGCTTCTCCCAGTGATTCCTCAAAATTTGGACAAATTTATGATGGAGAAAACACCACTCATTTTTCTGTTGTAGATAAAGATGGAAATGCTGTTTCTTTAACTTACACCCTTGAACATTCATATGGCTCTGGTATGGGCTCCCCTAATCTTGGTTTTATATTTAATAATGAGATGGGGGATTTTAATCCGAAGCCTGATTATACTTCCAGTACGGGTCTTATTGGGACCAATCCAAATATTATTCAACCAGAAAAACGAATGCTTTCAAGTATGACTCCAACCATTATTGCAAAGAATGGCAAACCGTATCTTGTTATTGGAAGTCCGGGAGGCAGAACCATCATTAACACCGTGTTTCAAACGGTGTTAAACGTTTTGGAATATAATATGCCGGTAGACAAGGCCATAGAAGCAGTAAAAATTCATCACCAATGGTTACCTGATCATATTTTATATGAAAAGGACGTGCTTTCTCCGGATACAAAGAGAAACCTTGAAGATATGGGACATCAATTGACACCGGTCACGTCATTAGGCTCTTTAATGGGAATTATCATTGACCCAGAAAACCGACTAATTATTGGAGCATCTGATTCTTCAAGTTCAGATGGAAAGGCGGTGGGCTATTAGGCTATTTAGGAACAATAGATAAACGATTATGGGTTAGCTGTATCAGTTGGATGTAACTGGAATCTAGTTGCATTGTAGGATTAAATCCCATATCTTTGAGAGATGAGCAAATTGGCCAAGATCCTTGAAAGACTGCTTGATCCCAGAACAACGCTTACTTTTCAAGAACTTGAGTATTTGCTGACGAAGCTTGGATATATGGAAAAAAGAACGGGAAAGACTTCAGGTTCAAGAAGAGCCTATATTGATCCGAAGTCGAAGCACATAATCAGACTTCACAAACCTCATCCAGGGAACGAGATAAAGAAATATATTAAGAACTACATAATCGAAGAACTCAAAAAAGAAAAGCTGATATGACAGATAAATTGAAATTTAATGATTTTATTGGATCAGTCCATTTCTCGTCAGATGACGAGGTGTTTTATGGAAGAATTGAAGGGATAAATGATTTAGTGACATTTGAAGCCTCGACAGTAAGCAAATTAAAAAAGGCATTTAAGGAAGCAGTGGAAGACTACTTAGAATTATGCAAGGAGACGGGTAAAGAGGCATTCAAGTCATTTAAGGGCAGTTTCAATGTGAGAGTCAACCCGGAATTGCATTCCAAGGCCTTTGAACATGCTACATTGGAGGGTAAGACCTTGAACCAATTTGTAAAGGAAGCAATAGAACAGAAACTGAGAACAGGATAGATGCGGCCCGACCATCTGACAAGATGGAACACCTCATGCTTGCTTCGCTGGCGCACAGCTCCGGTAAACATTAGATCAAATTTTTTGTAGGGCAAAAAACGGAAACATGATTTCACCAAACCATAAAGCTACTACATCCGATTTCTTGTGTTATAGATCGAACGAAACTTATTAAAAGTGACAAGGTTCTTTTATCCTAACTCATCGCCTCCGAAGACACTACTTGCAACATCGCTATAATGTAACCATAAACAAAGGCAAATGCCTGGTTGCCACTTCCTTCCGCATCGTGTTTTGGCACATGATCGGGCATCACCATTCCTTCAAAACCGACATCACGTAGAGCACGAATGACTTCCAGAAAATCCATATCACCATTGTCTGGATATACTTCCTGAAAATTGTTCCAGCCACCTTTGATATTGCGTAAATGAATATTAAAAATCTGATTGCGGTCGCCAAAGTATTTAATAATTGGTAAAATCTCCGTTTTGGGATCTTTTAGTCCTTCGGCAATCGAACCAATACAAAAATTAAATCCATGGTAGGGACTATTCGATAATTCGGCGAATCGTTTCATGCCAGCAAATACATCCGGACTGTTCCACCGGGTGATTCCCCGAAATCCCACAGGGGTTGGTGGGTCAGCGATGTGATTACCTAGCTTTACTTTATACTCCTCGGCTACCGGTATAATGCGATCAAGAATATATTTTATTCGCTCAAACACTTCATCGATCGATACATCACCCGCGATGGTTTTCGGCTTATTCTGTTTTACCGCTTCATCGTAATTCCAGGTGCTATAGGAGGCACCCCCTCGCTTCGGATCAACCGTACGCTCTGTTCGTAAGACCCCATGAATGGTCGTATTATAATTTAAGAGACCGACACCCGTCTTACCGGCTACCTGGATCATCTGTTGGATAATCTCAATTTCGCGGTCACGCTCCGGGCTTTTACCCAGCATCATATTTGGGTACTTCACCCGGTCAATACCAGCAGAGGTTAATGGTAGATGGTAGGCATCCAGACTGATGCCATATTTTTCGCAAGCCTCTCGTTTTCGCATGGAGTCTTCAAGATCCCAGCCGATCCCTTCAATTATTTCGGGCATACCTCCGTCGATATTATAAACTCCATGGCGCGCTTTAAATTCCAGATTTTCAATAGTCGTGCCACCTGATTGACAACCAACCTTCATCAGCACTTTACGCTTTCCGATCTTTGAATCTGATTCAGACCGGGCTTGGGCGGTACCGAGCGCAGCCGCACCGAGTGAACCAGCTGCTACACCTCTCACGAAATTTCTTCTTTTCATAGTGTCGAATGTTTTTAGTGATGGTCGCCCAACCACTGGTGACCTGGCCCTAAATTACACTTTTTTTACAGTTTTGGAAATGCAACTTTATCTTACTTAAGTTTACCAGAGAGCGGCAATTTTTAATTTGGCAGCGACCTTGAGAATTTGCTGATAAAAGGGCACAGAATCCAGAGGTGCTTTGTAAAGTTTCGGATTTTAGATATTGCAGGCAGCTGCATTGCCAGTTTGGATTTGTAATAAGCCAGTTTTCAGTTGACCCTCTATGCACGATATAAAACCTTTCTTCAGTGATCCAAGATTGTATCATCATGAGGTAATGAACTCAGGTCCTGAAATAAATACCTAGTTTTGGTTATCGGTGATTACTTTTTACTTCATGATCATGTGAAAAGTGCTCCTTTTCGCTGAATACCGGTCTCCAGAAGTGAAGTATGCCAGTTTTGGAGTTCATTCAGAAGAAAAAGTGGCGGCCCGCTATATTAAAATACATATTGAAAATGTAGGCATCGGTCCGTCGTGGCATCACGGGGTGGGATATCCGGTATGGTTTTTCATGGATGAGATTTGGGTTTATTAGAAAATGAAATGATGTCAAGAAAATCTTCATTGATCTTTTTATTGGTATTGATGGTTTTACTCTCCCTTAGTTGCTCGGAATAGGAGGGAGGGAGTTATCCCATTATTTGATGGTGATATTGAAAATATAACTCCCAATCAGTTTGAGGGTAGCGACATTCACCGGATCCAGTCGGCTATTAATGTCGCTAAAGGCACTACAAACAAGATTATTATACCGGCAAGAAATGCTAATGGCACCAATCTGTGGTTATTAGACAGTGCCATATTATTGCCGGGAAACATGACCGTAATTCTTGATAATTGCACCATTCAATTATCGGACCGATGCAGAGATAATATGTTCCGGAGTGAAAATGTTGGAATAGGAATTACGAATCCGGAATGGATCGACAATATCCGAATCATCGGTATGGGTGATGTTTTACTGAAAGGGGCGGATAACCCGAGAGCGACCGGTGACGGAGCCCGGAAGCTAGTATCTTCACCCCAGAAGGGAAGAGTAAGTTACGGTAGTGATACCGGCAAAGAGGGAATCAAGCAGACCGGTGATTGGCGTAACATCCTGATATTGATGGCGTATGTCAGAGGATTTTCGATGAAAAATTTGGGAATAGAGAATTCCCACGCCTGGGCGGTCAGTTTTGAAAGAACTCACAATGCCGACATTTCTGATCTAAGGATTGATAATCCGGAAGAGATTAGTGTAAACGGACAAAGGGTCTCCGTTTCTAATAAAGATGGAATCAATCTTCGTCAGGGATGTAAGAATTTTCGCATTGACCATATTTATGGAAGATCAGGCGATGATTTTATAGCACTTTCCAATCTTGATACTCGTAGAGAAGGTCATGAAAATGGAACCTTAAATTCGACTATGGTTACCATGAGTAAGTGGCGAGGAATCGAAGATGATATAGAGCGGATTTACATTACTAATATCACCTGCCAGACAAAATACCGGGGTATCGCTATTCGCGCGAGTGATAGCGCAAGTATTCACCATGTTTATATTGATGGATTGATCACCAGGGAGTGGGATGGAAATCATAACTCAATCTTGATCGGGGGCATCGGTTATGGGCTGCCTTCCCTTTCTGGAAAGATCAATAATATCCAAGCCATGAATATTATAGGCGAAGGCCAATCATTAATATTGATCGAAGCACCGATTGCCACCTGCGTATTTATGAACGGTATATATAGCGGAGCAGGAAAAGACATTATCTCATACAAAATTGATAAAAATGAGATAAAGAACCTGGTTGCAAAACAGTTGATAAAAGCACAATGAAGCCGATAGGCAGATAGTATGAATCAAGGATGGTATCTAAGAAAGACTTATGAGTTCGACTATAATTACATACCCAGACAAAAAGATGTTACAGTCAGAATAGATTTGTGGCGAAATGTGTAAGGACGTAATGCGTACTCTTCGTCTCATATGATGAAGCTCAGCAAGGAAATTTACTCCTGAGCCCGGATTAAATGCATTCTTTTAGATAATGAGTTCATCTCCTACTCGAAGCATGCCCGATCCGGAATGTACGAGATTCATGCCCAAATAAATATGGTTACCTTGTCGTCTATAGGAAGAAAGTGTACGAGTTGGTTCTTGATCTTTGTCGGTTATCCCAGTTTCTGGATCAAGATTTGGAACCGCACAGCGTGCACATTTTTCCAAACCTTCGAATGTCACCTTGCCAATTTTAAAATGGATTAGGTCATCCTCCGAGTAGGGTAAACCTCCCTTAATTACTAGGTTGGGTCTAAATCTCTCGATAGTGAAAGCCTTGCCGCTGCGTTTGTTAAGATCTTGAATTGACTCTTCACTCATCAATAAGAATGGATAAGCGTCAGAAAATGAAGTAAACTTACCGGCAGGTTTTATACCCGAAGACGTATCAACCGGACGTTTGCTTTCATCAGGCATGTAAGCTAATTTGCAGGGAATACCAACCACGTGAGTAAACCATTTATCGATTTCATCTCCAACCGGATAGGCATTGCACACGGCATTCCAAATTGTTACTCGTTTTAGGGGACCGGGATCGATCTCAAATGGGATAAGGAGATCTTCAACAGGCACTTTCAGTGATTTAATGCGCAGACCATTTGGTTCAAAAGTTGGTTGTAATAATGACAGTTGTGGATATTCGCGTAACGTCAGAAATCGATTTTCGTCGTCGATCAGCATCCAGCGGCGATCAAATTGAAGACCTCTATCGGTCACCAGTGAAGACTCTACCGATATGCCTCTGAGTGATTTAATGGGGTAAATAAATAGTTGATTGATTTTAATCATTTTTTTAAGTGGTTGCTCGTTTACTTTCTTTAATATTAACTACGATACACTTCTTACTAAATCAACAATCTTCTGTCGAATTATTTCTTCGGATCCCGGCTTCAAGAAGCTACTCCTGGCTCTCCAGGTTTCATATCCACCTAGCTCAATTTGATAGGCCGGCACTACATAGCCATCATATGTATTGGTCAGGCAATGGGTGAAATAAGGGCCCGGTATTTGTTCTTTCAACCAGAGCCCGGTTTCCGAAAAAAGTTCTGCCCCCGATGCGCCAATTTTCAAATCTCCTAGTCTGATTATTTGTGTGGATGTAAGGTGTTCAGCTGGATATTCATCAAGAAGTAGTTGCTCCCGGGCATAGATCATCTTCAGTCCATGCGAGTCCATTTGCAGATTATTGAGACGGTTATTTTTTAGCATCTCTTTTGCGGTCTCGATGATTTCTGTCGAAGGTTTGTTGACCGGAAGCAAAAATTCGGAATAGGCTATTCTTAATGCTGGATTCGAATTCCATTCTGCCTGATTCAAGAAAACAATTGCCCGGTCGGATAGATCTTCTGCTATCATTTCGGTTTTCTGATAGTAATCGGAAGGGTATCGATTTGGATGAATGAAATCCCAAATATTGACATCGCCTCCGGTACCATAACTCATCATACCGACGAAATCCTTTCCAGCCTCTAATTTGGATTGCAGTAACTTAGCAAAGTTACCGTAGTAATCAGGGGTGATGGTATCTACATCCCAGTCGCCTACATAGTGAAGACAGTAATTACCTAGTACCGAAATCCAACGATCATTGAGGTCCTTGATAGCCAGAAGTCCAAGTTCCGGGTCTACCACATGTTTGACCGGACGGTCTATGAGATGCTCGACCCCAATGGGATTTGTTTTCACCTGGTCGCTGGCGCCCGTAACCGGGTTGATGGGGCTGTATTGGCTTTTCATCCAGTATCGTCGACACAAGACATGCTCTGGTACATCGACAGATCCATAGGCAATCTTGGCAGGTTTTAGTCTTTCCCGGGCTTTTACGACTGACGCAGTAATCAAGTTCGGAATCTTCGTGCGGTAGGCTATATCGACAGCACCACCTAAAAGACCGGCAACATCGCCAGCTCCGTGGGTATGGGTGCATGATAGCATGATATTTTCCTTTTTTATATGTGTCGCACTTTCTATTTCGTTTTTAATAGTTGCCATTAGATCGGAAGGCATGATGCAAATATCGACAACTACAATCGCAGCTTGGGTTCCATTTTGTTGGAACACGATCGATTTACTATATAATTTATCATGGATGTTACGAGCGTAATGACTAAAAAAGTCGACACCAATGATCGTTCCTAGTGAAGGCGTAATATCTACTTGTGCAGCACCAGCCATGAAATGATCCAGGGTACTCATACGGTTTTCAAACGAAAGATAGTCGACTTGTTTATGTGCTTTTTTATTTTTGAAGGATCATAAAGGAAAGAGGTCGGTGAATCCATTTGTTTTTCTACAATTTGGAGACAAATTAGAAAATTTTCCGTGATTTCCTGTCATATCAAAAAACACAATACTACTTTAGATTTCTTGGCTTTGCATCTGTTGAATAATTTCTGATGGTAGCTCCTGGTCTTTTTAGTTCGATGGCATTTTGCCTGGATTCTAAATTTGGTGTCCGCCATTGAGATAAGGGATGTCGAAGCAATTTGAAAACCACTATCGGTGACCAGGGCTGACTCTCCCGATATGCCTTTGAGTGACTTAATGGGATAAACAAATAGTTTATTGATTTCGAGATAGTTAATTTTCGTTTGACAAATCTAATTGTAATTATATGAAGCAGAATTGATCCCCATCAAAGAGACCCAAATCACTCAATTTTAAATGAGGTATCACTAAAAGTGCCATAAAGGATAGCGTCATAAAAGGAGAAGAGAGTGTACAGCCAGCGTGTTTGGCTGCCCGGTCAATCTCAGAATATTGGCTGGCAATTTCATACCCATCATGAGTTGACATTAGACCACCCACTGGTAGTTTAACAACCATATTTAGATGATCCTTGTTTTGGTTGTCATGTACACAAAAGCTAATTCCACCTTGGTTTTCAATAATTAAATTAATCGACTGGAGCAGACTTTGATCATCGACGCCAATAGCTACAATATTGTGACTGTCGTGGGCCACCGAAGAGGCAATGGCTCCATGCTTGAGGCCGAAATTTGTGATAAAGGTTTTTGCCACTGGTGCTTGTTTATACCGGTTTACCACCACGATTTTAGAATATCTTTTCAACATTACTATTTAATCGCTCCTGAGCATCGATTAAATGTGTAGTGGATATCTCGATTTTATTGGTAATTAATTGACCATCGAGTGCCTCGATAACTTGAAGGTTTTCGGGTGCAGGAGAAGGAGGTAAAAATTCAAGATCACTCAATTTAATCGGTCTGATCTTAAAATGGTTGATGACTTCAGACTCTATACTTTTAATATTTGATTTTCCATTTTGAGCGACTAAAACCCCATTGATAAAAGTCTGTTTTACTTTAAATTTCTTGAGATTATCTACAACAATAAAATCGGCGGGATCCCCGATTTTCAGAAGTCCAACCTGGAGTTGGTAGTGATGCACGGGATTCAGACAAGCTGCTTTCAGAACCTTAAAAATGCTAATTCCCCTCGCTACAGCTCGTGCGCAGAGTTGATTGATATGACCATCGACGAGACTGTCCGGATGTTTGTCATCACTGCAAAACATCATTTGATCCGGGTAGGTCTCAAGTAGGTCGATAAGGGCGTCGAAGTTTTTGGCAGCACTACCTTCCCGGATAATAATGTTCATACCTCGTTGTAATTTATCGAGGGCTTCTTCCCGCGAAAAACATTCATGGTCTGTCGTGATGCCTGCGTCGATATATCTTTGTGCCACTTCTCCACGAAGTCCCGGTGCGTGACCATCAATGGGTTTGTGGAGATCCTTGGCCGCTTTGATTTTCTCAAGCACTTCAATATCTTGCCCGAGGACACCCGGGAAGTTCATCATCTCACTGAGATATTTGATCTCCGGCCTTGTGAGTAATGCTTTGATTGATGCAACATCGAGATTTGCCCCAGCTGTCTCAAACTCTGTTGCAGGGACACACGATGGAGCACCAAAATAAAACTTGAAGGGCACTTGTTTGCCGTTGTTGATCATATATTCCACTCCTTCCAATCCACAAACATTGGCTATTTCATGAGGATCGCTTATCGTAGCTATGGTGCCATGTACTACCGCTAGACGGGCAAATTCAGAAGGGACCAGCATGGAGCTTTCAATATGAACATGACTGTCAATCAATCCGGGCAGAATGAAAGGCAGCGTTCCGGGTGCGACTTCCAGTTTTTCAATGGATTTTATTCGGCCATTTTCTATCGTCAAGCGGGCTGGGAAGAAATCTTCTGCAACAAAATCAGGGATAAGTCCTTCGATTTTTAATTCCATGTTTTAATACGAATGGCTTCTTCTTGTTTTTAGTGCGTGGAATACCAATTGATGATCAAAAATAAAGATACTTAGTGATCAAGACTTTTCACAACTTCGGTAAACTGATCTAAAAGCAGACAATACCTGCGATGATTTGGAAGCCGGTGGGAGCCTACCCGTCGCAAGATGGTGTTGGCTGGACAAATGGAGTCCATCTGGCCATGTTGAAGCAGTTGAGAATGGCGGATCCGTGACCATAGTGTGATTAGGGTCACTAAGGGCAAGGTCATGAAGAAACTAAATTCTTATTCGATCCGTTATCAAGGGAAGAATTGCAACGTTTTTGAATAAATGGTCTGATTCTTGTATTTTTACTGCAGAACATATATCTATGAAAAATTTAATATTAGTTTTTGGTTTACTTCTTTCAGCAAACTTCATTTATAGTCAGTCTGAAAATGCATATAAAGCTGGGAATCCGGGTTGGATGGTAAGTCTTGATGAAGCTTACGCCCAATCGAAGAAAACAGGTAAACCTATCATGGCTAATTTTACAGGGAGTGACTGGTGTGGATGGTGCAAAAACTAACTGCTTCTGTTTTTCACAAGCTGATTTCCAAAAGTGGGCTAAAGACAATGTGATTCTTCTCGAACTTGATTTTCCGCGTCGTAGTCAACCACCGGCTGAAATTCAGCAACAAAATGCAGGCTTGCAGAGAGCTTTCAAGGTTCAGGGATTTCCAACGGTCTGGGTCTTTGACCTCGATAAGGATGCAACTTCAGGACGTTATCAGATAAGTGCTATTGGTAAGACGGGCTATACCCCGACGGTACAGCAGTTTACTGATGGAATCGATCAGATGTTAACCAGGGCTAAACAAGTTAAGTAGGGAAGTCGGAAGACGGGTGTCCGGTGTCAGAAGTCAAAAAGTAGCGCCGGATCTATTCCGGCGGGTACCAAAGTGTCGGTTGTCGGAAGCCCGAAAGAGAGGTAGAATAGAGGCGAATTTACATTTACCGGCTTGGGTCAATCCTTCTCCAGGTACTTTTCCGTACTGATTCCGTTGAGATCCCACACAATGCGGCCTGCACGGATTGTTAGTTCCGCTTCGATTTTTTTAGTACCATCTACCGTGAGTCTGCGTACGTCAGAGTAGCCGAATTCACCGTCCCACAGTTTCAAGACAGCTACATCTGCCACCGCTCCTACATCGAGATTACCTAATTCTGGCCGGGAAATGACTTTTGCTGGATTCCAGGTAGTTCGCAAGATCACATCCTGAAGGGATAATCCTATTGCCATAAATTTAGACATGACGTTGCAAAGATCTTTCATACCTGCATTCATGCTTTGTGTATGCAAATCAGTGCTGATCACATTTGCAATAAACCCCTGTTTCACTGAGGGAACCGCTTGCACCCAGGAAAACGCTCCACCGCCATGACCCACGTCAAAAATAATACCGCGCTCCTGGGCCTTAAAAACAAAGGGTTTAACGATTCCATTTTCATCAACGACGGTCTCCCTGGATTTTGGGCCATTGGCATAGGCGTGGGTAAACATATCTCCAGGCCTCAGGTGCTCCATAAAAAGTGATTCGATCGAATTGGGAGGATCATGTTCACCAAAATCAACCATCACCGGAACATTGGCCAGAACACCGGCTTCCACCGCTTTATCCACCTGAGTGAAGTCACCCCAATAGTGAGCGGATTTTATCCCTACCAGGATGTCTGGGTAAAGTTTGCTGATCATGTGCGCAGTCATCACAGGATTCATATCAGCAATATTTTGCTCTTCAAATCTGCCCAACATCCCAACTCCCACGATATTCAACAAAGCGAGTACTCTGGTCTGCGACTGATCGATGGTTTGCTCTTTAAATTGACGAAAATTTTTCCAACCGGAAGATCCTGCATCAACCACCGTGGTGACACCTGATCTAAAAGTAAAGCCATCGGGAGGCACACTGGTGGCACCATCAGCGATATAGGAGCCGGGAGTGTGACCATTGAAAACATGCACGTGCATATCGATCAGACCAGGAGTGACGTAGTATCCAGTTACATCGATCACCTTTTTAGCAACGGCAGGATTCACATTACTTGCCACAAGGCTGATTTTATCGCCCGTTATAGCAACATCCATTAGAGCGTCGCGACTATTTTTTGGATCAATTACATGACCGCCCTTAAGTAAGAGATCATAAGTTTGAGCCGATAACGAAAAAGAAATGGAGACAGCCACTAAAGCCAAGATATAAATCGAACGTGCATTCATATGGAACGAGTCTGGAATTAATTAGTCAAATACTTTGGTCACTGAATCTACAATCAGCAATCTACAATCAGCGATCTACAATCTAAATCAGTGATCTACAATCGACAATCAGCAATCATCAAGTCGCCAATGGTGGACCACCCGGAATAAAAATAGGTTTCTTATCATTTTTATATTCGCTTCGTTTTGCGATGAATTTAGCGGTCAAGTATTCACCTAAGAGAATCGAGCCACTAAGTTGGTCATTAGTGCCTTTTCCGGTAAAAAGAAAAGCGATGCCATCACCTGGCTGTCGAAAATTACTTTTCATTTTTAAGTCATCGCCATCCAGCATGCCAATAATTTCCACTAAAGCAAAATCAGTTGAATGTTTGCCAGTGATCCAATTGCCATCCTGATGCAGGAATAAACTATGCTGACTTTTACTTGTGAAATATTCAATTTCCATGTCCCAATGACCACTCAGATTGGCAGTGGGTGCTGAGATTTTTTTTGATCTTAATTTCTTTTCACTTAAGATTTTATAGAAACGGTCTGTCACAACTTCTGCGTTACCTGGCTGCATCTGGTTAGGCGTAATACTGATAGCAGTCATATTGTCGTCGGTTCGACTGCCAATCGCTATTCTCGGTTTATTACGAGCCACTTCTTCGGCGACATCTTCACCAGTGAAATTAAATTGGTCAGCGTTCCATTTAATGTGCAAAACCGGAGCACGATTGGATAGCCCCCTTGGCTGGGATACTTCGGCACTTACACCAGATATGGAGGTCAGTTTTTTCTCGATTTGACTCAACCAGGACAACCATTGCTCCCATTCTCCCTTATGGTCTCGTTTTGTCCAGGCTTCGACAGCTGCTACCATGCCCAGCATTTCTTCTTTGCCTACCTTATTGTCTCTTCCAGGGCCATGATGAGGTGCACTGGCCTGCCAGGCTGCCATCAGTATTTCTTTGTTACCAAGTAAGAGGCCTGCACACTGTGGACCACAAATGGCTTTTCCCCCACTGTACGCCACTACAGTAGCACCCCGGGCAAAATGAACCGGAGGGATCGTCAAATCTTCTGCTGCAGCATCTGCCAATACCGGTATACCTTTTGGTTTGGCAATTTCGGAGATGGCTTCAAGAGAGAGAGGCTGGCCCTGATCAGTCGATGGTCCGGTTACTATATAGATCAAGGCTGTTCGCTCGTTAATTGCCGAAGCTAGTTCTTCAGGAGTCTCTACGGTAATCACGGTGACCCCGATATTGCGGATTGCATGATCATATGCATTGCGTGAATGCCTGGGTATGATGACCTCTGTTTTTTGAAAGCCGCTAAGATCAGGGATACGAATCAACTTTTCTGGATTGCCTCCGGTCACACAAGCTGCTGTAAAGTGCTTCAATCCGGCAGCACAGCCGGCAGAAACCATGCCCCATTCACTTTGGGTGAGTTCCGCCAATCTTTTACCGATGCCATAGGCCAGTTCATCGTACTGCACGAAATATCCGCTAGCAGCCTCCATTGCAGCATTTACCTCAGGTCTTTCTACTGAACCACCCAGAATCGTAAAAGTACCACGGCAATTGATAATCGTCTCTACTCCAATCGTGTCGTATATGTTTTCACCGGCATCAACCGCTGCGTTCAAACTTCCATTTTTACCAGTCATGCTTTTAATCATAGTTTCATGTGGTAATGCACCGACGAGCGGGATAGCACTTAAGTGTTTTAAAATTTCTCTTCTATTCATTTTAAAGGAATTTATTCTTTTTGAATTAGCATTTTCAGGAGATGCTATGAAAGTACGAATTATCAAACTATTTTTTATGACAAACCTCATTGTGGGTTGCCAACAAAGGGCATCACTGTAATGATGACTCCCAAAGGGAAGAAACCTAGATGTTGTTGGCGGGGACGCCAACAGTGGCCAGAAGGTCGAAATTCCGACCAAGATCGGATGTCAATGTCCGAGCTGGCATTAAAAGCGGAGAAGGGCCGAACTGCCAAGGTGCCCAAAGTGGCAGGCGAATTAGTTTGCTGAAAGGAATCAGGATGTTGTTGGCAGGGACGTCAAAGACCGCAAAGACCAGATGCCGGCGTCCCTACTGGCATCAAAGTGTGCTACAATTTTCTTAAAATCAGTATCTCTGCCTTCCAGATCCAATGGTTTGATCCAAATGTTGCGGTAGCGTACATCATGACCTTCGGCCTGAAGCTTGATACCCCCGGAGTATCGGTGATTCCTTTTCCACCATCATTACCACCATCGATGCCCGAATTAGGTCCGCCCCAGACTTGACTAATGGGCTGTTTAGTATGCACCTTTTTTCCATTAAAATATATGGTAACCTCTGGATTGGCGATGCGTTTTCCATTTTTAAAACGTGCAGCTTTAAAAGTAATATCGTAAGCATTCCATTTACCAACACCATTGTATATACGATAGGGCGAGGTAGCTTCATTAATCACTGCCGCCATACCATGTGAGGTCGAATCCCCATCGAGCACCTGAATTTCATACCGGTTTTGAAGATATACGCCACTATTCCCACCAGGAGCGGTGATCAAAAATTCTACATGCAACCTAAAGTCCCTGTATTTTTCTTTAGTGACTATATCAGCAGCGCCGTATTTACCACCTGCAGCGGCAGGATCATTGGTGCTAACGGCAGTTCCGGCATCAACCGGATCTTCCACAATTTGCCATTTGATAGGCAGTGTTGCAGCAAGTCGGGGCCCTTCCCAATAGGTCCATTTTCCATCTAACATTGCTTTTGAGCCGTCGAACAAAACTTCTCCATCGGTGCCGGCTTTAGTGCCTACACCTACCTGAGCGTAAAGCACGATTGAACAAAAAATGCTTATAAAACCAAGTAGGAGCATTTTTTTTTGATGTAAATTATGGAAGGTGATCATCTCTTCTATCTTTATAAGGCGAATGTGGATTGAAGGTAATGATTTTTGACACTTGAATCAGCTAATGTGGGTATCTTTCACCGGTAAGATAGAATCGGTTGACCAAAAAATATCACCCATACGGGTGAATCAACTTCCCTGAGATCCCTTTAGTTTTGCTATTAAATTTTCGCGCTTGCCCAAAAAACCCGCCTTTAGGCTAAATGAGAACTTTTTTCATACAGACAGTAGTTATCTTCCTGGCCATCGTTACCTATACCCCGATGATAGGCCAGGAAGCTTTTTATCCTTCTGAACAACGGGTCTTTTCTAGCGGAGCTTTTGTTGATCTGAACGCCGCGTATATTGGAAGGTGGGATCAGATGCATATCGGACTTGAGCGCTCCAGAGACTGGGCTGGTTTTGCAGGCAATCCGGAATCGGGACTGTTATACTTTGATAATCATATTGGAGCCTCCAATTCATCGATTGGATTGGGATTCAAATTTGATAAAATCGCAGCTTTTAAAAGAAATGAAATCAATTTCTCTTATGCATATAGCATCAAATTTCTTGACAATGGTTACCGGCCTCTTCGATTAATTCTTGGATTTCAGCCGGCTATCAACATCTTTCGGGCCAAATATGAGAATGCTTTTGGCGATCTCTATCCCAGTGCTGTACCTCCAGAGAGTCTTGACCAGGCCAATTTTGGAATTAATACCGGCTTTATCCTCACTAATGGTTCCTACACGGACTATATCGAAAATCTTTGGTACGCAGGACTTTCTACTCGTATTTCAGGAATCCCATTATCAAAAAATACAGATTTAACCAATTTAAGACATCAGGAATACATTCTACTAACTGGCTTGCGGCAAAATCTGAATAACGAAGATACTTATCTCGATGCCACCGGTTTTGCTACGTTCGGACTAGCCGGCATCGATTTGGGTGGACTACTAAATATTGAAAAATATAATCCCAATCACGAAAATAATATGGGTGGTTGGGTCGGAGTCGGCCTGAAAGCCAACATGCAGTCGGCTGCAGGATTAAAACAAATGGTTTTTCAACTAGGACTAATAAGCCGCCTCTTTGAGGGTAAAAGTCAATTGATACGTATCGGTCTTTCACTGGAGACCGATGTAGGTCCTTATTCATTCCTGGGCAACCGGTATGGCATTTTAGTAGCATATTCCAATTAATATTCAAATCCCTAATAAGTAGTACAATGAAAATTCTCAAGATATTTACAACAATGGCATTTCTGTTGCTAATGGTGGCGGCTGTTGAAGCCCAAGTGCCTTCGTCATTCATGATCCAGGGACTTGCCCAGGATGTCGATGGCAATGCCCTCGTGAATCAAGACATTGAGATCTTGGTGTTATTGGATGGCGTGCCGTTGGATCACGATCAATTCGTTACAACTTCGTCAGCAGGGGTGTTTCGGGTGGATGTCAGTGCCGACGACCTGGCTGATCTTCTACAATCGGGGAGTGGTTTTCTCGAAGTAACGGTTAATGGCATTCCTTTGTCAACACCTTTGTTATCCGTACCCTATGCTCTGGTCGCAGACCGGGTGATTAATGATCAGGTGGAAGATGATGATGCTGATCCCACCAATGAGTTGCAGACACTGTCTTTTGAAGATGGAAAATTAATCATCTCCGGTGGAAATGAAATAAGCATTCCAACCGGAGAAACCGATGCAGATGCGGATCCAACCAACGAACTACAAACACTTTCCTTTGAAGATGGAAAACTCATCATTTCCGATGGAAATGAGATAACTATTCCCACCGGCGAGACCGATGCAGATGCAGATCCTACCAATGAGTTACAGACTCTTTCCTTTGAAGATGGAAAACTCATCATTTCGGATGGTAATGAGATAACCATTCCCACCGGTGGGACTGACGCAGACGCGGATCCCACCAATTCAATGCAAACACTAGCGAAGGAGGGTAATTAAATAATTCTGTCAGAAGATGGTGGTGAAGTAGTTGATAAAGTAGAGGACGATGATGCTGACCCACCTAATGAGATACAAACACTTAGTTTTGCAGACGGGATGTTGAGTATCAGTGACGGTAATGAGATTGCAATACCCACTGGCGAGAGCGACGCTGATGCAGACCCAACTAATGAATTGCAGACCTTAAGTTATGAAGATGGCAAATTAAGTATTACCGATGGTAATGAAATAGAACTGCCTACTGGAGTAGCCGATGATGACCCGGATCCAACCAATGAATTGCAGACCTTAAGTTATGAAGATGGCATATTAAGTATTACCGATGGCAATGAAATAGAACTTCCTATTGGAGTGGCCGACGATGACCCCGACCCTACGAATGAACTTCAATCGCTCCGACTTAATGGAAATTTACTTGAAATTGTATCTGCCGGTGATGGAGATCCATCAGTCACCTTGCCAACCGGGGGTGGGGGCACTTCACCATGGCAGACGAGCGGTTCGGACATTTACTACAATGCAGGTGATGTGGGAATTGGCACCAACAATCCAGCCGATAAATTGCATGTGGTGGGTGATACCAGGGTGGTTGGTGATCTGACTGTGCGCAGTGGCAATAATAACCGGGTTTTATTGGATGGAAGTAGTACCGGTGGTGAAGTGGCAGTGTATGATAAGGACCATAGGAAGGTGGCTTTTATGCGGTCTGCCAGTGAAAGTAATTGGACAGATCCCTCGGGTGATTTTGGTTATCTCGAATTAAAAGGACCGAATGGAAATCCGAATGTAAAATTGGGATTTGTGGGCACCAGCTCTGAACAGGATCGCGGAGGTATCGGCCTCTACAATGAAGTGGATAATAATTCCTGGTGGTTGAGCCCAGGTCCTTCAAACGACGCTGACCTTGGATTGTATTATCAATCGGGGAGTAGTTTTGAAAAAGTAGGCGAATACTCAAGAACGAATGGCATGTATTCAGCGCTCTCTGATCGCAGAGTAAAGGAAAATTTTTCGAGTTTAGCTAACGTCCTCACTGGTATAAGATCTTTGAATGCTCTGACATATAACTATATTTTTGACAAAGACAAAAGATCGGAGATCGGATTTATTGCACAGGAAGTCAATCAACAGTTTCCTCAGTTGGTTAATGACATGGATGGCTATCTCGGAGTAAATTATTCAGGGCTTTCAGTAGTGGCCATCAAAGCCATCCAGGAGCAGCAGGAAATTATTGACAAACAACAGCAGATGATTGAGCAGCTATTGGAGAGAGTGGAAAAATTGGAAAAAGATGAAAGAAATTAATTTCGCATGAAAAGATCAACTCTTTTTCTCTGCTTAGCCTTTGCTGTCTCCATGCAGGCACAGGATCACATCCCTTTTTTGATTTCGAATGGGGGAGATGTGCAAAGCAACGGTAGTCAGACAATTCATCTAGCGATTGGTGAACCGGTCGTAATTTCAAGTGACGGCACTGAGTATATTGGCCTTGGTTTTTTCAAGGTCTTTCCAGATCAGAACCTTGTCCGCCCGAAGATCTGGATTGCCTCTGTGAACGTAACCCGGACGATCCTCAGTGTATTGAGGTGACCGTCCTGGATAATTTTAATTTTCTTTTAGATCGGGAAAACCTAAGGTTACCTCCGTCTACTTTGCAGATAGAGGGCTCTTTTCATTTGACCGTTTTCAACCGTTGGGGTAAGCAAGAGTTTACGACCCTGGATGCCGAACAAATTAACGATTGGGATGGGACTGATCAGGATGGATTATTACTGGATAATGGTGTTTATTTTTATGTTTTAGAAAACCCAGGTTGTCAAAAAGGGAAGTGTAAAGGTAGCGTTACGATTTTGAGATAGTTTTTCAGTTCTCAGTCGGCAGTTCTCAGTCTTCAGTTGGCAGTTCTCAGTCCGGTCTGCGGGCTTCTGACTTATTTAGTCGTGTTTGTGAGATTTAGTGATATCAAATTCAATACTCGATAGATTCCATACCAATTTGAAGCGAAGACATGAATATGTTCTTAGATCCGAAGGGGTGTATATTAGTATGATAAGTCATGATTTATACCTGATACGGTTAGTATAAGTACTGGCTTTATTTATAAAGACCAACATCTTCCTCCCTACACCTCGAAAATCTTATCCATCAACACCCACTTCTCACCGGGTTTCGCATGAGGCATGGCCTGTTGAAATTGCCACATTAGTTTTTCCCAGTCCTGAACTTTTTCATTGGTAGCATCCATTTTAATCTTTTTCTCGAAGGTAAAATGCCCGTCCACCTCCATGATCATAAATAGCCGGTTGCCCGTGTGGTGAATCTCCATATGTAGAATAGCACTGTCTTTAATGCTTTTTAGTACTTCAGGCCATACCTGGCCGGGAGAATGAAAGTGTTTGTATTCATTAATTAATTCAGGATCATCTTTCAGGTCAAGGGCAAGGCAGTATCTTTTTGTCATGGTCGGTATTATTTTTTAGGCTTTTGGAGTAGAACAAATATTTTAAAATGCATCTTTCACTTCCTGAATGTTTACACCCAGTAATTGTTGCATAATTTGATCCAACACTTTTTCAGTGCCCTCGAAATGATAAGTTTCCTGAGTATGAGAAGCACTTTCTCCTTTTTTTAAAGTAAGGGCCGGTGATGAAGTTTCGAGTTCATAAAACGGACCCAGCGGTGCCTTGCCGGGCTCTGGTGGCCCGTCATTATATGAATTGAGCACATCTCCCTGGTAAGGTTCATCCTGAATTTCCCACTGGGAGTTTACGTATTGATCTACGCCTTCTGGTTTATTGTACTTTACAATAGTAAGGATGTTGTTTTTTGTATCGTAAGATCCAAAAATGTTTTTTGCTCTCTTGGGGCCCAAGCCAATTTTACTACGGTACTGCCCATCGCCCCTAAAAAAGATGATTCCGGGTTTAATTTTTAATCGGTCGGGTGGCACCTTGCCAAAATAAGTGTCGTTGGCGACCTGGCCTCGAGTCGTCGTATCGCCTTGTTCATAAGGTATTATGATAGTCGTTGATGGTGATGGATTATACATTCCCAGCAACCAGATGGAGAGAAGACCGGTTTCAGTTTTCCAATCTTCCATACCGGTATTGGTGAGTTGATTCGTGGTTTGGTATGCCACCACAGAGACTTCAGATTGTGGAATATGCAGTTGTCGAAAAATTTCCTCCCTTGAAAGAATTTCAATAGTACGCTCAATTCTCAGTCGAAAAGTAAAATTGGAATAATTAGTTAGCACAGCATTTTGCTCAAAGACAGCTTTCTGATCGCTTTTTTCTATTAAGTCGAAAGGATCCAGATCGATGAGTCGCGGTGTTTGCCAATGCTCCAGATCAAACGGATCATCTGCCTTAAAAAAGATCGAATATTGTCCACCTTCAGGCCCCAACCAGAGCCGTTCTTCTCCACCAAATGCATTCATATGATCGAGTGTGTCACCGGATTCAAAAAGAGGGCGATTGATCCAGCCATATGATCGACCTGTTTGACCTTGCGAAGTACTGGTCATGATCCGGCCCTGTAAAGCACCGGCAATAGCAATCTGAGCTTCATTCGTACCATTGCTTAAAACCACAGGTTCAATGAAGCGATTAAGAAAGTCAAGATCCACCTGAAATGTAGTGTGATTCATCGTAGCGTCGGGTTCATTGTTTGGCTTTTCAATGGGTGCCTGACATCCCATTATAAGTATCAGCAAACCAATGTTGAGGAGATTTGCAGGAATAAATCCCGATAATGGTAGTTTAGGCTTCACATTAAATGATTGTAATTCGCTCAAGATATAGCTTTTGATGGTGTATAGCTGAAGACTTTAACTTTCAGGATCTTGAATATTATTATCGACGAGTAAAATCATGCAATCATAGATCTATATCAGTCGGTTACCATTTATATTCCTATATTTTGGTCCTTAACTTGAATGATGAAACTGATAAGTAACTCTGTTTTTTTAGAGCATGATACGGGTCAGCACCCTGAGAACAAACGTCGATTGGAGGTGATTGATCAGGTAGACATGATACCCATCAATCTTGATGGCAGCGAGTATCTGCCGCTGGTACACGAACAAAAACTGATCGATCTGGTGCAGGATGCAGCCAGGAATGCTCCCTGTTGGTTAGATGGCGACACGATGGTGAGTTCGGGTACTTATCAAGCAGCCATCGATGCCGTGTCATGTACTCTCATAGCGGCTGATCTTGGAGATTTTGCCCTGGTACGACCTCCCGGCCATCATTCATATCGTGACCATGTGAGCGGCTTTTGCTTATTCAACAACCTCGCTATTGCTGTCGAATCTTTGCGAAGAGAAGGCAAAAGGATTTTTATTCTTGATTTTGACGGTCATCTTGGTGATGGTACTTTGTATTTCTTTTATGATACCGATCAGGTAATGTTTTGGTCATTGCATCAGTTCCCGGCATTTCCCGGCATGGGTCGTAATTCGGAAATTGGCGGCCATCGCGGTAAAGGATTTTCGGTCAATGTTCCTTTACCCCCTGGTAGTTCCGATGATATCTTTCTACATGCTTTTAAAAGTTATTTTCCATTAATCGAGCAATTTAGTCCGGATGTAATCGCAGTTTCGGCAGGATTTGATGCGCACCGCTATGATCCCCTTTTGCAGTTGAATCTTACGGTAGATGCATATTATGAGATTGGGAATATGTTACGTAATCAATGTGACCGGATTTTTGCAGTCTTGGAAGGTGGGTATAACCTTGAAATGTTGCCCAAGTGTGTTCACAATTTTGTGGCAGGAATCAATGGAATCCCGAAGCCTTATGAGGAAGGGATAAGTACCTCCATGCGATCGACCTGGGAGCAATATGACATTGATTTACATCTGGGTATTTCTTATTTAAGTCCCTATTGGAAATTCTAAAGTATGAAAGTACAGTTGCAAAAATTATTTTATCCTAAAAGTATTGCAGTTATCGGTGCCACCGATCGGCGCAATTCAGTTGGCTTTGCTTTGATGGAAAATCTCTTGGTTAATAACTATCAGGGTGCGGTTTATCCCATCAATTTAAAGCATAAAACGGTACATGGTTTAACAGCTTATAAAGGGGTGAAAGATGTTCCTGGAGATATTGATCTCGCTATCATAGCCACACCAGCTCCGACAGTGGCTAAATTAATTATTGAGTGCGGGCAGAAAAAAATTGAGGCTGCGGTCATTATTTCAGCAGGATTTAAGGAAGTAGGAGAGCAGGGCAAAAAAATGTATGATGAGATTTTGAAAAATGCCCGAAAATATAATATCCGTATTGTAGGTCCAAATTGTCTTGGATTTATTAATACCTCAATTCACTTAAATGCCAGTTTTGCCAGCCGCATGGCACTGAAGGGCAATGTGGCCTTTATTTCTCAAAGTGGTGCCTTATGTACCTCGATCCTTGACTGGTCGGTGACCCAAAATGTTGGATTTAGTCACCTCGTATCAATAGGCTCAACCATTGACGTCGATTTTCATGACTTGATTGATTTCTTTGGTTCAGATTCGGCAACCAGTTGCATTCTGATCTATATGGAGTCCTTGCAAAATGCTCGGGCTTTTATGAGCGCGGCCAGAGCTTATGCCCGTTCGAAACCGATTATTATACTCAAGGCAGGCAAGAGCGTCGAAGGTGCCATGGCAGCTCTTTCGCATACGGGATCCTTAGCTGGTAATGATCAGATTTTAGAAGCTGCTTTTAAACGTGCCGGCGTGATCCGGGTAGACACTATTGCCGAGTTATTTCATTGTGCTCAAGCATTAGCAATGCATATAAGGCCTAAAGGTAATCGGCTGGCCATTGTGACCAATGCCGGCGGGCCCGGTATCCTGGCAACCGACTATTTGATAGAGGAGGGAGGAAAATTACCTTCTTTGTCTGAAATTACCATTAATAAATTAAGTCAGGTTCTGTCCTTCTCCTGGAGTCACAAAAACCCGGTTGACGTACTGGGCGATGCTACCCCCTTTCAGTATGGAGAGGCAGTTAGAGCGTGTTTGGCAGAGGCCGAAGTGGATGGTGTTCTGGTGATCCTGACTCCGCAAAATGTGACCGATGCAACCGAGGTAGCTCGAGTGGTAGTTGACGTAGCTAAAACCAGCGGCAAGCCGGTATTGGCAGCATGGATGGGCGAACACGACGTAGAAGGAGGCCGCACAGTTTTAGAGGAAAACAATATTCCGCATTTCAGATTTCCCGAAAGAGCCGTTGATGTCTTTTTAAAGATTTACAGTTATTACAAAAACCTTGAACTGCTATATGAGTTTACTCCGGCGATACCGGAAAAGTTTTCTCCCGATCGAAAGAAAGCGGCATCGCTCATTAATCATGCGCTCCGAGATAAGCGCTATCAGCTCAATGAATTTGAAAGCAAACAGTTGCTTTCGTTTTATGATATTCCGGTTAATCCTGGAAGGATTGTTAGTTCTGAAGATGATGCCATCCAGTTTGCAAAATCTATTGGATTTCCAATCGCCATGAAGATTGCCTCGACGGATATCTTACATAAAACTGATGTGGGAGGTGTAATATTGGATCTTACTAATGACCCGGCTGTCAGGTCAGCCTATAAACGTATCCTGGAAAACGTGTCAAAAAATAGACCGGAAGCCAAGATCGGGGGAGTATTGGTAGAGAAAATGTTAGGTCGTAAAACAGAACTATTGATCGGTGCCAAAAAAGATGATCTATTTGGCCCTGCCATTTTATTTGGCATGGGTGGAATTTCGGTTGAAATTTTTAAAGATTATAGCATTGCACTACCTCCTTTGAATATGGCATTGGCCAAACAGCTGATAAGTAATACGAAGATCTATAAATTGCTGCAGGGGTATCGAAATCTTCCCTCCATTGACTTGGAAAATCTTCAATACATTATCTATAAGTTTTCTTATTTACTTATGGATTTTCCTCAGATTAAGGAGATTGACATTAATCCATTTTCTATCGATCATGAAAGTGGGTCAGTTTTAGATGCCAAAGTAGTGCTTGATCCCGAGGTAGTCGTCCAGGTTAACCGACCTTATCAGCATTTAGTAATTTCACCCTATCCCTCTCAATACGAGAAAAATGTCAAACTTAAAAATGGCCAAAAGGTCCATCTGCGCCCAATCCGACCGGAAGACGAACCTCTTGAAGCAGGTCTGTTCGAACGGTTGTCTAAAGAGACCATCTATTTCCGTTTTTTCGGCTATCTACCGGCGGTTGATCATAACATTTTAAGCCGGTTTACTCATATCGATTATGATCGCGAAATGGCTATTGTTGCTGAGATTGAAGAATTTGGTCAAAGAAAATTGATTGGTGTGGTTCGGATCATAGCTGATGGATGGAAAGAAAGTGCCGAATATGCCATTGTTATTGCCGATGATTGGCAAGGCCAGGGATTAGGAACTTTCCTAACGGATTATATTTTTGAGATCGCTCGTGACCGGGGTATTCGCAAGATAGAGGCTGATGTACTGGCCACCAATGATTCTATGTTGCGCATGTTTAAAAAATGGGGTTTTAAATTTGAACGGGCGGATGCAACCGAATGGCATGTCGAAAAGGAATTATTGGAGTAGAGGAGAAATCAAATAATAGTTTCAAATGTCGGAAAATGGTGGTGGAATGGAGATCCCTTGGCCAGAAAGGATTGCATAGCCTACGATTTGGAAAAGAGGGAAAGTTGAAAGCAGTGGTAATGCAGCGGCGAGCTATTCCGCCGGATCGCAAGATGAGACATTAGCGGTTAAAATTCAGATCATTGAGAAGTTCTTCCATATTGGTGTCGCTTACGGGAATTTCGTGTTCAGCGATCATGACCTGATGATTTCTGATAGATTCAATTTTATGGATATTGATGATGAAAGATTTGTGTACCCGTTTGAAGCCTTTAAGGGCTAATTTTTCTTCATAACTTTTAAGTGTAGCCTTAGTCAAAACTGGCTTTTTCACATTGTGTAGAAAGATCTTGACATAGTCTTTCATACCTTCAATGTGTGTAATGTCTTTTACGATGATCTTAACAAGAGAATACTCGACATTAATAAAAAAAGAATCGGGCTCTTTGCTGTTTTCCATCTCACTTGGGCTTGAGTTTTGTCGATCTTTTTGTTTAAATTCCAGCGCTTTATAAACAGCCTTGGTAAAGCGGTCCATACTAACTGGTTTCAGCAGGTAATCGATAACATCAAGATCGTAACTTTCTACCGCATAGTTGGCATAAGCGGTCACCAGAATGACCATGGGTCTTTTACGTAAACTGGCAAGAAATTTTGTGCCTAACATGCCCGGCATTTGGATATCCAAAAACATTAAGTCGATTTCTTCTTTTTCCAAAGCCTCCATGGCCTCAAAGGCATTTTTACACGATGTGACCCATTCTAAAAAAGGAATTTGTTTTATATTTTCTTCAACAAGTTTTCGGCCTAGATTTTCATCATCAACAACCAGACAACGTAATTTCATATTGATTCAATTTAATTGGAATCCGGGGTTTCGGGTAGTGACAAATTCATTTGTACTTCAAACCAACTATCATCAGCACTTATCTGGAGCTGGTGCACCTCAGGGTATAGTAGCTCAAGCCGTCTCTTGACATTTTTGAGACCGATACCGGAATCGACATCTTTTTCGCTAGCAATTTGAGCATCTACTTTGTTTCTGGTTTTGAATATCAAATTATTCCGATCAATTTTCAGTTGGATATCGATGACCGGCTTATCTATCACCCCCACCCCGTGTTTAAATGCATTTTCAACAAAAGGTATTAAAAGCATGGGTTCGATCAATTGATTACTGATGTTGCCGGAGATTTCGAGATCAATCTCTACATCTTCACCAAATCGAATACGCTGCAATTCTATATAGTTATTTAGGTACTCAATTTCTTTTTCGAGCGTAACCTGTGAATCACTCGACTCATAAAGCATATATCGCATCAGTTCAGAAAGTCGGATTGTTACGGGTTCGGCCAAATCAGACCTGGATCGAATGAGGTAGACAATGCTATTAAGAATATTGAATATGAAATGGGGGCTGATCTGTGACCGGAGAAATGATAATTCTGATTTTAATTGTTCCTGCCTGGCTTCCTGAGTGATTTTGTCTTGTTTTAGTTGATAGTATATAAATCCATAGCCGGTACTGATTGCCGTGACAAATAGGGTGGGAACTACGGCCCAAAAGAGATCCCAATGACGCCTGATCAATTCACTAGGCACAATCCACTCTTTCATGACGAGTTGAATCAGCGAAAAGACTAAAACTAGGACCAGCAGGAGCATCAGATACATCCCTATCCCTCTTTTTCGAAAGACCCAGGGAATTAACCATTCGGAATTGATTAGGAATAGAGGAATATGAGTAAAAGTGACCGGTAGCATCGCCAGACTAAAGCGGTAAAATCGTTCATTACCAGCATTGGTGATGAATGGAAATGTTATCCAGATCGTCCAGAAGACAAGGTGAAAGACCAAGGCGAATGATATGGTTGGGAGTAAATTTTTTCTTCGATTCGAGCATTGGATATGTCCTATTATCTTTTAATAATGGTTGTGGAAGTAAAATTACTTAAAAATAGGGGAGCGGAAGAGACCAGGAGACCAGAAGCCCCATTGTGATGATCAATAGGTAGAATTTGTCTACCCGGTAGATTTTCGAAAAGACGATTCTGCATATACCTCTCGGCTTGACTTCCTTTAAAACTAGAGGAACTCCTTAAGGAGTAGAATTGTAAAGCGAGATCTACATGAGTTCTTCCCTACTTTGGTATTAAATGGTCAGTAGGAATATTTATGTTGACGGCCATTACCCTTTTTAATTTAACAAAGGGACTCATCAAAAAAAAATGAGAACCTGAAAGATAGTCAGGTCCTCATTTAATTCAAAAAATTGCGTACCCAGATGTTTTTTACGCGATTTCGATCATTTTGACCGGTTTCGGCTTGGCTTCTTCTTTCTTGGGAATATTGATCGCCAATACACCTTCCTCATAAGAAGCATGAATTTTGTCAGCGTCAGCCATTTCGGGCAGGGTGAATACACGCTTGAATGAACGGTAGTTGAATTCCCGACGGGTATATTTACCTTCTGCAACCTTTTCAGTATTTTCTGTTTTCTCTTCAGCAGAAATGGTGAGTAAATCGTGATCCAGATCCACTTTGAAGTCCTCTTTTTTCATGCCTGGAACCGCCATTTCTATATTAAAACCATCTTTGGTCTCTTTGATGTTGACGGCTGGTACACTTACACCGGTTTTAGCAACATTTCGGGCATTGATCCAATCTCTGTCAAAAACATCTTCCCAGATTGAAGGGAAATAGAGATCATTTCTTTTCATAAGTTTCATAATTATTTCGCTTTTAATTTATTAGATAATATGATGTCCAATTACAATCTGTCTTACTGCAAATCTTTTGCCATTGGAGATTTCAAGACATTTTGACAGTATTTTAATTACGTAACTGGATTTTGCCTGTCAAAACTTCCGAAAGCACAAGGAAGTACCTGAAAAATTGTCAGTCTTCTAGTTGAGGTACCCGCTTGAATCAGGTCGTTTAGGTGAAAACTAGTGCCGAGTTCCGAAGGATGAATCCTTTACAACCAATCATAGATAACTTGATTGAGAAAAGAGATTTCTCTGGATTGTACCTTTGCTTAAATTTTACAATTAACAAATGTGCCATGTTCGAACACCATAGTAAGTCGGTTTTGCCTATGCAGCAGTTCAGACACCGGGTGCTCCGGTATTTAATGTACTCGATTCTGATCTTGGGTTTTTCTCTTGGCATTGGCATGGCAGGATACCATTTTATTGCCTACTTGACGTGGTTAGACTCGTTCTATAATGCCTCTATGATCCTAACCGGAATGGGACCGGTTAATCCGATGACAACTGATGGAGCAAAATTTTTTTCGGGATGTTATGCTTTGTTTTCAGGAATTGCCTTTTTGTCTACGGTGGCAGTGCTTTTTGCTCCAGTTGCTCATCGGTTCTTGCACATTATGCAAATAGATGATGAACAACGGACCTGAGGTAGGTGCTCAACTCGGGAGTTGTGGTCTTTGTGAGGTTTTCATAGATATGAACAAAACGCAACGAGACCCTCCAGAAAGCCCTCTTATATGCCTTCAACCAAAAGAAGGTTGTTGTTAAGTTATAAAGTCTAATTTCGAAGAGCTAAGGGAGAAGCCTCCCAGACGAAATATATGAAAACCGAAGTGGTGATTTTCAAGATTAGGGTTTAACTTGCAGTACGTTATGGATCGCACTCATGATTATTTCTTCCGAATCTTCAGACACCCGGCTAGCTCCTTCACTTGTTTCATACCCGCCTTGACTATAAGATATTTTAGTGCCAATATATCCGGGTCCATATTCACCATATGCAGCCGTACAGATTTTTAATTCCGGTTTTAATTTTTGAGCAGCAAGTTGATACTCAATAAATAATTCTCCTGGCAAATTCAATATCTGAATATTGCCAAGTTTCAAGGAAGAAATATCGATCTTTTTTCCAGCCTTAGTCTGCAGCAGCCAGGCAAGGTGTTTGGCTGCGGTTAATTTATTGATGCGAGTGACGGTAAAGTTGGCCAGGTCGGCGCGAAGATTTTCTTCGATCAGGTGTTTCCCCAGGGGCAATGAGATAGGTAAACTCTTCCAACTAATATCCGCAGAAGCTAGTTTTTCCTTATGCGTATTTTCCCATGCCTGACGCATTCCAGTTTCCATCCTGTTGGTGAGTATTGGTCGCATGATAGTGGAGCCGTCATTGTATTTTCCAGCGGTGACATTGCCGCTACAGCCATTAAAATGAATATGCGGAAAACCCAATTCCTTCTCCAGGTTATTCCGTGCAATTCCGACAAATTCACAAGTAACATCGCCTTGGCCATAGTATGACTGTGGGTGAGTTGCATAATAAGTCAGAGCGGCAACCGGTTTTTCATCGTTCCAAAAGCTAACTGATTTTAGCCAGGGATCGATTAATCCCTCCGGTGCTGCAATTGCTTTTGCGTCAGTTGATTTACTCCAACGAATCAACACTACGGTGTCAGCGTCTCCCAATATACGGCGGTTGGAAGCCACGCTGTCTACGATGGCCTCACCATAACCAATGTGCGTAATCGGTATCCTGGTTTTGCAGGCCTTTCCGACCGATTTAGCTACCTTTCGAATCGATTTTTCGATATAGGGAACATTAAAACGTGTACCTCCCAGCCCATATTCAGCCATGATGCGCTCGGTTGTAAGATCGCAACGCATGCCATCATGCTGGTGCAAGACACTCACCCAGACTCGGTCTACTGAAGTTGCTGCCGCTTGAGCCAATGCATTTTTCCAGGCTTCCAGACCTTCGTTGGCGATACCAAGATAATCGACGGCACATAATACAACCGGAGCCTGATCAGAATATATTACGACCCCTCTTGCTGACAAGGGATCGATAATAGACCTGGCCGGGGCATAAGCTACGGGGATGCCTAAAGGAGGGGATACATCAACTTCAAAAGTTGTGATCGATAAGTTTTGGGAGAAAAGAGTTGTTACTCCCGCTATGAAGAAAATAATCACTGAAACAATCAGATAAACCGGAGAATTAATCCAGCGGAAAATGGAAGCCATAAAAATGTTCTTATATCTTGCGGGAAAATAGTCAATATCGATGAATTAATCATATGAAAGGAGGATTCAGAAGAAGAGACTTTATTCAAATGTCAGCGACGTTATCCTGGCTGGGTATTTTTTCTACCTGTGTACCAAAGTCCAACTCAACACAAGAAAACACAAACCAAACCTTTTCAGGAGATCCTTGTGAGGACTTTTCCGGTATTTCCGAACCTGAGTTTAAAGTACGCGAAGCATTTGGTTATGTAAAGGACTCACCCATTGCCGAATCACAATGCAAAAACTGTAATCTTTGGAAACCTCCCGCTGAAGGTCTTTCCTGTGGAGGATGCACCCTCTTTAAAGGACCGGTTTATGATCAGGCATATTGCACGTATTGGGCACCGATAGTGTAAGATTTCTGATTTCTGATTCATTATTGATTGCAAATAATCACCAATCAAAATCTTTCCATTTCTCGGAATTGATTGCTTTAAGTTCTTGTAATCTCTTTGCCAGAAAAGGAGTTAGTGCTGTTTTATTTTCTGACTTTTTTATTCCTTGAAGAAAACCAAAAAAGGCCATTTCTTGATTGGTGAGATCCATTGGATTTGGTTGACTCAAGAAACTTTGCATTTCCGAGAGCTCATTAGGGTCTTGTCGAAGACCAATGATATAGGACATATCATGAATGAATTTTGCCTGGAGAGAGTCAGGGGCTCGAAATAAAGATGAATGCTTAGTGAGATCAGCCAGAAATTCAAAAGAAGAGCCGTTGCGAGAGCTTAGGATGGCCAATTGAAACCAAGCATCCTGACTATGTTGAAGCACCATTTTTTTTAAACCTTCCTTTACCGGTGGCCCATCAAAATCACCTGCACTCAAACAAGCTTGAAACGATACCCTGATATCGGGATCGTTAAGTAACGGAATTATTAAAGATTGTCCATCAGTTAGATTTTCGGCAAGTAGAATCGCTTGTTCCCGTAAAGTTGGTGAGGGATCTTGGATCGCCTGGTTTATGAGATCCCGATCACAGGCACCAAGACCTTCCAGGCAAAATAGAGCATGCAACCTGGTCAATTCATTCTGATCTGAATTGAATAATTGCTTAAGCGGAGCGATCAGATCCGTTGCTTGTCTTTCCAAAATTAATCTTTGAGCCTGGAGCCGTTGCCAGCGATTAGGATGTTTAAGAAGAGCAATTAATGCATCATTGGTGCTTTCACTCAAATCATCAAAACGACTGGTTATCGATCCTTTAACCGGACGGATCCGGTAAATTCTACCGCGATCACTTCCCTCCAGAAAATCCATGTCAGCTTTGAGATCTTCGGGTATCGAGAGAGGTGTCTCAATATGTTGCCGGTAAAAATCAATAACATATAGATAACCATCCGGACCCACGTAAAAATGTACCGGTCGAAACCAGGAGTCGTTTGAAGTTAAAAATTCTTGGGTTGTCTCGGGAGTAGCTCTTTTTGCAACATAGGTTGGACTTCCAACTAACGGAACTAATAGGTCCCGGTGAATCAAGTTGCCGGCAACGTCACCCATAAAAATCGATCCGTAGTACGATGGCGGAAAAGTATGACCACCATAAAAGGTACTTCCGGAAGCCCCTGTAAAATGATCCTCCGCATATTCCATTCTTCCCAAGCCTTGTTCATCATATGATTGCTGTCTGCGCCTTGTTCGTTCAGCCCGCCAGTATGGCGGAGGAGTCAATTGAAACATCTCAAGATCATGATCGGAAATATTCAAGGTGGCGTTTTTAACAGGAATAAAAGGATTACGCTGCAAGTATTTCCAAGGAATAACCGGATGCCTCATGTGCAAAGTGTTTTGGGTAACAAACCGATGAAGACGGTCATTAAAAGCATGGCCAAATTGGGCCGGCCCGCTTACCAGTTCGTATTTTCCCTGATCCAAACGAAACCGAAAATCACCACCTGCCACCGATATAGCTTTGGTGGAGGTATCCTGTGAATATTTCACTTCACCTCCTTGACCATTATTGGAAGCATAGATCCAATTGTCGGGCATGAATTTCAGATTGGTGATTTGTGCTTCAGAATTATTTTCAAAAAATCCGGTAAAAAGAATCTCAGTCGAGTCAGCGGTACCATCATTATCGGTGTCGATCATCCACGAAATATTCGGAGCAGCTGCGACAAGCAATCCATCCTTCCATGGGTGCACGCTGGTGGCTTCGCTAATGTGATCCGCAAATATGGTTGAGCGATCGATTCGACCATCCTGATTATCATCAAATAGTTGTCTGATGCGACCTTGGCCCTGGCCTGGTTCGGGTTTAAAAGGATAATCAGGCATTTCTACTACGTAAATTCTTCCTTTTTGGTCAATAATCATGTCTACCGGATCAGTTACATATGGTTCGGCTCCAAAGACATCCACCACGAAATCAGGTGAGATTAAAAATCCAGCTACGGTTTCCTCCGGGCTTTTTGACGGATCATAAAGCGGTTCGGAGCATGATAGCAAAAATATTAGGTAAGCGAAACCTAACAATTTGATCGGCCCGTGATAGCTTTTATTTGGGAAGGTTAATTTCATGCTTTATATATTTATAAAGAGGCTTTTTTACTAATTAAGTCAGCGTAATGATGATTTGTTTCGCGGCTCCACTGGATAATTTTATTCTGCATTAATTGAACCGTCTCACGATGTTGAGCATCGGAAATCAAATTAATCAGCTCACCTGGATCTTTGGTAAGATCATATAATTCATCGACATCTTGTGAAAGCCAGTGGTAGACATATTTAAACTGCATATTTCGGCAAATGATCGTTTTTCCGTCTTGGCCTGTGCTATGAATCTCTGAAAACACAAAATCACGAACCGAACTTTGTTGATGATTAAAGATTGGTAATAGATTCTCACCATCTATACCTTGATGAGCTTGGATTTGGGCAGCATGCAAAATAGTTGGTAAGATATCAATTGAAGAAGTCAGGGCGCTATATTCCGAACCAACGCCTTTTATTCCAGGAATTTTGAAAATTGCCGGTACGCGAAATAGTTCCTCGTAGCCATTTGACCCCAGTTTAAAAATCATACCATGGGCGGTTAACATATCACCATGGTCAGAAGTAAAGACAATAAAAGTATTTTCCCATTGTCCTGACTTCTTTAATGAATTAAAAATCCGGCCGATCTCCTGGTCAATATAACCACAATAGCCCCAGTATCGTCTTATATAATCTTTATACTGGTCTTGATTCCATGGGCTTTGAAAGTACCCCGCACTGATTTCTTTTTGTCTCTTTGGTTTGTCTTTTAGGTCATCGTGAAAATTGGGAGGAAGATTTATTTCTGCCAACGAAAAAAGAGTGTCCCATGGCTTCGGTGGTGCTACCGGGAGGTGAGGTCCAAAATAGGACAAGACTGCTGCCCAGGGGCTTCTTGCTATTTTCTTGAATGAAGGCTTCCGTTTGGTCGGTAAAAAAATGCGCCATATGATATTCCGGCCCGAGTTGCGAGAACATATGCTCACCTTCGGGGGCTGATTGAAAGTCATCGTGATTTCCAGCCACCCGGGCAAATGCTTCCTGACCGTGTTGAATTAACCAATCTTTATAATGTTTCCAGCCACCCTTCCACTGATCGAAGCCAAGCTGAGCCTGATCTTCACCAGGACCGCCCTCATGCCGTTGGCTGGACCAGCCTGAATCAGTTTCAATCCGCTCGTGGTACCAATAATCGCGAATCGCATCACCGACAGGATCTGGTGTTTCTCCAGGAGTATGTAAATAGTCGATACCATCTCCACCGGTCCGGCCCACGTACATCGAACCACCAAGATGGGCTTTTCCAAAATATCCAGTCCTGTATCCGGCTGCTCCCAGTATCTGGCCCATCACAGGAATACTTGGGTCCATCCGTACATTGTTGGTGGAGACATTGTGATGATGCAAATACCTGCCACTCAGTAACGAGGCTCTTGATGGACTACACGGAAAAGCAGCAATATAGAAGTTACGCATGAGGTGCCCTTCTTCAGCCAATTGATCCAGATAGGGTGTTTTGATTTGGGAATTACCATAAGCGCCAACGCAGCTCACCGGTTGTTGATCGGTCATGATCAGCAAGATATTAGGTCTGGACGACTTTGCTGGCCGGCAACCTGCGAAGAGGACAAGTACCAATAAAAGTATACTGAGCAATCGATAATGCACCGGGCACTTTGTCATATAATCTTATCTTGGGATGTGGCCAAATTGTTTGATCTGATTGCAGTATTCTGGGAGTTGAACTATTGGATGTCGGGAGTAAGATAACGCATTTTCCGTGAATGATTGATCTCAGGAGACATTCATTAGGTATAAACCGCAATGTTCTGAGCTGATTAATTTAAGTATGAAATTATTTTTCAAAGTATTTTTTGTTGGCGTTCCGGTATCAGTCCTCTTACGTTCTTCTCCATTCCAGCCGACATAGATTCCTGCCTAAAGTTTAAGAGCCTGGACTAAGGTAAAAAAAACATTGTCGCTGCTGCTGGATCCTTTGAATGCAATTTGTAATATACACCATTAGAGATTAGAGAAGACCTGTATAATTTTATTTAGAGGTTAGTGATGATCCAATCTTGTTGCATATTGGGCGGGCTTCATTTCATTGTTTTCAGAGGAGTGAGGCAGAAATTGGCCAGGAGTAATTTGATTGGTCCAATCGAATGAATTGGCGAGTTGATAATTACTTCTATAGACTTTGGGTGAGCACTGATGTTTTTTCTTAAAGGAACGGTTGAAGTTCGCAAGATTATTAAATCCTGATTCAAAACTAATCTGAGCCACCGAGCGATCAGTGTCAATTAAAAGTTTGCAGGCATTTCCAAGCCGGGTTTCGATCAGGAATTCAGAAAAATTGCGATTGGTACATTTTTTAAAAAAATGACTAAATGCCGAATCACTAAGGCAAAGGTGGTCTGAAACCTCACGCATTCGAAAATCAGGATTCTTGAAGTTCCTTAGGATATATTGATACGCTGCATGGAGCCGGCTGCTGTTGGCTTGAAAAAGTTCGTTTTCAAATCCAACACTGGTAAGATATTCATGCGACTTAGATGCAGAAAGAAGGTCGAGCAAACTTAGGAACTCAATGATACTTTCGATGCCTTTTAAGGCAGTTAACCGAAGCATTATTTTTTTGGCATGCTCCAAAGTGCTGCCAGTGAATCGAATGCCCCGACTAGAATTTTTTAATAGATTTTGAATCGCAGCAAATGGTTGTTTACCCAAAAGTGAGCCATCAAATAAGTTCATGTCAAACTGGATGGTAATGACCCGGCAATCCTCTTCATTTTGAAGGTCTTGCAGGTCGTCGTCCCATTTATGAAACAAATAGGGGCCGATTAGTACCAAATCCTGATCGTAGAATTTTTCACTCGAATCACCCACGATGCGATTACCAGAAGTGTTCATGACCAGGGTAATTTCAAATTCCGGATGATTGTGAATCGGATAATCGAAACCCTTATTGATCGAATCAAGTATGACAAACACATCTGAATGGGCAACTGGAGTAATTTCCTGAAATATCTTCATAATCCCTAAATTGATAATTAAAAGATAGTCGATTCCGGAGGTTACCAGATGTTGATTCCCGCTATCCTGGAGGAAAATCAACCAAGTATGGTCATTAAAAATGGCCCCTTGTCTGGCACAGACCGTTGATTCACTAAAGTACAATTTTATAGCTTAATAGTATCATAATTTACCTGGTAATGTCACTATCTTGCAACGACGGATTTCTACATCCACCAACGCTGCAATTTTTTATACTATACTGCTTTAAAGAAACATCAAATGAACCTGTTGTTACGGGCGGCAATTTGCATCCCTGTTATGATGACCACCATCCTGGCCAATATAAATGGCCAACAATGGAATGTAACGGGTAGTGTGATCTCAGGAGAAGATAAGTTAGCACTGATCGGGGTTAATGTCTTGGTGAAAGGATCCCAAAGGGGTACCGTGACTGGGCTTGATGGTGATTTTATACTAGAGACCAATCCAGAGGATACACTGGTCTTCAGTTATATTGGATACCATGAGCAGGTGGTTCCCATTCAGTCAAGAACCCTGCTCGAAATTGAATTACTACCAGATGTCCAAATGATTGAAGATGTTGTAGTGACTGGATATCGAAAAGAAATCAAGAGTAATATTTCCAGCGCCATTGCCTCCATTAAATCAAAGGATATTGAACGGCTACCGGTACTTGGCTTTGATCAGGCACTGCAGGGTCAGGTGTCCGGCTTGCAAGTGACTCAAGCGACCGGAGCCCCAGGCGATGACATTGCCGTACGGATCCGCGGAGCTGGCACTATTGGCAATAACAATCCACTTTATGTGGTAGATGGTGTGCCGACTACCGGTTCCATTAATATGTTTTCAACGTCGGATATTGAATCCATCGAAATTCTGAAAGATGGAGCATCCGCATCTATATATGGTGCAAGGGCTGCCAACGGTGTTATTTTAATTACTACAAAAAAGGCAGCAAAGGGGCTCCTCAATTTGGGCTCCAATCTTACTACGGCATCCAGGAGGCAAATCGTTTACCGGAGCTCTTAAATGCTTCCGAATATTTAGTGATTCGGAATGAAGCCATAGCCAATGCCAATATCCTTCGAGATCCTATCCGGCAAGTGCCCTTGTATGATCCGGGCATTTTGAACCAACTACCTGATATCGATTGGCTTAGTCAGGTGTTTCAGGCTGCACCCACTCAGAAACATGTCTTGACTGCATCGGCTGGAGGTGAGAATAGCCAGTTCTATTTAATGGGCGAATACTTTAATCAGGAAGGTGTATTTAAAGGACAGCGGTTTGATAAGTATCTGATCCGGTTTAACGGAGATATTCGTAATAAATGGATTAAAATTGGAAATAATCTCTCCTTTTCCTTTGCAGATCGTGACGTCATAGGGAGTTCCGGAGACGGTGCTGGCCCAGGAAATGAATTAAGTGGTATACGTTATGCTTTGATTGCGGCACCTGTTTTTCCCGTATACGATGCTCAGGGTCAATTGATTCCGACCTCAGCAAATTTGGGAGATCCAGTTTTGTACGGAGATGGTAATGCAAATCCTTTGGCCTTTATTAATGCCACTCATTGGAACGTGCAGCGATACCGCATCTTTGGAAATGTTTTTGCCGAATTGAACATTCTAAAAGACTTGACTTTTAAAACCTCTTTGGGGCTTGATCTTTTGTTTCGCAGAGAAAGCATTTTTAAGGAAAGACTTTCAGCAGCCATTTATGACCCCACTTCCTTATCGGAAGGCTCGGTCACAGATCGGAATCTGGTTTGGAACAGCACTCTTGACTATACCCGTAACTTTGGTAACCACCGCGTTACGGGCCTTCTCGGTACTGAAGTGATTGAGAACCGGACAGATTATCTTGGGGCGTCCGCAAGAAATTTGTTTAATACGGCACCTAATTTTCGTTTTATTGACAATGGTCTTAATCAAAACCTGGGTGATATCGGCGCTTCCGGTGTGGCTTCTGAGTGGGGTCTGCTTTCTTATTTCGGACAAATAGGTTACAGTTATAAAAATAAATACGTAGTTAACGGAGGAATAAGAAGGGATGGATCTTCTCGTTTCGGACCCCAAAATAGGTACGGTACCTTTCCCAGTGTATCGGTAGCCTGGAATATCTCCAGCGAATCTTTTTTTAATATTCCTTTTATTTCCCATCTGAAATTTCGTGCCAGTTATGGGGAGCTTGGAAATCAGGAGATTGGTCTGTACCCCTATAGTTCTTTGGTTCAGACGGGAGTGTTTGTCTATCCGAATGGTAATGGAGGGATTGTGACCGGTGCAAAACTATTGGAGACCGGCAATGATAAAATAAAGTGGGAAACCACCACACAAACAGACTTTGGCATCGAGCTCAGTTTGTTTGAAGACAAGATCTCCGTGGTAGCTGACTACTACTATAAAAAGACCACCGATGTCCTGGTTAGGGTGCCTTTGCCTCAAACGGCCGGGGCTATTAATCCACCTTTTGTCAACGCCGGTGAGGTCGAAAATAAGGGATTGGAATTTAGCCTCAATTGGCGTCAATCGGTAGGTCAATTACGCTATGAGTTGGGAGGCAACATTTCAACAGTGAGCAATAAAGTGCTAGCGTTGTCTGAAAGTGAACCCATTTTGGGAGGCTTCGGCCTTTCTGATGGTCCGATTACCAAGACCGAACCAGGCTATCCTCTGGGATCATTTTTTCTGTATCAGGCAGATGGACTTTTTCAGTCACAGGCAGACATTGATGCCAGTGCGTTTCAAACGGAAGATACCCGCCCGGGAGATGTAAAATTCGTTGATCTGAATGGAGACAATATGATCAATGACAAGGACCGGTCACACGTTGGTGATCCTTTTCCCGATTTTATTTATGGTTTATCCGCCAATTTTAATTACAAGAATTTTGATCTCTCTTTATTTTTCCAGGGCGTCTATGGCAATGATGTTTATTTTTTGTACGGCAACTTTGCGTATGAAACCCAATCACGAGGCTTCAATTCGTATCGTGACATTTTAAATAGATGGACTACGGAAAACACCGATACCGAAATACCGAAAGTAAGCATCGATGATCGTAATGGAAATAGAAGAATATCCACCCGTTTCTTAGAAGATGCGTCTTATCTGCGCTTAAAAAATATAACGATTGGATACGATCTGGGTACTTTGATCAAATCCCCAGCCATTAGGGGTTTGCGGATCTATGCAACGGCGCAGAATGCATTTACCTGGACAAAATATTCAGGGCTAGATCCTGAAATTCAGGCCAACTCCAATGATACGAGAGGATTTAATGTAAGTTCAGATCTTGCGGTAGGCATTGACTGGGGCTCGGTGCCAGCTCCGCGCACATTTATTTTTGGTTTAAATGTCAACTTTTAAAAAATGAGGCTAAGGACTATAAAATACTTATCCGGATTTTGCTGCCTCGCTTTTGTTGTGTTGGCAATAGCAGGTTGTGATAAAGCACTCGATAAGGAGCCGCTTGGTAGACTCGATGCGGGTTCTTTTTTTAAGTCGGCTGAAGATGCCATACAAGTGCTCAATGCCTGTTACGAACCCTTACTAATCAATAACAACAACAATAATTTTTATTGGGTATTTGGCACAGTTGCTTCCGATGAGGCGATTACTGGAGGTGATGGATCACGACCAGGAATCTTGGAAGTCGATTTATTCCGGCATACTCCAAGAACTCAGGAACTAAACGATTTTTGGAAATTGAACTATGCAGGAATTGTTCAGTGTAATCTAGTCATAGAAAAAACACCTCTCATTCAGGCCGATGAAGACTTAAAAAACCGGATCAGGGGCCAGGCACTATTTCTCAGGGCTTGGTACCATTTTATGTTGACCCAGATTTTTGGAGACGTACCTCTCATTGACCGGATTATTCCGCCTGAAGAAATCCGTCTGCCTCGTACACCCGTTGGCCTGGTTTACGATCAGATTATTCTTGACTGCGAAGAAGCATCTGGTCTGTTGCCGGTATCTAATCCAGCCAATGAAGTTTTTCGTGTCACTCGTGGTGCTGCATTGGGCTTGATGGCAAAGACTTATCTATATCGGAAAAATTGGGAACAGGTCATCATGAGCGTGGCAAAAATTAAAGCATTAAATATTTATGGTTTAATGCCAGATTATCAGGATAATTTCAGAGAGAACACCCAAAACAATATGGAATCAGTTTGGGAGATTCAGCATCAAAATCTCGAACTCGGAGTGGGAAATAGTATCAATCAGTGGTGGGCTACCAAAAAGTTGCCCGATGGTTATGGCTATGCAGAGGTGACCCAAGAATTTGTCGATGCCTTTGAAACCGGTGATCCAAGACTCTCATACACCGTTGCGAGCAGAAATGATGATTATTTTGGTACACGCTACATCGGCTCTTTCTCATCAACCGGACACAGTCCAAGAAAATATTTACAACCGGTAGAAGAAGTTTCTCAAAAGGCTGATGGCGATATTAATTATACCGCGATACGTTATGCGGAGGTCCTCCTATGGGAAGCAGAAGCACTGGCAGAATTGGGAAGAATTTCCGAAGCAGCTTTACCCCTGGAGGAAGTTAGAGCCAGGTCCAGGGCGCAGTCTGACGATCCGGAAAATACGTTGCCTGCCATCTCGACCAGTGACCAGGGCAGCTTAATTCAGGCGATTAGGCACGAACGTCAAGTCGAGTTGGGTTTTGAAATGCATCGCTTTTTTGACTTGGTCCGCTGGGGTGTGGCTGACCAGTTGTTGGATGGATTTGTTAAAGGAAAACATGAAGTATTTCCGATTCCACAAACTGAAATTGATTTAAATCCCTTACTCACGCAAAACCCAGAATATTAGATCAGGATATGAAATTGATAAAAATAGTCTTGATTATAATAATTATGATACTTGTGATCAACTGGCCATTCTCAGCTTTGATTGGTCAGGTTGCTCAAATAGGTGTTGACCGCATCAACTCTATGCCAGACGAACCCGCACCTTATCTGCTACGGGATTGGAGTGAAGTGGGCCGGCAATATGATTCTTTTGTTTACGATTTAAATAAAGCAGGTGAATATTTACCATTGATTTTTATCGAGGATCAAGGCATTAATTATCCTGGAAATCCATCATTTGGATTAAATACCTACGTGGGTAGTTTCAATCAATCTGCTGGTGAGGCGATCAATATCCTGCCTTCACTGGTCGGTGCAAGCCTGTTGGGCATCGATAAGAGTAATCAAGACGGGAAGAATTGGATACTCTATAGTCAGGATTTTTTTAATCATAAAAATGGAGAAAACCTTTACTTAAATAATGTAGGAGCCCATAGCGGCAGTGATTGGTGGTATGATATGATGCCCAATATTTATTTTTATCAATTATATGATTTATATGGTGATATCGGTGAGGCAGAATTTCAATTTAGCACCATAGCTGACCGGATGCAGAATGCCATCCGGCAAATGGGCGGAAGTGATACTCCCTGGCAGAGGCCATCTATGAATTATCGGGCCTGGAATTTTATTGATGGTAGACCTTTGGCCAGCGGTGTTGTCGAACCGGAAGCTGCGGGAACTTTTGCCTGGCTGTTGTATCACGCATATAAGGAGACCGGCAACAAGGAGTACTTGAAAGGGACCGAGTGGAGTCTTGAATTTTTAACGAACTTAGGCACCAATCCCTCTTATGAGTTACAATTACCTTACGGCGCTTATGTCGCTGCGAAAGCAAATGCCGAAATCGGCACCAACTACGACATTGAAAAACTACTTTTTTGGATTTTTAATAGAGGCCCTCTGCGGGGGTGGGGCACTATTGTTGGCACCTGGAGCGGCCTGGATGTTTCAGGTCTGGTAGGAGAAGCCAATGATCTGGGAAATGACTACGCATTCCAGTTAAACGGCCTTCAGCAAGCCGGTGCATTGGTACCTATGGTTCGATATGATAAGCGGTTTGCCCGGTCGATCGCAAAATGGGTGCTAAATCTTGCCAATGCCAACCGGTTATTTTATCCGGGTTTCCTGCCATCGAATATGCAGGATGGGTCAGGTTGGTCATCTCAGAATGATCCACGTGGTGTACTCGGTTATGAAGCATTACGCGAAAAAATAGACGGAGTAGGTCCGATATCCACCGGTGATGCTCTCAAGGGGCAATGGGCCGGTACAAATTTATCCTTATATAGTACATCATCAATTGGATATCTGGGTAGTCTCATAGAGGAGACGAATGTGCCGAAGATCCTGCAAATAGATTTACTTAAGACGGATTTTTTTGAGGATGCAGCTTTTCCATCTTTTTTGTTTTTTAATCCCTACGCTGATGTAAGAGAAATAGAATTGTCCCTGGGTGAAGCACTGGTCGATATTTATGATGCATTATCCGAAGAATTTATTTTGCAAAGCGTCAGTGGTCAAGTTATGATTCCGTTGCCGGGTAAAACCGCGATGTCGTTGGTTTATGTGCCGGCAGGAGGCCAATTAAGCACAAAGTTTAATAAACTGATATCCGATGGCACTGTCATTGATTATAACCAGACGAAAATAGCCTATAATTTTCCACCTCGCATTCAAAGCCTGGCTGCAGAGAAAGTAATTGTAGAACCAAGTGATAGTTTGCAAATTTTCACGAAGGCCACTGATCGCGAAACAAAGGAGCTGCAATATACCTATGGTTCTGATGGAGGTTTGTTGGTGGGTGAGGGATCAAACCGAAAATGGATCGTTCCCGATAGCATCGGTATATACGAAATTCAGGTTTATGTTGAAGATTCAGAAAGCCAGACCGACACTGCCACCTTGCAAATAGAGGTGGTTGAAGAAGTAAATTTTGCCCCTGAGATCCTTGAACTGATGAGTGATAGCCGGCATACCGTACCAGGAGGCAATATTCAATTAAATTGCGTCGCCTACGATCAAAATAGCGATCTCCTAACTTATACCTGGTCTGCTGAAGAAGGCACGATTATATCCGATGGGGATAAAGCAGTTTGGACTGGTCCAGAGAACGAAGGCATCTATGTGATCAAAGTCAGTGTTACCGATGAAGAGGGTGCTACGGTCTGGGCAGATATTTCCTTATTGGTTCTTACCTATGAAAAACCTGAAGTTGCCAATTTGATCGCCTATTATCCTTTTGATGGCAACGCCGATGATCTTAGTGGCAATCAATTAAATGGGTTGGTGTCGGGAGCAAAATTGACAAAAGACCGGAATGGCAATTCTTCAAGGGCTTATTTTTTTGATGGCATTAATGACCACATTTCAGTCTCTAATACAGAACAATTAAATTTTGATCAGGCAATTACTGTGAGTCTTTGGATTAAACCCGAAAAACTTCCGGATCGCGAAACATTTATCATTTCTCATGGTAGTTGGCAGAATCGATTTAAATTATCAATTATTCCAGATCGGAATTTAAGATGGACACTGAAAAATTCTGCAGGTCAGATCGTTGACCTCGATTCAAAGATCAGACTAGTTCAAGACAGTATCTATTTTATTACCGCCTCCTATGATGGACATTTTTTAATGATCTACATCAATGGCCAGTTGGAATCTTTTACAACGATGACCGGTAGCATCAATAAAACTGATTTTGATCTGGAAATAGCCCAACAACTACCCGGTGATCAAGCCTTTAATTTTGGTGGCATTTTGGATGAAATAAAACTGTATGACTATGCCCTTTCTCCGGATACTATTCTGCAGATATATGGTCCGTTAAGCACATCAGCAAGAGATCTACCTCTTTCTACTGCCAGTGTTGAAATCTATCCCAACCCGGTGAGTTCAAAATTATCTGTAAAGATTGAAACATCGCAAAGCCGTCCTGCGGAATTTGATATAGTTGATCAATTTGGCAGGATTTGTAATAAAGGGTATTTATACCATTCTGTATTGGAGGAAATTGATGTTCATGAATATGCTCATGGGATTTACTATTTATTGATTAAAACTCAGAATGAGTTCATAGTCAGGAAGTTCATAAAAATATAAAATTGCAAAAATGGTGTTTTCATTTAATCCTGAACCTGGAACAACCATTAAACTAAAAGTATTAATCTATTAAAATTTACAATGATGAAAAATATTTACAAACTATTGGCGCCTGTGTTGCTCCTTTGCCTGACGTTAGTCATGGCCTCAGGGCAAGACACGGTGGCCTACTATTCTTTTACGGGCAATGCCCTGGACCAAACTGATTTTGGAAATGATGCTACGATTTGTGGAGCGCTGCTCACACAGGATCGGTTTGGTGTGGCCAATCGGGCCTTTGCCTTTGATGGTGAGCAAGGTTTTCTTCAGGCTAATAATGCTGATCAGTTGCAGTCGCCTACAACATCGGTGAGCTTTTGGATTAAGGTTGCGGAATTGCCTGTTCAGGGGGAGGTATTTATTATGAGCTTCGGTGGTTGGCAAGAGCGATGGAAAATCTCGCTGCCAGGTCATGGTAAGCCGGTCTGGACTACCAATCATGAAAATGGCATTTCGGATATGGACTCCGGCGATAGTACCAATGCATTGAAAATTGGTGAATGGGCCCATGTCGTAACCGTGCACGACGGTGCTAGAGATCTCATATACCTGAATGGTATTCTGGCCGCAGAGAAGGATGTCCTGGGAAACCTGAATACTACCACTCATCCGTTGGGAGTGGGATATGATCCCATCGGTGGTTCTCTTTTTTTCAAAGGATCTCTTGACGAGGTCATGATTTTTGATGGCGCTTTGGATGCACAGCAGGTGGCTGATCTGTATGCCGATCAAAATACCAACCAGGTAATTGAAGAGGGTCTCGTGGCTGCGTACTCATTTAGCGTCAACCTAAGTGATGAATCTGGCTTTTCGAACAATGGACGAGGAGTTGACCTGACCGCTGCTACTGATCGTTTTGGATTCGGTGAAAGCGCTTATCGCTTTAACGGGACTAGTTCAGAACTCACGATTTCCAATTCGGCCCAATTGAATTCTGACGCTACTACGGTGTCTTTTTGGATTAATGTGCGAACTCTTCCTGCACAAGGTGAGGTATTTGTGGCATCATTTGGTGGCTGGCAAGAACGATGGAAAATAAGTTTACCATCGCATGGAAAGCTGGTGTGGACAACTAATCACGAAAATGGAATTTCTGATATGGATGCAGGTGATAGCACCAAAGCTTTACAACCTGGAGTCTGGATGCATGCGGTATTGGTTCATGACGGTACCAAAGATAAGATTTATCTAAACGGTGAGCTTGCCAATGAAAAGGATGTAGTGGGTAATCTCAACTCGACCACCCACCCTTTCGGATTGGGTTATAATCCAGTTGATGGAGGTAATTATTTTGATGGTCAATTGGATGAGGTAGAAGTCTATAACTATGCATTAAGTGAGGGTGAGATTACAGCCCTTTATACTGATCAATCTGCGTCTCCTGCTACTCCGGTAGAATTAGTAGCAGATTTCGAGCTTTCAGGTGATGCTGAAGATGGTACCCAGTTTGCCAACAATGGCGTAGTGAATGGTGCCTCTCCTGCTCAGGATCGCTTTGGATATGGAAACAATGCACTACAGTTTGCTGGCGCGGAAAGCGTCGAGGTTCCTACTTCGGTGCAATATAATTCCGATTATGCGACTGTCGGATTTTGGGTTAATGTGGATGAACTTCCTGCCCAGGGCGAAGTTTTCCTAATGTCTTTCGGTGGTTGGCAGGAACGATGGAAGATTTCCCTTCCTTCGCACGGAAAGCCAGTGTGGACAACCAATCACGCAACAGGTATTTCTGATATGGACTCCGGTGATGGAAATGAACTACAGGCAGGAAGTTGGACCTATGTTACTTTTGTCCATGGTCTGACACAAGATAAAATCTACGTGAATGGGGTCTTAGCCAATAGCAAGGATGTAGGTGGAGCTCTAAATGCTACTCAGTACCCATTGGGTATCGGTTATAATCCAGTAGATGGCGGCGCTTATTTTATCGGAAAGCTTGATGACGTTCAGATTTATAATGTGGAGCTGACCGATCAGCAGATAGCTGACCTATACGGGGCGCAGAATGAGACATCAGTCACCAGCGATAGTCTGGTAGCCTATTATCCGTTTAGTGGAAATGCACGTGATGTGACACCCTATAAGAATAATGCGAGTGGTTCTGCTTTGCCGGGCACTGATCGATTTGGAAAAATAAACCAGGCATATAGTTTTGATGGAGTTGGTAGTGTATTGGAAGCGCAAAATTCGGTACAACTAAATAGCCCGAAAACCTCAGTCAGTTTTTGGATAAATGTTGAAGAATTTGCCGCAAATGGAGAATCGTACTTATTGAGTTTTGGAGGCTGGCAGGAACGATGGAAAATCTCACTACCAGGCCATGGCAAACCTGTATGGACCACCAATCATGAGAATGGTATTTCAGATATGGATTCCGGCGATGGAAATGAATTACAGATTGGTACCTGGACCCATGTTGTCATGGTCCATGATAGTCTGAAAGATAAAATTTACTTTGATGGATTGCCAGTAGCGGAAAAAGATGTTGTTGGCGACCTGAATTCAACTGTCGAAGATTTTGGTATCGGATACAATATCATCGATGGAGGTTCTTATTTTAAGGGTTCTCTTGATGAAATTCAAATCTACAGCGTTGCTCTTTCCGATCAGGAAATTGCTGATCTTTTTGCGCTACAATCATTGGCACCAGCGAGTGATGATACCGAGGCTCCGAGTGCTCCGCTAGATCTTATTGGAAGTGTCAGTTTTACCGATGTCTCCTTATCCTGGCAGCCATCTACCGACAATGTGGGAGTGGCTGGATACAATGTATGGCAGGATTCAACGAAGATTCAGACTACTTCGGTCACAAGTGCTTCTATAAGCGGCTTGTCAGCTCTGACGGTCTATCATTTTGGAGTCACTGCCGTCGATGCAGCCGGTAATGAATCTCAGGCTACAACCGTAGTGGTCACGACGGGTGTTGATGAGACCCCGATACGATTGCTCCGGAAGCTCCACTCAATTTGGTTGGAATGGCAGGTTCTAATTCCATCGGATTATCTTGGGATCCCTCTACCGACAATCAGGCGGTTGCGGGTTATATTGTTTATGTAGATGGTGTTTTATTTGACTCGCTTTCTGCCTCCAATACCTCAGTAGTAGTCACTGGTTTGGAACCTGAAACACTATACACGTTTGAGGTGCAGGCCTTTGACCTGGCTGGAAATCTGTCGGATTTTGCAGAACTCACCCTCAGTACTGGTGCGCCGGTCGATGCGGGCGAAGATGGTTTGGTGGCTCATTATCCATTTGAAGGAAATGCCGATGATGCCACACCATATGCTAATCACGGCGTTGTAGCTGGTGATGTAGTGTTTGAAGAAGTCCCTGACCGGGGAGGAATGGCCATCAAATTTGATGGAGATCAAGACTCGGTACTAGCTCCTAATGCGGTGCAATTGATTTCTGATTTTGCAACGGTTAGTTTCTGGATCAGAGTCGACGGACAAAGTCTTCAGGATGCTGAAGCTTATGTTTTAGATTTTGGTCATTGGGATCAGCGCTGGAAAATTTCACTTCCTCAACATTTGAGAATTGTTTGGACAACCAACAGTAAAAATGCTCAATTTGACAATGCCATATCCGATATGGATTCGAAAGATGGTAATGAGTTGGTGAAAGATTTTTGGTGGTATGTCACCATGGTTCATGATGGTACGGATGATATCATTTATTTGGATGGCAATGAAGTAAATCGAAAGCCTGCCGCCGGCACACTGAATAGTACCTCGAGAAAGTTAGGCATGGGTAGTAATCCGGTTGATGGAGGTCAGTATTTCAATGGGGCGTTGGATGAACTGAAAATTTACAATAGAGCACTGACCACTGATGAGGTTAAGAAATTATTTACCTCAGGTACGACAGGTTTAAAAGACCTGATTTCTAAAATCAGCAGTGTAGTAGAAGTAGTATATCCAAATCCAACTACAGAAAGGCTAGTGGTGCAGCATCAGTTTAAAGGAGACAAATCACTATTGCTGCGTGTCTTCGATGTGTCAGGAAGACAAATAGATGCGATACATTTTAGCGCGGCTCAGCTAGCTAGTCGACAAATTAGTTTAGATGTAAATAATTACGTTAGTGGACTTTATTCTTTGAATTTTGTCCTCGCAGGTGAAAATATGGGTTCAATCCCATTTATTAAAAAATAGTAGCAAGTATTGCATTATCATTTTATAATGTAGAGTTAAATAATAATTAATTGCATTTAAAAGCGCATAGCAATCACTGAGTTTATTGGTAGGTACTATGCGCTTTTTTCTTTTTCTTAATATGTTTCAAGCCATTTTAGTTTTTTTAATTAAAATAGGCAGGTGAAACCTAACTCGTACCTTATTTAAACCTTGTCCCACTAAAAGAGACGAGACCTTTAAATAGGGGTAGACAAATACTTAGTAGATGTCTTGCTATTTTAAAGTGATTTAATCCTGATAATTTTGATTTTTTTACATCCACAATCATGAATGATCTGGCCAAACGCCATTCTCAAAATCCTTTGATATCTCCCATGCAAGTAACTCCCAGCCGACCGGGTATGGAAGTTGTTTGCGTGATGAATCCCGGAGCTTTTGTTTATGCCGGTAAAATCTGGCTGCTAGCCAGAGTTGCAGAGCGTCCGCGTCAAGAGGAAGGTAAAATCACACTTTGTATTTTTGATGAAGAAGGAGAGGTGAAAACAATCACCTATGACAAAAGTGATCCGGGAGTCAATTTCACAGATCCTCGATATGTAATCTATAAGGACCATTTATATTTGTCCACTTTAAGTCATTTAATGTTGCTTTGTAGCGATGATGGACTTGAATTTTATGAGCCTACTGATCTTCCTTCCAGGTTATTTGGCAACGGTAATTCAGAATCGTATGGAATAGAAGACTGCCGGATAAGTACCATAGATGGTGTCTTTTACCTGACCTATACCCGTGTCACCCGATGGAGTGGGTGTTGGATTGATGACGACCAGCGATTGGAAATCAATGTCCAGCTCAGAAATGGCATTTCTCCCATCCAATAAAGATTGCACCATTTTTGAAGAAAGGATTAATGATAAATATTATTGTTTGAATCGACCTTCGAGTCTCATGATTGGTGGTAATTATGTGTGGTTATCTTCTTCGCCAGATTTAAGACATTGGGGCGATCACTATTGTCTATTGAAAACAAGACCAGGATGCTGGGATAGCGAGCGGGTAGGAGCTGGTGCAGCGCCGATTAAAACAGAGGCAGGTTGGTTGGTTATCTATCATGGTGCTGATCCGAAACATCGCTATTGTCTGGGAGCAGTCCTGTTGGACCTGAACAACCCCAGACAAATTATTGCCCGGTCGATCGATCCAATCATGGAGCCCATTGCAGATTATGAGCAAGCTGGCTTTTTTGGTAATGTAGTATTCACCAATGGACACATCGTAAATGGAGATCAAATAACGATGTACTATGGTGCCTCAGATTCAGTCATTTGCATGGCAACCCTGTCCATTAGGGAAGTATTAAATTCCTTAATGGTGAGTGAAGTGTTTAGCGATTAATTGCTGGTATTTATTGATGAACCTGATCCATACTCAAACCAATGAATTTTATGAATTGGCATGTATAGATCGATCATATTGTCCTTGGCAATCGGGATGTCGGGCTTAATTCTTGCTGTCAATAAATGGGGGCCAATCTGTAAGTGTAAAAAACTTTCATTTCCCATAGGTTCGACGGCAACAACCCTCACTGCTATTTTAACCGAAGCTATCGATTTTTGCTCTAAATACAGGTCTTCAGGACGGATACCCAGTATGACCTTTTGTCCCTGTGGTATCGGTAGTTGTAGATCGGAGTGTTTAAACTTGAAGAGGCCTGACGGATCGGTCACGGAATTACTTTCATCCTTGATGACTTCCATGAAATTCATCGAGGGACTTCCAATAAAACCCGCCACAAATTGATTTTTGGGATGATTGTAAGTATTGAGAGGGGTATCGTACTGTTGCAATATTCCGTCTTTTAAAACGGCAATGCGATCAGCCATAGTCATTGCCTCAACTTGATCATGAGTGACATAAATGGTAGTAGTGCCAAGACGTGTCTGGAGTCGGGCAATCTCAATACGCATTTGTACCCTAAGTTTTGCGTCAAGGTTGCTAAGCGGTTCATCAAATAGGAATACTTTGGGATTACGTACAATGGCTCTGCCTAAAGCAACTCTTTGACGTTGTCCACCAGAAAGCGCCTTTGGTTTGCGATCCAGAAATTCCAACATATCAACCGCTTCAGCTGCTTGGGTAACGACTTCTTTAATGACCTTTTTATCGACTTTTTTTAATTTCAGGCCGAATGCCATATTTTCAAATACAGTCATATGAGGATAAAGAGCATAGTTCTGAAAGACCATAGCAATGTCCCGGTCTTTTGGAGGTAAATCATTTACCAGTTTTCCATCAATATACAATTGACCCGAGCTTATATCTTCAAGTCCGGCAATCATGCGAAGCGTGGTAGATTTTCCGCAACCCGATGGACCCACGAGAACGACAAACTCCTTATCGGCAACATGCAGATTTAGTTCATTAACCACCACATTATTCGGAGCAAATGATTTACTTATATTTTTTAGTCTGACTTCAGCCACGTTTCCTATTTATTGGGTTCGAAATAATAGATTTCCTGGAGGGCTAAAAGGGCTTCAATGGTAGATTCTGCACCGGCATTTCGGTTTACGGTTTTGTCATCATTAATGCCGTCAAAACATAGGCCCGTGATAGGATCATACATGGCGGTTTGCACTGCATTTTCTCCATCAAACCATTGCCCTACGGTTTGAGCCATAGTGGCATATTTCATGTCACCTGTGACTTTGGTGGCTTCCAGACAAGCCCAAATGACAGGCCGTATATTATAAGCGATTTGAGGAAATGAGGAACTATCATAGATGGAGACGGAGTTTTCGATTTTTTTCAGATTGAAATGGCTTATGTAGTTTCTTTTGATCCACTCGTTGTAGAAGAATTGAATTTCAGTCAAAGCTGGGGAGATCAGACTTGGATCGTTGGTTAATTGACTGATTTTTAAAAGAGCATATGACTGAGAGTTGCCATAGGCATGCCAGATGTTTTGCCAACTCAGGAAAACCCCATGGGGGAAATTTTCATCATTAATTATTTGCATTTGTTGAATACCGTCGAGCATCGATTTGAGAATCTTTTTTGATTCTTCCCAACGGTAGTTTTGGCTATATCCTAATCCCAGGATCATTAGTGCGGCCTGATCAGCAGCAGTTTTTCCGGGCAACCATTGCGGGATTCGAAATCCGTCCACCTGAATAAAACTATCCATCGGATGGGTCCTAAAGTCAAGTATAATGGCATCAACTAATCGATTTCGGGCAGTGACTAATCGATCATAATCAGATGTTTCGGAATCTAATAATGTGATGGCTTCTCCCAATGCCCATAATGCTCTCCATGACCACCAATTGGGTTCGGCCAGGCTGGTTATACCCTCTTTGTTGATGGAATAATCGGGAAAAATAAAATTATTAAAATACCCATTATCCGCTTGCATGAAGAGCAAGAATTTGAGCAATTTTTTTCCTTTTTCCAAGCTCTGAATCTCTCCACTATAATGATAGTTTCGGAGATAAAAAATGATTGCCCTGGCTACATCGTCAATACACGCGATGCCTTCATCACTATCACCCACCCAAACATAGTCGGGGTATTCACTATAAATATGAATAATTGCAAACGTATCCTCATGTGCAATGCTTATCTCTTCATAGAGGTGGTCAAGGTGACTGGTATTAATCACTATGGAGGGATCAGGATCGTTAGTTTTCGGTGCCTGACAACCAATGCAAACAAGCAAGTAAATGTAAATATTTAGGTGTATCGCCCTGATTGCCACTTTCATCGTAAGAGTGTTTGCGCCAAAGTATTGATGCTGATTTTCGCAAAACTGCATGCGGAGTCTGACATGGCATAGGGTATAATTATTTGATCCAGATGCACAAACCATCCGCAGGTGTATAAAACATTGGGTACATAGCCTTCTCTCTCAGAATCTAAGGGTGACATAAGCGGGTAGTCCAGGGTTCCAATTACTTTTGCGGATCATCCAAATCCAGGAGAGTTGCGCTCAAAACATATCGCCGCATGGGCCCAACTGCATGAGTGAGTAAAAGCCAGCCTTCGGGAGTTTCGACAGGACTTCCGCAATTACCAATTTGCACTAGTTCAAATGGTGCTTTGGGAGTCTGGAGAGGTTGCTGGTTGTCCCACTGCAAGAGATCGTTACTAAACATCAGCGTCATATTGACTCCGTCTTGCCTTCCAATGGCCGCATATTGTCCCCTAATTTTGCGTGGAAAAATGGCAATCCCTTTTCCTTCTATTGCGGATCCCTTCAGTGTGTTGATGCTGAATTCCCGGAATTGATCCGTCTGTAAAAGTTTACTTCGGATATTCTTTCCGTCGTATGCAGTATAGGTGCCGTAATAGGTCGAGTTATCTCCATCACTGAAACGCACCAGGCGAAGATCTTCCATGCCCATACTTTCATCTTGAGTTTGAGGGAAGAGGACACGTTCGGACAGCGGTATTTGACTGGGGAAAATGACCCGGTAATTCTCTGAGTCGAAAGACTCAGGGTCACTTTCAATTTTGCCAGTGCTTTGCCAGTCTGAAGCTGGGTCAAAAGAGATGTCGAAATGTTGATCAATCAATCCTTCTTTGAAAGTGATCGAAGAAATATGGCCTTCGCCGGTTGATCTCAGGCTCATGATAAACCTGGCCGAACCAGGTTTGAGATCGTTTTGTACTGGATGTAAAACAATTGATGGATTAAATAGAGCAGCTGCTTGGGTCGAGTACTCTTTGGATACATAAGCACCCAGTAAATTCTTCCGGGTGCCGAAAAATTTTACTTCTTGCCCCAATTTTTCTTCAACCAAATCAACATGTTGATTGATCCTTTGGGTGAAATCCCGATGCCTTTTTTCAAAGAGACCTTTTGTCTCCATCCATATTTTATCACACTCAGAATCCGTCAATTCAGCAATTTTCTGGATAAGTTCATTTGTCCGGCGTTCAGAGAGATCTAAATATAGGAGCACAACTTTGGATGGTGTGGCGGTAAATTGAATAGGTATTCTTTGAATCATGATTATTCTTTAAGGCCGGTAGACGCCATACTTTGGATAAAATGCTTTTGAAAGATGATGTACGCAATTAATATTGGCAATGCCAGAAAAGTAGCACTCGCTAATTTAACCCCTATTTGTGCTAGCGACCGGCCTCCGACCGTAAATAAAGTAACTAATTGAGGTAAAGTCATTAGTTGTTCGTCCCGGATCACAATGATTGGCCACAGAACGTCATTCCATGAGGTCATAAAAGTAATGATACCAACCGTGATGATGGTGGGAATAGAATTTGGCCAGAGTATTTGAAATAAAATCCGTATCTCATGACATCCATCAATTCTTGCAGCATCAATCAGGTCATTGGGAATACTTATAAAATGTTGCCTAAATAGAATGATAGCAAATGCATTCATTACCGCCGGAATAATCAAAGCAGCAAAAGTATTCACCCATTGAAATTCTACCATCAGAATATAATTAGGGATCAAGGTAATCTGGAAAGGTAGAGTCATCGTAAAAATGATCATGTAGAAAATTAGATTACGTCCCCTGAACCGATGTTTTGCCAGAGCATAACCGGTCATAGAGCCAAAAACCAATACCCCAAGGGTAACAAAACTGGCCACAAAAATGCTATTAAACAATGCCCTTAATATGGGAATACTTTGATAGACTGCTATGTAGTGATCGAATGTAAAATCGACTGGTAAAAATCTAAGATCCCGGATTCCATTTTCACTCGAAAGAGAAGCGCTCACCATCCAGATAAATGGATATAGGAAAATCAATGCTGCTAGCGATAATATGAGATATAGAGCAGTTCGTTTCATACTATGAGCTTTCGATCCATTTTCTTTGCAATGCAACGACAGCTAGAATGACTAAGGCAAAAGTCAAACCCAGGGTGGCTGCATATCCCATATGGTAGTAAAAAAATCCCTGTTTATAGATATACAGAACGGCAGATAAAGTGCTGTTAAGTGGACCGCCACCAGTCATTACATACGGTTCAATAAAAAGTGAAAAACCTGAAATGGTGCTTAGGATTACTACCATAAACATGGTTGGATTGATTGCGGGCAATGTGATAAAACGAAATTTTTGCCACGGATTGGCGCCCTCCAGATCGGCAGCTTCGTACAATGAAGTAGGTACGGATTGGAGCCCTACTAAAAATAAAATAATGTATAAACCCACGTTTTTCCAGGTTGCCATGATCGCAATTGACACCATGGCCCATTTCGGATCGATCAACCAACCGATGCGGCTCAGACCTAGTCCCGTCAAAAGTCGATTGAATATCCCTGATTCGAACCCATACAATTGCTGCCATAATATGGTGACAACAACACCAGATACGACCACGGGCAAGAAAAATGCACTACGAAAAAATCCTCTCAGTTTTAAATTTTCGCGGAGTACCAGAGCGAGGCCGAGGGCAATAGCCAGCTGCAAGGGGATGTGAATGAGTAGAAAAATAATGGTATTGTAACAGGCCTTTAGAAAATAAGTATCCAGAAGAAGTTTTTTGTAGTTACTAAGGCCGATGAATTGCATCGGACTGATAATATTCCATTTATGAAAAGTGAGCACTATGGAGAAAATAACCGGAAAAGCTACAAATAGAATGAAATGCAAAAGATAGGGAGTGACAAGCAGATAGGAGTACAGGGTCTTCTTAATTTTCATTCCAGGTTTTCTAACATTTATGACTCACCACCGTGGTTTCTTGATGTAAGCAGCATCTAATCTAAATATAGTAAATTAACCGCTTGAGCAGCATCTTTGACCGCCTGTTCAGCGGTCTTTTTATCATAAACCACACACAATTCATATTCCTGTGAAATTAGATCAAGTACTTCTTTCATGTAGGGACTGCTATCCATACCTCTTAAATGTGCTGACTGCCTTTGAAAGGGCTTTAGTGTGGGATTTTCATCGAAGTATTGGATAAATTTTGTGTTTTCAGAAAGGTCTTTTCTCCTGGGTAACTGTTGAGATAATTGCAAAAATTCTAAATCCGCATCTTCGCTGATCATGGTCTGTAAAAATTTCCAGGCTATCTCCGGCTTTGAACAGCTTCTAAAAATAACGATATTTTTTGGATCGCAGTAGGTATAGGGCAGCGTGTCATCACTATTCGGAACTGGCATAGTAGCAAAGTCATACTGAATTGAGTCGTTTTTAAACCGGTTTAGTTGCATGATATCCCACGGTCCGGTAAATTTGACAGCGATACCACCGGTGAGAAATGGATCGCTTTGAGATTTGGCTTGTTCCTTTGGAAAGTAGCCATTGCGGTATATTTCCTGTAGAAACTCAAAAACTTCCACCGAATGCTGATTGTCGAAGACGGCTTTACCATTTTCTACCAAAGGGGCACCTCCTGAAGCCGCGATGTAGAGGGGTAAGAAGTTGAAGAAACGCTGCCACCATATTGCTGCTACTTCAGTGGTTCCCATCCATTGATCCGTATAGCCGTTTTGATCCCGATCCAAAGTCATTTCTTTGGCGACTGTCAGAAATTCATCATAACTGCGAGGAGCACTAGTGAATCCTGCCTTGCTAAACATCAGCGGATTATAAAGCATCATGATAGGATTGGCCTTCCAGGGAATCTGGTAAATGTGACCATCAGAAGAGGTAATTTCACGGATAACAAAATCACTGCATCGAGCACGTAAGAAAGGTAAAAAACCATCAAGAGTATCCAGTGGCACCAGGACACCTGCCAGGGCATAGTCTTCCACATCACCCTGCCACATATTGGCATAAATATCTGGTGTCGTTTTTCCCACTACAGATGCAAGAATAATTTCCTCACTGGATGATCCTTCAGGTACCGGCTGAAAAGTAATCGGGTGAATAGGATTATTTTTATTCCAAATTTTTATCCGGTTTTGGGCAAATAACATTTCTTCCGGATTATTGGCTGACCAATAAATTAGATCGCCATTTCCCCGTTCATTACGACCGCAGGAAATAAGCACGAAGCCCAACCATAAAATAACCTCCAGAACCAAACATCGGTTTATCATTATGCTGGTCTGTCAGAACTGAAAGAAAGGATAAAAAGCATTAAAATCTTAAGATTTAGGGCATTGAGTACTTCCAGCTTCAATATAGGTTAATTAAACATTAGTCTCGTTGTTTAGATCAACATATATTCATTCATAAGCTATGGTCATTTCATAACAATATCATAAGTCAAAAGATCAGCCCATCCCTGATCGAAGAATCACCCGAACAGGAGATTATATGCTCTACAGGGAGTTTACTGTTGACCTGGAAAACAACTCAACCGGGCGGTTTTGCCCTATGTGGTTTGTGTTTCCCGGAGAAATCAGGGAATCGATTTTACGAACTGTGATTCTGTCAAAATGCATGACCTCGGTGACTTTTGAGGAAAAATCGGGCTAATAGCTATCACTTCGACTAGTCGAAATATAGATGGTATGTTTGCATAGATGATTGGATGTTTTTAAATTCCTGAGCTGCAACTGCATTGTCTTTGGCGTCATCGATTTTTTTAACTGTTTGGATGGCAGGATGAAGCCATTTATGTAGCTCGTCGTGAGATGGTCCAGTCATGGTACAACTTGCTACCAACAGATCTATTTGCTTTTGTAGATCTGAAGCCAGGTCCTGATATTCTTCTGAATTGTTTTCGGCAAAATCATTAATTAAGGATTCCATCATTTCGATGGGGGGCAACATTTCAGCATTGACCTGCCATTTTTGACCTTGATCCAACGTGAGTGTTGAATTGTTTTGATGATTATCATGGTCCTCTGATGCGGCTATTTCTGAGTTGTTTTTTTCAGCTGAAGAATTTCCACAAGCGAACATGATAACACTGAGGATTAGGACAATTGTAGATTTCATAATAATGATATTTTTTTTGGAATAAGAAAATAAGTTACAATAGTTAATGCCAGGGTCATGCTTATCCGAAAGATCACGGCGCTGACTGTTTTGATTTCATATATCCCTCCTTCGGCTATGTAGATTTTGAGACTACTAAACGCAGCAACAAGGATCAAAGAAGCAATGCCCATCAACGCCACTGTCCAGGATTTTGATTTTAATAGACCGTAGGTAGAAATGAGATAGATAAAACTGCAGATAAGATTGGTCCAAACAATAAAGGATACGTAGTTTCCTTGTATGAGTCGGATATTAAAAAGATCAAGGATCACCGAGCTGCTCATAAAAAATGTAATAAGCCCAAAACCTGCTAAAACAGCAATTATAAAAATAGTGATCATTTTTTTCATAGCGAGACGGGATTTTGATCGCAGATGATTTTAAGTAAAGATTGAATCAATTGTTCACCACGTTGTGCCAAATCAAATTCAAAATTTGAGGCACGCCATTTCAACATCAGCAATCGGATGGCACCCAAGACAATATGAGATAGTTCATCAGTTTCGAGGTCGGTAATAAAGATTTTTTTGGATTGGCCATCAAGAAGAATTGGCAATAGGTGTTTAACCTTTACCGCCATGATTTTCATGATTTTTTCATTGATTTGGGTATTTTCTTCCATTAAGCCATCGGAAAAAACAACTACGGCAAAGTGTGGTTTTTCAATAAAAAATCGAAATTGATTTCTGAATACTGCAATAAACCGTTGTTTGGGGTCGGAGATAGATGATAAGGCGTCTTTATATCGACGATCCAACTCGTTGGCCAGATACTCCAACATGGACATAATAATTTGCTCCTTACTGGAAAAATGCCGGTACAAGGCACCTTCTGAAAATTGCATTTCTGTTGCAAGATTTTTGACGGTAAGTCCGCTCACACCTGACCTGGTCAGTATTTTACCAGCGGCTTCGATAAGTTCTATTTGCCTTTCAGTGATATTCCTTGTTTTTACCATGGATAATTGTTTCCTGCAAACCTTGAGATGGAAATTGAAATTGGTTGTTAGAATTGTCGTTGTTTATATCCTTTATTCGATAACTCAGTCTCCGCTTTTCATTTGATAAAATGAAAAGCCCAACCATAATACAGAGGCAGTCATGGCTATGGCACCCACGAGAACAAAAATCGGCGGCAGTCCGAAATATACTTCAAGTAGAATTCCGATGGGCATCAGCAGACCGGTAAGTGCGAGCCAGGAGATGGCTTTGACATGGGAGAGTGCATTTCTAAATTGCAATAAAAGAAATCCGATCAGGATGTTCAGAAAGGCAAATAGATTACCATGAACATGGGCTAGCCTGCTCTCAAAATGTTTGCCAATACTATAAGAATTGACCCATTCTTCTTTGCCAGGGGCAAAGTCTCTAAGATAAATAAGCAGGAATCCATAAGCCATGAAAAGTCCCATCACTAAGAATCCTACCGAGATATTTTGTTTGCCCGTCATCATTCAAATAATTTGAAAGTAAATAGTCGCTTACAAAGGTATGCCGTTCCGAGGAGGCGCTCTGTGATCAGGATTACTTTTTCTACCTTGGTTGGGATTGAGGTCGTATAACTAATTTACAATCAGGTTTTTAATGGTTCATGGTATGGATCGGTTTATTGAGCTTCCCAGTTAAAACTGGGGCATCCTTTTCTTTTTAGAAAACCAATTTTCTTTCATGCCAAGGTATCTAAGGTCCTTCGTTGACGATCACAAATGTTTCAATCTGACTGTTGGGAACCATCAAAATTTCAGTGGTGTTTGTACTGTGCTACCTGACTGTTTTGTGGAAATTGATAGGTGAAAAAATCAGGATATTTTAGAGAAAATGCAGTAGGACGAAAAGGAATATTGACATTCTTTTACAACAAGAAAAACAACTCTTTAAAAAATGAATTTTCGTTCCTTTTTATCCTGGACTTCTCAGGTGCTTTTCCTGACTTTTGCAGGTCCGATTCTTGCCCAAACAGGAAGTATACACGAGCCCATACGCTATATGGGTGGAGTCAATATCGATCCCTCGGTCCACGAAGGCAGACTGCGCTATGCCATCGGAGTGGAGAGCAGGCAAACTTTGCGAGCCAACAGAACCTCCGGCCTTGAAGGCCAGAATCAAGGTTGGACTTACAGTCACGCTTCAAATTTGGCCTATTGGAATGACCATTTTTTTCAGCAATATCTCAGTAATCCTGTAGATGAACACATACCTCCCGGTCAGACTCTTATGGTTTATTCACAGGATGGAAGAAATTGGAGTGAGCCGAGAGTGACTTTCCCACCTTATCAGCCGCCGACCGGAGTAGATTTGATCGAGGGGTCAATCGGATATATGATGCACCAGAGAATGGGCTTTTATGTCAGTCCGGAAAACCGACTTCTCACACTTGCATTTTATGCACATGCAGAAGATCCGTTTACTGAAGGCGGCATTGGCAGGGTGGTAAGAGAAATCTACCCGGATCTATCGTTGGGGCCTATTTATTTCATCCGTTATGATAGTCACACATCATGGAATGAATCGAATACCAGTTTCCCTTTTTACCAGACTTCGTCGGATGCCGGATTTGTCAGGGCCTGTGATTCGTTGCTCAGTGATCGGCTAGTTACTCTGCAATGGTGGGATGAAGATCACGGCTTGGATGGATTTTATAACATCAAAGAGGCTGGAGAAGCCTTATCCTACTTTCACCGCAAAGATGGTCTGGTGGTTGCTTTATGGAAAAGATCAAAAGGGGCACTTTCTATGGATGGAGGTCTTACTTTTTCAAAGCCGGCGAAATTGCCAACACTCACCATGGCGGGGGGTAAGATTTGGGGCCAGAAGACCGATGATGACCGCTATGCCATTACTTATAATCCGATTGATAATGATGAATACCGGTATCCCTTGATCATAACGACCAGCGATGATGGTATTTTATTTGATAATATGTTGCTGGTTCAGGGAGAAGTGCCGCCGCGTAGATTTTTTGGTCGTTGGAAGGACTTCGGACCATGTTATGTCCGAGGTATTGGCGAAGGGAATGGAAATCCCCCGGGTGACGACATGTGGCTCACATACAGTATGAACAAAGAGGACATTTGGGTAAGTAGAATTCCTGTTCCTGTTCGATATACCGTAACTGGCGATTTAAACGATCACTTTGAATCAATGCAACCTTTCTCAACCATTGATGATTGGAATACCTACTCACCCCTTTGGGCTCCGGTTGAAGTAATCGAAGATAATGAGGGCAATCACTCCATCCGACTCCAGGATAAAGATCCTTACGATTATGCCAGGGCCATCCGAGTCTTTGAAGAGCAGGAACGGTTAAAAGTAGGATTTGATGTCAGGGCAGGACAGGTTGAAAATGGAACCTTGGAGATTGATGTAACTGATCAATTTGGAAACCGGGCAGTTCGCATCGCCTTTACCGGTGATGGTTCAATCAAAGCAAACAATGGTCATGAGCAAGTCTTCCTGGATCGTTATGTTTCAGGTCAGTGGTACAAGATTGAATGTGAACTGAATGCATCACCCCATAGCAATTTCAGCATTAGTATTGACGGTAGGAAGTTGTTGCAAAATAGCCAGTTAGGCGAAGCGGTTTATTCGGTTGAACGTTTATCGTTTCGCACCGGCCCTTATCGAGAACTACCCAATCGACGCACTCCCAACGAAGAGCCAGGACCTCCGCTGCCAGGAGCTGACGAACCCATCGAGAATGTAGTTTTTGATATTGATAATGTGACGGTTACCGCTTGGAAATGACTTAAAACTTAAATCAGTCTGCGATCCTGGAGCGGACGATGATGAATGTGTTGGACCCCCAAAAACTTGTTAGCATTGTAGATTCAAACTAAAGAACTGGACTTTTGGCCGATCCTGGAGCGCATTTTGGTAAAGGAAGGGCTCCAGAATCCCTACGGGCTTCAGGATCCCACGTTGCGATCCTGGAGTGGACGTTGATGAAGGTGTTGGACCCCAAAAACTTGTTAGCATTGTAGATTAAAACTAAAGAACTGGACTTCTGTTTGATCCTGGAGCACCTTTGGTCAGTCTTCAAGACACAGTCGAAGTTGTATGTAGGATTACTTTTTTTCGGAACAATTGAACATCCAGAGTACTCCGAATTGATCAATGCAAGTCCCAAAATAGTCTCCCCAAAACCTATCCTGCAGCTCCATCGTCACTTCACCATCGGAAGACAGAGCTTCGAAAAGTCTCTTCGTCTCCTCTCTTGTGTCCGGCTGCAGGTTAATGTTCACATTGTTTCCAAAATCTACTTTGAAGCCCATCGATTCAGGGGCGTCGGTCCCCATTAAACTATGAGTTCCCAAGATTCGTAGCTCAATATGCATGATCAGATCTTTATCTTCTTCAGCCAAAGGTGGCATACCTTCTTGGGGTGGTAAATCGCCAAACCGCATGGGTCCATCACCAAAAAAATCACCACCGAAAACTGATTTGTAGAAATTAAAAGCCTGCTCGGTATTTCTGGAAAAATTGAGATAGGTACTTACACTTGCCATAATTTATTTCATTTAATGATATGATTGAAGTGATTTTATATTTCTTTGAAAACAATACAGATTAAAAGTTCTATTCAATGTCAAATGTCGATTGTACCTGATCACCCATGTTTTATAGGTTTTCTTTTTTTTCAAATTCCTTTTTTTCTTCTCGGTTGACAACGTAGTGCAATAAAACGATTCCACATTCGAAAGCTTGTGATTTTACCAGATCCAAATGCTGCATCGCTCCAATTTCCTTAAAAATTGGCATGCCGGTGCCTATGACTACCGGATTTACAAACAAATGGTATTCGTCAATTAGCCCTGATTTTATCAAAGCCGAAACAAAAGTTCCACCACCATAGGAGATGATGTCATTTCCATCCCTTTGCTTCCAGGCATTTACCTCATCGATCAAATCACCTTCGGCAAGTTCTGTGTGAGTCCAACCAGCAACGGCAGGGTCCGATTTCTTCAGAGTCTTGGTGAAAACAACTTTGTGGGTATCCGTAAATTTTTGTCCTGCACTATGTTCCGGGTCTTTAGGATTCACGGCTACCTTAGACCAGTGAGGAATAAATCCCTCTGCCAACTTTCTTCCTAATAATATGGTGTCGACCGATCCGGTTATTTCGCCCACATATTCCTCGATATCTTTTGTCCAGGGAAAGGTCATCCAATCCATCTCTCCATTGACTCCACTGATGAATCCATCTAGAGTCATTTGTACTTGCAATTTTAGCTTTCTCATTGACTGATGCTTTGGGTCATTAATCTTTCTAATAATTCATCGAGATTGCCATGTGCCATCGTAAATCCTTCGTTAAAGCCCATTTCGATGATTTTTTCGATGTCTTCCTCTTTTTCAAAAGTAATTTCTACGACCACTTTGGTTTCTTCGTTTTCCGAAAGGAATTTATTCTTCCAGTGCATACTTGGAGCTATAGTGTTGGGTGTCCCGTCTTCAGCACAAAACGCATCTTTACCGGTATAATAATCATGCAAAACGATTGAAAGATAATCCAAACGGCACCAGTGCTTTTCCCCCTCAGGACTCAGCATATAATATAACCACAAACCTCCTTCGCGAAAATCCATGGATTTTGTAATTGCAAGGTAGGGTTTAGGTGCCCACCATTGTTCGAGCAGTTGCGGTTCGGTCCAGGCTCTCCAGACCATGGTTGCAGGGGCTTTAAACCTGCGTATAACATGTAGTTTTTTGTTGGCCAAGTCTTTTTTAATCTCTGTTTTCATTTTTAATTTCTTTTTTTGGAATTGCTAAGATCACTGTTTTTCTTTTTTTGATTAGTCTGCATTTGAAGCAATAGATCATCCAATTGATCAAATCGGGTTTCCCATAATTTACGGAAGGGTTCCAACCAGTCGGCAACCTCGGTTAATTTTTGTACGCGTAGGTTGCAGAAACGTTCACGTCCTTCCTTCCTGATCGTAATGACTCCACATTGCTGAAGTATCTTCACATGTAGTGAAACTGCCTGTCTCGTCATATCAAATTTTTCTGCCAGGGCATTCACATTTTGAGTCTCCCCGGTGAGTGACATCAAAATACTTCTCCGGGTCGGGTCAGCTATCGCTTGAAATGCATCTCTTCTCATAGTTCTTGATTATGCGCAAGTAATCGCTTGCAAATGTATAGGCAAGTTTTCACTTGCGCAAATTTATTTTTCATTTATTTTATATTTTCTGTTTGGATACTCTTGACCGGGTTTTTCCGTAGATTTCAAGCATGATCAACGCTAGCGACCTGACCGGAGTGATACCCATCATTCCCACTCCTTTTCTAAAAAATGAAGAAATTGATGAGGCATCCCTGAGAGGTTTGGTCGAATTTGCGATTACTACAGGGCTTCAAGCGGTCTGTCTTCCTGCCTATGCCAGCGAGTTTTATAAACTGACAGATACAGAAAGGCTTTTAGTAGTCGAGATTGCAATACATCAGTCTGTGGGGCGGATTAAGATTATTGCCCAATCGAATAGTCCGTCTCTGAGAACTGCAATCAAACTAGCTCAGGCTAATGTGGTAGCCGGTGCCGATATTATTTCCCTGGCGGTTCCTCGCCTTTTTAGCTTGCCTCAGGCATCTATTGAGTCTTACCTGAGGGATTTCTTGGACGCAATTCCAGATACACCAGTGTTGGTGCAAGACTTTAATCCGGGAGGAGCATCTCTCAGTGTTCCCCTAATTCATTCGTTAAGTGTGGCTCATGCTAATTTCAAATTTTTAAAATTAGAAGAGCCGCTCTGTGCACCGAAGTTTGCCGAAATCTTAAACACCACTGGAGATCGGGTCGGTGTATTTGAAGGATGGGGCGGATTGTATATGATGGAATTAATTCCAGTGGGTATTAACGGGGCCATGCCCGGTCTTGCTGTGTCTGATATATTGCAGAAAGTATTTACGTTGCGCCGGAATGGATTTGATCAGCAGGCTTTTGAAATATTTGAACGTGTCATGCCGCAGATTTTCTTTTCGCTGCAGAACATGGAATTGTTTCATTATGCCGAAAAAGAATTATTGGTTGCCCGGGGTTTATTGCCCAATAGTTTTTGCCGGAAGGCGGCCTACCTACCCGATGAATCTTCAGGCAACTATATTCGCGAATTAAATCAGAGAGTATTGCAGTTATTGAAGGATATAGAGGTTAATTATTAAGAATATGTTCTTAGGTGAGTCAAATGAACAAATTCTATTGCCGGGCTAACCAAGCCGGAGGATTTGGATCCTCCTCTCCCTCTCGCTCTCTTTATTTAGGATGTGAAATTCCAGTCATTTGACCGGATAAAAATTTATATTTTTCGACCTTTCAAAAAGTTATGGTTATTAGTCATATTTAAAGGGTTATTCTTTATTCTGACTTACTTTGATCTACTGTAAGATTAGGCCTGGCCTGGTGGTAGAAAACTTTTTCTTCACTCCGTAACAATAACAAGAGAGAGCAGAATTTATATTCTGCGGCTTTGAAAAGAAACGCATACAATTGATCGAGCACCCTGACAAGGTAGCTACCTATGACTGCACATTCAGCGGCGTGTAAAAAAAATGTTCATAAATGTTCGGAGGTCACCTGTTAGATAAAGCATTTAGCTCAAAACTTTAAAAATAGGCTTATTTAATAGCATCGTAGGAAGGCCCATGTTGATCATTTGATCTGAAATCAAAAAATAGTCCCTATCCAAAAATGATCATGAGGGAGATGATTAATATATTGCCAATTCTTTTTTATACCTTTCAAATTCTTACTTCAAAATTTGTAAGTATAATGTTTATTATGAGATTAATTCTGCCAATTATTTTGTTACAGTTTTCATTTTTTTCCACCCAAACCTTTGGCCAAAACTTAGAGGTTGAGGGATCGGCTTCAATCGGATCACCGGGTGAGGGAAATACCTTGCTGACCCTGGGTTTCCGAACGAAGTTGGAGTTTTCGTCAGTTTGGCACTGGACCTAGTACAGCACTGGAGCTTGCAGCTTTAGTGGGCCAGAAAGACTTCATCATTAATACGACCGGTAATGTTGGCATAGATGCGTATCCACCGCAAGCTAAATTGCACGTGAATGGCAGCATTATATGTTCTCCTAGAGTCACTTTTGGTTCGGCCGAATATTTCGAAGATGGAGGAAGCTTTATCATTAATTGTAATGGTGCCTTACAGAGTACCATGGATGGTGTAGATGATTTGGGAAGCAGCGCCAAGCGTTGGCGGACTATTTACGCCGCCGATGGAATGCTCAATACTTCCGATGCCCGGGCCAAAAGTAATATGCAGGACATGGCTTATGGCCTAAAAGAAATTATGCAATTACATCCTATATCCTTTAATTGGAAGGATCATCCAGATGATGGCGCAAAACTGGGTTTGATCGCCCAGGAAGTCTTGACGATAATCCCGGAGGTGGTAGTAGACTATGATCAAGTCAGAGATGAAATCACCGGTGCCATCACCAGGAAACCTGCACAGCAATTGGGAATTTATTACTCTGACTTAATTCCTGTCTTGATCAAAAGCATTCAGCAACAGCAACAAATCATTAGTGATGGTAATGATCGCATCGCTATGCTCGAAACAAAAGCCGAGAAAGTGGATGATTTAGAAAAAGATTGTTGCATTTAGAAGCACTTTTGGCACAACCTGCGAATACCATATCTCCACAACAATAATTTTTTTAGGTAGCTCTATTTTATTTCTCTGGATAGTAATCACCGATTAGATTCCAATCCATGGAATTCCCCCCTATGACCATGGTCGCTGTTTTTGCGGACGTAATGGCCTTCTCCGATTCGGTGCTCGTCAGTACCTGCGTCCTAGGGCTTTAATTGTGCCTTGAAGAGGATGATAGGTTATACAGTTATTGATCGAGTTGAGAGACTAAAATATTTTCGGATACAAAGGCGATATTGATGATAGAAAAGTCGTAAAATAGCGGCATCTATTTTATGTAACCTCTCTTTTTCTTTCGTCAAAATTGTATCTATATGCCAAACCTTAGATTGATTCTGCCAATGATTGTCTTGCAATTTTCTTCTTTTCAAACCAAACCATTGCCCAGATTTTTGAGGTGGACGGCAATATTAAATGTTTCTCTAAAGTCGAGTTTGGTACGGCGGAATACATTCAAGATGCGGGAAATTACTGGATTTCTTGCAATGGATCATTAATAAGCGCATCAGATAATATCGATGATCTTGGAACAAGCTCCAGTCGCTGGTCGAAGGTTTACGCAACCAGTGGTATGGTCAATACTTCGGACGCCAGGGCAAAAAGTGATATGAAGGACATGACTTATGGCTTAAACGAGATTATGCAATTGCATCCTATATCCTTTAATTGGAAGGATCATCCTGAGAATGGAGCAAAACTGGGTTTGATCGCCCAGGAAGTACAAGCAGTAATCCCGGAGGTGGTAGTAGACTATGATCAGGTCAGAGATGAAATCACCGGTGCCATCACCAGGAAACCTGCACAGCAATTGGGAATTTATTACTCTGACTTAATTCCTGTCTTGATCAAAAGCATTCAGCAACAGCAACAAATCATTAGTGATGGTAATGATCGCATCGCTATGCTCGAAACAAAAGCCGAGAAAGTGGATGATTTAGAAAAAAGGTTGGTGTATTTAGAAGCCCTCATGGCACAATCTGCCAAGACAATATCTTCGAAGCAATAAAACCAAATCTGCAGAGCCTATTATTGCTCTGGATAATATTCACCGATTACATTCCAATCCATGGAATTGCCCCATCCATGACCATGGTCGCTGCTATTGTGTTTTTTATGAGCTTCTCCGATTCGGTGCTCGCCAAACGTAAGTAATGACAAAATCCTGCCGGGTCTCAAATGCCAACTAGCCCAACTCAAGGGAGTGTCACCAGAAGCATCTTTCGCTTCTTTGTCTGCCCCATGATTGATCAAATATTCAATAGTTTGCTCATCGGCATAAGCAGCCGCTCTATGCAGGGGAGTTTCTCCTTTGGTTCGAACATCTCGCATAAAGGCTCCCGTTGTCATGCCTGGAATTGTTTTGGCATTGACAATAGCACCATTTTCCACCAATAATTTCACGACATAAAAATAATAGGGCCTCCCGACTTTTGATAAAGCACTATGCAAGGGAGTTTCGTGAGTTGAATCTACAAACGTATTAACATCAGCACCTTGATGGATTAAAAAATCACAGACTTTCCAATGTCCGAAAAATGCAGCATTTCCCAGTTCTTCATTGAGATTAATACTGCTCAGATCTGCTCCTTCCTCAATGATTGCTCTTAGACCGGTGGTGTCATTGTAATAGACCAGCCACTGCAATGGTTTGACAGCCCCTTGATGTAGTATTTCCTTCCAGTCTTTATCCCTAAGTAGTTTAATGATGTAGTCAGTTCGACCTTTACTTATCCCTTCCAATATCTCAATGTTTTCCATGGCTTATTTTTATTTAAATATTTATCCCAAATATGGTTCTTTCTCATATAATAGTGGGTCACATTAACATTTGATTTTTTAGATACAATTGGGAAACCGTATGTTTATCTGCTGCAAAGCAATGGACCTCCTTTCTCGCTCAGTAGAGAAGCGAGAGCAGAATTTACATTCTGCTGCTTTCGGAGGGAAGCTATATTATATAATCGACCCCATTAAAAACAATCTCTAGAGCATTCCAAATATCACTGTTTCGGGGGGGAGATGCTAAAATAATGCTGACTGCCTTTCTAATGAAATGGTTGGCGTGTTACTCAATGATCTGTGCATGAGTAATTTCATTTTACGTTTGCAGTATTTTTTGGTAATAAGATTACATATAGGTGATTCCATAAACACGAAAGCTTTCTTTTTCATGCAGGATTTCTTTACAACAATGAGTACCTTGACTGTTGTGAAATCTGAACGTCAAATTGTCACTATTTCGTTTGCAGATATCGTTGGATATGCCTCGATGATGCAGGAAGATGAGAAAGCAGCATTTGCTAAAGCTAGTGCTGTATTAAAAAACACTGGCATCCAGATGAGCTGCGTTTTCGAGATGCTCTATTTCGATCTAGTCACATTCAATTCACAATTAGCACGGATCCCAATGGCACTTCTATTTTAGATTAAAGCTCGATTGAAAAAAAATGGGATCAGAAATAGTCAGTGTGCATTACCTAATAAATTCAAAAAACCGAGGTCTTTTATGGTGAGTTTTTTAATGGATACACCTTGATCATTCATTATGAAGGTATGATTAGCCATCGCAGGAGTGATTACCTCAGATGAGGTTTTTGGAATAGACTGAGTCTACGATGATTAAAACCTTTTGCCTGCCTTTGGCGTCAGGCAAAACTATTTTGATAACTGATTCAACAATCCTCGAAAAACCAACCCATGCATTGGATAAATAGTATACCAATAGATTCTGCCTACAATGCCTTTGGGACGAAAAGTTGCCTTTTGGTACAAAATACCATTGGAGAGTTTAAACTCCAGCCATGCTTCACCCGGAAGTTTCATTTCTGCAAAGAGCAATAACCGACCTTCATCTCTATTGGAATAAAGTACTCGCCAAAAATCTATCGCATCTCCCCCGGACAAACGATTGATATGGGTTCTTCCGCGCCTCAATCCAACACCACCAAAAATCTTGTCAATAAAACCTCTCACTTCCCAAAGCCAATTAGCATAGTACCATCCGGTTTCACCACCAAGTCTCCATATTTTTGAAAGACATTCTTCCCGGTCCATAACATTCCTTTGTCTCTTATAAAAGAAACACCCATGAGTCGGAACCGAAAGAAACTCAGATATATTCGAATCAAATCGGCCACTGATCAGTGAATCTTTCCAACTCGATATGATTTGTTGTTGCTCTATTTTTAGTAACGTTTTTGTCAAGGCTTCCTTGTATCCGATGGGTTTTATGCCCAGGATTTGATTCAGGTCATCGTTTCGACAAACGACCTCCACCGTCATGCTTTCAACCAGTGCAGATGCCAGTTTGTGGGAGGTAGAGGTTACGAAATACAGCCAGAATGTAGAAAGTTTACGAGTCATGACTGGAACCATGTAAATATGTCTTCTGAGACCCCTCACCCCGGCATAACCAAGCAGCATGGACTTGTAGGTCAGAATGTCGGGACCACCAATGTCAAAATTCTGATCAAATGTTGCTGGATTAAGGAGCGTCTTTGACAAGAAATGGAGCACGTCCTGGATGCTAATTGGCTGGCACCTGGTTTTTAGCCACATGGGAACGATCATGATAGGTAACTTTTCCACCAGATCCCGGATGATTTCGAAGGAAGCGCTACCTGATCCGATGATTATTCCAGCTCTTAATGATGTAAAATGATAGTCTCCTTTGGCCAACTCGTCTTCCACTGCCTTTCTGGAGGCCAAGTGTTTTGAAAGAGGCTCCTGGTTAATGATTCCGCTGAGATAAACTACGTGTTGAGCCTTAGTTTTATTGATCGCCTCCCGGAAATTAATTGCAGAAATAAGTTCCAGTTTATCATAATCTGTTGATGAAGACATCGAGTGCATTAAGTAATATCCACCGTCAATATCTTTGGGAATACTACTGAGTGAGGCCTTATTCAGGAAGTCAACCTCGATGACTTCGAGGTTTGGTAAAATTGCGCTAGGTGGACTAAATCGATTTTTATCTCTGACACAGCAAACTAGGTCGTGCCCTTGATTTACAAGAGCTAGCGTGAGCCTCTTGCCAATATATCCTGTTGCTCCGGTAATCAATATTTTCATTAGTCATGTTAAAAATGACAGATTATGTAAAAATATACCGCACCAGGGATAAGATCTGAAGTAGCATTTTTCCACTCCATCCCTTGATTCCTGGTCTCCATCGAAGCTGACAAGTATCTTATAGTGTCCTTTGACCTACAGATCTAAACTGATCACATTTTTCAGAAAATGGGTTTTCGATATTACCTATTTACCCATCTATATTGAGGCAAATTCCACTTCAAGTACGAGGCTGGCGTACTAGAATGAGGATTTGCACGACCCAACCCAAGTTATGAAAAATCGGAAAGAATTAAAATTCTTTGGTAGTCCAAACGATTGTTCCTGGCCGCAGCGGGCACCTTCCTCTTTAATTGTTCTCAATCATCGAGATTCTCCATTCACCTAATTGCTTTATGCGGTTTAATACGTGCGCAGTCACCCGGTTGTGCACCAGTTCCCATAATTTGTTGACCCACTTACGTTTACTTTGCCAATTCTCCACGCCATAAAAATTGAAGGTCACTGCAAAAATTAATTGTGATTTGTCCATTTCACCCATTGATGGGATAGAACTTCGTACGTACATAGTGTATATGCCAATGGGGTACCCACCGCTACATTCATATAACAAATAGCGTGCATTGTCAAAGTCAAAAGTGTCGGGTATTTCCTTTATTCGGATGGCATTGAGAAGAAATAAGGGAATCAAATCGAAGCCCAGGAAACTTTTCATAAAGCGGAATGGATATTTTTTCCACCCAAATGGAAGGATGCGTATGTGCTTCAGATCATTCTCAATTCGATCGACTTTTGCCAGATGGTTCGGCCAACAGGTTGAATCACCATTCCATTGTAATAATTCATTAAATACGAAACTAGCAGGAGCATCCACTCCAATTTGGTGTACGTTCAATACCGAGTACTGGTCGGACTCGATGCCGATCCGCTGCAGGATCCGCTTGTTGTAATTCGATCTCTCCTCAGCTGTCTCAAATTTGATAAGAGTGCGAATCGTCGGTTTTTTTAGGATAAACTGAAAGACATCCATCAATATGTTGGTACTTCTCGATGGGGGTTTCTTGTTAACCATATTTTATGTACTCAGACAATCGTCATTTTCTTGCTCTAAATTTACGCAGAATATCCATAGAATGGCGATTGATCTGTAATTTATCTCGTCATCTAAAGGAATTATCGATAATTGATTTGTGGACAGGAGGAGAGGTTGAATTCGATTCGAAACTTGTTTTCTCAATGATTCTTTCTCAGGAAGCACTTAGATTTTTTCGCGGTCCCTCAATAAGTAATTGCCAGATGGGTGTTGACTCATTGAAGCAAATCTCGGATGCCATTTAAGGTGATCATCGATTTCACATGTTCTTTTCTACACAAGCATCCAAAATAAATTCATGTTTCTAAAACAAGCCCTCACAATCAATGATTTAGACCATTTAGAATGGCATACTTGGAATTGGATCCTATAAAAACTAAAATATCGGATTCTGAGCAGATTCAAGGACTTTCTAACGATTGAAAACTAAGTGATTAACCATAAGTTTAGAACCTATCACAAAGGTCTGCGACTCGTTAATCTCGGCCTTGAGGCTAATCATTAAGCTTTTGACTTCTTTTATTCCTAGCAGTTAGTACTCGGTGATGGTTCTTTCCGTTGTGGTGCTGTGTCCTGGAACGATCCGACAAAGTCAGCCAAGGTGCAGTGCACCTTGAAGTGAACGGGACCGCGTACAGCGGATGGGCGGCAAGCAGCATTTTATGAGCTGAAGCCTTAAGCGAGAGCAAGCACTTTAGGAAAAGTGCCCTTTTTGGGTTCCCCTCGACAGCTCGGGGTACACTAATTTAAATCCTGAGCGAAAGTCGAAGGATTGTGCACGCAAAAGATGGACAAATAGCTTGTCAGCTTAATACCTATTTCAAATCAAACGATTTGGACACATGTGTCTTTTCTACAAAATAGGAAGTTAAAGATTTGTTGTCAATATTTATAAATTATAAATTGAAGCTTAACCGGGCAAAAAAATATGCTCCATCCGACCCCATCTGAACGGAATCATTAAATCCACCCTGGTCGGTCCAACCGTCAAATTGTGGCGTTGGGTATCTATTTAGAATATTATTAGCACCGAATGACAACTTAATAGTTGAATTAAATTTATAACCCAGACTTAAATCCAAAGTACCGGCTGCCTTATAAATATCGGTCGCCACGGCATACAAAGCATCGGCTTCAGCTTGATTGGTTGCCGGTGAATCAATCCATTGAAAATCTTGAATTTTGACATCGCTGAATTGGGTCCAATATAGCGACGCATCCCATTTATGAGAAACAAATCCTAAATTAAGCGCAAATTTGTAATCGGGCGCAGCGGCTTCGAGGTATGCTTGTGAAAAAGGTCCAAAAAAGGTGAACTCATTAAGACTCCCGGAATTAATATTTTCAATCTTTGTCCTATTAAAATTACCTGCTACTCCAAAATTAATGGCATGTGCATAACTATCATCTAAATAAAGTTTGTAATTTAAAACAATATCTACACCTGAAGTTCGGGTGTCGACACCATTGGCAAAAAACTGAGCAGCCTCAGCACCGACATTTAATTCTGTAGCATCAAAAACATCGGTCAGGATAATCCGATCGTCTACATTAATTAAATAGCCATCGACAGTTGCCGAGAAGCCACCACTTTTCATGGTAAAACCTACAGCAAAGTTTTGTGCCTTTTCTTCCTTCAGCGATTGGATTCCGAACGCTTTGGCAACCGTACTGGTATTGGATGCCAGCAATGTACTTAGCGACTCACCGGCAACGATATTATTAAAGATAAGATTATAGTGAATTTGGGCTAGGGATGGAGCTCTGAAACCTGATGATATTGATGCTCTGAGCGCAAAATTTTCACTGATCGAATATCGGCTGGATAATTTGTAATTAAAGGTACTTCCAAAGTCGCTGTAGTTCTCATATCGTAAGGCTCCGCCGACTAAAAGCTGGTCGGATGCATTCAACTCAACATCTCCATAGATTCCAAAATTACTTCTGAATTGATCCACTACATTGGCTGTGCTGTATCCTGGAAATCCCTGTGATCCCCCTGTGGGCTGCTGTCCGAATTCATTGACAAAAGGTTGCTGCACAGCTGGGTTGGTAATGGCGATTCCATTTTCATCATAATTAGCATAGGAGCCTTCTTCACCGGCAAAAATTTTAAAATTCTCTGATCGGTATTCCGTACCAAAAGCAATATTTAGTCCCTTAGCGATCGTCTCAAAATAGTTCGATAGACCTACTGAAGTGACATTCATGGCTAGACTGTGGCCTCCCGCATCAAAACTAGTGGGAGAAGCCGACCCCAGCGAGGCATTGTTGGTACCTTTTATGAAATAATGAAAATTGTTTTTTCCATAACTATGACTGAAATCAGACTTCCAACCATGATCCAATTCATGCCTTATTCCTGCAGTGACCGCATCATCATTGATTTTCGAAGTAATTCTTGGTGTGAAACCATCGGGATATAAGGATGTAACAGATCGATCATCTCCATCAGCACCGGGAGCGCCTCTGGTGAATGCATTAGCATCTGTATCCCGGTCGCCTTTGGTGCCAAATAGATAAAATTCGGTCTTTTCGGCTAGCGGCATAGCTGCATTGAGCGCAAATTGGTATTGATCTGCTGCCGCCGATCCATATCCCTTTCTATAGTCAAAACCTGGCCGCAATGTTCGGTCTCTGGCGAGATATTCCGTTCCGAAATTGATGTAGCCCCCGTTAGTGCCAAGATTAAAACCATAATTTAGATCAAGTCGGGTGGTATTTCCGTCAAAACTTTTCTCTTTTCCATCCAATCGATTTTTACCTTCTATATTAAATAATTCAGGCTCCCACCCATCTTGGGTGTCAAAGATTTGCCTGGCATAATCTGCCCCGACTTTAGTACTATACGTTCCATAAGAAATGCCACCGCTCAATCCATCATTTCCATCTTTTAAAACTACATTGATAACTCCGGCAATCGCATCTGAACCATATTGGGCAGAAGCTCCATCCCGCAAAACCTCAATTCTTTTGATAGCACTAATAGGGATGGCGTTGAGATCCGTCCCGGAGTTTCCCCGGCCCCGGGTTCCAAACACATTCACCAGGGAAGAGTGATGTCGTCGCTTGCCATTTACAAGAACCAGGGTTTGATCCGGCCCCAGTCCTCTTAGTGAGGCCGGGTCGATATGGTCTGCACCATCAGATCCTGACTGTTTCGTTGCATTAAAAGACGGAGCCGCATATTGCATAATTTGATTGATTTCTCCCCTTCCGGTAGCACTGGCAATCTCTGAAACGTCGATCACATCGATTGGAGCAGCCGAATTGGTGGCCGTCCTGCCATAACTCCTTGACCCGACCACCTGAACGACGCCAATGGTAATTCCTTCGATCATCGTCACCGACAGACTACTTTTTCCTTCCACGGCAATCTCCTGGGTCGTAAACCCCGTGTAACTAAAAACCAGGATTGCAGAAGAAGTAGCTACTTCCAAAGTAAAGGTTCCATCCAGGTCTGTTGCGGTTCCGTTGAGAGTTCCTTTTTCAGAAATGTTGACACCAACCAGTGCTTCATTCCTGGAATCAAATACTTGACCCTTGACCAGATGCTGTGCATTCACACTTTCTATGGTGATTATTGAGATGGCTATCAAAAGAAGATTTTTCATGTTTTATTGTATTTGATGATCGACCGGATTCAATTTATCATTTGTTCAGAATTCGCGCTGCTTTATCTCTTCCTTCCAGGACAAAATTGCAAATAACGGAGCAATATTTAGGTAAATTCAATGGGATGTTGTTTGGCCATGATGTAAGAACTCAAGAAGTGGTAGGGGAGGGCTTAATGACTATAAAGGGGGTCTACGCCGTATTTAATGAGTCTCAATTTTTCGCATAAAAGTAATTTCGATATAGATATTCATCTGTGGCTCTCGCTGTATTATATAACGCAGAATTTGGTATCGGGCTGAAATGGAACCAAGTGAGGCGGTAGAAGACTCGCAGAGGTAACGATTTAACATGGAAGAAAACGTGTCTAGACCCCTAAATCCTACTGACGATAAATGTCAACACCGCCGCCTAAATGGGGACTTCTAAAGCCTACTATTAGAAGAAAGTATATTAACATTCAAAGTGATTGAAAAATGTGCTGGCAACGAGCAGGAGAGCCGGTTCTCCCCTTTCAGGGGAGTTGGACGCTGTCCTCCGGAGGCCGTAGCCTCCTAGGCGGACGCTGTCGCTCATAGCTTTAGCGTCGAGCGAGGGACTCGCCCATAGTTTTCTCCGATCGACGAAGTCTTGACGAAGTTGATAGCGTCAGGTCGAGGGGTGCTGAGCAATGCAATGGTCGTATTTGTTAGAACATATGAATTAATGAAAGCTTATTTGTATCTTGCCTCTAGTAATGCCCTTGTACTGCCCGTTTTTCAAGGCATTTGCCATTCCGGCACACAATCAAAAATCAGCAACCAATCGTTATCATCTGGTGCCACGATACCAAATCGGGGGTCGCCTCCGACGTGTCCGATTCGAATTGATTTTCCGGTACGCGGATTGTACCAATGCACCCGCATTCTTTTATCTGACATTTCGACCAGGTTCACATAAATTGCGCACCCGGCGGGAATATACATGACATAAAAACTGGCATCGTATGCGCGGGCTGTGCAGATATAATCTATGTTGCCAAATTGACCACCGTCGCTGACAATAATGTTTTGAGTTGTATCCGGAATTAATTGATGCAATGGCAATCTATCGAAGAGATTGAAACAATAAGAAACGAATTGAATGCCCTCAGTATTTAAACCGATAGAGTAGTGAACATAGGTGTTCATATCCAAGACATTTGATCGCTTTCAAAATAAAATTTCTAAAATTTAGGATTAGTACAAATAGTACTATAAATCAGGAGTAAATAAATAATCGGTCAGTGATCGCCGCATCGAGAGACTTAGTATCTTGTAATTATCAAAAATGTAACAATGCATAAGATATTTTTTTTCGATACTGATTATAGCATTTTCAATACAAGCTAGAGCACAACTGTGTCTCGCGCTTGATGGTCCGGAGTGAATAACAAGGTTCTCTGGATTAACGGGTGACTCACAGTCTATCAGCCTTTGTGCCGGTGATTTCGCGGGTGGTACTTATAAGGGTTTTCTCTGGAGTGAGTAGGTGAGGTCGACAGACCATGTCAGTATTGGAGCCAGTGAGTTCAATTCTATGGCAGATGTTCGACCTTACACAGAAGGTAGTCTGCTGATGGTTATCAAGCCATCGGGATTTGTTGGTATAGGTACGATACATATATTAAATAGTGCCATGGTTAACCAGTTTTAATGCTTAACAGGAGGGGGAAAGTCACTCATTGAAGGTCACTGGATACAAGTCCGTAACTTTTTGCCTTAGCCCAGGGATGCTATTGGTGTTCAAATATTTTCTATTTTGCAAGTCAATTTGCGAGTGATTCTTTTAGCAAAAGGAATTATAATTAAATGAGTAAAAAGTAGCGAAGACAATGTTTATGGCTTATTTGGAAAATAATGGTGTGCCGCGGACTCCAATGCTGAAGTTGTGAGACAAATGATCCGATCAAATCTAAGCGTGACACAATTGATTGGGAATTTTTCCCGGGAAGTTATCACCCAATGGTCCAGGACTTTTTCTAATTACAAGATGTGGGTCGTTTTAGCAGGTACCGCCCTGTCGATGGTTCCCATAATTATTTTTATTGTTCCCTATCTACATTTTATCGAAAACAGAAAGGGTTTCGCACTGAATGATGCGGTGTTAAATTTGTTACCAGTTGCCGAATTATCCAAATTAATTTTCTTCATTCTCTACGTCACAGCGATGCTTGTGGTCTTCTTTTGTTTGAAACGACCGATTCTGTTATTGCAGGGGATTCAGATGTTTATTGTCTTGCAATATCTTCGAAATATTTGTCTTTTCCTGACACCACTTGAAGCACCAGTAGATATCGTACCGTTACAGGATCCTATCCTGGAATATTTTGCTTATAGCAATCAGCCGTATTTGAAAGATCTATTTTTCAGTGGGCACACGGCAAGTATGGTTGTATTTGCAATTCTTTGTTGGAGTAATACTTTCTTACGTCGCCTTATTTTGATTTTAACTGTGGTGATGGCATATTTATTACTCGTACAACATTGTCACTACACTATTGACATCTTTGGAGGCGTGGTGGCGGCGTTGGGAGTGAGTCGTTTAGTAAGATTTTTCTGGCATAAAGTGGATCACAGTTTATAAATATACTAGATGACTAATAGAGTCAATTATTAATTATATTGCAGAGAGCACGAGTTCATTTTACAATAGTAAACCAAAAAATCAAGAAATGAATCCACTAGAAACTAAGATTACAAATCTTGCCGATCAGGTCAATGACCTGAAAAAGAATGGTTTGTATTTATATTATAGGGAGCTCGATTCGGCTCAGGACGCAGAGATGTCTGAGAATGGAAGAAAGATTCTCATGTTTGGATCAAACAGTTATCTGGGGTTGAGCAATCATCCAGAGGTGAAAGAAGCCGCAATAAAAGCTATTGAAAAATATGGGACCGGTGTGTCTGGATCCAGATTGGCCAATGGAAATCTTAAAATCCATCGTGTTTTGGAGGAAAGACTTGCATCTTTTTTGGGAAAAGAAGACGTTGTGGTTGTAAGTACCGGCTTCCAGGCTAATCTGGCAGCTATTCCAGCCCTGACCGATAGATCTTCTTTTCTGCTACTCGACAAGTTATGTCATGCCTCTATTCTGGAAGCTGCTGCCCTGTCATTAGGCACTAAACTAAAGTTTGCCCACAATGATTCGACCGGGTTAGAGAAAAGACTTCAACAATGTGAGAAGGACGCCTTAAAGTTGATCGTAACGGAAGGTGTCTTTAGCATGGACGGAGACATACCTGATCTTCCGGAAACCGTGGCTCTTGCTCGAAAACATGATGCGATGGTCATTGTTGACGATGCACATGCGACCGGTGTTCTTGGTGAAAAAGGTCGAGGATCGGGTTCCCATTTTGGAATATCCGATCAGATAGATGTAATAACCGGCACCTTCAGCAAGTCGTTTGGAGCTCTTGGTGGTTTTGTTGCGGCAAATAAGGAGATAATTAACATTATAAAACATTCTGCTCGTGCCCAAATATTTAGTGCTGGCCTCCAACCAGCATCTGTCGCCACGGTACTGAAAGCGCTCGATATCATTGAGACTCAACCTGAACTAATTGAAAGATTATGGGATAATACCAGATATGCGTTGAAGGCCATTGCTAAAATGGGATTAGATACAGGGAAGTCCGTCACTCCGATAATTCCGATCTACATCCGGGATGAATTTAAAACATATTTACTGGCAAAAAAGCTATATGATGAGGGCATTTTTGTCAATCCTGTCGTTTCACCGGCCACCAGCCCCGAGACCTCGCTAATCAGGTTCTCGATCATGGCTACTCATAAAAAGACCCAGATCGATTTTGTGCTTGAGCGGATACAATATCACCTGTCCCAGATTTAGGTAAGATAAGACATCAATCCAAACATGATGATACGGATCACAATCGTGAAAACGAAAAAGGATTTAAAACGTTTTATCGAATTTGCATATGATCTTTATTCTGATGACAAATATTTTGTTCCGGAATTATTGATGGCTCAACGTGATCATTTAAATCCATTGAAAAATCCATATTTTGAGAATGCCAGGGCGGAATTGTTTTTAGCTTTTTCCGGGGATACCCTGGTCGGTCGCATAGGTGTTGTCCGAGATGAAAACCTAATTAGATTTGCCAATGACCGCATCGGAGTATTCGGTTTTTTTGAAGCAATCGATGATTATAAGGTAGCTTTTACTTTACTGAAGACGGCGCAAGAGTGGATCATTAAGGAAGGCCTGGAAAAAATGGAAGGGCCGTGTAATTTTTCAACTAATCACACAGCCGGTCTACTCATAGAAGGATTCTCTTTTTCTCCTTCGGTGATGATGACCTATAATAAACCATATTATCAGGTGTTTTTGGAGAGATTCGGACTCCGAAAAAAAACAGACCTGCTGGCCTATTACATTGATGGTCAGAACTATCCGGAAGTATTTAAACGAAAATATTCAATTCTTGAAGAAAGATTGGCCTCTAAGGGGATAACCTTACGATGCATCGACATGAAGAATTTTGATCGCGATGTAAAAGGCACATTGGCAGTATATAATGAGGCCTGGCAAGAAAATTTGGGATTCGTTCCCTTTACCGAAAAAGAGTATCTGCATGTAGCAAAAGATATGAAACTGATCCTTAATTCGAATCTGGTTTTACTGGCAGAGAAAAACGGTGAAGTAATCGGGTTTTCTCTGGCGCTTCCCGATATCAATCAGGTGCAAAGAACATTAAAGAGAGGACGCCTCTTTCCATTTGGTATCTTTAAACTTTTGCTGGGTAAAGGCAAAATAGATAAGGTCAGAGTCATTGCTCTCGGCGTCAAAAGACAGTACCGGAAGCTGGAAATTGATGCATGCTTTTACGCACGATCTTTCGAATATATCAGCACACACCGTTATCTTAAGGGGGGAGAAGCATCCTGGTACTGGAAGACAATCCGGAGATGAACAATGCCATAAAGCGGATGGGTGGATTGGTAGAGAAGAAGTACCGCCTTTATCAAATGCCAATACAGGGGTGAGAGGGTCATTTAGCGTTTCTAGAAAACACCACAAATGAATTTTCGCATGCGATTTTCGAGTGTGAAGCTAGAAGATAGTATAATGCAATTCTAATGGATTTGAAGATTTTAGGAATATCATTTGATCGGGATCAATTTGTGCTGTTGATCAGCGCACCCTTGCTGCTCACCATTTATTTTTATCAGGGCAGTGCTGATTTTTTTGAAGCAGTTTTTCCTGATTTACCAAAAACAAATGGTGACTTATATGCCCGCTACTGGCAATTTTTTTGCTTTTTCATTTTATTGGGAATCTTACCACTACTATATCTAAAGTTGGTTCTAAAAGGATCATTAAAAGATTATGGGTTGAGTTTAGGTGATACCAAATTCGGATTGAAATGGACACTAGGTCTTACACTTGTTATTATACCACTAATGTGGATTGCTGCGGGCATGTCAGATGTTCGTGATGAATACCCTCTGGCACGAATATTATTTGAAAGAAGGGACCTTTTTATTCAGTTTGAAGCAATTTATATTATTTTCTACTACGTCACCTGGGAATTTTTTTTCCGAGGATTTCTCCTGTTTGGATTGAATAAATCTTTAGGACCGCAGTTGGCCATTCTCATTCAAACGGTATCTTCATGCCTTGTTCACCTCGGGAAGCCTGAAGGTGAGGTCCTCGGAGCCATTCTGGTAGGTATATTATTCGGGATACTGGCATTGCGTTCCGGTTCTATTTGGTATGGCTGGCTTTTGCATATTACCATTGGGGTATTGACAGATTCCTTTGTTTTAATTCAGCATGGAACTTAGTTGTTCAGGAAGCATTTTTTGATTGATTATTTTATGAATTTCCCTAATTCACGTACAACGAAATGAAGATAGCAGTGACAGGTGCCAATGGATTTATAGGCAGTGCTCTTGTGAAACATTTTGCCTCTAAAGGTTACTCTGTATCTGGTCTTGTACGAAAACAATCGAATCTCGACAATCTAAAGAATGTTCCGGTAACCCTTCACTATGGAGATATCAGAGATGCAAGTAGTTTAATTGGATTTATGGATGGAGCCGATATTGTCATTCATACAGCTGGAGCAGTCACGGATTGGGGTAGCCTGGAGTATTTTGAAGAACACAATGTAAAAGGAACCCGTATAGTAGCAGAGCAGGCATTTAAAGCCTCTGTAAAGCGATTTGTGTATTTAGGCACAGTTGCCATTTATGGATTTGATGTGGTAGATGCAGACGAGGAGAGTTCAACTCCACACTCCAGCATGCAGTATAGCCAGACTAAATTGAAGGCATCTAATTGGCTAGTCACTTTTTGCAAAAATAGAGACATGGAACTAGTGATTGTAAATCCAGGGAATGTCTTTGGTCCTGGTGATCATAGTTTTATTCGTCCTTATCTAAATTTAGTTAGAAAGGGGGCATTTGTCTTTATAAATAAAGGGGAAGCCAAAACATGTCCCACCTATATCGGAAACCTGGTTTATGGAATTGAGTTAGCCACTGTGACTCCTGGAATTTCAGGTGAAGCCTTTATTATCACCGATGGTTTAGACATTGATTGGAAAACCTTTACCAATACGTTCGCGGTCGAGCTTGGGTTAAATAAAATCAGGACCTCCGTTTCGTATAATTTCATATACCTGATTGCTGGGATGATGGAAGATGCTTACGGTTTGTTTAAAATAAAAACAGCCCCTTTGTTGACCCGCTACCGGGTAAATAATGCGGGTCGGAACTATCATTTTTCGATTTCCAAAGCTCAAAGAATGCTTGGGTATAAACCGGTGGTCGAATTTGGAACTGCTGTTCGTGAAACTGTGGAGTGGTACGGGAAAGTTTGATTGATGTCCTCAGGATCCCAACCTTGCGATCCTGGAGCGGACGGGCAGGAAGCTTTTTGCTTGTGTGGAAGATCTCCATAGTCGGCTGTTTTTTTTGGGTGCTAAATTTTAGATCAACCGGTACAGTTGGTACACGTAGGGGATATGATCAAATGCCTACCCGGAGTAGAGCATTGGCATGGGGCCACTCTTGATCGCGACTTTGCCTACCTGGGCATGACCGGCAATGGACCTACAAAATGGCTGGAAAAACTCACCGATGAAGCGTATAAGAGTATTAAAATAGAAAGCGGCGATCCGGAACAGAAGATCCTGGCGCTTTCCCAAGAGAAATGGCAGTGGATGGCCGATAAGGAGGCGGACAAACTGGCGGAACTCTTTCATGATCAGGCAAAGTTTGTCCATATGGGAGGGACATGGGGTAAAGAGCAGGAGGTCAATATTATTCGAAGTGGAGGCATTCATTACAAACACGCAGATATTCACGAAGTCTCGGTAGAAATTATGGGTGATATGGCCATCGTCTGGAATCGGATCACTTTATTGGCTGTAGTTGGAGGAAATGAAGTGACCAATCCTTTTTATGGTTACCGAAGTTTACAAGCAGCAGGGTAATGACTGGAAGTTAGCAAATATGTCATTTACAAAACTGGTTGGACCGGATCGTTAAATCTTGATAATGAAGAATAGATGCATTTATCAAATGCCAATCAAACTTCTTCAACCGATGTTGCTTTGAAAATATCAGTGCATGAATGATGGTGGAATGTTTTGCTTTTATTGAGTGATAAAATCTGACACTTCTGAAGTCAGAGGTTGCAATCAGAGGGAGGGAAGGAATCTTTGTTTATTCTACGGTAGTTTTCATAAGGCTACACCAAGGGGAGTATCCATTAAAGTGTGTCATTGATTTCTTTCTCCTGCAGAGGGAGGGAATGGAAGGAGCCCGTAGGGCGACTGAATTCCCTCCCTCTGCGAGGCGGTCACTGGGATACCCATCGACCGTAGCGCTCTCCAAATTTATCTAATAATTCTAATTGAATGGCCTTCCAATGGAAAGCTTTTCTATTCCATGATTTTTGCTGATTCATTAAAGTCAGGTACAGCTGCTTGATCAATGATTTTTCACTGATCCAGGCACCTTTACTCTTGGTTACTTTCCGAATGATTCTATGGACTGCTTCCACGGGATTGGTCGTGTAGATCATGCTGCGGATATGGGTGCCAAATTCCATAAATGCCATTAATTCACTCCAATCATTCTCCCATAGTTTTGCGATTCGTTCCCCCTCCTTTCCCCATTTTATTTTGAAGCTTTCCAGTGCTTGACCTGCTTGTGATTCGGTAGCGCTACTGTATACTGTTCGCAGATCACCACATATCATCTTCTTATTCTTGTCCGGTACAAATCGGACCGAATTCCTGATTTTATGTACGATACAACGTTGCACCGTTGCCAAGGGATACACTTGATGAATGCTTTCTTTAAAACCAGTTAGTCCATCTATACAGTTTATTAATATATCCTGTACCCCTCGTGACGAGATGTCTTCCAGTATCTGACCCCAGATATGGGCGCTTTCATTCTCCGATGTATAAATCCCCAGTATATCTCGGTGCCCATCACAGTCTATTCCGTACACCGTATAAACACACTTATTCACAAATTTGTGATCTTCTTTTACTCGAAAATGTATCCCATCCAGGTACACAATCGCATAGCAAGCTCGCAAGGCGCGTTGCTGCCACGCTACGATATCTGGCCAGATCCGATCCGTAATCAGGCTGATCGCACTATTGGAATATTCCACCCCATATATCTCAAACAACAGTCGATGTATGTCTTCCACACTATTCCCTTTTGCATACATGGATAGGATCACTTCATCTAAGCCTGTCTTCAGACTCCGACTTCGCTTTTCGACGATGGTTGGTTCAAAACTTCCTGTGCGATCTCGAGGTGGATTCAATGACAGCGTTCCACCTTCCGTCTTCACATCCTTTTTACCATATCCATTTCGCCGGTTCTTCTTTCCTGCTGAATGCTCTTGTTCCAAATGGTGATCCATCTCTCCCTCAAGAGCTGCATCCACAAAACTTTGCAACAATTCCGTAAACACTCCCCCTGGTCCAAGCCACCGTTTCCCACTATACAACCCTTCCTCTATCTCCATGCGATACGCTTCATCTGGAACTAAATCTTCTAATCTCGGTTTTTCTTTTCTTTTCATGTCAACATATTTATTTTTTAATAATATCTTGTTGACACACTTTATTGTATACCCTCCTACCAAGGAATACGACTTCTAAACTCCAGTTAAAGTCTTTTTCGACTTTTTTAATCGATTATTACCGAGTGTATTACATATTGTTTGTACCTCGTCATTATTTAAAATCCTATTCTCTTGCGCTCCTTTTGTTTAGTGTCTTTTTCAAGGAGAAAGTTGATTGCCTGATATACATCCTTAACTTGCTGGTCATACTTGCTTTCGAGAACCCCTAATTTTTCAGTAAGGTCTTTGTGAGACAGGACATACTGCCTTAGAAATTAACCACTAAATATGACTAAGAACCTCATTAATTAATGAAATATTTCCTGATATTTATTTTCAATTGTTGCAATTTCTGCTTCTGCCAACACTTCAAATTCTTTTGTTCTTGCTCTTTCCGAAAGTTTACCTTTCCCTGTTCCAGGAAACGGACAAGCAGTGCCACTGTTTTATCCGGCATTTCAAAATGATTGTCCAGATAATCTTTCATCAGGTCGTATTTTTCTAAATAATCAACTTCTTCGGGAATAGTTTGCTCGATTGTTTGCTGGACACAACTATATAAAAATGCTACCTGTTTGGTGGCATCAAAATACCTGTACAAGTCAATTGTATCATTTAATATTTCTACGTTATTGTCTTTGCCAGGTTTCCATTCTATCAAATCGAACCTTGGCCTGGAAAAACTTTCTAATACCTTCTGGTACTCATCAAGGCGTTCTAAAATGATTGCTGAGACAGGAAAAATTATTCCTTTGGATACATACCCTTTTCTCAATAGTACATGGTGGATCAGATAGCGGTGGATTCTTCCATTACCATCAAGAAGCGGATGAATGAAGACAAAACCAAATGCGATCATCGCAGCTGCCAATACGGCATCAAAGAAATCATCGGTGTCTAATTTTTCATTAGTAGCGATCAGGCCATCAATCAATAATCCTATATCTTCCCATTTGGCAGAAATATGATCAGGAATGGGAGTCCCATGTCTCCTGTCATGCTCTCCAATAAAACCTTCCTGCTCCCGCCATCCCATTTTGGTGAACCGTGGATTATCTATAACAATTTGCTGTAGCCGAACCAATTCTTCTTTGGTTATGGCTTTCTGCCCGGCTTGCCCAATTGCCCGGCCCCAACGCTGTGCACGGTTCTGCGGTGGTCTTTCTCCTTCGATTGCATAAGATGCTTTTGAATCCTTCAGTAGCAGGAAAGCTGCTGTTCTTGCCATTACATCCGGATGTATCTTTCCAATAATATTGGTAATCCTTTGCGGTAAATCAAGTTCGATGTACTGTTCCAGTAAAGCTGTCTTTCTAATCATAGGGCAGAAGTCTCTGACCCCGGGAAGATTATTCCTGACCCGATGTCTTTTGGAAACATCAGGCATTGACCGGGAACCATATTGAATCGTTTCGTCAACAACATCAATATAATTTCCGGCTTTGAGATCAGGAAGATCCAGTTTAGAGTCCATCAGCCATTCATACAAAAACCATATTTTTCTACTGTACTGTCCTGTTGGTTCCTTTGCTACCAAAATAATTACTTCACTGGCATCCAGTTTTTCAAACAGTTTCTTTAATACACCTAACTCTATTCCTTCATACTTGAGCGCAAATGTCAAATGCCCCATCAGTGAATCTTTGGGCATGTACCTGGGAGTAAACACTATCCAGTCTTGCGTTCCATATTGCTTGTGCTTTTGACTTAAAAGAGCGAGAACATCTGGCAACGGAGCATGTAAATCATAAAACCTGATAATGGCTCCATATCCTACCAGATACCCTTCTTCCGGAGTTACTCTTTCGTGAAAAACACTTACAAGTTGTGAAAAACTATTATTTATCACTATACTTTGTGAAATTTGATTATACCAAATGTATGAATTTAGTTATCGAAACTGAAATATTGTTACAATACGAATGTTTTTATTGAAAAATAGTTATGCACTGCTTTAAACGCCGTTCCCTAAAAAGGGATGATTCCCCCCTTTCTCAATACCGTTCCGACCCTGCCCGGATCGCCCATCCATACCATTTCTGCATTTACCAGGTTCTCAATTTCCTTGCTTAATCGGGGTATAATTGGCCTGAACAATAGCCAGGAATCATGTCGTCACCAATAGAACCGTTTGTGGGCAATAGGTAGCAACTCTGCCAGTTTGTTGTCCATTTTTGTTGCCCGGAGACTTGAGAAACTAAAACGTCCATAGAAGCAATCAAATGCAAATAAGGGAAATCAAAGCAGGAGACAACTATATCAAAATCGAACGAAGGCAAAGAAGGGCAAAGAAATTATTTACTTACTTTCCAATACAAAAAGTAACAAGTACTGATAATCAGATGGTTATGTTTGATAGGTACAAATAGGGTACATGCTTACTAGAATTTAAACAGAAATATAGGTAGGTCCTTATTTAATTCTTTTTTCCTATCACCATGATAACGTACTTCTTGGAGTGCTATGGATTTCTGGTCTTCTGGGTCCATTTGTAGAATTAAATCATAGACAGTAGGAAAACCATAACCAGTAATAGGAGGTATCACAGTTTCGAATGACCATTCAGACTGATTTGACGTAGAAGAATAATACACATAGTCATTGAAGTCTTCTTTTAGAATCTTCTTACCGTCTATCAGCATTTGAGGAATATCTCCTTCGCTTTTTCCAGCAGTATTTAATCCTAGTGCTCTAGCTATCCATGCAATATTGCTTGAAAATAGTTTGTTGTCAAATTGAAATAAATGAAGATGCCAATAAGCATACAGTGCATTGCAGAGACTATCATAAAACAATTTAGTGTATTCTTCGTTGGTTCTTTTAAGTGGATCTTCCATATAATTTATCTGGTTTACGATATTATAATAGAGCCTGGAACAAGGGACCTTCCGTTGTCGCAATGATTGGATTGTTTGAATTGTTTGAATTGTTTGAATTGGGAAAACTACGATTTGCCCATGGATAATTCCTAATTTGTTGCGATATTCCAAGATAAATATTTAAGTTCACAATTCTTGATAGGTGTCTTAAAGCTACTGCCCTTCTATTCCCCTCAATTATTGTGAAGGGTCCATTTAAATTTGGAGCTACAATTATCAGCTTGGTGTTTATAGAACTTAAATTACTTTTCATACATTCTACCTTATTCATTATATCAAGAATCTTATCATTTAACTGATTACAATTCTCAAGTGACTTCACAACTTCTTCGAGCAGGAAACTGGACTCACAAAGACCGTCTTCAGTCCAATCGTTTGATGAAATAATATACATTTGTTTGAGATCTTTCTCTTCAATTTTGCCGTCATACCATTTGAGGTCACCAAATGACAGCAAGGGATTAAGTATCATTCGTCTTCCTTCAGGATGATTTCCCCAATTTCGCCAGACTTCTAAAATATTAACTTGGTTTCCAATTCTCATAGGAGTATATTTTTAGATACTATGGACAAATGTCATATTCGGCTAATTGATCAGCTACCCCAGCCGGCTTATTTTCCACACAAAGAATTGGATTCCCTACTATGTCTATTGATTCTAAGCTAGTCGGTAATAGGTTCAATTTGAATAAATTATTTTCTCGGAGACTTAATGATTTCAACATTGTAAAATCTGCAAACGAAGGCATAATTGAAATATCTGCATCTGATACACCGAGAACAATAAGATTATTTTTGGCAATTGGTAACATTGGAAAAGAATCCAACCAGATACCACCAATGTGAAATTCAATTGCTTCTTCTGGAATTTTAAATTGAGTTATCTGTTGATCTGGACAGCATTCCAGGAAAACTCTTATGATGGTAACTCGCTCACAATTATCCGGTATTGCTGTCATTTCAGAGGTAAATAACCATCCCATGATCTCGAGATATTTGATATTATCCGGTAGATCTGGAAATGTAATTGTGCTTTGACTAATTCCACCAAAGTTATTCAAATTAGTAAATTCCAAGTAACGCATGGAATTTGGTAGCTCAGGTAGTACTTGAACCTTCCAAGCGTTCCCTATTAGTGTGTCCAGATTGCTGGGAAACGCAGGTACGACTGCAAGTGAAGGACAGTCACATTCAAATTTTTGTAAGGTACTTGAAAAATAAGGAATGGATTTGATATCCTGATTATGTACTATCAATTCCGAGACTGCTGGTAAATACTGTATTCCATCTAAGTTGTTTACATTAACGGGGGTCAGATCAAGACTGGTTACCAATTGACCTTGTGATACTACTAGGGAGTCTCCATCCATAACGGTTGGAAATAAGACTTGCAGAAAGGTTCGAAAATCAAAATCCGGAATGAAGTACCTACCGTTCGAACTTGGAACTCCGGCTGCACTTTCACTAAATGTCAGACTCAACTCATCCGTACTGGTAGAGCAGCTGTTGTAGTGCTGCCAATGCAAAGTGTAACTTTGACCAGGCACACCGGTAAAAGTCGCTGTAGGATCAGTTTTTTTGCTTAAAATGCCACCAACACCGTTTAAAATCTCACAACCACCATTTGACCCTGCTTCAGGAATATTGCCATTCAACACTATTGATTGCGTCATGATAGCGAACAAATCTTGTCCAGCATTCGCTACTGAGGTTTCTGTATTGACCGCAATGGAAATATTCAGTTGGTCAAAAGAACTGCTCCCGCCGCCATGTTGCACTGTCCATTGAAGCAGGTACGATTCACCTTCCTGACCAGTAAATAGGGCATTCGGATGTGTAGCATTGACCAGATTCCCTCCTGTTCCCGCGAGTATCGTCCATAAGCCAGTTGTGCCTTGCACCAAAGGTGAAGCATTTAGGTTGAATGAGGTTTGACAGGCATTGACAATATCGGCACCAGCATTTGCAAAGGTATTGCCGCTGTTAGAGGCGCTTAGGCCTGGGATTATGACGAAGTTTCCCTCGGTGATGTACAGAGTATCTCCAGACGTAGAGACCGCTAAGTTTTGATTTGGCAAGTTGACGAGTCTACTACCATCTCCAATGTGAGCTCCTCTTATTGTATCGGAAATGACTTCGTCTGCTTCGATGATGCCTTGACTGAAACTGAGGGAAGAGAACAGTACAAAGAGAGCTAAAGTGACGATGGATCGCTTCATGGTGTAGTTTTGCTTGTGATCATGGTGTTAAGATAGTCATTGGTGAGTTAAGAACGTAAAGTCAGGATGTAAATCATCTGAGTTTTACGATGACTCAATAATTATAATGTTACTAATAGGTTGGGCGATGCCCCCCCCAATTTATGTAAAAAGGATATTCATTTCACAACTTTATATAATTTTGGATATGACGCCAATGATACAACAACTTAAATTTACCTTTCCCGCCTTAGTGTTATTGCTTCATTGCAATGTTTTTAGTCAACCAGGCAATAAATTGGAAGTCTTTTCCCTAAGCGAAAACTTTAAGATGGGTGCTATGGGTGGCTCATCGGGTGATTGCATTGAGAAGTGGACTTTTGGCACTGCTAATAATGAAAGAGTGGTGATAAATCTTTGGGTCGATCTGAACCAGATACCAAAACAGCTTAAAATACTGTTGTGGAATAACACTCAAATCAGATGTGAGTACGATTTGCTTCCAGATTTAGAATCAGAATTTCTTAAGCCAGCTGTATCCCCGAGGTCCCTGAAAAGTCAGCAAGTTATTGTCGAGCTTTTTAGATTTGGGAATTTTAAGACCCTACAAGATAGCTTTGAAAATAAATATCCATCACTTGATGTAATATTCTTACCAATTATTCTGGGTGACTTTGCTTGGTCTTGTGATAGTTTGCAACTATCCTACAACTGCACCGATAGTACTAGTAGATCTAACGGACCAGTCATTTTAAACATTCAAAGTGAGATTGGTAAGGGTACTGAATTAGTTCCTTTATTCACCAACGGTGTTTCCTCGATTTATGGTCATGCAATGGCAGCAACAGCTAGGAATATGATTCCTTACCTGGAAGTCTCGGAGGTATATATTCAAAAATTGAAGAGCCAAAATAGGGCAAGCAGAACGGACATTCTAAAACTCAAGAGATCAATAAAAAACTTAAGAAGGACATTGGAAAGAGTGATCACTTTCACTAACGACATCGATTCAATAGCCCAGAATATTGACACCATCATCTCATTCAATTTTGATAAGGAGTTGGAAAGTCTGTCAAAGGTCCAGATGGAATATCTGATCTACCATTTGAGGGGACTGAATTTTTACCTGCAAAACCAAACTCTAAGAAATTTAACAAAGACAACAAAGGTATAGTGAGTTAAAATATTTTGCGGGATCAGCAAATTATGAGCTTGAATTTGGGTATTTAGCAAGCAGGGACTTGCCAAGATTCAATAAGATTCTTAGTCACGCTATTTTATTTTTTAACCTTTTGAAGAATGTTGATGATGACCTATTAATTCCATTCTTTTCAGTAGATACGAATAACATTATAAATCACAATTTTTATGTGAATTACCAGTATGGCGGCAACTACAAGGGAAATAAAATTCGAAAGATTGACGCCGAAACCTCACCAACCTTTGACATCCTTACCAGGAGGAGACACATTGCTTGGTTGACTGACAGAAAGGGAAATATGGTTTCGAAAAAAAATGCCATTGATTTTCAGGATGACTTCAAAACACTGGTAGGAATATCGCAGTTTAACCAATATGGAGCTCAGGGTTACGTATTTGGGCAAGTGTTCAATATAGTTGCATCTGAACCTGTCGATGAAAAAATTAGGATTAGGCTGAATGAGATTGAAGGTGACTTGATGAATCTGATTGTCCAAAGGCAAAGTGAAGGTATACTCTACTATTTCCCAATGGTTAAATTAATCGTAAATGAATTTTAGAGATTGGTGGAAACGTGATAGTGTTAGTACATTTTATAAGCACTGCTTTACGTTATTATTGTCATTCTTTCTCCACCTTCTAGCTAAGGGAGCACTGAGTCTTTTCGGGTTTTCTACAAATTTGAGTAATCTATTTTGGTATCTTACTTTTGCGTTTACCTGGCTATTGGGCTTGGCTTTTTTTGAAGCATATCGAAATCTTCATTTGAGTATTAACAGGCACTTCCTGATTTCGGTAGCTCCATTATTTTTGGTTGTATTTATTTCTGTATCTTATTTTTTCAGCTACTATGAAAATAATTATAAGACGGTCTATGTTTTAGGCTGGACAATAGCAGAGAATTGTGATTATCGAGGTCCTGTAAATAAATCCACTTACGAAGAAATATTAAATCATTGTGGAGCTTGGGATTATACACCCGACTTCTTTCCTTCTTACTACATTTTACAATATATACTTGCTTTCTTACTAGCTGGTTCTTTCGCTTCCTCAGTTTTCACCTTTTTCGCCTACCCATGGCGTCGTCAAAGGTCTGACTAACCTATTGTCAGTGGCTTCAGGCGTACCGTGTGTACTTTTTATAGGTACCAAGGTATAGAAATGAAACTCGAGATAAAGTCTTTTTCATCCTTTCAGATCACCAATTGCCGAGAATTATTGCTTATGGTTGATTAGATCAACTACTAGAAAGCCCTAACTGTGCGAACAATGCGTGCAAACCTCTTAAAACCGTTTGACTGCCACCGAATAAAGCCCGTAGCCATGCCGGTGTGCCGTCTAGCTCTGTGGAACTCCAATCGTAGTTATTAGACAACCCTTTCACGTGTGAGGGATCTCGTCATTAATTTGACGGGCTCTTCGGTCACGATCCCAGCTGGAGTAGATTCCATTGTTACTCTCCTTACTGTTGAAGCCTCATCATCTTTTATGTTAGCATAAGGCGCTGCATTGATAGTAGATCCTGATTAGACTCTCTGTTCATGATAGGTCTGCGTGAAAAAATTTATAAAAATAACATGAAAAATACATTTCGAGCGCAGATGCAAAGATGAAAAAAAAATTACATTCAGCAACGCGATCATAGGAGAAGGCCACTTGTCTTTATGAAACATGATGGCAAATCATAATCTCTTAATTTATTTTCTCTTTACACCTATTTTGTGGGCTTTAGGATGGCATTCCTGCAACGAAACAAGATCGGAGATAGAGTCCACTTCTATTCTATCAACAGCAGATACGACCTATCAAATTATTCCCGCGATCGATGGGACCTATGGATACGAGATTTTGATTGATGGAAAAGCAATGATACGTCAGTTACAAATACCAAGCCTACCTGGGGTAAGGGGATTTGTGATGGAAGAGGATGCCGTAAAAGTGGCGAAACTAGTTTTGGGAAAAATTTCTGCAGGGGTGATGCCACCCTCAGTAGAAAAGCATGAATTAGACGACTTGGAAATCAAATATTAGTCACATCAAGCCTTTGCCCATGTACTCAGGCGCACTAAATAGGAAAAGCTCTTTTCTCGTACCCGGGATTGTTTTCGGGATGTCATTGATCCTAATGTCACAGCCAGATAGTTGGATTCAGCGAGGCGATTTTGGAGGTATTGAAAGGTATGGAGCCGCAGGATTTTCTATCGACGGCAAGGGGTACATCGGAACGGGATATACCGGAGGATTAAGGAAGAATGACTTTTGGGAATTTGATCCAGCAAGCAATACATGGGCGCAGAAGGCAGATTTTGGTGGTTCATCGAGGTTTTGGACGGTCAGTTTTTGTATTGGAAGTAAGGGGTATATCGGGACTGGATTTGATGGAACTTTTACAAAAGACTTTTGGGAATATGATCCAGTATCTAACACCTGGGTGCAAAAGGCAGACTTTGGAGGTACTGCAAGGATTCGAGCTTCTGGTTTTTCCATAGGAAATAAAGGCTATCTCGGAACCGGCAATGATGGGTCAACTATTCATGAAAATTTTCGAAGAGATTTTTGGGAATATGATCCAAGTTCCAACTCGTGGGTGCAAAAAGCTGATTTTGGTGGTACGGCGAGACATTGGGCCTCTGGTTTTACGATAGGAGATAAAGGCTATCTGGGAACCGGTAGTAATAATATCAGTGGCGGGACAGAAGATTTTTGGCAATACGACCCTAATTCCAACACTTGGGTACAAAAGGCAAATTTTGCTGGTACGATAAGCTTTGCTGCCGTAGGTTTTTCAATAGGAAGTAAAGGTTATATAGGCACCGGGGCTGCTGGAGTTAATTCTAATTATGTAAGACATCTTTGGGAGTATGATCCATCGCTAAATTCATGGCTACAGAGGGCAGAATTTCCTGGTACCGCGAGGCTTTGGGCTGTAGGTTTTTCTATTGGATCAAAGGGGTATATAGGAACTGGCCATGTTGGGAATCCTAGTAAAGACTTTTGGGAGTATTCGCCATGTACATCCAATCTTATTTTCTATCGCGATAATGACAATGATGGTTATGGTGATCTAAATAATACAATAATAGCTTGTAACCCACCTCTAGGCTATGTAATTGACAATAGCGATTGCAATGATGCAAACGATGAAATTCATCCCGGGGCACAAGAAGTATGTAATTTGATAGATGACAATTGTGATGGACAAATCGATGAGGGTGTGCAAACTGTATTCTATCAGGATGCTGATGGCGATGGATATGGAAATTTACTTACTACACTTCTTGCATGTACAGTCCCCGTAGGTTATGTTGAAAACAGTATGGATTGCAATGATACAATCCCGTCGATCTTTCCTGGTGCGACTGAAATATGTAATGGTTTGGACGACAATTGTGATGGATCAGTTGATGAAGGTGTGCAAAACACTTTCTACCTTGACTCAGATGGTGATGGATATGGAAGTAAAGCTGACTCAACGCTCGCCTGCGCAGCTCCGGTAGGCTATGTAGGCAACAGCTCAGACTGCAATGACACAAACAATGGCATTCATCCAGGTGCAACAGAAATCTGTAATGATCTTGATGATAATTGCGATGGATCAGTGGATGGAAGTGTTACAGATGTCAGCCAACCCGATAACCAGGTCGTATGCAATAACGAAGTCACATTGCCAGTGGGTTTTAATGGTTCAATGGCAGGCACTCAATTTGACTGGACCAATAACAATACCGCCATTGGCCTTGCGGCCATTGGTACAGGAAATATTTCTTCCTTTATAGCAACCAATACTACCAATGAACCGATAACAGCAACGGTAACGGTTATTCCTTCACCTAATGGAAACGTTTTTGCTTATGTGGCAAATAGCGGTTCAAATACCGTGTCAGTTATCAATACTGCGACCGATTCAGTAACAGCGACTATTCCTGTCGGAAGTTTTCCATTTGGTGTCTCTGTTTCTCCTGATGGGAGCAAAGTTTACGTTAGTAATAATAATTCGAATACCGTGTCTGTTATCAATACTGCTGGTAATACATTGATAGCTTCTATACCGGTTGGTATCCAACCACAAGTCTTAAAGGTTACTCCTGATGGAACAAGAGTGTATGTCGGTAATTATTCCTCAAGTACCGTGTCAGTGATAAATACGACCACCAATGCTGTCATCGCAACTATCGGATTGACCAGTTGTCCAGGTATTGGAATGTCAATAAGTCCCGACAACAGCAAGGTATATGTTTCAAATTATTGTGGAGATTTAGTGTCAGTCATTAGTACAGCCTCCAATACGGTGATAGCTACGATTCCTGTAGCAGTCGTTCCAGGAGCTTCTTCTATAAGCCCTGATGGAAGTTACTTATATGTTTCATGTCTTGGTTCCGATTCTGTTTATGTCATTAACACGGCTACCAATCAAGTTGTGAATCTTATTCCTATATATATCAATCCTTTATATGGATCTGCCATGTCACCTGATGGTAGTAAGATTTATATAACAAACTACAGCTCAAGCGGTGGAAGGGTAATTAATACCACGAACAATACCTCTACTGCTTTTTCATCTGAATTTGGCGGTGTACCCATTGGTGTGTCGCTAACACCTGATGGAGCCAAGGCTTATATAATTAATCACAATACAAATAATGTAACTGTGATCAGCACTGCAACGAATGCTCCTATAGCTACAATAGGGGTAGGCAGTAGTCCTTTTACAGTCGGTAATTTTATCCAGGATAAAACTGAACTTGTTTGTGCTGGTACTCCCAAGACGCATACCTATACGGCTAATCCAACTCCAATTATCAATGCTGTTGCCAGTCAGATGGTATGCAACAATGCTTCCACTTCAACAATAGTATTCAGTAGTCCAACAGTGGAGGTACAATTACATATGATTGGACAAATAATAACACCACGGTTGGTCTGGCTGCTAGTGGTTCTGGTGATATAACCGGCTTTACAGCCACCAATACCACAAATACAACGCAGACGGCGACAATCACAGTTACCCCATCATACATGAATAGTGGCGTAACTTGCAGTGGTGCACCTGCAACCTTCATGATTACAGTTAATCCGTTGCCAATAGTTGGTTGTCCTTCCGACGACACCATCTGTATCAATGCACCAGCATTTCCATTAGCCGGTGCAAGCCAGATGATGGCAATTACAGTGGCGCAGGTGTGATTGTAGGAATGTTTGATCCGAGCTTGGCTGGTGCAGGAGTCCATACTATCACCTATTGTTTTTCAGATATTGGCACAGGTTGCATCGACAGCTGTAACTTCGCAATAACAGTTGAGTACCCACAAACTACCTTCTATCAAGATGCTGATAGCGATGGCTATGGCAACCTAGCCGTTTCAATTCTTGGTTGCACTGTCTCAGTTGGGTTTGTAAGTAATAGCGGTGATTGCAACGATGAAAATGAGGCCATTCATCCGGATGCTGAAGAGGTGTGCAACGGTGTTGATGATAATTGCGATGGACTTGTTGATAATGTTCTCTTACAAGAGGGAGTTTGGTCGCAGAAAGCAGATTTTGGAGGTTCAGCTAGAAATAGTGGAGTTGGATTTTCAATCGGATCTAAGGCGTACATTGGAATAGGAGTTGGGAAAAAAGATTTTTGGGAATATGATCCTATCACGGACATCTGGTCACAAAAAGCAGATTTCGAAGGCTTAGGCCGATATAACGCAGTGGGATTCTCCATTGATGCCAGAGGCTACATTGGCACCGGAACTGATGGGAGTTTGAAAAAAGATTTTTGGGAATATGATCCTTCCACAAATATCTGGATACAAAAGGCTGATTTTGGTGGGACAGCAAGAGAGGCTGCTGTTGGGTTCTCAATTGGTACTAAAGGCTACATCGGAACTGGTGTTGATGGAGGGGATAAAAAGATTTTGGGAGTATAATCCTCTGACTGATGTTTGGATCCAAAAGGCTGATTTTGAAGGTACTGGCAGGTATTATAGTGTCGGCTTTTCAATAGGTTCAAAAGGATATATAGGTACCGGTGTGGGAGGAGGTTTCAAAAAAGACTTTTGGGAATATGATCCTTCTAACAACACCTGGTCCCCGATGGCTGATTTCGGCGGCACCGCAAGGTATGATGCAGTTGGCTTCTCTATTGGTAATCATGGATACATTGGAACAGGTCATGGAGGGATTAGTACAAGAGATTTTTGGGAATATGCTCCCTTTAGCAATAGCTGGCAGAAGAAAGCCGACGTTGGTGGACTAACAAGGGAGGGGGCAGTTGGCTTTTCGATTAATAATAAGGGTTACATTGGGATAGGGAATGATAAAGGAATAGTCGATCTTTGGGAATATACGGACCCTCAAGTCAATTTTTTCCTTGTATCGTGATCAAGACAATGATCAATATGGTGATTCAAACAATTCAGTACAATCATTATGTCCAATTGAAGGATACGTAACTGATGGTACGGATTGTAACGACAATGATGCCAACATTCATCCAGATGCCCCCGAAACCATAAATGGGATAGACGATAATTGCAACGGTCAAATCGATGAGGATCTCGAAGCCTGCAATAATCCACCACCGATTGTTGACACAATAGTTGAGGGTCTCTATCAAGTCATAGGCGATATGAATTCTGGTGGTACAGTAGCTTCTCCATTTAATGTTGTGTTCAAAGCAACGAATACCATCGTTTTAGAGGTCAATTTCCAAGTAGATATCGGTGCTACTCTTGATGCTTTGATTGAAGACTGCCCATCCCTGGCAGCTGGTGTCACAATCAGCCAAAAAAAGATAAAATCCAAGAATATCAACCCGTCATTTGACAACAATCAAAGTTATGCAAATCAACTAGATGTTTATTCTGATCAATGGAATAGGGTCATCATAAGCTTTGATCTTGAAAAATCAAGCAAAGTTATCCTCACTTTAGAGAATATAAATGGAGCAGAGCCGGTCCCTTTAATCGATGAAGAAATGATGTCATTTGGCGCTCACGAGATGATTTTTGAGAACCACCTTCATCAAAAAGGGATATATTTCGTACTTCTGAAAACTAATTATGAAGTACACTCCAGGCGGTTGGTGATCAACAATTGAATAAAGTTGAAAGACCAAACGCATTGCTACTTGCTATCTGGTCTAGTAAAATTACTTGGACGACAAACAAAAGGCCAAGTATAAATATGTATGTATATTTTTTTGATAAATTGCTAGAGAGCCCATTTTGTTCAAACAACGTATTTATAAACTTTGAAGCCAAAAGTTCTTGCCGCCCGTAAAAAATAAGCATTGACTAATCCTTTGGTGTTTTACCTTTTAATTATAATATTCATTTAATTTAATTGCAGATGATCCATGTGATATGTTCGACACTTGCACCAGGTATTATTAGTCCATTGAGACCAGCTAAAAGACATCAACAATAAATGAGAAAAAGAATAAATGAATTGTTAAATTAAAAAGTCCGAATTCCTCGGACGCTATAAGCATTCGTCTTGCTGGTGTAATTCATGTTGCCATAACCGAATTCAAAACCTGATGCGACGGTAAGATTGATCTCTGTACTCGACCAATAAAATGTATTTTGGGCCAATAATGTGAACCCGCCAATAGAGAGGGTCTTGTTTATATGAAAACGATTGTGCCATAATAGACTAAGCTCGTCAATGGATGGTAGATACCAGCCACCACCCAGACTCTGTACAAAAGTTTTGGCAGGACTATTAATCATTAGTCCTGTATTGTTTGCACCATCCCAGCTGCTATTACCGGTAACCAAGGAAGAGAGACTTTGCCATTCTAAAGCTGACTCTGTCTTGGAGACGATTAGCCCGTGCTCAAGACCGTCACTTCCTTTAAAAATATAATAGACAATACCACCCAAGGTATCTTTACCAATGAACCATGGACTTGTACTATTAGTAGCACTAATCGTCTTGTTAGCAATGGCAATTCCTGCACCAGCTGTATACACATTGACCGAGTCTTGAAAACTTCCACCTCCATCACTCAAATTCACGGTTAAACCAGTGCGCGAAATCGTTTGAATCTCATTGCTTGTGGATCCGTCCATTTCACTCGTTAAATAGCCTATGTCATTGGTGAATTGACTCACATTAGTTGGAGCTCCAGACAAGCTGCTATACTGGCCGTTAAAACCCGATGGCAATTTTACAAAGCCACCGTTCGCCAAATAAATGGTATCATTAGAAATACTTAATATCTGGAATTGAGTCAAGGTTGATACGTCTCGCACACCCAATGTGCCATCAGGTAAATGTACCACCACGCTATCGGCAGTGTTAATTTTGTCCATTTCTGATATTTTCGCTTTGCCTTGTACTTCAAGGTTCTGAGCTCCAATCAGCAGCGGTAGCAGGAGTACAGGTAAGGTCATTTGGTTTCTCATCTTTACCTTTCTAGTATTGTGAAGACAAAAAAAAATTGTAAACACTTAATTCTTGAGACATCTCACAGATGCACCATATTGTGTTGCAGAAATAACTCTATACAAATTCCCGCTGGCACTAAAAAGCTCGCGAACTATGGCATTGCCTTCAAAGGAAGTAGAACAAAACCAATATGCTTTTAGGCCAATTTCGAAAAAACTACCATCGGGATTGCGACCGCCGGCAGGAAGACCCGTGAATCCGCTTTCGTTTGTTGCGTACACATAATTCCAATGTGCCAAGCCAGTTTCCTTCAATTTTTGGCCCGCTGTAGTACTTTGAGGAAACCCATCTGGATCTTGAGAAGGATCCATGAGGGCAATCAATGTGGTCCATTCTTCATCTGAAGGCACGTGCCATCCGGTGGGGCAAATGTTGCGACCACCATTCGTGATGGTATCCAGCACAAACCAATTGTAGAGTGCACCATATTCAGGAGCTCCGTAGTCTGGTGCACCATAATCACCATTATCGTACCAAGTATATCCAGGCGAAGTCAATCCAGACCATTCTGTATTATCAGTTACTAATGGCACAAAGGCTCCATCATTAAATCTGGTGGCCCGCAGATTTTCTGCCATCCATACTTGAGTACCGATGGTAACAATCTCATAGCTATTATTATCAATGTCTTTGACATATTGCTTCGGAGAAGTCAGTGACAACCAGCTGATTCCATTCCAACCCTCAAAATCAGACCCAGTCCATCTTATCGTGCCTGGATCAGGAGTTGGGTCTTCCGAATCTCCGATCTGGATTGCTCCTTGTATCTCCAGCTTCTCTTCTTGACTGTTTGCACTGAAACTGGAAAGTAGAAATACCATGATGAAGAGTTTTGATTTTTTCATTTTACTTATGTTTTAATTTCGAGGTATCTAAATATTTTTTCTACTAAAAAGCCCGAACCGCCCGAACCCGACCGTCGAAGTCCGTATAGCTATTGTATTGATTGCCATTGCTAATGCCAAAGTACTGTAGCCATGCGTCGTAGAGGTCGTACTCAGTAGAACTCCAATAGTAATCACTAGCAAACCCACCAATATTCTTATTCGGTGCGGGCGCTCCCGGTCCAATTTTTAGATACATCTCATTTAATTCATGTGCGGATGGTAAAAACCAGTATGATCCATTGCCATAGTTTCTTGCGATCTTAGCCGCAATGCCAACTTCAGCACATTCTGTGAAAATCTCGTCAGTATTAGACTCTCCATCTCCGATATCGGCTCCCGGGCCAGATGGACCACTTGTCACATTAGGAACATTAGAAAGATCAGTTCCATGACAGCCCCAGGGACCACTATTCTGATCTGCAAATGCAGCCACGAGCCCTGTACATGTAGTAGTATTCAAGTAAAAGATCAAACCACCAGCGTAAATTTTTCCATATAATGAATCTAATGGTATCCCACTGTTAAAAATATCACATGGTGTCTCGCCACAATCCAGTCTTTCCTGAGCCGTTTTGTTGGGTTTAGAGCAGGAAGAAGGTAAGCCAAGACCTGACACCAGCGTTTCAAAGACACAGTCCGGCTGATCAACGTCTGATACCTGAATAAAAAGAGGATTTAATAATACTGAAAAATTGGCACCATTGTTATTCATTAATACCGGTTGGCCATAAGACAAACCGGTCATGGTAATATCGCCACCTATAGCATATCGCGGTCCCAGACCTATCCCTTGCGGATTAATAGTAAAATTATAAGTATCATCCTCCGGGACATCAGGCGTATTGTTGTCAAATATATTTATCTGAAGATTGAGCTGATTAATGGCACATTCGCAATCAGAGATTCTCGCCTGGAAAGCGGCAGGAGTGCTTACCTCAAAACCCGAATTTAAATTGATTTCTGTTTCCGACTGAAACGAAACACTATCGGCGACCGCTCCACCAGAATTAATTTTGCCAGAGGATTTATAGACTTTACTAGTAATGGGATGATCATTGATAACAAGCGTGTCAAAACAAAAACTTTGTATTTGTATTTCAATGGCATTGCTGACTATGCCGTTATAAGATACTACCAGCGAATCGCTGCCGGGAAGATCGGCCTTGATGACTCCCTTTTCAAAAAACGAGGCATTTCCATTGGTAAATGAATAAGTTAACCCCTCAAGTTGAGCCATATCGGCAAAGGTGGAGTCAACTAAAGATACGGCATGGATATCCAAACTATATTGCTCACCCTCGGACAATAATAAAGGATTGGGACCCAAAGCAATACTGTCTATAAAAAGATCAGGCTGGATCATGATGTGAATCGTATCGAATACCAATATTTTATTAGTCGAATCGTAACCCATCGCGATGATGTTTCGTTCTCCAAAGGAGCAGGTATCAACCACCCAATGTGACACAAGAGCAGTACCTGTGGTATCAGACCGGTAGAGGTTTTCGCCACAGCCCTCCAGTAATAAAGTAATTTCATCAATGGCGCTCCCGGTTATATTAAAATGTATTGTGTCGCCTGGATTATAACCAGATGCAGTTAGAGGTGTGATAATTTCTACACTGGATACATTATTTCGTTGATTTTGTGTTGAATTATTCAATACTTCGCAGCCGAAACCGAGAATTATAGGCGTCGTATAGGTTAGATCAGGAGGGCTAAAGGGGCTGGTGGTAAATTGAGACTGATCACGGGGAGATACACTTAATAAATTACTAACGGTATTGATGACCGTCAAATTGGCTTGGGAACCAATATGCAGTTGGTTGGAAATTGAAGTTACATAAGGTGAATTTAGACCGCCCAGTTGACTGGAAAGTGGCACCGCTATATCATTTTGCTCTCCATTGAAAGTTTGTGCAAGAATAATCCTTATCATACTGAGAGGAAGAGTAAGAACCCTTAAGAAGGGTACGTTCTGCAGTTGTTGTGAAGTGTTTGCCAGGACGAGATCAATCGGAAATGTCGTAGAAATGGCATGCTTGGGAGTACCTACTGAAGTTGCATGGGTAGTCATATCGTCGATCGGATTATGGTCAATCTGCATATCCCCTATCGCCCCCGCTTCGGTAGAACCTGAATTGGGAAATTTAATAACACTTGAGAAAAGGGGTTTCAGGCAGGTGTTGTCAAGCAATAAGTTAGCCATTTGGGTGCCCGAATGCGGAGTATTTATGGTAATTAACTTATTGATATTTTTTGGATAAAGACTGTTGGATAGATATAGCCTCGAAAGTAAACCACCCATGCTATGGGTTACAATATCCACCTCGCTGCAAGCAATTTTTTTACTTGCCATTACATCTATTAGTTCATTGATCCATCCATAGATCCGGTAATAATTTGCATCAAATTCTTGATCATTGGTAAATTTGTAGACGCCCCATTTAAGTTGAAAAGAAGAATAATTGCCCGAAGCGAATAATCGATCATACATGTTGTTAAAGGCTGTTCCTTCTGACCAAAGGCCATGAATCATCAACACTGGTGCGCGATAAATTCGTATAGGATATCTCGCTAATTCTTCTCCGGTGCTGAACTTCTCAACTACTACATGCACCTCTTTATACAGTTGATTTGGGGCGAGACTAACAAATTCCGGATGTCGATAGTTAAATCTGATTTTATTATTTGCGATCCCATCATAGAGGAGAAGGCCATTTACGTCAGGGTCAGAAACGATTTCGTTTTCTTCGATTTTGAGATTAATATCACTGACATTCACACTGGAAAGTCCATCTTTTGTGATTTCAAACCAGGAGGCTTCCGAGCCATCCGCAGCAACACTAAAATAACCGGTATTTCCTGAATGTATACTATCTATCGTTTTGTCACTGCTGTACTTGACATTATCTGGTATATTTCTGAGGTGAGAAATTAGAAAGTTGAATGTCTCACAGGAGCTGATAGTTCCTGCACAAAAATCGTTAAAGTCTTCCAGATTCGGATTGCCAAAAAAAGCAACACACGCGCTATTGCAAAGGTTTAAATATTCAGTTGGAAAGCAACCAGATAAATTATTACGATAAGCACCTAAACAGATGATATTAGGTAGGTTACCAATAGTTGGAGGTAGAAATCCAGATAATTGGTTCGAGCTCAGATTAATGAATTGAGCATTTGTCATATTCCCAATACTGGTCGGGATACATCCGGATAATTGGTTCTCAGAGAGATATAAATCCCGAAGATTTGTCATATTTCCAATAATGGTCGGGATAGATCCGGATAACTGATTATGATTAGAATAAAGAAATTCCAGTTTCTTTAAGTTACCGATTTCCACTGGTAATGATCCTGACAATTGGTTGTATGAGAGATCTAGTGCATAAAGATTTGTCATGTCCCCAATTCTAGTAGGGATTGAGCCCGAAAGTTGGTTATTTCGCAGAAATAATCTCTGAAGATTTGTCATATTCCCAACACTGGTTGGGATAGGCCCGGATACCTGATTCTGATCAAGAGAAAGAAATTCCAGTTTCGTTAAATTACCGATTTCCACCGGGATAGATTCCAACTGATTATTGGATAGGTCCAAATACAGAAGATTTGTCAAGTCACCTATAGCAGAAGGTATAGATCCTGACAGTAGGTTTCCAATGTCAGAACCCGAGTATCCAAGATACAGATATTCAAGAACTGTCAAGTTACCAATACTGGTGGGGATAAATCCTGATAACTGATTTGCTCCTAGGTTTAGATGTTGCAACTTTGTTAAGTTACCAACTTGGGTTGGGATAGAACCAGACAACTGATTGTAAGCAAGGTCGAGATTTTGCAGCTTTGTTAAGTTACCAATTTGGGTTGGGATAGAACCAGACAATCGATTACCAAAAAGCCCGAGGTATTGCAGCTTTGTCAAGTTACCAATTTGACTAGGTATAGGCCCTGACAACTGCGTATTATTAATACTTAGATTTTGGAGATCTGTCAAGTTTCCAATCTCAGTGGGAATTGAACCTGTAAGATTGCCATTGAGATATAAACTTTGAAGATTTACCAAATTTCCAATTTCAGTGGGAATGGAACCTGTAAGGTTGCCATAGAGATCTAAACTTTGAAGATGTACCAAATTTCCAATTTCAGACGGAATTAAACCAGTGCAATCTGCTCCTGATAAAGAAATGATTCTGCCAGCGGAGTCAGCAGCTACCCCAGGCCAAGTATAAACCGGTTCGTTCAAGTTCCAACTATCAGTGCAATACGGTCCATTTGTGGCATGGTAAAACGCCACCAAAGCCAAGGAATCCTGAACATTCACCTGGGCATATGTTGCGGGTTTTGCAACTGAGAAAGAAATAAACAGAGCTAGTATTATCCTTCGCCAAAAGGAATAAATGGGCTTAGTTATTTTAGATTGTTTGTTTTGGCTCAAAAGCCATACTTTAAACTTTATCCATCCTTTACCTAAAAAGGAGTTGAAATAAAAAAGGGATTTTATAAATAAAAAAGCAAGTCTAAAGGTACTTTGGAGATTTTGTGTGTTGCCGATCTGATTAAGGAGCGTGTTTCTATTTCGCATGGCTTGTGTTGCTTGGTGTACTGAGCCGGGAAAATTATTTTTTGATACTTATCCTTTATTTCATAGAAAAACAATTTAATCTCTAACGCAACGTATGGAAAAACCTCTTGGTTTATCACCGCTGTAATTCGTAATTAAACTGGCATAGCTAAATACTAATACATGCCATTTAGCTTCAAAATCGAGCTCAGTTGGACACCACCAATACCCGAACCTATTCATATCTGCATACGAGCCGCCTGAGTTGCGGCATCCCCCAGCGAAGCCTGTAAAGCCGCTACTATTGTTATTGACCTGGTCGTTGCCCGGTGTTCCTGCGGTTACGCTATAATTCCAGCCCATTTGAGAAGCCAATGATTTTGCAATAAATGAGGCATTACCTCCATATCCATATCCATTATCTTTAAGGTAATTTTCAAGCCCTTTCCACTCACTGTCAGTTGATACATGCCAGCCGCTAGGACATACATTTCGACTATTTGTGTCGGCCACTGCATAATAGTTGTACAAGGCACCATAGGTTCCTGCATTTGTTAGAGAATCGTTATTATACCAGCAATGGCCGGGAGTACTAAGAGCAGCCCACGGCATACTATCTATAATTAGTGGGATCGGCGTGCCGTCATTGTATTTTGTGGCTCGGAGGTTCTCTACCATCCACCATTGAGGGCCCACGGTAGGAATCACAACATTCGATGTACCTCCATCCAGGGACTTACTTGCAGGGGCCTGTTCCCCTCCAATTTTCAGAATATTGTAACCATTCCCTTCAGAATCTGTCACTGTACCGGTTGTAGGCGAAGTAAATGTTTCATTACTGTTAGCAAAATCGTTCATCAGTTGTGTAATAAGAGCATCTACGTATGCCTTGGTCGTTGCGTCCTGGGCATTAACGGGATCGTTAATATCATGAGTCAGAGTAGACTTATCGCGGACTCCTAACGTACCATCTGCCAGACGCACAACGACGCTATCAGCAGTATTGACTTTGTCCATTTCGGTTATCTTGGCTTTTCCTTGTACTTCAAGGTTCTGAGCACCAATCAGCAGCGGTAGCAGAAGTACCGCTAAGGTCATCAGGTTTCTCATCATCTTTACCTTTCTTTAGAGTAGTAAGACAATAAATGTTACATCCAGTGAAAGAGGAACTTGGCAGGTCTGATCTCAGTCTCAAGATAGGAAAAAAGGAATCGCGCGATTTTATTTTTTTTTGGGAGGCAGGAAGGTAGGTCAAGCCAGTGAAAGTAAGCCTTGGGTTTGACGGAAAGCAGATTTTTAGCAGTGCGTGAATCACCATCTTTCCCGGCAGAAAAATCACCTATGTATGAGCAGTTTTTGTGCTATACTTTTTCCATCTGTGTACATTATCTGACCGATATACATGCCTACTGGAAGAAGTGAGATATCAACATCAATTTTTTCAACTTGAGACCCCCATCTATCTCTTGTTGGGAAGTGGTATATTTGACTGCCACTAGAATTAGTAATTCTGAAATATTCAGAGCTAATGAGCGCCTCCTTTTTTACCAATATATTCTCAGATGCAGGATTTGGACTGAAAAAAGCTGAGTAGTCCAATTCAACATCACTTGTACTTGTTGTGAAAGAACTGGTGTCAAGTACGATGTGATCTACGTGAATCAGTTTGTCGTGCAGAAAAAGTCCTCCTGTAAATCTAAAAATTGGACATAACTTGCAGCGCTGTTACCATTATAAAACAAGGAAGAGTATAATAATCTCGACGCTACTTTTGTCGGTAAAGATATCCTGACGCTGCGGTCAGGACGATGCGCGAAATCGAAGATTTGCTGGCTTATTGAATTAAATGTTTTATTGGTCCAAATACAACTAGACTTATCCAGAAGTTACCGATAATCCGACTTATCAAGGTAAGCATATTGCGTACAATCAAATAATTCACTATATTTGAATTGTGGAGCTTAGAATCATAAAATGGAAGTATGTCATAAAGCATTGTGAATCAGACAAGAAGATGCTAAAGGCATTCGAGAGATTCTACGAAGTGGCAAAAGACGTTAATTGGAAAACTCCTCAAGACATAATCGAGTCATTCAATAATTCTGATTTCGTTACTTGTTCGAAACAAGGAACCTCCAGAATAGTGTTCAATATTGGACAAAATAAATATAGATTGATTGTAGGCTATTATTTTGCGGCCAACCAAACAATACTGTATGTTAAATTCGTAGGTACTCACAAACAATACGACTTAATTGATGTCTGCGCGGTAGAAATGTTCAAAAAAAAAGGAAAATGAAATACACAAAAATAAAGTCAGACGAACAGTACGATGAATACTGCGAATTACATGAGAAATTGACGTACGATAATTATGAGTCAAACCTTGAAGAGATTGAACTCCTCGAAATTTTAATTGATGAATACGAAAAAAGAACGATTGAAACTCCAGAAGGAATGAATCCAGTCGAGATAATTTCTTATTTACTTCAAGAGAACAGCGTCACCAAATCACAATTGGCAAAAGAGCTCAAGGTTTCGCGACAACTAATAACTGATATTCTAAACTATCGAAGAAATATCAGTAAAACAATGGTCAACAAATTGTCGGACAGGTTCAAATTAAAGCCAACAGCTTTTAGTAAACCGTACGAACTCAAAAATGCAAAACCAAAGAATGTCAGACAAACGGTATAGCGAAGGACTGACTAAAGGTAACAATGCAAAGGTCGCCCGCTCACCTAAAGGGATGGCCGGTCGGCTATGCTTAGACGTTACTGATAACCAAAGAATAGAATAGTTCTTCGAAATCAAGAGCTGACAATCAAATTGAAAATTTTTCGTGTTCCATATAGGGAAACATGCGTATCTTTAGGCATGCCAAAATTAAAGAAGCCCATAAAGGTCCGATTGCTCAAAGAAGCAGAAGACTATATTGGAGCAGGATGAGAAAATACAGAAGAAATTCCTTTTGGCTTTTGACAAAACTCAAGCAGGAAACAAGGGAAGTTGGTTCGAGAAACTAAAAAGCTCAGACGGCATCTATGAATTCAGGCAAAGTGATCATCAAAAGTTTTATCGAGTTTTTGCCTTCTGGGATTCTGCGGAACGCCAAACCTTGGTAATCGGAACTCATGGATTTAACAAAAAGAGCGACAAAACACCACTCAAAGAAATCAAGAGGGCAGAGCAGATCAAAAAGAGATATTTTAGACTAAAAACAAGAACAAATGAAGACAATAAGTTTAGAAGAACTGAAGGACAAAACACTTGGAAAAGTAGGAACGCCAAAACGGGATGAATACGAATATGAGCTCAAAGTTGAACTTCTTTCAGACCAAATCAAAACTCTACGTAAAGAGCAAAATTTGACCCAGGAACAACTCGGGAAACTGGTAGGCGTACAAAGGGCTCAAATCTCAAAATTGGAGAATAATACCTCGAACGTAACCATTGGCACAATAATGAAAGTATTTAATGCTCTGAAAGCAACGGTAAACTTCAGAGTGGAGAAACGAGAATCACAGATAGCATAGAAAAAGAATGGTATATCGGTAACAATGCGCATGAGATTCATGCGACATTACTTCGCTATCGCTCGTACTATCCAGGCACTTGATAGAGTTGATTATCCAAAGTAGTTTTGAATCACAATAGATAGCAATCCTGACGCTCCTCCTAAACGCTGCTGACGTTTCGCCTTTGGCTCCAGTCATCACAAGTCCTTCGTCGGTCAGGACCAGGTTCGTTGGTCAGGATATCCTGACGCTGCGGTCAGGACCGTGGTTCGCCCACGCAAATCGAAGATTTGCTGGCTCATTAATTAAGTTATCCATTCTAAGGGGCCAAATTGAGTCACACTATCCAGATTATTTGACTACCAAAATAGTTTGAGTCATAATTTAAAACAATCCTGACGCTGCGGTCAGGCTAATACTGACGCTACGGTCAGCACCGTGGTTCGCCTACGCAAATCGAAGATTTGCTGGCTCATTTACCAATACAAAAATTCCTAAAAATATGCTCCAACAAATCATCGGTAGATATTTCTCCGGTGATCTCACCCAGGTGATAAATGGCCTGGCGCATATCCATGGCAATAAAATCGCTGGTGATTTGTTGCTCAAAGCCGGTGAGTACTTTTTCTAATGCAGCATCCGTTTTTTGCAAGGCATCGATATGGCGGGTATTGGTGACAATGACCGATTCGCTATTTAATTTCGAACCGGCAAGGAGATCGTATAAATAATCTTTCAAATATTCAACATTCATATCGTTTTTGGCGCTCACCGGGATAAATTGATCGTGGCGTAAATACGGTGAAACATATTCTTCCGCTTTAGCATAGGGATTTAAATCCATTTTATTGGCAATGACTACCAATTGTAAGTTTTTATTTTCCAGTTTTTGCAAATCCTGGGTGACCTCGTGGGCGCTGGTTTGAGCCACATCAAATACATAGAGCAGGAGGGAGGCCTGGCCAATTTTTTCCATGGTCTTTTTTACTCCGATTTCTTCGATCTGATCCTGGGCCTCCCGGATGCCGGCCGTATCAATCAGGCGAAAATTAATGCCTTTGATATTGAGTATTTCTTCAACGGTGTCTCGGGTAGTACCCGCAATTTCACTGACGATGGCTCGCTCTTCTTTTAATAATCGATTTAATAAAGTTGATTTTCCAGCATTGGGACTGCCGGCAATTACTGTTATGACACCGTTTTAATGGCATTGCCCAGTTTAAAAGATTCGATTAATTGATGGACTGTCTTTCGTGTACTTTTTACCAGTTTAATTAATTCGGTGCGATCCGCAAATTCGACATCCTCTTCAGCAAAATCCAGCTCCAACTCGAGCATGCCGGCAAAATGAATCAATTGTTTTCTTAATTCCTGTATTTTATTGGAATAACCACCCCGCATCTGATCAATGGCCATCTTATGTGCGGCGGCACTTTGCGAAACGATCAGATCACTGACGGCTTCGGCTTGTGACAAATCCATTTTGCCATTTAAAAAAGCCCTTAGCGTAAATTCGCCGGGTTGGGCCATGTTGGCTCCTTTATCCAAACATAGTTCGATCACTTTTTGCAGAATATACTGCGAACCATGACAGCTAATCTCAACTACGTCTTCTCCTGTGTAAGAATGGGGTGCCTTAAATAAGAAAACCAATACTTCATCAACAGTTTTGCCATCCTTGTCAACCACGTTTCCAAAATGGATGGTATGACTTTTTGCTTTCTCCAGATTGGCACCAATAAATAGATCATCCGTAATCGTTATACTTTTAGGTCCGGAAAGACGAATGACTCCCAAAGCTCCAACTCCGGGCGGGGTAGCCAAAGCAACGATGGTTGAATTGTGTGCGGTATTCATTGGGTAAATGTACGAAGAAAGCTTAGTGCCCAGGGATAAGTAGCCACCACCTGCCCTGGGCCGTAAAAATCAAAAGCTAACGTGATTTTCTCTGGTCAAGCATCGTGGCAAGGCCAGCAGGTTTATGCTTGTTATATAGGATCATAGGCACTAAGGGCGGGTAATTTTTTCTTTTAAAGGCCGCTTTACTTGTGTGCATGACAAATCTCCCCCAAGCAACGCACTGGAGCAGCGTTGGACGATCCCCTGATTGATTTTACTTAGTCAAGGTTCATAGATCCGAAGGGAAATAATTCGAACAAGCCTGTTGAGATACAATCGACGGACCTTAAACAACAAATTGTGAGATAAAATGGCAAAAGCTGACAAGCATAGGCATAAAGAAATAAGAACGATGAGAGCAGCGACATAGTGAAGACCTTCCTGGAAGGTCTAGGGACCGGCCTTCGGCATTTTAGGCGAAATAGACGAAAAATCCGTTAAAAACAAAATGGTGTTTGAGCTGATCGGAACGATTAAAACAAGCAGAAAAACCAAGTAATCTTGAACAAAGCGGCAAGGTAGGAAGACCAAAGCGAGTTTCATTTTGTTTAGGATTTTCCGGTTATTTCGCCGTTAAGAAATGCCGAAAGCCTTGACTTTTTGGTTCTTTTAGGGGCAAGCCAAAAGAACAAACAAATAAGATCAACTTTTTTTCATGATTTTCACATATTAGGGAAATATGTCATACACACGCTTTACTTAGTGATAGGAAGGAAATGCCAATTATTCCGTATTATACTCTCTGCTGAGCATTTTTAATCTTAATAGCAATGGATAGACGAGACTTTATTAGAAATATGGCTTTCGCTTTACCGGTGGCTTCTTGTTTCCCTTATTTTGAAGCGCTGGCCGCTTCTGAAATGGCCAGGGTAAAGATTACCGATGTCAAGTGTATTCGTACTAAAATTGGTTTTCGGGTTAGCCCTCTCGTTAAAATCGAAACAGATGCTGGTATAGTAGGGATCGGCGAGTGTCATCATGATGAGAATGGATTTGGAGCCAAAGATGTAGTCTTGAATGTCTGCAAACCGATCCTTTTAGGGCAGGACCCTTTTGATCTGGAAAGGTTGATCTTCAAAATGGGGACGCGAACTTCTTATTATGGAGGTAATCATGGGGTGGCCATGCATGCCATTACCGGTGTTGAGTTTGCACTTTGGGATATCATTGGGAAAATTACCGGGCAACCGGTGCATAAGATTCTTGGAGGTGGTTCGCATGTTAGCGAAGTGAGGGCTTATGTTTCTTCTGGGCCTAAAGACATGCTGGATATGGACTCCTGTAAGGAATTTGCTGGAAGGATGCATGGTTCAGGTTGGACAGCGGCTAAAGTTAACATCTTGAGAGATCAGCGTTGGAATGAGCTGGATAACCGGCGTATTTCCAATGTGGAAGTGGATCGAAATGCCAGAGGTTACGCTAATCTGCGTGAAGCCATGGGATGGGAATTTGATATTGCAGTACATTGTCATTGGGAGTTTGATTTTGACAGTGCGCTGCGACTAGCTCAGGCAGTGGCGCCAATCCGGCCTTGGTGGATGGAGGATCCCTTGCCGATTGCTTATAATGAGCAGTGGGTAAAACTGATAGAAAAATCTCCGGTGCCCATCCTTTGTGGTGAAAATCTTTATGGCCGTGACGATTTTAGACCTTTTATTGTCAATCAAGGTGTGAATATGATTGAAATAGATGTATCCATGGCCGGAGGTTTATTGGAAGCAAAAAAAATAGCCGACCTGGCTGAGATCTATTTTATACCTGTTGCAACTCATAATGTCGCCGGGCCAATCGCCACTGTTGCCTCGGCCAACCTGGCTGCCTCGGTCCGTGAATTTCTTGGTCATGAGGCCTTTATCAGTAATCCAATCAATCAGGCGGGCAACGGTATCAATGGTGATCCGGACGTCTTGGGCTACGACAAACCTCTCGTGAAGGACGGCTATATTCAGCTGAGTGACCGGCCAGGATTTGGAATTGAGCTTAATGAAGCTTTAATTAAGAATAAATATCTATGTGAGGATGAGGAGTGGTGGGGTTGATCTGTCCGTTTCCCGGATGTTGTCTTAGGTTACCAATTCCGGCGATGTCGTAAATGCCATCTTACAATTCCTATTGTGATCCATTATCCATGGTATTGGCTTTCTTGGCCATTCCTTTGGCGTCGCAAATTACCGGGCAGTAGTTCAGTGCAGGTATGGGAAATCGACTGTAAAACTGCCTTATTCAGATTTTTAATTAATTTCAGGTAATCATTTTTAATTCGAAATCATGAACAGAAGATCATTTCTCGAAAAAGCATCTATGGGCTCTGCGATAGCCTTTACTCCATTTTCTATTCCTTACATTTCTGCGGAGACAAAATTGAAGGTGGGGCTTATAGGTGCAGGGTGGTATGGTATGGTGGATACCGAAGCTGCCCTGACGGTTGGAGGGGTGGAGGTCATTGGTGTTTGCGATATCGACTCTGAACATTTGTCTGAAAGTATTGACAAACTTGAAAAGATCCAGGGTAGCAGGCCGAAGGCTTTTAAAGACTATCAGGAGCTATTGGAACAAAAAGACCTTCAGGCTGTAATTATTGGCACGATGCCGCATTGGCATGCATTACACTTTATTGCGGCCTGCGAAAAAGGCCTGGCAATCTATTGTGAAAAACCTCTAAGTTATGATGTAGCAGAAGGACTGGCTATGATTCGTGCTGCTAAGAAGGCCGGGAATATTGTACAGATTGGATTTCAAAGGAGACAAAGTGAAGCCTTCAAAAGAGTCAAAGACTTTATAGCAAGCGGCAAAGCAGGCGATATCAAGCAAATCCAGGCACAAATCCATTATAATCCGGTGATAGAGGATACTACTATCCAGGCACCTCCCGCTTCGCTTGATTGGGAAACCTGGTGTGGACCAGCTCCCAAATTAGATTACCAGCCGAGTATCGGGCATAAAAGCTGGCGATTGGAAAAAGAGTATGGTAATGGTCATATGGTTGATTGGGGCATCCATCATATTGACATCATCCGGGTCATTCTCGATCTAGACATGCCACATACTTTCCGGTCGCATGGTGGTCTTTTCAAATTAAAAGGCAAAATTACTACTCCAGATACATTGGATGCTCATATGTATTTTGATAAGCATACCCTAAAATGGCAGCACCGGCTTTGGGGTACCGGTGAACTCAATAAGAAATTTAATAACGGCATTTTTTTCTATGGTGATAAAGCCACAGTTTTTGGTTCAGATAATAAGATGATTGTTATGTCAAATGCCAAAGATGCCGAAATGGAGGAATTTGATATTACGACCCCAGATATCGGCGCACGGCATATGGGTGAATTTCTCCGTGCAGTGAAGGCGAATGATCCGAAATTGATTGGCTGCCCCATTGAAGATGCTTTTCGGTCTACTGCGATGGTGCAATTAGCAACAATCGCCTATAATACTAAATCAGAAATCAACTGGGATTTGAAAAAACATCAGATTATTGGCAATAAAACAGCCTCGGCTCAACTGGCCCGGCCTTATCGCGGTGGCTATAAGAGACCTGTCTAGGTACCCTCACATACTAGACTGTTGAGTTAATGAAGTACTTAAAAGGGTGTCAATGCCTTGAGGTTCTTTGCCGCCATGCTGGTTTTGATTTTTCATTGCAATGATGGTTTACGTCAGGTGGATGCCACACTATTTCGCACTTACCCGATCCTTACTAAAGGCCCTTTTGCTGTCGATTTCTTTTTTGTTATTTCCGGTTTCTTATTGACCTATCTGGCATTTCATGAAATCAAACAACATCAATCCTTCGATCTCCGAAGATTCTATTGGAGAAGAGTGCTTAGGATATTTCCACTTTATTACCTGGGAGTATTCCTGGGTTTTTTTACGATGGGTTTTGTTTATCCGGAAATTACCGGAAAGGTTTTTTTTGATTTTGATGTACGGGAGGTCATTTGGTACTATATAGTTTTCCTGCCTAACTATGTCATCGTCAATTGGAATAACATTGGCCCTATGTATAGCTTATGGAGTATCGGTGTAGAGGAGCAATTTTATTTGCTTTTTCCCTGGCTTATTTTTGTGATGATGTGGATTCAAAGACGATTCTTGATATCTTTCTTTGCCCTGGTTTTATATCTGGTTTTATATCTAATGGTTTATCATGGCTTGATCGAGTTGCCGTCCTGGCTTACGAAGTTGGTCATCCTCACCCTCAGGTTTCATTTTATCTTTGCCGGGGTGACTTTAGGGGCTATGTTTTTTCATAGCCGGGACCATCGGTTATTTATTTTTTTAGCTCAAAAATCGATACAGGTGATCAGCGCGCTGAGTTTGTTGATAGTATTGGTCTTTTTACCGGTTCGATTTGATCCCCACAATTTGTTAGGGGCATCTTTGTTTCTGATTGTGTTGGTTAATGGTACCAGGGATGATAGCATTTTTAGTTTTGAACCGAAACAAATCGACTATCTGGGTCGAATATCATATGGTATCTACATTTTTCATCCTTTTGTGTCACTTGGTGTTCGTTATCTAATGCTACAGATACCACTGCTTAATTCGTTTGTTTTTTCTTTCTCCATTGGTTTTTATCTATTGGTAAGTTTGATTACTTTTCTGATAGCCGGATTATCGTTTGCATACTATGAATCCTACTTTCTTCGATTGAAACGAAAAATAAAGTAGTGTCTTATTCAAACCAGTGGGAAATAATTAGATATTCGGGTTGTAATCCAATTGGAATTATGAATAAATCTTTTGATCAGATTTTTAAAGATCTAACTGAGTCGGACATTCAACCTCATGAATTGAAATATTTGAATTTTCATCATGACCGATACCAGTATCTAATGAAAGAAATACGGGATTTGATCGATAACGAGGGACATCCAGCCCAACAGATACTCGATATTGGGCCTGCATTTCAAACCTATTTATTGAGAAATCTTTTCAAGTCCAGAGTAAATTCGATGGGTGAAAATCACCGCTTCAATTTTTTAAGAGAGACTGAGGATCACTTTGAAGTCGACTTAAATTTTACGGAAATGTATCAGAGTTTGATCATTCAGCATGATATTATTATCATGTGTGAAGTTGTCGAGCATTTGTTTACTAAATCGGAATTGGTTCTGGATTTTATTCTACAATTTTTGAAACCCGGTGGATATCTTGTTGTCCAGACCCCTAACGCAGTATCTACGTTCAAAAGAATCCGGATGCTTTTGGGTTATAATCCTTATGAACTAATCAAAGGCAACCGCAGAGGTCATTACCGCGAGTATACAGGTGCAGAACTGAGTAAGATATTTACGGCGAGTGGTCTCGATGTGGTGAAAATTAATCTGCGTAATTATTTTGGATACCATGATTTCCATCAGAGACTGTATCGCTCACTCAATCGAGTTATGCCAGCCACATTCAAGGATGGCATTACCATAATTGGTCAGAAGAGGAAGTAGGATTTTATATTGGGACTAATTGGGACTCTATACCCAATTTCGTTCTAACCGCTCTTCATGCGGGCTTATTTTGATGATTTAGTCGAAAAAATAGTCGATCGTCCGGACGTTTTCTCAACTTCGAACGTTCTTTGCTTGGTTTTTTTGCTTCTGAAAGATTAGAGGCAATATAATAACAACTATTGATTAATGAAATACCTACTATTTCTTCTATTGTCTTTGAGCGTTGCATGCAATCGTCAAGCCCCAAAGGCTCCTGAACCTGATTCGGCATCATTGATGAGTCTGGTTGAAAATGGTCTCCGTGCTACCGTACATTTTGAAGATGATTCTTCCTGGAATATCGAGCAACGAATGGCTCATTACGGCGTGCCGGGTGTGAGCATAGCGGTCATTCAAGATTCGAAAATCCACTGGTCAAAAACCTATGGAGTGATGGATAAGGATACCAAACAGCCAGTAACTTCTACTACCTTATTTCAAGCCGGATCGATTAGTAAACCCGTGGCCGCTTATGGTGCACTGACTATGCTGCAATCCGGCTTGCTGTCCTTGGATCAACCGGTCAACAACTACTTGCGTACCTGGAAAATCCCGGATAATCAATTCACTGAGAAGAAAGCAGTGACTCTTGAACATCTGGTTAGTAATATCGGTAGGCTTAGCGTAGATGGTTTCTTAGGATATAACATTTTTGAAGAGGTTCCTAATCTCGTGCAGGTGCTTGATGGAAGCAAACCCGCAAACTCTCCTGCAATTCGGGTTGATAAATTGCCTGGAGAAAGTTTTCGATATTCCGGAGGTGGCTACTGTGTGATGCAACAAATGATGATCGATCAGGCGGGAACATCTTTTCCTGAAATTTTAAAGGTAAGGATCCTTAATCCATTGCAGATGAACCACAGTACCTACGAACAGCCATTGGCTTCCGATAAGATCGAGTCGGCTGCGACAGGATATTTACCTGACGGATCTATGACAAAAGGTAAGCGGCATACCTATCCTGAAATGGCAGCCGCTGGTCTGTGGACCACAGCCGAAGATCTTGCAAAATTTGCAATAGATATTCAACTCAGTGTAGCAGCTAAAAGAAATGCAGTTTTGTCCACTCAGATGGTCAATCAAATGTTGACGCCGGTTATAGATGATTTTATTGGACTAGGTATTTTTATCGATAGCAAAGGTGGCGAAATCTATTTTGGTCATGGTGGATGGGATGAGGGTTTTTCCAGTGAGATGACTGCTCATAAAGATAGGGGTTATGGAGTGGTGATTTTAACCAATTCCAATCATCCCGATTTTATTGCCGAATTAATCCGATCAGTGGCTCAGACATACAATTGGAAGAATTATTTGCCGCCACTTTATACTAAAATGGAGTTAGATCTTAAAGAGTTGGATCCTTATTTTGGACGCTACCGATTTTCTTCCAACCAAATCGCCACTATCTATACCGATAATAATCGGTTATTTATTAGATATCCAAGAAGTCCGGCTGAGGAGTTGTTCAGGATTGATGATAATCTTTATGTCAGAAAGGAGCGGGAAAAATTAGTGACATTTTTAATAAATTCCGCAGACTCATTGCGGTACCTGGTCTTTCTGGATGAAGGTCAGAGAGATAAAATAGAGTACCAATATCCGATCATGAATGAAAGCGAAAAAGTTCCCTATGAGTGGATTGCTGATGGAAATTATGACCAGGCTCTAAAGGCATTTCAGCAGTTGTATAATGAAAATGCTTCTGATCCCGACATCCAGGAATCACAGATAAACGTGATTGGGTACCAGTTGCTAGAGCAAAATGAGGTGGATAAAGCTATTGATGTGTTCCAGATTAACGTTGCGCTTTATCCGAAGAGTTCTAATACATATGACAGTCTGGGTGAGGCTTATTTAAAATCAGGGAATACCGATCTTGCCATTAAAAATTACGCAAAATCCCTTGAATTAAATCCGGAAAATGAAACCGCCAGAAAAGTACTGAAGGAGCAAGGTGCTTTATGATTTATTCCGGGTTTATTAAGGCTGAATTCCGCCTGGTCTTACTGAGGGAATGTTACCTTCTTTATAAACGAAAGATTTCCTCCCGATGATAACACCAGGAGAAAATCTTTCTTTTTGCAATAACCTAATAATGTATGCTGAACCTTCTGGAATTACCAAAAGGTGGTAGATTTATCTTGCTTATTGCAATTGAAATGTAGTTGAACCCAGAAATCCATGATCAGCATAGACCAGTAGATTATACAGACCCGAATCAAGATCGCGATCGGTAGCAAAAGACATTTCAATATTTTGACGATCTTTCAAGGTGGTTTTAGTACGGTTTACCACATTGATTGTAACCGGATTAATAGAAGCTACTTCTACTTCATTGGTAGTTAATTCGTTGACCGGGTCTCCATCAAATTTGGTCAGGACCAAATAGATCTCCTCGTCATTTTGCAGCTCATTTGGTACATCATTAATGTCAAATGACACATTGATTTTTTCCGCCTGCTTTGCTTTGGCAGTTAGTTTGTCATTTTTTCTTGCTGCTGTCACCGTAAAATTGTTGGCCACAAAGCCAGCTGGTGCCAGTGTATAAAGCCTTTTTATGAGTGCTTCATTTCTAATGCTCATTTCTGCCAACTGTGAGCTCAGGGCGGAAGTTTCTTCTTTTGAAACTTGAAGATCATTGGACATTTTTTCGTTGGTTGCAATCAAGTCCTGATTGGTTTCATTGAGAGAAACAATATCGCTTTCCAAGTCTTCTTTTAATGTTTCGAGCTGTGCCAGTTTTTCATTAATGACCTTATTTTCTTCTTCGCTCTTGTTGATTTTTTGTTTGGCAGACCACACTCTGCTTTTCAAATTATCGATTTCCTTAACCCGTTCTTCGAGTGTAGTGGACAAAGTTCCATTTTCTGAGATCTGTAGCTGATAGTTGCTGTCTAATGAAGACAATTCGGTTTCCAGTTGGCCTTTTTGGAGATCCAGATCATCCAGATTGGTAGATAAGTGTGATTTTTCTGCAGTTAGGTTGTGACTACGAAATCCATAGTAGATAGTAGTCAATAAAGTCAGGGCAAATAGTCCACCAAATACCCAGGCGAGTGTTTTAAAGGTAGACGAATCAGAGGCATCTTGATACCTTTCATTTTCGAATTTCATAATTGATATTTTAAGTTATACAATAAAATGAGGCAATTTCTTGATTTAAGAATCCAAGAAGGTAGATGTATAACTTATAAGGCTGGTCGAGTTTTAACGAGTTAATTGGTGGTATAACGAGTCTTATTCTAAAAAAGTTCGGGAGAAGGGATAATTATTTTTATTCATTGTCGGGTATTCACCCCAAGGGCTCTCATAGAGGCTTTGATCATTTGATTCGTCACAAGTCAAAATAACATAGAGTTGATAAGGTAGCAATGCAAGACAGTCGGTAGACTAAATTGAAGGTATACTCTACTCTATATTCTCTATCAAATCACCTGTTTATGTGATTGACCTTGAACTATCATGGGTTTATCTTTGAGGCATAATATAATTATATGAAATCGAGATTCTTTCAAGCTAAGCTAAGCTTAGAATTTTTCTTTGACACCAGAGTATGGCTATGTCTTTTATTTCTAATGTGGGGATTAACTGCAGATAGTCAACCGACACTGGAAGTTGATGGACCGGCAAACTTAGTTGGACCGTTGCAACTGGATGGAGACCCAGGTGTTGCAGATCAGGTACTCGTAAGCACCGGATCGCAATCTGCTCCTCAATGGATGTCGGTTGGTGGAGGTGGTACATTTTACGCCACGATGGCAAATAACAGTGTCAACGCCAATGCGTCACAAGGGCGAGCCGGTTTTAACCTCAGTTCGGGAACGACCCAGGAGGATAGTCTTGATTTTAGCACTGTTATCCTCAGCGGTTCTGATTTTAGTGTGATTACGGCCGGCACTACGGGCAATAAGATAACAATTAACCGGACCGGACTTTATCATTTTGAAGGGGTAATCCGCTATTTTGTGACTTCAGACCTTTCGGTCAATTTGCTATCAAGAGCAACGTTGGAGTTTGCCAGTATCCAACCAGCTTTGTCTGATCCTGCCTTTTATTTAGCCGAGGACCCAATGAGTTTAACGGGATCATCTGCCACCGGGAATAGTGTTAATAATTACAACGCTACAGTTAAATTCCAATTTAATATTCGGTTGGCAGAAGGCACAACATGTACGTTCATCACCGGTTTCAATCTTCTTAGATTTCCGGGTGGTACTGACTTAATTGCACTCGGTATTAGTGCGGGAGGTTATATTGCCGGTCATTTTATTTCGGGATAATTGATTAGTTGGGGCGTTTCAGTGAGGTTGGGTGTAGTATTGAGCCCACCCATTTTTTAAGTCATTTTCCGAACAGAGGGGTCAATCGGAATTTTATATTCTTATCATTGACGGTTAGTTCGATTCTATTGGCAAATTTGCGTCCGTCCTTTTCATATTGAAATATGTTTATGATGGGTTGTATCCTTTTTTAAAACTGCAGTATGTGAAGTCCAGGGAAAGTAAGAAAGTAAGGATCGCAAGAGGTAATTTTCACTCACTCAACTTTCCGAACTGACCGGCATTAGTCGTTTTTCAATTTCATGTTTTAGAATGAGCGGCTCTGCGCTCCCGATTCGAATTATTTTTCGTTTATTTTTAAATCTGAGTTCGACCGCGTTTAATCCATACGCGTTATATAGGATTCCATGGGGAATAATGCGGATTCCGATACCATAGTACCATGGGTTTCTGACGACTTCAACGGATTGAATATCAGAGAGTTTTATTTTTATTTGAATGATCCCAATTCCAAATCGCAATCGGATTTCGTCGTCGTCGATGCTTGTTTTTAATCCGTAGAAAATCAATGGTATCAGGACAAACAAAAGTTCGATCAGCATCAGAATGAGAGATGGGATTGGTTTGGAGTCAGGATTCTTCAGTTGAAAAACCAGAAAGAGGGTGCCTGCCAGCATGGATACTAATATGATCCAATTGATTTGAAAGTTTTTGTAATTAAGCACTAAGACCTTTTATGTTTAAAAGAGTTGATTTATGCAAAAATAGTGATAATCTCATTGAGTTGCTATCTGGCGATCGTCGGGTATGTATGACATATTTCCCTAATATGTGAAAACTATGGAAAAAAATGTGATATTATTTGTTTGTTCTTTTGGCTTGACCTCCCGATGCTTCGATCGGGACAGGGGCCAGAACCCAAAAGTCAAGGCTTTCGGCATTTCTTAACGACGAAATAACCGTAAAATCCTAAACAAAATGAAACTCGCTTTGGTCTTCCTACCTTACCGCTTTGTCCAAGATTACTTGGTTTTTCTGCTTGCTTTGATCGCTCTGATCAGCTCAAACACCATTTTGTTTTTAACGGATTTTTCGACTATTTCGCCTAAAATGCCGAAGGCCGTTCCCTAGGAGGCTGTTGAAATACTCACCTCGCGCTGATTTTACAAAATATAACTTTATACTATAACATGATTAATCCGTTCTCGCCGTTCCTGACTTTGTTGAGACTCAGTCTGTTACAACTTCCAGTAGCATCCTTCGTCTCGCCGCACCAGAAACGACGATTTACGGCTTCAGCATCAAGTTGCGTAGTTCAACACCCTCCTAGAGACCTTCCTTGAAGGTCTTTGTTATGGCGCTGCTCTTGTCGTTCTTATTTTTTTTTGCCATTCTGTCTTACAATTTGTTGTGTAGGTCCGTCGATTGTATTTCAATTAGCTTGTTCGAATTATTTTCTCTTCGGATCTATGATTCTTGATCAAGAAAATCAAGTGGGATATTTGATTACAGTATCCAATAAGTGGATTGCACTTGATCCCAGGTCAAGCAGGCTACCTTTAGTCAAGATTCTAATGCCTATAGGAGGTAGATGACAAATAAACTGAGTCTGCTCAGCACATTCCAGGTGGATCTTTCGGGCGATGCCTCCAAGCTGCCTGGAATTCTGCGACTAATCTTGCCATGTCAGAGCAGTACCTTTAATTTCCTGAAACCCATTCTTCGAAATGACACTTACATAGGGATGTCTGCCTTCGTAACCCCGGATCGAGGCACAGCCGACTTCACCTTTATTATTAACCGCCACAAATTTGTCATCATAATCACCTTGGTCCAGCCCTCCGTTTATTTCGACAATTCTTTGGCAAGCTGCTTCGCAGGCTTCCTGAGGTGTCATACCTTGCAGCATTTTCTCAACCACATAAAAGCTTCCACAGGTACGAATCACTTCTTCACCCCTGCCAGTAGCTCCAGCAGCTCCGACCCGGTTGTCAACAAATAGTCCCGCACCAATGATGGGAGAATCTCCAATTCGTCCCGGTATCTTGCCAAACAGTCCGCTGGTAGTTGTAATGCCGGCTACGTTACCCTCTGCGTCAATACCGAGAACATTGATCGTACCGGTTGTCCGTTTGCGCGGTAAATACTGACCATCTGCAGGAGGAAACCAGTCATCCTTATCGCTGAGGTTTTCCTTCCATTCCAGCCAAATTAGTCGGGCTTTTTCGGTCAAAAGGTCTTCTTCCTTAAAGCCATGAGCCTTGGCAAAACGTAGCGCTCCTTCTCCTGCCAGCATCATGTGATCGGTGCGTTCCATCACCAGTCGAGCTACCGAACACGGTGTTTTGATTTTTTCTAACCCGGCTACTGAACCACAATTGTGGGTCGGGCCATACATAATCGATGCATCCAGAGACACAATTCCCTCTTCATTGGGCAAGCCTCCATAACCAACTGAAGTATCGTCCGGATCAAGTTCTACGACATTAGCCCCTGTTTCAACGGCATCCAGAATGCTACCGGTCGACTGTAGTGTTTGCCAGGCCGGTTGTAATACTTTTTGTCCCCATAGTTCTCCCCGACTACAAATGATTAATGGGAGTTCCGCAACTGGAGTTCGACGTTTGGATGATGATTGAGTGAATGCCTTCGAGATAAAAGGAGTACTGATGCCAAAGTGAGTTAGGATTTTCAGAAATTTTCGGCGGTGATTCATGTGGACGGATTTAATATCCTTAAGGTAAATCTTTTTTAAGTATTAATGTTAGCCGAACTTTCCTTGTAAAAGACCAGTCTGCAATTGACCGCAACTGGGTTGCTATGGGATTTTTACAAAGCTTTGCCATGGGTTTCAATGCCAGATAATGAAGTCATCGGTGTGACTTATTGATTGTTCTTCTTTGTGGCCTTTGTTATCTCCTTGGTCATTCTTTATTCTGATTAAGGGACTTAATGCCGAGAAATTCAGCATTATATTACCTTAATAAAACAGAAAAGTGCGAAAGATCTATCCACTATTTGCTGGCAAAACTCCACGAACAAAGCTTAAAGACCCAGCTCTTGCGGAATTGATCCGGCTCAAAAGGGGTTAGCAATCGTGGAATGGTTAAATATAAATCACTGATAATCAAATTTTTAGAACAGATTTGTGGCTGATAGGAGTCACAAAACAAAGAGTAAGTTTATCATTCTTTTTCCAAAAATTATTTTGTACCTTTGCGGCTTCAAATCGAAAATTTTTGACAGTAACTTAAAATATCAAAAATCATGAGTCTTACGAAGAAGTTTTTAAAATCGAAACCAGTTTGTAAAGTAACGTTCAAACTGCAAACAGAAGAGGCAAAAGATGCCAAATCTGCCGCACTAGTAGGTGATTTCAACAATTGGAACCCGAAGAAAGCAAAAATGACCAAGCTCAAAAACGGAGCTTTTACTACGACATTGGATCTAGAAACCGGACAATCTTATGCCTTCCGTTATATGCTTAATGGAAGTCAGTGGGTGAACGACGATGCCGCTGATAAATATATATCTTCAGGAGTCGGTACCGAGCAAAACTGTGTACTAGAACTTTAAGAAATTATTGGTTTTCGTAATCAATAGTTTTAATGTTCTAAAAGAAAATCAGGCCGGGGAATCTTCCGGCTTTTTTTTGTCCCACATTGGCGAAAGATGTTTTGCTGCAGGTAGGTCACTAAGGTGCAAAGTATGTGTAATTTTCTTTTCGTTGAAATCATTCAGAAATTTAAATCTATAATTTCTAGCCTGCTCACCGCCGACTGAAAGACTGAGAACTGAAAGACTGAAAACTGAAAAACTAGTCAATCTTCAAAGCAATGATCGCTAGAGGAGGCAGGTCAATTACGATGGACCGTTCTTTTCCATGGCTTGGATTTTTAGCAGACTTGCAGGATTTTACATCGTTAAAACCGCTACCTCCATATTTTTTATCATCCGTGTTTAAAACCACCTTCCAATCTCCTTTGTGCGAAACTCCGATTTCGTATTTTTCCCGGGTCTCCGGAGTGAAATTGCAGATCACTAAGATTTGGTCTTCTTCCTTTTTACCCTTTCTTAAAAACACGATGACCGATTGTACCACATCTGAGAAGTCAATCCATTCAAATCCCTGCGGACGATATTGCTGTTCATAGATGGCTTTTTCACCCGTAAAAAGCCGGTTTAAATCCCGCACTAAATTTTGCACAGATTGGTGCAATGGATATTGTAAAAGATGCCATTGCAGTTCTTCCTGATAATTCCATTCTTTCGTCTGTCCAAATTCATCCCCCATAAACAATAATTTATTTCCAGGATGCATAAACATATAGCCGAACAATAGCCGAAGATTAGCAAATTTCTGCCATTCGTCACCGGGCATTTTATAAATCAAAGGTGCTTTACCATGTACTACCTCATCATGGGAAAGTGGCAATACATAATTCTCTGAATAAGCATAAAAAACATATTGAAGGTCAGTTTACCCTGCTCATACCGGCGAAAGAAGGGATCGGTCTTGAAATATTCAAGTGTATCATTCATCCAACCCATCATCCATTTCATACCAAAACCCAAGCCACCTAAGTGAATTGGATGGGTGACCATCGGAAAAGCGGTCGATTCTTCAGCAATCGTTTGTACGTCGGGATAATTCTGATATACAGCCATATTAAAATCCTTGATAAAGTCTATGGCCTCTAGATAATAATTACCTCCATATTGGTTGGGGCTCCATTCACCTTCTTTTCGTGAATAGTCCAGATACAAGACAGATGCCACGGCATCTACCCTCAGCCCGTCGATATGAAACTGCTCAAGCCAAAAAAGTGCACTGGATATTAAAAAAGAGCGTACCTCACCCCTCGTATAGTTAAAGATGTGACTTTTCCAATCTGGATGATATCCTTTTTGTGGGTCGGGATGTTCATAAACGCACGTACCATCGAAGGTTGCCAGGCCGTGACCATCAGAAGGGAAGTGTGAGGGCACCCAATCGAGGATAACACTGATACCTTCGGCATGAAACGCATCTACCAGACGCATAAATCCTTGCGGCTCACCTTGTCTACTGGTTGGAGCAAAAAAACCGTTGACCTGATAACCCCAAGAGCCTCCAAAAGGATGCTCCATGATCGGTAAAAATTCCACATGAGTAAAACCCATGTCTTTGACATAGGGTACCAGGTGTTCGATGAGTTCGTCGTACGAATACAGATCACCATTAGGATGCATTTTCCATGATGTACTATGCACTTCATATATGCTGTATGGGGCTTCCAGACTGGTGTGTTGATGCCTGATTTTTAGCCATTGCTTATCTTTCCATTTGTGTTCCAGGGACCACACAATGCTGGCCGTCTTGGGAGCTTCCTCCTGATAAAACCCGTATGGATCGGTCTTCGTGAGTATTTGATGGCCTACCTTAGGGTGTATTTGATACTTATAAAGGTCGCCCATTTTGACCCCGGGGATGAAACCTTCCCAAATTCCAGATGTATCCCATCGAACAAAAAGACTATATCCTTGTCCCTTCCAATCATTAAAACTACCGACAACCTCGACCCGGTCGGCGTTAGGTGCAAATACGGCGAAGTAAACACCTTCTTCACCATTATGTGTCATCATGTGGGCACCAAATTTCTCATAGAGACGAAAGTGTTTTCCTCCCTGAAACAGGGAGATGTCGAATTCGGTAAATAACGAATGAGGATTTACTTTACTAGTCATCTATGGAAGGTATAAAAAAGTTCTTGTTTGGTGAAGCAATGTGATCAAACTTGATGAAATAGGGGGTATTCAATTCCGAACAATCGATTGCTGAGCTATGCTTTTTTGGTATACGAGCATTGCGTCGAAAAAGCTTACTTTTGCAGTGCCAAATCGGAAAAATTATGAAAAAATTGGAATTCTCTTTGGACAGGAGCAAACCTTTCCTCAGGCTTTTGTTGACCGGATCAACTCCAAAAAGATAAAAGGAATCCATGCAGAACTTGCCCATGTAGAAGAAGTAATGCAAGCGCAAAGCAGTGGCTATGCGGTACTTATAGATCGTATCTCCCAAGACGTGCCGTTTTACAGAGCCTATTTGAAAAATGCCGCTGCGTGTGATACTGCTGTTATTAATAATCCTTTCTGGTGGAGTGCCGACGAAAAGTTCTTTAATAACGTCCTTGCTGAAAAAATCAGGGTTCCGGTCCCAAAGACCGTCTTATTACCCTCCAAAGAAATGCCGCATGATACCAGTGGCAATTCTTTTCGCAATTTGAAATTTCCACTTGAGTGGGAAAAAATGGTTGAATATCTTGGTGGTTTTCCATTATACATGAAACCTCATTCTGGTGGCGGATGGAAAAGTGTCTATAAAGTGCATGATTTTGATGAATTATTTAAAGCGTACAACGAGACCGACCGACTGGTGATGATGCTCCAGGAGAACATCGATTTTGATTTTTATTTTCGTTGCTATTGTATTGGCAGAAAATATGTGCACATCATGCCCTATGAACCAAGAAACCCTCATCACTTAAGGTACCTGAGAGAGACCCCTGAATATCCCAAAGGTTTATTAAAAAAGGTGGAGGGATTTGTTTTTAAAATCAATGAAGCTCTTGGTTATGATTTTAATACCGCTGAATTTGCGGTAAAAAACGGAATTCCCTATGCCATCGATTTTTGTAATCCTGCACCTGATGCAGAAGCAACTTCTGTTGGCGATGACAATTTTGAATGGGTAGTTGAACATGCCGCCCAGACCGCCATTGAGCGTGCTGATGCGCACCAGGCTGGAAAAATGAATTTAACCTGGGGTACTTTTATTCGGGAAAGTATCACGGTCTGATATAATTCCAAAACTCTTTGGTCTCGGCTTTGGTGCTTGTAATTTGGTACTTGGTGCTTTTAGGGGAATTTCAAATTCCAAATTCCGACGTTGCTTGGTCACGGTTTTGGTGCTTTTATTCATAAAAATCAGACTTTGGTAGGTACTCGCCGGTTTAGGAAAAACATGATGATCAACAGAATCAGTACAAATCCATAGGCCATTTGCAGACCTTTCCAATCAGCGAGATAGCCGATCGCAGGCGGACCAACAATAAATCCGGAGTATCCAATGGTGGTAACCATACTTATGCCAGTACCTGGATCTATGCCAGGACTGTTTCCTGCCTGGCTGTATGCAATCGGCACAATGACCGACAAGCCGATTCCAATAAGAAAGAAACCGGAAATAGTAAGAGCAGTCCAGATACCACTAATTATTGCAGCTAATCCGGCAATAGCCAACAGACTGGAATAATTAATTAATTTTTGATCTCCAAAAAACATTCTCGCCCGGTCACCAAAAAAACGTCCGATCAACATGGCCAGGGAGAAGGCAGTGAGACCTACCGGGGCCAGTGATGGTGAGGCACTCATGACTTCACGCATAAAATTAGTGCTCCAGTCGGCCATAGCTCCTTCAGCCAGCATTCCGCAAAAGGATATAATGCCAATGCCTATCAAGGTAGCATCTGGTATGTTAAAGAATTTCGATTTTTTAATCGTTTCCAGGGCTATTGCCAGGTCTTCCCGGATCAAATGCCGCGATAAAATAATAACTAATAAAAACCCGGTCGAGGCCATAACAACCATATGCCATAAGATACCTGTTTTTAGAGCAATGAAGAGGGTGCCAACCGCGGCTCCAGCAAACATACCTAGGCTAAACACCCCATGAAAAGCAGCCATAATTGGTTTTTTGTAGGTCCGCTCTACTAAAACAGCCTGAGCGTTCATTGCCACATCGGTAATCCCGGCAACGATGCCTTTGAGAAAAAAAATCAAAGCCAAAATGCCAACAGATGGAGCCAACATGAATAATGCAACGGCCAGGCAAAAGGAGAAAGATGCTGTGAGGGTAACCGATTTGCTGCCCCACCTCCCAATAAGCCCTCCGGTGAAAGGCATTGCTATTAGGGACCCTACCGCTCCTGTGAGCAGTACAAAACCTACTCCACGGTAATCAAGATCAAAATGTTGTTGAATATCCGGAATCCGGGATACGTACGTCGCATAGAGAACGCCATTGGTAAAAAATATACTGTTCACGGCCCATCTGGATGCTCTCATTCTCGGTATTTTCGGCGGCAAATCTAAATTAATTCTATTGCTTGGACGCTGATGGTCAGAAATTGCTGCTGCCATAGAACATCTCCTATTTGCCAGGAGATCATTATCTTGAGTTATCTTCACACTAAAGGATGACAAATTATGAGGTTCTTCGATAAAAATTTTCTCTTGATCGCCTTTGTGCTTACGCTTTCACAAATGCCGGCATTTCAGCTTATGGTAGTTTATGGCCAGGGCCAGGCTTCGATCAGCGAGTTTAATCAGTCCTTTAAAACATATACTTTTGATGATCCTGATCCCGTTCCAATTCTTGTTTCAAATCCTAAGATTTATCCCTATTTCAAATACGAAGGCTATCAACATGAATCAGTGATGAAAGAGTGGAAAGTAGTCAAACTCGAGAATGATTATATCGAAGTATATGTACTTCCGGAAGTTGGAGGAAAAGTATGGGGTGCTATCGAAAAATCGACCGGTGAAGAATTTATTTATCGAAATGAAGTGATGAAGTTCAGAAATATTTCAATGAGGGGTCCCTGGACTTCAGGGGGTATTGAATTTAATTTCGGTATTATCGGCCATCACCCATCAACAGCGACCCCGGTTGATTATAATACCCAAACTAATGAGGATGGTAGTGTAAGTTGCACCGTAGGTACTATAGACCTCCCATCGCATACTCAATGGCGGGTCGAGATTTATCTTGCTTCGGATAAGGCGTATTTTGAAACAAGAGTCTTGTGGTACAATCCGACGCACCAAACTCAGTCATACTATAATTGGATGACGGGTGCGGCAGTCGCATCGGAAGATCTGGAGCTTTTCTGCCCGGGTACCACCTATGTAGGGCATCCCGGCGATGCACACAGTTGGCCAGTAGATGAAGCAGGACGAAATCTAAATAGATATAAAGAGAACAATTTCGGTCCGAGCAAATCCTATCATGTAGTTGGTGAATACAATGATTTTTTTGGGGGATATTATCACAACCGGAATTTTGGATTTGGTCATTGGTCTCCCTATGATGAAATGCGGGGCAAAAATTATGGTTGTGGGCATTGTCACGCTCCGGTGGCATCTGGGAAGATTTATTGACGGATACTGATGGACAATATATTGAATTTCAAGCAGGCCGGTTATTAAATCAATTTTCTCCCGGGCGGGTCAATACGCCGATTACTCAAGCAGATTTTGAACCCGGAAGGTCTGATCTTTGGCGGGAGATATGGTTTCCCGTGAAAAAGATTGGCGGGCTCTCGGATGTGTCTAAGAAAGGAATATTACATGTTTTTGAAAAGGGAGATAGCCTTGAAATTGGTATTAATGCTTTGGAAAAATCTCAGGGAAATCTCATGATGACTTTTGAGGGCGGCCAATTGAATGTTGAATTAGATCTGCAACCCATGGATGTCAAGATGATTACGGTCAGACGGCCACAGGAAGTTATACGATTGCAGTCGATGAGATGCAACTTCAATATTCATCACATGAGAGCCGATTAAAACTCGATCGCGATTTTCAGGAAAATAAAGGAATGAAGAATCGGATAAGGAATCAGTCTTTGCCCTATACCAGAGGGGCATTGAAGCGATGGAATTCAGGATTATACCGAAGCAGAAACTTTACTAAATAAATGTTTGAATTTAGACAAGGACAACCTTCCTGCTCTTAATGCACTGGCCGATTTACAAATCCGAAGTGCTCAATATGACCAGGCCCTGGGCACTGTGAAAAAATCATTAAAGATTGACATTTATAGTCCTGATGCTAATTTTATTGCCGGCAATTGTTACATGGCTTTAAATATGAAGGTCGATGCACTGGAGTCATTTGGATGGGCTGCACGTTCACTTAAATTCCGGGCAGATGCGTACAGTGCGATGGCAGAAATCTCACTTCAAAAACAGGATTGGGAGAATGCCTCGCGTTATGCTCGTAATTCGCTTGATTTTAATCGATTTCATATGGGTGCTCGTGTTGTGTTGACCATTGCTGCCCGGGCATCTGGTAATACCGTGGCAGCGATTAGTCAGATTGGAGCAATTCGGGCACTGGATCCATTAAACCACTTTGCTAAAATGGAACAGTTTCTGATCAGCAAATTGGAAGGTGATAAGCAGGCGGTTTTAAATAGTCATCGCAGTGAACTTAACTATCAAACCTATTTGGAGCTTGCCATACTATACTTTAATTTAGGAAGAAATGACGATGCTCTTGCCGTACTTGAACTAGCTCCGCAACACTCCTAATTGATTTATGGTGGTCATATTTGAAGTATGTAAAAGATCCGGAAAAACCTGCTCAATACCTTGACCGCCTTGCAGATCTATCACCCAACCTGGTTTTTCCGTACCGGCCCGAAACGTTAAAGGTACTGGAGTGGGCAATCGAAAAAAATAGTAATTGGCAACTTAGGTATTTTCTGGCGTTAAATCATTGGGCACTTGGGCACCAAAAGGAGGCATTAAAGATCCTTAACCAGTTTGCGGAGAAAATTCATTTTGCTCCCTTGTATTTGGCTCGGGCAGATCTAAAGGAGAAAATGGAGGAGGATGGTCTGGCGGATTTGGAACATGCTTTATTGATCGATAAGAATAATTGGAGGGCTTGGGATGAGCTACTCAATTACTATGAGCGTCACCAAATGCAGAGTAAGTTGACTATTGCAGCAGAAGAGGCCTACGAGCGTTTACCCGGTAATTATGTCATTGAGGTCCATTATGCCCGGTCTTTAATCGGTAATGGGTTATATCTTGCGGCGGTCGATCTTTTGGAAGGAATGCATATCTTACCTTATGAAGGGGCTTCGTTAGGTAGAAAATTATGGGAAGAAGCTAACCTGGCATCTGGTATTGATTTTATTAAAAAGGGAGAATATAAAAAGTCGATAGATCTGCTAATGAATGCACAGAAATGGTCGGAAAATTTGGGAGTAGGTAAACCATATGATCCGGATGACCGTATATCAGACTTCCTCCTGGCTTACGCTTATCAAAAATTGCATAAAATGGATTTGGTCAAAAGTCATCAACAATCCGTGCTCGATTCTGAGAACAGCAACGATCTGGGAGGAAATCTGACCGATTTAATTAATATAAAGCTTGAGAAGTCTAATGGTCGTAGTATCGCAATCCCTCATAGTAATGGATTGGGGCAGAGAAGCACAATTACCCATTACCTGGAGGCCTACCAAAATGATGACCAAGGTCAAATGCGCACCATCGAAACTCAGAATCCTGAATTATTTTCTAACTTAACTTTTGAAATTATTAAGGCAGCAATAGAATTACCATGAGAGAAATAATTGTAAATATTAAAGACTACACATCAATTGGAAAGATTATTGTAATCTCTCTACCGCTTGCTCTCATGTCATGTGGCAATCAGCAAGCAGAAAAACCTGAAATGATGAAAAAGAAGCCAGTGACCCTAATGAATGTGGATCCCGGGCATTTTCATGCCGCCCTGGTACAAAAGGATATGTACGACGATATGTCAGATTCCGTATATGTTTTTGCTCCCCAGGGACCGGAGGTCGAAAATTACCTTTCTGCAATCAATGCACATAACAGCCGGAGTGAAAATCCAACTTCGTGGAAAGAAGAAGTCTATTTAGGGGCGGATTTTTTTAAAAATGTTGGCCCAGAAACCGGGCAATGTAATGGTAGTTTCGGGAAACAATGCCAAGAAAACCGATTATATCCATCGGGCGGTTTCGGCTTCGATCAATGTATTGGCAGACAAACCTATGGTGACTAAAGCTGCAGACTTTCCACTTCTGGTCGAGTCGTTTGAAGTTGCCAAAAGAAATAATGTGTTGCTCTACGACATCATGACAGAGCGTTTTGAGATCACCTCAGGATTGCAAAAGGCATTTGCGCTGATTCCTGATTTATTTGGCAGTTTACAGCAAGGCAGTGCTGACGATCCGGCGATTACCAAAGAGAGTGTACACCATTATTCCAAATTGGTTTCAGGCAATCCGATCAAGAGACCGGCTTGGTTTTTTGATGTTACTCAGCAAGGAGAAGGCATTGTAGACGTAACCACTCACCTGGTTGACTTGGTTTTTTGGGAATGTTACCCGGAGCAAACGTTGGATTATAAGACTGATATTCAGGTGGAAAGGGCAAGACGTTGGTCTACGGAATTAAATCCGGCGCAATTTCTAAAAGTGACTCAAATGGCGAATTATCCGGATTATTTGCAAAATATATCAAAAATGATAGCGTTTTGGAGGTCTATGCCAATGGAGAAATTATTTTCAAAGTAAAGGATACTTATGCCAAAGTATCGGTTATTTGGAACTTTGAAGCGCCTGCGGGAGCCGGAGACACGCATTATAGTATTATGAGAGGTACGTTGGCCAATTTGATCATCAGGCAAGGAGCTGAAGAACAATATAAACCAACTTTATATGTCGAGCCTCTGGGGGATAAGGCTGCATTATTGCCGGCATTTGAAAAATCCGTCGCTGAATTAAATAAGCAATATTCTGGGCTAAGCTTTACTGAAAGCTCGAAAGGTTGGATTATTCAAATTCCCGATCAATATAAAGATGGACACGAAGCACACTTTGCCCAGGTGACTCGTAAGTATTTAGGCTATTTGTCAGGTGGTAACTTACCCGAATGGGAGGTGCCTAATATGCTTGCCAAGTATTTCGTAACTACTGAGGGCTTGAGAAAAGCGGGGATGTAATTCGATCCAAGGGAACATGACCTACTTATTGCAAGGGTCGCGACCCCTGGATAATTTATCAATCACATTGCGGGTAATCTTTTCCACAACCGGATCATCGCCCCGCAATCCATGCGCCCAATCGGTGCTGCCTACGGTCACAACAGTCCCGCCCCTGGTATACACGCCTATCACTGCGGCACCAATGCGATCCTTTTCCCATTCATCGTACCATTCTGAGTCGTCCGGATGCCATCGCGCCGGAGCCGTGGCCAGAATGATGAAATTCTCTGGAGTGCCATCACGATGAGTAGGCTCGGGTAGGCCATTAACCATCGTCATCTCGCAACCGTCACACTCATAACCTACGATCGTATTTTTGCCACCGAACTCCTGATCTCTTAAAAGTTCAGTGTCCTTGAAGATCCAATGGTCTGGTCGATGCACGGTATAGGCACCGGATCCATCCATAAACTGACCATGACTTTTATGGTATCCGCCAAATAAGAAACCGACACCGGTGAGTTGGTTTTCCGGGCGATTTACCAGATGATGACTCCACAAGGTTGATAAGGTATCATACCCACCTGTTTTAAAAACTGGGTCCATATTGTACCATTGTTTCCAGGAAGTCAAAGCACGACCACCATCTTCTGAGCGCACTTGCCAGCAGACGCTATTGCCACTAAAAAAAGCAACATTGCCACCTTTGCCGATAAATGCTTCCAGATGATCACGCATCGGTGCTGACCAATATTCATCGTGACCAACGCTTAAAACCAGATTGTAATGCTGGAGAATCTCCGGATGAAATTCCAGATCGGAATTGACTGCATAGTCGATCTCAATATTTTGAGATTCTGCCCATTTTACAAAATCATACTCCCAGCGGTGAAAAAAAGGGTATTGCCAGGTCTTTCAAAAGAGACCCGATGACCTTGCAGACTGGCTCGGCCATGGAAGCCATACAGGCTGGAGCCACCCCAATTATTATAGGCATTGTATGTATTGGTAGCCAATTGCAACAGGATTTTGGTTTGCTCACCTGGTGAGTCATTACGAACCACAAAAAACATAGTACTTTCAGCTGTGCGTTTATTGCGTTGCACGAACTTCCCACCTCTATCGGTAACTTTCATTCGGACCTCGTAATAGCCTGTTTCCCAGTCATGAGGAATCTGGATATTCATGGCGACCGGCCAGTTGCACCCGTGTGAAGAGGCATTTTCCGGCACCGGATAAAGACCAGCTACGATGCTGTCAGAAGACCACACCATTTTTTCTTCCTGCCCAAGACGATAGATCTGAATGCTGCATCGCTCTTCAGAAGTGGAGATGTGAAAATTGACCATCTGCCCTGACAGGTAGCTAAGTTTATCTGGGTACCCCTCTATAAAGAAATCATCGTTTGCTTGTGATAAGTAAGGTATAAGCCACATGATGATGATAATAGGGATGATGTTTTTTTTAAGGTTCATTTTAATTGATTTTTCTCAGATAAAAGGTTTTGTGTCGTTATTCGATTTGTATCGCAGGGAAATCTTAGTTTTTCATATTAACTGATTCGCGGTGTGGGAATATACGTACTCCCGTCCAATCCTGTGCTGTAGCTGCGGCACTTGCTCCATTCCATCGACAAGCACAATTGCACAGACGATCAAAGTGCGTTCATTAACGTGCGAAAATTGACAAACAAAACGTCAAGCAGAAGAAACCGATTTTCCTATTTCCAGAGCCATAGCTGTCCGGTAGCAAAATTACAGTCAGTAAAGTACTGTTTTTTGAAGATCTCAGTTCTTAATGGTTGGGTTCTTTTGGCTTCGGTGGGTGATTCATCAACTGAAGAAAATTTAAAATGGCTTGCAGCGACTCCGTGACAGTAAGATACCTATCTCAATCCTGCATGAAAAATCACCCTTACATGTGATTGTGGAGATGGATTATGACTCATAATTTTGACAGAGAAATAATCAATGTTCAGATTGACGATCTACTTAAGTCCAAAATCAGAATAATAATTCATTGATCACCATTTATTAAAATATTAAAAATAATTAAGATGAAACTGAATTTCATAAAAAAGACCAGCAGTTGGGCAATCATTTGTGCTTCACTAATTGCTATTTTAGTTAGTTGCTCCAAAGAGGACTCTTCCAATGACCCGGTAGATGATCCGGTAGAAAAATAATTTCTGTTGCCGGCAATATCCAATCCGGTATTGACGAGTACCGGTCACTGTTGGGGACTAACAATGGAGGCACAGCTGGCTCGCAAGCATATGGTCGAAGGGAAATTAATTGGGATGGTGTGCCGGATCAATTTTCTTCGCCCAATGGTTATCCGCTGGATTTTTTTAATACAAATACAGGTACAAGAGCAAGGGGCGCAGTATTTAGCTCGCCAGGTGGTGAAATTCAGGTGAGTGCTTCAAAGACAAATCCAACGAACACCCCAATGTCTTTCGGACAAATCAATCCACAGTATACCCGGATATTTCCTCCATTTAGTGGAGAGAAGGTTTTTTCGCCAACGGGCAGTAATATTGTGGATTTACGTTTCTATATCCCGGGCTCTACCAACAAGGCCGTGGTCGAAGGTTTTGGTGCCGTCTATATCGATGTGGACAAGGTAGAAAATACCGCCTTTGAATATTTTGATATTAATGAAAAATCATTGGGCTCTTACAAAACCGCAACCATGAATGATGGCTATGTTTTTTTAGGAGTTTTATTTAAAGAAGCCATCGTGCATCATGTGCGGATCACCTACGGCAATGCCACCCTCGGACCTGATGACGGAGGTAGTGTTGATGTATCGGTGATGGATGATTTTATTTATGGAGAGCCGGTGGCGCCGAAGTGATTGTTGATTTCTGATTTCTGATTGTTGATTTGGATTCGAGGACCGATAAGGAATTCCCAAGCCCGCAGGGATTGGCAAGCCCGGCTTGGTTAGATTAAAACGGAAAATCGTTAAGGGAGTTGTCGCACCTCTGTACAGCTTTAAAGCTGGGAGATATTGGTGACACCTCTTCAGGCCTTGTGCCCGTTGCATCCTCCAAAATTGACGTAAATTACAGGGATTCATATAAATAAGTAAATTCCGAAAACTAGAAACAACCGTACAAAAATGGAAAATCAATTCAAAATTATGACGATAGCATTTTGTCTTTGCTTTACAACTTTATCATTCGGTCAAAGTGTCCTGTTTGAAGGACCTGCTTCATTGCCGATGCCCGCAAATCCTCCAGCTTCGGGCAAAGGCAATCGCATGATGTGGTATCCCGATAAAGCTGCTTTTAGGGCGGGCGGTGTCAATAGTACAGAGTGGGATAAAGATAGCATTGGAAATTACTCTGCAGCCTTTGGACATAATAACATAGCTGGAGGGATATTCTCAGCTGCTTTTGGAGACGATAATCGAATTGCTGGTTATAGTTCCATCGCCTTTGGGAGCGGAAATAGGATATTTGACGGGTCTGGGGGAGAGCACTCTCAAATATGGGGAAATTCAAATTTTACCGATAACGGTTATACTACTGCATGGGGTACAAATAATATAGCACATGGGTCGATATCCACTGTTTTTGGAAGGCACAATATCACAAGATCGTATTTGGAGACTGTTCTTGGTCAATTTAATGATACACTAACTTCCAATAATCCACTTCCCTACGTCGCTACCGACTACCTCTTCGTAATCGGAAATGGTACAGCCGCCAACAATCGATCCAACGCCTTGGAAGTCTACAAAAATGGAAATACGGTGATCAAGGGCGCATTGACGCTTACCAAAGAACTAAATATTGGTGGTGTATTATCCATTGCAGATAGTCTAAAAGTTCAAGGCCCCGTATCAATGTGTTGGGTTGACTGGTGGTTGGCAGTTGGACGACAATGCTGACGATTCGCCATTTCCGGGCCCCGTAGGTAACATCAATTTACCCACAAACCGTATTTTTTCGAAGATGATATTATTCAACTCGTATGGAGCGGTGATGAATGGCTGGAAGTACATTTTACAGATAATTAAAAAGAAAGGATCCCAAGCCTAATGAGATTTCTGATTGCTGATTTCAGATTTCGGATTGAAACAGGATGGGATTTCCAATCCCGACAGGACTGGCTAGCCCGGCTTGGTCAGTCTTACATTGTTTGATTTAAATTTAAAAATTGAAGAACTACTACACACTAAAAACGATCAGGCCTATAAAAAAATAGCACAACCTATTTTGAATAAGAGATACGTCTCGATGCCTTGCGCATAAGGGTGTTAATCAGATCTTCGGTCGAACTACCAAGTGAACCGGAGACGCCTTTATTATAATTGATGAGGAGTTCACCATCAGCGCCATTATGTATCGATAGATTGATGACAGCTTTATTGGTATTACCCCAGAACCCAAATAAGGCTCCAAGAGCCAGAGATGCCCCTTCTGACATAGGTTTGTCCGTTTCAAAAGTACCCATGATGACCGCATCGACTTCCATTATTTTGGCGATTTCATCCGGGGTGTGCTCTGCAAAATTGTCGGCAGTAAGCCCGGCTTTTAATAATTTGGCATTGGTCGTGGTAGGGTTTTGCACTTTTACGGTCAGCTCACCTCGTTTTTCTCTTTTCAGAAACCATGAATACATCGCATGTTGAATGGATTCACCTTCTGATTTTTCCATTCGATCAAGTTGTTCTGTCGTGATGTCCTTCATCTGTTTTGGGCGAAGGGTAACAGTGGTTTTGAAAGGGATTATGCCTATTATTTTATGCCGGCGGGCGATGCGATCAAAATCGGGATTCTCGTAGAGATTCGTTTGAGCAGTGATTGGAAAGCTTATTAGAACTAAAATAAAAATAATAAGATGTGTTTTCATGCTATGGCAAATACTTTAAAATTATAAATCTAGTGGATCAAGTTTATTTAAGGTAAATATTCTTAGTCAATTCTTTTATAAGAATAGAGCTGGCGCTACCCGTTGGTATTCATGATTATTAACAACTTCATGTTACAACGCAAGCTCTTTAGGATATGACTTCTTCTTTGTATCAATTCAAACCTGTTGATTAAGGCACCAGCAAAATTGCGAGACTTACCCAAGATAAACATTATCCCATCAATCGGATACTAAGATTCGACAATCACATTAATTAGGGATTGCTAAGCCGAGTGGATGGATTACTGATATGGTAACTAGGTTTGGTTGGGGGGAGGTCTAAAACTTAGGGACTCCTAAGCTCAACCGGATTCCTAAACCCGACCTGGATTTAGGTATATCGCAAGCTATTTGAAAAACTTCCTTGAAATTCTTATCTTTGGGACTTCATAGTTCCACATTTCAGCCAATTCATGCGAAGCCAGAAAGTTCATAACACCATCCAGTGCTTGCTGCTAGTGACACTATTTTCCTTTGTGATTAACAATGGTTTGTCACACATCGCTTTATTAAAAGCTTGCAGCAAGGAGATGGTCAAATTGCAGGGCTCTTCAGATGAAAGTGAAAAAGAAGGTGACCGGAAAAAATCAGGCAAGGATCCGGAAATTAGAAATCAGTTTAGATCACTCTCTTACTTTTTGTTAAGTAGCAAAGAATCAGATCAAGAAATTCCAAAGCAAAATATGTTTTCCATTCACAACGTGGAGATTCCTACCCCGCCTCCTGAGCCCTCGATTTTCAGTATTTCTTGAATTATTTAAATTTTTATTCGATCAGTCATATCAGTTGAAAATTAGTTCATAAGGAAACTAAAAGGCTTGTCGTTCACGCATGTGAATAGAATCCTGTGGGCTTATTAATTTTTAGCATGGATGATCTAACCAACATATAATAAGATGAAAAAGGTTTTAGGTCTTAATTTTAACCATTTCAGAGGAGATCTTTTTGGCGGCATCACCGCTGGTATTGTAGCATTACCCCTGGCACTTGCATTTGGTTTACAGTCAGGTCTTGGGGCAGCTGCTGGATTGTACGGAGCCATTTTTATCGCCTTCTTTGCGGCTTTGTTTGGAGGCACTAATACTCAAATATCTGGGCCCACGGCGCCGATGACCGCGGTCAGTATGGTTGTTATTGCAGGTATTGTGGCTGCTAACGAAGGCAACCTGGAAAGAGCAATCCCGGCCATTTTAATGGTATTCTTGTTAGCTGGTATCATTCAAATTGCGTTGGGATTCCTGAAGGTTGGTCAGTACATCCGGTACATGCCATATCCGGTGGTCTCCGGATTTATGACGGGCATCGGCGTTATCATCATTATTACCCAATTGCTGCCGATGCTTGGTTATTATGCCAAAGAGGATCAGGAGTACGTCCGTGACTTTATGCCCAAGGCCGAGGAAGTCTTATTAGACAGAATTCTTCAGGACGAAGCAGCTGAGAAGATTTTGGTGCTGGAAGATTTTAAGGAAACTGTACGCCGGGCGGCGGATATTAGCCAAGATGAAATTAATACAGAAGCATCAGCGCTGGCAAGCAATAATGCTTCAGGAGTGCTTGGATCACTGAGAGTGGTTGGCCGGGCATTTTCTAATATGAATTATATCAATCTCCTACTTGGGTTGCTTACGATTTTCATTATTTACGGATTTAAAAGAATCACTAAAGCGGTTCCCAGTACGTTGGTTGCCTTAATTGTGGTAACTCTGATTGCGATGTTCTTCTTTCCGGACTACCGCACCATAGGTCTCATACCTTCTGGATTTCCAACCCTTCAATTCAGTATGTTTACGGAATTTAGTTACGCCACGATTAGTCCGTACATCTTTACCGCAGCTTCCCTTGCTGCACTTGGCGCAATCGATTCTCTGCTCACCTCGGTGGTCGCTGATAATATGACTAAAACAAAACACAATCCCGATAAGGAATTGGTAGGCCAGGGCATTGGCAATTCGATTGCTGCTTTGTTTGGAGGCATACCCGGAGCTGGAGCCACCATTAGAACCGTTGTCAATATTAACTCCGGAGGTAAAACCAAACTATCAGGAATGTTTGCAGGTTTACTCTTGCTGGTCGTCCTCATGGTTCTTGGACCCCTGGCTTCAAAAATTCCAGCGGCTGTGCTGGCGGGGATTTTAGTGACAGTAGGTATTGGCGTTATGGATTATAAAGGACTAAGACATATAAACCAATGGCCCAAAAGTGAGGTTCTGGTTATGCTATTGGTTCTGTTCCTGACCGTTTTTGTGGGCCTGATCGAGGCGGTTGTGGTTGGTCTTATTCTTGCTTCCATTTTATTTATGAAAACAATTGCTGATGTCATTGATCATCGAACCAAATCTGCTCCTCTGGTTGAATTTAGCCGGGAGATACCGTGGACAGATGAAGGTGATATCATTAGTCGGATCGGTAATAAGGTTTATATCAAGCATTTAGACGGACCCCTGTTTTTGGATTTGCATCGCGCTTTCAGGAGATGATCAAGGCCCTTCCGGAGATCGAAGTCGTAATCATTCGTATGGACAAAGTACCGTTTGTCGACCAGTCAGGTCTTTATGCAATGGAAGATGCCGTTATGGATTTGCAAGCATTGGAGATTAAAGTTGTCTTTACCGATGTACACGGTCAACCGAGGGATATTTTCGAGCGATTTAATCTTTATGGTAAATTGGTTGAAGAGGAATTTTTCTTCCACGACTTTAGGGAGTGTGCTCAATGGTTAGAGGGATATCTGACCAAAAGGGATGCTAAAGGGGATTTTGGGCCAAGAGTTAATTGAATGTAAGGCAGTTTTACGACTTCCATTCCCTTGACGCGGGGCCGATGCTGGCAAGGTTGCCAACAACAACTCTGCGCAAAATCTTGAAGTGAAGCAGTCTTAGGTGTCAAATTTTTTAGCCTCCGTAAATTATTGCTGGCATAATGCGTTTGATTCTATCTATATAAGCAGCCTGAAATTGACAAATCAATTATTTAAAAAAAACCACGAAGTTATCGCTCTTGACTGTATTTAATTAAGTACGCCTTGCAAAGCATACGTATTCAATTTGAAAACCCATTTATATGAGAGGATCACATTAGACCAATTGTCGTTCAGTCTAAAGCTAGTGTGACTAATGTCGAGGAAGCGAAGCATGCGAAGGTCATACCAAGTGCCGATGCAAGCAGATTGTAAATGAACCTCCGCAATAATGGGATTGAATGGCTGTCCCTTCGCATCTATCTTATGGCAAATCAGCGTAGAAGATAAGGTATCGTCAGGATACGCTGCGAAGCCCGTGGGTCTATTTCTATTTGTGATTTTCTGTAAGACTGATTTTTCTTTCGGCTCCCCGGAATGAGGTGATAGTAATGCTTGTGACCTTTTCTGGAATGAGCAACCTCCGGGTCGATTGCGACAGATAGCTGTTTCCATAAGTAAATTCACGTCTTTCGGATCTTCCATTTTCGAAAGTTAAAGTTGCGGAAGCATCATCCGATTTCAACTTGAATTCTTTCTTTGCTTCTGTATTAAACTCATGTGCCTGCAATGATCCGCTATTAATGGCAGTAAGGACCAACCTATTCCCATCTGCAAGTGTCAACAGTGCTGTGCCTTTCGAATCTCCTTTAACAAAATATCCACTTTCGACCGAGCTTAGAGGCTGGAAGGTGCCATCTCCCTGCCCCAACAAGAGGACGCCGAAAGAGGCATCGTACCGACCTGTTTCTGCATCAGATGCATACGAATTGCCTGACAAAAGGATGTCGGGTAATCCATCCTCGTTATAGTCCGTTGCTAAGATTCCGAAGATTGGTGCCAATTGGGCTTCAATGGGAAGGGCAGTGAACTCAAAATGTCCATTGCCATCATTTTTCAGATAGGCTGATGCCATATAGGCACTTTCCCGGACATATGCATTTGAGAGATCGCTCGCATTAAGAATCTCATGGATCTGAGCTCGTGCGTAATCCTGATAGAGTGGTAAGTTTTTGCGAAGATTTGGTAGTTGCCGAAATAATTGATCCCGATCATATATGGGGTAGTCTTTATGATCCAGGTAATACGTTATGATCGGATCGATCTTGCCATTGGCATCAAAGTCCTTTGCAATCACTCGCATTGGTTCCTCCAACGAGGCTTTAAAGCGAGAATTTAGCCCAAGATTACCGACGACATAATCCATGTCACCATCTTGATCAAAATCAGCACCAGCAACACTATTCCACCAACCCGAGTACGGTTCTAATCCTGTTTCAGGTGTGATGTTCTTCAAAATTCCTTCCTCGTTTTTAAAGATAGTGACAGGCATCCATTCACCACATAGGATGAGGTCAAACCAGCCATCCTGGTCAAAGTCAGACCAAAGAGCATCAGAAATAAGGCCAAACTCCTCCAGTGAATTATCCATTTCATCGGTTATGTTCACGAAATGAACTCCCTTCTCATCACTTTCATTTCTAAGCAGATAACTTTTGGCGGGAAGAGGATATCTTTCTAAATCGATACGAGCACCCACGAAGAGATCCAGGTCTCCATCCTGGTCGAAATCGCAAGCCGCAACTTTTGATCCGCAGATCCGGATATCAGGCAGTGCTCCGAGATGCTGCCGAAACCGTCCATTTTCATTGATGTACAGCCGGTCTGCATAAAAGGTATTCATTGGTGGTAATCCGGTTCCCCCACTCACGACATACAGATCCTCATCTCCATCTCCATCCACATCAAAAAAAAAGAGAACCCATATCTTCATAATTGTGGTCTCCAGGAAGCTGTTGAGTAGTGAATTTCCCATATTTACTTTGTAGAAAGATTTGTCCAGAGTAACTTGTTGAGCCTCCAACATAAAAGTCATCAAGGCCATCATTGTTGATGTCTGCCACGGCAATACCAGGGCCTTCCCGCGAGTATTGATGTGGAATTAATGGTTGAATGCTAAAATCGTTAAAGTTCCGTTCTGCATGTTCGTAGTGGAGTCCAAGGATGGATGTCACATTCGTGAATAGCATTTTCTTTTGTTCAATCAGGTGCTCACTGCCATCACGTTCCTGCGCGTCCTCATATGAGATGTTGATTATCTGATTGGCACTAAGTTGATTAATTTTTTGCCATCTTCCATCTGGCCACCAAATTTCCAGCTGATCGATCGTATTCTCTTCCCCAAGGCCGAAGTGTATCATACAATTGATGGAAGACAAGAAACCTCTCACTGGATAGTGTTCGATAGTTTGCTCCCGAATCGAATCTTTGATTCTAATTCTTGCTCCAATACCTTGTCTATTCACATCAGGGCCGTCTAGTTTTATTTGCAAAAAGTGATGAGTACTATTCTTCAGAGTATTGAGATTGTTTTCATAAAGAAACGCCTCCTGATTGGTGTTGTTTATCGCAAGATCCAGATCGCCATCATTGTCCAGATCCGCATAAACGGAACTATTGGATTGAGATGGTTCCGTAAATCCCCATGCTGCTGAGCTATCAGCAAACTGAATCCCATCTATATTCCTAAAAAGATAATTTGGGATCTTTACATTTCCTTTCGTATCCAGCTCTCGAATGAGGTCTCGATATTGTTCGGCAAATGCTGTGTTAGAGTTCCTGAATTTGGAAGCTTGGTAAGAGACAAAATCCATATTGGTTATATCATGGGGTATTCCATTTCCAATAAAAAGATCTTTAAGGCCGTCGTTGTCAAAATCAGCAAGGAGCGGTGACCAACTCCAATCCGTTTGATGGATTCCTGCCAGTTGCCCGATTTCACTAAAGGTATTATTGCCGTTATTTAATTGCAATGTATTGCGAATATATTGTTCCGAATACCCCGCTGCCTTTTCCATTTGGTAGCGATTGTAGGAGCGTCCGCTTCCAGCCATAATCCGCTTCCTAAATTGATCGGGCGGAAGCATATCCACAGCAATGAGATCGATTAATCCATCATTATTGATATCGGCCATATCTGCTCCCATCGCACTGTAACTCAGGTGACTAAAGAATGAATCAACCGCCTCTTCGAATGTACCGTCCTGTTTGTTGATATAAAGTAAATCTTTAGAAATGTAATCATTAGCCACATAAATATCCGGCCATCCATCACGATTGATGTCGCTGACACAGACTCCGAGCCCAAAACCACTCCAGGTGATTCCTGCAGCAGATGAAACATTTGTGTAGATCGGCAATTTGGTAGTGGGATCCAATCCATCATTTCGGTAAAGACGATCTGTATTCGTCATTGATCCATCCCCTTTCCGTTCTCGAATTCGATTTTTATTCGGGATATTCATTGCCGAGGTTACCAAATAAATGTCAAGATCCCCGTCCAGATCATAATCCAGGAATGCGGCCTGAGTGGAGTATCCATTATCATCGAGGTTGACCTGATGAGCGGATTCTATAAACTGTAGATTACTGGAGTCTCCATTGCTTATGTAAAGTAGATTGCGATAGTCATCTGCAATATTGCCACCGACGCAAAGGTAGATGTCAAGCCAGCCATCTGCATTTACATCTATCATGTTTACCCCAGTCACCCATTTGCCCTTGGTGTCGATTCCAGTCTCCTTTGTTATATCCTCAAATTTCAGATCCCTTTTATTTAAGAATAGTTTACTCGATTCCATATTGCTCCCAAAAAACAAATCGACTAAACCATCATTGTTTATGTCACCGGCAGCAAGTCCAGAACCGTTGTAAAAGAATTCGAAGAATAGAATATTGAAGGTGTCTGTTTGATGCAGCGTGTTCGAGAAGTCGATTCCTGATTCTGATGGTGGTATCAACGAGAATAGTGTGTTGTCAGCGTTTTGGGTCTCGGTCCCACATGACCACAGATGTGCGCAGATCAATACCAAGCTATAACCAGACCATCGAAAATACATCCTCTGAAAGTACGTCGATTTTTTAGACCATGAAAAAAAAATAGTCACTCAAGGAGTGACTATTAAAGGGTTTATTTTGTTCAATTTAAAACCTCAATCCTAAGGAATTGGATAGCCGGGGTTTTGATCGAGCAACGGATTAAGACGCAAATCAGCTTGTGGAATTGGGAATAAGTAATCATTATCATCACAATTTACCTTTACATCTGGATTTACGACATCACAAAGAATTCGTTTCCTAACCAGGTCGTGCCAGCGATCAAATTCGAAACACAATTCATAATTTCGCTCATTTATAACGGCTGCGTCGAATTCTTGGGCCGTCATGGACATGGTCAACTTCGGATAATTTGGATTGTCTACATGACCGTTGGCGCGATCAATGACTTGATTTACTGCATCCACCGCCTCCGGTGTGGGGCCGCCATTGGCCATGTTAGAGGCTTCCGCATACATTAGGAGAATATCGGCATACCGGAGGATCGGAATATTTGGAGTACTCAGGAGTCTTTCAAGATTTCCCCTGCTATCATACAGGAACTTTCGCACATTTTAGCCTCCACCGTTGGGCCAATTCGTGTATGGAACTCCGTCCCAATCTTCCAATAGCAAATACGAAGACTTTCTCGGTTGATCGGGATAGGCTTCATGCCAGATCCTGTTGGCTCCATGATCGGTCCACCCATCCGCCATGTGACCTGGAAGCCAAATCTGAGGCGGAGTGGAAGGGTCGTCTTCAGTGGCTTCGAAACTCCACATTACCTCTGGGCCGTGTTCATTTTGAAGCATGAATACCTCTTCAATATTTGGGACAAGGGAATATATTCCATCGTCCATTACATCAGCGGCCCAATCTCGTGCCTTCGCATAGTTCGATGCATCATTTGTTGGAGCCGTGGCCATTGTCAGGTATGCTTTGGCGAGAAACCCCTTGGCCGTGCCCTTGGTAGGCCTACCAGGCGTGTCACCCATTGATCCGGTAGATGCTGGACTGCAAACATCAGGTCAGAAATCACAAGATTATACACTTCAGAAATGGGATTTCTTTTTATTTCATCAGCGGTCACATCCGTCTCTTCAGTGACGATGGGTAAAGGGCCATACATGCGAACAAGGCAGAAATAATTAAAAGCGCGCAAGAATTTGGCTTCAGCTAGCAGCACATGCTTTTCTTCCTGAGTTGCTGAAGACCCTAACCGGTCATTTGCCAATGCTGAGAATACCGGGGTGATATCCGCAATGGCACGGTAATGACCACTCCACAACTCGTTTGCGTGGGATGCACTCAACACAAGATCACCTCCACTCAATTGGTCTGTTCCCCTGAAGGCGTTATAGGCGCCATATGAGTAGACGCTCCAGGCCGAATATAATCGGCTTCCGGAAGAGGCAAAAGCGGATTGAATCTGGGAGGGAGAGTTATAAAAATTATCTGGTCCGGGAAAATCCAGCGGTACTTCTTCAAGATCGACGCAGCCAAATTGTGTCAAGACCAGCAATGCCAGGATCCTTCCACTATATTTTATTGATATCTTTTTCATTGGTAAGTATGTGATAAGACTAATTAATCAAAAACTGACTTCAACTCCTACAGTATACGTTTTGGAGGGAGGATATGCACTAAAGTCCACCCCTACGTTTGCATCATTTTCTGGGAATGCCGCTACTTCTGGATCATAGCCCGTGTAGTCTGTGATAGTGAAAGGGTTTGTGGCACTCGCGAAGACCCTGAGATGCCGGATGCCAGATTTGGTTAGCCATGGCTGGTTAAAATTGTGCGAAAGTTGTACAGTCTTCAACCGAATAAAGGAGGCATCTTCAACATATCGGGAAGATTCATTACCATCCAGGAAATATTTGTTTTTGAGCTGTTGATCCTGCACATATTTTTGATCCAGATAGCCGGGCATATCGGTATTTTGATTTTCAGGAGTCCAGTAGTTAAGCATTCTTGGATCGTTGCCTTCCCACTGCACTTCTCTTCGGATTCGAAGTTGATTGAAGAGGTCTACACCCTGGAAGCTGAGAATCATAAATGAAAAGCCCCAGCCCTTGTAATTGAAACTGTTGGTCCACCCCAGTGAATAGTCCGGGTATCCATTACCGATAATGGTTCGATCATCAAGATCCACATCTCCATCCCCATCGATATCTTTATATTTTGCCATACCGGGGAGTTGTCCATAACTACGTGCTTCTTCCGCCTCTGATGTGCCCCAAATGCCCTCAAAGACATAACCCGTCATGGTGCCAAATGACTCCCCAACCTGCAGCACCATAAAATCGCGTAGATTGTAACCACCCCGTGTAGTATTAAAAGCGATTCGATCATCTGCGCCCAGGTCCAGGACCTTATTTCTGTTGATGGTGAGATTAACGGAAGTATTCCAGGAAAAGTCCCCAATAATTGGGTCTCCACCTACTGTCAATTCTAAGCCTTTATTCTCCACAGATCCGATGTTGTCCAGGACACTGGGAACTCCCACATAGCCGGGAAGTTCTCTTGGCATCAGGAGATCGTCTGTAACCTTCTTGTAGATGTCTATCGTCGATGTAAGTCTTCCTCCGTAAAAAGAAAGGTCAACACCTAAATTCGTTTGGGTAGTAGTTTCCCATCTGAGGTCGGGATTCGCCAGCCCTCCGATGCCAAAACCAATGTTTGTTGTAGTTCCTCCATCAGATGGATATAGCAGATCTCCTCCGGATGAAAGCCTGGCCAGCGATTGGTAGGGACTGATACCTTGATTGCCGGTCTTTCCCCAACTTGCCCTAATCTTTAGGTCAAAACTACCAAGTTCTTGCATGAAGGACTCTTCAGAAAGCCTCCAAGCCACCGAAGCGGATGGGAAGTATCCCCACTTATGATCATCTCCAAAAACGGATGAAGCATCTGCCCTAAAACTTGCCGTAAGAAGATATTTGTCTGCCAATACATAGTTGATTCTCCCCATATAGGAGCTTAGTGCACGTTTGTTATGCACTGACCAAACATTCAGCGATGTGGCACCACCAAGATTGTCGTATCCAAGGTCGTCCACGAGAAAATTTGTTGCATTGGTGCCATTTTCTTCATATTCCTCCCAAATTTGTTCAAACAGGCCGGTAAAAGTGAAGTGGTGTTGGCTCCAAGTTTTATCGTAAGTAAGAATATTAGAATTTTGATAGCGCTGAGAGATCGACTCGCTCACAATTCCTCGCCCATTATTTTGTAAACCAGTAAGTGTCTTCTGATTTTGATATTCTCTCCGGAAGGCATCTTCCAACAGTGCTCCACCCACAACCCGAAAACTCAATCCATCTAACAACTTGAAGTCTAAATACATGCTCGCATTGTTGCGACTCAGGGGATTGTCATGCTTCGGTTCAACGGCGGAAGCTAAGGGATTCCAGGTGTCACTGGCGCCATAACTGCGATGCCTGAAGTAAGACCCATCCTCGTTGTATACGGGCTCTGTTGGAGCCCAACGTGGAGCAATGTTGACGACTTGTTCCACAAATGCCACCTCCCGCTTAAAGGAAGGGGATGTTGCATTCTCTTTGGTAAAATTCCAATTGATTCCAAATTCTACCGCTTTTGAGATTTCAGCAGTAAGATTGGCCCTCAGAGAGGCTCGCGTGTACCCGGAATTGATTAGAATGCCTTGATGATTCAGATAGTTTCCGGAGATTAAATATTTAAGATTTTTTGATCCACCACTCATTCCGAGTTGTGCATTCTGGATGACGCCGATCTCATAAACTACATCTTGCCAATCGGTGCCACCATTCGCATCAAAACCAGCGATTTGCTGGTCCGTAAAAACCGGTACCGGTACATTTCCATCTCCGGTTTGAGTTGACCTGATCAAATTATATAGTCTGGCATATTCTCCAGCATTCATGACAGGAAGCTTTCGGAGCAAGGATTGAAACCCGACATTATATCCGGCATCGATCACTGGCTTTCCTTCCCTGCCCAATTTCGTCGTTACAAGGATGACACCGTTTGCACCTCTCGAACCATAAATGGCGGTGGCGGATGCATCCTTTAATATTTCTATGGATTGAATGTCGTTGGGATTTAGAGAGTTTAGATTTCCACCCTGCAATCCATCGATCACCACCAATGGTTCATTTCCCCCGTTAATCGAATTACTACCTCTAATGCGAATCAAAGCATTTCCACCAGGAGAGCCGTCTGTGTTGAGAACATAAACGCCGCTTGACTTTCCTTGCAATGCCTGATCAACTCTTGCAATCGGAAAGGAAGAAATTTCTTCTGCACGTATGGATGTGATGGCTCCAGTGAGATCTGAGCGTCGTTGAGAGCCATATCCTACTACCGTAATTTCGCTCAAAGTCTTAGCATCTGGCAATAATGTGATATTGATCTGCCCTCGGGTTCCGACGACTTCTTCTTGAGATTCATGGCCGATATAGCTAAACTGCAACACGGTCTCCGGCCCTTCAGTAGTAATGGTATAAAGACCTCCAAGATCGGTCACAGTACCTTTAGTGGTCCCTTTCAAAAGCACATTGACACCTACTAGTGGCTCATCGTCTTCGTCGCTGACCGTACCGGTTACTACGGTCTGGCCGACTAGCTGATGAATGCAAAGCATATGAAAAACTGCAAAAGAAAAGCCTTTATCGGGGTCCGCAATGGGAACAACCGCAAAGCATGGGACTCATTTAGTTTCATTTGTTTGTAGTTAGATTAGTGAATACATCTAGAGGTCGGAGTATATTTGGTCGTTGTTTCTATCGGGAAATTTTAGCGCGTTCGCACCAGTTAAATGTAAATACAAAATTCCACAATGTCATGCGAATGTAAAATTTTCTTCAAATATTTAATGCCAGGAATTCGTGTCCGGTTTCCTTATTTGAAAGGTGCATGAGGGTTATTACAGGTCGAATCATCCTCCATCAGAAGCACGGTTACGTCTTCATTTTAGAAATAAAATTACGCGACTCTTCCATCGTTGCCCTTGGTTCCATTACTGTCGCTACCACAGGTGGGAAGTCATATAACGATCGGAAGGGTACCTGGTGAATATTTAAATGGGATACCGTATCTATGAAAAAATTGGATGCCACTTAACATGGTATCGACCCATAGTTATTAACACTTTGGTTTAGTAGTTTAGTGAAAACTGTCAATGAAGATCATGAGGTTTCAAGAGTTCATTCAACCACTTGACTACTTAACTAATCAACCACTTAATTATTTACCATAGTAATGGATGACCTTAATCACATGCATTTGTTTAAACGCGGCTTCTTTCCTATGTTCGTGGTGCTATAAGATCAAAATCGATCCACTCGTTCTGCTGACGGATATGTTTATCATTGGGTACACTTGATTATGAATAAAGCAAGGATGGGACAGCGTAGATTATTTTTGATTTTTGGTCTTCTTATGCAAGTGTTGATATCACAGGCACAGCCAGACCAGGTTAGTATGGTTACAGGCAAAGTGCTTGATGGTACTTCGCGTGCAGCACTTGACTACGCCACTGTCAGCGCATATCGGCATGAAGATTCGACTCTGATCACCGGTTCGATTACCGATGAGAAAGGTGTTTATACCCTCACACTGCCTTATGATCGATATTATTTGCTGATCGAATTCATTGGTTATGAACCTTTGAAGACCGGCTTAGTTACGGCAGATGACCAGCATAAAAAATTGGTCATCGAAGATGTTTTACTCGGCAGTTCTTCTCAAAATCTAGACGAGGTACTTGTTCAGGCAGAGCGTAGTTCTCTTGAAATTGAACTGGATAAAAAAGTTTTTAATGTTGGGAAAGACCTTTCGAATGCGGGAGGAACAGCTGTAGATATTCTGGGTAATATCCCATCCGTTTCTGTAGATGTTGAGGGAAATGTCAAGCTACGAGGTAGCAGCAATGTGCGAATTTTAGTCGATGGTAAGCCTTCGGGAATGGTCAGTTTTCAGGGTAGTGCAGGTCTTCAGCAATTACAATCCAATCAGATAGAGAAAGTGGAAGTAATTACCAACCCATCAGCTCGTTACGAAGCGGAGGGCATGGCCGGCATCATTAATATTGTATTGAAAAAGGAGCGGAGGGAAGGAGTAAATGGTTCTTTTGAATTACTTGGGGGCCATCGGCCGAACTATGGTGTTGGTGCGATACTCAATTACCGGAAGAACCGGTTGAATTTTTTTCTGAATTATAGTCTGGCTTACCGGGTGCCTTTTAATGCTGGAAATTTGAACCAGGAAGTGCACACTGACGACACCACGTTGATTTCGGATCAAACATCTGAAAGTGACACAAGAACGCTGGCCAATACTATTCGGATAGGAACAGATTATTTTTTTGATGAACAAAATATTCTAACGGCCTCATATCAATACCGACGCACTGATGTAAACCGTATTCGCAATTTGGTGTACAAGGACTTTATTAATGACCGGCATAACCTGTTTTCTGTCACTGAACGAATGCAGGATGAAGATGAACATGAGCCTTATTCCGAATTGGCAGTTACCTATAAGAAAAACTACAAGAAAAAGGTCAGGAATTATTATTTGACGCACGGTATCTAACCTATGATGAAATTTCCGATCAGTTGTTCACCCAAAATAGTGTTTTTGCCGATGGATCCCCTAATGCGATAGGCAATCTGCTACAGAGTTCTTTTAATGATGAATTTGAAAAACAATATATTTTTCAATTAGATTATGTACATCCTATTGGAAGGGAAGGCAAGTTTGAGTTGGGAGTCCGCAGCAGTATCCGGGATATGAAAAATGATTATCTGGTATCTGAAGCGGATGAAAACGGTTCGTTTATTCCTATCCCGGGTTTGGATAATATTTTTATTTATGAAGAAAACATCCATGGATTTTATGGAATTTTAGGAAATAAATCAAAAAAAATCAGCTATCAGGCGGGCTTAAGGGCAGAAATTACCGATGTGACAACCATCTTGCAAGAGACGAATGAATCAAATCCGAGAAAGTATTCCAATCTTTTTCCCAGCTTTCATTTTACCTACAATTTAACTTCTTCCCATGCACTCCAATGGAGTTATAGTCGCCGTGTGAGACGACCGGTGTACCGCGACCTGAGTCCTTATGTGACCTTCTCAGATCAGCGGAATTTCTTCTCGGGCAATCCCGATCTCGATCCTGAATTTGCCAATGCTTATGACCTGGGATATATTCATTATTTTGAAAAAGGCTCTATTAGTTCCTCGTTGTATTACAGGCACACTATCGATAGGATCCTTCAAATCCGTAGAGTAGATGATCAGGGTTTTTCAACATTGAAACCGGAAAATCTGGCAGTAGAAGATGCTTATGGTTTGGAATTTATTGCTTCGATATTCTTGTATAAATGGTGGAAATCGGACTGGAATATCAATTTTTTTAAGGCAATCACCGATGGTTCTAATTTGGATCAGGATTTTAAAGCAGACACTTACAGTTGGTTTACCAGACTCACGTCCAGGTTTAACGTTATGCCAGGATCGGACCTGCAATTACGTCTGAACTATGAAGCTCCTCAGGACTTACCGCAAGGACGAAGTAAGTCAAGAGCTTTTGCTGATCTCTCTTTTACTAAAGATTTATGGCAAGAAAAGGGAACCCTGGCTTTCAATGTAATCGACGTATTTAATACGCGCTTTAGTCGCACGATTACCGAAGGAAATAATTTTTACACAGAAGCTGAATCTGGCCGAAGAGCACGTCAAATTAACCTAACCCTTGTATTTCGATTAAATCAGACTAAGAGCCAGCGGAAGAGCCTTTTGGAAGAATAGGATCTGTCAGTGTCGGCGGGATGGACCCGCAGGATTTTACTGATTGTACTGTGCTGGCAGATGCGGAGCTGATTGACTAATCTGTTGAACTCCATGACGCATTTGATTTTTGGGCGTCCTAATAGTGCCTGCTGTTCGTGGACGGGAAACTCCTTTCGATCTCCGATCGAATACTCCTAAAAATTAGGAAACAAAACTATTTGGCTCTATTATTACAAAATGATCGGCGAACATTCGAATTTCAGACAGCCAAGATGACCTTGATCAAGTTTAAGTGAGTATCTCGATGGTACTTCATGATGAGCATTGTCCGTAGTATGAAAGAAAAAGTGAGAGTTATCGTTTGCAAAATATGGGCGTTAAGACCTCTCCTGGCAAGATTAACTGCCATGCTGATGGCCATACCCTGCTTAATGGGAGGATGTCAGTCTGAGGGTAAAATTTCATCTGTCTCATTGCCTGAGGTGTGGCAGTGGGACACCTGTCGCATGAAACAGCTGGAAGTTGACAGGACACCTACACCGTCAGATGATTGGCCAAAGGTCATCTTGCCCCATAGGGTATTGTTGGCAGATCAGGCCATGTGGTATGTAGCAAAAATGAAGAGTTCTGCTGATCATTATCTCTTCGTCGAGGCCGATGATGGAGCTCAGATCTTTTATGATGACACAGCTTATCCTGCCTTTAATGGATATTACTATCAATTACCTGAAAATGACGACAGTTGCTGGCTGAAAATCCGCGTTCTGAACAATGGCACACAGGGTGGTCTGAAAAAGGTCCAATGGAAAAATCGCGATAGCCTGGATTTGATTTGGTCAGAGCAAAATAATGTGTTGCTACAGTTGGAGGAGATTTATTTATCAGACCTCTATCGATCAGATGTTTTTTTACCCATTGACGGATTTGTAGTCCAAGGACAGCAATCTGTCAGATTTACTTGTTGGGGAGATAGCCAGGGCGGTTGGGATACTTTTCAATCTTTGTGTAATCTCATGTTAAATATTCCCAGGTTGGATTTTAGTATAGGATTGGGTGATCTTGTGGTGGATGGCAGTAGTACCGCCCAGTGGTATTCCTTTTTGACATGCCTCATACCGTTAATTGAAAAACGGGTACAAATCTTTCCCTTAACAGGAGCTCATGATTACAATGGATACTATGATGACCTGATTCCTCAGAATTATCTGAGACATTTTACTAATAAAAAACAGTCTACCTATACCACCTGGTCAGCTGGTCCGGCTATTTTTATGGCGTTAGATCCGAATGGTTCTTTTCCCATGGGTTTAGATTCAGTTCAATATCAATGGGCGTTAAATATCATGAATTCTCCCAGTTGGCAGCAAGCTACCTGGCGTTTTATATTGGTGCACCAACCGCCCTATGCTCAGGGACGGCCTGGCTACCAGGGTGATGATTTTATCCGCTCATTTGTAGATACGTTTGCGGAGCAATCCCGAATTGATTTTGTGGTATCGGGACTTTGCCATGATTTCGAATTCCTGAAAAAAATGTATGGCAATCAAAAAACACATTTTTTGGTGACTGGTGGTGGCGGAGGTCATCTTGAACCCGATGAGAATGATGAGCAAGTGCAAATGGATACCGTCATTAAAAAGCACCATTTTGTTTTGTTTGACATCAATGATCATAATGCTGGACTTCAATTGTATGACGACAGAGGACTAGTTATTTGGGCCAAACAAATCGGAGCATCGACGCCGTAATAGCATGGAGTATGGAGCATGGAGCAATATGGAATGGAGCATAAAACTGCCTTTTATCCGAAATATGTAGAGCAGGAAAATTAAATCCCGAGCTTCACCTGGAAAATTTCTACCGCTGAGAAACCCTACAAATATTTAATCGCCAAATCGATAATTCTTTGCTTGAAGCGATTATATGGTGGTACAAGTATTTCCAATGCACTAGGCATGAACTGGTTATATACCGCTCGGGCATTTGAAAAAGACTCAAATCCAAACCAACCATGACCTTTGCCTATGCCGCTAAAATTGCTACCTCCAAAAGGCAGATTATTATTAAAGAAATGAATACCACAGCTATTAATGCAAGTGCCACCGGTCCGGGTACCTTCGATAATTTGACGGATGTTTTTTTGGTTACGGCTATAAATATAAAGAGCAAGAGGTTTTTCTTTTTTATTGAGTTGGGTGATTAATTCGGAAATATTTTGAAATGATTGAACCGGTAAAACCGGACCAAAGATTTCTTCTTTCATAATATCGGTTCCTTCTGGAATGTCGGTCAGAACAGTAGGGTCCATATAATTTTCTTCTCCTTTTGATTGGCCGCCTGCTCTTACTTTAGCGCCTTTTTCGATCGCATTTTTAAAAAGCTCATTGACCTTTTTGAAATGATTTTCATTGACTAACCGGGCGTAGGATGGTTCCTTGTGAGCATCTTCGCTATAATACTTTTTCAAATATAGATTTACCGAGATGATAAATTTTTCCTTGACTTTTTCATAGACCCAGACATGATCCGGTGCGATACATATTTGACCATTGTTGATGCACTTAACCCAGGTGATGGTCCGGGCTGCCTGGTCAATATTTGCCGTCTCGTCAACTATCGTTGGTGACTTTCCTCCCAATTCGAGGGTTACGCTGGTTAGATGTTTTGCAGCTGATTCCATTACAATTTTACCTACTCTCGAAGACCCCGTAAAAAAGATATGATTGAAAGGTAAAGACAAAAGAATTTTTGAAGTCTCAATACCGCCCTGCAACAAGACGACCTCATCTGGTTCAAATACTTCTTCTACAATTTGTTGCATAACAAGCGCCGTATTTGGTGTTTGCTCAGAAGGTTTTACTATCACGGTGTTTCCAGCAGCAATAGCTGCTATCAAGGGTCCAAAAGTGAGGGTCACAGGAAAATTCCAGGGCGAAATGATCAAAACCACCCCCTTGGCTTCATAATGAATATAGGATCTGGAGCCGATAAGTGCCAGTGGAGTTGGGGTGCTGTGTTTGCCCATCCATCGCCGTAAATTTCTTTTTGTATGTTTTAATTCGCTGGTGACTGTATAGATTTCTGTGAGGTCTACTTCAAATGCATGCTTGCGAAAATCAAGAAACATGGCCTCCTTAATGGCCTGACGATATTGGAGAAAGATCCGGTGAAATTTTTTTAATTTTTCAATACGTTCACGGGCATTCGTTGATCCTACCGCAAATTGGTTGGCCTTTAGAATAATAAAAGTATTGTCGATCTCCTCACGAGTGTAGGTTGGCATTGCTGGACTGGGTCTGTTCATAACATCAGTATTAAATCCGGTAAAAATAGAGTAATGTAGGGATATGGAAAGATGGAATTGTGGAAGGATGGCAAAGCACGTTGTCCGATGTCCGAAGCCCGATGCCGGATGCCGGAATGTCCGATGCCCGATGTCTGATGTCCGAAGCACGATGTCCGAAGTCCGATGTCCGATGTCCGCAGCCTGATGCCCGATGCCCGAAGCCGAAATGTCCGAAGTCCGATGTCCGATGCCGGAATGTCCGATGCCGGGATGCCCAAAAGTGTAGCGGCGGATCTATTTCGCCGGATCGCCAAGAAAAGGAGATCGTCAGGAGAAGTCGAAAGTCCCACCAGCCTCTCCTCACAGGAGTTATTCACTTATATTTGGAGTATAAACATATCATTTGATGACCCACAATCAAGAGCGGACTCGCATCATTATCGTGTCATCGGTGGGTGTCTCTCTCACCCCAGGATTTGTCTTGGAGTGGACTGATACCAACTTGCCAGCGGAGCATTTTACGATTCATTCCGGAATAGAGTACTCCTGGAAGATTAAGCTTAAATCATATGAACGAGACCAGCAGCATTTGGTAGTTGGAGTGCTTGACTATTTTCCCATGGATACACACTTATTTAATACCCAACAACTAAAACAAGGTGTGAGATCGATCGAATTTGAGAAACTCAACTGGTATTACTTTGCCGGGTTTGTATCAGCCTATAAGAAAAGTGCCTTGTTACCCTACATTATCGATAGCGAGGAGGTGTATATACCTGGACAAAAGGTGCAACATTATCAATATCAACTAAAGGTCTCCTTCAATTCAGTAAAGTTTGTACTGGGAGGAGTTGAGTTTTGGACCGATTTACCTGCCCTGGGTGAACCGGTTGAATTACGGATCGATAACACTCACATCTTGCCTGAATTTGAATTTATCAAGGGTTATTTTTCAAAGGCTTTAGGAAAGAAAACATTAGATGTATTGGTTAAACTTACTATAAATGAAGATCGGATTCGCAAATTAATCTGTACTTCAAAGCAGATTGATCTCATCAACGAAAAGATGGTTGGCACTCTCCGGAATACCAGAATTCTGGGATTGAGAAAGGCACCCAAAGTGATTGCGATTGATAAACATCTATTCAATTCGGATGAAATCTTTAACGAATATTATGATGAGCCGGATGCTAATCTTTTTCATCAGAATGCATTGGATATTATCCAGAGTCTCACCGACCTGGGCGTCGTACGCAATCGCAAACAATTGGAATATCTCGCTGGTCGAAAACAATTGTCAAATCAGCGAATACTGATTACTTTGGCTCCCCACTTTGGATTTTTATTTGTGGTAGCAGGTGATCAAAAGAATCATTTTATTTGGGAGCTCATTAATTCGCATGCCACCTATGTCTGGACGTTTGACAACGACAGTGGTTCCTTGGAGCAGCAGCTGAAAAAAGTTGAAGAAATAGTCGGAATCGTGAGAGATCAGGGTAGAGAAAAATATAAAAACTATTATCAATCGAATCTCGTTGATTTGCCCTATTACTTTAATTCTGTAGTACATAGACATGCCGATAGGGGAATTGTAGATCCCTTTCCAAATTGGAAACATCGATTGGAAGAGGCCCTTCAGTAGGTAGTACCTGATTCTGTCGAAATATAGCACCAGTGTTGGACTCTAGGTCGTAGATTGCACATTCTTTTCTATGCCATCGAACGATCAAAAAGAGATAATATGCCGGCTGTGTCAACGAATAGGGGTGATGAGTTGAAATTTGAGGAACTCATCGAAGGGCTCGTCACAAACCAGTTTGGGGTAGTCGATGACTTTTTGGACCCAGAATTAGCGATTGACCTAAGGATTAATCTTCAAAAACGATGGAGCGATGGTCAGATGCATCCAGCCGGTATTGGTAAACGATTCTCTTTTCAAAAGAACCTCAAAGTTCGGGGTGATCAAATATCCTGGATTGAGAATAACAGTGAAGATATTTTTGAAAAGTCATTCATCAAGAGAGTGTCTGCATTTGCAGATTATCTGAATCAAACATGTTATACGGGTATCAATGATTTCGAATTTCACTATGCTTTTTATGAAGAAGGTAGTTTCTATAAAAGACATTTGGATCAATTTCGAGCGGATCTGGGTCGCAAGTATTCATTGGTTATTTATTTGAATGACGCCTGGTTAGATACGGACGGTGGTAAATTGTCACTCTATCTTCAAGACCGGGATATTTCAATTCTTCCGCTGGGAGGGAGGTCCGTCTTTTTTAAGAGTGACGAAGTGGAGCATGAGGTGCATCCGGCTGGTCGCTCACGAATCAGCATTGCCGGTTGGTTGAAACGTACGTAGTCCATTCATTGATGTCGGTCGATTTCTGTCAACCCGATGTCTGAGAAATACTATATTGGAAATCTAAATGCTAACAGCATATTTTGAAAAATATCATTTTTCCAATTCTAATCGTCCTGAGCATAATAGCTTGCCAATCTGAGCATTATACTACTAGCGAAGTCCTTTCAGAGTTGAAAGATGGGGATGGGGTAGACAGAACCTTTTTCTTTTATCCCGGCATTATGCGTGCTGTTAATTTGAAGGACAATCCGGACTATTACCAATTAATCAGGAATGTCAGGAAATTGGTGGTATACCGTATGAAAGATGAATTTGGAGTGGATGATGTGGTGGATTTAAAATTAAGACTCCAGGCTGAAGAGCATTTTGAGGAATATGCCACCGTTAATCTGAACGGCCGGCGAATTTATTTTCTTGGTAAAGAGGACCCGAACCAGTCCATTCTCATGGTGCCCACGAAATACGAATATTACCTTGCTGACATCGTAGGTCAGATTAATATATGGAGCCTCAATCAATTAATCCAAACATTATCTGCTGATTCAACCAGTATCGGGGAAGATTTTTTGGATGTATTTTCATTGGTAGGTATACAAAGAGAGGAGGATGATGCAACAAAAGACAGTATTTCTGTGGATAGCCTCAATCAGGATACCTTGAGCAAGGTGATTATTGAAGAATAAACCTAAGTAATTGTGCAAATTTTAGACACCAAACAACTCACAAAATTTTATGGCAAAATCCATGCATTGGATGGACTGGATCTTTCTATTGAAGAGGGCATGGTGTTTGGGTTTTTAGGTCCTAATGGAAGCGGCAAGACGACGACCCTCGCTCTCTTACTGCAGGTCGTGCAGCCGACCTCAGGCACTTTTAGCTGGTTTGGCGAAAATGAGCAAAAAAATGTCCGTAAAAAAATTGGAGCAATCCTGGAAACCCCATGTTTTTATCCTTATCTGACCGGATACCAAAATTTAGCGATTGCAGGAAGGATAAAAGATGTTGACCGATCTGCAATCGAACCGGTACTGAAGCTTGTTGATTTATGGGATCGTAAGAATGACCCTTTCAAAACATATTCACTGGGCATGAAGCAAAGACTTGCCATCGCATCTGCCCTATTGTCCGATCCCAGTGTCTTAATCCTGGATGAGCCGACCAATGGATTGGACCCGCAAGGAATCGTTGAGATCAGAAACCTCATTCGCAGAATAGCGGGAATAGGTAAGACGATTATTTTGGCTAGCCATTTATTGGACGAGGTACAACGTGTTTGTTCGCATTTTATGGTACTAGGTAAGGGCCAGAAACTCTACCAGGGCAGTGTAAAAGATGCATTGACCAATCAATCGACCATAGAGCTGGCATCACGGAATATGCCACAACTAACCAGGGTCCTCACTGGTTTTGGGAATTTTCAAAAAATCGAGCAAAAAGACGACCGTCTCATAGTGAGCGCGTCAGACATTACGACGGAGCAACTCAATCAATATCTGATTAGTCATGGCGTTGTTCTGACACTTTTACGTGAAAAAAGCGGAAATCTGGAGGAGCAGTTTTTACGAATTTTAGCAGAGCATGATTAGACTTTGGCAAATAGAGTGGTGGAAAATGAAAAATTACCGGCCATACTGGGTGTTGGTGACTATGTATTTATTGGCAGTGGCATTAGTGTGTTGTGGTGGTTTATTATTTCTGCAGTTTTTAAAAAGGCAGGGAGCCGATTTTAACGGTCTGGATCCTACCCTGATTCCACTTTATGATTTTCCCGATGTTTGGCAGAATAGCGCTTATTTAGGCTCCTTCTGTAAGATAATATTGGGATTTATTGTGGTGATTTCGGTAGCTAATGATGACAGTTATCGAACCTTGCGACAAAATATTATTGATGGCCTCAGTAAATCGGAGTTTTGGTTATCAAAATTGATCCATATTTTAGTGCTGAGTGTTTTTTGCAACCATCTTTTTATTTATTTTGGGACTGGTGATGGGTGGTCTCTACTCAAATGAAGAAGGCTATCCCTATGTTTTACAATCGCTTGATTTCGTATTGGCTTATTTTCTGGTTTTGCTGACTTATCTTTCATTCTGTTTTTGGATAACTTTGTTAATTCCGAAGGCAGGTTTAGTGATTGTTGGTTTGTTTTTATACACCATTATGTTCGAGCCTTTTTTGGGCATTTTCTTAGAGAATTTTCCTCATGTTTATGATACAATTCGAAGTTCTGTCAGTTTATTACCGGTTCGCAGTCTCTATAATTTGATTCCGGTACCCTTTCCTAAATATTTTCTAAGGGAATTTCAGGAATATGTTGGTATCCGGGAGACAGTGATTGTGTTGGGATGGCTCGCAGTAAATTTGGGGCTGAGTTACTTTATTCTCAAGAAAAAGGATTGGTAGTTGAGTATAATTCAGAATCAGTGAAAGCAGCAGTTATTTGAGTCAGTGAAAGCAGTAGTTATTTGAGAATTTGTTTTAGAAGTGGTTATTTTTATTTTTGGTTATTAATCAACACATGGATCATTAGGAGGAAATGCAGAACCAATGGATAAAGCAAAAAACAAGACGGTTGAAACCAGCAATAGTGTCGAAGAGTTTTTAAGTTCGATCACGGACGGGCAGAAGCAAAAAGATGCAAGAAAAATCGTCTCAATGATGCAAAAGATAAGTGGTGCTGCGCCTAAAATGTGGGGCACCAATATTGTGGGTTTTGGCGACTATCATTATAGGTATGAGAGTGGGAGGGAAGGGGATTCTATGAAGGTTGGTTTTTCTCCCCGAGCACAAAACCTGACATTGTACATTGTGCCGGGATTTGATCGCTATGATAATCTGATGGAGAAACTGGGAAAATTTAAAACCGGAAAATCATGCCTGTACATTAATAAACTGGAAGATGTAGAATGGGATATTTTGGAGGAGCTCAGCAAATCAGCCTATGAGTACATGACCGATAAATATGGATAGTGGAGTCGTTCGTTTCGAACAAAATTAGAGGGTATTGTGCAAATATTTGAGAACCACTTGTCTAAGACTATTTCAAAACACAATTTGAGAAAAGACATATTATCATGAATAGTTTTCCATGGTTAAATATGATCAAGCTGGTGGCGAGCCTCCTTATTTTACTCGTAAGTTCCGGTGCTCAGGGTCAGGAGGTAGAACTATGGGAAATCAATGATTTGCCATATGGTCAGCTGAAGAGCGATAGTTGTTAAACCTTAAATCTTGTTGGCAATAAAGGGTTAAAGGATAGCCCATTATTGGTTTGGATAGGAGGAGGAGCCTGGTCTCATGGTGATAAGGATGTCGAGATGGAATTGGCCAGACAATTGGCAAAGCAGGGTATCATAGTGGCATCGGTTGGTCATAGACTAAGCTCGAAGATTTGGAGAGATACCACCTGAAAAGAAGGTGTGCAGCATCCCGCTCATATTGAAGATATTGCTGATGCCATTCAATGGTTGTTCGTCAACTCTGATGCCTATGGAATTGGTCGTACAAAAATTGTGGTTGGGGGCTTTTCATCAGGTGCCCATCTGGCTACTTTGGTTGCTATGGAAGTGAGATATCTTGATACAAGGAAATTACCCAAAGATTTGATAAAAGGGATTGTGGCTTTTTCAGGAACATACGACATTGATGATTACTACAGTACGAATGTACCTCGTGACCACCATTCCAACTTTTAAACTGCATTAATAGATTTCTTAAGATTGACTTCTCTTAAAGTCCTCAGGATTTGATTCGACATGTTCTAATGATCATATTGATGACCGGCTTGAATACTATTCATAGTGCACCCAAAATCAATGAGCAGTGTTTTGTGGTAGATTCGAGAGAATGATTAACTTAAGCCTGTCAATAGATTAATGACCAATTCTTTACCTGAAAATGTAACACAGATGCTTTGCAATAGAATTTTTATTATGGGTATTTGTATAGCGATGGGTGCAAGTACCTTTGGCCAACAGATTTCAAAAGAATATCTCCTTCATCTCACCCGGGAGTGGAAAGGTGAACGATTTGAAGATGGTAGGCCTAAAGTTTCTGACGAAATCATTGAACGCATGAAGTTGGTCACTCACGAGGAAGCCTGGGCTGTCTTGCGCAATGAGGGTTATCACTACCAGTATGAAGAAAACTGGCTTGTGATTCACCCGGAGAATATCCTCGTTGGCAGAGCTCTCACGGCTACTTTTATGCCGGGGAGACCAGATGTACAGCGAGCCATTGATGACAAGGGTCATGATCAGGATGGTCGAATAAAATCGCAGAATGCCTGGCCGGTTGCCATGCTGGTGCCCGGAGATGTGTATGTGGGCGATAATTTTGAAGCTCACGTAGACGGCCCTACGATTGGTGATAATGTCGGTAATGCGATTTTCACTAACTCAGGAAATGGGATTGTATACAATGGAGCTATTCGTGATATCAATGGTCTTCGGGATATCGAAGGATTTACCTCCTTCGTGAGAAGTTATCATCCATCCCATCACTTAAATAATCCCGAGAACCGTCTTAATACAACTTTGGTGGGATTGAACACACCAACCAGGATTGGGAAAGTGATGGTCATGCCAGGCGACGTAGTATTGGGTAGAGATGGTGGTGTTATTTTTATACCACCCCAACTGGCGGAAAAAGTGGTGACTACATCAGAAGTGGTGCGACTTCGGGATATGTTTGGACATTCCCGGATTCGAGAAAAAAAATATAGTGCAGCAGAAATAGATAATCGCTGGTCAGCAGAAATTGAAAAAGATTTTTCTCAATGGTTAAATGACCACATCGATGAATTGCCCGTATCGAAAGAGCAAATAAAAAAATTACTTGAATCAAGAACCTGGTAAAAACAATTGATATGCAAAAAAATGCCCGACGATCTTTTTTAAAGAAAAGTGCCATGATGGGAGCATTTCCTTTGGCCGCTGGATTTGGTAGCCAATATCAGGAAGCTCTCCAAAAACTCCCATGACATCTAGCCCATCCGATCTCAAAATCACGGATCTTAAATGCGGATTTATCCGGGGTGGCAATGGACTTTTTGTAAAAATCGAGACCAATCAGGATATTTACGGATGTGGCGAGGGTGTCGATGCTACAATAGGGGGTTATCACCTGGTCAAGCGATTTGCCCGGATGCTGAAAGATAAGAGCCCTTTGGCGGTACACCGACTTTTTGAAGATATCCGTCGTGCCGGGGTTTTTAGTGGTGGCCAGTCAGGTATGTATGTAGCTACTATGTCGGCAGTTGAATCGGCTCTTTGGGATTTGGCCGGCAAATCATTGGGGCTACCGGTTTATCAATTGTTGGGTGGTAAGTTCCGGGATAAAATCAGGGTTTATTGCGATACGGCGCTTTATCAGAATAATCTGCCATCGCCAAAAGATTTTGCGGAAAACGCATCAACCGCCAAAGACATGGGATTTACCGCCATCAAGTTTGACTTGGATCAGCGCTCGGATCCGGCAAAGTATGATTTATATAATTGGACGGCTAGCCCTGGAGAATTGGAACGGATGTACAATCAACTGGCGGCTGCTCGGGAGGCGGTTGGTCCTTATATTGATATCTGCGCCGACATGCATGGTAGGTATGATACGACAACGGGGGAGCGTGTGGCCAAAATGATTGAACCGCTTAATCTAATGTGGCTGGAAGAACCGATACCGGCTGAAAATATCGATGCTTATCAGAAAATTACTGCCTCTACCAGCACACCGATTTGTGCCGGGGAAAATGTCTATCTCGCTTATGGTTTCCGGGAGATGCTGGAAAAGGGAGCGGTTGATATTATCATGCCGGATTTGCAGAAAGCCGGAGGATTAGGAGAAGCGCAGCGCATTGCCAATTTAGCTAATCTCTACTATGTGCCATTTGCTCCTCACATGGTCGCCACCTTTTTAGGAGCGATGGCATCTTGTCATGTATGTGCTACGGTGCCCAATTTCATGATTCTGGAATGGCAGATTTATTATCACACCGATCCGATGTTTGATGAAATCGTGATCTACGATAAACTCAAAATCGAAAATGGCTTTATCACGGTCTCCGAAACACCAGGTATCGGTGTCGATATTAATTTTGAGGCCATGAAAAAGTATGCGACACCGGGTATGCCGTTTTTTGAGTAGCGGATGGGAAAGCCGATGACTGATGACTGAAGACCGAAGCCTGAAGAACTGAGAACTGAGAACTGAGAATTGAGAACTGAAGAACTGAAGACTGAAGAACTGATGACTGATGACTGAAGAAATGCTTGGAGCTGTTTCAATTAAATCAAGATAATTCGCTGGTACAAGTCCTGTCTTTTGCCGTATTACTAAAAATGATGAATCTAATGAATCGACGACATTTCCTCAATCAGCTAGCAGGTGCTGGTCTAATGATTGGGTTAGGACCTTTATTACATGCGTGTAAGTCAACATCAGGGATAGGCCAGTCATTGATGAGGGTCAGCCCAGAGTCGCAAGGCGTCGATTCGCAGGCAATCATTAATCTGCTAAACTCGGCCAATTCTTGTGATTATGAATGGCATAGTTTGATGATTATGAGGCATGGTCAGGTAATCGCCGAAGGTTGGTGGGATCCTTTTAAGCCAGAGTATGTGCACACACTCTATTCGCTTTCCAAAAGTTTTACCAGCACAGCTGTTGGATTTGCTATGGATGAAGGTCTGCTTGATATAGATGCCAAAGTGCTGTCCTTTTTTCCGGAGCTTGCAGGACAATATCAGGATCCTAATCTGCAAAAGATGACGGTAAAGCATTTGCTTACCATGAATACCGGGCATGATGTAGATAGTTTTTCACGGGTACTGAGTAAGCCCCACGAGCCCTGGATTCATTCCTTTTTGGAAACACCGGTGGTCCATGCTCCGGGCACAAAATTCCTATATGATACCGGAGCCACATTTATGTTGAGTGCTATCGTACAAAAGCAATCGGGTCAGACCTTGGAAGCATATTTAAAAACCCGGCTATTTGAGCCCTTGGGTATTGGCCAATATGACTGGGTGAAATCTCCGGAAGGAATCAATGCGGGTGGTTTTGGTCTCAGGGTCAACACTGAGGCAATTGCTCGTTTTGGCCACACTTATCTGCAAATGGGTCGATGGCAGGGCAAACAGGTCGTCCCCAAACAATGGGTCACGGAAGCCACTGCCTGGCATACTCCTAGCAATCCGGGCAGTACCGAATGGTCAAACGGCTATGGCTATCAGTTCTGGCAGTGTAAGATGCCCGGGGTCTACCGGGGTGATGGCGCTTACGGCCAATACTGCATTGTAATGCCTGAACAGGATATCGTGATTGCCGCCACCAGTGAGAGTTGGGACATGGGCAAATCCATGCAAATTATTTTTGATCACTTGGTGCCTGGGATCTCTGCCAGCAGACTGCCCGAAAAAACAGGGTTATTTAAGGATCTCCAGCAATTGCAAAAAACGCTGAGTCTTGCTATCCCAAAAGGAAATGCAAGTTTTGCAAACAGCACCATAATGAGTAAAACAATTCATCTGGATAAAAATCAATTTGACGTGTCTTCCATCCAAATACTTGCGGGTAATCAGTCACTTGATTTTGTGTTTAAAACATCGGAGGGAGATCAGAAAATTACATCAGGGATTGAAAGATGGCTTACCAATCCAGCAACCATCAAATATCCATTTCCGGTATTTTTCCGGACCGATCATCCTTCAAAAATTGGAGCCACCGCAACCTGGGTAGAACAAGATACTCTCCAATTAAATATCAAAATGCTGGAAGGTATCCATGGTGATCAGCTGACCTTTAAATTTAGTGACCGTGATCTTGAACTGACGATGATCAACAGTGTGGGCAAGCAAGACAAAAGCGAGCGCAGACCGGTTTTGAAGGGAAGGGTCGTGGGGTAAGGAAAATGAGCCGGAAGCCCGAAGACGGAAGACCGGAGTCGGAAGAGAGCAAGGTCCTGACAGCGATCCCAACATCTTCGGGAGAGATCTCGAGTAGAAGTGTAGCGGCGGATCTATTCCTCCGTTTGAAAATAAGGTTGGAAGTCGGAAGTCAGATGCCAAGGACGTTGTAACTGTCAGAATTAGGATTATTAAGATCAATGGATTTTAGGATTGGTGGATGCCCTGATGACAAAAACTCTGCGATCTCTGCAAACTCTGCGAGAGGATTAATGCCGGGAGTCGGAAGCTGGATGTTGGATGCCCGGTGCCGGAAGTTGAAAGCCCAATGCCAGAGACGTTGTGATTGTCAGAATTAGGATTATTGGGAACCAATGGATTTTAGGACTAGTTGGGATACTTGACGAAAAAAAAACTCTGCGATCTCTGCGAGAGGATTAATATCGGGGGTCGGAAGCTGGATGTTGGATGCCCGGTGCCGGAAGCTGGAGGCTCAATGCCAAGAGACTTTGAAATTGTCAGAATTAGGATTATTAATTATTAAGATCAATGGATTTTAGGATTGGTGGATGCCCTGATGACAAAAACTTTGCGATCTCTGCCAACTCTGCGAGAGGATTAATATCGGGGGTCGGAAGCTGGATGTTGGATGCCCGGTGCCGGAAGCTGGGGGCTCAATGCCAAGAGACTTTGAAATTGTCAGAATTAGGATTATTAATTATTAAGATCAATGGATTTTAGGATTGGTGGATGCCCTGATGACAAAAACTTTGCGATCTCTGCCAACTCTGCGAGAGGATTAATGTCGGGAGTCGGAAGCTGGATGTTGGATGCCCGGTGCCGGAAGCTGGAGGCCCAAAGCCAAGAGACTTTGAAATTGTCAGAATTAGGATTATTAAGATCAATGGATTTTAGGATTGGTGGATGCCCTGATGACAAAAACTCTGCGATCTCTGCAAACTCTGCGAGAGGATTAATGCCGGGAGTCGGAAGCTGGATGTTGGATGCCCGGTGCCGGAAGCTGGAGGCCCAATGCCAAGAGACTTTGAAATTGTCAGAATTAGGATTATTAAGATCAATGGATTTTAGGATTGGTGGATGCCCTGATGACAAAAACTCTGCGATCTCTGCAAACTCTGCGAGAGGATTAATGCCGGGAGTCGGAAGCTGGATGTTGGATGCCCGGTGCCGGAAGTTGAAAGCCCAATGCCAAGAGACGTTGTGATTGTCAGAATTAGGATTATTGGGATCAATGGATTTTAGGACTAGTTGATACCTGACGAAAAAAAACTCTGCAAACTCTGCGAGAGGATTAATGCCGGGAGTCGGAAGCTGGATGTTGGATGCCCGGTGCCGGAAGTTGAAAGCGTTCGGACAAACCCCAAAACTCTGCGACCTCTGCCAACTCTGAGCGAAGCAATAAGCCGGAAGCTGGATTCCCGAAGTTGGGAGAGTGAAACACCTTTGAGAGATTGGCTGGAGGAGGATATTAGGCTTTGAGAGTTTTTTCAAACGCTAATCTTTTTGTGTAAAAATTGTATAAAAACATAATTCCCATCACCAGCAATTTAGTCAAATACTGGTGGTGATCAAGAAAAGCATTCTTATTAAAAAGATAGATGAGAACCGTGCTGATACCAATACCGGTGGCGGAAAAAGACATAGAAATCAAGAAGGTCTGATGTGCTTTTCTCCGCAGTGTAAAAATGAATTTTTTTTGCAGAAAGAAATTAACCAGAAAACCTATACTGGCCGAAGTGATGTTAGAATAGACTTTATTGAAACCCGAATAAACTAAGCAGAGATAGATCGTGTAATCAATAATAGTGGCCAATAATGATGTGCTCGCAAACTTAATTTTGGGAACTATGAATTCCTGGATCTGCTCTGGAAGTTTTATTTTAAACATAGTGAGCTTCAAACTAACAGGGGCGAAGGTAGATTTTTCGTGGTATTTCTAAATAAGGTTGCCTCTTTTAGAACTTGGTCTTATTTGTCAACATCCTGCCACAAGATGGTCCGGCCAGTCTCAGCCGAGCGTTTAGCCGCTTCAAGTATCTGAACTACGATCTTATTGTTTTCAGTAGAAGATAGGTTAAAAGGGGCCTCGCGGTAATTTTCTTTAATCACTCGGTGCAAGTAGGCAAATGGGTCCTTTATACGGCCAGTTGATTCACTTGCTGCCATGTTTTTGATCCCGCTTTTTCATCCACCATAACCTGCATATCCCGCCCGTTTTTACAAAATATGTAGCCTTTTTGACCATAAACTTCCATCTCTTTGCGACTAAATGGCCAGTTCCAGGAGGCTTGAATGATTACCTCTGCCTTAGGATAGTTTAAAATAATCGTGGCATCGTCATCAACCTTTGGGTAGATGCTGGGTTTGATCTGCTTGGTAACACAAGTGACCGAAATAGGTGGTTGTCCCTTCATCAACCAGGTAGACAAATTGGCTCCATAACAGCCAAAATCAGTAAGCGCACCAGCACCATTTAAGATGGGATCGGTGAGCCAGGCTAGAAATTCTTCGCTACATCCAATTTCACGAGGCCCGCGGTGGCCGGTGTAAAAAACGATTTTCCGGATATCACTAATTTTTTGTTGTTCATGTACCAGATCATAGGCCTCATGATTGCTGTCGTACCAGGTCGTCTCATAATTGGTAAGTAAATGAATACCATGTATTTCGGCCAGAGAAATCATTTTCTTTGCATGCTCTACACTCACAGCCAAAGGCTTTTCAACCATCACATGGATGCCTTTAGGGGCACAAAATTCGACCACGGCCAAATGTTCAAAGATCGAGTTAAAGGCTGTGACGGCTTCTGGCTGCACCTGAGTATACATCTCTTCCAGGGTGCTGTACACTATATCCATCGAATATCCATAGCGGGCGCTGTATTTTTGAGCCAGCGCTCGGTTTGGTTCGACGATGGCCACCATTTGGATATCGGCCATGTTTTTCCTCCCTAAGATCCAGTTGACATGATCATGAGTTAGCCCCACAACTGCGATTTTAAGTGGTTCGATAGCATGTGAAATATCGGCATGCAATGACACATTTTTGGGCTGTAACATTGCGGAAAGATTAATCAGTGTGCAACTAAGAAAGAGGGTCATAACCAGCTGGAAAACTGATGAGTTGATATTATTTCGCATATTAATCGGTTTGAAAGGGACAGTATTATCTAAGTAGAGTGAAAAACACACTCCCTAATCCGATATCCCGGTTAAAGTTATTATTTTGGAGCATATCAGCGATTGGCTTGTCTATAAAATTGAAAAAGGCTAAGTCATCTACTTCATGTTGTGCTGATGAAGAAAGATGTTGTTGGCAGGGACGCCAACAACGGCGCTCCCCGCTTGGTGCCGATGCCGTCGTCACCCAATATCGACAGAGCATTAAGGGGATGAAGAAGAGAAGTGGATCGGATTAAGGGGGAAAGGTGATTTAGAGTGAGTTGTTGGCTGGGACGCGAAAAGAGGCCTCTAATAGGGACATTTAGCAAACTATTGATCAAGAATTATTTGGCATGAATCGAAGAGATTTTTCAGAGCATCTGGGTTGGAGTTTTGGCGCGGCGATTTTATGGTCGACAAGTAGCAATAGTTGCAAAAAAGAGGCTCCCATCGTATTGTCAAAAACATGGATGGAAAAACTCCTTGGAGAAAATGATCTCATAGTTTCCAAATTACTGAAACAACAGATTGTAGATGCGCTTCATCTAAATTATGGTGGTATACCAGACCAATTTATGATCTTTCATCCTGGGAGCACAGCAGGATTTATTCAACGTCTGACAACCTCTTATGTCATGAGCGGATCGGCATATTTTCATAGCAACCATGTTGTGCTGCGTCTGCAACAGGCAATTGATTTTTTATTAAAAAAACAACATAAAGATGGTACCGTAGATCTTTTAACGACCAATTTCCATTCTACCCCGGATACCGGTTTTGTCGTTGAACCCTTGGCTCTTAGTTATAAATTATTAAAAAAAGATGACTTACCAGCCACTGTGGAACTACTAAACTCACTTGAAGTGTTTTTGAGGAAAGCAGGGAACGCTCTGAAGATAGGCGGCATTCACACGCCTAATCATCGTTGGGTAGTGTCTATGGCAATGGCTCGCATTTATGAGCTTTTTCCTGATCCCGGATATTTGGATCGAATAGACGAATGGCTCAGGGAGGGTATTGACATTGATGCGGATGGCCAATTTACTGAGCGTAGTACGGCAGTTTATTCGCCACTGACCGATCGTTGTCTGATTACGATCGCCAGGATCTTAGGTAAACCTGATTTGCTAGACCCGGTGCGTAAGAATCTGGAGATGACGCTGCATTATATCCACCCAAATGGAGAAATAGCAACCGAAGCTTCCAGAAGGCAAGATCAGTATTTGGCTCAAACTCCTGTTGCCTACTATTACCCATATCGATTTATGAGCGTTCATGGCCAAAATGGTCGTTTTGGTGCGATGGCACATTTTTTAGAAGATAAATTGGGTCCGGAGATTTTATCAGGCAACCTCAGTCATTTATTGGAAGATTTATCCATTGCTGGTGAGCTATCGGAAGAACCCTTACCAATAGATTACGCCCGGCATTTTAAAGATTCGGATTTAGTGCGGATACGAAGGGGTGAAATGGACGCAACCGTATTAGCGAAAAATGCTGCTTTATTTACTATGCATTGCGGGAATAGTGTTTTACAAGCAGTGAGAATGTCATCAGCCTTTTTTGGAAAAGGACAATTTGTGGCTGATGACTTAACGGTTGAAGAAGGAACATATCGGTTAAGTCAAAAGTTGGAAGGTCCCTATTATCAGCCTATTGCCCCTGAATTAATTGCGACCGATGGAAGTTGGGAAAAAATGCCGAAAGATAAACGATCTCAAAGTGAAATTCAGAAAATGACGTATTTACTGGAGATCGTCGAGATTGAAAATGGATTTCAATTGGACTTTTTGGCGGAAGGAACAGATCATGTACCGGTAGCAATCGAGATAAATTTTCGAAAGGGGGGAGTGCTTCAGGGTGGAGAAAAGATAGATCAATTGGAGGATGCCTATTTTATGAAAAGTGGTCCCATAAACTACAAGAATGAAGAGCAAACAATTCAACTCACCGGTGCCATCCACCAACATGCCTGGACCCAACTAAGAGGTGCTGAACCTAGGATACAGGCAACAAGTATCTATTTAACTGGTTATACACCTTTCCACCACAGGTTGATTATTGGTAAAGCCAAAGAGGTGTGAATACAGCGCTTGTAAAAGTGTGTTTTCCGTTTTATCTTCACCCCCACGTATAGGATTTTAAATAATATGAATAGAAGATTTTTTCTTTTGACAACCACAGCGTTTTCAGGATTGCTACCTGTATACAATTTATTTTCATCGAAAGAAGAGCAGAAATTGTTGCCGCGAGTACTGATTTTGGGGGATTCGATTTCTATCGGTTATACTCCTTATGTGCGCGATATGCTTGACGGAATTGCGGAGGTGCACCGGCCCACTTTGGAAGATGGAACACCGGAAAATTGCGAAGGTACTTCTAAAGGAGTACTGGAACTGGATCGTTGGCTTGGGGCTGAGAAATGGGATGTAATTCACTTTAATTTTGGGCTGCATGACATTAAACATGTCAATCCGGAGACGGGAGAAAATAGTATGAATCCCAAAGATCCGCAACAAGCATCAGTGAAGAAATATCGCAAAAATTTAGTTGAAATCGTCGAGAAGCTAAAGGTGAATGGAGCTTACTTAATTTTTGCGACAACCACACCTTATCCTAATCCACTAGATGGTCCGCTGCGCAAACCAGGTGAGCCACAAAAATATAATGAAGAAGCTCTTAAAATCATGAAAAAGTACGGAGTGCACATCAACGATCTGTATAGTTTTGTCAAACCTCAGATGGAAGTGTTGATGCGGAAGAGTAATGTCCATTTTACCGAAGATGGTAGTGAAGCTTTAGCAAAGGAAGTAGTGAATTCAATTAAAGTTGAGGTGATGAAGAATCCATAGGTTTTTCCAATACCTCGGGTTAAATTTGGTAGATTTCTCTGAGAAAGGGCACCAAAATCAATGACAAAGATTTCATTAATCCACGGGAAAGAGAGATGAGAATGTAAATTCTCCGGCTTGGACAAAACAATGCTGTTTAGTCATTGGCAACTTGGCCTTGCATTTTTATGGAATTGCAGGATACTCTAATATGTGTTTTAGTTGCAAATTTACCGATCGTCAAGGACCCATTTATCAGCTGCTTCTTCCAGCGCGTGATACCGTTGATGCGCCCACTTATAAAACCCAGAAACTGACTTTAATTTCTGGTCATCCACTTCTATGATGACTCCCGCTTCGATAGCCCTCCGGATCTCACGCAAAGCCCCGACAACCCATGACCAGGATTGAGATGCATAGTCGTCATCCATTTCCTTGAGTTGTTTGCTGGTGATTTGGTAGGATTCTTTTGGTATGAAAACTTCGACAATCTGATCAGAAAGTGCCAGGCTATAATTTTCGTCATTTTCAAATAATCGCGTATAAAATGATTCTTCCGGAAAGAACCACGATCGCCTCCAGCCCCATTTCTTCATCCAGTTAACCAAGAAAGCTCGATTACTAAATACGATCTTGGCGGCCATCTTTTTGTGGGCATGCATTGCGTTTTCCCGGTCGGATAGCGTGGCCTTTCTTAGTGCCCAGGTGGGTAGGTTCATACTTCGGATTATTTTGGTATTCGAAGTTACTCATTGGAGTGGTCTTTTCATAAGGTTGAACTAAATGCCTTGGCTAATGATATTTCTTTGATCTCCCGACGACCTCTGAGCTATTTAAGCCCTGGATCGGGGTTTTAAACTGATGTTTTATTCGGGCTGCTGAAGAGCTTTCTGATCTCACTATTTATTATACCTTAGATTTGAACATTCAGAAAAGACGATCATGATGAATAGAGGATTTTTAGTGTTATTATGGTTACTACTTTCATTTTCAGACATCAGCGCCCAGGACTATACTCTTCCCCTCTACCCTGAGGGTATTCCCTGTGCCAGTGATCTGGTTGAAGAAATCACGGAAGTGGGGCTCTCCGGCCGAAGAATTTTGAAAGTACAAGAACCTTCTTTAGCAGTTTACCGCTCTCCGAGACAGATTGCCACGGGGGCGAGTGTGGTCATTTGTCCGGGTGGAGGATACACGGTCTTGGCGTGGGACTGGGAAGGGAGTCGCATGGCAGAATGGTTTAATTCGTTTGGTATTGATGCGTTTGTCTTAAAATATCGACTACCACATTGGGAATCAGAAGCTTGTCACGATAAAGTTGCATTGATGGATGCACAGAGAGCGATACGAATCGTAAGATCAAAGGCAAGTGAGTGGGGTTTGGATCCTCACCGAATCGGTATTATGGGTTTTTCTGCAGGTGGACATCTGGCATCTACTGCATCTACTCATTTTGATGCAGGCAATCCAAAGGCACCTGTGGAAACAGACCGTTTTGGTTGCAGGCCAGATTTCTCGATATTGATGTACCCGGTGGTTAGTATGGACACGACGATCGCCCATGGTGGATCCAGGAGAAATCTGATTGGTGAAAATCCAAGTCCTGAGATGCAGCTCTATTACAGCAATGAAAAACAAGTGACTCCCGAAACACCTCCTACTATTTTAATTCACGCGTCAGATGACCGGTCTGTTAAACCAGATAACAGTTTGGTTTATTACGAGGCTTTAATCAAGAATAATGTGCCAGCCGCAATGCATATTTATGAGAGCGGAGGCCATGGATTTTCATTTGCAGAAAATAAAGGCAGTGTTGAGCAGTGGGCAGAAACTGTAAAGATTTGGATGAGTAACCGGGGACTATTGGTAAAGAAAATAAAGGTTCTGCTAGTCGATGGACAAAACAATCATAAAAATTGGATGGAGACCACCGATATTATGAAAAATCAAATGGTTGCCTCGGGATTATTTGATGTCGATATAGAAAGGTCGAGCACTAAAGAGGAAGGGAAAATAAATGAATTCAGTCCGAAATTTTCAAATTATGATGTAGTGGTTTCGAATTACAACGGTGAATTATGGTCAGATGAAACCCGGAAAGATTTTGAGGCTTTTGTCAAAGGAGGCGGTGGTTTTGTCAGTGTCCATGCCGCCAATAATGCCTTTGGGCAATGGCCGGCGTACAATGCTATGATCGGACTTGGAGGCTGGGAAGGGAGGACCGAAAAAGATGGACCGTATGTCTATTATGATAAGAAAGGTCTGATCGTCAGAGATGGACAACCCGGCCCGGGAGGCCATCATGGAAAGCAACATGCATTTGTGATTGAATTGAGGGATTCCACCCATCCGATTACCCTCGGCTTACCGAAAAAATGGAATCATGCAACCGACGAATTATATGATCAACTGCGTGGGCCGGCCGTCAATATGAATATCCTTGCAACAGCGTATAGCGATCCTGCTACCGGCGGTACCGATAGGAATGAACCCATGCTTATGGCATTGCATTTTGGTTTGGGAAGGGTATTTCACACCACTCTAGGTCACTTGAATGAATCGCAAGAACACATTGGATTTAAAACCACTTTTTTGCGCGGAGTCGAGTGGGCAGCAAGTGGCAAGGTAACTCAGGAAGTCCCTAGTGAGTTCGTAGGTAACTAGGAGATTAGTCAAGTAGGTGACTAGTCAAGTGTTTGAAGTAGTTTGGTAAAAACTGTCAATAAAAAGTATGAGACTTCATATAACCACTTAACTACTTAACCACCCAACCAATCACTAAAATGCATGACAAATCAGGAAATTTTATTGCGAACTGAAAATTATGTCAGGAATGAATTGAACGATGCTGAGGGTGGCCATGACTGGTGGCATATACACCGGGTCAGAGTCAATGCATTGGAAATTGGTAAAGCAGAAAAGTGTGATCTTTTTGTAGTCGAATTGGCTGCTTTATTGCATGACATTGCCGATGCCAAATTTCATGACGGTGATGAAGAAATTGGCCCAATGAAAGCAGGCAATTTTCTATCGACATTGCCATTGACAAAGGAAAATATCGAACATGTCATAAAGATTATTAAAAACATCTCTTTTAAGGGAGGAAATTTTGAACAGGAATTTCGATCCAAAGAGCTGGATGTAGTTCAGGACGCTGACAGACTTGATGCCTTAGGTGCAATTGGGGTTGCCAGAGCTTTTAATTATGGAGGGTATAAAGGAAGACCATTGTACGATCCATCGGTTGAACCCCTACTGGATATGGATCGTGAAGCTTACAAAAAAAAGTACGGCACCGACCATTAATCACTTTTATGAGAAACTACTACTCTTAAAGGACAGAATGAATACTGAGGCCGGAAAAAAGAAGGCCAAAGAAAGACACGATTTTATGCTTAAATATCTGGAGCAGTTTTATCGGTAATGGACCGGAAATTAGTCCCTTAAAAATGAATATGCGCCCTTCGGGATGAATCAATTGTCTTCATCGGGCTTAAAAAGAGGAGGGATCACTTTATGGAAATCCGTTATTTTTTGTAGGGCATGTCCAAACTCCAGCAATTTATCTTCTTCAAATAATTGGCCAATAATCGTCATACTCACAGGATGTTTTAAACTATCGAGACCTACCGGAATTGCAAGGGCAGGATGACCAGTGAGATTGGTAATTAGTAGTTGGTTTTGGGCAGATGGAGGGGCTATGAGTACGTCAATATCTTTCATAAATTCATGCATCTTTTCGATCAACCTGGTGCGGTGGCGATTGGCCTGTATGTATTCTACAGCCGGGATAAACCGGGACTGTCTCAAGGAATTTGCCCGTGATGATTCATCTTGTTGTACCAGCAAATCTACTTGCCCTGAACGCACTAACTCGTCGAAATAGGCACCTGACTCGGACCTAAGGATGATATCAAATACATTGAACGGAAAATCAACTGGAAGTTTTTTTTCGATTTTTGATAGCTGCAAGGAATCAAGAATCGCCAACACCTGTTTAAGGTTTGGTGCTCCGCTACTGGTATCTGATTCTATATCGTTCTTTAAAATGCCAATTCTGAAATTTTGAATTAGTTGCTTGTCATCATATGAAAACGGCGTATCATAGGTAGTGGGATCAAGGATGTCTTTGCCGTGGATAGCCGCAAAGACGATTGCGCAATCTTCGGCTGACCGGCAAATCGGTCCTATTTTATCCATTGACCAGGAAAGTGACATCACTCCATGCCGGCTGACCGTCCCGTAGGTTGGACGCAGACCAGTCAAGCCATTTATGCCACTTGGCATCGTGATAGACCCCAGGGTTTCAGTGCCAATAGCAAATGAAACTAAACCTGCCGCAGTAGCAGATGCAGAACCTGCGCTTGAGCCGCCCGCTCCCATCAGTGTGTCCCAGGGACTGACAGTTCGGGCATCAAACCATACATCTCCCCGGGCCAGTGCACCGCTACTGAGCTTACCCAATAATATGGCGCCAGCCTTTTCCAGTTTCTGAGCAACACTAGCCGTGTAATCAATTTTTTGATGCTGGTAGGGCATGCCTCCCCAGGTGGTGGGATAGCCTTTCACAGCAATCAGGTCTTTGATCCCGTAAGGAATACCATGCAATGGCCCTCTATACCGTCCTTCGGCAAGATCTTCATCGGCCTGTTTTGCTTGAGATAAAGCCAGGTCTTCGGTTATGGTGATAAAACTATGGAGAATTCTGTCATATTTTTTTATCCGCTCTAAAAACAGTCGCGTTAGTTCTGTGGAGGAAATTTTCTTTTGGTGAATGAGGGTTGCGAGGTGTGAGATCGGGTAAAAACAAAGCGAGTCTAATGAAGAAGGGAGCCTCGCGATGATGGGGGATTCTGTCACCAATCTGTCTTTGCCAACAGGCAATATAAAATCTCTCGGTAGGGGATTAAACAGAATTGCAGGCATAACTTCCCGGTCAATTTCAAAGGATCGCATAGAGTCATAACCCTCAAGATTTCGTTTCAGATAAGGCAGGATCGTATCAATAACCTCTTGTGAAAAATCGATCCCTACGATATGCTGGGCTCTTTTTACATCTGAGGTTGTAAAAGGATTATCCCCATGACTACATGAATCAAAGAAAAGAAATCCAATAAGGATCAGGGCGAAGATAACAGCCTTTCTATTTGACTTTAAACCATAATTTGGACTCGTCTTTTTCACCACCCTGATAGTCGATTAGAATTTCATGATTAGCTTTAACCTTTTTTAAGGCCTTGATAACGATGGTTTTATCATCAATGTCAAAAATAACGTCGGCATTGGGCTTGGAGGCATGATTGTAGAGAGATCCATATCCCAAAGCCACACAGCCACTATCTTTTTCTCCTGGCCATGCATAATAATAATCATAAAATATGGTCTTATCGATATGTTCAATCTGGCTTGGCGGAATCAAAAGTAGAGGGCATATTTCAATGATATCTCCTTTGCTTACTTCATGGGCAGTGAAAACACCTCTACCTCCTAACTTAGAAATACTGATGTAAAGACCAGGTATATGCTGCATAAATTGTCAACGAGTTAAAACTTATGAACTATCTTTTTGGTTATTGAATCGGGCTGCAAATGTAGTAGATTCGCCCATAGTCCTCAGTTTTAGAAGGAAAATTTTATGGATTTTAACGCATTGAAGGAATTGTGGATCGGCGATCAAGTCAGAGTCCTCGCCACTGCCGAAACAGGCAAGTTTGAGGGTCTTATAAAAGGAGAAGCCAAAGTGTTGATCAAAGGTCAGCATTTATTGTTTAAACCGGAGCAAATTGAGATTTACGAGGAGCCGGTTGTGGAATCTCTAGATAAACTATTAGGGCTTGAGATGCCAATCAAACAGATCAAGAAAATAGATGTCAATACCGTCCTGGACCTACATTTGGAGAAATTGCCAGGATATTTGTCGGATTCGGGTTTGACTATACTAGACTATCAACTCAAAGAATGTAGAAATTTTATCGAGAAGTTGATTCTAAAAAAGAGGCATTCAGCAATCATTATTCACGGCAAAGGTGAAGGTATTTTGAAAGATCAGGTCATTCATTTATTAGGCGACTTTCCACAAATCCGCCAGTACTTTCCTAAAAACAATGGTGGTGCACTGGAAATCTTGCTCTTTTATTAAAAGACTATTAAGGATGGCCATCGATCGAATTAACCAAAAATTGGGCTCGGATAAACGATCAATTACAGCGGAATCTAGTTCCGATGTCGTATTCACCTGTGCAGTTTAATGCATAGTGCACCCGGGATATCTGAGAAATCTTTGATGAGGGTTAAAACCCCGGTTTTTTGATTGATAGCATATTGCGCCATATTATTCGACCGTTGATTGGCCACTAACAAGAAACGATTATCTGGTGTGATGAAAAAATTCCTTGGAAAATCACCTCCACAGGAATAGCGATCAATTGCGTTCAAGGTACCATCATTCATCACCCGGTAAGCGGCTATGCTATTGTGTCCCCGGTTACTTGCATAAAGAAATTGACCATCGGAAGTCAGATGAATATCAGCTGCTTTACTAAATTCGTTAAACTGGTCATCAAGCATTGGATAGGTCGCTATTTGATCCATTTTTCCTTGTGTGTTATCCCATCTGTAGGAAGTCACTGTTGAATTTAGTTCGTTGACCACATATACAAATGGAAGGGAAGGATGAAACTCCAAATGTCTGGGTCCCGCCCCAGGCAAAGCTTTTCCCATAAATTTATTTTCGGTAAGTCTACCGCTGGCTTCGTCAAATGTGTAAACCATAATACGGTCTTGCCCGAGATCGGGTACTAAGGCATATTTATTACCAGGACTCACGGTAATCAGATGCGGATGGGCCTCTTTTTGACGACTTGTATCGATCGATGAGCCTGTGTGTTGAATGCTTTGTTGCATCTCAAGTAAGCCACCATCTCTACCAATGGGGTATACACCAATGGTAGCGCCTCCATAATTTGCCACCATTACATATCGGCCACTTTCATCGACCTTTACATAACAAGGTCCGCCTTTAGAATCTTGTTCGTTGATCAAGGTGAGATGACCCGAATTTTCATCGATGCGAAGTGCATAGACCTTATTATTGCCAACCGCATACAAGAAGGGTGCGTTTGGATGAAAATTGTGATAGCCGGTTGATTGAACCGCACCTGATTTTTCGATCAATTCAAGCTGATCATCAACCAGACGATATACATAAAGGCCTGCGATGTTGTCATTGCCTGAAGATGAAACGGTGATGAAAGGACCTTGAGAAAAAGCCCAGATGGACAGGAATGTCAGAGTAAAAGTCATTGTAAATCGTAACATAAACTTCGGTTATCGTCAAATTAGAGATAGAAAATTGTCCAATATGGATTTTCATCTATTCAAATCATCCAAATGTTTTAGTGGCAACAAATGTACTATTGCAATAAGGAGATTCGTAATTTAACAAGGAAAAAGAAAAGATATTATGAAAAGGAGAGACTTTCTAAAGTCCACGGGCGCTGTAACTCCCTTTATGATCGTACCGAGATTTGTTTTGGGCGGCAAAGGCTATAAGGCACCAAGTGATCGCCTGAACGTCGCGGCATTGGGCTCCGGCGGAAAGGCAGAGGTCAATTTGGCAAATACATACCATGGTGGTACCGAGAATATCGTAGCGCTCTGCGATGTGGATGACCGGATGGCAAAGAAGTCGAGGTCTAAATGGCCTAAGGCAAGTTACTATAAAGACTACCGGAAGTTGCTCGAAATAGAAGATCAGAATATCGATGCAGTGATTGTAAGTACTCCTGACCACATGCATGGTGTGATGGCAATGGCGGCGATGAGCCAGGGCAAACATGTATATGTCGAAAAGCCCCTTACCCACGACATTTATGAAGCCAGAATATTAACCCAGGCAGCCAGGAAATACCAGGTTGTGACTCAAATGGGCAACCAGGGGTAGTGGAGATGACAGTAGATTGATTCAGACCTGGATGCAGGAAGGAATTATTGGCGATGTGCATACGGTACACGTGTGGACCAATCGTCCAGTATGGCCTCAGGGCATCCCGACTCCCAAGGGGGATCATAAGATACCCAGCGAGCTGGACTGGAAATTATGGTTAGGTACGGCAACCAAACGTTCATTTAATCCAATATATCTCCCGGCAAATTGGAGAGGATGGGTTGATTTTGGCACAGGAGCTCTGGGAGATATGGGTTGTCACTTTATCGATGTACCCTACACTGCTCTCAAGCTGGGATATCCCGAATCGGTGGAATGCAGTGTAGGGTCGGTTTATTCCGGATTTTTTGAAGAGGCTTTTTATAACGACAGTTATCCTCCTTCTTCTAAAATACACTTGCAGTTTCCGGCAAGAGAGGGCTTGCCTCCGGTAGAATTAATCTGGTATGATGGAGGATCAAACCTAAAAGACCAGTGGAATTGCTGTCTGATGAAGCCATGGCTGAATGGGATGGAGGGATGATCTTCGAAGGCACTAAAGGCAAATTGATGGCCGGGCTTTTTGGGAGAAATCCAACTTTGTTACCAACCTCCAAGATGGCTGCAATGTCGCTGCCTGCTTCAAAAATAGCATTTGTAGAGGGCGGGACCGATGGCCATCAACAGCAATGGGTTAAGGCTTGTAAGGAGGGCTTCGGGGCCTACACTAGTTCTTCATTTGATCTTGCCGGCCCGTTGACAGAGACCGTCATTATGGGTAATTTGGCGGTGAGGAGTTATAATTACCACGAAAATGAAAAATCGAGGGAATTTCCTGGTCGCAAAAAACTTCTTTGGGATGGCGAAAATATGAAGATCACCAATTTTGAACCAGCCAATCAGTATGTAAAGAGGGAGTACCAGAATGGATATAGCCTGCTGTAAGAGTATTGGACCACCTTGCGATCCTGGAGCGCTTGGTTAATGAGGGGCTTCAGGATCCCAGGTTGCGATCCAGAAGCGGACGAGGCTGCAATTGTTGGTCTGGACAGGGTGTTCTGGATCGATATTTAGATGAAAGGATTTTAGCTTTTGTGCGATCCTGGAGCGCTTGGTTAATGAGGGGCTTCAGGATTCCTACGGGCTTCAGGATCCCAGGTTGTGATCCTGGAGCGGACAAGGATGCCAGTGTTGGTCTGGGTGGGTGTCCTGCATCGATATTTAAATGAAAGGATTTTTAGCTTTTGTGCGATCTTGGAGCGCTTGGTTAATGAGGGGCTCCAGAATCCCTACGGGCTTCAGGATCCCAGGTTGCGATCCTGGAGCGGACGAGGCTGCAATTGTTGGTCTGGGTGGGTGTTCTGTATCGATATTTAGATGAAAGGATTTTAGCTTTTGTGCGATCCTGGAGCGCTTGGTTAATGAGGGGCTTCAGGATTCCAGGTTGCGATCCTGGAGCGGACGAGGCTGCCAGTGTTGGTTTGGGTGGGTGTCCTGCATCGATATTTAAATGAAAGGATTTTAGCTTTTGTGCGATCTTAGAGCGCTTTGTTAATAAGGGGCTCCAGAATCCCTACGGGCTTCAGGATCCCAGGTTGCGATCCTGGAGCGGACGAGGGTGCCAGTGTTGGTTTGGGTGGGTGTCCTGCATCGATATTTAAATGAAAGGATTTTAGCTTTTGTGCGATCCTGGAGCGCTTGGTTAATGAGGGGCTTCAGGATTCCTACGGGCTTCAGGATCCCAGAGTTGCAAGATCTTATTCCGGATAAACCCATGGATTTCGATATTCCCTGCGCATTAGTTTTTGCGCCTCGGCATCGTTGACCGTGTTTTTCCATCCCATTGAACACTTCGACCTAGCTTGAGCGAGATCATCGCCAATAAGCTCATATTAGTTGCTAACTGTCCATTTTCAATGTCACAGATCGGACGTGTTTTATGCTCAATAGCATTTATAAAATCAGCCCACAATTCTCTAATATTTTGAAAATCTGGTTCATTTACTCTGGGATCTTCGTGTAGAATAGATCCTGATTTTTTGTTTGGATAAAAAGTCCAACCATCTCTCCACCCTAAGTGCATCGTACCTTCGGAGCCATAGAAATAGAGACCAATGGGCGACTCTTCATTGGCATTGCTTGCACCATATTTGTGCTCCCAGGTACAGACGAAATCTTCAAAATCGAAAGTCGCCAATTGAGTGTCAGGGGCATCGGTATTGTCCTGGCTTACGTAACGACCACCGGTGCTGAATACCGATCGTGGAAACCTTTCTTCGGTCCACCACAATACCTGATCAAACCAATGGATGCCCCAGTCACCGATGGTGCCATTGGCAAAATCCAGAAATGAACGAAAACCCTTGGGGTGTATTTTAGGGTTATAAGGTTGTTTAGGTGCCGGCCCCAACCACATATCCCAATCCAGTCCTTCTGGTACTGGAGCGTCAGCCACCGGGTCCTGGAAATTTCGATTTTGATTTACAAAACATTTAACCATCGTCACCTTACCCGCTTTGCCGGATTTTATGAAATCCATTCCCGAAATCATATGGGGTGAAACTCGCCGGTGAGTACCAACCTGAACAACCCTGTTGTTGACTCGTGCAGCCCGAAGCATGGCCTGACCTTCTCCGATAGTATGGCAAATGGGTTTCTCGACATACACGTGAGCTCCGGCATTTACCGCTTCAATGGTCGGCAATGCATGCCAATGGTCTGGCGTTCCGACAATGACGATTTCCGGTTGTGAATTTTGAATGCATTCCCGGTAGTCTGTATACCACTGAGGTTTCTCTCCATTCCACTGAATGACCTCGTCTGAAGCTTGTTTTAGCTGATTTTGATCTACATCACAGAGACCTACTATTTTTACTTTTCCAGAACGGAAGGCTTCCCTCAAAATGTTCATACCCCACCAACCTGAGCCAATCAACGCCACGCGGTAAAGCTCTTTCTGTTTTTTAATCAGCGGAAATCCCATCATTCCTGCACTGGCAGCTTTACCTGTCTGTTCTAAGAAAGTTCTTCGTTTCATTTTTTAATTGGAATTATATTTTAAAGCAATTTTTTTCAAGCCAGCATCAATGTCTTGCTTACTTAATAATTTACCGCGGTAAATAACCGCCTCTATTTTTTGGGCATTGGCTAGGTCACCAAGTGGATTGTCATTTAAAAGCACCAAATCGGCAATTTTACCGACTTCAATTGTGCCTCGATCGGCTGCTTTAAAAAATTGTGACACATTAGTCGTGCCACACCTTAATACTTCAAAAGGATTTAGTCCGGCATCAATTAGAGTCTGCATTTCATGATGAATGGAAAATCCTGGCACATTAAATACCTGTGGTGCATCCGAGCCTAGCAATATTGGCACATCTGCTTGCCATAAAAGATAGATTAATTTCTGTCTTAGGCCAATAAATTGGTCATATACCTCCTCTGAATAATTTAATCCTTCCAGCATTTGTTTTTTGCTCTGCCGCCAACTAAATCGTGTAGCCGGAGAGATATAAGCCATTTCTGGTTCTTGCACCATCAACTCTGCCGGCTTGGGAGATAGCCACCTGGTCATTAAAGTTTGAGTAGGAACCACACCTATATTCTGTTTCTTGGTTTCGTCTACCAGTTGATAGATGCGTTGCTCATCTGCCCTATTTGCTAATAAGATTCCAAAAAATCCACCCTGATCCCGGACGTCTTCTGGAGCCAGGCCTTCGACATATCCATCTAAATGGTCGATGGTGGCGTATCCGGCAGCAATGGCATGTTCGATGCCAACATCTAAGGGCACATGGCCCGAAAAGGTAATGCCCACCTGTCGGGCGGTTCTGGCCATTTCGTCAAATACCTCTAACTTGATTCCAGGATGAATTTTGAGAAAATCGTAGCCGTCATTTTTGTACTGAGTTACTTTTTGTCTAGCCTCTTCAGGAGTAGCAATGGTATTGCCATTGAGAGATGGGCTGGAAGTATATATGCGGGGACTAGGAAAATCAAAGGCTGCCACTTCCTTTTTTAAATCTAAATGATATGGATCTCCCAGCATACCGCGAATCGTAGTGATGCCATTCGCCAGATAAAGAAATAAAGTCTCTCTTACATTCTCATCGTCCCCATCCTTGGCTACCGGAATGTGAGCATGCATTTCACTAAGGCCCGGAATAAGGTATCGATCGGAGCCATCAATTACCACATCTGCTGAACCAGATGGTATGTGTGGAGTAATAGAGGTGATTCGTCCATCCTCGATCTTCACATCTTGGTGTGTTTCAATCGTAACAGAAGTCATCGGAATAATGTTGACATCTTTGATCAATATGGAGGATTGGGCCTGAGACATTACTGTGACAACTAATATAGTCAGATAGGTGAGTTGATACTTTGCATTATTCATGGAAGTGAAATTCATTACTTGTTTCGCACGCTTTTTCAAAAGTAATTCTTTCTACTGACTATTTTGGGCTCTGCTAACAACCGTTATCTGATCCACCGTTAAAATTGGAGAATAAAACTAGTAAGTCTGAATTTGATACTTGAACCCCGGTTATAATCCGGTACGTTAATTGAAAAGCTAATTGAGTTATCACATATTTTATAAACTACCTGATTAAGACTGTTAAATTGGATTCGTGAAACAGATCCCTGAATTTGAGATAGAGCCTGATAGCAGAATTGCCAGATACTATTATATCACAAGCGTCCAAAATAAATTCATGTTTCTAAAACAAGCCCTCACAATTAATGATTTAGACCTTTAGAATGGCATACTTGGAATTGGATCCTATAAAAACTCAAATATCGGATTCTGAGCAGATTCAAGGACTTTCTAACGATTGAAACCCAAGTGATTAACCATAAGTTTAGAACATATCACAAAGGTCTGCGACTCGTTATTCTCGGCCTTGAGGCTAATCATTAAGCTTTTGACTTCTTTTATTCCTAGCAGTTAGTACTCGGTGATGGTCCTTTCCGTTGTGGTGCTGTGTCCTGGAACGATCCGACAAAGTTGTTCAAGGTGCAGTGCATCTTGAAGTGAACAGGACTGCGTACAGCGGATGGGATAGCAAATACGTCGCGGCTTAATCAATGGAGCTATAAAACAGAGAAGTCAAGCATCTAAATCATGATTCAACCGAGCAGAGACGAAAAAAAATACCAAATCTGCCGTCCATATTCTTGAGCGAGCTGATGCGAAGCAGCAGTCAAGGTACAGTGTACCTTGAAGCGAAAAGAACCGCGTGCAGCGGATGGGCGGCAAGCAGCATTTTATGAGCTGAAGCCTTAAGCGAGAGCAAGCACTTTAGGAAAGGCGCCCTTTTTTGATTCCCCTCGACTGGCTCGGGGTAAACTGATTTAAATCCTGAGCGAAAGGCGAAGGATTGGGCACGCAAAAAATGAACAAATAGCTTGTCAGCTTAATACCTATTTCGAATCAAACGTTTTGGACACATGTGCTTTATATGTTAGATGGAATCCTCCTACCAAAAGATTGCGACGATGATCAACGTAACGAAAATCAGGAGTATACCGATGTATTTAGCCTGGAAAAACCAAGGAATGTCTCTCAAGAGCAGTGTGTCACCTCTGGACCAGGTGAGATTCTCAAGATTTTCAATGGAGTCAACCTTTGAGGTAAGGCTGATTGCAATATAGCCAATCATGCAAACAATAGTAAGCAGGCCAGCAATGATAGAAAAGTGTATTTTAATCACGCCCATGTTCACCAGTAAAAGACAAATGAAGCAGAGGATGTGACCAAGCACTAGTGTATATTTTGCAGCGACATTAGAGCCTCTTTTCCAGAAGAAACCGAATAGAAAAACGGCAACAACGGGAGGAACAGCAAAAGATAGCACTTGTTGAAGGTAATTAAATAGCCCTGCAAAATTCTGAATCAATGGGGCCCAGAGTCCGGCTACAGCCATTACGATAATCGTGGTAACTCTTCCATAAGTCATTAATTGATTCTCCGTAAGGTGGGTCTTCTTTGGCTGAATAAAATCCAATACTATCAAAGCTGCGGATCCATTGAGGTCGAGTCGACACTGGACATAATTGCCGCGATCAATCCAGCCAGGACGATACCTTTGACTCCATCCGGAATGAGGTTGATAAGCATCGTTGGATATACCATGTCAGGATTGGCCATGTCAGGAAAAAGTTCGCGACTGAAGATGCCGTGAAACACGATAATGAATAAACCAAGAGCTTAAGGAAACCGGCAAGAAAGGCTCCCCATTGGGCGTGTTCGATGCTCTTGGCGCCCAAAACTCTTTGTACAACGTAATGGTTGGTGATCCAGTAATAGAAACCTTAAAATAGGGACACCCAGCATGGTACCCAAATCCAGTGGTAAATTTTGTCATCTAGCGGTCGTATAAATGATTTTTGTGTTTCATCAACTGGCTGATCGCTGCTGACCAGTCAAAGTCATACTGACCCAAAACACCAAATAACATGATACAGCTACCAATAATTAAAATAATTGCTTGCAATCACCCGCTGCCGTATATACGCCAGATATTATGGCAAGTGTATAACAGGCAGTTATAATGGGAATGTTGGGAAAGAAAACATTGATCACCAAAGCACCTGCAAATAGACTACTGGCAATATCTACGATGATGGTGAGAATAATCGTGACCAGAGAATAGTATTTTCGGATAAATGAGGAATATCTCAATTCCAGATATTGGGGTACCGTGACAATCTTGTTTTTTAAATATATCGGGATAATAAAAATGGCCATAAAGGCCAGAATCAAAGTAGCCATCCACTCATAATTAGCTATCGAAATACCGCTTGCATAGGCTTGTCCGGTAAGACCTATGATTGATGAACTGGAAATATTGGATGCAAACAGCGAAAACCCAATAGCCGTCCATCTTAGGCGGTTGCCTGCCAAAAAGTAATCACTACTAGTAGAAGTGCGCCGTGCAAAAATATATCCGATGACTAACACAATAATGAAGTAACCAACCAGAAGTCCGATATCCAACTGAGTTATTTTTTTGGCCGAGCATAGTTAGGTTTTTATTAATAATTGTTTGTGACCTGGCGGGATATATTTATTTGATATTATTTTGAGTTTTTTGAGCTCATACTAGTTGTGGATGGATTTTTAATGATGATTCATCAAAAATTGATTATGTGATTTCTGAGGTCAATTTCTTCCGGTAAACCCATCTTCTTTTTTAATCTGACCCGTGCAATTTGTACACTCGTTGGATTTACATTCATCAATTCTGCGATCTCTTTTGTTGAAAGTCTCATGCGGATATAGGCGCAATGTCTTAAGTCATTTTGAGTCAGGTTAGGAAATAGTCGTTCCATTTTTTTTACAAAATTAGGGTGTACGTGATCAAATTGTTTTCTAAAAGTTTCCCAGTTCTTATCACTTGATAAGTTAGATTTGATGAGACGACTTAGTTTTCGAAGTTGTGACTTTGATGGGTTTGATTCCGCTTCGATATCTTTAA
>JADJTQ010000009.1:160000-400190 GCA_016711125.1 Saprospiraceae bacterium | reverse complement strand
GGATGAAAACGGAAATTTCGTCGTCGTGTGGCAAAGCTATGGTCAGGATGCAAGCAAAGATGGTATCTATGGCCAGAGGTACAATGCCAATGGAAATCCGCAAGGGATGGAATTCAGGGTGAATGAACATACTACCAATCGCCAAAATCGACCCGATGTAGCGATGGATGTTGAAGGTAATTTTACGATCGTCTGGAGCGATGAGGATCAAAATAATAGTATTTACGCCCGTAGATATGCGGCCAATGGTTTGGAGCTGGGAAATGAATTTCTCGTGAATACCGATACAAATTCAGCAAAAGACGCACCGGTAATATCGGCAGATGCGAATGGAAACTTAATCGTGGCCTGGACAAGCTTCGGTCAGGATGGAAGCAGCATGGGAGTTTTTGCGCAACGATACGATGCAATAGGATTACCTCAAGGTGGCGAATTCAGGGTAAACAGTTATACCACCAATGGTCAAAGGCAACCTGCTGTTGCCATGGATCGAGATGGTGATTTTGTTATTGCGTGGAGTAGTAGCGGTCAGGATGGTAGTCAGTACGGCATTTATAGCCAAAGGTACCGCGGAAAAGTACTCCCCTGCCGCAGTGCCAATCTAAACCTTTTAGGTATAGTAAATGGATTGTCGCAAGACCATACCCAGGGCTTGATCAATTCCAGTCAGCTACTACAGTCGGGAGCACAAGTGGCGTACCAATCAGGGTTGTCCATATCGCTCGAACCTAATTTTCAGGTGGATGCAGGCGTTGTTTTTCAAGCCCTGATCGATGATTGCGGACTGTAAATTAGCTTATCTGGAAATCTAGTTTCCTGAAAATCATATGGCCACCCTGCAGCACATAGAACATCAATTTGAAGAGGCCAAGAGTCTCCATAAAAACAATTCCCTTCCAGAAGCCGAGGTGCTATACCGGGGTCTTATGCAACTGGCTCCTTCCTGGCCAGAAATTCCTCATCTGCTCGGTGTCTTGCTTGGTCAAAAAGGCGAGCCGCTGGAGGCTATACACTTTTTGCAAAGGGCGATCACACTGGCACCGACCACACCACATTACTATCATAATCTGGGCCGTATTTACCTGGCACTTGCTAAATGGGATGAATCGATCGATGCTTTTAGATTTGCCCTTAAACTAAATGCTCAATACCCTGAAGCGTGGTTTGGCAAAGGTAATGCCTTGAAGGGGAAAAGTGATCTCGCCGGGGCCATCAAAGCTTTTGAGAAGGCCCTCAAAATGAGGCCGGCATATATCGATGTGCTCTACAACCAGGGTAACACCTGGATGGAGATGGGTCACTGGCGATCCGCGCGTGAGAACTTCGAAAGGTGCCTGCAATTAGAGCCTGATCATGCTCACGCCCACAATAACCTGGGCAGTACGCTCGAATACTGGGAGGAGTCAGATCAGGCAGAAGTACACTACCGCCAGGCGCTTCAGTTGGCTCCTGATCTGCTCGAAGCCAGAACCAACCTGGTATCGCTGTACGAAAAAGAAGGACGTAGCGACGACTGCCGGAATGAATTGAGGTCGGTGATACAGAGTGCTTCTGGTCACCCTAACTACCAGTGGTGGCGTTGGCAATACCATCAGATATCTGAAATTATCTGGCAAGACCAAAACCAGATGGAAAGTTTCCGAAATTGTCTGTTAGATCAAATCTCTGCAAATACCCGCCAACCACCCCAGCTTGTCCTGGCTGATCTTCACCGGCTCTCCATTCAGCCACCGTTCGATCTGGCCTATCAGGGCATGGACGATCTACCCTTGAAAAAGGCCTATGGTCGTTTTTTTGACAACTATTTTATGCAAATCCGACGCGGTCTGGGCACAGATACTCATCGACCCCTGCGCTCCGGTCGTCGCAAAGTGGGTTTCGTAGTTACCCGGGGGCATGAGGGGGTATTCCTAAAGTGTATTCGGGGTATCCTGCAAAAACTGGATACCTCCCTACTGGAGATCAGTGTCGTATGTCAGGCACCTAATGGCCGGACGATCCTCCAACCCGCCATAGCCCGTGATGACATTCGTTACCTGGAAATACCTGGCCGGTTGGACATGGCCATTCATCGCATTCGGGCGGCAGATTTTGATATCCTGTATTATTGGGAAGTGGGCACCGATGCAGTCAATTATTTTCTCCCCTTCTTCCGCCTGGCACCGGTACAATGTACCAGCTGGGGCTGGCCGGTCACCAGTGGCATCCCGACAATGGATTATTTCCTGTCTTGTGATCTGCTGGAAACTGAAGAAAGCGCTCAGCATTATTCCGAAAAGCTTGTGCTTTTTAAGCGCTTACCGGTCTACTACTACCCACCGGCGTTACCGTCTGCAGACCTGGATCGCACGATTATGGGGCTGCCATCCGATAAAAGGCTATATCTCTGTACTCAGAACCTCCGGAAAGTGCATCCGGACATGGACTCTCTGGTAGCAGGCATTTTGCAGAAGGATACGGAAGGCGTGGTCATTTTCCTGGCGGATAAACGGAGGCCCATCACCGAAAAACTCCAACACAGATTAAGCAGAGCCCTTGGCCAGATGTCCAAACGTTGCATTTTTATGCCGAGAATGAGGGAAGAAGATTATCTCCGGATACTCACTTTGGTAGATGTAATTATTGATACGCCACACTATACCGGTGGTGCCAACACAGCCTACGATGCCTTCGCGACCGGTACTCCTTATGTGACACTACCTTCCCGGTATCACCGGGGTAGGTATGGCATGGCCGCTTACCGGCAATTGGGCATGACGGATCTCGTAGCCCATAGTCCAGAGGAATATGTCGAACAAGCCATACGTGTCGCCTCCGACATATCATACCGAACTGATATCAGGTCACGCATTGCCAACGGCCACAAGAATATATTTGAAGACGAACTTGCCGTGCAGGAATTACAACACTTTTTCCAGACGGTACAAACTCCCGGACCAGATGACCGGCAGAAATCTCATGAACATCCTATTTACAAACCCGGTTGAAATCAAGAAATTCTATGATCACATCTCCTCCCGCCCCTTTCAGTTGCAATTATTCACCCAACTTGCCAGAACTGCTTTGGACCCTGCAATGCAGCGTGGCTATCAGTACATTTCAAGCAGGAAAAGTAATTGTTTTTAGTGCCACAGGACCGGATAGCCTTATCCAGTTGCCCCGGGATTTTCGTAAAGCCATGGGCCTGGCTATAAACGATCGTCGTTTGGCGGTTGCTACCCAGAATGAAGTAGTGATCCTTGCCGATGCGGCCGGCTTGGCCGGAAATTATTCCCCACAGACACCCTACGATGCGCTCTATCTACCACGGGCGGTGTATTATACCGGCGAAGTGGACATTCATGACATGGAATGGGGAGATGAGGGATTGTATGCGGTCAATACCCGGTTCTCCTGCCTTTCTCTTATTGATGATCATTACAGTTTCCGGCCTTGGTGGAGGCCCAGCTTCATCCCTGATTTTGGGCCGTTCGACTTTTGTCATCTGAATGGCATGGCGCTGGAATCCGGAAAACCGCGATACGTAACCCTTTTGGGTAAGTCCACCAGTGAAAAGGGTTGGAGAAACGGATTGCTTTCGGGAGGAATGGTCATGGATGTTTCCACCGGAGAGACTGTCTTGGCCGGGCTTCCGATGCCGCACTCGCCCCGGCTATACGATGGTTACCTTTATCTGCTTTTATCTGCTACGGGAGAACTGATACGAATCGATCTTTCAAGGGGCACTTATGATGTCGTTACGAGAGTAGAGGGTTTTGTCCGCGGTCTGGCCAGAATCGGTGATTATCTGGCCATTGGCATATCCAAACTAAGGCAAAATACGTCCACTTTTCGTGAACTGCCAATCGCTGATAAGGCAGTTGCCTCGGGACTCGCATTTATCCATTTACCCACCGGCAATACGGTAGCACAAATTCATTATCAGGCCAGTGTCGAAGAGATCTATGATGTAAAAATCATTCCAGCACGACGACGTCCCGGTATCCTGAATCATGAAACCACGGAGCACCGTAGGGCATTAAATACTCCGGATTTTGATTTTTGGTCAGCCTAATAGGCTCTTGGACGTTTTTAGTGGGTAGTTCTTCATTTCCTATGTTCTACCATATTTCACATGTGTCCAAAACGTTTCATTTGAAATAGGTATTAAGCTGACAAGCTATTTGTTCATTTTTTGCGTGCCCAAAAAACGAACCAAAAAAGGGCACCTTTCCTAAAGTGCTTGCTCTCGCGTAAGGCTTCAGCTCATAAAATGCTGCTTCTCCAATCCATGGACGGCAGATTTGGTATTTTTTGTCTCTGCTCGGTTGAATCATGATTTGGATGCTTGACTTCCCTGTTTTATAGCTCCATTGATTAAGCCGCGACGCATTTTATTCGCCACAGCACCACAACGGAAAGGACCATCACCGAGTACTAACTGCTAGAAATAAAAGAAGTCAAAAGCTTAATGATTAGCCTCAAGGCCGAGATTAACGAGTAGCAGACCTTTGTGATATGTTCTAAACTTATGGTTAATCACTTGGTTTTCCATCGTTAGAAAGTCCTAGAAGCTGCTCAGAAATCCGATATTTTAGTTTTTATAGGATCCAATTCCAAGTATGCCATTCTAAAGGTCTCAATCATTGATTGTGAGGGCTTGTTTTAGGAACATGAATTTATTTTGGACGTTTGTGACCATATATTATTATTGAATTGCTCCACACCCCTAGACCCGACACTATCACCTTCGTCAAGACTTTGTTGATCGGAGAAAGCTATGAGCGACATGACATTTTTTGACTTGTCTTCCAGTAGCAGGCTGTAAAAGTCCCCTTTTAGGGGTCTTCGACACATTTTCTTCCATATTATAGTCACTACTGTCATTGTTCTTGACTCCATTGCTGTACCTTCAATAGGTCGAATTTCCCCGCGTGATTATAAAGCCAGATGCTATTTAAAAGGAAATTCTATTTTTTAATAATCTCGTGTTTTCTAAAAATGTTTTGATTGTGGTAAACTTCGGTGCATCTACCGGTATATTACCAAATGTATGGTAGCATGCTTTTCAAATAAAAAAGGATTAAACCATATCAAAGGGTTTCATCCAACCATTTAAAGAATTCACGTTGCCATACGATGGCATTCTGAGCATGTAAAACCCAGTGGTTTTCTTCCGGTAAATAAACCAGTTTACTTTTCAATCCTTTCAATTGGGCAGCCTGAAAAGCCTCCAATCCCTGACCAATGGGTACCCGGTAGTCTTTTCCTCCCTGAAAGATAAGGATTGGTGTATCCCATTTAGCTACCAGATTACTCGGGTCAAATTGGCCGTAAGACTTCATTGCGGCTTTATTCGTCTGATCCCAATAATTACCTCCAAGATCCCAGTTAACAAAGAATAATTCCTCGGTAGTACCATACATACTTCTCAAATTATAAATTCCATCATGCGAAATAAAGGTCTTAAAGCGACCTGCATGAATACCTGCCAAATAAAATGCCGAATAGCCACCGTAGCTGGCTCCTACACAACCAAGACGAGATTTATCCACATACGATTCCTTAGCAATTTCATCAATTGCTGATAAATAATCATCCATGACCTGGCCACCATGATCTTTACTGATCTGCTCATTCCAAGCCACTCCGTGCCCCGGCATTCCTCTTCGATTGGGGGCAACTATAATATATCCATTAGCGGCCATCAATTGAAAATTCCAGCGAAAAGAATAAAATTGCGAAAGTGCAGATTGTGGACCACCCTGACAATATAAAAGCGTCGGATATTTATTTTGGGGATCGAAATCCGGTGGGTAAATAACCCAGACCAGCATTTGCTTTCCATCGGTTGTTGTCACATAACGGCGCTCAATTTTGCTATGCTGAATATTCTTATAAATAGCAAGGTTAACAAATGTCAATTGTTTCATTGAACCATCTGCAAGCGCTACGCTAAAAATTTCAGCGGCATGATTCATATCGGTTCGAGTCACCATTAAGGTATTAGCAAGTTCACCCACAATTGAAGTGATGTCAAAGTCGCCCCTGGTAATTTGTTTGACTATTTTTGTTTTTACTCCAATTGAAAATAATTGTACTGTGCCATCGATCGCAGCGGTAAAATAAATAAGGCCTTCACTTTCACTCCATGTAAAACTATTTACCGTACCATCCCACCCTTCAGTAAGATTAATAATACCCGAATTTGTCTTAAGGACGATATCATTTTTGTCTGATTCATAACCATCTCTTTTCATGCTTAGCCAGGCCAATGTTCCTTTGGTACTATATGCGGGGTTTACGTCATAACCAGGCATGCCATCGCTTAAATTAGTTGTCGCACCGGTGGCAATTTCATAGGCAAACACATCAGTGTTGGTGCTTACAGTATAATCAGTGCCCACTTTAGGTTTGGTGACATAAATCAACCACTTACTGTCGGGGCTCCATAAGAAATCTTCATCGCCTCCAAAGGGTTTTTGAGGACAATCATATGGCTGGCCGGCCATGATGTCCTTCTCCTCACCGGTCTGTATATCTTTAATAAATAAGTGACCGTAAGATCCATCTTCCCGTATCCCAGTGGCGGTAATTCAGGCTTTCGTAAATTTGTACTTGTGATTTTTGCAATTCCGGGTAAAAATCCGAACCAAAAACCTTGGTTATCTTAACCTCCTTTTGAATAATCTGGTATCTCCCATCTGGAGATTTTGTGTGATCGACGAGTCCGGTTTCAGCTTCAGTAATTTCTTTTGGATTATTACCCTGAAGGGGAACACTGTAAGTCTTAGAGATACTTTTGTCCTCACTGACTGAGGGGGTACTTACCCGGTAGATGATATGAGTTTTATCTGGGGTGATTCCCAATGCACTCACCCTCCCTAACTGCCACAATAGTTCAGGAGTCATTACATTCTGAGCAACCAACGACTGCGATAATAACAAGATAATTCCGCTAAAACTTAAGTTTTTCATTTGCTAATGGTGTTAATGGCCGATAAATATAAGATTTAGCAATTAGTGGAAAGTATGTATCTCAATCTTCAAACAATGACTCTGTGATCTCAACGAACTTTGAGAGAGCTAAAAAACGGATGGCGCCTCTCGCAAAGGACGCGATATTCACTTAGCCTTTGAAAGGAAAGTTATAATCAAAATGAAATCTATTTAAAGGAGAACACGAATTTCCTTTAACCTAAAAATCTTTGCGGTCTCAGCGCACTCTGCGAGAGCTAAAAAACGAAAATTTTATTCGTAAAAAGCTTTGTGACTTACCGCTTATGCGGCCCGCATCTTATTACCTCTACTTTCATGAGTCATTTCAGCGAGTCCCAGAGACTCCATCTACGGGGTATATACATTCCAAAGCGGCCTTTAAAATTTTTCTTCAAACCATACCAACCACCGATTGGATTAGATGATGAACGGCCCCAGTGTTCCACGGTATCTTCATTGGTTTCTTGTTTCTCATCTTTGCTGCCTAGTTCCATCCAGTCACCACGCTTTTTTAACATCGTGTGCAGATCATTGAGACATCGAATGTCGTAATGCAGGATGGTCTTACCCACCGTGCAAACAAGTATTTCGGCACCATCCTTTTCTTCTACGTGCATCGTATATTCGGATGTAAGGGGTGGAGTCTTCAAATTCAGGGGGCTTTCTTTGGTGCCAATTTTGTTCTTATAGCTCATAATGATTTTAAATTTTAAATTTTTTTATTTCTATTCCGCTTCCATGTCGGCATCACGGCATGCACTCAAAAATTTCGGGCTAAAACATGGTTAGATGGGATAAAGGAAACTTGATTTCGCTTTTTACTCATTCTTGTGAAAGACGATATTTTTTTTGCACTAGCTAAAAATAAAATCACCATCGATTCTTTGTCTCTCGGACACAACTCATCACGGATGATATTTTCTTCTGACGACCGCGCCAGGTCTAATGATAGGAAAAAGATCAATTTTCTTCCAAAATCTTTTCCATAACCTTTCTATTGTGCTCTAAATGATGGAGTTGCAGTTCCGCTGCACTTGATTCGAAGGGATCTATCTCCTGCAATATCTTCATCCTCAAATCAAGCAATGTCTGCTTATCCTTGGTATTTGCGTCCTTCGCCATTTGGATTTCTACCAACGCCCTCTGTACGTCCTGCTTTGGATTAAAAAATTCCATTGAGTTCGGTACATTGATGACACACTCCTTTTTATTGATCAGTGAACAACGATGGTCGAAAACCTCCACCATTTTACTCCGCCCAATATGTAAATAATATTTGACCATGGCCTCACTCTGGTCAATAATTTCGGCCACTTCTTTCACTTTAAAATCATAAATTTCCTTTAAAAGAAGGCACAGCTGTTGTTCCAAAGGCAATGATTTGGATACGCAAGTGAAGCAAAACGCAATATGCTCACGGATCTCAAAGTGCCCCTGGGAAGATGAGGTGCTGATTTGCATTGCTTCACCAAAAAATTCCGGATTATTCAAAGCGGCTTCTTTGCAAATGTCAGTTACATTCTCTGGCCATCTGTTCTTTGACTTCTGTAAATCCTTAGCTAAATTGGTAGCGATCGTAAATACCCAGGTCTTTAAACTTGATTCCCCCTTAAAGCCATCAAGCTTAGTATAGGCTCTTACAAAAGTATCCTGTATAAGGTCATCGGTGTCTTGGACACTGACTGTCATACGAAGAATGTACGATCTCAATTGCCCTCTAAATAATTCAAATTCTTTTGTTAGATCATGCTTATTCATAAACTGGTTTTCTAAAATAAATTGATGGCTTCAATACTAAATCGAAAAAAAGGATTATTTATTCTATTCTCCCACTACTAACTACTGATATTCATTGATCCATAGAATCATCAATTGAGCAGATTGTTTAGCGGTGATCATTTCTTATCCCACATTTAACAATTGGTTTCAAGCAAATACAATTTGTGTAAAGGGCCGAAGATACCGATCCGCCGGAATATATCCGGCTCTACCTTTAAATTAAACCAATCCGCCGGAATAGATCCGGCGCTACATTGGGAAACTAACAAACCTTCTGACCTAACACCGTAACCCGGCCTCTATTGCCGGGGACTGCTACCCTCCATGACCAATCCGCCGGAATAGATACGGCGCTACTGACTTTCCTGGGGTTCATAAAGTAGCGTTGTGCACATCGATTCATCTAAATAAGTACGAGTCACCCTTATTAGATCGTTGGCGGTGATCGCCTGGTATTTATCCGACTCCGTGTTGATCAGCTCAACATCTCCAATGAGTTCATAATAGGCCAGATTCATGGCCTTGCCTAGAGTACTCGTTTCCGAAAATACTACAGAGGATTCCAAACCGTTCTTGAGTTTTTCCATCACACGTTCCTCCACAGCTTCTTCTTTAACTTGTTTGATTATATTCATAATTTCTTCATAAGCCTTTCCAAAAGTTACATCTTTCGATAATTTACCTTCGATTACAAATAAACCGGTGTCATGTGTACCTGTGATATAGGCATCTGCTGCCGCCAATAAGTGCGTATCTTTTATCAACCTTTTGTAAAAAAGTGAACTTTTGCCCAATGCCAATAAATCGGACAATAAATCCAGCACATAGTAGTCAGCATGAGTACGGGCCGCCATGGGAAAAACCAGGTAAAATGCCGGCACCGGAACATCCGATTTCACAAAGATTTTTCTGGGATGATATTGTCTGAGATCAAAGTCAAAAGCGTCGATTTTTCATTGGTCGTTGACATTTCCGAAAAATATTTCCGGATCAGATCCTTTGCTTCTTCTATTTCAAAATTTCCGGCTACTGATAATATGCAATTACTCACGTTGTAATATTGTTTATAAAAGTGCCTGACGTCCTTGAGTCGAATCCCAGCGACTTCTTGTTCCGTCAGACCAATGGTTGGCCAACGATAAGGATGGGATTCGTAGATAGCCGGCAATAAATGATGCCAAACATCTCCAAAAGGTTCGTTGAAACAAGTTTCATGAAGTTCTTCAATGACCACTTTTTGTTGGGTATTAAAAGCTTTGCGAGTCACATCCAAATTGACAAGACGATCAGCTTCAATCCACAATAGGGTTTCGAGATTTTGGTGTGGGCCGTAACTATAATAATCCGCATAGTCACTATTGGTAAATGCGTTGTTTTCAGCTCCAGCCATCTGAATTAGTTCATCAAAATCGGGTACATTCGGGGTACCTGAAAACATTAGATGCTCAAATAGATGAGCCAACCCTGACTTCTGTATGAGATCAAATTTAGAACCTGCCTGAAATAGTAGATTGACTGCTACCAGTGGTGTGAGTTCATCACGGTGCAAAATGACCCGCAATCCATTTGCTAATTCAAAGCGTTCGTACTTGACCATGTAATTGTCTTAAATAGGTGCCAAAGGTACTTTTTGCACTCTTAAATGCAACCATTAATGATTTAAAGTCCATCAACACATGAAACACTCCCTCTATGGGATGACCATTTATACCTATCGGGATCACCAACTTTCATCGAAAATCCTATGGGCTTCCAGCAAATCCGGACTTGCTAATTTTGTACCTTTATAAGGATGAAACTTCCTGACTTTAGTGCGATTGAACTTGATCATACGATTCGACATAAGGTTTCGATTGATCCCCTATGGCACAAAAGTCATGAAAATATTTCCACTCCCAATTTTGCCGCAGTTGAAGCACAAGATCAGCTTGCCGGACAATTCCCTTCTGGATTGCCACCTTTTGTACGTGGACCTTACGCCACTATGTATCGTATACGTCCGTGGACCATACGCCAATACGCCGGGTTTTCGACTGCCGAAGAAAGCAATGCCTTTTATCTCCAGAACTTAAGTGCCGGTCAAAAAGGACTATCAGTCGCTTTTGATCTTGCCACTCATCGCGGTTATGATTCTGACCATCCTCGGGTATCAGGTGACGTAGGAAAGGCGGGAGTAGCGATTGATACGGTGGAAGATATGCATCGGCTGTTTCAAGAAATTCCTTTGGATAAAATATCTGTTTCGATGACCATGAATGGTGCTGTATTGCCGATTCTGGCCTTTTTATCGTAGTTGCCGAAGAAACTGGAATACTGCAAAAGGATCTACGTGGTACCATTCAAAATGATATTCTCAAGGAGTTCATGGTACGCAACACTTACATCTATCCTCCCAGACCTTCAATGAGGATAGTCAGTGACATTTTTCGGTATATGTCTCATAAGATGCCTCGTTTCAATTCGATCAGTGTAAGCGGATATCATATGCATGAAGCGGGCGCAACCTCCGATTTAGAAATTGCTTACACATTAGCTGACGGTCTGGAATATGTGCGTACCGGTATTGATGCGGGTCTTGACATCGATGATTTTGCACCTCGTATTAGCTTTTTCTGGGGCATTGGCATGAACCATTTTATGGAAGTCGCCAAAATGCGGGTGGCTCGTGCTATTTGGGCCGAATTAATCCAGCGCTTTCATCCTGGCAATCCTAAATCAATGGCCCTCCGAACCCACTGTCAAACCAGTGGTTGGAGCCTGGCAGCACAAGACCCTTATAATAATATTGCCAGAACTACTATTGAAGCCATTTCTGCCGTGCTTGGAGGTACTCAGTCCCTCCATACCAATGCTCTTGATGAAGCTTTGGCATTGCCTTCAGAATATAGTGCTAAAATTGCCCGGGACACCCAGCTTTACCTGCAAAAAAAGACAGATCTCTGTAAGAGCGTCGATCCCTATGGTGGATCACAGTATGTAGAGTGGCTGACTTCTACCCTCTACACAAGAACATGGGTGTGGATAAAAGAAATAGAGAATGCGGGTGGCATGATCGAAGCCATTGAAAATGGTATTCCAAAAAGAAGGATCGAAGAATCAGCTGCCCGTCGACAGGCTAAGATCGATTCGGGAGCTGAGATTATTATCGGTAAAAATCTGTATGAATATGATCAAAGTCAATCGCTTGATTTACTTAAAATCGACAACGATGCGGTGAGGGACGAACAAATCAAAAGGTTAAATGCAGTCAAGGAGTCCAGAGAGATCAAAAGCGTCGTAGAAGCTTTGAACAATATCACTAATGCTGCACAAAATAGCCAGTTAAACCTGCTTGATGCTTGTATCAGTGCCGCCAGAGCAAGAGCAACCCTGGGTGAGATTTCTTTAGCCAGCGAAAAAGTATTTGGCAGACACCAACCCGATAATTCGGTAATTTCGGGGGTATATGCAGCTGAGATGAGTAAATCAGATGATTTTCAAAAAGCAATTACTAGATCAGATGCCTTTGCCAAGAAATATGGCAGGCGACCTCGCATCATGGTCGCCAAGTTAGGTCAGGACGGCCATGACCGGGGTGCAAGAGTCATCGCAACAAGTTTTGCCGATATTGGTTTTGATGTAGATGTTGGCCCTCTCTTTCAAACACCTGACGAAGCAGCATTGCAAGCAGCAGAAAATGATGTGCATTTTCTCGGCATTTCTTCGATGACTGGCGGACACAGTACACTTGTTCCTCAGACTATTGCTGCACTAAAAAATTGGGTCGTCCTGATATAAGAATCGTGCTTGGAGGCATTATTCCCAAAGACGAATATACCGCACTAAAACAGATCGGTGTTTTTGCCATATTTGGGCCTGGAACCAATATTCCATTGGCAGCGATCGAGTTACTGGAAAAATATTCAGGGCTGTGAGATCATAAATTTTAATTTGACTCGTCATAGCAGAGAAGAACTATGATTCGTAGATTTCTATAGACAAAAACCCTAGTAAAACTCCTGGAAGGTGATTATTTGAATCACTAGTTCCATCTTGCTAGCAATCTATTGCAAAATACTGTAAGCCTAAAAAAACATTGACCACTATTCCAAATAAGACCAATATCCATTTCCATCTTCCCAACTTTCTTCTCAACCCTAGATATGGCAATATTGTAATTGCAATTATCAACGCCAGAACAATATAATGCATCGCAAAGTTTCCACATGTGATTAAGTATCCACTTATAAAAAAAGAAATTACTTGTAAAATAGACGAAAATACAATTAGGATTAGACCCCAATCAAAATGAGGTCCAATGTCGATATTAGTCTCGACTTCAACTTTATCTCCAGAATTTCTTTCCTTCATTGTTAGATCAAGTGACTTCTAATTGTCATACAACATAAAAAAAGAGCTATGATAATTCATCGCTCTTCTGTTTTCATTTAGTATCTGAGTAAGCTGGGCTAAGCGTAAATCGATTCTTTTTTAAATTTCTTCACAATTAAATAGTAAAACACCACTCGGTATTTATTTCTATTTGATTTTCCGATAGCATCGATCGCATATTCGATCCCGCTATCAAGATCCTTTCCGGATAATCCCAATTTTTTCTCCATGAAGTTTTTCTTCACACGATCCAGTTCGGATTTGTCAGACCCAGCGACAGTTTCAGAATCTTTGTTGTAGATTGAGGGTCCGCACCCTTTTGCTACAGCACGCACAAGAGTCTCGTCTACTTTTTGGCCCAGCTTGGTTAGTTCCTTGGAATAAAGTGCTACTTTTTCATCTAACTTACTCATTGATACATCATTTAAGTGTTACAAAATAATCTATCAAAGATAAAACAAATAAAACTAATTTGATAGATCCGGAATGTGGGAGTTAGATGATCTTAATCACAATGGTTGATGTCACGACACGGAAAAAACCTGTCTATTAGCAGGTCTTAAAACTGGCTGGTCATCCCAAAATGGATTCTCCCTTCCCGAAAACTTAATCCCTGGTTTTGTTGCGCCCCGAGGGCATAACTAATTGAAAATATACCCACCTTGGTTTCCAGATTCAACCCAGTGCCGATACCCATAGGCTGGTCCGTCTGCTGCGATTGGGCAGTCCTTTTTTCTACATAAGCAAAATCCCAAAAAACGAAAAGATTACTGTTTTGATTAAAGAGGAGGCGGTACTCTGTAGTCAATACTGAATAAAGGCTGGCCAGAACCGACTGTTCATTAAAACCACGCAGTAGCTTCGTGCCGCCAATACGATACAGTTCATTATCATAGAGTCCCTGACTAGAACCTATTAAACCGGCATTCCAGGCAAATTTTAATGTACTACTTTTGAATAGAGGTAAATAGGTCTGCAGTTGTGCTGACAGCTTGTACTGCAAACTATTAAGGTCTAAATCTTTATATAATTCACTAAAGTCAAATTCGGGATTATTGAGATCACGTAAACCGGTTATCGTATTATTCTTTTTAATCCTTTTATTACCCAACGCAATTCTTGTTGTAAGATCATAACCTCTCCTGGGGTTAAAACGATAGTTAAGTCGCTCAAAATGAACGGCTGTACCAAATAGTTTCTGACTAATGTCTAAAAAAGCAGGTAGGCGAAGAGTCTGCTTCACCCTATTCGTATCGACGGTCAGAATATTCGTGCTTTGATTTTCAATGAAAAATTCAAAATAATTATTGCGCCGGAGTAAATATTGAATACCTGCTTGATAACCTACATCGATATACGATGTATCTCTTTTATATAAATTAAAATTCAGATCGGTACCAAAAGGCCAACTAAAAATAAAGGGATAATTGAGGCTCAATTTAAGGTTTTGTGTGCCTGGCATCAAGCTTTCATAATTAAAGCGGAATATTTCGCCGGCTCCAAACTGATTAGCAAGGTCTACATTGACATTTCCAGTGAGCTGAAATCGCCGATTCTCACTATTACTGGGTAATAATCCTAATAAAATATCAAATCGATTTGCATTTTTTTTATCGAGATACAAATGCAAAGTAGCTCCATTACCTAAAAAATCGACGACAGGATCTTTCTGATAAGTAATGAAGGAAACGGCAAGTAGGCGATTTCGGGCATCGACGATCCGCTGACGGTTAAAAACATCACCTACCTCCACGTCTAAAAGATGCGAAAGATATCGACTACTTATTTTAAGGTCACCATCGATGCGTATCCGTTCGAGGTGGATTTGATCATTAAGCATTACCAGACCCCTGGCCCTAATCCGCTGAGTGTCTAAAGCCACGCTGTCAAGACGCACCGCAGCAAATGGATAACCTTTGTTTTCAGCTTTCCGGAGAATTTCCTCAAATAAATTCTGGATCTGGTCATAGCTGAATAATCGATCAGACTAACCGATATATCAAGGTCATTTTGAATAAATGTGGGAATTTCGGAAAAGTCCAGGTAACTCCAGCGATAGGTTGGCCCAAGATGTAACTTGATCCAAATCTGCTTATCGAATTGCCAGATGCTGTCTATTGAAGCCTCCAGATATGCAGATTGATGCATTTGTTTGAGATAAACCAAGCAACTATCAGTAAGACCCACAGGCATGAGGGAGTCCGGAAGATTGACGGGAGGTGGCTCATCAACCAACCAGCGCACCGGCAAAGACTGCCCGAATGTCTGAAAAATAACAAGACTGCTTACCCCAATTAGGAGAAGGGCTCTTACGAAGATCAAACCTTTATCTTTGTGCGTTAAACGAATCTACAACGAAAAATGGCAGGCCTCTATATACACATACCCTTTTGTAAACAGGCCTGTAGTTATTGCAACTTCCACTTTTCGACCCGGCTAAGTCAAATGGATGGAATGGTTGACGCCATTGTCAAAGAACTAAAAATGAGAGTTGATTACCTGCCAGCTCCCACTTTGGAGTCCGTCTACTGGGGAGGCGGCACTCCCTCCTTACTCAATGAAAGTCAACTAAATCGAATTTGGAATTCCATTGAGGAGATTTTTGATATCTCAAGTTCGGCTGAAGTGACCCTAGAAGCTAATCCCGATGATTTGACTACATCAAAAATAGAGTCTTTGCGTAGCTCACCGATCAATAGACTAAGCATAGGCATTCAGTCTTTTAGAGATATTGATCTCTTATTCATGCGCCGGGCTCATACCTCATCACAAGCACATCAATGCATTGAGCAAGCTGGTAAGGCCGGATTCAGTAACTTAAGTATCGATCTGATCTATGGTACTCCCGGATTAGAAGATGATGCATGGGCTGACAATTTAGCGATGGTGGCGCAGTATAAGATTCCTCATTTATCATGTTACGCACTAACCGTTGAGCCCAAAACACTTTTAGCTCATCAGATACGAAAAGAAAAGGTTATACCTCCCAATGAGGATCGCATGACCGCTCAATTTGACATGCTGCAAAGTTTTGCGCGGGAGCATACTTACCAGCATTACGAGATTTCAAACTTCGCCCGTGATGGGTTTTTGGCAGTGCACAATACCAACTATTGGCGACAAAAACCGTATTTGGGTATTGGCCCCTCCGCACATTCATTTGATGGCCTAACCCGAAGCTGGAACGTGGCCAATAATGCCCAGTACCAGAAGGCCATTGACGAGGGAGTCCTGCCTCTTACTATCGAAGTGCTGACACCCGATCAGCGGTATAATGAGTACGTGATGACCGGACTGCGTACCCAATGGGGATGTGACAAAGGCCATTTGATGAAATTGGGTGCACCATATTTAGAATCATTTGTAAAAGTTATCACACCTTTCGTAGTTCGGGGCTGGGTTGCAGAACAAGAAGACACCTTTACTTTGACCCCGGCAGGCAAACTTTTTGCAGACCACATCGCCAGTGAGTTGTTTCAAGTCTGAGTGATGGCTTGCCAGGGCTCTATTCACTTTCATCCCGTCCAAAATATTCAGAGGGATCAATGGGAATGTCATCGTCTGGATCATGATCATGAGCAGTGACACCGGGTGGGTTAAAGAGACCCCAGCGATCGATAATATAATTCCATTGATCAAAGCCAGCCACCCAGTCTACAAAAGAAGTCTGAATTCATCAATCTCATTGCGTAATACTTCAAAATAAGCTTGCTCGCGATATCCGAACATCTTCAAAGAATGAACACTGGTCTGCAATGAACGCGCATTGTAACGTATAATAGCTGCATTTTCCATCCGTAAATCATAGAGATCTCCTCCTTCTGCTCCAGCAATCTTAGTGGACATGGTCGTTGCATTAGTAAACATATCATGGGTACAAGAACTCAGCATTATTCGATCAGTCTCAGAAAGAGGTGACTCTTTATCATCAATTTCATCTTGAATCAAGTCCATCAAAGCATGTACCGTTTCGACGATCTCCATTGCCTTCCTATAAATGGGGAGATTCATCCAATCTGTCAAACTAGTGTCTTCATCTTCAAGATCCATCTAAAAAAATTGAGGCAACCAATTTAGTGTATTTCGCTTCGAACTGCAACAGCAGCATCTGGTCACCACTTTAGGCTAAAGCTCGTTTTAACATGTATCTTCTTGACCTAACTAAGAGAGCCCATTTAAAGGTGCTAAAACGCACTTTCGGGATGCACCGAAATTGAGCCTTTGAGTCGGGTGTTGCAAATTTGCAAATCGTAGCCTCAAACAAGGTTTCGGATACTGATTTTAGTCAGTCCAAGATTGATTTTGTCATCATATTCTTTATCTTCATGCCTTTGGCTTATGATCTAAATTGATATAAAATGTTGAATCGAAAAATTACACTTACTGAAAACGAAATCCCTGAAAACTGGTACAATATCGTCGCTGACATGCGTAACAAGCCATTGCCTCCATTACATCCGGGTACTAAGCAACCAATTGGTCCAGAAGCACTGGCACCTTTATTTCCGATGGAGTTGATCAAGCAAGAAGTCAGTGCCGAAAAGTGGATTCAAATTCCGGATGGGGTCAGAGATGTTTATACACTCTGGAGACCTACTCCACTCTACCGCGCTCATAATTTCGAAAAAATGCTGGATTCACCGGCCAAGATCTATTATAAATATGAAGGTGGAAGCCCATCGGGATCGCATAAGCCCAACACTGCGGTACCTCAGGCTTATTATAATAAACAAGAAGGGGTGAAACGAATCACCACCGAAACCGGAGCTGGCCAATGGGGCAGTGCATTGAGTTTTGCCTGCAATCTCTATGGTATCGAATGCGAGGTATATATGGTCAGGATCAGCTACGATCAAAAGCCCTATCGAAAGATGATGATGAATACCTGGGAGCTAAAGTTTATGCTTCACCTAGCACGAACACCCAAGCCGGTCGAAGTATGCTCGCGAAGGATCCTGACTCCCCAGGCTCATTGGGAATGGCTATCTCAGAAGCCATCGAAAGAGCAGCAAGTGATGAGGGAACCAAATACTCCTTAGGTAGTGTATTAAATCACGTTTTGCTTCACCAGACTATTGTGGGTCAAGAGGCGGTCATTCAAATGGAAAAAGCCGGCGATTTTCCTGATATCGTAATCGCACCATTTGGCGGAGGTAGTAATTTTGCAGGATTGTCCTTCCCTTTCCTACGCTTCAATCTTGAAGAAGGTAAGAAGGTACGTTGCATAGCTAGTGAACCATCATCGTGCCCAAAATTGACGCGGGGAGTTTTTCGTTACGACTTTGGCGATACTGTTGGAATGACGCCTTTGTTGCCGATGTATACTTTGGGTCATAATTTTGTACCGGCACCGATCCATGCCGGTGGTTTAAGATATCATGGTGCTGGAGTTGTCGTCAGTCAATTATTAAGAGATAAGCTAATTGAAGCCAGGGCGCACGATCAATTGGAGGTATTTGATGCAGGTGTCAAATTTGCCCGGGCAGAAGGTATTATCCCCGCTCCCGAGGCCTCACATGCAATAGCCACAGTGGTGCAAGAAGTAGAACGTTGCAAACGTGAAGGCAAGTCAGAAACCATTTTATTTAATCTTTGCGGTCACGGCAATTTTGACATGAAAGCCTATGAAGATTATTTTGCTGGCAAATTGCAAAAACACGAGATTACCCAAGCTGATATTGAAGCATCACTAGCTCAATTGGATACTCCGGTGATTTGATTGTTGATTGCTGATTTGGGATTAATTTGGGATTGCTGATTTCCGTCCAAGATTTTGGATTTGAACTCTCCGAATTGCTGTGGAATGAGATTTAAATCCTTTGATGGCCATCGATTTATTTGACCTTAGGTGCCCATCGAATGCCATATCCACATGCATTTCGATCTCCGAGCCGATGCCGGCCTCCGTGTGCATGACAAATCTCCCTCAAGCAACGCACCGGAAAAGCACTGAACGAGCCCCCCCACTTGATTTTCTTGGTCAAAAATCATAGATCCAGAGAAAATAATTTTCGCAAGCTTATTGAGGTACAATCCAATGACCCTAAACAACAAATTGAAAGATAGGATGGCAAAAAGCTAACAAATATTGACATAAAGAAGAACGACTAGAGCAGCGACATACCAAAGGCCTTCAAAGAAGGACTAGGGATCGGCCTTCGGCATTTTAGGCGAAATAGACGAAAAATCCGTTAAAAACAAAATGGTGTTTGAGCTGACCTGAACGATCACAGCAACCAGGAAAACCAAATAATCCCGGACTATGCGGGCAAGGTAAGAAGACTAACAGCGAGTTTCATTTTGTTTAGGATTTTACGGTTATTTCTGTCGTTAAGAAATGCCGAAAGCCTTGATTTTTGGTTCTTTTGGGTCAAGCCAAAAGAACAAACAAATAATATCAAATTTTTTCCCTGGTTTTACATATGAGGGAAATATGTCATACACACCCGGCCTCCTCGTCGGCACCTTGTCCGCTCGAAAAAATGTAAATTCTTCCCTTTCTTACTTGCTATAGCTTCAAAAACTTGGCGTCTTATTGCCTTTGTCACCCCCATTTCCGTACCGGTATAGACGACCCCGACGTCGCCTAGATATTGTCGGAGGGATGCCAGCAAAATCAAAGGCTCCTGGAAGAATTGTTTTTTATTCTACAAGCCGAAGAATGTAACTTCTCCCCTGCCATGCTCGCTGCAGCACCACCAAAAACTTGGCGTTAGCTCCTTTGTCACCATCATTTCTGTACCGATTGGACTCTCAACTTCCTACCCGTTTGCCTTCATCCTCCAGACCGGTATTGCGGCGACGCGATTTGACATTTTCATTTCCGAAATTATAACTCACGCTCAAGCCCACCTGGCGGCTATCATAATTACCTCTTCCCTCCGAATACAAGCCATTGAAACGCGAATATCCCTCCCAACCACTTTGATAAAAGATATCCTGTGCACTAAGCTTTACATTGACTTTATCTTGGAAAAACTTTCTTTGAATGCCCAGATTCAAACTCCAACTTGGGTCATAACGAAATACGCCTCCCCACACTCCAGGACCTGAAAACCATCCAGATACTTCCGCCTTAAATTTATTGGGTAAATCAAACGTATGCTGTTGAAAGATACTATAAGTGCCAGCCTGTACATCAACAATTGCACCTCCACCATAGTCAGCCTGATTATTAAGATATGAAGCACTTAAATTGAAATATGCATTCCATTTTTTTGTGACTTGCACCGGTGCACTAATATTGGCACTCAGTATTTTCTGCGTAGCCAGATTTTCCCAGGTAATAAAACTTGCTCTGGCATCAACCTCATCGGGTCCAATCAGTCGGGTGATTTGGTCAATCGTTTTACTATATCCGATTTTAAAATTATAGCGGTATTTTAATGTGTAACCAAGTTCGATGTTATTTACTATTTCCGGTTGGAGAAATGGATTACCCTTTTCATAAGACAATTCACTAAGTTGATTATTAAATGGATTTAAAACATTATAGTCGGGGCGATTAATCCGGCGTCCATAATTTAAAGCCAAAGTATTCTGTTGAGAGACCTGGTAAGTCAATCCCGCTGAAGGAAACCAGCTCAAATATTTAAATTCAACCGGATCTTCCTGCAATTCAGGGTCAAATGCTTTTAGATCTCCAACTGCATCCGTTTGTTCAGCGCGCAATCCAGCCGAAAAATTCCATTTCTCACCTAAAGATGTTGAGTAATTGACATAACCTGCATAGACCATCTCATCGTAATCAAAACGATTAGATCTTCGATTATTTAAAACATCTTGATTTTCAATCAAATCATAAAAAAGAAAAGTATTGTCCGTGCCAACCTTGCTCAATTTGGTTCCTGCAGCAAATTTGCCGGCTCCAAGTTTAGTCTCATAATCAACTTTGAACGTATAGATATCGATGTCGCGAGGGGTGTCAAACGAATTCATGATCTCTGACAAAAGGATCTCTTCCGAAGCGTCATAATCGCGATTAGGTTGATAACGCTGGTTTTCGTTGCGATAGATGCCATAATCGGCATCCACATTTAAAGTTGTTTGTTCTTTTTCATATCGATAGTTGATATTAAAAGTGTTCTCAGTTCTTAAATAATTAGCGATACTGGTACCCACTAAAATGCTATCGGTCAAGTTGCCACTTGCCTCCTTGGCTATGGTTATCCTGTTTTTTGAATCACTGAATCCATCATTGCTTCTACCAGTCACCATAAAGCCAAGAGTGCTATTTTATTGACGAAAAAATCACTCCCCTATGCGATAATCATATGAAGTATTTTCTCGCTCAAAACGATTGGTTTCATCCAGTTGAAGACCGTTCTGAAAACTAATGAAATCCAGCGTGTTAAAGTTTTTCCCTCCCGAATACCCGGCATTACCGAAAACATTAATTGCTTTGTTGCGATAGTTGCCGCTGGCACTGGCATTGCCACGGGTGAATTCGCCTTGGGTAATATTCGAACTCAGAGTACCATTGGCACCCTCGTTTTTATTTTTTTTCAGGCGAATGTCAATAATTCCGGCATTCCCTTCAGCTTCATACTTGGCACTTGGATTGGTGATGATATCAAATCGATCGATTTGCTCAGCCGGTATATTCTGGAGGTAATTGCTCAAGTCCTCACCCTGCAACGGCAATCTTTTACCATCGACGTAAACCAGGACACCTGATCGACTTAAAACAGAAATATTGTCATTGTTGTCGACGAGAACACCTGGTGCCTTCCGCAAGAGACCTAGTGCATTATCACCTGCACTATTAATCGTACCGTCAACATTAAATACGGTACGGTCCGGCTTAACTTCAACCATGACCCGGCTGGCTGTCACTGTTGCTGTTTGTAGTTCCATCGCCGTATTACTAAACATCAAAGCACCAAGTTTCATTTCCTGACCTTCATTCAGAGATATCGCCCTTTCTAATTCATTGAAGCCCACATAAGAGACTTTCAGGAAGTAATCACCGGCAGATAAATCTTTAAAGATAAAATGACCTTCTTCATCCGAAACCTCAACTTTGACCAAGGTAGAATCCAAAGCCCGATTTAAAGCGATATTGGCATAAATGACCGGTTGCTCCGAAGGATCTAAAAGATTTCCGGAAAGTGAGCTCTTTTGTGCGTAGCCAATGATTGCCACGCAATAGAGGGCAAGGCTCAAAGCAAGTGTTTTCATAGTTTATCAATTAGACCGCAAAGAAATACACTTCTCTCAAAAAGAGCACATATTTTCGATCAACGACTAGTAATACCCTTTTGATGAGTAAAAAGTTGCAGCGAACGATTGAAACGTTCCTTAAACATCAAGTAACGTGAGCGACGCAAGCCCCAATCTTGCCCTGGTCTCCGGTCTTATATACCTGCTTTGATCTACCTGTTGAGGTTGATCTCGTCGACAAAAATAACTATGAATGGCCCTCCTTAGATCAGAGGTCATGTTTCGCGTGCCGCCATGCCACACACCTTGTAATCTCCGGGATCAACTGCTTCGTGCCAATCCACATGCAGATTTTGCTCTCCGGCTCCGGGCTTTGCCGCCCGGTAATTTAAAGACGAGAGTTTCATCTCACGCCCAAGAATATGACTAACAGCCGCCAATACCCGTGGATGGGTATAAAAAATATCGAAAACAGGACCCTTATTGACCAGATCAGCTAATCGGTCAGCCCCGGCTTCCTTTGGGTGGCGGATATATGGAGAATCCAGCAACTCGGAACCCGCCAGCTCACCCTCTTTATTCATCAGCAATTCGATGCGGCTCCGAATTACACGTATCTGCTCATCCGAGAGAATTTTGCCCAGCACCAGATAACCCTGGCTGTCTAAGAGGCCTTTCTCCTGATCGGTAAGCAGGTCGTCTTTTGCTCCGAGATCATCCAGATAATATGCCATAATGCTAATTTAAATCTTTAAAAACTTAAAATTAAGACAGTCCAAAATCTTAAACAAATATTAATTTTCTCTTCTGGATGAAACCTTTTGAGACTAAAAGTCGTCTTTGAAATATCTGCTGATAAATACATGAAAATGATAAGATTGAGTCTCACGCTAGCCTTTGCACTTTCATTAAGCCTAATTGCCTTTAGCCAGGCAAATGAAAAAGAAGAAGATCGATCTCTTAACAATGAATGGAAAGAAGCCATGGAAGAGGTGGAAAGCACATTGAACGACATTGAAATACCTGATATCGATGTAGACCACATTATGGCTGAAGTGCGAAAGGCCATGCCCACTAGGGACGAAATGAACTCTTATAAAGAGATCATCCGCAAAGCCGTGACCGAGGTTAAAAAGATTGACCTCAGTGAATTGGAAGAAGCACTCAATGAACTAGGTCACGAGCTGGAAGACATCTTTCATGAACGTCAGGCACCAAAAAACAAGGAAAAGAAGAAAGAGGAATGAAAAAGACATGGATAGTTTACAATATCACTCTGTGATAAGGTAAATTATTTCTAGTAATTGGTTAATTAATACACCATAGGAAAAACATGTAAACAGAAGCCGGATTAACGTCTGGCTTTTTTCTTTTACGAGTCGTCAAATAGGCTACTTCCTTTCTATAATCCTACGGCTAATCGCACCGCTGTCTCGACCGGTGAATAGTCGTGATCTTGCCGGGAGAGCATCAGAGGCTGAAATAGCTGTAGTGGTGGTTGAGCCATAAATCTTGGGGTATCTCCCCGATGCATTTGCGCCGCGTGGGCTAAAAATGGATGACAAAGATATACCGTACCCGGCTCACCGGTAGCCAAAACCTCGGACGCTGATTGGGAGACAGGTAATCGTTCTGCCAATTCCATAAATGAGAGACCTTGCTGGCCGAAAGGCTGTAAAATTTTAGCTACTTCCCAATGAGAGCTCACCCTTATTTTTGTTGGTGCATCTTTGTCACTAACATCTGAAAAAAGAAATAACATCAATAAACCTCTGCCCCTTGAATAAATATTGATGCGCCATGACATGTAATCCGTTGGATCCTCACCCGGAAAACTTGCATCAACATGCCATCCGGTATCTTGAGGGTCGGTTGTACTTGGAAAGCGTATCGGGAAACTACCCAAACTCCTCCGGGTTATCCAACGATTTTGACCGACTATCTCATTATAGGCATTGGTTAGCACTGCTGTATTGGCGGCCCGCAGAAATGGCTCGTTGGATAAATCTCCCAAGCGAACAACAGGCTTGATCCAGCTATTGCGATCAGTACGATTACAACCCGAGTATTTCCATAAGATGTCAAGACACTCAGATGCAAGCAATTTTGAGAAGGCACTAGGGATTGCAATAAATCCCTCATGTATGAATTGATCAATTTGACTACTATTAAACACCTTCATGGCTTAGGGTACTTCATTTCCAAAAAGTTCAACCAACCTCTTCGGTGCTACTGCACAGTAGGCGGCCTTTAACATATCTTGAACAATTTCGGTTTTTGCTTTATCCAGATCCACAAATGTCCACCCTTGTTTACCCCACTTATTGGGGACCGGATAGATTGTTACCTTATCGAAAAGGGCGAAAACATCCTGATCTTCGACTGACAATTTTAAGGTCACCCGATGATCTTTCTCGGACAATGTTGCGAATATCTTTCGGTTGACCCGGAAAGAGATTTTTTCAAAATGAGGTTCCTCAGAGGTCTCAGGAAATGAATTTGCAATTTTTTTAAACTCATCGATCGTCATATCTGCCAATATTGATGATATCATAAAAATAAGAAGATTTCTTACTCCTAAATAATCATCTGGTGAATTACTATCTGCATTTCCACCTGCAAAACATTAAACCAGCGAGATTTAGTGTGGCGGGCTTTTTTATTAAACCTACTTAGAAATAAAATCGGCACCTTCTTTAAGTTTTTACTGAGTGGGGTGGTTTGGACTACCTGGTAGTGACGAATGTGGCCGGCATTAGAATTGGCTATAGGCCAGGACTGGAACGAGGAAAGATAAATGGACTAAATCAACCCACTATAAGTAAGAATGGTTCGCGTGTTTATGGGCTGAAGAAAAGTAATAATTATGTGATATTGAACTTCCTTGTGCTATTTAATAACAACTATCGGTATTTTGGATACTCTTAATTAAAATCCAAACCATTGATTATCGACGAGCCAGAGGCCAAAGCAACGACTTTACAAAGACCTTTGACAAAAGGTCTCGTGATCGGCCTTAAGGGATGAACGAGCGGGTGGGCAGACAAACAGGAGTAGAAAACCGTAAGAATTCTAAACTGTATGAGTCTTCTACCACAGCACATTAAGGCTCGAGATGACCCTGGACCTAAGACGCAAAGACGGAACCATCAAGGCGAGTTTTTAGAATTCCGTGTTTCTACTCGTGTTTTAGGTTTAGACCTTAAAGCCTTGATCTTTTGGTACTTTTGGATCAAGCCAAAAGTACAAGAAGTATTAAGAAGAACCACATCAATAAAGCCTCCTTGCAACTATAAGCATATCCAATAGCGAAGCTTGACCGTCCCCTCATCATCGGTAAGTTCATTTTCAAAACGGCCACCATTTCTTTCGATAATTTTCCTTGAGGCGATATTGCCCTTATCGCAGGTAATTAAAATTTCATTCAGCCCTATTTCCTTAATAATGGGTAAGGCCGCCTCCAGCATTCTATAGCCATAACCATTTCTTCTCTCAGTGGGTCTTACCGCATATCCTATGTGGCCACCGAATTGTTCTAAAAATAGATTCAACCGATGTCGAATATCGATGTGCCCGATATAGCACTCCCCTTCTACATACCAAAGAGTTGTTGCCGGAACCCAGGAGTTTGGGATATTAATCCCTTCCGAAATCTCGTAGAGTCTCTTGACCAATGCAGGAACATCTGCCGGGTCTTCAACTCTACTCCAAAATCCCCTCAGATCTTCTGCTTCAAACTCTTGCAAGGCTGACAACCAGCTATTGCCATATTTCTCTGCAGGATTTACTAACAATGGTTCGCATGTTTATGGGCTGAAGAAAAGTAATAATTATGTAATATTGAACTTCCTTGTGCTATTTAATTACAACTATCGGTGTTTTGGAAACCTTAATTAAAATCTAAATCATTGATTATCATTGATCCAGAGGCCAAGCAACGACTTTACAAAGACCTTTGACAAAAGGTCTCGTGATCGGCCTTAAGGGATAAACCGTTAATAAACAGGAGTTGAAAACCGTAAGAATTCTAAACTGTATGAGTCTTCTACCACAGCACATTAAGGCTTGAGATGACCCTGGACCTAAGACGCAAAGATGGAACCATCAAGGCGAGTTTTTAGAATTCCGGGTTTCTACACCTGTTTTAGGTTTACACCTTAAAGCCTTGATCTTTTGGTACTTTTGGATCAAGCCAAAAGTACAAGAAGGATTGACTAACATAAATACCAAATAAAGAAATATTCCTCAGAAAATATAAAAATGTTGAATACCAGTAGATTATGGCAATTTTAGAGTCAAGATTGAAAGCAAAAGAACGTAATACGAAATCAGCACCCTTTTTTAAGTTATTTACGTTTAATTACGTTTACTATATTCTTTGATAGAAAATATATGAAATAATCAATATGGTCAGCGCAAAGAGGGGGAAAATAGATTGAAATTGCATCCCATCAATCACTGCATGACTTACCGCAGCAGAAATCATAGTGAATGCAAACCCAGCATATGCCCATTCCTTGTATCGACCTTTGAATGATGGAATGACAAGCACTAGCGAACCCAGGACTTTGAACATCGTCAGTAATATGCGAAAATAGTCTGGGTATCCAAGATGCCTAACTCCCTCAACAGCCAATTCTGTGTGAGATGTCAATGCTGGTAAAAGACCCTCAAACAAAAAAATGAATCCGGTACTTATCCAATAAATCATTTTATCTCTTTTCATGTCTACAAATTTTAATTTTGATCATTCTGATTTTGATAATGCAATAACCAACGGTTTCCATACTTATCAATCAGGTCGCCGAAGAATGCACCCCAAAACGAAAATTCCAGGGGGTGGGTTTTTTGTCCACCACTGGAGAGCCTTTCGTAGCAATGGTTAATTTCCTGTTCACTATCACAATCTAACATGAGCGAGACAGCATTTCCAACTATAAGTCCCTCATCCGCTACCATATCCGATGCTAATAAAATCCAACCTTCCTTCGACAAGGTTGCATGCAAAATCGACTCCCGCATTAAAGGAGGCATCTTATCAGCTATTGGTGATTCACCGATTGTTTGAAAATTCAGATCGCCACCAAGACAATTTTGATAAAAGGTCATAGCCTCACGACAATTGCCTTTAAAAGTCAAATAACTGTTGATTCGAGCCATAAATTCAGATTTTCAGTTTTTAATAATAATAATATTCCTGTTCGAAATTCATCGGTTGTTTTAAGCATTCCAGCAACGCCAATGCGACCCAAAATACCTGGTAAAAAAAATCCTATTGATCCTTTAATTTGACCAAGCATTGCATATCACGTTCATTAAGGTATATTTCAAGACAATAGCCATTGTCATCGACTTGCTCATCCGCCAGCATACTTGAAAAAACATTACCAATCATTGATATTCTTAAAGAAAAATCTCTTAAGGTATACGACAGGTAAGTACCCTTTTGGATAGTAAATACATCCATTCTGTAGATTGCACTTTCACCCGGGTAAAGTTCCTTTGTGGCAGCCCGGTAAATAATAGCTCCGGAAATATCACGATTAGATATTCCATAAAAGCTCCGACCTGATGTAGAGGGCAGCAGCTTATGTAACCTTTGGTGTGCTTCGAGCACGCCGTTTGGAAAACTGTCAGCTGTTATATAGAAAACCCGGTATGATTGCTCGATTACTATTTCTTCCATAACTGATCACTAAAACCAAAACCCATAGATCCAAATCTTTACCAAATTTAGAGTGATCAATCATACAAATCTGTGTGCAAAAACGACACTATCAAGGGTTGATTGCGACAAAAAGGTTTCCTAAATTAGATGGATGATAAATGTATCCATTTTAGTACCCCAATCATCGGTCATGCAGGCTATTGCCGATCCAAGCTACCTATTTAGTGCTGTCAATCAATTTTTAAGCACCACGGGTCGGGCTCCCCTTTTCGATGTCTCTCTGATAGGTGCATCAAAGGATGTGGCTATTGCAAATGGACTATTTACGGTCCATACGGATAAACAATTAAATGAGGTGACACATACTGACCTGGTATTTATCCCAGCGCTTTTTGGAGATATGAAATCGGCTATCCACCAAAATCAAGAACTGATTCCCTGGATCCTAAAACAGCACCAAAATGGAGCCGAGGTCGCGTCTCTCTGCGTGGGAGCATTTCTATTGGCCTCCACAGGGTTGCTCAGGGGTAAAAAATGTTCAACCCATTGGGGATTCACCGATGAATTTAAAGCGATGTTTCCTGATGTCAACTTGGTCGATGGAAGCATAGTCACTGATGAAAATGGAATCTATTCAAGTGGTGGTGCAAATTCCTACTGGAATCTACTTCTATATCTCGTGGAAAAATATACCGACCGTGACACGGCTATACTTGCCTCTAAGTATTTTGCCATTGATATTGATCGGGACAGTCAATTATCATTTTCTGTATTTAAGGGGCAGAAAGAACATCATGACCTGGAAATTATCGAAGCTCAGGAATATATTGAAGGCAATTTCCAGGATAAAATCTCTGTCAATATGTTAGCTGGTAAGGTATCAGTTGGGCGAAGAAGTTTTGAACGACGGTTTAAAAAAGCAACTAATAATACTGTCGCGCAATATATTCAACGCGTTAAGATTGAAGCAGCCAAACGAAGCTTTGAAAGCAGTCGAAAAAATATCAGTGAAGTGATGTACGATGTAGGATATACCGACACTAAAGCATTTCGCACACTTTTTAAAAAAATAACCGGCCTAACTCCTATCGAGTACCGTAATAAATTTCAAAAGCAAATCCAGTAAAATAAATTCTAAAGTTAGGGCATATGACCGGCTCAATAAAAACATAGATATCAGAGATCTGGCGGCCGGCGCCAATTAGGCAAAAATTGCATCTTCAATCAGAAGGCAGAGTATATGACCAAACAAAATATGCACCTCCTGAATACGTGGTGTATGAGATGATGGGGCTTTGAGGCAAAAATCAGCTAAATCATCCAGATCATTTTGTTTCAACCCGGTAAAGGCTACCGTACGCATTTCTAATTTCCCGGCCATTTCAAAAGCTTTTATCACATTAGGTGATTTTCCCGATGTAGACAATCCAATCAAAATGTCTCCTGATCTTCCTTTTGCTAAAATGGCTCGTGCATAAACTTCCGAAAAATCATAATCATTGGCTACCGCAGTAAGATAGGAGGTATTAACATGAAGTGCTTCCGCAAATAAAGGGTCTCGATCACGGAGATATCTTCCTGACAATTCTGCAGCGATATGCTGGGCATCTGCAGCACTACCTCCGTTGCCACAAAGCAATACTTTACCACCCCCTCTAAGACATTTAATACATTCGATGGCGATATGTGACAAGGTTACTAACCACTCCTCATCCTCCTCAAGAGTCTGAATCACCTTAAGGTGCTGTAATAACTCGCTTTTAATTATTTTTTGCAAAATAAGTCTCCTAAATTATGATAGTGATTTATCATGCGCCAGTTTTTTTGAGACCGCTGGTTTCACTTACATGATATTGATTTCGGTGCTACTATTTCGAGCTACCAGCTCGGCAAGGAATCCCGTAAGAAATAACTGACTACCCACGATTAAAGCCACAATACCAAAATAAAAAAGGGGTCTTGTACTAATACCCGTTTTATCCCACCAAATCTTGGATGCTGACAAATAAGCCAGTACTAAAAAACCGAAGGTAAACATCAAGGTCCCTATCGCTCCAAAAAAGTGCATAGGCCTTCTGGCAAATTTACCGACCAGCATAATAGACAATAAATCCAATGGACCATTGATAAAACGGGACATGCCAAATTTTGAAGTGCCATATTTTCTTGCCTGATGGCTCACCACTTTTTCGCCGATGTGACTAAATCCACTCCATTTGGCGATCACTGGTAAATAGCGGTGCATTTCACCATAAACTTCAATGCTTTTTACCACCGTTTTGCGATATGCTTTGAGGCCGCAATTAAAATCATTTAATTTGATACCACTCATTTTTCTTAATACGGCATTATAAAGTTTGGTAGGAATCGTTTTTGAGAGTGGGTCATATCTTTTTTTCTTCCACCCGCTTACCAAGTCAAATCCTTGTTCTTTTATCATGTTGACCATCGCCGGAATTTCCTCTGGATTATCCTGAAGATCAGCATCCATGGTAATGATAATCTCTCCTTCTACCAACTCAAATGCTTTTTGGAGAGCAGCTGATTTACCATAATTGCGTTGGAATCGCAATCCTTTGATGTAAGGCGAGTCGACAGAGAATTGACGAATGATTTTCCAAGAATCATCACTGCTTCCATCATCTATAAAAATGATTTCATAAGAGTAATCCTTCTCAGTCATCACTTTTTCAATCCAGCTGCGCAATTCGGGCAGCGACTCTGCTTCATTGAGCAGTGGTATGACAATTGATAGATCCATAATGCTTCTAACCCTGTACCGGTCGCGAGTCCTTCATCACGGCTGCTATAATAGCAGCCACCAGGAATCCCGGGAATATAAGCCCCCAGGCAAATGTCCAGGAGGCAGTTTTTATTCCAAAATCAAAGTTTTTGGATTCCATCTGCTCCAGGGCAGCCTCAGTAGCTTCTTCTCCCATAAAACCACTCATTTTTTCCAGCATTGCAACCGCCATTTCTTTCTGCATGATTAGCAGTTCGGGCGCAATAAAATTGACCAACACATAATAAAATACGATATAAATGAGATTGGCTATTACGTAGGTTAGAAATGCCGGTTTTAGTGCATCACTAAAAGAAGTGTATTCCGACAGCCCTTTTTCCGCTTTGACGGACTTGACCATGAGAAAGATAAAAATAGCAGTGGTCACGAAGGATGCAGCACCAAATACCAACTTAGCGTTAATAAGATACAGCAAAAGTATATAGACTGCAGCGCCAATGCCTGCAAGGATACCGTTTTTTACAGCTGGATTTTCAAATGACCACATAGTTGTTTATCGATATAATATTTAGCAATAATACGTAAAGGTAGAATTTTTCAACGTCTTTGTTGTTCGAACCCATCAGGATCCACCCTCAAACAACCTCATCATGCCTTTGTTTACAATCCCCAATATTTTGCCAGGAAGTTCTTGACCTAAGTAAGGATTATTCTTCGATTTAGATGCAAATTGCGTTCGATCATAATTGGTGTTAAGCCCTGGGTGGAAAATCGTGATTTCAGCAGCGTTACCTCTTTCAATTGAGGGTATATCAATCCCAAAAATACGACGGTTATTGATCGCCAGGGCCTGCACAATCTGGTTCAAACTGCGATTGCGTCCAAAGGCTTTGCTGATGCTACCATACGAGGTCTCCAGGCTACTAATTCCGAAAGACGAGTAGGCAAACTCAAGCTTTTTTGCTTCAATATCGACTGGTCTATGATTAGCTGTGATAAAATCAATGGTTCCGTCTTTTACCGCCTCAATTAATGCAAGCCGGTTTTTGTCCGAACGCAGTGGCGGCAAAACCTTGTAGTTGGCGTTAAAGTCTTCGACGCGATCTACCGGTGCCTCAAGATTGAGTGCGGGCACCGAGCATGTAACGTCCAGCCCTTCAGCTTTAGCCTCGGCGATGATCGGCAAACAATCTTTTGAGCTGATATTCAAAACATGCAATCTTGAACCACTGTAACGGAGCAGATCAATGTCTCGTTTTAACATTAATACTTCCATGACATCCGGCAGGCCACGCAGGCCTAATGAGACACTAACTATGCCTTCATGAATGAGCCCGTCTGGACTAACTCCCAACTGATGCGGATGATTGATAATAAGCCCTCCAAATGCTTTCACATATTCGAGAGCACGAAGCAATACCCCAGCATTCTGAATGGGCTTTTTACCATCGGTAAATGCCAGTGCCCTGGCATGATGCATGTCAATAATCTCCGCCATATCCGTACCACCACAATCTCTTGTAATCGCGCCCAAGGGAAGAATGGAAGTAATCAGCGAGCTGGTATTTTTCAGGATGAAGTTGATCTCCGATTTTGAGTGTAGTGCTGGCTGGGTATTGGGGACAACCGCAACGGAAGTGAATCCACCTTTGGCCGCAGCATCAGAAAGACTTTCTAATGTCTCAACGTGCTCGTATCCGGGTTCACCAACGTAAGATCCAACATCAAGCCATCCTGGAGACACACAGGCCCCTTCGACCTTCAAGGTTCTTACATCTTTCGATATGGCATTACGGATGGCCTCTATGGCACCATCTTGAATCAAAATATCCTTAACCTGCTGGTGATTCGACGATGTCGGGTCTATGATTTTGACCTGCTTGAGCAGTAGTTGCATGCTGAACCCATTCTTTTATACCGACCAAAATCGGATAATCATTGCCTCCAAAGCTAAAAAAATCAGCGCTAAAATCAGACAGTATTTCCAAAGTATGATCCCCTTATCCTTTTCCTGAATATACTCTCCCAGGTTTGCCTGTTGGTTTTGTTCGATCACCGTTGCCCTCTCCAAATAACGATCCTTAAGCTCATTAATTGAGAGGCATACCGGATCACTTTCCAGCCGGTTGCTATTGAAAGCATAGGTATTGAGTATCTCGCCCTCCCGAAGATAAGCATCATAAAATCCTGCTTTTTGCACCTGATCATGCAAGCCTAAGATCATATACCTGCCTTGGCTCTGCTGACTTGGTATAAAATTACTTGGTCCACTTACTTTATAAACTAACTCTGCTCCCGATGCTTTGTTTTCCAACTCAACATATTGATCATCGCCAATGGTATAGGCGATTTTTACATTTTCGTCCGTTGAAAGAGCCATTTTATGCAGCATAGGGATAAACACTTCAGCCTCGGGTCACCAGATTATTGACCTCAAGGTCCAGGGGTGCCGCACAAACATACAACCTGCCTTTCTCGATATTGTATTTAGTGAGATATGACTGTCCGTCTCGGTATCCAAGCAGTTTTTCCGAAAGACCCACCCGATCTGCTAAAAGATAATTTCCTTTGGTGGTTGGTAGACGGATATTCCCCCTTGTTTGTTAGGACACGTCATCAAAGATAAACTCATTAGCATTGTAGTAATTAACCACCCTTCCAGTGGTATCAAAACCTTCAAACTGTCCAGCCCCAAGTTGACTTAGAAAACTGTTGTAAGTAGCGAGATCAATATTTATTGCCGGAAATAATGTCACATTACCACCCTGCTGTAAATAGTTTTTCAAAGCAGAAGACAATCCGGTGCTGATAGAGCTCAATTCATTCAGAAAAATAAGTTGATATTGATTAAATGCGGTATAATCCAGATTAGAAGCATTTCGGTCAGTCTTTTGAAAATATTCTTGACTCCCTAATGCTGACTCAATATACCGATTAGGTCGTTCCTGATTGATGACTAGTGTTTGTAGCTGTTGTTTGACTTCAAAGGCCACATTATAAGAATCGTCAAATTGCACCGGAAAGTCCGTAATCTTCAATTCAACTTTCTGGATACCTGGTTGCAAAACAGTGATGAACACACTATCTACTACTGTCGATTTGGCCTCAATATCCAGCGAACCAACCGGCTTAACCGCACCATCCAAACGCATACTCAATTGTATATTCTCCACCTTCTGATCCGACCAGTTATGTACTTTGACCAATAACATATTAGCTTTGTTCATCATTTGTACCGGAGCTTCAAACCAGGCCGAATCGATGCTGACATTCTGTTCAATAACCGCCCTCAGCGGCAGCAGATTATATTCAAAAGTCGTGTCGGCCAGGTCGAAATCGACGATATTCTGCTGAAAATCGCTCACATAGTACAAGAGTTTATTGGGGTTGTCCTGGTCATCCAGCAACTGCTGCTGACGTAAAAAGATCTTTGAAAAGGGCGTAACCGCCGGTGTTAACTCCAGGTCATCAATCGACGTCAGTGCTTGCTCACGACTGATCAAACGTTGCTGCCGGGCACCAAATCGTGCGAGATAATTTGAAATCGATCTTCCAGATCATAGGCATTGACCAGTTCTTTGGCTTTGCGTTTGGCTTCTTCCAATAAGGGTGCATCTTGGCTTAATGAGGCCATACTGTATGAGTTATCGACAAAAATGCTGATTAGTTTTTGCCCTTTTTTTACGTTCTCATCTCTCTTAATAAATGGTTGAGCAAATGCAAAAACCAAAAAAAGTACTGCAAGTAGCCGGCAAAGAAGTATCAGAAGATTTTTGAGCCGTGATCGGATACTGGACTCTTCCTTGATCTCCTTTAGAAATCGCACATTGGTAAACAATACCTTTTTATATCGTCTGAAATAAAAGAGGTGAATGATGACCGGTATGGCCAAAGTAGCCAGAGCAGCAAGGAAAAGAGGATATAAAAACTGCATAAGCTTGCAAAAATAGATTTTGTGCCTGATAATGTCTGACTAAATCGGTCAAACCCGATAAATTAGGACGTTGGCGGCGATATCAGGTTATTGAACGTCCATTCTTATACTTTCTTCTGCCTTGCCTTACTATATAAGTAGAAAAATATACCGAGTACCAGGGTAAAGACGACCATAGTCAATAGTAGTTCGATCAAGGTCATCTGGTTTTTCAAAACTGCCAGCAGCACAATAGCAACCAGGAGAAGGGTGGGAAATTCATTGATCATGCGAAATCGGCTGGAGGACATTGGTGCAATACCCTGCTCAAGCTTTTTGATGTATCGTTGACTACGCTCACTAAAACCAGCCAGGACAATGACTAACAGCAACTTGAAATGCATCCATCCTTGCTCAAGATAAACCGGATTGATAATCAGCATCGCAATACCACCGATGAAGGTGATAATCATCGCCGGCCGAACGATAATGGTAAATAGTCTTTTTTCCATTATGCTAAATTGGGTGGATAAAATGCTACGGTCAGGTTGCTCTTTACCGAGAGCCTCGACATGATAGATGTAGAGTCTTACCAAATAAAATAAGCCGGCAAACCAGGCTACAAACCCGATAAAGTGAATGGCTTTTGAAATTAAGAGAATCATCAATGTGGAATTAGATCAACGTTAAAAATGCTTATTTCCCAAGAGAAGTTAATACCTTCAGGCAGGAAAAAGTGAAAAAATTCAGATGATCAAATCTTTACCTCTTTTATTGTTCGCCATCTTTCCTGTTTTGGCCTCGGCGCAACAATTACTGCATCTGCCGAATACTGCTCAGCGTACAGCGGTCTTTCGAAAATCGATAGATCCTATAATTCGTCAGTCAAACACCAGAGATCTGCCGTCCGTACCTATTCAGGCAAACTTCTTAAACCAGGAAGCCTTGATCGGTGGTACATTGTATGATGTTCAGACGAATGCCTCTATGCAAAATCGGTTGGTTATTGGTGACAATGGCAGTAAAGCTGGCGTATGGACGCTCTCGCAGTCGACTAATGAAAGTTATCCTGACCGGGGTACCGGCTTTAATGAAACCACCGATGGAACCTGGGGGCCGATGCCGACCACCCGTTTGGAGTCTACCCGTACCGGTTGGCCCAGTCTGGCTCGGCTTAGTGATGGCACACTGCACATAACCAGCCACATAGTTGACCAGGATCTGATGAGTTTACGAAGGGAGGCAGGTAGTTCGACCTGGACGGAGTCGACCATCCCTAGCAGTACACCTGCAGGATTATTATGGCCTCGTACGGCCGCAGGTGGTCCGGATGGCAAAAGCATCCATTTGTTGGCGATCTCTGCCCCTGAAGATGGTTTGGGCGGCCAGATATATGAAGGTATGAATGGTCATCCTCTGTATGCCCGCTCGTTGGATGGGGGTATTACCTGGGATAAGATCGATGTAATCGTACCCGGACTCGACAGCATTTCATACCATGAGATTGAAGGGGACACTTACACTGTTGCTGCTCGGGAAAATGTGGTGGCCATCGTCATATTTGGCATGTGGGGAGATCTGGTACTCTACAAATCTTATGACAATGGTGATACCTGGGAAAAGACATTGATTAATGACTTTCCCTTAGACAAATACCGGGTAGATCAAGGCTACACAACCGATGATATTCCAGATGATCCCTTCGCTCCTGATAGCTTGGCCATCTATACCAGTGATGGCTCAGGAGGGGCCGTAATCGATGCAAACGGCCTGGTACATGTGACCTATGCAGATACCTATGTACTTGATAATGACCTGACTGACTCTAGCAGCAATATCTATCCGGGTTGGTCAGGAATCTCCTATTGGAATGAAACCATGCTGGATCCTGCCCTGGTGGGCTCGTTTATTGATTACAATAATAATGATACGATTGATCTGACTTTTGATGCACTGCCCCGCTATGGTAATGGTACGGCTACTTCGATGCCGGTGATCACTACGGATGATGAAACAGGTGTTTACATCGTTTATTCCATGGTTGCTGAAGCCTACTTCAACGAATTGCAAGGTCAAAACTACCGGCATCTGGTAGCTATAAAGTCACTTGATGGTGGGCAGACATGGGGTCCCTCATATGACATCATCAATCCCGAATTGTCCGATCCTGAAGTTTATGACTTCATTGAGGCAGTATTTCCTTCTATGGCCACTTATGTGAATGATACTTTGCACATACTATATCAACAGGATTTTTTCCCTGGTTATCGATCTGTCGATGTAGACGATCCTCTTGCCGAAAATTTTGCCGCTTATACTGCCGTGCCGTTGAGTATGATTCCTGATGCCAGTTCTGTGGGTACCCATGATTTTGCCAGTCTTGAATTTAAGGTTTTCCTAATCCGGTCAGAGAACAATTAAATATAGTGCTTAGTGAAAAAATCACAAATCAAGTGACGGTTGAGTTATTTAATGTACAAGGTCAACAACTATCAAGATTAGTCAAAACTGGGCCAGCGATAAAACTGAATACTTCGTTTTTAAATCCCGGATTTTATTTTTTAAAAATATCTTCCCAAAATCAATTGGGTTATCAAGCAATCATCAAATCTCAATAAAAACAGGAGTAACGGAGTTGACTCTTCGAAAGGTTTATTTCTTGGTTTCTATGGTCATTTTCATGTCACCTATGATGCAGGGTCAAAATAAGCCGAAAATCATCATTATCACCACTGGAGGCACCATTGCCAGCCGCGTGGAAGCGCCCATGGTAGCTGGGCATGCTTTGGTACAGGCGGTACCACAACTACTCGATCATGCCGAAATTGAGGTCATCGAATTTTCTCAAATTGGTTCGTCAAAAATAACTCCGGATCACTGGTTAAGTTTAGCTAAAAAAATAAATGAATTATTTAGGAATGATGCAAATCTTTCTGGAATTGTGGTGACACATGGCACCGATTCGATGGAAGAAACCGCCTTTTTTCTTCACCTCACTGTCAAGGATAGACGACCAGTCATTTTGACCGGAGCCATGAAGACTTCCGACGAAGTTTCAGCTGATGGACCAGCTAATTTAATCAATGCTGTTCGTCTGGCAGTTGATAGTGCCGCCATCGACCAGGGAGTTCTTTTGGTGATGAATGAAAATATACTTTCAGCTCGGGATGCCTGGAAAACGGACAATCGGCGACCGGAAACTTTTCAATCAACCGGATTTGGATACCTGGGTGTCGTAGACCCGGATCGCATTTTATTTTATCGAAAATTAACGCATCCTCATACCTTGCAAACCTCCTTTGATATTATGCAGATCCACACTCTGCCAAGAGTAGAATTGATTTCGGATTTCACAGGTTTTGATGCCACTATTTTAGATTATTTTGGTACCCGGAATTTAGATGGTTTCGTTTTTCAATCCTTTGCCGGTGGCCGCCTTAGCAAAGGTGCCGAAGAAGGTTTGCATAGATTAACTAAAAAGATACCGGTGGTGATCGCCAGCAAAGTGCCTCAGGGTCGGATAATCGGAAATCCGAATCCTCATTTGTCAGTTGTTTATGCACACGATTTACCTGCCAATAAAGCCCGCATTTTGTTAATGCTCTCGCTACAACATGATCATTCAGTTGAATTCATCAAGCAAGCTTTTAATCAATATTGAATTGGGACTGGCTAAATTAGACTCCCGCAAGAGATGATATTTTACCATTATGAAACACCAAGGATATCAAAGATATGGTACAGCGGTTCTCTATGTTTTCGCTTTATCGGGGTTGCAATGAGATAGGTGCATCTATATACTCCTGCTCATTAAAATAAATGGTTCTTGCTCATATTTAGTGGGTAAACTGTTATTTCTATTTTTATTAGTGCCGGAAGATGTAGATCTTCCTCTCTCTTACTCGACAAGAGAGAGCAGAATTTACATTCTGCGGCTTTGAAGAAAGATAAATAGTCTAAAATCCACCCACTATAAATACGCAAGAACCAGATAAACTTTTCATCTTAACCTTTAACATCGATTTATCAAAATATGATAGGAGGTAAATTATCTCCGCTACCATGCTCTCGTATTGAAATAGCTTGGCAATTTTATCGCATTCCTCCCAGAAAAGGAAAACCGTAATCGGCAAACCACTGGCGGCCTCCTGAAGTTGGGTAGAAGGATTGCCAAATAATTCGCCGGAAAAATCACTAATTTGCATGATTTCACCCAATGCTGCTCCTACATTGCCCATGTGGGTTAAAAGAGCACCCGAGTCAGCATATGTTTCAACGGCGACACCTTCTGAAATCTGCTCATTGAGAAACCACTCATAAAGCAGATTACCCTTGCCTTTTTCTTTTTCATTCACGATTGCAGTGCACTGATCAGAAAGTTTTTTAAATGCTTCGATTTGTCCGGTATGGATTTTAAATCTCGCGATAAGATGCAACTTGGTCATTCTGCTAGTTAATTTGATGATATAAATCTACAAGGTAAGAGAAAATATAGGAAACTAAATTCTGCCCCCGAATAAAGAAAGTGCCGCAGACGAGACTCGAACTCGTACATCCGTAAGGCCACACGCCCCTGAAACGTGCGTGTCTACCAATTCCACCACTGCGGCCGAGGGTATGCAAGTTTACAAAAAAATGTATTCCCGAAAAATCTTATTTCTGGCTGTCTGCCAAAAGTTCAGGATCGTGAACTCATTACTCCGGAGAAATATTATGCAATTTCTGTAACGGTTTGTAACCTCCTGCATCTAATCAGAAATTACAAATTTCTCGATGCACATTCAAACTATTAAAATCATTCTAGCGACCACCTTTGGTGTGGTAATCCTTCTTGCCTGCCAATCCAAGTCCACTGGCCAGCTAGATGTCCTGGCTCTTAAGCATCGGGATCTCGCCTGCCAGCTATCCCGACTGGAGGATAGCGTCGAGACGCATTGGACCTCTCTTAATGCATTATTGGAGAATCATTTACCTAAAGATATGCCCCTGGAAGAACGCAGGAATATGCTGGCAGTGAAAAATGCTCCTTTGATTCGCATGTTTGAGAGATATAACAATCTTACAGTAGAGGTCAAAGATGCTGTGGATGATGCTGAACAATATGATTTCCAAAGTGCCCTTCAGGTCACTCAAATACGCGATGAGATCAAACAACTGGAATTACAACGTATGGAAATCATCGGTCTGATCGGAGGGGGAGATTTCGAGACGATAAAAAGGGCACGAAGCCGCTATGCGGACATCGTTCGAGAGCCTTGCAATCAAAAATCCTATTAAATTATTCAATCCAATAAATCTGTGAACATGAAAAGACTTATTACATTTACATTTGTGCTCTTCCTTGTGCATACAGGATGCCAAAAGGATAGCGTAAACCTGGAGATCCCAGCCGATTCCTATTCTTCAAAAATTCCCTTGATCTGGAATCAACTTTATCTTGAAGTTGAGCGATTTACTCCTGGTTATAAACCTCCTGTTTCCGGGAGAAACATGGCCTATATTAATCTGAGCGCATATGAAGCGATGGTTGGAGGTAGTGCATACCGATATCGTTCACTGACTTCCCATTATGATGATCTTGTTATTTCTCCCGCTGATAACGATGCTTTATATAATTGGGAGGTCTGTGTGCATGCGGCCTATGAAAGAGCCTTCGAGTTGTTTTTTCCTGTAGCACCTGCGGAACAGCAATTTCGTATGCTGGAGGTTAGTGGCGCTTTACGGGCAAAGTTAGAGACTTCTACTGATCCGGATGTATTTCAGCGCTCGCTGGTCTATGGCTATTCAGTGGCAGAAGCTGTATTCCAATGGTCAAGCAAAGATCAATGGGGCCATGAAGGCTATCTCAAAAATACGGATCATCGCTATTTCCCTCCTACTGGGGATGGCTTATGGAAGCCCACCTACCCTGATTTCGCACCTGCCTTACTTCCGCATTGGGGCAAAGTACGAACATTTGCAGCAGGTGGCGATGAAGTGGTGCCGCCCCCACCTCCCTTTGATATTTCTCCTACCTCTCAACTGTACCAGGAGGCTGACTTTACCCGTGCATTGGTAAATGAGGTAAAGACGGGGACAAAAGAAGAAGATTATTGGATTGCTGAATTCTGGAGTGACGATTGCCCCATCCTGACTTTTAGTCCTGCGGGACGCTGGCTCAGTATCACCAACCAGGTCTTATCAGGGCAAAATCTTAATCTCAGTGACGGAATAGCACTTTATACCAAAGTGAGTATGGCACTTGCTGATGCCGGTATCAAATGCTGGCAGGAGAAATACAAATATAATTGCGTTCGACCGATTGATTACATAAGATTGTATTTTGACGAACCCAATTGGAATACCGTTATGTGCCCTGATGGCTCTGGTGGTTATTATACACCCAGTTTTCCCACCTACCCCTCAGGACATGCGACCTTTTCGGTGCTGCTGCGGTCATTCTGGAAAATACATTTGGTCCCGAGTTTCGTTTTACAGATCGCAGTCATGAGGGCAGGAAAGAATTCAGAGGCAACCCACGGTCTTTTCATTCATTTAAAGAGATGGCTGAGGAAAACGCCTATAGCAGAGTTCCTTTGGGGGTTCATTTCCTGGTCGATTCAGAAGCCGGTTTGGATCTGGGTGGTCGCATAGGATCCAGAATTTTGTCATTACCCTGGAAGTAATGGACTCTTACTTTAAAGAGAGACCCATGGAAAAACTTACGCTGGGCGTGATAATGATGGTCACGCCCAGTCACCGTATATTTCAAAGGATGAATAACGCGTTCCCATAGAGATGAAATTGAAGTCCGGTTGCAAATAGTCGATTTAGGAACGAAAGTAAAACAAATAAGATTCAGCGAATGAACAGAGTAGATATAGAATCCGAGGTATCTGATTTGGCGATTATCGATCAGATTTTAGCCGGAAAACATCAGCATTTTGAGCTATTGATTCGAAGATATAATCAGCGATTGTTCCGCATCATCCGAATCTATGTTCGGGATGAAACCGATGTAGAAGACCTTATGCAAGAAACTTATTTAAGTTGTTTTGAGCACTTGAGGGGATTTAATCGTAAGGCTTCATTTGCAACCTGGATAACCAGGATCGGCATCAATAAGGCTCTAATGCATCTTAGGGAACGAAAAAAAGTATCCGCATTTTTTCAACCCGTATCAGACTATATTCATCTAAATAATCCATTTATGGAAACATCAATTAATCCTGAGGAAAAGATGATCTCACTTGAAACAAAACTGCAACTTGAACGCCTGATCGATGCCCTCCCGGTCAAATACAGAGAAGTCTTTATGTTGTGGCATTTTAACCAGATGAAGTCCATGGACATCGCTAGTTGTCTGGATATTACTGAGGAAAATGTCCGAACTAGACTACATAGAGCCAGACTTTTATTGAAAAACCGACTCGTGCCAGCAATTCATCAAAATGCCCTTTTTGAATTTGGCAATGAGCGGTGCGACGGAATAACTTACAGAGTGATGCAGATTATCCGGCAATTAAATATGCCTGCCATATGAGTATATACTGCGACTTTGATTAACGGTCCAATTTTTTTTCAACCGTCGAATACACGTCCGGTCTCCGGTGCTCAAATACCGGCATGCGGTTTCGGATAAATTCAACCTTTTCGTGGCTTATGTCCGCATAGATGATCTCCTCCTGATCTTCCGCCGCTGATGCGATCACGACACCATGTGGGTCAATGATCCGGCTATTACCACAAAATATTGCAGCCCCATCTATCCCTACCCGGTTGGCACCAACCAGATAACACTGATTTTCGATGGCTCTGGCCCGGGTTAAAATTTGCCAGTGTTCGACCCTGGGGAAAGGCCATGCCGTCGGCACAATGATCAGGTCTGCTCCCTGAAGGGCGAGACCTCTTGCCACTTCCGGAAAGCGAGTGTCGTAACAAATCATTAAACCCACGGTAAAACCTCCAATACCGATGGTGACCAATTCATCACCGGCATTAAAAACACCTTCACCCGAAGGAAAGTAGAGATGCGTTTTTCGATATTTGGTGATGAGTCTCCCCGAAGGATCCAAAATCACCGCTGTGTTATGCAAACCTTCGTCAGTGACCTCGGCAATACCCGCTATCACATAAATATCGTTCTCCTTGGCTGCATTGGTCAGGGCCTGCATCGTGAGCTCTGCATGAGGTGCAATAGTGCACTTGTGCATCTCAGACATTACATAACCCGTATCGACTAATTCGGGCAAAACCACCAGGTCAGCACCTTGGCGCTTGGCCTGAGCGACCATAGAGGTAATTTTTTGCAGATTGTACTTCGTATTTCCAGCTTGACAATCGATCTGAACAGCAGCTATTTTCATGGTTCTTTTATTAATTAATGATGGGTCAGTATTTCTTTCAAATAACGAAGATATAGACTCAATCTCATTTTGCATCGTTCGATGATCCATCAATTAGATCGGAAAGGAGATAATAGGGCGATTAATCAGGTTGTAAGAGACATGGGAAGAGTGGTTTCCAATGCTATCTTTTTCGATAAGCATTACTCACCAAATTATTCAGAAAATGGTGATCCCCTGATGACTTCCACGCAGCTAAATTCGAATAAGTTTCGCTCGCCAAGGCATAGTTAGTTAACAATTAATTCACTTATTTCTGGTGCTAGACAGACTGAATTACCTGGAATTTCTGTCACTCTACAGTCACCCACACAAAAGAAAAACCCTTGCAAATCATTGATCCACAAGGGTTTAACTAGTGTTTGGTTGTACCGAAGGTGGGAATCGAACCCACACTCCCTTGCGAGAACTGGATTTTGAATCCAGCGCGTCTACCAATTCCGCCACTTCGGCCCGGTACATTTTAAGAACTACTCCATTGAGTAGCTATATTTTCTGGCGCTGGATTCAAAATCTAGACAACGTTCCAGCGCTACACCGTCCGCCATAGCCTCGGCGAAGGCGGACCAATTCCGCCGAATGCTGACATTCATCGTCAGTAACTTCGGCTCGGTACCTTTAAGAATTACTCCATTGAGTAACTATATTTTCAATACATTTTTAAAGCACTATTCCATTGAATAGTTAGATTTTCTGGCGCTGGATTTAAAATCTGGTAAAAAAATCCAGTTCGGCATCTAAATCAGGCACCGCCCGACGAAGCCTTGGCGAAGTCGGGGGTGGTAAAAGTAGAATATTTTACTGAATCTAATCATGACCGGAGCGATTTTTTCATATCATGGCTTAATCCAATGAAAACCTACCAAATGGCGGTTATCACTCTCTGAGGTGATCTGCATCATTCGATATCAAGTAGATAAATTCGATTTTGAACCAGCCACTAAAATTCAGCAACCATTATAATGTGATCCAATAACTCTAGCAAATTATGAATATTAAGATAGCCGACCTAATGGCTAAGCAGGTCATTACTTCTCAGCCCCACCATACTATTGATCATGTCCGAAAAATCATGCTACGCAACCATATCAGTGCAGTTCCAATTGTCAATGGTGACAATGAACCATTGGGCATCGTCACTTCCAGTGATCTAGGACGTGGCCTGAAAGGCACTACTCCTGTCAGCTCCATTTTTCAGCCTCATGTCTACCAGATCCCGGCTTACAACGATATCTCCATTGCTGCCAAGGTCATGCGCAAAAATAATATTCACCATTTGGTGGTCACGCATGAAAATTCGATTGTCGGAATTATCAGTTCATTCGATCTCCTACAGTTGATCGATGAACACCGTTTTACAATGCACAACCCACCAGCTGAGGGTAAGCACTCAAAAAAAATCTAGTAATTCTCGAGACTCATCTAAGAAAGATACGTTAAACAGGGTTACAATCCCGGAGACCATCGATCACCAGAGGTCCTGGGAGATATTCTAATTTTTGATTAGATTTACATTGGACTTTCCGACGCATAATCCGACGATTGAAATAGAACAACTAGACCAAGTCATTGATAATGATCAATGATAATGTTTCATGGAAGTTTAAGAGGATTTTTCCCTAGCTCTAGGTGTTGTCTTTCATGTTATTAATATTGTCTAGTAATCTCTTGAGATACCGGCTCTTTAAATAATAATCAGTGATCCCGTTCCATTCATCATTTGTTAAAACAGAGACGTCGGCCACCTCAAGAATAAGTTGAATTTCATTTAAAGCCTGTTTCTCGAGGAGCCGAATATGGGTAAGCAAATTGCCTTTAATCTCATCTGAAGCTTCCATTTCCAGCTCCATTAAGCTCTCGTTGAGCTCCATCATTTCCATTAGAAAATCCTGAGGAACTTTGTTCTCTCCCTCTTCCTTCAACTTACCAAATAAGTCCAGAATATATTTTAGCCGCTGATCAAAATCTGACAGTGTTTTATAGGCTCGATTGTTGACCGTCGATTTTTCCAACATCGCCTCCTGCAGAGACTCCGAAGCCAAGGTGTGAAAATCGGGATGAACCGATCGGCTGATTTCATAATACTTGCGCTTCAGCACATCTAAATCCATCTGAAACGAAACCGGCAAATCGTAAAATTCGAAATAATGCACTACTTCGAATTTAACCAACGAAAGACATCCAGTCCATTAGCAAAAAGCACCAACCCAATCACAATGGCAAAACCTACAATGGTCGCGTACTCCATAAATTTATCACTCACTTTTCGGCCGGTTACCACCTCATACATCAAAAACATAACGTGACCACCATCGAGAGCAGGAATAGGAAGTAGGTTCATGAAACCAAGAATCAACGATAATACGGCCGTCATATGCCAAAATACTTCCCAACTCCAGACCTTCGGAAATAAGTTGCCTATGGTCATGAAACCTCCGAGTGATTCCGTAACCTTAATTTTACCCTGGAACATTTTTCCAAATGCCTTGATCTGTGAGGCCAAAAAATCATTCCCTTTGGAAAATCCGGCCGGTATTGCTTGTCCCAGGCTATAGTCCTGGCGTTCTGTTTCAAAAAGGTTGAGATAATTCTTTGCCTCAAATCCAATCATTCCATTTTCGTTTGATTGCAAACGCAACTCTCTTTCTTGTCCATCCCGAATATACCTTAAGGTCAACTGAGCTCCTTTATTTGACATAGCTACCTTTTTGAACTGATCATAATATGGAGTTTCTATGTCGTTGATGGCAATCAGTCGATCGTCCACCTGCAATCCAGCCTTTCCAGCAGGAGTATCTTTGCCAATAGCCTTGACGATGGTGGGAGTACGTGGCACAAAAAGACCTGCATCTTTGTATTCATAGCTGGAGAGAAGGCCAACAAACTTCTCATCTATTGGTAGATTGATTACATTACCAGCGCGCTCGACCCTGATCTCTTTGGCATCATTGATGACCACTTCCTTTTTAAAAGTCCCTATATCGTATCGATCAAAGGTTTTATCACCAATCTGAAGGATCTTATCTCCATCTTGCAGCCCCATCTCCATGGCCAATGAATCAACATAATAACCATTGGGTATGTTACTGGTCGGCAAGTACTCAGACCCCCATACAAAGAGCCCAATCCCAAAGAGTATATAGCCCAAAATGAAATTGACGGTCACCCCACCCAGCATAATGACAAGGCGTTGCCAGGCTGGTTTAGATCTGAATTCCCAGGGCTGCGGCGGACCTTTCATCTGCTCTTTATCCATGCTCTCGTCGATCATGCCCGATATCTTCACATAGCCCCCCAAAGGCAGCCAACCAATACCATATTCGGTCTCACCGACTTTCTTTTTTACCAGGGAGAACCAAGGGTCAAAAAATAAATAAAATTTTTCAACCCGGGTCTTAAACCACTTTGCCGGTAAAAAATGCCCCAACTCGTGCAGGATAATCAAGATAGACAAGCTCAACACGAATTGAGCAATCATTATCACATAGCCCATAGACACTTTTTATTAAACACCTCATGAACGCCAGGTACTGAGGTAAAGTTTTAATTTGATGGCTGCAAATGTACATTTAATAGATCAAAACTCGGACTACTACGATATACTGCCTGACTTGTACGGGCAAGTTGCTTTCCTGCACGCCCACGTTCCCCTCTGATCTGCCCTATGTCGATATCCAATCATTGACCTATTTTCTATTTTTGTGACATGCATTACTACTACGCTCACAAAATCACGGATGATGTTGCTATTCTTTCGGAGTCTGAAGTGCAACATATCACCAAAAGCATGCGGATGCATGATGGTGATGAGATCTGGGTCTTAGATGGCAAGGGATCTAAAATGCGTTGTCGTCTGCAGGTCAAAGGAAAAAAAGAAGTTGTTGCCTGGATTCAGGAGCGTATCGTAGAACCGGTCAACCAGGTTCGCCTGCACCTTGCCATTGCCCCAACCAAAAATCCAGGAAGATTGGAATGGTTGGTTGAAAAAGTAACAGAACTTGGTGTGGGTCAGATTACCTTCCTCAATACAGGCCGGTCTGAACGAACGAAAATCAATCTTGACCGGATACGAAAAATCGCGATCAGTGCCTTAAAGCAATCGGGCAACTCTTATTTGCCGGTCATCTCTGATGTAACTTCTCTGGATCACTTCTTTCGGTTAATCTCCCTACCAGTTCATCGATTTATAGCACATTGCCAATCAGATAATTTACCTCTCTTAACCAAAATACTCACAGCGGATGAGGAGGCGGTAGTTATGATTGGCCCGGAAGGAGATTTTACGACCAATGAAATTGCAGAAGCCACTTTGGCCGGTTTTCGTCCAATTTCACTGGGAAAGTTGAGACTGCGAACTGAAACAGCAGGAATTTTCGTTACTTCAATGGTTGCAATTTTAAATAAGTTTTGATGAAGAAAATATTATGGTCGATACTCGCACTTACATTAATGCAGGCAAGCACTTACCGATTGCAGGATGGTACTACAGATCTTCGCCTGGCTCTTTTGAAATATAATGGCGGTGGAGATTGGTATGCAAATCCTACGGCATTGCCCAACTTGACCCGATTCTGTAATCTCCACCTGGGAATGGCCCTAAATCCGGACTATGCCACCGTTGACGTGGGTAGCCCGGATCTCTTTAACTATCCATTTATACATATGACGGGACATGGGAATGTCGTATTCAGCTCTGGAGAAATTCAGAATCTTCGAAAGTATCTTATAGGTGGAGGGTTTTTACATATTGACGATAACTATGGTATGGATCCCTACATCCGAACGGCCATGAAAGAGGTTTTTCCCGATCTCGAATGGATTGAATTGCCCTTCGAGCATCCGATTTATCACCAGACTTTTGACTTCAAATCAGGATTGCCAAAAATCCATGAACATGATAAAAAGGCTCCACAGGGATTTGGCCTGCTTTGGGAAGGCCGATTAATCTGTTACTATACCTTCGAATGTGATCTGGGTGACGGTTGGGAAGATCAGGATGTACACAATGATCCGAAAGATGTTCGTGAAAAAGCATTGCAGATGGGCGCCAACATTGTGCAGTATGCTTTCACCGGATCTGAAGTTAAGTTATGACCAAATCGCATAACTGCGCCTTATATATTTTTTGATATTGATCCAAAAGGCCAAAAAAAGATAAAGGATAATGGGTGAACCCATTGCAACAAAAGTAGTATAGATAAAATACAGCCTGATCTTGGCGCTGTTGATGCCAAGTTTATCTCCCACATAGCTACAAACCCCAAAGGCTGATCGTTCTACCAAATCTTTAACTATCAATAAAGCCATACTCTTCGCTATGGTTGTGACTGTACAAAGTTAAGCGTTTTGCCTGGTAAAAGACAAAACTAATAACTGACCAATTTTGCTGTAGCCTTCCCATCAACCTCAACAGCCAATTCAAGAGCATCGATCAAGATGTTGTCTTTGATCAATTTGAGCAAAATAAATCCAGCATCATGATAAGAGAGTACTCGAGTTGGGGTTGTAAGCCTGATTCTGCTGCCATCACCAATGTCAAGATAATACACTGAAGAAGGATCAAAGTTACTGATCTCCACCGCAATTTGTGGCCAATTACTCTTCTGGTCGATCAAAATCTGGCTTGGTGCGCGGGAAATTTTCGAGCTTTTTACCGAAAGTCTACTTAATATCCGGGCATCAAAGTACAAAGCCGGATCATCAAATGCCCGTGCTTCATGATGTATACTAAATAATCCGGAAAGTCCGACCGAAGCAATAAAGATAAGGAGTATGTATTCTTTCATAGTCAGCAAAGACAAGGAGCAAAACAGGGATCAGTACTCCTAAATAGTTTTAAATGTGTTTCAAATATATTATAAATAATCTTAATATGTATGTGCCGCTGCTAATTTTTTAAGCTCGGTTCCTGTGATACTGAATGATACCACATTTTCCAGCTGGGCTAAAATGTAATTTGAGAGGACCTAGACGATCTAATTGTATTCTTCTTATTACTTTTGCGTGAAATAAGCCAGCTTGACACTTTAAGGGACGATTGAAATTTTGTAAAAACACACTATGTCAGATAATAAAGTTCAGAACCAAATTAACATCGAGCTACCCGAAGATGTCGCTGAGGGTATCTACTCCAATTTGGCCATTATATCTCATTCTCATTCAGAATTTGTCGTAGACTTTATCCGGATGATGCCAAATGTGCCTAAGGCCAAGGTAAAAGCGAGGGTGATATTGACTCCCCAACACGCTAAAAGACTATTGAGGGCTTTGGCTGATAATGTGAAAAAGTTTGAATCGCAGTTTGGGGTAATCGCTGAAAATGATCTGCCTGCTTATCCAAATATGAACTTCAACACTCCTCCTGCCCAGGCATAGGAGTGAATCGCAATTATTTAATCCTACCAACAATTCTATGCCACAACTGTCAGATAGGGTAAAATCTACATTCGCATCACCTTTCCGAAAATTTTTACCCCTGGCTCAGCAAGCCAAGGACCGGGGTACCCAGGTGATTCATCTCAACATCGGTCAGCCTGATTTTCTCATGCCCAAGGGTTCGCTGGACGGCATCGCCGATGACTACCTTAAATATATACCTTATGGTGATGCCGAGGGGCAAATGCCCTTGCGTAAAGCATGGTGCGTATACTATGAGAAGTTTGGGGTGGCTCTCAAAGCAGACGAGTTGATCATCACTTGTGGTGCGTCGGAAGGCATCTACTTCACGCTAATGGCCGTTGCCGATGCAGGAGATGAAATTATTGTGCCCGAACCCTTCTATGCCAATTATAATGGGTTTTGTCAGATGGCGGGTGTCGAAATTGTTTCCATTTTTTCAGCTATCGAAGACGGGTTTCCCATACCTGACATCGATGCTTTTGAGAAGGCCATCGGTCCAAAAACCAAAGCAATTTTACTCAGTAATCCTAATAATCCCTCCGGTAAAGTATATGATCTGAAAATGTTGCAGTCACTGGCACATCTCGCCAAAAAACATGATTTATTTCTATTGGTAGATGAAGCCTATAGTGAATTTATTTATGAAAACTATGAGTTTAATTCAGCCCTGACATTACCGGGTATCGACAAAAATGTGGTGGTTATTGATTCTATATCCAAAAGATTTAATGCATGTGGAGTAAGAGTGGGCGCCATCGCCTCTAGAAACACGGACCTCTTGCAACATATTGCGCGATATTCAAGACTGCGATTAAGCCCTCCTATGTTGGGTCAAACATTTGCGACCCGGGCTCTAAAACTGCCTGCGGAATATCATGTGCAACTCAGGGGAGGAATTTGCCGGCCGGCGCGCAACCATACTCCGACGGCTCAATCAGATGGAGAATGTCTTATACCACGCACCAGAGGGCGCCTTCTACCTCTTTGTCCAGTTGCCTATTGACGATTCGGATCGATTTTGTGCCTGGCTACTAACGGACTTCTCTCTTGAAGGCCGAACTGTGATGCTTTCGCCAGGCACTGGTTTTTATGCCACGCCCGGAAAGGGAAAGAATGAAGTGAGAATAGCTTATATCTTAGAAAATGGTCAACTTGAACTGGCTATGGATTGCCTGCACCATGCTTTGGCGGTGTATCCAGGATTGACCAAAACTGCTCCACTCAGCAAGGTGGTTTCGTGATCGTTTTAGAGCTAATTGGCAAATCATTTTTTTTAAAGTCGGCAAGTCAAACTCCTCAATTGCTGCAACAGGTTGCACGCAGACAATTTTTTATCTATTTGGTCGTACTAGTCATGGAAGTAAACAACTTTTTTAGATCAGCTTGCATCTATCTTACTACTACCATAAGGTTTCCTAAAGATAAGCTGGAGGAAAAAGAACTAATTTAGTCCAGGATCGAAAACCCGGCCAAATGAAAAACACCACTCTAATCATTACTATTTTTGCCTTAATCGCAATTGGGGCCTATTACTTTTTTACAAGAAGTAGCGATACAGAGACCTCAAAGGTCATTACCACCGAGGTAAAACAGGGCCCATTTAATATTTATGTTAATGCCACCGGAGAGCTCAAAGCAAAACGATCGGTCAAAGTACGTGGGCCTCAGGGCATGAGATCGGTTGGAATTTACCAGACTACGATCTCCAATATGATCCCTGAAGGTACCGTAGTAAAAAAAGGTGATTTTGTAGCAAGTCTGGATAAAACCGAGTTGGCCTCTAAAATGTCAGACGTGCAAACCGAGATCGATAAGGTGCAAACCCAACTTGCCCAGGCTCAGATCGACACCGCCATCGATATGAAAGAAATCAGAGATCAGCTTGCCAACCTCGAATTTTCGATGCAGCAAGAAAAATTGGAGATTGAAAAAAATCGATTTGAACCGCAAATGATCATTGAAGAATCAAAATTAAAATTAGAAAAATCGGAAAGGGACTATACGCAGCTTCAAGATAAATTGCGCTTAAAAAAAATTCAGTCGGAGGCGAAAATTGAAGAAATAGATGCAAATCTCCGACAGCAGACTAACAAAATGCAGCAATTAAGTGCGATTTCTGCTGAATTTACTGTCATGGCGCCGGAAGATTGGATGCTCATTTATGCTCAGGATTGGAATGGTAAAAAATCGCCAGGCTCTCAAATAAATGCCTGGGAACCAACCGTGGCTGAACTACCAGATTTGTCCGAATTTATCTCAGTGATTTATGTCAATGAAGTGGATGTTAGTAAAGTTAAAAAAGGTCAGAATGTAGAGATCAAGGTTGATGCATTTCCGGAAAAATTATTTAAAGGTTTGATTAGTGAAGTGGCAAATATTGGCCAGCAATTGCGAAATCAAGATGCCAAGGTATTTGAAGTCACCGTACAGGTCAATGAAGCTGATAGCGTGTTGCGACCGGCAATGACCACGAGTAATGAAATTCTTGTATTTGCATATGAAAATGTATTGTCGGTACCTCTTGAAGCCTATCAGAAAAATGATAGCATCGAATACATCGTGGTTAAAAATGGTAATAAATATGTAAGGCAGGAGGTACTGGGCCATGTATCCAACAATGATGAGATTGTCATCGCAGCGGGATTGGAAGCCGATGACATAGTTTGTCTGACCTTTCCGCCAAATTTATCTGAACTGCCTCTGCTCGCACTGGATCCTGCCGCAAAGGAAAAGGCCAAAGAAGAAATGACAATTGCCAATACCGATCGAGCTAAAAAAGAGCAGGAAAACGCCAGTAAGGTAAAGAGTGATTTAGCCCGGAGAGATGTGGGTTCAGCAGGAGGTGCCATCTTTACTAACTGATGATAGCGGGAAAATTGGAAGTGGCCTTACTTAATTTTAAGTTGGCACTTGAAGGGATATTGCAAAATAAATTACGATCTTTTCTCACTGCCCTGGGAATTATTTTCGGAGTGGCTGCCGTCATCGCCATGCTCGGAATCGGTACAGGGGCAAAGCAATCTATTCTCGAGCAACTAAGTCTCATTGGAGCCAATAGCATTGTTGTAAAAGCAAAGTTACATGACCAAAATAATAATCAGGGAGGTAGCAATGGCAGCGGAGGTTCTTCATCCGGTGGTCCGGAAGAGCTAAAAGGATATACACCAGGACTCTCACTTGATGACATGGAAGTGCTTAAACGGCTGATGCCAACCACTGACCGTATTAGCCCTGAAATAGTGCAAGACTTAATGATCATCCGGGACAAGACCTTACAAAGAGCACGCTGTGTTGGCATTACCAATGATTTTTTTGAGATTAATAACCTGGAGGTTGCAGAGGGTAAAAAATTTCAGGACTTACAGTTTGAGAGGGGTAGTAATGTGTGTATTGTTGGAAGTGCCATCGCGACCAAGCTATTTAAAGGAGAAAACCCGATTGGTAAAGAGATCAAATGTGGTCAGGTATGGTTTAAAGTGGTCGGCATTTTAAAGGCCCGAAGAATTCAAAAAACAAAGGTAGAAGAATTAAGTATACGAGATTATAATGATGATGTTTTCATTCCGATCACCTCGTTTATGTTACGTATCAGTGACCGTAAGCGGATTGATGCTGCTGATGTGATCAAAGGTCGGGGTGATGATCGCAATGATCGATTAGAAAATTAGCACCAAGTCGACCGGGCCGTGATCCGTATCACCGAACCCGGATATGTCGAGCCAAGTGCTGAACTTATTGCAAGAATTTTAGAGAGGAGACACAATGGCAAAATCGATTTTGAAATCGAAGTGCCCGAATTACTACTAAAACAACAACAGCAGACACAGGAAACCTTCAATTTTGTTCTGGCGGTAATAGCCGGTATTTCTCTTTTGGTAGGAGGCATCGGCATTATGAATATCATGTTGGCCAGCGTACTGGAGCGTATTAAGGAAATAGGTATTAGGAGATCATTAGGCGCTAAGAAAATAGATGTCATCTTACAATTTTTATTTGAAGCGATTGCGATCAGTCTCATCGGCGGCTTGATTGGTGTCGGCTTAGGGGTCGGGGCGGCCAAGATTATTGCTTCCACTGCTGATATTCCAACAATAATCACCTGGTGGTCCATTTGCCTGTCCTTTTTTGTAGCGGCCGGTATCGGATTAATCTTTGGCATTTTACCTGCTAAACGTGCTGCTAATCTTGACCCAATCACTGCCCTGCGCACCGAATAAACCAATATACTTTATGAAATGTATTCCCTTAATCATTGTGCTGATTCTCCTGTGTATTCCAAGCATTGCACAGTCTGAAAAAATCGATATTAGTCTTTCCGAAGTCATTAGAATTGCTCAGGGAGATGCACCCGTGGCATTAATTGCCCAGACTCGCCTGAGTAATAATTACTGGCGATTTCAGAGTTCTTTAGCTGATTTTAAACCCCAATTGAGTTTATGGGGCACACTCCCTGATCTAAACAGATCGATTGAATCGATTACTTTACAGGACGGAACGGAAAAATTTCTTAATCGATCATTTATGAATACCCAGGCAGGTGTCCGCATGAGTCAGCGAGTAGCCCAAACCGGTGGTTTATTCTATGCCGGAACCAACATGAGACGAATTGATTTATTTGGTGACATTTCCTCCAAATCGTATTTGTCAGCACCTCTAAGTATTGGTTTCGTCCAACCTCTATTTCAATTTAATCAATATAAATGGAATAGACAGTTGCAAGAACTCGATTATGAATCATCCACAAAAAGATATTCGGAAGAGAAAGAGCAGATCGCTTACGATGCAGTCAATTTGTTTTTTAATTTATACATCTCGCAATTAAATCTAGAGGAAGCTCACAGGCAAAAAGTTTATGCCGATTCTCTATATCAAATATCCATTGGGAGATTCGAAGTCGGCCGAATAGCGGAAACTGCATTACTTCAAATCGAACTTAGATCAAAAAATGCAGATACTGAGGTTGCCACCGAATTGCTTAATTATCAAACAGCTAATCAAAGTCTTCGCAATTTTCTTGGGATCAAAAATGATGTTGAATTTAATTTGCTGGCTCCCGATGTTCTGGCTGAATATGATATTGATCCCGGGACCGCATTACAATATGCCAGATCACATCGAAGTCAGACTACCGAATTTAGAATACGTCTTATGGAAGCCCAAATGAATATGGAAGAAGCTAAAAAATCTGGCGGACTGGAGATTGATTTAAGTGGCTCCTTTGGATTGTCTCAGACGGCTCCAACTTTTTTTAATGCCTATTCAAATCCGATCGATCAGGAAGGCATCACTTTGCAATTTCAAATTCCCATCTCCGACTGGGGAAAAATCGTGCTCTGAGAGAGATTGCAAAATCCAATTTGGAGCTGACCCAACGAACGATCGAACAAGATAATGTGAATTTCGAACAGGAGGTGGTACTGAGGGTGCAGCAATTTGCCCTCAAACGCTCTCAATTGCAATTGTCACTTCGAGCTTCGGAAGTAGCGGAAAAAAGAGTGCAAATTGCGAAGAGTCGATATGAAATCGGAAAGATTGAGGTTACCGAGCTTAACATTGCCCTCAACGAGTACCAGGATGCACGTAAAGCCTATATCCAGTCACTCTGGTCACTCTGGACCTCGCATTACGAAATACGCAACCTGACTCTTTATGATTTTGTCAATATCAAGTCGCTCGCAGAAGATACTCCCAAGATCAATTGAGGAATTGATGTGAAATCACTACTGTTAGAAAAAAAGTGATTGCTAGTCAAAGAGACTTAAACCCTCGCTTGGAGGTACTACTCCCAAATGTTTATATGTCCTGTCTGTCGCTTGCCTGCCTCGGGGTGTTCGATTTATATATCCTTCCATGATCAGGAAGGGTTCATGCACTTCTTCAACCGTACCTGCATCTTCTCCCACTGCTGTCGCTATCGTGCTGAGTCCCACCGGTCCGCCCTTAAACTTATGTACAATCGTACTGAGTATCCGGTTGTCCATCTCATCCAAACCACTCTCATCAACGTTGAGTGCTTCCAGACCATATTTAGCAATCTCTAGTCCAATGGTACCGTCCCCCTTGATTTGAGCAAAATCCCTGACTCTCCTCAGGAGCGCATTGGCAATCCTCGGTGTACCCCGGCTGCGACATGAAATCTCAGCTGCACCCTCATCAGTAATGGGTATCCCCAAAATGTCAGCCGATCGCTTGATGATACCCATTAATGTCTTTGCATCGTAATAATCAAGCAAACAATTGATGCCAAAGCGGGCACGCATTGGCGGAGTCAGCAAACCCATCCGGGTCGTAGCCCCTATCAGTGTAAATGGATTGAGGGTTAGTTGAATTGATCGTGCATTAGGGCCACTATCGATCATAATGTCGATGCGATAATCTTCCATCGCCGAATACAAGTACTCTTCCACTACATTATTCAATCGGTGTATCTCGTCAATAAAAAGAACATCATTTTCTTCCAAATTGGTCAACAGACCCGCCAGATCACCCGGTTTTTCCAGCACTGGACCAGAGCTCAATTTTAGATTCGCATCTAGCTCGTTGGCAATGATATAAGACAACGTGGTCTTACCCAATCCAGGAGGTCCGTGTAACAGGACATGATCAAGAGCCTCGCCACGGAGTTTTGCCGCCTGTACAAAAACCTTTAGATTTTCAACAATTTTTGGCTGCCCGGAAAATTCTGAAAATTCTTTGGGTCTCAGCGCTTTTTCCAACTGACGCTCCTCGGAATTCTGTGATTGATCGGTTGGATCAAGGAATGGGTTAGCCATCTATCTATCTTATATTTCAGATTTTAAAATACAAAGGTCGCCTAAATTTTTAGACCAGCGCACGATTATCTGGATTGGTTTCAACGGTGTGCCAGAAATAAGGTTACTTGGTCGGTAAGTTCTTTAGCTGAGACACTACAACCATCTTGTGAGTCACAAATTTGGGTACCATCGCAGTAGTACCAGGCAAAAAATCCACCTGTGTTCGTGATCCGATACAGATTGTTGGACCCCCTCGAAAAACGATCTACCAGCTTGATTTCTTGATTTTCGATGATGTCATTTAGCCAGCCTATCGCTCGCCAATCGGTCTCATCCTTGCAAGTTATATCTCCTTTCTTTGAAAACAAGTAAGCGTGATGATCTCATCTTCTGACATACAAATGCTCATGCCATCAAAAGGCATGTAACTGAAATATATTCGTTGCCGATCTATAAGATCATATTCCTTTGCGTTCTGAGGCAGCAACTTTCGGCCGTCAATAGTTTCGATCAACCACTGGCAACCATCCAATTGATCAGAGAGAATTACAATGCCCTCCGACTCACACAATGAGCTGACCTTGAGGGTACCACAACCGCAGAGAAATAAAGTGACTACGATCAATTCTCTCATTAAACAAAACTATATGTGTTGACCAAAATAAATAAATTCTTAGTTTTGCACTGCTTTTTAAAGGAGCATGACCAAAATGCTCATTTTCCCACAGATTAAATCTAAAATCGAAATCAATGGAAGGTGCAAAAATTACGATCAACAATGGCAAACTAAGCGTACCCAATCATCCGGTTATTCCTTTATCGAAGGAGATGGAATAGGTCCTGATATCTGGGCAGCATCAGTGAGTATTAGATGCGGCAGTAGAGAAGGCTTATGGGGGTGATCGTAGTATTGTGTGGAAAGAAGTTTTATGCGGGCAAAAAGCATTTGACAAAACAGGAGAATGGCTCCCCTGAGGAAACCCTTGAAGACATCGAAGAGTACCTGGTAGCCATCAAAGGGCCGCTAACTACTCCGGTTGGAGGTGGCATACGATCGCTAAATGTTGCGTTACGTCAAAAATTAGATTTATATGCCTGCGTTAGACCGGTAAGATGGTTTACCGGAGTACCTAGCCAGTCAAAGAACCCAATCTGGTCGATATGGTAATTTTCCGGGAGAATACAGGAAGATATCTATGCAGGTATTGAGTATAATCATGGTACTCCCGAAGCCAATAAACTCAAGAAATTTCTTATTGAAGAAATGGGAGTTACCCAAATACGGTTTCCAAATACGGTTTCTTTAGGTATTAAGCCGGTATCAGTTGAAGGTACTGAACGTCTGGTGCGTGCTGCCATGGAATATGCTATTGAGCAAGGGCGACCTAGTGTTACCTTAGTACACAAGGGGAATATAATGAAATATACGGAAGGCAAATTTAAAGAATGGGGTTACGCACTGGCTGAGAGAGAATATGGTGATAAAGTTTTCACCTGGGCTCAATACGACCGCATCGCAGCCGAAGAAGGGAGCCAGGCGGCCAATGAGGCGCAAAAGAAAGCCATTGCTGGTGGAGCCATCCTGGTTAAAGATGTGATCGCTGATGCCTTTTTGCAGCAAATCTTGCTCCGACCTGCTGAATATGAAGTGATTGCTACTTTAAACCTCAATGGGGATTATATTTCAGATGCACTTGCTGCTGCAGTGGGCGGTATTGGTATCGCGCCAGGGGCGAACATCAATTATACAACCGGTCTGGCGATTTTTGAAGCTACCCACGGTACCGCACCCAAATATGCGGGACTGGATAAGGTAAATCCGAGCTCAGTAATCCTCTCCGGAGTAATGATGTTGGAATATATGGGTTGGAAAAAAGCAGGTGATTTGATCATCAAAGGAATCGAAGGAGCGATCAGCAAAAAGAGAGTCACCTACGACTTCGAGCGTCTGATGGAAGGAGCCACTTTGCTCAAGTGCTCTGAATTTGGCACCGAGATCATTAAAAATATGTAAATAGACTAGAAGTCAGGGTTGATACGACCTTCGAGACCGTTGTTGAGCTCCGCGCCAACAACATTGGAGCAAAAGTTAAAGGGGTCTGATAAAAGTGGTTCTTGTTTGCATTCCGCAATCAGCAATCTAAGCAGAAAAGCTGGTGCCACAGCCACAGGTTTCCTTGGCATTTGGGTTATTAAAGGTAAACCCACGATTATTTAGTCCATCGACGTAGTCAACCTCCATTCCCAGAAGATAAATACCGTGTGCCTTTGACATAATAACCATCATTCCGTCGATTTCGTATTGTTGGTCGCCTTCTTTGATCGAATCAAAACCGAGGATATATGAAAATCCTGAACATCCACCACCTTTAACCCCCAGACGTAGGCCATATTCGGAAGGAACTTTTTCCTGGATCATAATCTTTTTCAATTCGCTAATAGCACCGCTTGTAATAGATACCGGTCTAATTGTCGTTGTTTCTTGTACTTCGCTCATTGCTCAAAATCTTTTCGGTTAGATCGAAAATTCAAAAGTAATCAAAAGGCCTCTATCATGAAAGCTTCTTACTTTTGTCACTAACGTTTTATGCGTTCCATTTGTTCAATCGTGACAAATTATGAATGAGGTTTCGGTCTGGTTTTATCTTTTGATGGTATGTCTACCCTCTTTGATCATCTTTGCAGCATGCTACTTGCTGATTCGACAATTTCTCAAAAATAAAGAGCAACTGGAGCTTCTGGCCATCCAAAAACATACAAGTGCCAATGTCCTACCTCTAAAGCTTCAGGCTTATGAGCGCCTGATTTTGCTTTTTGAACGGATCCACATCCCCAACCTTGTCGTTAGAATCCGGACAAAAAAATGTCATCTGGTGATCTGCAGTCAGCATTAATGATTGCTATCCAGCAAGAGTTTGAACACAATGTCACTCAGCAAATGTATACTTCCGATAAACTTTGGGAGATCATCCGTTTGGCCAAACAGGAAGTATTTAATCAGTTGGACCATGTGATGGTAACCACGGCTTTTAGCGAAGATGCCGACACATATAGCCGGGCACTGGTCGATCATTTTACCAAATCCGAGTTTGATCCCACCCGTAAAGCAATTTACGCTATCAAACAGGAAGCAAAATTATTGTTATGACGAGATGGAGTGCCGCTATTCTGATCATTATCGTATGCATTGGAGTTTCCTGCTCCAGTGTAAATCATCTGGCAGGGGAGCACGCCAGGTCTTATCAAATTACGGACACAACCAGCCCAGCGATTGAAGGTAGCCGGCTTGAAAAAGTGATCACGCCTTACCGGGAAAAGCTCTCTGCGGAAATGAATGAAGTGATCGGATTGGCTGCTTCTTCTCTGGAAAAGGGAACAGGTGAGTCGACTTTAGGAAACTGGGTGGCAGATGCGGTACTTTCACAAGCCGAACTGATCAGCCATAAGTTCTTTGATTTTGCCATTTGCAATAGTGGTGGCCTCCGTATACCAAGCCTGCCGGCAGGGCCTATCACCCGGGGTCAAATTTTCGAATTAATGCCATTTGACAACTATTTAGTCACCATGAAAGTACCCGGGACCGTAATTGCCCAACTTTTTGATCACATGGCTGAATCAAATGGATGGCCGATAAGTGAAGGGGTAAGTTATGAGATCAAGGATCAGAAGGCTCAAAAGATCATGATCAAAAACCAACTCCTTAATCTGGATGAGACTTACGAATTTGTCCTATCCGACTATCTGGCTGAAGGCGGTAGTAATCTGGATTTCTTAAAAGCTTATCCTTACAAGAATTTGAATATTTATTACCGCGATGCCATCATCGAATTTGCCTTACTAAAGCATGTCGCAAGTATATCAATTGATGCCAGAATCGAAGGCAGAATAGTCTTAATGGACAAGTAATCTGATTAAAACATGGATCGAAGAAAATTTTTGCATCAAACAGCGGCGACCGCCTCCTTCGCTGCATTGGGAGGACTGCCCATGCGATCATTGGCAAGCCCGAAGATCACCAAGCTAACAATCTTACATACCAACGATGTGCATAGTCGTATCGACCCATTTCCGATGGACGGCAGCCGAAATCAAGGACTAGGTGGCGTCGCACGGCGTAGTAAGCTTATTGATGAAATCAGGGCCCAGGAGTCCAACTTGTTGCTTCTGGACAGTGGTGATATTTTTCAAGGAACCCCCTATTTTAATTTTTTTGGTGGTGAACTTGAAATGAAACTGATGTCGCAAATGGGATATGATGCCAGCACCATTGGTAATCATGATTTTGACGGAGGTCTTGATGGCTTGGTCAAGCAGTTGCCTCACGCTACTTTCCCTTTTATCAATTGCAATTATGATTTTTCAGATACAGTCATGTCTGAAAAGGCGATACCGTGCAAAGTGTTTAACAAATCAGGTTTGCGCATTGGTGTGCTGGGGGTTGGTATTGCTTTGCATGGACTGGTGCCCTTAAAACTTTATGGAGATACCCGCTATCTCGATCCGGTAGTTGAAGCCAACAAAGTGGCCTCACATTTGCGAAATGAGGAAAAATGTGACTATGTCATCTGTCTATCACATTTAGGGTATAAATATGAGAATGCCCAGGTCGATGACATCAAATTTGCCCGAAGTTCAAAGTACATTGATTTGATACTTGGAGGCCATACCCATACTTTCATGAAGGAGCCACACTTCATTTCTAACAATGAAAACAAACCGGTCATGATCAATCAAGTAGGCTGGGCCGGGATCGTACTCGGTAGGATAGATGTTATGTTTGAAAAGAATGCAAAAAACCGATGTGTGACCTGCCAGAACCAAGTAGTTAGGTAGTTTTCATTGATTCACCGGAAACTATATATTATAATAATACAAATATATATTTCTCAAATACTAATATATTTTTTTACTACTTGCTTGTTGACTTTAAAACATTTATATATTATATTCAACAATAATTTAAAGATTTCTTGAATAAATAGCAAGAAGCAGGATTGGTTTACAAATAATTTTTTTCAAATTTGTTGACTAGTTAAGAGACTGTAGAAACCCACCAGGCATTTTTGCTTGATTTGGAACCCCCACTTCCGGTTTGCGGTGATAGAGTTATATTGTTGTAACCCTAGAAATAGAGTTCAAAAAAAGAATGGTAAAGGACTGTCATATCATATGGGCTAACTGTCTTCACATAATTCGTGAAAACGTTAATCCCCAAAGTTTCAAAACTTGGTTTGATCCGATCAAACCCGTAGGCCTCGATGGCAAATCACTGACAATCCAAGTTCCCAATAAGTTTTTTTACGAATGGTTAGAGGAGCACTATGTTTCTCTTCTGAGAAAAGCAGTCAAAAGCCAGCTTGGAGAAGAGGGTAGTCTCGACTATCAGATTTTGCTCCGGACCGATGAAGTTTCCAGGGCTTCAGCTCATGGAACGGCGAATGCAGTAGTCACCATTGATCAGCAGGAAATCAAGAATCCCTTTGTAATCCCAGGTATTCGAAAACTGAAAATCGATCCTCAGCTCAATAAGAAATATACCTTTGATACCTACATTGAGGGAGATTGTAATCGCCTGGCCCGATCGGCAGGGATGGCTGTTGCTAAAAAGCCAGGAGGTACCTCGTTTAATCCTTTAGTTATTTATGGCGATGTAGGTCTGGGCAAAACGCATTTAGCACATGCGATTGGCAATCAGATTCAAGGGGATTTTGATCAAAAATCCGTCCTCTATGTTTCCTCTGAAAAGTTTACCAATCAGATTATTCAAGCGATCAAAAATAATGCAATTGAAGATTTTGTCAACTTCTACCAACTGATAGATGTATTGATCGTCGATGACATCCAGTTTCTCGCCAATAAGGTGAAAACCCAGGAAATCTTCTTCCATATCTTCAATCAGTTGCGCGATAACGGTAAACAGATTATCCTGACGTCCGATCGCCCTCCTAAAGATCTGGATGGCATGCAGGAGCGACTGATCTCCCGGCTTAAATGGGGTCTCACAGCCGACCTTCAAGCTCCCGACCTGAAACCCCGAATGGCTATACTCGAATCAAAGATGATGGACGAGGGACAAGAAATTTCCAATGATGTAGTAGAGTTTATTTGTTACAATATTCAAAATAATATTCGTGAGTTGGAGGGAGTATTTGTTTCTCTACTGGCTCAAGCATCACTGAATCGAAGAGAGATTGACTTGGACCTGGCTCGTGAAGTCATCCAGAAATTTGTCACCCAAATCACCAAACAAGTTACAGTTGAGAATATTAAGGACTTGGTTGCCGAGTATTTTGAACTCCCGGTAGAGAAACTCCATGGTAAGACCCGTAAGCGATCCATCGTTATCGCCCGCCAGCTATCTATGTTCCTTGCCAAGAAATTAACTAACAAATCCTTGAAAGCGATTGGGGCTAAATTTGGAGGCCGCGATCACAGTACGGTGATTTATTCCTGTAATGCGGTTCAGGATCTTATGGATACCGATGTGCTTTTCAGAGATACTGTACTAGAATTGGAAAAACGGGTATCGATGAGTATGGCAAGTTAGGGATTGCCAGATTGAGACGTATTCCAACTAACTCCTCCGGAGAAAAGTCCTATTGCTCGTTGTATTTCCGAACTTTCTGAATGTTCGCTCTCGTGCAGGCTTAGTGATCCAACATTCCAATTTTCCATCATTCCGAATATTTCAGAGCCGGAGGATAGAACCTCCCCTACCGGTGTCAGAAAATCAAGTGTTCAGCTCGGTGATCCTTCCGCGCTTGCTTATCCACCCTTTCCAATTTTCCACCATTCCTATCTTCCAAGTACTTCCAAGCCAGGGGTAGACCCCCTCATTCTAGTGGAAGAAAATAAATAAGACCTTCGATCAGCAATCACTGCTGGTTTATGGTCCAACATTCCAATTTTCCAGTATTCCGAATATTTCAGAGCCGGAGGTATAGAACCTCTCTACCAGTGCTAGAAAATCAATTGTTCGGCTCAGTTATCCTTCCGGGCTTACTGATCCGCCCTTTCCAATTTTCCACCATTCTATCTTCCAAGTACTTCCAAGCCAGGGGTAGACCCCCTCACTCTAGTGCAAGAAAATAAATAAAACCTTCGGTCAGCAATCACTGCCGGTTTATGGTCCAACATTCCAATTTTCCATCATTCCGAATATTTCAGAGCCGGAGGATAGAACCTCCCCTACCGGTGTCAGAAAATCAAGTATTCGGCTCGGTGATCCTTCCGGGCTTCCTGATCCACCCTTTCCAATTTTCCAACATTCCAGATCAATCGGCAACCAACGTATAGAGTTTTTTAGCTTTAAAGGGATAACTGATCAGTGTCACACCCACTTTTCCCTCAAAAATATCTCCCTCAAAATTTCCCTTCACATTAACCCGAAAGCCCTTATACTGGAAGTGGCCTTTGAGTCGCTCTCCCTGAATGGTAACATCATCAAGATCCATATCGCCAATATCACCCGATACACTTGCCCGGTAGTGATATCCCTGTTTATCGATGTTCAAGATACCTTCAGCATCACCCGAAGGCATATCCTCAATCGTAAATTCCCAGTCACCAGTGTAGGGATCAGCAAGCATCACTGATCGGGGAGTCAGCCCGGACAGATTTTTATTGCTATGGCATGAACTAATCGTAATCGCAATGGCTAACGGGATCAGTAGGTTGATCTTTCTTTTCATGGCGGCACTCGATAATGTCAATTAAAAACCAAAACGATAATTAATCGGATTTTATTGATCTACATCCAGTCTTAACTCACATATTTATTTGTTGAATCTCTATGGAGTTGATCTACATTTTGAAGATTTCATCATTCCAAGGCTGTCAATTACAAATCGAATTATGCTTCAAAAAAAATAAAGAGCGATACCTCCATATCATTTCAATATTCAACGAACTTTCAGTTTAAGATTTTTCTAATTTGCCATCCAAACTTGTCTTCCATTTAGTGTATGCTTCTAGATAGACTTCCCTATTCGCTATATCAGGACTTACCTCATCAATAATTTGCAACTGAGCCATCGCTTCGGCGAATCCGGAAAAATGGAGAACCCCAACTCCGGATGCAAGGGCGGCTCCTACTGCACCTGTCGTGTCGATCATCTTTATACTAGCGCCGGTAAGAGTAGCAATGGTTTTCGAAAAAATAGCTGACTGAAATAGATTGTCATTGCCCACTTTCATGACTCCTGTATCCAAGCCCATTTCTTTGAGAATATCCATGCCATAAACAAAAGCAAAGGCGATACCCTCCAGGGTTGCCCGGATTAGATGTTCCTGCCGATGTCGATTTAGTTGCAAATGGCACAGATGTGAACCGATATCCTTGCTTTCAAAAATGCGCTCAGCTCCATTACCAAAGGGTATCACACAAAGACCGTCGGAACCAATTGATACTTTAGCTGCCCTCTGCTCCAGTGTCGAATAAGGAGTACTCGTGGCAATCATTTTGCGGATCCAACCGTATTGGATACCGGCTCCATTGATACACAAAAGAATGCCAATGCGAGGTTTTTCTACGCTATGGTTGACATGGGCAAAACCATTTACCCGGGAGGCAGGATCATAGATCGGTCTATCGACAACACCATAGACCACTCCAGAAGTCCCACCGGTGGCAGCGACCTCACCCGATTCAAGCACATTGAGTGACATGGCATTATTGGGTTGATCTCCAGCCCGGTAAGCAATTGGCGTGCCCAACCGCAAACCGGTTTGTTCAGCAGCGAGTGCTGATACTTTGCACTGCAGTCCAACACTTGGTACAATTTCCGGTAAAATGGTGGAATCAAATTCATAATGGTCCATCAAAATCTTGGCCGGTTGGTTCATCTGAAAATCCCACAGCACTCCTTCTGAAAGTCCACTCGGTGTGGTCTGAATTTCGCCCGATAGTTTGTAAGCAATGTAGTCACCCGGCAACATGATTTTGGCGCAATCCTGGAAAATCTCCGGCTCATTTTCAAATACCCATCGCAATTTTGAAGCAGTGAAATTTCCTGGCGAATTGAGCATATGCCTTAAACAAATCTCATGGCCTATCTGATCAAAGGCTCGCTGCCCGACTCCTACTGCCCGGCTATCACACCAAATGATTGAGGGCCTCAATACATCTCCATCACCACTCACCATGACTAAACCATGCATTTGATAAGCAATGCCTATACTCTTGATATCACTCCCACTAATTCCATTTTCAGAAAGTAATTGTTTGGTGGCGTTACAAATGTGCCTCCACCACGTATCCGGATGTTGTTCCGCCCAACCTGGTTCAGGTGCGTGAATCGCCATTTCTTTCAGCGGTTGTTGCACTACGGAGACCTTTTTGCCGGTATCAGCATCCACAAGTGCTGCTTTGACAGATGAACTACCTATGTCATATCCTATTAAGTACATTGCTTTAATATTACCTTGATTTGCTAGATGCAATGTAAAAAAAAATAGGGCCGGATCAAGCAGGTAAGCGCATACGAGTTGCAATGGTTCAATCCATCATTTGGGAACTCACCGGTTTACAAGCAACCATTTAGAACTGCGGAGTCTTACTCCTAATCAAATTCAGATTTCTAAAATTCCCACTTGAGCTACTTCCTGTCCAGAATCCAATTTTACTGGAGGTAGTCCCGGCTAGTCGCTCAACCTTTAATAGCATCCTTTTAAATTTCTTATCGTATACCTCCACGCTGTCTGGTCCTATTTTTAAACGAATAGTAAACCAATCATCCGGATCAGGTGAATTGGGATATTCTGCCTCAAATTTGTCTGGTTGATCCTCTCTTAACCTATGCCATGGGTATTCCGGATGAAAGATATACTGTATGCTATGTTCACGTCTGACCTTTTCTTCCGATCTAAAATTAAATGGTCGAAAATAGACACATTCATAGGTTGAATCATTCTGAATATTAAAAGCCAAGCCCAAGAAGCTCGCTCCCTGCTTATTTTCGCCTTTGAAATCAACCTCCAAAACACCGGTATCAAAAGCCAGATTCCGGATGATGATTAAACCAGCACTTTTTTGGCTATCCACGGTAATCATCCCCCCACGATCTTCAACGGACACAAAATTACGATTGATCAATTGCACATTATGCGGTCCTAAAACAATATTTCTGGATCCGGCACAGCTCTGGAGCAATATCAATATTGGACAAATTGTCAGGAAAAACAATCTGCCGTCAAGACTGGATCTATCTATTATAGAAGTGAAGAATTTACCTTTAGTAAAGGTTTGGTGAGTTGTATAGCCAATTTGTATCATCATTCATCTGATTTTTTTGGAAGGTATGATCCATTACCCTAGCTTAGTTTTCAAGCTTTGACAAGTTTGTCCAATGCTGTCCAAACATGATTGTTAGTTTAAACAACCAGTATCTTTCGAATTGATTGGCCAAAAAAGGTGGATAACCAAATAAATTATTTAGCTCTGTGCAGACACCAGATTGAATCCAAGCTTCAATGGGCCGATAGCGACCATTGGCGGCATCAGGAATTTCTCCTGTTGAGCGACAAAATATTTGCTAAATCGGGGGTATCTCTCAGTGTCAATACCTTAAAACGACTTTGGGGCAAGTTGATCTATGAACACAGTCCGAACGCTGCAACCCTAAATGCTCTGGCTAATTTTCTGGATTGTGAAAACTGGATGGAATTTATCGCCAAGCAAGAAAACTCAACGAAACCTACAGGAGTTACAATTCCACCAATAAACAATCGCACGAATCCGCCACAACTATCAAGGAATGGCTATGTGAAACCACTTTTGCAATGGACAACGGTTTCTACAACGATAATATTAATCATTTTCATTTTATACAGATCGTCGAAAAATTCGGCCTCAACGTTCCAGATCGATACTCCGGAACGGGTTTCTTTTTCAAGTTCAAAAGTAGTACATGGAGTACCCAACACCGTTATTTTCGCCTATGACGTCCAAGCTATTAGAGCTGATCAGTTTTCAATTCAACAAAGTTGGGATGACAGTCGCAGATTTAGCATTGACCCTTTGAAAAAAGAGGCCACTTCGATTTACTATTATCCCGGATATTGGAGGGCAAAATTGTTAGTGGATACCGTCATTCTAAAAGAACACGATCTTCTTGTTGAATCTGATGGTTGGACAATGACATTAGATCACGAACCCATACCAAGGTACTTCTTGCCGGAAGAATTACTGGGAGGAGAAATACTGGGTGTAAAGGAAACCATCTATGATGAAGCAATTCAGGGATTAAGCCAACTTCCCTGGCTCACCGCACATTTCATTGCCGATTTTCAAGAATTGCCGATGGATAATCTCCAGGTTGAAATTAGATTGAAAAATGACTATAGAGCCGGACTTACCACATGCAGAAATGTCCAAATAATGCTAGTTGGTTCCGAAGGATTTTTTTCAATTCCGATGTCAATGCCAGGTTGTGTAGGTGATTTGCGCTTGCGATTCAGTGATGTTGTCAAGGAAGGGAGGGATCACAATCTATCAGCGTTTGGACGTGATTTAGATCAATGGCAACAATTAAAAATTCAAGTCATAGACAGACAAGTATCTCTCCACGTCGGTGAGGATTTAGTGGATTCTTTTAAGTACCAGGCATCAGCAGGAATCTTTTATGGCGTGCGTATTAAATTCAAGGGAGCTGGACAGATTAAATCTATCTGTGTAAAAGATTCCTCTGACGAAATGCGTGTTTATGACCTGGTAAAAAATTGATTGTATCATAGTAACCTTGTGGGATAGCGTCAGCCTCCGCGAATATTGATATATTCATGTCTCAAAGCTTTTGTCCATGCAAGATGTCCCCACCTACTTATCTTATCTTTTTGGAGCTACTACATTGCTTACCATATTTTGGTTTTACAGAGCCTGTCATTCGAGAAACTTTCTCGTGATTGCATTGATTTGGATCATCCTGCAATCTGTAATTGCTAAGTCTGGCTTTTATCAGAACACCAATGTATTACCCCCCAGAATATTATTGCTGGGCATCCTACCAGTATTGTTATTAATCCTGCTGCTCTTTAGTAATCGCAGTGGAAGAGCATTTTTGGATCAGGTAGATCTGAAGACATTAACCATTTTTCATTCAATTCGTATTCCCGTCGAAATTATTTTAGCATTGCTTTATTGGTCAGGTGTCATGTCAGTGTACATTACCTACGAAGGCACCAATTTTGATTTATTTTCGGGGGTCACAGCACCACTGGTATATTTTCTGGTGTTCGGCCGAAAAAATGTCAACAGGGGCTTGCTTCTTGGTTGGAATATTATTTGTCTGCTCCTATTACTCAATGTTGTGATTACCGCTATTCTTTCCATGCCATCACCCCTGCAAAAATTAGCATTTGATCAGCCAAATATCCCTTTTTTGTATTTTCCTTATGTGCTTCTGCCCACCGTGATCGTACCGTTAGTACTTTTGGCACATTTGATAACCTTTCGTCAACTAGCGAAAGTAAGTGGGAAGATCCGACCTGATGATCGTAGGCCTTAAAGACAAGGCAAATTGATTTATAAAACCCACAATTCATTTTCATTGAATTTATAAGTCGTCCTTATACGCCAAAAAGCACTTTGATTTTTGAGGATAATGGAAATCGCATAACCGGCGTCCGATATTTTGATCGTATCTTTAAGAAAAGGAATAATCCATAGTAGATGAAAACTTTACCGTTATTGCTATCCCTCTTCTTATCGACATTGCTTTTTTCTCAAACTGAAAGCATTAAGCCCAATATCCTATTTATAGCTATTGATGATCTCAATGATTGGGTTGGATTTCTTGGTGGCCATCAGGGCATGAAGATACACACACCTAACCTCGACAGATTGGCAGCCAAATCCATGATTTTTACCAATGCACATACGCCTGCTCCGGCCTGTGCTCCTACCCGCGCGGCCATTTTGACTGGGGTGCATCATACGCGCTCTGGGGCTGAGCATGTCTATTGGGGTGATGGTCCTAAATGGCGTGAATTTGAGGAGCTTAAACATGTCGAGACCCTGGAGCAGTTTTTTAAGAATCGTGGATACAAGACATTAGGAGGGGGCAAGATCTATCATAGTCAGGCGCCACCATGGGCTCCAACCAGTCAGGTCGAACCCGCCAACTGGGACTTTTATTATCCCAGCGCATATATTTCACATCCCTTTCAAATCAGGGCGCCCGATGAAGTCATTTTTCCTCCGGAAGACAACCATAAAAACCGTCCGGGCAATGGATGGTGGACCTGGGGGCCCATACCTATTCCTGATGAAAAAATGGCGGACTTTCACGTAGTTGATTGGGCTAGTTACGAACTTAAACAAAAACATGAAAAACCTTTTTTCCTCGCAGCCGGAGTATGGAAACCACACGATCCATGGGAGGTGCCCCAGAAATATTTTGACATGTATCCCCTTGAGGACGTGGTGCTTCCTGATTGTAAGGAGGACGACCTGGAAGATGCGTTTGATCATGGCAGAAGATGGATTCATAAATGGGTGATCGATAATGACGAATGGAAAAAGGTCGTGCAATCCTATGCTGCAGCGATTACTTTTGCGGATGCCATGCTGGGCCGCCTGATCGAAACTTTTGAAAATTCGGATTATGCCAATAATACCATTTTAATGGTATGGTCCGATCATGGTATGCACATGGGCGAAAAGGAAAATATAGAAAAATTCACTTTATGGGAGCGTTCCACAAGAGTGCCATTAATTATCTCAGTGCCGGGTATGACCAAGCCTGGAAGTCGATGTGATCAGCCGGTGAGCCTCATGGACTTATATCCTACCCTGGTCGAATTAACGGGTATGAAACCACCACCCCATTTGGACGGGCATAGTTTGGTACCCCAAATCAAAGATCCTGCAACAATGACTCCTCCGGTAGTAAGCAGTTATATGTTTTCATGGGCAGACACTAAAGTCATCGGACATGCGGTCAGGAGTATGAGATATCGCTATATCTATTATCCCGAAATAAATCTGGAAGAACTCTACGATCATCAAAATGATCCCAATGAATGGAATAATATCGCCTACAAAAATGAAAACAAAAGAATAATAAATGAGCATCGTGCTGAGCTTAACAAGCTTTTGCCCAATCAAAAATGGCCTGTCAAAGGTCCGGAGGGTTATACCATTGACGCAGAAAGAAATGTGCATAAAGATCATTTCATAAAATTGGCAGATTTACCAGATAGAAACTGAGCTCCTAGGAGGCCGTTGAAATACGCAACTTGATGCTGAAGCCGTAAATCGTCGTTTCTGACGCGACGAGACGAAGGATGCTTCTGGAAGTTGTAACAGACAGGGTCTCAACCTAGTCAGGAAAGGCGAGAACGGATGAATCATGTTACAGTAAAAATTTATATTTTGTAAAATCAGCGCGACGTGAGTATTTCAACATCCTCCTAGCCATGGTTGGCATCTTGCCAACCATCTAAATGGTGCCGACGAAGACGCACGGCACCGGAATCATTCCACTTCAATGCGCCAAAAAATGGGGATCTTTTTCACCTGCCGTAATGGCAAAAGGAAAGCGGTTTTCCGGTGGAGGAAGAAGGCAAGTTGCATATTCGGTAAAAGCACATGGTGGACTATAAGCCTTATTAAAATCCAGAGTCACTTTTTCTCCGATCCCTGGTTTATCCACATACATATATCGACCGCCACCATAGGTTTCACTACCGCTGGTTTGATCATAAAAAAGCAGGAATAATTCCGGTCCCTCTTCCAGTGTTACAATTTCATAAGACTTTCCTTCAAATTCAAACTCTAAATAACCCGGACTTTCATTTTCAACCATCATGTCCAATGCATTTGGAAGAGGCACAATTTTTATTGAATCAAATGTGTGAAAACTCGCCTCTAAGCACCATTTTCTGTCAGTAGGATAGCATGGTATCAGCGTCAAACTTTGCCTGGCTGGATGTTCAATATCTCTCACTCTGACCATGAACCGGTCTCCCCTTTTGATGATAAACCATTGCAACCTGCCAAGGGTACAAACTAAAAGATTTTCGTTCGGGGCCAAAAGTGCCTGAGTTACCCTCAGGTCGTCAATTTGAACGCCAATACCAGCTCTGATTTCCATCCAAACAGAATCACCCATCACTCCAAAATAGCCCATGGTATCCGGGGCAAAGTCAGGGAAGACCAGTTGGTTGTCACGACCCGATCCAAAATACTGTTTGCCTTCGCGCAGTGGAAACAGACCAGCCAGGGTTGCCCATCCATCTTCCTTGATCAGGTTAGCCAATCGTTCTTTTTGCCACTGGCGAATCGAGTCTTCGTAGTCTACAGCTATTGAATGACAACCCACTACCATGGCTAAACATGCGGTAACCAACACTAAATGGAAGAACCGTTTCATGACTATCTACTTATTGGCTTGCAAGATAAAGCGCATTAAAATATATGTCACTATCTTTCACATCGACATTTCATCCTGATCAATTTCGTTGACATGCAAACATTTGCCGATAAAATCCTTGATTACCATTTTTCACTAAAACCCGAAATTGTCCTTCCTGATGAGGTTGAGTGGCTTTATCCCTATGGGCAGGATGTAGTCCGTGATGTCATGAGTCGATTTTTTAAAAAGTATTTTTCAGATCAAAATCAACGAACGGTCTTGCTGGGTATTAATCCGGGTCGATTTGGCGCGGGAGTGACCGGCTTACCCTTTACCGACCCAATACGAATGGAGGCAGAGTGTGAACTTGAAAATCAATTTCCAAAAAAACAAGAATTATCTTCTGTTTTTGTATACGAATTCATTGATGCTTTGGGAGGAGTCAGTTATTTTTATAGTCACTTCTACATCACTTCCATCTGTCCCCTGGGTTTTGTTCGACACGGTAAAAATTATAACTATTACGATAGTCCAGCGTTGACCGAAGCTATAATGCCGATGATTATTGATAATTTACAAAAACACATTTCCTTTGGTCTGCAAACTGAAGTGGCTTTCAGTATGGGGCAGGGTAAGAACTTTACTTTTCTGGAAAAATTAAATAATGAATATAAATTCTTTAAAAAATTAGTACCTCTTCCCCATCCTCGATGGGTCATGCAATACCGACTAAAACGAAAAGAAGAATACATCCTAGAATATGTCACCAAATTAAGTCAGGCCTTGCAGCGGTGATTGAGTGTTTTATCAGACCATTTAAGAACTTTGGGGCGCCCGACATAACCACAAGCACATTCTTTTTCTAATCAGCTGAGTAACCATACAGCCAATCAACATGGTTAAACGTTGTAAAGACGAAAAATCCATATTCCTTCAATGTTGAAATCTAACGGCTTTCTTCTTTTTTTCAGTTGCCTGGTAATCAGCTGTGAAAATTCTAACTCTACTACTTTAGACCTAACTATACAACCTGATGGCCTTGAGGTATTTGCGCCAGGCATTATATCAACTCCTCTCTATGAGCGGGATATAACCATCAGCCCCTCAGGTGATGAACTTATTTTCACGGCTGGAGACTACCGGCAAAACATACGTTGTCTGGTGCAACTTAAAAAACACCAGTCAGGATGGGGTCCCAAAACCATACTTAGTTTTTCCGGAACACATCAGGATATTGAACCTTCTATTAGTCCGGATGGACAACAGCTGTTTTTTGCATCCACTCGGCCGGTAGACGCTGATTCTACCAGAGGAGATTACAACATCTGGATGTCCAAAAAAATAAACGCAGAGTGGGCTGTACCTACCTTACTCAATAAACAAATAAATACCGTCGGAGACCAATTTTATCCATCGGTCTCCCACAGTGGAAATCTCTACTTTACCGCGACGCGCAAGGATGGTATCGGAAGGGAAGACATATTCATGAGTCAACGGGTCAACGGAGAATATCAAACTCCGGTACCTCTCGATACAATGATTAATACGGAAACCTATGAGTTTAATGCCTATGTGAGTCCTGATGAAAATCTAATCGTCTTTAGCTCCTATGGTAGAGAAGATGATATGGGAGGGGGGGACCTCTACTTTAGTAAAAAGGACGAAAAAGGTGCCTGGGTGCAATCCATAAATCTACAAGTACTTAACTCAGATAAGCTGGATTATTGCCCTTTTATCGACATCGTCCGTGGCAATTTCTATTTTACAAGTGAGCGGCAGGGTAAGTCAAAAACCATCAGGTCAATTGATGATCTCGAAGCTCAGGCTAATCAAGTGCAAAATGGCTTTGGTGATATTTACTGTATTGCACTTGATCAACTTAACTTGTAAAGCATTAGGGAAAGCTTACTGCCTTAAAGTAGGTCAGATCCTTGCCGTCGCAAACCCGGGCTCGTATATGAATCGGGATCAGTCGGTATCGAAAAAGGTCGTTAAACCGGACTTCAAAAATTGTTCGCTTAAAAAAAGTGGCCACCATTCGGCAGCCCCTTCTAATTGAATTTATTATGATTGCCTCCCTTAGTCTCCTGATTTAATTCGTCCTTGTTCATCTTCCATGCCCGTTTTCCTAATACGAGCTCCTTTCACTTGCTTATTGCCAAACATGTAGGTAAAATTCATCCTGATCTGACGGCTTTCCCAGGTGCCTCCACCGCGCATGTATAGGTTGCCAAATTGACTTTCTCCACCCCATCCATTGGTATAAAATAAATCACTTAGCGAAATCTTAAAGGTAGCCGCATCATTCCAGAAATTCTTGGAGATGCCTAATGATACATCATATTGCGAATTGGTCACCCAGTTCCCCCATAAGGTTGGTGCATTGTACCATCCCGATAATTCTGCTTTGAATCCTTTAGGCAACATAAACGTATTCTGACCATAAAAATTAAAAGCATTTGCATTCAAATCAATAATCTTACCATCAATATTCGCTTCATTGTGCAAGCGATACGCAGTTGCGGTAGCATAAACATTCCACCATTTTGCAACTGCAAATGGATAACTAACCGTAAGAGCCAGATTGGTCTGCTCAGCCAGATTGATATTGGTTAATGTCGCCGCCCGGTCATCTACTGCATCGGTTATTTGTGTAAACACGTCTTTAATCACCGTATAGCTCAAACTACTATTGAGGGTGTATTTATAGGTGTGCGTCAAGGAATAAGAGTTGGAGTATTGCGGGTTTAAAAATGGATTACCCCGCTGATAAGTTAATTCGTCCAATTGAAATTCAAATGGATTCAAATCCTGATAACTAGGTCTGTCTATTCTTCGTGAATAACCCAATCTCCAGCTATTATTTTCACTGGCTTGCCAGGTAATCCCTGCGGATGGAAATAGATTAACATAATCTCGTTCCACTTCCTCATCCATATTGGCTTGTGTGCTGGATAAATCGCCCATGCTATGGGTATGTTCCATACGGAGACCAACGCTGAAATCTACTTTTTCACTCAGCTGCTTTTGCCAGGTAGTATAGGCGGCATTGACATTTTCCTCGTAAACAAAATTATTGCTCCGGTCCTCGTTTTTAACTGGCTGTCCATCTACAATATCAAAGTTGTCTAACGTATTGTCCGTTTTAACCATCGAGATCTTAGCACCCACTCCCAATTTACCTCCCCAAAGATTTGTTTCATAATCTATTTTCGCGGTATAAATATCAATATCTGTGGGCGTGACATTACTAAATGTTCGCTCAAATAGAGTTGCCTCTCCATCAGCAGCTACGTAGCGATTGGGTTGAAAAGAGGTACTCCGATTGCGAAAGAGGCCATAGTCCAGATCAAAATTAAGTGATTTGTCCTTCTCACCATTGTAAGCATAGTTCAAATTAAAGTTTACATTATCGCGATTCTGATCAATCAGATTGCTGGCAACCAAAAAACTATCAATAACCCGGTCGCCTAGATTTGCGATATTGGTATTGCTATTGGAAGATGATTGATGATCATCAATGTTGCCGTTAATCAAAATCCCAACAGTACTCTTTTTATTGATAAAATAGTCTGTACCAAATCTAAATCCATTACTGTTATTGCCATTATTATTATGATTGATCTGATCGTAGCTATTCCCTCCTTGCTCACGATAGAGAAAAAATTCATTGACATTATCACCGGTAAACAAATTATAAGAACCAAAGCTGTTAAATTTTTTCTCCCGGTAGTTTAAACTGGCAGAACCGTTATATTTTGAGTTCTTACCATATCGGTAACCAGCATTCAACGACCCATTAAATCCTAAATTTTGATCCTTTTTCAGCCGTATATTAATGATGCCCGCGTTACCTTCGGCATCATATTTGGCCGAAGGATTGGTAATAATCTCTATGGCATCGATTTCGGTTGATTGAAGAGTCTTTAAGTAGTTGGCAAGGTCGGTGGCACTCAGAGGTGATTTTCTTCCATCGATATATATCTGAACACCATTTTTTCCCTGTAATAAAAGATTTTCATTGTTATCTACTACAACACCGGGTGATTTTCTTAGCAGCTCCAGTGCCGTGTTTCCTACTGCGTTTACCGAACCATCAACATTAAATACGGTTTTGTCCGGGTGAACCTCCACTATTGGCCGGCTGGACTTAACGACAACTTCACTAAGTTCTTCGACTTGCTCCCTGATTATTAAGTCATCGACTCTGTGGTCAGATTTTCCATCATAGTCAAAACTCATTGATAGCAATTCGGTGTAGCCGATATAAGTCACAGCGATAAAATAAGTTCCCAAAGGAATATCGTCAAATGAAAATGCTCCATTTTCATCAGAAATATCGGCCTTAACCATTGTTGTATCGGCACTTTTTTGGAGTAATACGGTGGCATATGGCACAGCAACAACTTTGTCATCGAAGATATTGCCGCGAATGGTTGGACCGCTTTTAGAAAAAACGGTCAAACTAGTTAACAGGAATAATAAAGTAAATAGGTTTTTCATAGAATAGTTTATTTATTAAGGCATTCCAAATGTATCTTGATATCTTTCTCTAGGACGTTTAATTCGACGAATTGCAGTTTAATCTCTTTCAAGATCACATTTACTGAATGGACGAAGATTTGAGCGATGGGTTACAGAAAAGACGTTCGTTTGATGCTCTATTTCGACTGATGGAACGATTTATTCGATGAATTGGAATATCTGATGTGCCAGCAGATTTACTAGTGCTTCAGATTGCTTTTAAAGTCGCTCCTGAGGAGAGGCGATGCACCCCGTGGAAAGACGTTGCTATAGATTTGTAACTCTTTTTGGGCTATTGTCTTTTTTCTATTTCTTGCCGTGAGGTCTCTTTACTTTGAATTTTGGCTTAAACTTTTCTGCATTTTTTTTGACAATTTGCTTTTAATAAGCGTATAAGACCGCGATATATAGATTTGCATATCTTGCCTTTTTAAGTCTCCAATATTAATGCACTGAATCCAATGATTCCTCGCCATATAAGGTGCGGGTCGAAAGCCTTCGTGCTCTGACAAAAACCCAAAATCTTCTTCAGTACACTTAAAATCACAAGTGATGGGTATTTGATCCTGACTCAGCCAAAGAAAAGACTTACCTCCTATATTATAGGTCAGGTGATGATCAATCTTTATGATGGCCTCTGCACCCCTCAAAGACTCACAATAGGCAATTATTTGATCCAGTGTCATCTGAATAAATTGAATAACCAATTTATGCAAAATTTATCTAATCGCATCGAACCTGAAGTAAAGAAGCTAACTCTTCTCCACTAACTTTCCATCCGCATATTTAGCAAAACGGCCATGTTCTCTGGGATGCACATGATCGGTTGAAGGCCAGGGCCATCCGCCGAACTGACTTCGTTGGAACTCCTGATAAGTCCTTTGAATTTCTTCTTGGGAATTCATGACAAAAGGTCCATACTGCACTACGGGTTCATCGATTGGTTTACCTTGTAATAAAAGCAAATAGCCTTCTTCATTGCCATTCTTAATGGTAACTTCTGATGATGCATCTAATTGGGCGAATTGATAAGGCTGGAGTTGATGACTGGCCACCTGCATCGACTTGCCTTTGTAGAAATAAAGTCTGCGATTAACTTTGGCCGAAGCAACTGGTATGGTCCATTGTGCATCGGGCTGCATTTTATGGTCCATATCGCCACCTCGTTGGCGAGATCTGCCGCCCAGGAGTCGGGTGCTGGGGATGGTGCGACGATGTCACCAATATGACCCGCGACCAGATTGACTTCCGTAACTAGCTTTTGTGAGTCTTCATATAGGTATGTGGGGATGTTTTCAGCCCATAACATCGCAAAGTGCGGTTCTGCCATTTTTTTTGATCTGGGTAGATTTAGCCAGATCTGAAAGATCTCGAAGGGATTTTCTCTTTCCCGATTCAACAAAGGAAACATCTCACAGTGCTGCACTCCTTTGCCGGCGGTCATCCACTGCACATCACCCTGCCCAAATCTACCGGCAGCACCGAGTGAATCCGAATGATCTACAAATCCCTTTCTTGCAATAGTCACTGTCTCAAAACCGCGGTGTGGATGGGCAGGAAAGCCAGGCACTGAAGTACCATGATACATTCGAAACCCATCTTTCACCATAAAATCATTACCAAGATTTCGACCTGCCAGTGAGACCGAAGGTCCCATCTGATCATTACCTTTGGGATAAAAGTCTTCATGATGCACACAAAATAAAAAGGGATCACTGGTTTCCCAGGGAAATCCCAGGGCTGCTATTTTTAAGACTGGATCATCTGCCATGGCTGATTGCTTTTTAGGTTTAGACTATGAAACCAAATATAAAAGGAGAATGTTTAATTGTTTTCCTGGAAGCTCGGCAAGACTTATTCGCACCCCTGGAGTCACAAGGCGGAGAATGTAAGTTCGCCGATTTCTTTTGGCTGCCGCAACCTGACTGACTTCATCCAGAGTTAGTTTCTGAATTTTCGTCTCCAAGTTATTTGCTGAATTTCGAAGGTTTGGCCCGTTCTATCCGACCGAGATTTTTCGATTTATTGGAGCTTCGGACAAGACATCCGCCCTGGGGCTCAAAGTCTACTAGTCCAGTCACTCCAAGCTATGCTTTCTTTCACAAGCAGTCGTGTCTTGTTCTGGAAAGGATCGAAATTCAACAGTTGAGTAAATGGGTCAATCCGAATCATTATATTCGACTTCAAGAGTCACATTTCATTGGATTTATGGTGAGAAATCTCGTATTATTTGGAGGAGGGCCGCATGCTCATATTTGCATTGACATCCTGGAAAAAGTTGGGGGCTTCCATATTATTGGGATCATCGATTCTATTGCTGAAATCGGCTCGACACGTCATGGGTTTCCCGTCATCGGCAGACAAGAAGATATTACCTCGCTTAAAAAGAGATATCACATTGAAGCGGGCATTATCGCAATAGGAGATAACTACTCCAGAAAGTATGTGCGAGATATGGTCATTGAGCGTGAAACGGATTTTGAGTTTATCAACCTGATTCACCCTTCCGTGATCATTGGAAGAGGCGTGAAATTAGGTGTGGGGATCGTAATGTCTGCCGGAGTCATCGTAAACCCTGATTGTATCATTGCCGATTTTTGCACGTTGTGCAACGGTGCTATATTGGATCAGGATAGTTTCATGGGTGAGTTTTCACTTTTGTCCTCGGGGTCGGTTACCGGTGCGAAGGTAAAAATTGGAAGGTTTGCCGCAATAACCCTGGGAGTCACCCTGATCGACAGGATTAGCATCGGTGAAAATACGGTGGTCGGTTCGGGTGCTGTTGTGTTGAATGACTTGCCTGATCATGTTTGGCTATGGCAATCCTGCAAAAATCATCCGCAAGAGAGAACCAGGCGAAAGATTTCTCCGATCAGGATAATAGCCAGGATTTTAAAAAACAGTCACAAACCTGAAAGCGATGTTAAGAGCCCGTATACGGAAGTTGATCAATAAAATAAAACCCAAAGTTGACTCTGAACCCACTCTGTCTCTTTACATTCCGATTAGCCCGAATCCTCAGTTCTATTCAAGGGTTAAATGGATTAGGAAATCATTGGATTACCTCGGACCTCCTTACAGCAAAGCCATCATTCATCTAACGATAGGAAATGAAAATGAGATTTCAATTGATCATATGCCTGACGAATTTCCTGAATTTAAATCCTTTAGGCAACGGTACAGGTTTCATCTGGCAAACAGAGAAAAATTCGAAAAATATGCATGGCTCGAAACAGGCGCCACCAGATTCTTGGTCCTGGACGATTCAGACATCATCATTCATTGTGATGCAGATGTATTGTTTGTCAAAAGATTTGATGATCTATTGAATAAGGTCACTTCCTCCAAGGGTATCTATGGCGTCATTGCGCATAATTCACCTTTTAGTTTCCCTGAAATCAATGAGACCAACTGGTGGAAATTTTTGTCCGCAAAATACTGCGGCAAGGAAATTGACCTTAAATACAATCACTCGTTGCAAGTGTCTGTAGCATGTCCACCCTATTACAACAATGGATTCGTGATTGGAGATAATCAGAGCTGGCAGACAATAAAATCTTTTTTCTACCAAAACTTTAGTGAAGTATATGACCTTCTTGCTCCGGATAAAGAACTAAACCAGTCACCGGGATTTTTTTCGCTTCAGATTTCGCTGGCCCTGGCATTGTTCAAATTTAACATCACCACACATCCTCTTTCTGAAGTATTTAATTTTGCCAATGATGATGTGCTTTGCGAGAAATATGCTTCTCTACTTTCGGATGTCAGAGTCATTCACTATCTCAGACAGAAATATTTTGACCGGGACCATATATTCATTGACAGGACCCAAATAGATAGGTTTCTAACTGTCCAAAATTTGGATCCGATTTCAAAGACTATGCAGAAGCATGTTGGACACATTATTCGAGATCAAGGGTACGATTGACAAGGAATGGGGTTTCGGATCGAACAAGGATCAGACTTAAGTAAAATCTTATCAAATATTGCACATGAAATTTCAGAACATAGCACTCAAAATTCTCGTGACCATATTAATATCTAATTCTTGTAAAAAGCCTCAGCAATCGGTATTCAATAGCGATTTGCATAATATGATGATTCGAATCGCTGAAATCGAAATAGATTCCAACCATACTCAAGAATATCGTACCATTCTTAAAGAAGAATCTGAGGCTTCAATTAGATTGGAACCAGGTGTTATTTGCATTTATCCCATGTACCAGAAAAATAACCCGACCCAGATAAGACTCCTGGAAATCTATTCCAGCGGAGAAGCCTACAAGGCGCATCTGAAAACTCCGCATTTTCAAAAATACAAAACCACAACTCTTAACATGGTCAAATCATTACAACTAGTAGATATGACATCGATTGATCCCACAACCATGTCTCAAATATTCTGCAAAATACAGCCTTGAATAGCATAAAAATTAGATGATACAGATAAATTCTTTTGATAACAAATGAGATGAAAAACCTCAAGCTTTCACTAATAATTCTTTTCATTGTTACTGTCTCTTCATGTTCTAAGGATGTGCCAGTGTATCTCCTGAATCAGACTTTAGCGATTACGAACTTGATGTCATTGACTATTTCAAAGATATTGCCTTAGGATTTGAATTTGGCAATGCAAGTATGATTACCCGCAAGTGGAAATCAGACCTAATCGTATTCGTTGGTGGACGACCAACCTCTGAATTACTAGCAGAATTGGAAAAGATAAGCTCTGAAATTAATGCATTGGCAACGGATGGATTCAATATCGCAATTGCTGATGATTCTTTAAAATCAAATTACTATATATTCTTTGGGACAGGAACTGAGTATGCCGAAAAATTTCCAAGTCAGTCAAATTTGGTCTCCTCCAATTGGGGTTTGTTTTCTGTCTTCTGGAATAGTCAAAATGAGCTCTATTCAGGACAGATGTATGTCGATATTATGCGCGCCAATTCAACTGAACAGAAACATCTATTGCGTGAAGAGTTCACTCAATCGTTGGGATTGGCCAAAGATTCCCCATTATATATTGAGAGTATTTTTCAATCGGCATGGACAGCCACTACTGAATATGCTATGATCGACAACGACCTGATCCGGTTGATATACCATCCCGACATGAGTGTTGGCCTAAACGAGGAGCAGGTTGATAAAATTTTGAAAAAAATTCTAACCAACAAATAAGAAAATGGATAATCCCCGTCATTCAAAAACCTAACTAAAACTGAACTCCATAAAACTTAATAGCAATAGAAATAACGCAGAATGAAAAAAGAATGTATAAACTCATCTACACTTTTTGATTCCAGACAATATGGATTTTCTCAGGTTGTGTCAGCTAGGTCAGAAAGGTTGGTGTTCGTATCAGGGCAAGTTGCCTGGGACAATGATCAAAAAATTGTTGGTAAAAATAACTTGAAGAAGCAGGCAGAAAAATCACTTGAAAATCTAAAAATAGCGATTGAATCAACCGGAGGTTCATTGAAAAATATTGTTATGCTAAGAATATATAAAGTAAATTACCAAAGTGCAGACGGTCAGATCATAGGTGAAGTATTGCGAAGCTATTTTGGCACACAAAATCCTCCTTGCAGCACATGAATAAATGTAGTTGGATTGGCAAATGAAGAGTTTATGATAGAAATAGAAGCTCAAGCGGTCGTTTAGATGAATATGCAAGTTAGGCTATGTCGAGACCGGCAAACCGTTTGATAAATTTTAAAAATTAAGAATTAAATACATGTGGAAATCGATTATTCATGCAGGACTTATTGCCGGAATGCTGGACATTACTGCTGCCACTTTTCAAGCATATTTGATGAGAGGTACCACACCTGGACAGATCCTTCAATTCATTGCGAGTGGTGTTTTTGGCTCACTAGCATATGAGGGTGGCATGGCCATGATCGTGTAGGGATTGTTTTTCATTTTGTGATTCCGATGTCATGTGCCATCTGTTTTTTCCTTTTATTCAAGCCACTTAATTTGGCGAAGGCACCCTGGTGCATGGATGCAATCTTGATTGGCATCGTAGCATGGTCGGTGGCAAATCTGATCGTTTTGCTGTTCAGTCAAATCGGATCTCGTCCGTTGTCCCAGAGAATGCTTCGATCGCCGTTGTGATTTTGATTGTCTGCATCGGAGGTCCTCTGTAACTGTTGGCCAAAAACTATTTCATCGCCAACAAAGTGTAGATTTTTCAATCTCCATTTATTGAGAACACCCTTATTACGATCTTGCGTAAGTTTAAAAACAAGCAAGGATGATCCTTATCAAAAAAGTGGAATAACACTGCAGGACTACTTGCTAGTAATAAAAGATTGATTTACAGATACACAACCCACTAATCCACCTATTTCATGGACCAGGCATCTCAGATCATTTACAACTTCCGCACTGTTTAGCTGTATTGCGGGTGATAATTCACTTTCCAGATAAAAATTTGGGTCACCAATGAGAGCCACAGCTCTAAATCCACAATTAGTGAAAAGGCAGAATTATTCAATCAAGGGTTGCGAGAAATGACCTGGCCTTCTATCTCAACCACACCCCAAATTATTTTACTACTTTCGCAAAAATATCAATGGAAATTCATCCAACCACATCCACTGATTTCAAAGATGTCTACTACCCCCCTGGGGGCATCCTTATCTGGATGATTATCTTTTTGGAATTATCGGTTTTTGGCATAGCACTGATAGTCCTGGCCTACTATAGTACAGAGAATCCCGATGCTTTTCATAACTCCCGTCTATTGCTAAATCCTGCATTTGGGGTAGTCAATACCATATTATTGCTGACAAGCGGATATTACATGGCAACCAGCATTAAGCACTTTAGAAATCAAAATCAGACCAAAGTTGCTTTTTCGCTATCACTGACCATACTAGGTGGCCTCCTCTTTCTTCTTTTAAAATCCATCGAATACAGCTCCAAAATTGGGGAAGGTCTGACCTTCGGATACGATACCTTTTTTAATTTCTATTGGCTTCTGACCGGTTTCCATGTTATCCATGTGATGGTAGGTTTGGTCATTCTGTCAACCATCTATTTTCAATTAAAAAAGGTCAGGTAAAACTTGAAGATTTTGAAGCCGGAGCGGCTTTCTGGCATATGTGTGATTTAATTTGGCTTCTCCTGTTTCCCATGCTTTATCTGGTACTCTGATTAAAAATAAAACTGTTCTCACATTGGTGCTCTTGCTTTCACTGACTTTGATCACTTCATTTATTTCAGGATTTGTGAGCCACATTTTATTAATGGTCCTCCTGATTCTTGGATTGTCAGGGATCAAGTTTCTATTGGTAGCTTTCCAATTTATGGAATTAAAAAGAGCCCATAGAGTCTGGAAAATTATGTTGTCTACATTTTTGTTGCTTTACATCGTGATAATATCCATAATACTTTTATAGATATCTTTAATTCCAAACTGCGAAAAGAGTACTATCTCAAAGACTTCCAAGAAGATAATTAAAGGACGAGTTAGGTGAAAGTGAATAAGCCACCATCGCCTTTTGTACGGGTAGTAAGGTTAATTTTAGTATTTTACTGCGCTTGAATTCACAATTAGATAATACCTTATTATTTGATGACTATGGCTTCTACATTTTCACTTCTTCGTTTTATATTGATCTTCTCACTTTTGGCCTTTGCCGGCGATGTCAGATCAGATGATTTTGACATTGTCATAGCCCGGGCGGTTACGGAAGTCATGAAAACTAATATCGATGACTCACAGGTGGGATCCATCCTAAACCGGATGGATGAAAATGGAAGTTTTCGAGATATTAATTATACCGATCTCAGCCGTACGGCTGGTTTTCCTCACCGGCGACACACCAGTGATTTGGTGTACCTGGCTAAGGCATATAAAAATAAAAGCTCCCGGTTCAACGGAAACCAGGTGATAAAAGACAAAATTATTACATCACTAGGCTATTGGGCAGAGCATGATTTTTTGGAGATAATTGGCATGACAATCAAATATCAACCCCGACGAATCTTGTTAATCTCATGTTAGTCATTGGCGATGAATTACCGAAAGACTTGGTAGCCAAAGTGCAACCGATCATTGGGAGAGCGCATATGAATGCCTCTGGTGCCAGACCCAGTGGGGATCGAATTGTGATTGCCGGAATATTGGCAAAAAACTTACTTTTTATTGGTGATAAAGCGGGGTTTGAAGAAATCATTCGATTAATCGAGGGCGAAGTAAAATTTAGCACAGGAAAACGTGGTATGCAACATGACTATAGTTTTCATCATCGGGAAGACCGGGTTAACAATACAACATCCTATGGATACGGCAAATATGCCAATGCTTTTGGCGAGTGGTCCTATTATGTTGCTCATACCAAATATGCTTTTTCAGTTGAAAGAATCAATCATCTGGTTGATTACTATCTGGATGGCATCTATAAGCAAATGGTCTATGGGGTCTATACAGATATTAGTGTGAAAAATAGAAGTATTTCGGGTAAGTCTGAATTTGAGTCACATGATATCATGGAGATTGAGAGACTCCTCTTAAGCACAGACTATCGCAAAGATGAATTGGAAGAAATCATTCGGTTGAGAAAGGGCACTGCAAAACCATCCTTGTCTTTTGCAAAATTTTTCTGGCAGACCGAGCACTTCGTCATTCAAAGACCGAACTATTACACCACCGTCAGAATGTTTTCGACCCGAAACAGGAATATGGAAGAGCCATATAATGGTCCGGGGAAAACGACCCACCATCGTGCAGATGGCACCAATTATTTAATGCTTAAGGGTGATGAATATCATAATATTTGGCCAACCTACGATTGGCAGAAAATATCTGGCACCACCATCCTACAAAAACCAGCTTTACCTGATCCTGATCAAATTCAAAAAGATGGTCTTACAGATTTTGTCGGAGCGGTCACTGACGGCATGATTGGTGCGGTAGCCTTTGATTTTCTGAGTCCGCACGACCTGGTGAGTGCTAAAAAATCGTGGTTTTTTTTCGATGAAGAGTACGTTTGTCTCGGTAGTGGTATTCGGGTTCGATCTAATCTCCCAGTTGCATCTACAATCAATCAAGTACTTTTACGTGGTGAGGTGTCCATAATGCAAGATGGCCAGTTGAAAGTGCTTCCTCAAGGTAATCACGAATTAAATAAGGTTAAATACATTTATCATGATAAGATTGGGTACATTTTACCAGCGACTGGCACTATTCATGTCAGCAATGAAGCGAAGCAAGGTCGTTGGTCAGATATTACCGATCAAAAAAATATCTCCGACTCTCTCGTCAGCATGGATGTATTTACTTTGTGGTTTGATCATGGTACCAGTCCGGATAGTGCCACCTATCAATACATTGTGGTACCCGGTATTACAGAAAATCAATTGAGCGAAACCAGTGCTAATAATCGTGATATCGAAATCATTTCTAATACACCGGATCTACAAGCGGTCAGACATCGTCGACTAGGTATTGAGCAATTGGCTTTTTATAAAGCTGGTGAACTAAAATCATCCGATGGTTTTAGCATAAAGATGGAGAGTCAGGGAATGGCCATGTTAAAAAGAACAAATGGCAAGCTACGGGAATTGACCCTCGCTGATCCGTCCAGAAAGCTCAGTAAAATACTTTTGACCGTGTCTGGGATATACGACTTTTCGGGTGATGACTTTAGAACCCTTACCAATCTAGAGCAAAACAGCACCATTTTCCTGATAGATCTACCGCAGGGTGTTTACTCGGGTAAGAGCACCACGATAAAGTTATACTAGTAGAGATATTTGATAGGTTGGATGTAAACCCTAGCCTCACTGTTTTTAGGCAGCATTATCTTTATTGAATTATAAACTATGGAAAAACCCTTCCTGGAGGCCGAATGGAGAAAATTGATCATGGTCAATTATTCGGTTGATCAGAAAATATTAGAGCCATATTTACCTGCTCGCACTGAAATAGAGCTTTGGAGTAATACCTGCTATGTAAGTCTGGTTGGATTTATGTTTTTAAATACCAGGCTTAAAGGTTTTAAAATTCCATTCCATACCGATTTTGCCGAGGTCAACCTCCGATTTTATGTTCGACATAAAGACGGAGTCAATTGGAGGCGTGGCGTGGTCTTCATCAAAGAGATTGTACCAAAAGCGGCACTGACCTGGGTGGCAAATACTATGTATGGTGAGCACTATGAGACCATGCCTATGAAACATGAATGGGCCTTTGATCGGGGTGAACTGTCGGTTCAATATATATGGAAAAAGAAACGATGGCATTCAATAAAGGTCAAAGCATCACAAATGGGAAATGAGGTCTTACGCGGCAGTGAAGAAGAGTTTATCACCGAACACTTTTGGGGATATACTAAAGTCGGCCCTGTTAAAACGGCTGAGTACCAGGTCGAACATCCAGCCTGGAAAGTCTACCCCACTAAAGATTATATGATCGATGTTGATTTCGGAAATGTCTATGGTCATGACTTTGATTTCCTAAGTTCCCAGATACCTCAATCTGTATTTCTGGCGGAAGGATCAGAAATTACGGTTAATAAAACAAGGGCAATCTAATAGACAAACACATCTACTAGTACCGGGTCTCAGGGGTTTAGTTTTAATGCGACACTTTCAAAATGCGAAACGTTATTAATTCTCTCTTTATTCTCTTCTTCTTCTTGGTATCAAATAATATGATCAGGGGGCAGATCGATCCTTCCAAAATTCAATTTGTGAGACAGGGAGTAAAGCGCTTTATCTTTTCAGAAGATCAATCGATTCCTCTTGCCCAATTAAATCCTAAGGAGATTATCGGCATGGCTAGCATGCATCCTCATAAATACTATTCGGGTGAGACATCGCAGATCGCCATATTGGAAGATCATCTGATAGTCAGAGATACTGGTGATTCGGAATTAAAGATTTGGTTTGGTGGTTTTAATCCTTTTGCTACCTATATGATGGATCTCACCGAAACCTCCGGCGAAGGTCAATTTGGTTTTGAGTTCTCAGATAGTCAAGGTAAAGACCGATTTATCATAAGTATTTCTTTCAAAGAAAATCAATTGCTGGATGCCAACATCAAAGTTGTGAAACATGGTAAAGATGTCGTTGAAAAATCCATTGTCACTAAACTTCCTTTTGATGCTGTTCTTCCATGTAAGACAATTCTACAAATGCTTGGTAGTGGATTAAATCTCTCATTTCAGACTTCCGGAATGCCAATTTCTATTGGGCAGGAAGATTTTAGCTCTTTTATCGATTTAAGAGAGAAAAAATATCTGCATTCGCTGCAGGCAAATCTATTTCTCCATCTAAATAAAAGCAGCGTTAAAATCCATTATATCGAATCGGCTCTCACCACCGGTTTAGGACAGGCAGACATACGAGCGATAACGTATAAAGATGGTACTCCCCTATTGGATCAGGGAAGATTATGGTATACAATTTCGATTCGGGGTCGTGCCCTGCCTCACCATATTCAGGGAGTATTTAGTCTGAATCCATCTGTTTTTGATTTGCGCTTAGAAGGCATTATCGTTTTTGATCGAGATGATGGGATTTTGCGTAATGAAATTTCATCTCACCTATTTTATGACCCCGAAAACGAGCTTTGGCAAGGACTCACCACTGGTTTTACCGCTTTCACAAATCCGGATGAAAAGAAACAAATTTTGGCCATCGAAAGCAAGAAGGATCCTAGATTTGGTTTTTCTATTATGAAGGCCCGACCTACGGGAATTGTTGGTGATATCGAAGATTCTCACATTCTATTTGATGAGGAAAAAGGAAAGTGGAGACTACTAACGTGCGAAAATCACAATGGTTATAAGGCGGTAATATTGGAATCGGATACCTGGGATCGGGGCTACACTCGCATAGCGGGTCCGGTTGAAGAAAATAGTACTGGCACATCAATTCAAAAAATTGGAGATCAACGGTTTTGTTTTTCTGGCAGCAGTGCCCGGGAGATATTTATTTATTCTTATCCGGGTCTAAATAAAATGGGTACACTAAAAATGGATCTGCCCCCATGGGATAGCTCGGCAGGGACGAGAGTCTGGCCCAATGTGGTTATGCTACCCGATGGGTATCCTGCGCAGTATGTGGCACTAATGATGGATCGATACAATTATCCGGAACAGCGGGGACCACATTGGTCTTATGGAGCTTTATATTTGTATTTTGGTTACTTGGTTGATTAAGAAAATATGCGTGGACCTGATTCTATATACAGTTGCCTATTTTTATTTCTTTGGTTTTCGATTTGCCTAGTAAGCTTTATCTCCTGTGATACTCCTGGTCAACAGGAATTGCCGATCGACGAAAAGACGATGGCAAAATGGTCAGAGCCCTATCGTAATTGGTATTATTATTCTGATCATGTGGTACCTCCCCGACCAAACATCGTTGGGTTTGAAGATGTAAAAATGACAGATGTTCCTACTATATTTCAGATAGCCGGTAATGCCAAATGGTATATGACCTTTATTGGTTTTGATGGCACCGGATATCAATCTTTTATTGCCGAAAGTACTGATCTTGTTCAGTGGACCAATATGCAGTTGGCCATGGGCTACGGGTCTGAAGGTAGCTTTGATTACGGGGGTGTCGTTTTGGGGGCCTATCTATATGAAAACTACGATATCAAAGCACCTAGAGTACTCAGGAAGAAAGATGGAAACTATTATTCACTTTATGGGGCCTATCCCCGCCAGGGAGGGTATGAATTAAGGCCTGGCTCTGAAGGTGTGGCTTTGAGCGCAGATGGAATAAAATGGCAAAGGGCAAAAAATGAACCAATTCTCTCGGTATACCAGAGCGATTGTCAGGAATGGGAGAGCAGTTGCATTTATCAACCCTGGTTAGTTGAGCATCAGGGTGTTTTCTTCAATTTTTATAATGCAGCAAATGGAAATATAGAACAGATCGGAGTAGCCACTTCCGAAGATCTAATGCATTGGGAAAGACATGCAGATAACCCCGTTTTATCACATGGACCTAAAGACAGCTACCATGAATCCTTTTCCTCCGATGGAAAGGTTTTCTGGGACAACGACCACTGGATCATGTTCTATTTTGGAGTTGGACGCGGAGGGGCTCATATTATGGTTGCCTTTTCTCGAGATTTGGTGCATTGGACGTCCGATGAAGTACCATTGTATAAGAGCGGTGGAAATCCTTCAGGGTTGGATCAAAAGTATGCCCATAAAATATCTCTGGTTTGGAATCCGGAAAATGAAACGTACTACATGTTTTACTGTGCCGTCGATAAAGATGATGTGCGAGGCATCGGGTTGATTACCAGTCGTCCAATCCAAAACTAGCTATTCTGATGAGAAACTTTTATCAAAATTTTTAGGATATTGTATGGCAAGGATTATCGTTTATCGTTTGATAACTACTTATTCATATCAAATTTTTATGAAAAGAACCGGCCTTTTTTTTCTCTTCACCATACTGAGCTTAAGCTTCGTTCTTGCTCAGAACGCTCAAGACTCCTTGTGGATAGTCCAGAACTATGAGAAGAAAGAAATCTTTATAACCATGCGCGATGGAGTTAGGCTCTTTACCTCCATTTACCTGCCAAAAGACACCACGGAAGAGCATCCGATTTTGATGGTTCGTACTCCCTATTCATGTGCTCCATATGGAGAGGATAAATGGAGGTCGTTTTGGAACAGCATACATCGCTATTATATGCATGAGGGTTATATCATGGTGAGCCAGGACGTCCGCGGTCGATGGATGAGTGAAGGCGAATTTATGGACGTCCGTCCTTTCAATCCAAGTAAGAAGCATATAACCGATATTGATGAAGCAAGTGACACCTATGATGCTATTGATTGGTTAGTTAAAAATCTGCCAAACAATAACGGACGGGTTGGTGTTTGGGGCATATCGTATCCTGGTTTTTACTCTACGATGGCTGCATTATGTGGACATCCGGCATTAAAGGCGGTGAGCCCACAAGCCCCGGTCACGGATTGGTTTATCGGAGATGACTGGCATCACAACGGAACGTTTTTCCAGATGGACGCATTTTCATTTTATTCACGGTTTGGGTATCATCGTCCAAGAACTAGCAATCAGTCTTCTAGAGCTTCATCTTACCCTCCCTCAGATAATTACGAGTTTTTCCTGGAAACAGCAACTTTATCTGACTTGGCAGCGATGATGGACGATAGCATCACTTTCTGGAAACAAATGTACCAGCATCCTAATTACGATACCTGGTGGAAGGCCCGAAACGTACGGAACTTTGTCGATCAAATTCCGGATAACACCGCCACTCTGGTAGTAGGTGGATTATTTGATGCTGAGGATTGCTATGGTGCCTGGAGCACTTATGAAGCTATTGAAAAGAAAGCAAAAAATGATAATAAACTCGTCATGGGTCCGTGGTCTCATGGTCAATGGGCCACAAGAGACGGAAGCAAATTAGGCAACATAGAATTCGGGAGCAATACTGCCTTTTGGTATCAAAATGAAATTGAAATCCCATTCTTCAATTATTACTTAAAGGATAAGGGTTCTTTGCGCAGTTTGCCGGAAGCCACTATTTTCTTTACCGGAGATAACCAGTGGAGAGAATTTGACCAATGGCCACCACTCAATAAAATGGATAAGCCGATTTATTTACTACCTGGTGGAAAACTAGGTTGGATAAAGCCTACTGCAACCGGCAATTTTACTGAATACATAAGCCAGCCAGCCAAGCCGGTCCCTTATACCGAGGATGTTCATTTCAATCGGACCACATCATACATGAATGATGACCAGCGCTTCGCCGCCCGTAGACCTGATGTTTTGGTTTTTGAAAGCGAGGAACTGACAGAAGATCTAACGCTGGGAGGAACTGTGATAGCAGATTTGCTTGTCAGTATTTCAAGTACGGACGCCGACTTTGTCGTCAAGTTGATCGATGTTTTTCCGGAAACATTTGATTATGGTAGCGAAAATCCCAATCGAAGTGGTAAGCCTTCCTATCCAATGGGTTCGTATCAAATGTTGGTACGTGGTGAGATCATGCAGGGCAAATACCGAAAGAGTTTTGAAAATCCCATTCCATTCGAGCCAGGTAAAATCGAACAAGTGAAGTTTGAACTACCCGATGTTGCCCATACCTTTCAGAAAGAGCATCGTATCATGATCCAGATTCAAAGCAGTTGGTTTCCTTTAGCAGATCGCAATCCCCAGAAATTCATGAATATTTATGAAGCTAGCGAAAATGATTTTCAAAATGCTTCGATTCGTATTTATCATGAGGCACTCAACAGCAGCCGCATTATATTACCAGTAATGAACTAAAAATATTCGAATCATTACTTATTAACAGAAGTCACTTCTCGTCAATTGTTTGAATTTCATTTTCATGATATCTATCTGCAATTCTCGAATTCCATGTCTTTTGGCGAAAGACCACCAGCATGTGCTTGATGGGGAGAAACACTACTTCCTAAAAAGTCGTTATTTTCGGAGATGCTTCAGTTAATCGAAAATGCCTCCGGCTATCACAAGAGGCTAGCGATAAAAAGTGATAATAAAGACTACACCTACCGGCAATTGCTTGACGCCTCAGCAAAACATGCTTTGACCCTCTTGAATGGCCGAAGTGATCTCAACGAGGCACGCATTGCCTTTATCGCAAACCCCGGTTTTGATTACGTTGCTATCCAGTGGGGTATCTGGAGAGCTGGTGGCATTGCGGTGCCACTGTGCATTAAACATCCCTACGCATCCATTAAATATGTGGTCGAAGATACCACTGCCGAAGCCGTCTTTTACACTGAAGAATACAAAGATCTGATCAGTCCACTTTTTTCTGATTTTACGATTCGGGCAGTTTCTTTAGAAGCAATACCTACACAAAATGGAAATTTGCCTGTAATTGATTCGGACAGACGGGCGATGATTTTATATACGAGTGGCACTACAGGTCAGCCTAAGGGAGTGGTCACCACCCACCAAAACATTGAAGCTCAAATAAAATCGCTGGTAACTTCCTGGGAATGGAATCAGGATGATCACATCTTAAACATTTTACCGTTGCATCATGTGCATGGTATTGTCAACATATTGTCATGTGCACTTTGGAGTGGTGCCTGTTGTGAATTTCTACCCAAATTTGACCCGGAAGAAATCTTTAAAATTTTTCTAAAAAAAGAGATTAATTTGTTCATGGCGGTACCAACCATTTATTATAAACTGATCGCTTATTGGAATGAATTACCTGAGGAAATTAAAATTCAAACATCTGATATTTTGAGAGATTTTAGGCTCATGGTCTCTGGCTCAGCCGCATTGCCGGTTTCAACTTTAGAAAAATGGCAAGAAATCAGTGGTCATACGCTACTGGAACGTTATGGTATGACTGAAATGGGCATGGCAATCAGTAATCCATATCAAGGCGAGCGCAGGCCTGGATTTATTGGCCAACCTCTGGCCGGTGTAAAAATAAGATTGGTTGATGAAAATCAAGAAGCAGTACCTGATGGAACACCTGGAGAAATTCAAATAAAGGGCCCGAATGTATTTAAGGAATATTGGGGCAGATCTAAAGCAACTGAAGAAGCATTCATTGACGGCTGGTTTCAATCGGGTGATATTGCCATATGGAAGAATGGCAGCTACCGGATCTTAGGGCGAAATTCTGTAGATATCATTAAATCGGGAGGCTATAAAATATCGGCGCTGGAAATTGAAGAGGTATTACGAAAACATCCCGCCATCAAGGATTGTGGCGTAGTTGGAATACCCGATGAAGAATGGGGTGAAATAATTGCTGCCAGTATCGTCTTAAATGATCAAAATCAAGAACTGCCTGATCTGCAGAATTGGTTGAAAGATAAATTACCCAACTACAAAATACCAAGAAAATACTTAGCACAGGAAGACCTACCTCGCAATGTGATGGGTAAAGTGACCAAAAAAGACTTACAAAAACTATTTAGGGAATTATGATCATTTACGGAGTAGCTCTATTGGCATTTTGCTTTCTAGCAGGTAAATTACTTGGCAGCTTTTTAGGCCAGTCGATCGGTGTGGAGGAGACATTGGCGGGGTAGGCTTTGCCATGTTATTACTGATGATAATCAATCTTTACCTAAAGAACAGAGGGTGGTTAAAAATAGAAACCACTCAGGGTATTTTATTCTGGAGTTCAATGTATCTGCCAATCATTGTGGCCATGGCAGCAACTCAAAATGTGAGGGCGGCTATATCAGGTGGTCCTATTGCCATTATCGTTGGAGCGGTAATTACGGTGACAGGATTTCTCCTCGTGCCGCTGATATCAAGAATAGGCAGAAAAAGCAGAAGTACTGATGGAAGTATTTGAAAAGATTATCGACAAGAATGGATTACTATTTGCCTTTCTTTTTGTCGGAGTTATTATGTGGATATCTTTTTTTGTTTCAAAACATTTTACCAGGAATACAATACCAGGCGTCGCGATTGCAGTAATGGCTGGTTTGGCACTGGCTCTTTTGGGAGACAAAAAAGGAATAGCTGATATTCCGTTATTTGCGGGCATGGCTTTAATGGGTGGAGCGATGTTAAGAGATTTCTCGGTAGTCGCCACCGCTATGGGGGCCGATCTGAATAAAATCCGGCAAGCCGGTCTTGCAGGTAGCGTTTCTTTGTTGGTGGGCATTTCATTTTCCTTTTTTCTTGGTGTGATCATAGCTTATATCATGGGTTATTCCGACGCCATAAGTCTTACTACCATTGGAGCGGGAGCCTGCACATATATTGTGGGTCCCATTACGGGTGGAGCACTAGGTGCCACCTCAGATGTGATTGCCATTAGTATTGCGACAGGAGTGGTCAAGACCCTGGTGGCCACAATCGGCACTCCCCTGATTGCCCGGTATATCCAACTTGACAACCCTCATTCTGCTGTGGTATTTGGGGGTTTGATTGGAACCACAAGTGGCGTGACGGCAGGCCTGGCTGCCACTGATCCTAAGTTGGTACCCTACGGCGCTATCACCGCCACATTTTATACCGGTCTGGGATGTTTGTTGTGCCCATCGATATTTTATTTTATTGTTGAATGGCTGATCTAGGATTAGATCCAAATGGGCTTTGATTAAACCTATAGATCGTGAAGCAATTTATTGGGAACATGAAGGTAATCGCGTCGTCTACTTAGGCAAATGGAAATTAATATCCAAAGCGAGTAAAAAACGTTCTTTGATGTGTGATAAAGTCGATGAATTACCCATAGAGTACTGGGAACTTTTTGACATGGAAAAAGACCGAACCGAAATGTTTGATGTCTCTCAGCAAAACTTCGACTTGGTCAATAAAATGGCAGCAATGTGGCAGGAGTGGTCAAGGCGAACGATTATTGTTCCTCGACCGGAGAAATAACAAATATCTGAATTGCCTAATCAAATAAAGCATCCATATCCAGGCTATTCTGAACCAACCCGGAATATTTCGAGTTAGCCAAGCCATAGGTGGATATCATGGTCAGAAACAAAGCCTTTTTTGTACCGGGAACTTGTCTGAAACTACCTAATTTATTTCGTAAAATTTCGGCATATCTTTTATCAATGATAAAGGGGTTGATTGAAAATTTCATTTCGCAGATGTTAATCACTTGGTCCTTTCGATCAATTAACAGGTCAATTTGCGCCTCTGACGACCGCCAGGTAGAAATAGAAGTCTGCACTCCACTAATTCCTAAAGCGTGCTTGATCTGGGATATGTGACGCAAGCAGACCATTTCAAAAGCATAACCTGCCCAGGGAATAAAAAGCTGGTGTTTCCAGCATATTGATCCAAAAATGTTCGTCGTCTTCGTCTACCTTCTTGATAAATCTCAAGTAAAACAGTGAATAATTGTCTATCAGTTGATAAAGACTTTCTTTTTGCTTTTTTCCGAAACCTTTATATCGCCTAATGAAACTACTTTCTTCTAATTCGTCCAGGATCCGGGTTAGACCTCCACCATCGGGCAGTTTGGAAAATTGAATGACTTCCGTTCGGTTTAATCCTTTTCCTTTGCTGGCTAGGGCCTCAATAACAGCAATATGTCTCTCATGTTTGTTAAATAAGGAAGCAAAGAGGTTTTCATACTCAAGTCTAAAAGGTGCATTTTTTAGAAAACATAAATCATTGATATTTTGTGTTGCACTCTTTCCTGGATTTATCAGATCCAGGTAAAAAGGAATACCACCGAAAGCCATAAATAAGAGTATGATCTGATACCGGTCATAAATGGTATTTTTCATTTTTAGGAATTCTTCAGTCTCAAATAAGGTAAAGGGATCCAACTTGATCCGATCTGTTATTCGGTTATGCAATCCACCTTTATTTTTGATCAAATGCTTGAGCATCCAGGAAGCAGCCGACCCACAAACGATCAGAATAATATCCTCCCGGCCATTGGCCCAACTATTCCAGAAATGCTCTAAGGCGGAAAGGAACTTTGAATTTTGGGTATCCAACCAGGGCAGTTCGTCCAGAAATACATTTTTCTTAGTTCCTTGCGGAGTTTGATCCAAGAGGTGAATTAGTTGTTGAAAGGCGGTAAACCAGTCAGATGCCGGTGTTGGCTCCCAGGCTTGATCTGTGTTGTATTTTGTAAGAGCAGTATGAAATTGATTAAGTTGCTGCATCATAGAGGCATTTGCCAACCCGGTCAGTTGAAAAGAAAAGTCATTTTCGAAAGCTTTTCGGATAAGAAAGGTTTTGCCTACCCTTCGCCTGCCGTATACCACAATAAACTCAGACTTGCGGGATTGAAGGTGGGCCCGAAGCCTTTGGATCTCATTCTTTCTTCCAATTAAAGGATTCATGTCTTCAATTTGGCTATAAATATACAAATATTACACTTTTAGCCAAATTGATAATTCAATTTGGCTAAATGCCTTGATATGGACTCTCATACAGCCAAATTGATTTACTTTTAGCTCCGATTATTCCACAAAGAGTGAAAAGCAACGAGAGTAACATCCGTAATCTTCCACTACATGAAATGTATAGGAGGTCCCAGATCAGATATCCGATTGGAAAATTACCACAAACTATTCGGGTTCCAGAGGTAAGAAAAACTTGTCCACAAGTCTCGTTTCTTCTATTTTTATCAAAATCCAGTCGCTTATGCTGCGTTATTTAGTCGAAAGAGAGTTGATCTGCCTGGCGCTGTTCTTTTTTTCTCTTATAGGCATCTCATGTAATGATAAATCCGCCGATGATGACAAGTTCAATGTCCTTTTTATCATCTCCGATGACCTTACCTACAATGCTCTTTCCTGCTATGGAAATAGTGTCTGTCAGACACCAAACATTGACCGCCTGGCTGCCCGGGGAGTACGTTTTATCCAGGCATATTGTCAAGGCACCTATTGTGGTCCATCAAGGGCGTCTTTTTTATCAGGCTATTATCCACATGCTACCGGTGTCTTGGGATATACCAGCCCCCGGCTGGAGATTGGCGACCGGCCCACCTGGCCTCAACATTTCAAAAATGAGGGTTACTACACAGCCAGGGTAAGTAAAATATTTCATATGGGTGTGCCCGGAGGCATTGAGGAAGGAAGCGATGGCGCGGATGATACCATATCGTGGACCGAACGATACAATAGTCCCGGACTGGAATGGAAGGCACCGGGAGATGGTGAAACGCTGGAGAGTAATCCCGATGGAACAAAACCGGCGATGGGAGGAAATACCTTTGTGGTCGTTGAGGCAGATGGAGACGACCTGGTGCATTCCGATGGTAAGACTGCGGCAAAGGCAATAGAGCTGATCAATAGACACAAAGACGAAGCGTTTTGGCTGGGTGTCGGATTTGTAAGACCACATGTTCCTTTTGTGGCGCCGGCTAATTATTTTCCATCGTTCAAGCCTTATGACAAGTTGGAGCTTCCCCAAAAATTGCCTGGTGATTGGGAGGATATTCCTGAACCCGGCATCAATTATAAGACCAGTGTCAACATGGAAATGGATATCCGCAAACAGAAGAAAGCGATAGGGGGATATTATGCCTCGGTTGCCTATATGGATGCCCAGGTAGGAAAAGTACTTGACGCACTGGAAGCGGCAGGTCTGGAGGATAAAACCATTATTATTTTTACCAGTGATCATGGCTATCACCTGGGCGAACATGATTTTTGGGCCAAAGTGAGTCTGCTGGATGAATCATCAGGGGTTCCCTTGATCATAAGTGTGCCGGGCAAAAAGCCAGGCGTATGCAATTCCCTCGTTGAACTCCTTGATCTTTATCCCACCATTTCAAAATTATGTGGCCTGAAAATTCCAGAAAACATCCAGGGAAAAGATATTTCAATGATGCTGGATGACACTTCAATTGAAGTCAGGGAAACAGCCTTTAGTGTTGCCCCTATGCGTGAAGGATTTTTACTCCGAGATCACCGGTATGCTTATATTCAATATGGAGAAAATGCAGAAAATGGCATTGAACTATACGACACAGAAAAAGATCCCAAGCAATTTAAAAACCTGGCCAAAGAACCGGATAACGATAACCTGGTGAATTCCTATAAAGAGAAAATGATGAAAAAATTAGTGAGTGTTCGAAAAAACGATTTGTAAATGAGATTATCTTCAAAAATCGGGATCGCCTTTGTTACACTTCTATTTTTTCTATCTCTACCATTGAATGCACAACCAAATTGGAATGAGGTAACAAAAGGTGTTTGGAAATCAAGTATCGGTCAGAATCAGAAAATAACCCTATTGTCTGCAGCGCAAATAATTCCAAAAATAGAAGCTATTGAAAAACTATCTCTTGTCGAATTTCCTCTTGATAACTCAAAGATTTCTTTCGAAATAATCAGTGGAAAAACATTTTTAAGATTTCCTCTTCAAAAAGACGAGGAGCTTTATGGACTTGGTCTGAATTTTCAAACACATAATCAGCGTGGCCGAATTTTAAATCTGCATGTAGATCATTATGGAGGAGAAGATAATGGTCGCACCCATGCCCCGGTACCCTTTTATATTTCTTCGCAGGGTTATGGGGTGCTAATCGATGCTGCCAATTACCTCACGGTGTATGCAGGCACGGCTGTACGGGTCAAGGCCGATGATCCGCCGATTCTGAAGGACCGTAATACGGACAAAGATTGGCAAGCTCAGCCATATTCCGATGCAGTTGAGATTCTGGTTCCGGCAGCAGGGGTAGATGTTTATATTTTTGGAGGTCGATCGATGCTGGAGGTTGTGCAGCGATATAATCTTTATTGTGGAGGAGGAGTTTTGCCACCAAAATGGGGCTTAGGGTTTACTCAGCGAGTGCCGACTTTATATTCGGCAGAAGATATTTTAAAAGAGGTAGAGGAATTTGAGGACCATGATTTTCCTTTGGATTTTATTGGCGTCGAGCCGGGTTGGCATAGTATGTCTTATCCTTGCACCTTCGAATGGGACGCGGGCCGCTTTCCAGATCCAAAAGGATTTTTAGAAAAACTTGACAGCAAAGGAATCCGGGCAAATTTGTGGATGAATCCTTATGTGTCGCCCAAAGGAGTGCTTTATGATCAAGTGAAACCTTATTCGGGCTCTCACACGGTATGGAATGGAATCGTCCCTGATTTTACCATGGAGCCTGTCAGAGAGCTTTTTAAAGATCATTTTAATAAATATCATCTTGACCTGGGAGTCAGTGGTTACAAAATAGATGAGGTAGACGGGTTTGACAGTTGGCTTTGGCCTGATGTAGCCTCTTTTCCATCGGGTATTTCCGCAGAACAGCTGCGACAAGTCTATGGTCTGTTGGTTCAAAAGATGACGGCAGATTGGTTTAGAGAAAAATCAGCGCACTTACGGCCTGGTGCGCGGCTCGAATGCCGGTGCTAGCTCGATGCCCTATGTGATTTATAATGACTATTACAGTCATAAAGATTTTATCACGGCTTTAATCAATAGCAGCTTTATCGGGGTATTATGGACTCCTGAGGTACGAGCCTCAGAATCTGCCGAAGAATGGCTGCGGAGAATGCAATCAGTATGTTTTTCACCGATGGCCATGCTCAATGCCTGGGCCAGTGGAACCAAGCCATGGACCTTTCCGGAAGTAGAAGTCCAGGTAAGAGCGGTTGCCCGGCTGCGTATGCAATTGTTACCTTATATCTACACGGCTTTCGCCAGATACCAACAAGAGGGCATCCCTCCTTTCCGCGCGATGCAATTGGAGGAGGAATTTTTGTATAACGGAAAACTGGTGAATGCCAGGTCAGCAGCGGACGGTTATAATCCTCATCAATTTGAATCAAAAGAAATAAGATTTCAGTACATGATGGGTGAGGCTATTTTGGTGGCTCCGATGTTTACCGGCGAAACCAGCCGGCGAGTAGCACTACCGCAAGGCAAATGGTATGATTTTTATACCGGTGACTTTGTCGGAGAAGGCAGCTGGGTCACGGTGACTCCGGGGTTGGATCAGATACCACTCTCTGTGAAGGACGGTGGCATCATTCCGATGATTGAGAGTCGTAATCAAGCCCCGGTAGTCGGTGAAATCATGCAATTGGAAATCCGTAAGTATGGACAGGCCGACGGTGTCTTCAGACTTTACGATGATGACGGAATTACTTTTGATTATGAAAAAGGGGAATACTCCTGGTCGACGATCTCGGTGGCGCATGATGATAAAAAGTGGAAGGGCAATATTGAGATTGGCAATAAAAATGCCTTTCACTATTCCCCTGAAGTCATCTGGAGATTTATGACTAACTGACAGTTGCTGATTAGTTGCGATATAATTTGATTATTTATGTCCAAATTAATGTACCAAGTGTATGTGATTGAATTGTCTAAAAAGGTATTTACCGAAAGCGCTAAATTCAGGGATGCCAATCCCCAGTTTAATGGTGTGCTGGAGTGCTTGTATGTCGGTATGACCAGTAAGACTCCCAAAGAGCGATTCGAACAACATAAGTCCGGATATATAAATAAAAAAGGCCACAAGCTATCTGCCAACATTGTTCAGAAATATGGCAAATATCTCCGGCCCAGTCTTTACAATCACTTGGGTCTGATGACCAAAGAAGAAGCATTGAAGATGGAAGAAAAGTTAGCTCTGGAATTAAGAAGACAGAGATATGCAGTTTGGTTTAACTAATTTAAAAAACTGCATACCATGATCTAGAGATTTGCTAAATTAAAAACTAAAGTGACCTAAATTAAAAATGAAAATTGAGCAATATATACCGCTACGCCTGAAAGGTTTGGTCGAAAAAATCTGGGAGCAACAGACTTCGGAAACCTCTAATTGGAAGATCCTCCCTTCAGGTAAATTAGAACTGATTTTCCGGATTGGAGGTAAATCCAAAATGCAATCTGCTAAAAAGATAGACCTGAATGACAATCCACTGGACCAATTCTGTTTTCTTTCAGGCCTACATACTAAACCATTGGTATTGTCCATTGATCACTTTCATTATGTAGGTATACAGATGAAACCGATTGCGGTTAAAGCTCTTTTTGGAATTCCTCTTTATGAATTTAGAGACCATTATATCAATGGCAATATTATCCTAAAGACGACTATCAATAAAATCGAGGATATTCTTAACTCAAAAATGTCATTTATAGAAAAGGCGCGATGGCTAGAGTCGTATTTATACGCAAGAATTCATGAAACTGCCGATCTTCATTTGGCCATGGGTCTATGCAGTGCCACTGATAAATTTATTACTAACCAAAATAGTATTCATTTCAAAAGTATTGAAGATTGCCTTGGGTATTCCAGGACCCAATCGTTTAGGATTTTTAATGATTGGTTTGGCATTTCCGCTTATTCGTATCAAAAACTAAGTCAGTTTGTACGTGCCGTACATCAATTGCATCAGTCTTCCGATAGTCTCACCCAAACCGGACTGCAAAGCGGCTATTTCGATCAATCTCACTTTATCAGGTCTTTCCGCGAATATGCTGACATGACGCCAGGGGAATATAAACAGCGGATGTCATTCTTGCCCGGTCAGTTTCCTGTTTAACCCGTAGTGCCCCTATGGAACATTTGTACAATTAATTCTAATGCTGGCCTGCCAACTTTGTGCCATCAATAAAGGGATAGCAAATGACAAATGTTCAAAAGCAGAGTTTTTCTTTCGCAGGTATCTGTTCGATTGCCGGAGCTTTAACCATGTTGACCGGGGCTGCACTTTGGGGAGCCTCGGGAACTGATCTATGGCAGGCACTGGCAAATCATGAAATGTCGGCTTACCTCGACAAGACTCAAGAAGTGAAATCGTTTTTAGTTGCCAATACCAGCTTTTGGACAGTTGGTGTCATTCTATTAGGGGTTGCTCTCACCATCATGGCCTCTTTTTGCATTTCAAAGAAGCATCTTGCCATGACGGCATTGGTTCTAGCGAAGGCCGCTGTGCCAATTGCGATAGTTTCATTCATTATGATGCTCGCACTTACTGTGCAAATAGCCGGGCAAAATGCCACTGGTACAGTCGAACTAGCCGCTGCAGTGGGGTGGATTGGAGTCCGATTGGATGACATAGCGACCATTATGATCATTGGGCTCTGTCCCTTGCTCATTTCCATGGCTGGCCAGGATGAGTGGGTGCCCCAATGGTTGCAAATATGGGGAACCATGGCTGGCATAGTTGGGTCAATTGCCATTGTAGGATTTTATCAGCCGGCCTTAGCGCCATTTTCCTTCGTCCTTATTCCGATCGGTATGGGATGGATGATCGCTACTGGTGTGTTTTTGCTTAAGAAGGCCCGCCAGTAATCAACTTGCAAAACCAATTTCTACTCTCGCTGCAGGGAGGCATCTCCTATGTCCTTGATCACATCAATTCTAATCCGAAGTCGTCTTGGGTTAGGTTGCGAAGCCTAACAAGCTGTTGGTTGATCGCGACAAAAAAGGGTCGGTACAATTTTTGACACTCTCCATTAACCGATTTCTTTTCTATTCTACCAATGCCGCTATTTCATTGGGACAAATCAACATTAATAAACTTATTGATGTGGCGAAGGTAAATCGGTGAGTTGCAACACCACCAATACTGCCAGAAATATGAAACAGTACTTTACTGGAGTCCTCCTTTTGTTTTTACTGAACTTTGGCTTTAGCCAGCAGGATTCAATACTTTTATTCGTGTCATATGAGGATACCTACTACAGCGAGTATGTGTGATGGCTGAGGCATTGGTTTGCTTCGGGCTATTATGTTGATGTGCGAAGCGCCGGTAGTGGAAGTGCAACGACCTATACCATAGGTGGGACATCACGGCACAAGCTAATGGACTTGCAGGAAGCGATTACACGGCCTTTGAGGCTCAGTTTTCAAGCATGTTTGGAAGCTCCTGGAATGTTACTCTTAACATCAATGTTCCTGAGCACAAGATCATTCCGCAAACTTATTAATGAGTCATCAATACTATACCTGGGTCTAGTCGATTGGCCAATTTTATTGATCACCTTTACTCCATACAAAGGCGTGATTTACCCCAGAGAATCCGACACCACAAAAATCTATCATTATTCATACGCCCTGGAGGTACTACGAGCTGACGACACTTTATGCCAAATAATTTAATTCTCAATCCTAAATAGATAAATTATGCATCATTTCATGACCTTTTGCTCCATCTTTTTCCTTTATGGCACATTGCTTCATGCCCAAATGACCACGTTCACCGGTAATCATCTGGTGAATCCTAACAAATGGAATGAAGCTGATAATTGGGATACAGGTATAGTGCCCTTGAGTGGAGATACCGTAGTTATCGATGGCGATTCAGTTTCGATCACCACTGTTTCTCCAGAACTATACTATCTGGAGCTAAAGAATGGGGCTTCACTATTAAACCGCAAACAACTGACATTCACCAATGGTGATACTTTTGCTATAAGGTTAACTGAAAGTACCCTTCGAAACGAAGGCAACATATTTGTGGATGAAGCAGGAGATAATTATACAGCTGACAGAGCCATTGAAGCTTTTAATGGCTCTATGTTGATCAATGATAGCTTGATCTACATCGAAAATATGAGTGCTGCCGGGATATATGTGATTGGTGCAAAACTGGTCAACAATGGCATCATTCATGTTCAGGCGCAAGGAACTGCTATTTTTTGTGCTGGAGAAATCTTTAATCAGGATTCGATCTTTTTAAGTTCTACTTTTCTTAGTGCCCTTTCTATTGCATCAAGTGGAGAGTTCAACAATGCTGAATCCGCAATAGTTGATGGGAACGCCCAATTTAATACTGGCCTGTATTGTCAAGGGTACATCAGCAATTTTGGCAAAATATCTCAGACATCTAAAAATAGGGCTTTATTTTTGAGATCGAACTCATCTTTTCTCCATCAAAGTGGCCTTGTCGTATTGGTGTCTTCAAATAGTACTGGAGGGTCAAGCACCTTAACCATAGAAACCAGTGCAAATCTGGATATTAGCGCAGGATCCAAATTAGAGATCAGATCTTCTGCAAGTTATCACTATATCGATGTAGAAACCGGAGGCACCTTAGATTGTCGGGGTGTGATCGAAACAATGGTTGAGAATTAGGAATGATTGTAGAGGTCAAAAAACATCAGGAAAAAATGAATACTCCATGATCGCCATGGCTTTGATTTGAGTCTATGGTGATATTGTCATTGTCATCATTACCAGCAATTGGGTTCGTTTTCCTCAAAGGACCTATTTTCTATAGCTTGAATGTGCCGCATCAATGATCTTTCTTACCCGGTCGGAAGTGTCATTGTAGGCATATGGCATGTATCATCTGGAAAGCAGTTTCCGGATCTTTTGATGCACCTCTTCTCGATAGCGATGTAAAGGTGCCCCGCATGTAAATACGGACAAGATCAATTAATAATTCCATTGGCGCTGTAGTAGGAAACCCACAGATCATTGTTTCCTAAGATTAGTTGAAGTTCTAATTGACTAAACTAAATGAAGATTAGTTGATTAATTGACCTTCGCTGTAAAAGTGTTAACTTGTCTGTGCTCATTCATAGGTCAAGCTTTTAAAAACGTTAAAAATTTATGACGATAGAAATCAAGAACATATCCGTTCATCCGCGGATGCATATTCATCTTCACCATTGGTTTTTTATAGCTTTCGTTTCCATTGCCATTCTGGGAATAGGTCAGGATTTCATCCATTCCATCATAAATAAAAATGCATTTTATCTTTCAGAGTCTTCCCTTTTTAAAATCCATTGGCTTTTACTTATCCCAAATTTTTGGATTGTCTTTTTTAGACAGAAAGTAATGCGTTCGAATATCTTTAGCATCCGGTGGCTTCAGATTTCTCTGGGCCCAACCATATTGAGTTTATTACATCTTGGGATTGCTTCCCTTTTGGTTTATGTACTCTCCGATATTTTTCTTGATCACTATTATCACCCACTTGGCGTGTTTCGCTATTTCATGGCAGAAGATTTCTATCTGATTTGGTTGATGTACCTTATCTCATTCCTTATGCTCAGGTCCGGCCAACTAACAAGCCTCGAAAAGCCTACCACCGGGATCAGATCGAAGATCCAGGTATCTTCAAAAAATAAAATGATTCAGGTGCCTGTGACCGAAATCAACTGCATAAAATCGGCAAGGCCCTATCTGGCGATTAGCACAACAACAGAAAAGTATTTATACACTTCAAGCCTGAAGGAAATGCTGCCTCAACTGGATCCAACTTATTTTGTAAGGGTACACCGTTCGGCTATATTAAATCTTCGCCATGTGGTATCATTTCAATCGAGGGCGAATGGCGACTACGATATCCTTCTTACCAATGGTCATCGAATTCGTCTTAGCAGAAATTACCTGAAGGACTTCCGTCTTAAAATGGACAGATTTACTCAGGGTAGCCTATAACTCACTCAGCTTAGTTAAATCGACACCATTGGCTTCATTTAAATACAGCGAAATGCGTTTCTTTAGCAAAAGCATATGAAAATGTACTGCATCCTGTATGATCTAACAATCATTCTATTTTGTACCAGCCTGTCGCTGTGTACTTCTTGTGCACAAGTGGTGATGCAACCACAAGCGGCACGTCTCATAGGAACCTGCGAAGGCTGTGAGGCCATCTTTGAATTTGGTCAAAAGACACTGTCGGCAGTCGACACCCTTCCGGATTTTGACAAAAAAGGACAAAAAGTCAGAGTTTCCGGGACCGTCTATCAGCCAGATGGTACCACCCCTGGAGCGGGAGTTATTCTCTACATCTATCATACAAACCCGGAAGGGCTCTATGAAAACAAATATCAGGCTACCAATTGGGAACGCAGACATGGATACCTGAGAGCCTGGATCAAAACCGATCTCGACGGAAAGTACACTTTTTACACGCGAAAACCAGGAGTATACCCCAGTCGCACCGAACCAGCTCATATACATCTTACAGTGCTCGAGCCAAATGGAGGTTATTACTGGGTTGAAAGCTACTATTTCGCCAATGACTCATTACTAACTGCAAAAGAAATCGAGCCCGTGGCTCCAAGAGGTGGCAATAATGGCATATTAAATCTCAAGAATGAAGGCGAAATATGGACCGCATCAAGAGACCTTATTCTGGGTAAGAATGTAGCAGGCTATGAGTAGTTGCAAGAAGATTTTTATTAGCCTTCGCAAGGCAATGAACTTCTGCTGGATGGTCGTTTTTGTTTTTGCTTGCAACGCTCAAAATCATCAACTGAAAAAGGAAGATATTACGGCCGATCAATTGGCTTTTAATAGGGATATCCCGGGTAATCTAACCAACATTGATACCAGTCTGGGATGGAAACAGGTTGGGCAAAAGCTGCTTCTAACCGGTACGGCATACCAAATCGATGGAAAAACACCCGCCCCCAACGTGATTATCTATTATGAACATGCCGGGAAAACGACCAATAAAAATGATCTGTCATCTCATAACAACCGGCAGATTCATGGATCGGTCAGGGGGTGGGTGCAGACGGCAAATGACGGCAAATTCTTCATTTATACTACCAGACCAGAGCATGGACCAACCCCAGGTGATCCTGCGGAAATCAATATCACTGTTAAAGAGCCTGATATTGAGAATGCATACGATCTGGATGATTTTGTTTTTGATGACGATAAACTACTGACTGGAATTATAAGAAAGCACAGGGACAATCGTGGTGGCAGTGGAGTGCTGCGACTAGTTGAACAAAATGGACTTTATGTAGGGGAACGAAATATCATACTGGGGTTGAATATTCCCAACTATCCAAAACAAAAGAATCATAGAGTATTCTCAGGAAAAAAAATTGGAGAAGAGGTTATTTCCTTTACTCCTTTTCATGCCTGGGGCCCGGACAAAGGAAGCAAAACCTGTCCGGTATGTAAATATGGGTGGTACCTTGGTATCCTTTATTTCGTCGGTAATCATCCAGACTGGCAGGAGATCGAACAGTGGCTCATATTTCTGGAGGCTGAGAGCGTGAAAAGAGAAAAATATTTGAAAGTGTATTTCGTGTATGGTAACGAGTCTTCAGATGATCAGGAACAAAAAACCCGCCACTTGGAAGAACTGGGAAATAAAGTAGCATTACAAAAAGTAGCATTAACTTTCGTGCCATCCTTCTCGGACAAAACCTCAGAAATCAATCTCAACCTGGTAAATCCGGAAGTCGACAACACATTTTTAATCTACAAGAGAAGCACGGTCGTAGAAAATTTAGTTGATCTCAAACCCTCCGTTCAAAATTTTGCATTGATATCCCAGCGGCTTGATGATGCAATAAATGAATATTTTGATTTGCCAAGACTCAAGTACGGCGAAGATTAAATCAGGTGCCCATAATCGATGTCAAGTACGTTAGATTCACTTCCGACTAAGGCAATATTAGGCTAGATGTTGTAATTTGAGGAAGTTACCCTTGATAATAACATGCCTTTATGATATCCAGACGAATTTTGCCAACCCTGATTTATTTGCTATTAGGCTCTATTTGTATTGCCCAGAGTTCTACCATTGTCCAAGAGGTGAAGGTCTACAAAAGAGTTAATGATAAAGATCTAAAAGTCGATGTCTTCTATTCGGATTCTTCACCGACAAATGATGGGAAACCAGCCATTGCCTTTTTTCACGGCGGAGGTTGGGTATTTGGCAATCCGGATGAATTTTATGAGGCATGCAGACGCTATGCAATGAAGGGCTTTGTCACCTTTTCATTTCAGTACCGGCTTTCGATCCGTGAAGATGGTACTTATCCGCACCCGGCCATTACTCCTGTTGAATCAGTGAAAGATGCGCGATCTGCGATCCGTTGGATCAGGGAAAATGCAGAAGATCTCAAGGTCGATCCTGATAAGATCATAGTGAGCGGCCAATCGGCCGGTGGTCAGCTTGCTTTGTGTGCCGAGCTAGCAGATTCAATTAATGAAATATCGGATGATCTCAATATCAGCCCGAAGCCTAATGCCCTGGTACTATATTCGAGTAATGTAAATACAATGGAAGCCTGGATTGATATGTTAATGGGTGAAAGAAAAGATGAAATCTGGGATATTTCACCATACCACCTGGCAAGAAAAGTAATGCCTCCCGCTATTGATTTTCATGGCGACGATGATTGCACCGTGTTACCTTATATTGTGGATATGTTCAAGCGGCGAATGATGCAGCTGGAGAATCACTTTGAGCTCATTACCTATCCCGGTCGTCAGCATTATTTGGGTGAAGGCAACGATAAATATGCCCGATATTTTGATGAGGAAATCCTGCAAATAACTGATGGTTTTCTAACCCGACTTGGATTTATGCCAACTGATCACTAATGCAGCTTTAAGTGCAAATCCTACCAACCCAGTCAACAGGGCTTATTCTATTAGGATGAGATCTGGCTTGACTTACAAATTGATTTTAAGTATAATCAACGATCAGAAATCTGATATCATCAATCATTAGGCTGCTTCAACGTAATAGGCTACGTCGTTAGCCATTAGCATGGTGTGTATAAAAAACTCTCCCGTATAGGTATGATTGAATTCCAGTTCATCGATAAGAATTTCAAAATGAGATTCGGTTTTGGCGAAAGCGGCGATCCATTTGATGGCTTCTGCATGGTTGTTAAATTCTCGTGTCATGATGCTTGTTTTTTGGTTTTTAGTAATTGCGTTCATGATACTGTGTATTTGAGCAACTGAAATGTCCTCATCAAGCCACCACTTTTTCTTAGAAAAGTAACTTCCACCTAACATGACATATTGAACACAACAGTAACACCATCTTAATCAGACATGTAGCCATTTTCGATAGCTAGTCCGAAACGCAATAAAATCTAAACGTGGCAGTAAAAGAGGATGATTTCGTGGTCGGATAGGTTCCTATTTCAAGTCTACTATTTCAATTGGAACTACAAAAAAGACATCGAAGAAGATTGTTAGACCATCTGAACAGGATCTAATAGAATCACCTACGGCACTTTGGGCTTATGGCAGACTTGCGTGAATTTGTGCTTTCCGAGTATCTCGCAGGCAGACTAGAGTGGAATTACCGGGGAGAAAAATATGGGCAGCAGTTGGTTAAAATTAAATCTAGCTAACTAGTTACCGTCATCATTTCTCCTGGCTTTAACGGTGTTACCGGCTCGGTTGGATAAGGGAGCTCTGGTGGCAGCAAAGCGATATCGGGATCCTTGACAGGAGGAGGTTCAGGAGCCGGCTTCACTGGTGGCGGGTCCTTCGGCGGTTTTATTTCCGGCGGCCTTTTCTTTGGTGGATCATCCTGGAAGGTGGTGGCAAATGGTTTCCTTATCTTGCTTGGCGACTTCATGGCTATTCAATCATTTGATTCGCTTATAACCCTACGACCATTTGTCTACAACTTTTGTTTGACGAAACTCTATTCTTTGACAGTACTCACCACAGAGTTTTCTATACCAAGAGGGGTTTCAACATATTTATCAGCAGTCAGTCATTTTCCCAGATGTTGTCATCAATTAAATAACGGAACTGAAATTCGATCCCAACCGGTAGATCAACAGCGGCGACATACTGGCCTCCTTTCAACTTCATGGGAATTCCAAGGGTTTGATCCCAGCTGTTAAAATCACCTACGATGGTTACTTTTTTTGAGCCCGGGACTGCTTCCTCCGGCAGGCTGAAATTTACTTTACAGGTGTCTTTGGTTTTGAAAAACTGCTTTTTTAAAGACATTTCGATTCTTTTTAGATGAACCTCAATATAAGATGGCACGACCACAAATACACTGACGCTGATCAAGTCGCTTTGTGATCTTGATTGAAAAACCAAGATAGTTCCTGTTTCATTTTCGAACTACCCAGAATGTGAATTATGGTCACATTTTTTATTGCCAATAACTTCAATACCAAAAAGAAAGGAGATCCGTCAAGTACGGCCGGATAAATCTGTCTGACAGAAGAGACAGATTTACATTCTCCGGATTATGAAATAATTCATCTCATGTCCTTTCTAACCGCCAGAATATAAATTAGGGGCTCTCTTTAGGGCCAATAACTTCAGGAACACGAATTAAGACTCTTCAAATTTCATTGAGAACATAAATTGATTGCTTCCACAACGATGGAATTTTATTCTCTCTGCAAAAAATCAATATTCCGTCTTAGTCCATTGAACTTAGTGCGTTTTACCGCTGAATGGCGAAAGATGGTTTGAAAAACTTCCTCAGTTAATTCGATCCATTCTCTTTTTGTCATCTCCAATAGTGGTTCTGATGGCACAAATTGAGGTTCCCGATGTTCTTGAGAAAAGCGGTTCCATGGACATACTTGTTGGCAAATGTCACAACCAAAAACCCAATTTTCCATTTTACCGGAAAATTCATCTGGGATAGCTTCTTTTAATTCGATGGTCAGGTAAGAAATGCATTTAGTCCCATCTACAATATATCCGTTGGGAGCAATAGCTTCAGTGGGACAAGCATCGATACACCGGGTACAAGTGCCACAATGATCTCGGATCGCTTCATCCGGCTCCAATTCAAGATCAAGAATTAATTCAGCCAGAAAAAAATACGAACCTGCTTTCGGATTGATGAGCAAGGTATTTTTTCCGGTCCATCCAAGGCCAGCATACTTAGCCCAATCACGCTCCATGACGGGAGCCGAATCAACAAAACAGCGACCATCGACCTGGCCAATCTCTATCCGGATTTCTGCAAGAAAGTCTTTTAATTTTTCTCTTATCACCACATGATAATCCGCACCATAGGCATATCTGGAAATTTTTGGAGCCTCAGAATCATCCTGTCTGGCTTCAGTATAATAATTATAAAGGAGAGAAATAACCGATTTTGCTCCTGGCACCAATTTCGTGGGATCAATCCTTTTATCAAAATGGTTCTCCATGTAGGACATCTTGCCATGATATCCACTATTTAGCCATTGTTCGAGGAGTTTGGCTTCTTTGTCCAGTACTCTTGCCTTAGCAATACCGACAAAAGAAAATCCAAAATTTAGAGCCATGGATTTTATCTTTCGCGTATTGTCACCGATGTCATCCATAGCCCGAAATTAGAAAATAAGAATTTGATAGTTGGTTCATTTGGTCCTCGATTTCATGTCCGAGAATATTTCGGAATAAACGACATATTGAGCAGGTTCCTTGTACAGGTCTTTAGCTCAATTGATTCCGGTTCTATTCGCTACCTTTTTACTTTAGTCTAATAAAATAGAATCTATGAAACTGCTGCTAATCCTTCTTTTGTGCTTACTTGGTCTCAACCTCGCTAAAAATTATGCTCAATCCAATAACACCTTTGCTGTACAGGCTAAAACTGAAAATGGTATTGTGGAAGGTAGTTACGATGTCGGAGAAAATCTATCTATGTATTTTGGCATTCCATTCGCTAAACCTCCCGTAGGCGAACTTCGATGGAAAGCGCCTCAACCACTTAGCGATTGGTCAGGGATCAAAGGGACCAAACATTTTGGTCCCCGATCAGTTCAGTCTAATGTATTTGGTGATATGCGTTTTCGCTCTGACGGTATTAGCGAAGACTGCCTTTATCTCAATATCTGGACCCCCACCAATCGCACTACCAAGAATCTTCCCGTTCTGGTTTATTTTTATGGCGGTGGATTTGTAGCAGGAGATGGCTCGGAGCCCCGTTATGATGGAGCCAGCATGGCAAAAAAAGGAATGGTGACGGTAACGGTGAACTATCGTCTAAATATCTTTGGATTTTTTGCTCATCCCGAATTAAGTGCAGAATCACCTTACAAGGCAAGTGGTAATTACGGCTTAATGGACCAGGCCGCAGCACTGCAATGGGTATACTCCAATATTGCGGCGTTTGGAGGTGATCCCAAGAAAATAACTATTGCCGGAGAGTCGGCTGGATCCATTTCGGTTTGTGCCCAGATGGTTTCGCCTCTAGCCCGAGACCTCATTGCCGGTGCCATTGGTGAAAGTGGAGCTGGCATCAAACCTACATTGGCTCCCGTGCCACTTCATGAAGCTGAGCAGGAAGGACTGGAATTTGCCACCAAAGCCGGATATCCAACCTTGGCTCAATTGCGCTCCTTGAGCACCAAAGATGTCTACGATATCTATCAGGAATCTCAACGGTTTGGATTTCCTACTGTCGTAGATGGCTATTTTTACCCCAAGACCGTTCCCGAAATCTTTGATGCTGGTGAACAGGCCAAAGTGCCATTATTGCTTGGCTGGAACTCAGCTGAAATACCTGGGATGGCATTCATGCAAGGTCTGCCTTACACTGAAGAAGCCTATTTGAAAAAGGTAAAAGAAACTTACCCAAATGATCACGCACAAGTCTTGAAATTATACCCTTATGGATCGAAAGAAGTAATCGAATTGTCAGCCACGGCACTGGCCTCCGACCGTTTTATCGTCTACAGCACCTGGAAGTGGTTTGATTTGCACCGAAAAAACAGTGACCAACCGGTATACCGATATCTCTATAGCAAATTGCGCCCTCCTCTTAAAGATGTGGAAATGGCAGATGCACTGGCGGGAGGCACTGTGAGAAAAAGTGAAGTAACGGCTGCCGAACCTAAACCAGTGGGGGCGCCCCATGCATGCGAAATCGAGTACTGCATGGGCAATTTGCATCTGATGACCGAAAGAGCATGGCAACCAGAAGACTTTGAAGTCTCAAAAACGATGCAACAATATTTTGCAAACTTCATCTTGACTGGCAATCCAAATGGTCAAGACCTGCCCGAGTGGCCATCAGCGCAAGCGGATGATCAAACACCACCAGTAATGATCATTGATGTTGTATCAAAGTCAATAGATGCCAAGGACGATACCCGTTATCAATTTTTAGACCGGAGTTATGGAAACTAGAAGCTGCTGATTTAGCTTGATTTGGTGAGGGCATCTTCCATTAATCTAAAACGCCTTTTTTAAGGGTGATAGATTAAAATTCACCGCGGTGATCGACCTGTAGATCAAAAAATCTGGTCTTTATAAGTGGACAGATCTGACAGGCTAGCTCCCCCTCCTGAGCGTGCCAACGACAAGTGCTCTTTATGGGACAATTTCGATAGTTATAAACATCTACTATCGGCTCAAGATATTGACGCATTTGGTCGGGAACAGCGCATTTTTGTCCATCCCAATTTCCACAGCCTTTTGTTACACAGGGCATCGTAGCCCGATAGTCAGTTTTGTTTTTTTGCTTCGTAGCTTCAACTGTTAATTCCTCGTCAATTATTACCAGATCTTCGGTAAATTTGAAAGTACGATCTTCAAATACAGCAAAGATTGAGTGCCCCTTTTTAAAAGGAGCACTCGGACAATTCTTTTTATCCATCAGAATAGCTTTTTCACATCGATAAACATCCGGTCAAATCTTTGTCGATCGATGGGAAAAAAGCCAGGAAAAGGTCTTGGCCAGGGACGTGGAAAAGGGGGCCAGGGAAAAGGAAAAGGGGGATTGGGGTCATCCGGATTTGGTTTATATGCAACGGCACCTGCCACAAACTCTTTTCCCTCTTTAAAACTGCTTAAATATTCAATGGTGATTTTGGATAATCGGTCTTCTAATTCTTTCGATTGACTGTCTGTCAAGTCAAAAGTACCCAGGTCAATCTGAAATACAGTTCTCCCTTCCATGTTAGTATTTTTTATGGTTATAGAAATAGTTTACACTGATCAGTGCTCATTAAGGTGCATTTCGTTACCATAATTGATTCATTTTTGAAAAATGATAGTAACTGATTTACATGACCATAAATTGATGTTTTTGAAAAAGGTCTGAGATAGGATACTGGCAAATATGATCTTTGCTAATGTCAGTAAAAATTGAATTGATGAGAGCTCTTTTCTACCTGCAGTTTTTTAATACAACCTTCTTATTATCATCGATGCTGTGACATCCTGACAGTGCCATCGTAAGTTCGAATTCGGCGCGAAAATACTCAATGACGCTTTGCACGCCCTCAGTACCACCAACAGCCAAACCGTAGGCATATGGCCTGCCAATACCAACCGCATCTGCTCCCAGGGCAATCGCCTTAAATGCATCAGAACCCGTTCTTACTCCACTGTCAAATAGTATGGGAATTTGGTTTCCAATCGCTTGCTTCACAAGGACTAGAGCATCCAGGCTACCGATAGCACCGTCGATTTGCCGACCACCGTGATTGGAGACAACAATACCGTCGAGCCCATAATCTATGGCCTTCCGGGCATCGTCCGGATGTTGGATGCCCTTTAATATCACCGGCAAGTTGGTCATCGCACGTAGTTTGGACAAATCAGACCATTGTAAAGCTGGATTCATATAGATGTCGATAAACTTTCGGATAGCTATAAGAGGTGAGCGGGATCGGAAATTATGCCAAGTCGATCCAGGATATCTCCGAGCCATTTGCCAAAGCGAATTAAGTAGATGTAAATTGACTTTAGATTTGGCTGCTTCCGGTGGTGGTTCAGCAACCATTAATCGCTGAAATACAGGATCTGCAATGTATTGAGCCAAGCCCATACCATAAAGAAAAGGTAGATAGGCATGTTGGAGGTCCCTGAGCCTCCAACCTAGTATGGTTGTATCGAGGGTGACAACGATCGCCGAGCACCCACAGGATTCAGCCCGTGAGACAAAACTTGCTACCAGGTCGTCCGATTTACTCCAGTACAGTTGAAAAAATTTGGGAGTCTCTGGCATCGCGGCTGCGATATCTTCCATCGGCGTGCTGGACTGACTACTGATCATAAGAGGAGTATCGGTTACAGCAGAGGCTCTTGCAACAGCTAGATCAGACTGTCGATGGGCAAGTTCCAAAACACCGATCGGACACAGAAAAAATGGACTTACCCATTTGGAACCAAACAGTTCAACCGATGTATCTCTGAGAGAAACATCTTTTAACATCTGCGGAACTATCTGCCAACATCCAAAGGCGCTTGTGTTTGAAAGCATAGTTTTCTCCATGCCGGCGCCACCGTCCAGGTAATCAAAAGCCCTGGGAGATAGTCGATCTTTGGCCTTCAGTCTGAGTTGTTCTGTATTCAATGGAGTCTTCGGGATGTCATTCCGAAGTCCACCCAAAAACATCAGTTTCTGCAGATCAACTGCAGTTTTAAAAGGTTTGTCCATGCTTTCTTAGATGTCTAAAGAATTTCAATCCGGGCTTACTGATCTCTTGTGCTTAGGAATCCCTGTTTTAGCCTCAAGCAAATTACCAAATTACCCCCTAATCATTGTCATTTCAAGATGTACCTTTGCCCATTAATGCCGAACCAGATCGGAACGATGAAAATTTATTCAATCAAAGAAGCCTATCTAACCCTGCAAGGAGAGGGTGGCCAAGCCGGCCGGGCTGCCGTATTTTGCCGCTTTGCCGGATGCAACTTATGGACAGGAAGAGAAGAAGACCGTCATCATGCCATTTGCCAATTTTGCGATACTGATTTCTTTGGGACCGATGGAGAAAACGGAGGAAAATATACTGTTGATCAACTTATTGACCTGATTGTGGGTTTGTGGCCGAAAACCAAAAGTGGTGAACCTATGGTTGTTTGCACGGGCGGTGAACCCTTGCTTCAATTGGATGCCGCTCTGATCGAAGCATTACACCAGCTAAATTTTGCAATTGCGGTTGAAACCAATGGCACGATCAAAGTACCTGAAGGCATCAATTGGGTTTGTGTAAGTCCCAAGGCCGGTGCCCATCTCAAACAACTCAAGGGCAATGAGCTTAAACTAGTCTATCCGCAGACTGGTCTCGATCCAGCCGATTTTGCAGATTTGGCATTTGATCATTTCTATATTCAGCCGATGGATGGTCCTGCCGTATCCGAAAATATTCAAAAATCCATCTCCTTTTGTCTCCAAAACCCTCAATGGCGCTTGAGTTTGCAAACTCATAAATTGGTGGGTTTAAAATAGTTAAAGGATTGCTCTATCAGCAAAGTCACCAAACCGCCAAGTTTTTTTTCAATTCTTGGTATCTTCTAAACCTCTGCTGAGGAAATTTCTTCTTTGATGTTATGGTAAAATAGATCGATGGCCGACCCTCAAAAATCAATAAATGATTTACAGCCATCTTTGTTGTCTATCCTAACTGGATGAAAATTTAATTAACCTTATAAATGACCCGGATCTCGTTGCACTGTCAATTGCTCAACTGCATAACGCTCGATAAATGCTTTGTAAACGGCATTGTCCGTTAGTATCTCCGGATCGCCGATCATAACCACCTGGTCCTGCGCCCGGGTCAAAGCGACATTCAATTTACGATCAACCTGATCAGATGACAAACTCACAAGATTGTCCAATTGGTTCTTTGAATTGATACATAGGGAAATAATGATGATTTTCTTTGCGCCACCCTGAAACCGTTCAACTGTATCAATCGTGAGGCCATCTGAATTGATCCCCTGGTCTTGCAATTCCAGTTTTATCTGAGCAATCTGGGCCCGGTACGGGGTAATAATACCTACCTGATCGAGGGTTAAACCAGAATGATTAACAGCATGTAGATGTAAGATTTTCACCAAAATATCACCAACCATCCTGGCTTCTGCGACATTGACCTTACTATTGAATAATTCACCCGACGGAACAGCAAAAAACAAGACCCGTCTTTTTGCTAAATATTGCGACAATGAATCAGCAGGTATTTTATCAAAATGCAAGATAGCTGACTGACGATTCACTTTATCCTCCGGCAGTATTCTCAACATTCCCTGATAAAAGAATTCGCTTGGAAACTGCATAACTTCCTGATGCATTCTACCTTGAAAACTCAGCTTGTCGTAAGCCCATGTCCATTGTTCCTCTTCACATCTTGAAAATATCCGCTCAAAATATGAATTGCCAAGATCGGTTATTCCGATGGCGCGTAGAGATTCATCCTGCACTTTGCGATCTTTCCCGGGTTGAGTGACTACTGCAGCCAGTTGACGGTGATCTCCAATCAATAATACTTTTTTAAATGATGGCAGCAATCCGGCTACCATCGGCTCAAGCACCTGTGTGGCTTCATCGATTATCAATCGATCAAACTGTTTTAATTCGAATAATTCTGACTTTCCTAAAACAGATGAAATAGTACCAGCAACAATGCGAAACTCATCAATAATATCCCGGAGTTGCTGCCGGGTAGTCACCTCCTTTGTCTTACTCACCAAAAGGCTATCTACATAATTTGGATGTGTCGAATATCGAGACCCGATCCTTAAAAAATGAGATTGACCAGCAGCCACTAAGGCGTGACACATTTCGTCTACTGCACGATTAGTATAGGCTAGCAATAAAATCTGTTCATTGCTGTGCTGCACAAGATATTTTAATAAATGCTTGACGATGATACTGGTTTTGCCCGTACCAGGTGGCCCCCATAGCAAAAAATAATCCTGGGCATTCAGTATTTTCTGCATGATCCGATTTTGTTCTTCGGTAAGTTCAGTGAGTGTCGTCCAGCTATTTTGCACTGCTGGAGCGGGAGGTCTTAAGGTTAAAAATCGTTTGCGTTCCTGAATGTTGAAAGCAGTGAATTGAAATAAGGACCGGAACAACAAATTAAAACCACTATCCAGTGAATCATGCTCCATATTCCAATATTCAAAGGTCTTAAACAGATGATCATTAAATTGCTTAGCTCTCAAGCGCACTTGCACCGTAGATCCCTCCAATTCAATAATCGTACCTTTAAATAATTGACTGGATAAAGGAGATTGATTATTGATTGAAGGATAAAATATCGTCAAATCTCCCTTTCGGAAATTAGCCAGGGAATTGGTGAACTCGGTCCGTAAAAAAACAATGATTGGCTCATTCTCACTGGCTCTATTCTCCCGTATTTGTAAATTGCTGAGTATGTTAAATTGTTCTTCCTTTTCATGACGGTTATTTAACCAAAGCGATGCCTGTCCATTATTACGGCTGTCGCCCTCCACTCCGATTTTTGAAAGCCGGTATTCGCGTGCAACCATAGCCATCATGGCGATGAAATACTTTTTCTCCAACAGGGTGAGGTCGCCAAACCGCTCTACCAGCAAATTCATGTCGCGCAGGGAATATCCCTGCAAATTCTTAGCTTTCTCCCTTATGAAATGTAAAAATCGATCCGGATCATTCAACGTTCGATCAGCTTGGCTCAATTGAAAATCAATCGCGATCAATCGATTCCGAGCCACTAGTGCTTCATATTGTTGTGATCTTACTGCAGGTGCAAAACGCAAGTGATCGGTCTCCTTACCACTATATAAAATGTAGTTAGTAGGTTTCAACCGATCGCTGGAGGCCGACTTAATCAATAAATCATATAAAAGTGTCTGGACATAGTGATCATGGCTCAATCCATATACATTGGGGCGATATGGCATTCCCGATTTTAATTCGACAATGGCGGCATCATCATCTACCTCCGGATTGTCGTAAAGCACATCCAATCGACCTTGTAACCCATATTGTTCCGAATAGAAGGTAGGTTCCAGAAAACAATCTTTGACCAGAATGCCTTGCTTTTTAAAGCTCTGACTAATGACCATCTTAAGGCTCATATAATGGCGTTGAGCTTTTTGTACAATCTCTCTTGAAGTAATATCATCAAACAGTGAAAAAGCGATTGGATTAATTTGAAATACCCGGTTGATCAATTCTTTAAAAGACAGATCCGGATTGGCCATAAGTTCGTCAAGAAAAAAATTGGCAATATTACCCAACATCAGACTTTTACTGGATGACATCGGTAAAAAGCGGCGGGTAAAATATCCGGATTCGCTAATCCCCGAGTTCTTAAAGCAGTCGGCAACGGCAGTAATGTCAATCAAAAAATCAGGTTCAATAATAATCGCCCTCGGGAGATAGTAACCATCTTCATCAACCTCCGTATCGATCAGATTTAGTTCAACTGGAAACTTTAAAATAGTGCCCAACATATCCAGTGAATCATTGAATAATTCATTGCGATCTGGGAGATTGTAGCGCACTTTTATTTTCGATTCGGGATGAGCCTGATCAATAGCAATCAATACCTCTGTTTGTTCCTCTTTCTGAATGGCTAAAACTCGTTGATACCTTCTGAATTGAACAACTTTATCTTCACGGTGCAGGTATATTTTATCCGGCGGAATTTGTTGCAGAATTTCGGGTGTGGGTACCACCTGGTAAATGATCCGGATCAGATCACTGAGCACTTTAAGACCTAAAAGATAAGTTGACTCTAAATTTTCTTCGGTATCGGTTCGCGACAAAATGGAAGTTGCCAACCGCCGAAAACGATAGATGTTGTACAGGAGCCGCCCTGGAAGATTATATTGATGCCCCGCATAAGCAATGATGCTAAAGACCGTGTGAAACTGAATGCCGGTATTTTGCACGCCTATTTTGCAGACACTGATGAGCAACTCTACTTCAGCCTGAATTTTTTGACTCAATGGCAGATCTTTACGAATGATCTGAGCAAGAGATTTAATAAAAAGATCTCCAGTCATTTTTTCATCCATAATCTGCCCAATTTATGACGCGGATAATCTGCGAGGTAGTTTCGCTTATTAGTCTGGGAGCATTCCTATATGCATCTTCTTCCGTAGATATTTGCGAAAGTATCGAAAATGCGGCTGTCAGACCTAATGAAAATATTTCTTCGGTCGATAGATTTAAAGCCCCACATAGTGCAATTACCGGTTTTCGATGTTTTTGAGCCAATGTAGTGATGCCCGAAATCAATTTTCCATGTTTAGTTTGGTAATCAATGCGACCTTCTCCGGTAAAAACCAGATCACAATCCCGGATAGCATTTTCAATCTGAAGTTTGTTTATAAAATAGTGAATCCCACTTTCAAGGGTGGCATTAAAAAAAGCCACCATGCCACCGCCAACACCACCTGCTGCTCCGGCTCCCGGTATTTCGTCAAGATCGGTGGATTTCCATTTTTTTACCAAAGCTTTAAAATGAAGCATGCCTTTTTCAATCCTTTCCAAATCTTTTGTGGACGCTCCTTTTGTGGCCCATAAATAAAAGTGGCTCCTTGAGGGCCGGTAAAAAGGATTTTTAACATCGCACAAAACCCGCATTCTAATGGACAACCGTTCAGGAGCTACGATTTCTACAATATTGATCAAGGTATCTCCAACCGGCAAAAATTCATGTCCCTTTTCATCTTTAAACCGGTATCCCAACGCATGTGCTATGCCACATCCAGCATCATTGGTTGCACTACCGCCAATGCATAAAACGATCTCTCCGGATGTCTGGGCTGCAACTGCAATGACTGTACCTGTCCCCAGGGTAGATGTCTTTCCTACTGATCTTTCTGTCTGAGACAAAAGTTGCAATCCGGATACTTGCGCCAACTCAACAAAGGAGGTATCATTGATTTGGAGGTATGAACCCTCAACAAGCCGGCCGAGAGGATCCTGGACTGATTTGACAAACATCAACTGACCGCCGATCGATTGTCGAATTGTTTCAAGACTGCCTTCACCACCATCAGCCAAAGGCATAAGCTGGCACTGGGCTGCCGGAATTATTTTCAGAACGCCCTGAGAGATACTGTTTGCCACTTCAACGTTTGTAGCGGATCCTTTAAAACTGTCGGGGATAATCAGAATTTTCACAGCTCAGAAAAAGGACTAAATTTAACGTGTTATGCATGAAATTGATAAGGTAGTCATAAATTTTGATGAGGGGCAACTCTTTTTACTGAATATATGTCTGGGCTTTCTGATGTTCGGAGTTTCACTTGAACTCAGTCTCAAAGACTTCAAATATGTATTCCAAAGGCCTAAACCAGTACTGGTAGGTCTGATATCTCAACTGATATTGTTACCGATTTTGACTTTGATTTTAATTTATCTGATCAAACCTGCCTTTACTATTCAACTTGGAATGCTAATGGTTGCTGCATGTCCGGGAGGCAATATATCCAACTACATGGTCCACCGGTCAGATGGTAATACAGCACTGTCGATCACGATGACCTCTATCGTCACCTTAGCTGCGGTGTTGGTAACGCCGTTTAGCTTTTACTTATGGACGAGAATATTGCACACTCCCGCCGATTTTGACCGTCCTCTATCGGTTGATCTTGGAGATATGATATCCATCATAGTCCAGTTGATCGTGATCCCACTACTGATTGGTTTGATCATTAATCATCAGGCTCCAAAGTTTCGGGCTTTGATCATCAGACCTGTTAAGATTTTTTCTATTGTTCTATTGCTGGGAATCATTGGCTTTGCCCTGGCGGGCAATCAAGAGATCATCAAATATCATCTGGGTACCGTATTTTTTATAGTCCTGATCCACAATGGGCTAGCGTTTGTGCAAGGTTTTTACTTTGCCCGCTTGAACAAGTTGCCCGAACAAGATGTGCGGGCGATCTCGATGGAGACTGGAATTCAAAACTCCGGATTAGGGTTAATCTTGATTTTTAATTATTTTTACGGTCTTGGAGGTATGGCAGTGCTGGCTGCCTGGTGGGGAGTTTGGGACATTATTTCAGGCTTCTTACTTTCAACGTATTGGTCTTATCAAAAGTTAGACTAGATTGCCAGTCTATTTTCATTCTGCAGTCAAAAAGACGCTCAAAGGCATCTGCGATCCTGCAAATAAATCAGAATTTCGCAAAAATTTTAGTAAATGGCAGTGAACCTTTTAGATCTATTCAGAGATACGATTAGCGATCAGATACCCGGACAAATGAGTTCGTATCTGGGAGAATCTACAGAGAGCACCCGTTCGGCCATTGGCACCATTTTGCCATCTATTCTAGGTGGTTTGGTGCAAAAAGGTCACTCAACTGAAGGAGCAGCATCTATTCTTGAGTTTTTCGGGGCATCTAAAATTGATGGTAGCATTTTAGACGAACTTGATGGTCTCTTTGCTGGTGGGCAGGCAACCACTGAAACGATCGAAAAAGGATCGGGTATTCTTGAATTTATTCTAGGAAACAGTAACGGTCATTTGGATACTATTGTAGATCTGGTGACCCAACGATCAGGAATTGGTCGAGGATCTTCAAATACCTTGATCAAGATGATTGCACCACTATTGACCGGTATCCTTGGTAAGAAGGTCAAAGAAATGGCACTCGATACGGACGGGCTGCAAAAATTGCTCAATGAACAGAAGGAATCCATTGAAGCTGCAGCTCCAACAGGATTATTTGATCAACTTGGATATGGAACATTCATCAAAGAGAATAAACTGGTGGTAAAAGCCCCGGAAGAAGACCAAGAGGAAGAAGCAGCCGTGAGTAAAGGACCTTCTTTGGCTTCTCGTACAGTACCTTGGATTATCCTGATATCAATAGCCTTGCTACTTCTTTTTGTGATGCGCACTTGTGGAGGGAGGAGTACACCCGATACAGTTATCGATAAAACTGTAGAAGCGGTGGAAAAATCGATTAGCGATGCCGAAAAGAAAATTATCGCCGCCAATGAAAAATCAGCAAGCATCAAGACCACTACAGATAGTATCACAGGATCTACCAGAAGCACTCTTGGGGGCGTTACGTGGATCAAGCTACCAGGTGGCAAAGAAATAGAAGTACCTGAAGGTTCTTTTATTGATCGACTTTATGTCTACTTAGGTGGGGGTTCCGGCGATGCAAACTCACGCTTCACATTTGACAAACTAGTTTTCCAGACAGCTACTGCAAATATCGCACTTACCTCAGCAAATCAGGTGCAAAATGTTGCTGACATCCTGACTAATTTTTCAAATGCTCACATACGAATTGAAGCTCATACAGATAGTGCCGGAGAACCCATTGCCAATAAAATCCTTTCTGAGCAAAGAGCCCTGGCAGTTAAATTTGCCCTAAATGAATGGGAGTGCCAAATGACCGTATAGATGCTGCTGGGTTTGGAGACACTCAGCCCATCGTCCTCAACGACTCCGAAGCAGGAAGACGCGAAAACAGAAGGGTGGAAATTTTTGTGATCAGGAAGTAAACGGCCTTGTCAAAAAGATGAAATTTTCTATCTCAGCTTCACTGACTGCTTAGAGAGATTGCCCTGCTTTGAAACTACTTTGAAAAGGTGAGCTGATCCAATTCAGTATCCAGATCACGGTCTGGAGAATCATTTGTTACAGAATAATGCATTTCGGGGATCAAGATCACCGTAGTTTCTCAAAAAAAGGAAATGACTATGCTATTAAGCCGATCTGAAAAATAGGTGTTCCTGACAGACGATCAAAAAACTTAACGACCTTTATTAACAATGGGAATTGATATACGTTTGTACTAGTGATGCGTCTACTCTTATGCATATTGGGTAACTTAATGGCACACCTTGCCACGTTGCAAGCTCAATTCAACTTTGATCTTGGCTCTAAAGGTCATGTCTCTCTGAATTTTGAGGCGACCAATCACTTCATCATTATGGATGTCAAGTTTGGCAATGTCTTACCACTTCGATTTATTTTTGATACCGGATCGGAGCATACTCTCCTCTTTAAAAAAGAATATGCTGACTTACTTGGTATCCAATATGACCGGAAAATCCCTTTAATGGGCTCAGATCTTTCGCAAGAAGTATACGGTTACATCGCACGCGGAGTCAGTCTAAAGATTGCGGGAGTTTATACTTCAAAGACAGACATATTGGTCTTGGAAGAGGACTACTTAAAGCTCGAAGAATCAACTGGTGTCAAAATTGATGGTATTATCGGAGCCAACGTTTTCAAATTTTTTGTCTTGACTGTAAACAATCGAAAAAACAAAATTCAATTTCACCAGGCCGAAAAACATAGCCATCCCAAATCGTATAAAGAGGTACCGGTGTTAATCTATAAAAACAAACCGTACATCGACAGTAAAATGACCATGTCAAATGAAAAATTAAGTGTTCGCTTACTACTTGATACTGGGGCTGGGCTTCCAATCTTATTGTATACCAATACCGCTGATTATTTAAAATTACCGGAAAAAACGATCAGAGGCACTCTAGGCTCTGGTTTGGGTGGACATCTTGAAGGCTACATTGGAAGGGTAGAACATTTTTCATTTGAAGACTTTGAATTCGACAATGTGCTTTCAAGTTTTCAAGAGGTGCCTGCAGATAGTGTAACAAGAATGGGTCTGGAAAGAAATGGAATTGTTGGCAATTCGATACTCAGTCGTTTTAACTACGTCATAGATTATCCGCACCAGAAACTCTATATGAAGGCACGGGACGGCTCAAACGTAAATTCAATTATGATAAAAGCGGTATCCATCTGGCAGCAGCCGGGCACAATCTTAAAGATTTCATCATTCAAAGAGTGCAATTCAATTCACCTGCCCATGATGAAGGACTTCGCAAAGGAGATGTCATTCGGAAGATCGAAGGAATTCCTGTTTCATTTTATACGCTAACGGGAATCAACAATATCTTGAGCAGCCGAAATGGAAGGATCGTCAAGTTGTTGATTGACCGGGATGATGAGCGAATCAAGGTGAAGTTCAGACTACGTACGATCATATGAAATGACCCAAAATCCAATTGCGACTCTATTTTCTATACCGGTTAATCTCAATCTCTTTTTTACACCTATTTGTAATCACCCATATTAACAGCAGACATTTAAATATGATGGATCAAAAGCAAGGCCTCATCAGGCAAAAAATCTGGCTTGAAATGATGTGGTTGGTGGTAACATCTCTTCTTTGTCTACTGGTATTATTTCCCATTCTCCAGAAAACCAGCCAATATCCTTTTACGTTGATCAATATTATATTCGTAGTTGTATTTGTCACATTATTTAGATACATTTTTTCACTTAAATACACGTGGTTAGCCCGGCGTAAGTATCTCAAGATTACTTTGGTTTTTTTATGCATTCCCCTGATCTTCAATATGATCAATAATTTGAATTACTTCGTGACCCACATCGATGAATTTTCTCATGAGGCATATCTTGGCCATTTGGAGCAGGATATTAGGAATAAATTGGAGATCTATATACGAAGTGAAATGTTGTTGTTTGGAGTAGGCAGTGTTATCATGTCGACACTCTTTCCTTTTCGCCTCTTGATTTCCGTTTGGCGACAGCGCAATAAGGGCACTGTCTAGGATTGTAGATTGCTGATTGTAGATTGTAGAATTTCAAGAACCGTTGTTGTGCGTCCTCGCCAACAACACCGGAAAAGGAGTTCTATAAAATAAAAAAGCAGTGAAATACTTTTATTCCACTGCTGTATGAAAAAGCTCTACCTCAACTAATTCTTTATTAACTGGCTTTGAAGGTGATTTTTATGTTATAAATACCAGGTTTGAGGTTATTGTATTTTACTTTATGATAGTTCAACCGGTTTTTCAAAAAAGAATCGAGATAGTTATCCTCAGTACCGGTCTCTATCACGACAATTTCTTGGTCCGCATTAATATAAAATTTCAGTTTAACCTCTCTGTGATAAATCCCGTGCTCACCTAATTGAGGTCCATCAACAAGTTTAAGAATATCACTTCTTAGATTTGAAATGGTTTCGGGGTCACCGTCATTGGCATAGAGACTAGTACTCATCGAGACGATGGCAAAGGCGATCACACCAGCAATCAATTTTACTGTTTTCATAGTTTATTAATTTTTTAGGTTACGAAATTTTTTGAGGTATGGTTCAATTCATTAGCAACTGTTTTCGATTATAATGACGGCGGAAATGATTAGAAAGTTGCAAGCCACCTAAAGATTAACGATCAAAAGACACCTACCTTAGATTAACAGTCAAATCAGCAGGACCAAAATTCATATTGCGAGGATTAAAGAGTGAATTACTCGATGAGTGGGAGCCTTACTGCTATAAACAAACTGATAATTGCCATTGATAGATGCTATGATAACCAATCTTATAAATAAAGTATGGACACTCAATAAAGACCTGGTATCTATAATGTTATAAGTCGCATCAAAATGAAATCTTTTTGCATCAGATTATACTGCATTGGCAGCTAAAAGAAGCTGATAAAAAGATTTAGGGGTCTCGCCTAGTTCAAGTGGATATTTATTAATATGTCCCTCCGCAAAGGGAACAAATACTAATTTTATCCGGCCAATGGATTGAAATGACTTCTCACCTGATAGGAGAGAAGTCATTTCACTTTCTACTAAACCTGTCAGGCCATACCCCATCGCTCTAACGACTATGGTGCATCGAGGGGCCTGGACAGATCTAACATCTTCCGGTTCGATATCGAAAACCTCAAAAATGGTAGTGTGACTCACTAGATATGAGAAAGTACTAGTTTTAATTTCCTCAACGGCAAATGTTTGCTAAGTGTCTTGTCAAGCCATAATCGTTATTTAGGCTATAGCACGACTGCAGCACAGCCAAACCTTCAATATCCTATTTACGTGAATTGCCAATGGATATTGGATGAATTTCTGATCTTGTTGATCAAATCCAAATTGCAGTTATGTCACAAGTGAAAGAGTTTAATGATTATCGTGAGAAAATGAACAAACGCCTTATTGAAGAAAACAATACGGTGCTCAAACGCTTTTTTAGCCTGGACAATCAGACCTATCAGGAGGGAGCGCTTCCCCTCAAGACCAAGGAATTGCTCGGGTTGGTCGCATCGATGGTTTTACGATGTGACGATTGCATCAAGTATCATCTAGGCACTTGTCATGAGCTTGGAGTCACAACGGCAGAAATGATGGAGGTATTCAGTGTCGCCAACATTGTAGGAGGTTCAATCTGCATTCCCCACACCCGTCGAGCTCTTGAGTATTGGGATGAACTAATCAGGTAACAAGCTCCAGCAATAGCTGACGGGTTGCTATAATCGATCAAGAAGATTTGCCAGTTTGGTTAAAAACATATCGCCGGTAATAGATGCCGGGTTACCTTGCCATCGACGAGATTTGGCGGTCATCCCGTAGTGCCGGATCTGTTCCGGCATTTGGCTAAAAGGGGGATTTGCCAGTTTGGCTAAAAGCGGTAACGAACCCCAAAATAGGTGCCGGGTTACCCTTGTCGATCAAAGGGATTTAACAGTCACCCAGCAGCGCCGGATCTATTCCGGCATTAGGTCAAAAGGTGCGATTTGGAGGCAAAAACACCGCATTTAGCTGTTTTATAGTCTAATGGACTGAGTCAAGTCAACAACTACAGGTTTCCCTGTAGTACAATCTCAGGGTTTTCCAAGTACATTTTGTAGACATCCCCGTATTCATTCAGAGACGCGATTGAGTGAAATTTGTCATATCAATCAATTAAAAAAAATCATCATGAAAAAAGAAGTTAAATCAATTATTATCAATCACAAGCTTGGCAGTAAGGTCAACCAGATTGAAGAATTCAATTTTAACAGTTTTAAACTGCTTACAATTGGGAGAGATGCATCAAGTAGTGTCCAATTCGATCCAGAGGCAGATGTCATGGTCAGTCGAAAACATGCGGTTATTAAGTGGTCGGATTTTGATCATTTTCAAATCGAGGATCTTGGCAGCACCAATGGTGTCTACGTAAATGATAAACGGATCACGGAAACTACAGCACTACATGCCGGCGATACGGTTCAGTTCGGTAACAGCGGGCCAGCATTCCAATTCGAACTCAATCCACGGCCATCCAGTCAGCTGGCTCCCACCGAAATGATCCAATTAGCTGCCGGTAAAGCCACTGAAGAACTAATACCAATGGAACTCCATGCGGCTGCAACTCCAGAGTTAAAAGAAACGATCGGTAAACAGACTTTTGAAAGAGCCATTTATGGCGAACGTTCACGGGCTTCACGTGCGATCATGTCAGCAATAGCCGGACTAGTGATCGTCTTTGCCGCAGCCGGATTTGCCTTTAAAGATCAACTGGTAAAATCGACGACAATCATCCAACCAGAGAAAACCATTACCGATTATTTTGATGCTTCCAAAATCGCAGCAGCTAATACCAATAAAGTGGTTTTATCGAATTCGGATACAAGCTCATTCATACCCAAACAGGTGATGATGTTTACCACCGCTATATGGTCCAGGAAGATGCCAAAACCAAAAAGAAATTTGAGGTAGCAATGTACATCGAACTCAATGGTAAGATTGAGCCATTTCTCGGTTTGAAAAAAGATATCGAAGCTGGTCGCCCAATCGCTGTATCAGGAGCATCTGGTACTGGATTTATCGTCGATAAAAATGGCTTTGTATTGACAAACCGACATGTTGCCGCCAGCTGGAATACTTCATATCATTTTCCCCAAGATGCTCAAAATGGGATTCTATTCCGCATAACGGACAAAGGACTCGAAGCAGCTGGTACATTGCAATATCCGCCACATGATTGGGTGCCGGCTGAATCCTCACTTTTTGGTGAGAAGCCGATATCCGGTAAAATCCTCGAAGGCCAGACTACTTACATGGACGTCACCTTTGCGAAAAATGATCTCCGCACACCAGCAAAAATTGTAAGAGTGAGCAATAGTCATGATGTAGCTATGATCAAAATTGATCTGCCAGGTGAATTGGAAGCTGTACAAATCAAAGAGGAAGATAAAGACATCGCTCCGGGTCAAAAAGTAGTCGTAATGGGTTATCCGGGTATTTCGCCAGCCACCGTAATTGTCAAATCAAGTGATGATGTCTTTAATCGAAGCTCGCAATATATCCAAGTGCCAGATCCAACCGTCACTGACTGTTCTATCGGTAAGATTATCAAGGGTAAAACAGAACTATCGGGAAATAATACGCTGGGTTATTACAGCACATTTGGGGATGTCTATCAATTGACTACCAGCGAAACTGGTGCCGGAAATAGTGGGGGACCGGTGTTTGATAAAGATGGCAATGTGATTGCGATTTTCACATCAGGTACATCGGACGGAACAACTACGATTTCATTTGCAGTGCCCATCCGATATGGTATTGAATTAATGAAAACCCAAAAAGTAATCGAATAAATATTCCATTTAAGGATTTAAGTCCTCTGATCATGACGAACCACCGATTAAAGACCAAAATTGACCATTACATATTGATTGAATGGTTAGGCTCCGGTGCGATGGGTGATGTATACAAAGCGATCGACCCTCGCACCGGAAAACCGGTGGCCATCAAATTACTACATAGAAAAGACATGGCGGCCCGGTTTGAAGCAGAGGCAATAATTCTGCAACAATTGAATCATCAAAATATTGCCAGGTTTATTGATTACCACCAATCCGATCAAGAGGCCTACATAATCATGGAATACGTAGAGGGACTTACTTTAGAAAAACTAATCAGTCACCAGGGAAAACTTCCCGAATCGTATGCACTCAAACTTCTTGATAAAATCAATGGTGCCGTATCTTACCTACATGAGCAACAAATCATTCATCGGGATCTAAAACCATCCAATATCAAAATCCCCAAAGAAAGCGATGTTAAAATTTTGGATTTTGGAATTGCAAAAACACGCTATTCAGGAAGCTTAACTCAAGAAGGTTTTATTGTTGGTTCGGGACCCTACTTGGCCCCTGAGCAATTCAAACAGGTCATCTCCTCAAAAATTGACACTTGGGCAATGGGTGTACTATTCTACCAGATGATCACGGGATATTTACCATTTTCTGCCACTGATGAAAAAGACCTTCAAAAGAAAATCGAAAATGGCACTTATTTACCAGCCAAGGTCTTTCAACCAAGCATTACCTTAAGAAGTAAAGCGATTCTAAAGAGCCTCCTGACTACAAATGCCAGTCGCAGATGGAGCTCCAAAAAACTTAGCCAGCACCTACATTCAGCGCCTACCGGATTAAATTTCCAATTCTGGTGGAGCGCCCTTAAACCAGTTTACTAATCATTAAAGGCAACAGAATGTTCTGGAGAAAAAAAGCAATAAGAAGTGAAAAGCCATCGACGAGTTCAAAAGATTACCGTGCGATAGCATTGACCGATCTGGGAAGTGTTAGGGATCATAATGAAGATCAAATTCTCTTTGTAAGACCAACTGATTCGAATCAACGTAATCGCAAGGGATTTGTAGCAATGGTAGCCGATGGTATGGGAGGTCATGCGGCTGGCGAAATCGCCTCAGCGCTCGCGATCAAGATTATATCACAAACATATTTTAACCATCCTGAAAACAATCCGTTGACGGCACTGAAACAAAGTATGCTCGAAGCAAATAACCTCATATTTAATGAGGGCAAAAATCAAATTTAAATCAGGGAATGGGCACCACTTGCACCACGGTGGTGATACTAAATGGCTTTACATATAGCCCATATCGGTGACAGTAGGGCATACCTGATCAAAGATCGCCAGATCTATCAATTGACTGAAGATCACACCTATGTACGCGACCTCCTTAAATCTGGAAAAATAAATCCACTGGAAGCCATTAATCATCCGCAACGAAATGTATTAACTCAGGCAATGGGTACCAGCCCCGGCAGATATGGCGATATATTTTTATCAGAATTTACCCTGAATCAAAATGATACTCTGCTCCTTTGTTCTGATGGCCTACATGAATATTTCACTAATGAAGAAATTAAAGAAATCATTCTCGCAAGGGATTTTCGGGATGCTTCATCATATTTACTTGAACAAGCAAAAACCCGGGGAGGGCATGATAATATCTCTCTGATTTTGGTGCAGGAATCACAAGAGCAAATTGAGTCTGCATCACCCACTCAAATCATAAATCCATAGGAAATGCTTGGCGAAAAAATAAAACAATATCAAATCATCGAACTATTGGGTGAAGGTGGTATGGGTACCGTTTATCGGGCCAAGGATACCATTCTACAGAGGGAGGTAGCAGTCAAAATGATTCATAAGCATCTGCAAAACCAGACTGTTTTATCAGCCAGATTTAAAAATGAGGCTTTGCTTTCTGCAAGGATAAGTCATCCCAATGTGACCACACTATACCAGTTTCTTGAAGACGGGCCCACTGCCTATCTCATTATGGAATATGTGAATGGACAAAATCTGGAAAAAATACTGCATGAATATGGATCCTTATCCGCCTCCGTAGTTATTCAAATTCTTATTCAACTGCTTGAAGGGCTCCAACATGCTCATCAGAAAGGAATAGTACACCGTGACATCAAGCCTGGAAATATTATGCTAAGTACCGATGGGTATGTCAAATTAATGGACTTTGGCATTGCACGAATTGAAGAGAGTAACCGCCTGACCCGTATCAACCATGTCATGGGAACTACCGCATATATGGCTCCTGAATTACTTAGCGGTGCGAAGCCATCGATTGCATCTGATCTTTATGCGGTAGGAATAGTGGGTTGTGAACTATTGACAGGAAGTACTCCATTTGATCAGATCTCAGATGCATCCATGATCCATCAAATACTTCATAAAAGTCCATCCATCACTTCAAAATCAAACTCGGCTATTGAGAAAAACCTAATCAAGATACTCCAAAAACTTCTCTCAAAAAACCCAAACAAAAGATTCCAAGCCACAGGAGATGCACTCAAAGAGTTAAAAACAATGGGTGGTCAATACAGCAGGATACTTATTGAAGCAGACCATTCCATGACCGGTCTGTCGGTAAGTCCAATGCAATCCTACGTTGCATTTGTAAAACAACTACTGCTTAGTGTCGGGGAGACCTATCTAAAACTAAGCCGCAATTTTAACCGAAGGCTGGAAGGAAAAATCATTACAATTTCGCTTATCCTGGCATGCCTTATTATGATTTCCTCTATGCTGTCTGGAGACCGCCCCGAAAAGCCAGCCGTAGTGGACACCATTCTTGAAGATTATCCCACCAATTCGATCACGCCAAACCCTATCCAAAAAGAAAAAATTTCCAGTCCAGAATATTTAAATGTCAGCATGGAGAAATCAGCTACTGATTCTGTACCTGAAAAATTACCCATTGACCACCCTTCATCACCACGTGAGGGAATCTCAGAAGAAGGCACTCTGGAAGTGGCTAAAAAAGCACCCCCCCTAAATGCAATTCGGGAAAAGACCAGAGAGAAAAACGAAAATAAAAATAAGGAAGCCAAGGAAGATCTTGCTTCAACAAAAGACCCCATCTTGTCGAAGGACTTATCGTCCAATAGTAAAAACGATCTTTCTTCGAATGTTCGAGAGTCCGTACCTACACCAGAAAACAGTAAGGTCAATACAAGTCTAAAAACAGTTTCGGTCACCATTCCGGAGCAATTGATAACTGCTGTATTCACCACGAGTATATCTTCCAACCACCATCAAAAAAACGATATCATCTTTCTTCAAAATCAAAGTCGGGTGATTGTAGGAGGGCATGTTGTGATTAACACCGGAGCTAGAATAAAAGCAATCATCAAAGATTCCTACTCATCCAAAGACAGAGCCAAAGCTTACCTGGCGATCGAGTTTATCGCGGTAGAAGCGGCAGATGGAAAATGGCTGGACGTACAGTACCCACTCTACAGCAACAAAGATAAAAATGAAGTAATCTTTAAAAATGGTACGGCGCTTCACAAAATGAAACTAAAAAGCCAATCTATCCAATTACAAATTCCTCATTAATTAAACTTCATGTTATGAAAAACATAATCATTTTACTCGTCATCTTAGGTTCCGCAGGTAGTCACTCACTATATTCTCAAGATATAAAATCCAATATATCCGGATTTTCACTCAGCGCATCTGGCAAATACGCACAATGGACAACTTCCAGCAATTTCCTGAACGGCCTGAAAGAGGAAAAAAATAACGGCCCCGGGCTGGAGTTTTCTGTAGCATATGGATTTGCAGAAAAAATCAGTCTCTATATGACCTATTCACAAAGCAATTTTGATCCCAATGATCAAACCGACAATAGACATCGTAGTCTTTCCGGAGGGGTCAAAGTGCATTTTGGAGCCACGTTAAAGACATTAAGACCCTTTGTTTCTGCCGGCCTTGCAAATCACCAAATGAAATTCAACCCTGTATTCTTTGCAGATGATCTGTTTGAGTTAGAATATGACCTAAAAGTAACAGGTATCGGAGCCGCACTTGGTGCCGGCACTCAATGGTTTGCTTTGCCAAATCTAGCTTTATCAGGGGGTATCAATGGGCAATTTGGGTCCTTTACAAATACCGCGATTAGTGGCTCTGAATATGATCCTGAAGAGACCCTTGATTTTAGATTTATAAATGTACAGTTAGGGGTCAGCTATTTTTTCCAGTGAATCAAATTTTAATCATTTAAAAATAAAAAAATGTACCACGGAATAAAAATCTACACCGAACTTAATCCAAAAGATTGCGTTACGATCAGCCAAGGCACCGAAAATGTTAGTATTCTAAATGGTTTGCCTGCTCAAAACCCAACATTTGTCCCAAAAAGACCCTGGAATAAGCCCGGTGCAGATCAACTAAAAATAATCATGGGCACGGTCAATGAGCCTCCCGCATATCAAAGTATCGGACTCTATCTCCTGCCCCAATCGTTGGTCAATCAATGGAAACAATTGGGCATCCACCAGGCCGAAAGTGAATTAGAGATTAATCAAATCATGAAAGAAGCTGATTACCCCAAGGTAATTGGAGCCACCGAAGAATGGGCGAAAAAGTTTCAACTCCGCAAAGAGCCAATGATCACTCACCGGTTGGCTTGCATTTCAAAGGGACTTCGGACAGTCACCTTTACTCCCCCAGAAAATCGATACTTGGGCCTTCATCTGGATTCCTGGGAGAAAAAAAGTCTCGACGAACTCAAGAGCGTTCGCAACCGACTGTGTATTAATCTGGGAAGAAGTCCCAGGTACTTCCTTTACATGAATCTTGAAATTAAGCAATTACAGAGCATTTTGGATTTAACAAACCAATCCAATGCTCGTGTCCTGATTCAGACCTTTTTAGAGCGTTTTCCGGAGTATCCAGTGATTCGTGTAAAACTAAACCCATTTGAAGCCTACATAGCTCCCACTGAAAATCTAATTCACGATGGAAGCTCCGAAGATCAGCACTATCAGGATGTACAATTAACCTTAAGATCATACTTTGCTGTTCAAACTGTTAAGCGGGGTCTTTTCCAGTCGATCAAAGGCATTTTCGCCACCCAGTAGTCGAAGAGCGAGAACCATCTACAGGAAACCCAGAGGCGAAAATCAACGAATTCATTAAGTCAAATACACACAACCATATTTCAAAGAACATGTTTAGTCGCGAAATTTGATCTATAATTATTTAACAACAATTTATTAAAATCTTAAAAATTTAAAGCCATGACAAACATGAAAAAATGATCATTGTCTTCCGGGAATGCTTCCGATTTCATTCACAGCAAAAGCAGAAAAACCAAAAACGACCTTTGATCATCGCATTTTAAAAATCAGAGAATCGATTAAAGAATCAAACACCGAAAGCTATGACAAAACGGTTCTGGATCTGCTGGTAAACGGTACTGCCTGCAATAGTGAAATTACCAGCTCCTGGGATAATTGGGCCAACTGGGACAATTGGGGAAACTGGGACAACTGGTCAAACTGGGATAACTGGGGAAATTGGGACAACTGGGGAAATTGGGATAACTGGGGAAATTATTAATCACATCATTTAAAAAATAGTCATCAATGAAAATGAACTAGGTCCGGTGGAATTAGTGGTCATTCAGGGATCGCCTTTTGCAACATTAATTGTAAATATTGTTATCTGCCTGACCGGCTAAATAAAAAAAGAATATCGCAGGAAACAGTGATGAAAACGATTGATCATCTGATTAATGACGAATTGCTGGGTAAAGAAATTAGCTTTGTTTGGCATGCGGGGGAACCATTGGCTGTTCCCCTGCATTTTTATGAAGAACTTTTTGATATCATCAAACAAAAAATACCTTCAACTACCCAGGTTAATCATCACATTCAGACCAACGCCACATTGCTGAACGACGCCTGGTGTCAATTCATCCTAAAGCATCAAATCCGGGTGGGTGTCAGTGTTGATGGCCCTCAAAAAATCAACGATATCAACCGACTTACGCGTTCAGGCAAAAGCACCTTTGACAAGGTCATGCAGGGTATTGATTGTCTTACGCGTCATAATATTCGCTTTCACGCCATTGCAGTGATCGGGAAAGATGCCCTGGATTTTGCGGATGAGATTTATGACTTCTTTAAAAATCTTGGGGTGACCAAGGTTGGTTTAAACATTGAAGAAATCGAAGGCATCCACACAGTGTCAACGTTAGCTGTCGATGAATCTTCCATGTTCGTAATTCGCAATTTTTATCAACGACTTTATGATACGCAATTAGATGATGATAAACCTTTGCATATCCGGGAACTGGATGATGCGAAACGGAAAATACTTCAAATTCCAATTGATTACTTTTCAAACCACGGTATCACCCAACAAAATAATCCATATCAAATAATTTCAGTCGATATCGATGGCAATTTTACCACCTATTCTCCGGAATTATTAGGTCAGAAAAACGAAGAATATAAGGACTTCGTACTTGGGAACGTCCATACTACCTCGTTCCTGCAAGCGACAGAAGGAGATTTGTATAAAAAAATGAAGTCTGAGATTCATTCGGGAATAAGAAATTGTGAGAAGAATTGTGCTTATTTTTCGTTTTGTGGAGGCGGAGCGCCTGCCAACAAATATTACGAAAACGGTGCATTCTCAAGCACCGAAACCATCCAATGTATCTATAGCATTCAAACCCCCCTTGAGATTGTTGCTGGACGCCTGGAAAAAGTTTTACCGGTCTGACTTAATTCCCCTGGTTGATCTTACTTAGAGGGAAGTACGGTTGTTTAACAAGAAAGAAGTGATAAATCCTGGGAATTGCGGCCCTACTTACAAAATGTGTTATTTTGCATTACACCGTGGATGAGCCTGTTCCTTCAGATCATTTGTTGACCATCTATAGGTAAACCTATAGGTGATTGCGGCTGGAAATCAAGGCATCCTGCTATGGTTCGAGGTCTGTATCTGTATGATCTTTACATTAGTCAATGAGGAAAGCTTCTTTTAGGAACAGCGAGGGATTTACTATGTTTAACCGTCAAAGATATGCCGGAAGCATATCGACTGATAAAATGATTAAAAAATGGCAAAGAAACCGATTTACGTGGTTTTGGTAGATGATCACCAGATTATCCTGGATAGCTTAAGTCTACTATTTAACATGATTGAAAATGTCGAGGTCGTCGAGACTTGCAGTGACCCAAGAGAAGTGCTCGAAGTGTTGAGTAAAAATCATGTTGACATTTTAATTACCGACTTTAGTATGCCCTATCTCAATGGTGTCGAACTAACCTTAAAGGTGAAAGAGCACTATCCGGATCTCAAGGTGATAATGCTTACTGTCGCCGACCATGGTGAGTCTATTCAGGATGCATATCGTGCAGGTGTATCCGGTTATGTAATGAAAAAAGCAGACCGGCAAGAATTGGAGCTAGCGGTAAAAACAGTGGCGGAAAATCAAATGTATTTCAATCAGGATGTGATGAAATCCATGTTGACACAGGCCCCGTCACATCATCAGGATTTGCTGGAAGGAGAAAAATTAAGCCAACTTACCCGTCGGGAGCTTGAGATTATTCGACTCATAGCCCAGGAGTTTTCAAGTGCCGAAATAGCTGAAAAACTTTTTATAAGTATCGGTACCGTTGAAACCCATCGGCATAATATCATGCGAAAACTGGATGCTAAAAATGTAATTGGTGTCATCAAATTTGCCATGAAATATGACCTGGTTTAAAAGCATATTTCACCATCATATCTTGCTTCTTTGCCTGTTGTACGGAGGTACCCACAGCATAGCCCAGCCCGCAAAACAGATCGATTCTTTACTAGCAGTATTAAAAATTATAGAGCCACTACCTCTAGAGCAAGTAGATTCGACTTATGTCTGGACTCTGAGCCAGGTCATCGAAGACATGGCCTACTATGGAGATGATCGTGCGCAGCAATATCTCAATCTGCTCATCGACTATCGAGCCAGACATCCAAACTTATTGGTCACGGCACTCTTACTTCGGGCCCGGGCCAGAGTGTATGATCGATCCGGACAATTTGACCTGGCATTGGATCACTATCTGGCGGCAATAGATACTTTGAAACTTGCTCAGGTCGATCCCGGTGTAATTGCGATGACCTATGTAACAACTGCCTTTCTCTTAAGCAATTCGGGCTCTCCCGATAAATGCCTTGAGGTTTTGAAGGAAGCACAGCCTTACGCAGAAGCTTCAAAAAATGCCCTGCCATTGTATTATATATACGACTACATGGCTGATTACAATTATTATAGCGTATTTGGTGTCGAGGACTTTGATCTCGCATTAGAATACTATCAAAAAGCTAAGTTGGTACTTGAAAAAAATCGGTTAATTGCGAAAATTGTTGACAATTACGCCGGCCTGGCCAATGTGTACTACCGCCAAAAAACATCGGACAAGGAGATCATTATTGGAATATGGAAGATTCTATAGCCCTGGCCAATAAAGATTACAACTAGTTATACGGATTGCATATCGAACGTGCTGAAATTCTTCTAGATGAGGGTAAGAATGATAAAGCCAGCAAGATGGTCGAAAATTCGTTGGGCTATGCCAAAAAAGCTGGTTGGCCCGAATTAATTGCCCGTGCTCAAAGCCGGCTTTACCAGACGTACCGTAAGGTGGGAGATTTTGAAAACGCTCTGTATGCCTATGAAGAATATAGTACGCTGCAAGACAGTATGAACAAACAGACCCTATTGAAGAAGTATTCTGAACTGGAAACCAAATATGAGAATGAAAAAAAAGAACAGCTCATTATCGAACTCAATAACCGAAATTTGAGACAAAGCCGAAATTTTCTAGCCGGCATCGCCGCTCTCAGTATTCTTCTTTTAACCTTGGGTATATGGACCAATTTTCGACTTCGAAAACACAATAAATTACTTAGGGCAAAAAACAAAGAAATTCTTGAGGCACACATCAAAGGTCAAACTGTAGAACGAAAGCGAGTGGCATCCGAGTTACATGATAATCTAAATACGAAAGTGGCGGCGATACGCTGGCAATTACAAGCCCTGGAGAATATTGAAGATCCAAATGCCCTGAGGATCATCGACAGTACATTGAGACTCGCAAATGATGTTTACAGTGACATTCGACTTATTTCACATAATTTGATGCCTGAAGAAATAGAGACAATTGGCCTTATTCCTGCACTAAGCAATCTTATTGGTCAATTAAATATTAACAATCGGGTTGAATTTAATTTAATTGCCAATGCTGGTGAACTCGAATTTCCTAAAAATCTTATCTATCCACTTTACAATATTTCATTCGAACTCATAAATAATATTCTAAAACATTCGCAAGCACACAAAGCCTGGATCAGCTTGACTTCAATAAAAAACTCCATGACCATCACCGTTAGTGATGATGGCAGAGGGTTTAACACCTCCGAAAGAGTAACAGGTGTAGGATTAAAGAACATTCAATCCCGGGTAGAAAGTCTGGGTGGCACTCTTCGCATCGATAGTCAGGAAGATCAAGGAACCAGAACCATTGTCAATATACCAATTGGTGCCTCATAATCATCTTGATCATCATTCAGGAAATTCATTTGTTCGGTAGATAGGTTTGCGTTTGGCGAATCGAAATTCATACTAAAATCACTTTATAGAATAGTCACTCTTGTCATACCTAGAGCTTTTAAAACCTCACCAAATTACTAAAAATCAGGGGGCGTATACGACCTGGTAACAGCCCCAATAATTCCCTGATTTGCAGAGCTGTGCCTGCCAGTTGTGGCTTAACATATGAAAAATCTAAACATATTAAGTACCTTAGCTGTTTGGCAAAAGATAGATGGGATTGGAGTATTTAAACGATCTAAACGACGTACAAAAGCTGGCTGTCACCACCACAGATGGTCCAGTAATGGTCATTGCAGGACCAGGTTCTGGTAAAACCCGCGTCCTGACTTATCGGATCGCCCATCTGATCGAAACGGGTGCCTATCCCGACCAGATATTGGCGCTAACCTTTACCAACAAAGCCGCCCGAGAGATGAAAGAACGGATAGCCAGAGTGGTTGGCGATCGGGCTCGGAGGCTGTGGGCGGGCACCTTTCATTCTATTTTTGCCAGAATATTAAGAGTGGAAGCGCATCATATCGGCTATCCATCCAACTTCACTATCTATGACACATCCGATAGTCGAAGCCTTTTGACCCGGATCATTAAGGAGATGAACCTTGACAAAAATAATTATCCGGTCGGCTCTGTGTTGTCACGAATTTCTTCGGCAAAAAGCAATCTGATCACTCCCAAACTCTATGCCCAGGATGATGATTTATTGGGTACTGACCGGTTTAACAATCGGCCAATGCTATATGCGGTATATAATAAATATGTATCTCAATGTAAACAAGCCGGATCTATGGATTTTGACGATCTACTGTATCGCCTTTTCGAGCTTTTGCAAAAAGACCCGGAGGGCGTGCTTGAGAAATACCGAAAAAGATTTGTCCACCTCTTAGTGGATGAGTTTCAGGACACTAATTTTTTACAGTATTCCATTTTAAAAAAATTGGTTAAATATCCAGGCAGCTCTGAAAATATTTGTGTGGTAGGTGATGATGCTCAGAGTATTTATGGTTTTAGAGGTGCTACGATTGATAATATCCTAAATTTTCGACACGAGTTTCCCAATCTCAATGTTTTTAAGTTAGAACAAAATTACCGGTCAACGCATTGCATTGTGGAAGCAGCCAACCAGGTGATTGTGCAGAATAAAAATCAGATTCAAAAGAAGATCTGGACCGATAAAATAGACTCTTCTAAAATTAAGTTGGTTAAAACGGTTTCTGACACAGAAGAAGGCAGAAGGGTAGCCGACATGATTGTCGAGCATAAAAACCGGTATCATATACCCAATAAGGAAATTGCCATCTTATACCGCACAAATGCGCAATCGAGGGTTTTTGAGGAGCAATTGAGGAGGTATAACATTACTTATAAAGTATTTGGTGGTCAATCATTCTATCAACGAAAAGAAATCAAGGATTTAATTGCCTACTTACGTCTCAGTGTCAACCCCTTTGATGAGGAGGCTTTGATGCGGGTTATTAATTATCCTAAGCGGGGCGTCGGAAATTCTACTCTGGATAACATTTCACAATTTGCAACTGAAAATGAAATCACCATCTGGAGAAGCATCGCTGAGTGCCCACTGCCAAACAAGACCAGGACTACTCTCATGGGTTTTGTGAAAATGATGGATTATTTTGGTAAAAAAGCCAAAGAATTAAATGCTTTTGAGTCAGCTACATTAATAGCGGATCAGTCAGGATTAATTGCCGAATTACGGTCAGATAAATCTTTGGAAGGCATGTCAAGATTGGAAAATCTGACTGCATTGCTTGATGGCATTAAAGATTTTAGTGAAAATGATGAAGCTGCTGACGATAATTTATCCGATGATAAATCCCTGGCTTCGTATTTGCAAAATATAGCCCTGGTTACCGATCTCGATGATGACAAGAGTGAGCGGGACTATGTCACTCTCATGTCTGTGCATTCTGCCAAAGGACTGGAGTTTGATAGTATATTTGTAGCAGGCCTGGAGGAAAACATATTTCCATCGATGCAAGCATTAAGCGAGCGTGATGGTATCGATGAAGAGCGAAGGTTATTTTATGTAGCAATCACCCGGGCACGGAAATTATTGACCCTCAGTTTTGCGGGTTCGCGCTATCGTTACGGCAAAATCGTCTATAATGATCCAAGCCGCTTTATCGAAGAGATTTCTGCCGAGCTAATGGACAGCACCATGGCAAGACATAAAGAGGCCGCTGAACCTGTGCGTTTGAGAGCTAGTGTGCAGGGTAATTTTGGTCGTACGGTCTCCGAAAAAACACAAGGAATACCTCCTGATTTTCAAGCAGCAGCTCCCCATCAAATAATGCCCGGCATGAAAGTAAGGCATTTGAAGTTTGGAGAAGGTAAGGTCTTGAGTGTGGATGGCTTTAATGATTCAAAAGTAGCAACCATCTTTTTTCAAGGTGTCAGTAATCCTCAAAGACGGATTATGCTGAAGTTTGCCAAATTGCATATTCTGACATGATATTTACAAGTCACCAAAAAAAATTCTTACTATTGCAAATAAGGACTAAATACCAATATCTAAAAAAACTATATTGCCTGCTTCTTCGAAAATGAGATCACACTTTAATTCCAATCTCAAAAAGTGGGTTCAAGACCGAAACTATTCTAATTTAATTCAGTTTCAATAGTGAATTAAACAGATAAATCATGCTCGCAAGGCTTGAGGGTGCAGGAAAGCAATATCAGTCAGGAGATCAGACCATTGTTGCTTTGCAGGCTACCGATCTTGAACTACAACCTAAAGAGCTTCTCCTAATTATTGGTCCATCCGGATCGGGCAAAACAACTCTGCTTTCGCTCATTGGTTGCGTAATCTATCCCAGTTTTGGTGAGCTATATGTCAATGGGCATCACATAAATACTATGAAGCAAAGAGAACTGGCTGCACTTCGGCTGAGCACTATTGGATTTGTATTCCAACAATTTAATCTGCTGGCTCCACTTACCGCTGAAGAAAATGTGGCTATGCCGTTGAAACTGCAAGGTGCCCGTTCCGGTGAAATCAGAAAAAAGGTGAACCATGCGCTGGAAATGGTTGGCATGTCGGATCGAAGAGGTAATCTACCTAAACAGCTATCGGGAGGCCAGCAACAAAGAATTGCGATAGCCCGGGCACTGGTGACGAATCCTAAAATCATTTTGTGTGATGAACCCACGGCCGCACTGGACAAAGATTCTTTTAGCGTAGTGATGCAAGAGTTAAAATTGCTGGCAGAATCTGGCAAATCTGTAGCAGTAGTTACCCATGACCCTCGTCTGAAACAATACGCCACCCGGGCAGTTGAGGTTATTAATGGCTATGTATCACCAATGGATCTTGGATCTTTCAATTGATCGAATCATGGAAACACTAAAATATATCGGTTTTATCATCCTGTTTTACGGGCACTTAATTTTCTTACCTGCTTGCTCTGCACCTGCATCTGTACCTGATCAGGGAGCAGATATTACAGACTCATTGCGCTCAGTATTGCCGCTAAAAAATGAAGTGTTTGGAGTAGCGCGAATCGAACCTGAAAATGAAATTGTTTCACTGAACGCTGGTGCTTCTGGTAAGATCCTGGAAGTACTAGTCAAAGCCAACCAAATGGTGGAAAAAGGCCAGGAAGTCATCCGGCTTGACGAAGCCCTTGAACTTGCACAGCTAGCGCAAGCCAAAAGCAAAAGGATCCCTCAAAAAGCGGATGAAGTGGTAGCTATCGCTAACCTCGACCAGGCAAGGCTAGATCTGGTACAGGCAGAAAGAGATCTGAAGCTTGCGGAAGATCTACTGGCAGGCAGTGCCGAAACCCGACAGACTGTAATTGAAAGACAGGAACTATTAGATCGTCGAAAACAACAAATGGCCATAATGGATGCAAGTCTCCAACAGACTAAGGCCAATCAGTCAGAGATCGAATCCGATATTTTTTATTATCAAACTCAGCTTTCTCAAAAAAAGGTCAACGCACCATTGGCTGGGCAGGTACTGAATGTACTCGTTAACCCAGGAGAATATGTCACAAACGCTACAACCATTCTAGAGTATGCACCAACTGGTGGCATTATTGCTAATACCGAAGTAGATGAATTTTTTGCCGAGGCTGTCAAAGAAGGACAAAAGGCCGTGATCTATTCACAATTGACGGGAGAAGAATTAGCAAGGGGTACTGTCATTTTTGCGGCTGAATATCTGAGTCAAAAATCATTATTTAAAAATCAATCAACCGAGCTAGAAGACCGCCGGGTTCGCGAGGTCAAAGTGCGTTTGGATCAAGGTACCATCCCGATCTACGGGAGCCGGGTAGATTGCCGAATATTTTTAAAACCTTAGATCATGCTACGTGATGCTTTTAAATTCATGTGGTTTGACAAAGCCAAAATGTTTGGTATTCTGTTTGGGATGATCTTGTCCGTCTTTTTGGTTGGACAACAGATGATGATTTGCCTGGCACTTTTAGGCAGCACCGTATCTTTAGCTACCTTCAATCAGCAATACATCTGGGTAGTCAGTCCAAAAAGCAAACAAGTCACCGATCTACCATCCCTTGATATGCGGCTGGCCCGTAGCCTGATGAGTGTGGAAGGCGTTTTTTCAGTCCATCCTTTAGTTTTTAGCGGAGGCAATCTAAAACTGGCAGATGGTAAAAAATTCCCAATAACCATGATCGGAACCCAGGCACCGGAATTTGCCGGAGGACCATGGAATATCTCTAGTGGCAATCCCTTTGATATGTTTACCACCGGAGGTATTTTTTTAGATAAAGCCAATACTGAGTTTGGTAAATTAGTTTCAATCGGCCAATATGTAGAACTAAATGGTGTAAAAATGCGAATCGTCGGTTTGACGGAGAGAACCGAAGGTCTAGGGGTACCCTATGCATTTTCGTCGATTGAAAAAACAAGAGCAATAACCAACTTTCCGGCAACTGAGGCATCAGCATTTTTAATTAAGTGGAAAAGGAATTATTCTGCCAGTTCAGTTGTGCGTGCAATAACACGAGTCATTCCTTCGGTAAAAGCTCTAACCGGAAAAGAATTTAGAAGCCAGTCTCTAAAATATTTTGCTACCAGCAGCGGCATTGTCGCTTCTTTTGGTCTTCTCGTAGTGTTTGCCATAATAACCGGATTTTCAATTGTGGGGCTAACCATGTACTCAGCGGTAAGTGACCGCATCAAAGACTATGGAACCCTAAAGGCAATAGGAGCCAATAATGGAAAAATTAGAAAATTGATTCTTTTGCAGGCAAGCATCTATGCGGTGACGGGATTTATTCTTGCATATGGGCTTTTAATTTTCTTTATCAACGCAACCGAAGGATCATTGGATCTGCAGTTAACTCCAATTCTCACGTATGCCTTGATTATTGTCACTCTCTTTATCGCCGTGATGGGTAGCCTTTTTGGTATGCGTAAAATCACCAAATTGGAGCCAGCCGCCGTTTTCCGATAAGACTGACGATGAACATAAATAAGAAATGATGAGAAAAAGAAAGCAGATTATGCGTTTGATCTTAATATCAAGCTCTTTTGCGTTGCCTTTGACGATCCTCTTGAGTCAGTCTGAAATGGAGCTATCCTTAGTTAAGGCATTGGAGGAGGGTTTGTCTAATCGTCTGGAATTACAGATTCAATCAATTGATCAGCAGATTGCAGACCAGGCCAATGCTAAAATCAAAGCTCACCGGCTTCCCCAAATTGAGAGCTCCGCTGATTTCCGGATAAACACTCAACTTCAATCGACCGTTTTGCCTTTTGATATTTCAGGACAAAATCCGGAAGGAACGTCTACGGTTCGCTTTGGCACCCGTTTCCAAAACAACATTGGACTGGGGTTAAATCAGATAATATCAGATCCTTCCAAGAAGATCGAGTGGGAAATCAATGTAAATCGAGCCCAAATCCAGCAACAGCGGGCTAAGGAAACAAGATTAAAACTACAACTTGCAATATGTCAGGCATACTATGCTGCTGTCTACTACCTGGAAAAATTGGAAATCGCTGAACAGGCATTGGAGCGAGCCCAATTAAATCAACTGACCGGACAAATCCAATGGCAACAAGGGGTATTACTGGAGAATGAATGGCTAAGACTTCAGGTCGCTGCCACTAACTCACAACTGGAAATGGAAAGATCAAAAGATCAATTCTATTTGAGTATGCTCCAATTAAAAAATGAAATATATCTGGATCCGCAGATCACTGTCTCCCTGTCAGACAATCTGAAGACTTTAGAAACCCGAATTCAACTTCAAAATGCACGAGCCTCTTCAGCACGTCCGGAGATCGAACGCTTGGAGCTGGAAGAAAAAGAAGCCTCTATGCAAGGTCGATTGATTTTGGCCAGAAATAAAATGGTTGTAAACGCATATGCAAATTATGGCCTCCTGCACTTGAATGATCAATTTAATCCTGTTGCATCCAATACCTGGTTTCCCTCTTGCTCAATTAGATGCCCAAGAACAATTGTTATTGCTCAAGAAGAAAAATCTCACTCTTCAACAAACCCAATATCAAATTGCACAGGAAGAGGCACAAGCCCGGGTGCAAGTTGAATTGGCGCTAAAAGCTGTTGCACGGGCTGAAGAAAATGTAAAGCTGGCAGAAAAGGTATATGCCTCTGATCAGCTTCGTTTTCAGAAAGGAATCTTACTGCCTATAGAATTACGCAATAGCGAATCTGAGATTCAGAATGCTCAGTCTAATTACTTAGACGCAGTCTATCAATTACTTACCGCTGATCTTGAATTGAAAACAGCGACGGGAGTCTACCAGTCCTGACTTTGAATTCATCATGTTTTCCATGAGAATAAATATAAATTTTGCGCCCTTCGGTATTTTGAATATTTTCATTCGATGGAGTATAAACCGATCTATTGGATTCTTTTAGCATGTCTTTTTACAGCCTGCCAATCATCGAATAATAGCATCTTAAACCCGCGTGATCTAAATGGTGTCATCCAGAAAAACGCTGATGGACTTTTGCCTTCTGGTCTTCATTTTTCGTGGACAGTTGATCGTAATCTCCAAGGCAGTTACCAAATATTAGTTGCACGTAGTGAGGACCTGCTGAAAAATGATATTGGAGATATTTGGGATAGTGAACGTAGATTTGGTCCCGATTCAGCAATCGGTATTTCTGATAATGGATTGCTTGGCGTCTCAAAAGTGTGGTGGAAGATCCGGCTATGGACTACCGACGGAATACCCGGAGACTTTAGTAAGGTACACGCTATCAATTTACCCGAGAGCCAGGCTCCGATTAATATAACACTTATCGGCGGTACTCTGATCAATGAGATGGAGAACAATGGATATCTTGAGTCAGCCATAGGCAGGTTATTTCCTAACAATGATATCATATTCCGCAACATAGGGTGGCCTGCGGACGACGTTTTTGGCCAGCAAGATCACAGTTTGGCTCTGCTCAGAATACTCGATCCTGGGAACCTCCCACAGCAGAAGAAGGGTTTGGTTCGAAAGTTTTGAGCCAACATATTATTGATGCCAAACCCACGGTGCTGATTATCGGTTATGGATCTGAAAATGCGTTTAACCGTGATCCGGAGAAAATGCAGCTATTTGAAAGCGGCTATCAGAGACTGCTTACCCTCACCGATTCGCTGCAATTAAATGTGGTTTTGCTGGCACCGCCCAAACAAGAGTTGGTTCATACTGATAAAGAGACCCTCAGTAAAAGAAATGAGCAGCTCGAAAAAACAAGAGACTTCATCCGTGAAATTGCCTGGAAGCAAAAGCGGCAATTCATCGATTTATTTGATCTGCTAGTTACAGAACCCGAAAAACAACAATATACTTCCGATGGCATTCAACTTAATGCCCTCGGTTATCAAAAAATGAGTGATCGGATCCTCGCTTCATTTGATCTTCAGAAGCCAGCTGACTTTTCGGTAGAACTGGACAGCAATGGCTTGATCAAAGCCAGTAGTCAGGTGACGATCACTGGATGGAAATCAACTGTAAGAGGTGTGCAATTTTCTCTAAGTACCCACGGTCTATCATCGCTGGGCCAGTTTAAAATCAATGCTCCTGCTGCACTTTATGTTGATGGAGTTTTGTTAACCAAAGGAGAAGGGCCCTTTCCGATATCGTTGGTCACGGATTCAATCCAAAGAGTAAAATTGGAACAAGAAATATCATTAAAAAACCGGTTGTATCGCTATCGTTTAAGACCACTCAATGAGGCATATATCTACCTATTCCGTCGTCACGAAATGGGTCATTTAGCATATGAAATGGATGAATTCCAACAGTTGGTCCAAGAAGGTGAATCAAACATCAGTGATTTGTTAGCACCCATCCAACATCGAATTGAGGTTGAACTAATCCAACCCTGGCACCCTCCAAAAAACTATCCTGAAGATGAAGTGCCCGCATTTATTCCCGGGCCCAATATAGTTGAAGAATTAAAGTCCTTTAAGGTCCCTGAAGGATTTGAGATCAATCTTTTTGCTGCAGATCCGATGATTGCCAACCCAATCAATATGAATTGGGATACCCGGGGAAGAGCTTGGGTTGCTACCAGCAGTACCTATCCGCATATCGTGCCAGGTCGCGAACCCAATGACCGTATTGTCATCCTGGAAGACACTAATGGAGATGGTCAGGCCGACAAGTCGATAGTATTTGCGGAAGGTCTCTTCGTGCCCCACTCGGTCATGCCGGTTCCAGGCGGAGCTTATGTAACCGCCACAACTCAATTTCTCTTTCTGGCAGACACGAATGGAGATGATATCGCTGATACCCGTCAGATAGTTTTTGACGGATTTGGGAATGCGGATGTTCATCATATGATTCACGGGCTCAGGTGGGCTCCATGGGGTGATCTATTTTTCACCCAATCCATTTACATAAACACTTTTGTCGAAACTCCCTATGGCCAGCGGCGGCTCAACGGGTCCGGCACCTGGTCATTCAGGCCAGAAACCGGTCGCTTGGAGATTTTCAGCCGCGGCCTGATCAATCCCTGGGGCCAGGCACTGGATGAATGGGGTCAGTCTTTTGCCACAGATGGGGCCGGGGGCTCAGGAATTAACTACCTTTTCCTGAATCTGCCCATGCCACTGCGGTCGGAGCAGATCGCGTGATCGACGGCCTAAATTCAGGCACACCCAAAAACACTGGAGCAGAAGTTGTATATAGCAGGCACCTTCCTTCTAGTTGGCAAGGAAGCATTATCACCTCTGATTTTCGGGCCAATCGCACAGTTCGATATGCAATACAGCCCAACAATAGTGGTTATCAGTCAGAAGAAGTTGAGACCATTTTGCACAGCAGCCATCGTTCCTACCGGCCGGTTGATACGAAAGTAGGCCCTGATGGAGCAGTCTATATTGTCGATTGGTACAATCCAATAATCGATCACGGAGAGGTAGATTTTCACCATCCGGTACGAGATAAGACTCATGGCAGGATCTGGCGTTTGACTAATAAAAACAAACCGTTGGTGCCCAAACCCAAGATCTTTGGAGCAAGCATTTCAGAGCTCCTGGATCATCTGAAATCACCTGAACAAAACACAAGAATACAAGCCAACCGGGAGTTGGTTGCTCAACACTGCAGTCCAAAAATGCTATCCAATTGGGTACTCAATCTGAGGCAATCTGATCCTGACTACGAACGGCATCGCCTGGAGGCCCTTTGGTTAGGAGCGGCTTTGAATGCTTACGATGATGAACTGCTTAATAGTCTACTTCAAGCAAACAACCCAAAAGTCAGAGCAGGGGCGGTTCGCATGGTGATGAAATGGAATCAGCAGCAACAAAAGCTAGAAATTCTGGCAGATCTGATTCATGATCCTCATCCGCAAGTGAGGTTAGAAACCATTCATGCACTGCGCACTTTGGGCAACCTTCGATCTGCCGAACTCACCTTGCAAGCGCTTGACCAACCCCTTGATCAGAATCTGGACTTTGCTATTTGGCATACGGTCAAGACTCTAAAGAATGTGTGGCTACCCGCACTTATCAATGGGCAGACCGATTTTAGTGGTGACATAAATAAGCAGATGTTTGCTTTGATTGCCTGTAACGATGTTGAAGTTATTGGTCAGATGACCGACCTCATCAAACGGCCGGAATTGAGCGATACCCTGGCAAAGCAAGCTTGGCATAGTCTTGCGCGCCTGGGTGATGCAGAAACACTTTCCATGGTGCTTCAAAAAGCAGTCAGTGAATCAAACATCAAGCTGTTGAAAGCTATGGCAGATGCTCCAAAATCCAATATTTCAGCACCCACTGATGGGGCGGTATTGCTTGGGCTATTGAAACATGATAATTCCAATATCCGAATAGCTGCACTGCAGTTGGTAGGTCGGTGGCACTTGAAAGAGGCTGCCAATATGCTCATCAACAAGGCACAAGACCTGGATGCGAGCTCAAGCGAACGTCTTGCAGCATGTAAAGCAATGATTAAGATTGATCAACTGGAAGCGATCAAAAAACTAGCGAAATCTCCTCACGAATTGTCCATACGAACCACCGCCTGTGCGGCATGGATCGAGGAAGAACCGGAAGATGCCGTAAAAAGTGTTGTTGACCTCCTGCAAAACCTGGAAGATCCGAAAGATGCTGAACTCATCTTTATGACCTACCGAAAACTTGAGGATGGTCCAGCCATTCTCACCAAAGCTCTATCGGGAACAAAATTGTCAGAACCCATAGCCAGTGCGGGTCTAAGAGTAGCTCAGACATCCGGCCTGGATCTGTCAGAAATGGAAAAAGTACTGCGAGAAGCCGGATCACTGGAAGCTGTTGGTATTGAGATGTCAAATGATGAAAAGAAGCAACTTTTAGCTGATGTCGCCGCAAGCGGGAATGGATCTCGAGGAAACTCGATTTACCGAAGACCTCAGCTGCTTTGTGCCACCTGCCACCAGATCAAGGGAATAGGAGGTCTGATCGGACCCGATCTCACCACGGTTGGATCTTATATGACTCCCAACTCCATTTTAGAATCCATTCTAAATCCTGGTTCCGATATTAAACAGGGATATGAAACCGTCATTATAACCAAGACCAATGGTGAAGTGCTAAGTGGTACGTTATATCGGAAAACCGATTCGGCAACCCTTCTTAGACAAGCAAATGGAGAAATTCTCACCGTTCCGGCTTCGGAGATAACAAAAATTGATGTCAGTCCCGTCTCCTTGATGCCCCAGGGTTTAACCGCCTCATTGCACAGAGATGAATTGAGAGATCTGATCTATTACCTCACCCATTTAGGAGTACCACCCTCATAAGTATGATACGCTTACATTTTGAAATCTCATGATGTGTCGATGAGTGCATGCCCGCCGACATCCCCTCGTATCTGCAATGTGGTTGGCGGGGACGGCTACCACGCCGTTGTGTGACGCTGCCCGCTAAGAAGTCCAAATCTAACATCATGCAATGTTGAATTATTTTAGATGATCAAAGCTGCTCATACAATGGTTAACAAAAAGAATGATTCTCTATATTCCCTTTACAAACTAAAATAAAAAATAACCGCATCAAGACGGACATAAAAATAAGCTGGTTTTCGAATTTCTAAACATTCATAAAATGATAAAAACACATCGTGCCTTCTTCATCCCAATATTTATATTGGTGACAGTACTGCTGAATCTTTCTTTTCTTCAGCCAACTCAAAAAACAAAAGTGTCGATAGAAGGTGAAGCATTTTTAATCAATGGCAAAAAAACCTATGAAGGACGCTACTGGAACGGCAACCGAATCGAAGGACTCCTTTTTAACAGCCGAATGGTACAAGGTATTTTTGACGACCTTAATCCGACAACGGTTGGAAACTGGAAATATCCCGATACGCAAAAATGGGATCCTGACCGAAATACTCAGGAGTTCATTTCTGCCATGGATAGTTGGTACGCCCATGGTCTCCTATCATTTACCATCAATCTACAGGGTGGCAGTCCGGTAGGATATGGCAACAGCGACTGGTACAATTCGGCTTACTATGAGGATGGGAGATTAAGACCGGATTATATGGCCCGAATGAAAAAGATACTTGATCGAGCAGATGAATTGGGCATGGTACCTATCCTTGGACTATTCTATTTCGGACAAGACCAGAATTTAAAAGATGATTATGCGGTGATTCACGCAACTGAAAATGTAATTGACTGGCTAATTACCGAGGGATATCAAAATATTTTAATCGAGGTTGCCAATGAATGTGACAATAATAAATATGACCGTGATATTATTAAAGCGGATCGAATCCACGAGTTAATCGATCTAATAAAAAGTAAAGAAAACAATGGATTTCGTTTCCCGGTTAGTACAAGCTATAACGGAGGGCGGATACCCAAAGAAAATGTAGTAGGCAGAGCCGACTACTTGCTCCTGCATGGTAACGGCGTACATGATCCCGAACAAATTACTGAAATGGTGAAGCTTACCAGACAGGTGAGCGGGTACAAACCCATGCCCATCATTTTTAATGAAGATGATCATTTTGACTTTGAGGCCGAGACCAACAATTTTTTTCAAGCCATCGGTGCTTATGCTTCTTGGGGTTATTTCGATTTTCGGATGGATGGCGAAGATTTTAAATCCGGATATCAAAGTGTGCCGGTAGACTGGGGCATCAATTCAGAACGGAAAAATCAATTTTTCAATAAGTTGAAAGAAATAACGGGTTGGTGATTGAGCGAAAAATATCCCCCTTGAGGGGGTAGGGGGTGGAAAAACGTGTGTAATTCCAATCTCTTGACTACTATTGGGAAAACGTGACCAGGTAATTATAGATTGATCCCACGATTTTATCAATCCTGACTCCATCTCCAGTTTAAAAAAGCTTCAAATGTTGATGCTGATAAACTTCATTTAGTGAATAAATGAACTTCAGAGCTTGTCATTAAAAGTCCACCCCTGGCCCCCTCAAGGGGGAAAACGTGACCAAGAGACCTCAAGATCGATCTACGATCTTTTAATCTAAATCCTGTGCACCTAATTCAGATAGAAAAGGCGAATTCACGGAATCAAAGATCTATTGGAATTTGGAAGTAGCGATTCTCTCGGCTTAATGGAAATTAATTAAGGGTTACAAAAAATATCCCCCTTGAGGGGGCAGGGGGTGGAAAAACGGCTGTGATCAAACTCACAGTAGGCTGGTGTTGACAATATTGTAATTACAGCAATGTCAAAAAAAATTCAATATTTCATCCGTTTAATCCAAAAATTGGATCAATTCCAAATGATTAGCGATATGTAATGTGTGAGCTTTTGCGTATTGTTGTTTAGAAAGTTGACCATAAAATCGATGCGGACACAGCGGTCGATTACACGAATCAAATTTCAGAATGGCCTCTTCCAATTGTTGAATACCATTCTGCGCCGATAGATTGACAAGATGATCCTCCCCTGGAATGAGATCATTTGTGCCGTGTCGCATAAATCCTTTCCAGTCAAAATAGTTGAACACCAATTTCCCGATGGTCTTTTGAAAAATTCGCGGTTTACTGTATGGATATCCCGACAACGCAAATTCAATACTATGGGCACAGTGTATCAGGTTTTGGTTCAGATCCCAGATGCCCTGCACTGAAATGTGCTTTGCATTTTTAATCTTTTCCAGAATTATCAATACCTCCTCCAGGTTCTTTAAAATCAATGGCTTACTCATAAAAACTTTCAATTTGGTTGATAACCGTCATTTATCACATTCAAAAAATAAATGACCCTTCCGATAGTTTGAGCCAATTTAACGAATGTTATAGACAATGGGCGGTATCCCATGATCATTGATCATGCTGTACTACTAAAAAACGGAATCACTGTTTTCGGTGATTCACACTCAGATAACATTTGGTAATTTTGGAAATGAAGATGGCGAAGTGATAAAGCCAATGAGAAAATGATCAAACAAAGTCCATTGATACATCAGGAAATAAGAACCCTCATCGAAAACAGACGATTTAAAGAGGCGCTAGTTATACTCGAGGACACTGAGCCTTCGTCCGAATCAATAGCTACCAAGGCTCGGTGTTTTTTCCTTATGGAAGAATACGAAACGGCCTTTGAACATTACAAACAAGCCCTCAAATTAGATCCAGACAATAGGGAGCTTCAGGAAATGCTGGAAAGATCGGAAGCTAATATGATTTCTGAAGTCAATCAATTTACTCCGGAAGTGTATTTCTTCTCTGAAGAAAAAAAACAGGTTCCTTTTCAACCTCGAGAACTTAAAGTCGATTCGTCAAATCAAGACAATATCGCTCAAAACCCATTGAATCAACTTAGACGAGCTACCGGTCAAGGGTCAGGTTTTATGCTTTCCTATCTCGTTGATGGAATTACCTGGACAAGTGGCAAACTGATGGGTTATCGGGACAAGATCTGGACCAACTGGTATCGCAGACCTCTTTTTCTTGGTGTATTGATCTTGGGTTATATGCGAAACAGGCTCAATAAATTGAATTTGATTTCCACCTATCCACCCAATCATTTAGTTGGCTTCATCGATCCCAAAAATGTTCCTGTACCAGAAGAGGCCGTGCGATTTCGCACTGCCAATGGTAGTTGGAACAACCTGGAAAATCCACTTGAAGGTGCGGCTCGAACACGTTTTTTAAGGAATACTCCGCAAGACTTAAACATTGACGAAACGCAGTTATTGATGATTCCCAATCCTCGTCAATTAAGCTTAACTTTTTTGACTCGTAAAGGGCCGATGAAGGAAGTGCCCTTCCTAAATATGCTTTCCGTGGCATGGATACAATTTCAAAATCATGACTGGATTAGTTATGGTGAGGTCACAACTGATGAAGTCCATGAAATTCCCCTGGCGCTTGATGACCCGGCCAGGAAAAAATTTTGGCAAAGCAAGCTATTTGTTGGTAAAAACCAAAGTGATCCATGGCGGATCGAAGAAGATACTCAAAACACTTACTTAAACGAATGCACCCATTGGTGGGATGGCTCGCAAGTATATGGTAACGATCAAAGGACATTGGATTGGCTAAGATCCGGCCAAAATGGCAAACTCAGAATTTTGCAAAATGGTCTCTTACCCAGGGATAAAAAGGGTATTGAGGAAACCGGATTTGTGCGTAATTGGTGGGTGGGACTGAGTATGATGCATACGCTGTTTGTCAATGAACATAATGCCATTTGCGATCATCTGCAGCAGAAATATCCCAGCTGGGATGACAACCAACTTTTTCACACCACAAGATTGATTAATGCGGCACTAATGGCCAAGATTCATAGTCTGGAATGGAATGCTGCCATTAATCCGAACAAAGCATTGTACCAGGGTATTCTATCAAACTGGTATGGCCTGCTTTCCAGCTGGTTCAACGCATCCGAACATAAGAAAACGGTGGGTTCCCTTAAGGTGAGTAATCCTGAATTAGGTGGAATTCTTGGCAACGCAACTGAAAAACATGGTTCACCTTTTGGACTAACTCAAGAATTTGTTGAAGTATACCGAATGCACAGCCTGCTACCGGAATCTCTGAAAATCCGGGATCTCATCAGTAACGAAATCGTCGACCTACCCATCGCCAATACTCGCCAGGCCGCTTCAGGTAAATGCACCGACCGGTTTGGTATGCCCAATCTATTCTACTCGTTTGGTTCGCAAAATCCTGGACAACTTGTTCTCAATAATTATCCCAGGTTCATGCAGGAATTGAGTATCCCGGGAAATCCCGTCTATGATCTGGGCGCAGTTGATATTTTACGCGCACGTGAGCGGGGAGTGCCAAGATATAATGCTTTCAGACGAGCAATGGGCTTGAATCCTATTAAGTGTTTTGAAGATCTGTCTACTAATGCTGAACACATTCGCTTATTGAAGGAAGCGTACCAAAATGATGTCGAATTAATTGACTTGATGATTGGTGGGCTGGCCGAGGAACATAGACCTCAAGGTTTTGCTTTCGGAGAAACCATCTTTCAAATTTTCCTTTTAAATGCAACGAGGCGTTTGCAGGCTGACCGCTTTTATACCAGTTGCTATACTGCTGAATATTATACCCAGGCGGGCCTTGACTGGATAGACAGGAATAATCTAAAATCAGTGCTTTTGAGACATTATCCCGATCTGGCAAAAACAGGATTATCCAATATAAGTAATGCTTTCGAACCATGGGATGAAGATGAGTTGCTCGATCCCCAAAGACATCCATTACGGGCATTTGACCCGTCGATAAAAGGAAATTCCTGGCGGGGTAGTGCAGCCAAATAGTAATCACTATTCTTTTGTGAATCTCAATACCGGATCACTCATCGTACTTGACATTACACTGAGTATAAAATCGAATTCGAAATATATAATTCTTAAAGCATGACATGGTGATGTCAGAAAATTTGAATTTGATAGCAATAGGGAGGTTTCAAGGTCGGTCCAGGAGACCCAGAGATTGATGATTGGATAAAAAAAGTATTGTAACTGAATTTGCTTTATTTCCGATCACTTCCTAAAAACCAATCCAGATATTCAGCCAACCATCCTGCTACGAAATAGGGCATGTTTATTAATCTATATGATTTGCCTTTCCGGTCATAAGGTCATCAATACGAAAGGATCCACCATAAAAACGAACAGCTATATCATGTGGACATCTGTCGATGTATTGATACCACTTGTATGAATGCATAGGTAAATGCATCCATTTTTTGTCAGGATGCATAGGTAAATTTGAGTAGATTTTGTTCGTTTGCATAAGCAAATAGTTTCGCCTGACCACAAATCGGCATTAGGGAGAGCAGCCTCCCCCCCAATCTTCAGAAAATTCCTAACTTCAAAATCTCTCAGCATTAAACATACACAGGCATGATTCGATCTTGTATACTCCTATCTCTGATTCTTCTAACCCTCTTTGCATTTGCACAGACTTCGACGCGACCCAATATCATCCTGATCATGACTGACGATCAGGGTTATGGAGATTTTGGTTTTACGGGTAATCCGTACGTGCAGACTCCTACCATTGACCGGCTTGCTACGGAGGGAACATTGTTTACCAATTTCTATGTTTCTCCAGTATGTGCCCCTACCCGCTCCAGCCTCATGACGGGCCGGCAATCAATTCGTACCGGAGTTTATGACACTTACAATGGAGGTGCGATCATGGACACCAAAGAAATTACCATAGCCGAAATGCTCTCAGCCAATGGCTATACTACTGGAATTTTTGGCAAATGGCATTTGGGCGACACCTATCCTAACCGGCCCTCGGAGCAAGGGTTTCAACATTCGCTGGTGCACAATGCGGGAGGGATGGCACAGGTGGGCGATGCGAATACTTACTTTAAAGAACAATCCTATTTTGATGCTACCCTTTGGAAAAATAATCAGCTGGTCGAAACAAGAGGTTATTGCTCTGATGTGTTTACCAATGAAGCCATTGATTTTATTCTGAAAAATAAGTCCAAACCCTTTTTTGCCTACCTGGCCTTTAATGCTCCGCACACTCCCTGGAAGTACCGGAGGAATATTATAATAAATACAAAGACCTGGCGCTGGAGTCAACCTATTTTACTCAAAAAGGTTATCCTATACCACCAATGACTGACAAGGATCAAGAAGATGCCCGACGGGTCTACGCCATGGTTGAAAATGTCGATGACAATGTAAATCAACTGCTTAAAAGTCTCGAAGAAAATGGATTGATGGAAAATACCCTGATTTTTTTTCTCACGGATAATGGACCGCAGCAACGGAGATATAACGCTGGTTTTCGAGACACCAAAGGCACCGTAATGAAGGCGGAGTCAGGGTACCAATGCTTATTTATCCCAGACAAAACAGCCAGGAACGAATTAGTGCACCGACGGCGCATATGGATTTATTTCCCACCATCATGCAAGTCTGCAAAATCAAGTATCACCATAAAATAGACGGCCTCAGTCTACATCCTCTACTGCAAAATAATCAAACTGATTTTGAAACCCGATCCATCTATCATCACTGGACTCGTGGCTACCTCACGCCCTATCAAAATATGGCTGTACGTCAGGGAGATTTTAAATTGATCGGGCAAGTGGACTATGATGTTCCTTGAAAATTTTAAATTATTTAATCTTCGGGAAGACCCTTTCGAGCAAAATAATTTAATCAAGACACACATCACCGAAGCGAAAAAATTAAAGCTGAATCTCGACGACTGGATCAAAAATGAGGTGTGGCCGATCACTGCAAAGCCGTTAATTGTGATTGGAAACGACAAGGAAAACTCCACTCTATTAAATCGCAATGACGCCAAGGGTCAGCCAGGTATTTGGGCCCAGGATAGCATATACGGATATTGGGATGTTGAAGTTGCTAGAGCGGGTTTTTATGAATTTAATTATTCTTTTTTGAATAACTTTTCTGGCACGGGTAAAATAAGACTTAATTTGAAACCCCTGGAATACACCAAGAAAATATCCGATTCAGATCGGAAAGAAGTCAGTCTACAGAATGTTTTTATACCTATCGGCAATTATCGTTTGGAAACGTGGTACGAGCCCGACAATGCAGTGTTTATTTTGCCGTTTAGTGTGGAAGTTAAATTGGTTAGAAGTGAATGATGTCGTAATCGCGAATTTCATCTCAGATCAGAAATTCCAAGCGGGCTTGCCAATCCCTTCAGGCTTGGGAATCCCTTTAAATTCGAATCCCACAATCTACGATCAGCAATCTACAATCATTTAACGATCCACCCGAATAAGAAATCGATCAATTTTGTAATGGTTCGGCCGATCTTCCAGGAATACGAATGATAGATATCTTCCCGATCCTTCTTGAATGAACTTACTTGGTTATCTAACTTTTCAATTTCTTTCTGTCGATGATCATCCTGTTGCCCGAGGAGCTCATTTTTCAAATCAAACATTTCTTTGCGAAGATCATGACTTACCTGCCCTAATTGTTCTACGAGATTTGTAACTTTTGTCAGATCTTGGTTCATCTTGATCTCTCTAGTCATTTGCTCCTGATTTGACTGCACCAGTCGTTCCATGAGATCCCTCATACTGGTTAGTTCTTCTCGACTTTAGTTTCTTTTTTCCATTTGCTCCTGATCCTCTCTCAATTGGTGAAGCTGGCTACGCAAATCCAGATTTTGACTAACTAATGTTTCTATCCGTAAATCCATCATATTACCAATGGATTTACGAAGTTGACGAGACCAACCTATAGGGTTTTTTTCGATCTCCTTCCAGAAAACCTCTTGTTCACTTTTACCTTCTGGTATATATTGTTGTAATATTGGTGGTATTTCGATTCCTGATTCATACAGTGCGCGCCAATGTAGGGTTTCAGCTATGCCACTATTTACGTCTTTTTTCCAAATGGCCACAAAATGCAGACAGGTCACTTCTGGTAAAAAATCAAAATGATCCCCACTTCCACTGGAAATGATTCGGATCCACATATCCCAATCCCCACGACTGGTAAATCTGCATTCCAGTAACCATATTTTTCAAAACAGGATTTTCTATGCACCACACAAGAAGCTGGGAGGGCATTATGACGTCTTTGCAAAAAGGCAATTCTTGTTGACTGATTAAGAAGATTAAATTCGATTCCAAAAATATAGCCATCTCGCGTCACCCATCCAGGTCGGCTATAAGCCAGCTCCAGTTGTGGATTGTCTTCCAAGTGGCTGACCAGCAGTTCAAAATGATCGGGCAAGATAATATCATCATGTGCCATAAACCCGATATAATCTCCCTTGGCCTCCTTGAAGGCAATATTGCGATTGGCATATCCAAAATAGGGAGCCTTAGGCAGGTCAAGCCACTGGATCCGGGGATCATCAAACTCTTTGACTACCTGTACTGTCTGGTCAGTGCACCCATCTCCAACGATCAGTAATTCATAGTCTTGAAAACTCTGATACAGAACAGATCTGATGGCAAATGCAATGACATCGGCCCGGTTGTGGGTGGGCAGGATAATGGATAACTTTACATTTCGTGTATTGGGGTCCACCGCCTTACCAGCCACTTGGATTTACAAAAGAGTAAGGGATCTGGTCCGTATCCACGGGTAGCCGATATTTATCGGGATTGGTGTGATCATAACAGATTGTCGGAAAATTGACGACGAATGCTTCCTTTTGACCAATATTATGATCCGCGTGCCAAATACCCGCTGGAATGTTCATTAATCGACGGTTGTATTCAGACAACACTACTTTTGCCACCAATCCATTTGTGGGTGAATCTTCCCGGGCATCATACAAGACAACTTCCATTTCTCCCAATAATAGTAAATAGCGGTCTTCATGTTGCATGTGCATTCCCCAGCCCTTAATCATTTCTGGCCGGACGGTAAATAAATAGGAAAAAACTAAAGGATCCGGATGCCAGTCCCATCGACTATCAAATAATTCACAGACCGATCCTCTTTCATCGATCTGAGTAGACAGTTCTTTAAAGGTGACTCCTTCGGGTAACAGACCGACAGGTTTCCCTTCCGTAGTGACTGTCTGGATATCTCTTTTTTGTTCCTTCATCGTATTCATTTGATAAAAATAACTTATTAGAATGAATTCCTTGCTTACCGTAGGGTTGGAAATCGTCCCAAAATCAATCCAAAAACAGCTGCATAAATACCAAGTCCAACCATTTATCAAATTTGTAGCCTACTTCCTTAAAACGGGCTACTTCAACAAAGCCAAGCTTTTTATGAAAAAAATAACTGGTCTGGTTGGATGCATCAACTCCAGCAATCATCGTATGAAACCCTGCTTGTTGAGCTTTGTCGATAAGTGTTCCCATTAATTGTTTGCCTGCTCCTTTGCCCCTGGTGTCCGGAGCGAGATAAATAGAATGTTCTACGCTAAAGCGGTAGGCGATTTTGGGCCGGAAAATACCATAGGTAGCGAAACCGATAACTTTAGCCTCTGAGACCCCGATTATTACTGGCATCTTGTCCTCTATTTTCTTCTTGAACCAATCCATTTGCATTTCAAATGTCCTGGGTTCGTAATCATAAATTGCTGTAGAATTGGCAATTTCATAATTGATGATCGGCAAAATGGCTGGAACATCCGATTCTGTGGCCATTCTTATTTCTAGGTCCATCGTCTGGATTTTCCATCGAAACTATCAATTTATCCTCAGTTGTCCGGACAATAACCCGGATCTGGTAAGGGATGTTCTATGCCTTTTCCATCATTTGAACCAAAGGGAGCGAATTTTGAATTTTTACCAGCTCACTAGCATCTCCTACCACTTCATCCACAATGCCATAGGCTTTAGCTTCCAAGGCATTAAGGTATTTGTCACGAAGAAAAAATTCTTCAACCTCCTGCCATGTATGACCTGTATTTCTTCCCATCAAATGAAAGATCTGAGTTTGTAATCGCTCCTGTTCGAGGGTGGCAATCCGCACATCTTCCATATACCCCTTAGATCCACCACCGGTAGGGTGCATGTGTATGGTGGCATGAGGCAAGGCATACCGGTTTCCTTTAGCACCGGCGCTGAGTAAAAAAGTACCCATACTACCAGTAAATCCAACCGAATAGGTAGCAACCGGTGCATGTATCATCTTCATGGTGTCGTAGATGGCAAGACCAGCATATACTCCTCCTCCAGGACTGTGGATATACAAATTGATTGTTGCTTTCGAGTCAACACTATTTAGATATAAAAGCTGAGCTACCACCACATTGGCCAAAGATTCGGTAACCAGACCACCCAAGAAAATAATTCTTTCTTTCAGTAATAAACTATATATATCGAATGCTCGTTCACCAGTGCTCGAATTGTCGATCACCATTGGGATAAGATTATTTTGCATTTGGGTTTAGTGTTTAAAAATCTGATCAATTTCTTGTTGAAAGGTCTTGTACTCAGGATTATGAAATATTTGTCGGCTTACTTCGTACAATTCCCTTTTCAATTTCTGCCGGTGATGCATTTTGAGCAAATCATATACTTTTTTTTGCAAGTGCATTTCATCACGCAACCCTGGTACAACATTCAGTAAACCAGAAGGACCATTTTTACCAAAGCGACCAGGAGTTAGTAGGAATTTTTCGATCCAGTACGTTCTATTCCATAAAATCTTCATATTCGATTGATTTCTGATTGACTATTTTCTTCAGCTTATCCAGGCATTTATATTTTTGCACACTCACTGAGTGTTCATTGGCATATCCTAATCTCTCAGCAATTTCTTTAACAGGTATCATTGAATAATAGAAAGTGTGCAGCAGCACAAGACATCTTTTACCTGCCTTTTCTAAAAATCGCAGCAATCGCCGATCATTAACTGATGGAGAAAAATCATCCGGTATTTCAATCTTGTGTTCCGCCTCATCGAGCGAACAATTCACCCGATTCTTATTAAATTTTCGAATCCATAATTTTTTAACGATCCCAATAATATAAGCCTCCCTGGACCAGATCATTTTTGCGCATTCTTCATCCTGCCGTTCGTAAAAGATGATCAGTGCATCGTGAAACAAATCTTTGGCATCTTCCAGTGATCCTCCTAGCCGGTTTATTAAGGTCGCTATCGATGGAAAGACAATTTCATAAATTTTGACAATTTCTTCATCATCGAATAGCCGGCTTCCAATCGAAATATTTGATTCTACAATTTGTTCCATATTCATCATGTCGGTTTATGTCGATTATTAATCTAAGTGCATGCACTTAAGTAAATATCACCTAAATGAACCAATTTTATTTATTTCAGAGTAGTCTTTTCAAAATCTTTAAGGCGATTTCCAGTTCTTCATGCGTAGAAGAAGCAAAGCCGAGTCTGGTGGCATTGAGTTGAGGATCATCTGACTTAAAGGAAGCTCCATTATAGAAATACAGGTCATGATTTAGTGCCTTCCTGGCCAACTTGGGTAGTGATACTTCAGAAGGAAACTTCGTCCATACGGACATGCCTCCTTCTGGAATGGTAAATTCCAGGACATCAGCAAAGTTTGCTTGTAATAGATGTCCAAAATAATCCCGTCTCTCCTGGTAGATCTTCCGGTTCCTTCGCAAATACCTTTGAATGACGTCCGTTTTCAACAATTCAGCAATGACCAACTCCAATATGGCATCCCCTTGACGATCAACCAGTCGTCTGAGTTTAGCCAGAAAATCGACCTGCTCGATTGTTGCTACCAGGTAGCCTACCCGAAACACCGGTGAAATGGCCTTAGTAAATGACCCGGTGTAAAAGACCCGGCCCCCATTATCTGCAGAAGTAAGGGGCATAATTGGGTGCCGTGTATAATGAAAATCGTAGTCATAGTCGTCCTCAAAGACAAAAAACCCATATTTGTTAGCCAGTTGTAAGATCTTTACCCGGCGGTATGCTGGCATGATCACAGTGGTGGGATACTGCTGATGCGGAGTGACATAAACCATCTTGGGCACAGATTGCTGACACACTTCCTCAAGATGGTCTACATCCAAGCCCTCTGAATCGACCCTAATTTTAATTAGCTTGGCTCCATGGTAAAGAAAATTAACATTGGCAGATTCCCAGCTCAATGCTCCCACAGCTACCTGGTCTCCCTTCTGAATAAAGGCCTTGATGGTTAAATATAGGGCTTGAGTCACTCCCCGGGTAATCAGAATTTGCTCCCGATCGACATGCATGCCACGGGTTTTAGCTAAATAATCTTTGAGATAATCCCGTAACAACAATTGACCTTTCGGATCACCATAAGTGTATTTCGGATACCTCCATCCCTTAGTAAGAGCATTTTTATAAGCACGGGTCAATTCATCTACCGGTGCCAATCTGGGGTCAGGTAAACCATCATCCAGGTGATATTTTGGGAAATTAGGCTGGAGCTGCCGGTTAAGTAAAGTGGGTACAATAATTGGTTGATCATTAACAGGACATTCAATTATTTTAGGCAATTGATCATAGATAACCGCAATTTCTTTAGCTACAAAAGTTCCCCGACCCGGAATCGTCTCTAACCAGCCTTGAGCCACCAATTCATCGATGGCAGCAATAGCTGTCTTGCGGTGGATGAGTAATTTTTGAGACAGCTGACGGGTCCCCGGCAATTGAAAGCCGGATGGCAACACTCCGTCTCGGACCAGTTGAATGATCTGATCGATCAACTGCCGGAAAATAGGCTTATCTGCATTTCGATCGATTTTAATCAACTCTAAAATCACTGGACTACTTATTTTATAGAAAGTGGACTATCCATACCATCCGGCAATATCCTACATTTATCTTATAAAAAAAATAGTATGCTTCACAAAACACCACGGACGACACCCAGTCGTTATGCCAACCAAAGGGCTCATTACGATCAGGAACAGATTTATGCTATTCTCGATGAAGCTCTATTTTGTACGGTTAGTTATGCGGAGGACAATCAACCTTTCAGCATTCCACAATCGTACATCCGTGTAGGGGATCATATCTATTTACATGGTTCTGTTGGCTCGCACTTTGTCCGTATTCTGTCAGAAGGTCACCCGGCTTGCATATCGGTGATGCTCGCGGATGAAATCGTAGTGGCAAAAACCGCTTTTCATCATTCGATTAACTACCGGTCGGTAGTCATATTTGCTAAGGGTGAGATCGTCGAAGACCAGGAATTAAAATATCAGGCCTTCAAAGCTCTTACTGAAAAAATGGTGCCGGACAGCTGGGATTATTTGAAACCCATGAGTAAAAAAGAGATGGATAAAACAACGGCGGTCCGCTTTGCTTTAACGGAGGCTTCCGCCAAAATGCGGCAGGGAGCTCCAGGCCATGAAGAATCTGAAATGGATTTACCGATCTGGACCGGGGTGATCTCCATTAAACCAATTAGGCAAGCGCCGGTACCAGATGAGCATGGCAAGAAAGTTCCGTTGCCCAAGCACTTATTGAAATCGGCAAAGGGGTCCTGACAAATTCCTCCAAGGGGGCATGACCCCTTGGACACTTAATATCCAGAGAGCGGTTTGGATATTCGACATCAATTGATTAATTACACACAAATGTTTGTGTCATGTATATCGTTGATTCCTACTTCTTGGCGGTAATTCTTTGTTTTGTTACTATGTTATGCTGGGGCTCGTGGGCAAACACTCAAAAACTAGCTTCAAAAGATTGGAGTTTTCCTCTTTTTTATTGGGACTATGCCTTAGGATTAATTGTGCTGACTCTAATTTTTGGATTCACACTGGGCAGCTCCGGTGAATCTGGTCAGGCCTTTTGGCCAAACTTAACTCAGGCTTCGGGTGGGGCACTCAAATCTGCATTTATTGGTGGCATTATATTTAACATTGCCAACCTACTGTTAGTAGCTGCGATTGACATTGCCGGGATGGCGATTGCGTTTCCAATAGGTATCGGCATTGCCCTCGTACTGGGAGTTATCGTCAATTATCTGGCTAGCCCTCTGGGCAATCCGCTACTTCTATTTACCGGTGTAGGCCTTGTCTCTGTAGCTATTGTCCTGGATGCTATGGCTTATAAAAAAATCACCAAGGGCTCAGCTTCTACCAAAGGTATTATGATATCGATGGCAGCTGGTATTTTAATGGGCTTCTTTTTTCGTTTTGTGGCGGCCTCGATGTCAAGTGACTTTATGAATACGACCCCAGGACTGCTGACTCCCTACTCGGCTGTATTTATTTTTTCCATTGGAGTTTTCCTATCCAGTTTTATTTTTAACACCTACTTTATGTTTTGGCCGATCAACGGCATTAAATCTACCTACCTTGATTATTTCCGACTAGGTAACCCCCGACTTCATTTAATTGGCCTGCTCGGTGGCATTATTTGGTGCATTGGTATGAGTCTCTCGCTAATCGCCTCCGAAAAAGCTGGCTTTGCGATCTCGTATGGTTTGGGACAAGGTGCCACGATGATTGCTGCAATCTGGGGAGTTTTTGTCTGGAAGGAATTCAAAGGTGCTCCCTCCGGCACCAACCGGCTGTTGACCTTCATGTTTTAAGTTTTGCCATAGGATTAGCATTAATTATTCTTGCCAGGATCATCTAAAATGTAAGGAATCATCCTGGATTATTTAATGAAAAAGGTTTGTGGGTAATCATTTGGGTATATTTTCAAATAATTATTGAATTGTTCGGTCTTAGAAGTCGCAGAATATAAAAGTCAGGGTGAGCTCCTCTGCCGAACCTGCTCTGTCTCTCTTACTATTCGACACCCTCCAATATTTCAGTAATCACCATAAAAAAAGTATCTAATAATTGGCGTTAAATTAAAAGATGTATTAGAAATCATAAAAAGAGATTGTATATGAATAAAGTGATAGTGATAGGAAGTAGCAACACCGATATGGTAGTGACCGCAGGTAAAATACCCTTACCAGGTGAGACGATTATGGGCAATGAGTTTTCGATCATCGCCGGAGGTAAAGGGGCCAACCAGGCGGTTGCCGCGGCGAGGGCCGGAAGTGATGTCACTTTTATCACAAAAACCGGTAATGATGATTTTGGTCGTCAGGCCATCGAAGGGTATAAAAGAGATCAAATAAACACGGAGCATATTTTTGTAGATCGTGACAAACCCTCTGGTATAGCGGTGATTATTGTAGATGAGACATCCGGACAAAATTCGATTGTGGTAGCTCCCGGTGCCAATGGCAGCCTTTCCATTCAGGAGATTGCAAGTATCAGACAAGAAATCGCTAAGTGCTGATATGGTACTGATTCAACTCGAAATCCCAATACAAACGGTGAAGCACTCATTGCAAATAGCTCATGAAAATGGAGGAAACTATTTTAAACCCTGCCCCGCCCAAGAATTATCTGACGAAATTTTAAAGACCGTAGATATAATCACACCTAACGAGTCGGAGACCTTTGTACTGACTGGCATTAATCCGGACAACGAAGCAAACATAAAAAACGCCGCCGTTCATTTACTGAAAAAAGTAAACGAGTGCGTCATCATCACTCTTGGCAGTCAAGGTGTCTTTTATCTTTCAAAAAATGGTACAAATGCTTTCCTTCCCACCAACAAAGTTAATGCGGTCGACACCACTGCTGCTGGTGATGTATTTAATGGATATTTGGCCGCCGGATTGGCCACCGGTAATCAAATTGAATCGGCCATCAAACTTGCTATAAGAGCTGCGACTACCTCTGTTTGCAAAAAAGGAGCGCAGACCTCCATTCCGTATTTAAATGATTTAGAAAAAAAATAGGCGTTTTGTAAAAGCAAGTTTGGGGACACGTCCACTGATCTCATCCACCAATGATATTGTAAAGTAATTGCTTCTGACTTATTGCAATTATTTCGGCATACATCGACAACCAGGTATTTTTTGCGAGATTTGATCATTCATGAAAATAAAAGCAATTCTCCACAAAACGGTACCGATCGCCTCGGCCATTCGCAATGCCTACATTGATTTTTCAAAAATGGATGTGTCAGTGGTAAGTATTGTGTCGGATGTATTGCGAAATGGTAAGCCATTGACGGGCTATGGTTTTAATTCTAATGGACGTTATTCCCAGGATGGGATGTTGAAAACCCGTTTTATCCCCCGGCTGCTTGAAGCCAAAGAATCGGATCTACTGGAAGAAAACGGTCAAAATTTTGATCCTTCAAAAGCCTGGCAAATCATGATGCGAAATGAAAAACCAGGGGGCCATGGGGAGCGTTCGGTAGCGGTTGGGGTGCTGGACATGGCGCTTTGGGATCTGGTAGCCAAGATCGAAGACCGCCCACTCTATGCAGTCCTGGCTGATCGAATCAATCATGGAGTAAGTAGTGACGAGGTCTACGTGTATGCGGCCGCCGGATACTACTACCCGGGAAAAGATATTGAACAACCCGTGACGAAATGTCGAGCTATCTTGATCTGGGGTATGATACAGTTAAAATAAAAATTGGAGGAGCACCATTAACTGAAGACTTGGGGCGGATCGAAGCAGTGCTCAAATTAGTAATGGACGGTGAGCATCTGGCAGTGGATGCCAATGGCCGATTTGATCTAAATGATGCGCTAAAATATGCATATGCTTTAGCTCCATACGACTTAAAATGGTATGAAGAACCGGGTGATCCGCTGGACTTTGAGCTGAATGCCAGAGTATGCGAAGCAAGTAGCACACCGATTGCCACTGGCGAGAATCTATTTTCGATGCAAGACTCGCGCAATCTGATTCGCTATGGGGGCATGTTAAAAGACCGCGATTATCTCCAATTTGATCCGGCTTTGAGTTATGGGCTTACTGAATATTTAAGGACGCTCGAGATGTTATCCGGATATCAATGGTCAAAAAAACGATGCATCCCTCATGGTGGCCATCAATTTGCCTTACATATTGCGGCAGGCCTTGGCCTGGGTGGCAATGAATCGTATCCACATGTATTTCATCCATTCGGTGGTTTCGCTGACAATATACCAGTCCAAAATGGAAAAGTCCGGTTGCCAGATGCACCCGGAATTGGTATTGAATTGAAAAAGGAATTGATCAATGTATTTCCGGAATGATTAAAAAAATTCTGGTTGTATTGGTGGGTATTATCATATGGTTTATGCAGCCACCCTGGGATATCAGCATGCAATCATGGCATCTTTTCGCCGTATTCTTTAGCACTATCCTGGCAGTACTCATCAATGCATTTCCAATTTTCCTGGCAGCTCTTTTTGCCCTGGTCCTGGTTGTGCTCACCGGTACACTCAATGTCGAAAAGGCCTTTTCAGGGTTCTCAGAAAGTTTTATGCTCCTTATATTATCCGCATTCCTGGTAGCTAAAGGAGTGATTAAGTCGGGTTTGGGTCGACGGGTGGCCATGCTATTGATCCGGCGTTTTGGCAAAAACACTCTGCGGCTTGCCTATTGCATCGCCGTAACCGACACTCTTATCGCACCTGCCATTCCCAGTAATACCGCCCGATCCGGCATCCTGTTTCCTATTGTCAATGCATTGGCACTCGACACAGGCTCACAGCCAAATCCTGCCTCGCGTAAAACGACGGGTAGCTATCTGATGATGTGCGGTATTACCAGCCTTACTATATCATCAGCATTATGGATGACTGCGATGGCTGGCAATCTGATCTGTGTAGAAATTGCTCGTCAATTTGGGGTACATATGACCTTTGGAAGCTGGTTTTTAGCAGCGTCATTACCCTGCATCATTGCCCTTGTTATTTTACCTTATGCACTGTATATTTTCTTTCCTCCGACTCAGAAACTCCGGAAGCGATGCAGTCTGCTCACAAAGTCCTGGAGCAAATGGGCCCCATGAGCAAGAAAGAGTGGATCACCTTAACCGTCTTTATTGGCATGATCATCTTGTGGGGAGTAGCAGGCCTCTTTAATATCAATACGGCCATTGTGGGAGTATTGGGTTTAGCTATGTTAATCCTGACAGGTGTATACCGGCTTGAGTATTTAAGGGAAGAAGGAGGTGATGCGTTGGAGACCTATATTTGGTTTTCGATCCTTTATATGTTGAGTAGTCAATTAAATGATCTTGGTTTTATGCACACTTTGGGCCTTCAAATTAGTGGACTTCTGACTGATTTAAACTGGCTCACCGCTTATCTGATGCTTACGATATTATATGTTGCAATCCATTGTTTTTTTGTAAGTCAGACCGCGCAATTATTAGCCTTGTTTGCGGTTTTTCTTGAGGTAGCAATTCAGGCTGGAGTGCCCGCAGCATTAATGGCATTCATGTTGGCATTTGCAACTAATTACTTTTCGGTGATCACACCACAAGCATCAAGCGGCAATGTAATTTTCGTCGGTAGTGGCTACCTACTTCCGGGAGAAGTATATCGTGCTGGTGGGTTGGTGACTCTAATTAATTTAATTATTTTTCTTTTGGCAACACCCTGGATTTTGTGGGTCTCGGGTTTAATGACTTGACGACTAAATACCACTAAAAGTCAAAATACACAATGCCATATGGATTCTAAAAAGTGTTACTTAAAAATCTATTTCATAATCCGAAATAGTGGGTGAGATCTCATCACCATAGACTCCTTGCGGCATGCCCACACTAAATGGTGAAGGTTCGACCCATTTACTTTTTACCCCCTCTATCAGTAGTTTGCCATCAAGAGACACTGTGGCAAAAGCGTAAAGGGCGTCCTGATAGGTTGCCAAATTAGCTAAGTGAGGATACTGTTTATAAAGATCCTGGGGGTACCGTTTGGTGCAACGATATTTATCCTCCATCCACTGATACGACATGCTGTTGATCTCCAGATAATGGATACCATTTTGAATATGATGAAAATCAATATGATCGTGACCATTCATGCAACAGATGATCTTATCCTGATGAGATTCCATAATCTTCTGCACGGACAATCTATTTTTAACCCCTGATTGATAATGCCAAAGACTTTGATGTGAAAATACGATGGTCGGTGACCCTGTGTTTTCCAAATCTGCTTTAAACCATTCTATTTGCTCATCATTGATAAACGTCCGGTACCGGCTATCCACATAAAAATTAGCATTTTCGTAGTCAACAAATTTTGCATCTTGATACAGGAAATTAGCATCGAGCACTACAAAATGAATTCCGTTAACATTAAAGGAATAGTAGGTTGCCGGCATTCCCCAGTATTCCAACATTTCCGCTTTCGAATTTCGATCCATGTCATGATTGCCAAGCACATGATAGCGCTGGCCGTTAAATTGCTTCAAATATCAAGAAAATCGTGATTTTAATTTCAGCCATACAAAATCACCTAGTTGGATGATAAAATCAACCTCCCTTATGTTGAGCCTCGGCAATGAATTTTCGAGTCTTAAGTTTGCATCCGGTACTAAATCTTTGTGGACGTCAGCTACAATCCCAAATTTTAAAGTCTGACCCTGTTTTTTGAAGCCGGTATTACTTTTATGATTCAGCACAACAACGGGGTACGCCAAACCCGCGATGCCTGTGCTCATTCTATTAATAAAACTTCGTCTCTTCATCATTCTGAAAACAATTTATAATATTTGCTCTATACTTTTTATTTTTTCGGTACTTCACCGTCTAAAGGGATCGGTCCGGAATATTTTCTATATATCAATGCATACTTAACGATTATGGATTTAATTACCGCAATTGATTATTCAGGAACTCTCGTATTCGCCATTAGTGGCGTGCTGGCAGGAGTAGATCGAAAATTTGATCTGTTTGGAGTTTTTATGCTAGGTTTTGTAACTGCTGTGGGTGGTGGCACCCTACGCGATCTATTAATCGGAAGCACTCCAGTGGGGTGGATGCAAAATGAGATTTATGTTTATCTCATTATTTCAGCTCTGCCGATTTGCTATTTATTAAAGAACCCCATTCTCAAGATGAAGAGATCGTTTTTTCTCTTTGATACTATTGGCATTGGCCTATTCACCATTCTAGGATTACAGAAAACATTATTTCTCGGTCTATCACCACTTATTGCGATCATGATGGGCGTCGTATCCGCTGTTTTTGGTGGCGTGATCAGAGATGTATTGTCAAATGAAGCGCCATTGATCTTTCGAAAAGAGATCTATGCATCAGCCTGCATGGCGGGAGCAATCTTATTCTTAATAGCGAATTCTGTCCTTCCTGAAAATATCGCTATGATCATTTCTATACTTTCGGTGATAGTGATTAGGTTGGTTGCCATTAAAAGAAAATGGTCACTCCCGTATAATCCGTAGGTAGCCATCTCAATTCCAATCTGCATCTACAAGGCAATACTGATGCAAGATCCATGGCTTTGGTCATATTTAGTAAGCCACACCACTACTTTGATTCTATTATACGATCCGGAAGATGTAGATCTTCCTCTCTCGCTAAAAGAAAAAGAAGGGATTCTGCAGCTCGTTGGATTTATATATTGCTTAATATTGCTTATCTATTTAATATTTATCATTTGGCAAATAATAAAAGAATCCATCTTCCGCCCCAAGAGTAATCCGGCTTTCCGTTTCTATCCCAATCGACTGTCGTTGGGCTAGTAGTTTGACCGGCTAGTTTCTGGTCTGATAAATCTCCCTGAAAAACAAAACTAATCTTTTCGTTTTCCTGTTCAACATTTTCAAACCAAGCGACATTGGTACTGTTTATCAAAATGTCCTGATCGCCATCTTGATCCGAATGGGTAAAACACCATTTTCTCCGACCACTGCTCCCGTATAAGTCAGTATTTAGTTGAAGAGGACCGATTGTCGGTGTATCAAAGAGAGCCACGAATCTACAGTCGCGGTGTTTGATATTCCAGATTATCGCGCCAACCAACCACCGTCTACCGGGATTATTGATCCGTGCAGATAGTTTGAGGCGTCTGAAGCTAAAAATACCGCAATACCTTTTAATTCATCCGGATCACCGTAACGCCCCGCAGGAATGCGGTCGAGTACTGCTTGATTACGCTTTGGGTCGGCTCTGATACCGGTGGTCACTTCGGTAAGAAAATAGCCGGGCGCGATCGCATTTACATTGATGTCAAACTCAGCCCATTCATTTGCCAGTGCCCGGGTCAATCCAGCTAATGCACTCGTGGTGGCCGTATAAGAGGGCACCATGTAACCTCCCTGAAAAGAAAGCATCGAAGCGAGATTAATGATCTTTCCTCTTTTACCATGCTCTATAAAATGGCGACCGATGGCTTGGGATAAATAAAAGGCACTACTGAGATTGATATCAATCACCTCTTGCCAATCGGTTTCTTGATATTCGGTAGTGGGTAATCGGCGTATGATACCGGCATTATTTACGAGAATATCCAACTGACCTATATGTGAAATCACCTCCCCGAGGATAGCTTCGGCCTCCTTTTGTCGGGACTGAGAAAGATCCTTCGTAATACAAAAGCATCGTCGGCCCAAGTCTTCGATAATTTGTTTCGTGTCTGATAAAGTTTCGCGGTCAAGCAGTATTAAGTCCGCTCCTGCCTCTGCAAGGCCTACCGCAATTGCCTGCCCCAGACCCCTGGCAGCCCCGGTTACCAAAGCACCCTTACCCGCAAGTGAAAACTGCTCTAAAACTCCCATCGGTTAGCGAATAAATTGTTCAATAAATTGCTTGCCAAGGCCTACCGATTCATAATGCTTTATACACATTTCGATTTTTGTAAAGACATCTTCATATCCGATCGCTTTGCCTTCTTCGTCAACATAGATCATAGCTCCATTTACGTTAAACATGGTGATCATTTCATCATCACTATCTACCACCAAGGTGTGCGTCTCGCCAGGAGGTTCGAAAAGAAATCTGCCAGGTGCCGCCACAAAATCATGCTCCAGATAATGCCAATGCCCCTTAATCACATATCCATATACCGGTGCCGGATGCCGGTGCCTACTTAATACGCCCGAACGTCTGACCCGCAATAAATTAAACCAGCCTCCTCCCACTGTGTCAAGAAACAGAGGTCTAAACCAAATGTTAGGAGCTTGAGGAACCCAAATGCGTTCGTCATCGGGTACTGCATCAAAGATCATATCCGATTTAGCATAGGGGGGTAACTCCCAGGATGTTTTTGCCATAATAAAGATTTTGCCGGCGTTCGCCGTTTTTTTGTGGTAACGTTTTGTATATGGTTCATAACCCGAAGGGTATGCACTTATGAACTTTGTTGGCATGTCGTTTTTTTCCCTTTTCTTCAAGTACACAATTCACACTTTAAACAATCAAATTCAAATATCTCTTTAATCCAGTCAATAAATAAAAAAGCCATAAACCCTAGAATCAAGATAATCGGTAATGAAACTAAGATTCTCCATGACATTTTGGACTTATGTATCAAACTCAAAATTGTCAGAATAAATGCCATTGTCAATGTTAGCAGTCCTAACATCGTTAGGATTTTCAAGTTCTGTTTATAAGTTCCAATATATCCCAAAATCATCAACCCAATGAATCCAGCTATCAGAATTGTAATTGAAAAAAATAGTACAAAAGTAAAAGTCGCATTATTATAGTGAGTCTGTAATTTACTTGCATTGAAGTTCATTAATATTTCTCTCTTACTAAATGCATGCCTATTCTTGAATAATCATAAAAACTGTCACATAGAAGCCGCAGAATATAAAGTCAGACTAATCTCTGCCAGAGTCAGGGTAAGCTTGCCGAACTCCTGCACCCTCTTCTATTCGACACCTCTAATATTTCAGCAAGACCCACTAAATATAAGCAAGCGCCGGATTTGCTTCCCCCTTTGGGCTGAAAATAATTAAAAATGTTTCCTCTCATAGCTTACTTAGCGCTTCATGTATGCCTCATCAAAATTTAAGATGGTATTACAGACCACTGCTAATGCCGCCGTTTCCGTGTTGTTAAAATCATTGTCTTTCGGCATTTCGCCCACACTCAGGAAATCATCTGCCGCTCTGGGATCGTCCCTGAATTTCAAACTCTCATAATGGTACTGCTTCATTAAAGCGCTTGATTGCTTTTCATTCGGGACCCTGCCGCAAACAAGGCGAAAAGCATCGCTAATTCTCTGCTCTACTGTTTGACCTTCCTTCCTTAAGACTCGCTCAGCTAAGATTCTGGCTGCCTCGACAAATTGTGGATCATTAAGCAAGACAAGTGCTTGCAATGGCGTATTGGTAGTCTCCCGTTTTACCGTACAGACATCCCGTGCGGGAGCATCAAAGGTGGTCATAATGGGGGGCGGCGACGTGCGCCGGATAAAAGTGTACATGCTGCGACGATACAGATCATCTCCCTGATCATGTTCATACTCAATGAGAAATCCGGAGAATTCATTTTTCTCTTTCCATAGACCTTCTGGTTGATAAGGTTTGACACTTGGGCCACCAACACGATGATTGAGAAGACCACTAGCGGCCAGTGCATTATCCCGGATCATTTCCATCTGCATGCGTTGGCTCGGTGCTTTCGCGAGCCAGATATTTTTTGGATCTCTTTCTCTTAGTTCATCGCTAAATACCGATGATTGCCGGTACGTGGCCGACATGACCATCATTTTTAAAAGCGATCTTAAATTCCATCCTGATTTCCTAAATTCAACAGCGAGCCAATCAATTAATTCAGGATGGCTTGGCAGAGCCCCCTGCAAACCAAAATCATGAGGTGTATTTACAATACCTTGTCCAAATATCATCTGCCAATAGCGATTTACTGCAACTCTTGCAGTAAGTGGATGGCCGCTGTCAAAAAGCCATTGAGCCAAGCCCAAACGATTTCTCGGGTATCGCTCTCCGAACGGCAAGATAGACTCAGGTGTATTAGCAAATACCTCATCCCCTAAATCATCATACTGACCACGATTTAAAATAAAAGCATTTCTTGCTATGGGCATTTCTTCCATCACCATCACTTCTTCAACTTCATCTACTATGGCAAATTTTTCTCCACGCCATCCTTTCAATTCACGATGAGTTTTTCGATAGAGATCATGTTTTCTATGGAGATAGTATTCGAGTGATTGCTGGCTATTTATCGTCTTTACATTTAAATCAAATGATGATCCGGCGAGTATAGCAACTTCTATGGCCGTTAAAAATTGATCAAATATTTTTACCTCATCAAAGGCCCCATAAAAAACACCATCGTCTGTCTCAGAAAACAAATATTGACTGGCAATTCCCATCCGGATGTTACGACCAGGATCCGGTTGGTAATTCCGAGATCTCACCGGTCGAATATTTTTATACAAATGATCAGCGTGTACCTGAAGGGTTAATGGTCTGCCATTGGCATAGAGCCTAACTCCGTCGGCAGATGACGAACCATCATAAGCAAAAAACAGATGAGTCCATTCATTGACATCAATCGATTCTTCCGCTACGATGTGAATGTAATTACAAGATAGGTTATGCACCAACTTTAATCCAGGTCTGTTTAACGTGTCGATAAAAAACAGCCACCCTCGCCAGCCAGTATTCTTATCTCCAATATTTCCTATAATCGACTGAAAACTTCCTAGTTTCTCAGTCTTCACCCAGGCTCCTGCTGAAAACTCATCACAGGCATCAAATTGCTTAAAATCTTTAAAATAGATCTGGTCGTAATCGCTATTAATGCTGATCGCATTCTTGATTTTACCTGACACAATTTCAGGTGTACCATTTGCATTAATCCGCTGATTATTGTCAACCTCAATTATTGTACGGCCATTTGATTTTTTTGTCTGAAAACTATCGAAATCAAAATCACCAATAGGTACCGGTAATTTTATCTGATCGGGTCTAAGTTTATTAACGTATTCTTTTAATGATTCAACATCTGAAGCAATCTGGCTTTTTTGCGATTCCAGGATTTCGATTTTACTGGTCAGCGTTTTTATCTTTTGATCGGCAGCTGAATCTGGCAACAAAACAAGGGGGCCGAAATTCAGATCATTACCAATCATCCCGAGCTCTTTCACATTATTAAAAAATGCAAACATTTCGTAGTACTCTTTCTGAGAAATTGGATCAAATTTGTGATCATGACATGAAGCACATTCCATGGTCAATCCAAGAAAAGCCGTTGCAGTAGTATTGGTACGATCTGCAACATATTTTAGACGGTATTCTTCAGGCACGATGCCAAGCTCACCATTCAAAGGTTGATTACGATAAAATCCGGTAGCTACCCGCTGCTCCGGGCTGGCATTGGGTAAAAGATCTCCAGCCACTTGCCAGGTGACAAATTCATCATAAGGTTGGTTTTTCCTGAAGGCATCGATCACCCAATCTCGCCATCTCCACATGATACGCAGGCCATCTGCATGCATGCCATGGAATCGGCGTACCTTGAAACATCCAGCCATTCCATCGCTAATCGCTCAGCGTGCGCTTCGGAATCAAGTAATTGGTCAACCAATTTTTCGTAGGCGTTGATCGACGTATCAGACATAAATGCATCGACATCGCTCAGCGCAGGTGGCAAACCGGTCAAATCAAAACTCACTCGCCTTATCAGTCTCTCCTTATCCGCCCGGCTCGAAGGTGTCAGGTTTTGAGCTAGTAGCTTGGCCTGAATGAAGTGATCAATAGGATTTACCCGCAGCCACTCCTGGGGTAAGTTAGTGGGTATATCCGGCTCAATGGGAGGTATAAAAGCCCAATGCTCCTTCCAAGGAGCCCCCTGTTCGATCCATTTGGCAATCTTTGCTTTTTCATGAGGCTCCAGGGTGAGGTTTGATTCAGGAGGAGGCATCATCAATTCCGGATCATCAGAAATAATACGTTGCCAGGCAACACTTTGCTTTAAATCTCCTTTTTTAAAAGCAAAACCTCCGGAGTTTTCTAATCGGGTAAAAGCGGCCGATTGTTGATCGAGTCGGAGACCAGCCTCCCTTTTTTGTTCATCCGGGCCATGACAAGGATAGCAGCGATCGGTCAGGATAGGACGGATATCAAAATTAAAATCAACTTCGCCAGGTATATTGTTATAAGCCTGTCGCACATCTTCAGGCAATGGAGAATTGCAACTGTGCATACTTAAAAACCCGGCAAGAATGATCAAGGCGGACATCAGATGCTTATGAAGGATTGCGGACCATACTTGGAAACTACTGGTTGAAAGTGGGAGGCGTCGACGATCTAACTTCATGTCAGAATATCTTTGACAATTTTGCCATGAACATCGGTAAGACGATACCGGCGACCCTGGAATTTGTAGGTCAATCGCTCATGATCAATACCTAACAGGTGCAGAAGGGTTGCTTGAAAATCATGGACATGTACTGGGTTTTCGACAATATTGTAGCTAAAATCGTCGGTCCTTCCATACGAGATTCCTTTTTTCACACCTGCCCCAGCCATCCAGAGACTAAAACATTTAGGGTGATGGTCCCGGCCATAATTATCAACTGTCAATTTACCCTGTGAATAGTTAGTGCGACCAAATTCCCCGCCCCAAATGACCAGGGTGTCGTCCAGTAAACCTCTTTGTTTCAGATCTAAAATTAAAGCAGCAGACGCCTGGTCAGTCTCTATACATTGTTTCCTGATATTCTTTGGTAATTGATCGTGTTGATCCCATCCTCGATGATATAGTTGAATAAATTTTACTCCCTTTTCGGCCAATCGCCGAGCTAGCAGACAATTGGCTGAGTAAGTACCCGGATTGCGCGAATCAGGGCCGTACAGATCGTAAATATGATCAGGTTCAGAAGAGGTATCGGTGATTTCGGGCACGGAAGACTGCATACGAAAAGCCATCTCGTATTGGCTGATTCGGGCTTCGATTTCCGGATCTCCCACCGCGTCAAATTGTGCCTCCTGCATCTCCTTCAACCAGCCTAATTGCTGACGGCGATCTTCCCGGTCTATCCCAGGTGGATTGGTCAGATATAATACAGGATCTTTACCTGCTCTAAATTGCACTCCCTGATGCTGGGATGGTAAAAACCCGTTGCCCCAAAGCCGTGAATATAACGGCTGGCCTCCCTTGTTTTTGGTAACCAGAACAATGAACGCCGGCAAATTTTCATTGTCACTACCCAATCCATAGTCAATCCATGACCCGATACATGGCCGACCCGGCAACTGAGAACCGGTTTGGATAAATGTAGCAGCAGGATCATGATTAATGGCCTCCGTGTGCATCGAATGGACGAAACTTAGTTCATCGACGATTTGCGATTGATGAGGCAATAATTCGCTCATCCATGTACCCGATTGGCCAAATTGCTTGAAGTCAAATATGGATCCGGCCAGAGGAAAAGAAGTTTGACCTGCAGTCATTCCGGTAAGTCGTTGACCCTGCCGCACGGAGTCTGGCAGCTCCTGTGCATTCAGTTTCCTGAGCAAGGGTTTAGGGTCAAATAAATCGATTTGAGAAGGGGCACCACTCTGAAAAAGATAAATAACCCTTTTTGCTTTGGGTGCGAAATGCAGGAATTGATCGGTTGCAGGAACCTGTCTTGATTCGCTAGGTGACCCAACCGCCTGAGATGGATTGATTAAAGCAGCCAAACCCAGGCTACCGAGCCCCATGGCGGTTTTGGCCAGAAAATCACGGCGGGAATGGATCGAGTGGTAGTTTTGACAATCAGACATTTAGGTACTAGGAGGCAAGTTTTGACTAAACATCCCAAAATAATCAAATTTGGGGTAGAACTTTCAACGAGTCTTCATTTGGATTCCATATTCTTGTAATGAGCTGATTCCATTTTTTGCTCTCGCAGAGTGCGCAGAGTTCGCAAAGTTTCATAAATGGACAGAGTTGTTCGAAAAATGTAATGCTATCAAGCTAGAGGTATAGAACCTCCTCTAACTGTCAGACCTCTATCAAGGTGATTGCCATTCAACAGTATTCCACCCCCTAATTTTCCAGTTTCAATTTTCAATTTTCAATTTTTCCAAGATCATCAAGTCGGAGGACCTCCTCTACCTGTCTGACCGTTATCAAGGATATTGCCATTCAAAGTATACCCTTCCCAATTTTCCAGAAATCATCCAAGCCGGAGGTATTGCCATTCCCAATTTCCCAATTTTCCATTTTCCATTTTCCATTTTCCATTCTTCCAGAGGTTATCAAGCCAGAGGTATAGAACCTCCTCTACCTGTCTGACCGTTATCAAGGATATTGCCATTCAAAAGTATACCCTCCCAATTTTCCATTTTCCATTTTCCATTCTTCCAGAGGTTATCAAGCCGGAGGTATAGAACCTCCTCTACCGGCATGGCCTTTAATCTAATCAGGATTGTCTTTGAAATAGCCAGCAACTTTTCGAATTTTTGCTCTCGCAGAGCGCGCAGAGTTCGCAAAGTTTTATCATTGAATAGTTTAGGTTTTCAAGCCGGAGGTATAGAACCTCCTCTACCAGTCATACCGCTATCAAGGATATTGACATTCCCAATTTTCCATTTTCCATTCTTCCAATTTTCCAGAGATCATCAAGCCGGAGGTATAGAACCTCCTCTACCTGTCCTGACTGTTATCAAGAATATTGCCATTCAAAGTATACCCTTCCCAATTTTCCATTTTCCATTTTCCATTCTTCCATTCTTCCAGAGATCATCAAGCCGGAGGTATAAAACCTCCTCTAACTGTCCTGACCGTTATCAAGGATATTGCCATTCAAAGTATACCCTTCCCAATTTTCCATTTTCCATTTTCCATTTTCCATTCTTCCAGGGGTCATCAAGCCGGAGGCATAGAACCTCCTCTACCTGTCCTGACCGTTATCAAGGATATTGCCATTCAAAGTATACCCTTCCCAATTTTCCATTTTCCATTTTCCATTTTCCATTCTTCCATCTTCTTGTCCCTTTATCAGCATTTGAAAGCAGTTGGCGCCCAGTGCCATCAAAGCAAAATGACAATTAGCATATTAAGCAGTAGTTTTAGATCGAATAAATTCTTGACAGATGAAATCATCAATTGGACTTTTGATTTTGCTTCTTTTGACAACAGAATTGATCGGACAAGGTATCCGCATGATTGACGAGATCAATGCCCATACGGAAGGCATCGGTCTTTGGTGGGCCGGTCATAATGGATGGATTATCAAATCAGATACATTGGTGGTTTCGACCGATATATTACTCGATTATGGAGAACGTATTCATGAAACACCCATAACCGCCGAAGAATTAGCAACCATCCTGGATATCTCATTTGTGACTCACGTACACAATGATCACTTCAACCAGGCAGTGAGTAAAGTTCTGATCGAAAAATCCAATTGTCACTTTGTACTGCCTGAAAGTTGTATACAGATTGCCGAAGAATTGAATATGCCCAAAACTCGGATGCACATTGCCAAACCGAGAGAATCATTTAAGCTAATGGGGATTGAAATTCAACCAATCAGGGCCATTCATGGCAATGCTAATTTTGCCATTTATTATGAAGCTAATTTGCAAGACTGTGGTTATTTAATCAACATCAATGGCACTTCCTTTTTGCAACCGGGTGATTCATACTTATTGGAAGATCATCTTTTTTTGAAACATGTGGACGTTTTATTTTTCTCACCTACTGAGCACAATATGTATATCGACCGGTCGGTCATTTTAATCAATGCATTAAATCCGGATTTTATTTTTCCGCAACACCATGGCACTATCGTGGTTGATGAAAAATCCCGTTTCTGGGCCAAAGGATATCCGGATGAAGTGAAGATCAGATTAAGTCAGGATCTGAAGGATCGATATCATATCTTGAATGAAGGGGATAACGTAAAAATCAAATAAAGTGCTCTATCTCCTGCTGCATGAAACTTGAATCAACCCCCTATTCGGGCAACAGAAAATTGTCATTGGTTTGACTCATCCATTTTTCTAAAAAATTGAGGTGGTCTTGTCGAATGGCTTGATAATCAGGGATAAGAGCGAGGTTTTTTGTTTCACCTGGGTCCAACTTCAAATCAAACAATTGCTCATTTCGTTGGCCGGTAGAATAAATATTAAACTTGTAATTGGCTGTGCGTACCATGCGCCCTTTTCGAGCTTGATCGGGTTTGTAGTCAGCCAGCTCGACGACCAGGTAATCACGCCAGGAGGCCTCCGGATTTTCAAGTATGGGACGGAGACTAGTTCCGGTAAAAGTCACATCAGTCTTGATACCTGCATAGTCGCAGAGGGTGGGCACAATATCTATCTGAGACACCAGGTGATCATTATCAATCTGCCCTGGAGCTATCTTTTGAGGAAAAGAAACGATCAAAGGCACCGTAGAAGGTTCTTGATACAAACTAAGTTTGGCAGCCCATTTATGCGCAGAAGCACCATCTCCATGGTCTGAAGTAAAAACAATAATCGTATTCTCTTCCAAACCATTGGCTTCCAGGGCATCCAATACTTTACCGATTTCTGCATCAACCATCTCGGTTAGTTTGTGATAGGCATTTAAATAACCCTGCCATTCCTCATTGTTAAATTCATTGAATGCCAAATGAGTTTCTAAGCCATATTCCTGATGGTACTGTCTTTTGTCGGAGATAAATTCAGGCTCGTCCTTGTCAGTTTCATAATTGTTTGGCAAGGGAGGCAAATTCGGATATTGAGATGGGTGAGTACCAATGATGTCTGGCAATTGATATTCAAAATCATAATGTCTGATATTGAGCAACGAATCATGCTCCGTCACCCAGCCTTCCTTGCGGGCATAAAAACAAATATCATGGGGATTGTGATAACTAACGGTCAAAAAGAATGGTTGATCTTTTTTATAGTCCGAAAGAAATTTGACTGCCGCCTCAGTTAATGGTGGATCCGTTTCAGAGCCCAACATCCAGTTGTCAGGATTTGGCGCCATAAAGGGTAAGAGGTCAAAACCTACAATTTCTTTTTGCCTGGCTTTGGGTCGCTGTGGATAACTTTCTGGCAAATGCCATTTACCTCCCCAAATTGTCTGATAGCCAGCTTGCCGAAATAGCTGACCTACATTTTTGAGATCATTCTTCATACTATCCCCATTCCATTCTACCCCTGTTTCGTGAGGCATACGACCGGTAATTATACTTGACCTGGCAGGGCCACATACCGGTGAAGTGCAATAGGATTGTTTAAAAAGCACCCCTCTTTTGGCGATCCTATCCATGTTGGGTGTATTTATATATGGGTTACCTATTGCGCTCATCATATCCACATGTTGCTGATCGGTGAAGATTAGCAGTACGTTTGGTTTTTCCGTCAGATCATTTGAATCTTCGTTAGTAAAGAGACATGAGGATAAAAATGATGTCGTCAAGAAAAGCAATAAATCAAGAATGAAAGATCGGTATGGAATTGTCATCATCAATCAATGGTAAAAAAATATGTACTAAGCCAATATGCGTGCTGGTATGGCCTACCCAGGTGGCGTAAAATTATCTGCCTGGTCATCATAACTATGCTTATTGCAGGAATCTACTTTTCGGACTACCCCGCCTTTAATGGTGGTCCAACCACCTTCATATCGTGTTCCTCAAAAATTTGACGAATTTCTTCAATCGTCGGAGGTTGTTTCCATGCGCTCGTCTTTTTAAAGAACGACTCCATTTTACCCGCCGGAAAATAGGATACGATCATCTTGCCTCTTTCTGTCAGTTGAATAAAAGCATGCTGCACATTTCTTGGTAAAAAAATGGTATCACCCGCTCCCGCGTTCATTCTTTCATCTCCCACCTGAAAGTGGTAATTACCCTCAATCACGTAAAACCATTCATCCTGGTATGGATGAATATGCAAAGGTGGCCCGCCATTGGGAGTTTCTCCGGTCTGTTCAAAAACAGCCAAATCGCCTTCCGAATCTGACCCGGATATCTTGATGTCAAGCGTATTTAGAGTAACTCCTTTCATCTTATAGTGTTCTCCAAATCGGGCTTCTCCCGAGGCAACTTTAAACCCTTTGGTTGTTCGATTTGAATAGAATCTCTCCACTTTTTTCTGAATGACCAAGGGCACACTTGCCAAAAGAATTTCAAATACACTTCTCCTTTTCATGAATTTCTGATTAGAAATAGTAAATTATTGATCTCGCGGGATCCCGGTTATTTACATAACGTAAGAGCCTGGTAGCATTTAATAACATGGTAGGAATCAAAGCCAGTACATTAATTACAACTAGATTACTGTATTTTGAACCCAAAATCAAAGCAATTTCTGTGCACCAATCTATCGCTCCACTACGTATTGTCCTGCTTAGCAAATACCTTTTTAAGCAAGGCACTGATTCTTTTTGCCGGGTCTTTCCGAATAGCGATCTCTTCTTTTCAACCATACCAAAAAGGCCCTTTAGGGCTTCGCGGGTCACATAATCGTCCAGCTTTGGATTGACCTTATCAACAAAAGGAATTTTATTGTAGGTGGTAATTGCTTTCTCCCAATATTCAAGTGCATTAAATTTATCGAGCGACTCGACTACTTTGGGCTGGAAAGCTCCATATAGACCATCAAAAGTAGAACCCTCGAGATAACGCGTGGCGGCATCCGGCTGGCCCATTAAAATATTAAGTGCGTCATCGAAAGTCATTTTTTTGATCGCATCAACAAAAATAGATTTAGCGCTTTTAGCAGCATCTTCGGCAGACCGGTTGAGGCGTTTGACGATTTCTTCTTCGAGGTTACTAAACCCTGGCACAACCTTGAGCTTATCGGTTACCTTCCGTGCCTCGGCCGGGAGTAATATCTTGTAGGCACTTTGATAATAACCGTTTTCCTGGGAGAGCAGATCAGAACCCTTTGATATACCGATCGTCAAGGCCTCTTTCAAGCCACCAATGATCTCAGCATTGGAAGGTCCAGATAGCACACTATTTTGCACATCCTTAAGAACATCACACGAGATAAGTGAAACAAACAAGGTGAGAAGAGCAATTCTTGATATCATAATTTGTTGTTTAGATGAGTGAGACGTTTTTTGAAGGTCTATAATTGTTACGTAACAAATAAAATTAATTCTCGATTTCAATAAGGGCATGGTCGACCAGACCTCCCAGTAGAGGATTGAGTTTACGAATGCTCACCTTGCAGGTGCCGGCTATCTCAATTTTTGAACGGATGCCTTGCAGTATTTCATGAGCCACCGTCTCGATCAAATGACGAGGTATTTCCATCTGGGTTTTGCAAATTTTGTAAACCATCTCATAGTTAATCGTATTATGAAGATCATCTTGAAGATCGTGCATGGATATATTTGTTACGATGGTCACATCGATCTCGTAATTATTCCCTACCGACTGTTCTTCGGTATAATAACCATGAAAACTATGAAATCGCATTCCCTTTAGTGCAATGGTTGCCATTCTTTTTTACAATCTTAGTTCCGGCACTCAATCTAATAATAATATTTTTGTGGCCAATCAAAATGCCAGGCTATGTCCAAACGACAAGAAGACCGATATACTGCTCACGACTACTACATGATTGATGAGCTATTGGAAGACCATCATCTTATCGCCCGTCAGGCGGTTCGGGATTGGGTAAAACAATCGGTTAGTCCCATCATTGAAGATTATGCTAACCGTGCAGAATGTCCTCAGCATTTATTTAAAGAACTAGCGGAGATTGGTGCTTTCGGACCAAGTCTTCCTGTGGAGTTTGGGGGTGGCGGAATGGATAAGATTGCATATGGCATCATCATGCAGGAGTTGGAGCGGGGTGATTCTGGCATCCGGTCGATGGCCTCGGTCCAGGGATCACTGGTGATGTATCCGATTTATGCCTTTGGTTCAGATCAGCAAAAGAAAAAATATCTGCCCAAACTAGGCAGAGGAGAAATGATTGGTTGTTTTGGACTCACCGAACCAAACCACGGATCGAACCCTGGCGGTATGGAAACACACATTAAAGATGATGGTGATGCATACATACTCAATGGATCAAAGATGTGGATCACCAATTCACCGGTTGCCGATATAGCGGTAGTTTGGGCCAAAAATGAAGCCGGAAAAATCAAAGGGCTGATCGTCGAAAAAGATGCCCCCGGTTTTAGTGCCCCAGAGATTCATGGCAAATGGTCCTTGCGAGCTTCGATCACCGGAGAGCTGGTATTCCAGGATGTGAGGGTGCCTAAATCACAAGTGCTACCTGACGTCGAAGGTTTGAGAGGTCCTTTTTCATGTCTCAATAAAGCCAGGTATGGTATCGCATGGGGTGCAGTAGGAGCAGCGTTAGACTGCTACGACTCAGCCCTGAGGTATTCGCTGGAAAGAGAGCAATTTGGAAAACCCCTGGCGGGATTTCAGCTTACCCAGAAAAAGCTAGCGGAAATGATCACCGAAATTACCAAAGCACAACTGCTGGTATGGCGGTTAGGTACTTTGGCCAACCAGGGAAAAGCAACTCCTGCTCAAATATCCATGGCTAAAAGAAACAATGTACAGATGGCTCTTGAGGTTGCCCGTGAGGCCAGACAAATACACGGAGGTATGGGCATCACCAATGAATACCCCATCATGCGGCATATGATGAATCTCGAAACTGTATTAACCTACGAAGGAACCCACGATATTCACCTTTTAATCACTGGTCATGATGTGACTGGTGTTAGTGCCTTCTCCTGATAAAAAATCTCAGGAAAACATTAATTAATCGTTAGAGATGATCAAAATTCTTTGTTTAGAGGAGATGATTTTTGATTTTTGCAGGTAATAGACGACGATTGGTCGAGGAAACGTTAATATCTTACTAAAACGTGTTAGATACCAAACCAAAAATGTTATTTTTTTGCTTGAAAGTTGATCATGACGGGTTATAGATTTATCAACTTAGCCATAGGGTTCTTCACCATGATGTCCGGTGCATGGTCTCAAGCGCTATTTAACAATCTGGGAGATCCTAATAACCCTGAATTTATCAATCCTTCTTTTGAAGATATCGCCAGGGCGAGTCTACCTCCGAAGGGATGGATCGATTGTGGCTTTCCGAATGAATCACCGCCTGACGTGCAACCTTCCGGTGCTTGGGAAGTTTACCGGCCGGCCTATCATGGTTATACTTACCTGGGTATGGTGACCCGCTAAAACGATACCTGGGAAGCGGTTGGGCAGCGACTTAACTACCCTCTACTTAAAGACAAATGTTATACATTTTCGATTTACCTGTGTTCTTCAAGTGAATATTGGAGCGCCGTGGCTCCTGATTCGATCACAAACCGCGAATTCCTGCCGGATGATTTACCTAAGAAAAATTTTGACCAGGCAATCAAATTGAGGATCTGGGGAGGTGATGGCTACTGTGATAAGAAGGAATTACTCGCTGAGAGCGCAACCATCACCAATACCAATTGGAAAAAATATAGCTGGAAGGTAGAACCAAAGAGAGATATCACTCATTTGGTGATGGAGGCATTTTTTAAGACTCCCACCTTATTTCCTTACAATGGCAATGTGTTGGTAGATCATGCATCAAACTTCACTATGATATCGTGCAATGAGGATGAGGAATTGATTCTACCTCCTTCAGTCCGAATATTGCAGCCGATCGAAAAAATAAATCCCCGACTTAACCGGGTAAAAGTAAACGCCATCGTCCGCAACATCAAATCAAAATCTCAAATCAGATTTAGGGTAAACAGTGTCAAAATTGATGTTTTTGACTTTGACCCCTTATCCGGTTCTTTTTCGACCACCCTATCGCTCAAAGAGGGTAAAAACACCATCCATATACAGGCTCAAAATGAATTGGGTGAGGCCGAAGATGAGACACAAGTCTACATCATTGAAAGGGGAGTAACTCAACAGCTACCACCAGTAGACACCGATGCAGCGGCGCCCAAGAATGACTATAAGGTACTCAAGAGCCTTAATGACAATGCAAGAGTGACTACCGGGCAGATTATTAAAATTGATAATCTCTATTTTGCCGCTGACAGCTCAAACTTGCATGATCATACATCTTTTAATGTCCTGGATGAACTTTTCCAATACCTGGAGGAGCACCCTAAGGTCACTATAGAGGTACGGGGTCACACTAGTGCGGGTTCAGGTGCTCAGCGAATCAATATGAAATATAGTGAAGAGCTGTCAAAATCGAGGGCAAAAACGGTAGCCCTCTACCTCGTGCGAAAGGGTATCGCAGCAGATCGCATTCAATATAAAGGTTATGGCCCCCGTGAACCGGTAGCCAGTAATGACACCACTGAAGGAAGAAAGAAAAATCAACGGGTTGAGATTAAGATATTGAGTACGTAGGGAGTTTCTTCTTTGAACATTCTCCTATTTGGCACATTAATTACCCAAGTTCGCAACCTCCGGTAGGCCTTACTAATCCCTCACTTAGATAACTATGATTGGGAAACCAAGTTATATTTCATGTCGGTGGTGTTGTGGATAAGCAGGAAATCACTTTTCCGCACTTTCATGGTTCTGATTAATGAGATCGATGGGAAAGTTTATGGAACACTTCTTCGATCTCAACAATTCCAACACCATCTCTTCTATTTGCAAATATCTTCACATAACAATTGCGACCTAGTTGGTGCGTTTTACATTCGAACTTCACCCACTGGTAAAAACAGGAAGGCGCTAATGGCATTGACTAAAATTTTGTGAAACGAATATTTCATGATGATTTTGATGAAGTACTTGCCAAGAATGGAGAGGCAATATTAATCTCTATACGCGTAATTTATAAAATATTCACCCACTAGTCAAGGAGGTGATTGTTAAAATAGGACAGTCTCAGATCTTACAACAATGGTTTTTGTGCAACCTATTCTGAATATGAAATGATTGGCTCATCTTCTATGGTTTAGACTCGTTTCTAACTTCACCTTGTCGAAGTCTTTACATTTTGTATTTTCCCAGTGCCTTTTTTTAATCTACAACTGCTCCACCTGACTAAGTAACTATGAAGAAAATCCTACCCTTAATTATCATCCTCACGGCTTATATTCCTATGATTGCCCAGGATATTGCCAAAGACCTTTGGTATCAAAAACCAATGCGAATCCTTCAAACGGTATTGAGACAGCCTGACGCCGAGCACTACAATGTAGATAGCCTCGTGCAGTACATGCACATGACGCATGCCAATACTCTGGTGATTAATGGGGGTGGTATCGTGGACTACTTTCAAAATCGGCTGCCCATGGCGAATATTAATCCCTATATCGGAAGTCGTGATTTATTGGCTGAGATTGTCGAAGGCTGTCATAAAGCCAGCATTAAAGTCATAGCCGGGTTGATTTCCGAGGCGTTGAAAAAGAACGTTATGATCAACATCCGGATTGGTTTGCTAAAAACGAAAAAGGAGATCCGATCATTTTAAATTACACCACACCCGGACTCTACGCACCTTGTTACAATAGCTACTACCGCAACGAACATGCGGTTGAGTATATTAATCAACTGATGGAAAAATATCACCTTGATGGTATCTGGCATAATTCGGTAAATTTTCATCACACCTGTTATTGCCACCGCTGTACTACTAATTTTAGTGAAGTAAATGGCAAAAGTATTCCCACAATAACAAGCTCCCAAAATGATTGGGAAGACTATTATCAATGGAATGCCGGAGTTGCCGAAAAACAACTCGCCCTAATGCAAGGTACGGTAAAGAAATATGGAGTCGATAAAGCCTATGCAGCAGAGGTATTTGACCTTTACAAAATTGAACAGCAAAAACATACCGGTATCAGTCTGTATTCAGCTGCTGAATATTTTGATTTTTTTATCATTGTAGCCTTCATCGCAGACAACGCTGCTCAAATTGAATATAAAGACATCTATTATCCGGCCGTGATTGCGAAATTCTTGAAGTCGCTAAAACCAGACAAAGCGCCAGTGATCTTATTTGGAGGTAATGGCACAGAACACCGCTACATCTATGATCCACCGGTTGATTCCCGGCTTTGGCTCTGGGAAGGGATCGCTGCCGGGGGTGGGTTTTGGAATTGCTATTTTAATGGATATTTTCCGGGCAATGCTCCTGATACACGTAATGCTTACTTGACAACAGATGCTTATGAATTTCTGGAGACGAATGAAGCATTTATTAGAAATATTCAACCGGTCACTGATATTGGAATACTGTACTCCAAACCTACCGGTGAATTAGCTGGTGATGATCATTTTGCAAATTCCCTGAAAGGACTACTCCGACTTCTCGAAGAAAACCATTTTCAATATGGATTTGTAGCTGATCAATTGCTTACCCCGGCGCAATTGCAACGGTTTAAAATATTATTTCTGCCCAATGTGATGGTACTTGATGAAATGCAATTGCAGATTATTAAAGAGTGGGTCAATAAGGGAGGTAAACTAGTATCCACTTTTGAAACATCACTTTTTAATCAATCCGAAGAACAACGAACTGATTTTGGATTGAAGGAAGTTTTGGGCGTCAGCTACCTTCAGGAAAAGGTAAATACCAGCATGGACTGCTATCAAAAAATAATGCTAAGAAATGATTTAGTGAAGGGCATGGAGCAAACCACCCTGCTACATAACGGTGGAACCACCCTGCTTACCAAAACTCTTCCGGGGGCCCAAACAATCACCGGTTATTTACCTAAAATAAATAACCAGCCACCAGAGAATGCTTTTCCATCTAGCTGGGACTCAGATCACCCTATTATGGTGTTAAATCAATTTGGGCAAGGCACTTCGATTTATTTCAGTAGTGAGATTGACAAACTAAACTACACGGTTGGTCATCCAGATTACGATCAGTTGCTCCGAAATTCGATCTCTTTTCTGCTTGGACCAACCACCGTGCTTCAAACGGATGCTCCGCCTTCCGTGCATGTCTATTTGAACCAATCAACCGTTAGCCCCAAAGAATTTATGCTCTCGCTTGTGAATACCAGTGGCGGTGCAATGAGACCCTTTCGTCAACTTATTCCGGTGCATAATATCACGATTACTCTGCCATTTGAGATCAAGTCGGCTGAGAGGATTTATCCTACAGGAATGAGGAAATTGTCTTCAAACAAAAATCAATTAATGATCGATTCATTGGATGAATTCTTCAGTATCAAAATTATCGGAAATTAATAAAACCGTGCAGAATAAGGTATTAATTCATATTTTCCTTTTAACTCAGGAAAACTGGGAGTTGGTCACAATTTGGAAAGAATTGCAGAAAAAATACAATAGCAGAACTTATGAAATTCCCTATAGCAAATATTTCCATTAAAAGCTGGAATCCAACTGAAGACTATCTCATGTATATTCTCTTGGATCCTTTTATATATAGGGACAGTACTAAATTGTACAATGAATTTTTTTTCAACAATGAATTTGTAGATTCAACGGGAGAGATATACAGAATAGTAAATTGGAAAAAACCAGTTTCTTTATGGAGAACATTATTCAAGTTTCTCCCTATGGTTTATAAAATAGAATTGATTTTTAAGAAAGTCGAAAAGAAAATGGTTTTAGAAGAAGTAAGGGAATTTGTCCTTAGGCAAATTAATCAATTACCCATGGATGATGATAAGAAAGGTTTGATAGATCAGGTGAATAAAGCAAAAACAATTTAACAAATTTTAGGAGGATGAAATGAAATAACCACCAACAGGCGATCACAAGTCAATTGTCTCATCTCCTTCATCCAGTCACGGATCTGAAAGAAACAACTTACAATTCCACTGGCATCCTGCGAAAGAAGCGCCAATCGGCTATATCGTTGGCACTATGGTCCATCACACCATGTCTATCTGCCACCCGAGACTAACCAGATCTTTCCAAAAATCAGGATAAGACTTACCGACCACTTCTGGGTCTTCAATAGCCACCGGCTTGATGATGCTTAGGGGAGCAAAAGCCATCGCCATGCGATGATCATGATAAGTTGGAAAGACCGGTACTCCTGACCAATCAGCTTTGCCTTCTACCAGGTAAAAAGTCTTGCCCGATCTGCTGCTGAATCTTGGTGGCGCCTTGGCAAATGACACACCGACTTTCGCCAACTCATTTTTTAGCGCCTCGATACGATCTGTCTCCTTGATGCTTAACGTCTCTAAGCCAGTTAAGGCACCTACCACACCCATAGCACCACATACTACGGCCAACGTTTGGGCAATGTCAGGACATAAAATAAAATCATGCTCAAGCAGTGCTTTTTTCTCGCCTCCTTTGTTGATAACCAACCCGTCTTCCAACCAAGTAGTCTTAAGACCCAATTGATCAAAAAGCGCAATGGTGGCAGCATCTCCTTGGGTGCTTTGCCGAAAAAGACCTTTTAGCGTCAGATTTACATCACGTGCCAAAGCGGCTATAGCGTAGTGATATGATGCAGCCGACCAATCCGATTCTACCAGATAGTCTGTCGGGCAATATGATTGCGGACCGACACTAATAGCTTGCTCCTTGAACTCATATTCGATTCCGAAGTACTTCATCATATCCAGAGTCATCTGCAAATACGACGCGGAAACCAGATTTCCGACCAATCGCACAGTGAGACCTTTGGGTAGTACCGGTGCTATCATGAGCAGTGCGGAGATAAATTGACTGCTGATACCAGCAGGGATATCGAGAACTGACTGAGCTCCCAAATCTTTGGGAGATTTGATCAGGAGCGGAGGATATCCCTCTTTTTCCAGGTATTGAATATCGGCGCCAATAATTCGCAAGGCATCAACCAATGCCCCGATAGGTCGCTGTTTCATCCTCGCTGATCCGGTTAATACCTGATCTCCCTCCTGAGTAGCAAAATAGGCAGTCAGAAAACGAAAAGTAGTTCCAGCCGGTCCAACATCCAGCGTACCGTCTTTTTTGGTGACTAAGGCTTCCATCGCTTTGGTATCGTCAGATGTAGAGAGGTTTCGGATCTGGAAAGATTTCTTAGAAAGGGCTCTGATCATCAAGGCGCGATTGCTTATACTCTTGGATCCATCCAAATGTACGATGCCCTCTACCTCAGGTGAATTCTTGTGGAGTCGAAATATCATGTGAAAAAATTCATTTTATCCGGCTCATTCATCTTCCTCCGGGCGACGGTATGCTTTATCATAAGCATCAATGATCTCTTTGACCAACCGATGTCGCAGGACATCTTCCTTGTCTAAAACAATGGTACTGATGCCATTTAGATGACCTAATATTTTAATGGAATTGGATAACCCGGAACGAACATTGCGCGGAAGGTCAATTTGAGACAAATCACCATTAACAATGCATTTAGCCGAAGGCCCTAACCGGGTAAGAAACATCTTTAACTGCGGTATTGTGGCATTCTGGGCCTCGTCCAGGATAATGAAGGCATGATCAAGCGTACGCCCGCGCATGAAAGCCAGGGGAGCTACCTCAATGACACGGTTGGTCATAAACTGGTTCAACTTTTCGATCGGTATCATATCATCGAGAGCATCATACAGTGGCCGAAGATAGGGGTCAATCTTTTCCTTAAGATCTCCTGGCAAAAAGCCGAGGCTTTCACCGGCCTCCACTGCCGGGCGGGTGAGAATGATCTTCTTGACAAGTCTGTTTTTTAATGCCCGAACCGCCAAAGCCACTGCGGTATAGGTCTTACCGGTACCTGCCGGTCCGACCGCAAAAACAATGTCATCTTTTTCAATGGCTTCGACCATTAGCCTTTGGTTGCGGGTACGTGCTTTGATTGGACGGCCATTGCGACCGTGCACAATCGTAGTACTGTCGGTAAATAATGCCTCATAAAACGGTTCACTTCCTCTCAGCAATTCGGACACCATCTGGGTCGACAATTCCTTTTGCTCTTTGAGTAAACGAACCATCATCTCAAATTTAGACTTGGCTCTTTGAGTTTCCTTTTTTTCACCCGCCAACTTAAGTTGATTGCCACGTGAAGTGATACTTATCTCCGGAAATGCATCTTTGAGAAGATTTAGTTTGACATTGTTTTCACCATAAAGATCTATCGGATCTACTCCATCGATGGTCAGCACAATCTCACTCAATAGTTTTTGATTTTTCAGATTAGTGATTTGGTTTCTACCTTTGTGTGCACGAAAATAAGTCTATTAGACGAAAGCAAATGTGAAAGTTTGGTCAATAATACCCATATCTTGCTGAGATTCATTACCAACAAGACAAAAAACAACTTAAATAATTCATGTCAATTCCATCAAATCGGCCTCCTAAAAAGATCCTTGAATTATCCCATTATCAGATATCGATCGGCTCCTGTATTGATGATCTCAACCAGTTGATCGATCAAGCAGAGCCCTCAAAAGTAATTTTGCTGGCCGACCACCCAACTGAAGAGTTTTGCTTGCCTCTATTAAAAGAAAAAAAGTCAGAATCGATGCAACAATCGTGATTTCAGATGGTGAAAAACATAAAACGCTTGGTACTTGTGAAAAAATCTGGCAAAGGATGTTTGATCTCAAAACAGATCGAAAGTCTCTATTAATTAACCTGGGCGGTGGTGTGATCGGAGATATGGGTGGATTTTGTGCCAGCACCTATATGCGAGGTATCCCTTTTATTCAAGTGCCAACTACCTTGTTATCGCAGGTAGATGCCTCTATCGGAGGTAAATTGGGTATTGATTTTTATGGCTTAAAAAATTCTATCGGCTTATTTCATGATCCAATGGCGGTCTTAGCTGATCCGGCATTTCTAAAAACACTACCTCCAAAGGAATTGAGAAGTGGTTTTGCAGAAGTAATCAAGCATGGTCTGATAAGAGATCTTGATTTATGGAAGACAATCACCAATGTCTCCGACTGGTCTGGTCAAGATTGGAGGGAAATTGTCTATCAATCATTGGTGATAAAACAAAAAGTGGTCGAGCAAGATCCTTTTGAAAACAGTATTCGTAAGATTCTGAATTTTGGTCATACAATAGGGCATGCCATCGAGGGCGTTATGATCGACATCGAGCGCCCGATTTTACATGGAGAGGCGGTAGCTGCAGGAATGATTGCCGAATCATTTCTGAGTCATCGGCTTGGACAATTGAAAGCGGGTGAGTTAGAGACCATCACCAATTATCTGATTTCCGTTTACGGCTTCTTGCCACTAAAAGATCTGGAATTTGACAAATTGCTCCGGAAGATGAGTCACGATAAGAAAAATCGAGGGACTTCTATCAACTTTTCATTTTTAGACTCAATTGGCACTGCGAGCATAAATCATACGGCATCTCACGAGCAGATCAAAGAAAGTTTAGATTATTATACCCACTTGTAAAACACAAATTTAAGGATCTTAGTTATTAAGATAATTTTAAATATCATCAGATGGCGAAGAGGATTTCGGAAGAAAATCAGGAGAAGATTATCAAATGGAGCTGGAGACTGGCGATTGCCGGAGTAATTGGTGTATTTATAGTTTTTTTGGCGATCTCACTTGGCAATCTGCCGACTTTTGAGCAATTGGAAAATCCGAAAGAAAATGTAGCCTCTCAGGCATATGCAAGCGATATGACGGTCCTTGGCCGATATGCGCTCGAAAATAGGGTGCCGATCGACTTTGAAAACATATCACCCTATCTCATCAAGGCCCTCCTCGCCACCGAAGATCAGAGATACTACCGGCATTCAGGCATCGATTTTCAGGCACTGGGCCGGGTTGCAGTCAAGTCACTTTTGCTTCAAAAGAGAAGTCAGGAGGTGGAAGCACGATCAGTCAGCAATTGGCTAAGTTACTTTTTGACCGGCCGAATCTTACGCAGATGGGTACGTTACGAAGGGCCTTTTCCTTGGCTTTGACCAAGTTTAAGGAATGGATAACCGCTGTCAAGCTCGAAAGGAGTTATACTAAAGAGGAGATCCTGGCGATGTACCTGAATCATTTTGATTTTTTATATAACTCACATGGTATTCAGGCTGCCTCCGAGACTTATTTTGGCAAAAATCAGGAAGACCTAAAGATTGAGGAGGCGGCCCTGCTGGTTGGCATGCTACAAAATCCGTCGCTATACAATCCAATGCGAAGACCGGAACTTGTGGCTCAGCGTAGAATGGTGGTATTGAAGCAGATGGTCAATCAGGGATCTCTAAGCAAAGTTAAATATGACTCGATCAGAGCAATACCGATCAGTATGTCAGGTTTTCAAAAATCGTCGCACATCAATGGATTGGCCCCTTACTTCAGGATGGAGATGCGTAAAGAACTTAAAGACATTCTTTGACGAAAGGAATGCTTGAAGCCCGATGGCACTCCATGGCGAATAGATAGTGATGGCTTAAGAATCTATACCACGATTGATCACCGGATTCAGGCACATGCAGAAGCTGCCATGATCAAACATATGACGAGTCTGCAAAAAACATTCTTCCGGCATTGGACGCTTGTGAAGGAAGATCCCTGGGCATATTCGGATGACGATTCATTTGTTGACATCAAGATGGAAAACCTGCAAAGCCAGATCAGAGCCTCCGAACGGTACCAAGGACTTCGGGATGACCAATTGGTCGAACTCCTTAAACCTTTCAATGAAACTTTTGGAGATGATCTTTCAGATATTGACTTGCTGCGTATCGATAAAGCATCTAAAGAAAAGACCTATTTATCTGAATTGCTTGCTAAAAAAGTCATTTCGAAGAAACAGAAAGACCTTTACGAAAAAGTACTAAAAGATGTAAACGGTAAGGATCTTCTGAGGGTTTGGAAAGAATTTCAGAATAGAGTCGACAAGATTTTCAAAGAACCGGTAAAGATGTCGGTATTCACTTATGAGAATAATCAGTTTGAAAAGGATACGGTTATGAGTCCATTGGACTCGATTAAATATCATCGCAAACATTTACAGACAGGTATTTTAGCGATTGATCCCCAGACCGGCCATATCAAAGCCTGGGTTGGCGGGATCAATATGAAGTACTTTCAGCAAGATCATATTCATACCAACCGACAGGTAGGATCTACCTTTAAGCCCTTTGTGTACTCGACAGCGATTGCTTTCCAGGGTATATCTCCTTGTTCGGAGGTATATGACATCCAGTATACGATCAGTAAGGGTGAAGGTAATTTTCATATGCAAAATGATTGGTCACCTAAAAATTCGGATAATACCTATGAAGGCAAACCTATCACGTTGTATCAGGCGTTACGTGAATCAAAAAATACCATCTCTGTTTATCTGATGAAGCAGATTGGTGATGTAGAGCAAGTGCGAAATCTTGCCGGCAATATGGGCATCGACAAAAATAAGCTACCGTCGGTGCCTAGCCTCTGTCTCGGCTCTGCCGATATTTCGCTCTATGAGATGACGGGTGCCTATGCAGTATTTGCCAATAATGGGATTTATATCAAACCAACTTTTATCAAACAGATTGAAGACAAAAACGGAAAACTGATCTACCGCTCCATCGAAACCGAAGAGCAGGCACTACAGCCGGACGCTAACTATGTGATGGTCGATATGTTGAAGAATGCATTGGCTGGACGGGGAGGATCTTATGAGCTTACTTCGGAGGTAGGCGGCAAAACCGGTACTACTCAAAACCATTCGGATGGTTGGTTTATGGGCATTACACCGAGTCTGGTAGTGGGTGTCTGGGTAGGTGGTGAAGACCGCTGGGTTCGATTCAGAGATTTGGCCAACGGTCAGGGTTCAGTGATGGCCAGACCTATGTTTATCGATTTGATCAAACGATTGGAAGCCGATCCGGCAGCAGACTATGACAAGACAGCTAAATTTTACAAACCCCCAGGCAAATTAAGTATCACGATAGACTGCGACGAATATCATAATCTGCATCCGCTGAATAAACCCGAGAGCTTTGAACAAGATAAAGAGCGCGAATTCTTTTAAGTCTAAATTAATAGCTGTGTTAGTTGCGCGGGAGATTAACAATTGTGTTGTCATGCTAGTTCTTCCATTTCAGTTCCGGTTTTTTATCTTTGGCCCCAGAGTGAAAAGTACGATCCTATGAAGTGGCAATCCATTTCTTAATTTTTTTTTGGCAAATGCTGTTATGACGTGTTAAAGAAATTCGTTGAGTACGTCCTTAAAGACGGATAAATGCATGTCCTTTCATTAACCTTCTTTTCACCCTTTTAAGTAAAGCTTGAGTCGTGGAGACCTTGGTACAAGATGGTCACCAGCTTCAGCGAAGTTTAAAAAATAAATCTTGTAGAAGGCAAAGGCAATGATTCATTTAATTATCCGCAAAGGATCATATTTCATGGTTGTGCTTGCCTTACTATTATGGTTGGGGTGTGAATCAGACTTTGGTCAGAAAGAAGAGCCAACAGTACTGACGGAGGTAAATTTATCTCTGAAGGATAGTATTGCAAGAAAAATAATAAACCATCAGGATCGACTACAGACGGACTCATTAATACCTTATTTTAGTCACAACGACCCCACCTATCGCTATCTTGCAGCTTTGTCATTTGCTTCCCTCAAAGACCCGCTAGTTGTCGATTCGCTCACAAAACTCCTTAAAGATCCCGTAAGGGAGGTTCGGAAAGCTACTGCTTATGCCTTGGGACAAATCGGCGATGTCCGGGCAGAAACCTCGCTGATCGAAGCATTTCAGGAACAAGATAGTCTGGATGCCAACAATCAGCTCAACAGTATCATCCTGGAAGCTATCGGAAAATGCGGTACTCAACCCAATCTGACTTTATTAAGCAATGTCACCACCTATCTCGATACAGACCATTATTTGTTGCAAGGCCAGGTTCGGGCTATTTTTCGCTACATGTTGCGTGGTGTAGTCAATGAAAGCGGTACCCAGAGGATGGTCACCTTACTGGCAGATCCTAACCTACCGGATGATATCCGGATGTTGGCTTGCCAATACCTGGTCCGGGCAGAGGTGCATCTCAAGGAGTACTCGGACATACTTACACTTACTTTTAGCAATCTGGATGACGGGGATCTTAAAAACAATCTGCCACTGGTCTTGTCAAAGTGCCAAACTCGTGAGTCGAACAGTCTCCTTCAGGGTTGCATTGAAGGTAATCAGGATTTTCGACTCAAGTGCAATGCATTGCGAGCAATGGGTAAAACCAATTTCACTGCCTATCGCAATACGATACAAAAAGCACTGTATGACCGGAATATTGCGGTAGCAAGCACTGCAGCCGATATGATTCTACAATTTGGCAAACCTGACTTTTGGCGTACATACATGAATCTCTCGTTGAGTAATTTTCCGTGGCAAGTGAAGATCACCCTGCTCCATGCAGTTAGTAAACATATCCCCGCAGGAAATGCCATGTTTAGCAACATGAATAATGATTTTTTACGCCAACGGATCAACACAACTGACAATCTGTATGAAAAAGCAGCTGGAATACTTGCCCTTGCTGAAGAACCGTCAAATCTATCCTATATAATCAATCTTAAAAACAATAACTCAGATCCTGTCGTTCGGACTACCTGTATCCAGGCTTTGAAAAACCTGACGTCATCAGCCCGTTTCAGGAGGTTTTCAACCTCAACTCAAAAGGAGATTATCGACCAACTGGTACAAGCGCTCGAATCGGGTGATGTGGGGATGGTCGATCAGGCCTCATCCATCCTGGATATTGATCTAAGTACCTTCGGGTATGAAATCAAAACCATCATTGAACGGTCAGAAAGCCAACTTCAGGTACCCCGTGATATAGAAGCCCTGATTCCACTGCATCGAAAACTCGCCCAAATCGAAGGCCGTCCATACGATCACCGGGAGGACCTAAAGTTTACGGACTCGATCGATTGGAATGTGCTTGATGCGGTTGGAAACAACCCAAAAGCTCTGATCGAAACAGAAAAGGGAAACATCACCGTCCAGCTATTTATGAATGAAGCCCCTGCCACCGTTGCCAATTTTATCGACCTGGTTAATCTTAACTACTATGCAGGCAAACCGTTTCATCGGGTAGTGCCTGGGTTTGTCATCCAGGGAGGATGCAACCGTGGCGATGGTTATGGCAGCCTCGATTATAGCATCCGGTCAGAATTAGCCATGCTTTATTTCGACAAACCCGGCTATCTGGGCATGGCCTCCGCCGGCAATCACACCGAGAGTGCTCAGTGGTTTATTACGCAGAGTGCAACTCCTCATCTCGATGGCAACTATTCGTTATTTGGGCAGGTAGTCTCCGGCATGGAGATCGTCAATAGCATCGAAGTGGGTGATCTGATAAAGAGGATTTCGATGCTCTAATTGAAAAAAGCTTAATATCTTACTCTAATGAAATCAACTCCTCTCACCCAACATCACATGGATTTGGAGGCTAAAATGACCGATTTTGCCGGTTATATGATGCCCTTACAGTATTCCTCTGTATCTGATGAACATCAAATGGTACGAAGGCATACAGGTCTATTTGATGTCTCTCACATGGGTGAATTTATCATTAAGGGAAAACAGGCACTGGACCTCATTCAACTAGTCACCTCAAACGATGCCTCAAAACTCGAGATCGGAGAAGCGCAGTATTCCTGCATTCCCAATTTGGAAGGAGGGATTGTCGATGACCTTTTGGTGTACCGCCTTGACGAAGATCAGTGCGCAGCAGGTGAACAGGCATTTATGCTGGTGGTCAACGCCTCAAATATTCAAAAAGACCTCGATTGGATTATTCAGCACAATACTTTTGATACCCGGGTAATCAATATCTCTGATCAAACGGGCTTACTGGCACTGCAGGGCCCGTCAGCTCTCAAGATTCTTCAAAAGATAACCACCTTAGAGCTAAGCAATATACCGTACTATTCGTTTAAAAAAGGTACGGTCGGGGGTCGTAGCAACGTCCTGGTCTCGGCCACCGGCTATACCGGAGCTGGTGGTTTTGAAATCTATGCCGACAATAAAACGATCGTGGATATCTGGGAAAAATTAATGGCTGAAAACGACAGATCTGAATTAGTACCGGTAGGCTTGGGTGCCCGAGATACCTTAAGACTGGAGATGGGATATTGCCTTTATGGAAATGACATCAACGATCAGACCTCGCCCCTGGAAGCCGGATTGGGTTGGATCACCAAATTGGAAAAGGAGAATTTCCTGGGTAAAGAAGTTATTATCAAACAAAAACAAGGCGACATTGTTAGGAAGCTAGTCGGATTTACCACCGAAGATCGGAGAGTACCTCGACACGATTATTCGATTGAAAACGAGAACGGGGAAATCATTGGTGTCGTGACATCCGGCACATACAGCCCAACGCTCGAAATGCCAATTGGCATGGGATATGTACAGAACCAGTACAGTAAGAATGGATCGGAAATCTATTTTGTAGCCGGCAAGAAAAGGATCAAAGCTAAAGTATCAAAAATGCCATTTTTGAAAAAATGAGTTTTACCGACACGAAATCAACTTTCATCCAGCGATGGGGAGATGTTGCCACAAAGTGGGGCATCAATAAAACAATGGGGCAGATACACGCTCTACTCCTGACCTCTGCCAAACCTTATTGTTCGGATGAAATCATGGAATCCCTGCAAATATCGAGGGGAAACACTTGCATGAATCTAAAAGCACTCGTAGAATGGGGCCTGGTGTACAAGCGCTGTGTAGATGGTTGTCGTAAAGAATACTATGTCGCCGAAAAAGACATGTACAAAATATTTCGGCAGATCGTGATTCATCGGCGTAAGGAAGAACTTGAACCGCTTTTGGCAATGATGGAACACTATAATGATGTGGAAGAAAAATGCACCGAGTCTACCGAATTTTGCAAGGTACTTAAAGAGATTAAGTTTTTTTCCCGCAAAGCAGATGCAACGCTTGACTCCTTGCTTAATACCAATCCAGACTGGTTTGTAAGCAGTTTTTTGCGGATGATCAAATAGATTTACTTCATCAAATGCGGAAACTTCTCCCATCGCTGATCTATACCAATACTGGCGACCCGCTGATTGATACCGTTTTAATTGTCGACCCGGAGGGTAAAATCCTGGCGCTGGAATCTGCAGCAGACCATGACCCCGCATCCGTCCAAGACCTGAATGGCATCATCGTTCCCGGATTTGTCAATGCACATTGCCATCTGGAACTTTCACACATGAAAGGCAAAGTAGATACCGGAACCGGACTGGTTAAATTTATCGAAAGCGTTGTGTCTCAACGAGATGCCCAACAAGAAATCGTCGATGATGCTATTCAAAATGCTGATCGCGAGATGTACCGGCAAGGGATTGTGGCAGTCGGAGACATATGCAACCGTGCAGACACTTTTAGACGAAAGGATGAGAGCCCGATATTTTATTACAGTTTTGTCGAAATGTTTGATTTTTGGCAGGACCACCTGGCTTCCAAATTTTTATGGATTATAAAACAGTCTACGATCAGGCTCGACGATCTGAGGGCCATGAAAAAAGTGTGGTACCCCATGCTCCCTATTCGGTGAGCAAGACACTTTTTCGTTTAATGAGTGAAGTCAATACAGGGCTACGGTCCATTAGTATACACAATCAGGAGACGGTTGCTGAAAATGACATGTTTATTGATAAAAAAGGGGAGTTTATAGCCCTTTTTAAAAAAATGGGCTTTACTTATGACCACTTCCAAGCCACTGGGAGGTCATCAATCCACTATGCAATTCAACACCTGAATCCAATCCACCGGCACCTTTTTGTCCATAATACCGTGACCCAGGGTGACGATATCGATGCGGTGACGGAGTGGGGTGCTCAAACCTTTTGGGTGTCTTGTCCGAATGCCAACCTTTATATTGAAAACCGGCTACCGAACTACCAATCATTTATGGATCGGAATGCCAAACTATGTTTGGGCACTGACAGTCTGACCTCCAACTGGCAGTTGAGTATTCTGGAGGAGATCAAGTGCATAGTTCGCTATCAATCTTTGTCCCACAGTCAGAGCTTATTCGCTGGGCCACTCTGCACGGTGCGGAAGCACTTGGTATTGATGATCGATATGGTACCCTTGTGATTGGGAGATCTCCAGGATTAAATCTGATCTCCACAGACCCATCCGGCAAGATAAATCAAAGTAGTTCGGTCCAGAAAATCGCCTGATCCTCAGACCATTCTATTTTTATTTAGAAAGTCCAATTCTTCTGAAAAACTGAGATCCGGATATTTTTCACCTAATTGTTTGATCTGGAGCTTCAATTGATCTATAAATCTATGATATGCTGCACCATCGGGATGCAGAGGCCGGTGTTGCATGGAGCGATTGAGACTATCGAACAATATTATCTGCTCCCTGGCATCAGTATCGACCCAATAGTCCACAAAGTGTTGCATCACTATGCTCACCGCTTGTTCGCTCGGATGCACCATATCGGTCTGAAAGAATCGGTAGTCTCGCAACTCGTCGATCACGATCTCATAAGCTGGAAAATAGTGACAATACTCAAATTGATCGACCAAAGAGTGCACCGCTGATAATAGGTGAGCCTTACTTCGATTGCTCTCAACAAGCCCATCCCTGATGTATCGCACAGGGCTGACTGTCAGTATGACTTGCAGGTTTGGGTTGACCGATCGGAGGGCATTGAGCATCGATGTAAGCAACTCTCAATGGTATCAATGCTTAATAACTCCTTGCTAAATTGAGCGCCCGGAAGTTTATGGCAATTGCTCACAATTCGGCCTGAGCTCAGATGTCGATAGACATGTGCAGAACCCAGGGTAATGATGATATAATCGGCTTCTGAGAGCCAAGCCCGAGTCGTAGCAATGGCTTGATTGAGGTGGTTGATTAGTGATGGTTTAGCCGGTCGTGAGAATGTACTGTGATGCAGAAGGCTATGCCACATGCCATCATCCTCGACAATCAGCTGCTCATGTTCAGACAGCAGATTTAATGACGTGGCCATGGTCAGATTTTGGGAGAGCGAATAGGGATTAAATACAATCCCCAGTGGATTGGCCAAGACCTTGAATTTGTATTTTTGGAAAAATTGACCAATATGATCGGCAAAACAAGAACCGATCGTGAGGAGCACATCCTCTCTCCCAATTGACAACTTACTGTCAAACACTCGTACTTCCGTATATAGACTAGTCACTATAAAATCTTATTCTTGCGTATAAATTATTAATTTTCTGAATTACGTGATAAAAGTAAAGATCGCGGGCATCTAAGCATGAGTTTTCTTTCAAAACTGTTTAACAACAAAAAACCGTTGCAAAAACATCCGGACGTGATGTTTGGCCGGTTTAGTGATAGCTACAAGACCGAAAAAAAATATGACTATTGGGATCAATCCATTGAAAATTTTGAGAAGGGTGATTACTTTCTTTCGTTTGCCAATTTTTTTGAGTACCTCGCTGACGATCATAGTAGTAATGTAAGTTATGCACAAGATGATGATCAACTGACATTTACCATCCTTCAGGGGTCAAAAAATTACGGGATATGCCACAAGCCATACCATAAAGGCCGAAGGTAAAATTGCCCGGGCAGACGAACTGAGTATCGGCTTTATGCGCCGGTTGATTGAAAACAACTTCAGTCTTAAGTACGGGAGGTATTGTATTGATCCGGATCAAAATCTTACCATCGTTTTTGATAGCATTACCCTCGATGCCTCTCCCTACAAACTTTATTACGGCATCAAGGAAATTGCGCTAGCCGCAGACAAACAGGATGATTTGCTTCTCGATGAATTTGACATGCTGAAGCCTATCAATACGGCCCATATTATTGACATTGCTGGCACCGAAAAGGATATTAAGCTGGCTTTCTTACGCAGAAATATCGAGGTAATTTTAGACTATGTCAAGGTAGGCAAATTAAATCCGGTGCAATATGCAGGTGGGATTACCTATCTGCTTTTAGATACCATCTACAAGCTTGACTTTCTCATAAGGCCGGAAGGTTATGCCATGGAAGCATTTGAAAGAATGCACCGCTCTTTCTTTGCGGCAGATGGTCTGAACAGCCAGCAAAAAAACCATTTATTGATCAAAGAGCTGCAAGAACTGCAAGATAGAGCTGATGAAAAAATATATGCGGAACTGTACCGTACCATCAGCACTTTTGGCATTCTTGGCGTGACCAACCATGAGCGTTTAAAAGACTTGATAGATGGTGAGTTAATCAATATGGTCTGGTACGTCGAAAACGATTACCCTGAGATTGCCATGGCTGTACCAGGATATATCGTGGGCCATGCTTTATTTAATTATAGCTTACCTGAGCCCGACAAAGACCTCTTCATGCTTTACTATCAGGTCATGGAAGCTCACTACTTCCGACAACTTGGTTTCGAGATTGACTATATAAAAGATGATAAAATCAATAAAAGCGAAGTCAAGGATGCGATACTCTATATCGCTCAGACCTGGAACGCCAAGTATCCAAAACTCAGCCCTAATTTGAGCATCCTCCATTTTGAAGATAAAGTCAGTTTTGCAGGATCATTTTTGCAGATGATGGCATCACTGGATCTTACTAAAAGCAAATAATGGGAAGCATTTCGGAGATCATCGAACAATATAAACCGGTACTGATTCAGATTGCCACACCTTACAGCACAGGCACTGGATTTTATCTGAAAGAACATCAATTGGTAATCACCAACGAGCATGTGATCAGGGGAAATAGGCAGGTAGTGATCGATGGTGATCAGATCAAGAAACAATTGGTGCAGGTACTCTATACCGACCCAAAATTTGACCTTGCCTTTCTTCATTCACCCAAAGAATCGCTGCCCATGGTGTACCTCATGGGTTCTCCGGCTTCTCTCCATGAAGGTGATTCAATCATTGCAATCGGACATCCATTTGGCTTAAAGCTGACGGCTACCAATGGCATCATCTCCAATCTCAAACACCAAATTGGTGATCTGAACTACATTCAACATGATGCTGCATTAAATCCCGGCAATAGCGGTGGGCCCTTGATCGATAGTGCGGGTGAAATAGCGGGTGTGAATACCTTTATCATTCGAGATGGCAATAATATTGGATTTTCCCTGCCCTCCCGATACCTGAAAGACGCCATCTTTGACTTTGAAGCAGGTGGATCGGTGCCAAGTACGCGTTGCTATTCATGTACCAATCTTGTGTTTGAACACACCGTATCAGGAAAATACTGTCCTCACTGTGGTGCAAAAGTAGAACTACCCAACCAGATTGAAGACTATGAGCCGATCGGGGTCAATAAGACCATCGAAGACATATTGGAGTCACTTAATCACTCCATCGAACTGGCTCGAATCGGACCAAATCATTGGCAGATTGAGAAGGGAAGTGCCCGGATCACTGTCACCTACCACGAGGAAAGTGGCTTAATAATTGGTGATGCATTTCTGGTCCAGTTACCTAAAAAAGCAATTGGACCCATTTACGAGTATCTTTTGAGGGAAAACTATCGGATGAATCATCTTTCTTTTAGTGTGCGAGGCAACGATATCATGCTTTCGCTGATCATCTATGATAGATACTTGAGCGTCGAAACCGGTAGTCAGCTATTGCAATATTTGTTTGAAAGATCTGATCACTATGACAACGTGCTGGTTGAAAAATACGGCGCTCACTGGAAGGAGGAAATTTGAATGGCAGCGTTGCCAACAGAAAAGAACCTTCAGTGGAATGCTGAAAAAAATTATGAAAAATCTAACGCCAACGATTGTAATGTACCCAGGCAAAATACGTTGTATAAGAGATTTGAATGGCACATGCCACTGAAAATTGTATTAGATTTACTTTTAGGTAAGATCATCTTTCTATGAAGAAGAACCTATTACTGGCCACTTTGGCGCTGATGTTGAGTGTAAACTGGTTGATCAGTCAGGACATCCATTTTTCTCAATTTTATATGTCTCCGCTCAATCTTAACCCAGCTCTTACCGGAGTGATGAATTGCAACGACCGCTTTGTAGCCAACTATCGTAACCAGTGGGCGAGTATTTTGAAGTCGAATGCTTTTAATACCTATTCGGCGTCTTACGACCGAAAAATACCAGTCGGGCAGTACGATTATTTTGGTATCGGTGGTACTTTATGGGGCGATGTGGCCGGTGAGGCTGATTTTCAAACCCTGCAAGCAAGAATTTCAGGATCATACAGCCGCCGTATGGGTGGTGACCGTGATATGGCCCATTACCTGGTGATTGGTGCCGATGCTGGTATTTCTCAACGATCAATCGACGGTACTAAATTGAGATTTGGCAGCCAGCATGATGGTAAAGGTGGTTTTGATTCGAGCCTTCCCGGTGAAAATGTGGCTAGGGAAAATTTTACTTTTGCCGATGTGTCTGCGGGCATTTTTGGTTTACTGTATTGAACAAATACAACAGTTTTTTTGGGGGTGCGGCATTTCATCATCTGAATAGTCCGAATGTAAGTTTTACCCAGGACTCGATTGTGTCCGTATACTCAAAACTAACCGTACATGCAGGTGGTGAGTTTTCTTTGGGCAATGATCTGGGGCTTGTGCCTGGTGTGGTCGTGTTTAAGCAGGGACCTTCTTTTTTACTGAATCTGGGGACCTCCCTACGTTTTACCCTGGCCCAGGATCAATACACCTCCAATACTTTCCAGATTGGGGCATGGATGCGACTCGTCAATAATTATTTGTTTAATGAAAACGGGGGATCCACGGGCAGTAGTTTAGGAGCAGATGCGGTGATCATATCAACCCGGTTTGAGTATCAGAATTTTGGTATCGGTTTTTCATATGATTGGAATGTGTCCGAATTGAAAAGTGCCAGCAATGGAAATGGAGCCTTCGAACTCTCGCTGGTCTATACCCTTTGCGGCAGCGAAAACCGGGGTGTTTATTGCCCTAGTTTCTAAGTACCTGACTCGATTCTAAATAGTATCCCGACTGATAGTTTGGTAAATTTGCTCTGTCCTCATACGCAGTCGCTTTTTTGCGATTGAATTTTTATATCTTAGGCAAGCGCACGCTCAACTCTAGTTGAAAAATTTGATGAAACCAAAAAAACACCATTATGTTTGGGAAAAAATCAGAAACCCCATCGAGCGCTAATTCAGTTCGTTCTGGCGGCTCACTATCACACAACAGTCTTGTTCAGGGTTCTAAACTGGAGGGTAATGTGACCTCGGAAAATGACTTTCGAATCGACGGAATATTCATCGGAAATCTCAATTGCAGAGCCAGAGTCATCATCGGGCCATCAGGTGAATTTAAAGGCGAGATAGATTGCCAGAACGCGATCGTGGAAGGTCGGTTTCATGGCAGCTTAACGACTCACGAGGTCTTGGAAGTGAGGGAAGGAGCGGTCATTGAAGGAGATGTACATACCAATAAACTGGTCGTGCAGTCAGGATCGATTTTTGACGTGAAGTGCAGCATGGGTGAACAAGCCGTTCTAACTTCTAAACCTGTCATTGAAGAATCGGTTTTGGCAGAGATTGAAAATGGACAACTCGACTGATCCGCAACCCAGGAAGAAGCTACTCGATAACAAGGCTGCAAAAAACTATATGAAGTATTCTGGAATGGCATTCCAGATAGCTGCTTATGTACTAGTGGGAATATTCGTAGGTAAGCAATTAGACAAGTATTTTGCAACTTCCAAACCTTATTTTACAGCTCTAGGCGCAATGCTGTTTTTGGTCGCCTTCCTTATCAAACTGATCAATGATCTAAAGAGGGGGATCTATAGGAGGCTATTGCAATCTAACAAATTCTCCATGGGCTAAATGGTCGGAATAGATTTTGAAGCAACCGCCGGAATAGATCTGGCGCTACTCATGTTGGACCCTACCTTTTTAATCCCAAACACCGGAATAGATCGGCGCTACTTCGGGAACGGATCCAATCTTACTTCACCAAACACCGGAATAGATCCGGTGCTGCATACATTGCAACCTGATAAAATCTCTTGAATTGAACAACCGGGTAACCCAGCAGCTTTTACCTGGGTTCACGATACCACATAGTGGAGGGTTTCGCAAAAAGTGAATTCTCTGGACAAATTGCGTATATTTCGTAGGTGAGTATTTCAACAGCTCCTAGTGCCTTGAACACATGAGAAGCTCTGCTTTTTTCAAATGGTTAACCTTCTTATCTGTTCTTTTGACCGTCGTCATCTTGTCCATCAGTACGTTCGAGATTTTTGCCGGCATTAAGCCGATATCCTTTGGCAGCTTATTTTTCTTTATCACTTTAAGTATTGTCGTGTTCTACCTGGGCAACGCTGCGGCGAGTCATAAGAATAAAAACAGACTTACCCAGTTGATTATGATCCTCGTTTTTTTTAAGCTATTTAGCTGCCTGCTGATTATTGTGATATACGACCGGCTATTTCATCCCTCATCTGATTTTTACGTGCTCCCATTTTTTTTAATCTACATTGTATTTACCGTATTTGAAGTCATGATGCTTTCAAAAGCTAATAAAATGCTTGACCAACCCAAGTAAGTATATGATACACGCTCTTATCAGGAATCAACCACTCTTTCGTATCGATGACTCTATGTTAGATGACCTGGAGCTCGTTTATGATCAAAATACCCAGCTGATAGCTGTCATTTATCAAGGTAAAAAATATGAAGTATTGGTACTGCCCGGGACAATGAAGCGGGAGACTGTCATTTTTGTAGATGGGCTACCATTTGAAGTAGAGCTACAGAGAGATGTGGACCTATTGGTAGAGAAGATGGGATACAATAAACGTAAAGAAAACAATGGTAAAATCATTCATGCCCCAATGCCAGGACATGTAATCAGGATTGATGTGTCAGTAGGCCAGCATCTGACAAAGGGTGACAACCTGCTTACCCTGGAGGCCATGAAAATGGAAAATACCGTTCATGCTAATGACGATGGAATGATCAACCAGATATTCGTCGTGGAAGGTCAAACCGTAACCAAGGGTGAAAAACTGATCGAATTCAAATAAGCAATCCACCTATTTGGTTAGGTACTCCTTAACAAAAAAGTCACGATATAGATCTACAGTCTTCAGTTGGACAATCTTGCGATAATTGGTCTGGCTGGCAGCAAAGATTTCGTACTTAGTCGGGTCTCCCAAAAACTCTTTTTGATTTTTTTGCACCCCATCGTAATAGGACATGACCTTTTCACGTTTCTTTCCTGACCATTGGCTTCGGTTTTTAATACGACTAAAACCATGTGCATTTTGTCGTCTTCAGTCAAGTTAAAATAAGCTTCTGGATTGATCTCCTCGATTCCCTCGGTGGTTTCGGTAAACCGGATTCCGAGCAACCGGATGATTTCTTTGGCACGTTCTTCTTCTTTGGTATTTGGATACTTCGCTATGGTTTCTTTCAAGGCATTGACATAGGGTTCGCGACCTTGCAGTTTTCCAATGCACATTGCGGTGAGGAACGAAAATTTTGACAATAGGTTGTGCTTGGCTGGCAGATTGTTTTTAGCTTGCACAAGTTGTTTTAATGCCGGTTCATATTGACCCTGATCAAACATCATATGTACATCCTGATAGTATTTTTCAGCCTTTTCATCATCGGTAAGCGCATTTTGTAAATAGCTTGGATCATTGATGTATTTGGCATATTCCGAATCGGCAAACTCATCCAGTATTTTCTTACTATAAAATGTTGCCTCTTGACTATTACCGAGTTCTGTATGATCAACATAGAGCAGGTAGTATGCATCCATGGCATGTTCGGTATCCGGATAGCGTTTTAGCAGTTGGTCAAGTGACTCCACTGACTTGATACTGTTAGAAAGTTCTGATCTGAATAGTTGTCCCAAGGCAAATAGTGCATCTTCAATTTTCTTATTGCTAGCGTCCATTTGTTCTGGGGTCCTTGGCACATCTTTGAAAATCTCATCGATTTCAGTTTCCGATATCGATGTTGGGGCTGCTTGCTGGAGCTCTCCGGTACTCTCTGAAGCGATGACTCCAAAGGCAGCGCTGCTGGATCGGCGCCAATTATCCTGCAATCCGATACCTCCCCATTCCCGACTAAAATCCCGCTGACCTTTTTTGACGGCGCGATCGTCATAAGCAAAAAACACAGAGCCACCTTGTTGGCCCAAAGCTGCACTTTGAGTAGCTACATTCAAAGTAGGCAGATTACTCTTAGTACTTTGGGTTGCGGCAACCTGGGCAGCTGCAGCAGCCTGAGCTGCCTTTTTTTTGATGTCGGCTGCAAGATCTTTTAACTCCTTGTCAGATAACTGGCTTATACGAATCAGACTGTCCTGCAGTTGTATAGTCTCCAAATTGGTGGCTATACTGCTTAAATTCTTTGAATAGGCTACCACCTGATCATATCTCAGATCATTTTTACTCATCACTGTCTGAGTACTGTCAAAATAATATTTGGCTTTTACGTATTCATCATCTTCAAAATAGAGTTGGGCAATCGTATAGTAAGATTCGGCCTTTTGGACCTGATTTCCTGCACTATTGCGAATTGATTCAGAAAGTTTGGCAATCGCCCCTGCTTTGTTACCGTTTTTAAGTTCCTGTTGGGCTAGCGCAAAGTATAGTTGATCCTGATATTCCTGATTCTTATCATCCTTGATCATCTTGTTTAATGCATCCGCGTATTTCTCCGAATCGACATTACCTGTGTTTGACTGCATTTTAAGCTTACTCAGTAAGGCATTAAAAGTCATTTCATAGGTTGGTTTTAGTTTCACTACCTGATCGTATGCAGCCAGAGCATCATTGTATCTATTGGTCCGCTCCAAGACCTGAGCCAGTATATAGGCATATCTGGCTCTCAATATCCTGTCACCCGTGATCTCCACTGCCTTACTCAGTGGTTCTACCGCTTTCTCGGTCTGTCCGCGACTTAAAGCACTATGTGCTTGCACCGGATAAATCTCCTCTTTAATTTCTTTGTACGTATTGTCTTTCGCTTCCAGCGATCTTAAGATATTCTCTGCCTCGCCAAATCGATCCCTTTCGATGAGGGTTTTAGCCAGCCAAAGCTGAGCTTCCTGATGAGCTGGTTTATGTTTTAAGAAGTAATTGTCCGGGTTACCATTTACTTTAGGAAGTTTTGGGTTTTCGTCAAATGGTTTTTGCTTTTTCTTTTTATTTTCTGAGGCATCGGCTACTTCTTTAGTATTATTAACTGTGCTAGAGGGCTTTGGGGTTGAAGTCTTTGCCAACTTACTCCGGTCTTTAATCTCTTGTTTGCGTTGTCTGACTCGTGCCAGTCGATCCTGCTTGGTTTTTTTCTCCCGTTCTTTTGCAGCTTTTTTTTATGTCTTTTTTTCTTTGCTTCACTTTTTCATCGCGTTCTTTTGAAGCTTCCTTTTTTTCCGCTGCTTTCTCTTTGTCGGTCAATTTTTTATTGACATTGCGAGATTTTTGAGCTGAAACGGCGATCAGGTTATTGGGATCATAGTGTTTTACTACATATCTGAAGGTATTTTCTGCTGATTCATAGTCTTCCTTGAGATATTGGGCTCTTCCAATGATCAGATAATTGTCGTCCGTCCAATGACTGGGCCGGTGTATCGATATTGCGATGCTGACCTTCTCAATAGCCCGATCCATGGGTTCAGCCAATTGGGTGGGATTCTCTTTGTCTACGAATGGGTAAATGGGCAGTATTTCGGAATAGTCGTCTTGAAAACTGGTTTCCATTTGTGCAATAGTCTCGTCAATCAAGACATTAGCATTAAAATTGCGGTTATACTTAGAAGTAATATCGTGATACATTTTACCCACTTTACTCACGTCGTCTCGTTTTTTTTGAGTCACACATGAGTTGTGGAATGATAAAACGGCAAAAAAGAATAGGTAAAATTTTAAGCGACGCATGATTACAAATGTAAAAAAATGCTAATGTGTTTTGGACCAATTTTCACTGGATATAACTATTAAGTGATGATAATTATTTTGTTCTGATCTTTTTTAAGACTTTTGAATTTCGTAACTATTCATGGCCACAAAATTAGTGGAAGAAAAAAAGAAAAAAGAGAATCGGTATAGGCTTGTCGTCTTTAGTGACAGTACATTTGAAGAGATTCGCTCATTTACCTTCAGGCCTTGGTATATCTGGGCGATTCTTACAGCGATTTCGTTAATCGTCATTATTATGATGGTTGCTTTGCTGATAATGACACCGCTGGGCACCCTTTTTGCACCTCCCAATTATACCGACTCGAAAGAATTGTTAAATCTTCGAGAGAAGGTCCTAAAACTACAGGAAGCAGCCGATGCACAATCGCTCTATATCAATAATCTGAGGCAAATACTTAGCGGTGAGGTCATTATAGATGCCGATAGTTCGATCGCACAGCTGCCCGAAGATTCAATCCCAAGTGTATTTCGAATTGATGAAGATGAACAATTGCGAAGGACATTTGATCTCGAGCAACAACTGCAATCCGTTGGATTGAAAAATACGGCGATCGAGGCAAGTTACCAAACCATTGCATCAACTGTACTTAGTGCCACCCATCACCGGTTCGATCAGTTTGGAATTTGATCCCCAAAAAGACCACTTTGGAATCGATATTAACGCAGCACCCAATACGGCAATCAAAGCCATCATGAGTGGATTTATCATTTTTTCCGGATGGACCTTGGAAACCGGAAATACGATTGGCATTCAACATGATCAAAACCTGATAAGTTTTTATAAGCATAATTCATCTCTGCTCAAAAGTACGGGCACCTTTGTGCAAGCTGGTGAAGCGGTAGCCATCATCGGAAATACCGGTACTTTATCGTCTGGGCCACATCTTCATTTCGAATTATGGCAGGCTGGTAAGCCCGTAGATCCCACCGATTACATCAACTTTGAGTGATCTGCCTTTTCATTGCCAGACCTTGCCATTTGGCTTTTTCACTCAAAACTTGTACTTAACTTTCTGGAGAACACCTATCTTTGCCGCCCTATGGAACAGGAGAATCAGAAAAAAACAAGCTTAAAACAAATTACCGACGACCAGGGTAAGTTGATGAGCCCCATCTTGCCGGATGAAGTGAAAAACTTCTTAATCGATATTGACGGGACCATTTGTGACGACATCCCCAATGAGGAGCCGGAGCGAATGATTACTTGTGCCGTTTATCCAGATGCACTGGAGATGATCAATAAGTGGTACGATGAGGGTCCATGTTATCACTTTTTTACCAGCCGTACAGAAGAGCATAGGACGATCACCGAAGAATGGTTAAGGGTAAACAACTTTAAGTACCACGGATTATTGATGAACAAACCTCGTGGCGGCAACTATCATTGGATCGATAATCATATCGTCCGTGCAACCAGATTTAAAGGTCAATTTACTGACTTGGTGATAAAAACTAAAGAGATCGAGGTCTTTAAGTAGCTGACCCGGTTGACAGGTCTTTCAGAGCATCCGCCAAAGTGCTATATTCGAAGAAATGGCTCTTTTGGATAAGAACCGAAGGAATGACCCGCTGACTCTGTAAGAGCACATCTGCCATCTGACCTAGCCCCAACCGGAGGAAAATCTTGGGCACCGGCAACAACCATCCGGGACCCCGGCTTAGGGCAACCATTGCTTTGGTCAGTTGATAATTAGTAACCGGCTCTGGTGCCGCTGCATTGATTATACCGCTGAGTGAATGATCTTCCAGCATTTGGCCAAAAACCGAGCCTAGATCTGCAATATGTATCCAGGGAAGATATTGACTGCCATCGCCCAAATAAAATCCGATACCCATGAACACGGATTTCCCTAGTTCGGGTAAGGCACCTCCCTCATTGGCAAGTACAACACCAATTCTAATAATGCAGACCCTCTGACATTCGGAACTAAATTTTTGATGCACAGCTTCCCATTCTCTTGATAGGTTGACTAAAAAACCTTCATGCCCCGTATCACTTATCTCGGTCAGAATCTCGTCAGACCTGTCACCATAGATTCCGACCGCAGACGCACCGATATAACAGTTTATTTTCTGACCGCTTATCTGTAGTTGATCCAATAAGAAGGTACTTGTTTTAATTCTGCTGTCATGGAGCAGTTTTTTCCTTTTATCAGTCCATCTTGATCCCGCTATCGATGCTCCCGCCAGGTTGATTACTACATCAACTCCCAAGAATGATTTAAGGTCGAAAACCATACGCTCCGGGTCCCAATGATAGACGCCATACTGCTTGTTACCCACACTTCGCGACAGGATTCGCACCTCGTGGCCGTCCTGGATAAATCTCTTTCTTAAAAAAGATCCGATCAATCCCGAACCTCCAGCGATCAAAATCGTTCTTTTCATTGCATAATTATGTTAATTTGTACAACTCATGCCTAATCGTAGTAACACTCAAGCTGCCGATACAACCAGAATCGCAATCATAAGGTTGCTGGGATTATTCATAATCACAAGTTTTTTCGCCTGCAACAATGATCCAGACCACACGAATGCCGAAGCCCAATTTGATTTGTCGATCCGGTTAGGTTTTGAGCCGGACCGGTTAAACCCAATGCTTTCCAAACAAACTCAAGCCACTCAAATCGAAGGAATGATTTTTCTCCCATTGGCCGACTATAATCCTTTTAATCTGAAACTCGAACCTGTCTTGCTTAAATCGCCCCCAAAGATCACTCAGATTACCGATGGTCTCTATGCAGGTGGCTCAAAATATGAAATGGAGATCATGAATGAAGCTCGATGGGATGATGGAACTCCGGTAACCGGACATGACTATGCATTTACAATGAAAGCGGCACTCGATCCCTACCTTGTCAATACGGCCTGGAAAGCGCATATGGAGCATATTACAGAAATCAACATTGACTCTACAAATCCTAACAAAATTACCGTACTTACCAATAACCGCTATATACTTAGTGAAGAGGTTATTACAACCAATGACGTTTATCCCGAACATATTTACGATCCTCAGCATTTATTAAAGCCATACAGTTTTGCCACGCTGAAGAGCCCTGACGCTGAACATGACCTGCAGATTGACAGCATTTTACACGATTTTGCAGACCGTTTTAATGATGAAAAGTATTCTCGTTCTGTCGTATCGGGGGCGGGTCCTTATACGTTCGTTGAGTGGATACCAAATCAGCAAGTTGTTTTAAAACGTAAGGATCAATGGTGGGGAGCCCTTTTCGAGCAAAAACATCCTTCATTCCAAGCCAAACCGGCATCGATCACTTACTACATGATACCCGATGCGCAAACAGCTATCACAGCCTTAAAGGATGGCAAGGTAAACCTGGTCGCCGAATTGTCACCAGAGCAATATACCGGGTTGCAACAATACAATGATATAAATCATTCCTTGACTCTTGAGGCACCATCGGTCTTGCAGTATTACTTTATCGCCTACAACAGCGATCGCCCGGGTCTGAGAGAAAAGGCCGTGCGGCAGGCTATCACCAGGCTGATGAATGTACAAAGCCTTATCGATCAACTCTTTTTTGGCTTAGCTGAGCCTACAGTCGGGCCAATACCACCCCAGCATAAGGCCTATGATCAGGACCTCATCCCCATCGGTTTTGATCCGGCAGCTGCTAAAAAACTACTGGATCAATCGGGTTGGAAAGATACCGATCAGGATGGTGTCATCGATAAAATAGTTGATGGGAAAAAACACGATTTACACCTCCATATTCTAACTTCACGATTACAATTGTCGCAAGACGTGGCCATCATTCTCAAGGTAGAAGTTCAAAAATTGGGCATCAAAATGGACATTATACCCGATGATCTTCCAAAGCTTCTCCAAGATTTAAATAACGGAGACTTCGATCTGGTTTGTCTTTCATCCTCGCACTCTATTGGGCCATATGATCCCTACAATTACTGGCACTCGCAGGCTACCACTTATGGCAGTAATCATTTTAACTTTAGAAATTCGACGGCAGATAGCCTCATTACCCTAATTAGAGAGACACTTGATGAGGATCAAAGAAATCAGCTTTACAAGCAATTCCAAAAGATTCTTTTTGAAGAACAACCCGCACTGTTCTTGGTTTCGCCACGGGTACCGATCGCAGCCACATCAGACCTGATCTTTAAGACCACCACCCTACGACCGGGTTATTTTGAGAATACGATTTCGCTGAAAAAATAAGCATGTGGAGATTTGTAGTCAGACGGATTGCGCTCACCTTACCAACTATTTTCCTGGTTCTCAGTATTATTTTTCTTTTGACCAAATTAGTGCCGGGAGATCCAATACTCACGGATTTACAAAATAATGAGCGTTTCTCCGGCAGTCGCGGTGCAGGCTTTTCTGCCAAAATGTATAATCAGACTGCTGAAAAGCTGGGTTTAGATAAACCTGATTTCTACTTCTCAATAGTTCCAGCCAATTATTCCCATGATTTATATGATCTCGCCTATTTGCAGCGCCTATTTGCTTTTCGAGTTTTGCATGATTATGGCCATCCTGAGTCGATCGTAAAACTCATGGAAAAAATGGATCAGCTAGTGCAAAGCAATTCCCGAAATGACCAAACAGTCATAAATCATCTCAATACCTATTCACCGGACCTCGCGACCCTAATCAGGGTAATTGAGGAATCCGGATCATTAACTAAAAATGACACTCTTCAGGAAATCAATAATCTGGTTACTTCAATAGTGAATGCCCGTCAAAAAGATATCTCATTGATCCCAAAGATTATTTGGCATGGCTTTGACAACCAATATCACATCTGGGTTTCCCGCGCATTTCTGCTAAATTTTGGCACCTCAGTCACCGATGGTCAACCTGTTGCTCGCAAAGTATATCATGCACTGAGATGGACATTAGTGATCAATCTACTTGCGATTGTTGTGGGATACACCCTGGCAATACTGATTGGCACCTATGCAGGTTGGAAAGGCGGCATCTTTGATACGATATCCAGTGCTATTTTAACTGGTTTTTATGCAATTCCGGTTTTCTGGTTAGCAACAATCCTGGTTGTATTTTTTACCACTCCTGAATACGGCACCTGGACCAACATTTTTCCTGCTGCTGGAATTTGGAAAACGGATTATGGCAATACCTTTATTCAAATCATCCACCAAAACGCCAGTCTTTTAATCATACCAGTGATCACACTAAGCTTTAGTCTGATGGCATATATTGCCCGCATAATGAGAAACAGTGTGATCGAAGAAAAAAACAAATCTTATGTGATTCATGCCAAAGTAAAAGGGCTAAGTGATCGGGTGATACTTTGGAAACATGTATTTCGCAATGCCAGCTTTCCGCTGATCACAATATTGGCTTCAGTAATACCGGCAGCGATTGCCGGCTCACTGGTAGTCGAAGTCATTTGCAGCATTCCAGGTTCAGGCCGGCTGCTTTATAATGCCATTTTAGAGCAAGAGTGGTCCATCGTAAGTGCGGTGGTAATGATTTCTTCATTACTGACTATCCTGGGATTGCTCATCAGTGATATATTATACCGCTGGGTTGATCCACGTGTAAAATGGGATACGTAATGAGTGGGTTGAGAGTGTCAGGCCATCTCCGCAAGGCGTCTGAACTAGTGGCATGGACGATTTTGATCACCTTCGTTCTTATTGCTGTCCTGGCTCCATATCTGGCTAACCAAAAACCCTATTTTATCAAGTGGGATAATCAATCAGCGTGGCCAATATTTCATGCTGAAACGGATTATCGACTGGACACACTTAGTGCATACGATGTCGTCGTTTTTGCTCCAATTCCATTTAATCTTCAAGGATTCACTAAAATTGAGTCCCGCTTAAAACCGCCAGGATTCAAAGAAGAAAGCGGTATTTTCAAGCGAGTACATTGGCTGGGTACTGAAAAGCTGGGTCGTGATGTTGCAGCAGGCATCATCTACGGATGTCGAAAATCGATTTGGATCGCGTTCTTAACGATGACACTTGCAGCTTTTGCCGGTATTCTATTTGGAGCTTCAGCCGGATATTGGGGCAATCATTTTCCACTAAACTTTACCCGGACTGGGCTACCTACTTTGCTTCTGACATTTTATTTAGGTTATCTGGTGTATTATCGGCTCCTTTCAATAGAAATAGCCCTGCTGGTAGTCACAATTTTTTTTATAGGTGGCTTGATTTGGAATCTTCAAAAAAACCCGGGAAGGCATTTTCTTCTGGATATTGTCGTGGTAAAACTAATCGAAGTCTTTCAGTCGATACCTGCCTTATTATTATTGATGGTGATTGCTGCGCTGGTCAAAGTTCCTTCTATTTTTACTTTGGCGTGGCTGATTGGACTGGTCCGGTGGACATCTTTTTGCCCGATATACCAGAGCTGAGGTGCTCAAAATAAAAGCTCGTGATTATATTATTGCTGCCAGGTGAGTGGTTTGAGCTCTTTCAAAATACTCACAAAATATATCATGCCTGAAGCTTTTGGTCCTCTGGTGGTTATCTTTGCTTTTGGTGTTTCTTCCGTCGTTTTACTGGAATCAACCCTATCGTTTCTGGGTATTGGCATCCCAATAGAAGAAGTAACCTGGGGTACCTTACTAAGCCAGGCACGTAACTATTCGGACGCCTGGTGGCTGGCCCTATTCCCTGGTTTATGCATTTTTCTACTGGTTTTAAGTCTGAATGTTGTAGGCAATCAGCTCAAACGCCGGTTTGACCCCCAAGATTAATCATCAGTTTAGCCTGGAAATGCGACAATTACCTATAAGATTCACCTGTGCTTTTCAACGTCGTACAATTTGGCTAACAACTTATTGCTCCAACAATTATACTTCTCTCCCTACCGCCTGAATTAATGCAATGTTGTATCCAAAAGCAAAGGCATGGCCTTGAAGGTGACTTGCAGGATCATCATGGTGAGGCGTATGATCAGGCATCAGCATACCTGAAAAACCTACATCTCGCAATGCCCGCACCACTTCCACAAAATCCATATCACCATTGTCAGGATATACCTCCTGAAAGTTATTCCAACCTCCCTTAATATTTCTCAAGTGAATATTAAAGATTTGATTTCTTTTGCCCACCCATTCAATAATCGGAATAATTTCCGTTTTGGGATCCTTAAGTCCTTCGGCAGCTGATCCCAGACACAAATTAAAACCATGTGAGGGACTATCATATAATTGGGCAAATCGCTTGATGCCTGCAAAAACATCCGGGCTATTCCATCGGGTTATGCCACGATAGCCCACTGGGGCGGGAGGATCAGCGATATGATTACCCAGCTTTACATTGTATTCTTCAGCTACTGGTAAAACTCGGTCAAGAAAGTAAGTGATCCGGTCATACATCTCGTCGATATCCACTACCTGATCGATAAAATTAGGTTCATTTCTTTTTACAGCTTCTTCATAATTCCAGGTGCTGTAAGCAGCATTACCGCGCTTGGAGTCAACTGTCCTCCCGGTTCTCAAGATTGGCAGGATAATCGTATTATATAATAAGAGATGAACACCGGTTTTCCCGGCAACTTCAATCATCTGTTGAATCATCTCAATCTCGCGGTCACGTTGAGGGCTTTTACCCAACATGATATTCGGAGTACTTATCTTGTCTATCCCTGCCGAAGAAAGAGGTAAATGGTATGCATCAATACTGATACCGTATTTTTCGCAGGCTTCCTTTTGTCTCAATGAATCTTCGAGATCCCAGCCCACTCCTTCAATAAACTTAGGCGCACCTCCATCGATGTTAAATACCCCATGTCTAGCCAGATATTCCAGATTTTCTTTTGAAGTGCCGCCATGCTGACAGCCCACCTTCATCAGAATCGGCTTTTTTGCTGGTTTTTCTTCCACCCGTTCTGTTGATCCCAACTTCAGGAAGTTTGAAAGATCGGCAAGAGCAAGGGTACCAAAAGTACTTCCCGCTATCGTCTTCAACAGGTTTCGTCTTTTTATTGGATTTAGATATTTCATTTCAAAGAAGCAATTTTATGAAGAAAAATAAAGCCAATCAACGAACATCGCCAACTGGCCTTATTATTTTAGGGAATAAATCAAAAAGCTCTACTAACTATTTACTACTTTTTATCCCACCACACTCTTGTATCCAGGATATCCGGACCTTGTCTGCCGACCGCTACATCTAGGTTGGCTTTGTTAACTGTTTGTTCCGAATCCGGATAAGTCAATCGTCGAATAAAGTCCTCTGTCCTTAGATCACTACCGGGGTGTTTATTGGGGCTTACTATTGGGTACCCACTCCTACGGAAATTAGCCCATGTTTCTGGTCCCATAAGATAAGAAGACATCCAATATTGTCCATTAATCAACTCAAGTTCTTTTCCCGCTTCCAATGGATTAGCGGCGACATAGGCATCAATATCAGCCTGAGCCACATCCGTATTTCCGGGCCAATCCGAGCACTGTTGCATGTGTGCTCTGATGCCTGCTTCATAAGCAGCAGCTGCATCGCCACTCGTCCAACCTCTCACAATAGCTTCCGCTAAAAGCAGCTGCGTTTGTGAATGGGTGACCAAGAAGTTCGGTGCCTCTGGATTGCCAAACCGAGTCCTATCCATCTGGCTGTAGTCGTATAGACTTTGAAGACCATCCTCGGCTACAATAGGCGGTATTGTGGTGTTGTCATATCCTTGCGGCATGCCGATCTGGGCATCGAACGAACGATCAGCATTGGCTTCAACCTGATCTCCTTCCTGCTTAGCACCAACAAATCGTACACCAATTACTGGTAATCTTGGATCGTTCTTTGATTTCATCCAGTTTACAAAATCCCGATCGAGATAGTAGAAAGGAGCTTGACCACCATTGACATTGGTGCCAACTCCATTGCGATAGTCGGCATTATGTCGAATGAGTGCATTATCTACATTGGAAGCAAATAATCCTCCGGCTACAGCAGTACCTACAAATTGCTGGGCTTTTCCCGGATCAGCTTTTGACAACCTCATGGCTGCCCTAAGCAGAAGGGAATAGCCTAGTTTTTTCCACTGGCCAATATCACCACCATACATAATGTCCTGGGCCACTTTATCCTTGCCCGGATCAAGTGCAGCGGATGCAGAAGCAAGTTCATTTAAAATGTCCGCATAAATGCTTTCCTGACTGTCGTAGGCCGGAAAACCCGTACCGTCTAAAAATGCCCGCCCCGCTTCAAAGTAAGGAATATCACCATATGAATCCGTCAGCACCATAAAAGCATGGGCTTTCCAGATACGTAGCATACTAAGCAGATTGGTTTTTTCCGGATCCACGCTAGCAATGCCATCAACCAGATTTTTCACCTGATTACGATATCCATCTTGCCAGTTGCCCTGGGTAGCTGATCGATTATCTTGATTAAGATTACCACCCGTTCCAACCCCAATAAAGGGTGTGATCATCTGTTTAACAATGGTGGTTTCATAAGTCAGGTTATTATACCCGTAGTCACTCGCAATAATTGCTGAATTCAGCTGAAAAGTGGGATTAATAGAGGTAAGTTCCACCGGATTGGTGTTTAGCTCATCAAAATCCTTATCACAAGATGCAAGTATAAAAATGGATACCAGCAATGAGGTGATAAAATATTTATTTGTCATTTTCATTTTTCAAATATTGATAGTTATAAATCCGTTTTATTGAGCTTTAAAATTTGAGATTGAGATTAAAGCCAATCGAACGTGTCACTGGCAATCCGGTAGCTTCCAAGCCTGCATTCAAATCTGAAATAGTACCGTTTTGATCCGGGTGAATGTGAGGCACCCATTTCTTAAGTATGGCCACGTTACTGGCCACAATGTTTAGCCTTGCACCAGTAAGGAAACTATTCTTGATGACCTTACCGAGATCATAGCCAAGCGCAACTTGTCTCAACTGCCAAGAACCTGCATTAAAAACAGATTGTTCCGACATCAGACCGGATCGAATAGTTTCGTAGTAGGGTTGAATGGGAGTCTGGGCGGCATTTATTTCACCAGTCCTGGTCACTCCTTCACCGACCACATAGCCTACATCTCTTCCCTGGCAAGGTGGCTTTATCCAATCCATGCCGATAAGCATTGGTATGAGTTCCGCTAATTAATTTATGGCCCAATTTGAAATCGATTAAGAAAGAAAAATTGAAGTTCTTATATGTAAGATTATTATTAAACCCTCCCCACCATTTTGGCAGCGCCGTACCAAATGCCAATTGCTGGGTAGATCGAGCCGGTCGGCCATTTGATTCAAATATCTGGCGGCCTTGATCATCACGCAAATATCCCCAACCATATAACTGAGCCATTTCTTCACCTACAACCTGACGTAACTCTCCGTGAAACTCGGATGTGCCGACTGTAATAAAAGTACCATCCACGTCATCTCCTAAGCTTAATACTTTAGAGGTATTGTAGGTCGCATTGACACTGGTGTTCCAATCAAAATTTTCGGTTTTAATCGGGGAAACGCCCAAAAACATCTCAACCCCTTTATTCTCGCTTTCTCCTACGTTGATCAGCTGGGTTTGAAAACCAGAGGCATCTGAAACTTGAGCCTGAAGAATCTGGTCAGATGACAATTTTTCATAGTACGAAAGCTCCATTTGTAGATTTCTAAATAATGTCATTTCAAGGCCAATTTCTCGCTCCTTAACCCGCATAGGTCTCAGGTCAGCATTGGGTACCGTAGATCCGTTAATCGATCCAACCGGCTGAAACGAACCACCAGGATTTGGAAACTGTTGGGCATTAATGCCATAGAACAAATTGTTTGCGTAAGGAGATACATCCGTATCACTCCCTACCTCGGCATAGGCCAATCGAATTTTTCCGAAACGTAACCAACTCGGTAGATTTGACATGGCCTCGGTAAAAACAAAGCTACCCGTGACGGAAGGATATAAAATGCTCCTATTCTCCGGTGATAGCGTAGAAAACCAATCGTTTCTCACAGTTCCGTTCAAATAGAGATATCCCTTGTAGGCAAACTCTGCTGAGGCATAAAGTGAATTTACTTGCCTTTCGGAAATGGAATAATCAGGTGTCACTTTACTGGCATTCCTGATCGTGTAAAGGCCTCTGGTGAAAAAGTTTTCACCCAACTGAGTGTTGACATCTGCTCTGCGATACATCTGGTTTCCTCCACCATTTACGGTGACACCTAAATTGCCAAAGGTGCGATTGGCGCCAATCAGAAAGTCGGCATTGATCTCCCGAAAACGACGTAAATCCTGCACATACTGGCCGTTGACAAACCCAGGAGGAGGTGACGATTGTCTTTGTGATCCGGTAGGAAGATTATATTCAACATCTCGGGACCAGAAATCTTGTCCAACCCGACCTTGGATATATAACCAATCCGTTATGTTATATCGTGCGGTCAAATTGCCATATACCCTATCCCTTTTATTATTCTCAAATCTTGATAAAGCAAAGTAGGGATTGGTACGGTTGGTAAAACGAGAGTAAGAAATTTCATTGCCGTTTTCATCAAAGGCATTCTCTTTCAAGAGCTGCAATGGCATGGTTGTCGCCAAGGTATAAATGACCACCGGGCTAAAATCTTGCTCAGCAATATTCGGTGGGTTTGTCCGGTCCTCATTGGAGTAATTGATATTTCCGGTGACCAATAATTTTCCAGAAGTTTGGGTAAATCCAAAATTGACCGTATTGCGCACAAATTCGGAGCCGGGCAATACGGCTTTGCTATTCATATTAGAGAGAGATAGACTCATCCCACCATTTTCGCCACCGGTAGATATTGTTAGTGTATTAGCCAGTGAAGATTCGTTTTGATAGTAATCTCTGATTTTATTAGGTTGAGCCGTATACGGTACCACAAGTCCGTTAAATAAAACCTGAGTCATACCGGGCTCAATCTTCTCACCAAAACTCCAAACACCTGAGGTAGGTCCGGCAGATTTAGGTCGAACGCCACCTTCACCCTGACCATACTCGTACTGGTAATCCGTGAGATCTAATGGGGTGCCGTTCGTGTAGTTTGAATTTAATTCCACCTGAAGGCCTTTGCCATCGGCCCTACTTTTGGTGGTAATCATGATGACACCATCTTTGGCACGCGCTCCGTACAGGGCTGAAGCCGCGGCACCTTTTAGTATATTCATCGAGACAATATCGTCTGGATTTATACTGCTGAGGCCATCACCACTGTCTGATCGTCTGTTGCTTCCAACCTCGCCGACGTCTCCGCGCACACCAAAGTTGGTGTTGTCAATCGGCACACCGTTAACCACGATCAAAGGCGAATTGTTACCCCCAAATGACGATACTCCTCTGATTCTAATCTTGGTACTTCCTTGAGGACCAGTACCCATCGAGGTGATATTTACTCCCGCCACTTTGCCTTGTAAAGCATCCATAAATTTTGGAGATCGATTGATCGTTACTTCATCAGCGCCTACTTTAGAAGTAGCATAACCCAGCGTCTTTTTCTCTCGCTCAATACCGAGGGCTGTCACTACCACCTCTCCCAGTTGGAGTACATTAGATACCATGACCATGTCAATTTTGGTCTTTCCAGCAATGGGCACTTCCACTGTATTAAATCCGGTATACGAAAACACCAGGGTGGTAGCGTCATCTGGAACTTCAATTGAATACGATCCATCAAATTCAGTGGCAGTACCGATAGCGGTTCCTTTGACCACTACATTGACACCGATCAGTGGCTCTCCTGTATCGTCAGACACGACACCTGTCACCGTGCTTGCGGTACCCAGCTCTGAGGCTGTAGAGGCAATGCTTCGAAATTTGTCACTGCCCGACTTACTATTGGGTCTCAGGCTAATGTTTCCCCGATTCTCCAATTTCGATATTTGACCGATCTTTTTGATCAATTTCTTGGCTGATTTGCTCCCTTCACGATCATCTTCATAGATGATGACATATTTAGTGTCGACCGCTTCATACTTGAGATTAGTTTCAGCCAATAGGCGATTTATAGCAAGTTCCAATGACTCGCCTGGCATAAATTTAAAGTCAACCCGGATGTCTTCGAGTAATTTAGTTTCGTATGAAAAGAACACTTCATAGGTTTCACTCATCTCATTTAATATTTCTGAGAGTGGCGCCACCAGGAGCCCATCGGCTGAGAGGTTTGGATGCTCCGTTTCACTGGCGACCGCAGCACCCAGAGGGAACGCGGATGCAAGCAACGTCGCTAAGATTAATTGGTGTAAAAGTCTTTTTAGTTTCATATTCCTTCTTTTTAGAAAACAGCAATATTGATTTTAACAGTAGTTATGTTGTAGGAATGAATACCATTCCCAATGATAGACGCTCACTATTTGATAATATATTTCTCACCCACTTTCTCAATTTCCAGATCACCCATGGTCTTCTGTAAAATTGAAATCGCCTTTTCTAACTCATGAATCGGCAGTGGGAAATTAATTTCTCTTAAATAATCCACACTATCTTTTAGTTCAAACTCGACTCCATAGGTTTCCTCGATTTTCTCAAGTACTTCCCGTAGCGGCGAATCTCTGAAAATCAGCACTCCATTTTTCCATGAGGTATAGAGATCGGTATGGACCTGATGTTCATAGATAATCCTCCCGGAAATTTTATGATACCTAATAAGATCTCCTGGTTGCATCAGGATAGTCGAATCCAACTGCAGAAAATATAACCTGATTTCTCCTTCTTCGAGATAAACACTTGTCTTGTCACCGTGATTATTGACATTAAAAGATGTACCCAATACTTCGATCGTTATGTCATCGGTCTTGACCTTAAAGCCTTGTCCTGTTGTAGGTTTCTTCTGTACGTCAAAAAAAGCTTCCCCTTCTAACCAGACTTCCCGAGTTTCCTGATCTGACCAGGTCTTTTGAAAAATCATCTGGGAGTTTGCATTGAGTAAGACTTTCGATCCATCTGCAAGTTCGAGCGTTTGCTGCTCGCCATATTCAGTCTGGACGATAGCTTTTGAAGTCCTGGGCAGAAGCAGACCAGTCAACAGAGTAATCAGAACTAGTAAACTCGCAGCGATGCCACTCAAACGATAAAATCTGGCTTTGCTGCCTCCGATCGATTCCGACATTGCCGATGAATGTACGGCATCGGATGCTCCCTCGTCTAATGCGATTTTAGAAATCGCTTTCGATAAAATTCGTTGGGAGACGTCATTGCTGATTTTTGGGGATGATCCAGATTGTTCCCAAAGTTTCCCGATGAGATCTGCGGCAGGCGGGGTCGAATCCTCATTTATCAATCGAAATAGCAATTGAATCTCTTCCTGAGTACAAGTATTATCATAAAGTTTTTCGATCAAGTTGTCTCGTAAGTATTTCGGATTGCCGGCCACGTTGTTCTGTTACGGTTTATTATATATCCAACTGGAATGCAAAAAAGGATTAGCTATAATTCAGTTTTTTTATAAAAAAGAGTAATTTGGTGTCTCACACAGTTCGTGTTCTTTGATATTTCATCAGATGCATGAGTGAATGCACATTAATAACATTTGTAACGTAACCCCTTAAGTGATTGATAAAGAATTACATACGCATCTCGAAAGATTTAAGCTTGGTGACTCCGATTCGTTTGTTAAGATCTATAATCGCTATTCGTCCCATGTCTATCACTTTTGTCTCTCTTTGACAAAGTGTCCTCAAGATGCTGAAGAGATCACTTCAGATGTCTTTGTAAGGATCTGGCAAAAAAAGGCCATTATTGATACCTCCGTTTGCCTTCAGCCTCTCTTGATCAAAGTCACCAGAGATCTGACCTGGAACTATCTCAAAAAGATGGCGAGGAAAAAAGAACAGCATGTTTTTATTGAGAATTATCTAAATACAGTGGTGGAAGTTACTGATGACGCGGTAATCTTTAGTGAGTATGAAGCAATGATTCAGCAGGCTTTAAAAAATTTGACTCCACAACAGCGTAAGATATTCTCGTTAAGATATTTCACAGGAAAAGACTTGAATCAGATCTCTGAAGAACTTCAGATCTCTAAAAATACGGTCAAAGTTCATTTGGCAAAATCAAAAAGAATGATTCTTCACTACCTTTCTAACAATGCAGTTGAGGCTCATCATCTCTCCTGAAGGCCTTTTCAAATGGCATTTTTGACGGCTTAAGTCCTAAAATTTTGGACTTTTGACATTCTTGCGCATTTTTTTTGAGAAGAGATTGGTCGTTCTATCTTTTCCCAATTTTTTCCTCTTTTAACTTTATTGGCTTGAATTTCTGCCGGACAACCACTTCGATTGCAACTCGTGGTCAGAAAAGAAGTTCCTAAAAAGAGGACCAGCAGTACTGGCGATATCCATTTTCTCATAGTATTAAAGATCTCACAGACTGAATAAACAAAACGCACTCCTTTCACTAAGAAGGTATATAAAAACAACGATATTTGCGTTCTTCAGCTATTACAACTTAAAAAATCATGCCAGATGAAGGATTTCTCTTACATTTTTAATGCCCATCCTTCCTTTATAGAGGATCTATATCTCCGATTTAAGCAAAATCCAGAGACCATCGAAGAGGGTTGGAAGACTTTTTTTCAGGGGTTTGACTTTGCTTCCAGTGGGGGCTCTCAAGTGGTACCACAGGAGGTGAGTGATGATGTCACGAAAGAATTTAGCGTCATTTCGATCATTCATGGCTTCAGAAACAGAGGCCACCTTCTTTCAACAACCAACCCGATCCGCACCCGTAAAGATCGTAAGCCGTACCTGGATCTGGCTGACTATCAGCTGACTAACGAAGATTTACAAAAAACTTTTCATGCTGCGCGTGAAATCGGGATGCCGGGGTCAACTTTGGAGCAAATCTTAAACAGACTCCATGCTATATATACAGGCAATATTGGTTTTGAATTTGCCCACATCGAAAATAAAGAACGCCGAATGTGGCTTCGAGATCGGATTGAAGGGCGTAATCTCAACGATGACTTCGGTTTATCACTCGACAAAAAACGTCGGATCCTTCAGAAATTAAATGGCGCCGTGGTCTTTGAGAGATTTCTCAATACCAAATATCTCGCACAGAAACGCTTTAGTCTGGAGGGAGGAGAAACTACGATTGCCGCCCTTGATGCCATCATCAATTATGCTGCTGATGACAAAGTGGAGGAAGTGATCATAGGTATGGCTCATCGGGGTCGACTTAATGTTCTTGCGAATATTATGGGCAAGACCTACGAGCAGATCTTTAATGAATTTGAGGGACAAGCTATTCCGAATCTCACCTTTGGTGACGGTGATGTCAAATATCATCTTGGATTTTCGCCTGTAGGCTTCAACTAGTGGAAAAACGGTTCATCTCAAGTTGGTGCCAAATCCTTCTCACCTTGAATCGGTCAATCCTATTGTGATGGGTTTTGCCAGAGCCAAGGCCGATATTCTGTATAATCACGAATACGACCGTATATTGCCGATTTTGATCAATGGTGATGCGGCATTGGCAGGGCAGGGTATTGTTTATGAAACCGCCCAAATGAGTCAACTGCATGGATACCATACAGGTGGCACCTTACACTTTGTGATCAACAACCAAATTGGTTTTACCACTGACTTTGACGATGCCCGTACTTCGACCTATTGTACCGGAGTAGGCAATATGATACAGGCGCCTATATTTCATGTAAATGGCGATGATCCGGAGGCGGTCATTTTTGCCGTAGAGCTGGCTACTGAATACCGTCAATTATTTCATACTGATGTATTTATCGATATGGTTTGTTATCGCCGACATGGACATAACGAAGGTGACAATCCGAAGTTTACCCAACCCAGAATGTATGAACTGATTGACAAGCACCCTAATCCAAGGGAGATCTATGCCTCGGAACTTCTCGGCCGGGGTGATGTCGACAAGCAATTGGCCGAGTCGATGGAAAACGAGTTTTGGGATGACCTTCAGAAAAAACTCGACTTGGTCAAAGAAAAGCCGCTGCCCTATGAATATCAAGAAGCAGAACAGGCATGGCGTAAACTCAAGAAAAGGGCTGGTGTCGATGAATTTGTTGCGTCGCCAAAAACAGGCATTACCGAAAAAAATATTAAAAAAATCGTTGAACATCTTCTCAGTGTCCCCGATGGTTTTGTGCCGCTACGGGGTGTCGATCGTATGCTTGAGGGCAAAAAGAAACAATGGCAAGATGGCCTGATCGACTGGGCTACTGCCGAACTGCTGGCTTACAGCTCGATTTTAGTGGAAGGAAACGATGTACGGATGAGCGGCCAGGACGTCAAACGTGGCACCTTCTCACATAGGCATGCCATATTTTATGATGAAAAGACTTATGAAGAATACAATCGGCTGGCCCAAATCGATGAAAAGCAGGGAAAATTCCTGATTTACAACTCTTTGCTAAGCGAATTTGGGGTACTGGGCTTTGAATATGGATATTCACTGGCTACACCCGACACTCTGGTGATCTGGGAAGCTCAATTTGGAGATTTTGTCAATGGTGCCCAGGTGATCATCGATCAGTATATCACCGCTGCCGAAAGCAAATGGCAACGTATGAGTGGCTTGGTTATGTTACTACCCCATGGATATGAAGGTCAGGGGCCTGAGCATTCGACTGCCCGTATGGAACGGTTCCTACAGTCAGCCGCTGAGTTTAATATCACGGTAGCTAACATTACCACACCCGCCAATCTTTTTCATGTGCTGCGGAGGCAATTGGCTCGCCCATTTCGCAAGCCCTTATTCATCATGTCACCTAAAAGCATCCTCCGACACCCGATGTGTGTTTCAGGCTTGAAAGAGTTTGCCACCGGCCAGCGTTTTCAGGAAGTACTGGATGATGTCGAGGCGGCTAAATCACCTGAGAAGATCCGCAAAGTGCTTTACTGTAGTGGTAAAGTGTACTACGATCTGCTGGAGGCTAAAATCGATCGCAAAATAGATGATATCGCCATTGTGCGCCTGGAGCAGCTTTACCCTTTTCCTCTGGTACAGATGGATGAACTGGCTGCCAAATATTCGAAAGCAAAAGCTCTTTGGGTCCAGGAGGAACCTTCTAACATGGGTGCCTGGCAGTATTTCTGGTCATTCTATCGCAATCAGGATATCGAGTTATTAGCCCGAAAGTCAAGTGCATCACCGGCTACTGGCTATAAAAAAGTACATGCAGAACAACAACAAGACTTGATTGACAAGGCCCTGGAGTAATTGCTATTGGACCCCATTATTGATGATAATCGATAGACCGATGGTTGATGGTCTGAAATTGCAGTCGGTGCAAAGATCTTTTGTCAATTCCAAATTCTGCATAAGCTCCTCAGTGGAAATATCCGACCATAAGACCTGGTAAAAAGCTCTGACTGAAAATGATAGATTGGGCCGATTCTTAATATGAGTGCCTATGAAAAAACGGCTACCCAACGGCCGTTGTTTGATCTTGAAGTTACTGGGTTCAGGCTCTGCAAATTTCATTTCCATTAAATAGGTATTGTAGTCAAGACTAGCCCCCATCCGGATCACCCCACCAAACTCAGATACCATTGAAAACGTCCTGATTTCATAAAAAAAATCAGCATTCGAACGACCTGTAAAATCCGGTGCTGTATCATGGAATTGATCACCAATACGCCGGGTAAACCTGCGGTTATACACCATCTCAAAGGCACCAAGAGGATAGTGATACCGAATGCCGGCAGTAAACCCATTAAGCACCTTTATGTCTTTGAAGGGTAAGCTCGGCTTATGTTCCACATTATATGCCTGCAAGAGCTGATTAACTGGATCTGCATCGGCACTGGAAACCATGTACCCAGCAATTGCATTCCATTGCGCCTGCAAAGAAACTACTGTTGATAAAGCTATCAAACATCCAACAACCGCACCTTTAAAATAATTCACACGGCCAAATTAGTTAAAATCAATCATGCAAAAATAACATAAGCATCAATCTAGACTTCAAAAGGAATTATCTAAAGTCATTGTACACAGCTCCATCAATTTTGGATGATACTTTTTGGTCAGGCCATATTATAAGCGGATCTTGTGCGACATGTATATTGATACCCATGCCCACCTGTATGTACCCCAATTTGATGATGATCTGGAGGCCACGGTGCAGCGTGCCAGAGAAAGGGGTATTATTAAGATATTGATGCCTAACGTAGATCTGGACACTATTGGTGACATGCACCGGGTAGAGCAGGAATACCCGGATATTTGCCATTCCATGATGGGTTTGCATCCATGCAGTGTCAGTGCCAATTTTGAGTCGGTGCTCATAGAAATCGAAAAATGGTTAAATCAAAGATATTACCTGGCCATTGGCGAAATTGGGCTTGACCTCTATTGGGACAAAACATATTATGAGCAACAGGTCGAGGTATTTAAGATCCAGGTGGGTTGGGCCTACGATCGTCAGATACCGGTGGTGATTCATAGCCGCGAATCGATTGATGAAATCCTGGCCATCCTGGAGCACTTAGCACTCCCTGGATTGAAAGGGGTTTTCCATTGTTTTACCGGCAGCCTGGAGCAAGCAAAGAGAATCATCGACCTCGATTTTCAAATGGGAATCGGTGGAGTAGTAACCTTCAAAAACGGAGGTCTTGACAAAGTTCTTTCGCAGATCGAATTAAAACGGATCATCCTGGAGACTGATGCTCCCTATCTGGCTCCCAATCCATATCGGGGAAAACGTAATGAAAGCAGCTATCTTGCAATCATTGGTCAAAGAGTGGCCGAGATATATCAGTTGACCGAAACCGAAATCAGACAACGAACAACGGAGAATGCATTGGCCCTTTTCAGCTCTCTTAACCAACCAAAACCCTAAACATTCGCATCTACCAGTGTAGTGGGATACAATGATTAAAATTTTAACAATTATTTTCGATCTTTAGCCACGCTTAGGAAAAACTAGGTTTTGGAGAGGTGCTCGAGTGGTTGAAGAGGCACGCCTGGAAAGCGTGTATACTGCAAGGTATCGAGGGTTCGAATCCCTCTCTCTCCGCAGGAAGTGAGGGATGAGACATGGTGCTGACAAAAGCGTCAGCAAATATGTTTCATGCATCAAATTCTTCGACAGCGAAGATTGCTGAAGACTTCTATAAATCACACAAAACAATATTCTGTAAAATAATTGTACCTGCCACTAAACAGAATGAAAGCATTCTGATTTACAATAGTTCTTGTATATTACCGATCGATTCCTCTTAGAAGAAGTTCTTATTCGGAAGTATTGAACTTGAATGAGCAAAATTCTTTCCATAGGTGAAATCGTCGATCAGGTGTAAATGCTCCATATTTTTAAAAAATGAGTGGCATTACGATCTACTATTCAATTATTTTTTAATTTAACTGTCCATTTTCAACTCATTTAGTAAACGAAAATCCTAACTGTTATGCGAAAAGTACTTGCACTGCTGTTTGTTTTTGGAATTGCAGCGTCATTTGGTGCCGTTGAGGCCGCTGCACAATCAGAATCGGCTTCTGGTCTTCAGATTCTGAAGCAATATTTTATTGAAGGGGACTGGCGCTTCATGAGCACAGTTTTGATCTGCCTTATATTGGGTCTTGCATTTTGTATAGAGCGTATCATTACCTTGAATCTAGCCACAACCAATACGGACAAATTGATGCGACGTATTGATGAACGCCTTACTGAAAATGATCTTGAAGGTGCCATGGAAGTATGTAAATCGACTCCTGGCCCAACCGCCAGCGTATTGTATGAGGGTTTACGCAATGCCCCAAATGGTCCTGATGCAGTCGAAAAAGCGATCACCTCTTATGGTAGTGTTCAAATGGGTTTGCTGGAAAAGGGCTTGGTTTGGATCTCATTGTTTATCGCCATTGCTCCGATGCTTGGATTTATGGGTACGGTAATCGGTATGATCCAGGCATTTGACCGTATCGAAGCGGTAGGTGACCTTTCACCCTCGGTTGTGGCCGGAGGTATTAAAGTCGCGCTTCTTACCACAGTATTCGGACTTGTCGTAGCGATTATTCTTCAGATCTTTTATAATTACATCGTGTCAAAAATCGATGGTATTGTAAATAAAATGGAAGATGCATCGGTAGGATTAGTTGATCTGTTGGCTCGAAACAACATTTTTAAATAACTACAAAAGCTGGAATTAATATGTATAAGCTTTTAACAAAACACGGGCAGGTTGCAGCTTTCGGAGTGGGACTGCTGGTCATTCTCATATTTCTGGTCAGTGTATTTTCTGGTATCGATGGTTTTAATGCATTGTCGAAAGAAGATCAATATGCTTCGACCATCTTTGATATCGGCATCCAATTGACGATCATTTTATTCATTGTCTGCGCGGTAGTAGCCGTTTTGTTTGCGATATATCAGATGATCAGCAATCCAAAAGGAGCTATCAAGGGTATAGTTGCTTTGGTAGTATTGGTTATTGCATTTGCTGTATTGTATGGCATGTCTGTACCTGAAACTACCGGACCAGTTGCAGAGGCGGTGAAAGAATTTGGTTTGACCGAAACTCAAAGTAAGGGCGTCAGCGCCGGAATTAAATCGACCCTAATTCTGGGTGGATTGGCGGTAGCTGCTTTTGTCTTTTCAGAAATAAGGAACCTTTTTAAATAATAAGATCATGGCAAGAACAAGTAGTCGTGACCGGATGAAGAATGAAATCAATGCAGGATCAATGGCAGACATTGCCTTTCTTCTGCTGATATTCTTTTTGGTCACAACCACCATTGATGTTGATAAGGGTATTACGGTTAAATTGCCTCCGTGGTCGGATGAGGCACCAGAGGTGCAGCAGATGAAGTCGCGAAACGTATTTTCAGTTCTTGTGAATGCACAGGATCAACTACTTGTGAGAGGTGAATTAACAGATATCTTGGATCTAAGGGAGCGAGCAAAAGAATTTATCTCCAATCCTCAAAGACGCGAGGATTTGTCTACCGACCCTAAAAATGCAATTATCTCTTTAAAAAACGACCGGGGCACGAGTTACAAACAATACCTCGCCGTATACAATGAATTGAAGGCCGCATACGACGAACTGTGGGATCAGGAGTGTAAGAAACTATATGGGATACCTTATAGCGACGACCTCCCTACGGCCTATAAAAGGGCGATCAAAGACAAAATACCCATGGTTTTATCTGAGGCTGAACCTACTAATTTTGGAGAAGAAAATTAATTTAAGATGGCACATTTTAGTAAAAAAAGAGGAAAAGCAAAACCAGAAGTTTCGACCGCTTCTCTTCCGGACATCATATTTATGCTTCTGTTTTTCTTTATGGTGGTTACCGTATTGAGAGACGGGGAGCGTAAAGTAAAGGTGCTCGTTCCAGAGGCTACCCAGCTTCAAAAACTTGAACAGAAATCATTGGTCAATCATATTTGGATCGGGCGACCGGTTGAAAAATTTCAAGCACTTTATGGTACCAAGCCCAGGATACAACTTGGTGACAAATTTGCCAGCGAACATGACATACCTTTGTTTCTGGAACAACATAAGATCAAGGTTCCCGAACCCCAAAGACCTCAAATTACCAGCTCTCTCAAAGTAGATGGCGACGTAACTATGGGTATCGTATCTGACGTAAAAACCGTTCTTCGTAAGTCGGGTCAACTGAAAGTAAATTATTCGGCAAGACCGAAACAAACAAGGTAGGATTTTCAAATTTATACCATTAACCAGAACCCGAATCAATCAATTTTGATTCGGGTTTTTTATTTAGTTATGTGTACAGTATTAGTTGACGGTTGGGGTCGAGGATCAAGGTATAAATGCTCTCTTCTTTTCCAGACCAGCATTCTATATGGTCGTGGCACTATTAGCCAGATTATTTTATTTCGAACCGAAATCCTGATACCGACCGATTCATCCGAAGAAGAGATATTGCATATTGTCCGGTACTCCACAAGGTTTCGATGATCCTCCCTCTCCCGAGCCCTGTACTTCCCGACTGAGGGAGGACCCGGGCCAATGACTTTGGCGGTTGAGCGGTAGAGCGGTTGAAAAAAATCAAGCTTGCAACATCACTATTTAGTACATGCCATGCTTGTAGCCTTTCTTCAGCAGAAATTTTGATGATTGAGCTAACCTATGGAAGTTGTCATACTCAAGAAAATAGATGATTCTGCACTAGTTTTCTATTGTTTAGGATCACACTTTCAATAGTCGGAAGAGAAGCTAATCAAAGCCGTGATCTCACTTAACGCAGACGATCAGCTGACCTCACCAGTTTTTCATCCTTACGGATATAGCGCAGCGCAAGCACTAAAAAAAGAATCGCCAGAACGAGCATTAGATATCCATACTGCACTGTCACTTCGGTACCAACTGCCATTTTTTGATAGTCCTGGTAAAATAGAATCAAGGTGAGCACAACACTCAGTACAACCAGGGCAATAGTCAATCTACTTAGCTTCATTTGGAGTGGTCTGTTTTTATAGAGAAAAAGGGTAACCACCGGAAGCAGGATACCTAGAATGACCAAGACCAATAATATTAGATGATCCTGGGTGCTAAAGCTGCCATCTGCCAGCATGCTCTGAACGGTGTCTGATGGGAGTGCCTGGTCTATACTAATGAAAGACATAGGTTTGGTAAACAAAAGTGCCATGACTGCGGCCGTAAGAACCAAAAAGACACTTTGTAGACGTTGTATCATTGGGCTTTTATTTTGAAACTTTCGTGGTCGAAATTACTAAATTTATTGAATGACAACAGGGCTCGGTACATCACTCAGCTATTGGGAAAGAACTGCTTTTCTCCAAAAACACAATCTGATTATCATCGGAACCGGAATCGTTGGTCTTTCTGCGGCCTTGTCGATCAAAAGTGCCAAACCCAATTGGTCAATCTTAGTCATAGATCGCGGCACTTTGCCCCAGGGAGCTAGTACAAAAAACGCCGGTTTTGCTTGTTTTGGAAGTCCTTCTGAGCTTTTAGCGGATATGGATGCCTCGGGCTGGGATACTATGGTTGAATTTGTTCAGAAGCGGTGGAAGGGTCTCAAAATGTTAAGAAACCTGGTCTCTGACCAGGGTCTGAATTATCAAGCTTGTGGCGGTTATGAAGTTTTTGACGATACCCAGTTTGATTTATGGGAACGCTGTACAAAGGCTCTCCAGCAATTAAATCAATCGCTTTCGTTTATCGGCAAAGATGTTTTTAAATTGGACACCCAAGTCGATGATCATGGACTTAAAAGATTTCACGGATTGATCTCCTGCCAGTATGAGGCAGCTATTAACCCGGGAAAAATGATGCGCACACTCATGGCCAAATGTCATGCACAAGAAATACATTTTCTCAATGGGGTAGAGGTCTCAAGCATCCATGACAACGGTGACTCAGCCATCGTGGATGCTCATGGGATTGAACTGGAGTCGGACTTCTTATTACTGGCCACCAATGCATTTACTCCTCACCTGGTTCCTGGTATAGATCTCTATCCGGCTCGAAATCAAGTAATTGTAACCTCACCGATACCCAATTTAAAACTCAAGGGGGTTTACCATCATGATTTTGGTTATGTCTACTTCCGACCCGTCGAAAACCGGATACTCCTTGGGGGCGCCCGACATCGATTTGGAACTCAGGAACACACCGACCAACTGAGTAATACGGACAATGTAGTGCTGCACCTGGAGGACCTATTGCGAAACAAGATCATTCCAAATCAACATTTTACGATAGATTATCAATGGAGCGGTATTTTGGGGTTGGGAAGTAAAAAATCACCAATTTTGGAATGGCGCTCAGATCGTATCTTTATGGCTTGTCGTATGGGAGGGATGGGGATATCAATAGGAGCTCTAGTGGGCCAAGCAGCGGCTGATCAAATTGTCTCCCGTTAACTTTGTGTTAATCTTAAATGTAAATCTTGCTCAATCCCAACTTCACAACGTTTTCTATCGAAACTATATTCGCTTTGCGTTTTCTACTTACTCTAAGTTTATTCGGCTCCATGATCACTGGATATTCGCAGGGGATTACAGAGCAGTCCGACACCAGCAAATCGAGCCTGGTCACGATTGACAAAGCCGATAAGGTTGAAAAACTGGTTGGTACCCTTAATGAGGAGATCCTGATATTGACTGGCAATGTGCTATTGCATCAAGACAGTCTGTTCATGCAGTGTGATTCAGCGAAAAAAGAAAACAATTATTTGACCGCGGTAGGTAATGTTTTGCTTCAACAATGGGACTCTGTGAGTGTCTTTGCCGGGCGTCTCCAGTTTAATGGTGATTCCAAAGATGCTTATTTGCGAGATTCGGTTGTGATGCAGAGTAAAACACAAAAACTATTTACCGACTCACTAGCCTATAATACCAAAACCAGGATCGCACAATACGATCATGGAGCAACGCTCACCAACGACACCATATTTCTCTACAGTCGTAAAGGGACATTTTTTCTTCAAACCGAAGAGGTCTACTTCAAAGACAGTGTGTACATACAAAACGAAGATTTTGAACTTTTTGCAGATACCTTGCTTTACAATACCGGAGAACAAAAGCCTATTTTCTGGGACCAACCCGTATCGAACTTACAAATGGCAGTAAAGTCTACTGCGAGGCCGGTTATTTTGACATGGTCAATAAACTCGCCTTATTTACTCAGAATGCACAGTACGTCGATGGCGAGCAAGTGGCTCTCGGTGATTCAATTCATTACGATGGGAATTCCAAGATAGTTACCCTTTTACATAATGCCTCTCTTAGCGAGCCAGGTAAGGAAGCTAAAGCGGACACTATTATCTATCGCCAGGAAGAAAAACTATTAACCTTGCAAGGTCACGCTTACTTTAAAGATTCGATCCGAACTATGCGATCTCAGTCACTACTCTATAATGTGAATGAGGATAAATTGATATCCAAATCACGGGCGTCGATCGAAAATGCCCCACAATTCCTCGAGGCAGATACGATCGATTTTGACAATGAATCAGGCGTGGGATATGCCGCGGGTAACATATTTTGGCGGGATACTTCATCAAACTACACGATCATCTGCAATCAGGCGCATTATGTGGATTCTACTAAATACTTAAAAGCTTTCGGTGGGAGACCCCTACTCATCAACAAAATTGAAGATGACTCACTATTGCTGTCTGCTGACACTTTGTTGTCGGTTCAGCAGATCAGCGACAAGGACACCTTTCGGGTGTTTCATGCCTACTATGATGTGAAGATTTTCAAGCACGACTTGCAAGCCATCTGTGATTCACTTTCTTATTCATCGCAAGACTCCATCTTTCACTTGTATAACGATCCGGTGATTTGGTCAGATACCTCACAATTTGAGGCGGATTCTGTAAGTATTCAACTGGTGGATGAAAACATCGAGAAGATTTACCTCAATAAGAACGCTTTTATCATCAATTCGGAAGATCAGATACTATATAATCAAATGAAGGGGAAGGAGATTACTGCCTACTTTGTGGAAGGAGAAATCGACCGGATGCTGATCAACGGTAATGCATCATCTATTTATTATGTTTTAGATGATATTAAAGCCTACATCGGTGTCAATGAGACCCTCTGTAGCAGTATGCTGATACGGTTTGCGGGCAATACCGTGAAGCAGACTGTCTTTATGATAATCCTAAGGCCACTTTTCACCCTATACAAGATGTTAATGCTGAAGCGTTAAAACTAGAGGGGTTCAACTGGCGCGGAGCTGAAAGACCCAAATCGATTCAAGACCTAACAAAGATTGTTATTCAATGAAGACAGCATTAGCAATAGTAAGCCTATTCCTATCTTTTTCAACGGCTTTGCTGCATTGCCAGCTGACACCTTCAAACTTGCCAATGAAGCTTTTGAGAGAGGTTCGATTAGTGATGCCATTCAGCTCTATGAAAGTATTGTCTCAAAGGACTATGGTTCAGCTTCCATTTATCACAATCTTGGCACCGCCTATATCAAACAACAAGATTGGTCTGCAGCCCGATTTTACCTGGAGAAGGGTCTTCAAGAAGCCCCTTTACATAGTGCCATCCAGAAGAATCTTCGATTTGCACGGGAACAAATAGATGACTTATATAGTTTTCCTAGATTCCCATTGACCGGAGTGATAGAAACTATAAAGAGTCACACCGGTTCCAACTTTCTTTCGGTTCTTCTTTCTTCCCTGTTTTTGATCTTAGTTGTTCTCCTTTGGTTCAGGCCTGGTAATTTGGCTGTGTGGTTATACATTCTCGGATCTTTTTGGATAGTAACTTTGGTACTGCTCCTATTTGAGCGAAATTACGATCACACCAATCACCGAATGGCGATCATATGGCAAAACCAGACACCGCTTTATGATAAGCCTGAAGTCTCTGATTTGGGAATTGCTAATCTTAGTGCCGGTTATAAAGTGCGGATTTTAGAGCAGGTCGGGCCTTGGTATTACATTGATCTGGCTGATGGTACCAGCGGATGGATCGAGCAGAAAGAAGTACGACGTCTCTAATCACCCTGATTGGATTGGAGTAGAATACCGACCGTTAACCTATTTCTTTGGCGAGTCTCTTCTAAAGAGACAGGATCACTACAGCCTTCAATGCAATCAAGCGACTATCCTACCTCTTGCTAATTTCGAAATTGTACAGAAGCAAGGTTCCAGTTACGATTTCTCAACGCCTCCGTCAAGCTTTGACTGATACTCCTTTAGTTCATCCCATTTACCTTCTACAGCCAGACCGGCTTGTTTTGGCCATGTAGTAGGGTTAAACATTTTGTATCGGCTACCCGCTCCTTCCAAGATCTCTGCCAATTTTTCTGGATCTGATTCTGACATTACCTTAAGATTGGAGATGCCCGCCTCCTTCAAAATCGACTCCAATTTTGGACCTATGCCTTCTATGACCTTCAGATCATCTTCCTTTCCAGCTTTTTTCGCTGCTGGTATTGCAGGAGCATCAACTTCCACATTATCAGCTATAGCTTCAGCTGGTGCTGGTGTCTCGGATACTACTTTTTCTTTCTTCGTGACAGGCGCTTCAGCCATTGGAGCTGCAGGTTTTGCCTTGGCCGGTGGTACTGCTCTTTCCTCTACAACAGCATCAAAAGGCAGTACTGATATAAATGTCCGGTCTTTTCGTCCTTTCTTAAAGACAATAGTGCCATCAGTCAAGGCAAAAAGAGTATGGTCTTTTCCCATTCCAACCAAATTACCGGCATGGAATTTTGTGCCGCGTTGACGAACGATGATATTACCCGCTCGGGCTAATTGACCACCGAAGAGTTTCACTCCCAGCCTGTTACTATGACTATCCCGTCCGTTATCTGAACTACCTACACCTTTTTTATGTGCCATGATTGATTGACTTTATTACCCGATAGAATCTACCTTAATTTTAGTAAAACTTTGCCGGTGACCATTTTTCACCCGGTACCCTTTTCTTCGTTTCTTCTTAAACACAACCACTTTATCACCTTTTTGATGACCAAGTACTGTCGCATTAATGGCCACACCAGAAACAGCAGGGTTTCCTACGGTAACGCCTCCGTCTTTTTCGACCAAAAGCACCTGATCGAAGGTCAATTTATCTCCTTCTTCAGCATCCTGGTGGTGTACGAATACTTCCTGACCAGCTTCCACCTTAAACTGTTGACCTGATATCTCGACTATTGCAAACATTTCTAAAAAAATTTAGGACTGCAAAGATATGTTATTATCGCTGTTTTCCAAGCGATTAGAGGGGAAAAAGTCGATTACTTTTAGTCGGGCAAAAGAACACTCTTCCACTCCAGGGATTACTGCAATCATCTGAAAATTAGAGCAATAGCTAACTTCAGTTTTTAGATTTCTCAGCATTCAGTCAGAAAATATGCTGGTCATATTATTCAATTGCGGTCGACAAGAATTTTAGATTAGGATCGGCTGCAATGAAATCGCAAATTTTCGTTACAAAATTAGGGATATAAAAAAGCCTGATAAGATTGGATACTTATCAGGCTTTAGGAAAATAAAAAAATTGGCAGCGACTTACTCTCCCGAGCTTACACCCAGTACCATCAGCGCTGAGGGGCTTAACTTCTCTGTTCGGAATGGTAAGAGGTGGGACCCCCCGCTAAAGCCACCAAAAGCTTTCAAGTCTATAGAGACTTATATTTTAGGATCGATTAGGACATTACCTAAGCGAAAAAAGAATAGGATGGGAAGAATTAAGCGCCCAGAACGGCATAAATCAATAGCGTCAGAGTGCGCGGTGAAATTTATTTTAGACACCATAAGGTGAATAAAAAAAAGGAAGCATTTGGGTAATTAGTACTACTCGGCTACGTACATCACTGCACTTCGACCTGTAGCCTATCAACGTGATCGTCTATCACGACCCTTTTATTCCCCGAAGGGAAAATGGAATACTCATCTTAGAGTTGGCTTCGCGCTTAGATGCTTTCAGCGCTTATCCATTCCGAACGTAGCTACCCAGCAATGCATCTGGCGATACAACTGGTACACTAGAGGTTCGTCCAACTCGGTCCTCTCGTACTAGAGTCAGATCTCTTCAATATTCCTGCGCCCACAACAGATAGAGACCGAACTGTCTTGCGACGTTCTGAACCCAGCTCGCGTGCCACTTTAATGGGCGAACAGCCCAACCCTTGGGACCTTCTCCAGCCCCAGGATGTGACGAGCCGACATCGAGGTGCCAAACCTCCCCGTCGATATGAGCTCTTGGGGGAGATAAGCCTGTTATCCCCAGCGTACCTTTTATCCTTTGAGCGATGGCCCTTCCATACGGAACCACCGGATCACTTAAGCCTAGTTTCCTACCTGATCGAGACGTCTCTCTCTCAGTCAAGCACCCTTGTACTTATACGCTCTTCGTACCATTACCAACGGTACTGAGGGTACCTTTGCGAGCCTCCGTTACTTTTTGGGAGGCGACCACCCCAGTCAAACTACCCACCACACAATGTCCCCCGTTTTCGCGGGGTTAGAACCTAAATACAGGAAGGGTGGTATTTCAAGGGCGACTCCACCCATACTAGCGTATGAGCTTCGTAGTCTCCCACCTATCCTACACATCCTGTATTCAAGCACAATGTGAAGTTGTAGTAAAGGTGCACGGGGTCTTTTCGTCCCGTTGCGGGTAATCGGCATCTTCACCGATACTTCAATTTCACCGGGCTCGTGGTTGAGACAGCGTCCAGATCATTACACCATTCGTGCAGGTCGGAACTTACCCGACAAGGAATTTCGCTACCTTAGGACCGTTATAGTTACGGCCGCCGTTTACTGGGGCTTCAGTCAAGAGCTTTGCACCGAAGTGCTAACCCCCTTCCTTAACCTTCCAGCACCGGGCAGGTGTCAGACCCTATACTTCATCTTACGAGTTTGCAGAGTCCTGTGTTTTTGCTAAACAGTCGCCTGGGCCTCTTCACTGCGGCTCCATTGTAAAACGGAGCGTCTCTTCTCCCGAAGTTACGAGACCATTTTGCCTAGTTCCTTAACCACGATTCACTCGAGCGCCTTAGGATGCTCTCCTCGACTACCTGTGTCGGTTTACGGTACGGGCTGTGTATACCTGAAGCTTAGAGACTTTTCTCGGAAGTTCGCTTGGGGTCATTATCCCCGATTCGCAAGCGAAA
>JADJTQ010000009.1:0-155000 GCA_016711125.1 Saprospiraceae bacterium | reverse complement strand
AATGGCCTCGTTGATTTTCACCACTTTAAATTCCATGGTTTTGCCCACGTATGAATCGTAGTCAATCACCGGCTTAATATCTATCTGAGAACCCGGTAAGAAAGTTTCCAATCCAGAACAATCAACAATTAAACCACCTTTTGTTTTACTAATGACACTACCTTTTATGATGGTGCCATTCTTGTAGCTATCAACAATATTCTCCCAAGCTTTGAGCAATTTGGCCTTCCGCCTTGATAATATAAGCTGACCACGTTCGTCTTCCTGATGCTCGACATAGACATCTACTGAATCACCAACTTTCAAATCCGGGCTTTCTCTAAACTCGGACAGCGATACAAGGCCATCAGATTTGTAGTTGATATCCAATACCACATCACCGCCATTGATGGCAGTAACGACTCCTTTCACGATTTCATTTTCATTAATCGACGAAAGAGACATTTCGTAATCTTTTAAGTAATCCGCGACTTCCTGGTCGGTATAACTTAAAGTGTTTCGTTTGCCAATAGACCAATCAAAGTCATCATGAGCACCACTCACTTGCTGATCATCTGTAAGGTCTACATCATCCACATCATCATCTGAAGTCGACTCAGTTTCCTGATCATCGTTATCTTCACTTTCTATGGTCTCCTCTATTTGGGCTTCATCCTTAATGGGATCAACCTCTTCCGGAGACTCGTCTACTCCATCTTTATTATCTAACATGTTGAAAATCAAGCAATCATTTGTACCCGACTATTACGGGTTAGGTTAAGTAATATTTTTTGCGGGGCAAAGGTAGGATTATTTACGTCTTCCTATCAGTGAATTTTTAGAAAAACTTAAAAGTACAAATATTATCTCTTGGTAAAATCTACCAGGCAAGGCAAATTGCGAATCTGAATACCGCTAAGTGATCATTGAGAATTATCGCGGTCAAAATCTCTTTCATTCTATTCTTTTGGAGAGAACAACCTTAAACCATAGTGAATATAGCATATCTGGCGGCATTCATGTCAGATCTGGAATTGAATTATTCCAACTCAGTTCAGCAGGAAAAATCCCAAGATCCTTGCGATCTTGCGAATGGTATCAATGATGTAAATAATACACATGGAAGAACTCCGAGGCCCGGATATGACATGGTCCATGCTAGCTAAACAGCCATTTGACTTGACGCCGGGATTAATCCAGAATCATCAGGATAGATCCCAACTCCACACCAACACTGGTAAGAATTTAAAGAAAATTGGAGATCTGTCTTATAGCGACTTACGCAAGCGAGCTACGGGAATATTGAGTTGCTCACGGTACTTAGCTACAGTACGACGTGCAATATTATACCCTCTCTTCATCAACATGTCTTTGAGTTTCTCGTCAGAATAAGGTTTACGCTTACTCTCACCACTGATGATATCGGTCAAAATATTTTTGACTTCAAGGGTTGACACTTCGTCTCCATCTTGAGTTTGCAGTGATTCACTAAAGAACTCCTTCAAGCGCCGTGTACCAAACTCCGTTTGAACAAATTTGCTATTAGCAACCCTCGATACGGTCGAGATGTCGAGGCCAGTCAAATCAGCAATATCTTTTAAGATCATAGGTTTAAGCCTTCGTTCATCACCAGTCCTGAAATATTCATATTGAAACTGAAGAATCGCATACATGGTCTTATACATTGTATGCTGTCTTTTGCGGATAGCATCGATAAACCACTTTGCGGAATCGATTTTCTGCTTAATGAAAATAATCGTCTGCTTATCTTCTCTTGTATTGCGTTTATGCTCCTTATTGAATCGGTAGTTTTGCAACATGTCTCGATAATGATCATTGATCCGCAAATCAGGGGCATTACGAGAGTTTAGTGTGAGCTCAAGTTCACCGTCGCGATTGATAATGATAAAGTCCGGAATGATATAAGCATTGGTTTTCTGGTTTTGAACAGAATATCCACTGGCTGGTTTGGGGTTGAGTTTCAAAATTTCATCAATGACCTCTTTTAGTTCCATCTCACTAAGCCCCAAATGCTTTTTAAGTTTAGTGTAGTGTTTCTTGGTAAACTCCTCAAAATAATGGTCGATTATTCTGTAGGCATTTTCCAATAATTTTCGATGGCCATTAGCATTGCGAAATTTGTGCCGGAGCTGGATCAACAGGCACTCACGCAAGTCACGAGCTCCAATGCCAGGTGGATCAAACTCCTGAATCTGACGCAGAACTTCCAATACACGTTTTTCTGTAGTTACAATATTCTGAGCAAAGAGTAAATCGTCCAGAATGGCAGCCGGATCGCGTCTTAAGTATCCATCTTCATCAATACTCCCAATCACCTGGAGGGCTATCTGAAAATCTTCACTCTCAGCCTGTTGCAACATTCCGAGTTGACTTTCCAGGAAATCATGAAAAGTATCTTCGACCGCAATCGGCATAGACTTGTCTTCTTCCGGTGCACCAAAGTCCGATCGTAGTTTATAGGTACTTGGATCATCTTCGATGTACTCCGTGAGGTATTCCTCGAGTTCGAAATCTTCAGAATCAGACTCCGATTCGCTTTCTTCGGCGGCGGGCTGATCTCCAAATTCGTCAGAGGATTCAGCGTCCTCTCCTTCTTCCAGGGCTGGGTTTGCTTCGAGTTCTTCCTTGATGCGCTGCTCTAATGTGGCCGTGGGAATCTGCAAAAGCTTCATAAGTTGAATCTGTTGAGGACTCAGCTTCTGAAGCATCTTCTGGCTTAGACTCTGTTTAAGCATGGGTAATGTCTTTCCTTATTTGAGAACAATTTTGAGTTACACTTAGTTTGTATTCATAAACTATGCCAATGCAAGTTTACAACAATTTTTCACATTAAAAATAATTTTAATATGTTACATAAATGTTCCTTTCTACAATACTTTAGCATAACCCTTTTGAAGTTCTGATTATTTCCTGTTTCTTTGCAAAAATTTCTCGCAAGAAGACTAAATTTTACTACATGGATCATATCGAAAACGAGGGTAAGAAAGGTTATTGCCTACTGTATTTCTTTGCATTCATCATCTTGTTTATCATCCTTTGGGCCTGGATTTACTACTCCAACAGCAAGTTAGAGTTTTAACCTATTCCGAACGCGATCAAGCTCGAATCGCTACAATATGCATCACTGAATCCTATCAGATCATGCTAAAAGCCTGACATACAAACAACTAAACTTCAAAATAAAGACAATTTTTAACTATAAATAGTTTCAATTCCTGGCTATACCCGTTTGTAACAGCTATCTAAATACTAAAAACAGAGATCCGAAAGCATATTTCGAAAAAAAACCTCCTTTTTAGGTTTGCACCGGGACATTGGGGAATCAGTTGTCATCAATAACTCTGCCAGAGCCTGAAAGCCGGCTATCAATTACTGGGTTTCCACGATAGTAGACATCTCCGCTTCCACTGCTTCGTACTTCAAGATGCTCAATGACAGTCACTTCAGCGTTGCCGCTGCCGCTAATCGTAATATTCGCAGTTTGAGTCTCAAGATCAAAGGCGTTCAAATTGCCAGAACCGGAGATCGTATAGTTAAGGTCATCCATTGTACCCTGTAGATACATATCGCCCGACCCGGAGATTCTACCAAAAATATCGTCTGCCAAGATATTAAGATCCATCTTACCAGAGCCTGATATATTGAGCTGCAAGTCATTTACAGCAAGTTGATTCTCCGATAAAATGCTTCCAGAACCTGAAATGTTCAATTCACGAATTTCAGTGGTCGTAATATAAATTTCGACGGGATCATAGTTACGTAGACACCGATGGTTGTCGATCACTAGTTCACGATTTCTAACCTGGAAATCAATTTCATCAATAATATTTGCCTGACCAGATATGGTTACACCCGGATCATCGCCCTGAGTTATAAAAACGGTAGCATCCATACGAAGAGTAATGCTATTGACATCGTCAAGATCAAAAGATTCTTCAATGATATCACCCCTTCCATGCTCGCAATCGAATACATCGTCCAAAACACATGACTGCAGCGTGAAGAGAAAAAATAATGCGAAATATTCTAAAGTTTTCATGATTCTAATTTTTTATACGCTTTAACCAAAGACTACTGATCCATTCTTCTAATTAAGATCTGAAGGGACGTCTGAAGAGCGATAGTTTCTACCAAACCAACCAAATCTAAAAGTGATTTGACCGGTCAGGCTACTAAAATCTTTATTGGTATAATTATCCAATCGGTCCACATCGGAAACCATGCGGTAACCTAAAGAAGCTCCCATTCTAAAAAATCTTGTGAGATTTAATTCCATACCAACTTCCGGTGTAAAAACAAAGATGGCATCTCCATCAGAATTAATCTTAAATGGGTCATTTCTGATATCAGCAAAGCCCCAACCAATTTTTGTACTTATGTATGGGTGTACAAGTTTGAAGGTATAGGGTGTATAACCCATCCATAGACCACCGTGCGCAAGATCCATTCGGAAGTCATCCCCATTGTTAATATTATATTGCAGATGATCGAGACTTCCTACACCGTAAGCGCCAATAAAGAAATTGTCAATAATCAGGCCACCACCTCCACCCATAGAAGTAGTATGGTCTCCTTTAATATTGCTGAATTCCAACAAGGGGCCACCGAAACCGCCTATGATCCGAGCTCGCGAAAATAGCGTTTCATGTTGTGCACTCACTGTCATAGAAACGCTGAGTAGAGTGAATAGAAATAGTACTTTTTTCATTGTATATTTATTTTTTGATGTTAAATTGTTAATAAAAGATTGTCTAAAGCATGCCAACGAAGGGATGCATTGCAGTGAGAACACCACTTATGAGAATTTGAAAGATTTTATTTGAAAGAGGCTCGGTTTAGATCCGGATACCCGCATTAAAACCAATCCAGAATTTCGCGTTGATAGGATTTATTAAATCGAAATAGTTTCTTTCATATAAAGAATAACGGGAAATGTTAGATCCCGTCAGGACTCCATTCTCCTGGGTTATATTAGAAACCATAAAATTAAAAGTCGGACCGGCAAATATTTCGAAACGGCTCTTTTCAGTAAAATGAAATAACAATTTCACCTGACTTAATAAATTCAGATCGGGTTTTATAATTGACTTCTCCTGAATATTGCTTACCAGAAGCTCTGGATTAAATTTTAAACCTTTTGATATATTTTGAAAAAACCCGAATCCATATCCATAACCCCAAATCAGTCCATTTCCCCGACTATTTCTTTGAAAGTTAGAACCCACCTGGAATATGTTATAAAAATATCTGGTTCCCAACTTAACGGCCAAATTTCCATACAGGGCATCTCCAATTGAAATTTCAATTTTGTTGTATCCCTTTTTTATCAAATTAAGTAGTCCGAAAGATATCCCTGCTACTGTATCAGCGACGTTTATTAACCCAATTTGAAGAAAATCAACCTTTTTTGCCACATTGACCAGGCCCGCAATCTGGACATCGACATTTTCAGCTACATTACAAAAACCTGACCCTTGAAAATATGCAGACCCCATTGACACATTGAGAAAGCCAGCCAGTTGGCCACCTGCGATATTTCTACCCGCATTAAAAAAAACCTGCCACCTGGTAGCCCCTGCTGATTCGCCGGTTTAAATTAAAAGCTCCGGCAAGCTGAACAGCGTCCGCCTGGACGTTAATATTGGAGAATCCTCCTATCTGCAAGCCTCGCATAATGCCCTTATTGAAGTTGGTAAAGCCTGACAATTGAATACCCTCAACATTGCCCCCAATAAAATTTGCAAAGCCTGCTAACTGGACCCCCTGCACATCTTTTTTTACCGTGTTAACAAATCCCCCTAACTCCAAACCCTCCACTCCTCCGGTGTGCCCCGCAATAATGTTGAGAGAAAAGTGATTTACCTTGCTCACTTTTCGATCGACCAGAGACCGGGCTGGCAAAAGTGATATTTGCAGCCATTGTCTTTCTTCTTCACGGATGATTGTCAAGGCTTTTGCTTCGTACCTGCGTTCATGATGACTTACTGGCGGGTTTTCTTGCCTCCGGTCAAGAACCGATAGGTTGCCAATACTATCTCTAACCTCCTGAGACTCAGGCTCAGTCAACTTTGGCCGGGAATCGATCGCTTGTGCTGTTTGGGGGAACTCCTTACTGTCAATCATTTCTAATTCATTGATTAAGACAGCTTTTGCGATTACAGCCTCCTTTCTCACCGGGTCATAGTTGAGTACCACCCGGGATCCTCTCTGCCGGTAGATAATGCCAGTCTGTGACCCAAGATCCTCCAGGACGTCCAACAAAGTCTTCCTGTCAAAAGCCAGGGCCACCAATTCATCATGAGGCACAATATCTTTACTGTACGAAAATCTGATTTGATAGTGTTCTTCAATATTTAACAGGGCATCTTCGACCTTCACCATCGATGAAGTGTTTTGACTGGCAAGCGCTAAGCTTAAAAACTGTAAGGCTAGTATGAATCCCCAGCTTCTCATTTGCAAGGAGTTCCATCTACCTCGTAAACACCTTCAGTGCTTTTGATAATCCTGAGATTCAACCCAAAACTCAGTTCCTCCAGCATTTCCTCCAGATTCATATTCGCAAAATCCGAATTATACGTGCAGGCCAATAGTCCACTATTGATAATTTCGAATTGCACTCCATAGTGCATCTCAAGAGAAGGTAGTATTTCGGCCAGTGGTGTGTCATCAAAACTAAATACCCCGGTTTTCCAACTTAACACATTAAGGTTGGCCGCTGTTAATTTGCTTACTTCGTTGCTTTTTTCATCGTAAACTGCTTGTTCACCAGCAGTAAGAATTGCTGCGCCAACTGACTTAGAAACACCGCTGACAGCTACTTTACCTTCTTGTACATAAACCGTAGTGGCTTCTTCATCCGTCCCTGAATTGACCATAAAAATGGTGCCCAATACTGTCGTCCTGGTTTTACCAGCTTCAACTGAGAAGGTCTCATCAGAGCTTAAATGCTGTACCTCAAAAAGTCCCTGGCCTTCAAGAATGACGGACCTCGGCTGAAAATCCTTTTGGTATTCAAGCTTACTATGTTTGTCCAGCCAAACCTTCGAGCCATCAGGGAGCGTCAATTCCTCCATTTCAGCACCGGTTTGGATCACTATGAGTCCAGCCCCTCCCGAAAGATCTTGGGTCAGGATACTCCATGTGATTAAACTAGTTGCTAAAATGGCTATCATAGCGGCAATTCTAAATAGTGGTCTGCTCCATAAGGGTAGCTTCCTGATCGTCGCCGGCTTCTCAAATGCACTAGTTGCAAATATTTGCCATTGCTCTTCAATTGATGGATTGGGTGGATCGGGTACAGTGCCCATATTATTCCAAATCCTTTCATATTCTTCAAAGAACTTTTGCCTTTCGGCACTTGTTGTGAGTGATTCCAGTAAATGATCACTCTCTTTAGCCGACATCTCGCCAGCCAGATACCTGATCACTCGAATCTGAAAATCTTGCTCTTTCATGTTGTTACTTACTTAGATGTTGATAAGGGCAACATACCCCTATCCCAGTTATACCTTTTTTCTGTTTTTTATTCAAAGCAGGATAATTATCAATAAAATCATGATCGCTAATAGGTCTTTGAAAGTGATTCGAAGGCTACTCAAGGCTTTGATCATCTGATTTTCAACAGTCTTTATTGAGATTTCCATTAGTTCTGCGATCTCCTTATAACTTTTACCTTCATACCGGCTCAATACAAAGACACTTCGACATCGGGGAGGAAGTTCATTGATTGCACGTTCTATCCGATCCTGGAGATCCTGAGCCTCGATTTCCAAGTGAGCATTTGTACTTAAAACATTCTCCTGAAGTTCAGATTCGATCTGATATAGTTCAGGCGTCTTTTTGCGCAAGTGGGCTAGAGCTTCATGATATGCCATCGTCGCCAAATAACCCTCCAGAGATTGATTGATTTGCAGATCCGATTTTTTACGCCAGATCTTTAAAAATACCTCTTGAGCCAGATCTTCACTTAGCTCCTTTTGACGTACGATCTGAAAGATCTTTTGGTAAACCAAAGTAAAATAGCGTTGAAAATCTCTCTCATTGCAAACTGGTCACCAGCTGCCAACTTGATTGCCAAGGTCTGGGTATCGAGATTGATCATTGTTTACAAATGTAAATAGATAAACTTATGCGAAAGAACGGATCATTTCGCTATGGGCACAATATTTACGATCAATCTGGGACGATCTAAGATCAATTTTATAGTGCAATCGTTAAGTGGCCCCAATGAGAAAGGGCTCCGTAACGAAGCCCTTTCCAAAAACGAGAACCAAATAAAATTAAAAACCCTGTATGATGAAACCTAAATCTTGCCTCTCTAAATAATCTGCTCTTTATCCTAATCTATTTCTAAGACTAGTTTCGATCCTTAAAGTAGGTTAAGGCGATCTTAATTTTGTGTTATGACTGAAAGAAATCTGTATTCACCAGGATACACGTTAGAGCGGAATCTTACAGAATACTCTTATATGTCAGGCTAAACGATCAACTTCAATTATAAGTTGATGCGTTTCCAGCAGGTTGGCAGCCTTATATACTATGTCAAAGGTCAACTTCGAAATACGGACTATATCAAGAAGACTATGCAATCCATCTGAATAATTTAGCACCCACAAGATGGCCATTTGTAGTAGATCCTTGTCGTTTTCACCGCCAATGGCCTGATAAAGGCCTCTTCGACCAAGTTGTGGTTCCCCTTTTTGGTAAAGGCTTAAATAGGTTACATTTCGATCCCAGACTTCAACAATTCGTAAGTACATTTCCATCGACCTTGATAATTCGGCAGGACTAATGAACCGGAGATCGTCAGCCGAAGTATGATACTCCTCATATCCATACGTTGATCGAGTCAGGTTACCTACGGCCAGGTTTATTCACGGTGAACAGAACTGACGTTCGTCATAACCATAAGGGATGAAATCCAGTATTTCAAAAGGATGCCCTGATTCTTCCAGTACATAACTTACGACCTGGTCCATGATCGAATTTCCTTGCCGACTCTTTTTAAAGTGAAAAGGAGCTCGGTCACCCAATAAAGAAGCCACTAGTCCTCCTTTGATGGTCGATAGCTTTGATTCGTTCAAAGCCAGCCAACATATCGATCCAATGGTACCAGGAATGAATAAAAAGCGATAAGAATATTGATTCTTTTGCTTCTGTAAAATGCTGGCCAAATAGGTCAATACGGTGATCCCGGAGAGATTATCATTGGCTAAAGAGGGGTGACAGATGTGGGTGGAAAAAAGAAACTCGTTTTGTGTTTCGCCGGTAATCAATAGTTCACCATATGTTAAGGAGCCTTCGCTCAATGATGAATCAACGTATACTTCGTACAAGCCTTCAGCTAAGGCCTCCATCTGGTTGTGCGACATACAAAACCCCCATTGTTCCTGATAGTATGAGGTGCGGTAGGGTATTAAATCTGGCTTATCTGGAAGGGTGTAGAGGTGACTTTTTAGCTCAGCGAGCCTCAGTACCCCTTTGAACGGGATACTATAATTTAGGACATGGAGGTTATTGTTCTTAAAGTCGACAATTTTTTGGCCCTTTGGGTCTTTGATCCAAGCCTCCCGGATGTTCCATTCTTTGGGTATAGTCCAGTCAAAAATCGAGGTGCCTGAAGGTACTTCGTGTATCTGAAGGGGAATTACTTCTTGTAACATGTGCAGTGTCTGCCGTACCCCGTCTCCAGTAATGCTCCGGCACAACGGATACAATACCTTGGCCAAGTCGTACATTTTTTGTCCTGCCAATGTGTCTCTCGTGGTGTCAGGCATAGTTCCACTTGCGATATACCGGCTGAACACTTCTTCCCTTAAGATAGATTTCTATCCCTTCATCGAGAGCCTTTCGGTAGACCGAAAAAGCAGCATCAAATACCTCTATTGTCAGATCAATATGATTATCCTGATGGGCATAACTAATCACAAGATTGGGTGCTAAAATTCCACGCTTCATCGTTTCCTGTAAAAGCAGGGTCCGAAAAGGCTGCGATCCGGGTCCGTTATGATCAGCCGTTGTACATACGAGACATGCAGGGTGTCCGGGTATGCCGATGAAATCTTCCAGATGATGTGCTCTTATACTCGATTCAAGACCCACTCTTAAGCGCTCTCCCTGCCTTTTTAAAACAGCAACTACATCATTCTTTTGATAGGCTTCGACCACAGCCAAAAAAGCGGCAAGGGCATGAGTCTCAGCACCATGTGTGGTGGATAGGAGAAAAACCCGTTCATGGTCATGATATAATCCGCCTAAATTCATAATCTCCCTTTTGCCAGCCAATGCCGAAATTGCAAAGCCATTGCCCATCGCCTTACCAAAAGTCGAAAGATCAGGTACAATGTTGTATAAGGTCTGAGCACCACCAAGATGCCAACGAAATCCGGTGATCATTTCATCAAGAATGAATAAGGCACCATGTTTATTACACAGCTCCATTGCACGATGCAGAAAATGGTCCTTTGGTGGTTCGTTTTTTTCAGGCTCCAAAAAAATGCAGGCAATTTGACCAGGATATTGCTTAAAGAGTGTCTCGATACTTATCAGGTCATTGTAGCGAAAAGTCAATGTCTGGTCTTTGACACATTGTGGTATACCACGATCAATGGTAGTTGAACCGATAAACCAATCATCGATCGAAAAAAATGGATGATCCTTGCAAATAGCTACCATATCTCGACCGGTATACGCTCTTGCCAGCTTGAGCGCCGCAGTTGTTGCATCAGAACCATTCTTAGCAAATTTAACCATTTCTGCTCCTGGCACAATCTCTAAAAAAGCCTCAGCTGCCTGCAGTTCGATCAAGGCAGGTCGGGTAAAATTAGTACCTAACTGCATCTGTGCATAGGCTGCAGAGATCACGGGCTCAAAGGCATGACCGAGGGTGACCGATCTTAACCCCATACCAAATTCGATATACTTGTTACCATCAACATCCCATGCATAACTGCCTTCACCCCGTTGCATAATTGGTAACATGAATTCAGGAAACTGATCATCTCCTTTGGCATAGGTATGAGCACCTCCTGGTATTGCCAAGTGCATTCTTTCGGTCAGTGAATGGGACCGGGAAAATTCAGCTACCTGCCTGCTGGTTTTTGTTATCATTTTAGATCATGCATTTTCTGAGATAAAAAGATTCGGCATAACGAGTAGGACTGCTACATTCGAGACCACGTATACGTAATAACGACTTAAAGGTTTCCTCATCAAACCAATGCTTACCAACCTGACTGCTGAAACAAGACAGCAATAAATGTATTTTGTGGTTTACGTCGGTTTGGTCTATCGCTACAAATGCATTGGTAATGCCTAAATCTCCATCGTATTTAGGAATTTCATATTCTAAAATACAGTGATTGCGAAAGGTATTCCACGTTAAATCAGACAAGAGTCGATGATCTTGATGCCGGTCATGGCGATATTGAGTAAACACAAAATCCGGATTTATTTTTGTTTTTAGGCTTTCAAAAATTTCTTTGACCTCCCGCCCTGAATACTGTAAGAATGCGTCTTTGAAATCAAGAACTATAATTTCTTTACTTGCGAGGGGTTCCAGAAATCCGCTAGCACTTTTGATCGCCTCCATTTTTCGAGTATCATCGGAGCTAAATACTACCCAAACGATTTTATGGATCCTGTCTTCTTTGATCCACTTCAGAATTGTTCCTCCACAACCGATCTCAATATCATCACAGTGGGCACCAAGACATAGGATATCCAATTTATTTCCTTCCCGTTTTTCTGGCACAAATTGAATCATGACATCTGGTTTATCAGAGGAGAATCCTTTTTCCAGACTTCCCACGGTGTATCTCCCTTTGCCTGCAATTCATCAAGCAACATTTTATCTTTAAAGGTGTCCATAGCTTGCCAAAATCCCCGGTGTCGATACGACAATAATCTGTTTTCAGATATTAGTTTCTGAAACGGTTGTTCTACCAGCTCCTCACCATACTCTATATAGTCGAAGATTTCCGGACGGAGAATAAAATATCCTGTATTATACAAGAGGTTTGAACTGGATATTGGGCTGATAGAGGTGACCATTCCGTCTTGTTGAGTCTGAACTACATGAAAAGTGGCGGTGGGCCGGTAGGTCATGAAGCTGGCCACCATCTCCGGCTTATTGGCAAAGCATTGAATCATGCTGCATAGGTCGAGATCTGCAAGCCCATCAGCATAGTTTGCAAAAAACATTTCTTCACCTTCGAGATGCTCTCGAACCTGCATGAGTCGCATACCTACATTGGAATGCATTCCTGTATCAACAAAGGTAATCCTCCAATCATCAATGTCTGAAGTTAGTAATTCGATTTCTTTACCACCACGAGAATAGACAAAATCATTCGAAATCGTTTCGTCATAATTGACAAAATAATCTTTAATTGCATCACCTTTATAGCCCAGGGCCAAAATAAAATCTTTAATTCCAAAATGCGCGTAGAATCGCATGACATTCCAAAGGATTGGTCTATAACCAATATTTACCATTGGTTTTGGAACAGTCTCAGAATATTCTCTCAGCCGGGTACCCTGGCCACCGCAGAATAATACAACCTTCATCTTTTAGCTTTTGTAGTTTTCCTAATTGCTTAAATCCAGGCTTTCATCTTCGTTTTTAGCGAATTACCATTTCTAAAATCCCACTCAGACAATCTGAACCTCAGGGATCGGTACCACAAATTTTCCACCCCAATCTTCAATATAGCTCATTTGATTCTTAATTTCAGTTTTTAAATTCCATGGAAGTATTAAAACGTAGTCAGGTTTTGTCTCGCGTATCTTTTCCGGAGAATAGATAGGAATGTGGCTACCTGGTAAATAATTGCCTTGCTTATGCGGGCTACGATCAACCGTATAGTCGATGAAGTCCGAACGAATCCCACAGTAATTGAGAAGGGTATTGCCCTTACCGGGGGCACCATAACCTACAATGGTTTTGCCCTCCCTTTTCTTTTCGATTAAAAAGTGTAATAATTTTCGTTTGGTCTCCTTGACCTGCTCTTCAAAATTTTTATAATACGCTACAGTTTCCATGCCGAGTTCTCTCTCGCGCTCTAACAGATCATGTGCGCGCGCAGAGACCGGTTGGGTTTGGTCATCATTATGTCTTGCATAAATCCTTAGTGATCCGCCATGAGTAGATAATTCTTCAACATCAAACAATGTGAGACCATGATGATCAAAAATCCGGTTTACCGCAGAAAATGATAAATAGGAAAAATGCTCGTGATAAATTGTATCAAATTGATTTTCTTCGATCAACTTTTGCAGATGGGGAAACTCCATGGTGATCACCCCCTGGCCTTTAAGCAACCTTTTCATGCCCCCTACAAAATCATTAATGTCAGGTACATGAGCTAAGACATTATTTCCAAGGAGTAGATCGGCCTGACCATATTTTTTTTTGAGCTCAACCGATGTGGCTAATCCAAAAAATACGGATTCCGTCCTGATACCATTGTTCCGCGCTACTTCGGCCACATTAGATGCTGGTTCAATACCCAATACTGGAATGCCTTTTTTCATAAACCACTGGAGCAGGTATCCATCATTGCTGGCTATCTCCATTACTTGATGTTTAGCAGAATAGGCAAAGCGGTCAATCATTTGATCCGTGTATCCGCGTGCATGATCAAGCCAGCTATCGGAGTATGAAGAAAAATAGGCGTAATCTTCAGCAAAGATCTCATCGGGTGTTGCAAATTCCTCCAATTGCATGAGCCAACATTGATCACAGATGTAGGCATGCAAAGGGTAAAATCGCTCCATGTCATTCTTTTCACTGGGCTTTATATGCTTCTGGCAAAGTGGAGACATTCCTAAATCTACTACTGAATGCTGAAGAGTATGTCCACAGAACCTGCAAAGGCTAGCGGTCTTGATTATACTGATGGGGTTGGTTAAAGATTGAGTGCGCAAATTCTAGTATTTAAACATTCTACAAAATCCTGATACCTTCAAATTTATCGTCGATCCAGGGATGATTTTGATCCTTTATTGAAATATTTGTGACCTCCATGGGCCATTGGATGCTCAGGGCAGGATCATTATATTTTAGCCCATTTTCTGATTCAGGATGGTAATAATCTGAGTGCTGATAAATGAGCGAAGAATGATCTTTCATTGTTTGAAATCCGTGAGCAAATCCTTGCGGTATATAGATCATTTGTCGATTGAATTCACTTAATTGGACTCCAAAATGTTGTAAATAGGTTGGCGAGTTCTCGCGCAAATCAACTACGACATCCCACACCGCACCAGTAACACACATGATCAGTTTCACTTCCATATGCGGAGGTCTTTGATAGTGCAGACCTCTGATTGAACCACTTTGATTAGTGATCGAATGGTTCGATTGCACAAAATCTGTCACTAAACCTGCTGCGGAAAATTCTCTTTTACAAAAAATTCGAGAAAAGAATCCTCGTAGATCTTCAAATGGAGTCAAATCAATCAAATACAAGCCGCTGATATTGGTTTCACGAAATACCATGACCGAGTCTTAAATCCTGCGTGATTGCTTCTGTATCTAGCAGATGTCTGATAATATTTAGCCGCATGAGTTGTCCATTGCGAAAATCGGGATCTGAAAATCCGATATTTTCAAGTCCTTGCTTTAAGTCTTTAATCGCGTCTGTTAGCGAAAATTGTGGCTGGTATCCAACTGCAAGATGCTCAAATAAATCAAAGTTCACCCGGTAAGACCTTTTGTCTGGTGCTGCATGTTCATTCATTTTCACAATGACCTCTGGCATAGCGTGTTTTACTGCATAAGCCAAATCTTTGACCTGATAATTCCAGACATTACTTCCTGCATTGATGGTTAGAAATGACCCACCTTGGTCATGGTTGCGTTGAGCAGCCCAGGCAATTGCTTTTGCCATGTCAAGTACATGAATCAGTGGCCTCCAGGGACTACCATCACTTAATATGTCAATGACACCACTTGCTATGGCACCTGCCACAAAATCATTCAGCACCAGATCAAGACGCAATCGATCACTCATTCCACATGCGGTTGCAAAGCGAAGGCAGGTCACCTGAAAATCCTGAGTTGCAAGTGCATTGAGGGCTTCTTCTGAGTAAATTTTTGACTTGGCATAGGCGGTCAAAGGATTTAAGGCAGAGTCTTCCTTACGTGGCTCATCTTCGGCCGCTCCATACACGCTGCAACTAGATGCAAAAATAAATCTCTGTACACCTTGTGCTTTAGCCATTTTTGCTATTTGCACATTGGCCACATAGTTAATGTCCATGGTCGGCTTCTCAAATTTGTTTCCAATTGGATCATTGGAAATAGCGGCCAGGCTTACCACAACATCGACACCCTTTAAAGATCCGCATTAAAATTGCGTACATCCCCATAGTACTGCATATCCTGGTAAAGCTCCGGAGCAATCGAAATAGAAGTCAGATGTTTTGCAAAAAAACCAAGGTCGAAACCACATAGTATGGCTTGTGGCCAGCGCTGCCTTAGTTCTTTAACTAGTCCAGGACCTACATATCCCAAATTTCCTGTGATCAATACCTTCATAGATTATGTCATCATTTTAAGCTGATCACGCCACAAAAATCAGGCCAGCGGTTTAATCATCAAGTATTAAAGCCAGGGTGCATCCGAAGAAGGGGTAATCAGAAGTTCAGCAGTCGAGCCAAGCGAAAAATCTTTACTCATAACCATGGCTAAAATTTGAAACTTTGTTCTTAGATGGCAACTTTCAGCATTCCCATAACATGATATTTTCTGAATATATTTATTTCCCGCTAGTACAAGCTTCTACGTTAGAATTCTATTCTCACAACATCTAACTAACCATAATACCACCAATTAGCCCTCCAAAAAACATTAAATTTTCTCATCATTTATAAATGAATCCATCTGTTAAGATTTTTGTATAAATCGCTGGAATAGTTGCAATTATGTCGATCAATATGTAAATTTAGCCCGGAAAGAAAGAGAACACTCAACGTAGTAACTATTCCAACCTCTTTTCTTTTTAGCCATGTGGTGCTCCAAGAACTGGTGAATTAACTAATAACGTAGAATTCAATGATGCAATTGGAACTAAAGGCACCGCTTACATTATATCTCATCATCTTGCTGTTTTTCTTTGGATCTTGTGTATCCCACCAAGAACTTATAACATTAAATGGTGGGGATCCTCAAATTGACAGAGGGCTTAATCGATCTGTACATAAAAGTTCTCTCCTTACACCAACAAATTTTAAAATCCAGCCAGCGGATTTGTTAGTGATCAACATCAATGCTTTTGAGGGCAATACCACCCAGTTTCTACAGCAAGAGTTTGCATCACGTAATCTAAACAATGGGAGTCGCGAATACGGTCCTGATGCGCTCTATTATAATAGCTACGAAGTAGATGCCAATGGTTACATTACCTTGCCCCTGATCGATACCCTGAAAGTATCGGGACTCACCACAAACCAGTTGAAATCGAGGCTGGATGAGGCCTACAAGCCGTATCTTAAGATGGCATCTACCTCGGTAAAACTAGCAAATTTGCGAGTCACCATCTTGGGAGAAGTCGAAAGTCCTGGAGTCCAATATTTCTTCAGCAATCAAACCACCATCCTTGAAGCAATTAGTTTAGCTGGTGACTTTACAGATTTCGGAAACCGGCAAAAAGTCAAGCTAATAAGAAGAGAGGGTAAAAGTACCAAGACCATCATATTGGATCTAAACAAGCCTGACTTTCTGGGTACTGAGTATTACTTTATCCACCCCAATGACCTTATCTATATAGAACCCATAAAAGCTAAGGCTTTTGATGTCGGAGCGCAATCAGTCGGCATTGTGCTGTCAGTCATTTCTACCGCAGCCCTTTTGGCCAATATTTTATTCGATTTAAAAAACAAATAATATATATGCATGTAAACGGATCCAAGCAATGCCTCGAAGCACTCACTCGATCAAAAGTGAGCCATTGATTTGAGCCGCAAACATACCCCGCTGTACAATAAGAATTAATCGGCCGTTCACCTAATTAACAACTTTCAGACCATGAAAACCAAGCAATTTGACCGTCAAAATACCCCGGAGATCAACCTCAGAACATTTCTTCGAAAAGCATGGAAATACAACTATGTCTATCTATTAAGTCTACTTTTTTTCGCTGCATTAGCTGTAGTGTACATCAAATGGTTACCTCCTGTTTACGAAGTTGAGACTTCGCTTTTGATCGAAACCCAATCCAACTCAAGAGGACTTGGTGAAAGTCAATTTATCGATGGCAGCATTCGTCTTTTTGAGGTAGAAAAGAATCTTTATAACGAAATGAATCTGATCAAATCAGTTGATCTGGTGAGACGTACTCTTCATGATCTGAACTTTGACGTTTCATATCACTCTCAAAAAAATATCATTAAACGCGAGCATTATAAGGAATATCCATTTACAGTTGATTTGAATGATAGTCGCAATCAGGTTTTAAATACCCCGATTTTCATCAGAAGAGTATCAGAAGAAACCTATACTATATCTGTTGAGACACAAAAATATGAAACTATTAATGGATCTACTGGTAAGCACGAGCTGCATGAGGAGATACTCTCATTTACCAAGGAACACGAATTTGACGAGCTAGCGGAAACTGATCTATATTCAATCATTGTTCGAAAAAATCCTGACATCAATTTGGCAGAGTTTGCAGATAAGGAACTCTATTTTGTCGCCTATAATGTCGAAGATCTGGTAAAGTCACACCAAAATAATCTTAAAGTTGAGCAGGCAGACATTCAAGCCAGTATCATCAATCTCTCAACTGAGGGTGAGGTTGTTGGTAAAGAGGTTGATTTTCTCAACCGATTGACTAAAAATTACATTAGCGAAAAGCTTCTTGAGCGAAATAAGATTGCTAAAAATAAAGTATCCTTCATAGAGCAACAATTGGCAAGCATTTCTGATTCGCTTGGTTATGCTGAGCGAAGTCTGGAAAGATTTAAACGCGATGCAGATGCGATAAACCTTACCCAGACAGGAGCGAATGCCCTGTCTGAATATCAGGATCTTGAATCAAAAGAGGCACAATCCGAAATGAATTTAAAATACTATCGTTCGCTACTGGATTACGTGCGTGATACTTCGGGCCAGAGTCAGGTTGTTGCACCATCTCTTGTCGGAATTAATGATGCATTATTAAGTGAAAACATCATGGAGCTTAAACGATTAAACTCCGAACTATCCAGAATACAATTTCTTCAGGGAGACAAGAGTCCGGATGCAGGAGTTGTACTGCACCAAATTGAAAACACACGGAGCTCTCTAGAAGAAAATTTACGCAGTTTGATTGCCTCGACCTCGTTGTCGATCAATAACCTTAACAGCCGCCGGTCCAGCATTGAGAAAACAATCAATATGTTACCGACGAGGGAAAAGAATCTCATTAATTATCAAAGAAAAACCAAACTCTTTGAAAATCTCTACAATTACCTTAGTCAGGAATTGGCAAAAACCAACATTGCTCAAGCAGAGGAACTACCAGATATCAAAGTAATTAATGAAGCCCGAATGTTGGGGGACCGACCAAAAGCTCCTCAAAAAGAATTGGCGCTGATTGTGGCCATACTCCTGGGATTACTATTGCCCAGTGTCTTTGTATATGGCCAGGGTGAAGGTGATGGGAGTATTAGTGATATAAAGATGATCGAAGAACATTCGGAGATCCCTGTATTAGCCCAGATAGCCATTGATCCGTCACTGAAGAAAAAGATACCATTATCACAGATCATTGGCAGACCAAAGAATCCATCCGGGATCTTCATGCCAATATCAAATTTTTCCTTCCCAACTACTGGAAAAAGGTGATCGCTGTAACGTCGTCGGTCCCGGGTGAAGGAAAATCTTTTGTGGCTGCCAATCTGGCAATGACGATGGCGTCGGCCGGAAACAGCGTCCTATTAATCGATGCCGATTTTAGAAATCCAACCCTATCCCGTCATCTAGGCGTCAACCCAAACAAAAACTTCAGCACTTATCTAAATGGCTGGATTGACGGCACAGACGACATCATAAAAACACATGAGAAATATCGAAAATTAGATTTCATTACAACGACTGCTGCAAGCACCAACCCTCACCGGTATTTACAAAATCCGAAATTCGAATTTATGATTATCGGATTAAAAGACGAATATGATCACATCATTATTGATTGCCCCGCAGTAGGTTTGGTTTCCGATTATCTTCTGTTATTCCATCTGGCTGACATCCATCTATTTGTGATGAAACAAAAATTTTCAAAGAAATCACATCTCGAAGAAATTGCAAAATTTAAAGAAAAGGGAAATGTCGAAAATCTCTATCTGGTACTGAATGGAGTACCTGGTAAGAAATTAAAACACGGCTACTTTGCCTATGATGCATCGATTGATCAGACCATCAAATCTTCAGGGAGTCATCAAAGTATCAATTCCAATTCTCAAGTGAATACCTTCGAATCAAATTAGGTATTACTTAAATGGAGACAATCAGAGGCCGAGTTATACTTCTTCTACTATGTGTGTATCCGTTTTATGCATACATCATAGTTTGGCACCTGCATATGATACCTGAGTATGTTTCGGGGTTGGTGATATACGGTCTTTTTATCGAGCTTCTTATCACCAAATTCCGAAACAACGAAACACTTCGCATCCCCGGCTACGTTTCCATACTCGCGATCTTCACATTGTACCTATTTCTTAGTAAGATTTTCATATCTGATATAGTAGCTGACATAGGGATAGCTAAATATCTTTACAGAGATGATTTCTTAAGAACTATTGTGGCTTTATTAATTATAGAAAATACTCGATTTGACAAAAAAGCCATTAATCTAGCGCTACATCTTTTATTTGGCATTTTGTTGATTGCTTCGGTGGTTTCCATTATTCAAATTGAACAACCGCTTTTCTTTCGAAATGGGGAGTGGTTGAATGGATACGGATCAATTGAAAAATACGAGGAATATGTGAGTCAACTTGGTCCAGACTATGATGATGCGGTAACTCACGTGAAAGAAGGCTATCGTTTTTCGATTTATTCATGGACAAATGGAATTAGTGTTGGACTAGATGCTCTAGCCATTTTTAGTATTTTATGGGGTATCAAATCTTTGTCAAAAATTAAGAAAATACTCTTGCTCATTTCAGCCGGTTTCATCAGTATTCTAAGCAGCTCGAGATGGATCATATTAAATTTCTTTATTGTATTCTCACAACGCATCTTCAGATCACGCAAGCCTGTTGTCTATAGTCTGCTTCTGATTCCGGTCTTGGTGGCAAGTATATTTGCAATCATTTGGGGAGCACAATATTTTGGATTTGATTACAATCAGTTTTTCAAGGAGAGATTGCTTTCTAAATCTGCCGGGACCAGATTTTATGCGTTTGAAGTATTTGGACGAGTTTATCCACATAATCCCATTTTTGGTACCGGAGGTGCCGATACCAGTGAAATGCTGCGATTGATTCAGGGCAAAACTTCTCAAATCCATGTGGGATGGTTAAAACTCCTGTATTATTATGGCTTAATTGGAGGTTTGATCTACCTTGCCTTTATCGTTTCCATCTTAAGGCACCTATACAACGAGGCACTGCGATCGAGATACTGGGGAAGCTTCTTTGCGATTTTGGCTTTTGTCATTGCAAATTTTACACTAGTCGAACTAAGCATCTTCTATCACGGTCTTCTACTCGCCATGCTATTCTCAAGACAACTTAGGAATCAACCTGATTCTAGTCACTCTTCTGACCTAGCATTGGATTTTAGTGATGCAATCCCACTCAATAGATTGGCAAACCAATTAAAATAGTCCTGTACCGACCCAATTAAATGAGAGATATGATCATTTCAAAATACTATGCTCAGACGATGTTTTTCTTTAAACAAGGCCATCCGCGTTCATTAAAAATCAAAAAGCATATCGGTGCCTCCTTCCTAATCAAAGCTGTCAGTATCTTCATTGGGTTTTTACTGGTGCCGATCACCTTAGATCTATTAGATAAAGAGCTCTATGGTATATGGCTCACACTGGCTTCGGTGATTACCTGGTTCAATCTCTTTGATATCGGTTTAGGTTATGGGCTCCGAAATAAACTTGCAGAGGCGATCGCCCGAGATGATACCATCGAAGCTAAGTCATTGGTTAGTTCTACCTATGCACTTATTGCTACTATTTCATTTGGGTTATTGCTGATTTTTTCAGTAATCAATCCCTTCCTTGACTGGAATCTGATTTTAAATGTGAGTGCTGAGACCATCGATACGTTGGGTCTGGTGGCATTGGTAACTTTTACGTTTTTTTGCATCACATGTGTCCTGAAATTAATTTACTCAATCTTCCTTGCTGACCAGCGTCCTTCCTACGTCGGATTTTTTGACTTACTTGCCAACATTATATCGCTGGCTATCATCCTCATACTCATCCACCTGACCAAGGGCTCATTGTTGGAATTGGCTATCGCGATGGGTGTTGCACCGGTGATCATCCTCATAATCTGTAATATCTACTTTTTTTCCTCAAAGTATAAGAGCATTGCTCCTTCAATTCGATACGTCAAACGGTCACATTTCGGCACCTTAAGTACACTTGGTTTCAAATTCTTTTTGGTGGGTATTACTGGCCTGATCATCTTTTCTACAGACAATTTAATCATCGTACAAATCTTTGGACCATCAGAGGTTCCAGCCTATCAGGTGGCATTCAAATATTTTGGTCTCATAACCAGCGTATTTACTATTATTAGTGTTCCTTTTTGGTCGGCATATACGGATGCTCAAACCAAGGGTGATACCCAATGGATTCTAGACACCAACAAGAAACTGAAACTGATTTGGGTTGCACTCCTATTCATCGGCATTATCATGCTGTTGGTGGCCAACTCGTTCTATGCCCTTTGGGTTCCTGAGATTCCAGTACCGTTCATGCTTTCAGCAGCTATGTGCTTGTACGTCTTAGTACTAGCTTGGGGTAATATTTTTGTCATGTACATTAATGGAGTGGGCAAAGTAAAATTACAGGTAATTGTCTCCATGGTGGGAGCATTGATCAATATTCCTCTTTCCATTTTTTTTGCTAAAAATCTCCAGATGGGTAGTGCCGGCATCATAATGGCCAGTACGATATGTATTGCTTTTGGTCCAATGGTCGCACCTTTTCAATTCAATAAATTAATCACAAATACAGCATCAGGCATATGGAATCAATAGTAAAATCGGTCAACGATATCAATACAAATCGCACCAATGGGACTACAAAATCCAAAATGAAGATATTGTGGTTTACAACTTCACCATCATTGAGCAGAGGTAGATTGGATGGTGAGTTCAATGTAGGTACCAGTTGGATCGAAGCGATGGAAGAACTTATTAATCAACAAGAAGATATAGAGCTGGCTATTGCTTTTACCTGGCGAACTAATACAATAGATTCTTTCACCATTGATGAAAGTCGAACCCGATACTTTGCAATGCCAAGAAGACCCCAGAATAAGTGGATAAATCTTGCGAGGCAGTTTCTATGTCTACCTGAACCGGAATCTGCTGTCGATGATTGCCTCACAGTCGTCCAGCAATTTAAACCGGACATTGTCCATTTCTTTGGAACTGAAACTCTATTTCCTTTGGTAATACCCAAACTAGATATGCCCCATATCATTTGGTTTCAGGGTAATTTAACCGTCTATCAGAAAAAATGGCATGCCGGAATTTCAGTATGGCAATCTTTCCGCACCGAAAAAATAAAGGATGTCTTACTGGGGAGGACCGATCTTCATTTCTACTTGCTTTACAATAAATTTGTGGCGAGGGAAACAAGAATTTTTAATCAGGCAAAGAACTTTATTGGCCGGACAGCCTGGGATCGAAGACTCGTCAGTACAATGGCACCAAATGCACAATATTTTCACTGCGATGAAATTATGCGTCCAATCTTCTATCGGCACGTTTGGAAACCAAATCCGATCCAGGATAAATACATCCTTGTTTCTACCTTCAGAGATAATCTCTACAAGGGTTTGGAAACCGCCATGCAAGCTTTCAAAATCCTCACAGATTTAACCGATCGACCGATCGAATGGCGCATAATCGGTGTGCCTGAACATAGTCATTATGAGAAAGTGTGCCGTAAAGTATCCGGTCTTGGCTCAACGCCTGACTTTAAAATCATGGGACTAAAATCTGCTTCAGAAATTATCAACATCTTTAGTGACGCCACCCTCTTCGTACATCCCTCGCATATCGACAACAGCCCAAACAGTGTCTGTGAAGCAATGCTTTATGGAATCCCAGTTGTTGCTACCAATGTTGGTGGTATACCAAGCATTGTAAAAGACAACACAGAAGGCTTGCTGGTGCAAAATGGAGATGAGTATGCGTTGGCGGGTGCCATATTACAAATGTTGAAAAACCCCAATGTTGCAATGGAAATGGCGGTGAAAGCAAGAAAAAGGGCAATGTTGAGAAATGATGGTGAAACGATTATTGCCGACTTGAGAAAGATCTATCAACAACTTATCTTTCAACCTGCTATCATTAAAAATCAATTAATCGGTTAATGCCTTATATTGGTTAGACGTGTACTAAATATTTATTGATCCCTAAACACAACTACAATGAAAATCAACCAATTTGAACGCGGAAAAGTAAGTATACTCATGGTCACCTACAATCGCGGGGTGCTGATAAAAAATTCAATTGAGAGTCTTCTAAACCAGACTTATAAAAATATTGAAATTATCATCGTCGATAATGGTTCAACAGACAATACCTCTTCAGTACTACAGCAATATGATGCTCCGGAATTTAGTACTATTATCAGACGATTTCGATTGGAGGAGAATCGAAATTTTACCGGTGGGGGAAACTTCGCACTTGAACAAATAAAGGGCGAGTGGTTTACCTTTTTAGACGATGATGACATTGCTTTTCCTCATGCAATCGAGACCATGATGAGGTTGCCTGAAAAAATAAACTCGAAAATCAACGCTATTACTTGCAATTGTATTAATTCATCAACCGGTCAATTTGGAGGTAGCGGACTCAAAGCAGATCAGTATCTGCCCTTAAAAAAAATAGTTCGAAGGTGCAAGGGAGAATTTTGGGGTATCACCAAGACAGAACTACTCCAGAATGCAAGATTTAATGAGAATCTGATCGGATACGAAGACACTTTTGGTACCAGATAAGTCAGAGAGCGAACCGATATTACATACACCAAGCCCTCCGTATCTGGTACACTGACCATGGTTCTGAAACCATCACTCAATCGATGCAAAAGAAAAACAGGTTGTTACGAGCGCGAACGTACCGTCCTCTGGCTGACGAAGATACATATTGGAACATACTCAAGGAATATGCCGCCTGGAAATATCGCAAAGACTGCATTAAAGGGCTACTATTTTTACATATGAATAACGATAAGGAAGGAGCCCGAAAGTATCTTCATAAATTGGCCAATGAATGTACAGTAAGCACTTCGATAGCTCGTTTGTCGATTATTTTACCTGGCAGTCTCTTAAGGCTAATCTTCCACTTGATCCAATATAAATAAGTAAATAATGTTTATAGCGTTTAACTAAATAGGTTAAAATAGGTTGTAATTTCCTTCGTCACCGATTTTATCTCCTCCCTTGAAAAACAATAGTGAAAAATGACCACTAATGAAGGATGAGTCTATTTACTCCGAGCTCAATAATCTTAAAAAGTTTATTAAGCGCTAACAGATAAGAACAACCTCTTAGAGAATCCAAATTTCGGGAGTGAGGAGGTAGCTACCTATTTGCTCCTGAATTTCGTCCGCATAGGTTGGATTGGTAATAATCACCAGGTCGGGTTTGTACGCCGAAATAAAATCAGGAGCAACGATCTCTTGACCTGAGCCTGGCAGAAATTTGTTTTGACGGTTTTTATTAATGTCAACGATGAAGGGTACCATTTCTTTCAAATCAAATAAATTGAAGAAAGTTACTGCCCGGGCTCCCGATCCCCATGCAATGATCTTCAGTTTCTGACTCTGATAAGCCTCGATTTTTATTTGATAAGCATTCATTTTTTTCTGGAAATCATCGGTAAAGTATTTCAAAATGCTTTCCAGTTGAAGGAGGCGATCTCTGTTAGGAATTTTTGTTGCTGCATTCCCAGATCGCGGTCTGGCTTCGATTCCGATAAATTCATTATACCAGCATGTATTGACCTGAAGAACCTCAAATCCGCAGATCTCCAACATATAAGACAAAGAATCGACTGTGAACCAAGCACGATGTTCATAGGCTACATTCCAGATGATTTTTTCCTTGAATGTGTAAAGGGCATTGGGCACTTCCAAGTAGAGAATAGTGTCATTTTGGTCATCAAGATTGTCACGAATTGTTTTGATCAAACCTTTCTGATCTTCAAGAACGTTTATAACGTGCCTGGATACTACCAGATCAGGCCTCAGACTCGCATATTCAGGAGAGTAATATTCCCGGATATATTCTATATCATATTCAGTCTTTTCAATTCTGTCAAGATCAAATCCAGGATCAATGCCGATGCCCCGTTTCGCACCTCTGCTACAAATTGCCCGAAGAAAATCACCTTTCCCGGAACCAATATCCAGAACGGTTTTACCTTTTAAACCATATTGATTAAGCAGCCGGTCACATGTCTCTATGACAAAAGCTCGAAAAAGAGGTGAATTATCATTGGAGAAGTCATATTTGTCGAAACTTATCTTATCAGGATCATATCCAATATTTTGGATAAATCCACATTTCCTGCAAAACTGCAATCTGATGTTACCTCTAACGGCATTAAGTGCCGCTTCTTCGCTAACACTCATTACTCCATCTTGAGTAGGCACTGAAGCCAAATCAAAGAAGATATAAGTATCATTGCTTGCACACAAGTCGCAGGGGTTTTGATTATTCATGTGATTTAAGTATATACAAGTGAGGATTTGACGCTGATATTCCCAAGGATAAGCTCAAATATTGAGCCACAATAGCGATCAAGCACTGAATCCGTTTTCCTTTCGCTATTGCGCCTCAGAAAGCCACATGGAAAACTAGTTAGTTTCAAAACCAAGTTAAGTATTGGGCGTTTTTTTTTGCAAAAAGGCCTTACTGATCATTCGTCAGGTTGGCTTTCATCATTAGTGGGGTGCTACAACATCATATGCGTCGTTGCCGAGAAATTCACGAATCTCATCCATATAAATTTCACGAGAAGTAATTCCAACAGCCAAACTATTCTGGACACTTTCCTTTATTTTCCATCTCCAATGATAGATGCCAATTTTAAATCCTCCTCCGATATCTAAATTATTGTAAATTGTTTGGATTTCAGGTTCTTCATAGCGCAATTGATCATTCACCCAGACACGTGCAAAACCATCGGTTTTTGACCATTTAATCTGAAGGACAAAGTCCATCCATTTTCCCTTGGTGATATTTCCAATAAAAACTGGTGGTACAAATCTGGTGTCTAAACTCACACCCTCTGAGCGCGATACACCAATCTTATCTCCGTGCACTTCCAGTGCTATAGCGGGAGAGCCCTCACTCCCATGCTGCCATTGAGCAAACATGAATCTAAGGTCATTTTCGAATCCCACAGGGGCAAAAACAAATTCTTCTGGAAATAGAACACTAAATCCGTACCACCTCTCTTCGCCTTCTCTCGGGTACCTGGGAAAAGGAGATTTTTCTCTTGGAGCCAATTCAGCTCTATGGGTGGCCTCACCCAAAGGCCATTGATCTAATGGTGTAGGTTTTAGATAAAAACGCATGGCATGTTCTCCACTTCGGACAAACCTGGTGGTTCGCTCTATACTAAAATCATTCATCTCAACCGTCGGAGAAATGCATACATTATAGATCCAATATAGATTCCAGGGAGTGCCCGAAAGGCACCCATTGCCGTCATCCTCTGGGTCTATTGGGCGATCAGCAGGTTTTTCAAATGGCTCGATGTTTACCTCAAAATCTGTGACAATATCGGGTTCCCTAAGGTCTTGCCTGGTTACTTCCTTTTGACATCCCATTTGGGTAATGATCACCTGAGTAAAAGTTACCAGAACTAGTATCCAGCTTTTGTGAAATATCATAAAGATTCACTTTTCCAATAAGATCGCATTCAAAATCTTCCCATTAGAATTAACATATGCATATAACTTTTAGTTTTAAATCTGCTTTCCTAAAGATCCGGGAAGAAATTCAAAACCTAAGGAATATATAACCTAATACTTTGCCAAAGATATTTGATAAATTTGATTTTATTATCATATCGCTTTTTGTGACAGCTTGATATCCCGTTATTCAGTCAGTTTTTCATAAAAAAGACCTGCCATGTTTGGAAAAGACACTAATTTAATAGAAATTGCCCGTTGATTGCAAGTAAGCCCCAGCTGCAATCAGATTATCATCAAGATTGTTCTTAAGCGTTAGGAAGATCATCACACCAAATCTGCTCCCACATTACTGAAATTTGAATAACGATCGACTTTAGAAAAGATCATACTTTTTAAACTCACTCAAAACTATGTGTGGCATAGCAGGGATTCTTAATTCTGACCACCATCATACGCCTGACCTTCGGGATTTGGAAAATATGTTAACCCCTATCAGGCATCGTGGGCCAGATGATATAGGGATACACATTCAACAAAATGTTGGCTTTGGTTTTCGAAGGCTGAGTATTATTGATGTCCACAACGGTCATCAGCCTATGTCAAATGAGGATGGTTCCGTTTGGATCGTCTTTAATGGTGAAATATATAATTTTAAGGAATTAAGACGAGATTTAATCACCAAAGGCCATGTTTTCAAAACTAATACCGACACTGAAACGATCGTACATTTGTATGAAGATCTTGGTACTAAATGTGTGGCTAAGTTAAGGGGAATGTTTGCCTCATATGGGATTCCAAATCCAGAACGCTATTCTGTGCTCGCGATCGCTTTGGAATTAAACCATTCTTCTATTATCAGGATCACGAACAATTCGTATTCGGATCTGAAATCAAGAGTATCCTCCAGGTTGTGACTATTCCACCTGTAGATCTGGGAGTGTTGGATTACTTTATGACTTATGGATATACCAATCCCGATAAGACAATCTATCAAAAAATAAAAAAATTATCTCCTGCCCATACACTCACCATGCAAGCAGGCAGTGGGTTGAAAATAGAACGATACTGGGACATCCGGTTCTCACCTGACTTTTCGGTAAGCGAAGCAGAATGGGAAGAACGCATTATAGATAAACTGCGCGAATCTGTGAAATTACGGCTGGTCAGCGATGTGCCTCTTGGCGCTTTTCTGAGTGGTGGCATAGACTCCGGAAGTGTAGTTGCCCTAATGGCTAGTCTCATGGATCAGCCGGTGAAAACATTTTCTATTGGATTTGCGGATAAGGAATTCAATGAATTGCCCCAGGCAAGGGAAGTAGCCAAGAGATACGAGACAGATCATCATGAAATGATCGTCGAACCACAATCACTTGACATGCTTCCTCTATTAGTAGCTTCCTATGATGAACCGTTTGCCGACACATCAGCCATACCGACCTATATTGTCTCCAAGTTTGCCCGAAAGCATGTCACGGTTGCTTTATCGGGAGATGGCGGAGACGAATTATTCGCCGGCTATGAGCATTATCAAAAGCTTATGGCAATCGATAGTTTTCACAAGTGGACCGGCGGAAGTTTTGTTGGCATCAACGGTTTCCTTCATCGACATATTCCCAGAAAAATCAAAGGTAACGGACTTACATATTACTTATCTCGACCACGTAATTCCTTCGCTGCCTACTATGGTAAATGGCAGGAAAGCGAGCGCTCACAAGCCTATTTACCTAAGTTATGGCAGGAACTAAGTGGCCAACAGGGCGAAACCGTAAAAAAACAAATGCTTGAAAAGTCTCTTACCAAAGATTTTCTCTCAAAAATGCAGGAAATTGACTTGAGAACTTGGCTCACCGATGATATCTTAACGAAGGTAGATCGAGCCAGTATGTCCAACTCACTGGAAGTCCGGGTACCAATACTTGACCATGAATTTGCTGAACTTACATTTTCAATACCCTCCCAATTTAAAATAAAAGGCACCACCAAGAAACACATCTTCAAAAAGGCAATGAGACGTCTCCTTCCTGATTCAATCATCTCACAACCTAAACGAGGATTTGGGGTTCCCTTAAAAAGCTGGTTCAAACAAGATCTCAAAGACTACTTTCACGATAGTTTATGTTCTCAAGACAGTGAACTTAGTCAGTTTTTTCAATCCAAATTTGTAGAAAAATTAATTGCAGACAATTCAAGCGGAATGCGTGACTTGAATCAAAAATTATGGCCTTTGGTTTTTTTAAACGAATGGCTAAAAGGTCAGAAGAAAAAAGAATTTGATAATGTCTTACAGAGATAGCGTTTCTCATACAACGAGTTGTCATGTAGTTCATCTCGGGATTTCGGGATTTCCCAATGGCCTGGGTGCGATGCAGAGGCTTATTCTAATTTTTAAGGGCCTCGTCTTTTCAGGTGCTCACGTACTCGTGATTAATCGAAAGCCCAGGTATCTCAAGAGTCAATACCCTGATCTCACTAAAAGTGGAACTTTTGAAGGGATACCCTTTCAATATTTGACCGACTCTCCCTATAAATCATCAAATTTTTTAATGCGGAATTTTCAAAAAATAGTTGGTTTTATCAGAGAATTCACTCTGTTAAGAAAACGAAAGAAAGAAGGCCGGCTGGATGTTGCCATTCTCTATATTTTAGGTGAAATTCAATATCTCTTATATTATTTCATTCTCTCTCGAATTTTAGGATTTCCTATCATTCTGAATTATGTCGAGCTGAATAGTTCGTTTAGCAACCGGAATCTCAGGAATCGAATCAATGATTATCTGTTTGAACGGCTTTCGCCAAAAATGGCTGATGGCTTCTTACCCATTAGTGACTATTTACTTAACCACGTTCAACGTTGGAATGCTGATGCCAGGCAGCTAAAAATTCCAGTAATTGCCGATTTTGATCATTATCAAATTCCTGAAACTTCCAAGGGGAAAGCACACCTATTATACTGTGGTGCTGCCAGTTATCATGAACTGATTGAATTTGTGTTGAATGCATTTGAAAAAGCAGAAATAAGTGACACTCCGATACATTTTATACTCGGTGGGACTCACCAGGAAATCAACATCGCTAAAACACTCCTTAATCGAAGTACTAAGAGTTCACTCTGTATTCTTTTCGAAAATCTGCCGCATGAGCAAGTACCTCAACGACTGATATCAGCAGCCGGGCTACTGATACCCTTGAGGCCAACGGTGCAGGATATCGCAAGATTTCCACATAAGGTGGGTGAATATCTTGCTTCTGGCACTCCAATTGTAACAACGGGGTATGGAGAAATAGCAAACTATCTCACTGACCATGAAACTGCATATGTTGCAGCTTCTTATCATGTAGATTCCTTTGCAAGAAAGATAGAAGAGTTGATTCTAAATCCAGAGCAAGCACGAAAGATTGGTCTATCCGGCAGGAGTAAAGCAGAAGCGGAATTTGACTATAAGCAACATGGTCAGGCACTCTTAAATTTCATTAAAAAAATCATCGATAAATCACCAGAATAACACCAGTCATATGAAAAAATTAATCGTTACAGGATCCAGTGGTTTAATCGGAAGCGAGGTCGTGAAGAGCTTTTGTGCTAAAGGCTGGAAAGTATTCGGAATCGACAATAACATGAGGGCGGATTTCTTTGGAGAAGCCGGAGATACAAGATGGAATCAGGGCAGGCTCATTGCTGCTTTTTCCAATTTCAAGCATATTGAATTAGACATAAGAGATCGAAGTGGTGTACTTGAAACGATCAAAAACATAAGGCCTGATGCTATTGTCCATACTGCTGCCCAACCCAGTCATGACTTGGCAGCCAGCCGCCCTTTTGATGACTTCGATACCAATGCTGTGGGCACTCTGAATCTCCTGGAAGCGTGCCGTCAAACCTCGAAGGAAATCATATTTGTTCACATGTCAACCAATAAAGTCTATGGCGACTCACCAAATCGTCTCGATTTGGTGGAGCAAGATTCGCGATGGGATTACGCAGATCCTGATGATTACAACGGCATCACCGAAAATCATACCATTGATCAATCAAAACATTCATTGTTTGGGGCTTCTAAAGTGGCAGCAGACGTTATGGTGCAAGAATACGGCCGTTATTTTGATATGTCAACCTGCTGTCTGCGAGGAGGTTGCCTTACCGGACCCAATCATTCGGGAGTAGAATTGCATGGCTTTTTAAGCTATCTCATAAAATGCAATCTGGAGCAAAAGAAATACTTCATTTTCGGATATAAAGGTAAGCAAGTCAGAGATAATATTCACTCCCAGGATGTTTGTAGTTTCATTGAGGCCTTTATCGAAAATCCAAGACAAGGTGAAGTATATAACATTGGAGGAGGACGAGAAAATTCCATCTCTATCCTGGAAGCCTTTAAATTGATCGAATCAATTTCCGGCATTGAAATGATCTTTGAATACAAGGACCAAAACCGGATGGGTGACCATATTTGCTACATTTCCAATCTAACCAAGATGAGGTCACACTATCCAAACTGGAATATAACGCTGAATCTCCAGGACACTTTTGAACAAATCCATGCTGCCTGGCAAACCCGTTCACTTTTACAAGCCAAATGATTGGAGGCATAGATTTTGCTTAGTTTGGTAGAGGCGAATGATTAGTCGTTAAAGGATCGGCAAATATATGCAAGATAACCACTCAAATAGTGATTGCGGAAATTCAGCAATGAAAATCCTAATGGTCATCGATAGTATGTATCGAGGGGGTAGAGAACGACGAATGTTAGAACTACTCAGGGCTTTCACCCTTCGGCCACAGATACAAGTTAATCTGGTAATCCTATCGGAAGTGGTAACTTATCCTGAAGTATTTCATCTGGGCTATCCAATTCATATTTTAAAAAGGAAAACAAAAAAAGATCCCAGGATCTTCACGAAAATTTATAAAATATGCCAAATTTTTCGACCCAATCTCATACACAGCTGGGGGACTATGTCGACAATCTTTGCTATACCCACCAGCAAAATGCTTGGTATTACACTTATCAATGCAAACATCGCTGATGCACCTCACGATATGAGTCTATTCGATTCGCGATTTGTCCGAGCTCAATTGACCTTTCCATTTTCCAAAATTATACTCAGTAATTCTGAAGCCGGTTTAAAATCATACCGCGCCCCAAAGCATAAGAGCACGTGCATTCACAACGGATTTGATTTAACAAGAATTCAACAACTTGAAGAGCCTCTTAATATTCGAAAAAAATATCACATATTGGATGGTCAACTTATTGGAATGGTAGGTGGATTTTACGACAGAAAGGACTATTTTACTTTTATTAAAGCCGCGATACTACTATTAGATCAGGACCCAACCCTTAATTTCATTGGTATCGGCAATGGCCCCAACCTCGAAGAATGTCAGAATCTCGTTCCAAAAAAACACAAAGAACGAATTCTACTACCCGGTCAAATTGAAAGGGTAGAAGCAGTAATTAACGTCTTTAACATTGGTGTTCTTTGCACAAATGAAACTGTCCATGGAGAGGGCATTTCAAATTCCATTATGGAATATATGGCACTTGGTAAGCCTGTGGTCGCGACAAGGGGTGGAGGAACGCCAGAAATAATTTCTGACGGAATCACGGGATTCTTAGTACGTCCGAATGATTCAGTTGAATTGGCTTCAAAAATAAAAACTATGCTCGCTGATAATCAGTTAACCAGGCGAATGGGAGATGAGGGAAGAAATAGAATCCATAAAGATTTTTTGATTCAACAAATGGAATCTAAATATATCAATCTCTATGAATCGTTGTTGAAAGCACAAAACATATGATCGGAATATTGGTGAACTCATTGGCCGGTGGTGGTGCTGAAAGAATTGCTCTTACTCTGTTGTCAGAGCTGAAGGCCACTGGACACGATGTAATTCTATTCTGTTTGGAACATGAGCAATCTTATCAAATATCGCCCAATATCGAAGTAGTCTATTTGACAGACAATAAGAAACTAACAAACCCTTTATATAAAATACCCTGGATCTTTATCAGTGCCTATCGTCTAAGTAACCAAATTCGAAAAAGAAAGATTGAAATATTACAAAGTCATTTGATCAGGTCCAATTTAATCAACGCTGCGGCTAAAATGTTTGGCGCACACCATCAGGCCCAAATTGTCTCACATTCATCTCTAAAGCTAAAGGGTTCCTATTTTACTACGCGCGTAAAACGCTTATTTTACAAATGGCTTTACGGCAGGGCTGATCAAGTGGTATCGATATCTGAGATTATGAAAAAGATGATCGATCAATCCTTAAAACTAAATCCAGAAATTGACCATGTAGTGATCAATAATCCCCACGATTTGGTTCGCATTCAAAATATGGCCGAAGAGGAAGTTGATGAGTTTTGTTTCAATCCCAAAGTGCGTTACATAATATCTATTGGCAGACAACTTCGATTTAAACGGATTGATCTGGTCATAGATGCACTTGATAAGATTAGGACAAAAATATCTAATGTAGAACTAATTGTACTGGGAGATGGAGACGATAAAGCATTTTTTCAAGCGAGAGCCGATGCACTAAACCTTAATAAGTTCGTCCATTTCCTCGGTCATAAATCCAATCCATTCTCCTTTCTTGGGCGCTCCGAAATATTGATTTTGTCTAGTGAGAATGAAGGGCTACCAAATATTATAATCGAATCTCTTAGTTGCGGCGTGCCCGTGATTTCTACCGACTGTATCTCGGGTCCTCGCGAAATACTGAGTCCAGACTCCGATTTTGATCATTCCTTGACAAATGAAGTTGAATATGCAAAATATGGAGTTTTGTACCCGGTCAATAGAGCCGACTTGCTGGTCGAAGCCATTCTAAAACTTCTATCGGATGATGACCTGCGGATCAGGTATAAGAATAAAGGTTTAGGCTATGTCTCAAAATATGATAAGTCTAACATAACGAGACAATATTTTGATAAATTTTTGATAAGTACCCCGATCAAATTGGAAACCGTAAATCACTAAAATATGAATCGTAAGAAGACCATTGCATTTTTCGGAATTAAATATTACCCCTCTCAGGGTGGCTCCAGTCGTCTTGCTGAATCTATCGCCCGTGAACTGCAGGACAAATACGATATCACTATATATTGCTATTCGGATCCGAAATCACAATCACACCTGAAACTGGTTCGCGCAATAAACATCCCCAGATTGCCTTTTGGGTCAGTCGGAGTATTCTTCTACTATTTTATCTGTTCGATCCATCTAATGTTTTCGAAGAAATATGATCTGATTCATGTTCATAAAACCGATAGCTCGCTGTTTATTCCTCTACTTGCCCTTAGAAGTAAGATTGTAGCCACATCTCAAGAAGCTCCTTACGTCAGAGATAAGTGGAGTCAGCTAGGCAAGACATACTTTCGTCTAATGGAGAAAATATTTATGAAATCTCCTGCCGAGCTCACCTCTGTCTCAAAGCCTCTGGCAGAGTATTATGAGAAGCAGTATCACAGAAGCGTACACTTTATTCCTAATGGTGTTGATATCATTACAGAAAGAGCGGATGATTCTGTCCAGGAAATACTACAAGGTATTAAGAGAAAGGAATATTTCTTTTTTGCCGCACGGAGAATCATGTCTACCAAAGGGCTCCATACTTTTTTAAAGGCGATGCAAAAGATCAATCATCAGGGTCCAATTATCATAGCTGGTCAAGATTCACATGCCATTTCTTACATGAAAGAAATTCGCAATCTGACGAACGGACTCATGGTTACCTTTATAGGATACATTTCTGATCGACCTACCTTATTGACCTTAATTGAAAATGCCAAATTCTTTGTTTTCCCATCAGAGACCGAGGGTCTTTCCCTAATGCTTCTTGAAGCAGCCAGTGCCGGAATGACTCCCATTATCTGCAGCGACATACCAGAGAATTTGCAGGTCTTCACCGATGAAGAAGTGATCTATTTTCGTAACAAAGATGCTGCAGACCTAGCTGAGAAGATCACTTGGGCCGAGATAAATTCCGAAGAAACACTATTAAGGGCCGATAGAGCCCGGGCTAAAGTCCTTGAAAATTATTCAAGTCGATCAATAGCCAAACAGTATGATCAACTATACACGCAGATATTGTATAGATCTGTTGATCAATCATTAAGTACCTCGTTTACAAACCCGGAGAAATCTTTAAATGAATTGTAACCGCAAAAATCAGAGAACAAAACCAAATCAAGAGGATCATTGAAATTAAACCTGAAGAAATTAACCACTACGATCGCTCCTGTCATTAAGGCAACAGGCGTACATCGGCTTTTTGCAGAGAAACATGCCGGCATAGCCCATATACTCATGTTTCATAGAATTATTCCGCCGATCAATAGGCCAAGGATTCAAAACCATGAATGCCTGGAGGTTGACCCTCTTCATCTGGAAAAAATAATACTATATTTCAAAGACCGAAAGTACCGGTTTGCAACTCTTGATCATCTTCCACAAATACTTACGAGCAATCAAAAAGAAAAGTCAGTAATTTTTACATTTGATGACGGGTACAGAGATAATCTCACTTATGCCTATCCCATTTTCAAAAAACATAAAATTCCTTTTTACAATCTATGTAACAACCAACTTTATTAATCGAAAGGCTGTGATGTGGTGGTATCTTCTTGAGCAAATACTCTTAGAAAAAGAGGAAATCAAATTCAACTGGGCGGGGGACTATCACTATACAACAGGATCAAGAGTGCAGAAAAATATTGCTTTCGATAAACTACGGTATTTTATCATCACAAATATGAATCTTGATACTACTCCAGAACTATTCCTGAATATTTTTGGAAATCATTTCCAAGACATTTTTGCATTTACTGATCAGCACTCTCTGACATGGCCAGAGGTGAAATTCCTATCGGAAGATCCGGATGTCACGATTGCCGCCCATACATCCAATCATTTTTCTCTTAAACAGCTTGCTGACGATCAGCTCGGAAAAGAAATATTTGAAAGTAAAAGGGAACTAGAATTACAAACAGGTAGAATGGTTAATCACTTCGCTTATCCCTTTGGAACTAACTTGGAAGCTTCCGATAGAGAATATCAGTACGTAAATAAACATGGTTTTGCGAGTGCAGTAACCACTAAACAAGGAAACATTTTTGCATATCATCAAAACCTCTTGCATCAATTGCCGAGGTTGAATATCAACTCCTTCACAAGCAATGCTGTCCTCGACCTAAAAACCAGTGGGATGATCTCCTTTTTCAAAAACGCCCTTCAACAATCGAGGCAGATCGACAGATAAATCGAAATTTTAGACGATGCCTGTTCGCCACCCTTGACCTCCTGATCACGACTTCTCTAGTCATATAAAGCGACTTGCTATCATCGCTTTACAGTTAATATTGAAATTCATCAGGCCATTTATTTATTGTAGTTTCTGGTCTCCATTTATAGGTTACTTCATGTCAATGATATCTTTACAAAGTAATAATTGTGAAACAATATTAACTATAAAGAAGAGTAACTAATAAACCCCAACTTAGGCCACAAATTTTTGCCTGTTTTCGGCTGGAAATAACGTCAATCCAACTGTCTCAAATTTTGCAATAATCGGCATTAATATACTGAAAGTGAATCTATTATGAAATAAAGAGATGGATTCAATGTATTTCGGGAGACACCACAATCATGGTTCCAAATTGAATCGAGTAGTGACTATTAACCGGATGAAAAATATTGGTCCTGATAAAACCAGAAATAACATATAAAATCTGCATTATGTGTTAAATGCTCACCTTCAGCATTCAATATTTAGATTGAAAAAATATATCAAAAAATGTTTTTCTGTTAGTGATAAAGTACCTATATTGATGTTGAAATACACTATTTTTTTTAAACACTGAAATGAAACCCGTAATCACCCAATTGTCTATTCTAACTATAGTCTAGCTATAAGTTTTACGGGACACGCTTAAAACTATGATTTCCAAAAGACAGTATCTCGTCTTTGGAAGGCTGTTTTATGAATGTCTTTTATTGAACTTGTGCGTTTTAGTGGTCCTTGTTATCAGGACCCCCGATCTAGTAAACAGCTTTTCAAACCAAGGTTTTCAAGAAGACCTTTTGACATTATTGGCCGTTTTTAATATCAGTTGGTTAATTATCATACTGGCAGACGGCGACCCAGAGAGCCATATTATGGGCTCCTTCCAAGAGCGAATTAGGCAAGTTATTCGCAATGGATTTATTTTTATCGGCATTATGGCGACACTAACTATATTACTCAAAGTAGAGTATTTTAGTCGGTCGACGTTACTAGCGCCGATTTTCCTTTTTACATTTGGTAATATCGTGTTGCTAAAGCCTCTTTTCGAGTTTATGAAGAGACGAAACCGGTATTCGAGCTCCAACTATAATGTCCTGCTGGTTGGTAGCGGTGCCGGGGTAAGCAGAATATCAACTTTTGCCAAACAAAAAGCCCATCTCGGTTTTGAGTTAGTTGGAGTCGTCGGCGACGAATCTATCGAGTCTTATAACCGTCTGGGAGGACTAAAAGATCTGGACAGCATTCTGGACACCCGACACATTGATGAGATTTTCATCAATCTGCCCCAACAACAGGAAGAAGACATTAAGAGTGCTATCAGAACCGCTGATCTTCGGGGTATCCGGGTCAACCTGGTTCCTGAAACTCCGGATTATCTTGGAAATAATTACCGCTCGTATTCACTGGACAGCAACATACCTGTATATCAACTTCGGAATAGTCCATTGGATCATTTTAGAAATTACTTGTTCAAGAAAGCCTTTGATCTGGTATTTGCGTCTCTGGTGATGATTCTCCTATCGCCCATTATGCTATTGATTGCACTTTTGATCAAGATTGACAGCAGAGGTGCTGTCTTATATGCCCTAATCCGAAAAGGGGAGGCAGGCTCCACTTTTCGATGTCTCAAATTCAGAACCATGTCTGTTTGTGATGACCCACTAAATGGCACCCGTTCTACGGTAAAAAATGATCCTCGGGTCACACGTATTGGCCGACTTCTTCGTAAATATGACTTGGATGAACTTCCGCAGTTTATTAATGTAATCAGGGGTGAGATGAGTGTTGTAGGTCCAAGACCACACCGGGTCAACCTACAAAATGACTTCCGGAAAATAGTTGATGAATATATGGTGAGGCACTACATTAAACCAGGAATATCTGGCTGGGCCCAGGTGAATGGTTGGCGTGGTCCCACTGAGACAGTCAAGCAAAAAACCGAAAGGATTAAACATGATTTGTGGTACATCGCCAATTGGAATTTGCTGCTCGATATTAAAATTGTTTTCCTCACTGTATTTGGCCGAAAATCCAGACAAAACGCTTTTTAAGAGCTATGCACCCTAAATATTACGGGGTGGTCATTCATATTATTCCACATATACAATCTTATGTAAAAACCGTAATCCCAGTGAAATTTCAAAAGCCAGATTTTTGATGCTTTGCTCCCTGAATACCTCTTGATTACCGGTGAATGGATTGTCCCACTCAAAAGGAGGAATAAAGATTTGGCGTGAAAGATCGGGACTGAATCGGATATCAATTAGTCCTCCCATTAGCTCGGAAAATGGAAATTCAAAGCCACCTCCAAGGGTAATGCCATAGAGTACTTTATTAATTCCTGCCTCAAACCCATCGTATATTTCAAGGTCTGCCGAAATATTATACTCACCTCTGACGGCTAAGGAATAATAGGCTAGAGAGTTGCCCAATGCAAACTTTTTTCTGGCACCTGCCGAAAGGGATGCGTTGTTAAACCGGAGTTGAAAATTACGCGCGTCATAGTTAGCCCCGGTGAGAGGATTGACTGATGAGTTGAAATGCACGGCACGTCCTTTGACATGGTATCCTAGTTCTGCAAAAATCGAACCCTGCTCTTCTTCCTGAGCGGTCTCAATAAAAGTGACAATATGATAGGCAATCAATGGATCAGATCCCTGATAGTTATTCCAACGTTGCAACCCTATCGTAGGCCCGCCTTTCAGGCCGAAGGCATAGCTTTGAGAGAATCCATGTTTGAGCCCAATGAGCAAAAACCCAAAAAAAATCAATTTTTCATGCTTAAAACTAATTAATCAATAAACAGGACCTGTCCAGGTTTAATCAAATTAGAGTCCATTTTATTGATCCGTTTTAAAATATCAACAGAAAGCTGATATTCAAGGGCTATACCGTATAATGTGTCGCCAGCTGAAACAACGTGCTTTTTTCGAGATATCTGATCGTAACGTGTGATCGCAGGTACTTCCTGTCTAGCCAAGTCTTTGGAAGCGACATATCGTAATTTAGGCCGATCCTTTGATTTGATCATACCCTTCAGTCGGATCTTCTCCCCTTCTGCAGGTTCAGTACCGGGAAACATTCTGTTACGGATATACAGCTTTTCGAGGAGAATGCCATACATCTGGGCTATATCATACATTGTTTCGCTCTCCTCCACCTTGTGATATTTGATACTTCCCTTGTACGATCTTTTCTTCTTTTGAAAATATACGCGTTCGGTGTATTCAAGCACTTGCTCTTTATGTTCAATCTTTTCATTGAATGCGATAATCTCACGAATCGGTTGATTATAGGCTTTTGCGATTGATGCCGGCGTATCACCAATGTGGGCATAGACCATTTTCAATCCATTATTCGTCACAATACCTTCGATCTTTGGTGCCTGGGTCGGCTTCTGCTTCCATACAGGTGTTTGCAACTGACGTTTTTGAATGACCGAGTGTTCATAAGTTGGTTTGGGAGGGGGAGGAGGTGCCTCACCGACAGAAGCCAATAGACTTTGAGGCTCGTAATAATCAAATACGTTTAACTCGTTAGTTTCGATAATACTGATCAAGAGCATGGCATAACGAGGGTTGGTCGCGTATCCGGCCTGCTTCAGACCCCAGGCCCATGATTTGTAATCCAGGGGATCGAGGTCAAAAAGAAAGCCATATCTGTACGCCTTCCTCGGATCCATCAGAAAATCTGAATGAGCGATAAAGGATGCCTCGGGGGAGTTGAACGCCCGGAAACAAGATGGTATCAACCGGCCCCTCCTGTCCCGGTCATCATCTTTTTATAGAAGACTGGGCCGTCCCATTCAACGCCACATTTGATCCCAAAGTGATTGTTGCTGTTGGTGGCCAAGTCACTTTTGCCGGCATCAGATTCAAGTATTGCCTGTGCCAATTTAACACTGGCCGGGATGCCAGTGCGATGCATCTCTTCAATAGCAATTTCCTTATAACGCTCTATAAAGCCTGAGATATTTGCCTCCTGTGCAAACAATGAGCATGTTAAAATTGAAAGACCGATCGAAGATAGTATATGCATATGCCAAGTGAGTAAATCTAATATTAGATATATTCTTAATATATATTTCGCTGATCAACATGCAGCAACACTCATGCCAAATTAGCAAAATGCGGATTCACACCTAAAACGGCATGATAAATGTAAAACTTTGCGTTATCTATTCCGTAGAATTTAACAGCGGAGATGAAAAATTTATTGGGTTCTTGTCTGCTCCTTTTATTGGCGCTCTGTCTGGGATTGGGATGCCAAACCCAGGAGGTACAAGACGGGCAGGTAGTGGCAAAAAATATAATTCCCGAGCTGGAGCGACTCAATGCCCTCATCCAATCAAATCTCAATGATGGCAATTTGCGGTTTCAAAGGGGGGCCATGTACTACGATCAGGGCAGGTATCCGGAGGCAATAATTGACCTGCAAAAATCTACCAATCTTGATTCACTCGATGTGGAGGCATGGCATTTGCTCGCAGATGCTCTTCTCGATAACCTCCAATCGCGGGAAGCTCTTGAGACTATGGAAACAACTGCCAAACTTTTCCATAGCCGGATACCTACTCTATTAAAACTGTCAGAGTTTCAATTGATATTGAAAAGATATTCAGAGGCGATGACCACACTTCGACAAATCCAATCGATTGAGTCTCAGAATCCTGATGCGTATTTTATGAAAGGGATGGTATTCAAAGAAAATGGTGACACTGCTCAAGCCATCGCCCAGTTTCAGCTGGCAACCAAGGAAAATCCGAAACTGATCGATGCCTGGATAAACCTTGGTCACTTGCTTGAGGCCCAAAACAACCCTGATGCGCTCAGGTATTTTGATGCCGGCCTCACAATATCGCCCGGTCACCGGCTCATACTACATGCAAAGTCTCAATATTTGGCTCGAGCCAACCGGATCGAGGAGGCCAAAGCGGTCTATCGACAAATGATAGAAATAGAACCATATGACAGCGAACCTTACTATGATCTCGGACTTTTGTATCTTGACCAGGATAGTCTCATCCGGGCGGCAGCACATTTTGATCTCAGGATGAAAATAGATCCCTTGTTTGTCAGAGCATATTTTTACCGGGGCCTCACAAGGGAGCTAATGGGTGAAATAGATGGGGCCCGTATCGATTACGAACAGACACTACAGATCGATCCCAAGAACATGGATGCCGGTGAGGCTCTCAAAAGACTCAATCAAGGTATGTGAGGACCTAAAAAATATCAAAACTTGTTTTAATTTCAATCATAAAATCTTTTAAAAGCATTAATCATGGCAATACTTAAAGTAATCGAAATCATGGCAGATTCGGGCAAGAGTTGGGAAGATGCTACCAGAAATGCGGTCGAAAAAGCCAGTGAAACGGTTAAAAATATACGATCTGTTTTTGTGCAGGAGCAAAGTGCAACCGTATCGGAAGGCAGAATTGATAAGTATCGAGTGAATGTGAAAATCACTTTTGAAGTCAAATGACGTAAATCCCCCGATTTGGATCTTACCGGCAAATCTTTTTTATACAACCAGGCAACAATTGGAACATCTTCGGTATCATATTGCTGAAGACCCAAACCAAACTGAATTTGATTGAACGAAGAAGCATTGATCGAAGGCTGCATCAGGCAAGAGGCATCTTGTCAGAAGCAACTATTCATGCTTTATAGCAGGAAGATGATGACAGTTTGCTTGCGATATGCTCGTAATAAGGCAGACGCCGAAGATATACTTCAGGATGGATTTGTACGTCTATACCAAAACATTCATCAATACAAAAACGAGGGATCATTTGAAGGATGGATACGTCGCATATTCGTCAATGCCAGTCTGAAAAAATATCAGACCAAAAAGTGGACTATGGAGCAGACGGGTATAGAGCATGTTGCTGAAGAAAAAGTGGAGGCAGGGATCGTTGATGCGATGTCGGAACAGGAAATCATCGTTTTAATCTCGAAACTGCCTGAAGGATACAGAGTGGTATTTAATATGTACGTTATTGAAGGATTTTCGCATCGGGAAATTAGTGAGCTTTTGGGGATTAACGAGGCTACTTCCCGTACCCAATTACTCAAGGCTCGAAAACAGCTACAGCAAAAGATTTGTGAATTGACAATGCATCATGAACGACCAATTTGATCGGAATATAAGATCAAAGATCTACCTGGCTGAGACTGACGTACCTGACTCTGCCTGGCAAGCTATTGAGTTGCAACTACGTCCACGTAAAAACCGGCGTTGGTTATTCCTGATTCTTTTGCCCGCGGTATTGGCTTTCTACTGGTCACTTAGCCAACCTGGTCCCGAAGATCATATCGCTTTGTCTGACGTTAGCGATACTGGGAAATCAATCGTTCCTGAAATTTATTTCAATCCATCAAAACCGATTCTTGAGCATTCTACGATTGATTCTGAACACGCCCTTCCAAGTACCCATAAGGTTGCAAATACAATAAACCCACGGCCTAAAGTTACTAAAACAGCAAATCCGTTGGTAGAGGTCGACCAAATCACCACATCCAAAAACAGCTCTTCGATAAATCAATCACACCTTCGAGGACTTGCTCCAGGTGCTGCAGCCTCAAGTCCGTCGATCGAAAATATTTTTTCTGAATACCGTGATTCAAAAATTGAAGATCCGACAGATGGCGCTTTTGAAAAATTGAACTTTGTACGCATACCGGGATTGGACTTCAGTCCTCAGACGAATCTACGTGATCCAAAAATTGATGTTTGTCCTTCATTTAGAACTTCCTTGCAGATACGTCCTTTTTTCGAATTATTAATATCCGGCGGCTTGCCGTCCAAGTATTATGCTCTAAAGGAGACGGAATTGACAAATTATCAAACATTACGTGAACGCACGGAAAAAGAACGGACCAGCTTTAGCTTGCAGGCCTTGGTTGGCGCTGATATCGGAGACCGTTTCGAAGTCAAGACCGGCCTGGGAGCCACTCGGATTTTTGAGATTTTTGACTATATCGATGAGTCAGCCACACGCACCATCAAGAATATTATTATAGATACAATTTTTGTTAATGGTGTACCAGAAATTCGAAAGGATTCATCCATTGTAATTCAATATGGCCAGCGAATCAAACTAAGTCAAAATCGTTACACTGCACTTGAATTACCGGTCATGGCAACCTATAAATTTAAGGTTCAAAATCATCAGTTTTTTATTCAGGGTGGAGTCATCATGAATTTGGCTCTATGGACTAAAGGAGACATCTTGACCCCTGATGAACATATCACCAGTATTGATACTAAAGAAAGTCGTTCACTTCCCATTTTCAGATCCAGAACAGGACTGGATGTCACGGCTTCGCTTGGCTACGAATTGGAATTGAGTGAATCTAATAAGCTTCGCGTATTATGCTCTTTTAGGCAAACACTGGGAGACTTTACGGCATCAGAATATCCATTGAGCCAGCGGTACAATCACTATCATTTAGGTGCATCGTGGAAACATCAATTTTAATGCCCATGAAGACTTTATCCCACATCGTTTTAGCACTTTACCTTCTGGTCATTGCCTGCAAAGAAGTCGATGAGTTTATACCCGTTCAGGAAGCCATTCCATTCGATTTCAGCAAAGAATTTACGAATGCAACGGATACCTTATCTTACCATCTTAACCTGATCGAACCCATAATCATACGGACTCCAAGAGGAACGGAGTTTGTATTCAAACCCAACATGTTTACCTTTACAAATGGCGACTATTGTTCTTGCGAAAAAGTAACTATTGAGCTGATTGAGTTAGACAAAAAGCGCGATTATCTCGTACATCAGGCATCCACCATTTCGAATGGCAAGGTCTTAATCTCGGCCGGAGCATATCATATTGCCGCATTTTATCAGGGAAAACCCTTGCAATTGTCACCTGATCATTTGGCTTGCTTCTGGTCACCTGCCGACAAACTTGACCCGGCTATGCAGCTTTTCTTTGGCTATCGCAATGGTACTGAATTTAATTGGGAACCTGCGGAGCGAACGAGTACTGTGTCTTCGATTACTCCTGGTCAGTGGCAATACAATGATACCACCTCTTTCATTGTAGGGTACCAATGTTTCAGTGATCGTCTTGCCTGGATCAATGTCGACAAATATGTCTCAGATGCCCCTAAAAATTCTGTATGCATCAAATTAGACCCTAGGTACACGGTAACAAACACCGTATTATTTGCAATCCTTAAGAAGGAGCAAAGCATTTTGAGTCTAAATTATTTGGGGGGTAATGGTTTTTGTCTCGCCAGTATACCAGTGGGAACGGAGGTTATATTTGTAGCTATTCATAAGCAAGCTGACGATATTTATGAGTTAGCTGCTGAAACCGTCAGCATCACCGAAAATCATTTTCAAAGTTTGAGCTTTAATACCAAATCGTTTACCGATATCAAAGCCTTTTAGCGGATCTCTAGCCCCGGAGTCGCTTGAAATACTCATATGGCTGGGGATTTAGTAAAAACTGGATATCTACCAGATCTACGATAAAATGCAGCCTTTTTCTGGCGATCCGGTCAACTTCAGCATCATTCAAACATATAGGTTTCAAGCTTCGGAAATTTGCCCTAGCTTTGCCGGCTGTTTAATCAATCTTGAATTTATCATGATTCACATTACTTTCCCAGATGGCAACGTGAGGGAATATGAAGCAGGAGTCACTGCTCTGGACATTGCCCGGTCAATTAGTGAAGGTTTGGCTCGAAACGTACTTACCGCAAAAATAAACGGTGAGGTATGGGATGCTACCCGCCCGATCAATCTCGACTCTAATCTCGAATTATTGACCTGGAATGATCCTGAAGGAAAAGCAACATTTTGGCATTCTTCAGCCCACCTTATGGCTGAAGCACTGGAAGCTTTGTATCCTGAAACAAAATTTGGCATCGGGCCTCCAATCGACATGGGATTTTACTATGATATAGATACTGGTGATCGGCAGATAACCTTGGAGGATCTTTCGCTCATTGAGGCAAAAATGAAGGTACTGTTGGAGGCAAAAAGCGAATACCAACGAAGAGAGGTCAGTAAAAAAGAGGCTATTAGCTATTTTAACGAAAAACAGGATCCCTACAAACTCGAGCTTCTAAATGACTTGAAAGACGGTTCTATTACCTTTTACCAACAAGGAAATTTTGTTGACTTGTGTCGTGGACCACACCTACCGGATACCAGCAAGATAAAGGCAATCAAACTAACGAATGTTGCTGGTGCTTACTGGCGAGGTGATGAAAAACGCAAGATGATGACCAGAATTTATGGCATCACCTTTCCGAAGCAAAAAGATCTTACGGAATATCTTGAATTTGTAGAAGAAGCTAAAAAAAGAGATCACCGAAAATTAGGTACTGAACTAGAGCTTTTTATGTTTTCGGAAAGAGTAGGTGCTGGTCTGCCAATTTGGTTACCAAAGGGTGCTGCATTGAGAAGCCGCATGGAAGAATTCTTGAAGAATGAACAGTTAAAACGAGGTTATGCACCGGTGATCACCCCTCATATCGGGAAGAAAGAGCTTTATGTGACATCTGGGCACTATGAAAAATACGGTAAGGATAGTTTTCAACCGATCAATACTCCGAGGGAGGGAGAAGAGTTTCTTCTCAAACCGATGAATTGCCCACACCACTGTGAGATATATAGCCATAAACCTCACTCCTACCGAGATCTCCCGATCAGAATAGCGGAGTTTGGTACCGTGTATCGCTATGAGCAAAGTGGTGAGTTGCACGGACTATCGCGAGTGCGTGGATTTACCCAGGATGATGCCCATATCTTTTGTACTCCGGATCAACTCAAAGATGAATTTCTTGGTGTTTTGGATCTCACCAAGTTGGTTTTAAACAAATTGGGCTTTGATAACTATACCGCTCAAATATCACTTAGAGATCCGGAGAATAAGGAGAAATACATCGGTTCGGACGAAAATTGGGAAAAAGCTGAACAAGCAATCATCGATGCAACCAAAGATGTGGGCCTTGAAACCGTAGTCGTCTTGGGTGAAGCCGCTTTTTATGGCCCAAAACTTGACTTTATGGTTAAAGATGCTTTGGGCAGAAGTTGGCAGCTCGGAACCATTCAGGTAGACTACAACCTCCCAGAACGATTCGAGCTCGAATACATCGGTTCCGATAATGCCAGCCACCGACCGGTTATGATTCACCGGGCACCTTTTGGATCCATGGAACGATTTATAGGAGTTTTAATCGAACATACCGCCGGTAAATTTCCACTTTGGCTTAGTCCTGAACAATATGCCATTTTGCCCATCAGCGATCTCTATCTTGATTACGCAGCTATAGTGCAGGAAGAATTGGCTGCTCTTGGTCTTAGAGGTACAATTGACTCCCGGACGGAGTCGATTGGTCGAAAAATCAGAGATACCGAATTACGTAAAGTGCCGTATATGCTCATCGTCGGTGAGAAGGAACAAACGACCGCACAAGTATCCGTACGAAGGCAAGGTGAGGGAGACAAGGGCAACATGACAGTTAAAGAATGGGCTGATCAGATTTTGGCTGAAATCAAGTAATGCATGAAAGATCAGCCGTTAATACCCATCAGCGAGATTCTGACTCATCTCGGTGAAGACCGAGACCAGTATTTCAATGCTGTATCACCACCCATCATCCAGAGTAGCAATTTTGCCTTTAAAGACACTGCTAGTTTTCGCGCAGCATTCCTTAATGAGCGTGCCCACCATCTCTACACCCGCGGTAACAATCCAACTACTGAGATCTTAAGAAAAAAACTTGCTGCACTTGAAAAAACAGAAGATGCCCTGGTTTTTGCAAGTGGTGCAGCGGCCATGACCTGTGCAGTGCTTTCTAACGTCAACACAGGAGATCACATTATCTGTGTCAAAAATCCTTACTCCTGGACAAATAAGTTGGTGACACGCGTGCTGACAAGATTTGGAATAACCCACACATTTGTCGCGGGTCATGATATTGTTGAAATTGAAAAGGCCATTCAACCACAAACAAAAGTCCTCATTTTGGAAAGTCCCAATTCGATCACTTTTGGTATTCAGGACCTATCTGAATGTGGCAGGATTTGCAGGGCTAATAACATCATAAGTATCATTGATAATTCTTATGCGTCACCGCTATTCCAAAACCCGGGTGATCATGGAATAGACATCATTATGCATACTTGCTCCAAGTATCTGAATGGTCATAGTGATGTGGTTGCCGGAGCACTCTGCGGCAGCAGGAAGATGATGGATCAGATATTTGGATCTGAACTAATGACCTTGGGCTCGATATTATCACCGCATGATGCCAGTCTAATCATCCGCGGACTCCGTACACTGCAGATCAGAATGAAGCGTGTTAATGATACAGCCATTCAAATTGCCAAGTTTCTAGAAGCCCATCCAAAGGTAGAGCGCGTAATACATCCATTTTTACCTTCATTCCCACAAAATCAATTAGCTCAACGACAGATGACCGGAGCTGGTGGACTATTTTCCTTTCAAGTGAAAGCCGCCACCAAAGAAGTAGTCAACAAATTTGTTGACCGTTTAAATTGTTTCTTACTTGCTGTATCATGGGGAGGGCACGAATCTTTGGTTATTCCTTTTTCGATTTTCTATGATATTCCAGGCAAAGAAAATCCGGACTATCCGTTTAATTTAATCAGACTTTATATTGGCCTTGAAGATCCCGATTACTTGATCGCTGACCTGACCCAAGCACTTGATAAAATATAAGGAAGAAACCAGATCTATTTTATTTTGGTTATCTCTTTTGATTTTAATCTGCGGTGTGAAGATTGACCTGCTTTACCATCTCTGATTGCAAGACATGATCAACCTCCAGTGCGATAATCATGAATGATAAGCTGTACCTTAGTGCCAGCGTGGTTCAGCACCTTAAGATCTGCATGCAATTTAATTGCAAATGCCTTAATTAGCTTGTGTCCGAATGTGGTGCTTTTGCTTTTAAAAAATCAGTTGACATGCCTTTTCCATTGTCAGAAACTTCCAATATCAATTTATGATTGTCTTCATATAGTCGGACAGTCAATACCCCAAACTCCTGGTTAACAAAGGCATGCTTTAGGGCATTAGTGATCAACTCATTAGTAATTAGTCCAATCGGTACCACAAAATCAACATCCAAATCAATCGGTTGAATATTCTTAATTAAGGAAATTTTATCCGGCGAAATATTTAATGTCGTGAATAGTCCGTCGATCAAACGATCAAAATATTTTTGCATATTGACCCCGGTAAAATTGTCATTCTGGTATAAGTTTTCATGAAGTAAGGCCATGGATTGCACACGACTTCTACCGGCACTGATGGCATTTAGTGCAACATCATCTTCGACGTAACGTGATTGCAATCTCAATAAGCTTGAAATTACCTGCAAATTATTTTTAACCCGATGATGAATTTCTCCCAGCAATAATTCTTTTTCCTGCAACGCCTTCGATATTGCATTATTTTTCAGGGAAAGCTCTAATTCCGATTTTTTCTTTATCTGATAATTCTGATAAATGAGATATCCTACAAATAGAGATACCGCCAAGAGAACTATTAACACTACAAATGCGCGCCTGTTCCTTGAATCTTTGTCGTGTTGAATTAATAGATCCGATTGTTCTTGAACCAGCCTTTTTTCCTCAACCTTATCAAAGTTATACTGCATTTCGAGTTGAGTGATATATTTGGTATTTTTGCTATTCCTTAAAGAATCACTCAATAATTTAAGCGCCTCATGATTTGCGAGTGCCTCCGCACTATTTCCCACCATTTTATAAGCTTGAAATAAACAATCACAAGCTTTTTGCTGTAGATCAAGTATTTCTGCAGACGTCGCCAGCTCCTTCCCCTTTTTGCAATCGCTGATTGCAGCCTGATACTCTTTACTCTTGAGATTAAGTTGACCCCGAGCTATGTAACCACTGGTTAATCCCGCAGTGTTTTCCATTTGAATAAAAGCATGCAAAGCACCTTCAATATATTTGCCAGCCTCGGTCAATTCATTAAGCTCCAGTAAAGCGTTTCCAATATTCAAATCCGACATGGCTATTGATCGCTGACTTGCTTCACCTTCCATTTTTAACTTTTTCGCAAGTATTTGAATTTGGTAAGCAGTGTCATAAATAGCATGATCCTGGTAGAGCCCCGCTTTATTCATAAGTACAGTACCCGCAAATCCCTTTTCATCAAGAGACATGAGAATATCGTAGGAGTGATTATAGTGCTTTACCGCCGAATCAAAATCTTTGATATCCTTATATAGGTTTGCCAGATTATTATGCAGGATGGATTTACTTCGTTTGACATCAATTTTTAAACTTTCAGTGGTCAAAGACTCCCACAAACCTGGTTGCTCCAGCAATGATAGTGCCCGAAGGAAGAACTCAATGCCACCTTTTATGTTACCTTGATTCTTAAGGATGGTAGCCTTTAGCATTAAAAAATCAGATTGATGGACGGTACCCTGCTTAACAGCCGGCAAAGCCATACCAACATTATAATGCCAATCAGCACTATCAAGGAGGGCATTACTAACGTAATATTGCATTAAAGTCAGATGACTGATCGCCACTTCATCGGGGAGTTGTTCAGTCTCTGCTATGATTAAAGCAGTATCGAGAAACAGCTTGGTAAATGGAGCAAAATCATAGATATAATTTGCCTGTTGGTGGAGAAGAACTATTTTGCTTTTTGGATCTTCGATCGTTTCAATAACCTCCAAGATGGAATCTATGACCGCTCCTTCACTTTGATCCTGGCCATAACTCAGGTTATGAAAACTCATGAGCAGTAGTACCCCTAGCATTCGAAATTGTTGCAATATATTGTCTTCCATCAGCATTTAAAATTACCAATTTCAGGACTAATAAAGCAGCTTACTACGGTGTTCCGGCATGAGCTATTACAGGATATGGCTCGACCCTCATCACCCCCAAACAACAGGTGGTTAAAGATAAAGTCAATAAACCATTGATCATGTTTCCATCTACACTATCTCTGAGAGGCAGGCCTTGAATTTTCAATTTCTTTTGATGTTTTGCCGGGTGGCCGCCTTGTATTGATACTACCTATTGTCTGAGCTCATTTTTCATGATGACTTCAGACTCCAAATGCATCGAAGAAGTGGTTGAATCCGTACGACATGCTCTTCAAAACTTTTCAATAGCATAATTTTACCCTCGGCAGAGAACAACATCTGTAGCAAAGCCCCCTTACTCAATCTGCATACGTTTCAGTTGAGTAAGGGGTTCACTTATCTAAAGCATCTTTAATTCAGTGTTTATTTGGCAACACTAACTGATCGTTTTTCCCTGATCACGGTTACTTTTATTTGACCAGGATATTGCATCTCATCCTGAATCTTTTGTGAGATCATGAATGACAGTTCATCGGCATACTCATCACTCACTTTTTCACTTTCTACTATGACTCTTAGCTCACGACCTGCTTGCATCGCAAAAGCCTTTTGCACTCCCTCGTAGCTCATGGCCAACTCTTCAAGTTCGCCGATGCGTTTCAGGTAACTTTCCAGAATCTCTCTTCGGGCACCTGGCCTGGCTCCGGAAATCGCATCACAAGCCTGGACAATGGGAGAGATGATATTGTTCATTTCTATCTCATCATGGTGGGCTCCAACGGCATTAATCACTGCAGGATGTTCGCGGTACTTTTCGCACATCTCCATCCCCAAAATCGCATGCGATAATTCAGTTTCCTCTTCACCGACTTTGCCTAGGTCATGCAATAGTCCAGCTCTTTTGCCAACTTGGTTTGGTTCCGGCTAAGACCCAATTCAGCCGCCATTATGGCGCATAAATTAGCCGTTTCAATGCTGTGTTTCAAAAGATTCTGACCATAAGATGATCTAAATCGCATGCGACCAATCATTCGGACAAGTTGAGGATCAAGACCATGTATATCGAGCTCGATCACAGTACGCTCACCGATTTCTATAATCTGTTCTTCAAGTTGTTTTCGGGTTTTGGCAACCACTTCTTCGATTCGGGCAGGGTGAATCCTGCCATCAGCCACCAATCTTTTTAATGAAAGACGACAAAGTTCCCTTCTGATCGGATCAAAACTGGAGATCACAATGGCCTCGGGAGTATCGTCTACCACTATTTCAGCTCCGGTCGCAGCTTCCAGAGCCCGAATATTCCTACCCTCTCGGCCGATGATCTGCCCTTTAATATCATCGGATTCCAGATTGAATACAGTGACTGTGTTTTCGATGGTATATTCTGCACACATTCTTTGAATAGACTGAATCACGATTTTCTTGGCTTCCTTGTTGGCATCCAGTTTGGCTTGCTCGATCGTCTTTTTAACAATGGACATTGCATCTGTCTCTGCTTTTGCCCGCACGGCATCGAGAAGCTTTTCTTTAGCATCTGCCTCACTCATCTTCGCGATGTTTTCCAACTCCTTGATTCTCTGTTCATTGGCTTCAGATAGTTCATCTTTCTTTTTTGCCACTATCTTCAGTTGCTTTTCCAAATTCTCCCTGATCAGTTTGGTCTCGTTTTCAAAATGTTCAAATTGTTCAGTGCGTTGATCAAAAGAGGTAGCTTTAGTCTGTAAATCCTTCTCTTTATTGACCACCTCCATTTCCCTTTCTTTCATCTCGATTCGATGTTGGGCCTTCCTCTCTTCGTACTCAGACTTCAGTTGAACAAATTTGTCTTTAGCTTCCTGAATCTTCTTTTGCTTTATACTTTCATTTCTTCCTTCTGCTTTTCCTATGATCTTTTCTGAGTTAGTCTCTGCCTCGTCCACCATTCGCTTGGCAGTAAGGCGAGCCTCTTTAATCACTAAATCCGCTTGTTTATTGGCCTCTTCTGTCTTTCGTTGATTGCTCTTTCTCAAGGCAAAACCAACGGCAAGAAAGGCCAAGATTGCGCCGGCTATAATACCCACGACGCCTTGTATAAGCCACTCCATATGTTAGAAACATTTATTTGATAAAAATATAGTATCAGCATTTCGGTCTGACACTTGCACCGCAGGAAAAAGTGCCCTCGGGGGAAGAGGTTATTTCAGGATATTTTCGATCAAATGTTCCAGATGATCGACTTTTCTTGAAATCTGTTGAGGTGTTGTACTGTCATTCATTTTCACCTTATGCAATTCCACGGCATAAGTTAGCAGGGCCATTGCGAGGCAATCCTGCTTGTCTTTATTAATGTAGGTTAATTGAAAATCTTTGATCTTCTCGTTGATTTCTTCCACCACATGTTTGATGGATTCCATGTCCTGCTCTTTTACTCTAAGCGGATATGACCTTCCGGCTATCATTATTTGCATACTTTTCAGCTGCTCCTCCATTCCTACATATTATTGATCAATTCAATACACTTATCAACCTCTACAATATATCTATCCAACTCCTTTTTCATCTGTTCTGTTTGTCTCAAAACGGATGACCTATCATCTTGAACTACTCGCTCTTTACCTCCTAGCCCTTGGGCATTCTTTCCTGATTTTATTTTCTCTGATTCTTGTTTTATTTTAACGTTTTCTTCAATGAGCATGATATTCTCTTTTCGGAGATATTCAATCTTTTGGCTAAGCTGCAACACTTTATCTTCCAATCGATCCAGTTTTCTCAGAATATCTTGCATTGATCAAATATAAATAGTTTAAATCGATAATCCTGCAATTCTTTACCGCAACCTTGCACCAACCTCCCTAGTCAGTTCATCCATCATACTGACGATCATTTGATCTACTTCTTTATCCGAGAAGGTCTTAGTTGAATCTGAAAGCAACAAACTTACGGCATAAGACTTTTGACCGGATCCTAAGATCTCTTCGTTTCTATAAACATCAAAAAGGTTGATTCCCTTTAAAACCAGTCCAAGTTTTCTTGCGATGACCGCTCTGACTGCACTAAAGGGTACTTCTTCTTGGATGATTAGTGCCAGATCTCTTCGCACCACTGGAAACCTCGATGATTCTTTCACCTGGATCTGATCGACTTTCTGATTCCTAATCAATCTGCTCCAGTCGAAATCTGAATAAAAAACCGCTCCCCGAATGTCCAAATAACTAAGAAGGTCATCATTGACTTGCCCAAAAACGGCCAATTGCTGGTTATCTATTGAATACTTGAGCGCAAAATTCCAATATGCATCTTCGACTACCTCTTCCTCAAGAGAACCGATACCATACAGTGATAACAGGTTTTCAACCATGCCTTTCATAACATAGTACTCGTTCTTAGGAGATAGAGGAGTAGTAAGCCATGACTCCTGGTGCCATCCCGAAATCGCTAATGTCAGATGGTCCTTTTCCTGATATTGACCAGCGACATGGAGGTACGACTTGCCAAACTCATACAAACGCAGATCATTTTGTTGCCGGTTCTGATTATAGCTAATGGTTTCGAGCGTGGTAACTAAAAGATTCGGCCGCATCACTTCGATCTGAACGTTTGACGTGTTATTAATGCGAACCATTTCGACATCATTCAACTGAAATTCCTTCCTTTCCACATACCTTTTATCGATCATTGAAAGACCCATGATCTCATGAAATCCATGAGCAGAAAGATAGTCTGCCGCCAGGTTGCGAAGTCGCGCCTCATCGATGCCATGAGAATTGCTTACACTAAAACTCATCCGATTTTTGTCCGGCACCCGGTTAAATCCATAAATTCGAAGTACTTCTTCAATGAGATCTGCTTGGCGGGTTACATCCACCTTATTAGTTGGAACCGCGACTGTAACACTATCCGGAGTGCTGGCCTGAATTTTCATTTCCAATGCCAGCAGTATTTGTTCGACTTCTTTCGGATGTATATTGGCACCTACTAACCGATTGAGTTGACCGTAGTCGAGCGATACCAAGTTAGGCTTGACCGGTTTAGAATAAATATCAACTATTTCAGATGCAATCTGACCCCCTGCCAGATCTTGGATGAGCAGAGCTGCTCGTTTCAGCGCAAAAACACATATATTTGGATCACTGCCTTTCTCAAAAACTTTTGCCGCGTCTGTAAACAAGAGATATCTGCCACTGGTACGCCGGATCCACTTCGCATTGAAATGGGCAGATTCAAGAAAAATATTATGGGTCTGATTGGTGACGCCTGAACCCAGGCCTCCAAAAACCCCGGCTATACACATGCCATTGTCGTGCCCATCACAAATCATCAAATCCTCTTCGTGTAGCTTTCGCACTTGCTCATCTAAACTCACAAACGCTGATCCTTTTGGCAATGTCTGCACTTTGATAGCTCTACCATCAATTTTATCGATATCAAAAGCATGCAGTGGTTGACCAAGTTCGTGTAAGACATAATTGGTGGCATCAACTATATTGTTGATGGGCCTGAGTCCAATCATCTTGAGTCTATTTTTGAGCCAGCCAGGAGACTCCTTTACGCTTACGTTGCTGATTGAGACCCCTGCATAACGTGGGCAACCTTCGGTATCAAGCACCTCAACCTGAATGGGCATCGTATCATTGTCTACCTGCCAAGCATCCAATGCTGGTAATTTTACTTGGCCTTTATGACCATAGTTGATCTTCAACGCTGCAAAAAGATCTCTTGCTACCCCCAGGTGGCAAGTAGCATCCGATCTGTTTGGGGTCAATCCGATCTCAAAAACTGTGTCGGTTGCAGTATCATAGTAGCTCGCTAAGGCATTGCCAATAACAAATGTGTCATCCAATACAAGGATTCCACTATGATCGGTACCTAGTCCAATTTCATCGACCGCACAAATCATACCCTCACTCACTTCACCTCGAATCTTGCCCCTATTGATTTGCCAGGGTGCACCGTCATGGCTATATAGCGTTGTGCCAACTGGTGCTACTACAACTCTCTGACCTGTTCCCACATTGGGAGCACCACACACAATTTGAAGCGTAACCTGCCCAATATCGACTGTGGTCAACCAAAGTCGATCAGCATTTGGGTGTTTAACACAAGTCGTGACTTCTCCTACCACTAGATCCTTAAGACTACCTTTAATCTGCTCCACTTCTTCGTACCCTTCCACCTCGAGACCAATCTCTGTCAATATTTCAGCTATCTGTTCAGCATCCATATCCAGGTCAACGTACTCCCTGAGCCAATTTAGAGATATTTTCATCTACAAATTTTATTGTTCATATGGTGGGCAAAGATAATTAATCTGGTGGGTGACTCAAGGGTTTGGACGAGTTTAAGGAATCAGTGGTTTTTCAATGCCCTGTAGAATCTCTCCCGTACTGCCAGTGACGAAACCCACTATCGTCAGATCGGTTTCTTTCCACCAGTTAGTTTGCTCGGGAACAGTGAACGAGTAAATTTTTTCCAGTGACTGAAATGATTTGGCATCGCTGGCCACGTGATCTCCTTCCGGAGTTGTCAAAACCGCTCTTAAGACATTGCGGTGATTATATTCACGATCAACACCCTGGGCCGCTTCAGTATCACTTTGCCAATCTATCATATTGTCTTCCTTAATAAGAAGGGTAAATCGAAGGTCACCCTCCAAGTCTATATTAGGTACTGCCCTTAATGCGGTGCTCATTTTACGCGTGTTAGCATCGTAAGCAATATCCAATTCCAGAGATACAACGGGTTCCGTTGTTATTTCGGCACTGATAAGACTACCCCATTGAGAGGAGAAGTTCTGTAATGATTGAGTATTAGAATCTCGAACCCGGTTTATCACTGCTGAGGGATAACCGATGGGATTGCCCAGGTGTCGCAGTAAAGCATTCCCCTCTGTCGTCGTGAAGTCATATTGACTATCGTTGTATTGGAAGGCAAAGTCGCCGGCATGAATGGTAACAATGATAACCTTATCGTCGTAGAGTGTCCGCAAGTTTTCTAATTCTTTAGTCCCCTCGGGGCAGTTGGGACAGCGTACCCCTGAAAACTCTTCAACCACTACCACCCGGTCTCCTATCTCGGCACGGGAGAGTGTGTACTGGGGTTGATTCTCCTGGCAGGCAAAAAACAAAACCGGAAATGCTAAGCTAAAAATAGCAACTGAGACCTCATTAGAATGTCGAATTTAGGGTAAAACGAAATCCGCTAAAGGCTGGTTCAAGCCGGCAAATTCCACCGGCACAAACAACGCCTTCCACTTGTTTGACAAAGCTCAGACTATAGCGATTGGCTTGCCTGATATAAACGAAATCAACTCTGGGATAGTGCAGGTCTCTGGTCTTTGAAGGATCGACGTTATACATATCCGACACTGAAAAGGACCATTTTGGCGCTATATTGTATTCGGTTAAAACAAACAACCAACTTCCAAAATCCTCCGGGGTTGACATATATTGTGACTCCACACGCAATGATTTTCGTGCACTGAACTTTTTAAACCATTCCAGATAGGGGGTCCAGGTCTGCACCAGATTTACTCCTGCTTTGCCCTCGTATACTTCTTGATTGTATTGCTGCCTCTGCAATCCCAGGGTCCATTGGAGTGCGCTCGATTTTCGCACCACTATCTCCGTATCAAACTCTCTGTATAATAAACTTCCCTGAAGATCTGTGATATTCGAAAAGTAATGCACCACCTTTAGTTTTTTTGATATTGCATACCTCAACTCAATTTGCAGGGCTTCTTCCGCTAATTCCTGGGTGGCGGGGGTATATCTTGACTTAAGGCGGTACGAATTGATTTTGGCCATTGGTGGCAGATAGTTAACCAGCCCACGATTTAAGGCAACAAAAGGATCCGCTCTGAATGTAAAATTTTCGGTCCGCTTATATTCGACTGTCGCACCAATACCTTTGACGCCCAGGCTCAGGGAGGAATAAAGTACAGAACCTCCCTCATTGCGAAATTTACCTAAGGTGGTTTGACCATTAAAGAGTTGTCTTCTGGATTCCGGATCGAAATAGACGTCCTTTTCCTTAAAAGCGGCCTCGGCATGCCAAACAACCGGACCCACTGACACCGTGTTATAGAAGGTCACCGCGTAGGAATTGTAATTTAGGCCCACCGAATCGGAGGGTGTATAATTGCGAACTGTATTAATAATCTGGGCCATCTGCTCGTCAGAAAAGGTCTTATTAACGAAACCCACCCCCGGAACGAGACTAATCGATTTCTGCTTACCTATCTCGAGATAACCCTCCAAAGCAGTACCTTTCAAGAAGGTCTCATAGGTGCTGAAAAGATTCTTTTGTTTGCCGCCGAAAGCTTTGACGAACAAATGATCAGAAAGTTTAAATTTTAGCGAAGCTCCGTAAAGGCCGTTATCGATGAGCAAGGGTCTTTCTTCGTATGATCTAAATATCAAACCGGTGCCGATTTGATCGTAGATATAACCTACCTGGATTAATAGGTTATCCAGTTGCTTTCTCACATACCACTTCCCCAATCCTTGTCCACTATAGGAATCTCTGGGATTTAAAAGGTTTGAATTATTGAACAAGTCGAGCCTGACTCCAACATCAAATCCTTTGAGCTGATAGTTTAGATCGAGCCAGTCTTCACTTCCAAACAACTGATTGTCGTACTGAGGTGTATTACTCGCACCAATGTCTTTATCTTCCAAAAAGACATTGCTGTTCAGAAGAAGCTGACCGGAAAGTTGACCTTCGTTTTGAGCTGTTACTGAATAGCTAAAGAAGATAAAGAGGTAACATATGGGTTTCTTCATTTGTTTATTGCGACACTGTAATTCAGAGTCTTAGTTTATTTTTTGTGCAAAAATTGCACCTATTTGTCACAGTAGACGTTAATATTCAGTCTAATCAACGATTTTATGATGTCAGCTGTTATCCGAATCACCTTTATAATACTACTTGTCGCTTCGATCAACTTCGTATATGCTCAGGAACAAATACCTCAAGTCACAGTGAAGTCACTGGAAGGGCAAAGTATCCAGTTTAATGAGGTCATGATTCCAGGTCAAATCACTATAGTGAGTTTCTGGGCCACATGGTGTGCGCCTTGCAAAAAGAGTTAGATGCAATTTCAGATTTGTACCAAGACTGGCAGGAAAAGTATGAATTAAACCTAATTGCAGTGTCTATTGATGATGCCCGGGCTGCGGCCAAAGTCAAGCCCATGGTTGCGGAAAAGGGATGGCCTTTCCAAATCCTACTGGATACCAACCAAGAGCTGATGCGAGCCTTACATTTTCAGACGGTGCCCTATACGATTATCATCGATCAGACAGGAAAGATTGTCTACAATCATTCAGGATATCTGCCGGGTGATGAACTTGACCTGGAAGAGAAAGTAGCTAGCCTGAATCAATAACATTTGATTGGGCATCCATCCGGAGCCCTAAACTCAATCTGGCAGGTAATAAAAAAAACTCCGAAAACTTGCATCTTCGGAGTCTTTGGTCTTTAAAAAAAGCCCTGTATTAAGCTTATTTAACTAACTAAGTATCAAAATGAAAAAGGATCATTAAATTATCGATGTAAATATATTACTTCTCTGGGCAAAGGGAAACCACATCTTAATGGGGTCTGATTAACGAGCTTAATAGATTGCAAACTGTGTTCGGGTGAGGAAAAAAAAACTCCGAAAATTTTCACCTTCGGAGTTTTGGTTTGAGTAATGTTACGTTAAAGCCTTATTTAACTTAAATATCAAAATCTAAAAAGGGATCACAATTTTGATGATGTAAAGATAAACCTTGATTCTGGATCTTGAAACCCCATGTTGATGGGGTCGGTTCGTGCCAAAAAAAAAGCTCCGAAAATCTTTTACTTTCGGAGCTTAGGGTTGAGTGTGTGTTACGTTAAAGCCTCATTTAACTTAAAGTATCAAAATGAAAAAGGGGATCACCATTTTGATGTCGTAAAGATAAGCTAGAAGATGGTATTTTAAAACCCCATGTTGATGGGGTGCTTTTGACTCTTAGGATCTAAAAACGAAAAGCTCCGAAAACTTGCACTTTCGGAGCTTCTTTTTGAGTGTGTGTTACGTTAAAGCCTCATTTAACTTAAAGTATCAAAATCAAAAAAGGATCATCTTCATTCATTTGATAATGTAAATATAAATTGAATAAACGTGATTTGAAACCACATCTTGATGGGGTAGTCTTTTGATAGATTTAACTCTAAAGCACTGACAGTTAATGAATTGCAGATAATGTTTCGAATTCCATTTCTTAAGGCGGACAGTGGAGACCGTTTGCCAAGAATCTTCTAATGACCAACGCACTTTAAAACTAGAGTGGAACCCAGCTTTTAGATTGCAGATCAGATATCGCCATCAACTGAAAGCTTAATGAGCTCAGCTTTACTATTGATCTGCAGTTTCTTATAGATCTTCTTGATATGATCACGTACTGTCTCGATAGAAACCAAGTATTTATCAGCAATCATCTTATAACTTAAACCATCAACTAAACCAGCTACGATCTGTTGTTGCCGGGGGGTCAATAGTTCTTTTTTTGAATTGTCGGAAGGCGAAAAATAGGTAACAACTTTGCGAGCTATGGATGGAGACATATATGAGCCTCCCTGGTGTACCACGGATATTGCCTCCAGTATTTGAGACAAGGAAGATCTTTTACTTAGGTAGGAACAAGCTCCGGCACACAGTGCCTTAAAGATGATTTCTGATTCCTCGTAGGTAGTCAGCATGATAATGTCCGCATCAGGTACTATTTTCTTAATCACTCTGATACCTTCCAATCCCGACATACCAGGAAGTCCGATATCCAGTAAAATTACATCCGGTGCTTTTTCATGACCATCGGCATAATATTCCTGAAAGTCTTCCAATGACTTGACTTGACATACTACATTGAGATTCGGTTGATCATCGAAAAATGTCACAAGACTTTCTCTGACGATCGGTTCGTCTTCAACAATTCCGACTGCTATGGTACTCATGACAATCTATATTAAAAGGTTAAAAATTAAAAATATACCATTTTGATGGTATTGTTTGGCGCGCAAAGCCATCAGTGATGTTCAAGTTAGGTATTTCATTTTTATCGTTACGACAAAACCCTTATCCTTCTTAATGTCAAAGTGGGCATTAATGTTTTGAGCCCTCATCTCCATATTTTTCAAGCCTGATCCATTCAGTGAAGAGGTCTTGCCATTTTGCGAAATATCGGTTCCGTCGTCGGCAATAATCATCAAAAACTGAGCGCCATCTTTGACAAGCTGCACGTCTGCACGGGTAGCATTAGAATGCTTTGCGACATTGGTGATCGCCTCTTTAAAGATCAGATACAAATTTTGTCTGACTTGAACCGGAAGCTTTTTCTCTGGCAAAATTCCTTTCACCTGAAAATGGCAGGTGATGTCGCGTGAAAATAAGATTTCAGCGGCATACTCTTTCATTCGCATTAGCAGATCCTCAAAGCGATCTTTACGAGCATCGGTTGCCCAAATAACATCGCGCATTTGAGCCATAGCATTCCGACTCATATCACTGATCCGCTTTAATTTCGGTTTGTCCTTATCAGCAGCAGTATATTCCAATAATTCAGTCTGCATGGCCAACCCTGATAGTAGCCCACCAACATCATCATGCAGATCGCTTGATATTTTGGTACGCAGGCGTTCCATTTGAATTACTTGTCGCAATCTAATTCTGTGAAACAAATAGATTGCTAAAAGAACAGCACTAATAGACAAAAGGATAAACCAGGCTTTCTTATAAAAATACTGATTAACCTTTATGGGTAGTGAAAACTCCTTGCTGCTCAAATTTAAATTTCGATCGGCACCTTTAATTTTCAATACATAATTTCCGGCGGCGAGATTATTAAATCTGATTTCATTTTGAGTACCTATCCAATTCCATTCAATATCAAGTCCCTCTAACTTATACTGATATTGATTCAACTGTGGATACGCATAATCGGCAAGTGCAAAAGAACAATGAAAATATCGATTGGAAGCAGGTAAGACAACCGCCTTAATATTCTGGAGATTGTGCAGGCGCTCGACAATAGCTCCCTCTATTTTATCATAGTAAGAAAGCTCTGACAATAAAATTGGAGCATCTAAATTTCTTTCCAGCAACTCATTCGGATTAAAATAATTGAGGCCATTAGTACCACCCATCAAAATGTTGCCTATTCTGTCCTTATAAAAAGAATGCAAATTAAATTCTACATGACTAAATCCATCAGCCGTACCAAAATTGCGAAATGATTTCAATTTAGAATCAAAATAGGAGAGTCCGTTAAATGTACTAAACCACATATTCCCATTATCATCCTGCACGATACCACATACATTATTATCAGGTAGGCCGTCCCGGGTGTCGAAATAGGTAAAATCTATTTGGTCTGTATTGCCCGGGGTAAATACATTGACACCTCCATCCGTTCCAATCCATATTCTGTGGTCACTATCTTCTGTGATCACATAAATTAAATTGCTACTGATACCATGGTATTCATTTTCGATCAATTGATATGTCTTCGACTGACCATCAGGGCTAATTTTCACCAAGCCAGAAGTTGTACCTATCCATTTAGTGAGATCACTACTCTCAAATAAATAGGTAGCATTTAGATCTTTGAGTGGATTAGTGCCATCTGACAGGAAATAGTGCCGAAAAATTTTCGTGTGTCGATCGAAGTTTGTCAATCTCGTTTCAGTATTTTTATCACCTGACACCAACCAGATTAATCCATCATGACCAAGTATCAAACTTTGTATTTTCTGCGGAAAAAAATATGGCACGAATTTTTGATCAGAGAGGTTCATGTAAATCAACTCAGCACGAAATTTATTACTAAATCGAGTACCCCAGATTCCACCCTCTTCATCGTAAACCAGTTCTTTTGCAAAATCACCGTAGCTTACCTCTCCGGTGCGCGGTAGACCAAAATCGATTGCGGCTATAGAATCTCTGGCTATATTTAAATGATACCATCCGTCAGATATTCCGGCGATCATAATCGAGCTATCGGGCAACTCAACAATACCTCTCAGACTTTTACCTGACCCTAAATTATTACCAGAGAGAAATTTTTTAACCCTTTTCTTTGTTCGGGTTATTTTTCTGACACCACTTGACGTACCCACAAAAAGTAATCGTTCAAAATCATCACTTAGAATCTCATTGATGACTGGTTCCTGATTCACAAGTTGGTTAAAACTATTGACTGCGTCGTCGGCAGAAACAATAAAAAGGTCTTTCGTTTTGCCCAAATCTTCCGATGATATCATCACATTGCCCAAGTCATCTTCCCACAATTTGTTGTAGTGCCTGGGCATATCCTCCAGAGAAAACTGGGTAAAATAACCAGCCGCTTCATTAAACTCCCATAAACCAGATGAATTATCGAAACTCAACCAAACACGACCCTGTCGATCCTGATACAATATGTTTGCCAGACCGGCATTTTGACTAACACCGATTGAATCGTAGGATAGTTGTGATTGTATGACGCCAAATGTATCACTCAATATTAGGCCAAGTTGATCATCATTGATCCAAATAAGGCCACGATCCATAACTAAAAATTGATATTTTGAAGACGGTTTGGCGATGTAATTCTGCAAAGTGAACATGCTGTCAAACTGCATCATATTATTGAGCTTCTGGACTATAAGCGTCGAATCTTTGGTAACCAGGGTATAGAGATTTCCCGATTTTTCATCAATAGATATCCTTTCAACGGGGCCTAATACACCGTTCTCCCGGTTTAAAAACAGCTTTTGGGCTTGAGTGGATGAAGAGCCCAAAACATCCAAAGATCTTCGGTTGCTTTCATAGAGGATAATCAAGGTCCCATCTTTTCGGCATAAGATTTTGTTGATATCTCTAAAGCTGATGCGTGTCTGGCTATTGGGATGGTTGTCATAATTGACGATATGGAGCCCATCATACCGATTGAGTCCATTTCTTGTTGCAATCCAAATGTAGCCGTAAACATCCTTGGCTATATCCTTAATAGTTCGATCTGATAGTCCTTGCTCCAATGAAATTTGAGTAGTGATACCCAGTTCATTTTGACCGTGAATCAGATCTAATAAACCTAATATATAAAAACCAACGATGATGACCTTAACCAGGTTCATGATCCCCTTTGTAATACAAATAATACATATTATAAAAAAGCCCACGATAAAGAATCATGGGCTGATATTACTTATAGCTTAGCTTTTAATTGATACAAGATCAATTATTGCTGACTTAACATGTCCTTCATGATGTTAAGAACCTCTTCGATATAAATATCAGTCTTGACACCATCCATAAAATCTTCATTATTAGCCTTTCTGGATTCATCTTCAGTAATATGGGCTATTTCCGATTCCAGGTTTCTCACTAAAAGAGTTCGGTCTGACTTGTACATGTTTTTGAACTTATCATTTTGAGCCTCTCTTTCATCATACTCCAATTCATATCCTTCAAGACTCAGAGCATACTTCATGTGTTCATCATGTTGTTCTTTCAGGAGGATGGCCCGCTCCTCTACTAATTGAAATTTTTCATTATTTGCAACTCGCCCCTTGCTTGCATGGGTCAGAAGTTCTCGATCAGGTAAAACCATCACATGTTGTGCATGGTCTACAGGTTCGATTTCGCTCCATGCCAAGGGTGTATCCAGTTCTTTCTCGCCTGCCTTGACGTAATTATAAGGTGACGGCAAAATGATGTCGGGAATGACCCCTTTCAGCTGAGTTGAACCTCCATTTACCCGGTAAAATTTTTGAGTGGTGATTTTGACTTCACCGAGGGGTTTCAGATCGTTGTTGCCAACAATAAACCGATCCAGCTGGTGAAATCTTTGTACGGTACCCTTACCAAAAGTCGATGAGCTACCGACGATAATAGCACGATTGTAGTCTTGCAGAGCTGCGGCAATAATCTCTGATGCACTTGCACTAAAATGGTTGACTAGCACGATCAATGGTCCTTGATATTGAACAGCCGGATCTTCGTCTTCTAGCACGTATGGCTTTCGTTCTCGCGACTTTACTTGTACAACAGGCCCTTTATCAATAAAAAGTCCCGTCATATCTACGACTTCAGAAAGTGATCCACCACCGTTGTTCCGTAGGTCCAGAATGATGCCCTGCGCTCCTTCCTTGACCAATTTATCCACTTCCGTAGCAATGTCTGCTGCGCATCCTGGTTTACCATCTGCCTCAAAATAAAATTTAGGTAAACGGATGTAGCCAATTTCTGCACCTTCAGCTTCAGTACGAATCAACAATGATTTTGCCCTGCCTTCTTCCAGTACAACCTGATCTCTTATAATCGCAATATTGACCTCCCGGCCATCTGCTTTGCGCACGGTTAAGATCACCTTAGTACCTTTTTTACCACGAATCAACTCAATGACGTCGTCCTCGCGCCAACCCCTCACATCTTTTGCTTCTTCTCCATCCTGAGCAACTTTTATAATAAAATCATTAGCTTCCAATTCTTTTTGTTTCCAAGCCGGACCTCCCGGAATCACCTCTGTCACCTTGGTTAATTCGCCCTCTGGGATCAAACGTGCTCCGATACCCTCATAACTGTTATTCATATTAAGGTCAAAGTTCTCCTTCTCCCTTGGGCTAAAATAGTTCGAATGAGGATCATAAGAACTGGTAATCGAATTAAGGTAGTCTTCAAATCGATCTGACCGACGTAAACTCTTCAGTCTCTTGAACCACTCATCAAAGTTTTTTGAAATGGTCTCCTTGGCCTCTTTGATCAACTCCGCTTCCGATTTCATCTCAGCATCATCGTCTTTCGCAACCTTCATCCCATGTACTTTGACAATCGTTTCGTATTGAAGCAACTTTTTCCAGTATGCTTCCAGCTCCTGATCATTTGCACTAAAGTTCCGATCATCGGCATTGATGATTAATGAGTCTAAGGCTGAATGAATATTCAGGTCCTGATTGACATATTTTAAATAGTACTGCTGAGCCTTATCTACACCTTCCCCGATAAGCTTTTCGGCAAGATCAAAAAACTCGAACGTTCCGTTTGCAATCTGCTCATCAAGCTGTGCAACAAAAGGTTTTAACTGGTTAATACCTTCCTGGGTCAGAAAACGCTTTGCCGGATCAATTGATTTGACAAACGAATCATAGACTTGATGGGATAGTTGATCATCTAATGATTTGGGCTCATAATGCACGCGGTCCATAAACTTTATGACGGGTTGAAGAGTAAAAAACTCCTTCTTAGTCTGATCTGATTCGCTGACCTGATGCGATTTAAGGAATAGACCAATGAGTGCTATCATTAATATCAATGAACTTCTCAGCACCATAGTTCCCATTTGTTTTGGTTAATCTATAAAGAAAATAGTATCTAAATATACTCGTTTTTGCGGTAAAAAGTTTTCGAACGAGTGAGTTACGGATACATTTTAACTAAATAGTAACGCTCAACTGATGGTTCACAATATCAGTTGGCAAAAAAAATGCCCAGTTTGTCAACTGGGCATTCGATATCGTATATAATTTGTTTTTACTATAAGAAGGGTGCAATCACCAAGGCCACGACAGCCATTAGTTTTAACAAGATATTTAGAGAAGGTCCTGAGGTATCCTTGAATGGGTCTCCCACCGTATCTCCAACCACAGTTGCCTTATGTGGATCAGAACCTTTTTCATATCGTTGTCCATCAATTTCAACCCCTTCTTCAAACATTTTTTTTGCGTTGTCCCAAGCACCGCCGGCATTAGATTGAAAAATAGCCATCAAAACGCCGCAAACTGTAACTCCAGCCAACAAGCCTCCCAACATCTCAGCACCCATTTCACTACCGAACAACTTGGGGCCAAATCCAATCACTACCGGGGTTAGAACGGCAAGCATTCCAGGTAAAATCATTTCTCGAATGGAAGCTTTGGTAGATATTGCCACGCATTTGCCATATTCGGCCTTCCCGTCAGCAGCCTCAAATGTTTTTTGATCTTCGGTGCTCCAACTTTTAAATTCTTTTCCATCATTCTTATTCATCACTTTTAGGGCGGCAGCCAATTCAGGAATGTTCTTAAATTGTCTCCTCACTTCTTCGATCATATCCATCGCAGCACGTCCAACAGCATTCATTGCTAATGAAGAAAAGAGAAAAGGTAACATACCACCAACAAATAGTCCGGCCAGAACGACTGGTTTTGAAATATCAATTGCGGGAATTCCGGTGATCGTCATATAGGCCGCAAACAAAGCCAACGCCGTTAAAGCCGCACTTCCTATGGCAAATCCCTTACCAATAGCTGCCGTAGTATTCCCTACTGCATCTAATTTGTCGGTTCTCTTTCGCACTTCTTTTGGCAAATCACTCATTTCGGCTATGCCACCTGCGTTATCTGAAATCGGACCGTATGCATCGACAGCCAACTGGATACCTGTATTTGAAAGCATCCCAACCGCTGCAATTGCAATACCATAAAGACCGGCAAACTCATATGAACCGATGATCGCAATTGCCAGAATGACAATGGGGATGGCAGTTGACTGCATTCCTACCCCAAGACCTGCGATGATATTGGTTGCTGGACCCGTAAGTGACTGCCGGACGATCGAACGTACAGGCTTGGTACCGGTTCCAGTATAATATTCTGTAATCATGCCAATGCCTAATCCAGATACAAGCCCCAGAATTACGGCCCAGAACACACCCATTCTGGAAACCTCCTTACCAGCAAATATCCAGGATTCGGGCAACATCCAGTTAACAATTAAAAACGTAGCTACTAACATCAGTGCAGAAGCGACAAATTCTCCCATATTTAGTGCCTTCTGTGGATTGCCCCCTTCACTAACCCTGACGAAAAATGTTCCTATGATCGAAGTCAAGATGCCGGTACTAGCTAATACAAGCGGCAATAAAACCGCCGAAAGGCTGTTAAACCCGTCTGACCAATTCTGGCCTTGCACCATAGCGGCAGTTGAACCACTCTCAGTAACTCCAATGAATGCAGCACCTAATATCATCGTACCTATGATAGAACCAACGTACGATTCAAACAAATCAGCTCCCATCCCAGCAACATCACCTACATTATCACCAACGTTATCAGCAATGGTAGCTGGATTGAGCGGGTGATCTTCCGGAATTCCGGCTTCAACTTTACCAACGAGATCGGCGCCCACATCAGCAGCCTTGGTATATATACCACCTCCTACTCTGGCAAAAAGAGCAATCGAAGAAGCACCAAATGAAAACCCGGTCAATACATTGATGACCCTGGTTACATCCCAATCCATATTACTATAAATGAGAAACAAACTACCCAGTCCCAGAACACCAAGACCAACTACACCCAAGCCCATTACCGATCCCCCTGCAAAAGCTACTTCTAGGCCTCGGCCCAGACTCGTTCGGGCAGCATGGGTGGTGCGTACATTTGCCTTTGTCGCCACTTTCATTCCAATAAATCCCGCCAGAGCTGAGCAAAAAGCGCCAATAATAAAAGATATCGCAATCAAAGGGTGCGAAGCTATGTCAGAACTGCCACTGAAAAACAACAACACCGCCACAATAGCAACAAAAATAGCCAGTACTTTGTACTCACTCCTCAGAAAAGCCATAGCACCATCCGCTATATTGGCGGCAATGAGCTTCATCCGATCGGTGCCCGCATCTTGTCTGGATACCCATGCCGAACGCCAGAATGTGTATAATAATGCTACGATACCCATAACCGGGATCACGTAAATGATAGACTGACCCATATATATTTCAATTAAGCTATTTGAAAAAATAGATACCCAACGAGTACCTCATATTGAATTTCGGTCGCCAAAAGTACAGTTAATTTATTTTTTGACCAATTTTTGCTGCCAGACAAAAACACCTTATTCGATGATCCATCTCACCTTTTCCTGCCAGGGGTTCTATTTGCCAACTGGTCGGGCTGATTATGGTGGCCCAGGTAGAACAATCCCAGGCATTTTTCATGCTCGGTGAGCCCCAGAAATCCTTTCAATGATGATTTAGCGGCCGGTGTGCTCCAATATCCACCGAGGCCTAACGCTGTCATTGCAAGCCAGAGATTCTGAACAGCACATGCAGTTGCAGCCAATTCCTCCCATTCCTCTACTCGCTTGGCCTCGTCCCGGTATATACAAATGGCAATGATTGCACCTGCTTTTGAAGTATTGGTTAGTATCTTTTTCTTCTTCTTCTCAAGATTTTGATAATCGAGAGTTTGTTCTTCGTGGTATTGTATCAATAAATTACCCAATTTCATTTTAGCCGGACCCTGAATCACAACAAATCTCCATGGTTGGGTAAGCTTGTGTGTCGGAGCCCAGTTGGAAGCCTCCAGAATAGCTTCAAGATCATTACGCTCGATCGGCTGGTCTGTAAAAACCTGTGGAAACACGGAGCGACGTGTTTTAATAATCTGCATTATAGCTTGTAAGTCTTGATTTTTCGGTTTACTATTATTCACGATTTTCATGATTTTAAAATTTATTTTTAGTCTTGTCTAAAAATTTAATACTTTAGAGTAAATTAGTGAAAGCTCATGCTGACCAAGTCGGAGGAAAAGTACTTAAAGGCGATCTACAAGATCTCACAAAAAAGGGAATTCCGGTCTCCACTAATGATCTGGCTGAAGAAATATCGGCATCTGCGGCATCTGTCACAGATATGATCAAAAAACTTAATGAAAAAAAATATGTCGATTATCAGAGATATCAAGGTACTCTACTGACCCTGGAGGGTGGTAGGCTCGCTACCAAGCTTGTGAGGAGGCATAGATTGTGGGAATGTTTTTTAGTGGAAAAACTAGGGTACGGCTGGGAAGAAGTTCATGAGCTGGCAGAACAGCTTGAGCATGTACAATCAGAAGATCTTGTTGATCGATTGGAAGAATTTCTTGACTTTCCCCGTTTTGACCCTCATGGCGACCTAATCCCAGATCGAACAGGCCGGTTTACCCTGCGAACACAACAACCGCTCTCTTCTATGTCAATCGATGATCGTGCCGAGGTGGTAGGTGTTGCCATACACGACTCTCAGTTTTTGAAATTTCTAGGAGATATGAATATTGAAATTGGTATTCAATTTAAAATCCTGGAAAAGTTTGACTACGATGGATCTATGCGTATTGTCATTGACGGTAGTCAGCCAACTCTTATTTCACCCGTGATAGCCAAGAATATCCATGTTAAAAAAATCTAAGCCCATAAGCCTCATCTTCAGTGCCTTTATTGCACTACATCCTCTGGTTGCTGATGATATCAGGGTTGTCGCCACAGCTTCAATGATTGCCGATATGGCCAAAGAAATCGGAGGAGATTTAATCAAAGTTCAATGCGTGGTACCGATCGGTGGTGACCCCCATATTTATGATCCCACTCCCGGTGACGCACAGATGGTGGCACAGGCCAATCTGATACTGAGAAATGGTTTGACTTTTGAAGGGTGGCTGACCGAACTGATCGAAAATTCAGGAACCAAAGCAAAAAATATCCTGGTTACGGAGGGAGTTGTGGCTATCAAGAGTCTCATTTACGAAAATGCAACTGATCCACATGCCTGGATGGATGCTAGCAATGGTCTCATTTATATCCGAAATATTAAGGACGCTCTCATTAAACTTGATCCAGCCAACTCAACTACTTACCAGTCAAGGTATGAAGCCTATGCCAAACGACTGGAAGAGCTTGATCAATATATTTTTCAACGAATTAAGACCATTCCGGAAAGTAAACGGATTTTGATCACGAGTCATGATGCGTTTCAATATTATGGCAAACGGTATGGTATACGACTAGAATCAGTTTTAGGCACCTCAACCGATGCTGAAGTGCAAACAGCGGATATTGTGAGGCTCAATCGGGTCATTAAAGAAAGTGGAATTCCAGCTCTGTTTGTTGAAAGCACCATCAATCCTAAGGTACTTGAGCAAATAGCTTCTGACAACCACCTCCAAATAGGTGGTAAGTTATACTCTGACTCGATTGGTAATAAGGACAGTCCGGCACCCAGTTATTATGATATGCTTAAACACAACACCGATGTGATCGTTGCAGCCCTTTCTGCTCCAAAACTGTACATTCCACAACAAAAAACGACCAGCCCCTACACGACTATCATATATATTCTAATTGGTCTGACGATGGTGATTTCTCTAATTGTTTTGACCGTAAAATTTAACCGTTAGCAGATGGCTATTTCCATTATTTCTATCAAAGACCTCTCTGTTTCTTATGAACGCAAGCGAGTATTGACAAATATATTTCTTGAGTTGGAGGCGGGCCACATCTATGGGGTTATTGGGCCAAATGGTGCTGGTAAGTCCACACTTTTTAAAGCCTTGCTCGGACTGATTAAGGTCAATACCGGACTAGTCCTAATTGATGGTAAACCGGTGGAAGAAATGCGCAAAAGCCTGGTATATGTGCCGCAAAAGGATGAGGTAGACTGGCAATTTCCGGCAACCGTCATGGATGTGGTTTTGCAAGGCCGGTATCCACATAAAAAAATCTATCAGCCTCTTTCCAAACACGATCACAATATCGCTCAAGGAGCCCTCGAAGATCTGGGGATTTCGCACCTCTCAAAAAGACAAATCGGTGAATTATCAGGTGGCCAGCAACAGCGGGTTTTTCTGGCTAGAGCTCTCTGTCAGGAAGCTGATATATTTCTCCTGGACGAACCCTTTGTAGGTGTAGATATTACGACCGAAGACCGGATCATGAAGATTCTACAATCGTTGGCTGTGCAGGGCAAAACCATTTTAGTCATACATCATGATTTATCCAGCGTTGAAAGATATTTTGATCATGTGATTTTGTTAAATCAGCGTTTGATTGCCAGCGGAGAAACCAAAACCACCTTTACAACAGCAAATATTGATGCTGCTTATCGTGCTCAACTACCCATATTGCATAAAACCGGACTAATTGAATGATGCGGTGCCTGAAAAGTGAAGATTAAGACCCAACCGTAAATTAAAATGATTGGACGCCAAAGGATTTATCCCAAATAAAAGTTGATCTATTGCGAAAAAGCCAATCCATTTTGGTTTGTTCAAAATTGCTGAAATACCAAGATTAAGTTCGTCATGTCGATTGCTGATCATCGAGCCCAATTTAAGGGACTGGTTTATAGATAAAGAGGTTTGCAATGCTAAAACGAGTGCCTCATCGAGGTCTTTTTGATAGTAGGTAATCAACCTCACCTCCCATTGAGGAGAAAGCTGATAGTTCGCTGTGGCGATGTACTTTGTTGGTAAGCGAAACCGAATCGCTGATTCGTTTTCCATGAGAACAAAAATATTTGTCAGTGAGTCAAGAGCTCCTCCAATATCGATCTGATCTTTATTAAAGAGGTCAAGTACTTCGATACCATTGTATTGGATTGTTTGTCGACTAACATAGGACCTGATGCCGTCAGTCCAATGAATCGACCCCCAGTCGATCACCGATAGCGCTAGATTAAAGTTTTTAGAAAGATCCATATTGATCCCAAAGTCAAGAGCCAATCCACTATTTTTAGTTATCAGCCTCCATCGGTCAAGGGGCAGGATCTGATAGTTTAGGAAGTTAGCGTCGTCAAAAGAAAGCAAACCTACATTGTCGAAACGTAAATCAGTACTTAATGATATCTGGTAGACGTCTTCAGAGGTAGTGAGCAAGGCCGACGATCGCGAGGTATTTGCAAAGTGGTTCCCAAACAAAAATCGGGGTTTAATACCTAGGGTGATTTTATCCGACCGATAAGCGAGATTTAATCCATAGCTATTCAAAGAATAAGCCTGACCAACCGGTCCTATTTGGATCGTCTTTCCGATAAATTGTTGATTACCATCTAAATAAAGGCCTACCAACTCTCTCGGATAAAGGATCGAGTTGTGAAAAATGATTTCATGGTCCAGGCCAACGCTCCAATGGGTTTCTCCAAACTTAATTTTTAAAGATTGTAATCTAAGATCCGAATACAAATAATTGTTATCCTGCAACCCTGGTCTTAGGGCACTGATTTGTAAAATATTTGAACCATCAGCATTGCGTTTAACCAGTTTCTGATAACCCGGACCGGTATGAAAAACATTGTACAGTAAACTTGGAAATGCAAAATGCCACCCGACTTGATGAAAGCTGGCCGGATTGTAAATGTCTGACTGTAGCAATTCTTGAGAACCGATGATCGATAATTCCGGTTGTGCCCAGGTAGTCAAATTCAAACATATACTGATGATGAAAGGGAAGCCACGCATTATTTCAGTTTTACCTCTGCCCCTATTCGTATCTCCATCATTTGACCAGGTTTTATAATCGCGGGAATGCGTCCACCGTTTGGGGACTTCAAGCTGAGTTCTATCTTAAGTCTATTCATACTAACAGCCTGAATAATCTGGTCCTCGCTAATCTGATAAAAAAGTACATTTTGAGAACTTTCCAGAATATTTCCACTATCGTCTGTGGTAGCTGACTCGATCATTTGACCGGAGCTTTCTGAAAGAGGAAGTTGAGCGCCTGTCAGGCTATCTTCCAGCACTAACTGGGGATCAAAAGAAAGAGGAAGTCCGTTTTCGATTACAACTTTTAAGCGTAAAAAACTCAATGAATCCAAATCACCCAATTGAATAGCTACCGTTTTCTCAATCCTGACTACTTCGATAGTGGCTTCAAATCCAAGCTCTACCTCTGCTGTAATCACTGCCCGACTACTATCCAGGACAAAAAATTGAACATCCGGTGTGTTTTCCGGATTAATAATGATGTCGAGATCGTAGTCTATAGCCACAATATCATTTTGAGCCAGATCAAGCAGATTCGAATTGGTTTTGTCAAAAGAAAAACGATCAGTGATCACCTCTCCCTTTTGATCAAAACCCGGATAATCCAATCGAATAATATCTTCAAATAAATCACTTACTAATGGATGCTGTTGCAAATCACTCCCGACCACAAAAACTTCTTTGACTTTTATACCGATTGGGATTCCAAAATTATTGGCAATATCAAAATGTATTTTGGGGTTCTGAAATTGATAGTCACCTTCGATCAGAGTATCCTGAATATCGATCTCGATGCGTTGTAAACCGGTAGGAATGCTTGTTCTATTAATAGATCCTTCCAGATAAGAAAAATCAAATGCAGAAATCTGAGCAAATGATAAAGGTAAAACAATCCTCTCGCCATCCGCCCTTCTGGCATCATAACGCAAAGTGAGTACTTTCTCGGTAAAATCAACCTCGTATCCATTGAGGTCCAGGGGTTCTGTTGTCAAACTGCTTGGAGCTGCACCGTCAAAAGGAATGATATAGTTGGCTCGATAGGGTTCACCTCCCAGAGATAGGTTGGGCAAGCTGACAGTAAGAGTTACGTCTGTGTTTTCAGATGAATTGAATAAAAAAATTAGCTGATCACCTTTCAGAATCCCTTTGCTTAAATTAAGTTCTGAAATGGCAGGTACAGGCAAGGCAACCACCGAATCTAAGATGGGAACCGGCAAGCCAAAAGACATACGGGGAAAGAGGTCTTCTTTGCTTTGAATGAATGAATCTGAAGTAAAAAATATGGTATAAATCCCATCATCATTGAGCCCAATATCCGCATCATTTTCTAATTCTTTGATAAAGTCATTAGACAGGACTTTCAAATTAGCCAATGGAAAGGCCAAAAAAGGAGTGGAATTTTCCAATACAATGTCTGGCAATTGATCAACTCGTAAACAGGCCCCGATCCAAACCAGGGCAATAAAGATCAGTATATTATTTGACAGCTTTTGGATAGTTAAGATCTTAAGTTAATACAAACTCCTGGCCCAGGGTGGGTATTTCTACCGCAACATGAAAGTAGGTGTCTAACAAAGAACGAAACGAAACCTGAGGTTCATATTCTCCATGTACTAAGAATATTTTCTTGAGTCGATTCTGATTTCTCACAAAATCTATCATTTCATTGCGGTCTCCATGGGCTGAGAATGAATCCATACGTTCGATCTTAGCCCGAACTGGCTTGATTTCGCCATAAAGTTTGATCTCTTCAACTCCGGCAATCAACATACCCCCGGGAGTGTCAGGCGAACAATAACCCACTATCAAAAAGGTATTACGAGCATTATCAATATTATGATACAGATGATGACGCACCCTCCCAGCATTCATCATGCCGGAACTACTGATGATAATACATGGCTCTTCAGAAGTGTTGAGTGCCTTGGATAACTCAACATTGCGTACATAAGTCAAACTGTTAAATCCAAAAGGATTATCATCAATCAGCAGGTATTCATTGAGCTCATTATCATAACACTCGGGGTGAGAACCATAGACCTGAGTAGCATTAACTGCCAGGGGACTATCGACATAGACAGGTACCCTGGGAAGCATGCCTGCATTTTCAAATTGATCCAGAATATACACGATTTCCTGTGTGCGTCCCACACTAAAAGCAGGTATAATCACCTTACCACGATTCTGCAGACAAGTTTGCTTTATGATGCGCAGCAATTGATCGGTCTCTTCCGGTTTGTTCAAGTGATCGCGGTCCACGTAAGTAGATTCACAGATTAAATAGTCACATTCAGGCATTTGTTGAGGATCTCGCAATATAGGCCGGTCAGGTCGACCAATATCTCCCGAAAACCCAAGGATGATTTCTTTGCCGTGCTCTTTTATTTTTAGGGTTACGTTGGCACTACCAAGTATATGCCCGGCATCACGATACTGTACTTCTACCGATTCATGAATCTTAAACCATCGATTGTAAGGCATGCCCGTAAACAACTTCATTGTTTCACCAACATCCACCGTCTCGTAGAGTGGTTTACGAAGCTTCTTTTTGTTCTTTTTACGAAGTCTTTCGTTGGCGTATTCTGCATCCCGCTCTTGAATCTTGGCGCTATCTAGCAACATAATTGCACTTAGGCTACGGGTGGCATGGGTGGCATAAATTTCTCCTCTGAATCCGTCTTTAACCAATTTCGGTAGCCTACCTGTGTGATCAATATGAGCGTGTGAAAGAACGACACAATCTAAGTCCTCTGGTTTAAAATACCATTGACTGTTGAAATCCTCCATGACACTCGAATGGCCTTGATACAGACCACAGTCAAGCAAAATGGTAAAGCCACTATCCAGGGTAATCAAATGTGCACTACCAGTGACAGTGCGGGCAGCACCACAAAACCTTATGCGCATATCTAAATATTAACTTGATGGGCAAAAGATACGAATAAGTTTAAAGTGCCCGGCCAAGCTAAATAAGCAAGAAATTGATCATGAATGATCAACGGATTTTCAATCCACCATATTCGGTTCTCACCCGGATCATGCCTTTCGAACTTGCCGAACCGCGCTGACCCACTACAGTAACGCTGTTGTTTTCCCGTTGATCTTTTGAAGTTTCAATATTGCCAGGTAAATCAACACCTGTATATCTACCCTGAACGTCTACTTTCAAATTCTGAACATCACCCGCATCAATCTCCAATCCTGCGTAGCGGCTTGTGATTTGGATTTCGCTAAATCCTGCGTCTAAGCGATCGATTTCGAGACCACCATATGACATTTCGGCGTGTAACTGATTTAAGAGATGCTCTAAATTAATTTTTGTGTACTTGGTGTTGATATTAAGTTGCCCTATTTTGTCCACCTCAATATTGTCGTACTTTCCTTCATTCGACATCGTACCGACATCTCCTAAGTGGTATCCATCATACGAGGATTCTGAAATGATTTGATTGGCACTTTCCACATATATCTGCGAATATTTGGAACTGACATGCAAATTATGAGCCTCATTCATGCGCAACTTGTAATAGGAAACATCCAACTTGGCATTATTTGCTTTGGCCACCACTGCATTTCCATAGGCTACATCCATCTGAAGATACCCCGATACTTGATCTACTGTCAAATCACCATATTTATGATTAATCAAAACGTCACCTGAAAAATTGCCTAAGGTTGCATTACCATATTTATGTGACATCTCCAGCTTAGCTGAAGCAGGCATAGATACTTCATAGTCTATTCTCATATCATCGTCATCCCACCAACTCTGGATAAACCACCATGACGAGCGTTTACTGTCGATCGAGGTTTTTGCGCTAACGTATTGGTTATCATTTGAAAATTCAATGGTGATTCTTTCAAACCCATCCTCGGCTTTTCGCTCACTTGAAGCATTGACCGTGATCACTACTTTAATATTTACTTCGTTCTTATTCCAGGTATTGATATTGACCTGGCCATGCATATTTTCAATATCTACCTTGCCACCTGGCGAAAGATTGAACGTCTTTGAGTATGTCTTTGTATACTCACTCTTAGCCGTAGCAAAAGCAGCAGATACCAAAAGGACTACTACGAAATTTACGATCTTATATATGTTCGATGTCATTGTCGATTTTTTTAACTTCTTTTTTTCGAATAACTGCTGTTTCTAGCAGAGTTACCTTTGCCTCATATGATTCAATGATCGCTTGCAATATTATTTCCTTTGAATTTTTTGGCGCATGAATAAGATCAATTTTCAAGCGATTGATTTGCCGGTCGACTTCATCTAATGCCGTATGCAAACTGATGGCTTGTTCATCATCTTTTAATTGGGTGAATAGTGCCTTGATTTCCCGTCAAAATAAACCTGCATTCCATTAAATTCTTCCGATTGACTTAGTGCATGCAATTGCTGATACTCGTAAATCCTGGGATAAAACAAGATCCCTAAGGCGATGCCTGTAATCAGCAGGAACGAGGCGGCCAAAGACCAAATCCAGATGTTTCGATTTTTTACTTTTTTGCTTTTTATTTGTTTTTCGATATCTGCCCATACCTTGAATGAAGGTCTGTCTTCATCAAAGGCTTCGCGATGATCGAGTACAAATTTCTCAAGTTTATCTTTCGCGTTCATGCTGTTTTACTCTTCTGGGTTAAAATCTGATGCAATTTTTGTCTGGCCCTGCTGTATTGAGACTTAGAGGCACCTTCACTGATTCCTAATATTTCACTTATTTCGCCATGATCATATCCTTCCAACAAATAAAGACTAAAAACTACTCTATATCCATCAGGCAATATGGCAATAGCTTGTTTAATCCGTTGAATGTCTTCCAGACTGAAATCCTCTTTGTATTCCTGATCTTCGACATCCTGAAATTCGACATCTGTCGAAATCACGGGAATTTTCTTCTTCTTCAATTCATTCAGGCAACTATTGATTACGATTCTCTTTATCCAGGCTCCGAGAGTGGCTTCTCCCCTAAATGAATGAAGTTTAGTAAATACATCAACAAAAGCATTTTGTAAAACATCTTCTGCTTCCTCCCGATTTCCCATCATTCGAAGGCAAATGTTAAACATAGCCTTTGAATAGGTTTGATAAACTGCAAACTGAGCCCGGCGATCACCACTCAGGCATTTCTCGACCAACTCTTCATGCTGTATAGCCAGTTTCAAAAAAGTTTTCAGTTGATTTGTATATAATGACAGTAGCGAATGACTCTGGGTTGCATCCTAAAAAGAAAAGTACTGATATTGCCCACAATTGGGACAATTTTGGCAGGTAAGTAACGCTCAGGCAACCGGGAGGCCGGTCAGTTCAGCTTAAAAGTGGTCATTTGACCGACTCAATTGGGCCATCATTCCTCTTCGGAACCATGCCGATCGAGATCCTTGAGTTTTTTATCCTCGACGTTGTCATTCAAAAATCTATTTAACCGGTCCACCGGCATCGTAGAAATGATCTGTCCAAATTCATTGATTCTAATATCAAACCCTTTTAAGTCTTCATGGGCTTCGGGAATGCCCTTCTTAGGTATTTTCTTTGGCATAGGTTTTTAGTTTATAACACTTCATGAGATTGATGGGGTTCCGGAATGCTGGCGAGAAGAAGGATTAATCTACAAATGGTTATAGTCATCCAGTGATTTCCTGAGTCTTGTCACAGACTCTTTCTTTCCAAGTATCTCCATGATTTTAAAAATATCGGCACCTTTGGCCTCTCCGGTAAGTCCGATTCGTAAAAGAGGAAGCATATCACCAAATTTAAGCGCTCTATCGGCGATCACTGTGCTCACTTCTTCCTTGATCTGATCGCTTTCAAATTGAGGTAAAGATTCCACTATTTTAATGATATCGCTATATGCCCCACCCATCTGCTGGTTCCACTTTTTTAATACGGTAGTTTCATCAAATTGATTTGGCGGTTCAAAAAAATATCGGCTTTCGACCGGAAACTCTGCATAAGTTTTAATTCGATCCTGCATTAATGCACTTATTGACACCAAGCGATCATCGTTGACACTATATCCTGCCTTTTGTACAAAAGGTAATACCGCATTCTTTAACTCTTCAAAAGTTGAACTACTAATATATTGTGAATTATACCAAAGCGCTTTTTCGTAATCAAACCGGGCACCTGATTTGCCGATGTGCTCAAAGCTGAAAGCTTCAATTAATTCATCCAGGAAAAGATCTCCTGTTCGGTTCCCGGACTCCATCCTAAAAAGGCCATAAAATTGAGCAAGGCCGCAGGATGAAAACCAACCGATTTAAAACCCTCAAACGATTCATCCGGATCCTCATCATGCCAAGGTAGCGGAAACACTGGAAATCCAAACTTCTGGCCATCTCGCTTGCTAAGTTTTCCCTTTCCATTAGGTTTTAAAATCAAGGGCAAGTGAGCAAATTCCGGCATGATTTCTTGCCATCCGAAAGCATTATATAACAATACATGGTGGGCAGTACTCGACAACCATTCTTCTCCGCGAATCACATGAGTAATCTTCATGCAATAATCATCCACCACGTTGGCCAGATGATAGGTTGGTAATCCATCGGCCTTTAATATCACTTTGTCATCAAGCTCCTTTGTATCAAAAGTCACCTCACCACGGATTCGATCGGTAAAAGTTACTTTTTGATCTTCGGGCACTAATAACCTCACTACATAAGAGACCCCTTCTTCGACAAGTTTCTTTGCCTCTTCGCTACCGATCACCAAGGAATTGCGCATAGCCATGCGGGTAGTCGCGTCGTATTTTGTATGGTCATGCTCACCTCCCCGCATTTTATCAAGTTCTTCTATCGTATCAAATGCGTAATAGGCAAAACCTTTTTCCAGCAGTAAATTAACGTGTTGGATGTAAATAGACTTTCGTTCTGATTGGCGATAGGGTCCAAACGGACCACCTTGTCCCGGACCTTCTTCGGGATGGAGTCCGCACCAATTGAGGGAGTCAATAATATAACTCTCTGCACCCGGTACAAGACGAGCCTGATCCGTGTCTTCGATGCGGAGTATGAAGGTACCATTATGTTTCTTAGCAAATAAATAGTTGTAAAGTGCTGTTCGCACACCACCGATGTGCAGCGGTCCCGTTGGACTTGGTGCAAACCTAACTCTCACTTTTCTCATAATTACTCTTGTTTATTTTCGGTCGGTGATGAAGTTCCTATACGTATTATAAATAAATAATATATATTAATAATAATATGCCAAGCAGCACCAAACCAAAGAGGGTCGTTTTACGTTTATGAACTGGAGCACAAAGTAACGGAATATTTGACCTTATTACCAACCACAAAACCGTCAAGATGTATTTAGTGAGAACCCCGGAACTGATTCAAAATCTCTTTCCCAATTTTATTTGGAGAATACCAACTGCCGAAAAGCGGATTTACCTAACTTTTGATGATGGTCCAATTCCGGAAGTAACCCCATGGGTTGTCGATCAGTTGAGTGATTTTAATGCAAAGGCGACCTTCTTTTGTGTGGGAGAGAATGTTCAAAAGTATCCAAGTGTTTTTATGAAATTGAGAAAGAACGGGCATGCCATTGCCAGTCATACCAACAACCATATTTCGGGTTGGAGTTCTGAAAACATTCCATACTTCCATAATGTGCGCAGAGGTGCAACCCTAGTCAAATCTCCTATATTCAGACCTCCGTATGGTCGGATCAAACCTTCACAGGTTCCCTTTTTAATGCGCCATTACCACATCATCATGTGGGACGTGCTTAGTGGGGATTTTGACCCTAAAACTTCCGAAGATCAATGTCTTGGCAATGTCATCGAAAATACCCGTCCAGGATCGATCGTTGTATTTCACGATAGCCTGAAATCACAGAAAAAACTCGAATATGTACTGCCTAAGGTACTTGAGCATTTCACAGACCTGGGCTACCAATTCGACCAATTGACCGAAGATTTGTTTGACTTTGAAGTGAATCATAGACAACGGGCTTAGAAGGCTGTCAATACTCACTACCTCAAAGCTGAGCTAAGCAAAAAATAGGAACCATAGAGTGGAAAAAGCGTTTAACTCTACTCCTTGCTTTGATGAACCCTGCCTGGGACGGCAGACAGGTTAGTCAATTACAATTTCCAGTATCTTGCGACGACTCTTTGCGACGACAATTGACGACCATATCGTCAAGTTGTATATATGCACAGTCATTACCGGGTAATTAATCAGATTCTAATATTTATTCGGGCATTAAAAATCGAGTTTTAAAGGTTAAGAAACCAAGTAATCAAGTGTCCACTAAAGTGGAGCGGGAACAAAAAGCACAAAGGAGATTGTTTATAGACCAATAGATATATGTTGAATGAGAACACCGGCAGAATTTTTAAAGCCTTTCTACATCGATTTAACCCTCCTGCAATGTTATTGCTCTTGAAAGAGTACTTAAAGCAAGCAGGAACTCAAATGGTGTATGCTGCACTCCTGCTCTATCATGCCTATGGCCGGCCGGAAACACCTACCTGGGCCAAGCGCATGGTCCTGGGTACCTTAGCCTATGTGCTTGCTCCAGTTGATGCCATACCAGATTTGACTCCTTTTTTTGGATTTACTGATGATCTGGGAGTGCTCATGTTTGGCCTGGTTAGTATCTCCGCTTATATCAATGCGGAGGTAAAGGCCGATGCTCGCAAACAGGTCCAGAAATGGTTCGGATCAGTTAATGCCGAAGATTTGGACCAAGTTGAACGAAAGATTGGTTGAGCCTATCTAACCAGAAATGCAGCATGAGACATCTTTAGAGTTGGTTTTACCGCATTTTCTTACTTTTCAGTCATAAAGATTTTATACTTTTTATTGCATGCAACATCTAGCTATTGACCCATCACTTTTTGTGCAAAACAGACAGCGATTTGCACGACAACTTAAGCCCGACTCGTTAGCCATCTTTCATTCAAATGATGTGATGCCTCGCAATGGTGATCAGCACTTTCCATACCGCCAACATTCTGACCTTTTCTATCTGACCGGTATCAAGCAAAAAGGGTCAATCCTCGTTCTGTTTCCGAATTCTCCAAAAGGTGACTTAAAAGAGATATTATTTATCCTTAAGGAGACTGAACATTCGAGAATCTGGGATGGGGAAAACTTGTCAAAGGCAGACGCGTCAGCGATTTCGGCTATTGAGAAGGTGTATTGGGTGCATCAGTTTCAAAATGTGCTCCATGATCTAATGAAACAATGTAAGCGAGTATATCTCAATGGCAATGAAAGCCAGGGAGTCGATGATGAAGTATTGACTCGCGACCTGCGTTTGGGCAATGAGCTTATGAAACGCTATCCGATGCATAAATATCACCGGAGTCAGCCGATATTACGCAATTTGCGAATGATTAAGGGAGGTGGAGAAATAGAGCTCATATCAAGAGCTATCGATATTACCAAGTTGGGCTTCGACCGGGTTTTGGCCGGAACCTATCCGGGAGTTTGGGAATATCAACTGGAAGCAATGATGACTGGTACCTTTCTCCACGAGGGGGCACAGGGCCATGCCTACGAACCAATTGTGGCCAGTGGTGCTTCAGCCTGCATATTGCATTATGTGACAAACCGCCGGCGCTGTCTGTCAGGTGATGTGATTCTATTAGATTTTGGGGCTGAATATGCCAACTATTCGGCTGATATCAGTCGGACCATTCCAGTCAATGGTCGATTTAGTACAAGACAAGCACAGGTGTATCGGGCGGTACAAAAGGTACTACTAGAGACCCGGGACATGATGGTGCCCGGTATGCTTCTTGAAGATCTTAACCAGGAAGTCGGAAAGATGATGAGTCATGCTTTGGTCGATCTAGGCCTTTTGGATAAAAAGGATCTGGAAGTTAGTGATGCTAAGAAGCCAGCGTATAGACAATATTTCATGCATGGTATAGCCCATCATATTGGATTGGATGTACATGATCTAAGCGATCGGTTTTCTCCGTTTCAGGCCGGTATGGTGCTTACTTGCGAGCCTGGTATCTACATCCACGAAGAAGATCTTGGGATACGACTTGAAAACAACATTTTGATTACTGATGAAGGCCCGGTAGATCTATCAGCTGACATTCCCATCGAATTGGAAGAGATCGAAACGCTCATGCAAGAATCCGAACTATCTGTCGGCCGATCTTGAAACATCCGATTACTTTAATAAAGTCAGGTGGTTCCTTAGATGATCCCGATGTGACTTCACCAAGCATGTTAAACCTGCGTGAGCATCTCTTTCCGGAATATTCATTTCAAAGACTCTTTAGCCAAAAGGTCTGAAAATCACTGAGAATCATCACATTGGCTTTCAAGGAATTGATGTAAATTGTTGATTTTCCATTGTCAAATCATGTATTTTTAAAAAAAAAGCATGCTGGTGTAAAAACGACCGATATGATTAGATCGCGAAGAGATTTTATGGCTAAAGTGGCCACAGCAAGCACTCTGTCTTTTTTGCCAAAAACGATAGGCCCCGGAAATTCGAGTGCTCCATATCCTATCTCATGCAACACCTATAATTGGACAACCTTTTTCCGGAGACAAGGTCTCACCTGGGGAGAAGATCTGGATGTTAGTATCGGACAATTTTCTGAAAGTGGTCTAAAGGCCATCGAACCAGCTTTTAATACTCCGGGCGAAGTGATGAGATTGAGTCCCTACCTTGACAAATATGACATCAAAATGCCTTCTGCCTATGTGAACAGTTTGCTCCATGAACCTACTGAAGCTGACCAATCGATCATCAAGGTTATTGCGATTGCTGATGCCTTGCAAAAAAGTGGTACCAACATATTGGTTACAAATCCAAGTCCCATCAAGTGGGGTGCCGAAATTGCAAAAATGATGCTCAAATCAAGCTGCAAACTGAAAAACTTAATCAGCTCGGAAAAAAATTACGCGACATGAACATGTCGCTTGCATACCACACCCATGATCTAGAATTACTTGCAGGGGCAAAAGAATTTCATCATGTTTTGCAAAATACGGATCCAGAGTACGTTTCTTTTTGTCTGGATGCTCACTGGGTTTTTCGAGGTTGTAAAAATTCGGATCTGGCAGTATTTGATGTAATTCAGATGTATGGTAATCGAATAGTGGAGTTACATATAAGGCAATCAAAAGATGGAATATGGACCGAGGTCTTTGGCGATGGAGATATTAATTACCCTCGCATGGCTCAAGTATTTTCAGAAAAACATATCATACCTCATTTGGTCATCGAGCAAGCCGTTGAAAATGGAACTCCTCATACCTTAAACGCGGTAGAAGCCCATATAATAAGTTTGAAACAAGTACAAAAGACATTTTCAAAAATCCTGAATTAATTCACTGGGTCACTTCCATCCTTCTTCAAAAGCCGCAGAATGTAAATTCTGATCTTTCATGTTGGGAGAGAGGAAGTCTATCACACCTTTGTTCAAGAGTGACATCAATCCGCTTGTCAATGAGTACTCAAAATGAAGTCTATTCAGTAAAAATGAACAAGAACCAATTTTATCTATTAATAATCACCAGTTCATGCCCTGGTTTTTGACTTTATTCAGAAGTTCAGACTTAGGTTAATCTTTTATTAATGTTTACTTATTGAAGCAATTTCTGCCAAAAATATTCTGTTTTCAAATCTATAACAAAATGCAGCCCATAGCAGAAAGATACTTGCCCTTGTTCTCAGAAAATCCGTGTCATGAAAAGCAAGTATTTTATAATTCTTATTCTCTTCATTTTTGTTGAGGCGTGTTATGAGAATCCATTCATTTCAGATGAAGTTACTTCAGAAAATGATCAATATCCTGGAGTCGACAGAATGCTTTGGTCTCATTTTCAGACTTTTGAGATCGAGGCCGCAAAAAGGAGGATACTGGTGGATCTTGCCACCGAAAACATCCTGGGCTCATTGACCGATCTTTCGGGTACACATGTTGCTGGCCAATGCACTTATAACTATAATCAACCAAACAAAATCACCATCGATCTCCCGATCTGGAATAATGCATCTCACCTGAGGAGAGAGATGATCGTGTTTCATGAACTGGGTCATTGTTTTCTTAGCCGTGATCATCATGATGTCTCATTTTCGAATGGCCTGTGTAAGAGTATTATGCGAAGTGGTACATGCTGCTGTCAGGATGCTTACACCCAAAATAACCGAGCCTACTATCTGGATGAACTATTTGGAATCATGGAGACCCTTTAGTACAATATTTTGACTTTTTGCAAGGAGGAGGATTGGCAACATTTTTTAGAACTTCACCATTTTTAGTGAGTAACTTCAGAATAATTATTGAATTATTCGCTCTTAGAAGCCGCGGAATATAAATTTTATCCTGCCAGACTTGACGGATCTGCTCTCTCACTTACTATCCGATTCGTCCAATACTTAAGTGAGATCCACTACTATATAATCAGGACTCTTTTTTGGTTATTTTCATTCACTGATCACAAAAACAGTGCTCTCTCACTTACTATCCTAATATTGGAAACAGGTCAGTGTAGATATTTTGAGTAATGACATGAATTATTTCTTTCTGAAGAAAAATTCAGACATCAGGCAACATTTCCATCAATATCCAAACAAATGAAATAATGCGTACCTAAGACTCAGGACAATCTGACTTGTGATCTTATTTGAAACTCCAATTTTGCCAAATACTGGTATTGGCACGTATATAAGAGTTCAGAGTGTCACGATCCACGACTCCTACCATTCTATCAGTATTATATACTGGAATGATTGAATAGCCTTTTTGCTGAAACAACTGCAACACTTCATCTAATCTCCACGACTGAGATATTGGCTCGAAACTTGGACTCAGATATTCGCGAACGAGGCTTTCAAGATCTTTGTTTTTTTCGGCTTCAGCAATAAATTCATCGTGTAGCACTCCCTGGATCTGACCCCACTCATCCACAACGACAAAATCCTTCTCTATTCCTCTATTTCTCAAGTCGATTGCATGTGACATTGGTTCGTCTATAAAGACGGCGGTGAAATCGGATCTAAGAACATCAGCGACCTTTTGATTTTGCAGTAAAAAGTCAGCTAGCACCATGCGATATTCGGCTGCGGCTGACAGAAAGACAAAAACGCCGATAAGCGATAGGATATAATCTCCCCGATAAATACCGAGTACAAAAAAAGATATGGCTATTATCTGACCTAGCATACTCGCCCAACGAGTTGCAATCTTTTTACCCCATCTCATTGAGAGGAGGGCCCTAAAAATACGACCTCCATCCATTGGAAAGGCGGGGATCAAATTAAATATGATCAGCACCGTATTTAATACAAACAAGGTTGGTAGAAAATTCGGTCCATAGTCAAACACCCGCTGAGGATCCCCGATAGGTAAAAGACCCTGATTAGTAAATAGGGTAAGCCCAATGCCAAGCACAAGGGCAATTAGAAAGTTGACTGCCGGTCCGGCTATCGCAATGATCAATTCTTGTTTTGGCTTTTCTGGCATTTGCAGTAATCTGGCCACCCCACCAATAGGCGAGATAATGATATCTTTCGTTTTTACGCCATACTTTCTGGCTGTGAGTGCGTGGCCCAATTCGTGTAGTACTACACATACAAACAAAACCAACGCAAACAGACATAGGCGGATAATGCCAGTATTGGTCATACCTGCCTTGTTGCCGATATAAGCAATCCAAAGGAAGAAAAAGCCAAAAGTCCAGTGCACTTTGATCGGTATACCAGCAACACGTAATATATTAAACGATAACCCTAACATGATGCCGATTTACTAGCGTGGTCAGGCATATAAAAATCCCTTTAAAATGTGACGAGCAATGACTAATCTTTGAATTTCAGAAGTCCCCTCATAGATTTGGGTAATTTTTGCATCACGCATCATTCTCTCCACTTGATACTCTCTGACATAGCCATAACCCCCATGAATTTGGACTGCTTCAATGGTTTGTCGCATCGCCATATCGGCAGCAAAAAGTTTAGCCATGGAGCTTGCCATGTCATAATCTTGTTGCTGATCTTTGAGGATGGCCGCTCTGTGCACTAACAACCTAGCTGCTTCGATCTCGGTTGCCATGGTAGCCAATTTAAAAGATATCGCCTGGTGTTGATAGATCGCTTTGCCGAATGCCTCACGCTGTTGGGCATAGTCCAGGGCCAGACGATAGGCTCCCTCTGCAATGCCCAGAGCTTGGGCTGCTATACCGATGCGACCCCCTGAAAGAGTCTTCATGGCAAATGTAAATCCAAAACCATCGTCACCAAGACGGTTTTCTTTGGGTACTTTGACGTCGGTATACGTGATCGAGGTAGTGTCAGAGGCCCGAATACCCAATTTATCTTCCTTCGGACCGATCTCCACTCCCGGCCAGGATGGATCAACAATCAAGGTGTTGATGCCATGATGCTGTTTGTTAGGATAGGATTGGGCCATAACCAGATGTACCCGGCTGGTTGCACCATTGGTGATCCAATTTTTGGTGCCGTTGAGTAAGTAGTAATCGCCCTGCTCAATTGCCGTCGTTCGTTGTCTGGTAGCATCACTACCTGCCCCAGGTTCTGAAAGACAAAAAGCACCCACATGGTGTCCACGTGCCAGGGGAATGAGATATTTTTCTTTCTGCTCTATCGTGCCAAATTGTTCCAGCCCCCAACATACCAATGAGTTATTGACTGACATAATCACACCGGCTACCGGATCAACTTTTGAGATCTCTTCCATAGCCAGTACGTACGATACGGTATCCATACCTCCGCCTCCGTACTCAGTAGCTGTCATCATTCCAAGAAATCCCATCTCACCCATTTTGGAGACCTCCTTAGTGGGATATTGCATCAATCTGTCACGCTCAACCACACCTGGGCGAAGTTCCTTGTCAGCAAAATCCACGGCAGCCTCCTTCACTCCAAGCTGTTCTTCCGTAAGCTGATAATGCATAAAGTATTGGTTAGATTGATGTCCAAGTTCTGAGCAAATTAACAATTTATCCCCACAGCAATGGTTAAGTCACTCAAAGATCAGTGTTTGTATCACAACAACTAATTTTGATTTTTGATCCGATATACTACCAAAAACTTCTGGCACTTACGCAAGGAGGCGGTTGAAATACGCACTATCCAGTTGTGTATTTAAACGGCGACCTAGGTTTCAATTAAGCAGAGGCAACGCTCGTTTGCCTTGCCCCTGTCATTTATGAATAAAAATATCAAGCGTCTGTTACTCCTATAGCTCTGTTGTCGGGCAAACGTAGTCAGATAGTTTGATTTTGCTGTTTTCCTTAACACTTTCTAACCCTTCTTCAACATCAACCAAGTTGTCAAATCCTCTTGCCCTCAATATCGATATGAATACCAGCGACCGGTATCCGGAGGCGCAATGCAAGTAATAGGTCCTTCCTTTATCGAGTTGAGACATCGAGTCATTAATGTAGTCCAATGGTGCGTTGATGGCTCCTAAAATGTGCTCACTATTAAATTCACTTGCTCGCCGCACATCGACTATACTCTCTCTATCGACCAATTCCAATTGATGAACATCGATACTTTTTATCGTGTCAACTTCCCTACCGTCTTTGATCCACGCTTCGAGTCCTCCGGAAAGATATCCCATGGTATGATCGTAGCCCACTCTAGCAAGTCTTGTGACCACTTCTTCTTCAGTCCCTTTATCTGCTACAAATAATATCTTCTGATTTACATCTGGAATAAGCGTGCCAACCCAAGGACCAAAATTACCATCCAAACCAATAAAAATCGAACCTGGAATAAATCCCTTTCGAAATGCATCTTTGTCCCGGGTATCGATAATAATGGCATCGGTTTCATTGGCCACTGTTTCAAAAACTCTGGGATTCATAGCCTGCGCTCCTCTTTCCAATACCTCATCAATGCTGTCATACCCCTGTATATTCAGTAATACATTTTGGGGGAAATATCCCGGTGGTGGCATCAAACCTGTTAGCACCTCTTTGACAAAATCCGCTCTTGTAAGATCAGGCTGTAAAGCATAATTTGTCTTTTTTTGGTTACCAAGAGTGTCAGATGTCTCCTTGCTCATTTTCTTGCCGCATGCACTTCCTGCTCCATGGGCGGGGTAGACCATGATATCATCAGCCAGAGGCATTATCTTGTTTCTGAGTGAATCATAGAGATGACTAGCCAATTTTTCCTGTGTTAATTCGGCAATCACTTTTTGGGCAAGATCAGGACGACCTACATCACCAATAAAAAGAGTGTCCCCGGTAAAAAGAGCAATCTCTTTGCCAGATTTATCCCGCAAGAGATAGCAACTACTCTCCATGGTATGACCCGGCGTATGGAGCACCTCGATACTTATATCACCTAGATTGAACATCTGACCGTCTTTTGCAACGATCTTTTCAAATCCTGTTTCCATTTGGGTCGGACCATAAATTATATTAGCACCTGTTTTTGCTGCCAAATCTTTGTGTCCTGATACAAAATCGGCATGAAAATGTGTCTCAAAAATATATTTGATTTTAGCTCCATCTTTGTCAGCCCGCTGGATATATGGTTCTACTTCTCTCAATGGATCGATAATGGCCGCTTCGCCATTTGATTCGATATAATATGCCGCTTCGGCAAGACATCCTGTATAAATTTGTTCTATCTGCATTTTATAAATTTATTGACTTTTTCAATAGCTTGATTTACATCTCACATAGTTGATCTTGTGCTGACTATGCGCAATTTCTTTTTGACTTCCCATCAAAGTTAAGGGCATCTGAATCCACACATAGAATTTGTTCATCCACATTATTAAAATCAATTCTCGTACCTAGCAAAGTAAATTAGTTCTATTGAATCACAAATGACACTCACAAGGATAATATATGATTTTAGTCAACCGGTTTGACATTGTTATTTAAACCTGTCGAAGCACACCGAGCGTGAGCAAGATCACATTGGGCAGCAGACATTGACCATCGCATTTTTAGACAAATGAGCTCAATGAATTTCCCAAGCTTGGATTGGAGGAATGAATGACATCGCGTTTTGTTAGTGGACTGGCTTAGTTGTACGTTTTAGTTCGATCGGCAATTCATAGGTTGCAAAATGTCACTCAATTTCATAGGCTTTTCGACATGTTTGCTTGCCATTTTAGATGGAACATCTGCTTATTTCAATATGACTCGGAATGCGACAACCTAGAACCATGTTTTACTGTGCTGGATCAATAGCAGGATCTTCAAAGTCGCCCCTTAAGATTCGGAACCTCTTTCGAGCCTCAACCGCCAGGGTGCTATTACTGAAGTCAATGAAAAGTCTTTCGTAAAGCTCTTTCGCCTTTTCCACATCTTTCAGATTGGTTTCATAAAGTTGGGCAAGAGCATAAAGAGCGTTGTCTGCCCGAATTTCTTCCAGATGATCGTCCAGGATCTTTTGATACATCAAAGCTGCCTGGTCATATTGATGTTTCCTGGTGTGCATTTGTGCTTTAAGATAGAGGATATCATCAGCCAGAGAATGATCAGGATAGTCTTGTTCGATTTGGTTCCAGAGTTTTTCGGCATCATCAAACTTGTTCTGAAAAACTAGTAGTTCAGACTGGGCATAAAATTCCAGAGGTTTGGCGGTTGTATCCAACCCCATATTATCCATAATAAAGACGCTGAGATCGAGAGCATCATTGGCTATGAGCTTGGAGGTCGATGCTTTCAGCACATCAAATTGGGTCTGTGCCCACTTAAAATCACCTACATAATAGGAAAGTTTGGCATTTTTAAATCGGGCCGTCTGACCAATGAGATCTTCTTTAAACTCCTTGTCTACTTGCGAATAAAGCAGGGTTGATTCCCATTGATCTCCTTGTATTAGATAATAATCTGCCAATTGTATTTTGCCACTAGCTTTCAAGTATTGGTTGACTCCGGGAAGAGCCACCATTTCTTCGAGTAGACTGATCGCCGCATTAAGATCGTTGAGATAAAATGCCTGCAGCGATGCCAGATCTAAGATCATGTTGGCGGTGTTCTTGTTTCTACCAAACTCGTCAAGAAAATCTTTATACTCCTGCACTAGCAGCAGCAGATCAGCCTCCGTATAATCAAATGCCTCGGTTAGTTTCCTTCTTTTGGTATAAAGAAGTTCTTTTTTAGCATCGAGATAAAATGCTGATGTCGGATCTTTGGAAGTAACCAGGTAGTCAAAAGCATCAATGGCTACATCATATTCTTTGGCATTGACTGCCATATTAGCTAATTCATAGACCCTGGTTCCATTTTCGCGCAATCTCCGATCCAATGCCTTTACCTGTCGAAAAGCGCTCTTAAAATCTTTATTCTGGATAAAGACCCAACTCAATAATTCTGAATAGAGAATATTCTCCTGATTGGTCTGTAATCGCTCATATAGTTGATTCTGGAGTTCCATCCAATCGTCTCCACCCAGATATCGCTCAAGTAACAGCTTGACGTTGTCGATCCGGGACGTTTCATTTTCCATTGCGTTAAGAAAATAATGAATCATTTTTTCAGTGTCGGACTTTCTCCGGTAGAGATCACCTAGATTGTAGGAAAAAATAATGTCGTCCTTGAGTAATTTAGCGCCTCTTTCGTAAGTCTTGATCGCAAGGTCGAACTTGTTCATATTGACAAATTCGTTCCCGAGTTTCACAACGGCAAGTCGATCTGTTGGCATCTTCTTAATGGCCTCTTCATAGAGTTTTTCGGCCTCATCTTCCTTAAATTGTGCTTCAAGGATCTTTCCCTGGGTCACGTATAGTGCAAGGTTTTGCGGTTCTTTCTTGAGTCTGGCCTTGACTACTTTTTCACACTCCTCAAAATTGTCCATGGCCAAAAGGCTCTCAATATATTTATCAAAGTAAAAGGTACTACGAGGATCTTTCTCATACAATTCTTGAAAAAGTGATGCTGCCTTCTCAAATTCACCAGTCTCAAAATATTGCATAGCGAGCCTTGAGGTTTGGCTAAATCCCATTTGCCAGACACAAAAGCTCATCACAAAAAGTAAGGCACTTATGTATTTCATTGTTGTGTTGTGTATTTGCCCAAATATAACGCAATTTAGGCTTCAGGTGTTTGATGCGACAAACAGTGACTTCCTGCAAGGGACAAAACCTGCCCAAAATGTCGACTGAAACCGACGATTTCTTTCGACCCGACGATAATTTTCAATGTATCTTTCGAGGATGTGGATTAGCTTTAGTTGGTCTACTATGGCAGAAAATGCTCTGCAATAATACCCTGAAAGGATGCCGTAATGCAACTCCGATTCTGGCTTCATCCCAACTAAAACTTATTTCATTCTTATCTATGAGACCCACAAAGCCACTTGAAGCCTTGCTCATCAGGACCTGAGATTCTAACAAGGGCCCGGCAAGATAATAATACCGATGAGCTCCACTCTCTACAAATACATAAATTTGCAAGGACTCAGATGGACTATAGGATGGGAAGGCCCATCCCTTTAGCTGATAATATTGAGTCGTGTCAACTGCACTATCAAGGATTAATTTCATCGATTGTAAATGAACGGCCCTTTTTAAATCAACTCCCGGACGACCAGAATCGTCTAATTGATCGGGCTCAAATATTTTCAACTGGCCCATCTGGTTGAGCCAATATGCTGCTTTAGCGGGAGTATGATAACTTAACTGGTCCGAAGCACCGGTAACTACAAAATTATGCAGCCCTGATTCTAATTGCCAATTCTGCGCCCGCAGCCTGCTTAGATTATATTGTATTCTGAATCCGCAAAACAATAGAGAACAACACATAATTGACCAAAAGTGCTTATGCATGAATTCAGCCTGGTCAATTAAAATATAAAGATAGATAAACACGAGGGGAATGACTTGATACAACCTGTAGCGATAGGCTGTGGTAGCACCAAGTCCATATTGCGAACGAGTCAAAGTAATCAAGGCTGCCAACATCAGTGCAAAAACCAATCCGCTAGCGAGTGTGGGGTGCATTTTTAAGAAAGGAAATCGCTTTAAAATTATTGCTGTCAGAACACCGAAGATCAAAACACCAAAAATTCCGGCCCAAAGGTGGTACTCCTGATATATACTTTTAAATAAGGAGCCAAAAAATAAGATCAAATTGAACACATAGGTCGTGACCTTAATTGAGTTTTTTTCCGTCGTTACAAATTCCTGGACACCAGCCGCACTCCAATAGGCGTAAGCAAATAAGATTAAAGTCAAAAAAGTCCCCCAGATCATTCTCTCCCTAAGCTGATGCCGGGTGAGCAATATAGGAATCGGAGCCAAAAATGCCAAAAACCCACCTCCGGCACTCAATACTGCAAGGATTGCCAGGAAGATAGCACCCCAAAAATATTTCTTTCCCGGCCTGTTTAAAGTCCATATCGTTGCGACAGTCAAAACAACACCCAACACATGGGCGGTATAGCAAGCCCAATTCTGAACTGCAAAATTAGGGGCTGCAAGTAGCAGAGCCACGGGAATAAAATGCGTAGCCGATATTTGCTCCTGCTGAAATATTCTATATAATACGAAGAGAAATAAGAGGTGTAAGAGGTTATTGAAAAAGATCAAATGAATAAAATCTACTTTTCCAAACAATGTAAAATCCAATAAAACAATCAAATTAAATGTTGCAAAAATCATATGATTGCTCGTCGCAAATATGGCATGCATTTTTTCTGCAAATGAATTGGCGCCCTGGTAGTTTTCCAAAAAACCAAATACAAAGTTATAGTCATCGAGTAATGGAATATTGACGGCATGGTAGCATGAAACAATTACACCGAAAAGGGGCAGCATAAAAAGGAGGACGACTGCAATCTTGTCTGTAATGGTTTTATTCATTCGATTATTTGCAGCTTATACGGCGAGCAACCTTGTCGAAGATAGTGTATGTTAGATTCATGAAATTCTGATTTTCAAATAATCTCGTCGTTTCATCGCAAAAATGATTAGTATTTCTGGAGCAACTATCGACAGATGCTTAATCCAGGAAACCAAGTACCTATTTGCCACTCACTAAAGATACTTATTTCGCATAGCCTAATGTTATGTCCGCTTATGTTACTGCCCATCTAGAATCGCTGCCTTATGTAGTCGATTCAAATGGCAGGTCCTTCTTTAAAAGAAACAGAAAGTAAACTTCAGGAGGACTATGTCACTTCCTCCCTTCTCTCCCGAAAACAAGGGCAGAACCGGCACCATAGGCATATGAAGAAAAAAAATAGTGGCGGGGAGCAAATATGATTAAAAAAACCGCTTCTGTTTTACAAAACTATGCTATGCTGTTTATTTCTCTCCGGTAGGAAGTAGACCTGGGAGGCGGTTGATGTACTCACTGGCGCCGATTTTATGAAGACTAAATTTCTACTCCAACACCCTTCTGGGTGAAAGCACAAATTTTGGCCTCAATTCAATTGCGCTGATTCAGCAGAACTGATACTTCGCTACGATACTAACAAAATCGGCTGAAGAAAGCATTCCGACTACTTGACCATTGTCAATTACTACCAAATGGTGGATCTCCTTTCGGCACATCAGATCAGCAGCAGTCTCGATCTTGGTCTTTGGAGGAATAGCCCAAACTCGTTGAGTCATCACCTGTTGGACATTAATCGTATCATCATATACCCCAGCGATATCGCGATAGGTGACAATACCCCGCATGGTAATCTGCTCACCTTGTATATCGACCACAGGCAAGGCACTAAATCCCTTCATCTGCATTAGATCTCTTACCTTACCTACATTCGCTTCAATGGTACAGCTGGTGACCGGTGTACTCATAAAGTCTTTTACCCGCTTAGTCATAGAGCAGCCATTATATACCTAAGAAATCAGCTAGTTTAACAAGAACCTCAAATTTGTTTGATATCTTCCAGTTATTGCATGATCAGCATCACTAAAAGACCTGATCTTGATTGAGTCTGCTTCTTCATCCATTAATCGGAGTCATCCCTGTACTATTATCAGGTCATTCTCAATTTCCTGTGTACTTTTGTGCCCAACGTATTTGGGAAGCTAAAGGGTATTTTAAGGGTATTGATGCAATCACATTTTGCTCTTTGGTATAAAATCGAGACAAGTAACCCAATCAATCTAAATATTATAACGATATGACGGTGAGCCGTACTTTTGGACCTGGCATTGATAAAGCCGATTATACGATTGACGAATCTAAGATCATCCAATATATTTACCTGAAACTGGCAGCTCTTGGTTATCATAACTACGGAGACGATGACATCTCTGAATTCCTGGATATTGCCAAGCCACTATTGAATAATTATAAGGAGAAGGCACGCTTGTTGTCAAGTCATCTTTCACCGATAGGTAGTCGGATACAAGCGTATCTCAGAGATTTACTACAGGATGATTCGAGTAAGGATCAGATCTTTTTGCCTGAACATCCCTTTCTGCTTGATCGTCACGGTCTGGCGAGGATTATGTCAATACCACCGGATGCTGATAGTTATGAAACTGATATCGTCAAATCTTATCGTACCGGTCAGGGCATTTTACACAATCCAAAGGAAGACCGACGCACCACTAAAGGCGTTTTTCATGTTTGCGAGGGTGGACTGCCAATACCCGATGATAAAAAAGCAGTACCCAAAATTACCTTTGGGAGATTATTGGTGGCTGCTTTAGATCCACCAAAAGAGCTTTTAACGTTGCCCTTTACTGCCGGCCAAAAGGAGAAAGCCCAACTTTTTGTGGGTCTGCTGCTACGACCAATCGTTGTTCCTGAAGTACCCGGAGTGATCAAAGAAAAGTCAATGGAGATTCGATTTTTTGCTCCCGGCAGTATGGTTAGTAACCTGGATTTTGTAGAGTCTATTTTTGGTAATGCTGGTGATCCCCATCTTCCGGAAAATGATGCGGCCCTTGATGCCGAAGGATGGACGGGACACACAGGATGTGTCATTCTGGCTCCCCATCTAGTCAATCTTCGGAAAAAAGACCTGGGACTGCCCCATTATGATGATGCTTCGCAAAGGCAGCGAAGGGATGATATGTGCTGGCGAGATCCCTCCGAAAAATATAATGATGGCGGGGCTTTTAAGATTACCTCCCGCGATGAAAGAGGTGTGATCGTGACTTTGATAGCAGATAATTATTATGGGTATTGCAAAAAAGAAGTAAAAACTCAGATAAGCTTTTCTGCCAATCTTTATGGGCTCTGTGAGGAAGAACATGCTGGTGGCGCCATTGCATTTCCCAGCTATGACCTCGGTGAAGAATTTCAGAGTGATGAGGGTCAACTAGACCATGAAATGACCTTTGCCTCCATGCTTGAGCGCTATCGTGATCTAATGGATCTGCAGGCAGAGGGATATGGTATTGACAGGACTCATACGAACATATACTATATTCCAGAAAATGCCCATTTTAAACTAATCGGTCAAACCATCCGGTGGGAATCAAATGGCATGGATCGGAGTCTTAAGTTATTGCCCAACAAGCATTATGTTCTTCCAACCGGATTTAAGGTTGAGATGAAAAAGCACATCCAGGGTTCAAAATGGCGGTTGATCGGTACTGTGGCCGAAGGTACCTTATGCCATAAACCATGCACTGTATCGGGTGGAGGTAAATCGGAAATATCCAAGTCGATTCAAGATGCCATGATTGAGGGCACGGTCATCGTGGCAGACATTAAAGAAGATTTTGATACCGTTGACGAAATATTGAAAAGGGATTTCTCCGGTCGCTGGAGCCGGCCCTATGCAGACCCAAGACCTTCGCGCCCAATTCTTAGCAATGAACGTTCATTGGGATCGGTGATCAAATTATTTACCCCCTCTGATGATTACTCCCCGGAATATAATCGCTGGTTATCATCCATACCCCAGAGGATCAAAGATCTTATCTATGTCATCAAAAGAAACTATGATCAGCAATGGGGTACTGATTGGCGGGAATATTTTACAGTAGACCGGATAAACGGAATGCCTGGAAATGAATTAAAGTACAATAATCGAAAATTACAGTCATTTTACCTCCGTGTCGGTCGCGACCCTGATCACTCATGGCGCATATTTCAACTTCGCAAGGATTTTGCCGCTGCACAAAAAGTGCAATTTGAAGACGATATAACAGCATCGGTTGTACTTGCTGCCTCGAGGCTGGAATACCTTAACCCGGACTACACCAACCCTAGTGTCAAATTAGTTAAAAATTGTGAAGCACGCCTATTTCAAAGACCGGATGATTGCATTCACAAAGGATATGATCGGCAAGCTGAGCTGGATCTATCAAGCCCGAACAGTTTTATATCCAATTTCGAACCACTTAACCGCACTCAGGTGACGGCTATTCAGGAAGATACCATTGGATTTGAAGACTACACGCTGCCGGTTAAAAAACTGATTGGTCAATTCCTGGAGGGCGATCAACCCAAGTATTTGGTCGTGCCTTCTGAGCCACGAATGGTTAATGGCGCACATTCCAAAAACCCCCGTTACCTGCAGACCCGGCCAGATCTCGTACATCCCGATCAGCGGTATCTTGCTGAAATCCGCACCCGCTTCAATCGGAAGATACCAGCACATTTACCTCTTTATTTTCCGGTAAATGCGGTATTGACGGGAAGAAGAAACAATCCAGCAGATCCTGCAAACAAAGTACCTCCTTTAGCCGTGTATAGTCCAATTCACTATCAGGAACTTCCTGAGTTATTTATTGATTTTATTGCAAGCATTACCGGCAAATCACCCTCTACCACCGGCTTCGGCTCGGAGGGAGCTCTCACAAAAGGTCCATTTAATGCTCTGCTTCCGGCGGCTGACCTCAACAATGCATTTCTTTCTTATATCCTGACCGAGTATGATGGGTTTTCGTCCGCTGCAGGATACATTGGACCAAAATACCGGATAGACCATGATATCAGCTTGCTAGTTCCCGAGATATGGTGCCGGATGTCGGTTAAGGAAAAGAATGCCAAATATCTGATCCAGAACGACTATCTGGAAAAAATCAAAGATTTTGAATATAAGGGGCGAAAAATTAATGCAAGTCTATTAGGTTATCGAATCACCCGAAAATTTGTCCATCATTTTCTCGGTCGCATCTTCAGCAATCCAGATGCCGTGGTTACTGACGATATGTTGTCGCCTGAACTGCAAGATATGGAGACATTTGTAGCCTCGATCGACAACCTTTTTATTACCCAAAAAAGGGCCGCTGAAGGTTACATGAGAGACGGTACCTTTGAGGCGCTGTGCCCGCCACTACAAGTTCTGGTCAAAATAATGGTTGAAGGAAATTACTTGGGCAAAGACCGACATCATCCCGACATCCGCAAAATGTTTCAGCGAGATTCGGTCTTAAATAGTCAATGGTATAAAGACCGCTTGCACATTAAGCAGCAAAGAGACATCGATCTTTGGTCAAAAAACATCGAATACCTGGAAAACTTTCTGAACAAAAAGAATTTTGCCGAGGCCGCCGAGAAATTGGATGTTCGATTAAGACTAAATGAAGCTAGAGACCGGCTTGAAAAAGTAAAGTCGGCCGCATATTTAAAACAATTGGAGGGTACTTTTGGAGCGGATCCATTAAAACCTGCTCAAGTGTTGATTGAAACTTAAAAAGTCCTGTTTCTACTTTACGGAGATAGGATGGGTCGGTGTGATATAGGTTAGCCAATTGGTCACGAGTCATCGATTCAAGGGACTTCCAACTAGGGCCGCTGAAGAACGTGACCGAACTAAGCTCGTAAACCTGAGATTGGGTGGATCTTGGATGAGGAAACCGAGGATTCCAGCCCGAAGACCAATTAAGATAGTGCCCATTCTGTCCTTTAAGTGTCCCTGCGCCTTTGCTTTCAGACAGGCAGCATTCAGTCTCTATATTTGTTGACTATTTCCTAAATATGCTATCAAATCTGCCATCTCTTCCTTACTCAGCACCCCTCCAAAACCTGGCATCAACGATATGCCCAGAATGGATTGTATACTCTTTATCTCCTGCCGGTTAACCACCTTTTGGGATTCCGGACCCATTTTAAGTTCAATCGCATTGGAAGTCTCACTACTAATCACCCCAAGCACTTTATCTCCATTCCCCATTTCTATTTGCCACAAATCATACCCCGGTGCAATAGCCATAGCCGGATCAAGGATATTAGCCATCAGGGCCTTCGCCTCCCAATTATGCACCGTTCCCAAGTCCGGCCCAAATGCGACACCCAGCTCTCCCCGTACCTGATGACATAAGGCGCAGTTTGCCTTATATACATTCAGACCCCTTACCCTATCTCCCGATGTTTCCAGTGATGATTGGTAGCTCGCTATCACATCTCCGATCTTGTCTTCTGCCAGATAAGCACGAGCCCGTTTTCTAAGTGCTTCATCATGATATTGGTTTAGTTGGACTGTTCGAGACCAGCCTAGCTCGGTTTTAGAAATATCACCTTCTTCCAGTGCCATAAGCAACATGGCAACCCGCGCCTTTTCGCTCATAAACGTATTCAGGGCTTCATCCCGCACCTTGGGCGTCATCTCACCCCAGTGTTTTAAAACATATTCAGTGACTGCTGTTCCCGGTATCTTGCCAAATACTTCCAAGGCGGTTATTTGAACCAATGGGTCTTCCCCTGGATTTATAAATGCTTTGATTTCAGATTCGTATGGGGACAAATCTCCTAAACCCAAAAACTTCAACATCTGAGATCGATAGTTGGCGGGATAATTATCTTTTTGGCCTTCTGATATGGCTCGATTCATCGAGTTCTGTATCGCAGATGATGACTGGCCATTTAATTCTTCTAATACTTCCAGAGTATAACCCCGGACCACATCAGAACGTTGTTCAAAAAATGCCTTGATCATTTTTGGGATCTCTGGTGCCAAAATGAGCTTTTTATCTTTATTTCGGCGTAGTCCTATGGCTAGTCCTTTTAAGATAGCAGACTGAAGGGCCACTGGGTCTTTGGACTGTCCGGTCATTCCCCTACCAAGTAAGGATATAATCCGATTTTTATCTTTACTGGCGCCCAACATTTCTGCCGGTTTACTTATGAAAGAATCATATTTTGAAGTCGCCTCCTGGCCGGGCTCGACAAATTGGGAGCCTCTTCTTGTTATCGTTTCTTTTAGCAAACTTTCCACATCCAGCCTCTTTGCTGTCAAGGCAGACCATTGAACCCATTTATCTTCTATATCATCAAATAGTATTTTTTCTCTTGCGGATTTCGCCTCTTCGTTGTCCAAATCTCCCAAAGTACTGAGCAATTGAAAGCGCACCTTTTCGGAGGGATCACCAACCATCCGATATAACGATTTTTGCATTTCCTGGCTTTCATCCAAATAACGTTCTGCCAATCGCATGGCATTTTCCCGGATCCCTGCAGATCGATCCTGTAAGCCGGTCAGAATATCTTCCATTTTCAATTCGCCCATTCCTTCCAATGTCCATAAAGCATGTAAACGACCCCACTCAGTCGCACTCTGTCTTACCTCTTTCTCCAAAACAGGTACTATTGATTGATCTTTTCGATCGACAAGCAATCGCTGTGCATTACTCCTCCACCATCGGTTGCGGTCACTTAGATATTTGACTAATTCCACACTTGTGCTCTTGCCCAGATCCAGCCCTTTCGTCCATTGCGCTGGTGGTATGCCTTGGGGACTGATCCGGTATATTCGTCCCATATTGTGACCATCATATAAATCTCCACTCTCAATTGCCTCATCTGACATCCACTCCGGATGTTCAATGATGCGGCGATAGTAATCCAGTACATATAATGCACCATCCGGACCAATATACATATTCACAGGACGAGCCCAGGAATCACGCGAGGCCAAAAATTCCTTCCTGTCTTCGATTCGACTCGCTCCATAGGTAGCTCCGTTGTCGGTGAGCCGATCTGAATGAACCAGATTGCTGACCGATTCACATACAAATGTGATAGCCTGATCATATGGTGGTGGGAATAAGCCACCCGCATAATAAATCAGTCCACTGCTGGAGGTCATCAATCCAACAGGTGTGAATAGTTGCCTGTCCTTATTTATCGTTATTTGAAAAACTTCTGCGGAATTACCATGATCGGAGACATCCTCAGTCGCTTGAGTTATGACCACATTGGGATTGCGATTCAAATAGCGGTGATTAATCACTTCCTCATAAATATGGTTCTGATTGTGGGTGAGAAAATGATGCCCCCATTCATCAAAAGTGTGTCCAAATTGCCCTTTCTCAGACAACATCTCCAGACTCTCTCCATCCGTCTTAAACCGCACATTCTTGCTATTCGCGTTTGGCGGTAAATGTGGACCATCCTCCTCGTCCCAAAACCGTATTTCCTCTCCCTGGTCTCCAAATTCATCTTCGTATTTCCGAGTGCCTATTCGGCCAAAATGGGACAGGTAAATCCAATTGTCCAACCCATATATGGGATTGTTCACATTGACGTGTGGATTGGATAGGGAAAACCCTGTTAAGATAGTGTCCCGCAAGTCCGAGCGACCATCTCCGTTCACATCTTCTAGATACAACACGTGAGGTGCATCTGTGACAATCACACCTTTCTTCCAGGGCATCACCCCATTGGGAAACAACAGTTGATCCGCAAACAAGATGCTTTCATCCATCACCCCATCACCGTCTTTGTCTTTCAATATTTTGATCTTTCCTGTATGGCTATCGTCGAGCGGATAGCCCGACATCTCTACAACATACATCACTCCGTTCTCGTCAATCGCCATATCGACAGGATCGGAGATCAATGGTTCGCTGGCAAATAACTCCATATGGAAGCCATCCGCTAAGTCATACGTCTCTAGCCCTTTTTCCGGTGGAACTGCACCATTCTCATAATTTATTTTGTTCTGATCGCAAGACATTGACAATACCGCCATGAGCATAAGCGAGCATGTCAATCTATATGCCTTGATTATCAATTCTCTATTCGAACACATTTTATTCATTCATCCCAAAGAGCATCAATCAACTGTAATGTCTCCTCTACCAATATAACGCCACCCTCAGGACCCACTAAATTACTTTGACACACTGCACTATAACCTCCTCCACGCACTGCCTTTTCTGTCGGTAAATAACTTCCTGCACCAGCTAATTGCACCACTATGGTTTGCAGTGCTTTACTTCTTGATTGCATTTGTATTCCATAATCTGTGAAAAGTTCGAATTGATTTGTGCATACCACGATATCTCCCATTCGGATCACATGAATTTCTGTATCATATTGAGGATTGGGATTCTTTTTTTGCACTTCATATCTTTTTACAATAGCGCCAAACCAGGTCATTTTTGTATTAACTTTATCAGACATAGCAGGATCCCTGGCAATCTGTTCCTCAGCTTCATTCGATATTCTCATCGATTCGACGTATTCATCAACTGTAATTTTGCGCATCGGTAACTCGATTTTCCTAACCTTATGTTCCAGCACGACATCATGGTGCTTATCGTTCTTAACAACGTCGTAGGTCCAGCTGACCGCATCTTCTATCCGGCCTGCAATGTCCTCTACCCTGCTGATTTTACTTAATATCCGCATTCTGTCAAGGGCTGCTTTGCGATAGATCGGATGAGGTGATTGGTCGCCTGCAGCACCACATAAACCAGCTACAACAACTCCCTTGCCAAACCTCCCTTTTAATCTTTCACGGACTGGATGCCACAAATCCGCATCTATCTCCAGAGCCCCTTCCACTTCCTGAGCTGGACAAGCTACTTCAACGGCCATCCCTACTAACTCATCTGCCTTGTTCCAAAAAAACAAAGAATGTACATCATGGTCTTCATATCCCTCGATGTTATTAAATTTTGGGATATCTGCTTTTCCATACATCACAGCTTCACTATCTTTATAGACCACCCGACGATTGTAGGGGACTGCAGCACGCCCTAAGCCCCAAGACATACTACCTCTTTCTCTGCTAGTCCATGCTGATATTATTGCTTTTGCGATTTTATCCACCAAAAACTCTCGATATTCCCCTACCTGAGTAAGTCCCTTTTCCGGCAACTTATAATGAAACGAATTTTCACCTGAAGCATCTTCTAGCACGGGTGAGGTATGGGTATGGGTTGCACTTAAGATGATTTTATCTGTGCTAAATCCAGGTAGCCCTTTGCTGACTAAATTTCTCACTTGATTCCACACTTGATTTGGAATGTACACCAGATCGCAGGACACAAAAACAACTGTATCCAGACCGATATTTCCATTTCTGGATTCCAAGATGATAACATTTGCAGTAAGTGGAGTATTTATTTTTTCTGCTATCCGCAGATGAAATTGCCCCATCAGTGCGACTGGCAATTTCGGTGTAATATCAACCTCCGATACACCCACATAAAGATCGGAGGCAAACATACTAGTGGAAAAAAATAAGAGGAATAAGAAAATTAAGGTTCTTCTCATAATATTTGTTTTAGTCAACAGTCACATCCTTCCCTAGTGATTGAAAATATCGTCCTACAGCGTTTGTTAATCTAACATTCAATATAGTTAAATAATTGACGAGTTATTCTATGATCATGTCCTTCATAACACGTATTCATTTAAAGTGAAAAAGTCAAACCAATAAGCTGTAGATATTTCGGTCTCTGTCCTGACCCAGCGGCTTGATGAGTGGATTGGGACCAAGTCTCTCCCTATCTTTCTAACCTAAATTGAACCGGGAGATTAAATTGTACAGTCACTGGCTGACCATTCTGCCTACCTGGTGTCCACTTATCTGCCATTTCCTGCATTAAATTGACCACTCTCAGTGCCTCCTCACCGCAACCTCCTCCAATGTCACGGATGACACTTGCTCGTTGTACGGTGCCTTCTTTTGTCACCAGAAATCGAATAACGCAGGTACCATCGATACTATTTTCGCGAGCCAGGACCGGGTACTTAAGATGACGATATAAAAAATGGAGCAACTTTTTATCAGAACAATTTTTCAATTCCGCATCAGAAAGATTATGATTCTCACAACCAGGAAAACGGGGCATATGCTCCGAAAATAATACCGGAATATCTGCTTCCATGTTTTTTGGCATGGGAGGTGCCGGTGGCAGGTGTGTTGTCATCTTCTCAGATCCGATTGAATATTCGGGTTCAACTATCGTTTGATCGATAAAAAGCGGCTCTTCAGTTTCCAGAATTTCACTAATAATCAATGTTTCATGTGGCCTTTCGACAGGAGCTGTCTTAATCGCTGGCCCCTTAAGATGTTCTGTACGGACAATTTCTAAATCCATCGTTTCAAATGGCCCGTCCGGATCATTCATTACCAGAACATTATTTTGAGTAGTGGTCCAGCCAGACAGCAAATAGACACAAGTCAGGGATATGAAAAGGCCTAACTCCAGGAAATATGGTCGGTATGTAAAAATATCTTTGCCGGGATATTTGGTCCTTGAGGAATAATCAACAGCACCTCTTTTATTCGCGCGAATCAGGAACGAAAACAAGCAAATTATAGCAACAAAAACTAATAGAGCCCCGCCAATTATTTCGGGTTGATTGATTAGCTGCATAACGAATTTTGGTTGGATAAAATTTAAATTCTATTCATTTGATTAGATGGTATCGGACTCAAATTTTGGTGGTCATGTTTTAAAATTTCTAGTTTAAATTTTCCCATGACCTTTTGAATTCATAGTAGGTCAAGTGAGTCATACTTTCATATCTTTCCTCTAGAGAAGCTGCAGAATGGGATCTTCGACTAAGCTGTCCTGATTTCAATCGGAGGTCCACGTCTATAAGATTCGGTAATGCACTACCAAACCAGTATTGAATGTATTAAGAAGCACAAGAATATATTTGCTGGCAAGCCGCAGAATATAAATTCTGTTCTCTCCTATCACTATTTGATATAGGACTTCATAAACCCTGGCTAGATTATGGTTTGCAATAGAAGTAGTCCTGCAATGCATCAGGAATGAACGGCAAAACTTCACAGTTTGAACAATAGCCCTTTGCTCTCTACTTTATGAAAAATCTTATCTCCCGTTCATCTAAAATCTCTAAAAATTAAGCCGGTCACTTGAAATTTCTTACTTTAAGCCAATAAACATCGATCTATTAAATTTGACTACCTTTCTTTTGTTGTGCTTCTTACAATGGTCTTTTTATGGTCAGACTATCTGGCTGCTCAGAACCATCCGGATGGCAAACTCAGAATCATTGCATTTGGTGCTCACCCCGACGATGCGGAGCTAAAAGCAGGGGGCGTCGCAACCATGTGGGCCTCTCAAGGTCATAAGGTAAAATTTGTTGCAATGACCAACGGCGATATTGGTCATTTTAAGGAGGCGGGAGCACCACTGGCTAACCGGCGAAGGGCAGAAGTGGGTGAATGTGCCCGTATATTTGGTATTGAAACGGAGGTACTTGATATTCATGACGGTGAGTTAATGCCTACCCTCGAAAATCGTCGAAAAGTAGCAGACTTGATTCGTGAGTGGCAGGCAGACATCGTACTATGTCACCGGACCAATGACTATCATCCGGATCATCGCTACACTGGAGAGTTGGTACAAGATGCCTCAGTGGTAGTGGTCGCACCATTTTTCTCAACCAATACTGACCCCACCAAGAAGAATCCGGTATTTATGTTTTATTCCGATGGATTCAAAAAACCATATCCCTTTGATCCTGCCATCGTCGTTGACATTGGCTCAGTCGCCGAAAAAAAATGGGATTGTATCGGTGCCATGCCCTCCCAGTTTGCAGATGAACATAGCTGGCAGGCAAGCTATGGAGCCGATGTGCCCAAAGACCCTGCTGGACGCAAAGCACATATTCTTGAATCCGTAAAAAAAAGCAACGAAGCGGTGGCCGACCAACATCGTGATCTGCTGATTAGCTTATATGGCGAAGCGCGGGGAAAAGCCGTCAAATATGCTGAAGCCTTTGAACTCTGTCAATATGGTACCCAGCTGAGTACCCAACGATTGAAAGCCTTGTTTCCTGGATTTTAATTAAGTTGGCCAATAAATAAAAATGAAAGTCAGCTCTCTCAATCAATGCTTTTTAAACAGTCGGATTTACATGGCATCAGGTCATGAGAAATAAGCCTGGCTTTTAGGAGATGGAAAAAGACCTTCTGCCAAAAAGGGCAGTCTGATGCATACGTCTATTGGTCGGTTAGAGATCTTAGATGTAGTGCAAGTGAACATTGAGAGCATCTCGCAAAAGAAATGCTCAACGGGCAGGATTTACCACTAACCCAAAGCTCTATGATCAATTAAACAAACAAAAAGAAGCCTCTTTTATAAAATTTAAATTAGCTATCAATGCCCTGACCTAAGAATCGATCGAGATCTCAGCAAATACTGAGTGATGAAGAATTAATGCTTATTGTTCTTGCGTACTTTATAGTGGGTCGATTTTAGTCAACTTATCTTTCTGCAAAGCCGCAGGATGTAAATTCTGCTCTTGTTGAGTGAGAGAGATGAAGATCTGCATCATCCAACGCTATAGAAAAATAGAAATAGCACCATACATCAACTGATTGAAATAATCAAAAAATATCCCGGGCAGAGAGCAGATGACCAGGCAGAAATTCTCAAGGTGGAAAAAGACTGGTTGCAAATTCATTTTGAAAACTAAAAAACCTGGGACTTACAATTAGCCATGAGGTGGTATACAGCCTCTCGCCACTGGGTGACTATGTATTAGATCGGTGAACAATTAATTACACTTATGCCGTAATTTTAAAGATTTCAAATAATTAATAAGCCACAAATCCTAAATTGCTGCATCGACCGGTGTAAAAAGAAAAAGCTGCATGAATTTACTCCATGCAGCCCCCGTGATTTAATTCTTCAAATATGATTTACCTCAACTCAAAACTAGTTGCTCCAAGGAATCCATGATCGGCATAGACGAGAGCATTATATAATCCGGATTCAAATTTGCGGCCGGGAGTAAAAGACATGACCACACTCTGCAGTGCGTTTAATCTTAATTGTTCTACATCTGCGGCTGCAATATCGATCGGAGTTGCCGACTTTACTTTGACATTTTTTGTTTGAATATCTCCAACCGGATTCCCGTCAAATTTGGTAATGACCAGATAAAGTTCTTCATCTATCTGATACTCTTGTGGCACATCTTTGAGGTCAAATGCGACTTTGATCTCGTTGGCTCTTCCGGCCTTAGCGGTAACTTTATCATTTTTTCGCATGGCCGTCACTTTAAAATTATTGGCGACAAACCCAGCCGGTGCAAGTTGAAAGAGACGACCTACAATGGCTCGATTTTTTTGATCTAGTTTTTGCACGTCATCAGTGAGTCCATGGATTTGTTCCTTTGATAAGGTTAATTCGGTGGCTATCTCATTGTTGGTGGCCTGCAAATCTTCATTTTGTCCCAGGAGCGTTAAAATATCATTTTCCAAAGAATCTCTTAGTTGTTCAAACTGAGCTAGCCGTCCGTTGATTTGCTCATTGACTTCCTGGCTTTTTGCCAATTGCGATCTTACTTTTTGAATTCGTTGCTTCAAATCTTCCACTTCTGCTACTCTCTCGGTGAGGGTAGTTGATAGCTGCTCATTTTCAGTGATCTTATCACCGTAAGAATCTTCTAAAGAGGCCAGCGTTCCTTCAAGTTGTACTTTAGTACTATCCAACTCAGAAAGATCGGTTACCAACTTGGAGGTTTCATTTTCATATTTATTGCTTTTGGCCCAAAATGATCCGGCAGCAATCAAGGCTAATACTAATAGGGTACTTAATACCCAAAGGGCTGTTTTAAGCTTACGAAGGGGTTTTTGGTCATCCAGATGACTTTCGTTTTTCATGATTTAATTCATTTTAATTAATAAGGCTTACGTTTAGAATAGATAGAATCGGAGTGGATCGTATCTCAATGGACTACCAGGATTACTGATCTTGTCCATCAGAGGGGGAACTTATGCATTTGATGATGTGCTCAAGTTTTGCCTTATAACGAATGTGTCTGGCGTTCTAGTTCCGAAATGTTAAGAAATTTTTAAGAAATCGATGGTATCCAGTGGGGAGCTACAGTTCCCGGATGCGTATATTGCGGAAAGCAACAGCGTCTCCGTGGTCTTGCAAGGCAATATGCCCTTTCCTAAATATCCCAAAACCCGGCATGTCTTTAAACTTACTGTCGGCAATCATATTAGACCATTCCTGACCAAACATTGTAAACTCGATTACTTTGACATCATTGAGGTAAAACTCGACCTGCCCATTCACTATTCGAATCAGGGAAAGATTCCATTCTCCTGCTGGCTTCGACACCTCCTTTGTACAAGCTATCAGGTCATAAAGATCACCAGCACGATGGGTATGAATTTTAGCATCAGGGTGGCAGGTATTATCAAGTATTTGCATTTCCGGCCCTGTGTGATATACCCGATCATAGTCTCTACCTTCCACTACATTAAAGAGAATCCCACTGTTCCCACATTTGCTGATATGCCATTCAACAGACAGTTCAAAATTTTCATATTGGCCTTCGGTGATGATATCTCCTCCATCCCTGGATTTGGTATGACCCTTGCTATCCGAAACTACCTTGAGCATCAGATTTCCATTCTCGACAATCCAGCTTTTTCCAGGAGTATCTTTTTTGTAAGTTCTCCAGCCCTTGGTGGTTTTTCCATCAAACAAATCAATCCAACCTTTATTATCTGACAGCGACATCATTTTCGATTTTCCTGGAGCTTCATTATGACCTATACTCATTTCTTTGGGCCTCGAATTGCATGAAATGAAAACGAATACCAGCAGTAGTGAGGTGACAAATTTCATATTTGTTCTCAAATTTAGAATCAATTTATAAAAATCCTGTTCCTTTACGGCCTGAGCCAAGAGACCTCTGGAGTAAAATCAACAGTGCATTGAAGAAGGACGACTAATGAAAAAACTATTTCTTTCCAATCTGGTCCTGGTCATTGTCTTAAATGCTTCAGTAAAGCCCCTTTATATTTTCGGAATCGATCGCGGAGTGCAGAATGCTGTGGGTGCCTCGGCATATGGCCTTTATTTTGCGCTTTTCAATTTCGTTTACCTCTTTCAAATACTGAATGACTTTGGCATCCAAAATTTTAATCATAGTGTATTTAGTAAATATCAGTCTTTAATACCCAAATATTTACCAAAATACTCGCCGCCAAATTACTTCTGGCCGTTCTTTTTGCACTCTGTACCTTAATTGCTGCTCTATCTATTGGTTTTAAAGAATTGATCTGGCCGCTGCTTTTAATGATCATTGGCAATCAGATTTTAGCATCCTTTGTGATGTATCTCCGCACGACAATGAGTGCTATGGGCCACTATGCGAAAGATAGCTTCCTTTCGGTTGCAGATAAACTTTTTATGATAATCGGAATGGGCTATCTATTGTGGCAGGCTCCTTCGATTGAAATTAGCATTTCATATTTTGTTTTATGCCAACTAGCCTCTTATCTTCTCACGCTTATTCTGGCAATAATCTTTGTCATTCGTCATGATCTTATCCTCTCGCTTGGTTTTCGGTTTGATCCGATTTTTATAAGAGCGCTCCTTAAAAAAAGTATGCCTTATGCCCTCGTCCTCTTTTTAATGACACTTTATACCCGCATGGATGGAGTGATGATAGAGCGATTGCTTCCAGATGGTCAGACACAGGCAGGCATCTATGCAGCTTCATATCGAATTTTGGATGCGTTTAGCAATGTAGGTCTTTTATTTGCTGGATTGCTATTACCCATGTTTGCCAAGATGATTCGGAGCAATGTGCCTGTTGGTGATCTTACCAGAATCTCTCAAAATGTCCTGCTTACCTTCAGCCTGACCTTAACTGCCGTATCCTTTGTGTACTATGACTCCATCATTTTTACTTTGTATCATGATGCTGATGCAGAATGGACAGCAGTCTACCGGATACTATTCGTGAGTTATTTAGGTACCTCAATTGCTTATATCTATGGCACCTTGCTCACTGCAAACGAAAGCATAAGATCGATGAATCTGATATTTACTGCTGGGGTTCTACTCAATTTAGTGCTCAATTTTCTATTTATTTTAACCTGAAAGCCTGGGGAGCTGCACTGGCTACGTTAATTACCCAATTGGCCACCGCCACTGCACTCGTTGTATTGGCGCATCGGCATTTGAAACTCGACTCCGGTTTCAGAAACTGGATAAGACTTTTGGCCTTTGCCGGATTGATTCTAGCATTTACCTACTGGTCAAAACTTTGGCCTTTTCCCTGGTACCTATCGGTCTTTGTTGTTGGTCTGGTATCTTTGCCAATCGCGTTTTCTCTTCGTCTTATGTCATTTCGATCATGGCAAGATGCCACCAAGTGACAGATGGATCGTCATGAAGGGGTTCTTTTTTCTACATTTGCACATTTAGTAACATCATATGGCACAACCCGCTCCTGATTTAAGTATTGCAACACTTTTCTCGTTAATCTGGAGGCACCGGAAGTTTCTGTCTATCCTCGCAATCATAACTACGATTGTTGCGGCGGTCATTTCCTTGCTTTTGACGGAATACTACCGCTCTACCGTTGTCATTTTTCCCGCCCGAACCAATTCGCTTACCCTCAATGAAAGCAATGTACGCCGGGGTAATATTTCTGATTTTGGTGAAGAAGAGGAGGCCGAGCAGCTTTTGCAAATCATTAATTCGGAAGAACTATTTGAAAGGGTTGTTGAAAAAAATGGACTCTATACCCACTATAAAATAGATCGGGACGACAGATATTCCCGTTCAAAAATCAGACAAAAATACCGGAGTAACATCTCTGCTAAACGAACCAAATACAATTCAATCGACATTACAGTCGATGATACGAACCCCCAAAAAGCTGCGGAGATAGCCAATAGTGTTGCTGAATTTACAGACAGCGTCAAAAACAGGATGATTCGCGACCGGGCAAAGACATCAATGACCATGCTGGAAGATGAGGGTTTGCGCCTTGATACCTCACTTCAAAAAATTATTACTGAACTAGACCGCCTCCAGGCAATGGGAGTGGTTGGAGATCTTGAGAGAAGTGGTCTTTATCAGGCTTATGGAGAAGCTCTTCGTAATGGTGGCAATAGGGTCATTCAAGAACTACATCAACAAATCGAATCAAATAAGGAACATGGCGATGAATATGATACGAAAAAGAAAGAACGCGATATACTGACCGATCAAAAGATGAAATTTAATAGCTACCGCAATCAATTTATCGCCGATATGTCGATAGATATTCCTCAAAAATTTGTAGTGGATCATGCTATTGCGGCTGATAAGAAGTCTTTTCCTATTAGATGGTTGGTAGTAGCTGGAGCTTTGTTTTCCGTATTGCTTTTTGCCCTCGTTTTATTGATACTTCGCGAGAATTCTGAAAAAATTTTTAGCCGTATTTCTACCTAGGTCTTTCCTCTATGATACGTCAGCTTTCAAATGACAAATCTGCTCACTGGCCCATTATGGCAAGTGCGGTATACCTACTGATTACGATGGTAGCATTCTTTCGCGAACAATGGAGTATCGTTGCATTGCCCGTGGCTATGGTCGTTGCACTTCTGGCATTCTTCAAACCTAAATATCTCCTTTTTGCCATTGTATTTTTAACTCCGTTTTCAATCAACCTCGAAGAATTGGGGCGAGGAGAGATTGCCTTCTACTTGCCGACCGAACCCCTTTTGTTTGGTTTTATGATTGTTATCTTATTGGGTCAGTTGCACTCGCAGGTGATTGCAAAAGCGGTGATTATACATCCGGTATCCATAGCGATTTACATCTATTTTGCCTGGCTATTTGTTACTTCTCTCACTAGCGTTCAACCTATCGTCTCGATCAAGTATCTGATTTCCCGGGCTTGGTTTATCGTGCCAATATTTTTTGCCGGTGCCACCATTTTTCTGAACCACCGGAACATCTCTAAATTTTTATTGCTGTACCTAGTCCCTTTCATCGGAATCGTCATTTATACTACGCTTAGGCATGCTAACTATGGGTTTGAGGAAGATCCTGCTCATTGGGTTATGGAGCCATTCTACCGTGACCATACCCAATATGGTGCTGTCGCGGCATTTTTCATCCCGGTTGTATTTGGCTTTGTGACTCGTACCAGGCAATCATGGGAAGCAAGATTTTTAGGTCTTTTGTCATTGATTTTGCTTTTTGTCACATTGGTTTATACCTACTCAAGGGCAGCACTGCTAAGTGTTGTAGTCGCCTTTGTTATTTGGGCCATTGTAAAATCCGTATCAGTGTAAAGTTGATATTTGGCATTGGAGCAGTGATTGGCCCTAATTCTGCTATTTACCTTTAATGACATTCTTTTACAATTGCAAAAAAATCGTATTGACTCATCAGAAAACCTTGTTGAAAATGTAGAGTCGATCACCAATATAACTACAGATGCCTCCAATCTGGAACGAATAAATCGTTGGAATTCGGTCTTTGCCATGGTCAAGGAAAAACCAATATTCGGATTTGGTCCAGGTACTTATATGTTTGAATATGCCCCCTATCAAAAATCACGTGATTTGACCATAATCAGCACCAACTTTGGAGATGTTGGGAATGCGCATAGTGAGTACCTCGGCCCCTTGGCTGAGACAGGATATCCCGGATTGTTGATTGTATTATTTCTTCTTACAACGATTTTTTTTACGGCTTATCGTTGCTACAAAAGGCTAACAGATGGCATGCCCCGGCATTTTCTTCTATTTGCTACCCTGGCACTTGTTACTTATTTTTCACATGGATTTCTCAATAATTTTCTTGACTCCGACAAGGCCAGTGTACCTGTTTTTGGTGCCATGGCTATCATTGTAGCTATCGATATAGTTAGTCGGGAACGATCACAAAAAAAATAACTAGAACATTATGATTTTGGGCATCTTACTCATCATCGTTTCAATCGTGGGCATCATTTTCTTTTTGAAGCCCCATATCATCAAAGGTCTTAAGATGTCATACCGGTCAAAAAGGTTGGGGCCGGCGATCGACGAGATGAGTGCCTTTGAAAATCGATTGATTCACGCCGGCGATCCAAGCCCTTGGATTTATGCCGAAGATTTTCAATCTGTCACCTTATCGACTGAGTCATTAGGCAAACTAGAGGCGCTGGAAAGCACTGCTTTTCTGGTTATCCAACATGAAAAAATTCATTTTGAAAAATATTGGCCACCGTTTGATGAGAGCAAGGTGACCAATTCTTTTAGTGTTGCAAAGTCGATTGTTGCTACCCTAATCGGCATAGCAATCAAAGAAGGTCTTCTAAGATTGGACGATCCCGTCGCCAAATATGTGAATTCTTTTAAATCCACCCCCAAGGATAAAATCACCATACGTCATATGTTACAAATGAGCTCGGGCCTTAAATGGATCGAGTCGGAAGGTGGAGCTCTCAGTCACAATGCCGAGGCCTACTATGGTGATGATCTTCAGACGCTCATCGATAAACTGGAGGTACGAAGGCCTCCCGGCGAAGTATTTCGCTATGCCAGTGGCAACACGCAAGTACTGGCTATGGTATTGGCAAGTGCTTCGGGAACTACGATCTCTGAGTTTGCCTCTACAAAATTATGGACTCCAATTCAAGCCGAGCATGATTCATTCTGGAACCTGGATCACAAAAATGGCATGGAGAAGGCATTTTGTTGCTTCTATGCAACACCCCGGGATTTTGCCAAAGTAGGTCAGCTCTGCTTAAACAATGGTAAATGGAACAAGCAACAAATCGTAGATCCCTCCTATATCAGAAAAGCTTTAACTCCGGTTATGTTACCTGATGTACTACTTAAACGACCCAATGATATCTATGGTTTTTCATTGGTGGTTGGCGAGCTACCGCCAACTACATTTTTCTATGCCCGGGGTATCAGAGGTCAATATATAATTTGTAATCCTGAGCTGGATCTGGTGATTGTGAGAATGGGTCATAAACGAAATCCGGTGGACTACCAACATGGGCATCCACCGGATTTATTCGACCATATCAATGCGGCGCTGGAAATCATTATGCCCAGTACCGCAATAGCTCCGTAAACTATCTCGCAAATCATATGCCACTTGTACTGCTAAAAAAGTAAATCGATTTAGTACCACATTTTACTGGTTGATCATTAATCTTTTACATATTCATAGGATGGAAAAAGATATACGTAGACCCCAAACAACATCTGATTATCCATTCACCGGATATATTAATAAGGTGCCCAATGAAGCATTTATGAAGGTGCTGATGAATCAATATGAACAAACTCCGCAATTAATGTTGTCCTGGAGTGAGGATCAGTGGAATCTAAGATATGCGATTGACAAGTGGTCCCTTAAAGAAGTGATCTTGCACATCATTGATACAGAACGGATTTTTGCCTATCGGGCTTTACGATTCTCACGTAATGACCAAACCCCTTTGGCTGGATTTGAGCAAGATGAATACATTCCTTTCCTGGATATACAACACCGAAACCCACATTCGCTCATCGAAGAATACAAGGATACACGGAAGGCAACCATTACCATGTTTAAGTATTTTTCTGATGAGATGATGTTGCGCCAGGGTCACGCGGCAGGAAACCCATTGACCCCCCTCACTATTGGATTTATCATCGCAGGGCATGAAATCCACCATCTGGAAATCATCCAAGAAAGGTACCTATAGGAACCCGGAGATTGCGGCACTGTCAAATACCTGCTCAAGGGCTTATCTCTTTCTTCCTATAACCACCGATTCGTTTAATTTTTCCGCTACCTGTTGCAAATATTTTCGAATTGCATCATAGTAGACCGGTTCAACTAAACGTTTATTCAGGTCTATGGAAAAAGTGTACTGAGAGTTTGTATTTTGTTGGGAATGCCGAAATTCCATTTCACTCGATCCGTCAATCGTTCGCAGCCTTACATCTTTGGGCATTGAGATAACTTGAAGGCCAGAATCAAAAGTGATATTAAAAATAGCCCTTTCTTTCAGCCTGGAAGGAAAACAATCCGATTTACCCTTACCGAATCGGTAAAATATACCTGATTAAAAAAAGTGTAGAAAACCGGAAAAAAAGTCATCTCTTCCTGATCTTCAGATGGTTCGATGTGAAAATAGATCTTGTTAATGAACGGCTCCAATAGGTTTTTAACATTATCAAACCGGATAGAATCAATGCGAATGTTAGGACTAATGGCGGTAACTCGTTCTTTCCAATATAAACCTTGTGGGTCCCCATTGAGGTAATGTCTTTCATTTTGGGCATCATATCCCTCAAAACTGACCTGGATTGAGCCCGAGGCAGAAAGGTCATCACGTATGTTAAGGTTAATCATAAAGGTGCTTTTGCCTTCGAAATCTGGAATCTCGGCCCAAACACCTTTGTAGTTTTTGATCAATATAGCTTGACTATGTCTCACTGCACTGTCTACAAATCCGATTGGCAGCAAAGGATCACCTGCGTCCAAATAATAAATTGTCTTACCCCGCTCGATAGCAATTAAAAAATGATTGAATTGATTGAGGTTGGGAATTTCCGTGTAAATAAAAGGTTGATCAATCGTACTCACCAAAAGAGGATATGCCTTAAACTCAGCTTCTTGTAGCAGGGCAAGCAAGGCCATGTTCATACTGGCTTTATTGACCACTTTTACCGTCTGCATCTCTTGAAGAGTATGGGAAGGGAAAAGCCCGTAAGTACCATCCCATTCAAATTGGGTATGGACGAACTCATACAATTTCAGAAACATTAGCTCTTCGGTATATCTTGTATTCAAGATGCTTTGCGCCTGATCGACTAGCCATTTATAATTGACCCTCACTCTGAATTGTTTACCGAAATAGTCACCTACTATCAGATCAGTGACCTGATCTGCCCAGCTCGGCATATATAGTTCAGTGTTTCCCAATCTAAGGTCAGAAATCGCAAAAAGCACAGCAGGGCGGGTTTCATTAAGATCCGGTGCAAATGGCTCCTCGACAAAGGCTGGAATATTCTGAAAAGAAATATTGAGACCTTTTGAAGGAATCCTGTTTCGCTCAATAACATAGGTAGTGTCCAGCGCCGTTTCAGTAGCAAGAAATGAGTTGTTGGTAATATGATCCTGATAAATACAAACTTCTGGAACAATAAACTGAAAAGTACTTTTCTCAACCGGGTAAGCATGCTGAATCTCCCAACGGATAATGTCAGTCGTAGGTTTGGATAGAATAACGTATTGAACATCAATGGTATCTCCAACTGCAAGATCAAGGAGTTGAGCAATGTACTCTGCATACACTGCATCATAGGGTTGTAATTTAAACGAATCCTGAGGTATGGTGTCAATAGATCCATTCAATTTTCGCGTTATAGCCAGAGCTCCCTGCAATTGATCACCTGCCTGCCGATTGATTTCAATCGAAACGTTTTTGAGGAGGTCCAGATCAGTCGCCTGACGCACTAAAATTTGATATGATCGTTCTTGTTTCCATCTTATATCACTAAGATTCGAATAGTCAAATCCATAGCTACCCTGGTCAAACAGTATCGTAGTTGCCTGCTGACCGAAGCTCACAGATACATTTGCCAACAGGCACAAATAAAAAAAAAGTATTCTCATTACCGAGTGAGTAATTGACTGAGGGTCAAGATAAAGATTTATCGTTTAATCAATCCAACTCTCTCTAAATCCCCGTGATTAAAAATCATGTTAAGTCATGATCTACTAAGATTCTGTCAATGTCAAATGGTACATTTTCAAGAACCAGGTCAAATTTTATAACTTTGCAGCCATTTTCATACGAACTATGGTTGATTTTAAGGAAAAGATTGATTTGAGTCGGCTGCCAAAACATATTGCTATTATTATGGATGGTAATGGACGCTGGGCAAAACAACAAAATCAACCCCGGGTATTTGGCCATAAAAATGGAGTAAAATCAGTCAGAGAGGTTTCGGAAGCTGCTGCAGAACTTGGTATCGAGTACCTCACTCTGTATGCCTTTTCGACAGAAAACTGGAATAGACCATTGCTGGAAGTCAATGCCCTCATGTCGCTGCTGGTGGAAACCATTCGTAAGGAAGTATCAACATTAATGGATAATAATATCCGCCTGAAAGCAATTGGAAATCTTGAAAAATTGCCCGATAAAACCCTCGAAGCACTTCGGGAGGGCATTGAGATAACCCAAAACAATAAAAGGCTGACCTTAGTGCTGGCTCTAAATTACAGTGCCCGATGGGAACTGATGGAAGCCGCAAAAAAGATCCATTGGGATGCCACCAAAGGTCTGGATTCGGAAAAGTTGACAGAAGACATTTTTCAAAGTTACCTTACTACTCATGATATGCCAGATCCGGAATTGCTGATTCGGACTAGTGGTGAACTGCGTATCAGTAATTTTCTGCTATGGCAGATTGCCTACTCAGAACTCTATTTTACCGATACTTTTTGGCCTGACTTTCGAAAACAAGATCTCTACCGGGCAATCGTCGACTATCAAAACCGGGAACGTCGATTTGGGAAAATAAGTGAGCAGTTGGCATAAAGGAATATTTACAATGATGATGCTTAAGAGCCTTAAGAAAACGTTAACGTGCGAATCAACCGGCAACAGTTACCTTTGCCATTCGTTTGTTCGATACACTTTACACTATATGAATATTCGCATTTATCTTCTCTTGGTGTTTTTGGTGACTATCACCACTAGTATTGGAGCCCAGGACACCATACAAGTCATTGATAGCAGTATTGGAGCCCAGGATAGTCTTGAAGTAATCATAAGGCCTACGGAACAAGTAGATTACAGCGACAAGAAGGAATACGAAATTGGCGAAGTCAAAATATCTGGGGCTAACTTCAGTGATGCAAATGCCATATTGATCGTTTCGGGTCTAAAGAAAGGGAAAAAGATCACTATCCCAGGTGACGATGTCAAAAGAGCCATTCAAAATCTTTGGAGGCAAAAGCTTTTTACCGATATACAAATAGTACAGGAGAAAGTCATTGGCGATGTTGTGTTTTTACAAATCATTTTGCAGGAAAGACCCAGGTTATCCCGGCATACTTATAGTGGCATTAAGAAACTTTATGAAGAAGACTTAAATACCTTACTTAAGCCTTTCCTGTTGCGTGGAGGTATCGTAACCGACGCCACCAAGGTGAATTCGATTACTGCCATCAAAAACTTCTTTGTCAAGAAAGGTTATCTTGATGTGGAGGTCGAAGCGATTGAAAAGCCAGAGGAAAAACTGAAAAATGCCATTCTGCTGGAATTTGCCATTGACCGCAAGGAACGGATAAAGGTAGAAGACATGGTCATATCTGGCAATGAAGCCGCTTCCGCCAAAAAGTTGCGTAAGCAGATGAAAAACACCAAGATGAAAAGGCGTTTTTTAGCATCCTCAAAATATATTCAGGACGACTACAAAACCGATCAAAAATCGATCATTGATTACTATAATACGATCGGATACCGGGATGCCCGGATTGTAGACGATACACTTTGGAGAGATGCGGAAGGTAAACTATATCTTGGCATGACCTTCAACGAGGGCCGTCGCTATTATTTTCGAGATATTACCTGGAAGGGGAACTCAATCTATGAAGATGAAATCTTAAAGGAACGGCTTGGTATTAATGCTGGCGATGTGTACAACCAGGAACTGCTTGATCAACGATTATCATTCAGCCTTGATGGCCGTGACGTCAGCTCACTTTATATGGACAACGGATATCTCTTTTTTAGAGTCGATCCGATTGAGGTGGCCATTGATAATGATAGTATTGATTTGGAGATGCGGATATTTGAAGGGCCCCAAGCCAATATAGACCGGGTCGTAGTAGCCGGCAATGATCGGACGCACGAACACGTGATCAGGAGAGAGTTAAGGACCAAACCGGGTGAAAAGTTTAGCCGACAGGAATTAATACGATCCCAGAGACAGATCATTAATCTTGGTTACTTTAACCCAGAGACGATTGGCATGAATACTCCCGTCAATCCAAACCGGGGCACTGTAGATATTGAATATCAGGTGGAAGAGAAATCGTCTGACCAGTTGGAACTCAGTGCAGGATACCAGCCCAGTAATTCATTTTATCGGGGAGGCCTCATTGGAACACTAGGGGTGACCTTTAATAATTTTTCACTGCGAAATTTACGCAATGGAAAAGCATGGAAACCATTGCCCCAGGGCGATGGACAGAAGGTATCGCTAAGGGCTCAGACTAATGGGCAATATTATCAATCGTACAATTTTTCGTTTACCGACCCTTGGTTAGGAGGTCGAAAACCAAACTCGTTTACACTAGCAGGTTTTTATACCAAAAATTCCAGCTTTCTCATCAGTCAGAATCTCTCGATCGCACAGATCTCTGTGGGTCTTGGGTCACGATTGAACTGGCCTGATGATAACTTCATTACAAACTCAACGATCAATTTACAGACGATAAGTCTTAATGATTTTTCGAATATCTTTTTTCTTCCAAACGGAAGTGTCATCTCAAATGGCCGTTTCAACAATTTCTTCTTCCAACAGACATTTGCGAGGAGTACGGTTGCGGAGCCCATCTTTCCAAAAGATGGAGCTTCTTTCAGTTTAACCATGCAACTGACGCCACCCTACAGTCTGATCAACGGCAAAGACTATTCAGACCTGAGTCCGCAGGAATTCTATAAATTCATCGAATACCACAAATGGAAATTTGCCGCTGAATGGTATCATGGCGTAGCTGGAAAATTGGTTTTGAAGGCCTCTGCAAAGCTGGGTATGCTGGGTTTCTATAATAAAAAAGTGGGTGAGTCACCCTTTGAGCGTTTTGAATTTGCCGCCGAGCCTCTGGCTACACAATATACCATCACTGGCAGGGATCAAATCTATTTCCGGGGCTATGAGAATTCGGACTTTCCTGCTCAATTTCAACCCCAAACACAGCGAGTGACCGGGGCTGCCATCTACAACAAGTTTTCATTAGAGCTTCGGTATCCGGTATCTCTTAATCCGAGTTCCACCATATATGTCCTGGCTTTTGCCGATGCCGGGAACGCCTATGCTAGTTTCAGAGATTACGATCCTTTTAACTTACGCAGGTCTGCAGGCTTAGGCTTAAGGGTATTCCTCCCTATGTTTGGCACACTAGGATTCGATTATGGTTTTGGCTTTGACAAACCAGAAGTACTTAATAATCCGGATGGTTATAAATGGTCAGAACTAGGGAAATTCCAGGTAATTCTCGGATTCGAACCCGAATAATAGTCGCAACGAACTTGTTTAGGATTAATTAGCAGGATGGACTCCTAAATCCACCGAAGATAAATATCGGGGGTTGGAAATGGGAGAGACTTTATATGGTGCTATGAATAACGTTTTAGGTATTTTAGTGACGGTAGGTTCTCTCCTTTAAGAGAGTTATAAGGGTGCAGAGCCGCTCACCAGAACAAGACCAAACTACCCGGTCATGTTGCAATGCCAGTTAATCAAGCGAATAATTTGAGCATAGCGGTAAGTCGATTCACAGGATTGGATTTCCATGGATTCCTTAAAGACATTGTCTTATCTATAATAAATTTCTTTTGCGATTTTACCCACATGGCACGTCTTTGGCCAGTAATAACTAGAACGATGAGTAAGAACCAACATAAGGCAGTGATCCGGTATTATGAAGAGACAGACTGGGATCATCGATATGTCTGGCATCGTGGCCCCTATCAGGCTGCTCACTTTGGCATCTACGACGAGACGGCCAGAAATCATAAAGCTGCCTTGTTAAACACCAATGAGGTGATGTCCAGGATATCCGGGATCACACCGGGCATGCAGGTATTAGATGCCGGATGTGGTTGGGGAGGCGGTTCCTTTTGGTTAGCAAAAGAAAAAAAAGTGAAGGTAATCGGGGTAAACATCACCGGGTATCAAATCAACGAATGCAAGGACAAGGCCAAGAGGTTAGGTCTGCAAAAGGAATGTAACTTTATCGAATCAGATTACTGCGATACCCCTTTTGCCGACGAACAATTTGATGTGGTTTGGAGCTGCGAAAGCTTATGCCATGCTGCCAACAAAAGGGATTTTTATAAGGAGGCTTTCAGAATATTAAAGCCAGGTGGCAAGTTGATTGTTGCTGATTACCATCGTGAGAAGCGACCCTTCAATAAGGAAGAGGAAAAACTGTTGCATAAATGGTTAGATGGTTGGGCCTGTATGGATATTGATACTTCCGAAGAACACCATCATCACGCATCAGCTGCAGGTTTTGCGACTGTACAACAGCATGATTTCAGTAGTCAGGTTGAGATCTCACTGAAGAATCTTTACGAGCATGCGGCCCGATGGAGTTGGATAGGCACCCTGGGTTCATCTTTAAGGTTGTTGAAGCCTTATCGGAATAAGAATGTCAAGGGTTCTAAGGCCATGTATCAAAGCTATAAAGCAGGTCTCTGGCGTTATGTGCTCAGTCTATGTCAAAAAAGGTAAGTTACTACTGCATCTGATACATCTCAAACTTCATCAACTTCGATTTTTGCAACCAATGCATGACTGATACACGAACCACCCCCAATCCATATTTTACGCTTCGGGCAAAGTTGATGCTCGAGGATGCTTCCTCGTATCGGGCAGGGCACGAGATCTCTCCTATCTTTATACCCGCATAAATAATCTGCGATAACACTTCATTATCAAAAACAAAATCATCAGAGTTCGTCTGAAAGGAAATCTTTCTTAAAACAGCCTGATCATAGGCCCGGTATCCGGTATGATATTCGGAGAGTTTTTGACCACAAAGCACGTTCTGAAAAAAGGTAAGGAGTCTATTGGCGATATACTTATAGATGGGCATACCACCCTTCAGGGCCCCGGTTCCGAGGATTCGAGACCCTAAAACCACTGGAAATAATTCCTGCCCTATCAAACTGACCATCGCAGTAATCAACTTTGGAGTATATTGATAGTCTGGATGCAACATAACAATAATGTCTGCCTTGTGCGATAGTGCTACATTATAAAGTGATTTTTGATTGGCTCCGTAGCCTTTGTTCCGATCATGTTTGACAATGGTATGTATTCCTAATTTTTCGGCAACATCAACCGTTTCATCCGTACTTGCATCATCGCAGAGTATCACTTCATCAACAATGTCAAAAGGAATTTCCCTGAAAGTAGCCTCTAAGGTTTTGGCTGCATTATAGGCTGGTAACACCACTGCAACCTTTCTATTTAGATACATACTAAAATTATTCTTCCTCTTCTGCTGAAGTAGTTGAGTTGAGTAGGTTACGGCTAGTTAGAAATTCATACCATTTTACCATCTTTTTAATGTCTCTGAAAAACACCCTCGACTGGTCATGATCGGGTAAAATCTTTAAGAAATATGCCCTTAAATCATCATTGGAAGCTTTGGCAGAAATGAGTGCAACTTCATCCCTTAGGGCGTACATTTTCCGCAAAACATCAATCAGGCTCTCCGTGTCAGTCAAGGTAAAGATTGAAATGGTCTCTAAAGGTGAAAATTGATGCTTGCGGCTAGGTACAAACTTGCGTTTGCCTGAATCAATATCTTCAATGATGATACCATTAGGCCTTGAACCAGCCATCTTAAATAATCCAGGCATTCCACTGACCGCGACTATATCTTCAAGTTTCATTTTTTACTTTTTAAGGTGAATTAGTATCTGACGATATCCGCCAGTTTTAATTTAAATCGTTCTACCGGTAAAAATAGGGTCTCCAATGACTTTGCAAAAGGTACTGGTGTATCCAGGGATGCACATCGAACCACTGGGGCGTCAAGATACTCAAACAGATGCTCCGCAATGTACGCCGCAAGTTCACCGCCCACTCCTCCGGTGAGGGTTGCTTCGTGAAGAATCAGTACCCGGCCGGTTTTTTTAATAGTTTCATCGATGGTCTCAAAATCGAGCGGACAAAGGGTTCGCAGGTCGACAATTTCAGCATCTATGTCCAGATCATCAGCAGCTGAAGTGGCCCAACTCACTCCCAGACCATAAGTTATGATACTTACAAGCCTTCCTGGTCTGACGACACGTGCCTTTCCAATCGGTATTGTATAAGGTTCTTCCGGTACCAGATCTTCACTACTGCGATAAAGAAATTTATGCTCAAAAAACATCACCGGATTGGGTTCTTGCAATCCTGCCATCAAAAGCCCCTTTGCATCATAGGCGTTGGATGGATAGAGTATCTTAAGGCCGGGTACATGCACAAACCAACTTTCTGTACTTTGGGAATGAAAAGGTCCAGCCCCGACATTCCCTCCGGTGGGCATTCTGATCAGAACTTTTGGGGCATGTGCCCAGCGATAGTGAAGTTTTGCCAGATTATTAACAATCTGATTGAAGCCACAGGTTACAAAATCCGAAAACTGCATTTCAACCATCGAGCGATAGCCTGCCAAAGACAAGCCTACTCCCGCTCCTATCACTGCACTTTCGCATAGAGGTGTATTTCGTACTCTCTCGGCTCCAAATTCGGATATAAGCCCTTCAGTCGCTTTGAAAACACCACCGTACTCGCCAATGTCCTGACCCATCAAAATTAATTTGGGATCAGCCACCATAGCTTGCCATAGGGCTTCACGTATGCTGTCAATAAAACGTATTTTTCGTTCACCCCGATAATCAGTACCCACTTCAGTTGGAGAATCCGAGCTCCCGGAAGCGACATAAACCGCCTGCAACTCGGTGGTGTGATCCGAATTTACCTCATCTTCAGAAAAAGCTGCCTTGACCGCATCGTCAATATGATGTTGCAAATGAAGTCTGGTCTGATCAATAAAATCCTGATCAATTTCTCCCAATTCGAGGAGGAAAGATTCGTAATTGATGAGTGGGTCTTTTGCGCCCCATTCGTCCATCAATTCATCAGGAACATATTTAGTGCCTGATGCCTCCTCATGACCACGCATTCTGAAAGTCCTACACTCGAGTAGTATTGGTTGTGGTTTTTTTTTGATTTTTTTGATGATTCTTTGGGTGGTGTTATACACTTCCAAAACATCATTGCCATCGATCTGATAAGCTTTCATCCCATACCCTACGCCTTTGCTGGATAAGCTTTCACAAATATATTGTTGACTGGTTGGGGTACTGAGCGCATATCCATTGTTCTCAATCACAAAGATAACCGGAAGCTTCCAGACAGCCGCCAGATTGAGGGCTTCATGAAATTCACCCTCGCTTGTTCCTCCTTCGCCGGTAAAGGTGAGTGCAATATTCTGAGATCCGTCCAGCTTATACCCGAGTGCGGCACCAGCAGCAAGTGATAGTTGGGGCCCGAGATGAGAAATCATACCGACGATATGATGCTCCAGAGATCCAAAGTGAAAAGAGCGATCACGCCCTTTGGTGAATCCGCTAGGTTTACCCTGCCATTGTGAGATCATTCGTTTCAAGGGCACTAGTCTGGAAGTAAATACTCCTAAATTGCGATGGAGAGGAAAAATCAGGTCATCTTGTTTCAGTGCCATGGTGGTACCGACCGAAATAGCCTCTTGCCCGATGCCTGAAAACCATTTGGAAATTTTCCCTTGTCGCAATAATTTCAACATTTTTTCCTCAATCATACGAGGATACAACATACCAGTATAGAGCGCTTTGCGAATATCCGGTGTACTAGATTTCTTAATTTTATAATTAATGCTGTAGGTTGCTTCTTTCATTTTTGGGCCCACATATTCGGGGGGCAAGATAGCAGTTTTCGCCTCAATGCGCCGAATTAGTCAAATACCTCTGACAGAATTTTGTGGGTTCTAATCTCGGGCATCCGGTCAAGATGGTAGCGGTAAAAACTGATAATTTCCGCCAAAACTCTTTGTCTCATTTCCCTTGTCACAATATGCTCATGAATTTGCTCCATACTCATCGACAAATATCCCGATATGGTACGACTAATCTCATTATCTAAGGTATACAAAGGATGAGCTACCTCGACAAACTGACCACTTACCAGATGGAAATATGGTGTTTTGTCGCTCCACTGTCCGTGGGGTTGAAAGCCCAGAAAACCACTCAACTCAATTAAAAAAGCGATGTGAAGATTAGCGATCGGCTTTTGTGAAAGATCCAAAAAACTGAAAGTGTCGTGTAAAAACGAAAAAAGTGAAAGATTGGCTTCATTTTCTTTGATTGTCTTCTGAATCACTTCGGTCATAAATAGAGCTATACTGCTCTTGTACCGGTTAAACGGTAAATTTTGATAATGAAAAATGAGCTGAGCTTCTTTAATACGACTAAGTGAACGAGGATCTTTTACATAGGCAATCACTTCCAGCCAGTTCATTAGTTGAAACAGCGATGAAGGGAGTTTACTTTTAGGTTTACGAGCTCCATTGACAATAAAACTTGCCAAGCCGTATTGCTGAGTATACATGTCGAAGATAAGACTGGTCTCCCCATATTTTATCGATCTGATAATGACACCTTGAATTTTCGTGAGCATGTTACTCAATATCTATCCAGTCATCAATCGAGGGCGGTTGGTATTTTTGTTTAGTTGCCATTCTCTTTTCTGCCGCAAAACGATTAGCCGGGCCAAACTCGTAGCTGGATTCTCCGGATTCATTGGCGACAGAGCATTGCGGATTTTCCGCTCATCAACATCAAGTCGATACATCATACTCATTAGGGATTCGAACTCTCCAGCCATTAATTCTTCAATTCGCTTACTCATAAAAGCAATCAGTTGATCATCGCCTTCTGTGGTATCTGATAGATCTGGGTTTACCCTGGTCTGCATGAGTTCTGTCAACTCTTCATCTAGGGTACTCATATCACTGGAGTTTTACTCAGCAAATTCAAGATCTCCTCCATTTGTTGCCGATTGTTTGACAAGCGAGGCACCTTTACCTGGGCCCCTATTTTACCTCTGCTCCTCAGCCACTTCTCAAAGGTCTTCGTGGGTACAGCTCTCACTTCCAATTGTTTTATCGCCATATCCTGAAATCGTTTGGCTTCGTAATCCGAATTTATGCTCTGAAGATGCTGATCAAGTACTTTGGCAAACTGATCGAGATCCGGAGTATCTCCGTCAAATTCAACCAACCACTGATGTCCACCCTTAGATTGCGTATTGAGATATATGGGAGCTACCATGTACTCCCGAATCCTGACCTTCAAATCATGGCTGGCACGACTGATAGCCTCATCGGTATTGGAGACCATGACTTCCTCTCCAAAGGCATTGATAAAATGTTTAGTTCGACCGGTGATTACTATTTTATAAGGCTCAGTGCAGGTAAACATGACCGTGTCTCCAGGCATATATCTCCATAGGCCTGAGTTTGTAGAAATAATCAGTGCATAATTTTTGCCGATCTCTACATCTTCCAGTGGTATCGCTGCCGATTGATCATGGTCTAGTTTATCCAGGGGAATAAACTCATAAAAAACTCCACAATCTAAAAACAGGAGAAGATCTTGACTGGAATAGTTGTTTTGACAGGCGAAGTAGCCCTCTGAAGCATTATATGTCTCCTGGTAAATGAAATCCTTTTTCGGAATCAATGCTTCAAATTGACTCCGGTACGGTTGAAAATTGACCCCTCCATGGAGATACACTTGTAGATTGGGCCATACTTCCAACAAGTTTGATTTGCCTGTGATTTCCAGGATTCTCTTAAAAAGAACAATATTCCAGGTGGGCACTCCTCCAATAGATCCGATATCGCGATCTCGGCAGGCCAGTTGAGCGGCTCTTTCAATTTTTTCATCCCACTTTTTCATAAAAGCGGTCTCAAAATCAGGCGAGTAAAAAGGCCTCCCAACCAAAGGCATTTCGTGAATTAGTATCGCGGATATGTCGCCAAATTTGGTGAGCGGATTAGGTTCGAAGTCATACAAGGTGCCTCCCAGCACAAGGTTATTGTATTCAAAAATTTTGGCATCAGGGTAGTTATTGTAAAGTACCGATATCGAATCCCAAAATCCCTTTACATGACAATGTTTCAGATTTTGTCGGCTTACCGGTATGAATTTACTCTTGTCATGGGTAGTTCCTGAAGACTTGGCATACCAGGATACCACCCCTGGCCACAGGACATCAGGCACTCCGTGCATCATCCGGTTTATATCGTCTTTTACATCCTCATAATCACAAATAGGCAGGCGATCTTTGAAGTCTTGATATCTTCTGATTTCATCGAAGTGATAGCGTGTTCCCACTTCGGTCTCCGATGCTGAAAAGAGTAGATTTTCCAAAACATCCGCCTGACTCACGTGAGGATGCAAGATACTGTGTTCCAGTTTTTTATATCTGGTCTTAAGGTATAATCGGATCGTGGAATTAACAATACTCCTCATCAAGCCTTAGTTTGCTCAGCTGATTCAAAAGGTAACAAAAATCCATCATTTTGCATGTTTGAGATTCATGGCGTAAGGTAGTTCAGAGTCGCCTACCGGCCAATATTTCTTCACAAAATAAATGATTATCGGCGTAACAGACAAGGCCAGGATGTAATACCATTGCTGAACAATGATCTGATTGATCGTAAGCGGCTCTTCCTGATTGTGCTGCCAGACGTTGATACAGACAGCCATCGCATTATTAGCCATGTGGATACTGATCGGCAACCATAGATTGCGACTCCCTAGAAAGAGTACACACATAATCAATCCAAAAACCGAAGCGGTAAGCCAGGTTTCAAAATGTAAAACCCCAAACAATATCGAAGAAATGACAATCGCAGTTGACGTACCATATTTGACCATCAATCTCTGTAGAATCAGACCTCTGAAAACAAATTCCTCCATAAGCGGACCGACGACCACAACCAAAATCAGATTTAGTATATCGATAGACCATGGCAGCCCGGATGGGAAGATAGGTTGTTCAAGCAAGTCAACAGCATATGCAGGTGACCACCATGATATCAAAATGAGAGTGAGTCCTTCAATACTGTATGAAATCATTATAATCACCGTCAAGAGCAGACCCAGTTCGAGCCATCGAAATGGTTGATGATTTTGATTGAAAAAGTAATGGATACCCAGTTGATTGTTCCAATGCTTCCAGACTAACCAGATGAGGGGAAGTAATGCCAGGAGTTGAAGCAAGATACCTCCACTAGTGGCATCGATATCCAATCCGGTACCGGCTGCCAATCTGACTAGGAAATAAAACAGTACGACACCTCCAAGCATCCAGATGCCGAAATATCGTAGTAGTGGTTGTCCAAAAGGATTCAAATCCAAATCATATTTTCGATTTCCTGCGCGATACCTTTTTCGGGCCTGATACCGCCAAAGAATGAAGCTCCAATTCCTTCTTCAGATAGATGCCAGTAAGACTTTCAGCATTATTAGCAATTTCTTCCGGTGTGCCTGTTGCTACAATTTTGCCTCCTCGTCTACCACCTTCCGGACCAATATCGATGATGTGATCGGCAACTTTTATGACATCCATATTGTGCTCGATAATTACGATGGTGTTCCCCTTTTCAACCAGCTTATTTAATACCCCCAAAAGTTGTCGGATATCATCAAAATGCAGACCTGTCGTGGGCTCATCCAAAATATACATGGTAGATCCTGTGTCTTTTTTGCTAATTCCTCTGCTAATTTGACTCGTTGAGCTTCACCACCAGATAAGGTAGTTGCTTGCTGTCCCAAAGTAATATATCCTAATCCTACCTCCAAAATAGTTCTCAGTTTTCGATGGATTTTAGGTATGTTTTTAAAAAACTCCGTGGCTTCTCTCACGCTCATTTCAAGCACTTCATTTATCGATTTTCCTTTATAAAGAATCTCCAGAGTCTCCCGATTATATCTCTTACCCATACAGGTCTCACAGTCTACTAAGACATCCGGTAAGAAGTTCATTTCTACAACCTTCATTCCCGCACCCTGGCAGGTTTCGCATCGTCCACCGCTCACATTAAAAGAAAATCTTCCCGGCTTATAGCCCCTGATTTTGGCTTCGGGTACTTCCGTAAAAAGCTTTCGAATGTCTGTAAAAACATCGGTGTAGGTGGCCGGATTAGATCGTGGAGTCCTCCCAATCGGTGATTGATCGATCTCGATCACTTTATCGATGTGTTCAAGACCTTCTACTTCAGAGTAAGGCAATGGTTCTTGCCGGCTTCTATAGAAGTGTTTGCGAAGGATCGGATAGAGTGTTTCATTGATCAAAGAAGATTTACCGCTCCCTGAAACACCTGTCACACAGGTAAAGGTCGCAAGAGGTATTTTGATGGAAACACTCTTCAGATTATGGCCGCTGGCACCTTTGAGCACCATGTATTGACCGGAGCCCTTCCTTCTTTTGACAGGTAGTGGGATCAGTGACCGATTACTTAGATAATCGGAAGTCATAGATCGAGAATTCAGGAAGCTTGAGGGTACTCCCTGAGCTACTAAATCTCCACCCATCTCTCCTGCACCCGGCCCCAGATCAATCAGGTAGTCAGAAGCTAACATGATTTCTTTATCATGTTCGACGACAATGACGGTGTTGCCGATATTGGTCAGCTCGCGAAGAGAATCGATTAATCGGTGATTGTCTCTCTGATGCAACCCAATACTAGGCTCGTCGAGGATGTAGGTGATGCCAGTGAGCTGTGACCCAATCTGATTTGCCAAGCGGGTTCTTTGTGACTCTCCTCCTGAAAGACTTTTGGCTGATCGATCCAGACTCAGATAATCGAGTCCAACATGCAATAAGAACTTCAACCGCAAGCGAATTTCCTTTAAAATATCTTTTCCTATCGTCTTTTGCTTTTTGTTGAGCTTGGATTCGATGGATTCGAAATATTCAAATAGCTGCTGAAGATCCATTCCGGCCAACTCCGCGATGTTTTTACCACCTAATTTAAAATGAAGAGACTCCTTCCGTAAGCGTTGACCTCCGCAAGCATCACAAGTGGTGACTGTCATAAACTCCTCAGCCCACTGCCGGATCCTATCAGACGATGTATCTTTATACCACCGTTCAAGCATAGTATAAAGGCCTTCTTTGGAGAGATTAAATGTGAAATCGTGTTTGGAATAAGGTAACCGGACATCATATGAATCATCACCACCATGTAAAATGGTCTGGAGGGCCTCTTCCGGTATGTCTTTGATGGGTGTGGCAAATGAGAAATTATACCGTTTTGCAATCGCTCTTAATTGTTTGAAGGTAAAGTTATCACGCACCTCGCCAAAAGGCAAGATTCCACCCTGATTGATCGAGACAGTTTGGTCAGGAATGACCAGATCAGGATCGACTTTAGTGACGATTCCCAATCCATCACAAATTGGGCAAGCACCATAAGGTGAATTGAAGGAGAAGGCATTAGGAGATGGTTCTTCATAGGAGATGCCTGATTCGGGATCCATCAACTGTTTACTGTATGGCCTAAATTCATTGCTGTCATGATCGAGAATCATGATGAAGCCGTCGCCTAACTTCAGGGCAGCATATAATGATGCCGCTAATCTGTCCCTTTTACCAGCTTCTACCCTGAGACGGTCTACTACAATTTCAATATCGTGGGTCTTAAACCGCTCAACCTGAAGTCCCTGTACCAGATCAACCAGTTTGCCATCAAGCCTCACCTTAGCGTATCCCTGTTTCCGAATCTGATCAAACAACTCCCGGTAGTGTCCTTTACGAGCTCTTACGACCGGAGCAAGCAATATAATCTTGCGATCAGCAAAATGCCCCAGCACGTGTTTGATAATCTCCTCCTCCGAAAATTTGATCATTCTCTTTCCCGTCACATAGGAGTAAGCCTCACCAACCCGGGCGAAAAGCAAACGAAGAAAGTCATAGATTTCGGTAATGGTCCCCACGGTCGACCTGGGATTCCAACCAGTTGTTTTTTGCTCGATACTGATTACCGGACTCAATCCTTTGATCTCCTCGACATCCGGACGATCCATTTTTCCGATAAACTGCCTTGCATAGGCTCCAAAGGTCTCCATATACCGACGCTGGCCTTCGGCATATATGGTATCAAATGCCAGGCTCGACTTACCGCTGCCACTGATGCCGGTAATGACTACCAGTTGGTTTTTCGGGATTTTTACAGAAATGTTTTTGAGGTTGTGCTCACGAGCACCAATTACCTCTATGACATCATCTTTCATCATTCTCCAACGGTTTTAAGGACGGTACTATGCATAATTCTGATAAAGTTGGCACCGAATTATCTCAAACCGGCAAAGATAGCAACCTCATTGCAGTATTTATTTTCTGATAAATATTTAGGGAAAGGCTTAATCAATGATCATCGTCGCATAGTCAAGCTTCTGCTGCCGGATGTTGGCAGGTAGATCACGATACTCGTACTGCTGATTACGCAATTGTGGTCGGTACCCTGCCTCAACGATGGCTTTCTGGATACCGTCTGCAGTAAACCGGAAAGCCGCCCCTGCTGCAGAAACTACATTTTCTTCGATCATTATGCTCCCGAAGTCATTGGCTCCGGCATGCAGACAGACTTGCGCCACCTGTTTACCCACGGTGAGCCAGGAGGCTTGAATGTTTTTGATATTAGGCAGCATAATCCTGCTCATGGCAATCATTCGGATGTATTCATCTCCTGTGCAGGTGTTACGCGCTCTTTTCAGACGCTTTAAAATAGTGCCTTCATCTTGAAATGGCCAGGGTATAAAAGCAAGAAATCCCTTAGCCTCAGCAGGCTTATCCGCTTGAACGATACGTAGGTCAACCAGGTGCTGCATACGTTCTAAATTGGTCTCTATGTGGCCAAACATCATTGTGGCCGAAGTAGTTAGTCCCAGCTGGTGCGCAACCCGCATGATCTGCAACCACTCGTCGCTGCCGCACTTACCCTTTGAAATCAATCGTCTTACGCGGTCGTTCAAAATTTCAGCACCAGCCCCTGGGAGGCTATCCAACCCGGCTTCTGCAAGTGCCCTCAATACCACTTCGTGACTAGATTTTTCAAGCTTAGTGATATGAGCGATTTCGGGCGGACCGAGTGCGTGCAACTTTAACCGTGGATATAGTTGTTTCAATTGACGAAACAAATCACAATAATATTGAAGGCCAAGATCAGGATGGTGACCTCCTTGCAGCAGTAGTTGCTCGCCTCCAAAGTCGAATGTTTCTTCAATTTTATTTTTATACTCTTCGATCGTAGTTATATAGGCTTCCTGATGACCAGGTCTTCGATAGAAATTGCAGAATTTGCAATTGGCAACACATACATTAGTTGTGTTAGAGTTGCGATCGATTATCCAGGTCACCGCATTGCCGGGTACCTGAAATTGTCGTAGTTGGTGTGCAACAAACATCAGATCTGCAGTTGGAGCCTGTTCAAAAAGACAAACACCTTCTTCGGCTGAGCGAAACTCCTGGTTTAATCCTTTATCAAGAAGAGACGAAATTTGCATAGGTAAAAGAGAAAGTCAAGTAATGAACAAAGATAAAAAAGCTTAGTTCTCAGTGCGACCACTTACGGGCTGCCAATGCAAGGTCACATTTTGTATGGGTGGTATGCAATCACTGGATTTTACTAATTGGAGAATTCATTGTAATCCAAAGGATTTGACACAAGATATTGGAGCCAGCGGAACTCAAAGATCTTTTTTCTAGTTATTCTTAAGCAAGACAATTCTCTCCAGCTCTGCGGCAAAGACTATAGAGCTATTTGCAAAGATCAATGGCTTTTGTAAATGGCCACCAGGATTGAGACATGAGATATTGACGCTCGTAATTTAAATCTGGACAGAGTCGAAATATTTACTTATATTTGCCACGATTTATAAAAGATAAAACGAGAGGGAACAGAATCTGTTCCCTCTTTTATTAAGTACCTCATCGATTTTGCTGAAATGAGCAGTTTGCAACTAAACGAGTGGGTAGAAAATTTCTGCAATCCAAATCAGATGAATACTATCTGATAGAGATCGAATGGAACAAGAAATTTCAAAAATTGGAAATTTTTATTGACAGCGATGATGGAATCACTTTGGGAGGTTGTCAAAAACTAAGTCGTGAAATGCAGGAAATTCTTGAAGAAGAAAATTTTTTGACGGATAGTTATGTTCTGGATGTTTCTTCACCTGGCATTGATAGACCTCTGAAGTTGACCAGACAATATGTAAAAAATATTGGGCGTATTGTTACGCTCGATTTGAATGATGGCAGCCAGATCACTGCAAGGTTAGAAAAGGTAGTTGGGGAAGGAGTTATAGTCCGGTCTGAGCAACTGGGAATCAAGGGAAGAAAGACTACCTATGGAGATGAGAAAACGATTGAATGGAAAGATATAAAACAAACTATTGTACAAGTAAGATTTTAAACTGATAAAGCGATGATGAATCTTGTTGATACTTTTTCGGAATTTAAAACCGAAAAAATATTGATCGGCCTACGATGGTTCGGGTGCTTGAGGACGTATTTCGCACCTCATTCGTAAAAAATTTGGTAGCGATGAAAACTTTGATGTAATCGTCAATACCACCAAAGGAGACCTTGAATTGTGGCGGGTAAGAGCTATAGTTCCTGATGGCGAGGTAACCGATGAAAGTAGCCAGATCTCCATTTCAGAGGCTCAGTCTATCGACGAAGACTATGAAATTGGAGAGGAGTGTTACGAACAGCTCTTTTTAGAGGATTTTGGTCGAAGAGCGATCATGGCCGCCAGACAAACCTTGATTTCGCGGATCATGGAATTGGAAAAGGATGAAGTTTTTAAACGGTACAATGAACGTATAGGCGATGTGCTGATCGGAGAGGTGCATCAGATTTTGAAAAGAGAGATTCTGGTGCTAGATGATGCGACTGGTAGCGAATTGGTGTTGCCTCGTACCGAGATGATCCGGGGTGATTATTTCCGGAAAGGTGACATGGTCAAGGCCGTGATCAAGAGAGTGGAGATGAAAAACAATGCTCCTGTGGTCATTATATCGCGAACAGAAAATGTGTTTCTTGAAAAACTAATGGAACAGGAAGTCCCGGAGATTGAAGATGGCCTAATTACCATTAAAAAAATCGTTCGAATACCGGGTGAACGTGCAAAAGTGGCGGTAGAGTCGTACGATGACCGGATCGATCCCGTAGGCGCATGTGTTGGAATGAAGGGTTCGCGAATTCATGGAATCGTCAGGGAATTGAGAAATGAGAACATCGATATCGTTAACTATACCAGCAATATCGTCCTTTTTATTCAGCGAGCACTGACTCCTGCCAAAGTGACCAATATTGAGTTGGATCTCGAAAATAAGCGAGCCTCGGTCTACCTCAAACCCGACCAGGTTTCCCTGGCCATCGGTAAAGGTGGGTCAAATATTAAGCTGGCCAGCAGACTCTCTGACTTTGAAATTGATGTATATCGAGATTCTGATGAGATTGAGGTAGATGATGTGGAATTGGATGAATTTTCAGATGAAATAGAAGCCTGGATCATTGATGAGCTAAAGAATATCGGTTGTGATACTGCCCGTTCGGTTCTGAAATTAAGCAAGGAAGAGTTGGTCAGAAGATCAGATCTTGAAGAGGAAACCATAATCGAAGTATTAAACATTCTAGCTTCTGAATTTGAAGATGAGTAAGCATGGCTAGGAATCACTAACTTTGTAAACGGAATTAACTGCGGATGTCAAGACGTTTAGTCAAAATAGCAAAAGAATTAAATGTAGGAACCGGATCTCTGGTAGATCACCTGCTGAAAAATGGATTTGAAATTGATAACAAACCCACTGCACAGGTGTCAGATGAGATGTATGAAGTCCTACTAAAGGAATTTCAGAACTCCATGGCAGTCAAGGAACAGGCTGATCAATTGATCATTGGTGCCAGACCTTCAACAAAGGAAGAAAAGCCCGACTCCGCAAAGGTTTCCTCCGTCAAGACACCCCTACCACCACTAGTCCCCAAGCAAAAACCAGCGCCTATCGAACCGGTCATCGAAGAAAAAGTTGAGGTGGTGGCTGATCTGAGGGAGGAATCAAAGCCTCAGATCAAAGTAGTAGGAAAGATCGATCTGAATAAGAAAAAAGAAGAAGCACCAAAGCCGGAAAAACCGGTGGAAGTGGTTAAGCCAAAAGCTGTTGAACCTGAGAAGGAAAAGCCTGCTAAGCAAGTACCGCCTCCCGTAGTAGTTGAAGCGCCCGAAGAAGAGGAAGAGATGCTGCGAGCAGTGACTCCACAATTAAAGGGGCTCAAGATTCTGGGTAAAATTGACACGGAAAAATTTGACAGACCCAAGAAAAAGAAAGAGGCTCCGGTTGTAAAGATCACTCCGGCAGCGAGTCCGTCATCCAAAGATGAAGATCATAAGAAAAGAAGACGTCGTCGTACCAAAGTAAAACCTTCGCCAGGAAAACAAGCCAGCGACGATCAAAAAGACCGGAAAGTGGGCAAGAAGGTTGAAGAAGTCAAGGAAGTCTCTCAAAAAGAAATTGACGAGAAGATCAAAGCTACGATGGCGAGGCTGTCGGGTGGGCGTCAGCGTAAACGTCAAAAAATCAGAAGAGACAAGAGAGATGTGATGCGGGAGAAGCAGGAAATGGAGATGCAGGAAAAAGAGGGCAAAGCCATTCAGCTTACCGAGTTTGTCACTGCCCAGGAGTTGGCAAATCTAATGAATATCTCGATTACGGATGTGATTACCACTTGCTTGAATGTGGGTGTAGTTGTCTCCATTAATCAACGGCTTGATGCTGAAATCATAGAATTGCTGGCTGAAGAATTCGGCCATGAGGTTGAGTTTATCAGTGCAGAAGACGAGGGAGAAGAAGAAGAAGAGATTATAGACGATCCTGCTGATCTTGAGCCAAGAGCACCGATTGTAACTGTGATGGGTCACGTGGACCATGGTAAGACATCGTTGCTCGATTACATTCGAAGTGCGAAGGTGGCTGAGGGTGAAGCCGGAGGTATTACCCAGCATATCGGTGCCTATGAAGTCAACGTTGGTAGTGATGATCGACGGATCACATTCCTTGATACACCTGGTCACGAGGCATTCACCGCCATGCGGGCAAGAGGTGCAAAAGTGACAGACATAGCGGTGATTATTATCGCAGCCGATGACAGTATTATGCCTCAGACCAAAGAAGCGATCAGCCATGCACAGGCGGCAGGTGTACCTATGGTTTTTGCCATTAATAAAATTGATAAGGACGGGGCTGATCCAGAACGAATCAAACAACAACTTGCCTCAATGAATCTGCTGGTTGAATCATGGGGTGGCAAATATCAATCGCAGGATATATCCGCAAAAACAGGGGTCAACATTGACCTGTTACTGGAAAAAATAATATTGGAAGCGGATCTTTTAGAACTCGAGGCAAACCCAAAAAGACATGCTATTGGTAGTGTGATTGAGGCGTCTCTCGATAAAGGAAGAGGCTACGTTTGTAAACTCTTAGTGACAAATGGCACGCTTGAAATTGGACATTCAATTGTGGCAGGTGAGCATTCCGGTAAAGTGAAAGCAATGTATAACGAACGCGGGAAAAAGGTCAAAACCGCCGGACCATCTACACCCGTATTGATCCTTGGTTTGAGTGGGGCCCCTCAAGCAGGAGAGAAATTTAGAGTCACCGAAAGCGAACAAGAGGCCCGCCAGCTAGCTGCTAAAAGAGCCCAGATCACACGAGAACAGACTACCAGAGCAAGTAAACGAATCAGTCTGGATGAAATCGGACGTCGTCTTGCACTGGGTACTTTTAAAGAGTTAAATCTCATTGTAAAGGGAGACGTTGACGGCAGTATCGAGGCGCTTTCAGACTCACTTTTGAAATTGTCACAAAAAACAGTCCAGGTAAATATTATTCATAAAGCAGTCGGACAGATTATCGAGTCGGATGTACTGTTAGCCTCCGCTTCAGATGCAATCATTATCGGATTTCAAGTGAGACCATCTTTGTCCGCCCGTAAACTTGCCGAGCAGGAAGGGGTTCAAATCAAGCTATACTCTATCATTTACGCGGCTATTGAGGAGATTACAGCCGCCATCGAAGGTTTGCCTGAGCCCACCAAAGAAGAGAAAATCACCGGACAGATGGTCGTTCGAGAGGTCTTTAAAATCAGTAAAATCGGGACGATTGCGGGTTGTTTTGTCGATGACGGTAAGTTTGCAAAGGATACCCGGGTACGAGTGATCAGAGATGGTATTGTTGTTTTTCCCACCAAAGAAGGAGCGGTGGGTGAAATCAGCTCATTGAAAAGATTTAAAGATGATGTCAAAGAAGTACGTAGTGGGCTGGAATGCGGTATCACAATCAAGAATTTCAATGATATAAAACCTGATGATGTGATTGAAGGATTTACTATTATTGAAATTAAGCAGGTAATGAAGACTTAACTCCTCGCTTTCTACTCAGTATCATCTTGCTTACATACATAAAATGACCACATCAAAGGTCAAGGATCTACTCGATTATTATTTGGAACAATATAACTGTCCCTCTTTCATTGAGTCAGATCCGATCTCAATACCTCACCGGTTTACTGATCGACGAGATATTGAAATTGCCGGTTTTTTTGCAGCGACTTTCAGCTGGGGTCAAAGAAAGACAATCATCAATAAGTGTAGCGAGTTGATGAGTCTCATGGATAACCAGCCATACGCCTTTGTAAAACATCACCAGGCCAGAGAGCGAAAAACATTCGAAAAGTTCGTTCATCGTACCTTTCAATATACCGATACCATATATTTTCTGACTTTGCTTCAACATCATTACAATCGATCCAATTCGCTCGAAGATCTTTTCTTGTCAGATTCCGGCCAAGGTGTGGATCTCGCCCGTTTTCATAATGAATTTTTCGATCTTCCGTATGCTCCCGATCGAACCCGAAAACACGTTCCAACTCCATTGCGTAATTCGACTTGCAAACGGATCAATATGTATCTGCGATGGATGGTGAGGGATGACGGCAAAGGGGTTGATTTTGGGCTCTGGAAACGGATTTCACCTCGAGATTTATTGATACCTCTTGATGTACATGTTGACCGCATCGCGCGGAGACTCAATCTACTCACACGAAAGCAGACCGATTGGCTAGCTACTATTGAATTGACCTCCAATTTGAGAATTTTTGATGCCAACGACCCGGTTAAATATGATTTTGCACTCTTTGGAATGGGGGTTATGAGACCAGATTTTGAATAATTTTTAAAAAAGTATCCATCTCAATCTGATCCCAGATTGCTATAGAAGATCTGGAGTGCAGAAAAACGATTCAACTTTCTTAGACAATCAATCGATCTATGGCAGTTGCTGATCGAACTTACTCAATTACATTTTGTTAGTTTTGCAGGCTATTAAAATCATATGAATCGATGTCAGCCAAGGCAGCACTTTTAATATTGGATGGTTGGGGTATCGGACAGATACCGGCTTCTGATGCAATTGCTCGGGCAAAAACGCCTTTTTTCGATCATCTGTGGGCTAAGTATCCTAAGAATACCCTCGTTACATACGGCATGGATGTGGGGTTACCCGAAGGACAAATGGGTAATTCTGAAGTAGGACACCTAAATATCGGAGCCGGCAGAATCGTATACCAACAATTGGCAAGAATCAATAAAGCGGTTGAGGATGGTGAACTCGCGAAGAATGAAGTACTAATTAGTCAGGTCAAGAAAGCAGTTGCGAGCGATCAGACGATTCATCTTTTTGGACTGCTTTCAGATGGAGGCGTGCACTCGCATATCAATCATCTCAAAACTCTGATCTTGATCCTGGAAGATCTTAGTGCCAAAAAAATATTGATTCACGCGTTTTTAGATGGAAGGGATACCTCACCCACTGGCGGAAAAGAGTATCTAAAGGACCTCGAACACTTCCTCAAAGGCAAGCATACCAAAATTGCTACAGTAGTGGGCCGATACTACGCCATGGATCGGGATCAGCGCTGGGAGCGTATAAAAATAGCTTATGATCTTTTGGTGAATGGTAAAGGTACTCCCTGTAACGATTTAATCACCACTATTGGCGAAAGCTACAAGGAAGGAATTACGGATGAGTTCATTATGCCCATTGCCTGCCTCGATAACGAAGCGGAATTGATCGGCACCATGAAAGATGGAGATCTTCTGTTTTGTTTTAATTTTCGCACCGATCGGCCGCGTGAAATTAGTAAGGTATTGACTCAGGTCGATATGCCTGAACATGGGATGAAGAAACTCAATGTTGATTACCTAACCATGACTCGATATGATGAAAAATTCACCGGGATTAAAGTCCTGTTTGAGAACGACGACCTGATTAACACCGTCGGCGAGGTCGTTTCAGATGCTGGCAAGAGTCAGGTGAGGATCGCTGAAACAGAAAAATATCCTCATGTTACTTTCTTTTTCTCTGGTGGCAGGGAAGTACCATTTAAATTGGAAGAGCGTATTTTAATTTCTTCGCCCAAAGTGGCCACCTATGATCTTCAGCCCGAAATGAGTGCCTACCTGGTCACGGAGGCCCTTATGGCACACGTGCAGAAGCAAAAGCCCGACTTCGTTTGCTTAAATTTTGCTAACGCCGACATGGTTGGTCACACCGGCGATTTTGGAGCAGCTATGAAAGCAGCCGAAGCGGTAGATTCCTGCCTGTCGAGACTTGTTCCGATCCTTCTTTCATACGACTACAAGATTATTGTCATTGCTGACCATGGCAATGCTGATTATATGATTAATGATGATGGGACACCTAATACTGCTCATACAAAAAATCCTGTACCCTGTATATATGTCAGCAATCAGGACCTGGACATCCACCTCAAAAAGGGAAAACTAGCTGACATCGCTCCCACCCTGCTCTCCTTGATGGATATTAAGGCCCCTAAAGAAATGACAGGAAATATCCTGATTGAACGCGCGTGATGAAAGCTTTATCCTGGCATCTATCTATTTGTCTTGTCTTGGCTTCGGCATGTGCATATATGAATGAAGCTGATAGAAAAGGGGATCTTCCCTATTTTGACTTATCCGGCTTTATTAAATCCACGGTCAAAGATAGCGCAACCTATTCTGTTGAAAAATCGATCACAATCAACGGTGCAATCGAATCCAAACAGATCGCACAATACGCAATTTGGAAAGATCTAAAAGACTTTGACACCTACGATATAAATCGTCCAGCGCTTTTTGACAAATACATGGTTGACACCATCCAGGAGGGATCCATACGGCATATTATCCATACGCCCATAAATGATCAGCTTAAGGTACGTCTTCTTAAAATCTCATATGATGATGATGATGGACAAATCAGCACCATTGAGATTAAAGCATCAACCAAAAGTTTTCTAGAAGATGTTTCTTTGGAAATTATTTGGCATCCCGCCCATGGTTATGTGATAAATCGCCATAGTAATCGATTGTTTAAGGCTGATCCGAGCATTCAAATTGTCGAGGTTAATATCAGGTAACCCATATTCCATCATGAGTTTCGTTCTATCTGAAACCTGCAGGACCTACCATCAACAACTATCTCTCCTACTTCATGAGCGACGAAAGCACATCCCGCATCAATTATTCTCAGAACCCGGATTGGATTCTTCATGCAAGTGATACAAAATCACTGACATAGAGGGTTCCTGGTTAATTGTCGTGAGTCGATTCATTGTATGTGTCCTATCTAAATTAAAAGGCTGGATGTAGATCCGTACAGACGGCCTGACAGATTTTATCCGATTGAAGGGATAGATCCACATCTTCCAGATCGCATATAAAAAAACGAAATTATTACTTTGACTCACCAAGTATAAGCATCAATGGTTCGTGACCTTATCAGGCTGCGATTTTGCCATAATCCAGGACTAATCTGATCACATTATCATTTATTTTAATGTTTGCGTCAATTGGATAGATTGATAATATTCTTTTTAATAGATTATGGTTGAATAATTCGGTGGTCAAATCAGAGATCGAATAGGTTAATCGAAGACTTCTTTTCAACCCATTCCGTTGAATACATTTGCCAATTGATGCTGTGGTTAGCGCGGCGTTTACATGAAAATGTATTTTCTTTTTTACTTCTTGCTTGACTATTCTGTAGTCCTGTAAATTGTTTTGAATCTCTAAAATTGAATTCCATTTGAAACCTGGCTCGGTAAGCACACAGGATGGCAAGCCCCGTCATAATGATATCCGTACTGAAGAACATCTTCGTAGTATTTACTTCCCCCAGTGGTATTCAGGAATTCTACATAGCAGAGTTTTACATTGCGCTTCAGACCAACACTATTAACCACCGCGGCATGGATTCGCACGTCATCATCTTCGTATTCTTGGGTTACCCGCCGTTTATCGATTTGTTTCACGTTGATTTTACCAGCATACTGTTTCGGCCGGCCTTTGCTACCTGTTTGCCTTCCATTATATAAATAGCGAAGATTCGCATCCTCTCTCAATCGACCCACAATATTTAAATCCGTCTTCTCACAGATCGGATCTATGAATTTCCTCTTAGTGAAATAGGCATCCACGGCCAATATCGTACTGAGCTTACTTAACTGGGCTGATCTTGAGACAATGATGTTCGCATAGTGATCCACAATACTCTGGCCATCCTCCAAGGTGGATTTCCGGGCACTCGGTGTTTGAATCGCTTCCAAATGGTAGGCCGTATTCTGATCTACATCGACCACCGCTATTCCCGCTATTTCCAAGCCCCGCTTATGCTTTCCGGCTGTTCCGCTATAAAAGTAACCGATTCCTGGGGTATGCTTACCACTCTTATTCAGATAGGTTGGATCAAAACCAGGATACAATTCGCTCCACAATATTGCTCCACCAATAAAATATTGAAGGTTAAAAAGTCAAAGTCTCGCTCAAATCCCATTCGATAGGTACTTTCATGGTACTTACCATATCTTGCCAGTTGTAAGAAATTAATCCGGCCTCGTATGCTTAAAAAAGCATAAATGTCTCTACAATAAACCGGCGTCGCCATTCATTAATCCCGGCATTTTATTTAATATTGTACTTATAAGGCTTACGCCTTGGGTAAATGCGTTTGTAGTTTTCATTTTGTAGTAATCTTGAGACTCTACAATATACGCATGTACCTTTTATATATATGATTTATTCATAATGTGTCCCCATCTAACCCCGCGAACCATTGAGCATAGAAACCACTAAAAATTGCTTTACAAATAAATATTTGGTCTTTAATCTAAATCGACCACTAATAAAACGGTGTAATCCCTTTTACCCAACTAAACCACTATTAAATCTCTCTTTTAAGCGAAATATTCCAAATGAAACAGGCCTCACATTCTGCGATAAATCCTTTATTTTCTGCCAAGTTTTCACTCTGGGCATAACACTGGTATTTTATTCTAAATAATAAATTTAAAAAGATATTTTATATCTGTTTTTTACCAATAAGCATCATTTATATATCGTATGAATAACAATATTTAATATTTTATATCTTTTAACGATTAAATACATACGGCTGATAATCAGCTACTTAAAGTTGTATTGTTTCACAAAACAAACCAAACTGCTCCTTGTTCGGGTGGGGCTTTGGTAGATACCTTTACACCGTAAACAGTGATCATATAAGCACTTTAAAAAATAATTGAATTATTAAAAATAATTTAGTCATTTAAAATAGATCCAAAAATAATTTCCCTAATACTTTTGCCTTATTAAATTACCAAAATCAATTAAACTATGAAAACGAATTTAATTAAATCATTAGCGACATTATTGCTTTTACAGCTGGCGCTAGCTTCTTTCGGATATAACGGCGATCCCAACGAAATCAAAGAACGGCTCGAAAATGTCCGGACTCAGATAACTGAGTATATTGAAAACCCGGATCTCACTGGAACTGAGATTAAAGAGATCGAAGCGACCCTACACTTTGTAATCAATAAAAAGAGTGAACTTGTTGTCGTCTTTGTTGATTCAAAGGATGACTTTGTTGATCTGTTCTTAAAAGAACGTTTGAATTACAAATTCATAGAGGATAATCTCTTAAGAGGCCCTTACTCAATGAAAATAATAATTAAAAACGGTAGCCTGTTTTAATTTTCATTCACTAATCAAATAGCAACAGTGAGCCGGTGCCAGCCTTAGGCACCGGTTATTTTCAGCATTAAAAAAGCATCCTGGTAAACTCAAACACAAAACACCTGGAAATCATCTAAAAACAAAAGCAGAAGTGCTTTAAAGATTTCCTTCCCTTTATTAAATGGCAGTAGAGAGCCGGTACCATCCTAGGTGCCGGCCTTTCTCAAGCTCAAGAAATAAAGGACCAGAATAAAGGAGTCCTTCATCATACTTAACTAATTATGACAAGAACAGAATCAAAAAGCGAGTCTAATTTTCCTTTCTTTATAGTATAGCAGTAGAGAGCCGGTGCCATGTCCTAATGGCATCGGCCATTTTTTTCACTCAGGTAATATGATGACTCTGGGCACAGCCTCCAAATTCCAATCTAAGACCAATCCTTTTGCCAAGCTCCGGGCAATTTCCCGCCCATAAATAACCTCGCACAAATACAAAGCAGCATCAAATGACCTGGCTCCGCCTGCAGAGGTAATGTATTTACCATCATGCACAAACATCACATTTGACCGGACATCCAATTGAGGAAACATTTTCTTTATAAGCCTCGATATCCGCAGGAAAGGTTGTGGTGGCGACTCGATCAAGCAGACCTGCTTTGGCAAGAACAAATGCACCATCGCAATGCGATGTCATAAATGTGGCCTGTCGATCGGCTCTCTTGACGAAATCCAGCATCTTTGTGTCGTCCAGATCGGCATCCATGTGGTGTTCAGTGCTGGGTGGTACTACCAGAATATCAGTTGTTTCCGGCAGAATACGAACACCCACAAATGTGGTGATCGGAGCAAGGGTATTGGCCACCAGAAATACATTCATCGGTTTAATGCCTTCAAGATATTTGGTGTGGTGGAAAATATCAAAGGGCGCTGTTAACTCAGTGTTGTATACGCCATCCATAATGAGAAAGGCCACCTGGTACTCAGCCTTTAGCTCATCGATTGAGGCAGATTGTTTGTCACCGCTGATCTGGCATGCAATCAAGAAGTGCATTGCAGCCAAGATTGCCTGCATACCATTCATAACTGGAGCATATGAGCAGGAACCCTCCTATTCATCACCTTAAACCAAAGGGGAGGTACCATGGCAAGAACAATGCAACCTGGATAACCGGTTGGCAATTGCGGACTTTCGTCAATATGTTGCAATAACTGATATTTTGTGCTGGCTTTGTAGTGATGGTCTGCATGACGGGTAAGTTCATACAACAGGATCCGCCCCATATCATGGTTCGAATTCCAGGAGTGTTTCATGGACACTTTTTCATATCCTCCTAGATCATTCACCTGGCGCAGCAATCCATAATGTTCGATATAATTGATTGATTCCAGCATAATAAAGCCAATAACTGCCACAGCGATGGCACCAAGCAGACCTTGCCAACCAAAAAACAAAGTTAAACATCCCAAATAGGCGATTTGCATCGCACCAAACTGGATCATTTGATTGGAAAGTGTCAAGACTCCTATTTGTGACTTTTTGAGTCGTTGGACTTCAAGATGCCAGGCGCTCGTCAATCCTCTCCAGGTCGATCGCCACCAAAAATGATAGATCGTTTCACCATACCTGGCAGTTGCAGGATCGTCGGGAGTGGCCACATAACGATGGTGACCACGATTATGTTCTATATAAAAATGTTGATACAAGGCCGGTAGCAGCAGAAGTTTTGCCAACCATTGATCCAAGATAGAAGTTCGGTGTCCTAGTTCATGGGCTACATTAATACCTGATGCCCCAATAAAAATGCCAACACTTAAGGTCATTCCTAGCACGTCAAAACTGGATACATTCGATTCTACGATGGCAAACAAATAAAAAATCACCATGCCGTAAACGATGGGAAGATTGAGGTACAGTAGCCAATCAAAAAAGGAATGAACGCTACGACCAGAAATTTGCGGCACATCATTTGCGGCCCTCACCGGCAAGATCCATTCCACAAGAGGCACAAACATAAAGGCAAATGCTAAACCCGCATAGGTATACAATCCTCCCATATAAATGCCCAAGTACACCAGAAACGGGCCCAGATAAGCAAAGAAGTATTTAAAGTCAGCCTTTCCCATCAGTTAGGGTAAAAATACGGATTCTTCAGGCTATTCATATATTTGTACCGCTATTCAAGTTAACATTATGATTATATCCACGACGAACGATCTACCTGGTTATGAGATCATTGAGGTGATCGATATTGCACGGGGCAGTACGGTTAGGGCTCGCCACCTGGGGAGAGACATCGCTGCAGTCTTTAAAAGTGTGGTCGGCGGCGAAATCCGGGAGTACACGAGGCTCATGGCGGATGCCCGGGAGCAGGCTATTGACCGGATGATTGCCGATGCGGAGGGTATAGAAGCAGATGCCATTGTCAACGTGCGGTTTACCACCTCTATGGTGCTTCAGGGTTCATCAGAAATCCTAGCCTACGGTACCGCGGTCAAAGTGCGTAAAATTTCATAATACAGGTATGGCAAACGTCAAGGCAATTCTTAACCGGAAGGCAAAATTTGAATTTACTTTTGTCGACACCTTCGAGGCCGGCATCATATTAGTTGGACCGGAAGTCAAGTCACTGCGGGCAGGTAATGCCAACATGACGGATGCTTACTGCTTTTTTAGAAAAGGTGAATTATTCATTCGCGGTCTCTACATCGCAGAGTACAATATGTCCCATCATTTTGTACCGGATCCAAGACAAGAGCGTAAACTTCTTCTGAACAAACGGGAGCTAAAAAAATTAGAGCGTAAAGCCAAAGAAAAGGGCTTCACCATCATACCCTACAAAATCTTCTTCAATGATCGTGGGTTGGTAAAGATCGAAATAGCTCTGGCTCAGGGCAAGAAAGTACACGACAAGCGGCAATCCATCAAAGACAAAGATGCCCGCAGAGATCTAGACCGTATCAAAAAAGCACATAACTGATCCGACCATGACAATTTTATTCCGGATTGTATCGGCTCATTTGGTTTTGAAACCAGGTGGCCAGTGATTTTCGCTGATCATCCGTGATTACTGATTCAGAATGGATCCATGTGTAAGATGGCAATAGCATGTGGCCTTCCAAAACCATTTCGTAACCCTCTTCCAATTTATGATGCGCCCGTTTGTCAGTATAGGTACCCCATTCCGAAAAATTTAGATGGCCACGTGCTTCATTAATATGTTGCTTGATCCAAAATGAAAATGGCGCAAAGTTGGTATACCATGGATAGACGGTATGATTTGAATGACAGTCATAGCAAGATACTTTCATAATCTGTGCCAGATCATCTGGTGGTTGTAGGATCGTTATGATGTCTTGCGTCGGATCTGATGGCGGATTTCTTTTGTCAATACGGATAAATTGAATCAACACCAAAATCACAAGAAGACCAATTAAAATACGTTTGATGCGTCTATTCATGAAGATTGTTTTTGATCGATTGAATGTGCTGCAAGCTACAAAAAGCATCAAAAAAGAAGTATATGTTTTTATGGCTTCTCGTATCTATAGTGGGTCGATTTTATGCTATTTATCTTTCTCCGAAGACCGCAGAATGTCAGAGTCAGGGTGAGCCTGCCGAAGCAGGGTGAGTTTGCCGAACCCCTTATTTCTTAAACTTCGCTCTTAATGCTTTGACCCCCTGCACTCCCTGTACTTTTTCAACTTCCAATTCCTCAATATTTGGTTCCAAAAGATTCTCATCTATTAGCAATTGCAAATATTCAAGATATTCTTCCCGTTCTTTTCATGAAGGTAAACGATGGCTAGTTTATCTTTCTGGGCTAGTCGCTCCCGGGTATTGGCAAGATGTGCCTTATCAATTCTCTTTTTAAGTACTTCGTAACGGGCGTGATAACTACTATCTACATCAAATCGTTTCTCCTCCATCCGAAAACTAATACTGATCGGACTATTAAATACCAGTATTAAAAACGACAGCGTCATATCAATGGGTAGGTCAGCCCTGACGACCTCCAACTGTCTATATATTTCAACCATGCTGTACAATTGCCAAAGTCGCATATTGTGTAACTGGTGCACGTAGAACTTCTCCTTGGGTAAAATAGACTGTCCGATATAAATAGTGTATTCAATACCATCTGTCTTGTATTTTTCAAAGTAGTGCGGTATGATCTTTTGATTGACTGCCTCTTGCTGCTCAAGGTACTGTGAAATTTTATGATTGATTTTGTTCAAACTATATTCAAAGTCTCGTCTGGCTTCAAAAACGATTTCCTGCTTAGGATCTAATGCATTAAAATAGTTGTCGATGGCTCCTTGTAAAGCCGGGTGTTGCATTCTCATTTGTTTCAACAGAGGGTTTATTTCCTCGATGAGCAGATTGTTTGTCACCGTCTCCTGATTAATATCAAATGCATTATCAAGATTATTCACAAGATTATCAACCTCAAATGTTAGTTTTTTTTAATAAAAAAACGGGTATGATCGTACGCCAAATTAAGTATATCTGCCACCAGGTACAAGTTTCGGTCAAGGTCGCTCTTCACCGCAAGATTTCTGATTGCAGTGCTGCTATTAATGTCAATTTGACCAAAAATCGGAAATACATCATTAAATTGAACGGTGGAAATCTGACCGGTATCCTCACCTCCCTGCCTGCTATTGATATAGTCGAAAGCTGTTTGTGAAAACTTCCAAAAAACACTCGGATGTATGTTGGTAAATTGCTCCTGAATTACCTTTTGAATGCTATTATCGACTGCATTACGACTGTCTTCCATTGCCACATCATACAGCGGAAGAATTTCTTTCAGTTTGAGTCTTTTGACCTGGGTAAAATCATAGGGTTGGGTTGAAGCGAGCTCCATAATGCCGATGACTTTCCTTTTGTGATCACGCAATGGTACAATCATGAGACTCTTAAATCCCCTATCTAAAAACTTTCGATCAATGGCGGTTGGGGATTCCAACTGATCGAGATTCGCCAGTATCTGAATTCGATTTTCCCGGCATGCCCTCGTGTAAATATGTTGTCCTTCCTGGGTGATCAGATCATGCAATTCTTCCTGAATAATTGAGTAGTTAATATTATAGCGCTTCAGCATAAGTTTTTCGAAGGGGTAGTCAACCGTAAAAATACCTACCTCAATATCAAACATAGACAAATATACACGCGTAAGATTCGCTACTACCTTGGCCGTATCGTAATCTGAAAATGAATCAGACGTCAATAATAATTTACGCAAACGGGATAAGGTCTCTACCTCTGTTACATCACTCATATATGCGAGGTAAATGCCTTCAAAGTAAAAAATATCTGGTGAAAAGACCTCCAGCCATAGATCTGAATCACTAATGTTTTTTAATAAATGATCAAGCCTTTTCTGCGTAATTTCTGGTGGGGTACCCTTAACTTTAACCTCCAGAAAATCCAGGAGCGAAGTTGTCTTATAAAATCCTTCCATGTTGGTTCCTTCGTGCTTCAAACTGAACAGGAAAGGAAGCATGTGATCAAAATGCATGTGATAATATTTCTCCAGAATGATCAGACATGCTCTCACGGTATAGGAGATTCTGTCAAATTCAAAAAACTGCTCGTATCGCAACTCAGCCTTAGAATCTGCCAATAGATTTTGCAAGCCGGTGGTGATATAAAACGGCTCCATCACAAATGGAGGTGCCGCATAGCCGTAGCTGCTCTCAGAAAGTGCCACGGGAAAAATACTACTCAATAGAACATGTAACATATCGTGATGGTCGTTCACGAGGCCAGAATATCGGTGTAAGCATCCAATATGGATGGATAATCTTCGGAGTACTTCTTGATTTGATCATAAAGTACCTTCAATCTATCATCCCGTCCTTCAAAATCTTGCATCCATCGATTCACCAAAGGACGCATACTTAGATTTGACTCAAAAGGAAAGTCTTTCAATCCCATACCCTTTCGGGCCTCTCCCAAAATCTCAGCAGCCTTTCTGAGAGTTGGATCAATTTTTAACACTTCCGCCATCAACTATATTAGATACAGTAATTACTCAAGACAAAGGTACCGCTATTATCCCTGACACTTTCTGCTCTTTAGCTCATTCGAGCGTTCCACCAAAGTACGGCCTCCTGGCTTTTGCCATCTCTACTAAACAAAAAACACTTTCGCTATATTTTATATAAGCGTATCAAAGTTAGATGTTCCCCCAGGGTTAGACATTTTGGAAAATCTGGCACCGGTAACTATACCACCAGATCGAATTGCCAAGAATTTTAAGCTAATACAAATGGTATCAGTGTCTTTTATGTAATTTTACCGTAGCTATATTCACGATTTTTGGTAACCTATTGGTTAGCTTAAAGTATGCCCTTATGAGATATTTATTAATGACGTTACTACTCGCTGGCACCTTAGCAGGTTTGTATTTCATTCAGACCAAAATCGTTCAGAGTAACATTGCAACCTCCAACAGTCTCGAAAAGGAAACGATCCAGGGATTCCACGCGTACCGTATCAACCAACCGGACCAAACCATACTTGTTCCAGAAGAGCTAAAAAAAATTTCCGGCCTCACTTTTTCTGAGGATAAGTTTCTACTCGCGATCGAAGATGAAAATGGAATTATCTATTATCTGAATAAAAAGACTGGTCTCATTGATAAAAAAGTAAAATTTGGCAAGGCTGACGATTATGAAGGAATAACCACGGTTGGGCGAAATATCTACATTATAACGAGCAAGGGTGACATCTTTAATTACGACACGCTAGGTCAAACTACCAAATACGAAACGAAATTGAGCGCTAAGTATGACATAGAAGGCCTCTATTATGTCACCAGCAAACAACATCTATTGATTGCATGCAAACGTTCAGGACCAAATACCAAGTCGTATGAGCGTAAGGTGTTCAACTTCAACCTGGTGACTATGACCCTTCTCGAAGAACCCGGATTTACGATCGATTGCCGTGAGATCGCCAATCGACTGGGCCAATCTAAGAATGCACCATATTTTAGTCCTTCTGCCATCTGCATGGATCAGGCAGATAATCTTTATCTGATATCATCAACCTCCAAGGCAATCATTGTTTTAAACCCAGAAGGTCAAATAAAGTCAGTTGCCAAATTAGATCGGACCTTACATGTGCAGCCTGAAGGTATAGCTATTGATAAGAACGGTATTTTGTACATTGCCAATGAAGGAAGAGGGACCTCACCAAAAGTCTATGTTTTCAATCCAAAAATTTAACATCTGGGTCTAAATGTCAATAAGCGATCTTACCACAAAAGCGGAATCATTTGCCCGGGACTTTGCTCAAAAGAATATTGCAAAGACCTATCTTTTTCATTCGGTGAATCACTTTGCAGAAACCGTCGAGGCAGCGATTGAGCTCGGAAATGACTATCAACTAAGTGAAGATGATCTGGAAGACATTGTCGTTGCCATGTGGTTTCATGACCTGGGCTTTCACAAGGGTTGGGAGCAACATGAAGAAAGATCAGCTGATCTAGCTGCCGCATTCTTAACCGAAAATCAACAATCTGCAGATCGAATTAAACGAGTAAAACACTATATCCTGGCTACAAAAAAAACAGCTGTGCCACTGAATATCGGTGAGCAAATAGTGCGCGATGCAGATACGGCTCACGTTGGCGATAAAAAGTACTTTGACGCTCTGGGGCGGCTCCGGGGTGAATGGGAAGCTCATGGAGATAAAAAATATTCGGAAAAAGACTGGATCAAGCTCAATCTCGAATTCCTCAACAATCACAAGTTTTATACTACTGTTGCTCAAAATAAGTTTGGTGACCGGAAGCGAAAACACTTGCTCAAACTTCACAAACAATTGAAAAATCTGAAAGAATATGAGCTCAATAAAACAACCTTTGAAGCGGAGGATCCTTCCAATTCACTGGCCAAAAAATCAGACCGCGGCGTCGAGACAATGTTTCGAGTCACCTTGCGAAACCACAATAATCTAAGCAGAATAGCTGATAATAAAGCCAACATCATGCTCAGCATCAATGCAATTATGCTTTCGATTATCATTTCGAGCCTGGTGCCTAAACTCAGTGCAAGCCCCAATCTGCTCCTTCCGACTATTATTCTGATTCTGGTATGTCTTGTCTCGATTATCCTGGCTACCCTATCTACCAGACCCAAGATCACATCGGCAAAATATAGCGATGAGAAATTTTTGGAAAAAAGGTTTAACATCCTTTTTTTTGGAAATTTCTACAAAATGCCACTTGATAAATTTGAATGGGGCATTAAGAATTTAATGCAGGATGAAGACTTGCTGTATAGCTCTCTCAGTAAATATCTTTATTACTTAGGCCTGGTATTGGCTAAAAAATATAAACACCTCAATCTTTGCTACAATGCCTTTATGATTGGTTTATTAATTGCTGCAGCTTCATTCATCATTACTTTGGCGGTTGATTTAATTTAATTGAAATGTTCGCTCTTAGAAGCCGCGGAATATAAAAATCAGGGTGAGCTCAGAAGCCTCCCTTTTAGAATGAAAAAAAATCTATTAATCTACGTCAGATTAACTCTGTTTTTGGACTTTACTGAGTACTGTTAGATTTGCAGGAGACTAATCAATTTACGAGCTTGATCCTGATCCGATGCTTCAACCATTTCCAGATATTTCTCCAGTGCCTCAATCGCATCCTCACGCCTGTTTAGACACAGATAAGTCAACGCCAGGTTATAAGCGATTTCCGGAAAAATATCCTCCATCCGAAGGGCCACTTCATAATGGGTTAATGCAAGTTGATAATTGCCTGCATCATAGTACATATTGGCGAGATTGTAATGAGCCTCGGTATGCCGGGGATTTTTAACCAGGGCATTTGTAAAGCTATCGATAGCTTTGACTGTCTCACCCCTCCGGGCGTAAATAATTCCTAAATTACAATATGCATCAGCTACCGAAATGGAATTGCGAACTGCTTCGAGGTATAGTTTTTCAGCGAGACTTTCGTTTTTTTCATCAAGCTGAAGGCCTTTTTCAAATGGATCGAGATGACGTAGGATCTGTACTTCGCGTTCTTGTCTAAACAGGTTCAATTGGGGGGGGGCTTCGTCGACAATGTCTTTTCTGACTTTGCGAAAACCTAATTTACGTTCCGTATCTGGTTTATATGGAATCAACTTAGCCATTGCGGCAAAGTTACTCTTAATTACGAATTTTCCTAATATGATTAGCCTCCTAAGCAGTCTTCTTATCTTCCTCCTCTTCGGCCTTCTTACCGGTGGCTTTTTTCAGGGGCTTCTTTTCAGATTTAGCCTGGTTGATACTTTCCTGTAAAGCCGTCATGATATCGACGATCGGTGCTTCCTCTTCAGCGAGCATGATAATTTCTTTACCGGCTACTTTTGCCTCGACAATCTCCATTACGGCACTCCGGTATTTATCTTCCAACTCTAGTTCAGCGAATGGTTTTGCCATCGAGTCTACCAGCGTCTCCGCAAGTCTTAACTGAGCAGGATCTGTTTCGACATGACCAATGTTGGGTACTTCTTCAATATTGCGAAGCTCGTCTGGAAATCGCAGTTTATACATCATCAGGCCTGAACCGGAAGGGGCAATCAGCACGACACTTTCTTTATCTCGCAAAACGACCTTTCCGATACCGAGCTTATTGCTGTTTTTTAAAGTTTGGCAAAGCAAAGAGTATGCTTTGGTAGCTACTTCACCATCTGGTCCGGCAAAATACGGAGAGTCAAATAGCGCAGGATTGACCTCGTCGGCATTGACAAAAGCCTCAATATCAATCACCTTGGTACTCTTTAATTTAATCTTGTTTAGATCAGCATCATCGACAATCACATATTGGTCAGATTCGTATTCATAACCCTTGACGATGTCGGCCGTAGCCACCTTTTCTTCACACACTTTGCACACCTTCTGATAACCGATCGGACCATTATCATCCTTATGGAGTTGGCGAAAACTAATCGATTGTCCAGACTCAATCGCACTGTACATACGGATAGGAATAGTAACGAGTGAAAACCGGATATGTCCTTTCCAAATTGCTCGCATCATAGGTTGTTTATTTAGTGATCGAAATCTAATTGTCGCAAATATTATACCAATGTTTTATATATAATTCGATGACCCCGTGAAAGAAGTAATTACTATAAATACGCTCTTAATAATCCACCAGAAACTGAAAGATCGGCTCACGGTAGGTGCCATTATTGGTGAGGCTGGCAAACTTGACCTCACAGGTTATCTCCGGCTTGATCCAGGTAGTCACTTTTTCATCAGGGGGCTTTTCTTCAATTGGTTTTTCAATTACCTCGACTTTACGGAGTAGTTCAATGATCTCCTTCATCTTTTGACCATCAAAGCCAGTGCCGACCTTGCCACGGTATATGAGACCGTCACCGATCTTTTCGGCAATATGTAAGGCTCCGAAAGTATTGACCCGGTCACCTTCACCTTCCGTATATCCAATGATCGCTACTTCTTCAGATTGACGGTATTTTATTTTGATCCAGTCAGTGGTGCGTTTACCCATCTGATATTTGCTACCACGCTTCTTAGCCATAATCCCTTCCAACTGTAGCTTACCAGCTGCCTCCCAGAGAGCTTCGCCATCATCAATGGCCTCACTCATGCGGTAACCCGAACCTTTTTTAATACTATCATTACACCACATACGTCTGCGTTCAATGGGTTCACCCAGTAAAGAACGTCCATCCAAATAGATACAGTCGAACAGGTAACAATAGGCTGGATTGCTTTTGGTTGACTTTTCAATTTTCACCTTGTTACTACTGTGCATCCGGGCGATGACTTTCTTAAAGTCAGGCCTCCCCTTATTATCCAGGCAGACGATTTCACCATCAAATATACCGTTGGATATCCGAAAGCTCTCCGCCAGATTGGTGAGCTCCGGAAACCGGTCAGTGAGATCGTTCTGATTCCGGCTTCTGATTTTAATCACTCCTTCTTCAATCGCAATTATGGCTCTGATTCCATCCCACTTAACTTCATAAAAATAATCATCCTTATTTGCCGGTATTTTATCTGCACTGTCGGCCAGCATAATCGGCACTTTGTCTTCCAGAATGTTTGTTAGATCGCGATCAACCCTCTCAAGCAACCATTCTTTGGCTTTGGTATTGTGCATGCGATACTCGCCATCCATCTGGGGGCTGGATAAATGAAAATAGAACCCATCTTTTTTTTCCTTCGTGATTTCGTATTTGCCCCTTGCGTAAATCCACATCATGCCGCCGCCATATTGATCCTTAGGGATCTCCCCGTCAAATTGCAGATACTCAACCGGATGAGGCTCTGTCTGGACGGCAAGCCGTTTGATACCGGGTTTGTGTGGCATGCCTTTGGGAACTGCCCACGATAGTAGGGTACCATCTTTTCGAGTCGTAAATCATAGTGCAATCTTGATGCGTGATGTCGGTGCACCACAAAAGCATCTCCGTCGGTTTCAACGAGAGAAGGCGTCGGTTCGGGGGTTTTGCTAAAATCCCTTTTTTCTAGATATGATTTGAGTTGATCCGGGGTTTTATAGAATTTGGAAGGCGGCAATACAATAGTCGATCCCTTACGCTGATCAGAGTCAGTATGAAGAGGCGTGGAATAGCTCTGAAAGCCTTCCCACTGATCACCCTCCCGCTTGACAATGTCCGCAACGTTTCGTACATGATAGATTGTTGGGTCATCAAGATCATCGAGCTGGTGCCAGGCTAGTGGCATCGATACTGGTGCAGGCTCTCTACCTCTTACACTATATGGGGCCACTATAGTTTGTGATCCGCGATTGCGATAAATATCAACCAGCAGTTTGCCTTTGCGAGCTTCCTTGTTTATTTTAAGAGTACAACTACCCGGATGCAGGCCGATAAATTCTTCAGCCAAGGATTTGACGCAGGCAAACATGGTGTCATAATCGTATTTCGTCTCAATAGGCACAAAGATGTGTAAGCCTTTGCCCCCGCTGGTTTTGACAAAGGGATGATAACCGTAAGGCACTAGAAATTCATGCAGCTGCTGCGCTATCTCGACCACTTCGCGGATAGGTTGGCCTTCCGGCGGATCCAGGTCAAAAATGAAAAAATCCGGCCTGTCATGATTTGGGTTTCTATCCTGACGGATGTGCAACTCAATGCTCGCCATATTAGCTAGCCACACGATACTGGCTTCGTCAGTGGCCATGATGTAGTCCTTTTTCTCGTCTTTGCCCAGCGGCACACTCTCTATCCAATCCGGAGCCCAGTCAGGCTTGTCTTTCTGAAAAAACTGATGGGACTGAATCCCGTCGGGAAACCGAATCAACGAAAGAGCTCTTCGTCTGATGTATCGTAAAAGTGTGGGAGCTATGTTCAGATAATAAGCAACAAGTTCAGCTTTAATGACTCCACTTTCAGGAAACAGTACCTTGTCAAGATTAGTCAGCTTGATTTTGTGTTTTCCAACCTGAGTCATCTGAAAATTCACAGCCATTGCATGAAGGTCAGGATTTTGGAGCATAGTTGCAAGGTCAGCAAATCAACGTTGTTGCCTTGCTTTACATCAGGCTCGATTTTTGGTATCACTCATTAAATCGATTGACGTTTTAGATGACACCTGACGGTGCAATCGATAATTTTATCCCCTTTGAGCAGGACAATTCGATTGCTTCAATACACTTATTAACAAAGTAAATGAGTTCGTTTTGTAAAATCTAAATTAAAAGCCATGA
>JADJTQ010000008.1 GCA_016711125.1 Saprospiraceae bacterium | reverse complement strand
CTTGATATGGTTTACCTGTGCCCGAGGTCAGCCTTCATCTAACCAAAGGTTGAAGTCGGAATATCCTCCTGCGTCTAGTAAGATTCAATGTGTTCGACGTTGGTTACTAATCCTTTTTCTATTTCGAATTCATCCAAGATACACACTTGTGCAGAATACATGTTCATTATCATAGCAAAAGCCGCGCCCATCATTAAAGCAATTTCATAGATACCTTCTTCTATTTTTACATGACCAGATTCAGCATTTTCTCTGGATATGACAAGGTTGTTTGCACATCGTATGGAGGAAATAGTGGATTTGGCCGAACATATATTTTATATCGGTGAGTAATAATTCTGGTGCTGCTGTTCGTGATTCAGCCCAAGTAGGATAAGATTCTTAATGTCATTAGCAGGTTCAGTATCCAGTAATTGCCCCATGGCTTTGTCCACATATTTTCGATACGCATAGATCTCCTCTACAGTTGGCCCGGTCATATTTCCGGATTGGCACGCAAAACACGATTGCCAGCATTATTGTAGTAGCTATTGAATGAGTAAGCAAAGTCTGTGCTGTACAGATTGTAACTTTTCAAATGAGGATGGCAGAATGAAAGTCACAAAAACCAGGTGGTATGCGCGTGGGTGCCATTTTGCGGGACTTGCAAATGCTGCCACCCGAACTACATAATCTTCTGTTTTGAGTGGCTGACAGAGGGTTTCGAGTATGAACGAATCTCAGGGTATTGCCTTTTCAGATCCATATTTGATCAAATTTATAGCATTTATTCATTCACTTAAGACACACTCTAAACCAAATTAGCTTTAATGTGTTCTCAATTCTTTTGATTTAATAGATAAATACCTCAGCACATGTGATGTTATAAGCATAATATTGATTGGGCAATCACGTAATGCGATGACATAGTCGACTGAAATTCATCATTATTTATTTCAGGAAGTTTTGTAGAATTTTTTCACAACCTATTGGCGGAATTATGACTTCGGTGCCAATATCTTAACCCAGTGAATCCAGATTGAGCGATTTCTGTAAATCCCACTCCCCCTTATTCAATTTGGCTCCATGCTATTCTTCTCCATTTCATAAGAATACGCGAGGTAGTACTTCTTGCTGGGGCATTTATTTGTTGAGCTGCTAAATTTCTTAACAATTTGATCTTAGCACTAATAACTATTGTCGGTTCAAAAATCTATCTGCAGTAGATAATCCGCTAATTGCAAGCCCCATTGATACTTACCTTCCTTCACTGCTTCATTTAGTTGCGCTAGCATCTTACTCTCCCACCTGCTAATTCAATAATATACTTGGCTTCCTGCCTACTGGAAAGGATAAAGGTTGGTTGGGTTGCCATCAAACCAACCCACATAGTGCAAAAATATCGAACGTACCCCCCACGGTACGGAACCATAAAACTCCTGCAAGTTCGGTTGATTTATTAGTGAATCTGCTAGCCTAACGCTGTCAACTGTTTGTTGGAGGGTGTAGCCCTTGTTCATAGCATCAATGGTTTGTCTGTAGACACTTAAAATAGCTGATGAATAGTTTTCTAAATTATGGTGGACAGCTGCATTTCCTGATAGCGGGCGGGTATGACCGGTACAAGATACTCGACCGGGAATGTATTCATTTTTTGTGATTCACCCCAGATTTTACATCTCTATATTGCGAACCTCTAATGGCATATAGATTTGGAAATGATTTTGTAGTAATTATCACCCGTAAATAATGTTTCCAGGCCAGGAATCCAGACAAAGAGTGCATCATTCGTTTCCCATTTGCAGCGTATAGTTCTATATCGATACCGGCAATGGTAAGAATACTGAGTCATTAAAAGTAGTATTGGGTGCGATGTAACCCTTTCCAACTCTGTCTGACGAAGTGTTACCAGGACCTACACCTATTAATGACATCCTTAGCCAACAAATCTCTCCCAAATTGCCGTGCGTTTCGCTGCTTTAAGATGGGCTCTACCGGTGAATGCTCTTGCAACTCATCCTAAATCCTACTCTAGCAATTATCTGAACATCCTTGCTATCTTCAATAAAGGCAGATGCTCCCCCGGTATGATCTTCATGTCCATGGGTATAAATTAGAGCCTTGACCGGTTTTCTAGATATTTCCCGAATTGTTCGGCCACCTTTTCCGCAGCAACCTAAAGCACGAAGCGCATCGATAATCACCACCCCGTCCACTCCAATAACCATGGAGGCGTTGGAACCGTCATATCCCACCGCTACACGTTTTCATTTAACTTGACTATCTCAGGTGTAAACTCTGCACTTTGACCTTTTAGTTTAATAATGTTCGGGTGATCTCCTGCTTTTTCTGAAAGTGTACTCCCTTCCGTAAAATTCTGACATGCCTGCAAAAAAAATAATCCCAATAGAAACACGGAGAATCTCATTAGACTGTCAGCTTTGATAAAGGATTTAAAAACTTCCTGATTCCTATTTGATTTCATCATCTGTGAATTAATGTTCATTATATAATATGTTCTTCAACTCGTTTTATTCGACATTGATACGTTCCAAAACTAGAAATATCTTCTTATCCGATTTTTATTGCTTCAATCATTTCCACGGTGCTTTGTGTCGTCTTCCAGCTGCTTGTTCAAAACCGAACTTACATCGTTCACACCGTTTTGAATCCCTTCGTAGATTCCAGCGATTACAGTACCCAGAAATTCTCCTAATGCAGCTTTTCTTTCCTTCACGTAAGCTTCAGCTAGATACAGGGTGGTAAAGCAGGTCTGTATAATACACCTTATTGGATAATCCCAGCCAATTCTGCCTGGGTAATTGCTCCACCTACCAGATTATAAATCTGTCCAGTGTGCTTGTCACCTAACAGCATTTGTGTATAGGCATCGCCCAATTCACTTCTACTGGTATAGGCGCATCGTCCATCAGCTGCACAATTTCTAATCTCACCGTCTTTCACATAATTGTCTATATACTCAAGGTCCGGTTCGATATAGATACCATTTCTTCCTATAGCCCAGTCAAGTCCCGACACCTGAATATCTTTTTCTGTCTGCCGATTACTTTTTACTATGGGGCTGAATGCCGTATTCTCCTCATCCCCCACTATACTGGTATAGACAATTTTCTTTACGCCATTTTGCTTGGCAGCATCAATCACGTTTCTATGTTGTCTGATCCTTTTTTGAGGTTCATCCATTCCCGAAACCAAAAGCACCGCATCAACTCCTTGCAAAGCCTGATCAAAATCCTCACGACTATTGTAGTCTCCCTGTCGGATTTCTACTCCAAGATGATTTGCTTTTTCAGGTGTCCGGGTTATACCTAGAACATGGTCTTTTCCTATTTCCTTTACCATTTGCTTTGCGATGGCCGAACCCAATTTTCCACTTACGGAGGTTACTGCAATTTTCATATTTAATATTTTTGTTTCGCCTAATTGTCTACTCTATTCCTTGTCTATTTCTAATCTAATCCTATCTACAGTTGGCTAAAGGTTTAAAAATTTATCGATCGGGGTAATAATATCCCAATGTTCCACGATCTTATTTTCTTCAATCCTAAATAAATCAAAAAAAGCAGTCTTTTGGTCACCTACATAACCCTCGCTGGCGCTCAAAACTAGATTGCCTTCTGCAATAACATGACAATTATCCTTAAATTTGATAGAGCGGCCACGGATCTTCATTTTAATCATTGCCCATACCAATCCGCTTAGTCCATCACCAACATCTCGATTGTGTTGAATGTATAGCCCAAAGTCGAAAAATTTGGAAGCACCACCATCTTCACGTATCATACATTGGTCGATAAATCGCGTAATTAGCGCACGGTTGGTATCTGTCTTTTCCAATTGATTGGAAATGGTCGGGCCGTCTACCTTGAATGTTTATCCGGATTAAGGCCGATAGAGTCATTAACATTACTCCAATGTTTTGAATTTTTGATGCTCAATTCGCAATATATATCCCATCTAAAACCGCAAGGTATCACCAAGCATACGGCTATGTAAAGCCACTAGCGACTTGTCTTGCAAAATCCGTACTGGACTAATTTGTGAAAAACTATTATCAGCACTTCTTTTATTAAAAAATTCTGCTTTCTGTCCTTCCCAGCACTGATCCCTACTATAAAAAACTTTCACTAAGTAGTGAGTCGAATAAATTGCTATCACTTTTCAGCGCGGTCACAAAACCATAAGCCATTTGTTTTTCAGCAGAAAGGCCAAAAATGTATTCCTGTGAAAGTGATGATGGAGCGTTGTAAATTATCCTTTGGAACAACTTGAGCAGCCGATTGCACAAACAATTCCAAATAAATAAGGTAGGTAGTTGGCTTTAATTTTTCTGTATTTGACATGTTCATCTTATTTGCTGCAACTAGAATGCTATAAGCTCCTATATGGCCAGAGCAGTTTCGTTATTCATCCCGCCATTTCACTGCGACACATCGGTTCTCAGCTTCGATTGTAGATTCTTTCTGTTTTTCCGAAATTTAATGAAATAATCCCTTACAAGTGGTATTCTCACAATGAACCCAATACCTAAAATCATGGCATAAATCAGCCGGTCTTTTCTAACAAAGCTACATGTAGTAAGCTTAGAAAGACTGCGGCATAAACAAACCTTGCAGCTTCTTCCAATTACTTTTTAGTAGCTTCATTGATCTTCGGTTTGAAGTAATAAACATAGGAATCAATATAAGTATAGCTATAAATCCTGCTATATAATTTGCCTGCTTGAAGGTTTCTAATAAACCTTCAGCCAGCAAAAAGATAATAAAATGAAGGAAGCTCCAAGCAGCAGTAGCAATACCCATGGCTTGTCTTACAAAAGATTGGTGACTCAAAAAGTATCAGGAAAGGCGTACAACTTAGTACGGCGGTCATCCAGCGTATGGCAATTGCCTGAGATATGATACAGCATTTCTAAGGTCGTTGCGCCTTCTCCACCTGCACCATCAATTAGGGTAATTGACAGACCATTTGTAAAATCAATACGGACCATTTCGATAATTATAAACATTGGCATAATGGCCAATATCGTAACTATGATCCAACCATAATTTCTTTTCAAAAATTCATTCTGGATTCCAAAATTTCATTTAATTTTCACTAAAGTTATGTCTAGTTTCTCCGACTCCTATCTAGATTGCTCGACATTCATCTAATTCTGTCGTTCATTACTTCGCAATATCCAATGGCTGCTGCACAAAGTTGGCCAGCCTGCCACCAAAACTCATGTTCTTACTGTTTTATAGTAATCAAAACCACTTTCCCATGAAACATAGACTGCAATTGATACCTCTTACTCTGACCAACTGATTTCAAGAATGCTTGACTCTCTGCCATCTCGGCATTATCAACATAAATAAATGTGTTTTCATGAAAATTGGGTTCCATTTAAATAAAGGCAGATACAAATCCTTCCAACCATCTAACAACAACAAATCTATTGGATCCGTATGGTCTTTCAATGTTTTTAATGCGTCCCCAATTCTCACTTCAATAAGGTCAGCTACTCCTGCCTTGCTAAAGTTTTCAATAGCCTTCTGTGCTTTTGATTCAAGCAATTCTGTCGTAATAATATGACCTTCGGTTTCCATCACACCTCGAGCTAAAAACAAGGTAGAGATACCGAAGGAAGTTCCAAACTCAATGATATTCTTAATGTTGTTTTCCTCTATCAGGCACTTCAAATCCTCTCCTTGCTCTTTGGTAATGGAGAGATATGCATTCTCAAAGTCCGATGGTTGCATCAGTCTCAACATGCTTTTTGCAGCACCTTTCAGCATTCTAAGAATGTCGTATCTAGCATCCCGGTAAAGTTGAGTTAAGACTTCGTCGATTTGGTTTTGCTCCTTTGCGATCATACTTTTTTGTTTGGAATGCAGGAATATCATCATTCTGATATTCCTCCATTCGATTAATAAATTCAGAAGTATCTCTAAAGTTTGGAGATAGCTTTTTTTCATCCCGATTTTAGCTGAATTCGGACAACTCAACCAAAATCCTCCATCAACCATCTCTTTCTCAATAAGTTCTCTACTTGGCAGATACCTGCTTTATAGCCGTAGCCCAATCTTCTATATGATCAACCTTCACTATCTTTCCACTTTCGATCGTATGAATGTCAATTGACATTGTCTGAAATGACTTAGTACCATCCGTTGGCACTCCAAAAAATTTCCCATCAGGGGAATTTGGCGTACCAGTGACTTTACTTCTCACTATAACCTGGTTGCCACTTTCAATGATATCTTCTGGTTCCCATTTCAAATCAGGAATCATTTTCCAGAAAAAGCCCAATTGCCCAATAAGCTGTTCTCTGTCTTTATTGTCTATGGTTCCATGTGATACAAAACCATCTGCTAAAATTGCGTTTAACACGTCTGCAGGATTTGTTCCTGTATTTACGGTTAAAGCTTTTTGGTAAAACGGTAATACGATTGCTTCTAAATTTTTCATCTTCTGACTTTTTTGATTTTTTACTTTATTTGATTGTGAATAAACTGACCCTGCAGTTAAAAGGATGGCAAGAATTCCCACGGCGATGTTTTTAGTACTCATAATTTGAATTTTATTAAGTTTAATAATTGATTAGAACCAAGCGGCTCCCGGATCACTGTGGAAGAAAGCATCTGGCAGGGACAAGAAAAGTCCTCCTGTATTATAGCTTGGATATAAGGATTGGAGCTCATCCACAATTTCTTTTGTGTCGTAGCGGTGCCACCTCCAGAAATAGTTTTAGTTCCATTAATCGTGCCTTGAGCATTTTGCAGATATTCAATGTTTTCCTCGATTACTTTTCCTACATCTGAACGGGAACCGTTGTGACCCACAAATAGATGATTGTAGTCTGAAAAATTGCTTTTCAATACATTTAATCCTGCTACCCAATTGTCTATTTCGTCAACTCCATCATTTGGGGTATATTCTCTCAAATAGGGATGGGTGAGATTGTAGATCAAGTCTTCGGCAAACACGATTTTATGCTTTACCTTGTAGATATAGCCATTTTCACCAGTTTCAGCATTGGAGACTTTGTCAAATGCAAAGGTCAGGTCTCCTATCATTTGAGTGCCAGTAACTCCAATTACCTTTCTGGAATATAAGTCGGTAAAAGTCAGTGGTACTATTTAGTTGTTCAGCTACTTCACTTTCAGCATAAAAATCAAGATCTCCAAAATTACCGGCACCACCAAAGTGATCACCATGATTGTGGCTAATAATTACAGTTCCCGGTTTGTTAATGGCGTTCACATAATTTCTTAACTCAGCTGCAAAGACAGGTGCAGGACCCAAATCTACAAGAACGATCCTATTTTCTGTCTCGACGATCGGTACTGTATAGGGTGCCGCATCAAAGTCGACCGTGTGGTATCGTACCGTATTTTCTGTAATTACATTCATCACACCAGTTGTAATCAATGTGCTAGGCGGAGCCTCACCAAATTCCACAGTCACCGATAGCGGACTATCATCATCCTTGGTACATGAAAGTAATAAGCTCGAAGCAAAAATCACTAAGAACCCCTCCCTCAAATTTAAATACTTCATCATTTTGATATTTTTGATAATATTTTAATTACTTGACACAGCAAAGATGGGGTGATCTTGCAGTAGTATCACTATCAAAATGATCACAAAAATGGTAAATGTCTAACCAACGACTATTGTTGTTGCCTGAATTTGAGTGGAGTGGTGCGTGTGTTCTTCTTGAAAAATTTGACCATATTGGCAGGTTCTTCGAATCCTGTCTTATAACTTATTTCTTTTACTGATAGGGAAGTAGATACTAAATAGCGCTTAATTTCAATAGTTACAAATTCATCAATAAATGCCTTAACAGTCTTGCCAGTTAGGTCTTTTACAATATCATTTAAGAATTTATAAGAAATGAAAAGACGAGAGGCGTAATCTCTTGAATTCCTAGTGTTTGCATATTCTTTTTCGAGCATATTCTTAAATGTGCCAAAAGTCACTAACCAATGTGTTTTCACCCCACTAATAGATTGAAATTCTTTTGCTCTTTCGGCTTTGAGCAATAAAACTTGGAGCAGGATACTCAGCATCTCAGCTTTTGCAAAATTATTGCGAAAAGTATATTCATCATACAGTTGATTAGCTATTTCAATAAAGCTGTCTGGCTCCATTTGTTTTTGATCAATTATCGGTGTTTCAATATGGTAATTGAACAACCTATTCAATTTAAGATTATCAGACAGGAAATGATAGTTATCCACAAATAGGCTACTGAAAAGAATACAGAATCCATCCGCTTTTACCAATCCCTTAGTAAAATGATGCACCTGATTCTTTGCAATAAAAAGAGCACTTCCAGGTGTTAATTCATAAGATCTAAAATCGACAAAATGCGTGTATGAATTTTTGGTGATAATCAAAATGAGATAGAACTCAATTTTATGTACTGCAAATGGATCATGATTCTTTGATTGATCTAACTTATTTAAGAGTTGAGCGAAATTAATCACCTCAATACGAAGACTTGTATCTTCACTAAAATATACTCTTGGAATTTCTTCTTCCATGTTATTTCGGATTAGGGCCACAGGTCAAGTATGAGTAAGGTAGCAGATCACCTGACGCATTTTTCTTTTGTAAGATACAGGAATTTAGAACAAGAAACGGTTTTTGACCCACCGCCTGAATCGCTATTGCTTTACTCGCAGGCACCTGACTTAAGTGTGATTTTACTCGGTGGATTATGTAGCCCGTTGTTTCCCTTAAAGGCTGTCGCCTTATCTAAATCGCATGCATCTAGGTGGGCTTTCCCAGTATTTTATGTACAATGTCCTGGATATGGAAAGTGAAGGAATTAAAAGTAACTAACTTGCTATTAGACGACCAACCCCATCTTAATTCTAGCCATTCTGATGTAAGCGCTCGGGCACGGACGTATAAAATTGACTTAAATCTACTGGGAGGGAGAGATTAGACAGATAGAAACTGATAGTCTTTTGTGGGTAGGAGTTCGTCTAGCTTTTGAATGTTATGATTATCGATTCTCAGGTAGACATCGGTTAACCATCGGTGAGGATCTATATCATTGATTTTGCACATGGCAAAGAAGGAGTAGAAAATGGCTGCATATTCGGCACCTTGGTGCGACGCAGCAAACATGAAGTTCTTTCGGCCCAGAGCTAGTGGTCTAATTTGATTCTCAATCAAATTATTGTCCGGTCTTAATATTCCATTGTTGGTGTACTTAATAAGCCCATCCCACCTTTAAGCATGTATTTTACAGCGCGTTGAAAAGGATTATTTGGTAAATTTGGCTGCAAATTATCCAGCAGCCACTCTTTTAATGCCAACAATATTGGAACGGATAATTTTGTCGTGTTTTAATTTTTGTTCGAAATCGTAGGCCTCTTCATCCATTTGCCTTTCGATCAGGTACAGCTTTTTAATTTCCTCGAGCACATAGCCTGATTTTTCTTGTCATATTCCAATGCTTCGGTGAATTTTCTGCGGCTATGGACCAGACAATGTATCAGGTAACGGCGGTTTCTTTACCCTTGTCCTCATAGGATACATTTCCATCTACTTGCAGATAGCCTTTAAACCCTTAAGTGAATCCAGAATATTTACCTTTTCTTCGTTTTAATGTATTCAAAAAGGACTAACCGTTCATTGGGTGGCTTTACTAAAAAGCATCCTTTTAATGGACTGCCCGGTTTATCTCTTGTCAACACGCGCATACTTGTTTCGTCTGCTTGCATGTAATTGCTTCGATGGATTTCTTCTCTTAAGACGGGGATCAAAATCCCAAGTTTTGGCACCCAAAGCCAGATAATTTAACAAGGTTGAGGGTGACATCTTAACTTGATTTCTGGCTAATATTTTAGACTGACGGTACAATGGTAGGTGATCAGCATACTTTTTACCGCTATATCAGCTGCAAAACTCGCTCCAGCATTCGATTTTGGAAAGGGATCATTTAATGGGGCTATATGAAAAGTCCCTTCATGGTCTAGATAATTAGGACGAACTGTTCTTATTACATAGATTTCCGCAGGCTTTATTTCCAGTTTTTCACTGATCGCCTCTCCAATCCTGTCCATGTTGTTTGTATCCACATCTGGATTAATCACAATTACCTCTCTTCGAAGCGATTCAGATATTTTCTCTCGAACCGGTTGTTCGCCTTTTCGCTTTTTCTTCCGTACAACTAATTCGACTTCATCCACCGGTCTGGGATCTCCATTGGCTGATCGCCAAACAAATTCGCTTGACCTGCAATTCTGTTGTAAATCGCTCGGATTTAGAACCATACACCGCCTTACGAAGTTGTTCCAAATCAAATTTTAATTGCGCGTTCTCCTGGCGCAACTCTTCGTCGATCTTTACTAATCCTTCATATGTAGGTTGTGCATTATTCACCTAATAAAAATACAAAAACATATGCATATTATTGCTAATGCATATCCAGAAATTTTATATTTATTTTAGGTCTATTTATGCTCTTTTCCTTTCCGGGTTTATATACCGTTTACGTAATTTGGCAGTGCCAATTTCAACTCCTTCCAACATCATCAGTAAGGTCGATATCTCCAATTGCTGTGTCTCGAGGTCTTCTTTCCAATCCGGAAGCTCCAAAGTGCCAGAAGCCAACTTTTGTAATAAATCACATACCCCGTACGATCCCAGACTAACACCTTAATGAGCGTTCGTCGTTTATTAAGAAATATAAAGCCATCGCCACTTAATAAATCCTTACCCATTTCATTGTTGACCACACCACCAAGTCCGTTACAAACTTTTGCGCATGTCTGTTGGCTTACGATACAGATAATAGGTCCGAACTCCAGGAATGCCAATCATCTTATGGTCAAAATATTTTCTAAGTATGCTTCTGGAACCAATGAAGAGAATCGAACACGTTTCCCATCAGGCATTATTATTTCCATCTGGAAATCCGGATTCCTTACTATCCCGTGATTCACCCGAACGAAAGCCTCGGTCTTCGACCTCGTCGGAGATACAGCACCATTCTCGGTGTCCATGTGCTTTGATACTTATTCCGCCAGTAAATCAAACTGCTTTCCTTTAATCGAGTCTTCTTGCAGAAACCTTCCTTCGATAAGGTGCCTTCTTCGTAGGCAGCTATGAGTTGAAATATCTCTGTCGCATTATGTCTCTTCATACCTTTGCCTTTATTTTACACAAAGGTGTAGGCTTTTTCTTGATCATCCAAGACGCTCATGCCTGAGCGCTTACATTCTGATTCACTTTACAAATCCTGTCTTTTATGTCTTTCCAAGTAACTAATTCGATATTATTCTCTCTGAGTTTCGACTTGCTTTGTTCGCTTGTAAAGAAGTCATAATCAATTTGCCTCCATTCAGAACCAAAATTTGGATGATTGACGGTAATTCCTTTCATTTCGTCATCATCAAATGCTGGATGAATTAAAATAAGATTGAGTCCGCCTTTCAACTTTTCAAAAAGAGAATCGCAATAGTTACTCAAGTCACCCGTCCTGAAAAACTCAAATTCTCCCACGTAAGCTCTATCAATTAGAAAATCCCCATCTTTAATGTTTAATTTGGAATTTAGTCCGACGATTTTCATCAATTGTTCATTTACTAAAATGGGAAGATTGAATTTCTATCCTAATTCTCTATATATATTATAAAACGCAGGACTTGCTCCAACGCTATACATATGTGAATCAATGTCAGATGGTTTTAAACCGAATTTGATTGCTTTTTCGAATTGTGCCTGAAGCTCATTTCTAACGTCCTCAATAGATGCATTTTTTCTAAGTTGTTCCCTTTTTCTATAGAAATGACCATTCTCATCCACCAAACTAGGAACTTTCGAAACCGGTAAAACTGGTCCGAATCTGTAATTTTCCCACTCGCAGGTTAGTGTCAAGTGAATTCCGTTGTCAAATTGAGGATTATTTTTAGCAAATACCGCTATTTCATAAAACCACGGGCAAGGTACCATGATACTATAAGAGTTCACAATTCCGATCTTCAGCGATTGAATTGTAGCCATATTTTCGGAATGTGAAAGTCCTGCGTCATCCGCGTGTATGATCAATAATTTGGTGTCTTCCGGGAATCCTAATTTTTGCGCTGAATTCACTTTCGATGATATCTTTTTATAATATCCTTATGGTTTTCTATTCCAATGGGGATCTGAATTTCAATACCGAAGTGAGAGAATTAAAAGTACAATTGTTTAAATTTAGTATAGATGCCGGCTTAGAATTACTAATACTAAATTCTCCCACGTAATATATTTTGACAAGCCCTTGTGTATATCAGCATGGGTATCTTTTGGATATAAAATTACAGAATTATCGGGAGTTGTCAGTCTTCCTAGCTCTCGGGGTGGATAGGGGTAGCGCCTTGAAACTCCGGTCATGACGATCAAGGTCAGGATCCCTTGACAGGGTCGCGAAGCCTTTCCTCGTGCCAAGTGAGGGCTGTCGATCGCGAAATCAGATACGGGCCCGCCGGCTGACGAAGACCAGGCTGGGCAATATGCTGAAATTATCTAGATTGTTGTGCGTTCGTGCTGTTCTCTACGTGTTTGTTTTTTTCAGTTCAATTTTGTTGTGTCCATTGTTGTACTACCAAGGGCCATTTTGTTTAACTTGATAAAAGCGTTTACCATCAAATCGATAGAGTCCTTGCCCCGGACCCCACCACATATTTCCTGAACTGTCCTGATACATACTTTGAACACAACAATTAAATCCGTCTTCAACGGTAAAAACAGTAAACGCTTTTGGATTTGAAAGAGAAACAGAAGGGTCGAATCTCGTAGAGCTGCCTCTGGCTGTAATCCAAATGATACCCGACTGCTCTATATATAGACCCCAAACTTCGCTCCCACCTAAATCCGTCTCTAGGGGTGTATTCCGTTAAAGTTTTTCCATGATATTTGCAAATGCAGTTTTCATAGTAAACCACATATCAAAATCCTGGTATCTTTTGGGGCCATTATCCAGACTACTGACTCAGCTCATAGACGAAAGCCCCTAAATATTGAGCTCAATGTGTGGCTATAAAACATGGGCGTTTAAATCTACATCCTTGTGACACGTTGCTAACGAAATCTATTGCACGTTTGAAATAACCCACAATACAGCACATGTTAAATAGCTGGTGCCGTGCGGTGCACTTACGATCAATACCTCTTTCTAATCTATTTTCCTTATTTCATTTTTAAGCCCCCATCCAATATGCCAGGCTCTAAGATTCTTGCCGCTACTATCTGTTTCAAACTCTATTTGCTGGTCGGAACCATCAGCATAGAAGAACTTAGTTTCAGACTCTGATTTCAGTTCTATGTCTTTGCCGCTACCAGCATGAATAAATAGGGCACCATTTTCATTAACCAATTCAGCAGGAAAAGAAACCATATAAGGAGGCCTTAGGAGGGGCAGCATATATTTACCAGCATATTTTTCAATGTCAGTTTCTATAATAATTTCTTTGTGATCATGAGGCATTACAAAATTTTTATTTAGTGCTATTGCTGCCAAAGCATCTGCAATATAATCGAATGAGACTCATTGTTTGATAAAACAATGGCAGTTATATCATGATCTGTATAACGTATATGCATGCATTTATATCCGGGGTACCAACCATCGTGAAAAATATAATTTCCGAAATCATTTTCCCCAACCCTTATTCCATAACCAAAGTGAATGAATGGAAAGGTCCGTTTTTCCGCTTGCGTAACAAGCATTGCCTGTTGGGTTGCAACTGAAAGTAAGCTGTGATGTTTGAGTGCACGGTCCCATTTTAAAAGATCATTTGTTGTTGAAATTATCATTCCTTCTCCAGTTATCCCTGCTAGATAACTCGTCCAACCAGAACGCATACTATCAGCTCTGACATAGGTTTGCAAACTATCAGAATAAACAAAACCATAAGCATATCCGGGAATTAATTTTGCTGAACGGGTGCCATTGACAACAAAAGTGTGAGTCATTCCTAATGGCTTGAAAATATGCTTATCTATATACTCATTATACGATTTTCCAGAGATTATTTCGATAATGGATGCCAATATATTAAAAGCAGTTCCTGAATACATCATATTTTCACCAGGATTAAATAAAGCAGGTGGCTTTTCTTTGGCAAGCAATCGAATCAAATCATTATTAGTAGCGATTTTAGTATGGTCAAAAAATTCTGACAATAAGTTAAATCCATCGGGTATCCCAGAAGTATGGGTAAGTAGTTGCTGGATGGTAATATTAGAATAAGGAAGTTCCGGAAAGAACTTTCCGAGTGTATCGTCATAGCCAACCAAACCCTTGTCTTTCAATAATAGTATCCCCCATTGCCGTGAATTCCTTTGCAATCGATCCACAATCAAAAATGCTATTACCATCAAGTTTGGCTTTTGTGCTATAATCAGAATAACCAAAAGAGTTTTTATAAATAACTTCCCCATTTTTCGAAACCAAAACATTTCCATTAAATCCATATAAGCTAGCTTGGGTTTGCATGTATGTTTCAAAGATTGATGTCTCGTTTTGTGCAAATAGACAGACTGGTAACAAAAGAAGGAGTAATATTTTTTTCATTTTTTTCATAAAGTAAGATTCAATTGTATTGTTTTTCATGATTGCTGAAACTAAAGACTACAACCTACTAAAACTCAATCTCGAAGTCTCTCCACTGTATAACGCACAACGTTGTCGGGCCTTGCCCCCGACACGTTTGAGTCACTCCTCCCTTCGGTCGTCTTGACTCTACGCTTAGTCCACCCGGTCGGCTGTGCCGCCAGGCCAGCTGCCGTGGTGTACACTGTCAGGGAGCGCTTCATTCTAGGAGCTCATTTTAATTCGATTTCGATAAATGTGTTCTCTTACACATCATAAAGTTTTGAACCAACGACTCTTAAAAGCCAAACACCGCAGGAATTGTAAATCCCTCTGAATTTCACTACTTGTTATATACAGTGCTACCTGCTGGTTTTCTATTCCATTCCGTAAATGCTTGTACAAACTTCTCTAATTCATTTTTTTGTCTTATCGTCCACAATCTCTCCTCTACTATCTATTTTGCCCTTAATTCCCTGTATCAGAAGCGTAGTTTCGTCCGTGAAATTTGCTTGAACGGTTTTCATAATAAGTCTCAGCTCCTTGTGTCCTTTTTTCCCACTTGCAGAAGCCGTAATCAATCCAATTGGTTTATCCGAAAATACTACGGTCGAAACACACCATTCAATTGCGTTTTTAAGTCCACTTGGAATACTAAAAATATATTCAGGAGTACAGATTATTACCCCGTCTGCGCTTTCAATTTGACTACGAAAATCAACTACCTTGTCCGGGACGTTATTGTCTGTAAATTCCGTTCTAAAATGTGGCAATTCCGTTAAGGCTTCAATTACTTTTAGATCAAATTCCAATCTTCCGAGTTCGGCAATTTTATTCAAGATGGAAAGATTGGACGAGTTTCTACTTGCACTTCCATTAATTCCCAAAATATTTAATTTTCTTTTCATTTAGTTTTTGTGTGTATATTTCGGTGAAACTGTGCCACTCATTTCGGTGAAAGTGTGCCACTGGTACTCAAAGATAAAAAATGATTCTGAGCTCTCGTTTGAGCAAAATTCTAGCGGGAGATTTCCACACTCACATCCCAAATCAGCCAACCCAATTGGCTGTATTTGAAGAAGCTGTGAATATTGTGGGAATGTCATTTACAGCAATTACATTACTTAAACTTCTTTTGGCTTGTCCTTTTTCCTTAGAGACTCTCTGGTGAGAGTAATGCAATGTGCGGGATGAACTATTCGATCCAATATCGCATCAGCAATGGTCTCGTCCCCTATGATTTGGCACCATTTGCTGATAGGTATTTGAGATGCTAAGATGGTTGAAGCCTGGTCGTGTCGGTCTTCGATAATGTCCATGAGGATTTCTCGATCAACAGTATCTAGATTCTGCAAACCAAAGTCATCAGGAATCAACACGTTGATTTTTGACAATTTAGTAAGGTGATTTAAATCTAAATAGGTGCCGTCCATTTTGCCAAATTTTAGTGTAGCAAGGAATCTGGATGTAATCTGGTAAATAATGTTATCTTTTCCTGCGGCCGTCTAAACTTGATGATCTTCCAGTTTTCCTTTTCGGGTCTCTGTCATAAAATTCTTGAACCGCTTCAAATCCCTCAGGTTGAACAAAAATAATTCTATTTCAGAATAGTTGATTCGAGTCTCTCCTCTGCTATCTTGCCACCTTTCATTGAAACAAAGTAGCAGTTGTCCTTTTCCTCGATGGACACTACCTTAAGGGGCTTCCCGTTTTTAAAAATGATACCAGCATTGTTATCCATGGCATATCCAGGTTTGAATAATCCACTTTTAATATTCTTATGGTATAGAGGTCTGCGATTTTCCTCACTATCATAATGCGGACAATGGCTAAATGGGAGAAAACCCAGGCCTTCTACTACACTTAGCTCAATTGGTCGTGAATCTGTTGTTCCGTTTTCGAACCAACATAAAGACCCCGCACTCCCACCAGCTAAAACAATACCCCTTTCTAATGCCTTTTTAAGAACCGTGTCAATTCCTTGTGCCTTCCATATGGCCATCATGTTTAGGGTATTTCCTCCCCCGACCACTATGGCATCCATACTTAGAAGAGTTTCTTCAAATGAAACTTTTTGGTCGTAAGAGTTGATCCAAACCCGTTGAACAGATGGTTCTACTGAAAGGTCAGATACAAGTTCATACCATCTTATAATATTGCGTTCACTATCTCCTGAAGCAGTTGGCAGGAAGCAAATCTTAGGTCGCTCCTTGCCAGTTAAGTCTATAATCTCCCTAATGAACAATTTGTTTGGCCCACTTCCAAAGGGAAAGATGTATTGATCTTGACCAAAGGCATTTCCAAAAAATAAATAGATACAAGAAATAGAAGAATAAATTTTTTCATCGCCAGTTTTTTTTCGAATGACATACATCGTGTTGGGGATATGTGAAGTTCGGAAATCCAGAGCGAAGCGCCGAAGATTTTCCGGATTTCATCAAATCCCTTGTTCGTGGTTGTCTGACCGAAGGTGACGATCACGAATAAGGGGCTTGTCCCCGACACGTTTGAGCCAAGCCGACCGAAGGGATGATTGACTCGAACGGTCCGCAGCTACAAGAAGTTGGCGATTTCGAAGCACAAAACTGTCTGCCACCACAAAACTTGATACGAAGCACAAAGCTTTATTTAACCACTGAACCGCCAATTTCTTGTAGGTGCTGTTGGTGGCTGGTGTATTATCTGTCTTTATTATTTGAGATTAAAATTGTTATACCACTTCTAAATTACTAAAAATTAAATCCAAAATGCAGCCCTGGTTCAGGCGTCCATTTTGCCCACTTGTCATCTTTTTGTTTAAAACCATCAGGCATTTTAGTGTAATAAGGACGGCCAGCAATACCAATTGATGGTTCAAAAAAGAACCTATCCTTAAAGAATTTAATGTGATAGCCAACGCGATAAGTGTTGAATATCATGAAACCATTACCAACCTTATTACCGTTTTCATTCATATATGATTGCCAAGCAGGCATTACGTGTACTGCTGCGTAAAGTCCTTTCCAAAAATACTTTTGATAAGCAATAGCAAAACCATAATCTTTTATATAACCGGGGAATTTTTCGACAGATGTGCCGTAAGCCTTATTATAAAAAGGGTTAATACCAAGTGGCCAAGAATATTTCCATGTTTTTAGTTCAAGAGAAATCACATCCTTTCCTGTTATGCGATAACCTAAATTTAGTTGAATAAAATTTGGTGGGTCTACTTTATCAAAATTACCTAATAAAAACAAAGTGCTACCAACGAACCACCGTTTGTAAGTGCTGTCTGTTTTAGTATATTGTGCTTTCACCTGAAAACTACTTGTCAACATTAAGGCAAGTCCAATCCATAAAATTTTCTTTTTCATAACTTTTCTAATTGTATAAATAACTAGAAATTGAATCCAAAATCAAGCCCAGGTTGAATAAAGTAGTTAGGCCATTTTTGTTCTACTGCTTTAAATGATTCAGGAACATTAGTTCTTACAGGCCAATAACTAATGCCAATAGCTGGTTCAAAAAAGAAACGGTTTTTAAAAAACTTAAACTGGTAACCTAAATAGAAGTCCAGATATAACGTGTATCCATTTCCAATCTTTTTATTATTCTCATCCATATATTTTTCAAAAGCATTCAATGCATAAACGGATGTATAGACTCCTTTCCACCAAAACCGCTGATATCCTACTGTAGGTGCAAGTATGCGTGCATGTCCAGGATAGTTTAGTCCAGGTGCATCAAATGAAGGTCCAAAAGGGATACCTATTGGCCAAGTATAAATGGATCTTTTAAATCTAAAATGAACAACATCTTTAGGTGTAATCCTATATCCCGCATTTAATTGTATGTACTCGGGTGGATTTGGGTCATCAGGAACTAAATTTCCTAACATCAAGAGTGAACTCCCAACGAACCAACGTTTGTAAGTACTGTCTTGTTTGGCATATTGTGCTTTAACTTGTAGAGTGATTGCCATCATTAAGGTCAAGGCGAACCATAAAATTTTCTTTTGCATTTTCTTCTTATGTTAAACGATACTGCAAAAGTAGATTGGCGAGATGCAATTACTCGTTCACTTAAGTTAAGAAATACGCTTTAGCTCTTTTTTTCAAGAATTCTTGCCCTTAGTCTGCTTAGTGATTGAGGTTTGATCCTAAATAGCTTGCTAATTGATGTTGTGGCACACGTTGGATGAGGTCAGGTCTTTTTTGCAGTAAGTTCAGGTATCGTTGTTCAGGTGAAGAAGTCTTAAACTCGTCAAAGTCTATTTGTTGTTTTGCTAACAATTCTTCCGACAATATTCTACACATTAGATCAAACTTTGGAAATTTACTGTTTATTTCTACTTCCATATCAGAATTTGAAACTAAAAGAATACTGTCTTCAACACAACTAATGAAATATTCAGAATGCGCTTTATTTATAACGCAATGAGGTGTAAAGGCGTCCATTTCTGTGTAGAAAGCCGTTGTTTTTTCTTCTCCGTCTATTTTGTAATAAATCCGAATACAACCTTTTAAAACAAAATAGCTGTCTTGTGATTTCTGTCCTTCTTTGAGTAAAGTCGTCCCTTTCTTTACCGAGCGAAATAGGTCTAACGTGGATATTGCGTTCTTCTCATCTTCTGTAAGAGAAACGTATTTTCCTATAAAGTCAAATAGTATGTCTTGCATTCTTTTATGTTGTTACTCTTTCTGATACACTTGCCACCAACGTGTCGGGGATATGTGAAATCCCTTGTTCGTGGTTGTCTGACCGAAGGTGACGATCACGAATAAGGGGCTTGTCCCCGACACGTTCGAGCCAAGCCGACCGAAGGGAGGATTGACTCGACCGGTCAAGTATAAAAGCATTAGCGGTTTAAAAGCACAATCACTTTCAAACCGCTACCAAGTTACTTAATTGCTTCGACCTTTTTATAACCCTGTCATCCGCCATTGCTTTTATACAATGTTGTAGCGAGTTTTTTCATTATCCAGGTTCAGTCTTGTTAAACATGTACCGGGCAATTTTCCAATCTCCAGTCACTTTTTCAAATACGAAGAGTTCTCTGTTTGATTCAGGGATGGTATCGCCTGTGGCATGAATAAGTGTTGTTCCTTTTGAACCTGTTACTGCAAATGCCATATTCCCTTCCACTTCAATTTCTTCAATGAAAACTCAATGTTCAGTTGGATCTGGGAAAAGACATATTCGTAAGACTTCAAGATGGCTTCCGAGCCTATGCCTGAAGGGGCTTCTGTTGGCATAAATATTCCGTCCTTTGTGTAGAGTGATTGAGTCAATTTGGCATCTGATGTGTTTAATGACTTTTGGTATTCACGAAGTAGCGCTTCTATTTTTTGTTTTTCTTGCCTTTCCATTATATCTGTGTTTTCTGTTAAATTATCTGTTGATGATTGATTACTGGTTTGGTTACATGAAGCCATAATTGTCATGGTAAATACCGCTATTATTGTTCTTTTCATCTTAAAATATTTTTAAAATTTAACAACAGGACAAAGATGGAGGGGGCGAACCGCATTCACCTATAAGGTAGTTTAAGAAAGAACCTTAAGGTAGATTAAGATTTGGCTATCTTTTTTCGGATGGTGCTCAAGAACTCTGGGGTTACGCCTAAATAAGAGGCTATCTGAACATTTGAAATGCGATTGAAGAAATGCGGGTAGTGTTCAACGAAATCAATGTATCGCTCTTCGGCTGTAGAACTCATGTTTTGTAGAATTCTATTCTGTAGGCTTACCATTGCATTCTCAGCAAGAACCCTAAATATTCTATTGAATTTGGGATAATCTACAAACAGGTTCAGCTGGTCGTCTTTTTTAACTTGGAGAATAACAGAGTTCTCCATGGCTTCTATGTATAGCCTACTGGGTTTTTCAGAATGGAAACTCCCAATATCGCCAATCCACCAATTTTCTATTGCAAATTGAAGGTTATGTTCTTTTCCACTAGGGTCAACCATATACATTTTAAAGCATCCTTCTAAAACAAATGTATTGTGCCTGCAAACATCACCTTACTGGAGAATGAATTGCCTTCTTTTAATTCTTCTCTCTTTGAAAACTTCTTCTACAACAGACTTTTCTTCTTCGTTTAAGGGAAGATAAGTTTGGAAATAGTCTATTAATGGTTTTGTCGTCATTTTTGAAATTCGCTACAACGTCCTAGCTGCTGTGACGGCCGTCCCGAATGGGCGGCAGGCATCATCGCAGCCTGTTATAGGTTGGCATTGCTTACGTCGGTTGCAATTCAGTTCTTGATAATTCTTTTCCTATTTGCTTAATCGCCTTTTCTATTTTCGCCACTTGTTCAAGACTCGGAAATTTTATTCCCTTTGAGTACTGTCTTAAAAGACTTGAATTCATGCCAATTCGCTTAGCAAGGCTCGTAATATTAATATATTCATTTACCATGAAGAATTCCTGTATGTCCATTACCAGTTCAAATTCAATCTTTGGAGTTTTCTGACTAGTTTCCTCACAATATAGTTCAATCGCCTCTTTCGAATTCTTCATCAATTGTTCGATAGAATTTCCCGAACTAAACACTGTTGGCATTTGCTCCACTTGACTCCAATAGCCATCATTGCTCTTTTCGATTATTAATTTGTATTTCATTTTAATCCCGCTTGTTTCATAATTCTATTTGCCGTTCCTGTGGGGATTTCTTTGCCCCGATGATAAGGAAAGACAATTGTTTCTTGCTGGCCCTCTTTCCTTAGTATCTTGTGGCTTCCTTGTTGATGAATTTCCCTCCATCCTGCTTTCTTCAGCTTCTTGAGTAATTCATCACACTTCATGGTTGCTAAGGTAACATATATGTTACTATTTGTCAAGCTTGTTATTGAAATATTCCATTTTAATCTCTTTGACAGAGAAAATTATCTTGTTCCTCGTTTCTTGGATCTCCTCTTGAGTCAGTCCATCGAGTGTCATCTCGATCAAACTGTGACTTATCATTTCATGTTCGGTCCATTCATCTATTGCATCCCTATCTAAAGTGAAACCTAGCCATTTACTCCAGGATACCCATTCAAGAGCTAAACCTCTTGTTGGTTCACTATTTGGAATGGTTGAATCGTAACCATAAGCATGGGCATGAATTGTTGGTTCTCCTTCCTCCCAATGTCTATCAATCATTAATATGATGGATGATTCCTTAGGTTCTAAGACTCCTATTTCACCATATATCCGTTCATATGCATCAATGACTGATTCTAATTCCGGCTCTATTTTTAAGAGCGTTAGCTTTACGCTTAGCCAGTGATTCCTTTGTATTAATTCATGCAGTTTCATCTTTGTTATGCTGACCTATAATGTGTCGGGCTTGTCCCCGACACGTTTGAGCCAAGCCGACCGAAGGGAGGATTGACTCGAACGTTTAGTATATGAAAAGTAGGCGATTTCGTAGCACAATACTTTCGTTTAAGCACAAAATTTGATACGAGCCAATAACTTTGAATTTAGCACTATTTCGCCTATTTTTTATATACATTGTTGTGTGAAGTCTTTATTTAATCTTTTCAACTTCATTAAGAAACTTACTGATTACTTCATATACTTTTTTCTGGTTGATCGACCATTGTCTTATGTGCTGCATCATCAATAATTTCAACACTTGCATTCCTAGATAATTTTTGATATTTGTACATAGTTTCTGGTCTTGCTTCATCATATTCACCTGCCATAAAAAGTATTGGTTCGGTGATTTTATATAGGTCAGCTGTTCTATCAAAATCCTTAAGGGTGCCAGTAATATTAAACTCCGTTGGGCCCACATATATTCATAAATTTGATCGTTGAAACCGGGTACATTTTCACATTCTATGTTAGGAATAATAGGCCAACTCTTTCTGGACATGTGTCTAACATAAAACGAATCAGTAGCAACAAGATACTGAGGTGCGTTGTAATTTTTTAAAGCTTCGTATTTAAAAATCGTGTCCTGAACATTAACAGGCAGTTGAGAAAGCAAAATTTTGGCATCTGCCATCCAATCAGGACTACTGATATGTGGGCTAGAGAAAATTACAGATTTGACCCCTTTCGGTTGCTTTGTAATCATGTATTCTATTAAAAATGTGCTACCACAAGAATGTCCCAATATGTGTAGATTATCCAATTCCAATGCACTTCTTAATAAGTCTATTTCATTCACAAATCGTTCCGTTTTCCAGAGGGTTGTATCAGTAGGTCTGTCCGAATTTCCTGAACCTAGTTGGTCATAGAATATTACAGGGCGGTCTTTGGCCAATAGAGAGAATCCAGGGATCATTGAACAACTCCTCGAACCTGGCCCACCATGAAGAATTAATAGAGGAATTCCATCGCCTTCCCCCACAATTTTGTACCATATTTTACCACCTTCCACATTTACGTAACCTTCCTTTTCAATGACATTTTTACAAGACGAATTTATCAAAAGAGAAAAAATACACATTAGAGCAATTACTGTTTTCATAGTTTATCTATTTTAAAGTTGTTCGTTTGTCATTTCTTTGATTGCACACAACGTGTCGGGGATATGTGAAGTTCGGAAATCCGGCGCGAAGCGCCGAAGATTTTCCGGATTTCATCATATCCCTTGTTCGTGGTTGTCTGACCGAAGGTGACGATCACGAATAAGGGGCTTGTCCCCGACACGTTTGAGCCAAGCCGACCGAAGGGAGGATTGACTCGAACGGTAGATTGTATCGCTTCGTGCGCAGCGATAGCAAGCATGAGCAGATACAAAATGTTAGTGGTCGTATTCAAAGTACCTTCGTTCAATATCAAGAATTTCCCATGCTTTCAGCCCTTCCATAAATTCAATCTTGTCGACTTGTTTAGAGTCATTCAATCTAGGCACAAATCTACCAATATCTTTAAATTCCTGAGATACTGGATTTTTACTCCAAGGGTTTTCCCATAATGCTATATCTACGACACCCATATTACTGGCGTGGAGACCTTTTACTATTAGAATTCCGGATACTGATGTATTTTGAGGTTGATTTTTATAAAAAAAAGGATTTTCAACATACAGGTTATTATTGAACCCTCTAACTTTCATATCTCCAAATAGTACTCCTTTTATCAATTCATCGTATAGTGTCAAATTATAAGAATTTACGGCAATAATGTATGGACTAGTAACACCATAACTACTTCCCCGTTTACTGTTTAGAGTTCTTCTTAAAATATTCATTGAGGGGCCATCGACAAGACCTCCTCTTTGGCTCGATACAATTGATCCTAGTGACCTCTCAACTGGTGGATCTTTCTTGAAAAACGTGAATTCAATTAGCCAATTCTTATCAGACCACTCCATCGTTTTGATTTCACCGATTTCAAGGTCTAATGAAGCAATTTCAGATTGAAGTTTACTTTCTATTCTACTTACTTTAGGTGTCCGATCACTAGCCCTAATGAAATCAGCAGAAATCCAGTATAAAGGACTTTCTACTTCCTCAATAATATCCTCGATTTGTTTTTCTATTCTTTCAATAGATTGATTTAGATTTGGTTCTCCACTCAGAACACAGTCAATATGAATCTTACTAGAATCACTTACCAAGGCAAGATCAATTTTTCTTGCTCCGATTGATTCATGATAGCTAACATCGAATCCCAGTTTACTAAATAAAGCAAAGGTGTACAGTTCAAAGAAGGCACTAGAATGCTGCCAGTCAATTCTTGAGGTAAATTGGGTATGGAAATCGAGATCATCTGGAAACTTTGAGTACCATTCTTCGACCTGATTTCTGTAGTAGTCTACCCACTTCCATGAAGATTCATTTAGGAAACTGTATTTTGACTCCGTATGATTTGATTGTTTTACCCTCGTTCTTTTGATATCATCAAACAATTTCATTATGAATTTCTTAGAATTATTACTTTATTGCAAGTATTCCAATCTCGGCCATTTCTAAAACTGATTTGTTGTCAACAAAGGGGATTCTAAACTCAAAAATTTCAGAAATTGGTGTAAAAAAAGACACAGGAGGAGTGACACCCTCATATCCTGTTGAGTTTATACCTACTACTTTCCCTTCCTTATTAAAAACGGGTCCTCCACTGGAACCTCCTTCGACAAGAATTGTGGTTTGGTAGCACGGACCGGGTAAGAAGGTCTTATCCCTTCCATTTGGAAAGTATTCAACTACCTCTCCAAATTGATACCTAGGCTGGAATTCACCAACAAAAGATCCATCTTTCATCTTAACAACCTTGTTCTTTTTTTGGGTGTCAAACCATTTCCATCTTTCCACCATGTATCAACTGCTGATGATTTTTGGTTTGTGTTTTTCCAATGAGAAAATTCTTTTGAAAGTTGTGCAAACAATGGAAGTAAAAATGATTCTGTTTTTCCTGAACCTGTTCCTGATGTGATGATGCAATTATTTCCTTCCAATGCTTCTTTCAACATCTTCGTTTGACGCAAGTGCAGACGCACATTTGCAGGGAACAAACCCTGCTTTACAAGCTCTCTGAAAACCTTTGCTTCATTTTCGTTCAAAGCATTTCCTAAATCCTCCGGCTTTAAGTCGTCAATTAACTTTCCGCTTGTGATGTAATCCGGCAATGGTTCAATCCACGGTTTTCGGTAAAGAACTTTATCGTAGTTGAGTAAATCATTTCGTTCTTTTTCAAGTCCAGGAAACTTTGTTCCGAAAGCGGTTTCAACATATCGAATGAAATTGTCTTTGATGGTTTCAAATGAACCGATAGGGTCTTTCATATTGCTTGCGTTGTTGTTTCAATATTCATGTTTAAAATAAACCGGAAAAAATTCTCGGTAAAGAGTGAAGGAATATTCCGGTAAACATTATACCATACATTTTTCCCTTTCAAATTCATCTGCCTAAACTCCGGTGCTTCACCGCTTAACTGCAAAATTATTCGTGAGAATAATTTTGGCAATGGAAGCGAAGCTGGAATTGCAAGGTTGTTTGCATTGCAAAATATTTCCACTGGTTTTGCAAAGAAATTTCCTTGTCCGTAACCTCTCACTTTCTCTGAACAATTATTGATGAACAAATACTTTCCCCAATTTTTATCAATCGTGTAATACGATTGGTTAATCCACAACGCAAATTCAGGAATGTAACTCGGTCTGCATTCTGTAAGCGAATATTCTTTATCATAACCATTAACCAATTCAAACTTTAAACTTTCCTTTCTGAATACTTTTTTTTCTAAGCCAAATTTCTCCCATGATTCTGAATTGCCTTTGCTTATTGTGAATTGCTCATACTGGCTCAATGTCGGAAGAAAGTTTTTCAATTTCAAAATATACCAATCATCAAACTCAATCTGAAAATGATTTGAAAGGTTTTCAAATTCTCTTTTGTTGTTGGTTTCAAAACTAATAGAATCAGGAATGAGCATACGAAGATTATTCTCACTCTGCTTTTTAAAAGAAATGGAAATTGTGTTATTGCTCTTTGAGCAATACACAATCATTTCATTTATCATTTTTTCGTCTCTCCCCCCAATCAAAAGTGCTTTTAATCCTTTGGCACATGGTATTGAAATTAGTTTTGGCGGTAGTGTAAATATTTTGTCGTCTGAATAATTGAAGTCCACATAACCTAAGTAATCCAAAATATTTATTGAAGATTTTCTTCTCTCTTGAACTCTCAACTGTTCTCCTTCAAATGTTTCGTGCAAGATGGTTTCAAATGCTTCGTTATATTTTTTTGTATCGCACTCTTTAATTCCAACCAACCATTTAAGAAGTGTGTTGTCTTTGTTGCATATTCCGGACGGTTTGACCCCCCTATTCCGGAGGTTTGACCCCCCTGTGGATAACTTACGATATACTTCAAGGTTAAGATACGTGTTTTGATCTTTTTCGGAGACTCTTTCCTTTCAATTCAATACGATGTGCTTTAGTAACAAGGCGGTCAAGAATAGCGTCTGCCAGTGTGGGTTCATCTAAATAATCATACCAGTTGGCAATCGGCAATTGAGAGCAAATCAGAGTAGAGGCATTCTCATAGCGATCCTCTAACATTTGAAGAATGATGAGTTTGACAGTATGGGTAATAGGCTGCAACCCAAAATCATCCAGAATAATCAATCGAGCCTTCTTCATTCGATCCATCCATTTTATCAGTGATCCATCTACCTTGGCCAGGGCTATTTGTTCAATGAAACGATTCATATTAAAATAGAGTGTACGATAGCCTTGCATGCAAGCTTGGTGTCCAAGCGCACAGGATAGGTAAGATTTACCCGATCCAGTAGCTCCACTGATCAAGATGTTTTCTCCGCGTTGGATATAACTACCGTCGGCTAACATCATGAGTTTTTCCTTTTTTAGATTTCTTTGTTCTGAACAATCAATATCATGGAGTGTAGCCTGATAACGGATTTTACTCAATCGCATAAACAATTTCATTCTTTTATGAGATCGGTTCTGTTCCTCAGCATCAATAAGGGTAGCAATCATTTCGTGGGCATCAGGATGTTGATTAATCGGAAGACCGAGAACGCCCTCGTACGCATTGGCCATGCCCAGCATTTTTAATTGCCTCATTTTTTCCAAAGATGTGTTTTGCATAATGATAAAATTTTAAACAGTGAATTTATTTTTAATGACCTTGTAGATATCACCAATATTAATTATTGATAGGCTTGTGGACCACGAATATTTTCATGATCTGGAAGATTAAATAATTTGATTTGATCGTCAGCTTGATCAAGGTTTCTAGCTAGTATATTTTTAATGAGATTCTAGCCTGCTTTATCGGCAGATTGACATCTCAGGCATGCATTCTCAAGCCGTGTAGCAGCATATTTTTTTACTAGCCGAAGGACACCTTTACAACTATTATAGGCTTGCACTTCATGGATCCTTGAAGTCAGCATATGTCTCATAACCCATGCGGTGGCAGGACCTATCTTTTCTCCTTCGTGGATAAAATAGGCAGCGTTGTAGCCCCGGGCCCGAAGCCACTCCTGATGATTCTTTGGCATATGCGAAGTATCGGTTTGACACCGGTATCCGTTGCGATCCCGGAGCCTCTTATGTAGCGCAACGCGTTGATTATCAATATATACTTCGACTACCCTACTAGTATATATGGCAGTGGCCTGGTTGCCAACGTATTGATAGGGAACACTATAGTAGTTCTTGTCTTCTCCCAACATGATATGATAATTGCGTTGCACTTTAGCCTTAATGATTCTTTTCATTTCGAAGAACTCACTGGGTAAATCACGCATGTGCGGGGCCTCATATTTTTCAAATATTTCTCTTCTACAACCTTCTTTCTTTTGATAGGGCTTGGAATTAAATGCTTCCAGTTTTTCCCTAATCGCTGCGTTTAATTCAGCGAGACTTGAGAATACTTCATTCCTAAGAGGACCGTGCGCAATTCGATAGATATTGGCGACCATATTTTCTACACTGGCTTTATCTTTCGGCTTGCCTACTCGAGTCGCATTGAGTTCTAATTGATAGTGATCAGCCAATTGTTGGCACAGCTGGGTAAAATCTGGAACATAGCGATCGGATCGAACGACATAAGATTTTAGGTTGTCAGACAGAATGATCCAGGGAATCTTTCCAAAGTAAAGTAGAGCTTGGTTTAAACCCTCTACAAAATCAGATGATCTTTTGACTCGATAACGCTATAGCAAATGCCATTTGGGAAAATGGCAATACGCAAACTAATATTTCACATGAATGAACTTCACCGGTGTCATAATCAACCCAATTCATCTTCTTTCCGGCAAAATCAACTTGCATAACTTCACCAGGATTATGAGACAACATCATCGTCAAATCTTTACGATCAATTGCTTGTTTTAATCGCTCACAAAATTGACTGTATTGATAGCCATCTTTATGTTCAACAATGTATTCCTCCCACAGCTGTTGTCGAGTTACCCCCTGTTTCCTCAGCTCCCGCAACCAATGATCAACTTGTGACATGAAGATCAGTTCGCGACTCTGATTTTCCTTCTTCTCAGGTGGATATATGATCGCTCTTATCTCAGCATCACTCATCTCTACAATCGACTCCAGATCAGTAGAAAAATCCTGAGCGCGCCTAACATAGGTCCTGACCGTATTCTTTGAAATCTTCAACTGTCTGGCCGTCTGCTTCAAAGATTGAGTACTTTGATAACTTCTTAGTATTGCTTTAATTTGATCCATACGTTTAATTTGTGCCATGTTATTGCTCTTTTTTGGTGAGCCTTTAACATGGCATTTTTTTCGTATGTATCCACTATTAAGGGGGGTCAAACCTCCGGAATGTTACCAACATTCAGTTCCCTTTTAGGGGGGTCAAAGCCCCGGAATGGTGGGGTCAAACAAAATCGGAATAGGGGGGTCAGTTTGATCGGAATATACAGTCTTTGTAATTTAAATTTACTTCTTGCTGAATTACTGCTTTGATATTTGAACTGAAAGATTGTCCGTCAACTACTTTGTTGATTGCAGTTGAACATTCAATTTTATTTCCTTGAATGAATTCCGTTGCAGTTTCAACTTTTGCGTTGAACTTATTTCGCCTTGGCAAATCATCATTGCTCAAATTATTCTGTGATGCTTCATCAATTTTATATGTTCGTCTAACTCCTTCAATGAAACCGTTTTCAATTTGAATGTAGAAACTTTTGTTAAGCGAAATAGTTTGAGGCAACAACCAAATGCCGCCAATACTTAAATGCTTTTCTAAAAAGATTTTATCGTTTTCATTCTCATATTGAATGTAAACTCTCTCGTTTCCATCAGCATTTGAAATTTCAACTTCTGGCAACATTTCATTTAGATAAGTCAGATAACCAATTTTCAAACCTGTTCCAGCTCGCAGCAAAATCGTTTTGTTTTCATAAACTTTTAGTTGAGGAAATTCAGCATGGCTTTGATGAGGATTCTTAAACCAAAATAGCGAATGGTCCCTTGGCACATTTATCAATGTGCTTTCATTTCTGTATTCGCTGCAACAGTTCTCACACCATTCTTGAATAGATTGGCTGATGTTGTTTGTGCATAGCAAATACATTTCTTCAACTCGTGATAATTTTTCCGTTTCAATAAAATAATCATTTCCAAGTTGAAAGTATCCGCCACGAATTAATAAGCGAATATTTTTGAAATCAAAAACTGCTTTCCATTTGTTGTTCGTGTCTTTGAGTTCAAACGAATCTTTGTAATTTCGCTTGAGTGTTCTTGACCAATGCTGATTTTCATAAATATCTTCAAACTCTTCAAACTTCAATTCGGGTGGCGGTTCGGAAGAATATTTTACTCGATATGAAAAAACAATTTCTCCATCTTCATTTACTTTGAATTGTAGTTTGAGTGGAACAACTGTGTTCTTTCTAATCTTCTTTTCAATTCCATCTTTTAAAACAATTTCGTGTTCTTCTCCTGTCCATTGATTGAATTCAGATTTTACAGTTTCAATAATTGATTGCCCAATTTCGTCAGCCGGTTTTTTTATGATTTCAACAACACTTGCCTTCAATTCAAGAATTGCTGTTCCGTTTCTGCTAGATAATTGCTGTCTGAAAAATTCGTCTTGATAAAAAGTTTTAGGAACAAAACCCGTTGCATAAAAAAAGTCAGGCAATTTTCTGATTGCCTTTGGTGTCAGCACACATTGAGAAAATGGTTTGTAAACAAACTTCCTCGTCTCATGTGTGAACAGCAGTTCTTTGAAGCAACCCAACTCACCGTTTTTTGTATTGATTGACCAATGTGAAAGGTCTGCCCATAACTCGTCAATGTCACGAAGTTTATTTCTAAGATTTTGCTGAATATTATTCTCGTCCAAAAAATCTTTTAGTCGGTCATAATAATTTGTTGCGTAATAGTCACCTTGAATTTCAATAAGTGGTAACACCGCAAAAACTAAATGAGAAATATATGGCGGGTATTTTAGCTCAGCTCCATCTATTGCTCTTATTCCTTTTTTCCACTGGTGAAAAGAATGAATTGCTTTGTCAAAAATATTAGGGAATCCGCTTGAACCCGGAAGTCCGTTTCTCAACTTGCGTAAATAATCTTCCCAAATCTCTTGGTCAGTTTCTTCTTCAAAATTTTCTTTAGCAAGGTTTATTATTTCTTGTTTTGTAATGAACAAATGAATGTCCTTCCCTGCTTGGTCAGAGTTGAAAAATGTTTTGCAATATGATTATTCCATTCAAGAAAGTTCATTGTCCAATCATAATAAGTGTTGTGGGGTGGAGATTTGGCTCTTTTGCTTTTGCCTCCAGGTTGGTTTTAGCGTAAGCGGCAAAAGCAAATGTGCCAAATGTGTGATGGCAATAGAAATTCAATTTATTTTTGTGCGGTGGGGGTGTTTTAATTTTTTTATTACGTTGGCTTGAGTGTCGGCTCATTAGTCCGAACTGTCCCGAAGTCAAGTTAGTAGTATATCGTTGTCTAAATATCAAAATTTGTTGCTCGTCTGTTTAATTTATAGCTGTCAAGTTGATGGTTGCACTGTCGCCATAGCATGACCGGTAACGTGTCGGGGATATGTGAAGTTCGGAAATCCGGCGCGAAGCGCCGAAGATTTTCCGGATTTCATCATATCCCTTGTTCGTGGTTGTCTGACCGAAGGTGACGATCACGAATAAGGGGCTTGTCCCCGACACGTTTGAGCCAAGCCGACCGAAGGGAGGATTGACTCGAACTTGTTTATATCCCGACATTTCTTGGGAGTTAGTTGACTTTTGGCATGTAACTCCTAAGTTTATCAGGAGTTATATTTCTAAATCATCCAGTGGACTTTTTACCTCACTTAACCTTCTGCCACTCACATGGGTATAAATCATCGTTGTCTTTGGACTGTTATGCCCAAGAATCTCTTGAATATACCTTAGACCCACGCCAGATTCCATTAAATGAGTGGCATAGGAGTGTCTCAATGTATGTAATGTGACGTGTATAGTAATACCGGCCTTGTCACATGCTCGTCTTAATACTTGTTGTGCACTACTCGTAGAATATATATCTCCGGTCTGGCCTTCAAAAACATATCTTTTAGGCCCGTAGGCCGCTTGGTATTCTCGGTACATCGATATCATTTTATCGGAAAGAGGTACCCGACGGTCTTTCTGCCCTTTGCTTTTTCGAATGTATAATAGCTTCTCACCAACTCTGAAATCTGGAAGTTGCAATCTTAATACCTCGCCAATGCGGAGACCACCACCGTAGGTCATCGCCAAAAGAAATTTGTGCTTGACATTGCCCGTAGAAAGTATAATCCGGGTGACTTCTTCTTTGGTTAAGACATTGGGAAGGGATTGTGCCTTTTTCGGTCTTTCGACATCTATCAATTCACCCAGATCGAGACTATGTACATGCAAATAAACTTTGATCGCATTAATCCATTGATTCTGCGAGCTGTAGATCTCTTATCCCTGATGAAGTATTGGTGATTGTATGAAGTAATGATCTCCTTCGTGATCCCATCCCAGTGTAAGGCCGGATGCCGGCCAAAAAAATGCTTGATGAAGCTTAGATAGGTTTTTACAGTAGATGCTCCGTATCTTTTTTGCTCCATCCAACGTCGCACATCCTCAATCTTGGCCTGGATGTCCGCCTTTATCGGCTTAACAGCATTCAAACTGCCGGGACCCAAGTGCTCTTCATGCTTACTTGAAATTTCTTTCCCGGTTTTCTTTCCTAATTGGGTCAGATCCACCCAGATTTTACCACGGCAATGATTGACCAATATTCTTACTTCTTTCCAGTCGTTGGCCATATAAAAACAACGATGCGTCTTTGTCCACCGCAGAAATTCAAGCTGTTGGATGTGCTCCTTGATCGAAATGTTATGATTAAATCTGAGAGCAATGTGATCAATGCCCTGATGATGTAACTTGGTCAATTGAATCGCTGGTTGCCTACGTGGTTCCTCAGTTGGTTGCTTGTTTCCTTGAGTTAGATCGGCCTTGGTGTGTATGTCCATTACTTGTACAGACTGGTGATACTACCGTTCAATATAAAAAATAATTACATAACTCTTACATCGACCGTCTTATATAGATGGGATTTCTGATTTAATCATTAATTTAGTAACATTAAGACCACTTACACCTTGGCCCTCACCGACACCACCAGGCTTCTGCCCGCTGCAGCGATACCCGAACTATAAGGGCGGTACCGCTGATTCGTAATATTTTCCAGACCCACATTTAACGTCAACGATGAACTGATTTCAAAGGAGCTTTTCAGGTTGATGGTATACCAGCCGGGCGAAAAGGGATTGCCGTCGCTGTCTATTGCATAAATCTCGGTTTTACCCTGCTCTTCCTGGGCCAGATTGGCACACTCGACACCGGCACTATATACCGTGTATAATTGCACCTGCCACTTATCAGCACTATAAGTGACCCGGCTGATGCCGAAGGTCGGCGCTGCGTGCCGCGAAGGACTAGTAGTACCATCGTCCAACTCCTCGTCGCCATGCTGGATGTTTAGATTGGAATTAAAGACAAGGCCACTGGGCAGTCGCAATTCGATACCGGCCTGCAAGCCATAAACCTCCGCCTGGGCAGCGTTCTGGATGGCCTGTACCTGGCTCAATTCGCCATCGTAAACAATGCTATCCTGACCATTGAGCTGGTAGCTGCGGCGTACCATGGCATTATCAAGTAATGTATAGTAGACAGAGAAATCAATTTTAAAGATTTCATTAAAAACCTTGGCAACTCCAAATTCGACATTATAAGCATATTCAGCTTGCAGATCGGGATTGGGTATGGTCACCGCTCCTGGTTCGGAATCAAATACTTTACCCAGATCGTCGACATTCGGTGCCCCTAATCCAGTGGCAAAATTTCCGGTCAGGATAAGGCCCAGGCACCGGCCGGTACACCAAACCCGTGCTTCCCGTTAATGATCCCTTATTTAACTTTGCCCTCGTAAAAGGAAATGCATAAAATTCAGTGTCAAAATCGGCGTTGATCCGGTATTGACTATAACGTAAACCGGTCTGCCAATTGAGACCTTCCGCCAGGTTCTGTTGATAGGTCAAATACAGACCCAATGATGACCAATTGGCCTGTGGATATCGCGACGGCCCACGCTCTGATGTACCAGCCACGATATTTTGATCGATGCCTTTAGAAGACACATCATTGATCACGCTCTCAAACCCATAATATATCTTTCGTTGCTCACCGATCCTTTTTAGAAAATCAAAATTGGCACTGTATGCTCCTACCTGTTCTATGCGCACATGCCGGATGGGATCATTGATATTCCTGTCGCGCCGGCTTTCTTCAAAATGTTGCTGAGCGATCCGGATCGTCAGGTCATCAAATAGGGCACTACTGGCATGGTGATCCATTTCTAGAAAATTCATCAACCATTTTTGTGGCCCATAACTCCATTCCCCATAGCGAGGCAATCCATTCCGGTATCGGATATGCCGGTCATAGCGGCTGTAGTCAGTCGTGGTCGAAAGGTGAAAGCCATAGTCAAACTCCCAATGTTTATTTGGCCTAAACCGAATTTTCTGCATGAGATTTAATTGCTGGTATCCACTGGGTATCTGCACCAGGGAATCTTTATTCTCAATCACCACATCTTCATTATTTTTCCGTTCCACATAAAATGGTCGCAAATAATCAGAGGGACCATTTTTGCCCATTTTTAAATCACCATAATCATAAGCACTAATGCTGGTCACGGCTGCCCATTTTTGGCCTCCGATATTAAAATGAACGTGGGCGGTTTTTTCCTCATTAGCGGTGGCGTATCGGCCAAATACCTGTCCACTAAATTCTGCCTTTTCGCTGTCAGATAATTTGGGACTTAATGTCTGAAAACTCATCACACCACCCAATGCATCACTACCATAGATTACCGATGACGGACCAAAAAAGATATCCGTTTTCTCGATAGCAAATGGGTCTAGTGAAATGACATTTTGCAGATTACCGCTCCGGAAAATCGCCGTATTCATGCGTACACCATCGATCGTATACAACAATCGGTTGGTCGAAAATCCGCGGATCATTGGGCTACCCCCTCCCTGTTGGCTTTTCTGAATAAATACTTTATCTGAGGTGCTTAATAAATCGGCAGCCGTTTGTGGATTTTGTAAAGCCACTTGACGGCTAGTCAACGTGGCTACTTGATAGGGTATATCGCGTGCATCCTGACGAATCCGGGTAGCAGTGACGATAATATTGTCAACCGATAAGCCGGAGTGAAATAACCGGACCAAGAAATTGTTCTTCTCGATAGAAACATAGTCAGTGATTTCTGTCTTGTAGCCAAGGTACCGGATCTCTATGCGACTCTCCTCCCTAAATGCGCTGATGTCGGCTTCTCCTTGTTCGTTGGTTGTGGTAAACACGTTTTGATTGTCATTGGTAATGGTGACCAAGACAAGGGGCTCTTCCGTATCCCGGTCTACTACCCTGATGTTTTGTGCCTGAGCGGAAATGGTCGAGATATATAATAGTGCACAAATGAAATTCTTCATTATATCTAAATTTTGTTGACAGGATTATGTCAAGAGTTGATACGACCAAATCATCAATTTGTCATACGACATATTGATGCATGGAAACCCAAGATTGATTCAAAATCACCCAGGATTCCTTAATTGAATCGTTTCAATGCCTTGATCCTGTCAATGACATCATCGTTTTAAGAAATACTTAATCTCCTAGCCGGTATTAATTTATGCATACTATCTGCACAAATCACGTAGCCCGGTAGGTGAAAAGCTAATCAAGGAAACTGAAAAACTGCTTTCAAGCCAGCCTGGGTGGGGGAGTTGGAGGACTGATAAAAAGATTTTTATAGTGCTCCTTGCTTTCCTCCAAGACAGTACTATCTGCCAGGTCTTCCAACTGGATTAGTGTCTCGCAAGGGCGGGAATCAATCAGTGATTTAAAGAATGAAAAAATCCGTGATTCCTGTGACTTACGACCTGGATTTTCACCAAAATCCAGTGCCAGGGAGCGATAGAGATTCTTTTTGAGCAGTGATTCTTCGTGGTCTGGCCAGCAATGATAATAAATGCTATCGCCCGCGGTATAACGATCCATCACATCATACATCATTCCCTGGTATTCAAATTCATGCTCATGTTCCCACCGGAGATTACTGGCATCTCGGAGCGAAAAGCCAAGGGTCACAAGGTGCTCGTGCCCTATGTTAGCTTTGATTCGCTGCGCTACCGTCGCCTCCAATATCTGCTCCTGCCAATGAAAATAGGTATAGATGATAGTTACCGGGACCACCAGTGCAAGCAACATCAATATGGATAGGATCTTTCTCAGAGATTGCTGTTTGGGTTAAAATTACAAAAAAGATAAATGCGTGAACTTCAAGATTGGAAGCGATGATTGATTAGCAATGATAATCCAGCTTCGACTTATGGCCGTAAGCATACACCGCGTATTTAGGTCTGTGGCTCTCTCTGAGTACCAATATATTTTTTCCTAAAGCGAATTTTGGATATTCTTTAGATAATCGAAATTATTCTGTGACCAGGGAGAGAGGAGCAGCTACTTGCTCTGGCTCACATTAAAAAAAGAAAGCCCTCTTACTTTACAAATTATGGCCGTAAGCATACACCGCGTCTCTGAGGTACCAATATATTTTTTCCTAAAGCGAATTTTGGATATTCTTTAGATAATCGAAATTATTCTGTTACAAGGAGGGAGGAGCAGCTACCTGCTCCGCCTCAAATTAAAAGAAGAGCAAGCCCTCTGGCCTACAAATTATGGCCGTAACCAGATACCGCGGATTTAGGTCCGCGCGGCTCTCTCCTGGTGTACCAATATATTTTTTCCAATAGCGAATTTTAGACATTCTTTAGATAATCGAAGATTATTCTGTTGCCAAGGAGAGAGGAGCAGCTACCTGCTCTGGCTCAAATCAAAAAAGAAAGCCCTCTGGTTTTAGAAATTATGGCCGTAAGCATACACCGAGTATTTAGGTCCGTGGCTCTCTGTGAGTACCAACATATTTTTTCCAATAGCGAATTTTGGATATTCTTTAGATAATCGAAATTATTATTGTTACCAGGAGAGAGGAGCAGCTACCTGCTCTGGCTCAAATCAAAAAAAAGAGAGCCCTCTGGTTTTACAAATTATGGCCGTAAGCATACACCGCGTATTTAGGTCCGTGGCTCTCGCCTGGTGTACCCGTATATTTTTTCCAATAGCCGAATTTTGGACATTAGTTTGCGTGGTCTTTCAATGGGCCTCCTTGGTGTCTTCGTCTACGATCTTCCTTTCTTTTTGGACTTCTGCATTGGATTTGGTCCCTGATCAATCTTATGGGTTTTAAATATCTGAAATTTGGTAGGTAGTGCGATCTCTGGCCAATTATTGTTGGAAGTATCGATATCGGCTGTTTCCTTATAGGGATCAATGCGGATAGCAGTGACTTCTTTATCTTTTATAAAAACCTTGGTGAACTGATTTTCATTTTGACGCCATACTTCAACCGGAATTTTTTGAATTTCCGTCGTGCCATCATCAAAAGTCCATTCGATAATAACAGGCATGACGAGGCCTCCCTGATTGCTGAAGTAGAGCTCATAGTAGTTCTGCTTGCCAAAAAGTGTCTGTTTCTCTTTAGCGGAGTAGGTCTCGTCATATAGATCTACTTTAATCTCCAACACTGAGTCAGCTGTGTTCCATGGCTGGTAATCCGTATAAAAATCACGCAAAGTGCTATCCTCATTTACTTTAAATTTCATCCCACTCTCCCGGTTACGCATTCGGCTGATATTTTCACTGGGTGCTGTGAGTGGTTGTTTTTGAATAAACTCACTTTTCGGTGGATCATTTTCCAGATCGACCTTGTACCAAACGACACTATCTAATGAGATATCGACTGCATCAATGCTATAAAACCACCCTTTCCAGAACCAATCCAGATCAACTCCGCTTGCATCCTCCATGGTGCGGAAAAAATCAGCCGGTGTGGGGTGTTTGAAGGCCCATCTTTGGCAATACTCCTTAAACGCAAAATCAAATAGCTCTCTCCCCATGATCGTTTCTCGCAAGATATTTAGAGCGGATGCCGGCTTTCGGTAGGCATTGGCAAAGAAATCTACGATGTTGTCACTATTAGTCATGATGGGCTCCAATTGATCTTTTGGCAGGCTCATATAGTCGACAATTTGTTCAGCCGGTCCGAACCATGATTGATAATTGTTATCAAATTCACTTTCAGCAAGGTATTGAACAAAACTGTTGAGCCCTTCGTCAAACCAGCTCCACTGTCGTTCATCACTATTGATAATCATCGGAAAATAGTTGTGACCAACCTCATGGATGATGGTAGAGATGGCTCCGATTTTGGCAGCTTCAGAATAAGTGCCATCTTCCTCTGCCCTACCAGGATTGAAACATATCATCGGATACTCCATTCCGTTGGCAGCCTCGACCGAAATGGCAGTGGGGTACGGATAGGGAATGCTATATTTGGAATAGGAAGTCAGGGTATGCTCAATTGCCTTAGTCGAATACTTGCTGTAAATTGGGTAGGCTTCTTTGCCGTAGTAACTCATGCACATGGCCGATTTTCCTTGTTCATTCACATGTCGCATTGCATCCCACACAAATTTGCGACTAGCGGTCCAGGCAAAATCGCGAACATTTTCTGCCTGAAAAATCCAGGTTTGGGTACTTTTCGATTTTTTTGCTTTTTCATTTTTTAGGGCCTCATCATGCGTAACAATTTCCAGAGGTTCTTGAGCATTCTGCGCTTTCAACCACCTTTGATATTGATCCTGACTAAGGACAGTTTCATAGTTCAAGCATTCGCCAGTAGCACCGACAACCTGATCGTCCGGTACAGTGATTTTTACTAAAAAATTGCCAAAGGTCAAGGCAAACTCTCCCCTGCCGGTAAACTGTTTATTTTGCCAGCCCTCAAAGTCACTATAGACACAAAGTCGAGGATACCACTGGGAAATAGTGTACAAGTCATTGCCATCTTTTGGGAAGTATTCATACCCGCCCCGGGCCAGATTACGGGCTTGACTTCCTTCTGATAGACCACCGGCATCAATCCGGTCTATTAGAAAGTAGTTCCACTTGATCTTTAAACTAAATAAAGTGCCAGGCAGGAGTGGGCTGGGAAGATCGACCCGCATCATGGTTTGATTGATTATGTAAGGTAAAGCCACGTCGTTCTTATCAGCGACAGACTCAATGTTAACGCCGTATTTTTTCCTTTCCCGCCACGTTTCCAGGCGGCGTAAATCAGCCTCGCTCATGATCGGTTTGATATCACTTGGATCGAAATACTGATTGTCATTCAGTGTCGAATGTTGATTTTCGTCCAATTGCAACCATAAGTAGGTTAGTGTGTTGGGTGATTGATTGTGATAAGTCACTAGCTCCTCTCCATATAATCGTCGATTTTCAGTGTCCAGTCTGCATTCAATCTGGTAGTCGCATCGTTGTTGCCAGTATTCAGGGCCAGGTGCACCATCAATGCCCCGATAGGTATTTGCGTCGGGCAATAGATTGGCAATCTGCTCGAATTTATTTCCATGGTTGGATGTTTGCGCAAAATTTGGCATTGTGCTTGCCAATAGGCAAACCATGAGACCGGCTATAATTGAGTAATTATCTGGCATTGAAGAAATTTTTGCATGAAGTGATCAAGAGATTTAGCCCTAAATTACTAGAATCCAAGAATTAATTAGAGCTTGATCTTAGTAAAAAAGGCGCAATAATCGTACTTAGCCTCAAATCCGATTTGCTTATTGGCAATGGGTTCGATTATCACGCTTAAGATTCAGGTAAATTGAGGTATGACAAGGTGGGTAAGGATTGTCTAAAATAACTCCTATTTATCTGGCTTTTTGACAGGTGCGCTTGCTGGTCAGGATTCTTGTAGCGGAGGATGAAAAATTCGGGTGGTTTGTTGGATTGTCCTGATCGCCTCAAGTAAGGCTATTGGTAAAAACTCGAATTTGGAATAGAAGATTTGAAACCAAGCTTGAATGCCCCATGATTTATTCATCTTTCATTAGAATTTACTGAATTGAAAATCAGTAGATTAGGTCAGATGGATAGATGTAGGAAAAAAGGTCTTGACAGAAAAAAGTATTTTTTTTACTTTGCTTGATATGATAATATGTTGGAAAGATTATTTTAGCACCATTAATTAATGTTATAAAGCCTCGATATTGAAAACTATGAGTAGTAGTAAACCCAGAGTAATCAAGGATTACGAAAGACTGGAAGCAGACCTCCAGGAGCAAATTAAACTGGAGTATCCCTTGGGTTTTAGTCGCCATCTCATCTCTTTTACCAATAAGGATGGCCATAAAGTCAGCGCACTTCCTTTTGAGACTGAAGAGAAATACTATCTGGTTCGAATGACCATCCCGCAGGCTAAATCGATAATAGCCAATGATGATGACTATGATGACGATGGAGTCTTAAAAGATGATGTCAAGGTCGAGTACGAAGACAAATATTCGGCGGAAGACGATTTGGGTCTGGCTCCAGATGTTGCAGTAGAGGATGATCTCGAAGATGATGGATTCGCCGATGACTTCGGAGATGAAGATGAAGGTCCGGACGACGAAGATTAAGACCTTAATTTTCAAACTTAAGTAAGATTTCAAGATAGGTCCGGTGGCGACCCAATCGCTCACAAATCGTAAGTTTCCAGCTATGCCATGGATATGATTTGGTAGCACCTGAATTGCTTGAAGCCGTAACGGTCATGACAAATTGTATATAAGCAAAGATGCGTTATCATTGTCATTGATATTACCGAGCTGACAAGACCGATATCAGAATAAATTCCAATTGCAGGTTTGTCTGCCGTTTTACGCAGCTAAGAAGATATTCACTACTTGCAATGTGATTGACATACCGGAAGGTCTTCGAATGGCCGTGTCTATTTTGCTCATGTGAAGCCCTTTTTAGTACGGCAGTAAAATACAGGCAAGTGGCAAGTCAATCTTATGCTTACTAAGCCTAACGAGTACCTCATCTAATGCAATCCAATAAAAACGGCTCGGGAGATCCTTTTGGCTCCTGTGAGTAGGCTTTGAATTAAACTATTATGCCGCTACTACTTTTTCAAAGTTAGAATCAACGAATTCTGAGCCAGTCCATTTACCCAGCCACTCGCATTCTTTCTTTGCCTTGATATATCGCTTATAAGTCTCAATAGCTGCTTCTTTTTCAATCCGTCGAATAGTGATGGCGGAATTGAAGCCATTTTTTATATTGAAATAATAAGCTCCCTTGCGTAATTCAAAATTTTTCTTGGCGTGTCTCATGTATATTGATTAAGCGTTACCAAATTTTTTAAGTTTATAGGTGGCATCCAAAATCTCATGCCTTCGTTGTACGGATTTCTTTGTGAAGAATTTTCTTGCTCGCAATTCTTTCATTAGGCCAATATTTCGGTGTTTTCGTTTATACCGCTTCAATGCCCGATCTATCGTTTCATTATCTTTTACATTAATTATGATCATCCTAAGGGTTTAAAAGTTCAAAAAATCTGTCCAGGAATCTTAAGATTCTTGCTCTAAAGCTCATAAATCCGGGCAAATGTCCAGAAATCATCGTCTGGATTGGTTGAAATCATGATGATAATTGCCAGAAGGCAATCAACCCAAACTCTTGTAGTGGCTGTAATAAGAACGCAAGGATACGAAAAAAGTTCGATTTTTCAGCTTTTAAGAGCATAGAATCTTGGCGCCAGTAGCCTCAATAATAGATTACCAACTGATTTTGATCTCTGAAATCAACTTTTGCCTGAGCGCTTTGGCCGATAGTTCTTTAAGATATAACAATCATCTTCAGTGACTGGAGTGAAAAGATCGGCTTCATCGATGAGTATCTGAGCTGTTGTCGACTCAACAGCGGCAATTTCTACCCTTACTCCAGCCCCTTTGAGGTGTCTGACTAACTCAATGTAGTCGGAATCACCGGACATAATGATGATCGTATCAACTTTTTGAGCAATTTGGGTCGCTTTGATCGTCAGAGGAATATCTGCCGACTTATGGCAGGGAACAACCGATCCATGAAATTGGTCCAGTAGGCGGTTAGCTAGCTTAGAGCTAATTTGTTTACCCTCCCGAAAATAGATCAATCTGCTAAGGCCTCGATTGTCGAGCAACTTAGGGATGAGAATATCAAAATCAAGCAGGGCATTTTTTTTCTTCAGAAGTGATTGAAGGCTTATCTCTATGTTGTTACCGTCGATCAGAATGGCGACCGATTGGTTGATTAAGATTCGAAATTCTTCAGACATCAGTTGTAAATTTTAGGTCGGAAACTGGTATCTGAGCTGGGGGGATCAGGGTCCTGGTAATCTCCATATCAAACTTATTAAAGCCAGCTATCAGGGCCGGGTTCTTTTGTATCGTTTCCAGATAGCTTTAAAATGTTTTGCCATGGTTTTGGCCGAGTCCCGATGAAGTTTGATTACATCATTGCCGTCTTCCTGAGCTGGGGCAGCACAGGCAATGCAATCGCCCGATGCATCGTAAATCGCACATTCCATGATAAAAGGGTTAAACTCTGATTCGGGGAGAATCAGAAAGTTTCTACTGATTTCTTCATCAGAAACCTTATACATCTTCTGATAAGTGGCAAGATTTTTTTCAATTTGTTTCGTTGCCGGAACTATATAGCGGTATTTGGTTTTTTCACCCAAATTCACACTCACGATCTCGGAAAAATCTTTATTCTCTGTATCATAGTGGAGACTAGGGCTAATAACCCAAACCTCTTTGGCCTTATCTTCAAGTTTGATCAATTGTTTAATTGTCATGGTCTCTAGTTTATCTTACTTGGACACGAAGATACTTAATAATTAATATTTGGTATAAATGACGATTAGCCAAGTGTGCATGACAAATCTCCCCCAAGCAACGCACTGGAGCAGCGTTGGACGATCCCCTGATTGATTTACTTAGTCAAGGTTCATAGATCCGAAGGGAAATAATTCGAACAAGCCTGTTTGAGATACAATCGACGGACCTTAAACAACAAATTGTGAGATAAAATGGCAAAAGCTGACAAGCATAGGCATAAAGAAATAAGAACGATGAGAGCAGCGACATAGTGAAGACCTTCCTGGAAGGTCTAGGGACCGGCCTTCGGCATTTTAGGCGAAATAGACGAAAAATCCGTTAAAAACAAAATGGTGTTTGAGCTGATCGGAACGATTAAAACAAGCAGAAAAACCAAGTAATCTTGAACAAAGCGGCAAGGTAGGAAGACCAAAGCGAGTTTCATTTTGTTTAGGATTTTCCGGTTATTTCGCCGTTAAGAAATGCCGAAAGCCTTGACTTTTTGGTTCTTTTGGGGCAAGCCAAAAGAACAAACAAATAAGATCAAATTTTTTTCATGGTTTTCACATATTAGGGAAATATGTCATACACACATTAGCCAATCAATATGAGAGAGTTTCGGGTAGTTGCATGAACTGTTTCTGCTGAGGTGAGACTAAGGACTCTGCTGCAACTGGTATCTGACTAACCAGTTTGCTATGGCACTCCATTGCCGAAGCGTCTATGGAACTTCGGCGACTTTGACTGACAGTAATCCACAAAACCGGAATTGTGAACAAAGTTGAATATTAGTTGGAAGCGCTACCTAAAGAACTGGGTAAAAAGAGCATTTTCAAATGGCCTTCAGGAGGGAACTTTGCTAACCTAATTTTTGTTTGGAAGCGATGATCTGGATCTATTTTACCATTTTAATTCTCACTCTGCTAGCTATCGATTTAGGAGTTCTACACAAAAAAGGTCAGGAACTCAATCAAAAAAAAGCCGCATTAGAAACGATCTTTTGGGTCAGCATTGCATTTTTATTTAGCCTGGCGGTCTACTGGATCTATAAAGAGGGTCTAATCGATAATCCGAGACATCTAACCCCGGGTGGGGCAATGGTGAAGTACATTACCGGATACCTAATCGAGCTTTCTCTTAGCGTAGATAATCTCTTTGTCATAGCATTTATTTTTACCTCCTTCAAAATACCCGCAAAGTACCAGCACTGGGTATTATTTTGGGGGATACTGGGAGCCATTGTATTTCGGGCAAGTTTGATTGGAGTAGGTGTAATCCTGATCAATAAAATCAGTTGGATGACTTATATTTTTGGCTTCTTTTTACTATTTACGGCATTTAGGATGCTTTCTCATGCTGACGATGATGAAGAAGATCAACAAAAGATGAGTAACCGGGTGATGCGTTGGCTCAAAGTGAGTCAACAATTAAATGGAAATAAGTTTTGGACCTACGAAAATGGTCAGCGTTTGGCAACGCCTTTATTTGCTGCTTTAATTATGATCGAAATTACCGACATAATGTTTGCCCTTGATAGCATACCGGCTATTCTGGCAGTGACCACCGATTCGTTTATTGTGTATAGCTCAAATATGTTTGCGATTTTGGGCTTAAGGTCACTATATTTTTTCCTTGCTCACATGTTGCGCAAATTCCATTATCTAAAATACAGTGTGTTTGCTATCCTGGTTTTTGTCTCGATAAAACTTCTGGCCTCGCATCACGTCGAATTTCCCGAATGGTTTAGTTTGATCTTAATTGCAGCATCGTTAACCATGGGTATTGTGGTATCTCTGCAAAAAAGGAAGCAAAAAGTGCTACGCTGGAAAACTGCAAAAAGGAAAGCCGCGGAGGCCGAAAATAACTGAAATTTGGCTGGGAAAGTCTGAAAAGAGATGGTAGGTAGGCACTTATGGGAACCTGGAATTTCTGGCACTACAAGTGCTTCTTTGTCCTTGTTCTATCTTTCTGGTATCAATATTCAAGTTGATCTGCGATACTATTGTTTAGCTCGACTTCCAATCTCTCTCTCTTTTCCTATTTACTTGAAAATCGACGTTCACACACCCGAAAATGAAGGGAGGTACTCAAGAATCTTCCTGTTCTATGTGCTTCGATTGTTAATCGAATAACAGTCGAAAAGGAGGGTTTGTGATCTATGATTTTTTATATATTGCTCCAGCATCTTTGGGCAGGCATCGCATTTTTGAATACCAGCACCGCTGATGTTCTCAGATGAAATACCTCATTTTTGAAACTAATTTCACCTTAAAAAGTACCGATTAGGAGTAAGTGACAAGTGATTTGCAGATGTTGAAAATGTATGAGAAAGGTAATTGTAGCCGTATTATATTTTATAATATTAATCGCTGGAGTTAATACCCAAGCTCAGGCTGATATAATTGAGCTTAAGCAAGAGGAAGATATAGTAGATCGATTTGACTACTTCATAGATGAAGGTCAACAATTGACCATTGATCAAATTCTAGCGGATTCACATATAAATTGGTCCAATAGTAGTGATTCTAAGCATGCCGTAGGCGGTAGTGAGGTAATCTGGATTCGATCAAGAATTAGAAACGGGTTTGATTCACAGAAGGAGTTCTTTCTGGAATTTGATGGGTACATCGATGTGCAGGCCTGGTTTCTGCGAGATTCGGCCATGGAGGTCAGGATGACTGGCCACTATGTTCCTTTTCGAAACAAGGATTTTGGCAATGGTAATCGAAACCTAATCCACCTAAGCCTTTCGGCTGATGAGGAAATGGAATTTTATGCCCGTCTGGTCAAATCTTCAGACTTACTACTCAACCAACCAACATCCTTGTTTTACGAAGTGATTCCATTTGAAATTTGGGTTAAGAATGAAATAACGAGACGTGGTATTTTCAATTTACTTATTGGGATTTTGGTCGGAATGTTTTTTTATAATTTCTTCGTTTATATTTCGGTAAGGGAGAGACCATTCATATTTTATTTGGTTTTGATTGCTTGTTTTATTTTTCAAATCGAACACAATGGAGGTTATGACGTCCAGTTTTTGCAGAGATTTGATGGCTATGCATCGATATGGGGTCTGGTGAATATTCCACTTTCCAATTTGACGGGAGCAATGGTATTGCTTTTCTGCGTCGGTTTCTTCAATGTCAATGAACGTTATCCAGCTTACTTTAAGATTTCGCGGATATTGCTTTGGGGTCTTATCCTATTGACTGTGCCAGTATTTATTGGAGGCAAAGTGGCCGCGATTGCAATGCCAGTGGCCTTCTTTTTGTCTTTGCTGGTCATTATATACGTTATCACAATTGCCATTAAGAGTCTGATGGCAGGATATCCGTCTTCCGGATTTTATATTTTGGCTCAGTCTGTTTTCCTGTTTTCCGGAATCATTCAAATTCTTGCACTAGTTGGAGTTTTACCCTTAAATCAATTTACGCTATATTCAGCACCAGCCGGTTCGACAATAGAACTTGTATTATTTTCTTTCGTTTTGGCCAATAGAATTAATGTTCTGAAAAGGGAAAATGATTTAAACCAAAAGGAAATCATTCGGCAACTAAAAGAAAGGGAAGAACTTCAAGCCAATATAAACATACAACTTGAACGGAAGGTCGCGGAAAGAACTCAGGAAATCGAACAACAAAAAGAGCTGATCGAGAAGGAGAAAATCAAGTCGGAAAAACTTTTATTAAATATCCTGCCCAAGGAGATAGCTAAGGAGTTGCAGGAGACTGGTCATGCAAAAGCACGGCATTATCATCATGCGAGTGTTTTATTTTGTGATTTTGTTGGATTTAGTGAATATGCCAAAATGTTATCACCACGGGAAGTTGTTGAAGACCTGGATTTCTATTTCCGGGCTTTTGATGACATTATCGAAAGGTTTGGACTTGAAAAAATCAAGACCATTGGGGATGAGTATATGGCAGTTGGCGGAATTCCGGTTGCTAATGAAACGAATGCTAAAGATGCAATTATGGCTGGATTGGAGATACAAATGCTTGTGAAATCCATTAGGAGCCAAAGACAAACTGCTGGTGAACCGTATCTGGAGTTACGCCTTGGTATTCATACCGGAGAGGTGGTAGCTGGAGTGGTCGGTAAAAATAAGTTTGCCTACGACGTATGGGGAAATACCGTAAATATTGCCAGCCGTCTCGAGACTGCAGGTCTCATCGGAAAGGTTAATGTTTCCTTTAGTACTTATCGACTAGCTAAAGATGATTTTGAATTTACACCGAGGGGGGAGATTGATATGAAGAATATCGGTAAAACGCCAATGTTTACTGCAGATGCATACAGAGAAATGTCCTAATTTTTTAATCAAGTTTGTAGTTTAAAACGCGTTCTTTTGGTTTGAGATAATCGAAAGTAGGTCCGCAGAAACCTTTGGATATATCGTTGGGATCTACCGGTGTTGACATTAAAGCCCGCGCATATCTGGACAGAGAAAACATAGAATTGACGGTATACTCTAGATTGGGTTCTTTAGTGCCAAACTGAGCATGTAGCTTATCCAAAATCTTACTATATTCAGCATTAAATTTTAAATTGGCGATCTGAACATCTGTTCTTGATGGATTATTTTCCCGGGGATTTTTAACGACCGGAATAATTCCTGTTTCGAACTGGCTGTATTTTTTCTTATCGAATGTCTTGGCAAGATTTTCTTCGTTAAATGCATGATAATCAATCTCTCCTAAACCACCCATCAATTGATAAAGGTCTACTAAGCGAAAAAAATGGGCTAATTCTCCTAGCTCGTCTTTTTTAGTAGATCCCAATCCCTCACCTTGTTCGATTATTTCGTTAAGGGCCAACAGGGCATCTTTCTTAGTCCAAACACTGATGAGGTGACCTGAATGACTGGGAGCATCCCGATGCAAAGCTTGTTTACCATAGCTAAAATCCTCGTTTTCCAGCTGCTTTACTATATGAATTATGGTCACATAGAAATCTCCTATTGTTTCCCATCCGTCAGGTTTGATTGGTTCTTTGGCATATTTTCGGGGCAGCTCTATGTGCATGAAATTGGCAACGGCCTCAATCGAAAATCTATCCAGACTTACCAAAAAGCTGTCATTGGTCTGATCATGCCCTGGTAATGCAGCTGGATATTTGGGAATAAATTTGGGTCCCTTGATTTTGGGTCGTCCCCCAATAGCATTTAATATGTTTGCTACCATTGCTAAATGCAACATTTCTTCTTTGACAATCGAAAATAATACGCTTGCAGCTAGCGAGGAACGGTCTATTACAGACCAGTAAGCGTAGAGATATGCCGGCATTGTAGCATGTTCCAACTCAATGGCTATTTGCAAGAGGCGTTTTAATTTTCTAATGATTTGGTCTTTTTCTTTAGTGGTTAACCCTTTCTTTTTCATGATAGACACTTGATTACTTGGCCGATTAGTGTTGAACGAGTTTATTGTTTTTTAGAATATGCTCGAGGGCAGACCTTTGATCGAGTGCTTGATTTGCAATATTTACTTGCACCGATTTTTTTTCACCCCATTGCTGTGCGGTACTGTTGGGCAGGTGCTTTGCTTGAAAAGGTACTTTTTGACCCATTAAGATATAATCAAAACCGAAAGGACCAAAAACCTGGTCCCGAAAGAAAGACCTCATTAGATGCGGACTAATTCCTGATCTTAAATATAATGGACCTTCTTCCTGAAATAAATCTACTAATTCATGAACTCCAGAAATATTAGTCTCTTTCTGGCAAGTTTGCCAGAAAGTGGTTTGTAATCGATGATTAAATTTATAATGAAGAGCCAGATACCAGCGCAGGTAATCCCATTGATGACTTATCTTTTCATTGATCAGTTTCTTGATGGTTTGATTGGATTTTCGAATAAAAAAATTTTCAGTTAGCATCCTGATTTCTTCGATTATCATATGAATTCCAGTGGATTCAAGAGGCTCTACAAATCCGTACGAATTACCGATTCCAATTACATTTTTCAACCAGAAGGATTCTCTCTTACCACTGGTAAATTTGACTGTTGAGGGGTTTTCAATATTGGGATCTATTCTTTTCATTTCCTCCCAGACTTGATCTTCTGAGCAAAAACTGGAAGAGAAAACATACCCTCGATGATGCTGATCTTGTAGTGGGATTTTCCAATTCCATCCGTGATCCATAGTTTCAGCTAAGGTATATGGCGGTATCGGACCATCTGGATTTTTAAGGGTTCCAATCACGGCAGCGTCTGTGATTAGACTTGAGCTGAAGGAGATGAATCTTGATTGGAGGGCATGACCCAAGAGCATTGATCGAAAACCCGAGCAATCGACGTATAGGTCAAATGTCAATTTTTCTCCATCCTTCGTGATCATAGAATCGACATCTCCTGTTTCGGCTTTGAGATTCACTGCCTTGACCTGTCGATCCTGGATGATGATTCCTGCTGCAAGTATTTTTTGTTTCAGGTAGGAGAGGAATAACTTATTGTCTAAGTGGTAAGCATATCCCACTCTATTCATGAGTGATCTCGGAGTCTCCTTTCCGTACTCCCTGGTGAATATCCCTTTTTCATGTTGAATGAGCACAGACTCCAGGGTGGCATTATTAAGATGCCCTTCATCCAGTTCCGATATTAATAAATCACCGGTGCCAAAGGGATTGATGAAAGAATAAGGAGCTGGGTTTCCCCAAAGAAATTTTATCCCTAGCTTCCAGGTAGGGCGGACTGCATTATAAAATTCGACTATATCCAATTGAAGATCCCGGTGCAGAAAGTCAATGATCAACGGAGTCGTAGCTTCTTCTACCCCAATCACTGGAATGCTGGATGACTCAATGAGCGTGATTTTGCATGAAGGACTTTTTTTCTTCAATGCTAGTGCGGTCAGGTATCCCGCCGTACCTCCTCCCAGAATTCCAATATTCGCAAAGTCACTTTTTTCACTAGCGGATTTTATTTCAGCAAAATGATCCTGCAGTGATGCACTCGCTGGTGATAAATGAATTTTCTTACGAAGTCGATCATGATGATTATCCTTAAATCCAATCAATTTGCCATGCAATCCCTCAAATAACATGTCAACATTACTTTCGTCAAGGATACTATCCGGAACTTCTAATAATTCGGCGATCGTGTGCTTGCCATCAACATGAGCAATAATCCAGGCACATTTTTGATGAGTTAGACCCTCAATTTTATAGAACCCTGATTTGGTATTGATAAATACCTGGCCATCTTCTTTTAGTATTATATCTAGATCGGGTAGGATAAATGGTATGGAGTCCGGTTGGCTGATCATCTGGTATATGTTCGGATCTGCAGATTGCTATTTAATAAAAAAACGTTTGACGACTCGGTGAGATAAGTCTTCTTTATTCGGTTTTCTAATTAGTGGTTTGACATTCTCTGTTTCCGGTGATTTAAGAATATTATTGATCCAGGCCAAAATGAGTGACCGTTGAGTTTCAGAAAGATCCCGGCCTACGGGCATGTACCAGGGTTTCCCCCAGGCCTCAATTCTTATACGCTCGAACAAAAATTTTGCCATCGCCTTATTGTCCCAGCTGTGATTTGAGAAATTCATAATCGGATAAAGCAGATGATAACTGGAGAAAATCTCCTTAGTCAAGATGTCAAAAGTCACCGGTCCGGCATAATTTTCATGAGACGGATCGAGATAAATGGAGTGATCGTAAGTAGGAAGCACCCTCATGTTTACAAAAAAACCAGTTTTAACGATAGAAATCGGGTAAAAATTGAGTGAAGTCTGCGTAGGTTTTTGGGTTAAAAACTGATAAATGGTGCTGGAAGGTCTATCAGTTGGGAAGCTGATCACATCGCCATCTTTGTATTTGGCCGTACGAAAATGATTGATTTCCATCTCTGCTCCTCCAATGGATATTTTATATTCCCGGATCCAAATATCTCTTTCAATGGTCACCGGCATTCCATATCGAAAGATCCTTATCCTGCAGGGTTCCTTTGTACCCGTGTAGGTGTAATATCCTTTTACCGGGTCATCATTCTGGTCACAATAGAGACCGGTTTCGTCTGAAAGGATGACGTCAGGAGTCTCTTGCATCAATCTAATTTTTTGACTAGAATCATCATTCCCAAAGATCGTCAAATTGGATTCCATGAAAAATTCCCTTGGCTTGGCATTGGGATTAAAGAACAGACTAAATATTCCTCCCTCTTCAAGCACTTTTTTTCGAGGCAAGACATCTTGATTAATTGTCAAGGTTCCAATTGCAAGCTTATCGACGGGCTTTCCTTCAGGATCGATTTTCTCGAAAATCAAGTCAACTTGACCCAGTTCATAAGTCTTATAATGATTGATTTCATATGGATTGGCCAGGATGGGACCACCATCCTTGGTGTTTTCCATGGGAATATTCACACTTAGGTCAATATCTAATCTGCCTAATTCCGGATATACCTGATATACAGCAGGAGTTAATAGCGTAAAAGAAATGTCATAATCTTTGTTTTTATTATTTTCAAATGGTTGAACTCCGCAAAGTTGACGAGCAATAGTCCATGACCGCATTTCACCTTCGTACCAAGGGGCTATTGTTCCTGAAATGGTTCCAAATGCGGGGTTGGAAAGATTACCCAGGTTGGTGTAATCCATTGGTCTTCTTGCCTCTATTTCGCTCAAAATTTGTTGGATATAAATGCCCTTTAGTTTTTTTCTCCGGGTACCCGTTTTTTTAAAGAATGTGATGATTTCAGAGGCTTCTTTTTTTTGAAGACTTTGGAGTGGAATTGTTGTAATAAATTTTCCTGCTCCGCTGTAAGGCATATTAGAGTTAACCACTCTAAACACATTGACTTGTCTGAGTGAAGCTTTGTTTGGGTTTCCCTTAAATAGGATCTTATCCTCTTTTATCAAAGTCAGCAAATCACTAAATATTTGAGAGTAGACATTCATTACAGGCAATGTATCGACTATTCTCGCAGAATTGGTTGAGTCATCATCCGGAACTGCATTGTAAGTAAGTTTCGCACCCAGGAAAGGCTTAATTGCTTTAGGACATTTCTTTTCATTTCCATAGAAGGTAGCTGGCTTCCCCTCTTGATCAATTGTCACACTGCGGATTGTCACATCATGCAGATGAAAAAGGTTGGTTCCGTAGTAGTTCCAGTAGCCGACAATTAAGCCTGTCAGTGCATTTCCGAAATTTGGCGAATGAAGGGCGTCATATAGTCCGTGAAAAGCCTGATCTTCGGCCCATTGGCCAAGAGGGGTTCTGGACCAATGAATGAATTTTTCAGGGGTATCGATCACATCTACTTCTATAAATTTAACCCCGCTGAACAATGAGTCATTGTCAGTTTTTAATTCCACTCCGTCCGGCACACATTCTATGACCTTTTCAAGAGTGCTATCACTGGCAACGTATTTTTGATCAATATAAATTCGGGGAGGGAAGAAAGCCTTGCCATCAAGAGGATTATAAATCAAGATCGGATGATAGGTGTTATTGTTGCCCGTTGCAGGATCCACGGAAAACTTGCCAGAAAAATTTAGTCGTGGCAGATCAAATTGACTCATGAAATTCTATTTAAGCACGGACAAGGGGAAATCGATTTAGTGAGAGGTTGAAGTGTTTTTGAAAGGTATAGAAAATTGACTATATTTAACTAAAATCTTAAGAAATGAAGGCGAAAAGCGTCCAGGAAAGCCCTGTCAACATTGTCAAACTCCCACTGACTGAGGAAGCAATGCAGTTACTTAAATCTAGTGATGAAAGTCTTAAGGATTTGACTAAAGTCACAAACAATGCGGGTTGGTATGTCCATAAACCAACATCTGCTTAATTATGTCTCCTCATTCAGGGGATCAATGCATTGATGACATAGCAACTCTTTGACTAATCGGGAGGGTTGGTATGCGATGCTGACATTTACCATTTGAAATACTGGTCAGTTGGTGATAAACAACTATCTGATCCAGAAATCGAAATTGAATCAAATCAATTTAAATTGTCTTTTGTGGGTCAATTCATTTTATATGCTCTTCTTGAAAAGTCACAGCATGTGAAATTCAGGGTGAGCCATAGCGATGGGTTCACGAAGGGTTAGGTCTAAAGCCTTAATGACCTATATTTATAATATCTCAACATAAAGAGTGATCCACTAGAAATGACTAAGAACCCAAATTTTATTAGGTCGTACAACATCGGCAATGAAGTAGTTTGCAATCATCCGATGGTACTTTAGGATCAGAATAATTGATTAATAATGTCAATGATTTCATGGAGAAAGAAATCAGCCAGTCAGATCCAATCATGAAGCGCGCTCATCTACCCGGGTATCAGACCTTACCATTTTTTATTGCACTTCCCATCTTGAACCTCGCATTAATTAGTTGATACGGTGATTCGACTTCATACCAGTATACGAGAAAGAAATGTCCATGAAACACTGCCAATTGCTCTGCGGAAAGCCAAAGAACTTGGAGTCAGCCGGATTACTTGCACGACATTTCTCGATCAGATTGGTATTCCGGTTTATGTGGCGGTGAGACCTGACGCGGCCAAGGGATCTCTTTGTGTTGCGGCCGGAAAGGGTCTGACAATGGAAGAAGCACGGGTTGGAGCATGCATGGAAGCCATTGAATTTGCGCTTTCGGAGCCCCGAAATTCATTTTCTAAGACGATAATAGCACCCTATAGAGCTGTTTTAAATCATGGGGATCTGCTCGACCTATGTCCTATCATCGGTACAGAAATTAATTTAGAGGACGAAATTCCCTGTGTTACAGGAATTGATTTGATGTCTGGAGGGTCACTGCTTATTCCAGCAGAACTAGCTTTTATTCCATTTGAGATAAAGGGAGGAGTTTTTGGCAACCACACGAACGGTTTGGCTTCAGGCAACACTTTTGAAGAAGCCTGTGTTCATGCCATTTATGAGGTGATCGAGAGAGATATCTTGTCGTTTGAGTCTTTGAAGGATACCTCTATCTTAATTGATGAGCTAGATCTCACTTTTTGCCAACCATGGATGAGCAAGATGCGAAATGTTGGTCTTGATATCATCATTCGTATGATTCCTAATATTTATAGCCTTCCGTTTTTTGTGGCAAATATTGTTGATGGCAATCAAAGACATCCTGCATATATTAGTTCGGGGTACGGGTTGCATCATGATCATCAAATCGCTTGCATGAGAGCCATTACAGAAGCCGCCCAAACCAGATTAACCTTTATCCACGGCGGCCGCGACGATCTGATTGAAAAACATGCGGCCTATGAAAATATGGATGGTGAAAAATTGAGAAACCTATTTCAGGAGAATTGGAACCGTCTGAAAGGGAAGTCGACAATAAATAGTTATACATTTGACCATTTCACGTCCATCAAGGAGGAAAAGATGATGGATCACCTGAATAATTTACTTAAAGACCTGTCAGAACTTGGCATAAAGAATGTGATCGCTATTTCACATACACATCCCGGAGATCAGCTTCAGGTTGTGAAAGTGATTATTCCAAAGTTGGAGTTCTTCAATGCTGAGAGTAAACGGGTTGGCCCCAGACTTAAAAACTATGCCGAATATGTCGCAAGCAATACTTTTTGCCGGCCCGAGTTTGAATCAAGTATCAAAGGATTTACTGATCGGGTTGGACCTTGATTGCCGTCCTCCCTGCCAACGTTTGGATATTGCTAAGGTATTGAAAGATGGCCAAGCAAAATATATCATTATAGTCGACGGTCTTTTCCATCAGGTCAATTCAGTTGGGTACCGTGAAATCGTCGAAGCTTTGGCTCAGGATATTGAGATATGGGGCTTATCTTCTATGGGGGCTATTCGCGCCTATGAACTGCGACACTTGGGAATGAAAGGATTTGGTCAGGTGTACGACAGGTTTTTTGAAGAAGAGGACTTCCAGGATGATGAAGTGGCTTTACTTCATGGACCTTCACCCGATTACCTTAAATTTAGTGAACCACTTATTCATATGCGGTTATGTATCGATGATCTCGTGGAACAAGGCAGCGTATGCGTTGAACATGGGTTCGAGATTATTGCTTTTCTTAAGCAAGAATATTTTGGAGAAAGAACCCTGGGTCTATTTTCAGAAACCCTTTTAAGGATTACTGGTCAACGATTGGAAGCTCTCGTAACTGATTTTAATCAGTACAGGCAAAAGGAACACGATCTCTTTCAATTCCTGTATCGCAAAATTTGGTTAGATGGATAGTTTATCCAAATTAGATTATTCCGGCCTTGAGAAAAACTTAATCGGCATCATATGTCTGCCCGACGATTCTGGCTATTTCGAAACGATCGAGGTTTTTAACGCCTTAGTAGTTGCACGACCGAAACTAGTTGTTTTTCCTAAAGTGCCCCACGACATCAAGTTAACGATCTTGTTTGCAAAGGAAAATGGACTCAAAATTACGGTTAAAAATGGAGGGCATAGTACTTATGGTCAATGTCTGAATGATGGAGGAATTGTCGTAGATATGAAATTTCTTAATCAGGTGGAAGTAGATCCATCTAAAAATGTGGCGAGGGTTCAGGCAGGTGCTCTAATGCAGGACCTCGACGCTGCTACGACTCCATATCATCTGGCGGTACCAGGAGGTGATTGTCCGATGGTAGGTGTTACAGGCCTGGTATTGGGGGGTGGCAATGGATTTCTGTCGCGATCCTTCGGGCTGACTTGTGATCAATTGATTTCTGCCATTCTAGTAGCCGCTAATGGCGAAACGTTGGCATTGGATCGGCATACAAATCCAAATATTTTTCAGGCTATCAGAGGGGCAGGTCAGAGCAATTTTGGAGTGATTACCGAAGTAGTATTGAAGCTCTCGGTTGTCCCTCCCAAGATTTATGGTGGAAGTAGTTTTTGGCCGATAGACCGTGCCAGAGAAATTTTTAGAAAATACTATGAGATGATCTCAGGGGCACCCGATGAGCTTAGTCTCTACCTTCGATTAAATCAGGATTTTAAAGGCGAGCCTGTGATCAGGCTGTATGGGATGTACAATGGACCCATCGACACAGGTAAAATGTATTTTGACAGGATCAGTAGGTGGGCAGGGAGTTTGTCTGAATCATTTGGTGAATATACTTATTTCGAAATGCAGCGTATCAATGAGCAACCAGCACAATTCAGGCCCAAATTCTATTGGAAAACCTTTTTCATAGATGAGCCCGATGATTTGCTGATTGAAGAGTTATTAGTGTGTTTCCAGGAGCGTCCTACTCAACATTGTCGGATCAATTTAGATGTGCTTGGGGGGCAGATTCAACGCATAAGTCCCCTTGAAACCTCTTTTGTCCATCGAAATGATCATTTTATCTGTAGCATAATCGCCGTTTTTGAAAACCCTGCCGACGAGTATGCGTGCAAAAACTGGTGTTTTGGATCATGGCAAAAATTAAGGACTGGTAGTGACCGGAGTTATCAAAATTATGCTGATCCTTACTTAGCGGATCCCCCAAGATCATATTTTGACACGAAGCTGGACCAAATGCTCCAATTAAAGCAGACTTTTGATCCTGAAAATATTTTTATTGGATCTCTTTCTAAAAGAAAAATTGAATAGCTTGGTATTTTGTTGCCATTTGACTAATTTAAGATGAAATTCAACCTATAATGAGACCAAAGCAAATTCATAAATCAAAACACTCCACCATCGATCATCATACAAAAGATGGGATCTGCCAAATTTCATTGACAGAGGCAATTGCCGATGAAGCTACTCTTAAAAATGAGCTGTTACTTTTGGCAGCGCACACCCAGAAAAATGCGATTACCAAAGTATTGGTTCATAACAATGAGTTGCGTCAACCTATAAGTTCTGAATTCCAACAATGGGCACGTAACAGTATTGAACTTCCTTTACTCAATGCAGGTGTTGACAAAATAGCCATTGTGCATCCGCAACAAGAGCATGTTTTTGCGCTTATCAACAACAACGACACCAAAAGAAAACGTTATTTCTCCTCTGTCGAGGATGCTACCGCTTGGCTCAAGGAATAAGTACCTTACTGAGGCTTGAAAACTCAGACCTATCTACCTAAAGTGTAGCAGTTGATCATAAATTTGCCCATTGAGAAATGCATGAAATGCTATTTGTTATTTCTCACGAGAATCTCATTGACCTACTGAGCCCATGGTGCCATAGATATTTAATTCGGGTGGTTGGCTAATGACCTGCTGGCTGTGACGTCGGCCATATTTAAAATCTGATCCGCATTGCTATAATAATTATTTCCTATTTGAAAACCATCGATCACATCGAGTGGTTCTTGATTTTGAACGTTGAAATTCTTTCATAATTTCACCCTGGTCTGGTTGCTGGTGCGGCTGATCATAAGGTCAGGATAAAAATGTAGCGCCTCCGAAAGATTATTGAATCCGGAAAAGTATTAGATCGAAGAAAGTCGATCTTTTGGACTCGTTGTAAACCAACCATGGCCCATAGCCATGCAATACAGAACTAGTTAAATTTCATTGTTTATTAATTTCTAGGTTTCTATAAATACATGGTAAACTCCACTTGATTATGAAGTTACTTACATGCAATTTAAGGCATGCGTAAAGCTAAATCATGATTGAGGAAGTAAGCTTTTTCACGAAAAAAGTAGGGGTAGAGCTTAGATGGAGGTAAGTGTAAAAAGACGAGAGGAGAGTGAATTGAGTAAGGCTGATCAATGTAATCAAGTATTTTGAAAGATGCAATATTGCTGCAGTGAATATATCCAGAAAAGATTTTAGTTGATCTAAGTACGGTATGAGAGTGTAAATGATCAGGTTGATCTATCTAATTATTTAGATCTTTTAACAGCATGAACCAAATGATAATTCCAGAGATTTTCCTTCAACGCCCGGTACTGATAGAAGGTTGCTTTGGAATTGAGGGCTACAGATTCTGAATCCTTACCAAATGCCTTAAGAACTTTAGAGTAGATCAACCCAGGAATGTGAAGGTGGTAAAGACGACGTGCAGAAGGCGCGATATTTTTAGTGATATTACGGGTGTTTATCTTTCGGAAACCTGCATTTTTTACTTTGCCAATAAAATCAGGAAAAGCTTCAAACTTTGGAATTGCTTTTGCCAGTGCCCATTTTTGCATCCACTGGTGTTTATCTTTCGATGGATGATGATTTTCAAAAAATCAGCAACAATCAGACGCCCTTTGGGTTTCAATATGCGAAATGCTTCATCAAGGAAAGTTTGTTTTTCGGAGGCATGGCATACGCTTTCAATAGCCCAAACTACATCAAAGGTTTCGTCTTGAAATCGGGTGTTCAGATAATTTCCAACTGAGAATGTGATCTGATCCTGAAGTTGGTTTTGTAGAGTCTGTGCTCTCGCAAAATCGACCTGTTTTTGACTGAGCGTAATCCCTTCGATTCGACAGTGGTAATTCCTTGCAAGGTAGATTGCGGAACCACCAACCCCGCAGCCAGCATCGAGTACTAAGTCATTTGGTTTGATTGCTACCGTCTCGGCAACTTTACGATCAAGATTGTTTAGTGCTTCCCTGGAATTTGATGTTTCACCAGTCCAATAGCCATAGTGCATACTTAGGTGCGAGTTCAGATGCCAGGCTACCCGGAAGTCTCTATGACAGTTATCATAATAATGGATTATTTGTTCTTCGAGGACGGCAGTTGGCATGATGACATCGTTAGGCCGAGGTTGTCAGAAAGTTAGTAAATTTTTGTATACGGTAGAGATAGCAAGCAGTGAAATTTGCTCAAACTGGTTGAATAGCCTACCTGACTGTGCAGGAATTTTATCGAAAGAACATCTAGCGCAGATATGTCTCCTATTGGAAAAAGCGAGGACGTACATTTGGTTAGATCCCCCAAGCCTTTCGACTTATCCGATCAGAAGTCAACTAGTTCTTTTTATCCATGCTTGTAGATCCAAAATGGGCTAAGCTTTCTTATCTTTGCGATCAGATTTGGCACCAACAAGGCATCGATTTTAATTGGATTTTATTTTCGATTTAGTCAAGGTTTATAAATCTGGAACATGCCCAAACGTATCATTAAAAATAAGTAGTAATGAGCACAAAACCATTAAAAGATTTTCGCGAAGACTATGGTTTTAAAGATTTTGATATTGCCTCTCTCCATCCTGAGCCGATTGAGCAATTACAAAAATGGTTGGATGCAGCTCTTCATACAGAGGGAGAGATTGAACCCAATGCAATGACTTTGGCTACAGTGGACCTTCAAGGCCAGCCGATGGCTCGTATTGTATTATTAAAGGATATTTTGGATGGAGCCCTCGTTTTCTTTACTAATTATTTGAGTAGTAAGGGCCATGAGCTAGCGCACAACAGCCGATGTTCGGCGGTCTTTTGGTGGAGACTTTCTCATCGACAAGTGCGAGTTGAAGGTATTGCTGAAAAAGTAGATGGAGAGTATGCAACCAAATATTTCCATAGCAGACCACTTGGCAATCAACTAGGGGCCATTGTCTCTCCTCAAAGCCAGGTCATTCCCAGCCGAGAAGTGCTAGACCGGGCTATAGTGGCCATTGAGCAGCAATTGAAACCTGGCGAGCTACCTTCTAAACCGGATCATTGGGGAGGATACCGGATCGTACCCCATCGTTTTGAATTCTGGCAAGGGCATAGCAATCGACTCCATGATCGATTTCAGTATCGAAAGGAAAACGGAACCTGGATTATCGAACGATTGGCGCCTTAATCGCTCGGTTTAATTTTAATAAACATGAGGCTCGTGGGCAAAGAAGGTGATCACAGCGACTATTTATCAGATTAGTAATTTCGGACAATCTTGATCTTGTCGGACTTGATCCGTGCCTTGAGCCATTGTTCAATTTTTGATACTTCGGCGGTTGCAGGTCGTTTCTTAAAATCGACATAGGCAAGGTACAAGGTGTCTTGTTGAATGCTATCTACGTGCGATAACACAGCAGGGGCGATTGAAATTTCAGTAACATTACTATTAATAGCCTTGATCTCAAGGATCATTTCAGCAATGGGAATTTCTTTTGACCGGTATTGAATAATTTCAGATTCCAGTAGTTTGATCTGATCTTCACGATTCCTTATTTGTACTTCATTTTTGCGATAGAGGTCTTCAATGATCCCCGTCTTCAATTGCTGATTTAAGAGCTCTATCGATGCTGGATCAAAACCGGTTTGCCCGGTTTGCCCTTGGTGGATATTCAATTGGCAATTTTCTAACTTGTATTTGGGCATTTTCAGTTGAATTTCCTGAATAACCTCATCGGATACCGGTTGACCATAGAGCGTCAAATCTATGTGACTACCGCTTCGGAAAAAAGTGATCCGTTTGCTGATGACCTGTGCATGATCAAAAGCAAATTCATTGGTGATAAAATTATTAGCGTTACGTTTAAAGATTGTTTCTTCAACCACATTAATAGCCGTGTATATACTGGGAATAATCGTTAAAATCACGAAAAGTGCGATGTACCTTTTAACTTTCCGTTCACGATCAGGATCTAAAAATTCCTTGGTGCGAAATCGCATGACCCGGACAATGACGTAGGTAGAGAGACTAATAAAAACACTATTTATTAGAAAAAGGTAAAAAGCACCCAAAAAGTAAGCCCATTGAGCGGTAGCAAGACCGAATCCTGCTGTGCAAAGGGGTGGCATCAAAGCGGTCGCAATGGCCACTCCCGGTATCGCATTACTTTTTTCTCTTCGGGATCCAGCCACAATACCGGCAAAACCTCCGAACAAAGCGATAAGCACATCCCAAAGTGTGGGAGAAGTCCGGGCGAGCAATTCCGATTGGGCCTCATCTAGCGGAGAAATCCAGAAATACAGTGCGGAGGTCAGTACGCTGATCAAGACTGCGATCCCCAGGTTCTTAAGTGACTTGATTATCAAATCATTATCATAAATACCAACCCCAAGTCCTACACCCATAATGGGTCCCATAAGTGGCGATATAAGCATTGCTCCAATAACTACCGCAGTGCTGTTGATATCAAGCCCCACGGAACAAACCATGATTGCAAAGATGAGAATCCACAGATTCGCACCTTTAAATACAACATCATCTTTGATATCAAGAATGGTCTCCTCTTCAGTTGCCTTGCCTTCGGAGAGATTAAAGCGATTCATTAGAAAAGCTTTTATCCCTTTGGCTAGATTTTTTGTGGAAATTTGATTTGCTGTCATATCCAACTGTATTTCGCGAAGTGGCTTCCAAATGCCCTATGCATTATCCTATTTCAGGTCCATATTTCAGCTTTCAAATGCTGATATACTCGGTAAGCAAAAGGCAAGTACAAGCCAAATATATATAAAACAATTAATTTTTAATCAATTGAAATATAGAGTTTTAAATACCTAGTATCTTGATTTTATCATTGGTCAAGGTCATAGCCGAATTTGTAAATATCAGTGTCTTACATTAATTTGATCAAATTGATTTTCTAAAATAACCGGTAATGTTTAATCCTTTTACGATCCAGGTTAGCAATCATTGCCTGTTTTAATTCAAATTCTCATCTTCGCAGACCAGAGATCTCAAGAACAAAGTAAAGTAGGTTTTTAGTTCGGAAACTGGCGGACAGGTCAGCGGCAACTTCTAATACCTCCTTCTCCATGGTGCAATAAAAACGAAGATTTGCCTTCAAGTCAAGCTATGTATCTCGACTCGTTATAGAGGGTAAGCTTTACGACAAGCAAACATATTTGACTATGCCATGAGGTCAAGGATTGGCTTTCCCTTTCCGTCAGGAGTGGTATAGAATGGCCTTCCTTCAATCACGTAATTGGTTTCGGGGTCTAAACCCAGCAAATCATAAACCGTTTGGTGCACCTGATCGATTACGATCGGTTCAGTTACTGCTCTAAAAGGTCTTTCATCAGCAGTTTCTCCAATCACATGACCTTTTTGACCCCACCACCCCACATAAGAATGGTACTGCCGTCGGTAAAGTGCCGGTGCATCCCATAATGTTTCAATTCTTCAACATGGTCAGGTACTTCTACCTGATCCTTTATTTTTTCTCCAGGCCGACCTTCCAATAACATGTCGCGGCTAAATTCGCTGGCTAAAATGATCAAAGTGCGGTCGAGTAGGCCTTTTTGTTCGAGGTCGAGAATCAGTTGAGCAACAGGCTTGTCGATTTGCTTTTTCATGCCCGCCAATCTTGTATGGCCATTTTCATGCGTGTCCCAACCTAAAAATGGTTCGTATTCAGTAGTTACACTGATGAAACGGGCACCATTTTCGACCAGCCTTCGAGCCAGCAGGCATCCAAGACCAAAGCGACCTGTATTATAGGTATTGTATGACTCACTTGGCTCTAAAGAGAGATTAAATGCTGTTACCTCAGGCGACTTAAGCAGCTCATAAGAGCGTTCCATCGATCGCATCATTGACTCTTGATGATACGAGCTGGCATAATCTTCAAAGGGTGAATTTTTAATTAGTTCGCGATATAATTTATTGCGGGCTTCAAATCGTTGTAGATCCATGCCCCTGGGCGGGCTCACACTTTCAAGACCCTGGCTCGGATCGGCAATGGCAAAAGGGCCAAACTCCGAACCAAGAAAACCGCCAGAGTGAAAAGCCTTTAACTCCTCTCCTTCACCAACGGTCAGACGCTGACCAATATCAATAAATGGGGGCATCACCGGATTAACCGGACCCAGCTCCTTGGCAATCCAGGCACCAATATGAGGAGGTTGCACAGATTGCGGTGGTTCGTAACAGGTATGCCAATGATATTGATGTCTCGTGTGGAGAATAAAACCCAAATCGGCCGATCGGTATGAACGGAGAATCGTGCCCCGGTCCATCACCTGACCAATAGACTCCAGACCTTCACTAAAGGAAATACCATCTAAAACCGTTGGAGCCGAAGGGAAGGTACTAAAGACACTTTTGCTCTCCATGCCCTTTTGAAACGGGGTATATTTTTTTGGATCAAAAGTTTCGGTATGGCACATGCCACCGGCCATCCAGAGTAAAATAACATGATCTGCTTTAGATTCCCGGATGGCTTTTTGACAAGAAGACAAAAAAGGTAAGGTACCTATGCTAGCACCCATAGCAGCCAGACCTGCTGAGCTTACCTGAGTTATAAAGTTTCTCCTAGTTTGTTTTTGTGCCATAATTAATCTCCGATTAAATCAGGTGAAACTCGGGTAACATTAAGATCGACCAGATGATGTCTTCCCAGGCTTCTTGTGAGGTCGTCACGTTGAAGATTGACGACAACGATTGCACTTCAGAAGCGGCTGGTTTTCGGCCCATCAGATGATAAAATAAATCACTCAATTTTTGAAGATCATCTCCCTCCTTATCAAACCATATTTTGGCTCCACGGCTGATATTATCGGCCAATAGTTCATCGTTCGAAAGGCTCATCGCCTGAAGCAAAGTAGCCTCATCCCCTCTCTTGGTAGTGACATTTTCGCGAGAAGGCCTGCCCAGTGCGAGAGAAAAAGGATCAAGTGCTACCATGGCAGCTCTCGCCTTGTGATCAAGGTTCTCCTGAAAATTAAAAGCTACCGGATAACCCCAATATCCTTTGTCACCAAAGGATCGTACCTGTGACCACGCCGTATCAACAAAATCGACTTTCTGCCAATCTATATTTGGTTGCTGATCAAGGCTGATCCAATCCCGGTCGCTAATAATATAAATTTCTTCATCAAGGTAATTTACCTTCAGGGTTAGTAAGATTCCTGCAGGATTGGCTATCAAACCTCCATTAACCGCTTCTATCGAAATACAATTATTCTTCCTTAAAATGGATGGATCTATTTCTTTCCTGATGACTGTACGCCAGTCGTCTCCTGAGGTGATTTTCTGCTCATTGATATACAGAGTAAATGCAGAATCAGCGGATATTAGAATTTCTGCGTTGATAATTGCCGGGAAAGTTTTTAAATCGAATACTTTTCTAAACCAGCGAACCCCTGGTTTGGGCAGCACATCACGATCTACTTCGATCTCACGGTGCCAAATCCATTTTGGATTGCCGGCGGGTAGGTTTTGAGCATAATGTGTACTCTGGTAAAATGGGTAGATTTTTTCGGAAAATGCATCGACAAATTGTTCGGAGGAGATTCGGCGTGGAACTGGTCCTTTAAAAATAAAATCTTTTTTATACAGGTCGTCTGGTGAGCTCACATCCATGGGCTGTAATCTGTATGCTTTGGAAGTAGTAATTATTTTTAGTAATTCTTTGAGATCAAAGCCCTGATCAATAAAATTGGCAGCGAGCCAGTCCAGCAGATCCTGACTCCATGGCTGTTGATCCATATCATCGACTTGGCCTACCAACCCTCTTCCAAATAACCGGTCCCACATGCGATTGACAATCGTACGATAAAGTCTCCCATTGTCTGGACTAACCATGGTTGTTGAAAGGCTGGCCAATCTTTCATCCGGACTATTGCCAGTGATCGGTCCTAGTTCAGGATAGATAAAATCCGTATTCGTAAATCTTCCGGTGGGCTTGTCGCATTGATATATTTCCAAAGTTGTATCGGCAAATACATTGGCAAAGGCATAAGCTTGCGATAATGTCACATTATTGACAAAACTGTTGTGGCAAGACGCACATTTAAGATTGACCCCCAGCAGAGACTGCGAAATATTTTGCGCAGCCTGTAGCTCAATCCGTTGACTTGCATTAACCACCCCCCTCCACTGGATGCCGGCAATAAATCCTTCTGATTCTTCCCGGGGATTGACCAATTCTTTGACGATCTGGTCATAGGGTAAGTTATCATAAATGGCACAATAAAGCCAGTCGGTAATTTGCTTCCGGCCACCGGTGATATATCCGGTACCGGTATAATCGTTGCGCAGGAGATCGTTCCAAAAACTCAGCCAATGGATGGTATAATTTTTATCGTCGTCCAATAATTGGTCAATAAGCTGACTGTATTTTTGGGGGTCATTATTAGTGACAAATTTTTCGATTGCGGATGGATCTGGCAATTGACCAATCATATCCAAATAAATCTTTCGAATAAATCTTTGGTCGCTGATTAATTTCGGCCACTCTATTTTATTTTGTTGGAAATAATCGTTGACCCAGAGATCAACGGGATTTGAATAACCAGGTTTATTTGCAGGTAGTGTGGGTTTTACCAGTTCAAGGGGAGCCTCCCGGAATAGCTTTAAAGTAGTATCCGCCCAGTGGGCACCTTGATCAATCCACAAACTGACTAATTCAATTTCATCTTTCGATAGCCGTTTTCCTTCCGGGGGCATGGCATCTTCATTTCTTGATGAGAGCCTGAGACGTCGAATCATTTCACTATCATCGCTATGGCCGGGTACAATGACTTCCCCATTTTCACCTCCTTCAAAAATCCCATCTTTCGTGTCGAGAATTAATGCAGCCTTGTGTTTGACACTGTTGTGGCATTTATAGCATTTTTCTGCAAATAACAATCGTAGGTCAATATTCAACTGATCGAGCTGATCGATCGATAATTCATCGCCGGCAACCCAATGAGCATGAGCTTCTCCCGTTACTGCATCTTCTCTTTGAGTAACGATTGTTAGGTACAGGAGCCCGCTGACAACCAGCCCAATAACTGTAACACTCCAAAATCTACCCCATTGAAAAATCGATTTCATCATTAAAACAACTCCTTTGCTTAAAAATAGGAATTATTCACTGATTTGCAGCTTTGGTTGTTTGGTAAAGGTGTTGGGGATAGTTACCGATCATCCGGTTTTCGAAAATTCACCACATCCTGCTAAGCTGAATCTCACCATCTGGTTGAGTGAACTCAATAAACTTATCACATCATGAAATCTAGATTACGTGAGGGCAAACCCATTCAGATAGACCCACCAACTATTCCGAAAAAAACAACCACTGAAGAAGAGCCCTGGTCGGCCTCCCAAAAAAGCCAATCGAAAGAAGTTTACCACCTTGATAAGTGATGACATCTTTTTCAAAGCTGATCAGTTGGTTGCAAAACGTCGGCTTGATCTACAACAAAAAGACTATTCAAAAGCTGATCTGATTGCAGAGTTAATCACCAAAACTCATGCTGAAGAAATAGGGTAGGGGAGTTTATCTATTTTTATACGTATAATACGTACTGTACGTGTCATATGCATTAAATTAAGAAGGTTTACATGCGGGTCCTCCTGCTCCCACTCTTCAGTTTTTAGATTTTAATTGTTAAAGTTGACATGAATCATTGCACTACATGCTGCATTATGATACATTGACTTACGTACGCACTTCTCCTATTTTTTTCTAAACATAATCAACATACTATGAAAGGCATATCGCAGTTTATGGTCTTTTCCCAATGTATCCTTTCCTCCTTGGTCGTGCTGACCTCCATTTCTGCTCAGAATAGTAGGCCTGAGTGGGCTCCCATGGGTGCTGAGTGGCGATATATATATAATATCGGTGTCAGCAATCCAAATAACAAGACATTTGTTTTTACTTCAACAAAAGATACTGTCCTTGCTGGTGTCTCAGCCAGAATTCTTAAGAGTACTGTTCCGGACTATCAAGATGGATTTGACTTAGTTTTTCCGGATCAGTATATTCATCAGTCCGGTGACTCCATCTTTTATTTCCATCAAGAACTACAGGCCTTTACTCTACTATACTATATGGGGGCAAAATTGGCGATACAATCAAAATTCTAGAACCTCTCTATTATCCCGATGAGGGAGATAGTTTGATCTATTTGCAAGTAGTTGACACTGGATCCATAATCGTGGGGAATGAACGTCTTCGGACCTTAGATACGAGAGAACTCGAACCATTCTCCGCATTCTCCTTTAGTGGGCCTATAATTGAACAAATCGGCAATACCCAGCATTTCTTTCTCCCAACAATATTATTCTTCTGCGATGGAGAATGTGTAGACATTCTTTGCAACTACTCGGACTCAATCATCCAAGCTGACTTCAACCAAGATCAATGCGATATCGCACTAGAGTCTATCTATAATCCATTCCCTGATCTAACGCTACAGCCCAATCCGGCCCATCAAACCATTAATATAATTTCTTCCTTTAAAGGACCTTTGTATCGAGTGAGAATATTCGATGCCATGCACCATCTAGTCGAAACAGTAAACACTTCAGGTGAAATTGACCTAATCGGACTTGTACCAGGTCTCTATTTTATCCAACTAGAAATCAACTCTAAATTGTCCACCTTTAAAATCATAAAGCAATGAAAAATCTTATTAGATCAGTTGGGATTCTAGCACTAATGCCATTTCTGAACAGTACACTTCAAGGTCAAACTCCAATGTGTGGTACCGGTACAGGAATAGGATGTGGATATAGTTATTCTTCTTTGAACGGCTGCGACGATTGGGAAGACTACGTAGTCGACAATATGGCAAGTACCCCTCTTAAAACATTAAGAATCACATTTCATATTTTTCGTCCCTCAAACGGTTCAGCTGGACTTCCGGATGACCAGTCAACAAGATCATACATCACCGCAATTGCTGACCAGATTGCATCTAGATTTTCTAATCCCTCTCCCTATGATGGAACTTCTAATTCACCCTATTATTCTGATACTCGAATTAGGATTCAACTTACTGGCATCTATTTTTGGAATGATGACCTAGGCTGGGCATATCAGCATATTACGTGTTCCTACAAAGATGCGATGTGGACTAATATTCAGAACAAATCATTTCCATACAAAACAACTAGTTTAAATATCATTTCTGGAAATTGTGATAATAATAGTATTGGCTGGGCTCCATATGTAAACAATGACAATGATCAACTTGTATTCTACCCAGATCTTGATGACAAATATAATGATATAGTAAATGGTAGCCGCAATACATGGCAACCGGCACAGACAATCGCACACGAAATTGGACATGTATTATCACTTGCCCATCCAAACTGGAACACCGGCAAATGTAACGATGTCCAAGCTCTCTTGTATGGGACAAATAATTTAATGGGGTACGAAGGATCCAACGATGCCTTCACGCTATGTCAAATTCATAGAATGCACCATGCAATATGGCGTAATTTTAAAGGTGTTAAAGACTATGTCTCAACAGGTGCTACTTCTTCTGCCCAGTTGACTCCTTCAATCAGTGGTGCCACCTGTTTAAATACATCAGGTCAGCTCTATGAAGTTACCAATTATCCTTTTGGGGCTGAGCCCAGTTGGTCAGGCACTCCCTCCAATAAACTCATCTTGAGTAGTGGCTGTGGTCCAGATGCACAAATAGCCTCAAATAGTTCATCCAATTCAGGCACAGGTTCTATCTCTTTTACTTTGAAGTATAACACCACGTCGAAATCAAATTCCAAATCATTCACATTCTCTAGCGGCATCACAGGAACCGTCATCTCCGGTGGAGTATCGACACCCCTGGGTACAAGCCATGCAGTGTCCTCCACGGCTGTATCTGCTAACATCGATGCTCCCGGAGCCACTTCTTTTACCTGGACTAAAACTAGTGGCTCGGGAAGCTGGTATACATATAATAATGGGAAGAGTTTATCACTCACTTTATCTACCAATGGACAGATCTCCTATAATATATCTACCGCTACTTCAACTTGTGGACCCTTATCTAAAAACGTAACTATCTTCCATACTGGCGGCTATTACTCTTTCTACCCAAACCCTACTACTGGAGACCTATATGTTGAAGTGCTGGAAGATGAAATAGAAATTGACGTCGCAGGTGATGATGGGGCATTCAAAAAAGAGACGATTAAATTGGGCATCGAAAAACTAACACTCTTAGACAAGAATGGAAATCAGCTCAAAGAGGTCAAAGTAAACAACGGCTCCATGCAAGCCACCATCAGTTTAGCAGGACTTACTCCTGATGTCTATTTTGCTGTGGTGAAAGATGGAGATCGATTGATCGAATCAAAAATCATCAAAAACTAGGTCCATCACTTTTTTTGAAAATAGAGGCTTGCCTCATTTCTAAACAAATCACAGAGAGTAAGCTCAGATTCAAGACCATCAATCACTTCGTGATTTCAGCCCCAGATCTCCAAAATCTTCTTTTTAAGAAACACCACCGACCCCTGCAGCTGATCAAAACCATCGACTCCATCTTCTACACTAATCCAGCCATTAAATCCAACTGATTTGAGGGTAGAAAATATTTGATCGTAATCATTGAGGCCTTTGCCGATCTCGCCATGTTTAAGTAGCGATGCGTAGCCGATACTGTTTTCCTGTTTTCTTAGTTCTTCAATAGTACCATGGGCCAGATAGCGATCAGACGCGTGCATAGTGAGTACCCTATGTTTGATTAGATCAAGTAACATCAGGGGGTCTTCACCTGCCAGTATGGTATTGCTGGGATCATAATTGACGCCGAAAGATGGATCAGAAATGCGGCCAACCAATTCAGCAAAAACATCACTCATCTGGGCAAATTCAGGATAAGTCCAGTAGTTGTCTTTATAATGATTTTCAATCACCAGGGTTATCCCACTCCTTGGCATAGGGGAGGCATGCTTCGATGCACTCTACCGTATAGTTGATACCATCTTCACGGGTGACCTCTGGTCTTTTTTGTCCGGAGAGTACCCGGCAGTATGAACCACCTAAAGCATGAGTCAGATCGATCCACTTTTTTTCAAGCTCTATTTGTGCTTTGCGAAAGGAAGGATCAGGATGGGTAAAATCAGGGGAACAACATAACATCGGAATTTCCATGCCATGATCATTGGCCATCGATCTAAATTCACCCCAACTGGCTGGATCTTGCAACTCTAAAAAACCCGAATAAAACTCGAGACCGTCAACCTCCAGGCTCGCAGCCAGCTTGATCCACTCATGTAGCTTCATGGAACCATCGACACACAGTGGATCCATATAAGCCTTAGGGAATACTGCTAATTTCGGCATCCTTAAGGTCTTAGTATGGCCTTGACAATCTCGCCGGAATGCATCTTTTCGAAAGCGTCTTTCCAGTTTTCCAATGCCCACTCACCGCCGATGACCGGATCGATATTTAACAGACCGGTAGAGAGAAGTCTGATCACTCTTTCCCAGATTGGCCAATTGTGACTGAAGCTGCCTTGAAGTCTCACATTCTTTTGGACCAGAGGATCTAAAGAAAAGTTGAGGGGTTGAGGGCCCCAGCCTACTTTACTAATCCAGCCATTGGGTCTTACCAAATTCATGGCAATTTTCAAAGTCGCTGATACACCAGCTGCATCGATGATACCATCGGCCCCTAATCCATCACCTTGCCGGGCCCACGCTTCAGCATCATTGATCAAAACATCACAACCATATGCCTGTGCTATTTTTAGTCTTTCCCGGTCGTTTTCAAGCCCTGCCACACCGACGATAGCACCTTGCAGTCTAGCCATAGCTGCACACAATAAGCCGATTGGGCCAGGACCCAGGACCAGGATATAATCTCCCGGTTTGATGGAGACATTAACCACCGTTGCGCTGTAGGCAACACAACAGGGCTCGGTAAGTGCGGCTTTGATCAGCGAAAGTGAATCGGGTACCCGGTGAAGTATCCGAGAAGGAACCCGCACATATTTAGTCATGGCGCCGTCGACACCATATCCAAATCCCTTACGTGATGGATCCAGATTGTAAAGACCCTGCCGGGTCATCGGGCTATTGGCATCAATGACCGCTGCTGTCTCGCTAACTACCCGGTCACCTACTGCCCAACCTTCTACGCGCTTGCCTAAAGAGACAATGGTGCCGGAAAACTCATGACCTAACACCACCGGATAATTGACCGGCCAGCTATGATTGGAGGTCCATTGATGTAAATCACTACCGCACACTCCTACTGCTTCGACCATGAGCAACACATCTTCATCTCCGATGGTAGGTCTGGCAATTTGCCGTAGATCTACGCTGTATTTTTCTTCTGAATAATTAACTACTGCTGGTTCCATAACTATGCACTTTATCACAAATGTGTTTCAAAATACTGCCAAGATCGCCACTTGCTGTCTTAAAACTATCAGCATCGACGGTAAGCGGTGCACCAAGCACCACCAGGGGCGCACCATATTTGGGGGTATCTATGGCTTGTTCGATAGTTAAGCCTCCCACTGCTTGCACAGGCACATTAACAGCCGCGACGATGTCACGAAGCTGATCAAGCGGACTTGGCATCCTACGACCCTGCGCAGCGATGCCGCGTCTTTCATCGTAGCCAATATGATGAATGATATAGTCACAGCCGAGGTCTTCCAGCATCCTGGCAGCGGCGACCATGTCATCGCAACCTAAATTATCACCCATGACCGAGATACCAAAATCTTTACCAGCTTTAACTACTTCCTTGATAGTTTCCGGATGTGCACGAGCCATCACAACGACGTGAGTAGCACCTGCTTTTGCCATTACTTGCGCCTCCAGCCAACCACCATCCATGGTCTTAAGATCAGCTACAATCGGTACCTCGGGCCATCGCTCCGCAACGCCCTGACCCCATGCATTCCTTCAGCTAAGATCAAAGGTGTGCCGGCCTCCAACCAATCTACCCCGGCAGCAAGGGCAATCTCCGCTGTTTGTAAGGCCTCAGCCAGATCAATGATATCAAGTGAAATTTGTACGATCGGATTCATTGGCAAAAAGTATGAAATTTATTGCGTCTTCGCCGTATTTACTGGGTTTGATTTTTTATCAAAATATTTTTGAGAGGCCAGAAATTCTGACCATTAATTAAAATTTAATTAAGTCAAAAGAAGCTCCCTGTCAATCAGCGGCGTAAGAAGGATGCTCGGCTAATTTTTTAACACCATTTTCTCCAATGTTTTTCAACATTCTTTTAGCCCTGACCATCGTTTTTAGTCTTTTTTCGGTAAAATCAGGATCCCCTCTTTTAAGACTCTCAATTTGTATTCGATCACTGGCATGGATTATTTTGCCATCGCCTAAATACATTGCAACATGAGTTATCTTTTCTTTTTGAGTGTCTGTTCTTTGAGTGCCGAAGAAAATAAAATCACCAGCTACCAGATTATTTAAACTTGAGTCAGTTTTTATTTCCACTCCAACCTCGACTTGCTGACTGGCATCGCGGGGTAGTTCCAGCCCATTTAAATAAAACACTGTTTTGGTAAATCCGCTGCAATCCATGCCTTTCCCGGAAGTGCCACCCCATAAATACGGCCGACCCATCATCTTCTGAGCAGCGATTAAAATATTTTGCACCAGTGGTTCTCGAATCGTTATAAAATCAGCATAAGGGGTGATAGTGGAATGTGATATATAACCAGACCGGCCATCCGGCAATCTGACCTTGAGATATTCATCAAATTGCTCTTCGGATTCCAGAATGTTACCTTCCACCACATCCGAAACAATTCCGTTATCGGTATTCCGGTCTGCAAAAACCAAATCAAAGGGTTTTGTCACCACGACTTTTTCTGACATTTTCCAATTCAACATTTTTAGCGAATCGACTTCTATAAATGCCCCCTTATCCAGCCAACCTAGATAGCCATCCGGAGTCTGCACAAATGACCAATTTCCGGCCTCTTTATATATGTTTATTGGAGTACCCATTAAGGATTGGGTGGCAAGTTCAGCTGAATGCTTTGGATCTGAACGGATATTGCATACAGATACATTGACAATGCCGTGACTTGGATTAAGCAGAAGGATACTATCGATCCACTCACCCGGCAAAAGGGCATTGATCAATTCATTCTTGGCCTCCGGTATGTTTGTCTCACCTTTAAGGATACCATCTTCTAAAACCACATTAAAAATAGCAACTCGTTTGTCTGGAGCGTATTTAATGCGGATTTGCTCAATGAGGTCATTCAAGTGAGCGTGAGATGAGCTTTTACCCGAACAAGCAAGAATCAAGATGCCGGAGATCAAGGGGAGCCAAAAACGAATATTGATCAAGTCCGGTCTTTTAATTGCTCATGCAAAATCTCCTGATCACGGATTCGGTTCTTAATCGTAGACACATAACTGCGGCCCTTTTTATTTCCATAATTGCCGTATGATTTTTGAGCCCAGTCAAGAGCTGTGGTGAGGAGGCCACGTTTTTCGCATGCGACGGCCATATTATAACTGGCCATGCCCTGGACTTCAGTAGTGGCACTAGGGCTGGCAACGATTTTTTGCCAAATTTCGGCAGCACCTTCCCAATTGTCCGTTTCAAACAAACGGGCAGCCTTTGCCATATCGTCTTCATAAGCTCCTTTGACTTTTTTATAGAAGGTACGGCTTACAGTGATCCACACCGGGGCTATGCGCTCTCCATATTTTTGACCGGCCGTTTCGCTGACACGGTAAGTGATGTTGCGCGGATCCTCAAGGGCCTCTCTTGCTTCCTTTTCTGTTTTCTGGCTGGATTCCGAATCAGATCCTGAATCAGTGACTTCGACCTCATCGATGATGGTTTTAGTCTTTAAATCGTAGATCCGCCAACCCAAATTTACCTCTACTTCTTGTTTGGCATCATAGACCGTCTCTTCACGTTCATTACCTTCTTTATCTTTGGTCTTTCTTTTTCTTGGTGTGATATCACGAAAATTGTTCGAATCAAATTTTTCAATCGCTATCACTCCATCAGCTTTAAATCTGCGGCAGATGTTCTCAATTTCGTCCCACGGAAGCGGAGTCGTAAACGTCGATCCGGTTTCACTGCCCGTATATTCCAGGCCAGTGTGCACTACCTTAAATCTAGGAGTACGGGTAAGGGTTTGGGATAGTACATCCAGGGCTCTGCGTCTGCCATCGCGATCCTGATGGATGGCCTCGCCCGTGACGCCGCCCTCCAAAACATCCACAAATCCGCTACTAGGCTTACTGCGATCTATGGTGGCCAAAGTATTAATATGATCAGGTAAAGTGATGGCTGCCGGTTTGATGACTTGAAGTTGCGTTGCAGGTTTGCATGCATAGGTAAGCATGATCGGAGCAAGAAGATACCAAAAGAAAGCTTTTTTCATGGTCATTTGGTTTAATCAGTCATTTACCGACAAAGATAAGATTTCTGAAATGTTGGGAATCATAGGCCTGGGAAGCATTACCATTGTATTTGATAGGTATAAGATGGTTTTGCGTTTTTTGAAGTCTTTTTATCACCGGGTTTACTGATCGTATATTGAATGTTCTGGATGATCTCAATCTGCTCTGGTTTCCGAAAATGAATATGCACAGTTTTTTGGTATTGTACTTTGATCTTTCTGGTTTTTGGTACTTCAAATTTTAGCAACCTGACGATTCGCTCAGCCTCTTCATCGCACCCATGACCGATGCCAGAGAGTATCTTGACCTGAATAACTTTGCCTTTATAGTCAATCGTATATCGAATGGAAACGGTACCTTCTATACCCAGATCCAGAGCTTCTTTAGGATATACTTTGTTGTCCCGTAGGAAATTTTGCATGCTCTTTGTGCCACCCGAATAGACGGGTTTCCCAAGAAAGTGCTTATCTTTTAATTCCTTTTTCATCAAATTTTCAAAAAAAATCTGGTTTCTAAAAGCCCCCACGGTTACTAACACATTTGAGTGCGTAATGATTCTTGGGTCAAGATAATGACCTGCTTTCAGCCAAACAAGTGTTTCTTAGATACCAGGCAATGTGAAAGATCATCGTAATCCTTTAGACGCTCCAGCAGTTGATAATCGCTGAGTCTATAAAAGATCGGGCACCGAGTCACTTATTTGGAGGTTGGTGAAAAAGCTACCAGCAATTTTCTTCATTATTTTGAAATTATTTCTAAAGTTATATCTTTGCCACACTTTCGAAAGAAATGCCTTTCGACATCCTATGTAGCGGCCCGTTCGTCTAGGGGTTAGGACGTCAGGTTTTCATCCTGGTAACAGGGGTTCGATTCCCCTACGGGCTACTTAAGGAAAAGCTCTATGTATTAAGGTCACAGATGATTTTTGTGACCTTTTTTTATGCCCCTCGGAGTTCACGTTTTTTGTCGATCCTGATCATTACCAAAGCCAAGATTGCCAACAATGCCAGGAGCATTAGGTCCAAACGGATGCCTGCGATGCTCTCCTCAATTAGTCCTAATTGGCTCAGGATCATAGTTACAATCGCACCCATTGTAATCCAGGGTAGACTGACAAGAAATCTCGAACGATCATAAAAGATGCCAACAAAAATCATCGGTGCTAAAAGTGCGGTACCAGCAAAACTAGCCCGGGCAAGGAGTACCAGCTCATCGCTACTTAGTAGGGCAAACACGAGTGACAAGAAGGCAAACACTAAGATTGAGATTCGAGCCTGACCTACCATCTTTTTGTCGTCGCCCCGCAGCATGGATCGGGTTTCGCCACCTAAAGCAAATATCTGCGAGTCGGCAGTCGAGATTGCCGCAGCAACCAGACCGATCAACACAAAAGCCCCTAAAAATCCAGGTTGATCGTGGACAAGGGTGTTACCAAGAAATTCGGCGGTTGAAGCATCTGGATAGTTAATCGCGCCATACATGCCTAAAAAAACGGTTGGTAAGATGACCAGAATGGCAAACGTGCCTAAACCTATTGCTGTGCGGAAAAGGGAGCGTTCGTTTTTCATAATAATCAACCTGGTTGAAACCTGAGGTTGGGTGAAGGGAATCATGCAAATAGCGACCATCGAACTAAAGAGAAACTGGAAATCAAACAAGCCCTTGGGGCCAGGTACTGACAAGAGTGCTTCATTCTGCTGACTTACTTTTTCAAAGGTAGCTGTAAGCCCCCCCATCTCATTAAGACATCTGATACCAATGATCCAAATGACGACCAACAGTAAAATTCCTTGCAACGTGTCACTGTAGATGATCGCTTTTAAACCCCCGATTTCGCTGTAACTTAACATAATCAAGACGATACCAACCGCATAAACCCAGATAGCGGGGCCATTAACAAAGGCCTCAGTTAAAAAGATGGCTACACCACGGATCTGAATGGCCACATAAGGAATCAGAAATATGAATGCCCCCAAGAGCGCCACTATGCCGGCAAACCTTGATTCATAACAACGTTCCATAAAGCCTGCCATTCCCAAATAATCCTGACCCTTGGTTTTTTTGCGCAGATAGTATCCGATCCATAAAATACCAAACACCATGACCATATCTGATACAGCAAGGAAAATCCACGCCCCAACTCCGTGCACCCTGAAAAAGTCAGGCATGCCCAAAAGGGTAAACGTGCTAAATAGGGTGGCGGCAAAGGTAAAAAGACCCAACACGGAGCCAAGATTAGCTCCGGCAAGAAAATAGGTCTTGCTGTCTTTTTCTTTAGATTTTGTCAGCAGAGTAATAGTGATAAGCAGTGCTATATAGATCGTACCGGCAATCAGAAGTGTCTTAGTCATTGAAATAGGTATTTTAGAATCAATTATCCCGACCAGGATGTACCCAAGATCCAAAAATGGTTAAAGCTAATAGCACAAAACTTACTAATAATCCCATCCATAAGGTATAAGGCATGCCCAAAACCAAAGGATGTGATTTGTTAGAGGGTACTACGAGGGGGGTAAAAATCAGGATCACCATCACAAAGACAGCAATGCGACATAGAGTCCAGAGTTGCGATCGGTTCATGTTCGTTTTTTCGTTGTCATTGAAGATAAAAGATTCTGCTGACTTTACCTTGATTTCCGGATCGTTGTCAAATTTTTTGAGTTCTGATATTAAAAACTCACCTTCAAGCTTACTGGTTAAAGACGCTCTATCGTTAGACCACCATCGATCATGATGACTTGACCGGTCGAGAAGGGAAGATCACCATCCAATAACGAAGCTACGGACTTACCAACATCCTCCGGATATCCCCATCGTTTTTGTACAGACAGTCCGGCTTCAATCAGTTTATCGTATTTGGCCTTAACCGGTCCGGTCATGTCGGTCAGAATGACCCCGGGTCTTACCTCATAAACAGGTATATCATGTTCTCCAAGACGAATTGCAAAGAGTTTGGTCATCATACTCATGCCCGCTTTTGAAAGACAATACTCCCCACGGTTGATCGAGGCCACGGTGGCTGAGATCGACGACACGTTTACTATAGTGAAAAAAGAATCTGGATTTTGTGCCTTAACCTCAATCATATGGTTGGCCAAAGATTGAGATAAAAAAAATGGTCCCCTCAGGTTTATACCCATTACCCGATCATAGCTCTCCGGCGTAGTCTCAAGAAGATCAGCCCTAACAGAAGGAGCTACTCCAGCATTGTTAATTAAGGCATGTACCGTTCCAAAATGTTCCACTATCTGACGCACCATTCTTGCCCGTTCGTCATCATCTCCTACGTTTCCCTGTGCGTAGATGACTTCGTTTGAGTATGCTTTGAGTTCCTCAATGATCGGCAGAACGTCTCCTTCCTGCCTCATTCCATTTAATGCCAATGACCATCCTTTGGTAGCCAGAGCGTGAGCAATACCCAATCCAATACCGCGGGTTCCTCCAGTGATGACAGCAACTTTTTTCATATGCATTAATCTCTTTAGATCAGGGGTTTTACATCGAGCCATGACCTTTTGGCCCAGCTATCGAGCCCAAGCACGGCTAGTTGCACACCCTTGGCACCTTCAAGCAAATCCCATGGGAAAGGAGTATCACAAATCAAATGTTCTAAAAACATTTTCCATTGCACTTTGAAAGCATTTTCATAGGTTTCGTCTGCTTTAAAGCCGGTCCATTGATCAAAAAAGTCAATGGGCTGCTTGATATCGGGGTTCCAAACCGGAATCGGTGTCTCCTCATAGGTTTGGGTATAACAGTCTCTTAATCCAGCAACCGCAGTTCCTTTGGTGCCATCTACCTGCAAGACCAGCAGATCATCTCTTCGTACCCGTACGTCCCATGACGAGTTAAAGTGAGCAATGATGTCTCCTTCCAGCTCGAAGGTGGCATAAGCAGAATCATCAGCAGTGCAGACATAAGCTTGACCATTTTCATCAATGCGTTCCTTGATATGAGTGGCTCCCAGACAACTCAGGGACTTTACTTTGCCAAATACGTTGTCGAGCACATAGCGCCAATGGCAGAGCATGTCCATAATGATTCCACCTCCTTCTTCTTTTCGATAGTTCCATGATGGCCGGTTGGGTGGCACGGAATGTCCTTCAAATACCCAGTAGCCAAACTCACCGCGGATCGAAAGGATTTTTCCAAAAAAACCCGACTGGATCAGATCCTGAAGTTTTAACAGCCCAGGCAGCCAAAGTTTATCCTGGACAACCCCATGTTTGATGCCTTTGTTTTTGGCAATGTGATAGAGATCGATTGCTTCCTGTAGGGTGGTGCCGGTTGGCTTTTCACAATAAATATGTTTTCCAGCTTCAATCGCTTTTTTCACACTTTCAAATCTGCGGCCGGTAATCTGCGCATCAAAATAGACATCGTAACCCGGCATAGCCAAGGCTTCATCAAGCGATGTACAATATTTATCTATGCCATGCTCGGCACACAGACTTTTCAGTTTTTCTTCATTTCTGCCCACTAATAGTGGTTTGGGCATAATAATCAAGTCATCACCGATCTTGACACCCCCGTCTTCAATAATGGAGACCATCGACCGGATCAGGTGCTGCCGGGTACCCATTCTGCCGGTTACGCCATTCATGATGATACCTACCTGTTCAATTCTTGTTTGATTGCTCATTTTATGATTGATAGCTTTTGATATGCGTCAATGATTTTATTTAGAAATATATTTTGGTTCATTGACCAATAGTGATTCGAAAATATTTCCACTTCAATCCATCCTGTGAAACCTGCCGTCTTGACCCAGGAAGAAATTTCTTTAACCGGGATGCATCCTTCTCCCATCAAACCCCGGTCATTGAGCATATCTTCGGTCGGATATTTCCAATCACAGATATGAAAGGCCAATAAATTTCCTTCTTCTCCGCAACGCTGGATTTGATTTTGCAAATCCGAATCCCACCATAAATGATAAACATCAACTGCAATACCAACGTGGTCATCTGCAACTTTTTCTGCCATATCATTGGCCTGGGCCAGAGTATTGATCGCAGACCGAGTATCGGCATACATCGGATGCAGCGGCTCAATGGCCAATCTGACATTGTTGGCTCTCGCATGAGGCAGGATGGCTTCAATCCCTGCTCTGATTTGATCTCTTGAAGTAGTAAGCGATTGTTGGGGATCGGCACCGCAGACCAGAACCAAAAGAGGTGCGTTTATTTCCGCAGCTTCATCGATCAGTTTTCGATTGTGGTCGATAGCCCGTTGTCGTTTCGTTGATTCTAATGCAGGAAAAAATCCTCCCCGCACATATGAAACCACCTCAACCGGATAATCACGGAGAATCTGAGATGCTTTGGTAGGCCCAAATGGTTCGATTGCATTTTGCCAAACACTCACACCGCCTACCCCTGCCTTACTATATTCATCTAAGGCCTCTGGCAATGACCAGGGCTTGGTGGTAATGGTATGTATGCAAAGTCTTTCAAGATCAGACATGGGTTTGCATTAGTTTGGTTTTCTTACCCCGTTAAAATAGGTGTAGTAGCCATTCTGATCAAGCAGGTATTGAAGATAGAGACAAAGTTCACGCATATGATAGTCGCCCCACATACTGGATTCACCCAGTGGTATTTTGCCGTCGGAAGGTGTATAGTCCCATCCGTTTGGCCGGTGATAAATCGAATGCAAGGTAATGCCCTGATGATTAGACTTAGTACTTAGGTAGGGATCTTCCATGAGTCTTGACGCAACCTTAAGCCCAGCTTTCCAATATCGATCACCAGATCCTTTCTCCCGGTAATTCAGATGTTGACCTAACCGGCACAGACCTTGAGCTCCGATTGCTGCTGCAGAACTGTCTACTGGTTCATGCTCATTGAAAGGGTCCGCAGGGCTATTTAAATAATCTCCCATTTGGCTTAATCCTGGTGCACCGGTATCCCAATAAGGAATCCCATCGCTTGCACTGTTATCGATATAGAAATCACAGGTTGCTTTTGCCGCTTTGAGAAAAATCGATTCAATATGATCTAATCCTTCGCGATGATCAAAGCTATTCTTTGGCAGGCAAGCCAGGTATTCGAGTTGTTCGGCGTAACCCAGCATAGCCCAGGCCAGCCCACGTGTCCAGGTGGTAAAGCCCGAAAAACCCTGCTGGCTGTTGGGACATCTGAAGTTGCCGTCATTTACATTAAATATACTTTCATGTGCTGTTCGGCCCCAGACATCGTAATGATCCCGACCATCTCCATAAAAAACACCGTAAGTGGCTGTGGCAATTGCATGATCGATGGCCCGGTCTAATAAGCTGATGGATCGGTCATTTTCTCCCTTCAGATCATGACCCAACTCGTGGCTAACGGTCAATGCTCTTAAGGAGCGGATCGTATCAACAAAAAGCGAGTGTGGGCCATTAAATGAATAAATATACCCTCCACCAGGTAGAGAGGTCCAGCGTTTGGCCTGGACAGCTCCTGTGATTTTTAAAGCCAATTCATAAAACGACCGCTCCCAGGCATTTTCTTCAATGATACCTGCGTCCATTAAGCGATGTAAGTTGCCGTAAGTACTTACATTATTAAATCCATGGTCGTGGACCCCAAAGTGACTAATATGTGGTGCCATTTTTTGCAGAGTGGCATCCCGGCCGATCCGGAGAAACTGCTCGTCTCGGGTAACTTCAAATTGAATGATCGCCGAACCATATTGAAATCCTTGAGTCCATTCGGTCCAACCCCTGGAACTATATTTTCCCGCAACAGTAAAAACCGGAGCGCCTTGAGTGGGGTCAAACTCCTGGTTGATCATCAGTATTTTTTCACCGGACAGGTTCCAGAAGTTTTTCAATTTCTGTTTCAGGTCTTCAAGCAAAATGTGGTTGTCAATCTGCATCATGAGCTAATATCGTATATCTTCATTTGGAAGTTGCAAAATAGGAAAAGATGAAAAAGAATCAATATAGCCTAGCTATATAGTTGCCTGATTTACGATTTTTCATGATGATGGGCCGAATTTCAGCCCCATAAAATTAAACTGCCAGGATAATTCGTTTTCGATCTTTCAGAATCTCAAGAATAGATTGCGTGAATTTCACTCAGGGATAGGAATTAAAGGCATTCGAAGTTTCTCCGATAACTTTGAAATCTGGCTGACCGTCAAAAACCAGAAAGCGATATCGTGCCCGATAGTGATCACCAGCGAGCAGGGTAAATGATCCCGACACCATTGGTGCAAAGCAAAAATAAGGCATCGTAGGATGAATACGAACAGGTTGAGGATATTCAAGATTACCTCGATGTTGTATCATGGCCATGCCTGCTATCCCCATCTCTGAATCGCCATACATAGTGACCCACTGGGGTCTCGAATGATTGCCATCGACCTGTGATTTTCCATCAGAGGTTGATACGAAAAATAAAGAATCATAAGCACCCTCAGGTAAATTCCATCTTTCACAACCCCGGAAAGCAGCTCCTCCATAATGATATTCATCAATGATCAGAGAGTCAGGACCCAGACATTTTTGATCGATCTCCCAGTCTACCAGGTATTGATTGGAAATGGGAAATATTCGAACATTCCAGATCTCTTCGCTGACTACAAATGTATCGGTGGGTAAATATGCCACATATTCTAAAGCAACTTTAAAGCCCGACGATACCGGCCCGTTTTCAATTGCAATTAATTCCTTGTGACGAATGGTTCCCAGCTCAGATTGTTGATTCCAGAAATCGATCATCGAGTCACGAAAGTGCGATCGTGTCCATGCGTGAAAAATGCCATGTTGATGCACATGACCATCAGGAAAATCCGCAGTTAGTACCGCACCTTCCAATGTTTTTAGGGGATGTATGAATCCACTTCTTTGATAGTATGCAGGTAAGGTAACAGCGGGAAACTGAGTTTTTAAAGCATATCGCATGATTTCCCGTCCATCCAATTCAACCACCAGATGCTCATTTTCTTCCCTGATGTTGCACTTTGAGGTCTGAGCTTGATCGGTTTTTTCGATAAAGATTTTTTCATTTTTTTTGATCGGATAGGTTGGTATAAAACACCATTGATGATCCTGAAGATATTGAAGCACAACCGGGGTAAGGGCATTGATCTTCAATTGGTAATGCTGAGCTATAGCAGGTAATTCAAGCTCGATAAATGCAGGTTGATTAGCTGGAAAATCCCGAGGCGCGGAAATGGTTGCTATATTTCGGGATTCACAAGAAATGAAGGCGATAAGAAAATGGATCCAGACAATGGCTTTCATGGGTTGTATATATTTTTCAGGAGCAAACTGATGGATTCTAAAGAAATGGTCAGCTTGAATATATTTTAGGCAAGAATTAAAAGAAAAGAATTTTAAAAAATCAGAAAATACTATCCTTTGATAAATTTTTTAGTAGTTAAATTTTTTCCCTGATATTTCAGCAATAGAACGTAACTCCCCGGGCGGAGAGTAGCAATTTCTATGAAACCCGTATTTGCAAAAGATTTTCTCAAAACCATTTTTCCCTCCATATCGTAGATCACTATTTCATCTATTTTGACTTCCTGGGTTTGGATATTTAAAATAGATTTAACTGGATTGGGAAAAACAAGAATGTGGGAAGTACCTCCTGACTCAAGTGCAGACGTAGTTTGTCCTTCACTTATGGAAAAAGCATCAACGGCTGCTTCGTAAATATGCACATTGCCCGTATCTGCGGCCACTATTTTTAGATACATGCCATCAGTGGGAGTTATAAAATCCAGCACCCGGATTTCGGAACGGTCTCTCCAGCCACTTTGTGACATATTAATACTTTCGACGAGAACTTCCTGGTTGCCATCTCCGATCAGAATCTGTAATTGATCATCAGCCGGCTGGACCCCGAAATCATAAAACCAGGTATTATAATTGATAACCGGATCTGTATATTCCGATATGTCGAATAAAGGTGATATCAGTGTCGAGGTGTCGGATAGATTGGCACCGAGATTTCCTGCAAGACCTGTTACAAAACATTCATTACCAAAATCTTGCTCCAAATCACCATTTGGGTTCGTGATTTCTTCGTTATATATGGCATATTTTGGATTTCCCTTTTGCCAGCCTTGTATAGTTGCTGTTCCTGAACTATTGGCGACTGTCCAACCGAAATCAAATACAAAATCATCTCGATAACCTTTATCAAGCTCAAGGGTGACATCATTCTTGTCCTCTTCAAGATCCTGGAGTATGAAGCTGTGGATATATCCCCAATGACCGGCTGCAATGGTCACTGAACCTTCAAACGAACTGATGGTAAACATGCCATTTTCATTGGCAGTGGTCCTTTCTTCGTACAGGTCATTAAAGACAATAACCTGGGCCTTTGCAACCGGAAGGCCAGTGCTTCGATCCAGAACCTGCCCGCTAACTTCATACCTTTCGAGAGGCTGCAATTGCACATCAAGCGTCATGGTTTCTTCCTGAACCAAGTTGATTTCCACAATCTCAGGATGATAGCCAGATTTACTAAAGGTTATTTTTACATTACCGGAGCCTGCCCATCCAGTTTTGTACAAACCATTCTGAAGGCTCTTAGTAAGGCTTGGTTTTTCCGACTCAACCTCAATGTTGACATCTGACAAAACATCAGAATTGGTTAGATCTGTGATTGTACCGGTCAAGTAAGCAGCCCTTTGATAATTGGGTCGTAAAACGTAAAGGCCCGACTCAATATCAGAAACTAAAATCAAACCACTGGGCAGAAATGGAAAGGCTCCCCAAGCCCCATGAAAGCCATCATCACGAAACCGGTAGGTATCATAGCTACCTACCTCGACCAGGTTGTCGGGTTGATGGGCGTCGACAATCTTGACTCCGTCTACATAGTACGATATGATAAGGTAGCCATTTAGGTAATGCACATTGTGTGGTATGACGGGATTGCGCACTGTTGCAGAAGGCTGATATTGATCCAATCTCAAGATTTCATCAGTATTACGGATATCGTAGGCATCTATAAAAGCATCGGTGCGCTCGTCAGTTGTAAAAAGAAAAGATCCGTCTTCAGACACCCATGCATTATGGGTAAAGTCAAGGGAAGTCTCTTGTGAGACAATAGTTTGGGGGTTATTAATATCCGTGATATCTACAATCACACATCCACTGCCCAGATCGGAAGTATACATGCGATTATTTTGTACAAATACATCATGAGCATACCTGCGATCACCTGTAGCTATGAAATCCGGTTGTTCTGGGTCCGTTGAAAGATCTAGGATGAGGATACCTCCTCCATGGAGATTACAACCGGCCAAAAATACAAAGGTAGAATCAATATAGAGGTTATGGCATTTATCAAGTGTCCGCGGCTGGTCGCTTCCGATAGTTAGGGTTGGGCGCCAGAATGACCACTGGATATTATCCGGAGCATCAGCCATATTAATGATTAACAGACCATCGGCACCCTCGTCGGCAACACCAAAAATATAGTGGCCATAGGTCTTGAAATCCCGCCAACGAGATAATGTGCCCGGTACCAGTGATACTAAAGTTGGATTTGCCGGATCTGAAAGTTCGTAAATCGCGGTGCCGATACCCGTACCTAAAATGGCAAATTCAGTACCATTTTCTGAAGTGTAACCCCAGATATCCGAATATCGCTGGTATTGATCATTGACCTCTTCCGGAAATTGGATTTGACGATTACTTAAGAATTCAACATTAAAATCACGTTGCTGAGCGATGGGTTCCTGAGCTTGAAGTAGTCCCAGATAATCACCAGTAATCATAGAAATTACGAGGACGACCACGACAGTTTTCATTGGGTCATAACGGTCATAGTGGTTAAGCGGCATATACAGATTTTTTTGTCTTCCTGGCTAATCAGGATATTCCACACCTGGATGCGCTTTCCGATCTTTATGGCACTTACCGTCGCCTCTACCTCACCAGATCGCACCGCTGCCAGATGATTAGCATTAATCTCAACTCCTACAACGCTCTCACAGGTCGGATCGCTTACCGACATCCAGCCAGCAAAACTGCCCATACTCTCCGCAAGAGCCACCGAAGCACCTCCATGCAAAACTCCATCTGGTTGATGGGTTCGATGATCAACTGGCATGGTAGCCTTGATAAAGTCGCTGCCTATTTCGGTGATTTTGATGCCTAAATGATCAATTAAAGTGTTTTTACTCTTTTCGTTGAGTATTTCCAGGTTCGGGACTTGCTTCCAAATCATAATAAGGCGTAACTTTGCAACTGAAGAATAAATGTCGACGGAAGGTATGAAAATCTATCACAATCCAAGATGCCGCAAAAGCAGGGAAACACTGAATATCATTCAGAACCATGGCATTGAGCCGGAGGTAGTCTTATATCTGGAAACACCTCCGACTCGTAAGGAGATCAGAGAAGTGCTGGATAAACTACATATCAAGGCTGAAGAACTAGTAAGGAAGGAAGAAAAACTCTATAAAGATGAATATAGAGATCGTGAGTTAAGTGAGGAGGAGTGGATTAATGTGCTAGCTGACAATCCCAAATTAATCCAGCGCCCAGTTGTGGTCAATGGTAAGCGGGCCATTATCGGACGTCCCCCTGAAAGCGTACATATTCTGCTTCAGTAAATTTGTTGCCAAAGATTAGATTCCGAGGGTTCCCGATCATTTGATGTTGTCCTTGTGGGTTCAACCTCCTGTTGAACTAAATCGCCTATCGGCGATGGTCACCTGACTTGAATCTAACAAATAAAATCCATAACTCGGAAGAATTAATAACCACAAAAATTTTCTGAGTTATGGAAAAAAGAACAAGAGCTACTATCATTGATAGGGCAAAAGTCGAGGTTGAAGGATTTTCAACCATGTATGCAAAGTTAGAGCAAAAAGTGGTATTAGGTGGATTATCTGAGTCTACCTTGACCAATTATGGACGCTGTATTGCTCAAATTAGTTTACACTTCAATTTAGTAGCCATTGAGTTGGAAGAGGAGCAGATCAATGGATATCTATTTAATTTAGCCAAGAATGATCAACCCTCTAAGAGCTATTTCAAGCACACCGTTTACGGGCTGAGACTACTCTTCCGGATTTACGATAGAGAAGACAAGGCCATCAGGTTGCCGAGTCTGAAGCGAGATGCTCCTTTGCCGGTAGTATTGAGTATGAAGGAATGTCGTCAATTATTTAAGTCGGGTAAAATGCTGAAGCATCGGATTCTTCTTTGCTTGATCTATTCTGCCGGATTAAGGCAGAAAGAAGTTCGGAACCTACAACAAAGGGACGTTGATTTTGACCGAATGCAAATCCACATTCGTAAAACCAAGTATCGAAAGGAGCGATACGTTCCTCTTAGTCCGTTGATGGCAAAAGGACTGAAAAAAATATTACAAAGCTTACCATCCTAAAAACTATGTATTCAATGGTAAAGATATGACAAGTCCCTTGTCCGCCAGAGGCGTGCAGTGGGCAATGAAGGAAGCACTAAAAACAAGTGGCATTCAGAAAGATGCTTGCGTACACACGTTGCGACATAGCTATGCAACTCACTTATTGGAATTTGGGATGGATATTGATACGGTCAAATCTCTACTTGGGCATGCTCATTTGACCACCACGATGGTTTACCTTCACGTTGCCAGGATCTCGAAAACGGACCGATTTAGTCCTTTTGACAGGCTCTACCAAGGCCTACAAGGCTAGCAAACATAAGGTAGCAGACATCATTAACCAGCAGTGGTCTCAGATTCAATCAGATACACACTTTAATTCTTATCAGATTCGAATTCTGGACGCCATTAGAAAATGCCGTACACCGGCCTTAGGTGGATATCTATACCAATGTAGCCATTGTGGTCATGTCCATAAGCGATACAACAGCTGTCGCAATCGACACTGCCCTACCTGCCAAAACACACAAAAAGAAAAGTGGATCTTGGCAAGGCAAGCTTCATTAATTAATACCAGATACTACCATGCCGTATTTACCATCCCTGCTGAATTAAATCAATTTTGTCTTGCATACCCGCGGCAAATGTATTCCATCCTATTCCAGTGTGCCTGGCAAACGCTGGATAGTTTCGCGTGGAATCCAAAATACCTGGGAGCACAAATTGGTGTCACCATGGTTCTTCATACTTGGGGGCAAAACCTAAGCTTGCACCCTCACGTCCACTGCATTGTGCCGGAGGAGGTCTTACTGCAAAAAATAAATGGAAAGATGCTCAAGGAAATGGCAAGTTTTTGTTTCCTGTCAAAGCCATGAGCATCTTGTTTCGTGGCAAATTTATGGCTCAATTCAAAGCCAACATGGACCTGCAGGGGGTTGGTCATTCCACCCGAATTTATCTCTAAACTATATCGCCTTAAATGGGTGGTATTTACCAAGTCAAGCTTTGCCGGACCAAAAGGTGTCATTGAATATTTGGCGAGATACTCACATAAAGCAGCCATTAGTAATTATAGGATTAAGGCTATATCATCTGATAAAATCATCTTTCAGTACAAGGATTATAAACACGGTGGGAGGTCAAAATCTATGGCGCTTCATCCTCAAGAATTCGTCCGTAGATTTTCGCTACATCTGTTGCCAAGAGGATTTACCAAAATTAGACACTATGGCATTCTTTCCAGCAAGTACAAGGCAATCGTTTTCCCGGAATCCAAAAATGCCAGTATCCTAAAATTGGATTGGGAGGTTCTCTGGCAACAAAAAGGTCTGGATGTCACTCTCTGCCCCAACTGTAAAAAGCCCACGTTAAAACTCATGGGAGAAATACCTAAGAGAGGCCCTCCTCAATTAATTAATCCGAGGCACCCATTATTCATAATCTAATTTGTTTAAGCATGCTTAGACCTGACATCATATTGCCCAGAACTTCAAAAAGTCAATGACAAGAAGGTATCCTTTCGTAATTCCACGCTCTTTATTAATAGCAAGTTCGTTCAAAAAGAATGCAAGGCCATCAGAAAACCATTTCTAATCTAGTAGCCTACTAGAAAATCCACGAAATATAATTTGGAATTAGCCTAGTGATAGCGAGCGATCCAGTTCAACACAGGATTCAAACTGGGTCCTACGGACCGCTTGAATCCTTACTTATTACCGACTTGATATATGCTTTGATGAGATCCCTATCCTGATGGTGGAAGCTAGCCCATGCGCCATGTTTCCTAAACCAGGTCATTTGACGTTTGGCATACCTTCGGCTGTTTCGTTTGATCAGCCGGATTACTTCCACCTTATCTATTTTGCCTTCAAAGTAGGGTACCCATTCTTGATATCCAACGGTCTGTAGAGCTGGAAGATCGCTATAGTGATGCAGACCCCTGACTTCTTCTTCCAGACCTTTGGAGATCATTTGATCGACCCTGTCATCAATTCGCTGATAAAGAAGAGTCCGTTCTTCAGTAAGCAGAATACGGATGGTGTCGAAAAAGCGAGGCTGCGGTTTCGCCTGAAGAAAACTACTGAAGGGCTTACCCGTCACTTCCATCACGGCAAGTGCTCGCACCAGTCGCCTGTGGTTTTGGATATCGACAAGATCCGCATATTCAGGATCATGTTGTCTCAAGAGTTGCTGGAGGGGCTCGATGCCCTCAGACTTAAAAAGCAGATCAAAACGTTGTCTTACCTCTGGACCGACATCCGGTATTTGATCGAGACCGGAACACAAAGCATTGATATATAAGCCGGTACCACCACACAAAATCGCCCAATTCCGGTATTGGAACACTTTAGCGAGCCGGCTTAGGCCTTGGGTTTCAAACTGAGCAGCAGAAAATGGTTGGATTACCGACAGCTCATTTATGAAATGGTGTTTTACCTTGTCTAGCTCCTTCTCTGAAGGTTTGGCAGTGCCAATATTCAACTCGTTGTAAATCTGTCTGCTATCAGCTGAAATAATCTCGGTTGCAAGCCATCCTGCTAAAGAAATGGCCAGATCTGATTTGCCAGCTGCTGTAGGGCCGGCAATGACAATGAGATATTTCGATTCGTTCTTCACCTAAAATGATTATTTTTCCGCACTACGATTCAAAATTCAAAAATACCTTTGTTATATAATATTCTTAGACCGATAGCCGCCACCTTATTTAAAATCTACTTTCGCAAGATTTATCTGATTGATGGGGAAAAATTGCCACTCACAGGTCCGGTGCTCCTGTCTTCCAACCACCCAATGGCATTTGCAGAGGCATGTCTGCTGGCTTGCTTTCTTCAGCGTCCCCTATATTTTTTAGTTAGGGGTGATGTTTTTAAAAAGGGATGGCATTGGTTTTTTAGGGGTACTAATCAAATACCAATTTACCGTTTCAAAGATGGATTCTCCAATATGCGGAGGAATAAGGAGTCTTTCACCAGAGCACATGATGCACTAAGTGAGGGGAAAACGATCTTGATTTTTTCTGAAGGCAATACACGCATGCAAAAAAATTAGCTCCTCTGCAGAAAGGTTTGGCAAGGCTGGCTTTTGGAGCTTATGCTGAAAAGAATGTAAGGGATATTCAGATTGTGCCGGTTGGGGTCAATTATTCAAATGGCAAACTTTTTCCTTCAGATGTTAGCATAAAAATAGGAGACCCCATCTTGTTAAATCATTATACTGATCACTATGATCAGGAAAACCAGGAGGCTTCAAAATCACTGACACAGGCTTTATTTGAGGCGATGCTGCCACAAATTTTACATGTTGAACAACATCAGGACGAGCGATTGGCGGACCGATTATTTGATATTTATTGCACCCTGGCAAATGAAGGGCCCTGGCCTATCCTAGATCATGCCAGAAAAAGGTTTGAGAAAGAAAAGCAAATCGCCGACCAAATCAACCGTATTTCGGAGGATGACAAGAAAGACCTGCTCAAGTTGACTGCCTCACCTTATCAGCCGAACCGGGTCGCACCATGGAAAAGTTATTTTATTCTATTGATCAGCATGCCATTTGCTTTAATTGGATTTATATTAAATGCACTACCTTTTTATGTTCCGAAATCAATTGCAGATAAAAAGGTAACTCAAGTTGAATTTTACACTCCTGTCCGCATGGGTTTGATGATTGTTCTGTATATAGTCTGGCTAATTCTGTGTTTGATCATCTTATTTTGGGTCTTTGGCTGGTCTGCTATTGTTGCCGTCTGGATTTTGCCAGTGAGTGGATTTCTGACTATTTTATGGAAAGAAGGTTTAGATAACATACGAAGATCCAGAATTGTCAATCCATCCATTTTCCGGCAAATTGAGCAGATACTTAAACTATGAAAGCCTCTGTGCTTATCATTTTTTTACCTTTTATTTTAGGTATTAAATTGGGAGTTAGTCAGTCATTTGTGGTCGTACAAGATGGTCAATTCTTTCTGGAAGGAAGTCCATACTACTTCATTGGGACCAATCTCTGGTACGGAATGCATTTGGGAGCACCTCAATCTGGCAATCAGCAACGGCTGCTCCGCGAGCTTGATCACCTAAAAAGTATTGGGGTAAACAATCTGCGCATCATGGCTTGTAGTGAAGGACCAGCCGATAGCCCATGGAGAGTAAGTCCGGCTTTGCAGAATAGCCCAGGTATCTATAGCGATGACCTTTGGCAGGGACTGGATTTTCTGCTCTATGAAATGAGCAAGAGAGAAATGAAAGGAGTACTTTGTCTTACGAATTTCTGGCCATGGTCTGGTGGAATGTCGCAGTACGTTTCCTGGTCTGAGGGAAGTCAGATTCCCTACCCTCCACCTCAAAAGGACGGCAGCTGGTTGAAATATCAGCTCTATACATCTAGGTTTTATGTAGATAACAGAGCAAAAACCTACTATCTGAATCATGTCGATAAAGTACTCAATCGAACAAACCATTGCACCGGCATTGCTTATAGAAGTGACCCCACCATCATGGCTTGGCAATTAGCCAATGAGCCAAGGGGTATTTTAAGATCAAAAAAATATCGGCAGTGGATTGACGAAACTGCCGGGTTTATCAAAAAAATAGATCGCCATCATCTGCTGACCATTGGTAGCGAAGGCAATACTTCAAGTAGTTGGTCTGGCAATCGATTTTTTCCTGATCATCAATTTAACGAAATTGATTATTGCACCATTCATTTTTGGGCGGAAAACTGGGGGTGGTATGATCCGGCAAATCCCGAAGTTTCTTACCCGAACGCATTGAAGAAAATGCGGGAATATCTTGATAATCATCTTAAAATCGCCAGTCAATTAGGAAAGCCCCTGGTATTTGAGGAGTTTGGACTGGCTCGCGATCAGGGATCCTTCAATCTTCAAAGCATGGTCAAATACAGGGATGAATTTTATCGCCATATTTTCGAGTCATTCATTCAGGGAATCAATGAAAGTTCAGCATTGTGTGGAGTTAACTTTTGGGCTTGGTCTGGTGAAGGCAGACCGGTTTCAGAAGGTGATTATTGGAAAGCAGGTCATGAGCCGTTGGGTGACCCTCCACATGAACGACAAGGCTGGTATGGGGTGTATGACCAAGATTCCAGCACGCTGAGGATGATTACAGAATTTACGAGCAGATTGAAATGACCCATACTCCCATATGAGGGTTCATGACCCTTGAATCGAAACCAGGACCCTTGAATCGTGATCCACCATCACCCCTTCGATAGTTCAACCGCTCTTTTCAGCGCAGCTTGGGCGCCACCTTCCAAGTGGATTGCTACCTTATTTTCATTAAAATATTGCAGAGCGGCCTCGGTCGTACCACCTCTTGAAGCGACCTTGTTGATCCATTCATTGCAGGTGAAATCATTTTTATGGAACAGATCGACGGCTCCTTAAACGTCTGCAGAGTGAGCAATTCAGCCTCCGGAGCAGTAAAACCCATGCGTTCGGCGGCATCGATAAAAGCTTGCATACAGTAAAAAACATAGGCCGGACCACTTCCTGAAATGGCCGTGGCGGCATCCAGGAGCGATTCTTTTTCGACATAGATGGCCTTACCGGTAGTATTCAGAAGATTCTGCACCATGACAAGTTCGATACGGGTCACCTCATCGCTGGAGGTAAATACAGTCATACCCATACCTATTTGCGCAGGCAGATTTGGCATGGCGCGTATCACCTTATTTACCCCTAACAAGGCTCGGATTGTTTCTATCTTAATTCCGGCCATGATCGATAGGAATACTTGTTGCGGATCGACCATGTGCCGGATCATCTCAAATAACTGAGGTGCATCCTGAGGTTTGACGGCCAAAATGATCAAGTCGGCAGCTGGCAGGCAATCATGCGGTAATTCATGCACGGTGCCGATATTTTGATGACTCAATTCAGCGGCCTTTGTGGCTGATTTTTCCAGAATCATCATTTCTTCTGGCTTCACAATATGAGCATGCAAAAAACTTGTCGCATAAGTTTGCCCCATATTTCCTCCACCGATGATGAGAATTTTCATCTTTGTCTTGATTTGTTACATTTACACAAGACCCAAATGTAGCAATTCTAATCTACTGCCTATGCCTACACGATATTTGTATTAGATGAACTTCATGATTTTAATACTGCGGGCAAGTACCAAGGCTATGTCAAGCCGGCAGAAAGAGCAATGAAGAACCATAAAGAAGTAACAAATCAGTAAAGCCATCGTCGGTCAAATTTTTCAAAAAAAATCATTCAACTTATGCGTCTTGGTCTCATTATACCAACACTTAACGAGGAAGCGAATATCATTGAACTGATCAGCCACTTACAACGATCTCCAGACTTTCAGCGGATAGAAATGGTGGTGAGCGACGGCTGCAGCACAGATGATACATTGGCCGTTTGTGCTCAACTTGGTATAAAAGTCATTCAAACACCAAGGGGTCGAGCGCTACAGATGAACCATGGTGCCAGGTCCCTGGATGTTGATGTTTATTATTTTGTTCATGCTGACACCCGGCCTCCTCTGACTTTTTTTCAGGATATAACGGATGCCGTACAGGAGGGTTATGCTCTGGGCTCATTCCGGTTTAAGTTTGACAGTTCCAAGTTTTTATTGAAGATCAATAGTTACTTCACCCGATTTAATCAGATGTGGACAAATGGAGGTGATCAAAGTCTATTTATTACTACCAAGGCTTTTGAAGCTTTGGGAGGATACCAGGGAAGAGTTTGTCATCATGGAAGAATATGACCTACTTAAGCGTGCCCGTAAGATGGGGCTTTAGTTTGTGGTGATGCCTAGAGATATTATGGTTTCTGCCCGCAAGTATAGTGGTAATAATTATATCAGGGTGCAGATTGCCAATTTGGTGGTATTTAATATGTTTCGTCTTGGATGCCAACCCCAGCAAATACTTAACACATATCGGAGACTGATCGATTACCGGTCATAAGTTAGAAAATCACTGTGTAGGCCAAGATGCGGGACTGAAGTGATTCGTTATAGTATCATTGACTAGTAATATAAAGTTCTTCGGGCTATCAGATTAGACAACCACTCTAAATGGTTTAAAATGAGATCTAAACTTAAAGCACTATTTTTGCGCCATGGTTGGCGAAGACGACAACCACTCTTGGACGATGCCCGCGGGGACGCCGGTATAGGCACGCTTTTTCGGACGCAAGGCATCGGAGACAGTCATCTGCTTCGCCTTTCCAACTGTATCGATGTGGTTGATGGTATCCAATTGACCAAGGTAACTCGGTCGGATGCTCCTAGTCTGGTTAAGCATTTGAATGACATTGAATTTTATGACAATACCTGCTCGATTCCTCATCCATATACTACCAGCGACGCCACCATTTTTATCAACTCAGTGCTCGATTTTGAGAAAGAGCATGGATTGCAACGCGATTGGGCTATCCGTAATCCTGAAGGCGAACAGATAGGTGGTATTGGACTATTATACAGTCATGGCATGAAATCGCATCGAAGCGAGATAGGTTATTGGCTGGCCAAAACTTGTTGGAATCAAGGTATCATGACCAGCGTGCTAATGCGATTTGTTGAGCACATCTTTAGTATGACCCATTTCTCGCGGTTAGAAGCCCAGGTATTTAAGGGCAACGATGCCTCGTGCCGGGTGCTCGAAAAGGCCGGTTTTCATCGGGAGGGGTTGATCCGGCACGCCTATTTGAAAGAAGGAAAGTATTTGGATACGCATTTGTACGCAGTACTAAAACCATCATCTGGAAGAAATTCTGTATCGTCACTATGAGCCGGTCAAGCAGTAGCAAGTCATACCTGGCAGACTATGTGTCAAGTGCAGTGATAATCAGAATGTTAGCTCTATATTAGGGATTTTTTTAATATTAGCATGCTGAATTCTGGATCAATATGAAGTATTCGGTTATAGTTCCTGTATATAATCGACCCAACGAAGTAGAAGAACTGTTGGACTCGCTTGCCCGTCAAGTGATTAAAAACTTCGACATCGTTATTGTAGAAGATGGTTCTACAGAGACATGTAAGGAGGTAGTTGATGCGAAGAGGGGCAGGTTGGACATCCAGTATTATTTTAAGTCAAATACAGGGCCGGGTGATAGTAGAAACTTTGGGATGGAGAGAGCCAAGGGAGACTATTACCTATTTTTTGATTCAGATTGCCTGATTCCACCTGATTATTTCCAAAAGCTGGATGCGTTCTTGACCCAACATCCGGTAGACCTATTTGGGGGCCCGGATCGGGAGCATAGTTCGTTTACCAGGATCCAAAAAGCAATCAATTATGCAATGACATCGTTCTTGACAACAGGAGGAATTCGGGGGAAGAAGAGACAGATTGGTAAGTTTCAGCCAAGGAGCTTTAATATGGGGCTATCCAAGGAGGTTTATCAGAAAGTAGGCGGCTTTGGTACGATTCATCCGGGTGAAGATCCCGACTTGAGTATTCGAATAATCAATGCAGGTTTTCAATCAACCTTGATTCCTGATCTTTTTGTATATCATAACCGAAGAATTGATTTTGGCAAATTTTATAAGCAAGTGTATAAGTTTGGAGTAGTTAGGAATATATTGTTTAAGTGGCACCCAAAGACATTTAAACTTGTTTTTTTCTTACCAAGTCTTTTTCTGGTGGGCTCGATATTGATGGTCTTGCTGGGGGTCTTTGTTTCCACCTGGTTTTTGTTGCCATTTGCATTTCTGATTCTAGTGCTGCTTCTGGATGCATTGACTAAAACAGGAAGCCTTCCTATTGCTTTATTGGCCATTGGCGCTAGTTTTATCCAGCTCTATGGATATGGATGGGGATTTATTAAATCATTTACCAAGTTATTCTTATTTAAAAAGGACGAACGGGTTGCTTTTCCGGAAATGTTTTTTGAATAGCAAACCAGATAAAATCTATTAATATTAGTCATATGGCACGATTGGATTTCAAAAAAATAATACCTCACTTAATTGCTATAGCTATACTACTTCTGGTCAATGTCTTGTATTTCTACCCACAATTGGAAGGAAAACGAATAGCTGCAGGTGATGCACTGGCTTCAACCGCATGGACGGCCGAGGTAAATGAGTTTACTGAGAAAACCGGAAAGGAATATTATTGGAATAATGGTATTTTTTCTGGCATGCCATGGTCCTTGCTTTACGTTGGTCGTCAGGATAATTTTGTTGGGGCTGTTGATCATATTATGAAGGCGGGTCTCGGAAATCCAATTTCATTCTTTTTTAAGGCTTCTCTGGTTTGTTATCTGGCCCTTATTTTACTGGGCATCAGTCCTTGGATTAGCCTCATTGGGGCGATTGCTTTTGCGATCAATGTCAATTTTATCGTTTTGATCGAAGCGGGCCATCAAGCCAAGTTGGAGGTAATTAGCAATTTTCCACTTATTGTATCGGGATTGATTTTATGCTATAGAAATAAACCAATTTTAGGCGCCGGTGCCATTGCCCTTGCTACCTCTTTGGCTATCTATGGTAATCATATTCAAATGGTCTATTACTTGCTGCTGACATTATTTGTAATGGCCATCAGTCATTTAATTTATGCCATTAGGGATAAAAAGCTAAATTCTTTTATTAAAGCTTCGGCGATCGCATTGGGCGCTGCCTTACTGGGTGCGGCTTCAAATTACACCCAACTCAGCTCTTCGTCAAATTTTTCCGATGACACAATGAGAGGTAAGCCGATTTTAGCGAAAAGTGCTAATGAAGAAGCTACCAGCAGCAGCCAGGTGGAAGGTTTAGAGTGGAACTACGCCATGCAGTGGAGCAATGGTTTCACGGATCTGATCAGTATCTTAATTCCAAGAGTCGTTGGGGGTTCTTCTGCCGAAGAAATCGGTGCTACCACATCGATGGGGCAATTGATGCGCAACAATGGCGCCGCTCGTAAATCGGATGGTAGTGTTAAGGCACCTCTATACTGGGGTGGTTTACCCTTTACCAGTGGTCCCTATTATTTGGGAGCAGCTATTTTACTACTATTTACTTTGTCAATGTTTGTGTTGGAGCCCGGACTAAGATATGGCATATTGGGTGCTTTTGTATTAGTTTGTCTGTTATCAATGGGCAGTCATTTTAGTATATTGAATAAGGCGCTTTTTAATTATTTACCGCTGTTCAATAAGTTTAGGTCTCCAAACTCCGGAGTCAACCTGCTTCCTGTTTTTGCCATTCTTCCTGCGATGATTGGTCTCCAAAAAATAGTAAAGAGCAACGATAAGTCGATCCTGATCAAGCGACTTTGGCAAAGCACATTAATTGTTGGGGGTGTCTGTCTCATTTTTGCATTGTTCGGAGATACATTTCTGTCATATACCAATGTGGCTGAAGAAAGGTATCCGGCCGATGTTCGTGCAATATTTGCCGAGACCAGAAGTTCATTAATGCGATCGGATGCCATGCGTTCACTGGCAGTCTTGTTGCTTAGTGCAGGATTGATATGGATTTATTTGAAACAAAAGATTACATCTGAAATAATTTTATTAGCTGGGCTAGGCCTGGTGGTCACGCTCGATCATTGGACCGTTGATCGCAGGTATTTGGACAAAGATAGTTTTGAGTCGAAAGATGACTATATGAAAAATCTGGCCGCACGGCAGGTAGATCAGCAAATAAAACAAATGGAACCCAAGGGAAGAGGTTACTACCGCGTTTTGGATCTTTCAATCAATACCTTTAATTCTGCTTCAACCTCGTTTCACCACAATACAATAGGGGGATATCACCCCGCCAAATTGCAACGATACCAGGATATCATTGACTATTATATTTCGAAAGGAAATGCAGAGGTCCTGAATATGTTAAATACCAAGTATATCATTACTGAAGAACAAAAACTACAGCTCAATAGTGAGGCCTACGGTAATGGATGGTTTGTCAATGACGTCGTTTTTGCAAGTACGCCCAATGAAGAGATTGAAAAATTGGGTACCCTACAGACGCGAAATCAAGCAACTGTTTTGCAAAGCGAATTTGCAGATCAATTGGAAGGCTTTAAACCGGGTAATGGCTTAGGCACCATTGAATTGGCCGAGTACGAACCCAGTCATCTGGTTTATAATGTATCAACCCAGGAAGATCAATTAGCTGTGTTTTCAGAAGTATGGTATGGTCCGAATAAGGGCTGGGAGGTTACGATCGATGGCCAGCCGGCAGAGATGATCCGGGCTAATTATTTATTGAGGGCACTCAGGATTCCTGCTGGCCAGCATGAGGTTATTTTTAATTTTGAGCCAAATCGATCGGGAGCTATTTTTGCCAACTTAAGCTCCATTTTATTATTATTGGGATTAATAACCGGTGGTGTTTTCTTATACAAGACGAGTGATGGTCATCCTGTGCCGGCAGATGAAGAACCTCGACCTATAAGACCAACCGCTGAGCGAGGTGCAAAACCTAAAAGTAAAACAGTCAGAAAGAGTAAAAATAGTCCAGGGAAAAAATAAGAACATAGTCATTTGAGTGAGATGTTTTCGAGTTTGCTTTTATTTTACTTTATTTTCTTTTAAAAAGCAGGGTTTATATTGAGTGTAGTTGCAATTATTCAAGCACGAATGGGATCTTCCAGATTGCCGGGAAAAGTCTTGAAACCAATTCTGGGACAAGCTTTAATTGCCCGGATTCATGAGCGTGTTTCGGCTGCTAGTCTCGTGGATCACACTATGATTGCCGCGACCATCGATTCACGTGACGAAGAACTTGAGATGTGGTGCGCTAGCCAGGAGATTAGCATTTATCGAGGGCCGGTTGATGATATTATTGGCCGCTTTTATGAGGCTTCGCAGCTTTTTAACACATCGGCCGTCATCCGTTTGTGGGGTGATTGTCCTTTCCTTGACCCGGCGATAATCGATCAAGCCGTAAATATATTTATTGAACAAAAACTAGACTACTTAAATACGTTTGCGCCACAGAGGACTTTTCCCGCTGGTCTTGATTTTGAGATCTATCATATTGATACATTACGGTTTTATTATGAGCAGATCAAAGATCCCTATTATCGGGAATTTCCCTTCGAGTATTTTCGAAAGAATCCGGAAAGGTTTAAGATTTTCAACCTTACCTATCCGAAGAACTTGAGCCATATTAATCTCACCGTTGATTATCAGGAAGATTTTGAGTTGGCAAGTCGCATCTACGGATTCTATTATCCGAAAAACCACCTGTTTAATTTGCAACAGGTACTTGATTACCTCGACCTAAACCCAGAAGCCATTTTATCAGCTGAAAGCAAACAAAGGAATATTGAATTTAAGCAAAAACAAAAGGAATGGGAAGGCCTTTTATAACAGGAGTACGGACTAATTTAAGAGGTCTTTATAAAGAAGACCTGCAGACTCATATGTTCGACTGGACAGATGATCATGAAGTCACGCGTTACCTTTTCAGAGGATTGTTTCCAAATAATTTGGAACAGGCAGAAACGGCATATGATCAAATGATAAATAGTGAAAAGGAAGTAGAACTCGCCATTGTTGACAAGGATAATGATCGATTGATTGGAATCGCCGGATTGCATAGTATCAATTGGATTGCCCGGACAGCCGAGTTTAGAATATTGATTGGCGAAAAGGACTATTGGGGTAAAGGAATAGGCACCGAGGTCACGCAAATGATGTGTGCATATGGTTTTTTAAAATTAAATCTTTCAAAAATCTGGTTAGGTGTCACCAAAGCCAATGAGGGTGCGCTACAGACCTATGTCAAATCAGGATTTGCCTTTGAGGGTGAACTGAGAAATGAAGTGTATCGGAATGGTAAGTACTACAATGTCGTGAGAATGTCAATGTTGAGAGAAGAATTTGAGCAATCTAAGAGTGGATGGCAACTATGGTCCAAAATAGCAGGACAGTTCCAGGCGTAGCTGTAATCGGATGCGGTAATATTGGTAGTTATTTGGATGAAGCTGATCCCTTCAAACCTTATACACTGACCCATGCCGGCACCTATTCACGTATAAAAGATCAGCTCAGTTTTCTTTCGCTTTGCGACCCCAATCAAAGTCGGCTTGAAACGGCCGGTAAGACATGGAATTCCGATAGACTCTATACAGATTTAGACGATTTATTCGAATCAGAAGATATTGATATAGTCAGCATCTGTACGCCAACATCGTATAGGTTACCCGTTTTTAGAGCTGCCCTTCAACGAGGTATCAAATATTTCATTTGCGAAAAACCCCTGGCTTCATCCCTTCAAGAGGCTAGTCAAATTATTGATTTGATCGATGCACATCAAGCCATTGTCTGCATTAATTATTTACGGCGTTGGGAGAATCAATTCGTCAGGGTCAAAGAAATGATTCATCAGGGATTATTTGGAAACATTCAATTTATTTCAGCTTACTATGGTAAGGGCATTATCAATAATGGCAGTCATATACTCGACTTGATGAATTACTATTTTGGCGCTCCCCATAGTTACGAAGTTACTGGGATTGTGACCGATGACAGAGTCTCATTTGATCCCACCTTAAGCTGCACTTTGAATTATTATTTCCAGGATCGTCAATTTCCGCTTTATTTGATCGCATCCGATTACCGCGATTATTCGCTCTTTGAAATAGATATAGTGGGTTCTGTGCAAAGAATGCGGGTTTTTGACAATGGCCTAAAAATGAACATATCAAAGGTGGCGAAAAGTGATGTCTTTCGTGGATATCAAAGTCTGAGCGAAGCGGAATTGCACACGGAAATCGGTCTGCACGCATTTAAAAATATGATCGAAGAATTCATTGCAATTTATCGTAGTGAAGAAAAATCAGTCAGATGCACCGTCAGAGAGGGGAAAGAAATACTCGATCTGACCAGCAATTTGATTTTAAAAAAAGAGCACTTAATTAAAACATAAATCATGGAATCGAAACCGGCAATACTGGGAGGATCAAAAGTACGAACAAAACCACTTTTATCCAGAAAAACAATGGGCCTCGAAGAAGAAGAGGCGGTGTTGGCAGTTTTACGATCAGATGTCCTTTCGGCTTTCTTGGGCGGTGCCGGCCCTTTTTTTAATGGAGGACAAAAGAACAAGGAATTTGAAAACAAATGGGCTGCCAAATTTGGTTTTAAACACGTCATCGCAGTAAACTCTTGGACCACTGGTTTAATGGTTGCCTGCGGAGCCGTAGGCATCGAGCCCGGAGATGAAGTGATTTGCACGCCATACTCCATGTCAGCATCGGCCACCTGCGCCTTATTTTACGGCGGCATACCAGTTTTTGCCGATATAGATCCTCATACTTTTTGTTTGGATCCCGCATCGATCGAAGCCAGGATCACTCCTCGCACCAAGGCCATTATAGTAGTACATCTTTTTGGCGGCTGTGCTGACATGGATGCGATTATGGCAATCGCTAGAAAGCATAACCTCAAAGTGATCGAAGATGCCGCACAATCTCCCGGCGTTAAATATAAGGGCCGGTCGGTTGGTGCCATTGGTGATATCGGAGGCTTTAGCCTGAATTTCCCACAAACATATCCATACGGGAGAAGGAGGAATGCTGGTCACCAATGATGATGATTTCGCATTGCGTGCCCGACTGATCAGAAATCATGGTGAAAACGCTATTGAAGCAAATGCCGTAACTAACCTGACCAATATCATTGGGTCCAATTACCGGTTGACCGAGTTACAGGCCGCCATAGGCATTTGTCAGCTTGATCGCCTGGATAATTATCTTGCTTTAAGAAAAGACCTGGCACTTTATCTCTCAGACGAGCTAAGGGATATCCCTGGCTTGGATGCCCAACAAAATATTGAACATGGTGATCACGCATTTTATGTATTCCCTATAAAATACCAGGCGGAGGTGACCGGACTTTCGCGCAGTCTCTTTGTGAAAGCGGTTAATGCTGAATTTCCTGTTGCTTCCGGAGCGGAGGGAATCGCACTCTCAGAAGCTTATGTGCGACCCCTTTATCTTAATCCTATTTATCAAAAACAAATCGCTCTCGGTAGTAAGGGATTTCCCTTTAATTTTAATCAGGGTATTACCTACAATTATGAAGCAGGGCTTTGTCCAGTGACTGAAGATATGTATCAGAATAGACTACTCTTAAGCTCAATTGTTAGAGAACCACTTACCAGAGAAGACATGGATGATCTCGCAAAGGCTATCCGTAAAGTCCTGGCGCATGCCGGCGATATCACCAGGGCCCTGGGGTCTTCACAAACTCAGAGCGTACAGACACCCCTGGAGGTAGCAAATGCGACCAATGTCCGCTAAACCAATAGCGATTGTGTCGAGGCAAGCAGGTACGGCTAATGCACTGAAACCCGTTATTAGCCATCTCTTAGATGAAGGTTATCATCTCACACTGCTTGCCTACTCAAAAAGTGCACTATGCTGGCAAGAAAGCAGGTTTTCCTTCATTGAGATCGATTCTTTCAAGAAAGCAAAAAAATATCTGGATGAAAGCGAACCCTCGCTTCTGCTTACGGGTACTTCTCTTGAGGTTGAAGATGATGCGGCATTCTGGCAGTGGGCCAGTTCATCTCAAATTCCATCTATCGCATTTGTCGATAGCTGGGTCAATTACTGGCAGAGATTCACCATTGGAGATCGACACTTCAACTATTTGCCAGACCACATTGCTGTGACAGATACGCTGATGAAACAACGAATGATCGAATCAGGATGTCCTGAGGGGATTATACGTATCACTGGCAATCCCTTATTTGATCATCTGACGAATACGCGAAAAATTTGGGAGGCCGACAAACCTGACGTCGATCGCCTACAGGTAATCTTTATTTCCGAGGGTTGGTTCGACTATTATCAGGAGAATGTAGGGGAACAGGTTGGCTACACCGAGTTTACGGTGCTTACTTCGCTTCTGGAATACTTGTCGGATTATCAAAGAAAACAAGGTGAACCTATCGACATCAGAATAAAATTGCATCCCAGAGAAGAATCAGGTAAATACCGACATCTTATTGAGCAATATCAACGCTCCGGTTTGGACATCATCGAGTTGGCTGGATCATCTTCTTACGATTCATTGTTGTCATCACATTTAGTAGTCGGTATGCAATCGATTTTACTTTATGAAAATGCATTAATGGGTAAACAGTCGGTTAGTCTACAGCCTAACCGGATAGTTTCTAGAAATGATATCACCGATGATCGAGAGGGAATAAACGTTTTTACCTCATTTGATGAAGCAATTCCTTATGTCGATGCTGTATTAAAGAACAAGCGTTTATTCGAAAGAAGTGTATCAACAAATCTCAATGCAACTTCAAAAATGCTTGAGTTGATAAGCCGTTGTTTGCCGCACTGATATTTGCTTTCTTCCACAATAGTTAATTAAACTTCAGGAAATCACGAATAGATAGATTTCTATGGTATAAAGCTTTAAATGCTTTTGACCATTGCCGAATGTTAGGTGCGTATTTAAGTAAAAAAAGAAAGGTGCTGGGATAGTACTTTTTTAAATGATGTCCTTTAAAACTGGATTTTTCCAAACCCTGAAAATCGAAATGAGATGAAGGATATCCATTGGTGCTGACATAATACCCGTAGCGTAACGTTGACGATTTGGGTTTCGGGGCCAGATTTTTGTTTTTGATCAGATCGAATAATGTCTCAAAAGAATTCGGGAGATACACACAGTCTTGCAGCATATAAAATGATTTGCCAAGCAACACCGAAGGAGCTTCCCAATAGGTAGCCTCAATACCGGTAGTTGACCCAAAAGTGATTACTTTATTACAAGCCTTCATCATTTGATAAGTGTCAACCGGATCATGGGGTTGAATAACGGTTAAATTAGGATAGGACATTTCTCTGATTCCCTCTATTTGGATGTTATCCAACTTGCCAAGATTTGGATGAACTCTCAGATAGAAATGAAATTCCGGTTCTTTGATAAACATCTTGAGGAGCTCTCCAATAGCATCGTTTTGATTGTTGAATAAAGGAGTTTGCCATTCGGTAATAGCTTTCAGTTCATCTTCAGAAGAATTAAAAATCGCGATATTAATTTTATTGGGATCCATTCCCTCAGGAGTTTACCTTTTTCCTGCAGTCCAGTTAAAAAGGCAGTTCTCGGTTCGGTGCCTTTTCTTTTTTGCTCATACCATTTTTCTGCAATCTCTTCTCTTGACTGGGAATCTCCTTTTTCCCAGGTGCTATCGATTAGTTGATTAGTGAGGTCGATGCTATGTGGCAGGTCGTTCTTAAATAATTGATAATTGCTGCCAGCTCCAGACTCGATGGTAAAAAATGGAATATTCCTTTTCTTGGCTAGTTGGAAGAGCGGATAGGCTTCGGCAAACCTTCCATTGTAGAGATAAATGTGATCCGGTTTAAAGTCATCAATCATTTTTTCAAAATTCAGGAGCACATTGATCGCTTTTCGAATTTCAAGCTCGATCAGTGACCCAAACCGGGTTGTGTTCAATTCATAATCACGATAGTAAGATATAATGGATGAAGCGGCACCCCGACCCACGTCAATATCATGATAACTAAATTCGAAGATTTTTTCGAGCGAATCAAATGAAGGGATGTCAACCGCATAGGCTTCAGGATATCTCTGTAGGCTGATTAATTCCGAATTATCAATATGATTGAGATCCAGTATTTTATGTAATCTTGATTGACAGACGGCACAACCTATGAGATTGTGTGTTCGGTTTGCATAACAATTTTCCAGAATATTATTGCAACATACGATCCTCAGATCAAAGCCTTGATCCTTTAAGTCAGATATGACCTGACCAGTAAGGCCGATCTGTTTAGATGTTAGTCCCGTATTAGAATATATAAGCGCTCTCATTCATAATGGTGTTATGCGGCACGAACTTATTTTGCGAGGTACTAAGCAAGACCATCAAATGAAAGTGGACTGCCGGCAGCAAGATGATTTTTTGCGTTCTTTTTAAGACCAGTTCCCAAAATTTTGGTTCAAGTCCGTCGCCTGGTCTGATTACCTTAATATGGCTCTCTGTAATTCTGTCACCGGCCTTCAGGTCTTTTACTACATAGATGGATCTTCGGTATTGCAGGCTTTTTTCTTCTGATTTCTGAGTATCGAGTTGGATCTTGCCCAGGGCCTGGAAAGCCCTTTCAGACTCAATAACCAATGTTTGCATTTCTTCGGGTTCGAGAGAGAAAGCACTATCCACTCCGCCATCAGATCTGCGTAACGTAAAATGTTTTTCGATCACCCGTGCCCCCAGGGCAACCGATGCCAAGGCTACCCCCACTCCCATAGTGTGATCAGAAAGCCCAATGAGACAATCGGAAAAAATATTCTGGAGTACCGGAATGGTGTTTAGGTTTGTATTTTCCGGTGTTGCAGGATAAGTGCTGGTGCACTTCAATACTACAATATGTTTGGTCCCGCCGGCTTTTAAAATTTTTACCGACTCATAAAGATCATTGAGTGATGAGGCACCGGAGGAGATGATCACTGGTTTGCCGGTTGCGGCTACTTTTTTAAGTAATGGCCAATGAGTACTTTCAAATGATGCAATTTTATATGCCGGTACCTGAAGATCTTCTAAAAAGTCAACCGCTGATTCGTCGAATGGCGATGAAAATCCAACCATACCATGTTTTTTGGCACGATCAAAAATCTTTGCATGCCACTCCCAGGGAGTATGTGCCTCCTGATATAAGTCGTACAAATTTTTACCCTGCCATAATGAATCGGTATCGTCGATTTCGAATAATCCACCTCGTTGATTAATGGTAAGGGTATCGGCAGTATATGTTTGCAATTTGATAGCGTCGGCCCCCGCTCTCGCAGCTGCATCGACTATGTCTAATGCCCGATCAATCGATTGATTATGATTGCCAGACATTTCGGCAATAATAAAAGGTCGGTTATTTTGACCTAATATTTTTTCTCCAATATTAAATCTAATCATGTGTGTGAAGTATATTGGTAAGAATTTTCAAATTCTGTACTGATTTGTTCCTCAAATCCGAGATTAATAAAACATTTTCTCGATGCCTGATTTTCTTTTTTCACGTGTCCGATGATTATAGGATTTATAGAGACCTCTTTTAGTAGTTCTACGACACCTTGCTGAATGACAAAACTTCCCAGGCCACGACCGCGATATTGTGCATCAATCGAATAGTTGATTGTAGCCCGATTGTCATCAAGCTCAAATCTAATTTGCCCAATAGGAGTGTTTCCTAACAGGCAAAGATAAAGTATAGAATCCGGGTTCAATATTTTTTTGAGAAACCATTTACGGTGGCTCTCATATGGAATCGGGTCCTGATTGAATGATTGGGAACGGGTTAGAGGGTCATTTGCCCATTTGAGATATAGTTGCAGGTCATCGATACTCGCTCTTTTACATTTCAATAGTAATCTATAGAATATACCGGTGATTCGCTTTTGCTGATTGCCATCCAGTAATTGTTGTTGCTTGGCAATGGCTTCAGCCACAATCGGTGTAGCAACATCTCCAAATCTGGCAAAATCAAAAGCCAAACCTGTTTCTGTAAAATAGGACAACATTCTTTTTTGATTGTCAGCAATCAGCAAAACATAAAGTTCACCACTGATACTCATGTACTCGTACGAAATACTGCTGGGAGGTGTGATCGCTTTTTTGCAACGCTGCATATAATGAACCATCATTTCGGCATTGAGATTAGAGCGTATCTCGATATCCAGTGAGGTGGCTTTCAGATACACTTCAAGTTCATTGCGATATGGATAGGCGGCTCCCAAAATCAGATAACATTTTTCTCCTTGAAGGAGCTTTTCACATTTTTTCAGAACCTCAAGGGTGTGATTTTGTGGATCAGCACCACCTAGACAAATGAAAACAGCATCTTCACGATTTTCGAGAGGTCGTCTATCTTTTGTTGCATCTCTAAAGGGTTTTCGTAGTAAGGCATAGTCGAGGCCAAGGTATAATTGCGTTGTAGAAAGACACAAATAGTCTTCCGGCTTGATACCTCCTGCGTGATTTATGATAGCATCTGCAACAAAATGATATGCATGGATGTCATCGATACAAATTAGGATACATCCCCAGTTTTTCAATATTGTCTGATAGTCGGTAGTAAAATGGTAACCATCTAAAACGACTGCCTCACCTATTTCAATATGATTGTTGACCAGGTATACTGCCTCATTCTCATGATCGATTGATTCTGGTAGGAGGATGATTGAATGACATATTTCCTTGATTTCTCTTTTTAGAGATGCCAGGGGATTACGAGTGATAAAATGAATAGAAAAAATGTCACTGAGCATTTCGGCCAAAGCCAGCGACCGCACCAAGTGTCCAAGGCCTATCCTGGAGTTTCCATCTGCGCGCAAATATAGGTTAGGCCGATTTTCCAAAAGTTACCTGGTATTTGAATTCTGCAATTTTCCAATCCTCTTCGGTATCAATGTCATGGCCCTCCATTTCGGAAATCAGGATGCCGCCAGTATTGTCAGTCCACAATTTTTGATTATCCAGAATAGCTTTTTTGTTAAAGCAATAAAACTGACCGGCGTCGTGATAAGCGGCTTCCAAATCCTGTGACCGGGTATTTATCTGATCAGGATAGATCATGCTGATTTTTTGTCCGGTGTCCATTTTGAATGCTCTCTGAATGGGATAGCTGTATCGTAGAACCGGGAAAACCGTATCAAACTTACCCTTTTCCAACCGCTCAAATGCCGATGTGAGGAGGGAGGCACTGACAAAGGGTGCCGTGGGATAGAGACAACATATTTGCCCAAAGTCAAGATTTCTCCGGTGGTATTCTTCCAGCACTTCCAGGATCACCTCAAGAGTCGTGGCTGTATCACTGGCATTTTTCACTGACCTCAAAAATGGCACTTCCGCTCCATGTTGTCGTGCAACGGTGGCGATCATATCATGATCAGTCGAAACCATTACCGTGTCAAATAATTGGGAGGATAAGGCCGATTCGATACTGTAGGCTATGATCGGTTTACCCAGAAAATCTTTGATGTTTTTTCTTGGAATTCTTTTACTGCCTAAACGGGCTGGAATAATTGCTAGTCTTTTCAAGAAGTAACCAAATTAATTTGAATAGAGGATCTTAATATGCTTTAAATAGACGTTAGTCAAAAAGTAATTTCAATGTCAAATTATTGGCTCTTTTCCAACACCTTTTCGATGACGAAAGTTTGCTCCTGATCGGTCATTGAAGGATACATGGGTAAACTCAAACATCTCGAGTAGTAGTTTTCAGCGCGCGGAAGATCACCTTCCTTCCAACCCAATTGACGATAATAGCTTAGCAGATGAGTAGGAATATAGTGTACCTGAGCATAAATACCCCATTCTTTTAAAAAATCGTAAAGTTCTTTGCGATTATCGGTTAAGATTACATAAAGGTGATACGCATGACCCATCCCTTTTTTAGCTGAAAGTGTTCGAATATGACTACCATTAAAAGCCTCATCATACCTGTTTGCGATCACTCTTCGTCTTTGCAACCCTTCATCTGCTCTACTGAGTTGTGAAATGCCGAGTGCGCTTTGCATGTCTGTGAGCCGGTAGTTGTAGCCCAGATCTATCATGTCATAATACCAGCCTCCATGGCTGTCTTTTACCAAATGTGGGTCTTTCGTGATACCATGTGTACGAAGAAAAAGGAGTTTGTCATAAAGGTCTTGCCGATTGGTGGTGATCATGCCTCCTTCGCCGCATGCAATATGTTTGACCGGATGAAAAGAGAAAATAGCTAAATCCGCATATTTGCCATTTCCACAATTCTGCTGTTGGCCGGCACTATCGGTAAAATAACCTCCGGGAGCATGACAGGCATCTTCAATTATCCAAAGATTGTGTTCGTCCGCCAGCTGTCGGAAGGCCTCCATATCAACCGGATGGCCAGAAAAATCGACCGGTACGATACCTGAGAATGTATTTTTGGGATGGGTTTCAAGCAATGATCTGGCTTTGTCCAGATCCAGGAGCATGGTCTCCGGATCAATATCGGCAAAATGTACTTCTCCCCCACAATATCTAATGCAATTGGAAGAAGCGGCAAAGGTGATTGGTGTAGTGATCACTTTACTGGTGTCATTGACTTCAAGAGCCATAGCGCATAAATGCAATGCCGCGGTGCCATTAGACACTGCCACTGCATACCGCGATCCGATATATTGGGCAAACTTCTCTTCAAATTCATGGACTTTTGGCCCCTGAGTCAAAAAATCAGAACGTAACACGTCGGCCACGGCTGAGATATCTTCTTCGGTGATATGTTGACGGCCGTAAGGAATCGTTTTCATGCAGGGACGTTAAAAGCTTCAAAATTCGGATCTACATGTTCCTTAATCAAGGCTCTGATCTCTTCGACACCAATCCACTCCGAGTTAGTACCTGAATTGTACTGGAAGTCAGGTGCCACGGGCTGAGCATTGAAAGTCGCTATGTACTTCTCCCGCGACCAATTAGGAACCTGGGGTAAGATGGCGTAATATTTACCAAGATCTACTGTCGTATTTGCATCAGCCTGGGTGATCATTTCCTCGTGTATCTTTTCTCCGGAACGAATGCCAACGACATTAATTTTGCAATCAGGTCCAATCGCTTTCGCCACATCCATGATCCGGTACGAAGGTATTTTCGGCACAAAAATTTCACCGCCCCATGCATTCTCAATGCTGTTAAACACCATGTCGACCCCTTCTTCCAGCGATATGTTAAACCGGGTCATATTCACATCTGTCACCGGCAAGATACCTTCTGCTCTCTTTTTGATAAAGAAAGGAATAACTGAACCCCTTGAGCCCATCACATTCCCATAGCGGACTACCGCAAACAGGAGGTCTCGTTTGCCCTTCATGTTATTGGCTGCGATAAAGAGCTTGTCCGAACACAATTTAGTAGCACCGTATAGATTAATGGGCGCGGCCGCTTTGTCAGTTGATAACGCGATTACCTTTCTCACTCCACAATCCAATGCTGCGTCAATCACATTTTGAGCCCCTAATACATTGGTTTTGATACATTCAAAGGGATTGTACTCCGCAGATGGGACCTGCTTAAGGGCAGCAGCATGTACGATCACCTCGATACCTTCGCAGGCCCGCTTAAATCGATCATAATCTCTGATGTCACCAATAAAGTACCGGACACCTGGATACCTGGGAGACGAAAATCTCTGGGCCATCTCAAATTGCTTCAATTCATCACGGGAGTAGATAACCAGTCTTCTGATTTTTGGGAATCGGTTTAAGAGCTGTTCTACAAATTTTTTTCCGAAAGAACCGGTACCTCCGGTTATCAAGATGGACGTATTTTCTGATAGAAAAGTCATATGATTATAAATCTCCTGTTTTGAAATGATTAAATAACGAAGAATTTCTTGGGTATGATATCCAGGCAGGTATTGCGCGTAGAACCGTAAACTCTTTGATGGTCATGGTTTTGAGCTCCGTTTTTTACTTTCATAACTGCAGTCATCTCCACAACCAAGCAATTGTCAATTCATTTTTGGCCGGCAAAGCCGCCCTGTTTTGTTACCTATCGTCCTTCACCTTGCCCTGGTTCATTCCAAGGGTGTTGATCTGAAGCGGCTATTCCGAGGTCCACAAATATATAATATTTTACTATCATATCTGGCTGGTGAGCACATCTTTGTGGCACTCTATGGGGCGTGGATTGCGTTGCGCTCGGGGGTTCTGCTGGCTGATTGAAATAGGTGTCGGCAGACCATTTTGTGGAGCTTGTAGACTCTATTCTCAATGAACGGCTTACCGGCAAATGATGATCGGATAGCAATGCGATGGATACGATTTGCCTTCTTATGGCGTTGTTCCATCGATTCCCATTACTGTGTTTATCTGATTAATTGATAGATTTGACCCTGGTGATGATGTCATTTATGAATAGAAATAACAATGGGAAGGTAAAGAATTTGCAAAACGATTATATTCTAGCCACCTGAATTAGTCTGGAACTTTATACATGAAAAATCTACATGAGCGATACCCCTACCATTAAATCTTCTCATTTATTAGAAATGAAGATTGATCTGCTGCCATGGGAATAATTGCACGGCAAGGAGCCAAGCAGAGCCTGGTTCATTTGGTGGGAGTACTTGTCGGGGCCATCAGTACCCTTTTTATTTACCCTTTAGATACCTACACTTTAGGGCTGGCAAGATTTCTTACGGATGGTGCGATATTTCTTGCTCCCTTTGCACTCTTTGGGTTGACCATTATACCTGTCCGTTTCTTTCCCCGATTCCGCGATCAAGCCAAAGGTCATAATGGATTTTTTCGGTTAATCGTCGTATTGTCTATCGTGATGATGGCATTATTTGCCTTGGTTTTTACGTTGGGCCAAGATTTGATTTTGAGGTTGATCAATCCTCGTGATCCTGCTTTCTTAAAATACTTTCATTGGTTGCTTCCGCTTGCTTTGTTTTCAGCGGCGGCAGGTTTGCTATATAATTATTGCTCCATTTTTGGCCGTATAGCCATTCCATATATATTGACCAATTTGTTCTTTAAAATTGCTTTACCAACCCTTATCCTGCTGTTTGTATTTGGATTACTCGGATTAGATGGTTTTGTCATGGGTTTGGTCCTTGCATTGGGCATACCCATTGCCGGCTTGTTGTTCTATATCTGGAAAATCGGAGAATTTAATTGGCACCCTTTCAATAAAGATCTATTCAAGTCAGTCAGGCGTGAAATGTTGGTCTATGGATTATTTGGCATGCTAGGCAGCATGGGCAGTGTTATGGTTTTTAAGATAGATTCAATCATGATCTCTTCGCTAAAAGATTTTGGAAACAATGGTCTTTTTAGCATTGGAGCTAATATTGCCAATATTATATCAGCTCCCACCGTCGCCTTATCAGCGATTACAGGTCCGATCATCTCGCAGGCATGGCATAATAACGACCTGGGGCAAGTAAATTCAATCTATCGTGATTCATCGATTGTATTATTGATACTGGGTTTTCTCGCGTTGCTCCTGGTTTTTTACTGTATGCCGGATCTTATCACTCTATTTCCAGAAGATCAGGATTTTTCATCTCTTTACATGGTTACGCTTATTCTTGCTGTAGCCAAAGTTTTTGATATGGCTGCTAGTGTCAATGACCAGATCATTGTTTACTCCAACTACTATAAATTCAGTTTAGTTAGTATGTTATGTCTGGGCGTAATTAACGTGGTACTCAACTACTACTTCATTGCTATCTTAGATCTGGGAATTCTTGGGGCTGCACTTGCCACCTCAATTAGTCTATTGCTGTTTAATTTGATTAAATTTATCTTCATCTGGTCGAAAATGAAGCTCCAGCCTTTTAGCCTGGATACGCTGCGACTAACGGTGGTGGCTGCCCTGGTTTGGTTGGTGCTTCGATTCATCCCCTTTAACCATTTTGGCATTGTTGACTTGATTTTGAAAGGAATTACTATCGTGATACTTTATGTGCCGGCCGTATACTATTTGAAGATCTCTGCCCAATTTAATCAACTGATAAATCATGCTTTTCAATATCTCGTATCATTCAGAATAGGAAAATGATCTGACATGTTTTAATCAAATACCATTTAATAATAATATGTATTTTTGTCATTTAGATCGATTCAAATAGAGGGTTATAAATACAAGTTAAAATTGAAAGAATGAATAAGAATGAGGAGTCAATGAGTTTTAGGACGGAACAAGAGGCGTTTTGGGCTGGTTCATTTGGAAATGAATACATAGACAGGAATCGCAGTGACGAGTATCTTGCTTCTAATCTAGCTTTTTTTTCAAAGGCTCTTAAGCAGACGGGAAAGATCGGATCGCTGATTGAATTTGGATCAAATATCGGGATGAATCTCAGAGCTATTCAGCTGCTTTTTCCTAAGATTGAGTTATGGGGCATTGAGATTAATCAGGAGGCAGCCCGGCAATTGGGAAAGGTGATCGGAGATGATCATGTCCTCAATAGTTCTATTCTTGATTACCAATCAAACCAGCTGTTTGATGTGAGTCTGATTAAAGGGGTTTTAATCCATATTAATCCACAAATGTTACCTGTCGTTTATGAAAACTTACATCGAGCCAGTAGAAAGTATATATTGATTTGTGAATATTATAATCCTACGCCGATTGCTATTGAATATCGGGGACATACTGAACGATTGTTTAAACGTGATTTTGCAGGAGAGATGTTGGATCAATACGAAGACCTCAGTTTACTCGACTATGGATTTTCTTATCGACGCGATCCATCTTTCCCTCAGGGGGACATTACCTGGTTTTTATTGGCGAAATCCTAGGAGGTCAAATTGGCTATAATTGGAAAGGTGATCGGTTTCGTCAGGCACTTCTAAAATCCAAAATCATTAATCGACGTTCGTCAATCTCTTTTTTTTCCCGCTTCCATGTGCAGTCGATTATTTACACCTTGGTCATTGCAGAGATCTTTGCTCAATCTACGATTAGAAGCATGCCCCGTTTGATGTCCAGATCAAGATGTCTCGAAGAGATCATGTCCGTTATTGATAGTCCTGAGCTCTGGCATACCTCAAGATTTCCTCATATACCGTGATCCATGGAGCAAATTTCACATCGGAAAAATAATTGTTGTGCCATAAAAATGAAATCGTGCAATCAGTTTTGTTTTTCTCCATGAAGTCGATAATCTCTTTTTTAGCTTGCTGCGGTCTGTACCGTTGATTCATGAAGGTGGCATCCATAATATGCAATGGATAGACCTCAATATCGTAGGGTCGATTTCTAACTACATCAAAAGGTCTGCAGGGGCTCCCATACGAATTTCGAAAACCCATAGCTGCTGAGAATCCTGCCGTTGCATCGCGAGTGATAGGTGTCTTTTCGAGCGAACGCCATAGGTCAGGTAACTTTCCTGCCAGATAATGATTGCGGTTGATGGTAATGCGCTGATCAATCTGTTCTATTTCCGCAATGATGCTTTTGCAGCCCAATGATTGATGTACTCCCAGTTCACAGCCGGCATCCCGAACGAGATTGATCAGATCTTGGACTTTCGGATCATCGAGGTGATAATTGGCATTTTCAATTTTATCGCCAGACCTGGTTTTAAAGATGTTACGATTTGCAAGCCAGAAAAACGTAGCAGTAACGCCATGTTTTTCATTGATGGAAATTATTTTTTCGAATATTTTCTGATCGGGTCTTTTTTTGTTTCCCGAAAAAAGTAGGTCAAATATTTGATCAAACCTAAGTTTTTTAATGGCTGTTTTTAGATCCGGCCAAATAGTATGATATAAATAGTCGATGTCATGACTTACCCATAATTTGCTGGGGCGGGTATTTCTTCTGAGATGTTTAAATGCGGTGCAATGTTGCTGTAGTTTGATGAAGTTTTGCAGTACCAAATTTTCGGTCACACAATTGAATCGATATTGATAACTTTTCTCAAATCTGAATCGATCGAACTCATCAAAATAATCAGGTGTTTCGACATATTCTTGAAGAAAGTTGACCATATAGGCACAGGTGCTAAGGTAATCAGGTGTTCCGTCTTCGCATAAGATGATAGGGGCATCGATCATTAGTTCATAATGATTGAATCGATGTCTTTCTACTGCTCCAATGAATTTTTCCGAAATACGAATATCAGCCTCTTTTTCCAAAGCAACATGGATCATCGCTTCTTGACCATAATTGAATTTTACGTCAAAGTGGTTCTCAAAAAGAGACAGGGTGTGTTTAATGATTGAAATAGTCCCATCGGGCAAATTAAAAGCAACGGTAATCTCGTCAGGCTTGTTTTTCATCGACTAAAATCACCTGGTTATTAATAAGGAGGTAACTGTCATCGCTCTCTAGACAGCTTGCTTTGCCGTTATCGTCGAAGATCAACCCGTGGCCGTGACGACTTATCCAACCAATCTGTTTGCCCGGATTGCCCACCACAAGTGCAAATGCGGGTACCTCCTTCGTAACCACCGTACCAGCGCCGATAAATGCATACCGGCCAATGTGATTACCGCAGACTATCGTAGCATTAGCGCCAATCGTAGCTCCCTGACCAACATGAGTCTTGCGATAATCCGCCTTACGAATGATCGCACTCCGTGGATTGATCACATTGGTAAAAACCATGGACGGGCCCAGAAACACGTCATCTTCGCAGCTTACACCCGTGTAGATTGAGACATTGTTCTGGACTTTGACATTATTGCCCAGGTGTACTCCGTCTGCGATAAATACATTTTGACCTAAATTGCAATTATCACCAATGACCGCATTTGGCATAACATGGCTAAAATGCCAGATTTTGGTCCCAACTCCTATTTTCGCACCTTCATCGACAATGGCAGAAGGGTGGATAAAATGATCAGTGTTCATTTGCTGAATTGATCAACGAAGATACACTTCAACCAGCAAATGACATCTAAACCTACTTCTCAACGGTCAACAATTGAGGTGAAACATTCCAATGACCTCTTTCACCTACTTTCACCGATACGGTCTTTTGATTCATCCGAAATACCACCCCGCTTTTCACCTCGCCGTTTTCACTTTGCCACGATACCCGGTCACCCACTTGAATCTTTGACATCCCAATCAAGGCTTCTGCCTTGTGGATCAGATTCATGCGGTTAACCACCATTCTGTTTAAAATCGAGAGTTCGAAAAAATTCAGTTTTTCGATAAGGGGTTCAAACTTGCGTATCGCAGACGTTTCGTCGGATTTATCCATGATATGATGCCATTTATGGTCAGACCAAGAAATTAAGAAATTTTTGGAGACCTCGAGAGCCAATAGGTTGTAACAACCGAGTGTTTCATTCTACGGAAATGATGCTAAATAGTTCATTTTTCGGATTTATTTTTTTCATTCACGATGGTCTCTATTTCCTTAAATCGATTCTGTAACTCAACCAACTGTTCTTTTAAAAGATCATTTTCTTTCTTTAGTGCCTGAATTGCAGCCAGGGCCACTCCATCAGCATCAACGGTTGCGATTGTGGTCTCTCCCTGTCCTAATCCAAAGGCAGTATAAAAATCCTGGGCCATCGGTCCGATATGCCGGATCTCTTCTCCTTTAAATTGCCATTCGGATATAGGCATATTCGCTACCTTTTCTAGAATGTCTCCGGTCATAACCGGTGTGATATTTTCTTTCCGGTTGATATCCGACGACCCGTTGATCGTTCCTGCCGTGCTCAAATTGCCTGCTTCATTCAGAGTTAAAATAGTATTGTTGGCACCATTAAAGACGGTAAGTGCACTCGTACTGTTATTATCATCATCGAGATGGATGACAAAGTTATCGTGGGCAACCAGAATCATATCCCCGGTCGACCCGGCATCTGTACTAATTACGCAATCGTCACTCCCGTCACCCCACTGAGAATCTGCTCCACCAAGGTTAATGGCGATACCACCCTGACCGGTGAAACGGGCGCCAGGACCTTGAAAACTAAAACCAACAACTCCATACGAGCTTGTGCTGGTACCATTGACTCCCTGTGAAGAAAAACTTTGACCATAAACTCCGTAAGAACTGGTACTGTTGCCACTGACTCCCACAGAATTATCACTCTGACCACTCACCCCACTAGCTCCTGTACTTTGACCTCTCACCCTATTTGATTCTGCACTGAAGCCATAGACACCATATCCCCCTGTACTGATGCCGCTAACGGCATTGTTGTTTATGCTTTCACCAATAATGGCTGTTTGTCCCAGTAGATTGTTGAACATCGTCACCACGAACAAGAGATATAAGGTTTTCATAGGTTTCTGATTTTGGAATAATGCCTATAAAAATAGTGAATCTGCGGATTTACTGATCTAAGAGCAGCGTATAATCTTTTTCCATCCCCTTCAAAACAGTTCAGGTTGAGGGTGATCCAATCAGCCCAAAGGAACATTTATGAATAATCTTAAAGAAGCTCTTTTTCTATTGAAAAAAACAAACATGAATACATTGGAAGTAGCTTTCTCGTTCGGATTTCGGGATCCACAGATACTTCAGCAAATTATTACGAGCGTAGATGTTTGGATTAAGAGAGTTTCGCTGAATACACATTGGGGTAAATTCCATCCTTCCGGAATCGGTTTCAATCAAATAAATTCAAGATAATCGGGAAACACCAGATACAAAGTATTCCAGTTGCCTCCAAATGTATTTATAGAGCACTGCAAAAATCGCTAATCAGCTGTTCTTAAACCGGTAAGATTTATTGGACAAGGAACGACGATTTTTAACTTATGTAGTTATCTATCACTAATTTTTGATCCGGAAATAAAGGAACTTTGATCCCAAGAGGCTCAAAATTTGATCTATGATCTGCCAGTCAAACCACTGAAATCATACCAAATCCGGTCAAATTGCGATAGGAAGTGGATGTTTAGAATTGCAGATCGCCCTGATAATTTTACGACTTGCGCTTCCCGTCAGATTTCGGGTCAGATTTCGGTACAAAAACATCAGGCGCGGGTTTACTACCGTAGCCATTTTTACTCTCAGACTTGTAGGCAGATGCCGACTTCTTTTTACCTGAAGATGGATCGGCAGGAGCTTTCTTTTGGTTCTTACTGCCTTTGTCCTTACTACCTCTATCTTTACTCATTTTATGATTTTTAAACGAAAAAAACTTCGTTGCTCAAAGATGCGATTGTTTATAATAGAAATTTTACATTAAATCTGGTTAAAGCTGTATCAGTGACTACTGGCAGATTGACAGTCGTTTTTGGAGAATAAAGAAGTAGAGCCTTTTATGGTCGGTTGGAAGGTGGTAATCAGGGCCTCATCCTCATAAAAACGTCCAGCTGCTCCGCCGACAAATTAAATTTGTTTATTAAGTTAGGGCAACGAGCTAATGTGATCAATACATGACTGAGTGTTGCTATCATAACTTAGAAAGTGCAAAATGCCAGGCTCAGCGTAGGATTCAGCGGGTAAAGAGACTGTTTCGTGATCAGTTTCTTACTTCACGGGATTTGTCGTCATCCGGGACATTACCTTTTTGCTTAACTTGCCTATCAGATACCAGAAAACAAAATCAAAATCTGAACATGGCAAAACTGTTGCTTTCCTTCTACTTGATCATGCCTTTTATTTTCTTATGTCAAGCCCAGAATACGCCGATCCGGTTTATCGTGATTGGAGCCCATCCGGACGACTGCGATATTGATGCAGGTGCTACGGCTGCTATGCTGGCTTCTATGGGGCATAAAGTGAAGTTTCTTTCGGTCACCAATGGAGACGCGGGGCATCAATCTATTGGTGGAGGGGTACTTGCCAAAATACGTAAAGAAGAGGCCAGGGAAGCCGGCAGGAGACTGGGCATTGATGAATATGAAGTTCTGGGAAATCACGATGGAGAACTCACTCCAAATTTGGAAATTAGACTGCAAGTCATCCGGAAAATTCGCGAGTGGAATGCCGATGTAGTGATCGCTCCCCGCCCTAATGATTACCACCCTGACCACCGTTACACGGGAGTATTGGTGCAAGATGCTGCATATATGGTGGCAGTTCCTAACATCGCACCCGAGACTCCGGCACTACAAAAAAATCCGGTATTCTTATATACCCATGATCGTTTCCAGTCACCCGAACCGTTCCGGCCCGATATCACGATCGCGGTTGATGCTACCTACAGTAAAAAGATAGATGCCCTCGATGCACATGTAACCCAGGTTTATGAATGGCTTCCCTGGATTGGAGGTTATTTGGAGGAAGTGCCCACCGATCATCAGGAGCGAAAAAATGGTTAGCGGGACAAAGATCCGGTAACATATCCCCGGTAATGAGAAAGTCACTGGAAAAATGGTATGGAATCGAGAAATCCCGGGAGGTCCAACATGTGGAAGCATTTCAAATCTGTGAGTATGGCCGGCAACCTGCCGAAGAAGAAATCCGACGTCTGTTTCCAATGCTAAAATAAACTGAATGTGAGACCATAAATTGGTCATTTTGCTTCAACTGCACGAGTCTGAATTTCCGTGATAACCCTGATTGTATCTGACCAATGTTGTACTTTCACTTATGGGAACCTCTATTAACTTCCGAAGGAGCTTGATGGCGAGCTATATTTAATTCAGACAAGGCAATATAACCCGTTGACTCCTTAGAACATACCTTTTATTTGTTATCGGTTTTTATTTCTCCATTATTTATAGTCTTCCTCCGTCAAACTTTTAAGTACCGACTCCTGCCACTTGCGTAGTTGCTTCTGCATGGCCTCAACTACATCGGGATTTGTGCTCTTGAGGTTTTTTGATTCACCGGGGTCGGCCTCCAGATCAAAAAGCTCGATCTCAGAACCATTCCTGGATTGATCAACAACTAACTTGTACCGATTGTCAATCATGGCGCGTGCTCCTCCATAATCATTCTCCGAAATAACCAGGTATTTCAAATTAACGAATGATCGGGTATACTTGCCATCCATGATCTTTGCCAGCGGCGTAGTACCCTCCTGAAGGACGGGGTCTATGTAGGGCAAAGCCTGTCTGTCAAATGCCTTTTGGGTATCAAAACTCCAAAAGAAAATTGGACTTTCACGTTTCTCAATGGTGTCGAGGAGAGCCGGTACCAAGTTGATACCGTCTAATGGACGTATCGGAAGCGGTTGGTTTGTGAGCGCGCAAATCGTGGGAAGGATGTCGGTGGTGACAGAGTTGATTGATGATACACGGGCCTCCTTAATCTGGGAGGGCCATTCAATTACGGCGGGAACCCGGATTCCACCCTCGTACATCATGCCCTTTTCTCCCCGCAAAGTCATGCCGGTTCGGGCGGCACTTGGTGGAGTGCCGTTATCACCGCAATACCAAATTAGTGTGTTGTCTCGCAGTCCCTCGGCTTTCAAAAAATCTCGCATAACACCAATAGATCGATCCATTGCCGTAATCTCAGCATAGCGCTCCTGCAATACCTCTCCCAGTGGCCGGACGACACTTTTTCCACTCTCATTGGAAGTGAGTACGACCGAATCATTCATGTATTTTTCTGGGAGTTCATTAAAGAGAGCCAGATCCTCAGGTAGTCCACTATAAGGTTCGTGAGGCGATCCGTACCACACCACTACAAAAAAGGGCTGATCTTTCTGTTTTGCACTTCGAATGAACTGAATCGCCTCGTCGACTATGACTTGTGAACCCTCACCTTGAATTCGTTCAGGAGTCGAACCATTGCTGGAAAGCGTGGGATTCAATTCAAAGAAATTATCATGTGAAAGCCATTCGTCAAAACCCATGGCTCCAGGACTGGTGGGAGAATTGATTTTTACCGGGCCCAGGTGCCATTTACCATAGTGTGCGGTTGCGTATCCAGCGCTCCTTAGAATTTGAGCAATGCTGATTTCTTCCGGCCGAATAGACCAATTGGGAGCAAAGGTACCACATCGATTAGGATGTCTGCCAGTGATGAAACTTGCCCGTGTTGGTGAACAAGAGGGATGCCCAGAATAAAATCGATCTAGTTGGAGTCCTTGCGCAGCCATTTGATCCAAAATTGGGGTTCTGATGTATGGATGACCATGATAACCCACTTCGTCCCAACCGTGATCATCACCCATTAGAAGAACAAAGTTTGGCCGAATTGGCTCCAGAGAGCTGCTATCAGCATTTTTACTTTGAGTGCATGAAATAATCTGAAATACGATAAGTACTCTGGTCGTGATACAGATTATTTTTTTCATAGACCAATATATATAGTCTTTCTTCATAGACCTTGAAAAAATATGAAATTCGCTTCCGTGCATCCTTGTAAGCAAGTCTCTCAAGGACCGGCAACCGATTTCGACTTGCACCTTTGGTTGCAGATATCCGGGTGGCTCAATCTCATTGGGGTAATATATCTCGATTATTCTGGGGTCGTGGTCACTATCCTTAGCATCTATTAGTTTGAAATCAACCGATTCCAATCCTTTTGCCACGAAGTTTTCTTGTAATGCTCTCAAGAATTTGCCTGAAGTATACTCACTGGCAGTTTTACGAAGCTTTGTCTTCTGATTCTTGGACAATTCACCTTTAAAGCCCAGGAACCCCCTTTCAATTGCCAAGTCAATGTCTTCTGAAAATCGTTCAATAAGATTCCATGCTTTGCTAAGTGAAGTACCACCTTTAAACACCCAGGTGTTGGGCCACTTTCATGTCAAAAATGATAGCCAAAGTTTGCACGACCCACCAGTCCTTTTCCACGGCAAAAGGTGTCATACCTTTTTCCGTAGCGATCGCTTGAAAAATGGCTTCTTTTTCTTTATTTTCTATGGCGTAAAAATTATTGCTCGCCATCTTTCAATGCCTTTTTCATTATTTTCTGAATCCATACCGGTGCCAGGGCAATGTCGTGCTTTAGGTCTTTTTCATCTTCATTTGTCAGCAGGTCAATAATCTTTATTTCTTCTTCTTCACTTACTTTGCCGTTGCCGATTTCCTTTAGCGCCTGAATGACCAATCGGCTGATTTTACCTTTTGCCAACAGGTTTTTGGGCGTGGTTTTTTTAAACTTGATCTTGCGCTTGCCTATTTTTATTTCACGGGGTGAACCATCCGTGAGCAATACGATATTCATGGGCACTTGTGTGCTCAGCCCTAAAGCGTTTAAGGCATAGCTTCCTGTAGGTACGGTTCTGATTTTATCCCGCCTGGCAATGGCTTCTGCCACTTCTTCTGCTGTGGGCACAAGCTTTCCTATTAAACTGCTCTCTTTTGGACGAACATATATTCCTTGAGCCACTCTACTAATCAAGCCTTCTTTTTCTAATCTAAATAGGGACAGCCGTACCGCTTCTGATGACCCCAGTTCATTGAAATCGGCAGGCAGTAATAACTCTCCCTTCGGAAGGGCTTCTATATGTTGTAATATTTTGTCTTCTATGCTCATCAGCTTCATTGCTTGTAACAAATTTAGTAAATATTTGTTACAATAACTGTTCTATATTGTCAGAAGGTCATGTCAAAATTCGTGACCAACATCCAGGGAAAACATAAATCATATCATTTCAAGGAACATCTTTATTCCTCATTCGGAATTCACTATTTATAAATAATTCGGAATTTGAATCTATCAATGAATTACAAGGGAATGACTTTGGATGGCGCTAAGATACTTCGAGATCGAGTCATGAAATTTAGACTTGATCGATCAAGTCAAGGATCTAATCACTAAGAACAAAGTAGCTGCTATCTGTACTTTAATTCAACCAGATTCACTTTGTCAATCTCTTTAGTTTTGAATTTGTATTTGCTTGTCAAATTGTTTGACCATAAAAACACAAAAGCCTGACTATCAATATGATAATCAGGCTATCCGTGACCGCGGGAGGGTTCGAACCTCCAACCCTCAGATTCGAAGTCTGATATTCTATCCAGTTGAACTACGCAGCCATTGTTTCCCCGGCCTTGACTCTTCAGCTTGCCGGACTGCAAATGTAGAAATTTTATGGAATTCAGTCAATGGAACTTTCACTGATGAGTCAAATCATCCTACCATCTACCAAAAAAAGAAACGATGAAGGGATCCAATGCGCAAAACACAATAATTTTTGATTAACCATAAATTATTGCGTGAAAATTTATGGTTGTGTGTCAAGATTTGTAAATTGAGTGATGATTCCACGAGAATTGCAGCCTAGAATTCTGGACAAGCTAATGCATTCCAACAAAGTGGTTATTGTGTATGGCGCGAGACAAGTGGGTAAGACTACGCTATCTAACCAGATCCTAGGCGACCTGAAGGGCAAGATATTAAGAATCAATGCCGATCAACAACTTCACCATGAAGTCCTTTCAAGTCGGGACCTCTCAAAGTTAAAGGGTCTTGTGAGTGGCTATGATGTGTTATTTATTGACGAAGCTCAGAGGATTCCTGATATTGGCATTAATCTGAAAATCATGCATGATGAAATTCCGCATCTTCGAATACTGGTGACAGGATCTTCCTCGCTGGACCTGGCCAATAGGATCAAAGAGCCTCTGACCGGTCGTACCTGGACATTTAAACTATATCCCATATCGATCATCGAATTGCAAAAGCATCTGGGGCTTAACAATTTTGAATTACAGTTGAAGCTAGAGGAGTGGATGCGATACGGGTTTTATCCTGAACTCCTGCAATTCGAAAACTATGACGATAAAAGGATCTATCTGGATGAAATAACCAATTCATACCTATATAAGGATGTTTTGACATTGGCTAATATTCGATATCCTGAAAAACTAAGACAACTCCTTAAATTGCTGGCTCTTCAGATCGGGAATTTGATCTCTATACATGAATTAGCGATTAATTTGCAGGTAAACCGCGACACTGTCATTAATTATCTGGATCTCCTGGAAAAATCCTTTGTGATTTTCAGGTTGAAAGGTTTAAGTCGAAATTTACGAAAAGAGGTCACCAGTATGGATAAAATCTATTTTTTTGATTTGGGAGTTAGAAATTCGATCATCGAAAACTTCAATCAATTGGATTTTCGAACAGACATAGGAGCACTATGGGAAAATTTTCTCATCGTAGAGAGAATTAAAAGAAATGAATACCAGAAATCTTTTGGCAATACGTATTTCTGGAGAACACATACGGAGCTGAACTTGACTATGTTGAAGAGAAAGATGGTCTTTTGTGCGGCTATGAATTTAAATGGAGACCGCGAAAACATGCAGCACCAAAAACCTGGTTGGAAACCTACAATAGCAGTACTGTTCAGGGAGGCAATAAAAATAATTTTATGGATTTTTTGGAATGACTCCCGAGATTCTATCCCGATCTGTTTATTGGAGCAACATAATGAATTTTTAAATTGATGAGCGGTAATCGAAGTCATAAAAAACCCTCAACTACACCCACCCTTAGCAAGCAACAGACTAAGGCAATCATCAATGATAGCCAGAGGGTGCTGGTACTGGCGGGCGCCGGGGCCGGAAAACCAAAACCCTTCTGGAGAAAATCATCTATCTGATCCAACATAAAAATGTGAAACCGCAAGAGATCCTCGCGATCACATTTACTAAAAATGCTGCAAATGAGATGCTGGACCGGCTTATCGCTGCCGCTGATGACCAGGGAGACTTTGCCCGAAGGATCACTGATAAACATCTTAATGAATCGGAAAAAGAAAACTCAGAAGTAAGAAGTTGGCAGAACATAAGTGGGTTAGCAGATTGACCATCCGCACTTTCCATAGCCTATGTTACTCCATCATGAAAAACTATGGAGTCAAAGCATTTGATAACAAGTTTAAAATTGTGACCGATGTCGGAGTCAAAGCGGAAGAGATGAGCCGGATTTCCGCTCCGAAAGCCAATATGAGATCATGCATAAAATACTGATCAAGTATTGTGGAGAACCGGGATTGGCTGCTTCACTTCAAAAGATACATCATCGATTATAAGGTCGACCGTATTCATTTGGAAAATCGCGATTTTATTAAGAGTTATCCGGACGGAAAATACTACTCCACTTTAAAAGGTGATAAAGTAAGGTCTAAATCTGAACAATACATTGCCGATTGGCTCTATCGTCATAATATTCAGTATCTCTACGAACCTAAGGTCTCTTTTTCGGATTTTAGTTTTACTCCGGATTTCTTTATCCCGGGCGCTAATTTATATCTCGAGCATATCAGTGATCGCAGCGCCCCCATGCAGCAGAAAGAAAAGCAGTTTGTCAAGAGTGGCCATACCCTGGTCTGTACTTATGAACATATGACCAGAGATTCAAATCTTTTCAATTTGGCCTTGACCCGGATTATCAAAGGCAGATTACCCGCTAACTATACGACCCAGACTATTCTGAGCTATGAAGAAGAGATGAAAAATCATGGTAAAGAAGTTCGTGATTTTCTTCAACAGGTGATCCGCGTTCTTGATATGTGTCAGGCTGATGGTGTTGATCTGGAAAAGATGTAGCAAAAAATCAGTACCGAACCACATGAGCGGGTACGTCTTTTCTACGATTGTTGTCTTCCAATGATTGAGCAGTACAAGATTTATTGTATTGATAAATCATACCTAGATTTTAATCAACTCATCGAAAAAAGCATTGAACTTCTTCAGACGAATGAGGGGATTAAAGCGATCTTTCACCGGCGATACAAATATATGCTGGTTGATGAGTTTCAAGATGTTAATAAAATACAAATTCAATTTATTCGATCTATCTTAAATCCCAAAGCTCAGCTATTTTGCGTGGGTGACGACTGGCAGAGTATCTATGGTTTTCGTGGTTCTGACGTGAAATATATCGTGGAATTTTCCCGGTTTTTTGCAGATAGTAAAATATTCCACCTCAACACCAACTATCGAAGTATCGATCATATTGTCAAGGCCAGCAACGAGGTAATTGCTCACAATAAGTATAAGATTGAGAAAAAGATAAGGGCGACTCGAAAGTCAAAAAGAAAGATTCAAGTTTATGCCGGTACCGGACTCGAAGATAATGTAGAATATGTTCTGCAGGAGATCAGGGAATTAATAAAAAAAGGTATCGGAGAGGAAGATATTTTGTTCTTATATCGACGCTCGAAAATGTTTGATCCTTACCGGATTCGCTTTAAAAAGGAAAAAATTCGAATCAATGCCAAAACCATACATGCTGCCAAAGGGTTGGAATCGAGAGTGGTGTTTATTATTGGGATGACAGAAGGTTATGGAGGTTTCCCGGATATCTGGATGGGTGATCGCATTTTTCAAATGATTCGTCCGGTCAAACATGAGATGTTATTGGAAGAAGAACGCCGGTTATTTTATGTGGCGATTACCAGAGCTAAGGAGCGACTTTATTTGATTAGTGAGATTGGAGCTGAAAGTTCTTTCATTCGTGAGATTCCGGAAAGCTACAAAGTATTGTATAGCAAACCGCTTAAAACCGGTGATTCACAGTTGATACTTTGTCCTTCCTGTAAAAGTAGTTTGGAAACTGGATATCGATTTTGCCCTTATTGCGGGAGTACATTAGAGTCCTGAACCTAAATATGACCTGGCTGACCAAATGCACCACTTTCATGTTGTGCGCAAAAATTTAACAAATAATAGATCTTGTGCGCAAAAATTTAACATATTCGTAGTTTGATTTTGACTTGTGCGCAAAAATTTAACATGAAAGAACTTCCGGAAATAATTTTTGCCTCGTCTGATCCCACTCAATCCCGAAAGATTAAGGACTGGATTAAGAGGGGAAAGATACGTCGACTTATCGCAAGAGTGTATACTTCAAATTTAGTTGATGCTCCTGATATGATCATCAAAAGGAATATTTGGAGCATTCTGTCTCAACTTTTTCCCGGTACAATCATTTCCCACCGCACAGCCCTGGAACTCAAAATATCTCCGGCTAATTGTCTCTATCTGACGGGTAATTCCCGTAGGGTCTATCGTTGGCCAGGAGTTAACCTACGATTTACAGATGGTCCACCTCCTCTCGACCATGATTCTAAGGCCTTTATGAATTTATATGTCTCATCATTCGAGCGTGCATGCCTGGAGAATCTTTCTTCCGCCAGATTGGTAGAGCATGAAAGGAGGGTCGTTCATCAGGAAATTGTTGAGGACCGGCTTGCTGATTTATTAAATACTCGTGGTGAGTCTGCTTTGAATCAAGTACGAGATACGGCACGAGAGATTGCAAATAGCTTCGGGTGGATTGCTGAATTCGAAAAATTAAGCGGAATTATTAGTTCGCTATTGACAAGTAGATTGACCACAAATTTGAAATCCTCCCACGCAATTTCAACCGCAATAGGAGAGCCTTATGATGCCTCAAGAATCGAATTGTTTTCCGAATTAATTGCCGAATTAAATTCAACTCCGTTTGCAGATCGCAAAGAGAAAACAGAAACTCTGACAGACTTCACCAACTTCGCTTTTTTTGAAGCATACTTTTCTAATTACATTGAAGGCACTACATTTTTAGTAGAGGAAGCGATTGACATCATTTTCAATAAAGTCACCATCCAACTAAGGTTGGAAGATTCTCATGATATCAGGGGTACTTATGACATTGCCTCCAATAGGGACGAAATGGAGATTCAACCGTCAAATTCCGATGAGTTCATTGATTTGTTAAAAGGTAGACATAGCCGAATTCTTTTTGGAAGACCCGAGCAAAATCCGGGAATTTTTAAGACAAGACAGAACCGGGCAGGAGAGAGTTTTTTGTAGAACCACAATTTGTAGTGGGTACTTTAAAAAAAGGCTTTTTCCCACGGACAGGTGATTACTGATCCCTTAGCTAGAGCTATTTATATCATGTTTGTGGTATCTGAAGTTCATCCTTTTGATGATGGAAATGGCAGGATAGCAAGAATCATGATGAACTCAGAATTGGTAGCTAAGAGAAAGTCAAAGATCATCGTGCCCAATGTCTTCCGGGAAGATTATATGCTTGCTCTGAGGAACTTAACTCGGAGAAGAAATCCCAAACCGTTTATTCGAATGATGAACCGGGTCCATGAATTTAGTCACTGGCTAGAACCTCAGAAATTTGATCTGTTGCATCAGCAACTTAAGAGTGCTTATGCCTTCAAAGATCCTGAGGAGGGTTTTTTACTTCAATGGAAATGATAATTGGCTAGTTCAAGTCAAAATTAAATCATTGAAACCATAAAATAAAAGACTGACTGACACGACATGAGCAGGACCATTTTAAATGGCAATGCAGAATTAAACTTCACTCATCATTTTTTCACTCTTCCTGATTCTTACGGCAACAACCTTGTACTCCGGACATTTTGCTTCCGAATCACTAACATCAGAAGTAATCATATTCATCATAATTTCCGGAAAGTGGAAGGTGCTGCTTAAAATACCTGGCTTGACTTCATCGGAAATTCTTGCCTTGACATCTACTTGTCCACGGGCTGATTGCATCGTGACCAAATCACTATCTGCCAGTCCATGTGAAATAGCATCGGCAGGATTGATCAATAACACATCTTCCGTCAGGATTTCGACATTTGCGGTTCGCCGGGTCATAGTGCCGCAATTATAGTGTTCGAGTTCGCGATTGGTTGTTAGAATATAAGGATACTCCTCAGAGTAGCTTTCCAATTCTTCTGATTCGACAAAATCATGAAAATGGAATGCACCCTTACCCCTTTTAAAGCTCTCGGTATGAATGATTTTCGAATCTTTTCCTCCAGGCTGAACGGGCCATTGCAAACCATTCTTACCAAGATTTTCCCAGGTAATTCCTGCAAAGAATGGCACGATCTGCGAAATCTCTTCCAGCATACCTTCCGGAGTATAGGCCGGTTGTGGATAGCCCATCCGGTTCATGATCTCTACGATGATCACACCATCGGGCTTTGTACCTGGCAATGGATCTATCACCTGATTTACTCGCTGTACCCTTCGCTCGCCATTGGTAAAGGTTCCGTTTTTTTCGAGAAACGATGAAGCGGGTAAGATGACATCGGCATATTTAGCGGTTTCGGTCATAAAGAGTTCCTGCACCACGACAAAATCGGTGGCCTTTAGTGCCTTAATGACCTTCTGAGTATTGGGATCGGTTTGTACGATATCTTCACCGATAACCCAGAGCGCCTTTAATTTACCCTCGATGGCTGCTTCAAACATCTCCGGAATTTTGTACCCGATATGTGCCGGGAGCTCCGCGCCATAAAATAATTCATATTTTTTCCGGATGTCGGGTTTTGTCACATCAAGATACCCGGCACCCTGATGAGGTTGCACTCCCATATCTGCTGCTCCTTGTACATTGTTTTGGCCCCTCAGCGGATTCACTCCAACACCTGGACGACCAATATTGCCCGTAAGCATAGCGAGTTGTGCAATTTGCATGACTGCAAAAGTGCCTTGCGAATGCTCAGTGACACCCAGTCCATGAAATGACATAGCATTGGGTGCCTCGGCATAAGCATGTGCAGCCGCTCTTGCTTCAACGGATGTGACTCCAGATATTTCTTCTAATTTAGCCAAGTCGAGATTGAGCACCGACGTTTTAAAATCGAGATATCCCTCCGTACGTTGATCAACAAAGTCGGTATTGACCAAACCATCTTTGATGATATAATACATCATCATATTAAGTACGGCCACATTGCTTCCTGGTCTGAGTTGCAGGTGATGTTGTGCATATTTGGCCAATTCGGTTTTTCTTGGATCAATGACAATCAGGGTGGTACCCTTCATGGCAAGTTGTTTCATGCGGGCTCCTGTGACTGGGTGCGCATCGGTGGGGTTGGCACCTATGATCATGATGCAGTCGGTTTTTTCAAGATCAGCCACAGAATTGGTTGCTGCTCCGGTGCCAAAAGTTCGCTGCATGCCAAGTGCCGTCGGAGAGTGGCAAACTCTTGCGCATCCGTCAATATTATTAGTGCCGATCACTGCCCGGATAAATTTTTGCATCAGATAATTTTCCTCATTGGTGCATCGTGCAGAGGAAATGCCAGCAATGTAGTCCGCTCCAAAATCCCTTTTGTAAGTGCTCAGCTTGGTAGCAATTAAATCATAGGCTTCATCCCAGGTTGCTTCTTCAAATTGGCCGTTTCGCTTTATCAATGGGGTGCGCAAACGGTCGGGATGGTTGTAAAATCTGAAGGCATAACGGCCCTTAAGGCAAGTGTGCCCATTATTTACTTCGGCATCGTATGGGGCCTGGATCGAAAATACTTTATCACCTTCGGAAGCGACATCCAGATTGCAACCTACGCCACAATAGGTACAAACCGTACGAGTTTTTTCCTTGGCAACGATTGATTTTGATTGAAAAACATCAGAAATAGCTGAAGTAGGACAAGCTTGCGAACAAGCACCACAGCTCACACAAGTAGATTCGAAAAAACTTTGATCGATTCCTTTGATGATGTGAGCATCAAAACCGCGACCTGTCATGTTTAAAACCAGCTCCCCCTGCACCTCATCACAAGCTCGGACGCAACGGTAACAATTGATGCATTTGGAAAGGTCGGAGGTCATATAGGGATGGCTCAAATCTTTCTTTCTGTTCAGATGATTGGCGCCTTTCGGATACCGCACATCCCGAATACCGACCTGAGCTGCCACCGTTTGTAGCTCGCAATTACCATTCACCTCACAAGTGAGGCAGTCAAGGGGGTGATCGGTCAGCACCAATTCAATAATATTCTTACGTAAGCGCTTTATATTATCGGAATTAGTCAGGATGCGTTGACCTTCCATGACCGGTGTGTGGCATGAGGCCACCGTTTTTACATGACCATTTTCGGTAGCCAAATCGACTGAACAAACCCGACAGGAACCAAAGGGATCCAGATTAGGAGCATCACAAAGTGTCGGGATCAAGGCCGATCCAAGATTTCTCCTGACGAATTTTAGGATCGTTTCACCAGAATCAATGGCAAATGGTCTATGATCGATAAAAGCTGTTTTCATTTTACTAAAACATTTGAAGAGATGGAAAAATGGCTGGACAATTCTTCATTAAAGTAATGGAGTGCATTTTTGACTGGCAAGGGTATACCACCTCCGTGGGCGCACAGCGAACCAATCTCCAAAGTGTGAATTAAATCGTCAAATAAAATCCTATCGATTTGGTATTCTTCTTCAATCGATTTGCGAAGCATTTCTTCTGCTCTTTTTGTGCCAAGCCGGCATGGAAAACATTTACCACAACTTTCATGGGCAGCAAATTCAAAAAGATGTCTTAAATATTCAATCATGGGCATCGTCTCTGGTATTGAGACAATGGAAGCATGACCTAATAAAAATCCCTCTTGTTTAAACGATTCGAAATCAATGGTTAGGTCAGATATTTTATGCGCTGGTACCAGGCCTCCTAAAGGTCCTCCAATATGCAATGCTTTTATTTTTGTTCTAAATCCTCCAGCAGCATCAATTACATCTTGCAATGGAGTGCCCATTTCAACTTCGTATATTCCGGGTTGGGTAAAATGACTATCCAGACTTAATAATTTGGTACCCGTCGATAATTCCGTACCAAAACTTCTATAGGCTTCGCTACCGTTTTCTATGATATAATGCAATGATGCCAAGGTTTCGACATTGGAAACAATGGTTGGTTTTCCGAAAAGTCCATACTGAGCAGGGTAAGGTGGTCGGGTGCGCACTTCCGGCCTTTGCCCTTCGATGGAGTTAATCAGAGCGGTTTCTTCACCACAAATGTAGGCCCCTTGAGCTTTAATGATTTTAAAATGAAAAGAGAATTGACTACCCAAAATCTGTTGGCCGGCTAAATTTGCAATTTCCAGTGCCTGCACAGCATCTTCCATTACCCTGACGGATTCAGGATATTCACCGCGAATATAAATTACTCCATGCTGAGCACCCGTAACATACCCTGCTACGAGCATTCCAAATAAAACGGAATGCGGCTGTTGTTCAAGTAAATACCGATCGGAATAGGCTCCAGGATCACCTTCATCGGCATTACAAATGATAAATTTAACATCCCCTTGAGCTTGGTGACAGAATTCCAATTTAGCACCCATAGGAAACCCAGCGCCTCCCCGGCCTCGCAGACCCGAATTCTTAATCATCTTAATAAGATCCTCAGACGATTTTTGGAGCACCTCATCGAGAGGTTGATAGTATGTCTTTATGTCAGCAAATGACTTAGTTAAAATGACTGGTCCCAAGACCTTGACCACATAATGATCCGGGCTGGCGTATCCTTCATTAATGATCGCCTCCATATTTTGAATTGAATTACCCGAATAATTATTTCCCTCAAAATAAAAAGCATGATTTTCATGACACCGGCCAAGACAGCACATCTCACCAATCTGATCTTCTGAAAAATGATCTAAAAGCTTTTTTTTCAAAGCAGGTTGAGTGTCTGCACATAGACAAGCCGATCCGTTGCACACATAGATTTTTTTACCCTGATTTTCCGGTTTAAGGAAATCATAAAAGGTAGTAGCTCCATAAATAGAGGAAGTGCCAATGAGAAACTCATCTGCTAGTTTATTCAGATCATCGGCTTTCGCTGCATCATCTCCTTTAATTAATTGACCATAGCGATCAAATAAGTTGTCAGTCAATCCTTTTCTTCCAGAGAGATGACTCAGGTTTTTTGACATATCTAACCGTGCTTTGTATCAATCGGTAATATACAGCTTTTCGACTGGAGATGCCAGAGGGTCAGTCGGGGAGTCGGAAGACCGATGCCGGAAGTGGGTAGTGGGCCAGTCTACAGTCAGGCAGTGGGCAGTCTTCAGGCAGGGATCAGTGGGCAGTTGGCAGTTGGCAGTCGACAGTCGGCAGTCGGCAGTCGAACAGTTGGCAGTTGGCACAAACTGAAGACTGAGAACTGAAGACTGAGACTGAAGACCGAAGACTGAAGACTGAAGACTGGAGACTGAAGACTGGAGACCGAGAACTGAAGACTGAAGACCGAGAACTGAAGACTAAAGACTGAGACTGAAGACCGAGAACTGAAGACTAAAGACTGAAGACTGAGAACCCTACCCTCTTCCGATAAAAGGCATTTTGGTTGCCATCACGGTCATAAACTGTACGTTAGCCCCTAGGGGAAGCGAAGCCATGTAAATAACAGCATCAACCACATGTTTTATGTCAAATGTTGGTTCTTCTCTAATCTGACCATCGGCCTGCAAAATGCCGGCTTTCATTCGAGTGGCCATGGAAGTATCCACATTGCCAATGTCGATTTGACCACAACAGATGTTGTACTTTCGTCCATCAAGCGAGGTGGATCGGGTTAGTCCGGTGATAGCGTGTTTTGAACATGTGTAGGGAGCCGAGTCTGGTCTGGGCACAGATGCAGATATGGAGCCGTTGTTGATGATCCGGCCTCCCTGAGGTCGTTGAGATTTCATCAACTTAAATGCTTCTTGGGTACATAAAAAGGCTCCAGTCAGATTCGTATCGATCACGCTCTTCCATTGATCAAAACTGATATCTTCCAATAATCCCTGGACATTGACCCCGGCATTATTGAATAACAAATCGAGTCTGTCAAAATGAACTTCGAAGACGTTAAAAAGATTGACTACCGAATCCGGACTAGTTACGTCAGCCGGAATGGCAACTGCTTTATTTATCTTTGCTCCTGCTAATTCAATAGTGGCCTGCAAAGATTCCGCGTTGCGACCTGATAATGCTACGTGATAGCCATTTTGCAGAAGAGCAATGCTAACAGCACGCCCGATTCCTGAGCCCGCTCCCGTGATAAGTGCGTATTTTTCCATGGTAGTCTTAAACTGAAACCGAAGTAAAGGTACTGGTTTTGGTAACATACTTTTCTAGACTCAATCAGCTGCCTTTCGGGCGGGAGGGTTCAATGATGAATAGAGTTGATTTGAAATGAAAGACAGATCATGTATCTTTAGCAGGTGTGAGGCTATAAAACACCTTTATGAAAAAATCTATCAAGGCGATCCTTATCTTACTTGTCCTTCTGAGTCATGGATATCTCTATGGCCAGATTAAAGGTCGACTGGCGATAGGACCAAAGGCTGGATATAATTTTTCGAAAGTAAATCTTGATAATGCCACAACTGTGGAAGGGCTTGCATTGGGTCTCACTGCAGAATATTGGTTAAATTCATATTCTGCCTTGAGTTTGGATGTCTTACATTCACAAGAGGGTTATGAGGTTTCCACCGCCACCGTTGATTTTTCCTATTTGCAACTGCCCATTTTGTACAATACCGTATTTGGATCAGTTAATGACCTTTTTCAACCAAAACTAGGTTTGGGATTTTCCCCCGGCCTATTACTAAAGGCCGAAATTAATGGGGTTGATTTTAAAGCCCAACATAAAAGCGCCGTTTTAAATTTGGTTGGAGGTTTAGGTTCTATTGTTAATTTGAATAAAAGATTTTGGTTGAATACGGAAATTCGGGGCATTGCAGGAATAACCGGCAACGAATTGAACGGCACCAGCAGTGACCCTGTGAAAAATCGTACTTTGCAAGTAATTCTCAGCATGGTCTATGTACTTTAGACTTCGTCATGTCCAATAAGAGTATTGCTCGTATTTTAGTGGGTCAAACCACTATTCTGATCTTTTCATATTGAATTAGATCTTTATCCGTCAAATGAGTCTCGAAATTCTCCGAAACAACAATGTGGTGCTAACTAGGTCAACCTAAGGAAGAGGAACCGACACCAATCAAAGGAGCAACAAAAAGAGTTAGGGTGAGCAAAAGACTCCGACCATCATTCAACCCATCACCATGCAAGAGGCACCCTGACAATAATGTCGTCCCAAGCCAAACTCATTCCCAAAGTTCGGTTTGTATCGATCTCGATCGTGAACAGTTCGGTTACCGAAGTGGTTTTTTCCACTGGAACCTGGATCGTCAGGGCATCTTGTTCTGGTTCCCGAAGTGCCTCCTCACTAAAATTCACTCCCCATCCATACATCTTTTTATTAAAAATAACCGTCCATTGATCGGGATTGGGAATGGTCCAAAGAGTGTATTTTCCAGCTGGCAATTTTTTTCCACCGACATTGATGTCTTGGGAAACTTCAAAAGTAGATGCTTCATTGGCACCGGTGCGCCAGACCTTTCCATATGGCACGAGACCTCCAAAGATTTGCCGGTCTCTCTTGCCTGGCTGGCAATAAAATACCTCAATCTTTTTGTCACCGTCGATATATTCCACCAAATCTTCAGGGCTAGCTTTTTTCGTTTGATTAATCAGTATACGGCTGCCAACAAAAAAAATTATGGCCAAAATGCCGACACCTATTAAAATTCTTTTTAAGGTTTTATTCATAGCAATGAGATTTTAGATGATGTAAGATAAGAAAAAGTGTTGTCCGTTTCCCAGTCAGTTCTCAGTTATCTCCATGAGTTTTTTTCGGCAATAGTAGTTCTAATTAAAATTGCTGCATGGAATAGAGGTATTGGGGTATCCGATCATAACCTCAGCGCAAGTATAACCCCTAAGCTTTATACTTCCCGGCAAATTACCTTGGAGGTGTGACAATGGAAAACATACCGATCCAGCTGCTTCAAGATATCTCATTCGACAGAGTGATTTGACTATTAACTATAAAAAGGCGGTAACACCGTTATAAATTATGGAATTTAAAAAACAACCTCTATCAATGCTCTGCTTACTTAAATATCTTTGTAATAAATCCGGAATTTCTTGATCAGCCGGGCTCCGATACGTTCATATTCTGCTCGCATGGCGGTGTTCGTTTCCAGCACCAGGGAGTTTCCATGGTATGCATTCCGGCTTTTACAGCACTTTCAATCAATGCCCAACCCATAAGCAGATCAACTCCTCGTCTGCGCATGTCTTCTGCTACCGCACCAATCATTAGATCCAATTGTTTTGTTTTCCTGGCTGCGCGCAATAAATGGACAAAACCAAGTGGAAATAGCCGACCTCGGGATTTGATTATACCTTGAGTAAGATGAGGAATGGCAATAATGACTCCTTTTACCGAATTTTCCTGATCTACGACGATCTTTATAAAACGTACATCCAGTATTGGCAGATAGCGACTAACTAGTCCCAAAATTTCCTCGTCAGACAAAGGGATAAATCCATAGATATTCTGATATGACTTATTGATTAATTCAAATATCGAATGAATATATTTGCGTAGCTCCTTCTTGTTTTTCGGTTCTACCAGGTGTACGGGTAGCTTCTTGCGCAATCGCTCAAAAAGCCGGGGGTAGGTTTCGGGAATATCTTTTCTTAAGTCAATCAGATAGTCCAGACAATCAATCATTTTCCTTAAGCCTGCTTTCTCCACCAGGGGAGGCAGATACTCAAAATTATTTGCAGTAACCAGAATTGATGGAAAGCTAAATCCTTCAATCTGTAAACCCTCCGGATCTTTATCGGAAAACCCAAATGGGCCAATAATTCTATTGCTTCCCTGTTTCTTGCCCCAGGCAATAACCGACTCCAACAATTGTCCAACTACTTTTTCATCATTCACTGCTTCCAGGTGCGAAAAACGAACCGTCCTGAGCCGGGTCATCTCATTATATTGCACCGGAATAATTCCCATGATCCTGCCGCAAACCTCTTTTCCTCGATAGGCCAGTAATAAAATAGTTGGATTATCTCTTAGGTCCCTATTCTTATCTCGATCGAAAAAAATCCACTCGTCTACATACAGAGGAGGCAACCAATTTACATGGCCTTTATGAATTTTTTCAGGTAGGAAAATAAATTCTCTCAATTCGCTTCGTTTTATCACTTCGCAAATTTCAACTTCAATCATGTTCAAACCACATTTGATCACCCAGTAAAAGAATTTCTATCTTCCAAAATAGCCCTTGGAGAGCTATCGTCACGATGAGAGCTACTACAATGTCAATGGTGTAGTGTATGTGTTGGATGAGCAACATCACCATCAATGCCAGATTCGTCAATAGCATGATTTTTTTTATCACTCCCTGACGGACACTAAAAAATATCCAAAAAACCATGGCTGTATGCCCTGAAAAAAACAAGTCCTTACTTATAATTTTACCTCCATAAAATAATTCCTGCATAGGGTCATAGGGAGCGATAAAATCCTCCGGTGTTTCTAATGGGATTAACAACATTGAAATAATCCTCAATAGATGGAGAATCACGAAACCAGAGACGAACTTCCACAAGACAGATGGATACTTTACTGCCTGATATAAGAGGTATAGCAAGGGAGTGTAGATACACATCAAAATAGGAATAGAAAGGTCATAAGGAGGTAACCATTTTAAAATCGGATCCTTAAGAATGATACCAGGTCTATCCTGGATAAAGGCAAAAAAATCTGACAAAAAGTAACCCACCAGACCTAAGATACTAAGGGCAATCATCAAAGACCTACGAAAATTTGGAATTGACCATGCGTTCTTCCACCGAAACCACGCCTGACTAATGGCTGAAATACCCGACAAATGTTTTGTCATCATTGTTGAACATTGCAAATAGCAACCTAAATTACCGAAATTCACTGAACTTCCATTATCCAGGACATGCCCGCCTGGTGTCGATCCCATATTGCAGAACAACCTAATGCGGGGGCAGTCAAGCACAATTGAGCCAAGCAAGATATAGTACGCCGTCACTTGGCGGAAGGGCCTTATATCATCTGAAACTATTCAATGCTTGGTTTTGACAATGATCGTTACTATCTTATCTTCATTCGGAAAAAGATATTGTAAAAGTCAGACACTGTTTGCACTTGCACCTATCTGCCGTTTCATCGAAACCATGTTGGTATTCTAAGTATTATTTCAATAGATGAAGTTGCCGACAACCTCAATAGAGTCAAGTCAATAATATGCAAAATATAATTGCTAAAATCCGGGAAGAGCTTAAAAAGCATACTGAAGAAAGTAGATTGGTCGGTAGTCAACATTTTTTCAAAGAAAAGATCAAATTGCATGGTGTCACAGCCCCAAATGTGAGAAAAATCAGCAGGGATTTTTTTAAAGTGATTGACTCCAAATCAAAATCAGAAATATTTGATTTATGTGACCATTTATGGAAATCAGGTTATATCGAAGAATCACTTATTGCTTGTCATTGGTCCTATCACATCCATAAAAGGTATGAGCCCAAAGACTTTTCAACATTTGAGAAATGGATTGATCAATATATTAATAATTGGGCGACATGCGACACGTTCTGCAATCATACGGTCGGAGCCTTTATTGAAATGTATCCCGACCACCTATCCCGGCTAAAAATTTTTGCCAAATCGGAAAACCGGTGGAAACGCCGCGCAGCTGCAGTATCATTAATCATACCGGCAAGAAAAGGAATGTTTCTAGATGATATTTTAAGCATTGCCGATATTTTGTTGTTGGATCAAGATGACATGGTACAAAAGGGATATGGGTGGATGTTAAAAGTAGCAAGCAAACTGCATGAAAAGGCAATCTTTGATTATGTGATTAAGCACAGGACGGTCATGCCCCGAACGGCTTTGAGATATGCCATCGAGAAAATGCCAAAAGACTTAAAGGCCATTGCGATGGAAAAATAGTTTAATGCTTTACTTCAGTGTTTAAAAACTGAAGATGATTGCAGGGTTCAAGCACAGAGTCCCCAATGTCAGAGAATCCTCCGGACCCAATCTCTCTCTACCGGATGGCGATTCCCAATCAAGAATAATATAAGACAACGTCCATTCACACTTATCAAGAGAAATAGATTGAACCCTTCAATGAAAACGTTCAGCTTTTTAGAGGCTATTGAATGATCTTTTTAATTCTATAGACCATTTAGGAAGCACTTCGGGTACCCATTTTAGCCGCCGAGTTGATTACGCCATTGACAAAAGCAAGATGAGATATTGAAAGGGGTCTATGAATGAAAAATGACAAACTGATCTTATCCAGAAACAAAATTAATGCTATGCTTCATTTCTAATTGCTAATTTCAACAGCAGATGAAATAAGATATCTTAAGGATCTGATGGAGGCATCATAATTAGCTAAAATCGACAATGAAGCAAGCAATAAATACCAGAATGAAACATTTGCTAAAAGTCATCGGACCCGGGCTGCTTTTTGCCAGCACAGCCATTGGCACCTCTCATCTGGTCTTGTCAACCCGGGCAGGAGCTCACCATGGCATGATATTTTTTTGGATCATTCTGGGATCGCTACTATTTAAATATCCGTTTTTTGAATTTGGTGTGCGGTATACGAGTGCCACGGGAAAAACACTTTTGCAGGGTTATAAAAAACAAAGGCAAATGGGCGGTAATACTTTTCTTGTTGGTCATTTTCATAACGATGTTTGCAGTCACCGGTGCTGTGGCAGCAGTTTGTGGTGGCTTATTAAGTTCGATGTTTGGAATGTCTACGATTTCAATGCCATTTCTGGTTGGGGGCATTCTGAGTTCAACCGCGCTTCTTCTAATTATTGGTCGGTTTTCGGCACTGGATATACTTATTACGTTGATTTCCATTCTTCTTCTAATTCCGGTTTTAATTGCATTTATTGCGGTATTGATTCAGGGTCCGGTTGACCAAACTGATGTTTTGGATTCTACTCATAACCTCTTGACAGGAGCGGGGTTGGCCCTCACGATAAGCCTCATTGGTTTTATGCCAACCGGGCTGGAGGTTTCGGTCTTTAGCAGTGTTTGGATGGTTGATAAAATCAATTCCAGCCAATATCATCCGACACTTAAGGAAAGTCTATTCGATTTCAATTTAGGTTATCTTTTTACCACTTTACTGGCGCTCATGTTTATGACGATTGGAGCCTTCACTGTCTATGGTACCGGACTATTACTCCCAGAAAATTCTACAGCATTCTCGAATCAACTTTTATCCATATTTACTACAAATCTGGGAAGATGGACCTATCCTATCATTGCAATTGCTGCGTTCGGCACCATTTATGGAACGCTGATCGCTGCCTGGGATGCCTTTGCAAGAAGTTTTATCAGAGGAGTGCAAGTTTTCAAATTTGATGAAATAAAGGATTGTAAAGAGCAGGAACAATTGATTAATCGTTGGTACAATGTCTTGCTGCCAATAATTGGGCTTGGCGGCTTCATCCTATTTTATCGATTCAAGGGTGGCATGATTAAAATTTTAGAGGCGGTCACCATCATCGTTTTCCTGGTAGCACCTATTATCGCCTATTTGAATCTCAGGGTCATCCGTAGTGAAGAGATACCTGAAACACATCGGGTTTCAAAAAGTATGTTGCTACTGGCTTATGCCGGACTGATACTGATGGTCTTATTTTCCATCTATTATCTAACAACAATTTGATTTTGCCATAAGTTCTATCGAATTTATGAAACAGTACTACGATACTTTAGAGTCTGATCTTTGGTCAGTCTGGAATAGAAATTAAAAACAATGGTGTCACTCAGCAAATGCGGTCAAAAACATGCTCTAATATATGTGACTAAGAAGTTCAATCCAGAGGGATCCTGGAAGCATTATTAACCAACCATTGATCAAAAGATTGCAGCTCCGGGTTTATTTCTTTGGATTTTTTAATATCTCGAATTTCATTGCAGACGTGGTTAAAGTCTCTGTAAAACTGAAACATATTACCAATGTCATCAGCCCCAGGAAATCCAAAACTCCGGTAGACAGCAGGAGTCACTTCATGGTAAAGCACCTCCTTACCCAGCGCTTTAGACAGAGCAGTCGCCATCTCTCCGCAAGTGAGCTGATCACCAGCGATCCCAATTCTTTGACCAATCATTGAATCGCCTTTTTTAAAAATTCCGTAAGCACACTTACCGATATCGTCTGCAGCGATGCCCGCCATTTTTTATCACCCATCGGAAAAGTGATCGAATACTTGCCATCCTCGCTTTTCTTGGGTCCCATACCAAAATAGATCAAATTTTCCCAATAATAAGAAGCCAACAGAAAAGTGGTGGGCACTCCATCGAAATATTGATCTGCTTCGCCCTTACCATCAAAATGAGGCACTTTGTATTTTTCCTGTAGCGTTGGCATGCGATCATCTTCAAGAGGAATATATTTTCTCACATCCTCAAGGGTCGACCAGATGGCATGTTTCAATCCCACCTCTTTAGCGGCAGCAGCCATCATTTTTACTTCCTCTTTCTCTTTTTCTGGCGAAAAATGATCCCAGAAAAAAGTCACAAAATAAGCCCCATAAGCTCCCTTTAAAACCCGATTTAAACTTTCGGGATCATCGATATCTGCAGCAACTACCTCGGCACCCATTTCAGCAAGTGCCTTTGCTTTATCCGACTTAGGATCTCTCGTGACAGCTCGGACAGCAAATTCGCTATTGGGATCATTAAGAATGGCTCGGACAAGTCCGCCTCCTTGGGCACCGGTGGCACCAAATACGGTTATGATTTTTTTCTGGGTCATGATTTATATTGATTTTCGTAGGAACTAAATGTCAGGGAAGGACAGAATGTTTAAGAATAAGAGACAAATCTTAAAATGAAACGATGGATCAGTATGCCTAAAAGGATTGCTGACCGAAGATTTGTTTTCTTATGCAAGTACAGCAGGTTCTATACCTGCAGCTTGATCAAATGAAAATATTATCAGGAAAGCTGAATCGTTGGATCAGTGCCTGAAAGCATTCCTGAGCCGAAGTCTTGTTTTCTTATGCGGTGGAGCAGGTTCTGTACCTGCGGCTCTAACTAACAACAGCAGGTTCTATACCTGCGGCTTGATAACCCTTCATTATTGGAAAAATCGAAGAATGGAAAATTGGAAAATTGGATCCCTAAGCCCAAAAACTGAATTTCTTGCACCACGTCGATGAGGTTCTATACCTCCGGCTTGATAACCCTTCATTACTGGAAAAATGCAAAGAGCGAAGTGCCCGTATTAAATTTCCTTTTCTATCTATACCTTCCTGGATGTCGAGAGACTTAGGGTCTTCGTTTTTATTGCTCCTATATCTTGTATCTATATTTCATTTAACCGAATACCTGCTATTGCAGAATCACCCCGTATCAATTAAAAAGGTAAATCCGTGAAAGTGAAATCTGGTGCCTTTACCCATTAAAAAATTCAAGACTATAAAGTCCTAAAATACTCGAGCAGCGAACGGGCTTCTTCCTCCGGAATATTTTCATTGATCATCGGTATTCCCTGAAATTCTTCCAGTAGCTCTTTGGCAAGGGGATCTTTGGAAAGCATTTCAGTAGGATTTATGATCATATTGACAATCCACTCAGGAGTGCGCCTTTCCATAATACCTTTAAGAGGTGGGCCCACTAACTTTTTGTCAACGATATGACAAGAAATACATTTTTGTCAAAACTTTCCTTGCCCTTCAGGGCCAACGTCAAGTCAACTTTATCGGGAGCTTTAATTCTTTGACTGGCCCAATTCCTTTGTTGTCGAGTACAATACGTTGACTGGGTGCGATGGATTTATCTGATTTGTCAACGGTGCCAGATATGAGTGTTTCTTTTGGAACTCTCGTTGCGGTATCGGGTTGGTTCCAAAAACTCTCATAGAAAGTACGGAATTGCATACCGGAAACGGTTGAATCGATCTCTCCCCTTTTGTGTGTATTGCGATCACTCCAAAACCAGGCAACCGTTTGGGCTGCAATTCTGGCCTTTTCCTCTGGGCATTTAAGCACTTTTACCAAAAGATCGCGATTGACTACATTATGCTGTTGATGCAACCAAAGGATTTCGAGCATTGGAAGAGCATTCTCCTTTTTATTGGGATCTAATTTATTTACCCAGGTCATCGCTTTTTGGAGAACTTCATCCGTAGCTCTTCCACTTAATTCGATTCTGACCCGATGTCGAATTTCGTCGTTTGGATTTTTAAAAAGCTCCAAAAGGGTTTCAACTGATTGTCCGGCAATCATCACAGGGTCCAAAAGTGGTCTATTTTTCGCTGCAATGCGATAAATTCGGCCATGTGCCTGATCACGATTTATATCCCGTAAATTATACGGTGAATGGGTGATCACTGCGTTCTGCCAATCACCGAAATATAGTGCGCCATCTGCACCGACTACACCGACTGTTGGTCGAAAATTGGGATCTCCGCGATAATCCGCAGGAATTTTGCGTGGTGTAGCTTCAGAACTAGGATCGAAGTTTGGGTCGTCGCCGGTGAACAAAAGATCTCCGATCTCAACTCCTTCAATAATGCCATCTTCCTTATAATCAAGCCGGTAACGTTTGATGCCCTGAAAACCAATCACATTATAAATCAGAAAATTATTCTGATATTCCTCCGGAAAATGGGTGCTGGATAAAATTTGATTAGAGGTGACCGGCCTGACCGTTTGTTTAAATAGAGGCCTCTTATCAAATTCATTGACATCTTTGACGGAAGTCACCGTTCTTTTGTTGTAGACATGAAAGGTTCTACCACTGGTTCCATCCGTAATGAAAAGATTACCCCATCGGTCAAAGCTAATTCCATGAGCGTTGGGTGTATTTTCTACGACATAAGAAAAATCAAAGGTGCGTGGATTAAATCGATACAAACCCGGTGAGCCTGATTCTTCACTTCGCCGCCAGGGGGTTTCAATATTTTCCAAAATAAAAATTCCTCGCTGATAATAAATATTCCCATCCGGACCATAAATCAGATTATTGGCGGTATGATGCGTATCGTCAGATCCTATCCCACCAAACATGCGTACTTGCAAATCCGCGACGCCGTCTCCGGTCGTATCTTTGAGATAAAGTATATCAGGGGCAGAGACCACAATAACTCCATCATTCCAAAACTCAAATCCGGTGGGATGACGAACATAGGCAAAAGTAGTAACCTTATCTGCTCTTCCATCTCCATCATCATCAGATAGGAAGACTAATCGGTCATTCATTGGCGTTTTGGGTTGCCACTTCGGGTAGGTACCCCACGACGCGACCCAGATTTGACCTTTGGCATCGACGCGTAGAGCTACCGGGTTGACAATTTCCGGAAATTCAATTTCCGATGCGTAAAGATTCACTTTAAGCTCTTGGGGAACCGACATTCGATCAATTGCGGCATTCGGATCGATATATATCACATCGCGAGTAATGTGAGTACCAACAATCAGGGGTTCAGGCACATTACTGTCATCCACTTCCAAATCTTCACCATGAGCCCGGGCCCAAATTCGTTTATCACGATTTTTTGTCATTACATCCAACATTCTTAATTCTTGCTGGAGCGTCTCATAATTACCATCCTGGGACGAACGAATTCCCCAAACATCATTACCACTTGGAGTTCTATAGCGATAGAACCAGTGCCAGTTCTTGTCTTTCACTGCATTGCGTAATGAATCTAATTCCACATCAGCTAACCCGACATCAGCTCCTAAAAAGGACTCCGTAAAATATTGAGCTAATAATTTGTTGCCCAGCTCGTTTAGGTGAATTCCATTGATAGTTAAAGGAGCTTCTATGTCCTGATACTTCGCCTTTGAGAATTCAAATAAATCTACAAATGCCACCTGCTTTTCATCTGCAACTTCTGCCATGACTCTCGCATACTTAGCCAGTCGTGCATTGTTTTCAACCCCATTGGGTAAATTGTCACTATTTAAATCCTCATGTGCTATCGGTGAGAATAAAACAAGACGTGGTACATTGATTGAATCATACATTGTTGATTGAAGATGATCGATCCAGGCAACGAGTTGCTTCCTGAAATCTTCCGGTTTGTCTTCATATGATTCATTGTAACCAAAAAATGAAAATATGACATTTGCTTTCATGTCGGTCAGATGTTTGTCACTATCACCAAAGCCCACATGAGCCCGGGGGCGATAATGGACCTGATCTCCTGAGTAACCCAGATTTCTAAATATTAAACTGTCGTCAGGAAATGCTGCTTGTAAATACGTCTCTAGCCAGCCATCGTGCTGAAGACGTTCAGCCAAACTATTTCCAACAATAGCAACTCGATCACCTTTATGAAATTCAAATTGTCGATCTTGCACACAACTACTTAAATACACAAGGCAAAATGCCAGACAGAGTAAATCCAGGTGTGCTGAGTCAATGATTAACTCCTTTATGTATTTCATTTTATCGTTTGGTGTTTTGTGCATTCAGATTCAGTAGGTTATTTTGGTTATTGTACTAGCAACCATAGTAGCGAGTTGCTGTCTTATTCCCTATATTTGGTCCATCTACCTTTTACAACTTTACGCTGGTACCGGTTGCCGCAGATTTATCTGCTGCAAAAATGATTTCGTGCGTTTTCATTGCTTCCTTCAAACCTGTCAATGGCATGCTAGTGTTCTCGAGAATCGATTTAAAAAATGTATCGAATTGCAATTGATAGGGGTGATCAGCTACATCACCGGAATCCAACATTTTCATAGATAATTCACTCCATCTTGATTTGTCTGATTTTAATTTCTCTGAATGGAATTTATTATCCAATAAACTTCCTTCACTTCCAAAAAGATGGGTGTGAAAATAATAAGGTTGAAGGCAATCGACACTGGTAGCACATTTTCCTATTTTCCCACTCTCAAATTTCAAAATGGTTACACTCGTAGTATTATATTCATACGGTGCAAAAATCTTACTGGCCGACTTTGTATCATAGCTGGTAACTTCCCGAACATCACTACCCATAAAGAGTAGAAGTGCATCCAAAGCATGACAACCTGCCGTCAGCAACGAACTTCCTCCACCACCTTTCTTAGCATTCCACTCAAATTGGCCGTACCATGGCCCAATACCGTGCAGATAATCCACCTCACCATAATGAAGATCGCCAAGCATCCCCTCGTCAATTAATCTCTTGGTAGATAGAAATTGGTTTGACCACCGGCATTCAAAACAAATACAAAAATTTACCTTGTTATCAGTCACCGCTTTATTTATAGACAAACAATCTTCCCAGGACAGAGCCATTGGTTTTTCCAAAATTATGCTTGCCAGCTTGAGCCGCTGCCATGGCATGTTCGGCATGTTGGTTGCTAAAGCTGCAAATTGATACTGCATCAATGGTTTTGTCAGACAACATTTGCTTTAGATCTGTATAGGATTTTATATCTGATCCCCATTGGTTGCTTAGTTCCTTGTCGTCATGTATTCTGGAAGAATAGATTGCTGTGACCCGTGCATACTCACCTGCATTGATAGCAGCAATATGTGCGGTCGCTACCCAGCCGTATCCTATGATACCCACATTTAATTTCTTCATAAATCGCGATTTTAAATTTTAGTTGTTTTATGCTTCGAAAAAAATTCTAAATATTCCATATCGTCTCTCTTCTATTTTCCATCCCATAGATCGATAGCTCCACCATTAACCATTTCTGAGCTGGCAAGCAGACAACGTCCAGGCTGATCAATTCATGGCGCCATAGAAGGGAAGCGAAATTGAGCGTTTAATCGTAAAAAAAATACATGCTCGAACGTATTCTCTGCTTCATAAAGATAAATAGAGTTCTATAATTAATATTTATGATTCACCTTTTTCATCATTGTAGCTAGCTGGACTTTTTTGCCGGCACTGCCAGCACTTTTCATAGCTGCTTCCATAAATGCATAAATCTCGATAGTTTCAGCACTTGCTACAGGAGGTAGATTGCTTAGAAAAAATTCGACGATTTTTACTACGAGGGGTCGATACCCTTCAAAACTGCCTACAGCGATAATTTCCTTTTCTGCAAATGCAGTACCACCATAGTCCCGTTTGCCATTTCTGATACCTCTCAAAACTCCGATTCGATTATCATCCCAATAACCCACAATTACATCTTCGCCTTCAGAATGTTTCACTTGCATCACTTCTTTGCATCCGGTTCCCATGATGGTATAAAGGAGCTCCACTCCATGAATCCCATACCAAAAAAGATCCGTATGGCTTTTCTCCAGGGGAGCCGGACTAAAGATATCGGCACCTAATATCTTAATTCCATCCCGATTCTGATTAATTCTTTGAGCTGTAGTGATATAACGCAACGAGGACGAAGAAAAAATGGGAACCTTCAGTCTCTCAGCTTCTTCAAAGATTGCAACCACACCCTTCAGGGATTCAGCAACCGGTTTATCTACAAAGACGGGTTTACCAGATTTCAGAACGGGCTTCACCTGCTCCATATGAGGTCTGCCATCATTTGTTTCAATTAGAACTCCATCTACTGACCCGATCAATTCATCCATAGATGAAACCATTTGTACTCCTGATTTAACTATGCTGTCCTGGTATTCCTTTAGTTGATCGGAGGTAAAATCTACATCAGGATTACCTTTCGGATGATAAAGCTTTGTGATGCGGCAACCCTGCAGATCCTTGTCCTTATTATTGTCATTTAATAGTTCTGAAAAGGCGGCACTATGTACAGAAAGACCAACAATGCCTAATTGCAATTCCCTATTGGAAAAGAAACCATGCAAATAAGTTTGTGGCGTGGCGTAGGCTGCGCCAAGACCCGAGAGGGAATGTTTTACAAATGTCCTTCGCTTCATATTGTCCATCAAATACTGTTTCTTCTACAAAAATTCGTAAGTAATAAAAGTGAATATTTATACACGTACGTATTCACCAAGTATAATTATTTATTTGGAACGCCAAGGCAAATCCGAAACCTGGGGTGGGAATCAGAATGGCTGGTGCTCTGCAATCCCAGTTGCACCGCACGCCGGGCATTTCCAGGAACATCAAAATAGTTACCGCCCGGGCAGATAGGTTTTTCAATATCATCTTTCATAAACCGGTGACTTTACTCTCTGATGTGCCAGGTACTCTTTGGGACACTATGGTGCGGCAGTAAACTGGCGTGCATTTTTCCGATGAAAAAAGAGACTCCCAGACTTTGCCTAAGGAAGAAGAATCCTCCGTGAAAGCCCGTGATCCGTTGTATAAGAATGCTTTTTTTTTCACACCTTCAATTTACAATTAAAAAGCAAACTTTCTGTATCAACAGGGTACTTGTCTCTATTTTAAAAGGCGCATGCTACTAAAGGCAGTGATCGCTGATGAAGCAAGATCAAAGCAGGAATTTCCTCAACTTCCCTGACGAAACAAATGCTTTACGATCAATATTGATTCGATTTCCCTTTCACATGATCTTGATGGGCTTGCCCGAAAAGGAAGATCTAGTTGGAAGTCTTCATGTCGATCCGTATCTTCCGGCATTAATCAATATTTCCATGAAAATTTTGACTCAATTTTTCTCTGCTCTAGCCCTTATTCTGATTAGTTTCATTCTAAACGGATGTGATGATGGTGATTTCTACACGATCGCTGACTACTCCAAAGTGTCGAAAGCAGATGCTCATATACACATCCGCAATGGCAATGATGTTTTTGCAAGTCAAGCCATTGAAGATCGTTTTCAATTGGTCAATATCGTGGTAGACGGTGCTAGCACCTGGGAAGGTATCCGGAATCAGTTTAATTTTACTCAGGTGCAACAAAAAGCTCATCCTGACCTGTTCCGGACAATCGCAGCTTTTAGCGTGGAAGATTTTCATAAACCAGGTTGGTCAAGCCGCTCGATCGCCTGGATGGATAGTTGTTTTAGCCAGGGCGCCATCGGCATTAAAGTCTGGAAAAATATCGGCATGGTGCTCAAAGATACCAACAACAATAATGTGACGCTGGATGATCCAAGGTTTGATTCCGTGTTTAACTACATTGCTCAGCAAAATAAGATCCTATTTGCCCATCAGGGTGAGCCATTCAATTGTTGGCTTCCATTGGATCAAATGACTACGAACAATGATCGATCATATTTCAAAGAACATCCGCAATATCATATGTATCAGCATCCGGAGCTGCCCACCTACCAGCAGCTGATGACGGCCCGTGACCATCGACTTGCCAAGCACCCGGAGCTAAATTTTGTTGGCGCACATATGGCCAGTATTGAATGGAACGTAGACACCCTTGCCGCCTGGCTAGACAAATACCCGAATGCAACGATCGATCTGGCGGCGCGAATGGGACAGGTTTTTTATCAAGCCCAGAAAGATCCACAGCGAGTACATGACTTCTTTGTCAAATATCAGAATCGAATCATGTATGCGACCGACATAGTTGATAACGGTACCGCCGAGCCTACCGAACTTGCTAAAAGTATTCATGATACCTGGCTTCGAGACTGGACTTTCTTTGTAAGCGACCAGACTATTGAAAGCGATTTGATCGACGGAAGTTTCAAGGGAATTAAGTTATCAAGATCTGCGGTGGACCAGATATTTTATGGTACGGCAAAAAAGGTTTTTGGATTTTGAAAGGTGCTAGTCATTAAAAAAGTCCCGGTGTGCTCCAGGACTTTTAGATACCAATAGTTTTTAATCCTACGCGATAGTGATGGTCGTATCAGCGTACACATCCTGAATTAAATTTAAAATCTTAACCCCTTCGGCCATTGGTCTTTGGAAGGCTTTTCTTCCAGAGATCAAACCCATACCGCCGGCCCGTTTGTTGATTACCGCAGTTTTAGCTGCTTGGGCAAAATCGTCTTTCCCGGATGCTCCCCCTGAATTAATCAATCCGGCTCTGCCCATAAAACAATTCATCACCTGATAGCGTGTCAGATCAATCGGGTGATCTGTAGTCAGATCGCTATAGACCTTGGCATGTGTTTTTGCAAATTTAATCGCGTTAAATCCGCCATTATTCTCGGGTTGTTTCTGCTTGACAATATCGGCCTGGATCGTAGCTGCAAGATGATTTGCCTGGCCGGTAAGATCGGCTGCCACATGATAATCCTTATCGCTTTTAAAGGCATTATTGCGCAAATAAGCCCAAAGTACGGTGACCATCCCTAGGCTATGTGCGTGTTCGAACGCTTCGGATATTTCCTGGATCTGCCGGGTGCTCTCGTCCGATCCGTAGTAAATAGTTGCACCAACAGCCAGGGCTCCCATATCAAATGCCTGGTCCACACTAGCGAATAATACCTGATCGTATTTGTTAGGATAGGTCATCAATTCATTGTGATTTAATTTGACCAGAAACGGAATTTTGTGGGCGTATTTTCTGGAGACTGAACCAAGCACTCCCAAAGTCGAAGCCACTGCATTGCAGCCCCTTCAATAGCCAACTGAACGATATTGGCTGGATCGAAATAAATGGGATTAGGAGCAAAGGATGCACCTGCAGTATGTTCGATGCCCTGGTCTACGGGCAAGATCGAAAGATAGCCGGTACCCCCAGTCTACCCGTATTAAAGATGGTTTGCATATTACGCATAACCACAGGTGATCGATCGGATACCCCTACAATGCGCTCAACATAATCAGGCCCGGGTAGATGTAAAATATCTTTTGAAACCGTTTTACACTGGTGCTCAAGAAGTGAGGTGGCGTCAGCGCCTAAATACTCTAAAATTTTGCTTGACATGATATCACAGTAATTTAGTGAATGAACATTTTTCCTAGTCTCCATCCGGCTTTAATCCGGTTTAAATGGAGAGATCGAAGTAACGACTTTCACTTTGGGATAAGAATGATTTACATCAGCATCGGCACCGTCGCTGATCACCGTGGGTCAGGGTGGTCTTTCGAAGTTTTAGGGAGTGTAATTTGAAGACAAGAGGAAGATTCGATTGATCTGCAGGTCACTTTTCCATTTACATTCCTTCACTATTCATTTGTCTCGACCCTAAGAGCCAAGCAATCATATTTTGTATATTGTAATCCGCGAATGAAAGATTTAAACTCAACATTCAAAAAAAACTAATCTCAAGGACTTATGAAAAAACGAAAACAAGAGCAATCTGGTTCACGAAGAGCCTTCATCAAGCATAGTGCGGTAGCATCTTCATTCTATATTGTACCCCGACATGTGCTGGGAGGATTAGGTTATACTGCACCGAGTGATCAATTGAATTTGGCGGCTATTGGCTCAGGGGGAAAGGGAAGAAGTGATATTAAGAATGCTTCCGTAGAAGGTAGGGAAAGAGTCGTAGCCCTTTGTGATGTAGATTTTGCTGGCTCCGCAAAAGCATCGGTAGAAAATTTTCCGAAGGCCAAACTTTACGCTGATTACCGGCAGATGCTCGATCAGGAAAAAGATATCGATGCTGTGACCATTTCGACTCCGGATCATGTACATGCTCCAGCGGCTGTTTATGCCATGGAAAGAGGTAAGCATGTCTATGTGCAAAAGCCAATGACCAATAATATCAAGGAGGCCAGAATACTGACAGAAATGGCCAGAGAAAAGAGAATTGTCAGTCAAATGGGTAACCAGGGGGGATCGAATCCACTACTGGGTATGGTGCAAAAATGGGTGGATTCAGGCAATTTGGGAAAAATATCTAAGGTCCAGGTCTGGACCAATCGACCGGTATGGCCTCAGGGCTTTGCCATGCCAGAGCCCGATGCTAGTAAAAAACCGGAAGCGCTGGACTGGAACCTCTGGCTGGGACCAGCACCAATGATACCATATACGCCCGAAATTCATCCTTTCAATTGGAGAGGCTGGTGGGATTACGGTACCGGTGCGCTCGGCGATGTAGGTTGCCACCTCATCGACATACCCTTCAGGACACTTGGTCTCAAATACCCGACTGATGCAGAATGCAGTGTTGGCTCGGTCTATACCCAAATGTGGAATGCAGATTATCATCCCGAGGGTTGTCCTCCCTCTTCTTTTATTACCCTGCACTTTGGTGCTACCACCAAAAGTAAATCTCCCATCGAACTAACCTGGAGCGATGGTGGTATTCGTCCGGCCCATCCTGAAATCATTCCAGCAGATCATGACATTGGAGGCAGCAACAGTGCAAACGGCGTATTAATTATTGGTGAAAATGGTATTATCTCGACAAATATCAATGACAGCTCACCGTTGATGCCAAAATTTTACCTGAATGACGGTACCACTGAATTCGGACCGGAAACCGAACCCAATGACGAACCTGAATATGGGCATCACCGAAAGTGGGTCGACGCATGTAAGGCCGGATTTGGCAGCCCCGAACACAAGGCCTTAACATCTTCGTTTGACTATGCCGGTCCAATGACCGAGACGGTATTGATGGGTAATTTGGCGATTAGAAGCTACATGTTGAGGCGAGAAAACAGTTCGGGAAAAATGGAGTTTTACGCAAGAAAAAAATTACTGTGGGATGGTGAGAATACCCGCATCACTAATATGGAGGAGGCGAATCAATTCGTGACAAGAACCTATCGCAAAGGGTGGGAAGTGTAAAGAATGACGAATTTTTTACTATATACGTTCCACTCCAAGGGGTCCCAACCCCTTGTGAAAGTGAAACAAAATATAAAAAACTCGGATGAAAGATTTACACGCCTTTCACGTTGTGCTGACAACTCATAATAGTCGTATTTCCCAGAGGATGATCAAATATCGAATTCGTAGTGGTATACCTGTTGAGCTTTGCTTGGATGAAGAAATACTACTTAGCGGAACGATTGGCACTATTGTTAAAGAAACTGGTTACCAAATACTTGCATACAATATATGTAGAGATCATGTGCACCTTCTCCCGGTTTGCCAAAATGAAGCTTTGTCTAGTATTATCCAGAGAATTAAATCGGTAAGTAGCAAATTATTTCGTCGTCAAATGAGATTGATTCCATGATTTCCCCGTTCCCTGAAGGACGGCGATCTAGAACATTTATGGTTAAAAATTTTACCGAGCAGCTCTTGACGAGTGGGAATTGGCATCTTATTCCATCGTGCCAGGATATATTTATAAAACCTCTCATCTTTACAATGCCATCTCTTATATTAAGTATAGTCGAATAAAACATGGTTTGCTAAAATCAGATGAGTTAGAAGAGATAATTGATGACTTTATAGTTGAAGAAGATATTGCCTATGAGATAGATTTAAAGAGCGCGACCCTTTAGTGGGTAGCCCGAAAGTTGCCGCTTTGAATTTCAAGGGGTCATGACCCCTTGGAGGAAATTCGGTCTATCTATAAATTTCCCAGCAATAGGAAGGCTTCAGAATATAAACCGATCTACAAATCATTTACACAAATTGAGAGAAATAAATATTTACTACCTATTTCTGATTGCATTTTCCTTTTTCAGTTCTTGCGCCAAACACGCTCTAGAATCAGACCGTCCTAATATTGTATGGATTACTTCAGAAGATAATTCAAAACATTATTTAAGTCTTTTTGATAGCAATGGAGTAAGCACTCCAAATATTGAAAAGCTTGCGGTCCACGGCATCACTTTTAAACATGCATTCTCCAATGCCCCAGTTTGCAGTGTTGCACGATCTACTTTAATCACGGGTTGTTATGCTCCACGAATAGGAGCTCAATTTCACCGGAAGATGCAGATCGTTTCTATGCCCGACTCACTTTTGATGTTTCCGGCATATTTAAGGGAGGCCGGTTACTATACAACCAATAATAGCAAAGAAGATTATAATCTTATCAAAGACGGAGGAGTCTGGGATGAAACTTCCAATAAAGCCACCTGGAAAAACCGGGGCAAGGATCAACCCTTCTTCCATGTTTTTAACATCGGCATTTCTCATGAATCAAGTCTGCATTTCTCGAAGGAGCAAATGGACAGCACTTCAACAGAAACGGATTTAAATGCATTTGATATTCAACCAGATCACCCCCAATCAGATCTATTCAGATATACCAATGCTTACTATCGGGACAAGATCCAAGAAATGGATAAGAAGGTAGGCGCAGTGATTGCTGAATTGGAAAAAGATGGGCTCCTTGTCAATACCTTTATATTTTATTTTGGAGATCACGGTGGTGTATTGCCAGGCAGCAAGGGCTATCTTTTTGAAACCGGACTACACGTTCCCCTGGTTATCTATATTCCAGCAAAGTATCAGGAGTTGGTTGACACTGAAATGGGAAGCACGCAGGATGGATTTGTAAGTTTTATTGATTTTGCTCCTACCGTTTTAAATCTGGCCGGCATAAAAATTCCGAAATTAATGGATGGCAAAGCATTTCTAGGACCGGGAGCAAATCGCGAAAATTTAAATACACGCGATGAGACCTTTAGCTATGCTGACCGATTTGATGAAAAATATGACCAGGTCAGATCACTACGCAAAGGCAAGTACAAATACATCCGCTATTTTCAACCGTGCAATTTTGATGGATTAATGAATAATTACCGGTACCAGCAACTGGCCTATCAGGAATGGCTCTCGCTTTATGAAAAGGGTAAACTTAATGAAGATCAGGCAAAATTCTTCCGTCCACATGATCCCGAAGCCCTTTTTGATATTGAATTAGATCCATTTGAAACCAAGAATTTAGCCAATGAAGAAGAGCACCGCCAAACCTTACTTGAAATGCGGAGCCGGTTGAATGGCTGGCTGAAAGAAATGCCCGATCTTTCCTTTTACCCCGAACACAATTTGATTAAAAATGCATTTGACAATCCTGTAGCATTTGGGCAAAAACACCAACAGGATATTCAGCAATATCTTGAAGTCGCAAACCTAAATTTGGCAACATTTGAGCAGGTTAAAGATCGATTGATAAAACATTTAGCTTCAGCTGACGAATGGGAGCGATATTGGGCCCTGATTGTCCGTAGTGGCTTTCGAGAGAATGCTAAAGTGCTGCGGAATGATATCCGGGAAATTGCCCAGAACGATCCCGAACTCATAAACCGGGTACGAGCCGCTGAATTTTTGGGTATTATCGGGGTCGAGCCTCCTTCGGAAGTGATGAGCAAATCACTATATGCATCAGAGGAACCGGCCGAAGCTTTGCTGATATTAAATTCTATCACTTTAATGACTTCACCAGATTACAACTATTCTTTCGACATTACACTCGAAAAGATCTCAAAAAATGTGCGGGAAAATGATGAAGTGAAACGACGATTAGAATATCTGAATATTTTGTAATTGCAAGAACCTAATTCAACAAATTAAAAATGTCCACTATTTGCTTGTTAGTGGGCATAGGGAATTGAAAAAACAACTATAATCTCAAATAATGCATCTTTAAGAGAAAACAAATGGAAAGGATATTCATAATATTGATTGTTTTGTCTCTCGTGAATTGTTCTAATGAGTCTGGCCAGTCCGAAAGCATGGGGAAAGAATATATGCAACACGATGCTGTTGCTTACACAGATAGAATAGAAATTGAACCACCACGAACAGCTGAACCGGCACCACCTCCTGAGTTCGAACTTGATAAAAACAGTAAGATAATCAGGAGTGGTGGAATGAATTTCGAGGTCTCCGATTTGAATCTAAGTAAAGAAACTGTTGACGGTTTGATCACGAAGTATAAAGCGTACTACGAAAATGAGCAGTACACGTCATATGGTGATCGAGTTTCCTAATCCCTTATAATTCGCGTCCCTAGTGAAAGTTTTGATCCACTGTTAGGTGACTTGGAAATTGGAGTTGGGAAACTAATATCGAAAAATGTAAGCTCCCAGGATGTAACTGAAGAATATGTCGACTTGAATATTAGGCTAGATAACAATCTCGCATATTTGAGTCAATACAAAGAAATCCTGAAGAAGGCTAAATCAATTGAGGAAATTCTGGAAGTTCAGGAAAAAGTGAGAAGGATAGAAGAGGAAATCGAAAGTAAAAAAGGACGGATTCAATTCTTAGATGACAAAGTGAATTACTCCACATTGAACCTTGAAATCTCTGAGTTGGTGAGCTCTGGATTATCAAACCAACCATCATTTGTGAGAAGAATGACAAATGCATTTCAAAATGGGATAGATGGTTTTTTGGGTTTTATTTTAGTGCTAGTCAATCTTTGGCCATTCTTGATTCTTGGTCTTTTGTTGGTGATCTTTAGAAAAAATATAGTAAATCTGGTGAAGCGAAAATGATACGCCACTTAATACCTTCTGTGGTTTTTGAACTACATGAATTGGAACAAAATACCTTAACGGGTTTTATATTTACTTAAAATGGCTCTACCAGGGAAAGCTCCATCTACATTCTTATTTTCCTTAACGACAAAAACACCATTGATGAGCACGTATGGTATACCATCTGAAAACTGAAGTCCTTTAAAATCTGCCCGGTCGATTACGGTAACAGGATTGAAGACGGTAATATCAGCATCCGCTCCAACTTGGATCCGGCCTTTACGGTACATCATGGGTGAAATGGTCTGCAATCTTCTTGCCGGCATGATCGTCATCTTCTTCAGAGCATCCATGAGGGAAAGCAGGCCTTTTTCACGGACGTAAACTCCCAGTACACGGGAAAAAGTACCGGCAGTACGCGGATGTGCTCCTTGCGCATAGGGCATCCCATCCGAGCCAATACTTGTACATGGATGCTTCACCCCCAGGTCTATCCATTCCGGTTTCATCATGTGAATAATCACATTACCTCCCGACTTCCGATACTGATCAAAAGTTTCCTTGGTTAGTCTTTCCCCAGTACTCTCCCATTGCAGATCACCATAGGTGATCCCCAATATTTCTTGCCATCCATCATCAAAAATGGCGGATTCCAGTGACGTCGATGCTGCTGTATAGGGATATACCTCGGTTGTGATATCTAGCCCATTTTCCTGGGCCGAAGAGACCATATCCAGGGTAACCTGGATGTCTCCCAGCGAAAGACTATTCGCATGCACAATGTGAAGTGAAGCTCCACTAGACGTAGCATTGGCAATTGCCTCCTGAATACCCTGCATTCCAAAACCCCGGGTATGCGAAAAAACCGGTATCTGCCGCTCAGCGGCCAATTCGTAAATGCGATAGATTTCGTGATGTGTCGCACCCGGATAATAACCTACCGGAACACCGATTCCAAGAGCTCCCGCGGCAAGTTCATAATCAACCAAGTCAGGAAGTGCCAATATATCTTCATCGGTCAGGGGTTGATAAGCTGCCCGACCCAGATTGATCATAATCTTACTCAGCCCGGAACTATTCCATCCCTCTTTTTCTATAAGGTCCTGAGCCATTTGAAAATAATGCCGGTAGCTCTCCATAGCCAAAGCCCTCAAAGTACCATGGGGTACGGATGCACCGAAATTCACGATCGAATGTCCTGATTTCTCGGCAATCCATTCCTTGAGAAAAGACTTGCCACTCTCGAGTTCTAAGGCTGTCGTGACACCATCTCTTGCCTGGTAAACATGGGCTTCATTAGTCATACCATGCACATGAAGATCGATAAACCCCGGAGCGACTACCAGACCAGCTACATCAACGATCTCCCGGCCAGCTAAGGCTTCAGACGAAATTTCTGCAATACGATCATTGATGATACCCACATTACGGATCCCGTCAAAACCGGTTTCCGGATCCATCACCCGGCCTCCTTGTAAAACAATATCGAAGAAGAGGCTTGATTGACTCTGGACAAATGCAAAGTTGCAAGCCATCAATAAAACAAGGAGGAGGTTTTTCATGAGCCGGTAGGTTAGTCAAATCTTGAAGCAAGTTAATCAATTTGACAGCAAATCAACCATTAGTCGCTTTGCCTTTCTGCGAGCGACAATCCCGAATAATTATTTGCACTCCGAAATTTGTCTAGGGCCTAATGCATCATTTTATCAGACAACTACTTTCTGGAAGTATTTGAATATAATCCCTTTTTACGATCAATAAATTAAATGGTGAATAGTTTATCCACATTTATGTTGCCTATCTTCGAATTACTAAAAAAACCAGAACTATGATAACTTTCCTCCATACGGCCAAAGCCAATGTAAAACGATTTGAAGACCTGGTACGAAAATATGATGAAGATGTTGAGATCCGGCATTTTGTTAATGAAGATCTCCTGCGTTATGCGCTCGCCCAGGGCACAGCCGATAGTGAATCGTTTCAGCAAGAGACCGCGAAAATTAAAAATGAGACCTCTGAAATGATTGTCTGCACCTGCTCCAGCTATGGCGACGAATGTGAGAAAGTGGATGGTATCGAGCGAATTGACCAACCTGCTGTCGAATATCTTGTTAAAAAATACAACCGTATCGGTTTGGCTTTTACTGTAAAATCTACGGTGCTCGTTAGTAAAAAACTGGTGGAAGACACTGCCCGTCGATTGAACAAGGATGTTGAAATTTCTTTGATTGATTGCAGCGATTGTTGGAGGTTTTTTGAGCAGGGTGATCCTGAACAATATGAAAAAGAGATTGCCCAGATTATACTGGAAAAAAATTCTGGAGTGGAAGCCATTTTCCTGGCTCAGGCATCCATGCAGAATGCTGCACAGCATCTAAAGACCCTCGATAAAGAAGTGATGGCAAGTCCTGAATATGGCGTGCAGGAATTTCTCAAGCGACTAAAAAATTAGTTATCAGGTCAGGTAAAAAAAGACGACATAAATGACAAGAACATTCATAGCGATGGGAATTATATCAACAATATTAGGCTCATTTGGCTGTTCAGGACAGACTAAAAATAATGACGATAAACAGTGAAGTAAGATGGACGAACAAATTGCTCAATCCATTGAAGTGTAAGAACGGGCCTATTTCTAAAGAATTGACCCAACAAAGAATTGACCTGACTTCCTTTGCGTTAACTGAATGTTTGGTGCTTCGAAATCGCATACTTTCCTTTATAGTTGACAACAATTAAAAGAAATGATAAAAAAGATTCTAACCCCCTTTCAGAAATTCGTTAGAATAGAAAGCTTTAGCGGAATTTTATTGATTATTTCAACACTTGTTGCGTTAATTTGGGCAAATTCACAATATGGAGACAGCTACCAATCGATCTGGCAATATAAATTGGGATTTACTTCGCCTCATTTTGAACTAAATAAACCTCTGATATTATGGATTAACGATGGCTTAATGGCGATTTTCTTTTTCCTAATTGGATTGGAAATTAAACGAGAGTTTTTAATCGGAGAATTGAACTCTATAAAAAAATTAGCCTTTCCCTTATTTGGAGCTTTAGGTGGTATTTGGTTCCTGTTTTACTTTTTCTTGCATTAAATAAAAACCCCGAAACACTTAATGGGTGGGGAATACCAATGGCAACTGATATTGCTTTTTCTTTAGCAATATTAAACCTCTTGGGTAATCGTGTTCCAATTAGTTTAAAGATATTCTTAACAGCTTTTGCTATTGTCGATGACCTTGGCGCAGTTCTAGTAATTGCTATTTTTTATAGCGGAAATATAAATATCAACTTATTGGTCATAGCTTTAATTCTATTGGCAATACTTTACCTAATTTCTTTTAAAGGTTTTTACTCTAAATATTTGATTTTAATATTTGGAATAATCATTTGGATGCTATTTTTGAAATCTGGTGTTCATCCAACTTTAGCAGGTATATTATTAGCTTTTTCAGTTTCAGTAAGACAAAAAATTAAAACTTCAGATTTTATAGATCATTTAGTTCATATTACAGAAAATATCAGAAAAGCCAAAATATCAGAAAAACCCATATTATCTAATGAACAAATAGCAGAGATTGATTCTATAGAAAATTGGACGGAGAGTTATCAATCACCACTTCAACACTTGGAACATAAACTCCACAATTGGGTCGCCTATTTTATCATTCCAATTTTTGCTTTAGCAAATGCCGGGGTGCTACTTAACAGCGAAATTGATTTAGATATTCCACTAATGCGAAACATAGTTCTATGTTTAGTTATAGGTAAAAGTATTGGTATCACGTCAATCATTTTATTGGCAAAAAAAATTAATCTTTTAGTTGTACCAAAAGATATTAGCAATCGACAAATTATTGGCGTTTCATTTTTAGCAGGAATTGGATTTACAATGGCGATTTTTATAGCAAGTTTGGCTTTTAAAAATAATCCAATTTTTATTGACTCGGCAAAAATAGGAATACTAATTGGCTCTTTGATTTCTGCAATAATCGGCTACATAATCTTGAAATGGGATACAAACAGAATAACTGTTGCCAATAGGTAAGGATTCAAGCGGTCCTGCCAGCAGCAGGGCGGTGAGGAGTGTGAGGATGCGTTTCATGGCTTGGGCTCCCTATTTCTTCAGCGGTTCTTGAGTTGTAGCGACGCGATTGGGATGATCGCTAGCTCACATTGACGAAGCGGTGTATCGCCGACGGTGTATATCACGAAGAGGCGCCTCTCATGCTCGACGGCACTAGGATAGTGGAAAGCTTTGACGCCTGGGGAAGCGGGCACGGCAGGGTCGTTTCGGTCCTGTACCCGCCAGATATTCTCAGGTGTGCAGCACTCTTCAATTTTGCCGGGGGGGCTGATCCCTATCATCAGATCTCCGCGCCCGCAAGTTCGCCCCTCTTCATCTTTGGTGGCCTTACTATAGACCACATAGCCGCTCTCCCGTGGAGAGGTGGCCGGCATAAAGTTTCGAATCAGCCGCATGGAGTCGCTTCCCGTTCCGACCCTCGAAGGCCGACGGAACGCTCCAGGTGCGACCATAGTCCTTGCTCTCATAGACGAAAGGCAGTAGGCTTTTGCTGCGGGTCAGGGCGACCACATTGCTGCCTTCTATCCAAACTGTCGTCTCAGGGTATGTGTGTGGCTTCTCTTCCTCCTGGAGCCCTTCCTACGGGAGCGGGACCACGGTCCAGCGGCCCATCAGATCATTCCCCTTACTGATGGCCACGGCCGGGATGATGGGCTTCACGCCGAAGTGGCTCGCAGCCCGGCCCGCCATGATCCAGTTGCCGTCGGCCATTTTGATGGGCCGGCAATTCGGAAGAAAGAGGTCCGCAATCTCCCCCACCTGGTTTCCAGCGGCTCGTCGCTTCGTCCAGCACATTCACCTCACAGGTCTTTATGAGGTCATGCCCGCCCTTCATGGTGCCGACGAAGGCGTTGAGTACTTCCTGCTGAGAGAGCAACTGGGCAGGCACATAGTAGGTGCCATCACCGCTGGTGTCTGAGGCAATCACTTCCAACTCGCTCCAAGTCTTTCCGCCGTCCTTCGAGCGGCGGCCGCGGATGAGCTACTCGCCAACGATTTCCTGATCAGGACAGTTATACCATGCGGCAAAAAGCTCCCCCTTGTGAACTTCGATGGCCGGGTCGTGCAGGAACTTGTACTTGTCCGAATCGCTGCGTTCGATTCGTACATAATTGATGCCGTCCGGAAAAGGCAGATCATTCACAGCAGGCGGCTGAGCATGCAACGGAGCCAGTGGCGCGAGTAATAGGTGGTTAGGTGGGTGAGGGTGGATCTCATGGTCATAGTCCTGATTGCGTGAAGTCGCCGAGGCTGGGTCGGGTGAAAAGGCTACCGAGCGCCATTGATAAAGTTAACGACTGCCGTTGAGAGCACTCTGCGCGTCCAACTATTTAGTAGCCCGTAAAATTACAGTCTATCCCTCTTTAAATTTTTATAAAACTCACTGAAAACTATGATAGACAAATATATCAATCCCTTTACTGCCATCGGCTTTAAAAAACTCTTTGGTACTGAGAGATCGATAATGAATTGCTGATCGCTCTATGGTAAACTCAGGGCCTTTAACACCAGTTTATCACCGCGGAGCATTAATTTGCACCAATGACAAACTGATTGCTTATCTGACGCAGTCGGAATTGGATGACTGGCAGAACCGAAAATAGAACGATTTACCAAATCGGCCAAGTTAAAGTATAGTACGGTAATGGAGAATATCGATTATGATCCAACTAGGAAGATCGACGTTTTAACCGTGGTGACTTTGTAAAGCTTAAAGATAACATACACCTGACAGGAAGATAGGTGCAGGTACAGACTATATTGCATCGGCCATAGGCTATTAAGCCTGAACCTTGGACGATAAGGTCATGTAGTTTAATAAGTCCAAATTATTTTCAAAGCTCAAAAAGTCAAAAGCTAGGGTTCTTATGTAAAGCAAATAAATAAACTCGAAAAGCAAAATTCACTTATACTTGACGACTTTGGCCTGAAAGGCTGGACAACATCAATAGGCACTCCTTTATGGAAATCATCGAGGGAAAGACATGGAAAAACAACTTTAATTGCTTCTCAACTTCCAATAGAAGCAGGCATGAAATCATAGGCGAACAGACCATAGCTGATGCCCTTTTAGATCGCCTGGTCCACACTGCTCATCGAATAGATATCAAAGGAGAATTAATGCTTAAAAAACTAAGAAATAGAAGTAAATTTAACCACAAAGGATTCGATTTGGAGCAACTTGTTTGCTTTGCTCACTTTCATCCGGCACACATGGTTCACTTGACCTGTATATCCCGTATGGTGCGATACACGGTAAATAGAACTGAATTTTAAATATTTATGATTATGAATTATGAAAGAAATGTCAAATTTGAGTAAAATGAGAAAACAAGATAGTTCATCGAACCGAAGGGGTTTTCTGAAAAAAGCTTCAATTGGCGGTTTAGGTGCGGGTTTATTAGCTTCAAATCCGTATGCAGGAATATTTTCTGAACTAGGGTCAACTCAGGCTAAATATGCTACAAAACCTGAAATCAAGATCACAGACCTGAAGTGTGCTATAATTGGCGGAAGCCCAGTGGTTCGCATTACAACAAACGAGGGTATTAGTGGCTATGGACAAGCAGAAAGTACCAAGGCTTATCTTAAACCTTTTGTACTTTTTCATAAAGACTATTTAATTGGTGAAGACCCAACCAATGTTGAGCGATGCATGATGAAGATCAGGCGCATGGGCAGTTTTAAACCTTATGGCAGTGCTGTAAGTATCATTGAAATGGCACTATGGGATATTGCGGGCAAAGCCGCTTCTCTTCCTGTTTACAAATTACTTGGTGGCAAGGTGCGTGATCGCGTTCGGGTTTACACTACCGCGGTTGCGCAGTATCGGCAAACCGCAGGCATTGAACCAGCAGATTATGCAGATGCTGTAGCTAAAGTGAAATCTGCGAAAGAAGGTTTTACGATTATAAAAATGCCTATTGGTTTCCATAGTAAAATGGCCAATGATGCACCTAATTTTTTCTATGGTGATCCGGCTGGTCCAGGAAACCAACCACACGCTAATCGTGGCCCATTAACAGAACAAGGATTAAAAAGAATTATTGCCTGCGTGGAGGCAATGAAAAAAGTATTAGGCGATGAGATTGGCTTAGCCATAGATTGTGGGCCAAGGTTTATGTTGTCGGATGCCATAAGACTTTGCAAATCACTAGAACCTTATAATCTGATGTGGATGGAAGATCTTCTTACCGGAGATTACCGTCCTTATGTATTGGCCGATGATTACCTGGAACTAACCCGAAGTACAACGGTGCCCATTCATACAGGCGAGCAAATTTATTTGCGGCAAAATTTTCGTGAATTAATTGAACGAAATGCGATACGGGTTATAGGCCCTGATGTAGCCGATGTAGGTGGTATGGCCGAAATAAAATGGATTGCTGAGTTTGCTGATTTACATGGAATTCAAATGGCGCCGCATGGAATATTCGATGGACTGATTGGTAACGCTGCGCAAGTAAATGTGGCGGCTACTATGCCACAAAACTTCATTGCCTTTGAATACTCGGTTGCCTTGCCTGAGTGGTGGTATGATATCATTACTGGTATGCCGAAAGACATTGTAAAAGACGGTCACATTGAAGTCTGGGATAGACCAGGATTAGGTGTTGATTTTATCGTAAACGAAGCAAAGAAATATTTAAATGAAGAGGACAAAATGTTTTTTGACTAAGAAATTCTATTTAACAAGTGGAAACTAATCAATTCATTGATCATCAATAACTTCAACTAATTATGGCAAAAGAAGAGAACAATTTTGCTAGTCAGCGTAGAAACACAATTAAAATGCTCGGTATAGGGTCGGCATCCGGACTTCTAGGTCTATTTGGTAGCAAAAAGGCACATGCAGCCACTAATATGGTGTCTTCATATGAAAAAGGGATGGCTCCTGTAAAAGGAGTGCTAACTATCACAGACCTGAAGTGTGCAATTATTGGTCGCAGCCCCGTGGTTCGAATCACTACCAACGAAGGTATTAGCGGATATGGGCAAGGTGAGATCGCTAAGTCTTATCTTAAGCCCTATGTACTTTTTTATAAAGACTATTTGATTGGCGAAGATCCAACAAACGTTGAAAGGTGCATGATGAAAATCAGACGCATGGGCGGTTTCAAACCATGGGGGAGCGCAGTTAGCGCAATCGAAATGGCCCTCTGGGACATAGCTGGAAAAGCAGCCGATTTGCCGGTTTATAAATTACTTGGAGGGAAGGTACGCGACCGCGTACGCATTTATAATGGCGGAGTTGCAAGAAGGAGTCCAGCGCGGGCTTCTGATACCGGGATTGAACCAGCGGATTATTCCGAAACGGTTTCCCGGATGAAGGCTGCGAAAGAAAAGTTTACCATTATCAAGATGCCGATTGTGTTTCATAGTTCAATGGGCGCACAGGCGCCCAATTTTTTCTACGGCGATCCAGCAGGTCCAAACAACCAACCCCATGCCAATCGTGGACCTATTACAGAACAAGGATTAAAAAGAATTATTGCCTGCGTGGAAGCAATGAAAAAAGTACTGGGCGATGAGATTGGTTTAGCGTTAGATTGCGGGCCCGGTTTTATGCTATCTGATGCGATAAGACTGTGCAAAGCATTAGAACCTTATAACCCGATGTGGATGGAAGATCTCCTTACCGGGGACTACCGCCCTTATGTAATGGCCGATGATTACCTTGAATTAACCAGAAGCACAACAGTGCCGATTCATACAGGCGAACAAATTTATTTGCGACAAAATTTCCGGGAGCTGATCGAGAAAAATGCTGTTCGGGTCATCGGACCGGATGTGGCCGATGTGGGCGGATTAGCCGAGTTAAAATGGATAGCCGAGTTTGCCGATCTACATGGAATTCAAATGGCACCTCATGGTATTGGGAACGGACTGATTTGCAATGCAGCGCAGGTGCACGTAGGGGCAGTGATGCCTCAGAACTTCATCGCTTTTGAATATTCGATTGGAAACCCTGAATGGTGGTATGATATTATTGATGGACTACCTGATCCGATTGTAAAAGACGGGCACATTGAAGTATGGGATAGACCGGGATTAGGGGTTGATTTTATTGTGAATGAAGCAAAAAAATATTTGGCCGAAGAAGACAAAAATTTCTTTGATTGAAAAAGAATGTAATCAGATGTGCCCCGAAATTGCAGTTCTTAATTTTAGTGGAAAGACAGAGGGCAAGGATCTCTCCCTGTTCAATGACTATGCGGAATTGGGATGTGTTCATCATATTTAAAAAGGAAGAAAAGCAGAATCAACATTTATGGACTTGTTGGTAAGGCCTGATACTTTGAATTTATTGACAAAAGCAAGGTTAAGAACTTAGCAACTCAAACACAGCGTTAAACCAAATTGGCCGCAAATGAGGCGCCTTTCTTCATGCAATGGAATGACGCGGTTCAAGAAATTCAATGTAGATATTTCAGTAAAATGTTAATATGAGAAGAAACTTTTTGAATTTATTATTCCTTTTCTTAGTTGCTCCCAGTCTAGTTCTATCTCAAGACTCTGATTATTCAAAATATGGAGAGGAATATAAAAAAGAATCAGTTAACCCAAATCAAATCGAAATTTTGGAAAAAGCAAAGATGAAATCACCTGAATAAGGAAGGAGTGGTATGCCCAGAACATGTGATGATGATGCCAACCGGGCTAAATTGTTCGGCCGTCACATCACGACGAAATACCAGATATAAAAAAAGACTTTTTCAATTGACACAACCTAAACTGCTCATGAAAAAACTTGCGCTTATTGTAATTAATTTAACCATAATTATTAATTGTCATGGGCAATCCGACAAGAGCAACCAAACGACCTCTGAATATATATCACCCACATTTGCGGATCAGCGAGTAAGCTCCAAGACACAGGAGGCTTTTCCTGTCATAGCTCAGATCTATAAGGAGTATGCCGAGAACAATAAATTTCCTTCGATTACCTATGGAGTAGTGATAGGTGATGAACTGGTATTTTCCGGAAGTACCGGACTCGCCAATCTTGAAAATAATACGGCATCATCTCTTAAGACGGTCTACCGGATAGCATCCATGAGCAAAAGTTTCACCGCAATGGCTATTCTTCATCTAAGGGATGCTGGAAAACTGCAATTGAGTGATCCAGTGACCAAATACATCCCGGAATTTGAAAAGGTAATACCATTAACTGATGATGCTCCAGCAATAACGATTAAACATCTAATGACCATGTCGGCCGGATTTCCCGAAGATAATCCATGGGGTGACCGGCAGCTAGCGGATACGGATAATGAACTGTTGGCATTGATCAGTGAGGGACTTTCGCTATCCAATGTACCTGGTGTAACATTTGAGTACAGCAATCTGGGATATGCTCTGCTTGGGAAAATAATTACCAATGTGAGTGCTATGCCCTACCAAAAATACATCAGAGACAACATTTTAATACCACTGGGCATGCTAAATTCCTTCTACGATTATGAAGAAGTGCCTTTATCGCTGCTAGCTCAGGGTTATCGATGGGAAGATGAACAATGGAAAAAAGAACCACTATTATCAGATGGGTCCTATGGGGCTATGGGTGGCATGCTTTGTTCGTTAGAAGATTTTGCCAAATATGTGTCCTTGCACTTGAATGCCTGGCCTCCCAGGAATGCACCTGATGCTGGACCAGTAAAAAGGTCAAGTATCCGTGAAATGCATCAGCCCTGGCGATTCAATGGCTTATTTTCAGATGCCACGAATCTCAGGGGGGACACCTGTGCCGTGACTACAGGATATGGGTACGGATTAGGGTGGCGACAAGATTGCTCGGGCATCATCCGGGTTTCACACAGTGGCGGACTACCAGGTTATGGCAGTGAGTGGCGTATTTATCCGGAATACGGGGTAGGAGTTATTTCGTTTAGCAACCGCACCTATGGAGCCCCAAGCGCGGCCAATGCCCGGTCTTGAGACTCTATTGACCTTAGCCGAATTAAAACCAAGAGCCCTCCCTTCAATTCCCCCTGCTGGAAAAAACCAAAGAGAGAATAATGGAGGTTCTACCAGACTGGCACGAACCGATAGCTACTGAACTATTTGCAGAAAATTTCTTTTGGATGAAAGTCTGGAAATTCGAAAAAGTCAACGGCAAAATTTTCAGTGATGCTGGAAATTTAATAAAAATAAATGAGGTCAAGTCCCGAAAATCAGTTGCGGGGTCATTTTGTTATCGAATGTGAAAAAGAAAGATATCATCGTAGTTTTTTACAATGACACCCGAAAAAGAAGCAAGGTGCAGCAGCTGGATGTGTATTTACAGGAGAAGGATCATTCTGAATAAAAGGTGCTTTAGCAAAGCCGAAAAATCGATCAAAGTGATGCCTGAAAAATCGATTCAGTGCGATAAATCTTTGATTGTTCAAATTAAAATATCTATAAAATTACTAAGAATATATCTGCGAATGCGAACAACCAACTTAAAACATACCTGCAAATATCAATCAATAATTGAAGCCAGATTCCGGAGGGAAGTGAAATTTCTATTTATAGCCCTTTTATTACTCTTCGTGGGTACTGCCTGTCAACAGGAAGTAGATGAACGCACAGTCCACTTTCCTACGCAAGTTGAATTCGTTGATCAACTGCCGGAGAAAAATCATTTTTGGATCTTCATTTTGGCCGGCCAATCTAACATGGCTGGTCGGGGGCTGGTAGAGCCAATGGACACAATCAGTAATCGCCGAATTTTATCGATTGATAAAACTGAAAATTGGATTTACGCAAAAGAACCCCTGCACTATTTTGAACCAAGCAGAACTGGTCTCGATTGTGGCTTGTCATTTGCCAACACATTACTTAATTCAATACCTGCCGATGTCTCCATAGGATTAATTCCTTGTGCTGTTGGTGGCAGCTCAATCGAACAATGGTTGGGAGACTCAACCTACCGCGAGGTTGCATTAATGACTAATTTTAGGGAGAAGGTCCGGTTTGCTCAAAAACATGGCAAGATTAAAGGCATATTGTGGCACCAGGGAGAGAGCAATGCAAATCCGTTATCAATACCGACTTACGCTTACAACCTGGGCAAATTATTTTCAACATTTAGAACCACTGTCCAAAATGATTCTCTACCAATTATGATTGGTCAGCTCGGACCCTATGCCGAACCACGAGAAAAACAACTCTTGTGGGATTCCATCAATTCAATCATTCAGAATTTTGCCGATCAGAGCATCAACATCTCTGTAGTTAACACCCAAGATTTAAATAATAAAGGAGACAAAGTGCATTTTGATTCGAAGTCTCAAAGAATGATGGGAGCCAGATTTGCTGAAGGGTTTATACAAACGGGGGGGGGGGGACCCCGGCCCGGGGCCGCCACCCCCCACCCCCCCCCCCCCGCGCCCGGCGGCCCTTTGCGGGGCCCCGACACCCCCCCCCCCTTTCTAAAAGGAAGCGTCTCACTTAAATGAAAACAGAAGAGCATCATAGCCATTCCCAAGAACCGGTGTTCGAACCCGAAAGAGTATTTCCTACCTGGGTTTGGCTGATTTATCTGTTTCTATTCGCACTTTCAATACCCTGGTATCTGCCGGAACAATATGCAATGCAACTTGCTTTGGATTACCTTTTGGCTGATTTGCTGTATAATGACCATTTTTCTAATGGCTCTATTTTCCGTTTGGATTATTCATAAATACTGGAAGGAGTAAGAACCGATGCTTAACAATACGATTATATTATCCTGCATCATCGTTTATTTGCTTCTATTGATCTGTCTCGGGCTAATTGCCAACAAAAAAAGGCAATCTAACTCTCTTAAGGCCTTTTACCTCGCTGGAGGAGGATTAGGATCTTTCGTTTTACTCTTGACATTGTACGCTACCCAATACAGCGCCAACACGATGCTGGTCACTCCGGCTGAGGTAGTCAACAAAGGGATGGGGATGATTTTGGTCTTGGGCTATATGACGGCAATTGTGATTTTTTACCTCACCTTTGCACCTCAGTTATATAAAATTTCTCGAAATCAAAATTTCATCACACCTGGAGACTGGTTTGACTATCGATTTAACCATCCGGTGCTAACTCTTCTTGCTAATATCATTTTGGTGATTGTCTCAGTCAACTTTCTCCTCTCCCAACTCATTGCCATGGGGCACATTACCACGGGGATAACTAATGGTGAGATACCATATTGGGCAGGTGTAGTATTTTTAGCATTTGTCGTGATCATCTACGAATCGCTGGGAGGCATGCGGGCAGTGGCCTGGACAGATGTCATTCAGGGAATCATTTTATTTGTAGGCTTGATTGGGATCTTTTTTACGGTCATGCCGGATCAAATTGAACTTACCAGAATCAGTAACTGGCTCATCGAAAACGAACCGGAGAAAATCGGGGTGCCTGATCTCTCTTTTCGGATATACTGGGCCAGCAGTGTATTTATGATTGGCCTGGCCGGCGCCGTCTATCCTCAGGTCATCCAACGTATTTACGCTGCCCGGTCAGTCAAGGTGCTTCGACAGTCATTAGGTGCCATGGTTTTTATGCCATTGTTGACGGTGCTTATTCTATTTATTTTGGGTGTGATCAGTATCCCACATTTTCAAGGGCAGGAATCTTTCGCCAGTGATGCGGTGCTCCCGAAATGCTACGGGTTTGGGGATTACAGTCAAGTTTCACTTTTGCTTTTACAGTGCTTGTGCTCCTTGGTCTGCTTGCAGCAATCATGTCTACCGCCGACTCGGTCTTATTATCCTTGTCTTCCATTATTGCTAAAGATATTCTTGGCAAGTCGATACTTAAGAATGCCCCTGAAGAAAAGATTACCCAGATCGGTAAAAGGTTTTCGTGGTTGATTATGTTCTTAATGGTCTTGTTTGCCCTGCAACCTAAAATAACTCTATGGGGTTTAATTGAATTAAAAATGCAAATTCTGGTTCAGATTGCCCCTCTTTTTTTATTGGGAATCTATGTAAAAAGAATCAACGGCAAGGGCATGATGTGGGGATTGTCTATTGGATTTTTATTTGCTGTTGGAACTTTTGTTTTAGACATAAATACGTTTTGGGGAATTCATGCGGGACTTTATGGCTTGGCACTTAATATTTTGGCTGCCTATTATTTTTCTCGCAAATAGAATCAAACAACGACTTACTGGACCTCTAGATGACTCTGAATTTTCTCACTGATGAGCTGTCCTCTATTTTGATTAGGGACATTTTATTATTATATTAATTATATTAATTAAAATCCAAAAGTGTCTGGACCATGGATATCATTGAGCAATACAAGTCAACCCGAAATCTCCTTTTCAAGCAAGCAGAAATAGATCCGGAATCAAAATTCATAGAAATCAATGGCCCGGTAAAAAAATACACTATTTAGAGCTCGGCCAAGGAGACCCTCTCATCCGGTGCATGGAGGATTAAGTCACTCCAGTGAATGGATTAATATTCTCAAGCCTCTTTCTGCGCATTTCATTTGTTTGTGGTTGACCGTCCAGGTCATGGTTTATCGGACGCCATGGATTACCGGGGATCGACTACGGCAAGTGCGGTACTTTTCATGAATTCTCTCATGACTGCGTTAGGGCTTGAAAAAGCATTTTTGATGGGCAACTCAATGGGCGGTTATTTCGCACTATGTTTTGCCGAATATCCTGAAAAGGTATCCAAGCTCATACTGATTGGTGCGCCAGCTGGTATGAATAAATGGATTCCGCCTATGTTACGTTTGCTGGGAGTCAGTAGATTAAATCGACTACTTTTAAAGACCGTGGCAAAACCAAGTATTAAGTCAGCAAGGGACATTCATAAAAAACTCCTGGTGGCCGACGTTAACAAGATTTCTCTGAACTTACTGGAACACACCAGGCAGAATCAATCTCTCCCTGGAGCTATGATCGCTCACACCAGTTTATTGGAAAATGTACTAACTCTCCGAGGATGGAAGGACGAACTGTATCTGGGTAATAAGCTGGATCGACTGGAAATGCAAGTGCACTTCATTTGGGGTGAGCAGGATGCATTTGAAAGTCCGGAAACGGGGAAACCTAAAGCAGCTTCGATCAAGAATTATTCGTTCGAAATTATTAAAAACGCAGGACATTGCCCCTGGTTGGATCAACCCGGTGTTTGCGTGGCATCTGCGTTGCGATTTCTCGACAATTCATAAAATCATTTTACGAAAAAGGATGGTTTTTGGGATTTGAAAAGATTAGCCTTATACAAGCCTATTCAAATTCTGGCAATTGATCGGCTCTTGCGTAAGGAAATTTGGCGATCTTTTTGATGGAATAGTACGTATTTAATCCGGAGATCCCAACATCATCAACTCTTGATAAATCCAATTGGCCTTCTTCATCCATGACTCCATCGGCAATCATTGCCCATTTAATCTGACCAATGATTAGAGAAGTGCCATTAATTGGTATTGGTATTTGCTCGGTAAATTCAAGTCCAATCTTCACTTGACTCTCCTTAACAAAGGGAGCTTTAAATCCATCAATATACTGCTCAGAGAAACCACATGCATCAAATTCTGAAATTTCCGTTTCAAATTTAGCCGAAGTATAATGAGCCTTTTGAACAAAGGCCTGGTGAACATGATTAATGGTGAAACAATTTGTTTCTAAAATATTTGAAAAGGTATCTCTCCTTACTTCTGTTTCGGGTCTTAGGATAAAACCCAATAATGGTGGGTTGCTCCCAATATGCATGAGTGAGTTAAAGATTGCCAAATTGGTGTTACCCTTATCTGATATCGATCCGATAAGGATGGCCGATCGTACACCACTAAGCGAATTGACGATATTCAATCGCTTGATACGATCCAGTTTTGTAAAATCCTGCTCATACAGTATCATAAGCTGACATATTTCTTTTGGGTTACTGCCTTTTCTTTTCAACAATTCTTCGCAGATCCCGTCACTTTTCGATTGAGCTGAGATTAGACTTAAGAAAATCCCAAACAGACTTCCTCCGTATTGATCTGAGATCAATTTTATTTACCTGGAGCTACCACAGCTGACCTATTCCTTCTCTGACCGATATTTCAGAAAGATCATCGGCTCTTTGGCTCAGGGCTCCATTTTGGCACAAGCCTATCACCATCCAAACGTAATGGACTGCAATAAGAGGACAATTATTTCGCGGTAAAGTTTTAGAGCCATTCTAATCCTTGCACTTCTGCCGAGGAGAAACCTGCACATCAACCGTCCTTAATCAATATCTCACTATGTAACTCATTTACACCTCTGTCATAAGCATTTGCTATTGCAACGAGCTGGCGAGAGATGAAGCCATACTTATCCCCAAAATCACCAAAGGTTAAAGCCGCTATCTTCTCAAAACATTTCATTTTTTCTTTGGTTATACCGATGAACAAATCAATGATCAATGGCAACTTCAAAGACGACCCGAAGCAAGGCAGGTAAATCCGAAAACACGGACAAATCGGTGATACTTAAACAAAAATACAAGGAATACATCCTTACAGAAGGTAAAATTCCCACATCTGTTTTCCTTTTTATGAAGGGGTTAGGCCTAAGCGAACAGGATTTTTACGACCACTACGGCTCATTTGATGGTATTGAAAGCTCGATCTGGAGTGACTATATGGAAGAGACCATTACCGCTGTCACCGGTGAAAAAATTTATCAACAATATTCCAGCCGGGAGCGGCTCCTGGCTTTTTATTACACCCTGATAGAACGGCTTAAAAAAGATCGCAGTTACGTTAAATATACAGTAGAAACGAAACTGAAAAAAAAGGACTTGATGCCAGACTTCCTGAGAAAATTTCGAGATCGTTTTACTTCTTACGTCGAAGCATTAATCCAAGAAGGTTTGGATCAGGGCGAAATCATCAAAAGGCCGGTTATATCAAAGGGCTATAAAGATGGTTTGTGGCTACAGCTCATCTTTGTGATCGGTTTTTGGTTAAAAGACGATAGTGCCAGCTTTGAACAAACTGATGCCGCGATTGAAAAGTCTGTCAATCTCGCATTTGAATTTATGGGCGAAGGTCCAATCGAAAAAATGATCGATTTTGCAAAATTTCTTTACCAGAACCGGTAATAAATGCTAAAGGAGCAAACCAGTATTCCAATTTCTAAAGTACAACGAGCTTCGAAATTCGTTAAAACTGGCGCCAAGGTAGGAGGCAACTACCTAAAATATTACAGTAAGAAAATATTTAACCCGGAGTTGACACGGGAAGGCCTGCACGAGGAGAATGCGGAAGATATCTATGCCTCGCTAAGTGAGCTTAAAGGTAGCGCGCTCAAGGTGGCTCAAATGTTGAGCATGGAGAAGAATATGCTACCCGCGGCATATCAGAATAAGTTTGCCATGGCTCAGTATAGTGCACCTCCGTTATCATATCCTCTGGTGGTCAAGACATTTAAGCAATATTTCGACAAAGCCCCCGAGGAGGTTTTTGATCATTTCTCACGCAAAGCAACTAATGCGGCATCCATTGGGCAGGTACATGAGGCTATGCTGGATGGACGTAAATTAGCGGTCAAAATACAATATCCGGGAGTCAAGGATAGCATCAACTCCGATCTGCGTATGGTGAGGCCGATTGCTGCGACAATGTTTAATATCAGCTCTAGTGAGATCGAGCAATACATTGGTGAGGTTGAATCAAAGTTACTGGAAGAAACCGATTATACCCTGGAGCTACAGCAATCGATCGAGATCAGTCGGGCCTGCGCCCATATGGCAAATGTGGTATTTCCTGAATATCATCCTTCTCTCTCTTGCGAGCGCATTCTGGTTATGGATTGGCTGCATGGTACTCACTTTAGAGATTGGTTACAAGCAGACCCATCTCAGATAATCCGCAATAAAATTGGTCAAACCCTGTGGGACTTTTATGCCTATCAAATTCATGTGCTAAAAAAGTACATGCCGATCCGCATCCGGGTAATTTCATGATTACTTCCGATAACAAATTGGGTATACTCGATTTCGGTTGTGTAAAATCATTCCAGAAGATTTTTACCAACAATATTTCCAGCTCATGGGAGGCGATGTACTGAATCCAGGTTATCAAATTGAAGATCTTTTTATTAAATTGGGTTTTCTAAGCCCCGCTGATACGGAAAAGGAACGTCAATTTTTTACCCCCATTTTTCTCGAAATGATCGAGTTGCTCAGTCGTCCATTTAGGAGCTCCACCTTTGATTTTGGTGATGAAAAGTATTTTCGAAAAATTTATGAATTGGGAGAGCGATTCTCAAAGATGAAAGAGATTCGTCAATCAAAAACAGCCCGGGGAAATAAGCATGGGCTTTATATCAATCGCACCTATTTTGGCTTGTATACCTTGCTCCATGATTTGAAGGTTAAAATCCGAACTGATCAGTAAATTTGGAATCTGAAATACTGATGTCTAATAATAAAAACCCGTTCGAGACCCTTTGTCCTTCGTTGCACCGACCTTAACGATCTTCCATCAGTCTCAGGTAATTACCTTCCATGCTCCAAGTCAATAATTCTTTGCAGCGAGTGATCGACCACGTATTGCTACCGAGCATATAGCCAATCAATTTATCAAAAGTTTTCTGAGGTCCAGCTTCAAAATCATCAATCTGCTTTCTAAATTCATTGAGGTTGATTGAATTCCATTGAGATTCCGGCCATCCTGCCAGTTTTGCAAAAAATAAAGTAGAGGCATTCGTGTCCTGACAGGCGAGTAGACCTCCCTCTATCTGCCGTGAGTTCAGACATTCGATCCCATTGAAATAACGCATATCTCAACCCTGCCGAAACGAGTGAACTAATACCTAATGTAACCACTGAAAAGGCTTCCATCAGGTCGGGAAAGATTAAACCAATTTCCTTATATAAAGTATGCTGATGCGCCAAATGAGCAACCTCACGACCAAGAATAAATAACAATTCCTGATGGGATAAGCGATCAACGGCTAAAGATGACAAGATAATCATGGGTTTTTCGACTCCGATTGAAACACCTCCTATTTGTTCGGATCGGTGGATGTACAGCTGTACCTTCTGTTTCACCTGTAAGATTTCCATGGCTTTATCCAGCAAATACTTTAGATGGCTGAAGCTCTGCTCGGTTACCTGGATGCAGTTGGACTGATATTGCAGTTGCATATTCTGATCGATTCCTATCTCGTGAAATTTATTCACCAGCATTTGAAGGCCTCTGGTCTTACGGAGATTTTCCAGTGCTTTCATTTCAGGGATGGCAATACGTTTCGGGAGTTAAACCATTGAGTATTTTAGGATCCATATCCCGAAGGTATTGAAATGAAAATACTTCTGTGATCAAATTATACGCCACAAAATCCTATTGAAAATATTATAGTCTAATTCTTGTCTCACTGATAGGTTTTGCAAGAACTAAAGTTGATAATCTATGACTTAATAATTTTTCCATTGCCATTGATATTGGCAATTATCTGAGGATCTCCTTTATAGTACACCTTTCCATTGCCATGGATTGTAACATCCAGCTCATCATGAACTCTTATTTGAATATGGCCATTGCCATGCAATACGACATTAGCATTTAGCAATTTTGTATTAAAAGCCCTGATCACAAAGTTTCCGGTAGTGATACATTCCAAACTACTGTATTCACCTTCGTCAAATTCGATCCTCCCATTTCCAGTGCCCAATAATCGAATCTCCTGGCCCGAAAAATTACCAATAGTGAGAGCCTTGACATCACCAACCAATTCCATTCCAGTCAATTCAGGTAATGCAATAGTAATTTCAGATCTGGCATTGATTACATTGGTGCCTGCATCATAGGATACCCTGATTGAATTACCATCTACTTCTGTTTCGATAAATGGCAAAATATTGCTGTGACTCTTGATTTGTACCGAGTACTCCGGTGCCTTTATAATTTTTACATCAAAATCACCAGTGACGTCTATCTTCGAAAATGAGGTTAAATTTCGATGCTCAGTTTTGATTTGGCCATTGCCATAAATTGCATCCTTGTTACATGAATTTAAGACCAGCATCAGACCTAAGAATATTACGAATATCTTTTTCATATTTTATTAATTTATGTCTCACAAAAGTGGCGTAAAGACATTGAGCAATCAAGGACAGGCTGACTCAAACAACAAAAAGACATCATGAAGTGATGAGTTTGGAGATTCAAATGAAGGCTCTACAAAATACCGATTTAACCTTCATAGCTCTATAAAGCGATTAAATAAAGAAGCACAAACTATTGCAGAGTCACCATAGTTAGATAGATCCTCTTCAAGTCCAAGAAGCACTTTATTTGAATTTCAATGATTACCTGCAGGAAAAATAGTACCTTAAAAGGCAAATTTCCGGTTGTAATGAAACCCTGATACAAGTCGTCATTGGTCTGAATCTATTACTAATAGGAATCCATTTGGTTGCTTGCCAACAAATGCCCGTAGAGCCGCTTAAGATCAAAGGCATTTATGGAAGTCCGCAACCACTATGGGAAAAGGGCCATCGTCTAAGCGACCTTGGAATCAACGCTATCTTTGTACATAGTGGTTCGATTAGTCACGATATGATAAGTCGGGCCAGGGCCGATGGTCTGCGAGTTTTTGCTGAATTCGCTACACTTAATGGGAAACACTATGTGGAGAAAAATCCGGAGGCCTGGGCCATCAATGAACTTGGAGAGCAAGTCAAGCCAGCATCGTGGTTTATGGGTGTATGCCCGACGGAGCCGGGTTTTCGGCTACACCGGCGAAACCAGTTGGAAGAGTTACTGTTGGAATATGATCTCGACGGAGTTTGGCTTGACTATTTGCATTGGCACGCACAGTTTGAAGAACCAGATCCCATACTACCAGAAACTTGTTTCTGCGAGCATTGCATGAAAAGATTTGGCAGGAGTCCAATCTAGAGATACCCGACGGCACAATCCCGCAAAAGGCTGCCTGGATATTGGGGAATCATCAGGATCGTTGGAGAACTTGGCGCTGTGAGATAATCTACGAATGGACGGTCGAAATGCGGTCTATTATAAAAACTATAAGACCCAATGCTCTGATTGGTCTCTATCACTGCCCATGGACTGACGAAGAATTTAACGGCGCCCGACGGAGTATCCTGGGTTTGGATTATGATCTCCTGAAAAAATCCATAGAGGTATTTTCTCCGATGGTTTATCATGCGAGGATGGGTAGGGAGCCTGAATGGGTAAGCCAAAATCTGACCTGGCTTTATTCAAGACTCGAAATGGATAAGAGCAAAATGCCGGCAATATGGCCCATTGTTCAGGCAGAAAATAATCCTGGAATAATTAGCTCGACTGAATTTGAAACAGTATTGCGGGCGGGGTTTGCCAATCCTTCTGGAGGAGTAATGATGTTCACGAGCCATTCCGTAGCCGATGACCCCGAGAAAATCGAGGTGCTTAAAAGGGTTTATTTGGACCAATAAACTTTCTGAGGGTCATGACCCTTGGATTATCATATACACAATTTCGAGGGGTCGTGACCCCTTGGATCATGGCAGAGAAAAACAATAACCTTGACTGGCGATGGAGTTAAGTGGTTGGCGAGGACGCCAACCCCACGGCCTTGTATTTGTGGGTAATAACCCCTGGAATATCATCGAAACACTTTCCAAGGGTGCCCCTGATCATGGGAGGACACACCTTGACGGGAAAAGGAGGGTTGGCGAGCCTCAACCACGGCACTGCATCGGGTAATAACCCTGAATACCATCGAAACACTGCCCAAGGGGCATGACCCCATGAATCGTGGCATAATACTGGCTAGATGCCACCTATACCGGTGACACTAGTCATATCATATATTTCTCTAAATTGTAGGTGTTTAATTTAAAGCTTAGTATATGTCTATTTTATCACGTATTCAGCTCTCACTTTTATCATCAATCCTCTGCCTTACTCTTTTGAATGCCCAAAATCAGATACAGGTAGAAGCCGAGATCGGCACTCTGTCAGGAGTCATGCTTTCGAAGGCAAAACCGGGTTATTCAGGTGAAGGATATGTATCTGGTTTTGATGGTATAACAGATTACCTGGAAGTGGGATTTGATGTAAAATTGGCTGATCTCTATAAAATCGAGATGGTTTATTTCACCACTTCCAGCAGCAATAATCATTGTCGATTGCAAATTGACGATCAACTATATGGTGAGGTTCGACTATCTCGCTCTGACACTTTTATTGTGGCCAATGCCGGTACCTATCAATTTACAACCGGTATTCATACGCTTCGACTGCTTTTTGGCAATGCCTCCGTCGAGCCCGACTTTTTCCGGCTCACTCCAGTTTCCGGAACTGACTGGGACCGCACTTGATCAACCTGCTACCCGGGTCGAAGCAGAAACCGGCATTTTGTTGGGTACAAGAGTAGAATATGGTACCTTAGGGTCATCAGGCCGGGGTATGTATCCAATTTTGACACCCCGGATACTGATAAATTGAGACTCCTGGTTAGAATCTGATGAAGCCAGGGATTACACCTTGACCATCGGCTATGCAACTCCTTACGGATATAAAGAAAATTATTTAAGCATCAATGGCGGCCCAAATCAGACCATACAATTTGAAGAAAATAACAGTTTTACTACAGTTGCTGCTGGTAAACATCGTCTTGAAGCTGGCTTAAACACGATTGAAATTACGCACTTTTGGGGATGGTTTGAGTTGGACTATATCGAATTTAATCAGGTTGTCGGGCTTGTACCAAATGCAATCAGTCAGGGCAATATTTTATTAAATGATGATCTGGCCGATGGTGCGGAAACGGTCACTCTGGATGGCTCGGGCAGTGGTGATCCGGATGGTCAAGTCGTATCTTATCTTTGGCAACTCAAAGATGGGACAGTGATTGGGACAGAGGCTACTCTCAACTATGCCTTTCCTTTAGGCACTTACTTAACCAATCTGACGGTCACTGATGACGATGGCAATAGTGATCAAACTGAATTTGTGGTCATCATTGCCGATCTGGAACACCACAAAAACCACCGCCTACCGATCAGAAATGGAGAGGAAAGTCTTTTTATGAGCGGTATGAACATTGCATGGACGACAGGCAGCAATTTTGCCAAAGACCTGACGAACTTCAATCAATCAACCTGGATAACGATCCTTGATGATATTGAGCGGGCCGGAGGTAATTCGATCCGCTGGTGGTTGCATACCAATGGTTCTGCAAGCCCGCTTTTTGGATCGGACGGTAAGGTATCAGGGCTAAATAGCAATGAGATCAGCAATGCAAGAAAGGTGCTTGACCTCGCTTATGATCGTGGAATTGTGGTTAGTCTTTGTCTTTGGTCTTTTGATATGCTACAAGATCAAGGTCAAAATCTAGGCTATACGAGGGCCCTGCTCGAAGACAGCATTGCAACTTTAGCCTACATAGACAAAGCTTTGGTGCCTATGGTCGAAGCCCTACATCATCATCCGGCGATAATGACCTGGGAGATTTTCAATGAACCAGAAGGCATGACCACCGATTTTGGATGGTCAGACGAACGTACAACGATGTACTATGTCCAACGCTTTGTCAATCTGTGTGCGGGAGCTATTCATCGGACCGCACCAGATGCTATGGTGTCCAACGGATCGTGGTCATTCCTGGCATCCACGGATAGTGTCGGCTACATGGATTTTTATCGTGACGATCGTCTCATTGCGGCTGGAGGTGACCCGATGGAACCCTTGATTTCGTGCAAGTACATTATTATGATCATATCGGAGTAGAGGGTTCGCCATTTCACTATCCTGCGTCTCATTGGGGCGTCGATAAACCGATTGTCATCGGTGAATTTCCAGCCGGTGGAATCCAGGGCTTCACAGCCGAAGAATGTTACCAGTATGCCTACCGATTAGGATATGCAGGTGCCTTGGCGTGGTCTTATTCAGATATTCAATTTGGTGGTTTGCCGGTAGCCCGGTCCGGCATGTTAAATCTTTTGACCGATTATCCGGATGATATTATAGTACCGGATACAAGTGCTACCGTTGCTGTGCGAGATATTCCCGCTTATGAAAATGCCCGGATATTTCCAAATCCAGTGACATCTATCCTTAATGTTGAAATTTCAGACATTGATGAGCCGACTGTGATTTTAGAAATCCTTAATATGCAGGGACAAAGCTTGAAAAAAGAGTCTTTTGAGACGGCCGAAATCATTGAACTCAATTTAAGCCTGTTACCAGGTGGCAACTACATGCTTCGACTAACTGGTAACAATAAATCAGGTATTATGCGCCTGGTTAAATTATAATTATGGTAGAGCAAAGAATAACCATTATTACCATAGAAGGCAGTAAACTAAAAATGAGTATTGCACTTTATGACACATCCATTTGAGATTGAATTCTTAGATCATGTTCTTATCTAGGTAAAAGACATGTTATATCTCAAGACTGGCATCAAGAATATTCAGGTTTTGAGGTGATGAAATTTGAAGAAGGGGGGAGACTTTCCCATTTTATGGTTAGTGGAAATTTTGGAGTAGCCCTGTTTCCTGCTCCAATGCAGGATCTGGAAATACCTCACCCTCGTCCTATCAAAATTGATCACTTTGCCTTCAGAGTGAGTAGGATTGCATTTCAGACAGCCCGGGAATTCTTTAAGAAAAAGCACTTACATTACCGGTATCAAGATCATCACTATTTTCAATCCATTTATCTCCACGACCCGGATGGACATGAAGTGGAATTAACCTGTACTACCGAGTTTTCATCTAGCAAAGTAACGTAGAATTCTCGTTTAGTAAATATCGCTTCGATTCTCATGTCAGCCTATGTATCATGGCACTTTTCCATGCAATCAAATTGGTGAAACTTGGAACAGAAATAAAGTTTAAATTATCCCTACAAATTTGACAAAAGTCAATGTATTTAAGAGTGTTTCCAAGGTCCCTGCCAACCTTGCTGATATTACTGTTCTGGATATTCCTTATCCAATGTTCAAAGGAGAACGTACCCTCGTGCTTGGATGAAATTGTGATTGGAGGATCAACCACAGAAATAGAACCGCAAATCTTAGACCCTGAAGTACGATTATTGCCCCGTTTTGATACCCTTTATTATGATATTGATCTGAACAATGACGGCAACCAAGATTTGACACTTAAGGCCTTCGCTAGCCAGTTTTTTGGCGGACTGGCCTTAATCCGGTCACGAATGAGTCTGCAAACAAATAATGCTACAACGCAAGTACTGACGGACAGTCTTCACTTTGTTAGAATGGTGGCCCAAAACGAAATCATCAATAGGGAGGATACCTGGGAGCAGGGTGAATTTATCATGGTAACGGCTTCTGATCCATGCTGCCCGCCCATCGGTCCTCGAGGCTATATTGGTCCATGGCGCACACTAGACACCGGTTACATCGCCATAAAGCAAAATGACTGCCTGGGATGGATAAAGGCAAAAGTTAACTCCGGTAGTGTACTCTGCATCTACGAATATGCTTGGCAAGGACCCCCTTAATAAGGTCTAACCTTCACCACTGTACACATATCTTCCAGGCCAGGCACCGCCAAGTTTTCGAACTTATCCGGATTATTTTGAATAATCGGATGGATATTGTCCATAGTAGCCTTGCTAATTGCATCAACAATGATGTGAGTGATTCCCCTCGACTTAATTTCCTCAAGTTTAGCCTTTTCATAAGCGGCATTATAGACATCGCGTTCGCCCCGTACCATGAAGCCTGGCAATCCACTATAGAGATATACAATTCTCGGCTTGACTGACATGATATATGAATTGGAAGGCAAGTGTTGTCCGCACCATTCAGCGGCCGTCAGAAAACTCTTATACCAACTATTAAAAACTGCCCCTTTGGTGAGTACATTATACCGGTTGCATGTCAGGTGAGTCACCATCATATGGCCAAGGATCAAAATAGGTATTACCGGTATTACGGTAGCCAGCGATTTAAATTTGGAATTACCCAATTGCAAAATCACCCATTGAATCGCCGAATAAAAATGATAGATTAAAAAGGGAATGATCACTGAAAGATATCGCATAAAAACCCGCTCCTGGGGGGTGGTGCTTGCGAGCATTAAAACAACGATCAGCGCAATTGAATAAAAAGCCACTAATTTCCGGGCTTTTAAATCAAGCACTAATCCAACAATTAAAAACAGTAAAATTATCAGCCAGTAAAAATTAAAAGGAGATAATACGAATTCAGCTGATTGTTTGTACCACCGGAAGGAACCCGGGCTAAATAATAATTGACCAACTACATTCTTAAATGCGACAAAATTGTCTGACAACTGGGCCAGCAAATCAAGTCTCAGGAAAACAGAGACTTGAGAAACTCCCAAATTTTGTTGCCGAATTTGCCACAGAACAAACCCAAGGAGCAGAGGCAGAAAAACCCAGAGCAGCTTGATCAGTTCCTTTACATTTTTATCGCTTCTGGAACTCCGATATAAAAGTTTTAACCATGAAACACGGGAAGCGAGATATAAAATTGTTGCCACGATCATCGTAATACCAATAGCTCGAGTAAGGTACACCCAGGCCATTAAAAAAAACATCAACAGACCTAATCGCCAATTAAAGCCTGGACTCTCAGCATATTTCCGAACCACCAAAATCGTACAGAGTGACCAAAAGAGATAGGGCCCTTCGGTCATTATCGTGGTCGAATTTGCCACTAAATATGGTGATGAAAATGCCACTAAGGCCAGCAAAGCCGATTGATAAAAGTCATAATCCTGACGAAAAAATGCAAAAAGTAAAGGGCCTACTGTTAAGCCCAATAACAAAATCAGAATTTTCATTGGAAAAAAGTCCAATCCCCATCCTGCATAAATCGGTGTTAAAAGAAGTGACAACCCCAGAGATGCCAGTGAATTAGGCGTTTGATTGGGTGTTTCCAACCGGTATACCCCCCCTTGTTCAACGATCGATTTAGCATTGATGATATATTCTGCGTTATCACCATTGGGTGCCAGGACTCCAAAGAAAGAACCAACATACAAACTACTGACTCCTAAAAATAAGCCAATGAGCCAAATAGAGTCGACTTTTCGAAATTGAGCGGCAGAGAGGAATCGAAATGCAAAGTAGCAAAAACATAAAATTATCACGATGGCTGCCAGGTAATAAGTGTATTGCAATACACTTGCACTCTGGCCAAAAAATTCGTTGACCTGGTCAGGATATTTGGACCATTGAACGGCACACAAGATCGCCAGGTAGAGCACCATTAGCCCATAGATCCAATGTATAAAAGGCACTTTTATCCTCATCCCAACCAGTATGAACTCTTTAACTAGAAAACGAGGTCAAAGATGCCGTAAAGAATATTCCCTGCAAAAAAAAAGGCTACTAAAATTAACTCGCAAAGGCTAAACAATAAATCATAGGCAGATAATTGGACACCGTCTGCCATTCCTCTCCCCCATCAGCTGATGAAAATAGGTTACCGGTGGTGGTGCCAAATATGACATCCTGCCCATTGGAAATCAGTGCGTGCCTAAACACGATGTCATAGCAATATTCCTGGGGTAGACCCCTGCGTAACGTCTTCCAACTCAAACCACCATCATCGGTTCGGCAAATACAGAGCTTACGGTCGATAGCCACCCGGATGCCGTCACTGATAGCCGGCGCTACCCAGGCCCTTTTTGAATCGGTTGGATCAGCGGCGACTGCAAATCCGAAATTAGCATCTCCATCACGATCTGAGATATCGTCCCAACTGTTACCACCATTTACTGAGCGGAAAATGCCACAATGATTCTGCTGCCACAATACATCAGGATCGGAAGGGGAGTATATCAACAAATGAGGATCGTGGCCGATCTCAGATTGAGGATCCGGTAGAAAATCTGCTCGCAAACCCTTGTTTTTCGGCTTCCAGGATCGTCCACCATCTTTTGATTCAAATACTCCTGCCACACTGATGCCTACATAGATATGTTTGTCATCCCGAGGATCAACCAAAATGGAGTGGATTCCTGCATAATCCCGGCCACCGCCAAACCACTGCTCAGACCGGCCGGGAAAGTTCCATAGGCTTTCCACCAAATGTGCATAGTTTTCTGCATCCAGTCTGAAAAGTCCTCCAGGTTCTGTCCCAATCCAGAGGCCGCTTGAATTTCCATTTCCGGTACTGGCAAAAGCCCAGATATAGCGCAGACTTGCTGGTACACCCTCTTTAATCAACGAGCCTTCAGGGTACTGGGGTGCCGCAATTTCTTCCCAGGTAGATCCTTTGTCTGCCGATCGAAGGAGTTTATTACCCCAATGACCGTGATCAAGAGACACCCACCAAGTGCCATCTCGGGTATCTTCAAAAACCATGTTCACCGGAATGCCCATAAAATGATCACTGGTGATCTTCCAAGAAGTTGCAGCCTGTTCGAGAACAAGCATTCCTTTGCGCGTGCCTACCAGAACTTTATTTTCATAAATTTTGTTTAACCTCCTGACAAAGCTTGCATGATATATACCTCGTCGTTGGGAGCCAGTTGATCTCCGAGTTTTATGCGATCGCTAATCAATTTTTGTTGGACAAAAATATTTACGTGCTTACGGAGCTGGCCCTGCTCATCTACGATATAATTCTTGATACCCGGGTATCTTTGGTCCATGACCTCAATCAGATCACTGACATTATTGCAATCCACAGCAAAGGGTTCCAATTCAGGATAGAACCTTTTCAATGCCTGCGTAAAGTTGACTCTCACCATTCTCTTCGATATCTTTTTGGAATGGAGAACCAAGTTAAGAGATGTTATTCAATAGATCAAGTGATCAGCGGAAAAGCCGTATTCAAGAATTAGAAATCCATTGCATCAATGAAACGAGAATTGCATCTTCCGTTGAGGGATCTAAAGGTCGATTAATTATTCAGGTTGCGTAAACTAATAAAGATCAGTAGTTTGATTTGGGTTCGAAGATCTCCTTGTGGTGGATCTGAGATTGGTGCGTATTTTTGTAATTTAGATAGTTGACCCTACGTAGATTATGCAAGAAGTCCTGGCCATAGTTGGTGAGGTATTGGTGTTGCACAAAACATTCGTCGATGAGATCCTTCCATTCTAAATCAGTGACGCCCCCATCGATCTGAATCATCTCATCCTTGCGACGATCAAGCATTTCCTTGAAATTAGATGCTGCTAAAAAGTAGAAGTCTGCATCATAAAGCACCATATCGAGAAGTGATACTACATCCCAAGCAGTGGCTGATTGTAGGACAATTGAGGAAACCTGATCAATCACATCAGCATCAACTGCAAATCGCTTAAGAAAGTCGGTAGCTAATTCAGCACTGACCTCGCGGTGATTGTCGATAGTGTGAATGAAGCCGACATGATTAAACCATGCGGCCATTTTGAGTGAAAATTGATCTTGTAACGTGATTTCCTCAGCTTTGGATATTAGTGAAACAGCATGTACAGCCTGGACGGTGTAACGTTGGTTATGAAATACGAATTTAGGGCTCAAATGCTCTTGCAGGAGCTCCAAGACATGCTCAGAAGCACGGTCAACCAATTTGGTTGACAAACTAAACCCACGATCAGTTGTACTGTCTTGCAATATCATTCCAGTCATTTTGAGGAATCATATCAATCGGGACAGTATCGGTTTTCGTCCTTTCTAACACAGAAACCGTGCCATGTCGGGAGACGGGTGTCGGGAGACCGGAGAGACCGGAGACGGAAGCTGGAAGTAAGGTGTCGGAAGCCGGAAGACCGTAGTCGAGTGCCGGAGATTGCTGAGCCTATATGGCTAGTCTTCGGAGGGCAGTGGGCAGTCAGCAGTGGGCAGCGGATGTCGGAAGACCGGAGCCGGGTGACAGAAGACCGGAGACGGAAGCTGGTGGACGGAAGACCGAAGACCGGTGACGGAAGCCCGAAGTCAGGTGACGGGTAGGTATGAAACTGAGAACTGAGAACTAAAGCCTACGAATCGAGACAGTGCTTATACATCTGAACCACATTCTGGAGCCCAAAATAGAGAGCGTCAGCAATTAAGGCATGACCAATAGATACTTCGAGAAGATTGGGAAGGTGGGTACGAAAAAATCGCAGGTTGTGCAGATTAAGATCGTGACCGGCATTGATCCCGAGCTGCAATGAAGTGGCGTGAATGGCTGCTTCAGAAAATGGTCTGACCGCACTCTCTGGGTCATTCACAAATTGATGAGCATAGGGACCGGTATAAAATTCAATTCTGTCGGTACCCGTACCTTTGGCTCCGTCGAGCATTTTCTGATCCGGATCAATAAATAGTGAGGTTCGAATATGGTGCTGATGCAATTTGGCAATGACCTCAATCAGAAAATCACGGTTCTTTACCGTATTCCAACCGGCATCTGATGTAAGTGCATCGGGAGCATCTGGCACCAGTGTACATTGATGTGGTTGGATCTGACACACCAAATCCAGAAACTCACGGGTCGGATTTCCCTCAATGTTAAATTCAGTGGTGACCGCTGCTTTTAACAGAGCCAAATCATCATATCGTACATGCCTTTGATCCGGGCGGGGATGCACGGTAATACCGCCAGCTCCAAATCGTTCGCAATCTTTTGCCACCTCAATCAAATCAGGTATATTGCCACCCCGGGCATTCCGGATCAATGCAACTTTATTAAGATTTACGCTCAGTCGTGTCATAAGTCAAAGATACTATTTTGTATACGGAAATCTATTTACCCAAAGACCGCCCATCTATATTCAGATTGATTTTTACTCTGGTTGCAATTGTGCTGGTCAGCATGGTGATAGGCACAGTATTTCAATTCATCTACTTTTATTTAATGGGTGTCGATCCCAGCATTTTATTTTATAGTGATAGCAGCAAAAATCATTTGAAGGTAGCTCTGTTTGTTACTCAGCTATCCACATTTCTGATTCCAGCTTTGGTCTTTGCCTGGATTGCTTTCAAACAAAGATTGTGGTCTTTTTTTGGCTTGAATAACCCACTTCAGTTCAGTTGGTTGTTGCTGGCCTTGGCCATGTTGTTCTTTCTCCTACCCCTTATACAATATACCTACGAAATCAATCAATCCATCCCATTACCTGAGTGGATGCTTCAAATGGAAGAAGACGCCACAAATACCCTGGAGACGATTATCCGGATGGATCATGTGTGGGATCTAGTTATTAATCTTTTGCTCATTGCCATTTTGCCTGCTTTAGGCGAAGAATTTCTTTTCAGGGGAGTTATTCAGCAACTTAGTGTTCGCTTTTTTAATCACCGGACTGCGGCTGTCTGGTTTACCGCTTTCATCTTTAGTGCTATCCACTTCCAATTTGAAGGTTTTATTCCAAGATTTATTCTGGGCCTGTACCTGGGATACCTATTTTTATGGACAAACAATTTATGGGTGCCAATTATTGCTCACTTTTTTAATAATGGCATCATGGTTTTACTAAGCTATTTTAATCCGGAAATGATCAATGATATTGATGAAACGCCGGTACCCGACCTTCCCTGGTATGGTATCATAGTCAGTTGCATCTGCATTATTCCTCTCATCATCTATTTTCGAAATATTTATCGCCTGCCAAGCACTCCTGAGAAGCAAGAGTTATGAACCGATTTTTTTTAATCATCGCCTTTATTATTGGATGTCAAGGATTGACGTACAGTAAAGTACTTTCGATCCTTATCGACCAACGAGATACCATCTTAAATGGTAAGATATGGGGGGAGGCAGGGGCCTATGAGTACATCAAAGGCAAGGTATTTTTTGGACATGATCCTTTACTGAAACAAAATCAACAGATTATTGATATCAATTATGCACCGATCAACGAAAATGGATTGGTTCTTTCCAGCGCAGATATTGAGATACTAAAACCAGTTGATGCGCTTCGGTCAAAAGTAGCCCTCGTCGAAGTGAGCAATCGGGGTGGGAAATTTACCTCATCGTACTTTCTCAATGGTATAGGTAGGGTCATAAACCCCGACGAACCTGAATTTTTTGGAGATGGATTGCTCCTCTATAAAGGGGTAACCATCATTTGGATCGGATGGCAATTTGACGTGCCAGAAAGTGACGAAAATCTCAATTTTGTGGCGCCAGTCGCCAGATACCCTGAGGGCTCTCCCATTATCGGATTGGTGCGTTGCGACTGGACCGTTGATAAGCCTGTATTTAATTTAGATTTAGGTCACAACGGTCAAATTGGATATCCGGTTTATGATCCTGATGCGGAGCATCATGTACTCACCAAAAGGACTGGACGTGATGCTCAAAGAGAAATCGTCAACCGGAGTTCCTGGAGTTTTGGTAGGCTGGAAAGTCATCAGGACATCGATAACCCTCAATCTATCTACAGTAAGGATGGATTTGAACCGGGCAAGATTTATGAGCTCGTCTACTACTCATTTAACCCACCTGTCGTAGGTCTGGGATTAGCAGCGATTAGAGATATAATCACTTATGCAAAATATGATGTCGAATGTATTTTTCCAGTGCAATTTGGAATTGTTGCGGGAGTTTCACAGACCGGCCGATTTTTAAGACATTTTAATTATCAAGGATTTAATGAAGATGAATCTGGCAGATTAGCCTATGATGGAATGATGATCATCGCAGCAGGAGGAGGTAGAGGAAGTTTTAATCACCGTTTTGCCCAACCTTCACGTGATGCACATCGATACTCCGCTTTTTTTTATCCCACCGATATTTTTCCATTTACCGGAGCGACACAATTAGATCCGATAACTCAAAAAAGAGATGGGATCTTTGAAAAGCTTGAAAAAAAATATTTACCTAAAATAATATCGGTCAACACCGGCTATGAATATTGGGGCAGGAGCGCCAGCTTAACCCACACCGATCCTGATGGCAGGGAAGATATAAACCCTTTGGAAAATGAGCGGATTTATCAGATTGCGAGTGGTCAGCATTTTGTCAACCCGGCACCAACAGAAGCATTCAAGCCCGGAATTTATATAGGCAATCCTTTGGAATTTCGACCCAACTACCGGGCTCTGCTCGTGAGCTTATATGATTGGGTAGTTGCCGGCACAAGTCCTCCTGAAAGTAATTTTCCTAAAATTAAAACCGGAGAATTAGTCACTCCTACACAAGTTAATTATCCCATAATTCCAAATTTTGTAGCTGCCACTAAACCTCAGGAAGCACATCGAGTCGATTATGGATCTGACTGGCCACAGGGCATCATAGACAATCAGCCACCTAAAGTTGGTGCAGCATTTAAATCTTTGGTGCCCCAAGTCGATGAGCTCGGAAATGAAAACACGGGCATTAGAAATGTCGAAATAGCAGTACCGCTGGCCACCTTCATACCCTACAGTCTGCGCAGCGGTCTGGCCGGAGGTAATGGAGAAATTGCTGATTTTCGAGGCACTTTTATACCGCTACCGGTCACTGGAAAAACGAAGGAAGACTCCAGGCCTTCTATCAGTGATCTCTACAAAAATAAGGCAGAATATTTGGATAAAGCTCGAAATCATTTGACTAGATTAGTCTATGATCGATTCATTCTACCCCAGGATATACATCGTGTCCTAGAGCGATCGAGGGATTATTGGAACTGGTTAATGCCCGGTAAAATGAGCGTCGGCAACTCCGCCATCAGGATGATGTCTTTTAACATTCGCTATGATAACCCCGGTGACGGAGAAAATAGATGGGATTTGCGAAAAAACATGGTTTGTGAAGAAATCGACAGCCTTCAACCGGATTTTCTTGGGCTGCAGGAGGCTCTACTCAATCAATGTGAAGATGTCGAGAAAGGTACTAATGGATATAAATGGATTGGAGTCGGCAGGCAAGACGGAAAGGAAAAAGGAGAATATTCGCCTATTTTTTATGATCGAAAAAGATGGAAGTTACTTGATTGGAATACTTTCTGGCTTAGCGCGACTCCAGAAAAACCCAGCAAGGGATGGGATGCTGCACTAGAGCGAATTGTGACCTGGGGAAAATTTAAAGAAAAAAAATCGGGCACCATCGTTTTTGTATTTAATACCCACTTTGATCACCGCGGTGTGCAGGCAAGAATTGAAAGCGCTAAATTAATCCGCGCAAAAATTCAAGAGATCGTCGGACAGCATCGATTTATTCTAACCGGTGATTTTAATGTTAACCCAACCACAGAGGCATACCTTGCATTGACTGAACCGATACCACAGAAAAAAACGATTTATGACAGCAAGCTCTTGACCCTGTCCGCTCCGCAAGGTCCAAGGGGCACTTTTAGTGGATTTAAAGTGGCGGAAAATTTGCCTACCGATCAGATCGACTATATTTTCTGTAGTGATGATTTTTCGGTCTTAAACTTTTCAGTCATTATCAAATCAGATGGTACCCGGTATGCCTCAGATCATTTTGCGGTAGTAGCGGATTTGGAATAGAGAGGGGCAAGACCCAAAATAAGGAGGGGGGGGGGCGCTACTCGGGGGCGGGAGGCCCCCCCCCAGCAGTGGGTGTCCCCGCTTGGGCAAAACCCCTGTTGGAGCATTCGGGGGGGGCCCCCCCTCTGGAGCCGGCGCCGGTTGCCCCCCCCCTAAAACCGGGCTGGGGGCCCCCGGCGCCCGCGCCCCGTACGGGGGGAAATGCGCGAAAATAGAAGGGCCAAAGGCCGCCCCGTTTCGGCCGACCTGGCCGGGACCTTCTCCTCCCGTCCTGCCAGGCGCGCGGGGGGAGCCCCTCCTTTGGGGGCGGCCCCTTTTCGCTCCGCCGCCCCCCCGCCAACGGGCCCCGAGAGAACCCGGCGAGGGGGGGGGCGCGGGGGGGGCCCGGGCCAAATCGCCGCCCCCCCCCCCCCGGCTACCCGGGCACCCCTGCCCCCCCAAGCTCCCCTGGGAAAGGTGCCCCCCCCGGGACAAGAGTCGGGCGGGGGAATGGTCGGTGGGAAAGGGGCGAGGGCCGGGGGGTTCGGGGGAAAGAGAAAAAGGACCCCTTTGCCGCCCCCCAAAAAGGAAAGGAACCTTTGGTAACTTGATGCGAGGAGGAAAGCCGCCCCCCCTGAAAAAAAGGGGGACCCGGAACACGATTTTTGGCAAACGCGGGGGAAAAGGGATTTTTTGTTGGAAAAGAAGAAAACCGTTGGTCAACAATAAAGGCGGGAAGACAAAAGAAAAAACAAAGAGGGAGCCCCCCCCCCCCTGCCTTAATTTAAGGGGCCGCGGGAACCCCCAACCCAAATTTCCATTTGCAAATGGAAGGGGAACGGGGGCCCCCCGGGACCAACCCCAAAACACAAAAAAGGCGCCCCCCCCCCCCGCCCCCGCGGGCGGGGGGGAAGGAGGGGGGGAGCCGGGGGGGAGGGAGGGGGGGGGGGGGGGGGGCCCGGGGGGCGCCCCAGAAGAAAAAAGAGAAAAGGGAAAAAGGGGACCAAGGGGGGCAAAGGAAAAAAAAAAGAAAATCTTGGCGCGGGGGGGGGGGGGGGGGGGCGGGGCAAAAAAAAAAGGAGAGGGGGCGGCCCCCCGCCCGGGGGGAAGGGAGGGGGGGGGGGGCCGCGATTTTCCCCCACCGCCCTGTCCCGGCCCGCGGGGCGACTGTCCCTTGACAATTGTCAATATTGAAATAAGAATAAAATGAATTGGTTTAAATTCTCTGTCATTGCATTTATTTTTAGTGGCGCGGCCAAAGTGACTATATCACAAAGTTGAAAAATGGCTACCAATATGTCAGTGAAGCCAAGTCCTATAAAGTCATTTATAAATCAATACTTAGAGATGGAGAACTGTTTGAGATTAAAATTCCGAGAACTGTTCTAGAGTACAATTATAATGATAATTTCATTGTTGCTTCTCAGGTTGTCATTGATTCTAATGAACTCATTCGAGAAGAGGAAAAACAAGTTGATGAAGCCGTGGATATAAGATATTGGATAATAGAAAGCAAGAAAGATATCATCCATGGTCCACTTTTGCTTATCGAATATGAGGCCCTATCTGAGAAATTAGGGGTGCCAACGGATCTTACCTTAAAGAATTAATCGCAAGCATCTACCTGCCTACCAATCCCTTTCCCTAAATAATTGAGCCGCAGAATGTAAATTCTGCTCTCCATCTGAATAAATAGGATAGCTTCCAAAAAAATCAACCTGACTACCAGTCTCGGTCTTTCATGTACTGATCTAATTCAGCCCGGGTCATCGGGATTTTATTGGGATTGGCATCGAGCCAACTAATAAAATCAGCTTTAATGTTATCTGTCCACTTGCGGTCGATTTCACCGGGTGTATATTTACCCTCACGTAATTTTTGAATGCCAAAGGCGTCGCGTAATGCAATAAATTCAGCTCTGACTACGACCTGTTCGACCAGATGGGCGGGAATAAAAATGACTCCCCCCTTTTTTGCCAAGACAGCATCACCAGGAAATACCGTTGCCCTACCCAGACGGATCGGATTATTAATCGAACTTAACATCATCTCTTGAATATAAGAAGGATCATATCCTTTAATCCATCCATTAAATCCTTCGATCACTTCCAAGCCTTCCACATCTCTCACCGATCCGTAAAAAATAACTCCATTTTTAGATTTGGTGTATATTGAATTTCCTAAATTATCACCAATCAGAGTACCATCGACGATCTTGCCATACCCATCAGCGATATAGATGTCACCTGGTACCAGGACGTCAATGGGCCATGAGTTGGTACCTCCCACTCTTCCTTCTGCTTCACCTTGCTTTTTAATTAAATTATTCCAATCCTGGCGGGTAGGCATATATTGAGCAGTAACTGCCCGGCCTACCATCACCTGATCTGGGTGAATAACCATCCAATCTCCTTCAAATTGATTATTAAATCCCAGATTACGCAGAGTACCCCAGGCCTCTTCGATTGAAATACTTTTTAGTCGCTGCAAGATCCCATCACTTACCTTCGGTCTTCCATCATCAAATCGTTCACCAGTCCATTCAGGAGTAAGAGTTTTAATTTCAGACGGTGTTGGTGTGATCTTTATATTCTGAGCCTGATTCGTATGATAACTGACCAGCGTCAAAAGAATTATAAAATATTTAAGTCTCATAATTTATTTAAATTATTGATATGAATGATGACCCGCGAAGATGACAAATAATCAATAATAAAACGAGTGGAGGCAGAATAGTACTATTCTGCCTCCACATAATTTTAACAATTCTACAGTATGAACATGCCCAAAAGGAAACCACAAACCATAAGCTCCGTAATTGGGCTACTACTATTTCTTATCCCACCATACACGGGTGTCCAGAATATCAGGGCCTTGTCTAGCAATGGCTTCATTGACATTCGCTGTATTCACCCCTAACTCAGCCGAAGGATAAGTCATGCGACGTATAAATTGCTCGCCGGACAAGTCTTGACTTGGAAAGGGATTTGGTGCCAGCTGAGGATAGCCACTTCTTCTGAAATTAGCCCATGCTTCCGGCCCATTTAAAAAGGACGCGACCCAGTACTGATCATTGATTTGTTGCATTCCGTTTCCGCCATCAAAGGGGTTGGCAGCCAGATAGGCATCAACATCTTCAGCGGCGATCTCTGACCTGGCATCAAAATCTGCCATCTGCTCCATATGAGCCCTAACTCCATTCATATAATAGGTATCAGCTGCTCCCGAGACCCATCCTCTCATGGCTGCTTCAGCCAGCAGAAGTTGGGTTTGAGCGTAGGTGACCAAAAACAAAGGAGCATCGACTTTGCAAACCCGGCTTCGATCAGCTTGACTAAAATCATAAAAACTGGCCAGCCCGAGATTGCTAGCCACTCCTTGTATAGAGTTGTTATCATGCCCCATGGGCATTCCAACCTGCACAGAAGCTTCCCTAGATGCGATGTCAACCTTTTGCTCCGGGCCCGATTTTGCACCGACATAGCGAAGAGCAATTGCACTCAATCGTGGATCATTTGAGTTCTTTAGAAAATCAACAAATGAAGAAACCAGGTAATAGTTATTGGCCTCAGTGCCGTTGAGGGTTGCTCCATAACCATTTCGGTAGTTATTGTCATGCTTTATAACCCAATTGTCGGCATTACTTTGCATGATACCAGCTGCCGCAGCTGACACAATTTGCTGTGCCTGAGCGGGATCTACCTTACTCAAGCGCATACCTGCCCTCACCAGCAGTGAATTTCCTAGTCGCTTCCATTTTTCAAGATCACCTCCATAAAATACTTCGCTGGTTTCTGATTTGCCTCCAGCAGTTAAAGAAGAAACCGCTTCCCTAAGCTCTTTAATAAGATCAGGGTAAATCGATTGCTGCGTGTCATATTTTGGGAGCACCAGCTGATCCGTAAAACCCTTGCCACCTTCCAAATAAGGGATATCTCCATAGGCATCAGTCAGTACCATAAAGGCATAAGCCTGAACAATCCTTGCCATCTGACGAAGGTTGTTTCGCTCGGGGAGATCTTCAGTACGAGCAATGACATCACGGGTATGTTTGATCACCGTCCGGTAATAATCTACCCACATGCCTTCGGTAGAATTCCTGTTGTCCTGATTAAAATTGGCACCGGTAAGTACACCCGAGTTTGGGCTTACGATGTACTGAACAATACCAATATCATATACCAACGAGCCTCCAGGATGTGAAAGACCAAGACTTGCATTGTTGAGAATAAAGGCCGGGTCAATCGAAGTCGGATCAACCTCATTGGTGTTTAATTCATCAAATCCTTTATCGCATGAGGCGGTAAAAAGAAGCATTAGAAGAATGACACTATAATTAATAATTAGATTTTTCATTATTCTCAATTTTTTAGAATTTAACATTAAGATTAAATCCAAGACTCCGAGTCGATGGAACGCCTGTAGATTCAAGACCGACAACATTGTCTGATGAAAATCCAAATGTCTCCGGATCAATATTGGGCACCCACTTTTTCAATAAGGCCACATTATTTGCCACGATATTTAAAACAACTGATGTCACCGGCAAGCCACTCGGAATTAATTTAGTCAGATCATAACCTAAGGTGATTTGTCTTAATCTCCAATAGCCGGCGTCATATACTATGGGTTCGACCAGTTGTTGCGAGCGTACTACTTCCCAATAGGTTTGTGCTCCGGCAGCTACCGTATTGGTCTCTCCTTGTTCGTTGACGCCAACTCCAACTACTCCGCCATTCCTGCCCGGGAGCGTGATTTTGTGCAACCCGTGTCTGACTGCGTTGAAGTTTGTACCCGACATCATCTTATGACCTAATTTGAAATCGATCAGGAAAGAGAAATTGACTCCTTTATAATTAAATCCATTGGTAAATCCACCGACCCATTTGGGCAGTGCACTACCAAAATAGACCAGGCTTGTGGAACGAAGTGGAACACCATTGCCTCCAAAAATCTGTCTGCCCTGCGCATCAAAACGATACCCAAAGCCGGTGAGTTGGCCAAGTTCTTCACCGACCACATGATGTAAAAAGCCATTAAAAACGTGACTACCCACCCGGATATTTTCCCCGGGCTCGTCGGTTAGTAAGCTTAAAACCTTCGTTTTATTATATGAACCATTAACAACAAAATTCCACGTCAGGTTATTGGTTTTTACAATATCGAGGTCCAGCAACATTTCAATTCCCTGATTGCGGCTTTCTCCGCTATTGATCAAGGTATTGACAAAAGAAGATGCGTCAGAAATAGTGGCGGAAACAATCTGATCCTGGGTGATCTTATTATATACTGCCAAATCCAGACGAACCCGGTTATTAAACATGCGCAAATCCAAACCAATTTCGGTCTCAGAAGTACGCATTGGTTTAAGAGTGGGGTTGGGCAGCTGACTGCCGCTTGAGCCACCCACTGGCTGCAATGCCCCAGAAGGATTGGCAAAGAGATTGGCGTTGATGCCATAAAATAATACATCCGAATAAGGTGATACGTCGGTGTCGCTACCCACTTCAGCATAGGCCACCCGAAGTTTGCCAAAAGTCAGCCAGCTTGGAAGATTGGAAAAGACTCGGAAAAGACATAACTTACTGACACCGAAGGATAGAGTACACTACGATTCTCTGGCGACAAGGTAGAAAACCAATCATTGCGTACCGTTCCATTCAGGTATAAACGACGCATAAATGAGAATTCGGCCGAACCATAAACCGAATTGACCGCTCTTTCGGACAATCCGTAGCTGGGATCTTTTACCCGGGCATTTTGTACCGTGTAAAGGTCACGGACAACAAAGTCATTGACATTGACTGTATTTCTATCAAAACGCCGGTACATCTGATTGCCTCCTGCGGTAAGGTCAATTCCAAAATTCCCAAACTCTTTGGTTGCGGCAACCAAAATATCCATATTGGTCTCTCTGAATCTGAGTGCTTCCTGCGTATAAGTACCATTTACAAAACCTGCCGGAGCTGGTCCGAGTGAAGCCTTTCCGGTTGGCTGTCCATTAAATTCCTGACTTCTTGACCAGTAGTCCTGCCCTACTCTACCCTGGATATATAACCAGGGAAACAAATCGTATTTAATAGAAATGTTGCCGAAAATCCGGTCCCGGACAATGTTGTTAAACTGCTCGGAAAGCGTCCAATAAGGATTGGTACGGTTTCTAAAGCGGGAATAAACAAACTCGTTGCCGTCGGCATCAAATTTCTTTTGCTCTAGCAGATCCAGAGGCATCGAATTAGCCATATTATATAGTGCGACTGGTATGGTATTGTCCTGTTGCGCTACGTTAGGCGGATTTGTATTCTTTTCATTTGAATAATTGGCATTTCCCTCAAAACTTAATTTTGGCGAAAGCTGATAGCTAAATCCAAGATTGACGGTTTTGCGAACAAACTCGTTATTGGGGGTAATACCAAGGCTCTTAAGATTTGACATGGAAAGATTAAATCCACCTTTTTCACCTCCGGAGGAAAGTGATAAAGAATTACTAAAATTTTGGCCATTTCGGAAAAACTTTTTCACAAAATCTCTTTGTGGCACATACGGTACGGTGACGTTATCAAATAACACCTGAGTCATACCAGGTTGAAATTTTTCACCAAAAGACCATTGGCCTGAAGTGGGGTTGGGTGATGTGGGTCTGACCCCATTTTCACCTTGTCCATATTCATATTGATAATCTGAGAAGTCAAGGGGAGTATCATTTGTGTAATTCATATTATAAGTAACCCCGATTCCTTTTGATGTACCTTTGGTCTTGGTCTTGATCATGATTACACCATCCTTAGCTCTTGAGCCATAAAGCGCAGCCGCAGCCGCACCCTTTAAGACGGTCATACTTTCAATATCGTCAGGATTGATACTTTGCAATCCGTCACCACCATCTGAAGTAACTCCTCCCTGAGTTGCGCCCAAAGATCCATCCGCACCATTATTGCCAGGATTGGTACCGAAATTGGTGTTATCGATTGGTATACCGTTTACTACGATCAAAGGATTGTTTTGGCCGGATATGGAAGATTGACCACGGATCCGTACCTTCGATGTACCTCCAGGACCGGTACCTAATGAAGAAATATTTACGCCGGCAATTTTACCTTGCAGCGTGTTCATAAAATTAGAAGTACGATTCACATTGATTTCGTCAGAAGTAACAGTAGTTGTGGCATACCCCAATTTCTTGGCATCTTTTTGGATACCAAGAGCCGTAATCACAACCTCTCCCTAATTGCTCGATTTCAGAAACCAGAGCCACATTGATTACCGCCTGATTAATAATAGAAATTTCCTGAGTTGCGTAGCCGGTATAGGAGATAACCAAAGTCGAGGCATTGTCTGGCACGGAAAACTCAAAGGTGCCATCCAGGTCAGTGATTGTGCCCAAAGAAGTATTTTTCACCACAACGTTCGCTCCTGTCAGTGGCTGGCCATCCTTTGAGTCGGTTACCTTACCCCTGACCACTTTATCCATCTTTATGGAATGAATAATTTCATTCTTCCTAAGAGTAGATTGGAAAGACCTCGACTCAAGCGGTGCAACACCTTTTGATTTTGAATTTAAATTGGCTTCAATTTCTTCAATTCCGGTCGATCATCCAGAATAACATAATTGCGTGCACTAATTTTCTGGAATATTAAGCCCGTATCATTTAGTAACCTTTGCAAATCTCTTTCCAGGGCTCCTTTACGCCCAGGAAAACTCTGAATTTTAACATCTTTTACGACTGAGACATCGTAGGTAAAAAAGACGTTATGCTGAATACTTAAGTAATTCAGTGCGTCTTCCAAGTAGTAATTATTGAATGATCCGGATGACCGGTCAACCCGGTTATTTTCCTCTAAAAGAGCTAATTCCTGAGCTCCAATCTCGGCCATTCCAAACAATGACCAGACCAAACAAATAATACATTTTAGGATTCTCGATTGAAATATCATATGCTTCCCTTTTAAAAAATGAATAAAAAAAACATTGAATAGGTCAAATTATCTAAGTAGGTTTCATCTGTCTACATAATTTCGATTAGTTGTTTTTAAAAAGATCTGAGATTCTTCAACTTCAGCATGTACGCCAAATAACAATTCAGCAACCTTTATAAATTCGTCAAGATTATTTGTGGGAATTGCACCGCTAATTTTACGAGATAACAAATCTTCATCAACCACTTTGACCCCCTTGCCGTAGGTGAACGTTATATCTTCAATCACTTCTGAAAGACTGGTATTATCATACACTAAATAACCCGTCTTCCATGATACTAGTGACTCTAGCTTGTCTTAAATTTTGCTTAGATATATAGTAGTCACTCTTTGTGAAATATGCTAGCTCTCCCGGATCGAGAAAGACTTCTTTTTAATGTGGGTGACTCTTCAAGATAAGACATACTTTTCCCTCCTCTAAATAGATCCTGGTTTCTTCTTTTCTGGAATCAACATTAAAATGAGTGCCTACGACTTCAACATCCGGCCCATTAGTGTGTACCGTAAATTTGACACCCTTAGACAAATTCTTTTCGACTTCAAAATATGCTTCGCCTTCCAGCCATACCTCCTGAATACCCTCGACCCATTGACTGCCAAGCCTAAGTGATGAATTGGCATTGAGATCAACGGCCGATCCGTCAGGCAGCACTATTTTCTGTCTTTCACCAAATCCAGCTGTATAAATCGACTCATTATCAGAATGGTGATCACCGATCATGCTTGAAGCTAATATAGTAATCACAAGCATCAAGAAACTGCCAATATCGAAAAGAGGATCTTAGTCCTAATTTTACGTTTTCTGCTTTGATCAATACGAGCGATCAATTGACGGTGTATTGCTTCTTTGCGGAGTGGATCGAGTTGAGTAGAAGAAAATCCATAGACTAACATTAGTAACTCACGGGCCTGTTGCACCTTTTGCTTTTGGGTAGGATGAAGCTGGAGAAAACTCTGCCAAAAGTGGTTAACACCGGGTGATGGTTGCAAGATCCATTTTTTAAATAGAGGATCTCTTGCTATCTCATCTGCAGTAAGTTTCACATAATCAATTTCCATTTGGTAAAAAGGTAGTTTGACTCAGCATGTATCCACACAAATCTTCCTGTAAGTCTCAGAATCGTAGGGTCCATAACCTTTGAAATTGATTTTTATTTTCTTGGGGTCAGAAAGCACGAAACCAAAACCTAAGATATCAGCATATCGGGGGCCTTGAATCAAAAGAGGGCAAGCTGCATAAGTATGGAAGCGGAAAGCGTCTCCATATAAGGTTTGGAGTAATTTCGTAGATGAGCTATAGCACGATATACCATATTGATCGCCACCTGTTTTTGGATGTTCATCAATCTAGAGATGTCGGTGTAGTCCAAGTTCTCAAAATATCTAAGGTAGATAACCTCTTTCATGCGAATTGGTAAGTTTTGAATAGCCTGATTAAGCATTGCTTGTTTACCACGATCAATCTCCTGATCGATCAAATAGTCTTCGATGTTCATCTCAACAGGCATCCCCAAATCATCTGCCTCAGTCATATTGGCCGTAACAGGACCCCTGAATGTGCCTTTAATCTTGTTCCTGATAGCCATCATGAGGTACATTTTGCCACTGGAAACTACTGGTAACTTATGGTGATTTTGCCACAATTCATAGAATAGGTCCTGCAGGCAATCTTCCACTTTTTCTTTGTCACGACAGAGTACAAATCCAAAATTGAATAAGGATTCGGCATAGGCAAGAAAAAGGTCTGACAATGCCTTTTGGTGCCCAGCCAGCAGACTAGTCCAGGCCTGTTTGTCCCTTTCAACAGTAGAATACATCAATCTTTACGAGTAGTAGATAAAATCATTAGTAAAATAGTTATTAATTTGAAACGAATCAAATTTTTATCGCCATGAGACTCCGAGCCAGTCAATAACCGTCTGAATCTTGATTCCGCTAACAACTGCACCGTAATGTATTTTGTCGAACTTGATAAGTCTTCAAATCAAAGCCACTTCAATATCGGGTCTGAAATTTCTTGCAAGTGGCTTAACTAACTGGGCTCACTATTTGCCCGGATTAGCTGGATGGCCGCATCTGCCTCCAAAGGAGATACATATACTTCGACGTTTCCTATTCTGAATTCATCGTCTTTCCGATCCATGACAACTGGATGTAATTCACTGCTTTCGAGCAACTGTTTGATGATTTCAGCTTTGTATTCTTCGTCAGCCTGGTAGACCAAAATCCATCCTTCTTGCATGATAAAAGTATTTGATGAAATCTAAAAATAAGCAAAGAAATCCTAAAAAATGAGTGACCAAGATCAGCAGGTATCAAGACTTAGGTTTTCCAATGCCGATCTAATCTCACTTAATTATGGATCAGTCAAACTGTTTAATAAACTGCATAACGCGACTTTCTGCATAAGACTCCTGATATGACGGAAACCAAAACCCGACATGGCCTCCATACCGGGGCATTTCCAAGTAGACATAGTGGTGTTTTTCGCAGTTAATAACGGGATAACTTGCTTGTTGTAAAAATGGATCATTGATCGCATTGATGATTAATGTATTTATTCGAATGCCATCGATAAAATACTTGGCTGATCCTTGCTGATAATACTCATCAGCACTGGCAAATCCGGTGACCTGGACTGTAAATGTATTATCAAATTCACGCCAGGTCTTGATCCTGTCAAATTGTGACATTTCGATTTTACCAGGAAACTGTTGACTTTTGTAAATGAATTTGTGTTTGAGTGATTTCATAAACCTCCTGGTATAAAGTTGGTTGTACCATTGATCAAGGGCCTCAGATGATGAAGCCAGGTCAGTGGGTACTGACACGACAGTTGCCGATCGAACATTGGGAGGAATCTGATCAAATGCCGTACCGAGATATTTCAATATGACGTTACCACCCAGCTAAATCCACAAAGTGAAATGCTTTGATAGTCATAATCCTGAAGTACTGTCTGTAGTAAAAACGTCAAATCTTCAATTTCTCCATGGTGATAGAGCCGTAGTCTGCGATTCATCTCTCCACTGCATGATCTGAAATTGATCGCCACCACATCGATACCGCGCTTGCTTGCAGCTAGGGTCATGCCTTTCATATATTGGCTTTGACTACTACCCTCGAGACCGTGACATAAAACCAAAAGACGGCGCTGATTAGATTTATACCAGTCCAGATCCAGGAAATCTCCATCTGGCAGAACGACCCGTTGTCTTTCAAATGAAAGGTCTTCGATCTGCCTGAAAAGGTAGGGAACCATTGTTTCAACATGAGATCCTAGAAATCTTAAGGAAGGTTTGTAAAGTGGGCCTTTTGGATCAGCATAACTGGGATTAAAATTTAGCAAAGGCTCTTACAGGAAAACTGCCCATACCACTGATCTTCGGTGGTACAGCGCTGAAGAAAAAATTCTGTTCAGGTATAAGGTGTAACTGACACATGTGTTCAACAATGGGAATATCTGCACCCAATAATATGGAATGTACCGGCCTTGAGTTAGACCGTGTATCGTCTATATTGTACGAATCGATACCTACCATTTTTACCCGATTTTCTTTAAGATATGTTGCAGCTGCGGCTGTGAGGTATGGGTGATTTTCAAAATATTGCTCTGCCCTCCAGAATCTAGACCAACCTGTATGGATCAAAATGGCCTTACCGCTCACATCCAGGTCTTGAAACAGATTGACATCAACCGATAGTTGGCGGTCAAATGGTTGCGTAATTTTTAGGGCTGGAAGATCAGCGAGATCCGAAATAAAGTATTCGCAGAAGTCCTTACCGGCTTGATAGCGATGCGCAGGACAGTCGATATAAGTGCCCGTGTTTCCAACCATTTCTACCTGAGCTATTTGAAAGGTGGTTTCTCCATCATAATGTTGACGAGAATCTTCTCTGGTGAGGTAGTGACAGATCAAAGGTGCTGGCAATCCTTTGTAAGTGATCATTTCATGGTGAATTTCATGACTCAGGTCGACAAAACGCATTGCTTACAATTTTGTAGGTCGCGTTAAAATCCGATGGAGAGCTGCAATAGCAATGATCCCCCAGACCACGTTGACAAAACTAGAAGGAAAGGCACCATAAAAAGCCGTATTTATAAGCAACAAAAAACTCCCTATCAAATTCATCCATTGATACGAAAGGGAAGAAGCTGAGAGCCGGTCATAACTTACCATAAGATAGGCACTCACCAGTATGATCGAACCAAGCCAACCCAGTGGATCAATTAACCATTGCCACTCCATATCTTTTGACTGCGAAAATATAGAATAATCACTAAATAAATGTTTGCAGTCCAGAATGAGGTAAAGGATTGGGTTAAAAAACATTTGTTATATTTCGTGCCTCAATGTGTATAAAACTTATGAAAACGAGATTTAGCTTTTTATTGCTGCTATCGATCCTGATAGCCAGTTGTGGTGGAAACAGCGGAAGTGACACTACTTTGGATAAGGCATCCAGCCCAAAAGAAGTTGCACCACCTCCCCGTAGACAATGTAGCCGCGGGAGAAAAATATTCAGAACCTATTGTATTACCTGCCATGGTATCGATGGCAAGTTAGGACTGAACGGAGCCAAAGACCTCTCGATCTCCATACTCACCACAGAAGAGAGAACTCTGCAGGTGACCAAGGGAAAAGGTCTGATGACGCCCTTCGAGGGTATCTTAAATGCGGATCAGATCCAACAAGTCGTTGAGTATACCGAGAGCATGATAGCGAAGTAATGCAAGTACTTGGTCTAATGTCAGGAAGTTCGTTGGATGGACTGGATCTTGCGCTATGCGACTTCATGATTAAAAAAAAATCCGCTAGGCATAGGATGGCGCTTCATACAGTGTGAGACCATCCCATACCCAGATGATTGGTATCAAGTGCTCAAAGCTGCTCCCGGACTAAGTGGCCACCAATTAAACCTCCTGGACAATCGGTTTGGTTATTTTGTGGGCACCATAACTTCCTCTTTTTGTCAGAAACATAGTCTAAAACCGGAATTGGCAGGATGGCATGGACACACGGTTTTTCATGACCCGGATCAACAATCCACTTGCCAAATTGGTCATGGAGGAGCATTCGTTGCAGCTGCAAAGCTTCCGGTCATTACCCAATTTCGTCAGATCGATTTGTCACTTGGAGGTCAAGGGGCTCCACTGGCTCCCTTGGCTGATAAGCTGCTTTTGGAACAATCTGATTTTTTATCTAAATCTGGGTGGGATCAGTAATATTGCATTCACTGATCGTGACGGCCGTCTACGGTCATTTGATGTCTGTCCTTGCAATCAGATTCTTAATCGGCTGGCAAACCAGATCGATATGGAGTATGATACCGAAGGTCAAGTCGCTGCCAGCGGTAGCCTTATACCTAGTTTACTTACTGAATTAAATGATTTCGAATTTTACAAACAAAGTCCTCCTAAATCGCTTGATAATAATTGGGTAATGGGCAAGGTATGGCCAGTTATTGAGAATGCCGAAGGATCGATAGCCGATAAATTAGCGACCTTTTCTCATCATATTGCCTGGCAAATTGCCCAGTCATATTGTATTATAATAAGTTGCACCAACACCCAACCACTGTGGTGATCACGGGAGGGGGGGCCTACAATGAATTTGTAGTGCGACTGATCGACCTATATCTGGAACGGATCAACCACCATATTGACTTGCCCTCCAGAGATCTGATCGAGTTTAAGGAAGCGGCATTAATGGGTTTGATGGCCTACCTTTTTGTCAAGGGCCTCGAGAATGTATTTAGTGATGTAACCGGATCAAGTGAAGATCATATTGGGGGATGTCTCTTTCAAGCACCGGGCAGTCCGAAAATCATTTATGGATAAATCAAGCACAATTTTAATTACCGGGGCCACTGGATTTATAGGAAGTTACATACTGCGTTTGCTCGTCGGTCAAGGGTATGAAAATGTGCTCGCCACGAGAAGGAAATTGAGCAAAATGGATCTGGTCGACTCCGTTGCCGAGCAGGTGAAATGGATTGAGTTAGATCTGCTTGATTGCCCCGGTGTTTACGCGCTGATAGAGAAGGTCGATGTGGTCATACACGCAGCAGCTATCGTTTCATTTGACAAACAAGATACTTCACGACTTCTAAAGGTCAACGTGGAAGGCACCACCAATCTGGTCAATGCATGTTTGGAATTCGGTGTAAAGAAATTTATCCATGTTAGCTCGATAGCAGTTTTTTCAAGGAAACCAGGAGCACAAACGATCGATGAAGAAACGACCTGGGACTATCAGTACCGTAATACGAATTATGCCATTTCAAAATACAAGTCTGAAATGGAAGTTTGGAGGGCTGGTAGTGAAGGTCTGCCAATGGCCATTATCAATCCCTCATTGGTATTGGGCAGTGGCTTCTGGGATGCAGGTAGTGCCAGTATCTTTAGAAAGATCTACGAAGAATTGAAGTTCTACCCAACGGGTATCAATGGCTCTGTGGATGTGCGTGATGTAGCAAAAGCAGTGCTGATCTTAATGGAAAAACCCATCGAATATGAACGATTTATCATTAGTGGGGAAAACCGTTCATACAAAGATATCACTGGTCTGATGGCAAAAGCTCTGGATAAAAAAGCACCCGATATCGCAATGAATGCAGTATTACGCGAATTAGCGCTGATTCGAGCCTGGATATTAAGAAGAATAATTGGCAAATCTGAAGTAATCACCCGGGGTACCCTTCGCAATGCGCAGGGGACTTTCTATTTTGACAATAGTAAATCCAAGGAGATGCTGGGCCTTCGATATCGCTCTATTGAACAAACCATCGAAGAAAGTTGTGCCCAATTGAGGAAGCAGCAAAACCGATTTCAGCCCCAAATCTTCCGCTTTGATCCTGATGCCAGACGCCACTGATCCGGTCACCTTTTCAACCATTGGTGATCTGCTTACATATTAAAGACCATCTCAATTTTAAGACACTTACAATCAACTCATGATGCATTACGATTTATTTGCATGAAAAAATCAATTTTGCTGCGGTCTTAAATATTAGGTAAAGTTGTGGTAAATACCTATTTTGAAAAATTGAAAGTTTATCGTTGCGAAGAGCAAAACTCACATGTTTTTTACCGAATAATTAAATCTGAATCACATGACATTAGAGACCAAGAACATCAGGAACGTCGCATTGTTGGGGCATTCTGGCTCAGGAAAGACCACGTTTGCAGAAACCATGCTTTTGAATCAGAAACGATCTCCGAAGAGGCACCGTTGAAGATGGTACGACGACCTCAGATTTGCGGATACCGCACTCATCATCATAAATGCCAAGAATGGTGTTGAAGTAGGCACTGAGTTGATTTGGGAATATGTTGAAAAATATAAGAAGCCTGCCATCTTTGTAATCAATCAACTGGACCACGAAAAGGCAGATTTTGACATGAGTCTGGACCAGATTAAGCAGCGGTTTGGCAATAAGGTACTGCCGTTGCAATATCCTTTGAATGCCGGTGCGGGCTTTAATACCATTGTAGACGCCCTTCGACTGACGATGTATGTTTTTCCGGAAGGGGGTGGCAAACCGGAGAAAAAAGATATACCTGAGAGTGAAATAGGAAGGGCCCAGGAGTTGCATAATCTTTGGTCGAAGCAGCTGCTGAAAATGATGAAGCCCTGATGGAAAAATTTTTTGAAGAAGGCTCACTGACTGAGGAAGAACTGGGCTCAGGTCTAACCTTGGCCATTTCAAAACAGGAGTTTTTCCTGTCTTCTGCTGCAGTGCTTTACACAATATGGGGAGTGGACGAATTATGGGTTTATTAATGATATCGCTCCTTCTCCCGATCAAATGGAACCTGCCTTGTTGACCGATGGATCAACTTTGACTTGTGACAGTAGTGATGATACGAATATCTTCGTCTTTAAAACCATGTCAGAACCCAAAATCGGCAATGTAAGCTACTTTAAAGTGTATTCAGGTACGCTTAAATCCGGTGACGAACTTTTAATGAACGCACAAGTACCACCGAGCGGTTTAATCAAATTTCCATCAGTAATGGAAAACAAAGAGACAATATTGATCAACTGGTCGCCGGTGACATTGGGGTAACCGTGAAATTAAAACATACCCACACCAACGACAGTTTGGGGCAGAAAGGCCAGGTTAAAATCATTGATCCCATTCATTTTCCCGAACCTCGTATCCGCACGGCGATAAGGCCTCCCAGTAAGTCTGATCTTGAAAAATTGATGAAAGCCCTGCATACCATCCAGGAAGAAGATCCAACGGTAGTTATTGAGCAGTCGCAAGAGCTAAGACAAACGATATTGCACGGTCAGGGGCAATTACATTTAGATCTTATCAAGCACCGGCTAGAAAAAAATAATGATCTTCATATGGAATTCATTAGGCCCAAAATCTCCTATCGTGAAACCATTACCCGGATAGCCAATGATTCTTACCGGCATAAAAAGCAGAGCGGTGGCGCAGGCCAGTTTGGTGAAGTGCACATGCGAATTGAACCATATCACGATGGTATGCCACCACCAGCCGACCTGAATGTCAGAAATGAAGATGTCACCGAGTTGCCCTGGGGAGGTAAGTTGGTCTTTTTATGGTGTATTGTCGGAGGCTCTATCGATACAAAATACTCGAATGCTATCAAGAAAGGAGTGATGATCAAAATGACGGAAGGACCGCTTACCGGCTCCCCTTGTCTTGACATCCGGGTCTCGATATACGATGGAAAAATGCATGCGGTCGACTCCAACGATATGGCCTTTCAACTAGCTGCGACAAATGTCTTTAAACATGCTTTCTCACTAGCCGGACCACAGCTTTTAGAACCCATTCACGAGGTCGAAATTTTATGTTCAGATGAGGTGATGGGAGACATCATGGGCGATCTCCAGACCAGGAGGGCCATGATTATAGGTATGAGTGCCGATGGGCACTATCAAAAAATCATGGCAAAAGTGCCCCTGGCAGAAATGTATCAGTATTCCAGTACTTTGCGATCCATTAGTCAGGGCAAGGCGAAATTTACCCGGCGATTTTCTGAGTATATGGCGGTGACTTCCGATCTTCAAAAACAACTAATTAACGAGTATCAAGAAGAATTGGAGGAAGCTTAAATCATGTCGCTTTCTAATGAATATTGGTTTTTACAAATTTTAATCATCATTGAAAAGAAAATATGATTGTAAGATATTTATCACTTGCTATTATACTATTTCTCAGTCAACAGGTGCGGGCGCAAGACCTTAGTGTGGGCTATGATATGTTTTCACATAAAAAGCCAGCGTACATCACTAAAAAAGATGGATCAACATTCGAAGGGACGATTGACAAAATAAAGCGAAATAAAGGATTGCTTGAGTTGGTTGTTCTGGAAGTCAGAAATAAAAAAATGGAGTTCAATCCTGATGAGATCGACCACATGTACCTGGCGCCCTCGGGGCTTGATAAATTAAACAATACAATAGACAATGCCTATACGGTAGCCAAATGGGACCGGGAAGATGTCGAATCTTATAAAATAAAAGAGGGCTATGCTTTTTTTTGAGAACGCCAATGTAAATATCAAAGGCAAAACCAGACCTTTATTAATGCAATTATTAAATCCAGGTTTCTCGAATAAATTGAGGGTCTATTTTGATCCATTTGCTCAGGAAACTACCCGGGTAGGCATAGCCGGACTTACGGTAGCAGGAGGGTTGGATAAATCCTATTATGTGCAACGACCGGGAGATGAGGCTTATCGTCTCAAGAAAAAGGAGTATAAAAAAGATTTTGAGACCTTTTACAAAGACTGTCCAAATCTTTTACGAAAATATGAAAAGCCCGATTGGGAAGATTTTGCAAAACATGTCTTTTATTATTCCGAAAATTGCAGGTAACACTAAAGTGCAAGAATGGTATCGCAGCTTTATAATCGTAAAAATATTCTCACCAAATAAATCCTCCACTGGATTTAATCGCTTTGGGAGGGTGCTTTTGGAAGTCAATAACTCCACAGATTTAAATGCTATAAATTGGGATGGAAACACTAATCATACAAAGCAGGTCTGGAAGTATATTTTTAGCAATTCATTATTTCGAATCTAACAAATCCCAATTATTGCCGGGCACTTTGTATGTGCTCAGATAGGTCGTATTAACTATTTCACTTAAACAATATCTTGGCAATATCGTGGGCTCTTTCACCCGGTTTAAAACTTGAATAATTGCCCAATAGGATGATACTGGTGCGCTCCTCCGGAAACTGCATAAACTGTGCACGGTATCCTCCTAAAGACCCGCTGTGGCCAATCACTTGTTTTCCCATTAAAATATCTTTTTGCAAAGCGAAAGCATATTTAGTATCCTGTCCACTATTCAGCTTCCCGGTAGTCAGTAATTTTTCAATAAATCGATTCGAGCCGATCTTCGAGTGATAAAAATTTTGATCCCAGAGAAACAGATCTTCTACAGTTGTGTATAAACCACCAGATCCGACCAGATCAAACCGCATAATCATATTTTCGACCTCATCATCAACATTGATGTGATAACCCCAGGCCCGATTTGGTACCAGAGTATTTACATTATCTAAAAACATGGAGTGGAGCATGCCGAGAGGCTTAAATATCTCCTGGTTGACAAACCTGGAAAAAGGTATCCCGGAAACTTTCTCTATGATCATGCCCAGCATTAAATACCCAGAATTGCTGTAGGAATACTGATCGCCAGGATTAAAATTTAGAGAATCCTGACTTTTGATTAATGCGTAAACTTCATCTCTTTCTATTTGATTCAGGTAGTTGATGCCAGCAGTTTCCATCAACTCAAAATAGTCTTTGATGCCGCTGGTATGATAGATTAAATGCCGGACGGTAATAGGGTATGCATATTCAGGAAAGTCCGGTAAATATCTCTGGACTGCTGCACCGAGATCCAGCTCACCTCGCTCTGATAATAGAAGTGCGCAGCTGGCAACAAATTGCTTCGAAATCGAGCCTGCATAAAAAACCGTGCTGGGCCGAATAACCACGCCTCTTTCCAAATCGGCCATGCCGTAACCTTTTTTATAGACGATCTCACCGTCTTGAATAATTGCCAGAGCGCAACCCGGCTTATTGATATGATCACATTTCAAAAACAGCGAGTCAATACTGCTGCGTTGAAATTCATTGACCTGGGCACTGATAAAATATAAAGAACAAAAAAGAAAAAGAATGAGTAATAAAGCTCTTTGGGTCATGTTTATAGAGAAACGGGTTTTAGGATAACATCAGCTCTGCGGTTAGCTAGTTTTCCATGATACGATTCATTCCGATAGGTGGGCAAATACTCGCCGAAATCAACAATTTCAACTGCTTCGGGTTGGACCTGGTACTCCATCAGTTTAATATATACCGATTGTGATCGCAATTCCGAAAGTCTCTGATTAAAAGCCAAACTACCTATGTTGTCGGTATGACTTTGAATGATGATTTCATATTGCTCCAATTGAGGAAAGCTATCCAACCACTCAAAAAGCTCTGCTTCCTGCCATGGATCCACGAAATATGCTCCCCCTCCGAAATATATGCTCTTGACATGAATGGCCGTATCAATCTCCTGGCTGGAAACACCGGCCGGAATCAAATAAAAACACATCATGATCGAAAAGTAATATTTCACAACTGGAAGATACATAATCTTAGTGGTTGGCGAAAGACCTTCAGCTTTCATGCATGTCCAATTAACAATACTGCAAAAACTCCAGGTTGAAATCAGGGAAGATCGAATAAGGTCTTAAGTTGCTAAAACGCACGATTTCTTTAGTGGATATCGAATCAATCCTGCCATCAATACCAGTCCTTATTTTTAACTTTAGCCCCATGACAATCGGCTTTGATGCAAAAAGACTTTTCCACAATCACACAGGTTTAGGGGTTTACAGCCGGCTCTTGATCGAAGGATTGAAAGAACTACATACTGACGACGAGTTTATTCTCTTTGCAAAACAAGCCTCATCCAGTAAATACCATCAGGGCTTTTCCCACCTTCCAATTATTCAATCATCACAAATGCTATGGCGAACATGGATGATGACAAAAGATATCAGTAAGAATAACTGTCAGATTTTTCATGGTCTCAGTAATGAGTTGCCGATTGGTCTTAATAGAACTAAAATAAAAACTCTGGTCACCATTCATGATGTTATTTTCAAAAGAGATCCCTCGCTTTACCCTCTGATTGACCGTACGATTTATAACTTAAAATGGAAACATAGTGCAACGACTTCCGATCTGATTATAGCAGTGAGTCAAAGTACGAAATCGGATCTTTCTTATTATTATGGAATCAATGAAGATAAAATTCGGGTAATTTACCCTCCGGTCCGAGAAGTCCCCACAAACCAGGATATTGGCCAGATTATAAATCGCTATAAATTACCTAAAAAATTCTTCCTTTCAGTAGGATCACTTACCCAGAGAAAAAATATCATTTCTATTCTGAAGGGCATGCTAATCATGAAATCAGAATTAAGAATTCCTCTCGTCATTATTGGGGAAGGACCAGATAAAAAAATTTTACAACAATTTATTTATGATAAAAACCTCAGTGATCTCGTCCATTTCCTCGGTCACGTTACAGATGAAGAAGTCCCCCTATTTTATAAAGCAGCATATGCCCTGATCTATCCTTCTTTTTATGAAGGATTTGGGTTACCTATAGTTGAAGCTCTGATGAGCCAGACCCCTGTCATTACCTCAAATACTTCTTCTATGCCAGAGGCAGCTGGTGCCGGTGGTTTACTTATTGACCCGGCCAATCCGGAAGAAATCGCAGCCGGTATGCAGAGATTGCTTGAAGACAACTCTTACTATAATCAACTTTCAATAGAAGGAAACTTGCACGCTCAGCAATTCAGACCAAATGTGATTTGCAGCAAGCAATTAAAGATCTATCACGAATTGGTAGGTTGATAGATTTGTCTAAACCCAATGCACAAAATCTTATTTAAAAAATCGAAGCTAGCCGCATAAAAAGCAAGCCGGAAAGTGTACTTTCCGGCTTGCAAATTTTGGGCGAGGCTTTAACTTGGCTTCTTTTATTCTTGGTGTAACTGCGTTAGGTTCCAAAAAAATTAGGGCCTCACCTGGTTAGTTCTTGAAGTCTAGTAAACTAAGGTCTCATGAACTAGCGTATCCTTCTATCTTATTCCACCTTACTCAATCAAGAGAAGAGCAAAAAGACATTCGGACGGATTATCGGTGTAAATTTCGGTCTATGCCAGACAATCAAAAAACCATCTGGAAACATAATCGAAACAAATATATATAATATTTTTTAATACATCAGAAACATTTAACCCGGAATATTCAAGAAAATGAATATTCCGCCCGGGGGGGTCAGATGAAGCGAAGCTTACCTGATTGTGACATTAATCGTTATCAGCTGACGAAATCATTGATTCTCAATGATTTGTCAGGCCTGATTGCTTGATTTTCAATCGTCAAATTCTGCATGGGAAAATCCAATACATAATTGCGGGTTTAAAAAAAAGGTTGATATCGTAATATCAACCTTCTCGATCATGTTCTGGCCAGGGTCTATCGAACCAAAACCATTTTGCGGGTGGCGGCGTAGTCTTTAGTATCCAATTGATAATAGATTACTCCATGTGTATTCAGGTCCTGCTGTCTGATAACTTCCTCCTGATAGCCTTTGGAATAAGATCTTTCAATTACTTTCAGCAATTTGCCGGCAGCATCATAAATCGTTAAACGTGCATCCAGTGCCTCTGGAAGGTAGAAGCCGATGACAGTTTCCATTCGGAAGGGGTTGGGACGGTTTTGATATAGTGCAAAGCCTTCTTCGAGATTCCGATCCCTGCCAAAAGACAACGATACGGATTTCACGTCCCATTCAGCATTGTAGGCCTCTGCCCGGGTGATTCGGCTGTTGAGGGTTAGAATGTCGCTCAGATAAGCTCTGTCCCTGCCTTCAATCACCAGGCTATAGAGCACTTCATCTTTGGCTGTGGTGATGCCTTTCGCGTGCTGCGATCCTTTTTCCAGGGCATGCCAACTCGTAGTCAGCATTCCTTCTTGGCTCAAATCTATATTAAAATTAGCCGCGGTCAGACCCAGCGTATCGCCATAGTCTATGCCTATTATCTTCATAAATCTTGCATCGTATTGCAGCGTATACTGGTAGCCCTGGATCTCAGCAAAATTGTTGGCCGTAAAACTGATGCGATATCTCCTGCCTGCTTCCAGCTCCACATCTGGCACCTCAAACACCAAGGGTTCCGCATGACGCGGTAGCGCATCAGCCGGGTCAAAGTCCTGATTCACATCGCCAAATTTAACCCCGATCCAATCAAGCTCCATGACTTCTTGTAGGGACGGTATGTGATAAATCTGCTCTTGACTTTCCTGCTCATAAAACCTCCAGCTATCGCTGGATGGATATTCACTCATGATGCCCAAGATGAGTTTTCTTATGGTCACCAGATCCAATGCACTGATCCGGCCATCTTCATTGACATCGGCTGATCGCTCTCCATACACACTCAGCTCTTCTTTGCCTAACAGATGCTTTTGGATCAGGATCAGGTCAGCTGTACTCACACCGGCCTGGTCATCCCCATCTTTCATTGGTTTGATTTCTATTTCGCTGCCTTTTTTGGTAATAAAACCATATTGACCATGGGCATCACCGGGTATGGTAACCTCCTTTTGATCCGGTTGTATCATTTGTACTTCTGCACCACCAATCTCCACACCCCACTCAGTGTGCAACTGGCCATGCACCAATGTATTATTACTTACCTCCTCGCATACCAATTGATTATCCTGCACGGTTAGCGCCACATCACAATAGTCAAAGGTACCGCTTGGATCGATCACCCACATTCTCACCATCTGGGTACCGATATGGGCGCAACCTGCTTCCAGGTAGCTCGTGTCTCCCAGATAGGTCTCATCATCGATACCATCCAGCCATTCGATCCGGTAAGCCAATTCACTGCCATCACTCCCACAAGCCGCTGAACTACTGGAGTTGAACTCCTTGGCCCAGACAATGGCCACGGCCGCATCGGTCGTTCCATCCAGATTCAGGTCCATAGGGGTCAGTTCGGTAGTTAGGGCTGTAACGCATACCGGCGTCGGCTTTTTACCCGCTTCTATGCTGAAGTTATAGACACATGAGCCTTCGTTCTGGCAGCCATCCACTGTCCTTATCCGCAATTGATACGTACCACCTGACAGGTTCTCGCTACTGATTGTGATCGATGAGGCCTCCGTTTCTTCGCCGCCCTGGTCCACTATAATGCTTCCCAATCGTAGTTCATACGCGTAGGACAAGCTGCCACATGCATCGGTTATGTCAACATCCACCCTTAAGTTGTATTCACAACCCGATGCCGCTATCGTGCCTCCTTCTTCTACCGGGCCTGTAATCAGACATAACGGAGCTACCGTATCCTGTACGATGATCGTCTGGACAGAGCTATCCATGATCGAACTGTGGTCCTGCCACCAGTAAGTACCAGCCGGTTTGCCCCCGCACCAATCCGCAAAATACCAGGTTCGTAAGATTTTATAACACGCTTCATCTCCCCCCACAATCTTATACACTTTATCATTGCGGCCAAGGCCCACCAACCGGCAATCGTCATCAAAGACATACACCGGACTGCCTGTAATGGATGGATCTGCATCGCCTGTCACCAGTCCACTAAAGTCTGCTGCATACGTAATGCCACAGGCGTCAATAATCGTATCGGCGGGTACATTAAACATGTATTTATTCAAGGTGCAGTTATTGCCTACCCAGATCTGCTGAATCCGGGTGATCGTATCCGGTACAAACGACCTTGGGTGATCCGGATTGGCCGGGCAATTTTGACTCAGCTTCCACTTCCGGTAGATCACTCCCTGACCACACTCGTCAATTTCACTCCACACACTTTGCTCACAGTATACATTGGATGCACAATTGACTGCCACCACCCCATTTTGGAGTAGGGCGGTATCGGATGTGTAATAGCAATGGTTGATCACACTATCGACCCACTGATAGCCCAGGTGTTCGTCGAGCACTTTTATCTGCACCACACTCGTAGTGCAGGTACAACTCATCACATCGGAAAACTTCATGGTCTCTGGTATCAGGCTGCCCTCAGCATCTACATAACTTCCATATGGATCTCGCCATGCCTTTTCGTAACCACCAAATAATTCATCCAGTTGGCTTAACGCCTCTATATCACCTTCCTCAGCCAACTCAACCAGGGCATCGATGCCCGTCTCTTTGTACGTCTTACAACTGACCTCCACCCTTTCACTCACCTCCCTGACCACTTGGACCGGTGTCTTGTCTTCGACCCAGACATCGGTCCATACTTTGCCCCAGTTACACCAAAAATCCATGGCTAGTAGCTCAACCCGCTGATTGACACAGGCATCGTTGCAGTCAAACGGTACTTGATCACTCCAGCCACCTCCTAACTGTTCCATCGCATTGATCATCGATTCAATATCTTCTTCCGTCAGATCATCAATCGTCAAATCGTTGTGACAACCAAAGCGGTGTTTGCTGATGGGTATAAATTTATTCGCAAAGGCAGCATTAGTTGTAAATGCCTCGAAAAACAAATGCTTGAAGCCTTCCGAATCCAAGTAATTGTTTCCGCATTGCAGGGTAGCAAATTTCATTAGATCGTACTGCCAGGCATTCCAGAGCAAATCGCCACACCCCAGACCATCTTCCTTCCACCAAACCAGTTGTTTGGCATAATGCGCCTCAACCGAGTCCAGATGCTTGTCAGTCTCAAGGATTGCTTGCCATAAGGTATCTCCATGTTCGCTCACGAAGCAGGGTATCAACGAATCGCATAGATTGATGCAAGCCTTTGTCCAGTCTGTTCGCCGGGCCAATAGTTGATTGATTCCACAGTTATCCCAACTTCCTTCATCGAAGACCTCTGCATCCACCCACACTTTCTTGCTGCTAATCGACAAGGTGACCCCTTTATCGGCCACCGGTATTGGCTTAACCCGGTCTTTGACCAGTAGGTAACAGCTCACCGTGCCTTTATTGTAACAGCTATCATATACCTCATAGATGATTTCTATTGGTCCTTCTGTTTTTGACAACTGGACTTGCTCATCGCTTGAATAAATAGTGCCTTTCTTTCCCGCCACCAGACACGTGTCAGCTGAGGGATGGAGCAGGTAGTTACCTAAACCCTTAATGACTGCCCTTACTTGAAGGACACCTGTCCAATTCTCATAAATGCAGATGGGCGGCAGGGTGGTATAAGCTGTACAATCATGAGCCGTGGTTGAGACCAGAATAACAGGAGAACCACCAGTTTCATAGCAATGGGTGCCTACACCGGGTGCAACGACATCATTTGCCCACAAGATATCTTCCGGGGCATATCCATCCAATAGACAAGTTACTATAGGGGCAACCGTGTCAATGTCGATCAACCAAAAATCACATATTCCATACAATGGTTCACCTATATTTCCCTGGACAACTATTTCACTATTCGATGTTACCCAACTTCCATTGTTACGTTGTCCGCGCCCATAACATGACTGTTTGATTTCCACTCGATATCGCACTTGCTCCTTCCAGCCATCTGAGCCAAAAGATCTTTTATCAACATGCACCAACAATCCACAACTGGAAGCAAACTCTACGGCATCACCAAACTCATCAATGAAATAAATCGTATCACAGTCTGTCTCCCCATCTTCCGGGCAAACATCGGGTAACAGCATATATGGGCCAACTCTTCCCACCCCGCAATAAAGGGTGTCTTTTGAGGCGCAAAATATATTGAGCGTCGATATGGCCGGAGGCCGGATGACAATAATGGTGTCAAAAGCGCTTGCTCTGGTTCCATCGCTCGAAAAGGTCTGCCATTCGCGGTAAATTATCTTCACCGTGTCCTGGTCTCCCAGCGTACAATCAAATACTTGAATCCAATCACCAGCAAACTCAACCTTCAGCGATGTGTTGCTGCAACTTTGATAGGCATTCGGTTTTGGATAACTTGCCGCTGAAGGATCCTTTAGCAGAAATGGATCCAGGCAGTATACGGTCTTGCTTTGGTTGCCTTCGATAATTGGTATCTTATCACCAATGATCGTGATTTCTGTCCAACAAGTTGCAGGAGCACAGATGCCATTTTTTCTGATCAAGGTGGCTTTTATTTTCAGTCCAATATGTTGCCTGCGAAGAATATTGTCTGATATTACTATACCATTTCCATATTCCAATTTCACATCAAATTCGTCCGGAAACAATTGATACAAGAGATTAAAGGGCATAAGCATATCTGGCATAATGAGTAGCTCACAACTAGGAGGCAAACTCAAGGAAATCCTTGCATAGCAGTTGATTGGTGTGCAGATAGACATGATTGTCGCATCATCGGTATTATTTAGGGTATCAAGTTCTATAACACCATCAGCTGCAGTAATGGTGGCGACGTTAACCAGATTGCCATCAAATTTTCCGGGAACCGTAGTAGTCACCATGTATATTACTGAATGACCTACTCCAGATGGTATTGTGACTTGCTCATTAACGATAGCTCCAACACCTGAGTTATTGACCACTGTGGCGCTGCCAGTTACGGCCGCAGTCCAGCTAATGTTAGTTAATGCTGGATTAAAAGCATCATTTACCAAAGCATTAATGGCGTCTTCAGGGCCATTATTGGTGACCGTAATAATCCAACTCACCGGATATCCGGGAACATAGATGCTATCGACTGCAACCTTGCTGATTGCCAGGTCTATGGTTGGTAGAAGGGTTACTGTAGGGTCATCATTTCCATCGAGAGGACTACTTTCATCCGAGGCATCCATCACCATATCTCCATCAGGATCACGGCCCGAGGTTGTTGCCTGGTTGGTAACAGAACCAGCTTCAAGATCCAATTGAGTAACTAAATAAGTCGCCGTATAGGTGGCGCTCTCACCGACTAACAGGGTGCCTTCCGACGAGCCCAAATTCGAGGATGCCGCAACATAATATGGTATTGGCAGTGCACCCGTACCAGTAAATACCGGTGGCGGGTTTTCAGCAACGATGACATTGGTGAGTGTCACATTACCAGTGTTGGTGACCACATAGGTATATCTGATGGTACGTGATGAGGACTCTATCACAGAGGTCTTCACTAAACCGATATTTGGACTCTGAGGTATCGGAGTCGTTGTCGGATCATCATTCCCATCGGCAGGATTACTGTCATCAGATTCATCCATGACTGCCATATCATCGGGATCATATCCGGTTGCCGTTGCCTGATTCATCACCATGCCAGCATCGATATCTGCCTGAGTCAGAGCATAAGTTGCACGATAGATGAGCATCGCTCCTGGTATTAAGTCCGCTACATCCATTTCCATGTCCTCATCGGTACCGCCCGAAATGTAGACGGGAAGAGGTAACGGCCCTGTACCCGTAAAATCAGTCATGTTTTCATTCACCACAACATCATACAAGGGCACATTTCCCGTGTTGGTTACCTCATATGTGTAAGTAATCAAATCGCCAGGTGTGGCTATCATATCCATTCCCAAATCCAGCGTTGAAGTCTTCACTATTCCGATATTGGAACCTCGTGGAATCGTGGTGGTCGTCGGATCATCGTTGCCATCAAGAGGATCACTTTCGTCGGAATCATCAATGACGATCATATTATCTGGATCTTGACCGGTTGCCGTGGCTTGATTGGTCACTCCACCAGCATTGATATCTAACTGGGTGATTGTATAGGTCGAACGATAGGTCAGCACCGCTCCCGGCACCAAGTCCGCGACATCCATCTCCATATCTTCATCCGTCCCTCCCGCTACATACACCGGTACCGGCAAGGTACCCGTGCCCGTAAACATTCCAATGTTCTCTGCTACCACTACATCATACAGCGTTACGTTACCGGTGTTGGTCACGGTATAGGTGTAGGTGATCATATCGCCTACATTTGCTGACATATTCATCCCTAAATCGAAGACAGCGGTCTTGACAAGCCCGATATTTGGAATCTGTGGGATCACAGTAATCGTTGGATCGTCGTTGCCATCAAGAGGATCACTTTCGTCGGAATCATCAGTGACGATCATATTATCGGGATCCTGACCGGTTGCCGTGGCTTGATTGGTCACTCCGCCTGCATTGATATCTAATTGGGTGATCGCATAGGTCGAACGATAGGTCAGCATCGCTCCTGGCACCAAATCCGCAACATCCATCTCCATATCTTCATCCGTCCCTCCCGCTACATACACCGGTAGGGGCAAGGTACCTGTGCCTGTGAACATTCCAATGTTCTCTGCTACCACAACATCATACAGAGTTACATTGCCGGTGTTGATCGCTGTGTAGGTATACGTGATCAAATCACCAGGGGTGGCCACCATATCCATTCCCAAATCAAGGTTCGATGTCTTCACTAAACCAATGTTTGGATCATCGGGTATTGTAGTTGTAGTTGGATCATCATTACCATCCGCCGGATTACTTTCATCCGATTCATCCGTCACATCCATATCATCCGGATCCTGGCCCGTAGCCAGCGCTTGGTTGGTCACTCCTCCACCATTGATATCATCCTGGGTAATCGCATACGTCGCCGTGTAGGTCAGCGTAGCTCCCGGTAATAAGTCGGCCACATCCATCTCCATATCTTCATCCGTACCTCCGGATACGTAAACAGGAGCCGGTAGCATACCCGTACCGGTAAACTCGGCCATTGTCTCACTCACCACTACATCATATAGCGTCACATTGCCGGTATTGGTCACCGTATAGGTGTATGTGATCACGTCACCAGGTGTGGCCACCATGTCCATACCCAAATCCAACATCGATGTCTTCACTAAACCAATGTTTGGATCAGCGGGTATTGTAGTTGTCGTTGGATCATCATTACCATCCGCCGGATTACTTTCATCCGATTCATCCGTCACATCCATATCATCCGGATCCTGGCCCGTAGCCAGCGCTTGATTGGTCACGCCTCCACCATTGATATCATCCTGGGTAATCGCATACGTCGCCGTGTAGGTCAGCGTAGCTCCCGGTAATAAGTCGGCCACATCCATTTCCATATCTTCATCCGTGCCTCCGGATATATAACCTGGTACCGGTAGCGTACCACTTCCGGTAAACTCGGCCAACGTCTCACTTACTACTACGTCATATAGCGTCACATTGCCGGTATTGGTCACCGTATAAGTGTATGTGATCACGTCACCGGTGTGGCTACCATGTCCATACCCAGATCCAGCATTGATGTCTTCACTAAACCGATGTTTGGATCAGCGGGTATTGTCGTCGTCGTTGGATCATCATTACCATCCGCCGGATTACTTTCATCCGATTCATCCGTCACATCCATATCATCCGGATCCTGGCCCGTAGCCAGCGCTTGGTTGGTCACTCCTCCACCATTGATATCATCCTGGGTAATCGCATACGTCGCCGTGTAGGTCAGCGTAGCTCCCGGTAATAAGTCGGCCACATCCATTTCCATATCTTCATCCGTGCCTCCGGATATATAACCTGGTACCGGTAGCGTACCACTTCCGGTAAACTCGGCCAACGTCTCACTTACTACTACGTCATATAGCGTCACATTGCCGGTATTGGTCACCGTATAAGTGTATGTGATCACGTCACCAGGTGTGGCTACCATGTCCATACCCAGATCCAGCATTGATGTCTTCACTAAACCGATGTTTGGATCAGCGGGTATTGTCGTCGTCGTTGGATCATCATTACCATCCGCCGGATTACTTTCATCTGATTCATCCGTCACATCCATATCATCCGGATCCTGGCCCGTAGCCAGCGCTTGGTTGGTCACTCCTCCACTATTGATATCATCCTGGGTAATCGCATACGTCGCCGTGTAGGTCAGCGTAGCTCCCGGTAATAAGTCGGCCACATCCATCTCCATATCTTCATCCGTACCTCCGGATACGTAAACAGGAGCCGGTAGCATACCCGTACCGGTAAACTCGGCCATGGTCTCACTCACCACTACATCATATAGCGTTACATTGCCGGTATTGGTCACCGTATAAGTATACGTGATCACGTCACCGGCTGTGGCTACCATATCCATACCCAGGTCAAGCATCGAGGTCTTGATCAAACCGAGGTTAGCATTCTGTGTCACAGGGGTTGTTTCTGTATCCTGCATTGGACCCGGTACTTCTGTGGTTACTACGCTGATTGTGTTGACTAGGTCCAATCCTGCATCAATATCTTCCTGAGTGGTCATATATGTTGCAGAATATGTCCATGTTTCTCCAACATTCAATACACCATTTGTTGAGATACTTTCAGTGGCTACACTAAGAGTACCAGATCCCAAGCCAGGATACGTTTCCGTCGTCATAACACCCGTAAGACTTATTGGACCGGTGTTGATGACCTCGATAGTGTAACTCAACAACTGACCAGCGGCTGTCAGCGGGTCCGGTCCTCCGGTTTGGATCTTACTCACCTCGATGCAGTTGACAACTGTCACCTGGCGACAACCACCTGCCCACGAAGCGGTGCCACAATCGGGGCTACCAACCACATCAACTAGCACTGCAAAAGTCCTTGAGGAAAGCAGCGGATCTGGAGGATCATAGCTGCTGGACATGGCTCTGGATATCAGAGTCCAACCAGTGACATCATTCCCACTAGGACAACTTACCAAACCATCCTGGTAATACCACTGATAGCTAAATATACCTGACCCTCCACTTGGAGCAATGGAAAAGCCGATGCTAGCAGGAATTGCGGTTCCGCGGGAACAAAGCGTTTCATCACCGCTGGCTACCGTTCCATAATTCACCGCTGGCAGGACGGTTACCTGGCGACAATTAGTAGCCCAGTTAGCTGCTCCGCAATCCGGACTACCGGTTACATCGACCAATACTGCGTACGTTCTCGAGCTGGTCAATCCGCTTGGTGGATCGTAACTGCTGCCGGTCTCACCGCTAATCATAGTCCATCCGGTTGTGTTAGTACCTGTGGGACAGGTGACCAGGCCGTTTTGAAAATACCACTGATAGGTAAAGGTGCCTGCTCCTCCCGACGCTCCTGTCGATAAGGTAATATTTGACGGATCGCCTCCCTGACATATCGTTTGATTTCCACTGGCCACCGTTCCATAATTCACCGCTGGCAATACTGTTACCTGGCGACAATTAGTAGCCCAGGTAGCTGCTCCGCAATCCGGACTACTCGTTGCATCGACCAATACTGCATACGTTCTGGAGCCGGTCAACCCGCTTGGTGGATCGTAACTGCTGCCAGTCTCACCGCTAATCATGGTCCATCCGGTTGTGTTAGTGCCCGTAGGACAGGTGACCAGGCCATTTTGAAAATACCACTGATAGGTAAAAGTGCCCGCTCCTCCCGACGCTCCTGTCGATAAAGTAATATTTGACGGATCACCTCCCTGACATATCGTTTGATTTCCACTCGCTACAGTTCCATAATTCACCGCTGGCAAGACGGTTACCTGGCGGCAATTAGTAGCCCAGGTAGCTGCTCCACAATCCGGACTACCCGTTGCATCGACCAATACTGCATACGTTCTGGAGCCGGTCAACCCGCTTGGTGGATCGTAACTGCTGCCGGTCTCACCGCTAATCATAGTCCATCCGGTTGTGTTAGTACCTGTGGGACAGGTGACCAGGCCGTTTTGAAAATACCACTGATAAGTAAAGGTGCCTGATCCTCCCGACGCTCCTGTCGATAAAGTAATATTTGACGGATCGCCTCCCTGACATATCGTTTGATTTCCACTCGCTACCGTTCCATAATTCACCGCTGGCAAGACGGTTACCTGGCGACAATTAGTAGCCCAGGTAGCTGCTCCGCAATCCGGACTACTGGTTGCATCGACCAATACTGCGTACGTTCTCGAGCCGGTCAATCCGCTTGGTGGATCGTAACTGCTGCCGGTCTCACCGCTAATGATGGTCCATCCGGTTGTGTTAGTACCTGTGGGACAGGTGACCAGGCCGTTTTGAAAATACCACCGATAGTTAAAAGTGCCCGCTCCTCCCGACGCTCCTGTCGATAAAGTAATATTTGACGGATCTCCTCCCTGACATATCGTCTGATTTCCACTCGCTACCGTTCCATAATTCACCGCTGGCAAGACGGTTACCTGGCGACAATTAGTAGCCCAGGTAGCTGCTCCACAATCCGGACTACCCGTTGCATCGACCAATACTGCATACGTTCTGGAGCCGGTCAACCCGCTTGGTGGATCGTAACTGCTGCCGGTCTCACCGCTAATCATAGTCCATCCGGTTGTGTTAGTACCTGTGGGACAGGTGACCAGGCCGTTTGAAAATACCACTGATAGGTAAAGGTGCCTGCTCCCTCCCGACGCTCCTGTCGATAAGGTAATATTTGACGGATCGCCTCCCTGACATATCGTTTGATTTCCACTGGCCACCGTTCCATAATTCACCGCTGGCAATACTGTTACCTGGCGACAATTAGTAGCCCAGGTAGCTGCTCCGCAATCCGGACTACCGGTTGCATCGACCAATACTGCGTACGTTCTCGAGCCGGTCAATCCGCTTGGTGGATCGTAACTGCTGCCGGTCTCACCGCTAATCATGGTCCATCCGGTTGTGTTAGTACCTGTGGGACAGGTGACCAGGCCGTTTTGAAAATACCACTGATAGGTAAAAGTGCCCGCTCCTCCCGACGCTCCTGTCGATAAAGTAATATTTGACGGATCACCTCCCTGACATATCGTTTGATTTCCACTCGCTACCGTTCCATAATTCACCGCTGGCAAGACGGTTACCTGGCGGCAATTAGTAGCCCAGGTAGCTGCTCCACAATCCGGACTACCCGTTGCATCGACCAATACTGCATACGTTCTGGAGCCGGTCAACCCGCTTGGTGGATCGTAACTGCTGCCGGTCTCACCGCTAATCATAGTCCATCCGGTTGTGTTAGTACCTGTGGGACAGGTGACCAGGCCGTTTTGAAAATACCACTGATAAGTGAAGGTGCCTGCTCCTCCCGACACTCCTGTCGATAAAGTAATATTTGACGGATCACCTCCCTGACATATCGTTTGATTTCCACTCGCTACAGTTCCATAATTCACCGCTGGTAATACGGTTACCTGGCGGCAATTAGTAGCCCGGTAGCTGCTCCACAATCCGGACTACCCGTTGCATCGACCAATACTGCATACGTTCTGGAGCCGGTCAACCCGCTTGGTGGATCGTAACTGCTGCCGGTCTCACCGCTAATCATAGTCCATCCGGTTGTGTTAGTACCTGTAGGACAGGTGACCAGGCCGTTTTGAAAATACCACTGATAAGTAAAGGTGCCTGCTCCTCCCGACGCTCCTGTCGATAAAGTAATATTTGACGGATCGCCTCCCTGACATATCGTTTGATTTCCACTCGCTACCGTTCCATAATTCACCGCTGGCAAGACGGTTACCGAACCATTCACATTTACTGACGTGCAACCAGTTGTTGAGTTACGAACGGTTAATGTAAAATTGATTGGACTTGATGATGCGGGTGCTGTGAGATTCACCGGGATCGGTGAGACTGGTAGGATGGCATTGGTCACGCTGACTATCCCCGTACCGGATATGCTGTATTGATTTGGACTACCTGTAGTGGTCGTGTAAGGTATGGTAAAGGAAGTAGCCCCCCGACAGATTGTGGGGAGAGTACTGAGGTTAATTGTGGGTTGTCCCACGGTCACCATTTGAGAACAGTTGGATGTACAGCCATTTAGGGTGATGGTAACTGACAAATTAAATGTACCTGTGCTTCCTGCATTCACAGTCACGGGATTGGCGGTATTGCTACCACTTATTGTGCCATTGCCGGTTATACTCCACAGATAGGTTCCGCCACCAGTAGCTGTATACACATAGCCATTGGTATTAGGACATACCGAAGTCGGACCATTGCTGATCGAGCATGTAGGATTGGGATTTACGGTGACAATCACTTTGAATTGACTGTAGTTAGCTGGTGAGGGTGTCACGTCATAAGTAATTGTAACAGGGCTCCCGGTAGCATTCACGTAAGTATCAGTGATATTTGCATTACTAGGCGTTATACGATTCGGTCCGGGAGGAACATTTCCGGGACTGCTTGAAGTAACCGTATAAGCATACAAGTCGCCACTTCCAGCAATTAGATTGTTTAAACTAAAGTTTAAAGCCATACCACTGCAAGACATTATCAGTTGATCGGCTAAAGTGACGCAAACAGGTGGGTTACCTGGTATAGGTTCACAAGAATATGATGACCTGTCGTTTGTAGTTCCGTCCCCAAAACCACCATTGGCATTATGTCCGATATTACATATTTGAAGGTTGTTAGAAACGTATGGGGAAATGTGGCCACCATTGGATACTGATAAAATATTCGCACCTGACCCTGCAGGAATTATCGGACAGAGTATCGGACTGGTATTGCCACTTGTGATGGAGTTATTATCATTTTCTCCCCACGATCTCAATGTTCCATCAGTCAAAATAGCCGAAGCATTTGACCGGTCATTGTTGTTGGTTCCCATGGTACTAATGGATACCACATTGGTAAGTACCCCACCAGGACATCCATTACCAACTTTATTCCAGCTTCTCTGTTCAGCCGTAGAATTTACTCCCAGTGATCCATCTTGATTGAATCCTAAAACATGGATAGTGCCATCGGAATCAAGTGCATAGTAAGATGATTCCCCAGCTTCGATCCTTAGAATACCTCCTGCGCTTACCGGTGGTTGAGTTACAAGCAAAGTCAAGACTGAAATCGATGAGGAAGCTGTATTATTTCCAAGAAAAGTTCGGTCTCCCGAGGCATATAAATTGCCATCAGTACCTAACACCAACAGAGTCCTGTAGCCCACCGCAAAGTCAACCACCGTGATGCCCAGTGGCATTGTCACCTGCGTAAAAGTACCGCTTGCCGCTCCAGTCTGAACTATTGAGGCATCTTGCCCAGTGACATATAGGACGCCACTATTAGTTGAGAATGCCAGGAAGCCATTATCGATATTTTCCACATTGCCTGTACCTTCCCACTTTGCTACATCACAAACCGTCACTCCAGCAGGCAGATTCAGGGTAGTTGCACCCCACGATGTACTGCTCGTTACATTTGTTGAGATTACTGCATTTTCTGCACCCACGGCATAAATAACACCATTACTTCCCAAAATACTGCCTGGGTTCTTCCTCAATCGCACCCCATACCGGAAATACATTTGCCGGCAATGGATAAGATGCACTAGGTATGGGGTCAGGTTCAATTGAGAACTCGTACCATCGGATGCCAATTTTTGTCCGGTTATGGAATATCCATTAAATGTCTTTACAATCTGCGAGTGATATGCGGCTTGTACGATACTATTTTTGCCGACATCACACCTGTCGATGGTAGCCGGATCGCATTGTGACCATATTTCAATGGGAGTGAATACGAATCCTATTAGCAGAAAGAGTGGAGCAGCAATAGTTCTAAAAAGACTGAGGCTGAATTTTCTCAGCCAATTTGAATTCCCATCATCATGGCCTATCAAACTTTTAAGGCTTAAACAATAGGTCTTCCTTGCTGAAGACAGATCAATTTGATTTGTAATTTTCGGCATAGAACTCTCTCTCTAGGTTGTGTTGATCGATGTGTCGTTTACGGTGGTCTTTCCCAATGCTTGGATTGCAGAATGAAATCTGCTTCCCAACAGGCTGATAATTTGGGTAGACAAAGCTGCCTCACTGTAATTTGGAGGTACTATAGGAAATGAAAATTGGTTCTTGCACCAATGCACCACTTGACTGGTAAACAAGATTTCAAAGCCAGAATAGGCCCTGGGTTGGTTGCATGAAGTGATGCGCCCTGATTGACAATTAGTTGCAACTTTGCCTGTAGTGCTGCCAAACCATAGCCCTCTGGACACGACAGTCCATGGCCTAATAAGAGACAAGGCACAGTAATTTATACAGCACTCAGTCAGGCGATTCTTACGGATTCGCGATAACATGAATTCAGGTTGTCAGCGATCTCTCGCTTATGAATAATTACGGATAATGTAACTAAGATCTGATCTGTCCCAGGAGATTGGGTTATCGGTGCAATACGACCTTGCCAGGCATTGAATCAACTGAGTTAGATAAGAGTCCTAGGTGAGTTTTCTTAATTCAAGCCCTTCGAAAGTCTTGGGAAACCGGGGTAATATAAGAAGTATTACATATTAAAAGGAAAATATAAGAAAAGATATTCGATATGTAATTAGGTATTAATCAGATAAGTACACATTTCGTAAAAAACAATTTAAATACACCTCTATTTCTTACGTCTAAGATTAAAGGGGTTAGGAGGGTCCCAAAAAATCAATTGTAGGAGATCAGTTCTTCACACAAGAGCAACCTCTAAGCGATCCAGTGTATTGATTATCATCGAAACAAAACCATTTTGCGGGTTGCGCTATAGTTTTTGTATCCAATTGATAATAGATCACCCATGGGTATTCAGATCCTGCTGTCTGACCACTTCCTCCTGGTAACCTTTGGAATAGTTTCCTTCAATCACTTTTAGCAATTTGCCGGTAGCATCATAGATGGTCAACCGGGTATCCATCGCCTCTGGCAAGTAAAAACCAATCACCGTCTCCATGCGGAACGGGTTTGGCCTGTTTTGATACAGGGCAAAACCTTCTTCGACAATCCGGTCGCGGCTAAACGATAGCGAGATGGGTTTCACTTCCATTTCGGCATTGTACGCTTCTGCCCTGGTCAGCCGGTTATTGATCGTAAGTACATCGCTTAGATAGGCTCTTTCCTTACCTTCAATCACCAGGCTGTACAATACTTCTTTTTTATCGGTTGTGATGCCTTTTGTATAGGCAGATCCTTTCTCCAGGGCATGCCAGCTCGTGGTCACCATTCCTGTTTCACTTAAGTCAAGACCAAAATTAGCCTCTGATAATCCAAGAGTATCGCCGTAGTCAATACCCATTACCTTCATAAACCTGGCATCATATGCCAATGTGTACTGATAACCCTGGATCTGTTCAAAGTTGGCGGCGGTAAAACTGATCCGGTAGCGTCTGCCCGCTTCCAGCTCGACTTCCGGTACTTCAAAGACTAAGGGCTCACCACTGCGTGGCATAGCCTGGTCAGGATCGTAGTCCTGATTCACATCGCCGATTTTTACCCCTACCCAATCAAGCTCCATGGGTTCTTCCAGCGATGGTATATGATAAGTCCTTTGTTGGCTTTCCTGGTCATAAAATCTCCAGCTATCGCTTGATGGATATTCATGGGTAATGCCCAGGATTAACTTACGAATGGTCACCAAATCCAATGCACTGATGCGACCATCTTCATTCACATCCGCTGCTAGCCTCCCATAAAGACCCAATTCCTCCTTGCCCAGCAGGTGCTTTTGGATCAGGATCAGATCGGCTGTACTCACACCGGCCTGGTCATCCCCATCTTTCATTGGTTTGATTTCTATTTCGCTGCCTTTTTTGGTAATAAAGCCATATTGCCCATCGACATCGCCCGCTATCACAACCTCGCTTTGGTCTGACTGAAGCAGATGTACTGACGCACCACCAATCGCAACTCCCCACTCGGTGTGCAACTGGCCATGCACCAGGGTATTATTGCTTAATTCATCACATACCAATTCATTGTCCTGAACAGTCAGCGCTACATCGCAGTAGTCAGATGTGCCACTTGGATCGATCACCCACATTCTCACCATCTGGGTTCCGAGATTGGCGCAACCTACCTCCAGATAACTCGTATCTCCCAGATAGGTACCGTCTTCTATTCCATCCAACATTTCAATCCGGTAATCCAATTCACTATTGTCGCTCCCACAAGCCGCTGTACTGCTGGAGTTGAACTCTTTAGCCCACACGATCGCCAGGGCAGCATCGGTCGTTCCATCCTGATTCATATCAACCCCGGCTAGTTCGGCCGTTAGTGCAGTCACACAAACCGGAGTCGGCTTTTTACCCGCTTCGATGGTAAAGTTATAGACACACGATCCTTCGTTCTGGCAGCCATCAACGATTCGTAAACGCAATTGATAGGTTCCACCTGACAGATTTGCCATCGTGAGCGTGAGCGATTCTACTTCGGTTTCCTCTTCTCCATGTTCTACTACGATACTTCCCATTCGCAATTCATAGGAGTAGGATAATAGGCCACACGCATCCGCAAAATCGATTTCCACACTAAGGTTGTATTCGCAACCTGCCGCCGCTATTGTACCTCCATCTTCGACCGGGCCGGTGATCAGACATGCCGGGGCTACCGTATCCCGAACAACTATCGTCTGGACACAACTATCTATGATCGAACTTTGGTCTTGCCACCAATAGGCACCAGCCGGCTTACCCCCACACCAATCCGCAAAATACCAGGTACGCAAGATTTTATAACATGCCTCATCACCTCCGACGATCTTAAACACTTTGTCATTACGCCCTATTCCCACCAAACGGCAATCGTCATCAAATACATACTCCGGACTGCCGGTGATGGATGGGTCTGCTTCACCGGTGACCAGTCCACTGAAATCCGGCGAGTAGGTGACGCCACATGCATCGATGATCGTATCAGCCGGAATGTCAAACATGTATTTTGTCAAGGTGCAATTATTGCCTACCCAGATCTGCTGAATCCGGGTGATCGTATCCGGAATGAACCAACTTGCGTGATCCGGGTTTGCCGGACAGCTTTGACTCATCTTCCACTTACGATAGATCACTCCCGACCACACTCGTCAAATTCACTCCAGACGCTTTGTTCGCAGTATACATTCGAGGCACAATTCACCGCCACTACTCCCTGATTGATCTTGATCTCTTTACCGGTAAAGTAGCAGTCCGTGATCACACTGTCGACCCACTGATAACCCAAATGTTCATCCAGCACTTTGATCTGTACCACACTGGTGGTGCAGGTACAACTCGCCACATCCGAAAACTCCAGGGTATCCGGTAGCAGGTTGCCCGCGGCATCCACATAGCTTCCATACGGATCTCGCCATGCTTTTTCGTATCCACCAAATATGTCATCCAGTTGGCTCAATGCCGCTTGATCGCCTGTCTGAGCCAGTGATACCAAGGCATCTATGCCCGTTTCTTTATATGTCTTACAACTGATTTCCACCGTAGGGCTAACCTCCCGGGCTATCTCCACCGGTGTCTTGTCTTCTACCCAAACATCGGTCCAGGATTTGTTCCAGTTGCACCAGTAGTCCATAACCAACAATTCAACGGTCACCTGGCTACAGGCATCACTGCAGTCAAACGGAACCTGGTCACTCCAGCCACCTCCGATTTGTTCCATTGCATCGATCATCGATTCCATATCTTCATCGGTCAGGTCATCGATGGTGAGATCTCCGTCACATCCAAAACGGTGTCTGCTGATTGGTATGAATTTATTCGCAAACACAGCATTTGTTGAAAATGCCTCGGTAAACAGGTGCTTAAAGCCTTCCGCATCCAGGAAATTACTTGCGCATTGCAGCGTGGCATACTTCATCAGATCGTATTGCCAGGCATTCCATATCAGATCTCCGCAGGCCAAGCCATCCTCTTTCCACCAACTCATTTGCTTTGCATAGTGAGCCTCGATCGAGTCCAAATGCTTATCCGTTTTCAGGACAGCTTGCCACAACGTATCTCCATGCTCGCTCACGTAACAAGGTATCAACGAATCGCATAGATTAATGCATGCTTCCTCCCAGTCTGTTCGTCTTGCAAGTAATTGGTTGATGCCGCAATTGTCCCGACTACCCTCGTCAAACACATCCGCATCAACCCAGACTTTCTTACTGCTGATCGATACCGTGACCCCTTTATCGGCAACAGCTACTGGCTTGATCTGATCTTTAACCAATATGAAACACCTGACAGTACCCTTATTATAACAACTATCGTATACCTCGTAGATGATTTCTACCGGCCCTTCTGCTTTTGGCAGTTTGACTGCTGTCTGACTCGTGTAGCAGTATCCTGTTTTTCCTTCCACTAGGCAGGTATCTCCGGTGGCCTGAAGGATATAAGTGCCTATGCCTTCGACAATCGCCTTCACTTGTTGGATACCCGTCCAATTCTCGTAGACACAGATCGGGGGAAGCAAGGTATATGCCTCACAATCATGCATCGAGGTCGACACCACGATCACCGGTGCTCCTCCCGTTTCATAACAATGGATGTTGCCACCAGATACCACCGCATCATTGGCCCACAAGATACTTCCCGGTCCATAGCCATCCAGCTTGCATTCTGCCACCGGTGGTAACGTGTCAATATCGATCACCCAAAACTCACATACGCCATATAATGGTTGACCTATATTTCCCTGTATCACAATTTCACTATTCGATACGGTACAGCCTCCATTCATCGGTTGTCCAGCTCCGTAGCACGACTGCTTAATCTCCACTCGATAGCGCACCTGCTCTACACATCCATCCGATCCAAAGGATTGCCTGTCGACATGGACCAACAAACCACAACTGGCGGCAAAGTCGGCAGCTTCGCCATTTTTATCGACAAAATAAATGGTATCGCAATCTGTCTCTCCGTCGTCCGGGCAGACATCGGGTAAAACCATATAGGGTCCGATTCTTCCAACACCGCAATAAAGTGTATCCTTTGATGTGCAGAAGGTGTTAGTTGTCGAAATCGCCGGAGGCCGAATGACAATAATCGTGTCAAAAGCACTGGCCCGTACACCATCGCTCGAAAAGGCTTGCCATTCCCGGTAAATGATCTTCACCGTGTCCTGTACCCCCGGTTCGCAATCCATTGTCTTCGCCCATTCTCCCACAAAAATTACATCCAGTGGGGTATTGCTACAACTTTGGTAGGCCATAGGTCGAGGATACTCCCGAGAAAGTGGATCAAGATTTAAGAAAGGATCCACACAATAGACCGTTTTGTTAAGTGTGCCCTCGATAAACGGAATTTTTTGTCCGTCTACCCTGATCTCCGTCCAGCAAGTACCACCAGTACATCCCGATGGGCCAACCCAGCTGATGGTCGCTTTGATGGTGGCTCCGATATACCGGCTAGTCAATACATTATCAGGAATTAACAGTCCATTTCCGACTTCCAGGGTAATCCGATAAAAGTCAGGACGGGCCACAGCTAATCTATGATCGCGCAACAACATATCCGGAGTAATCTCTAATACACAATCCGGTCCTAAACTCAGGCTAATTGATGCATAACAATTGACATCCAGGCAAGAAATGATTTTGGCAAAATCGTTGTCATCTTCGTCCACGATACCGTCGTCATCGTTGTCTAAATCCTCAAATGCATTATCATCGATTACGTCGTCGACATTCGTGTCTTGATTGATTGAATCCAGATCACTATCAAAATCGATGATTTCAATGCCTCCGGTATCGGTAGCATTGGCAATTTCGGCAAAATTGAAGGTCTCAGCAAATATCAGATCATTCATCACAAAGCGCACAATAACCTCTACACAACTGTCAGGTTGCAGGCCACCTGCTAATAATTCATCACCTACTTCCAGTAATTTGCTGGCCAGACTATCATTAATTTCCATCCAGCCATTTTCCTCCACCAATTCCAGATTTACCGGAATGTAGTCGACGATGGTGATATTGTCAGCGGGGATACCCACCGCGCCATCTGTATTACCCTGATTGTACACTTTGATTACAAAAGCCACTGTGTCACCGGGTAAGACCACGTTATCTGGCTCAGTTGGCGCCAATTTTTTGGTTAGTGCCAGATCAAAGCGCCTGGTGAACAGGTCGACAAAATCACTATCATCCTCATCGTCTGGTATGGAATCGAGCAACACATCATCGAGCATTACATCGACAAATGGATCATCCGGAGGGGTACCCGGACCATCATTGTCATCGTAACCGCTGTCATCATTGGGTGCGCTATCTTCATCCCCAACGCCATAAGTGGCCGCATTATCCTGACTAATTTCCGCCCAATTTCTAAACTGGAAATCTCTCAATCCCTGGCCAACCGGATTAATCCATGCCCTGATCACAAAGGTGTCTACTGCATAATTATTGACACCAACCAAATCAGGCAAACTATCGCACCATTGAACCACGCTATCCATCGCAAAAGCCTCAGCGGGAACTGCATCCACAAATTCCATCCCCGAAGGTAACACGTCATTCACTGTGTACTTCTTAGAAGGAACATTGCCCTGATTGGCTACCAATATCCACATGGTGACGGTGTCATCCGGATTGACCAGGGCAGGCTGACCAGGAGCCAGACCCTTAGTCAAAGCAAGGTCATAGCGAGGAGCGAAAAAACCAGCATCTAAGCTAGGGTCATGCGTGCCGCTTGGCAAGCAACCAGTGGTGTCACTAAATCCGGTAAATTCGTCAGCATCACTGTCAACTCCATCCAGTCCTCCTTGATTCTGATAGGTGATCTGCCAATTTGCTGCATTTCCATCTCCTGTAATAGCGGAGGTAACATCAAACCTAACCAGATAATTACCAGGTGGCAGGCTGTCAAATGTATAGAATCCATGAGCATCGGTCACTACCGGTACTATGGGATTGCCATAAGCATCCGTGGTAGCCAGAATTGGCATCATCGACATCGCATCCCAGATATAGAGGGTCACTACCACCCCTTCCAAAGGAAGTTCACCCGGGTCCTGAATACCGTCTTCGTTGATATCAATCCAGCTCGTATCTCCAATCGAAACCGGCGCAAACAATCCAAAGTCAACCGTGAGATTAGATAGTGAATCCAGAGCTCCACTTAGATCATTGGCGGGTGTCTCTGACAGTGGTTCCATGTCATCCAAGGTGATGATGTGACTGACAATCGATCCCGGGAAGAAAGGATCACCATTTAAAGTACCATTATCATCTCCATCAAGATTGTCGTCCGGATCAGGTGCCATTTCATAGGGGCCCATACCTGCCGTTGCACCGGTACTACTGGTAAATCCTTCCGCTGCACCTCCCGCCAAAAGGTTATAGGCAGGAATTTCAATAAAATAATCTCCGGCGATCAGACTATCGAAGAGATATAGTCCATTCATATCAGTGGTCACCGTGTCTACTGCTACCGACCCAGAGATATCCACATAATGCAGGATCAAATCAACGCCTGGTAGTGGATCTTCTCCCGGATCCAACAATCCATTATTATTAGCATCAACCCAAAGTTGATTACCCACACTATGCATAGGGACAAATCCAAAATCGATTGTGAGATTGGAAAGGCTGTCTAAAGCCCCACTCAGATCATTGTTGGGAATCTCCCCTTCGGGTTCATTGCCATTCAAACTTACCGTATCACTCACCACAGAACCGGGGAAATTTGGATTGCCATCTGCAGTACCATTATCATCATTGTCCAAATCAGTATCCGGATCAGGTGCTCCTTCATAGGGACCATGGCTTAAATCCTGAGCACCTCTGCCCGAACTGCTTGCGTAACCTTCCAATGCACCTCCTGGATCAAAATTAGAGCCCGGGATTTCGATGAGGTAATCACCTGCGATCAGACTATCAAAGAGATAAAGACCCAGTCCATCGGTCATTACCGTATCCACAGCGACACATCCCAGTAGAGGATCTATGTAGTGGAGAATCACGGAAACTCCAGGAATTGGGGCTTCGCCAGGATCTAAGTGTCCATTATTATTTGCATCGACCCAGATCTGATTACCAATACTATGCATGGGAACAAAACCAAAATCGACCGTGAGATTAGACAGTGAGTCCAGGGCCCCGCTCAGATCATTTCCGGGTGACTCACCTTCTGGTTCCATCCCATTTAAATCAATCGTATCACTAACTATTGCCCCTGGAAAGTTGCTGTTCCCACCATAAGTGCCATTGTCATCGCCATCAACATCATCGTCTGCGTCAGGTGCTCCCTCATAAGGACCCCTGCTCAAATCATTTGCTCCCGAGCCTGAACTGCTTCCAAAACCCTCCAGGGGTCCATTGGAGGCAAAATTGCTGGCTGGAATCTCTACAATATAAGCTCCTTCTATCAAGCTGTCAAACAAATAAAGACCCATGGCGTCGGTCACAACCGTATCTACTGCTATGCAACCCATAATGGGATCAACATAATGTAATACGATCTTAACGCCTGGTAAAGGATCTTCTCCGGCATCCCGGAAACCATTATTGTTGGTGTCGACCCAAAGTTGATTACCGATGCTATGCATGGGAACAAATCCGAAGTCAACAGTGAGGTTAGATAGACTATCCTGAGTTGAAGGGTCAGTGTCTCCACTTTCCTGCATCATCAATGGTTCGTTTCCATTCAGTGATAAAGTATCGCTTACCACGGATCCGGGAAAGTTGGGATTACCGTTTAGGGTGCCATTATCATCCCCATCAATACCCAAGTCCGTGGGATCATCGGGATCAATCTGACTCCGAGGATCTTCATAGAGGCCTTCACTTAAGCCCTCGGCACCACTTCCTGAACTGCTGGCATATCCATCCAGCGGTCCACCTGGAGCAAAATTAATTGCTGGAATTTCGACAATATAATCTCCCGCAACCAAATTGGAAAATAAGTATTTGCCGTTCATATCTGTGAGGATCGTATCGATCACCACACATTGATCCAGTACGGTATCGACAAAGTGTAGTACAACAACGACATTGGACAAGACAGCTTCACCGGAATCGAACTGGCCGTTATTATTGGCATCCACCCAAATCTGATTGCCAATGCTATGAGGCGCAAAGAATCCAAAATCAACGGTCATATTGCCATCAAGATCCTCCAGGTCATCTTGTGATCCACCCTGTGCAATTTCTTTTGTATTGTCGGGTTCAGCCCCAGCCACCAGGGTTACAAAACCTGATTTCACAACGGTACCGGACCCTCCCGGTTGTAGCCCCTGATCATCGCCATCAATATCAGTGTCCGGATCAAGTTCACCGGCAAATTGATAAGTGGTATCAGACGAAAGTTTAAATACCTCTAATGGAGAACCTGCGCCGAAATTGACCGCGGGAATTTGAACATAATAGGTACCCGGAGCGAGGTTGTCAAAAAAATAGTCTCCATTGAGATCGGTTGTCATGCCTCCAGGAGCATCATCCGGTGTTCCCAATATCCCATCTGGACCCACCGGAATTTCATTGTCCAGACTATCAAATAACTGTACGGTTACTCCGGCAATTCCACTTTCCAAAGGATCCTGGAAACCATTATTATCAGGATCCAGAAATACAGTACTTCCCAGACTTACATCAAGAACCTGTATGATCTCCGGGTCATGGTCGTCCTCGCTACCAACATCATTGATACCCGTGCTTGAGATATTATCATCACCCGAGCCTCCAGGTAAAACAGACCGCTCCTCCGGGCTATCGCTTCCAGGTTGACTATCAGCATCATCGACTCTGACCATCCCCGTCGTATCATAAATATTGATAATCTCTGCATAGTTTAGATAGGCCCCTGCTGCAGTATCTGGCTGTACAAGGAGAAAAAGGCAAACCGTATCAAGTTCACCGAATAAAAGAGATTTTGAAGAAACATTTATTTGGCCTGCTTTCCATCCTTCGGACACATTGCCAGCAAGGGTGGCATCGAAAAATAATCCCGGCCCCGAATAGTCAGTAATCGTGATGCTGTCGGCAATCACATTTCCTTGATTTAAAACAATGATGTTATACTTGGCAGTATCACCATAGACGAAAGGTCCAGGATTGAAAGCGACATCCAATTGTTTTATTAAGGCAAAATCAAGCACTTCAATGAGGGCCGGGTCGGCCGCGTCATGATCGGTATCGGGATCTCCATCTCCCTGACTACCAGTGCCGTCACCATCTAACGCATCATCGGCCGGACTGTCTGGTTTCCCTCCTGCATCATCACCAAAGTCATCATTGAGAGGTGAATCCATGTCTTCCCGGTCGTTTCCATCATCATCTTGAGAGCCCGTGATCGATGCAATATTGACATAGTCCGCTGTACTGCTCGGTTGTACTGCTAAATAGATACAGATTACTGTGTCTTGCCCGGGAGCAAGGGGACTCATAATCGTCGTAACCGGTTTGGTCGTGCTTCCCGTCCAAATGCCATTATCCGGCCCAGGTACGAAAAGCAGACCTGACGGTATACTATCAGCAATGGTGATGTTATTTGCAGTGACATTACCTTGATTGATGATCGTAATAAGGTACTTGATCTGATCTCCATATTTGTAGGGAGGAGGGCTGGTAGTCATATCGACCTGTTTGATTAATGCAAGATCAAAGACCTCGATCAATGCAGGATCCTCACTGTCCTGATCGGTAAATCTATTACCACCAATCATGGTGGCAGTGCCGTTACCCAATTTCGCATCATCAGCATCACTATCGGGTAATCCACCAACATTATCAGCTTGTAAATTATTCAAGATAAAATCTGCATCGTTAATTGACTGGTCAACTCCAAAAGTGTCGAGTGCCTGACTTATCTCGGATCGGTTGACCCACGAATTAGCATTAATGCTGGTGGCTGACAACGGTTTTAGTGTGAGATAGATACAAACCGTATCCGACTCATTCATCAACAATGGCTGGCTCAAAGTCCGTGAAAATGTAGGAAGAATGGGATTAGAGAAGTCCCATCCCATATTGAGAATCGGGTCGATAATCGGAGCAAACCCATTCGGTATATAATCAATGACCGTATAGCTGCGTACTGGTAATGATCCTTGATTGGATAATGACAATCTAAATTTGATGGTGTCATGATAAGCGAGCTGATTGAAATTAGTTTGCGTAATCGCCATCGTTCCGGTTGAATCGATTTGCTTGATAAGGGCTACATCAAAAATGGGTAACAAGGCCGGATCATGATCATCTTCATCGCCTGTCGCGTCACCATCACCAAGTCCACCAGTACCATCTCCATCTACATAATCATCTGCCGGTGATTCAGGCCGGCCGCCGAAGTCATTCTCCGGGTCATCGTCAGGTGTGGAATCATCATCAAAATCGGAGAAGTCGATGCCATTGGTATCTTGAAAACTGGTTATCTCGCTATAATTAGTCCAGGCATCAGAAATCGGGGAAGGTTGGACTTCAACCGTCAACTTTACTGTATCCGTCCCCATTGCTGGAATCGGGCCGGCGATATTTCTCTTTAAATAACCCTTTGCATCAAAGCCCCAACCTGTGTTTAAAGCTGGTAAAAATCTTAACCCGGCCGGTAGGTAGTCCGTAACCAATATGTTCTGCACAGGCTGGACACCCTGATTAAATACGACGATGTCATAGTTGATGATGCTTCCGTACTTATATGGTCCTGGGGTCGTGATTGATTTTTTAAGGGCAAGATCGAAGAGGCAAGGATCAAAATCACCCAAATTAATGGCATCTGAACAAGCTGATGCCAAGATAAAGGATGCAGTGGCACTTACATTAAACGAAGTGCCAGCCAAACGGTAAAAAGTGAGCGTATCTATACCCTCTACCGTATCGATGATCACCCGGAAACTCTCAGAAATGATGGAGATCTCTAAAGTATCTGACACGAAAAACTGATCATAAGTGTAGGGATTGCCACTCCACTCATACACCACATCAAATCGTCTGACAAGACCCGAATCTGATGGCATACATCCTGATACGATCACATCCAGATCAAGATTGCAATCCGGGATAAAACCAGCATCAAGGGTGGGATTATATTCTCCAGCACTTAAATAATAGCTACCGGTCCGTCCCATACCATTGATATCACTATCCAAAGTGTCATTACCTACATCTTGTAGCGTACTAATGAAGCCGTTTGGAGGTCCGAAACCCACCTGATAATTTCCCGTCGGTAGATTGGTAAACTCGTAAAACCCATTGGCATCGGTCGAAGTCGATCCAAGCCAGGATCCCGTGGTGCCGTCATAAAGATTCACTTGTACCCCCTCAATACCCGGTTCCCCTTGCCCTTGCATACCATCGGCGTTGAAATCAAACCAGGCAGTATCTCCAAGGGCGACTACAGCAGACCCACAATCTCTTGCCCGCAAATCGACAATCAACTCTCCGGGACATCCGGAAGGATCGGTATATGTCAGTCGGTAAATCTGGTCGGTCATAACCTGATCCACTACAGCGTAGTCCATCGTGCCATTCGGAAAAGAAAGATTCGTCGAAGGACTCCACATAAAATTAGAAGCCCCGGGTGGTGGTGCCGGCAAATTATAAGTATAATTTATGCAAGCTTGTACCACTAGACTATCGTAGGAAACAGGATGTAAAGTGATGATCACCGTATCAAGCGAATAGCAGTTTTTGGTGGATGATCTCAAAACGTATCGGTAAGTGAGGTCCATTCCCGTGTAATTTGGCCCTTGAAATTGAGTCGGGGTGGCCATGGTGGTTGACAACAACGAAAGAGGAGCACCACCCAGGCCATACCATTCAAAATCATAATTGGCAACTGGATCAGTACCTATGTTCGTGGCGTCATCGCTGCAAATTGAAATCTTTTTTTGAAATGGAATCTTGACTTTGGGGCGCAACTGAGACGAAGGTACTTCGCTGCACACACAGGTAGAATCCGGATTGAGTACTGCAATGATCGTGCATACCAGACCCGCAGGAAAGGTCTGGCTACCTGTGAGATAAACACATCCTCCGGCATTCAGATCACTTGACAGGGTCTCAGACAGACTGAAGAGATATTGATCACCGAACGAGCGGTCACCACTAAGATCGTTGTCTTCATAAATATCGACCTTAATTTCATTTCCATTTTTGAGATAAGCTCCACTATTGATCAACTTGATATCCAACATTAAATCACCCGTTCCAGCAGCAGGATCCAATGTCATCATGCCTTTGAAAGCGTCAAATTCGAGCTCCGGCTTAGTAATGGTAATAACCTGGGTTCCTTCTCCGGCTACGATAGCGATGCTGCAGTTGGTTCCTTTGCATGAACCGTTAGTTCTGGAATATGCTTGCACCAGCAAGTCGTAATCCAGGCATTCCTGGGAGGCATCAGTGGCAGTGATCTGTATCGTAAAATCGATTCGCTGACCTGGTTGCACCGTAGCATCCATTGGCCAAATCAACATTTGTGACGTGCCCTGGATCATTTGCACCGGTGGATTTGCAGATGCGAACGAAACTGGCATATATGAGTTATCAACATAAAAGATTCCTGGAGGTAAAACCATCTTTATAGAGTCGAGGGAAGATGCCATACCACTGGCCAGTTGAATGCTAATCTGGGTGGTGGCGGTATCCTTATTGCATGGATTGAGAAATAGATCATCGATATTGATGTCCACATCGAAATCAGGTACCTCATTCGTGACTGACAGTGCTGGTGAAGGTTTCTTCTTAGGTTTCAGGGGATCTCCACAACTGTTCTTCCCTGTCACTATGAAATGTGCCCTAGATCCGGAAAAATATGCACAAGTAGTGACTGCTTTGAATTTTATGGACAGGGTATTGGAGGTTAGATCTTTCGACCCCACCAATCCGACCGTATCCAGTATGGGATCAAGGACACTGATATCAAAGTAAAATCCACTCCCCGTATTTGAAGGATCCATAATCGGCGCATAAATACCTCCCAGCGAGATTCCAGGATTAGAGAGCTCGAAAGATCCGGGCACCGGCACCAATCCCGATGGCAGCACGGCCTCCAGACCGATATTTCTTAAAAATCCCAGATCGGTGCTGCGTACTTCTACTTCCCAAATACTCGTATCACAAAGTGCGACAAACACATCAGATGCCGGTTGAATCACATCAAGGTTCATCCCGGAGTCCGCTGCCCTTATCTGGATCTGGGATGGATCTGAACAAACTGCCTGCTCGACAACGGTAGGTACATTCTCACAATCCCACCCTGCCACAATATTTAACTTCTCAAGATTGCAGGTGTTAGCCGTCATTTTCAACTTGTATCTCCTTGTCGAATTGGCAGGAATATCAGCGATGGCAGCGATTCCAAATGCATTGGGAGTAATGACCGAGTTATCACTGAGATCAATAATTTGGGTCACAACAACACCTCCGGTAGGACTAGAAATATGCAGAAAAGCATTCGGTGCATTGGAGGGCGAAATATTATTCACTCTTACCACTACTGAATCTGATTCACTACAAAGCCGTATATCAACTTCTTCAGCAATTACCTGCAGTACGGCACCACCTGTGTATGAAAAATTGACCGGTTGCGGATCTCGCGTGATTAGTGGGGTGCAGAACACACTTGGATCTACTGAGGAACTTAATTGGTAGTCCAACTGAAAATTGCCAGCCATCGACATGCAGGTCCCTTGCAATTTTGGATAAAAGGTAAACTGATAGCCTTCGTCGGGAGGTATTTCAGCATCTCCGAGGCTATTAAAATATGCTTCTGCCAGGAAAATTAACTGATCACCGGACTCAATAAAAAAGCCCGGATCTATGACACCTGAGGGAAAATTGACGACATTATGTGCAGGTAAAATCGTTTGGCTCAGTCGAACCCCAAAGGAACCCAGCCGGTAGGCATATTCCGGTGGCTTATTCATGATCACCTGCCTTGGAATACCCAGAGACCTGATTTCATTGGGAAATTCATCTACTTGCTGGTAACCGAAATACCGGTTTTCCCGGATATTCCAATTGGGCAGATCACATGCACCAAATGATCCGAACGATCGGGATGTATTATCAAATACGCCTATTTGAGTAAGGACACCTCTTCGATTGTTACATTGATATTCCGTCCCTAATCCATAGTCAAGGTCAGATACATAAAATTTTGTGTTGTAAAATTGCAGCTCGGTGGGTTCACTGATTTGATTTTTAATTTGGAAGTAGAGACAGACCCGAATGGAATCACCATCGTCAAAATCAAAAACTGCGGGCAGCCCACAACCGAATCCATTCAGACTTGCACTGGAAAAATTTACCCTGATCGAATTATTTAATGAATTAAGGAGAACTTGTGGATTCGCACAGTCATACGTGGTCGGCCCACTGAAATCGACGATCCGTACATCCGCTGCAATGGGAGTAAATTGGTTGTGATTAAAAAATAACTCTGCAAATCCGAACTGCAGACTCATATTCATCGGATCGCTAATCACCCCGGAGTAAGTAGCTTTGATGGTGTCGCCCGGTAAAAAACGGTCTAATTGTAAATTATTCAGATTAAGTGGTCCATCAGGCACCTGATCGTCATTGTTATCGCCCAAGCCATAGGTTTGCCTTTCCAGGGTAAATTGGTTAAAGACAATGCCATCGCATGAGCAACCTGCATTTGGGCAGTAGGTATATATCTCAAAATCATCGGCCTGCCAAATCTTTTGCCTGGTGCAACTGGCCATGCAGGTTGGATCAATGACCAATTCGGTGACTTGCGTCACATTAACAATGAACCGGGGATTGGAGCAGTTCATTGGTAGTGGTTTTTCGTCGCAATCAGCTATTACGTCAAATTGCAATTTGGCATTGGGACCGATGATAAATCCTGAAGGCAGATCACTGGCACACCATCGCAGAATTAATGTATCCATTCCATTCCCAATCATCTCCTGATCGTTATAATCTTCGAGACAAAGTGGAAAGATTAGACCATTCTTATCGACTAACGAAGCAGTGCCTGTAAGATAATCGACACCACAATCGATGGTGATAGTTGTTTCCATGAACGCATTGGGATATCCAGGGTCAGTAAACCAGTCAAGATCCCATGATGCGATGGGGTACTCCATGGTACCGGTTGCACCAGCATTTAGATCGAAGGGACCTTCGACATAACCATCTATGAAGGCGTTGTAAGCTCCATTCGCACTCGAACTTATCGCATTAATGGTTAATTCACATGGGGTCGTATAACTGACCACTGAGTAAGTACTTTCGTATATTCCCCGGATGTCACAGTTGTTACATACGCAATCGCCAATGGTAAAATAAGTGATCCGGAGTGTATCATTGGGCAGTAAGAATACATTTTTAATCGTATCGGTAACTGACTGCAGAAGACTAATGCCACAGCTTGTCGAAAAATTAACGCGCTCCACGATCATTTCCGGATCAGCTCCATTGACATATTGTACCGCATATCCAGCCAAATCGATATAACCGGAGCCTACGGATATGGTTGTAACAATATTTTGAGCAGGAGCGGTACCTGTATTGATGATTTCCATGACCGACTGACCAGATACTTCTGAATAACAAGCCGGTCTGGTGACACTGACATTTCTAGTAGTCAGAATCGGGATCGCAACATCATAAATAATTGATGTGGATGGAAACACGGTTTGCGGTTTTGCCTGACAATCAAAATCTCCCTGGCAACCGTATTGTGCTCTTCGCAAAATTGGCTGCGATGGTGACATACAGTCCACGATCATCCAGATTTCTTCAAAAATAAGCTGCTGATTAACTCCTATAGATGGCGCTCTAAAACAATCGAATCCCACAAGTGACTGGGTGGAAGGAAGCAGGGGCGTGCCGTTGAACAGAATCGCCGTCAGGACTGCATTTGGATTATTATTTGACACACAGTAATAAAAGCTATCTAAAGCGCCATTACCTCCATTGGCAATACTGGTCACAATGGTGTCAATCAGACCATCATAGCCATAAATTATAGCAGGAATCGAATTGGGAATCGAAAGGTCAGCACTTTGCAATTGGATACTGCTACTGCTTTCTGAATCAACACTGTCGCCCAGACTTGTCGGTTCATAAAAGATCTCCAAACTATAGGAAGCAGACTGGGATGTTATATCACAGGTTAGCGACAGATCCACTGAAAAAGAAGCAACCTTATCGGCAGGAGTAAGAAACAGATCAGCCAGTTTGATCGTATCAGAACTGCCTATATAGTTCACAGGTTGCGCGGTTTTTGAGATTAGGTTTCCGACTATCATCCCCTGAGGCAGGATAAACCTGGCTCGTAGATCTTTGATAGAGTCCGTTGCACTCAGGTTCTCCAGGGATATACACACAGTTTCAGCCGATCCACATTGAGACAGGCTAATTGGCTGTTCCAATGCGATGTCAACGGATTGGGCCAACAAGCTTGAAATCCCCAGGATAAAAAGAATTGAAATTAGCACTCTGGCTCTGATCCCTTTGGAAGAGACCGGTTTAAAAACATGGGATGGAATAGCGTTCATCATAAACAATTTCTTGAGCTCGATTTTTAGATGTCCAGTTGGCAACTTCATATCTTGATATCAAGATGCCCTGCCAGGTTTTTTAATCTTGAAAGGACATATGCCAAATATTTTGGAATTCAAGGGGTCGAAATGCAATTGTTTTAGTACACAATGAGGGGGTCAGATCTATCGCAGGGCTAAGATATATAAATAAATAATATATCTGTAAAAATAAATAATATATCTGTAATCAGATTACCTTACTGCACAATCAGATTTACCAAAAAGACGGTCTTTTATCAGATTAGCAGAGGAGTTATGTGATTTTAGCCTTCCATTCTCTGATGAAATAATACCCTTGCAGATCGATTCAACGTCCAGGAGTACGATGATTGATCTGCGGGTGAACAAAAGGAGATTTCGAACGTTCGTTAAAATTGAAAGGGCATGGAAAGAGATCCCAATTCATGGCATGTGATCTGGACTTTTCTTACCTTTGCACTCGCAAAAAATTTTAATAAAAATCTTCAATAGATGAATTCTACCACAGAAAAACTAACCTACAAAGTAAAGGACATTAAGCTGGCCTCCTGGGGCCGGTTGGAAATTGAACTGGCAGAGGCAGAGATGCCGGGTTTGATGGCCTTGCGGAAGAAATACGGCAAATCAAAGCCTTTGGCGGATGCCCGGATTGCCGGTTGCCTGCATATGACCATCCAAACTGCCGTACTGATTGAGACCCTGATCGAATTAGGTGCCCAGGTAAGCTGGTCGTCATGCAACATTTTTTCTACTCAGGATCACGCCGCTGCAGCAATAGCAAAAGAAGGTATTCCAGTTTTTGCCTGGAAGGGCATGAACGAAGAAGAATTTGATTGGTGCATCGAGCAAACGCTGTTCGCTTTTGAAGATGGACAACCATTGAACATGATCCTTGATGACGGTGGCGATCTAACCAATATGGTGTTGGATCGATTTCCGGAACTGGTAGACGGCATCAAAGGTATCAGTGAGGAAACAACGACAGGCGTACACCGTCTTTATGAACGAATGAAAAATGGAACTTTGCCACTGCCCGCTATCAACATTAATGATTCAGTGACCAAGTCGAAATTTGATAATAAATATGGTTGTAAGGAATCACTCGTCGATAGCATTCGCCGGGCGACAGATATCATGATGGCCGGCAAAGTAGCTGTAGTGGCAGGATATGGTGATGTAGGTAAAGGTTCGGCCGCTTCTTTAAGGGGTGCCGGTTGCCGGGTCATCGTCACCGAAATCGACCCCATTTGTGCCTTACAAGCGGCGATGGATGGATATGAAGTCAAGAAGATGGCCGATGCCGTCAAAGAAGCCAATATTATAGTGACGGCAACCGGTAATAAAGATGTTGTGAGATCAGATCACTTCAAAGACATGAAAGATAAAGCCATTGTCTGCAACATTGGCCATTTCGATAATGAAATTGATGTCGCATGGCTTAAGAAAAATGCCAGCAGGGTCGAGATCAAACCTCAGGTCTACAAGTATACATGGGGTGAGAAAGACATCATTTTGTTGGCAGAGGGACGTTTGGTCAACCTGGGTTGCGCCACGGGTCATCCTTCTTTTGTGATGTCAAATTCATTTACCAATCAGGTACTGGCCCAACTGGAACTATGGCAAAATACCGACCAATATGAAAACAAGGTGTATATGCTACCCAAACATTTGGATGAAGAGGTGGCCAGATTGCACCTGGCTAAAATCGGGGTTGAGCTTGAGGAACTTTCGGATGAGCAGGCCAAATACATCGGTGTAGAACCGAATGGTCCATTCAAACCCGACTATTATCGTTATTAATCATATCCGTATTTTATAATGATGCCACGAATCTTCTTGAAGAATTCGTGGCATTTTAGTTATCATCAATTTGAAATTTCTGAATAATACATCTAGATGGCAAGCCCATCCTCTCCACGCCCCCAGCCCCTTCGGTCCTTTCGCCAAGGCTTCGGCCGACGATGAAAGGGGTGTCGCCCCCGGCCCCTGAAGGGGTGTCGCCCCCGGCCCCTGAAGGGGTGTATAAGCTCGCAACCCGAAAAATGCTTACCTCCCCATGTCATATCCAGCTATTTTTCTGCCAAAGGTTTAGCAAACATGAAACTTCTGTGATACTAAAGTGCATTATTCAGTAAAATTTTTTATACCGACTTGGGAATTCTTAGTTAGTCCGTCTGGTTCTTGTATTACAACTGATCCCATTTGATTGGCATGTTTGTGTTCATCTTTTTAAGTGTTTTTTTTCAACCACTCTGGAATCCCTCACCGGGTGAAAGTATGCATGCTTTTCACCTGAGCAAGGCAGAGGTGTTTTACAATGAGAACAATCGTTCGATGGAGGTCAGCCTTCATTTATTCATCGACGACCTGGAAGCTGCCATGCAAAATTCAGGACTTCCAAATCCGTACATATCTACTTCAAAGGAAGTGGAAAACGCCGACTCGCTGATCAGTCAGTACTTAACTCAAAATTTTATCATGGCTGTCGATGGTCGAAATGTGCAATTTAGTTTTCTGGGTAAAGAAGACAGTGATGATCTCATTGCAATCTGGTGTTACCTTGAAGGTCAAGAAATCATTAACCCGAAAGAAATTAAAATGCAAAATAAATTGTTGATTGATCTTTTTGATGATCAAAAAAATATTGTTTCGTTCCGGTCAACCAAGAAAAAAGAGTTTTTGTTATTTGATATTAAAAAACAAGAAGCAACCATTACACTTTGAGTCTATTTTATTTAATATGTGGTTACGAAAAATCTACATACTTCCAATTAAATTTTATCAATGGGCGATATCTCCCCTCATTCGACCATCTTGCCGCTTTTCCCCGACCTGTTCTCACTACACGGTAGAAGCCATCGAAGAATGGGGTATCCTGAAAGGAACCTGGCTTGGGCTGAGAAGAATTTTTCGTTGCCATCCCTGGGGCGGGCATGGATATGACCCCGTACCGAAACGTAAATGACAAGCGCACTCCACATCGGACATAGGATGAAGAGCCGAAGCTTCCCTAATCTAAAGATCGACGTTCCAAGTTCTTAGATTAGATCTCCTGACCTCGATACGACTCGGCCATCGATATATTCACAACCCGAAATAGCTGGTATCAAATCTCAATACTTCCCTTCCCAAAGGCAACAAAGTCAGGATTCAGCAAAGAAGGTTTATTATAAGTTAGCGGTTTGCCCGTCGCAAACTCCACAATACCTCCCCCCGCTTCATTCAAAAGTGCATGCGCTGCTGCAGTGTCCCACTCCATGGTCGGACCGATACGAGGATACACATCGCCATCACCTTCTGCCATCACGGTAAATTTTAAGGAAGAACCCTGAGGCACCAGGCTAGGATTGTTAAGTCGATCAACATATTCTTTGGTGGCCGAGCTCAAGTGAGAACGGGAGCACAATACTCTCAGACCCGACTGTTTGATATCAAAAGGTTTGCACTGAAGCGCCTTGTCAGCCTCTTTATCAAGTCTCCAGGCTCCGAATTCTTGCGCAGCAAAATAGCATGCTCCAGTCACCGGTACATAAATAATGCCTGCAACCGGATCACCTGACTTGACGAGCGCAATATTCACTGTAAATTCACCATTTCTCTTAATGAACTCTTTGGTGCCATCCAATGGATCTACCAGCCAGCAATAATCGAAGTGCTTACGCTCTTCATAAGGTATCATTTTGCTTTCTTCCGAAATGATTGGAAAACCTTCCGGTAGTCTTTTTAACCCTTCTATGATAATATCGTTGGCAGCACGGTCAGCTGCAGTGAGTGGTGATGCATCAGACTTGTAGTCGACCTCAAACAACGATGGATCTTGATAAATTTCTAAAATGGCGGCTCCGGCATCTTTGGCGATCTGATATAATGGGTCTTTGAGTGTACCTAGCGTCACTGTAATGTTCGATTTGATTAATAATTATCTCCTACATTTGCAAAAGTATACAAATCAATCGCATGAAGAAGATTTTAGTCACTGGGGGTGCTGGTTATATCGGCAGTCATACGATCATCGACTTGATAGAATCAGGGCATCAAGTGGTAAGTGTCGACAACTTTATCAATAGCAATGCTCAAAGTTATGACCGGATCACCGAAATCACCGGTCAAACCATACAACAATATGCAATTGATCTGTGTGATCGTCAAAAATTAGAACAGGTATTCAGGGAAAATGATTTTTCTTCGGTTATTCATTTTGCGGCTTTGAAGAGTGTGGGAGATTCGGTTTCTGATCCATTGCATTATTATCATAATAATTTATTAGGATTAATTAATCTTCTTTACTTGCAAAAACAATATCAAGTACACCATTTGATTTTTTCCAGTTCATGCTCAGTTTATGGAAATGCCGAATCACTACCTGTCACCGAACGCACTCCCCTAAAGGAGGCGGAATCTCCCTATGCCCAAACCAAACAGGTATGCGAACAAATCATTTTTGATTTTCTAAAAGTGAATCCAACATTTAAAAGTGTGATTTTGCGATATTTTAATCCAGCGGGAGCCCACAGCAGTAATTTAATGGGCGAATCGCCACATAATATAGCCAATAATCTGGTACCCATCATTACTGAAACAGCGATGGGTAAAAGAGACGCATTGTCCGTATTTGGTTCAGATTATCCCACCAGAGATGGCACTTGTGTGCGAGATTATATTCATATCATGGATCTGGCGGCAGCACACACGGGCTCAGTACAATTTTTGTTAGACAATAAAGCTAGAGATGCAGGTACGATCATCAACTTGGGTTCTGGCACAGGAAGCACCGTACTGGAAGTAATCCATGCGTTTGAAAAAGTTTCCGGAAATAAATTAAACTATTCTCTGACAAACCGCAGGCCCGGAGACGTTGTCGCTGTCTATGCGGACTATACGAAAGCAAATAAATTAATAGGTTGGACTCCTCAAAGAAATCTGGATGATATTATGTTGAGTGCCTGGCGCTGGGAACAAAAAAGATCCGCGACATAAAATTTGCTGCTGTTCGTCGGGTCTTCGCTGTTCTCTTTAGGTAAGTTTTAAATAATTATGGAATTGTTCGTTTTTTAGAAGCCGCAGAATCTAAAAGTCACCATGAGTCTTGCCAAACCCCAGCTCTCTCTTACTCTTTACTATTCGACAGGTCCAATATTTCAACGAGACTCACTATAGATAACCAGGGGCCTGTCCATTAATTTCCTATCGGCCTTATTGATTTCTCACATAGGTGGAAGCCTTATCCAAGAATACCTTTGCTGAAAAGTATTTCCATAAATAAATGATCAACTACTATCGCTACTTTTCGATTTTTTCTACCACAATTCGATTGATTTTACCTGAGCATAAACTCTCCAAATTGCAAACATACTGTCGTTCCATCCATCCAAAAAGGTGAGTCCTCCTCCCTGATGAGATTTTATCCGACATATATGATATTTTCCCGAGAGAGGACAAGAGGGTTCAGTGACGGCTCAATGACGAAAGATTAGATTTAACAAATCTTTAGATCTTCCCATGCAAATTAGTTACAGTTACATTAAGATAGGCACTTTAAGTCTATAAATGCATTGTATGAATGGCACAAAAAAAAAGCCACCCAAGATCCTTTCATGGGCAGCTCAAACACAAAATCCGTAAGAAAGATCTTTCCAGACCTCATGGTTTACTTCAAGGACATGATATTGTTGCGTTTTGTTCGCTAAGCGAGATAGAATAGCATTTCTGAAGTATACAGCTAAAAACCGCGAATGATTAGGATATCCAGCGCATGAGGTCATATGTAGACATCGTCGACTACTTTAAAGTCGGAGAGATATTCGTAGCCACAAACCAGGAAGCCACTCCAGCTGGATAAAAGAGCTGGAAAACTGATCGATGATGGCTGGATGATATGGAAAGATGGAAATAGATTGGGCAATGCGGCTATTAAGAATCTTCATAAACAGCATTTGTTCGCGATCCTCAAAAAACATGAACCTAGAAATACACCGGTAGATGGGTTTTTTTCAAGGCTTGTAGGTCTAAACAGCTTGGGGCAGAGTAACCAATACACCGAGGTGAAAACGGTAACTTAATATACTCAAAACGATATTGACTTTTAACAAGTGCCTATTTAGAGAACTGCTTGCTCATTCAATAGTTGTCGTGATTATATTGATTTCTCCAAATTTTACGAAATCGCTATCCAGGAAAATGCTTTTCTGATGCATCCTGAACTTCTAGATTTTTTCAAGCACAAATTCAATTGATTTTACCTGATCAGAAACTCTCCCAAATTGCAGACTTATTGTAGCCCCATCCATCCACTCGACATTAAAGAGAACAGGTTCAATCTTCTTATAGATATACTCCGCATTCTTGCCATAAATAAATATACTACCATGTGTGTCGTCCATGTCCAATTCATGACCATCATAGTATCCATCACCGCATTGATCCATTAAGTAGCTCAATCTATCACCCAACTGATGTAGGGGTTCCAAAGAATCGATTCCATAGTTGAAGGAAATCACCACCAAATGCTCAAAGTCTGCCCTCATAAAATCATCTTTTAGTCGGTTCAAATTGCTACCCTGAACTACACGAGACCAACCGGTCTAACACGTAGCGACCAGATAGTAATTATCTCAATCAGTATTCTAAACGTTAGAATATCTAAAAGTCCAATTTACGTTTTTCTCAACACTATCATAAACGTTATTAGAATTGGGCCAAAATTATCTCTCCATTAAAATCAAAAGCAATCCTATTATGGCAGGAAGAGCCTGAATAAAAAATATTTTTTTATCAGCACTGCCAGCCCCATAAACACCTGCGACGGTCACACACCCCAGAAAGAACATTGCTACATTTTCGGACCATCCTTTATCTGTTATGATGAGTGACCAGATTAAACCAGCTGCGAGAAACCCATTATAAAGTCCCTGATTGGCTGCCAGGACTTTCGTTGGAGCAAAAATGTCCCGCGGCAATGTTCTGAACACTTTAGGACCTCTTGTTTCCCATGCAAACATCTCAAGCCATAAAAAATAAAGGTGTAAAAAGGCGACCAGCGCAATTATGATGTTTGATGCTACTTCCATGACCCAAGTATTATTGACAGATCAAATAATAGCTGAATATCGCAATAAATCTGCAACCAATTTCAAAGAGTTCATATTTGTCAAAAATGCTGGTGCAATCTCAGGAAGATTGCCTTGGCCTGCCCTCCTCCCTCAAATTGCACCAACTAACGATCTAGTTAAACTTTCTCCGCGAGGATATACACCTGCTGACTGCCCAGCAAAAAAGTATTGCCTTCCAGGTCACCATAGGTTGCTTTTATCTGCATCCCTTCACCGGTTAACAACCTAACAATTTCAGCGAGTGTATAAATAAAGTGATAGGCCGTCTTTTTCTCCTCGACCCCATTTCTCATAAACTGCATCTCTGTCTTCAACACACCGATCTGACAGTCATAATCATGTGCCATTAAAAAGAGTATGTCACCAACTTCCATCCAATTTTGCTTTTGCGGATTGGTAAACACACATTCAGCCAATGATCCCGTATTGATAATTAGACTACCTCCCTTTGTCAGGGATCCTGCTAAAACAGCGACAAACTGCTTCATCTTTGCATGGGTAAAATAGTTAAAGCTATTACCCAGGCATAACGATAAATCAAACGTACCGACCGGCTCAAAATCTAACATATTCATTAGTATTGCCTCAACCGGTAGACCCCTCGATTGGGCCTCAAATTTAAGACGATCGATATAGCCAGTTGATATATCGACGCTGGTCAATTTAAAACCTTGAGAAGCAAGCTCAAGCGAGTGCCTTCCAAAACCACATGGCATATCAAGAATATGTGCTCCCTTAGGAATAGTCACGATCTTATTGATAAATTCAATCTCCTTTTGGGTATACTCAGGAGTGACAGCCTTATCCCAGAGATCCAGCGCCATTCCATTAAAAAAATGCCGATACCAATTTGTATGGTCAATCATTTTATAAAGAATTAATCGATTATTTAAAGGAATACTATCAATAGTGAACAACAATGTTCATCATGTCAAAGAACCGAAGAAATGGTTCTTACTTTAGGCAATTCCCTACGAAGCAGTCCGGGAACGATGTAAATTTAACAGCGGCGTTGATTTTATTATCAGGTAACAAAGTAATAAATATTCCCGACAAGGAAATCATGATTAAGTCCTTAAATAAAAGAATCCAAAGGCCTATGATTCTCAAAACAAATTTAGCGGATGAATTGAAATGAATAACTTTCTTACTTCAAGAAAAATAACGATCGGCCAACTCTTCTACTGTATTGGAGTTTTCAATTTACCCAATCTACTTGCGACTAAAACTGCAATGCAGGCATCACTGGTTACGTTGGCAGTGGTTCGGAGCATATCTAAAGGACGGTCTACAGCGATAATCAAGGCTAAACCCGCTTCCGGAATACCGGCTGCTCCCAATACAATGACCAACATAATCATGCCCGCTCCCGGGACTGCAGCAGCGCCAATCGAAGCGAGCGTTGCCGTGAGTAAAATTCCAAGCTGGGCAGCCAAATCAAGCGTAATGCCCATGGCCTGAGCAATGAAGACTGCTGCCACCGCTTGATAGAGACTGGTACCATCCATATTGACTGTAGCTCCTATTGGCAACACAAAGCTGGCTACTTCTTCATCAACACCAAGATGTTCCTTGGTCCGTTCCATCGTCACCGGCAAAGTTGCCGCGCTGGAGCTGGTGGAAAATCCCACCAACTGGGCTGGAAATATTGCTCGCCAGAAGGTTTTGTAATTCATTTTTGTTAGCAGGGATACCAGCATTGGATAAAGCCCCGCTAATAGTATCAGTATTCCAATAACCACGCATCCGGAATACGACAAGAGTGCCCCGATTAAATCTAAAGAAGGAGCATCAATAATCAAAGCGGCCAATAAAGCAAAAGCTCCATAAGGCGCCAATAACATGATGATATCTACCATCTTCATTACTACATCATTGAGGCCGTCAAAAAGATTTTTTAGAGGTCTGGCAGTTTTAGCGGGCAATAAGATCAACCCAATACCGAAAAATATCGCAATCACAATGGCCTGCAACATCTTAGTGTTGTCGGTCAATGCAGAAATGACATTGTCTGGAAAAATATCGACCAGGGGTTGCAGAGGACCTTTCTCCAAATTCAATTGGGCCACACCAATCCTTGTCTGGGCTCCTTCGCCGTAAGACTGCATTAATATCTCCCGGGTATCCGGCTCAATAAAATAACCCGGTTGAAAAATATTGACTATCACAAGTCCGAGAGTGACTGAAGTCACGGTAGTCAGTAAATACCAGCCTACCGTGCGGATGCCCATCTGCGATAATTTTGTCAGGTCTTTTAGATCTGAAACACCCTTGATCAAAGACACCAGAATCAAAGGAACGGCAATCATTTTCAAAGCATTTATGAATATGGTACCAAAAGGTTTGATCCAGAATCTAATAAAATTTATCCACCCAAAACTGACTGCCAAAAAACCCACTAAGACTCCCAGTGCCAATCCCAGCAAGATCTGCCAGTGAAGTGCAATTCGAATATGCATAAGGAGTTCCGATAAGTCCCTTTTAAGAGTTTAACTCTGCGGATGATCAGAAATGCAAATGTAGATTGAAAACTATTTCGTTGGCGCTAACTAACCGCTAATTATTTTTTTTCCACATCTATTACCGTTAACCGATATGAATTATAGGCCAAGGAAACCTAGAGGTATGAATGTATAATACTTCGAAAGGTTTGTTTTTCCTTTTTTGCAGGAGGCTTGTCCGGTTCTTTTCTTCTCCGCCAAAGGACTCTTTGAAAACCAGGATTGCTCCTTGCGTTAAGAATAAGACCATATTTAAAAAATCGATAGAGAGTCGATGTTTAATACGGGTGCAGATTGGGGATAAGATTTTGCTAACCTGTCTCCAGTATATTGTCGGTGAAGAAATTCGTCGTCATGCCCATCCACTTCGCGCCCGCCTGGCCCGACGGACAGGGTTTCGTCACTCAAAGGTCGACTGGACCATTGTCCCGCTTTGTGCGGGAATCGCTGCTCAATCACGGACACATCGCACAGAAATCCCAATCCTCTTATCGCTGACACCTCTAACTGCAAATACATTGCTATACTCCAGGAAACGGTTCCATGCGTTACTACTACTAGACTCTGTGCCGCTCCACCAGATTCCATCGTGGCCAATTAGGTCAAACGTACCATTTGTCTCCCGGTAGCCGCTAGGAAGCCCAGTAAACCCACTTGAATTGGTTGCGCCCGTATTTGGACTTGTCAATGGGCTTCAAATGGCCTCTGCCACATTTAATCCACCAAAAATGATAGCCATGGTCGTCCACTCCGCCGTTGGTTGCTCCGGTATTGGGTAGACCAGTGGTCCAGCCCTCTTCATCTTGCCGCCTGCGGTACTTGACCCTCCCAAATGGTCTGTCATAGTTGTCCACTCAGCATCGCTGGGTACGTGCCAGCCGGTAGGGCAGAGTTTTGTAGAATTTACTGCATACCAATTGTAAAGCTTACCATAGGGCACCTCATAGCTGTTGTCATTATCGTACCAGCACCAGGCAGCAGTTGATAGACCTGACCAAGTTGCATTGTTGGTGATCTGATCAATTGCGGTATTATCATTGTATTTCGTCACTCTCAGGTTTTCCACCATCCATTCTTGGTCCCCTATTCGACTTGTCTGATATGTATTTCCATCTATATCTGTTACTGTTCCGGCTATCGCATATCCAGTCAGGGAAACCCATCTTTGGCCATTCCAGCCTTCAAAGTCACTACCTGTCCAGCGCATCGTACCTGGTGCTGGAGAACTGGCTTCTGAGCTCATGATAATAATGGCGCCTTCCACCTCTAGCTGCTCCTGGCCAAGCAAGGTGCAAGGGATCAGTCCTACAAGGAGCCCTATTAAGAATTTATTACCATTTTTCATGATTTTAAAACCGTTTTGTGTTTCTAATAAGAGTTTTGAATTTCATTCTCCCTCACCTCACAATCGAAGTTAATAGGTCCAGGCACTTGTCGCAATCGTCAATCGCCCAACGACCATAAAAATCGATGAGTGCGCTATGTCAGTTGATTTCTTAAAGCTAAAATCACTCAAGTGGGAAGAGATCATTTCAATGTTTTATAGGAGATGTTGAAGTGTTGGATCGACTCAGGCTTTAATTGCAGGTCCACCTATGACCTATATCTATTTTTGTTTATTGCCAGTATTTTTTGACGCCACTAAAACTGCTCCATTAGCCTCCAAAGAAGGAGTTCAACGGGAAGTATTACTTTTTGCATATCGATATGCACGGGCCTAAGCGCTTTGGATTTGCACCGGGAGCTGGACGCTATTCCACTGTATGTACTTGCGAAAATTCATGCTACAGGGATTATTGAATCAAAGTCGGAGAAAATAAGTTCATGTCTAAGAAATAATTCGATCGGACAATTCAGATTCATATAAGATAGTATCTCAATTCAAAAATCGTCACTAACTATTCTTCAAATAATTTAATCGTATAATCTAAAAGTTCAACACCTCCAGATTTACCATGCCCAGGTACGATCCATTTTACCTGTGGATATGCTTCTTTTATTTTTCGAACTGTATTTGACCACTCCGAGATGTTTGCGTCTTCCAGATTTCCGTTTGAGGCGCCAACTTCTTTGATCAGGCAACCTCCAAAAATAACTTCTTCATCTGCAATGTAACTGACAATATTATCCTTCGTATGTCCTTCACCAAAGTGCTGGTTGACGATGATTTTATTTCCCAGGATAATAGTATCGCTTTCTTCAAATCCAATTTGGGGAAACACTGCACCATTATCTTTGGCTAATTTAATGGTCAAGGAATTGGCATAAGATACTATACCCTCTACATGAAAGGCCTGCAGTCCGCCAAGACAGTCGCTGTGGAAATGATTGACAACGATTGCTTTGATCTCGCAACCTAATTTCAAGCGGATCCATTTGATTAATTCCTTTGATACCGGATCGGACGCGGGTGTATCAAAAACGACTACCTCTTTTCCACTTTTATAGATGAGACCATTGCATGCCACCTTTCCAAAAGTGGGTGAATCCAGATAAGAAATATGTACATAAGTATTAGGAGTTAAGCGCTCAACTTTTAAGGTATCAGTCATGTAGTTTGACACCATTTTTCCAGAAGGCGCACATGCGGCTAATCCTATCATAATTACTCCCCCCGATAAACCTGCTAGAAAGGATGAACAATTTACCGACAGCATAACCACATTATTTATTTGTTTAAATTTTCCAGGACGGATCCTTCCGGTTTTTCCCTGCATAATACAAAATCAATTGATTTTGATACGGATCCAGTTAACTTTTTTAGCTGATCAAACAGTTGAAAAAATCACATATTCAGGTGATAGCAAATGACCGGCCGAAACACTACATTTGGGATAACCGAAATTTCTTTTCCCGGCTATACGCTAATCTTTAAAAACTATCTCCAAGCCCACATGAACATCTCTTCCCACCGACGCTTCTTGCTAAAACGTTACCGCACCTTTTACGGCCGTTTAAAACGAATGCTTAACCAACCCATTATTCATCCGGCCGATCGAGCAAAGCTCCATCATTATCTTCTTTGTCTCAAACGATACGGTCGTCAATTGGCACTACCCGGTTTGAGTACTCTGATGTTCTCTTTGACTGAACAGCCGGTCCAGGCCCAGGGACCCATTGGTGATGAACTCCGGGTCAACAGCTTCATTAACGGCAATCAATTCGAACAGGCTATCGCCTCGGACGATCTGGGAAATACGGTGATTGCTTATACCAGCCAATCGCTTGATGGCTCCGGATATGGCATCTATCTGAAGCGCTATGATCATTTGGGTAACCAGGTCCAGGCTGAGACCCTTGTCAATACTTTTACCACCGGCGAGCAGAGGGCACCAGCAGTGGCTATGGATGCAGATGGTGATTTTGTCGTGGTCTGGCAAAGTGAAAACCAGGCCAGTGGAACATCGGGCTTGGATATTTACGGTCGTCGTTACAATTCCAATGGAATGGCACAAGGTGTAGAATACCTGGTGAATACTTTCACCACCGGCAATCAAGTCACTCCCTCTGTTGCTATGGATGACTCCGGCAATTTTGTAGTCGTTTGGGGAAGCAAGGACCAGGAAGGAATGGGGTCCGATTACGGTATTTATGCTCAGCGTTATTCTTCAGTTGGAGCATTGGCAGGAGTGGAATTCCGGATCAATCAGGTGACCTCCGATGATCAACAAACTCCGGACATTGCTATGAATGGAGATGGAGATTTTGTGGTAGTCTGGCAAAGCCGTGATCAGGAAGGTGCGGCTTCGGGATTGGGGATTTATGGACGAAAATATAATGCCACAGGTGTTGCACAAGTCAGTGAATTGCTAATCAATACTGTTACCACTTCAAATCAAAGTCAACCAGCAGTGTCTCTCGAGAAGAATGGAGATTTTGTCATTGTGTGGCAAAGTCAAAATGAAGATAATAGTGGTACGGCAGTGATGGCCAGGCGTTATCAGGCCAATACCGTTGCTCTGGGTGGAGCATTTCTGGTAAATTCTTATACCACTTCCGCACAGGCAAACCCGGATGTTGCCCTTGATGCCGATGGAGATTTTACTGTCGTGTGGCAAAGTTATGGACAAGATGGAAATAAGAATGGGGTTTACGGGCAACGCTATTCCAGGGATGGCAACGTACTCGGTGAAGAATTCCAGATCCATCGATTCACCACGGAGGGACAATCTTTCCCTTCTGTAACCATCGATAGTGACGGTGATTTTCTAGTCTCCTGGGTGAGTTTTAATCAGGAAGGGGTCAATTCGGGCTATGGTGTTTATTTTCAGCGATTTTGTCCAGGTAGAGGAGGTGAACAACGGGTCAATTCTTTCGTTTCAGGTGCTCAGAGTGATCCTGATATTGCTATGGATGCGACAGGAAACTATGTGGTGGTGTGGAGTGGTGAAGGAAATGATGGATTAGGGATCTATGGTAGGCGTTTCAATAAGACCGGTCAAGCCCTGGGTATGGAATTTAAGGTAAACTCCGGAACAATTTCAGGAATTACTCCCTCGGTAGCCATGGATCACGATGGGGACTTTGTTGTTGTCTGGGAAAGTTCTTATCAGGTCGATTCAGGTACTGAAATTTATGGGCAACGCTATGATGCCTTGGGAGTTGCGCAGGGAGCTGAATTTTTGGTGAACACCACCACTATAAATAATCAACAGGACCCACGGGTGGCTATGGATTACGATGGGGACTTTGTGGTAGCTTGGGCGAGTACGGAGGGTGCTTTTGGGTATGAAATTTATGGCCAGCGATACAATGCCAACGGCATTAAACAGGGAGTTGAATTTTTAGTAAATTCCTATATCACAAATAATCAAGTCGGGCCTGTAGTTGCAATGGATGAGGGGGGAAATTTTGTGGTTGTCTGGACTTCGGTTGGCCAGGATGGCGCAGGAGAAGGCATTTTTGGCCGTCTTTTTAATGCTGCCGGTGTCGCTCAGGGGGTGATCTACAAATCAACATTTATACTACAGGGAGTCAGGGCAGACCCTCGATCAGTATGGATAAGGATGGGGATTTTGTAGTGGTGTGGCAAAGTTCTGAACAAGATGGCAACTCTGCCGGTGTCTTCGGACAGCGTTTCAATTCGATTGGTGTAGGTCATGCCTTTGAATTTCAGGCAAATACTTTTACAACCGGTGCTCAGGCAGAGGCTTCAGTAGCGATGGATGAGACAGGAGAATTTGAGGTGGTCTGGCACAGTTTTGCCCAAGATGGCAGTTTGGAGGCCGTAATGGCTCGTCGGTTCAATGCGGATGCCCAAGCACAAGGTGCAGAATTGCGGGTGAACAGTTTTACAACCAGTTCCCAATTTGTACCTGCTATCGCGATGGATGCAGACGGCGATTTTGTGGTCGCCTGGCAAAGTAATTTGCAGGATGGTAGCCAAACCGGCATTTATTCGCAGCGCTATGGGGGAAAAGTACATCCTTGTGCAGGATCAGATCTTAATCTTTCCGGCTCAGTCTTCAACGCACTGACTATCCATACGCAGGGAATGATTACATCGACCCAGTTGATAATTGGGTCCACCACATACCAATCCGCCCTGTCCATTCTGATGCCACCTGATTTTCAGGTTTCTCAAGGAGCAGTCTTTCAAGCTTCGATCGATGACTGCGGATTATAAAATGGGTTTTCCAGTTTGACATAAAAACTGGACCCTTCAATGCTGGAATCTGGCTTTGCCAAGGTAAATGCCCAAAGGGACGAGGCGAGTCAGCAATCAGCTGATTGACGATTGCGGAATATGATGATTAGTATCAATTATTTTAATTGAAGCTGTTTCAACTCCTTATCAAAAAATCCCTCTTTCCAACACATTAAATACAAAGAGATAACCCTGGACTGTTTCCGCCAAAAAAATCACATATTGGGGTGATATCAAATCACCGCCCGAAACATTACATTTGAGATGACCGAAATATCTTGTCCCGGCTATACGGTAATCTTTAAAAACTATCTCCAAGCCATATGAACACCTCTTCCCACCGACGCTTTTTGCAAAAACGTTACCGCACCTTTTACGTTCGCTTAAAACGGATGCTTAGTCAACCGATGATTCATCCGGCTGATCGTACAAAGCTCCGCCACTATCTTCACTGTATAAATCGTTACGCCCGGCAACTGGCACTACCGGCTGTGGGTACCCTGATGCTCTCTTTGACCGCACAGCCGGTCCTGGCACAGGGACCGATTGGACCCGAACTCCAGGTCAACAGCTTTATTACAGGCAATCAATTCGGACAGGCGATCGCATCGGATGATTTGGGAAATGCGGTGATTGCCTACGCTAGCCTATCGCTGGATGGCTCGGGATATGGTGTCTATCTGAAACGCTATGATCACCTGGGAAACCAGGTGCAGGTCGAGACGGGTGAATTCGTTTACCACCGGCGAACAGCGGGCTCCGGCAATCGCTATGGACGTTGACGGTGACTTTGTAGTCGTCTGGCAGAGCGAGCATCAGGCTAGTGGTACCTCCGGCTATGATAT
>JADJTQ010000007.1 GCA_016711125.1 Saprospiraceae bacterium | reverse complement strand
CCTCAATTTGGACCGAACCTTGACTTTCCTAAAAAAATAGTATGGTGATAAAACCTAATCTCCACCAGCAGATGGGACCTTGGGTTCATTTTCCACCATCATGCTTCGATCCTTGAGCTGCTGGAGTTGTGCGGTATAAGTTAGCGGTCCTTTGGAATATGGAGTGGTGCCCACTGGTAGAAATAAAAAAGCTTACCCTGAGCGCGCTGATCTCACGAGAAGCGGGGCAAGCATGTTGCAGCAAAGCTATAAGTAAAAAATCAAACTATCAAGTTCCATTGGTAAAGTCAGTAGACATTAACAGATAGCTATGCGCCGCGCCGCATTATGTTTTCGTGAAAGACAATTTCAATCTATCAGAATGAATTACTTTACGAGCTCCACGCATTAGAAAGGAAGGAGATAAAATCCATAATCATAACTGATAATTGAATTTCGGTCATTATTCTCTAGCCACCCCTGCTCCTTATGGCTTGTTGCCGATATTTGTGCCGCAGAAAAACCCTTAAACCGGTTTACAATCATCTCCAAAACTTCCAATTCCAATGCATTGAAAACAGCCGTATTTACTTTTCTATTTTCTACCGCAATAAATCTATCACCAATTGCACCGGAATCAAATTCAACAGACTCCAAATCTACATGCCCCTCTGACACGATGCGTTCGAAAATAGTCTGAAATCCATCCACTACAGGTCCCCATTCTATGGCTCTGTATTTTACCCCAGATATAGAATAGCAACTACGCTTAAATGCCGTAAAGTCAGCGTAAAACAGAAGTTTGTTGAGAGAGGTTTTGAACGGGCTCGTAAACCCAGTGAAAAACACAACCATTTCCACAAGCTTAGTCCAGCTAAAAGCCCTATACCCTGTATTCAAATCTATTGGCTCAACCCTACTAAATGTTGAAGCCAAAATATACCTGATAGTGGGTGATAAATCCTCGTTCTTAATCCAGGGCGTCTTTGCTATGTTTAACTCAATCACCTTATTAATCTTGCGAATTATCTTATCTTTTAGATCTTCACTCACATCATCAGAACCCCGAACCAGAGCAATAAATCTAGTAGGATCCTGGACTAGTTTTAGTAAGTTGTTATTTGATTTATTGGGTACTTCACCTTTCTCATAGTTAGTGTAAGTATTGGGGCCAAATCCCAAAATTTTTGCCATCATGCTTGCTGATAAATAATATCTGGCCCTCAATTCCCTAATCTGTTCAGGAAATAGAATATTATGCTGTACCCGATACCTATTGTATAGTTGTTCGAGATTTACTTCATCAAGCATCGTTGTTGTAAATCTATTTCCAGACTCTTCACATAGGTAGAACTGAAAATTAATCGTAAAGTCTTCCTTCCGAAATAACATTACTCTCTCCTCTATCTGAAGGCTCATTTCCTTTCCGGTAATTGTACTTATCATTCGTTCCTTATTCTGACTTTCGATCTCAAAAAGTTATTTTAAATTACTGATTCATTTTAAGGGATAAGACATCGCATATTCCGAGGGATGAAATGAGATGCAAACCAAATTTGAATTGTTGTTGCCCAAAGTAATTTTAACATAGATTTCGACCTTCTTGACCTGCACACCAAAAACCCACATATCTGCCCCTCCCATCATACTATCTGGAATAGGTCCTGACTATAATCTTTCGCTATAAGTTTTGACAAGACATCCAACCTCGATGCTGTGTAATTTCTAAATCTGCTAGTGCCTGACTATTTTTTCCTCGATCATCAAAGAAAATCATATCGAAGACGATCATCTTTGCGTGGAACGTGCTCAAAAACAACTCCACCTCGTCCAACTTCGCCATTTATAGTATTAAATTGACTATCGACAAGTTTCAAACTTTACTGTCCTATCCACATTTCTATACCGTTCTGGCCATTGTAAGTAAACAAAGATACGATACTAACAACTATAAAGTGGAATAATTTGAAATTCGTTTTACGAATGCTCACTTTAAAGTGAATATGTCTGCTTATTTGGTTCTTCCACATATTGTGATCTCAAACTGTTCAGAGCCACATCAAAGATGCTCCCAAGCACATTATCAAGAGTAATCTCAGAACCATCGGATGTTCGTATGAAGATTTTGAATTGCTACCGGGATAAATAGAGATCCAAAGTAATCAGAATCCAAAATAGATCAAACTATCAAGTCCATTTGGACATTCAGAAGTTCTCAACAGGGTTTTCATTACAATGATCCAAATGCTGTGCTAGGAAAAAGCGTTAGCATGCAATCTTAAAAAAATTTGATTGCTCTTTATTTGATGCTCGAATCAGGACATTCATTTTGCTTCCAAAGTCAACGTCTGATCTTTATCACGATCACTTAATATTAATTAAATGTCACATCAATACAATCGCTCACAATTGTACCATTTAGTTTGGTCAAAACCCGTATCGCAGCTAGGCAAAGAGCTAAATGTCTCCGAGTCACTTATCCGAAATAACTGTCAAAAATATGAGATTCCGCTACCCAAGAGTGGTTACTGGTCGAAAGTCAAATTTGGCAAGAAAGTGAAAATTCCCATCCTGCCTCCAAGAGTTGATTTGGACAATGTAACCATAAACTTTCAAAATCCTCTTGTGGATCAGAAGGCCAGTGAAAGTATGCGCCTTACCAGAAAGGTGAAAGAAATCGAATCTCAGTTACCCCTTGAATCGATCGCACAAAATAGACTAACGAATCCGGACATATTGGTAGCCGAAGCATCCAATTACTTCAAGAATTCAGGTTCTAGATCATATTTATCCAACGGACTTTGTTAGGCAGGATCAGATCAGCTGGCCATCTCAGTCACCAAAGAAAATATGCCCCGGGCACTCCGGTTTATGAACAGCCTGATTAAACTCCTCCGAGCTCGTAACCATCAAATTAATATTGGTCACAGAGCCACTGCACTAATTATTGATGGTGAAACCCATGAAGTCAAATTACTAGAAAAATGCACCCGTAAAGTCATCAAAGAAGAGCCATGGAGGCAGACGGAATTGATTCCTACCGGTTTACTTGCATTAAAACTAGCGCATGTCTACTCCGCTAAAGAATGGGTAGATGGAAAGCAACCCCTGGAACAGCAGTTAACCAAAATTGTGGCTACTTTAGAAATTCGATCAGAAAATGAAAAGCAAGAACGTGCAAAGAGAGACAAGTATCGGGCAGAACAAGATCGACTCAAAGCGATCCAAAAAAGACTTGAAGCTGAAAAAGCATGGGAGCATAAAAAAGGTGGAGATACTTTTTATCACATGCTACTAAGTGGAAGCAAGCCAGGGATTTGGACCCAATTTCTATCAGCAGTTGAAAACAAAATCGCAACATCTGCAGATGCATCTATATCGACACAATCATGGCTGAAGTGGGCACAAAAGGTAAGGGATTCTATTGATCCGTTGTCTGAAGAGATGGACAACCTGGTACGGCAGTACGTATTTCCTCAGGGTGAAACCATGTAGAAGTTATTCTCCAAAACATGGCTACTTCGAGCGCTGCAATACAGTATAGAATGGGCTAGTCACATTTTGCAGAATGCCACGTGCAGGGGCTCTTAAATGAATAAGTCGATAGTCATGGGTTACCATTCTAAGAATTTTACATCAATGAATACTGATTGTCGATCTCAATTGTATTCAATGGCAAAACATTTTACCACAACTACTTTACTGGTCCTTATCGTTGGTGTCATGCTCATTTCTTGTCAATCTGGCCGTGAGCTTCATTATTTCAAAGAAGGACCAAACTACTATCGACTAAAAATCAATGAGTATGCCTTCCTTTCACGTTCGAGATATGTTTCAGGCTACTTTGATGAAGTAGCCGTTGATAGGTCCTTTGGTGAGATTTATAGAGCAGACTCAATAACCTTCATTTCTGAACCCTCACCGGTCAAAGCAGATAGCAGCTCCGAAAATGCGCTCAAAAGAGATGAGTCAGCAAAGCTGGTAATGATCCTTTCGACCAACTCTGATGTGGTGGCTGAACAAATCGGATCTCTGGCTAAAAATGAAGAGACACTCGAATTGATGGCCCGTTTGGCAAATAAAGATGTTATTCAGGATAATCAAAATCTGAAAATCCAAAAAGACGAAATAGTAGAGAAAAACTCTTCACTAATTATTGCCGCAAACACCTTTATTAACACTATTGACACTAATCTGGTAAAAACAGACTCACTCTACCTTGCTGAGTCAATCCGATCTTTTTTGAACCACCTTACTGCCACCAATGGAGAAAACGTCATTCTGAATAATCTCAAAGAAGCCGAAATATGGTACAAAACAAGATTTGTGAGACCTTAATAGCGATATTTTTCTTGACCCAATTAGGTTGTGTCGCTAAGCTAAGAGTAACCTTGGATATCTTTGATACTTATGCATTAGAGCATTCGGTACCCTTCATCAAGACCCAAGTAGAAGATTTGTGTGAAACGGCCCAACAGCGACTACTTAGGGCGACAACTGGCGCACTAGAGGAGGCGTTCTTTGCCGACTTTGATGAAGCCGTGACAGACCTGAGGAAAACCACCGATTTTATAATCCCTGAAGATGCCATTTTAGGCACGAAAGTAGATCTAAGTGAAGCAATCCAACGAACAGTCTCAACCGCTCGTGAAGAATATGCAAAAGCCATACTCAACTGCTCGACCTTACCGCCACAAACCCATGAGATCCAGAAGTTGATTTTTATAATGAGGCAACATGTTGCTGATGGTGATCAATTCATTGATACGCTTAAAGAAGATTTTTGCACAGCGTTATCTGGATTGAATCCAAACGCACCCTGTCAAACCTATTTCGGAAAATCGAATTTTATCCAGAAGTTAAATGCAATTCAGAAGAGATCGATTTTTGGTGAATCGATTGCAGGGGATCAATTTGCCTCTTTAATAACCAGATCTCCGGAAAAGTACTGGCAAAAATATAAGACTTCGGTTAATATGGTCCAATCAGATAATCTTGATGCCTACGAAACAAGAGCCGTAAAGGCTAGATTTAACCGAGCGACAGTTAACACCTTCTTTGGCAATGCAGATGTAGCTATTAAGATGAATTCGCCCGCAAGCTTCACGGTGAAAGGAGTACGATTAGATGCAGATGAGGCGGTGAAGGCTTCATTTGATGTTTTACAACAAGGAATTAAATATCTGGCATATAGCAGTGGCATCGGTGTGAAAGATCCCGCAACCAGTTCCGAAAGTACTAACACGATTGCTCCACTACCGGAGATCACCGAAAACCAGCAACTACAAAATCAAATAGAACGCAGTGAGGCCCTCATGAATACACAGTACAATGCATTTCTCAATGTGATATTCTCCCAAACCCAGCAGATCTCAGCTGAAGATTCAAATCGAAGAATGCAAGCTCTCAAATCTATTCAAAACGCCCACACAGTGTTAAGAGCTAATACCGATTCCCTAAGAATAAATAAGTAAATTAATATGAGATATAAAGTTGGGGATCGGGTGGTCCTAAAAAGAGATATATCGGATCATCATCGCGATGTAACCATACCAGAAGGATCCAAAGGTACCGTGGCCACGGTCATGGAACTATTCAAAAGCTATTGGGTCAATTTTGATGACTTTCCTAAGACGTATGTGAGGGATGTGGATCTGGAGTGATGAAATATTTACCAATTTGAAGGTATTACTAAAAAAATCAAATTTGCTTTATGTCAGAATTATCGCAAGCGTCACAAAATAAACTCGTCATGAAAATAAGGCGACAATTGACATGGAAAGATATAAGGCTTCTGGGAGAACTTGAAATTCTAACGAAAGCATCGTATCTATCATTAATAGTCGTTCCCCCTTTTAGCCGTTTGCTGGTCAGGAGTGCAACTCATCAAAAGTAAATTCCATAAATTCAAAGACGGAGAAATTAGCGCACTGTGTGAAATTATCAGTAATCAAAGCGATAACTCTAAAGTTATTGTAGCTAAAATTAAAAATTACACTCAAGAAGACATAATCTTATTAAATGACATAAATCAATCATTACAAGAAATCGATATAAAGATGTCAAATTTTAAAACCAATGTAAATGCATCCAAATCTCCACTTGATCCCTTTTGGGTAAGAGTTTTCTTGTGTGCAATATTTATCGTCCTTGGACACTTTGTGTACCAAGTAAGAAGCCCCAATGAAATTCAAGCTCATTCACAAGAATCTTTCATAAATGAAAAAAAAGTGCTCTATTCTGAATTTGGAACTATAGATGATCTCAAAAAGGCAGAGGCTAAGGTCAAAAACAATCAGGATGTTTTAGACAATCCGGATGACAATAAAATTGAAATCAACATAAGAAGTTATGTCAGAAGTTCTAATGTGACACTTAAGAAGCGCATAGAAGAAATTGATTATTCGGAAGTCTGGATGACAAAAGACTGGCTTTTACGCAAAAGGCAGAATCACATGTTAACTCCAAAAGAAGAAGAAGTCTTAAATCAAATAAATAAGAGAATAAATAAAGCTGGTGGAGAGGACATAGAACTTATGAACCTTACAATAATCTCAAAAGCAGCTGAGATAGATTATAGAAAGACATCAATTAAGGGGCCCTTATCTGTCTTAACGTCTGCCCTACTCTATAGTGCTGGCATTTGGCTCCTATTGATAATCATAAAAACACAAGTCGTTCTTGTTCTGGAGGCAGCAGGAAATAAACCCATTTATGAATATTTTCAATTTTAATCTAAAGCACATTTCCATCTCCCTTTGTCTGATTTCAGCTATGAATAGAGATAATATCCCTTCTGAATTATGGCACACCACTCTGGAATTCATTTTCCATCAAGAGCTTCAAGAGGGAACCTCATTAGTAAATCTTTGCCAAGCTTAGTATCAAGTATATGTCAAAAACATGCTCTAGATAACTCCTTAAGGGAATACTTACGAATTTTTTTTTTTGACTTGTATCACAAGCGCTCGGTCAAGCACGCCTGGAACTAGTCTTTCACATTGATACTTACCGAAAGAGAATCAGTAGTGACTTGGTACTTCGGCTAACAATTCTCCAAAGTATCAGCCAGACAACCCTTAAAGGGTTGAACGAGTAACCCAGCATTTTATACCAAGTCACATATAGAGCGGTCAACAACCAATAATGGTTTTGTCGAGGCAGACCTCAACGGGAGATTTGCTACTAAGAATAGATATACTTCCTTCGGATTTCCGATGTCCTTTGAAAGGCTATACAGGTGATACCTTCATTGCCAGAGTGGTATCATGACCTGGTCAGTTTACGGAATAGTATGTTGTTGTTAAATTGTCTTTTTTTGTAAAATAATAGTAGTTTGCTTGAAAGGGAATCCAAGTATTACATACAACTATGAGCCGAAGAAAATTCATCAGAGAATCTGCCGTCCTTGGTGCTACAGTGATGTCGATACCCTCGTCTATCCTTTCGAAAGGATCTATACACCACCATACTGCCGGAGATATCGAGATCTTGAATCGGTTTATTGCCGTTGACAATGTTTGCGCATGGCCGAACCTAACCCAACTTAAAGATGGTTCGATTGTAGCCAGCATTTTTAATCAACCAAGCCATGGTCGTGGCGAAGGAGATGTTGATTGTTGGAGTAGTAAGGATGGCCGATTTTGGAATAAAGTAGGCACTGCGGCTTTGCATGAGCATATGCGAAACCGGATGAATGTCGCAGCGGGTCTGGCAAAGGATGGTGATCTCATAGTGATTGCTTCGGGATGGAGTCTAAAAGCTGCCGCCGATGCAGGAGGGTCTCCCTCGTTGGTGGATGTTTTGAGGCCGGTGGTGTCCAGGTCATCAGATGGAGGCCATACCTGGCTTGTAAATCGTGATGGGTTTCCTGAGAGGGAAAAAGATATGACGGAATTAATTCCATTTGGTGACATAATTCTTGCAGAGGAAGCAATAATGAAACTGCGATTTATGCGGTCACGGATGGGGCTTGGATCGCCGCAGACAGAAGGTGGAAAGCTGGACAAGGGATGGACCTTTTTAGAAGCGAAGATGATGGTAGGTCATGGATTTTGAGTGGAGAGCTCACCGAGGCCAAAAAACACCCCGGGCATCTGACTCGATTGAAGAGTGGCGACCTACTTTTGACATACGGGAATCGGGTGGAGCACGGAGTCGCAATTAAGGTGAGTTCAGATCAGGGAATGACCTGGAGCGAAGAAAAACAATTGGTGCATCTGGACCAGGGAGATGTTGGCTATCCTTCGAGTGTACAGATGGAGAATGGAGATATCGTGACGGCTTATTATTCTTCTGGAATAGCAAGTCATAATCGTTATCATATGGGAGTTATAATTTGGAGGATATAGAGACTCGATCGAACTCATGACTTCGATTTTTTACCATAAATATTTAAGATAATAGGATTTTCGAGAAGAGATTTTTTATCTAGAATGTCATCTACAACCGCCCTTATGTTTCGTATCTTTTAGGAAAGCAAAATAGTGGGTTGGAGCAAAGATCTGCCGGATTGGAATTGCAAGTAGGTATCTGTAAGCAGGTAATTAGAACGGAAAAATAATCGTATTAGATAGTAGAAAAATCAAAGAATGTCTCCGACTTTAGATTAAAACAAATAGGCTCTTAGGTATTTTTTAATGGGTTTTGATGAAACACTGGAGGTGTCGAATAGGAAGCGAGAGAAGGGGTTCGGCAAGCTCACCCTGACTCTGACATTTGCGGATTCTAATGTCGAACCATGCGATAATTATTCAACAGTTACCCACTAACGGCGAAGGCGTAAAAATATATCAATATGACAATATTAAATCTAAAAAAATCAAGTCTACTTGTGCATGCGATTGTTTTCGCATTAATAGTTTTACCAGTCTCATTTTGCATAGCGCAGCAAACCTCCGCTACAGTCTATAAGAATGGCCCGGTTAAAGCAAAGATGATTGACGGAAATTTCCCCTATGGTGATTCTAATTATAATGGAATAACTTATGCGTCGGATGGAAATGTTTATTATGTTATTTGTTCACATAACAAGAAATCCGGAGCACAACTTTTCCGATACAATCCTCGGGTTGGAAAAGTTGATAATGTTGGTGATCTGACAACCATCGTTGGCGAGGATCGCACGAAAGTAATTAATCAGGGAAAAGTTCACTGTGATTTATATGAATACAAGGGAAAGCTCTGGTTTGGAACCCACGCTGGGGCCTATGATCGGACTTATCCCGGTGGACATTTTATGAGCTATGATCTCAAGACAGGAAAATTCGAAGATTTTGGAATCGCAGCACCAAATGAAGGTCTGGTAGCAGTGAGTATGGATACTACACGTAATAGAATGTATGCAGTCACGTGGCCGGGTTATTCCTTTCTTTACCTGGATATTAACACGAAAAAAGTAGAGCGTTGGATGGAAGCCATCGCTCCTACTCCTCAGCAAGGGCCTCGATCATTAGGGGTGGACCCAATTACGGGCAATGTCTATTGGCATACTATGTTCAGCACTATACAAGTATACGATCATAGTAAGAACGAAATTAGCACGCTGGAGAAACCTAATTTTAAACAGCCTATGTTTAATATACCTATGGGAAAGGAAGGTGTCAATTATTCTGTTGGCGTTGCCTGGCGATCTTTGAAGTGGAGTGAGGCTTATCAGAAATTTTATGCTATTATGTATTTCAGTGATTGGTTAGTTTCTTTTGATCCGACGAGAGGAGAATTGGAAATTTTGGATCGAATCCCTGCTGCACCGAATAAAAAATCGGGAGGAACAGAGTATACTTCACTAGCCTTTGAACTGTCGGAAGATGGGAAAACGGTATATTATATCGCTCCATATACAAAAACAAATTTAGATGGAACTTCCGCTGACTCTGAAATTCATCTGGTTACATACAATATACCGATGAGGCAATATACGGATCATGGTCCGATAGAACTATCTGATGGACGGAGGCCGCGTTATTGCCAGGGATTAGAAGTTGCCAGCAATGGTATGCTTTATATTGTGGGTTGGGTTAATATAACTGATAGGACTAGTAATAAGTGGATAAACAAACTTGCGATCGAAACAGAGGACAAACCAGCAATGGATATTGAGCAAAGCAGAGAACTTCAGGAAATCAATTTAATGGAGATAGAAAACCCATTATTTAGGCAGAATTAATAATAAATAATGCAAGGTTGACCATAATTGATTTTGAACTACCCCCCAAGACAAGATGCAATTTAAATGCTTTAAGAATATCTGTTTTTGGCCATGACATGCTTGCTGACCAAAGTTCAACCACGCTGTGGTTGATTGCTGCTGATGCATATCTCCGGGGTTCTTCTCGCATTGCCGTGACTTTGGTAACAAGAAGATCAAACATCATGCTGACAACCAAGATTGGATTTCATCTGGAATTTATCATGTTGATACCTCCGGGATTCCTTTTGCGTTTAATGGACTCAGGTTCCTTAAGATCACATACATCATACTTACAACCCTGAAAGGGTTGAACGTGATTAACCTGGCATGAAATGCCGGGTTACTGATGCAGCACGATCTCCAACCACAACGTGGTTGAACCATTGGTTTGCAACCATTTTTCCTCAAACCAACATTTAGGGACATGCTTCCATCCCGTCGATGATATAAGTGACAACCCTAAAAGGATTGAACATGAATATCCTGGCATGAAATACCGGGCTACCATGAGTCGTGACCTCCAACCGCAAAGCGGTTGAACCTCGATTTGTCAATACTTTCTCCACAAGCAACCATTTAGGGAAATTCCTTCCATCCCCCTGGTTGTCTTTTCGCTATCCCGATTTTATTTTAGACATTTAAGCATATTGGACAAAAGCAAATCATATGAGCACATACACTCAGATACTCTATCAGATAGTTTTTAGCACTAAAGATCGAGAAAAAACGCTGATTAAAGATGGCCGGGAAAGGCTCTTCAGATTTATCTCTGGAATAATTAAGAATAACCAATCGCATTTATATCGTATAAACGGTATTGAGGATCACCTACATATTGTAACCCACCTTCATCCATCTGTAGCATTGGCCAATTTCGTAAAGGATATCAAAGTGGCTTCCTCCAAAATGATCAAGGACGAAAATTTGTTCCCACATTTTATCGGTTGGCAAACTGGCTATTCAGGATTTACGTACTCTATGGATGCGAAAGACAATCTAATCGAGTATGTCAAGAATCAGGAGGAACATCACAAAAAGGTGACAAGCAAGGAGGAATTGATCAGCCTTTTAAGAGAGCACAATATTGAATTTGACTCAAAATACCTGGAGTAAAAACTAATCAAGACTCTCAGGAGCGTTAAACAGCTGTTTTCAGCCATGACGTGCCTGCTGACCAAAGTTCAACCACGCCGTGGTTGATTACTGCTGATGAATAGCTCCGGATGAAATCCGGAGCTAATCATGTTGAATCCCTCCGGGATTCTTTTTCACTTTATAGACTCTGCTGTCTATAGATCGCAGACATCATGCGGACAACCAAGATTGGATTATATCCCGAACAACTTAGGTTGAATTCCTCCGGGATTCATTTTCTATCTGCAATATCCGGATGCCTACAGAACACAAATACCATTCAAACAACCGGGATTGCATTTCATCCAGACACTTCATGTTGAATCCCTCCAGGATTCTTCTCGCATTCCGAGAATCCGGTCTAATGATCACAAACATAATTCAGATAGTCAGGATTGGAAGTCATCCGCAGCAATTTAGATTGAATCTCTCCGGGATATTTTTCCCGTTTACACGACTCTGGTGTTTTTAATCCTCAAACATAAATAAATCACAAAACATAATTCTTACAACCCTAAAAGGGTTGAACATGAATAACCTGGCATGAAATGCCTGGCTACCCAGGGCACCACGATCTCCAACCGCGGAGCGGTTGAACCTTGGCTTAGGAATACTTTTATCCAATCTACACACCCAACAACCTCCGAATATTACCCGACCGGATTTGTTCTTTATTTTCCTCGGTAGCTTCGGATGGGCGTAATGCCTCTATTCGCAGAAGACCGGTGCAGTAATCCAAAATCGGCGAGTGTGTGCCAAAAGCAAATTTATCAACTCCGAAAGTCCCTAGTAATTCTCCAAGGTTGTTTAGACTTCGGCCAGAGGTATCTATAATTAAGTTGACACCTTTTATAATTCCCATTTCATCTCCATCTAAAAGTAATGACTGGGCTGCATTTTGAAACAAGTATTTAGCGTCTGGCACATTTCTAATAATGGATAAAAGATCATTTAGTGTCCACTCTGTGCCGATATCCATCCATGAACTAGGTCGACTGTCTACAACCCGAGAAGAAAAAGCCACCACCAGATCTCTATTTCTTGCCATTTTAACCAGCTCAATACAAGATGGGTTGTGTAGGTCATATCCGTGATATTGAGGATATAATTTGACGCCCCTCATACCATACTTATTGATACAGGTATCAAAGTCATCTTTCCAACCTCCATAGATGGGATTGATCACCGCAAATGGAATAAACCGATCTGCATAAATACTTTTGGATTTTAATTCCTCATAAAGGTCTGTATTTGCAGTCTGGGTATTTTTATAAAAAATTGCACTTAAATTAGTCACGATTGATACCTCGACCCCAAATTGATTCATCCTGCCTAAAAGCGATTCACACGTATTGTATTTTCTATGCCGAAAAGGCCAGTGCCCAACATGAGCATTGCTATCAATTAACATGTCTCCCCGATTTTTTCAAAATGTTATTATAATTTTCAAAGTAGATTTTTCTGCGCTGTTCGTCAGTAAGGTTTGCAGCCAATACATGACCAACTCCCTGGTAAAAACTGTTGTCACAACCAAACAAAATCCGGTCTTCGCCAAGATATTCCAAAGCCAAGTCAATAATATTTGCATCATTATTGCTCCCGGAAATGTCAACATAAACATTGGATGAATACTTTAATGTTTTACAGGATGCCTCCCAATCTCCACCACCGGCTAAATGGGCGAATTGAAACATGGCTTCTGGAAATCGCTTGGCAATGGCCACAAAATCCTCAGCGGTGGATGTACTCCGAGCTTCACCCGGATCAAAGATAATTCGGGATCTCCCTACCCCAACATGCATTAAAATGATCATATTCAGATCAATGAATTTTTCGATAATTGGATAAAATAGGGGATCATTAATATTGACGTGACTATATACCTTAAGTCCATACATGCCGAGATCCATACATCTCCTGATCTCTTCAAATGATTCTTTCTGGAAGCGGGGATTTAAGGTCATTTGACCAATGATCCGGTCTGGAGATTTACGCATGCACTCCATTACCCGGTCATTGCAGGCACGAAATTCTTCAGGATTACCTTCTAAATTTCTATCTACCGGCTTTGAAGCGATTAATTTTGCAATATTCAATCGCTCAGCAAAATCCACTTCCCACGCTGGACTGGGATTAGAAGTTAGAGCTACATGGGCATGAGCATCAATCTTCCTGTATTTTCTAACGTCCTCCATAATATTATAAGCAGCCAGTGGCAACTCACTTTCCGGATCATCGAAAATTGCCAGTGATGCTCCGAATATTGGAACAGCCGTTGATGCTACCGCTCCTTTAAAGAAATATCTTCGATTCATAGTGTATTCTCTTTACATAGTATATTGATAGTAGCTAATATTGATTGAAATTTTCCTTGGCTCTTCCGTATATAAGGAGGGTCGATTTCTTCTATATCTCCTTCTCTTCTCAACGCCGCAGAATATAAGAGTCTGGGTGAGCTTGCCGAACCCTGGTCTCTTACGTTACGATAGAGAGGAAGATCTTCATCTTCCGTCTGTATATAAAAAATCAAAATAGTAGTTTACTCACTAAATATGAAGAAGAACCTGTTTTTTCCATAGAAATAACTATCCGCCAGATTTTAGATAAGAAATCAGATCAATCATTTCCTTTTGTGTCATCGTTTGCTCCAAGCCATCGGGCATTAAAGATTTTCCCGTGTTAGTAAGCGTTTTAATATTTGATCTCAAAATGGACTGCTGGCTTCCGCTCGAAGTGCGCAGTGTCAAACTATTATCGGATTCTGTTTCAATCCACCCGGCAAAAGATTCTCCAGATTTCGTTTCGATGATCACCGCCACATAATTGGGATATACTTCATAGTTGGGTACCAAGGTGTGCATCAAAAGTGCATCTGCGGGCTGATTTTTTACACCCGTTAAGTCTGGTCCAACATTCCCGCCTTCTCCCGCATAGGTATGACACACGGAACAAGTCCTAACAAAAACCCCTTTTCCAATTTTTTTATCGCCCGTGAGATCCAATGATTTATAAGACTCGTACACTTGTATCCGGCTACCCGCTTCCAACTCATTAAATATATCTTTTGCTTTATTTTTAATAGCAGGATCCTGACTGCTCATAAGTCGGTGCCGATCGGAAGAACTTATTTCTGCCGTTTGGATGAGACCCTCTTCAATAGCCTTAAATAAAAGCTGTATGTAATCTCGTTTAGAGATTAAAGATGACAAAACCAAGGATCTAACGCTCGGTGTAAATGAAGACCATGTCGATTGCTTTGTCAATATTTCACCTCCTGCAAGAAACCCCTGCTGGGTCAATGCCTTGATCACTTCGGCATGAAGCTCGCTCTCAGCAGGATCGTTGATGATCGACTCAAGGATTGGGAACCCAACATTAGCAGGAGTAAATCCAAGGATTAAAACTGAAGTTCTTCTTTCAGAAAGCTGTGCTCCTTTATTTTGTACGACTTGAATTACTCCACTTATAAATTCATCCAGTGCTTGTAAATCTTGATCAGTCACGGAGGGACCCAGAATTTCTCTAAAAATGCTCTTTTTAAGAGCAGTCTTGAAGTCAGGGCGACCGTAAACACCTTCGGCCAAACCCAGCGCGGCTGACGCCTGCCATCTTTGGTCGTCCGATTTTTGAATAATCTCTTTCATCAATTCTGAGCAAGCGGTGATCGAAGCACCATTACCAAACAGACGGCTGAGGTCTTTCATGACAGTTGACATGGCACCGGGACTGAATTGATTTTGGTCCTGAAAGAACTCTAAGAATGACGACATGCGACTACCGATACCACTTAGGACCGCAGCTCTTGTCCACTGTTGTTCGCCATCAATCGCTGCTATCCTGGCAAGTGCTTTTGTGGCTAAAGGTTCTAGGAAGTCGCCTAACTGCAGTGCCGTCAAAAATCTTACTCGTGCGTCTTGATCATTGGCAAAGTCTACCAACCACTTCAATCGGGCCGGATTTTCGGTCGGCAATTCTGACACGAAGAAAACAGCCTGCTCCCGGACACCTGAAACTGGATCTCTCGCGAGTTTGGAAATTACCTGTTCATAGAGCTGCCCCAGATGCTTAAGTAACCAGGCGGCGCGTACTCTGCTTTCTGGCAATACACCTTGTATCGAAATCTTCTTGAGTGCTGATTCAATACCCTTTGGCTTTTTTTCAAGTAAAATTCGGAATGCTGTAATTCGGTTCCATTCTGATGAAGAGTTAAGCAGCTCGACAATACTTATGTCGTCGCCAAATGTTGCATACTGTGCTTTTGAAACTTCCTTTCCAGTCATCTGGTAAATCCTCCCCATATCCCGACCGGATTGAAAGTCCAACTGATCTCGCATTGATTCCGGAACATACGAAGGATGATCGATCACCTTGCGGTGCATATCGGCTATATAGAGTCCAGATGAGGGCCCCACTCCCAGGAATACGGGTCTAAACCACTCATTTTTACTCGCCAGAAATTCTGTTCCGTCCGTTGCAATAGTTGAAGTAAAACTGGGGCCAGAGGATGATACAATTTGTCTTTGCACCATATTTTGGGCAGATTCGCATATGAAAAAATTGCCATTATGGTCGGCACCCAAACTCTCGTCTGTTAATACAAAAGTACCACTGGCAGAGGTAAAAGTCCCCTGATGTGACCGGCCGATAAGGCTTGGAATGAAATCCGCGGTAATTGCTGCACCGCTAATGGGGTAGACCACGGCATCTGCCTGTACTTTCGACACATTTTGGATGATCTCATTGAATAGTAAATGTGGATTTCGATTTAGATACACCAGCTCAAGCATTGCTTGCATGACCGGATGCCGGTTTGAACAACCAAATCGCCGTCCAAAAGCATCAAAAGTGAGTCCAAATTGACTATTTCCACCTGCAACCTGAAATTCTAAAGTCTCCGGATGAAACCGGCCATCACCATTGCTATAAATGACCTTATCTCGATCCGGATGTTCCGGTGAAGAAATTTCACCTCCATTCAATCCCCCTGTTACATAAATCCAACCGTCCAGGCCGAGAATGGGATGACTCATCCTGATCTGTGCTGTTTTGGTGTCATAAAAACCGGTCAGTACCACCTTTCGGATATCGGCAACTCCATCTCCAGTGGTGTCCTTCAAATAAAAAATATCCGGGGCACAGGTGACAAATACTCCACCCTTCCAGTACATAATGCCATTCGGATAGGTAAAATCCTGGGCGTACTCCACTCGCTGATCATAAATACCATCATGATCCAAATCACTTAATTTTGCAATGCGCCCCTCTTTTGTTGCTGGGGCACCTCCTTCTGCCGGATCGGGATAACCACGATTTTCTACAACATACATCTCACGTTGCTCATCAAAAGTAAATGCTACCGGATCAATCACTAGTGGCTCGGAGGCGATCAGCTGCATGATTAGTCCAGGCTCGATCTGAAAATCACTCTCTTCAGAGATCAAATCTCTGGGTTCTTGAAGGCTACAGGACAAACCTGGTCCAACTACCAGGAAGATAAGATAGAAAAGGATCCTATTATGCACTTGCTACTGTCTTTTAAGATTCTTAATCATATAGTATGGTAACTCCAAAAAACTGTAAACACTTCCTTTAAGCAGCACTATAATACCGAAGAGGAACACTGGCAAGTCCGGGTGAGCCTACCGAACCCCTCTCCTTCTTCTTTCGAAATCTACCGAGTCAACAAGACCCTCTAAATGTAATCAAGAACCTTACTTAATTACATCTAAAATCCACACAAATTCAATAAATAAATTCCGGATCATTAACTGCCTCTAATTATCTGCCTAATTGCAGTCCTATTTTGACATATCAATTGGTGTCCTGCAAGAAAATAGATTTTTCATAAAGAACGGTCTTCTCGTTGTGGAAGGAATCCATCATGATGATCTCGACTTTATAGAAATATGAAGGCTTACCATTAATTCCCAGACTAAAGACTGAATCCCCTGCAATTTTATCACCATGGACTGCCTCGTCATTAAGCATGATTGAAAATTCCTCTGGGGCATCCCATTTCAAATAACGCTGATCGGCTGTTTCTTGATCTGGTATAAGTCTAAGCCTGACGCTTTCTATTCCGGCTCCATCACTTAGCTTAACTTGAATTATTTTATCGTTAGTCACCTCCAACCAGCTAAAAATAGGTGGTGTCATGTCCCTTTCACCCTCTACTTTAATCTGAATGGTTCCTCTCTTTATGATATGTTCAGGACTGTTGGGTAACCAATATTCCACCCAAAAATCAATAGACTTACCATTGGGACAATCTGATGTGATAACAGGCATTGTAAATCTGGGGCCTCCACCGATATGATCGTATTCTGACCAAGAATCAGTCACTCGATGGTGAATGCTATTTGGGTTTATATTCGGATCAGATGAATAAGCGTTCGTTCGATAGTAATTTCCTTCGTGCTCAACGAGAAGAACAATGGTTTCCCCAGGATTTGCAATGCCATCACCGTTCCCTGAACCAACAATCCCAGTGAGCGAATCAATGCCACCGTTTACGACCTTATGCATACCACCGTCGGCAATCACAAAATTGTCAATTTTTACCTCGTCTTTTCGAAACTGAACGGAAAAATCATCGATCCAGTGATTGCCCATCTCATCTTCTACAACCAATCGAAAAAGCGCCATTTCGATGCTGTCCACCTTAACAAAAACAGAAAAGTCAATGGAGGAAGGTTTAGACCGATTTGCCCTTAATTCAGCCATGGTCGTTTGACCAGATTTTACGACCACATAATCCCTGACGGGAGTCAAATTTAGTTTTAGATTTTTGGCGTCCCGGAGCCCCTTATTAATAAGCCCCACCGAAATCACCACATCCCGATTAGTCATAGCCCAATTCATATTCTTTACTTCGATTTGAGAAATTTCAATATTAGCCAAATCGTCCGTTTTATTAATCCCAATATGGTGCTCATCTCCATTAACCTTCAACATTAATCTTCCTTCCCGATCACTGATCAAAGTATCTGTTTTGATTTCATCACGTGTCGAATTTATGTCAATGACCGTGTAAGTAAAATTGGGTGAATAGACAGGAGGAGATTTGAAGACTAAATTGACATGTGACATAGGTTCACCATCCGGAAGAAAGGGTCGAACTGCGCTCTTAAAACCCCTTGCATTTACATTATCTAAAATGGTAAATCCGGGTTGAGTACGATCCGATTTAATATCATAATCCCATATTTCAAAGTTTGGGTACACATCTATATGATGCCAATTTGGTGGATTGGGAAGTGGATTTTTAAAGGTATGGTATAGAAATTCAAACATATCCCCTAGCCCACAGGTCACATGGGAAGCATCATAAACATGGTATTGATAATTGTTCATTACCTGGGGCCACACTTTAAGAAGATCGTAATGGTAGTAGCGCAACCGGTCTCTGGTTCCATAGTGAAACCGCACATTGACACCTTCGTAGTTTTTGTGCATATCTATGTGATTATACTCCACCGGAAATTCGCTAGGACCCACACGCATTTCCAGTGAACCGCAAAAATTTCCTGCACCGCAGACTAGATCGGGATATTTACCGCTAATCCAATAAGTCATAAATCCCCCCATGGAAAGGCCGGAGACAGCCCGGTGATCACGATCTGGAATGGTTCGATAAGTTTCATCGATGTACTTGACAAATTCGATAAAGTACAGAGGAAATTGACGAAAGGTGCTGACAGTCCCTATATTGTAAGGAGTAAGATTTAAGTCCTCACTGGAAAATTGGTTTAATCCATCAATCTTAATCACAATAACATCGCGTTTTGCCACAAAGGCTGCGATATTATCCCCTCCGTTGTCATCACCTTTTTCATAGTCAGAATATCCGTCAGCCATTTCCCCAAAATAGCGTTGCGCCCACCCATGAAAAAAATAGATGACCGGATATTTTCTATTCCTATCAACCTGATAACTTGGAGGAAAAAATATTCGATATTTCCTTGAGTCGGCAAAGATATGACTGTAGTGTTGAGAATCAATGATTGCGACAGAACCTGAAACAATGTCTTCATTTTGCCCGGCTAGACTGGCACTAAAAAAGCATATAAAAACAAATAAGTATCCAATTGACTTGATCGCAATATTCATGCAGCAAATTACTAATTATTTGCTTTTAATCACTTAGGTGCTAAACTTAAGTAGCTCAAAAGATCTGATCTCAAGACCATGATCAGCCAAGGTTCTTTTCACTGGAAGCCAACCAGTACAACCATACGTCCTTACTTCTTTAATCGGTTAAAAAATTTGAACATAACCGAATGGAACTTTCTGCGATTTAGATTCAGATTGTATATTGTAGGATCAGATAACTTTCAAAAACTCAAGGATTATGAAGTCTCGAAGAGAATTTATTAGAGACAGTATTGTGGCAAGCACAGGACTGTCTATGCATAATAACCCTCTTTTGGCGGGGAGGATAAGAACCCCTGACCCTCCACTGAATAAAGTGCGCGTTGGTTTTGTAGGCATCGGTGTAAAGGGCTCTCAACATTTGGGAAATTTGATGCATATGGATGGAGTAGAAGTTAAGGCAGTATGCGATATTGTCGAAGACCAATGCCGGGAAGCTCAAGCACAAGCCAAGCGATTGGGCATGCCCGAACCAAGGGCATATTTTAAAGGCGAATGGGATTTCAGACGCATGTGTGAAGAGGAAGAGCTTGACCTAGTCTACACCGCGACTCCGTGGAGGTGGCATACTCCAGTCTGCATGGCGGCAATGGAAAATGGGAGTCATGCTGCTACCGAGATACCTATGGCGATCACATTGGAAGATTGATGGAAACTGGTCGTAACTTCAGAACGAACGGGAAAGAAGTGTGTAATGATGGAAAACGTAAACTAGATGTCACATGAAATGACGGTGTTGCGAATCATACGTGAAGGCCATTAGGGTGAGGTAGTATATGCGGAAGCCAGTTACTGCGATGATACGCGATAGTTAGGGATGAAGAATACTGGCGATGGACTGTGGCTGGGGGACGAGCATGCTTTACGCAATGGCAACCTTTATCCTCCACATGCCATAGGGCCAGTGGCTTGGTATATGGATATCAACCGCGGTGATCGACTGGACTACTTGGTTTCTATGAGTGGAAATGCCCTGGGACTAAACCTGTTTGCCGCTGATCATTTGCCCGACGGACATCCCAAGCGGATGCGCAAGTATGTGAACGGGGATGTAAACGCCAGCTTAATAAAGACCGTAAATGGTAATACCATGATGATTAAACATGATACGGATCTTCCGCGCCCCTATAGTAGGACAAATTTGGTCCGGTACGAGAGGAGTGATGCGCAGTTTTCCCGATTTCAGAGTTTGTTTTGAGAAGATTGCTGAGAAATCGGAGAAAGATTCGCTATCAAAGACTCAACATAATTGGGAAGATGGAACTCCTTATCTAAAGGAATTTGAGCACCCCTTATGGAAATTTCTAAGAGAGAGCGGAATTGGAAACCCTAAAACCACTGAATTCGGAAGCATCGGACATGGTACCGTATGGGAATATGAGCCCGCAGAAAGGGGGGCTGGCGGTGACATCCTTGAAGACTACCGACTTATCCAAGCACTTTTGAATGGTACGGATACCGATTACGATGTTTATGATGGGGCTACCTGGAGTGCCATTTCGCCATTGAGCGAATGGTCGGTGGCCAATCGTAGTCGACCAATTGATTTCCCGGATTTTACCAAAGGTAAATGGATGACCACTAAGCCCACTAAGATTATGGGAATCTGACATTAATCATCTCAATGAATTAAACAGACTAAGTAGCATGTCCACTATTTTCGAGGATGTTTCAAACTCTACCCTATTGGTAGTTAACCAGCTCTCATATCCTCCCAACTTATGTTGTTCTGGTGTCGGTAAATATCCATAAGAACCATTGGCCAACTCAATGGTGAATGTTTGATCAAAGGGGCTTTTTTTCTTTATTTCTAAACCAGTCTCGGCAAATGTTTCAAAGGGAATTGCTGCAATGCCCAGATCGCCAATTCGTAGGGCCTGTATCGGGACTATGACTTGATCTGGCCATTCTACTTCCATCTGTTCCACCCGATCGACGTAAATTTTTTCCAACGTATTAAATAGTGGTTCAGCGTCATCGGGTCTGGCTTTTATCTTCTTGACATTTTCGAGCACCTGAGCACTGGCCCTGCGCACCTGTAAAGTAAGTTCTGATTGGGACGAAGCCAAAGGAACCCAGTTTTTAAAATCAGTTTTTTGGTATTGTCTAAATACCGCCTCTGCAACATCATTAGCCACGATTTTCATTTTTTCATATGGCTCATGATTTTCCCGGTTACCGCCGAAGTTAATATTATTAATATCTCCGGATGTTCCATTAGACAAGATCCCAACGAAGGGTGGTGTTTGACGATCAGCCGAAAGTAATTGTTGAATCCGGTCTGCAAAAAGAGCAAAATAATCAGCGGAAATATCACCCTTAGGCACTCCCCCCACGTAATGCAGTGAATAATTACCCAGTAACGAAATAGGTCTCCCGTCCACTGCAACCACAGCAAGAAATGAAACCTCCGGGTCAACCGGTCCTGCCGGTCTTAGCAATGTCTCATGGTCAAAACCTGGGTTCATTTTCGCGATGTCCCTTTCACCAAATGGGCTCAGCACAGGTTCCTTCATGATCCAACGACGATTAAACACATGTTGAGGAACATCGACCTTTCCCCATCCAATTTTTGCCGGCTCTAGATTATTGATTGCCACCTGCACTCCATCGGCAATACGGTCAGCAACAAACTGTTGATATGCGTCCAGCTCGCCTTTGGAATTCCAGCCCTTCCGATTGCTTCCGCTTGCCGAGATGGAAGAATGGGTATGGGTGGCGGCGGTGAGAATGTGATTAGCTGCTAAGCCCGTTCTTTCCTGAATCAGCCGTTTAGCATGATCAAAAACTTCTCTTTTGATGCTAACGTTATCCACCAAAGCAATGGCAATTCGATTAGTTCCATCATCCAAAACTAAGCTACGCACATTAATCTGATCGTGAATATGGGTTGCCAGTGGGCTATCATAATTACCGACAATCGGCTCTCCTAGTGGTGGAGTAATATTACTGATTGAGGCTCCAGCCCTAAATACCCTATTTTGGGAAATAATTAAATTTTGCTTTATGCAGAAAAAAGCAGTGATCAAAATTAAAGACCTGAAGTATTTATATAATAGATTCATTTTCATTGATTTCTCAATTGAGTCGAGTTTAAAAGAGTTTTTATTTATTTTCATTTTATAAATCCTGTCTAAAGATCGATCATAATCGTTCATTTCCGAACCAAATTGTTTTAAGTTTGAAAAATAGGGTCCAAGGTTTTCATCTCCAAGCATCCCCCTTTTCACTTATCTCCATTTTGGAGAAACGATCACTGATTGATTCTTAAAGGTCATCACCGTTTTTAGTGAGTAACCTTTGAATAATTATTACATTGTTTGCTCCTAAAAGCCGCAGAATATGAAAATTGAGGTCAGCAAGACCCACTAAATATAGCCAAGATCGATTGTTAAATTCACATACCTTTCAATTCTCCATTCATATGAGAAAGGACTGCTTCCTTTAGAGACTTGTCTGCCGAAGGGACATAAGGCGACACCGAAGGTTCATAACCTCCAAGCTTGTATTCTTCCTCAGTGAGCATATAACCGAGCCAACCATTGGTATACCCGTAATAAAACGTGTACGGAAAGGGAGACTTTTCCCTAATTTCGTTAGAGATCTCGCAGAATAATTCGAGCGGAGCACTCCAGATAGCAATGTTGTGATTGATCTTAAGAAATTGAATAGGCAACAATATTTGTTCATCCTTACCATTATCCGATTGAATATAGTCAGATAATTCCTCTGGCCATTTTAATCCCTGCTTTAAGGGTGTTTCTATTACTGCCCGACCAAACTTCAAAGTCACCTGATCAATGTTGGTGATTATCCTTCTTGGGCTTCAATAATTTTATCACCAAGCATGGCTCTGAATTGAAGCAATCTTCCCGCTTTTGGATTTGGATATACACTGTAGATTGGCGCTAGATTACCGGCAGCTCCGTTGATAAACACCAAAGGTGCTCCGGTCTCTTGCTCCACATAATCTGCAACCACACCGAGCATCCCCGCTAATTAAAGTGCTCTCACCGCCCATGACCGTGCCATGAATGGGATAGTTGGCTATTAGTGCTACTAATTTATCATCATCGCGGCCAGTGATTTTTAAAATTCCAATACGTCGATCAACCGGTCCATCTGGATTCAAACCCAGAAAAGTCTTGTCATCAATATCCCGGGCACGACGATTAATATTAGCCTGAGAATGCCCCCACCCCACTCCAAGCCGGGCTGGGCTAAGTCGGGTTTGTACCTCCCTGATGCCATCAATTAATCGCCGGTAAACGAAATCGGTGTAAGCCGTATCATACTGATGTTCATACCGGTCGCCTAGAAAAGCAGCTGGAAGACCGGGGGGTCCAACTTCCGGAGCAGAGTGCGTATGCGTCACACTCCACCAAAATTGATCCCGGTTAATGCCAAACTGGTCCTTAAGTTTAGCAGCCATCAGGTCATATTCGGTGGGTGAAAATTCACCAATATCGCTAGACACAAGATAAAATGAAGTCTTACCATCATCCAAAAGCACAATCCGGTGATAAATACGGTCATGTATACCTGTCGATTTTCTTGGATTATATCCCAGAAGAACTTGAGAATCATCTGGCGTAATGTCTACTTTGACTACAGCGGCTTGAAAAGATTGAGTGTGACCGGCTTTTAGGCATAAAATCATGCAAAAAGTCACCGCGAAAATTGATTTAAGACTTATGAACATTGCATAAAAGGGAAAATATGTCTTCACTTATTTTTATTTCAGTTTAAAGAGACCTTCTGACGATTCCGTGTCAGGTCACTAAAATTACACATTTATAAGATATTTCTACCCGATAGAAATTTTATTGCTCGGAATTAAAGTGCTTTTAATTAATTACTAAAAAGGAACTGAGCCAATTTTGCCATCACTTTTAATTTTGGCATATACCCACCTCAGGATGTAATCAGTACTTTCTTCACAAATCCTAGCACTATTTGAATTCGGCTCCTTTATAGCTTTGTCTGGCAGCTCGATTTTTTTACTCATTAACTACAATACTATCATATCGATCTTTCGAAAAAACATCTCTGCACTCTCTGATTGTATCTGGATCCGTCCCTTGAGAGGACGCACCTGATAGGCCTCATTGACAATGATTCCATTCAATTTAGTGATAATGGTATCACCAGATACAATGCACTCCATTCTATTCCAATCTCCAACTGGTTTTTCAATGTCTTGTGCGCCTCTAAATCCCAACTCATCCTTCCAATTGGGATCTCTACCAAACCAGTTGATACGCCCACTGTTGAAGGTCATGAGCTCACCCCCGGGTTGATAAAGATACGAGGAGCCCTGCTTCTCCTTTGATACTGGACTGGTGACCGAATACTTTTCTGATTTATCGCCTACTACTATGAAATCGCCGGTACCTCCTTCGATAATTTGACATTCTATAGAATACATCCAAATACCATCATAGTCGCCGTCGGTACCCACTGAATGCACAAGGATACCTCCATCTCTGGCTCGATCTTTCCTTGGTTCATGCGTTATCGGACCCCATTTATATTCTGCGATAAGGTGATAGTTTTCATACTCTGCTTCAGTCGTAATACACCCCCATTCTTCACCCGAGATGTGAAGTACGCCATCCTCCACTGTAAAAACATTTTTGGGATCCTTATTACGTCCTCTGTCCTTAATAAATGTATACCATCCATCAAGGTTTTGATGATTGAAGAGTGGGATTGTTTTTGACCCAGCCTCCATCTTCGCTATGTTGCTTTCGCTGTTTTTCGAAGCTGGTTTGTCACCACAGCCGATAAACATCGTACTAGCTATGGATAAGAGGAGGTAGTAAGAAGGAGAAAATTTCATTTGTCGTCGTTAAAGATTGTAAGGGAATTCAAAGAATTAATGAGCCCAAGTATAGTTTGATTATCTCCGTGGCGGCGTTTGGTTGATGTCCCAATCTTAGGAATATTGTTGCTCAAGGCAGCACGGGCTTGAAAACTGGCATTGTTTGGTTGACATCTTGTTTTTTTTAAAGTGTTCTGAATAAAAATTGGCCTGTGATATTCCGTGGTGATTGAATTTCCCACTTTGTCGGTCATTTTTAATGTCTACGGGATAGAAATAAGAAGGCTTATCTATAACCATCGCTGATAATATGGAATCGCCACCGAAGTTGTCACTAGCACTTCCATGATCGAAAAGCTCCATTTCAAATCCTGCAGGTTTTTCCCATCTTATATTGCGCTTTGTCGATCTCTTTACGTCTGGTAACGTTTTCAGCAATTAGCTAAAATGATTAGTTCATTTTTTTCAATAAAAGGGATAAACCTACCCTCTTCTCTAATTTTTAACCCAAACTCCGTTCAGCATAACCCGGGATATCTTACGCATATCTGAAATGTTTTTTGACGGGTCACCATCGATCAATAATAAATCAGCAAGCTTTTCCTTTTCGATACTACCAATTCTGCTTTCTGATCGAAAATATGCTGCATTGCTCATCGTACTGCTCACTATTGCCTCCATGGGTGTAAGACCTGCCTCAACCAATAGTTCCATCTCTCTTTGATATGCCCATCCATAGTCTGCATACCAACCTGAGGTATGCGATCCAGTGACAATTCTAACCCCTGCTTTATGCGCCATCCCGACAAAGTCAAGCATATTTTTAAAGGCCTTAGCTTCATAATCCTTTGCACGTGGATCATTAAACTGTCTTTCGAAAGTAGTTAAGGTGGGTGAAAATACCAAGTCGTTATCGACGGCAACTTTGATCACCTCCCGGACGCGGTCCGATTTCAGATCTATTCTAGACCAAAGCTGATAGCGTCCATCGCTCCTTGCACTACTATGGGCCCGGACATTGTCTTTAAATTCCTTGGCATCGGCAGGATCGGCAAGAGCGCTACCAAACGAGGTCACATGCTCGATGCCATCGATACCGGCGCGAATCGCATCGTCGGCGTCTACTAATTCCAGGTGGGCAAAAACTGGAATGTGGCAAGCTTCTGCTGCCTTGACAATCGGAGCATAAAATTCGAGAGGTAATCGAAAATAGATTTTAATCCCGCTACTCCCCTGTCGCACGTAGTCATATACCGTCTCTCTTGCATGAGCGTGGTCCTTTACTAAAAGAGCATGATCCTTATACACTCCCGGATAACCATCCATGTGAGACCCGGTTAGAAATGCCCGGGGTGCAGGGCTTTTGGCAAAGTCAAGCACCTGATAAAACCGAAAAGGATGCCCTGGATCTCTCAGACTGGTTGTCCCCCTTTTTAATATGACATTGAGAAATGCATCATCATTGACCGAATGCAAATGCGAGTCGATTAGTCCCGGCATTAATGTTTTTCCCTGTCCATCATAAACGGTTGCATTCTCAGGAATCTTCACCAAACTACGGGGCCCGACATCGACGATCCTGATACCATCTATAAGGACTACCATGTCGTCAATCGGAGGCCCACCGAGACCATCAATCAAGCGAACACCGACAATGGCTATTAGAGAATCATTCACTGGTGAGGCGGGAGAATTGACTTCCACCAAAGTAGTGGCAGAATATACACCAGGTGTTTTATCGAGTACTCCGCCACTCGTCTGAGCTTCAAGCTGGATGGTGCCAGCCACTGCCAACAAGAAAAAAATAATTGACATGGTAAATCCATTGGTTGGCCTCCGTTGTTGGGCAAGTTGATACATTTTTTCTGGCATCTTTTTAAACATGATATTTAGTGATCATCATAACCTCTAGAGAGCTACTGCTACCACTAAATGTAATTCTTTATTCAACTGATTACTGTTAATATTGTAATTGGTCATTGAGTCTCCTTCAGTTCAATCAAACGCTCGATATCATACGGCAGCGCTTTGAGAAAAGCAAGAAGATCAGCCAGCTCTGTTCTGGACAATTGCTGATCAAGTCCTGGAGGCATCATGGATACCAGATCGAGGTCAACAGATATCGCGTCTTTCCGGTTAATCCGGATCTCGCTACCCGGTGAAATAGATATAACGATTGCTTCATCCGTTTGATTTACCAACACTCCCAGGTAGTCATTTTCTCCGGTCTTTATTTTATAGGTTTCATATTCTCTTGCAAAAGTGGCACTGGGATAGACAATAGCCTCGAGCAAATCATGAGTGGATCTTATCTCACCAATATTGGATAAGTCAGGACCAAAATCAGCTCCTTCGGAACCCACCGCGTGACAGGTATAACAAATTCCTTTGCCAAAGAATATCTTCCTCCCTTCACCAACATCACCCTTTTCTAATGATGCCTCCAATTGATCTAGTTTTAGGAGCCGTTCATTTTGTTTGTTTTCTATTTTTCTTATCAGCGGTTCAGCCTCGACCCGAACGGAATCTGAATAAGCTTCCAGCAATTTCTCCAGGTTAGGAACCGAAACATTTTCCAATCCGATGGTTACTTGATTCATTGCATTTATGAATGCTGTTCCTACCTGATCATTGGTGGACCCACTAAATGCATCCATTAGTTTTGGAAGCAGATATAAGGCGGCATTCGGAACTTCGCATTTTGCAAGCGTCAATAGTTGATCGTCATCTGGTTGGGAGCGGCTGATTAGTTGCATAGCTTGTTGCCTTATGAACGACTCATTATCGAGACCCAGTAATTCTCTCAGATAAATCCATTCATCAGTACTCAATCTTTGATCTGTTATCAGACGGGCACTCAGGGCCTGCATTCGTATTTCATCGCCCAGTTGTGGATCATGGACCATATTATTTATTTCATGCTCAAATCCTTCCAGTCGCCTGGATTCGATGAGTTGTAAACACGTCCTTCTTATTTCACTATTGGAATCGTCCAATAAGCCCTTTAAGAGGTCTTTCCAAACTTTTGGAAATTGAGATATCCCAGACATTTTCATAATTTCCAGGAGAAACAATCGATCGTGCGTAAGCTGACTTAACTTAACTCGATTTGCGATCAGAGTCTGAACATCCGAATTTTCACTAAATGTCATTAATAGACCACCAAGGTCCGCCTGATCAGCTGCCAATAGTTCTGTTTGATTTAGCATTGAATCGAGAAAACCTACAATAACCTGAGACCATAAGGGATGCCGGGCGGCGATCCAAATTCCGGTCTTCCGGTCGGTCTCAACCCTGCTGCTTAAAAATGGGATAATATCAGTATCCGATAAGCTACTAACTTTCATTTGATCCAAAGCAATGGCAGTGGCCCTTCTGATCTGAGCGGAGGTATCCTTCAAAGCACTTTTCAAGGGGTGAGTTTCACCTATTTGTATAAGGGAAAAGATCACGGCATGTTCAGCCATACGATCGGCCGGAACCCTAAGCGAAGCCAATAGTGCTGGTATGGCGCCAGCATCACCGATTTGACCAAGTGCAGAGGCAACCTGTCGACGTACCGCTGACGATCCGTTGAGCATCTGAAGCTTTAAAACCTCAACGCTTGTTACGTCTTTGGCTAACCCAAGGCATCTTGCAGCAGCTATCTTGACCTGATCATCAGGATCGGATAGAGCCAGGCGAACCGTCGATAATGCTGATTCACCCCCGATCCGGTATAGTGCAAAAACAATCGAGCTTCTGGTTTCCGGCAAGGCCTCTTCCATGCTCAATTCCAATACTGGTATTGATGTAGCTCCCCTTTTCACCAAAGCGTCTAAAGCATTTTGTGAGACACGATATGCCGCATTGATTACAAGATGGCCTAACTCATCAATTGACAATGATTCAAATTCAATTGCCTTACCCCAGGTATCTTTAAGAGCGTGTGATTTTTGGTTGGTTTTCCTGATGCGATAGATTCCTCCCTTTACCTCTGGTTTCGCTACCTGCGAAAGTGGACATCCTTCGATAAACCATCCGCCAGTGACAAGCACGAGCAAACTCCCATCTGCATCTTCCAATATATCGGTCAGATGTATATCGGATGTTGTTGATTTGACAAAGGTCTCCTGTTCTGTCTTAAATGTAGATCCATCCGGAAAAACCCGGTAACGCATGATTCGTCCTGTATTAAACTCGGCGCTGAACAAATTTCCGTTGTATTCCGGGCCCCATACTCCACTCTGGTATCTCATTAACCCGGAAGGTGCAATGCGAGGCATCTTGGTCATGACCGGCATAAGTTCACCGGTCAGAGGAAGGCTATCTTCATCTATTACAGAATTGTATTTTGGATATACACCACCCTCTACCCAGTGCATGATTGCATCTCGCTCACCATCTTGTGGGTCTGTAAAATAAGTCATTGTACCGATGGTCTCTCCTGATGGCTGAAACACAATCTCAATCGAATTGTCAAACCCACCGCCGCACAACCATTCTAACCGGCTTCCATCGGGCAAACAACGCCAGACGCGCGCTCCCTTGCCCTGTAGGACGTTGCCTTCTTTGGTCTCAATCTCAAATCCCCGTCTGGCATCGGCCAGGTATAACCAACCATCCGGCCCCATAAAGGGACCACTTAAGATGGCTCCATTTTGATTAAATGTCCAACCCGTGAGGATGATTTCTCTCTGGTCTGCTACTCCATCTCCATTCTGGTCAGTAAACTTGATCAAATCAGGTGAAGCAGTAACATACAAACTGCCGTTGAAAAAAGTACCTCCCATGGGAAAGGGAAGAGAATCAGCATAGATGGACCCACGATCGAATTGACCATCGTCATCCAAATCTTCAAGTAAACGGATCTGATAATTGGGTTGAGCAAGCATTTCTGCAGTACCGCGATTATTAGTTCCGATCGATTCAAAAACGAACAATCGACCGCGGTCATCAAAGGTGGCGAACATGGGATATGCGATGAGATCAGGAGATACCGCTTCTGAGATCTCAAATCCATCAGCAACTTGCAGAGACTTCACTGCTACCGGTGTTTTCCTATTTCCGCACCCCCAATGCAGTAAGCCGAGAGCTAAAATCAAAAGAATTCCTTTTCTAAATGCAACATCCATCGGTATTGACCTATTATCGATTATTTTTTAATGGCTTTTTGTAGAAGATTATGGGTGATCTGCTGTATCCTTGAGTCAGGTCCGTGCGGTCTGCTCCAATGAGACCATGGTAATGTATGACCAGGGGGCATGCTTAAAGCTTGTGACCAGAAAATAGTCGAAGCATTAAAAACAAAATTTCCCTTTGGTCCGGGATAAATGACTGAAGACCACTGTTGAGGTTCTGTTCCTCCTACCCAGGCAGTGCCTTCCGCCAAAACTTCCAACCCGGGAATGGCTGCTGGATCGCCATGATACTCCCATCCGACTAAACCTGGTATCCGGTCTCCATTTTTGAGGCCGGTACCTTTGAAAATCCAATGCTCTGCATTTCCTATGATCCAATCACCCCCTCCGTTGACTGGCTCGACATTGCGCACTCCCATCAGCATTCCCTCATCCGGTCCTCTTTCTGGAAAGGGACCATGGTCCCTTTCTCTACCCGTGGCATAGGATAGATTGGCGCCATAAGGACCACCTCTGAATATTATCCGGTTAGCTACACCATTTCCACTCTCACGATAGGGAGTCACCCAACACACGCTGTTGCCGGAGAAAAAGAGAAGACAAACACCTTGATCCCGCAGTTTTTCGACGCTCCCATATTGTCTCAAATCCCAATATTCGTCATGACCGACACTAATAAATGCTTTGCATTTCAAAGCCCGGTCAGGTACCAGCATGTCTACATTACTGCAATAGCTTACATCGTAACCATGCTGTTCGAGAAAGTAAGACAGAGGTTGTTCGAAAGACAGGAATTCACCCGAACCAAACGAAAGAGGATCGTTAACTATCTCCATATACTGGGCTTGACGACCATAGGGCCGGTCGAAACTAACGTCTGCCCAGGGTCCCTGAATGCCTTTAGGGTGTGTGTAAATCGAATAATTATTTGGCCAACGATTGTATGCCTGCCAGGTATTATCCGAACATTGAAAAAGTAAGTCGGAAGGCCGATCGTCTGTGACAATGAAAATAATATAGCTCTGCCAGTATGGATCATTTGGAAATTCCGAAAACGTTGTGAGTCGTCCAAGATATACTCCACTTATCCAGTCCATGGGAATGGTCAAGCTAGTGGTCATTGCCCACTGACACTCATGAATATTCTTTATTCCTGGCTCGGGTGTTGGCTGAACTTGACCGGAAAAAGGGCCCATTTTCTTTACTAATCTGGCACCTTTTCCCCCATAATAACCCGTTCTGAATATCTCGATCTCAAAGTTGCGCACAGGATTGGTTGATACCATTATATCGATCGTCTCACCGGCGCTGACACTCTGTCTTGAACAATAGCCTTCGATCCAAGGGCTTCGAAACCCATCCTCATCAGCGCGAACCCTGGTCAACTGCCAATCATTCGAACCTTCCCTCTCATTTTCTTCTTGTATTGGGTTCTTGCGGAAGGGCAGGCTCAAACGGGTATCCGTTCCTTTAAATAACCCAGTTCCTAGGCCCAAAGCGGCTGTCTTTCTGATTGCCTCACGTCTTGGCATATTTTCCGAAGCGATCTTTCGTTTCTCATCCTGATTACTTTTCGCAGCCAATTGGTATCCTATTTATATTGAAATTTAAATCTAGCAAAAAGAAGACCGATATCATGAAATAACAATGTGATTGACAATATTGATATTGTAATAATAGATATTTGTTATGCCGAATCCTCTTCCTGGCCTTTCCATCACCCAAATTGATTATGGCTCATTGAATACTACCATTACATATATCCTTTGTTCTTTCAATGCCGACTACCAATATCAACATTGGTAGTCGGCGAGGTTGACTCTGGTAACAACCTCAGTTTAGAATGAGTTGAAGGTCTTAGCTAGTCCAACATAGTCCTTGTTGCAAATTGGTCCAATTCGGCAATAAGCCGTATAATTGCCGGCTATGAAAGTTATTAAGATACCATATAGTGAAGTAGAACAATTTTCTGCGACTGATGTAGCCTATGCTAATCTAGACAAAGACCTGTTAAAATTTGCTAAGTACGAACCCAACCTGGAGTCTTTCGAACAAGTGCTGGCAGACAAAGCGCAAGATCTAACCGATCGAGACCTCTTGGCTGATGTACTTCGCAAACAATATGCAACCTATATCACTGACACGGTTCTAGCCGAAGGCCAGATTAATTTATTGGCAGACGAGCGGACATTTACCATCGTGACAGCTCATCAACCGGTTTTATTCACCGGACCAGCCTACCTGGCCTACAAAATAATATCTGCAGTCAAACTGACCCGGTCTCTGAAGGAAAAACACACAGACTTCAACTTTATTCCAGTATTTGTGACCGGTGGTGAGGATCATGATTTTGACGAAATGGATCATGCCAATTTATACGGCAAAACGATTCAATGGAAAAATGAGGAATCCGGATCTGTGGGACGTATGAGTACGAAGTCGCTGGACGAAGCGCTTCAGAGTTTGAAAGATATTTTAGGCGATTCTCCTTCGGCTAGGGAATGCTTCGATGTATTTGAAAAAACACACACCCATCACCGATCGTATGGACGGGCTTTCTGCGATCTGATTAATGGACTTTTTGGTTCACTTGGGATCGTAGTACTCAATATGGATGAACCTAGATTTAAGGAAAAGATGAAGAATATTTTTAAAGACGAAATATTATCTCATCATTCTGCCGACTACGTGAGAAGCACCCAAAAAGAAATGGAAAATGCCGGATTTGGACCTCAAGCCTATGCCAGGGATATTAATCTTTTCTACCTGGATAAAGGGATGCGAAACCGAATTGAAAAGGTGGGACAATCCTATCAAATAGTCGATACCACTCTCAGTTTTTCCGAAAAAGAAATACTCGAAATGATTGAAAAAGAGCCGGAAAGATTCAGTCCAAATGTAGTAGTCCGGCCTCTCTTTCAGGAAAAGATTTTACCTAATCTTGCCTATGTCGGGGGTGGTGGTGAACTGGCTTATTGGCTTGAACGAAAAAATCAATTTGAATTCTTTGGAATTAATTTTCCGGTGTTGGTGAGAAGAGATTCTTGTTTGTGGGTCGATAAAGGCACCTTGAAAAAGATGCAAAAACTAGAACTTGATGTCTCCGATTTTTTCAAACCTGAAGTGGAACAAATTAGAGAATTTGTCTCTAGAAATGCCGAACATGAGTTTTCACTCCAGGATGAAAAGGGTAAATTAGAATTATTATGGTCCATAATTGAAAATAAAGCAGCTGCCATTGATCCGACTCTAAAAGGTGCTGCTGCCGCAGAGGGGAAAAATCAAATTAAATCTTTGGAAAAAATCGAAGACCGGCTACGTCGGGCAGAAAAACAAAAACATGAAGTTGCACTGGGTCAAATCAGAAATATCCGGGAAAAGCTATATCCAGGTGGAGGGCTTCAGGAAAGGACTTCCAATTTTCTCGAATTCTATCTGCGTAATCCAGATAATTACTTTCAGACCTTGCTGGATGCATTTGACCCACTAGATATGCACTTGAAGGTTCTGGTTGATGATTAGTTCCATAAACTTTCATTAGGTACTGACTCTGGGTATAATCGGTGGATTCATTTTTATACTTACAGTGATCTCGAAGCCCGGTTCACTAAATAACCTAAGCGTAGTTGAGCTCACCTCAACCTCTGGCATGCAATGAACCTACAAGTCTTATTGTAAGCACTCCATGAGATCGGAGAGTTTATTGCGAAGTTGATCACGAGAAATGATAAAGTCAAGAAAACCATGCTCAAGCAGAAACTCCGAGGTTTGAAATCCTTCAGGCAGATCTTTTTTTATGGTTTCCTTTATGACCCGCGGACCAGCAAATCCAATCAAAGCGTTAGGCTCGGCAAAATTCAGGTCTCCCAACATCGAAAAGGAAGCTGTCACTCCACCCGTAGTCGGATCTGTCATTAAAGAGAAAAAGGGAATCTTTAGTTTAGCCAACTTGGTGAGCATAGCCGAGGTTTTGGCTAGTTGCATCAAGGAGAAGGCAGACTCCTGCATACGGGCGCCTCCGGATTTGGAGATAATTAATAGCGGAAATCTATTGGCCAGCGAATGTTCGATAGCCCGCGCTATCTTCTCTCCGACCACCGATCCCATGCTACCTCCGATGAAACTGAAATCCATGGCAGCCACAACCAAATCTTTTCCCAATATCTTGCCATGAGCTACTGTAATCGCTTCCGAAACCCGGTTCTTTTCATAAGCTTCTTCAAGTCGCTCAGTGTAAGGTTTCAAATCCGAAAAATCGAGAAAATCAAAAGATTTTAGGGTAATAAAAAGTTCTACAAACTCACCTTCATCAAATAGTATATCAAAATAGTCATGGGATCCGATTCTGACATGATATCCGCATTTGGGGCAGATAAAGAAGTTTTCCTTCAACTCCTTCATAGTGCTCGTTTCTTTACACGAGTCACACTTAAACCATAAACCGTCAGGTACTTCCTTCTTATGCTTGGTAGCTGTCTGAATGCCTTCCTTTAGTCTCTTAAACCATCCCATAGGTATTTCCGAGGTTTCAACTTCCGAGAAGAAGCAACCAAAATTACTTAAATTGGTTTCACTTCCAAATAAAAATAAGGGGGTAAACCAACCTATAGAAACAATATTGGATTATATTAATATATATAACTACTTATATATGATTAATCTAGGTACTAATATCGGTATGCCTTGACCTCGTCAATAAATGCTTTTACAGCTTGTACCTCAGTCTCTGGATAAACACCATGCCCTAAATTGGCAATATGATGCTGGCCAAAAGTTTCCAACATCCTTTGGTGCGGCTACGGATGTTGGCCTCCGGGCTTAGTAAGCACGATGGATCGAGGTTGCCTTGCAATACACGTTCTTTTCCTAACACCCTTCTGGCAAAACCAGGCTCTGTCTGCCAATCCAGCCCTATAGCTATATCAGGAATTTTTGCCAGGTCATCTAATGCAAACCAGGCTCCCTTGGCGAAAACAATGACCGGAACCATGGTGAGTGCCTGGCAGATCTGGGTGATATACCGCAGACTGAAGTCCCGGTAGAGTTGCTGATCAAGCACACCAGCCCAACTATCAAAAATCTGGATAACATTTGCCCCTGCTTCGACTTTTCGTTTTAAATAGGCAATGATCGTATCTGTGAGTTTCTCCAATAAACTATGAGCCTCTCGAGGCTTCGAATAGACAAAACTCTTTGCCGCAGAAAAAGTCTTACTGCCTTTGCCCTCTACCATATAAGCTAATAGTGTAAACGGAGCTCCCGAAAATCCAATCAACGGAACTCTATCTTGAAGCTTATCTTTAGTGGCCCGGATGGCTTGATACACATATTCTAGATGATCTGCTGCATCATCGCCGGCACGTAACCTGTCGATATCACTTGTGGTAACAATTGTCCGGGGAAAGCGAGGCCCTACTTTCTCGACCATTTCATAGTCAAGACCCATCGCTTCAGGTATTACCAAAATGTCAGAAAAAATGATTGCCGCATCAACATTCAGAAGATCAACCGGCTGCACAGTCACCTCCGATGCTAGTTCAGGATTGGTAACTAATGATTTAAAATCGGGGATCGCATTCCGAATGGCCCGGTATTCGGGCAAAATTCGCCCAGCTTGTCGCATTAGCCACACCGGAGGTCGCTCGACAGACTCACCTTGCAAAACTCTTAGTAGTAGATCGTTTTTTATCGGCACCAAACTCCTATTGTCCCGTGAAATTAGTTTATTCAAAGAGAAACTCGATATTGCACTCTCTAAAATGACATAAGAATGACCGGATTAAGAATCGCCCTCATCGGCTATGGAAAAATGGGAAAAACAATACACCAGATTGCCAATGAGCGAGGACACAAAGTTGTTTTGATCATCGATATCGATCAGGAATCTGAACTAGCTGATCTCAAAGATCAGGTGGATGTAGTCATTGAGTTTACCAGACCTGAAGCCGCCATCGAAAATCTAACTTATTGCATCAAAAATAGAATTCCGATTGTATCCGGAACTACCGGTTGGCTTCACGCTTATGCTGAGATCAAGTCTCTGGCGGAAGAACACAAATCTGCTTTTTTTTATGCCTCCAACTACAGCATCGGAGTAAATATCTTCTTTGCAGTCAATAAATATCTTGCTGGGATTACGGAGCATTTTGACAACTATGATATTGGCCTGAAAGAAATACACCACACCCAAAAATTGGACTCACCTAGTGGCACAGCCATCACATTGGCGGAAGGAATTATCGAAACAATCAATCGAAAAAACCAATGGATTAATGAGCCCTCTAAGAAGAAAACTGACTTAAGCATCATTAGTGAACGGACTGAAGATGACCCTGGCACCCATGTGATCACCTATACTTCTGATGTAGACGAAATCACCATTAAACACCAGGCACATTCCCGACAGGGTTTTGCCCTTGGAGCTATCCTGGCTGCAGAATGGCTGGTCGGTAAACAAGGTTGTTTTGGTATGAATGATTTACTTAAATTTTAGATTGAAACCCATTTTTTTTCAAAAAAAAGAACCCACTACTAGAGCAGGTTCATTTTTTGATTTATCTCGTAGATAAAAACATTAATTGTCAATAATTAAGACGAAGTTCTCCCGATCAGATGATTTTTTTACTTTTTATCATCCACTTCCTCAAATTCCACATCGGTCACGTCTTCTGCGGCATTCGTATCTGCTCCATCTGCTCCTGACGCATCTGGTCCAGCAGTCCCTGTACCAGCATCTTGCTGTGCTTTATAAATATCCTGACTAGCACTAGCCCAGGCATCATTTAAAATCTTGGTTGCTGCATCAATGGCTGCAATATCTTGCTTCTTATGAGCTTCTTTCAAGCCTGCCACAGCGGCCTCGATAGCGCTTTTCTTATCTGCAGGTACTTTGTCACCAAATTCAGACAACTGCTTTTCAGTCTGGAAAACTAAAGCATCGGCCCCATTGATTTTTTCAGCCAGTTCTCTTGCCGCTTTATCGGTTTCAGCATTGGCAGTAGCCTCTGACTTCATTCTTTCGATTTCCTCTTTTGACAACCCAGTGGATGCCTCGATTCTGACCTTCTGCTCTTTTGCCAGTGCCTTTATCTTTTGCATGCACATTAAGGATACCATTTGCATCCATGTCAAAAGTCACTTCAATCTGAGGTGTCCCTCTTGGAGATGGAGGTAAACCATCCAGAATAAAACGACCTACGGTACGGTTATCTCTAGCCATCGGCCTTTCTCCCTGCAAAATGTGAATCTCAACACTTGGCTGATTATCCGATGCCGTCGAATAGGTTTTTGACTTTTTGGTAGGTATCGTAGAGTTTGACTCAATCACCACATCATATACACCACCCATTGTTTCAATACCTAGTGACAACGGAGTCACATCAAGCAATAGTACGTCTTGAACATCTCCACTTAATACTCCACCTTGAATGGCGGCACCTATAGCCACCACTTCATCCGGGTTTACGCTTTTATTAGGTTTTCTACCGAAGAAATCCTCGACTGCTTGCTGTATTCTGGGAATCCGAGTTGAACCGCCAACCAGGATAACCTCATCGATATCGGTTTTTGAAAGACCCGCATCTTTTAGCGCTTCTTCACAAGGTCTAAGTGTGCGAGACACCAGATCATCAGCTAATTGTTCAAATTTCGCACGAGTTATCTTTTGTACCAAATGTTTGGGCACTCCGTCTACTGCAGTAATATAAGGTAGATTGATCTCTGTTTCGGTCGCAGAGGATAGCTCAATTTTAGCCTTTTCAGCAGCATCTTTCAATCGTTGCAAGGCCATCGGATCTTTTCTCAAATCGATATTTTCCGCTGATTTAAAGGCATCTGCCAGGTGGTCAATCAGCACATGATCAAAGTCATCACCTCCGAGGTGAGTATCACCGTTAGTTGACTTCACCTCAAAAACGCCTTCACCCAGTTCAAGTATCGATATATCGAAGGTTCCACCACCAAGGTCAAATACCGCGATCGTGGCATCCAGTCCTTTTTTATCCAATCCATAAGCCAAAGCAGCAGCAGTCGGTTCATTGATGATCCGATTAATTTTCAATCCGGCAATTTCACCGGCTTCCTTGGTTGCCTGCCGTTGAGAGTCGTTAAAGTAAGCAGGTACAGTTACCACCGCCTCCGTCCCCTCACTACCTAAATAGTCTTCGGCGACCTTTTTCATTTTTTGCAAAATCATTGCACTAATTTCCTGCGGTGTGTAGGGCCTCCCTTCGATATCAACTCTTAAGGTGTCATTATCTCCTTTGGTCACTTTATAAGGTACCCGTTCTACTTCTGATTTAGATTCTGAAAAGCGCGATCCCATAAAACGTTTAATCGAAAAAATAGTCCTGACCGGATTGGTGATAGCCTGTCGCTTTGCAGGATCACCAATCTTACGCTCACCATTATCCATGAAGGCTACCACCGAAGGAGTGGTTCGTCTTCCCTCGTCATTGGGTATCACCACTGGTTCATTACCCTCCATAACTGCAACACAGGAGTTCGTCGTTCCTAGGTCTATTCCAATTATTTTTCCCATTTATTCTATTTTAATGAATTTTAATATCAGTTTGCGATACATGATGCTCAATTTGGATGCCAACCGGTTTTTCGTCACATTTAGGCAGTATAATTGACATTATTGCGTAAAAATGATGTGTCGGGGCTTGGACACTTATGACAAAACGTCATAAAAAAAAGGACTTCAGCATGACAAAGAGTAGATCTGAAAAGATTGTCTTGAAATCGAAACGCTTATTTCTTCGCGAAGTATCATTAAAAGATATTGACTTTCTGGCAAAGCTACATCGCGATCGTTTGGTCATGCAACATATCGGCCCATTAAGAACCAGAAAACAGGTAATCGATCGAATTACGCATATTATTGAGGCCTATCGAAATAATCCTGACCTTGGCATTTGGATGTGTTGCCTTACTGCGAATGATCAGCCTATCGGTTGGGCTTGTTTGAAGGACCTCGATGGATCCAAACAGATTGAAATCGGATATCGTCTGGCAAGCGAGTTCTGGGGTCATGGTTACGCTACCGAAATTTCAAAGGGGCTATTACAATTCGGTTTTCAACTACATGAGCTGGATGAAATAGTTGGAGTGACCCGCCTAGACAATGAAGCTTCAAAGCGAGTTTTGGAAAAATGTGGATTAACCTACCAACACCTGGCAATCTATTACAATACAGAGGTATTGTATTACAAAATCACTAGCAGACAGTGGCAAGATTTGCAATGTAATGCCGAGATTAACTGAAATTAACCCTGAAAACGATCCAACTTTGCGCACTGGTTTCGCTCGGTACCTTGGACGGCTCCGATAATAGATTATAGATGGGATAAAAGATAGAACGGGTTTTACTAACTTTCCGCCTTTTTAGGAAAAACATGTCGGTAAACAAAGATATCAAAAGAGTAACCGTTCATACTTTGCGAAGCATGAAAGACGAAGGTGAGCGAATCAGTATGCTTACGGCTTATGACTATTCTATGGCTCGTATTCTTGACGAAGCTGGAATAGAGGTCTTATTGGTAGGTGATTCAGCCTCCAATGTCATGGCCGGTCATGAGACCACACTTCCAATCACCCTTGATCAAATGATATATCATGCCAGCAGTGTCATTCGGGCCATCAATCGCGCTTTGGTTGTGGTCGACCTTCCTTTTGGCACCTACCAGGGTAATAGCCGTAAAGCTCTTTCGTCAGCGATTCGGATCATGAAAGAATCTGGTGCTCATGCTGTAAAATTAGAAGGAGGAATGGCCGTACAGAGTTCGATAAAACGTATCCTCAAGGCCGGTGTACCAGTTATGGGACATCTCGGTCTTACACCACAATCGATCTATAAGTTTGGCACCTATGTCGTGAGAGCTAAAGAAGAGCAGGAAGCAGAGCAATTGCGTAGCGATGCAAAACTCTTGGAGTCAATCGGTTGTTTTGCTATCGTGTTGGAGAAGATTCCAAGTAAATTGGCCAAAGAAGTGGCAGAATCCGTTTCGATCCCCATCATTGGCATAGGGGCCGGGCCCGATGTCGACGGGCAAGTTTTGGTGACTCACGACATGCTTGGTATCACGAAAGAATTTAAACCCCGATTTCTTAGGGTCTATGTGAATCTCTATGATCAAATCAAGAGCGCAGCGCAGCATTACATTGAAGATGTTAAAAAAAGAGATTTTCCTAATAAGGAAGAAGCCTATTAAATATACGATCGGATCCTGATCATTTGAAAAATAGGAATTGATCTATGTCGCAAAAATCAAAAATTATTATTGCTATTTTATGCATCCTTGCCGCTGCTGGTGCTTTTGTTGCATATTATTTCTACCATTCGGTATTTGCATCAAACGTGCAGACCAAAGATAACCGGATTATTTATATCGCCAGTGGGTCAAAGTTATCAGACGTAATTCATACGATTGATACTAGTCAGATTCTGAAAAATACGAAAACCTTTATCAGGGTAGCACAATGGATGAAATATGGGGACGCTCAGATAGCCCCCGGTAAATACACTATAAAAGAGGGTTGGAATAATCGCCAAATTGTGGGTTTGCTCCGTTCCGGAAATCAAACACCCATCAATCTCGTGATCAATAATGTGCGAAGAATTCAAGATTTAACGGGCAAAATAGGAATACAGGTGGAGGCCGACTCCAATGCATTCTTAGAATACTTTTCCGATCCGACCACCATTCAAAAATACGAGGCAACCCGGAGAGTATTCTTTCGTTATTCATTCCAAATACCTATCAGGTATTTTGGACGATAAAAGCCTGAAGAATTGGCGGCTCGAATGAAGGAAGAAAGCGAAAAATTCTGGTCCCGGGATTCACGTCAGGAAAAGGCGGATAAAATCAATCTCACTAGAGCCGAAGTATACACCCTGGCTTCAATAGTCGAAAGAGAAACCCAAGCAGCATCTGAGCGTGCAACGGTGGCAGGTCTTTATTTGAATCGCCTGAAACAATCCATGCCATTGCAAGCTGATCCAACGGTCGTGTTTGCAACGGGTATATATGATCTGAGGAGAGTCTACCTTAAACATTTGGAAATTGAATCACCCTACAACACTTATAAGCATGCCGGACTACCCCCTGGCCCAATCTACATGCCCTCTATTCAGAGTATTGATGCCGTACTGAATGCAGAAGATCATAATTTTATCTACATGTGCGCCAGACCAGACAATAGTGGAATGCATGCTTTTGCTGCCTCACAGAGTGCTCATAATGAGAATGCCAACCGCTATAGAAGTTGGCTCAATGAGCGTGGAATAAAATAGTGCATAAATAAATTCATGCAAAGATTGACTTATTGACAAAATGGAACATGCACTAAGCATATATATAACAGAAAACAGTCTTTGTAACAAACGAGATAAGATACTCTTGGCTGTCAGCGGAGGGATTGATTCCATGGTCTTAATGCACCTTTTTCATGAGCTGGGTTTTTCGATTGGAGTGGGTCACTGTAATTTTCAAATGCGCGGTGAGGCATCGGATGAGGATGCCCACTTTCTTGCGGAAAAGGCCGCGGAATACCAATTCCCTTTTCATACCACATCATTTGACACTAAAGACTATGCAAAGCAACATAAACAAGGGATCCAGGAGGCAGCCCGTTATCTTCGTTACACCTGGTTTTCGACAATTATGGAGACACATGGATACCATTTATTGGCGGTAGCTCATCATCAGGACGATCAAATCGAAACCGTTTTTCTTAATATGATGAGGGGTGCCGGAATATTTGGCCTCCAGGGCATGAAACCTAAGCGAGATCACATCATCAGACCCTTGTTATTTGCGACTAAAGAGGAAATTAAGGATTATGCAAATCGTCATCAGATCGCTTCAAGGGAAGACACTAGTAATCTCGAATCTATTTACCGGCGTAATTATTTACGTAACAAATTGATCCCGGGCATCGAAGCTCGGATTCCTTCATTTAGAAGGAGAATGTCAGAAAACATTTTGGTCTGGCAAAAAAGTGCCCGTCTACTTAGCGGCCTGCTGAATCAAGAACTCGAATTGAGGCGTAAGACGGAAGGGGATCATATAATCCTTGATACGGACAAAATTGAAGAATCATTACGTGATCTGGTAGTTTTCGAGTGGCTCCGTGTCTATGGCTTTAATTACACGCAGGTCACTCAGATGATTGAGGCGATTGAAAACAATCACTCGGGAAGGCTTTTTTTTAGTGAAAAAAACCGGATAACCACCGATCGAAAAAAATTGATCCTAGCAACGAAATCTACCGAAGAAATTCAAGAAATTGCGATTCAGAAAGACGATAAGATTGTCAATCTGGAGCATGGGAAATTGGAATTTTTACTTATGAGTCATTTGGTTGATCACTTTAGTGATAGCGAATCAATAGCATATTTAGACGCGCAAAAGATAGAATACCCAATCAAACTACGAAAATGGAAAGCGGGAGATCTTTTTTATCCTTTGGGCATGGAGGGAAAAAGTCAAAAAATTAAAAAATTTTTTAGCAATTTGAAATTGCATCATTTTGAGAAAGAAAACCAATGGATGCTGGTCTCGAATGACCAAATTTGCTGGGTCGTCGGCCGCAGGATTGATGACCGATTTAAAATAGATGATAGCACAAAATATGTACTTCGGGTAACCTGGTCACCGATTTAAAGAATGGGCATTATCCCTTATTAGAAACCGTCAATATGAACATCGGTCAAGTCTTTGATGAAATTCAACAAGAGTACACTGAGAAAATGATCCGGTGGGTACCTCATTATGTCCAGCTCACCCAACAGTTCTCGACCTCCTTTCCCGATGACTTTGATCCCCGGCAAATCCTGGATTTGGGATCAGGGAATGGAAATATTAGCGCCAAGCTCCTGGAACGATTTCCTTTAGCAGGCTTTACATTACTCGATGCCAGTGAAAAAATGCTGGACGAAGCAAGACTCCGCTTTCTAAAATATCCATTTACCTACCATCTTGGCTTAATGCAAGATGTAAAATATCCTAACAATCATTTTGATTTAATTGCTGCCTCATTTTCCTTTACATCATTTAAATCATGATATAAAAGAGAAACTTTTGGAGGATAGTTATCGCTGGTTGAAGACAGGTGGTATTTTTGCGTATGCCGATCTCTTTATCAATAAAAATGATCCGGATCATGACGCATTTTTCGAAAAATGGAAAGCATTTGTGATTCGCCATCAATTAAATGGTGATTGGGAATACCTGGCCGATCACTACAAACAATATGATACACCTGACAATGTACCGACTCAACTCGAATGGCTTCAAAAACTCAACTTCCGAGAGATCAAGGTAACCATATTCGAAAGCTATTGGGTATTCATCAGCTCTCAAAAATAATCTAAGATGTGACTCCCTTTGTTTGTCGATGGTACTTTAGTCGTAGATCATGATGTAAGTGATAGCAGCGACTTTATTAAAACACAAATTTATTTTGGATAAATCCAGTCTACGACCGTTATATCTTGATACATTTGACTTCTTTTATTAATAAAAAGTCATTATGGCACCAGGCTTTAAGGAAATTATTTCCGTCACCTTGATTCTTTTTCGGTCATTGACATTCCCGGTTCTCTACCGATTGTGATCAATCTTAAAAATAAAGGCGTCAACATTCAAGCTACCCAGGCCAGCGTCGTAGCTGGAATTATTATGATTGCCTTCCTATTTTTTGGCGAAGGCATTTTAAAACTATTTGGGGTTGACATCTCCTCATTTGCAGTTGCCGGAGCTATTGTCATATTTCTTATCGGCTTGGAAATGATACTAAACATCCCTTTCTTTCGGGAGGATACTTCTGCCTCATCCGGAACAATTGTACCTCTGGCCTTTCCACTGATTGCCGGAGCAGGTACATTGACAACAATTCTTACGCTCAAAGCCGAATTCAGCCAGGTTGACATTCTGATCGGTATAGTGATTAATGTAATTCTGGTATTTATCGTTTTGCGTAGTGCAGACTGGATAGAAAGAAAGATCGGTCCGGGAGGGGCTTCGGTACTAAGAAAAGTATTTGGCATTATTCTCCTGGCGATCGCCGTCAAGATTTTTAAGGCGCATTTGTTTGGAATAACTTAAGGTCAGTTGCTCGCTGGATATTAAATTATTTGGAAAAGATCACATTGCATTTTTAATGGGACGCTGCCATCCCAGTCCGATTTTCGAAGATAAAAAAAGCCTCCCGCCTGAGATGAGAGGCCACCAAAACTAGAGTGAATAACTTATTCCGATTAATGGATCATGATCATTCTCTTGGTAATTTTTTCCGATGCAGTAATGAGACTATAATAGTAAACGCCTGGAGCCCCAAGCTCGCTGGCCGTGACCGTCAATGCCTCCTTACCACTCCTTGAAAACTGCAGTTGCCGGTCGATCAGGACTTTGCCCTTCACATCTGAGATGACTAGGCGCACATTATTGTCACCGTGGAGGTCCACTTCAATGTGCGTCAGATCACTAAAGGGATTGGGGAAATTTTTTACCAGCGATATCGGCTTTTGCTGTTCCGAAAAACTTAATGCGATCGGTTTTATTGTTGTAGCATCGGGATAGCCCTCTGAGGCAAGCCGATGAGCTACTAATGAAAACGCATCGCTTAGTTTTCCTGCCTTTTTAGCAATAAAATTAAATTCAAATAGCCCTTCTTGATCATTAAGGAATATTTTATTGTCACTAAACCAACTACAATAAATAGTGCCCTCATTGACAAGACGCAATCCGAGATTCTCCATTTCCAACGGTACTCCGCCGTCAAAATCAGGATCGGAAAATTCTAATACATCTGCATCAAATTGCAATTCAAATTGCATGCCTTGCAAGGTGATATCCGAAGTAAATTTAGGTATGAAGACAACCGGTTCACCAGGGAGAAAGTGGAAATCGGATAGCTGCATAACTAATAAATCACCTGATCTTCCGGGCAGCTGCGTATTACGATCAAGATTTAAATCACCAACTTTAATCGCGGTAAAATCCACCTGTGTGATCGGTTCTGAAAGTTCCTTTGTGATAGAGCCAGGAAAATCTTCTGCTTCAGCTACGGAAGATTCAAACAGAAATGCCGCTGGCACAAATCGCCACGATTCGCCATTCGGCCATTCCGGAATATTATTGAGAATCAAATTTCGTAACAATAAAAGATCGAGGGCATTGATAATCCCATCAAAATTGACATCAGCTGCTATTCGCCGATAGGGAGACACCAAGGGTGCTGAATTATTAATATGATTTGCCATTGCTATTAAATCTGGTGTCGTCACACCATTCTGATCATCTCCATCTTTAGATGGTTGCAATGTAACTACTTCTCCAAGACCAAATAACATCGAATATTTTCCATCCAGATCGGTGAGTATATCTTCGATGACTACATCGTCAATTGAGCCGGTTATTGAAACATTTTTAACTCCTTTTCCATCCATTGTTAATATTGCTCCTTGAAGTGTAGAAAAGACAGGATCGACTATCACACAACCTCCTGCATTTGCCTGAACCCGTAGATAAACATCACAATAATCAGCAGAACCGGATGGACTCAAGACCCACATTCGTACAGTTTGTATTCCGATATCCTTGCACCCTAACATGATGTGGTCCTGATCCTCAATCGTATCAAGCGTTTCAAAGCCACCATTATCCTCACTAAAAAGTTCTATATAGAACTTTAAATCTTCAATTGCAGAACCGCACGGCGCAATGCTGCTGCGATCAAATTCACGAGCCCAGACAATGGCCGTTGCTGTATCTGGCACCCCATCATCATCCAAATCTCCAGGAACTAGCTCAACAGTCAAATTGGACAAGCAAACAGGACTGGGTTTTTTGAGAGCGTCGATCGTAAACTCGTAGGTGCAGAACCCCTCATTCTGGCACTCATCAATAACCCGTGCACGCAATTGATATTTGCCACCTTCAAGAGCAAGTGCCGACAGCGTGACATGAGTGGAAACATGCGAATCCAGCTCCCCGCTGCCTTGTGACAGGGGTGATGATTGACCATTTTTGAAAAGTTGAAAATCATAGTACCCAATTCCACAGGCGTCCAAAACATCTAATTCGGCCGAAAAATCGTATGAACATCCAGCAATGATAACTTCGCCTCCATTCGATACCGGTCCGGTAATGACACAGAGTGGAGGCATTGTATCAATCAGCACAATAATTTGAATGCACGTATCCACAACCAACTCACGGTTTTTCCACCATTCCGGACTGGATGAGCTTGGCCCATTCTGTTGACACCAATCTGTAAAAAACCACGACCTGACAATCTTATAACAAGCCTGATCTCCTCCTACTACCTTGAAGACTTTATCGCTATAGGCCACTCCCACTATCCGGCAATCATCATCGAAACGATATTGGGGATATCCGGTGACTGATGGATCAGCGGCACCAGCTACATTTCCACTACCCTTTGGATCGTACTCGACCATACAGTTATAAATCGCTGTATCAACCGGAAGCACAAACATCGCTTTACTAAGTTCACAATTGTTGGTCACTTTAATTCTCTGTAATCTGGTAATGACGCTAGATGAATGAGGGTCGTCATCAGACGCACAGCCTGAGGTGATTTCGAACTTACGGTAGATATAACCCTGTCCACAGTGGTCCAGATCAGACCATACTGTTTTATGACATTGTATATTTTCGGTACAATTGACTGCGACCAAGCCCTGTTTAATGTACTGAATGGTATCTTTATACCTACATTCATGGTAGGTGCTGTCAACCCATTGATATCCCAGATGGTCATCGTACACTTTCACCGACTTTCTCACCTCTTCGCAAATACAATGGCGATCATGAAAAGCCAGGTGTCTTGGAATGGTATCGCCCTGACCATCGACCAATATACCATTGGGATCTATCCAAGCTTTTTCATACCCACCTAAAAGCTCATCTAATCTCTTTATAGCATCCAGATTACCAGAAGAGGCTTTGCCAACGATCGTCTTTAAAGAGACCGGAAGCTCGATGCCCTCAAGGGCATATTGTTCCTTTTTATAGGTTGCACATGAGATTTCGATTTCATTATCAAGGTCTTGAGCAATGCTCAACGGGGTGCGGTCCTCAACCTTGACCTCCGTCCAACTCTTACTCCAGTTGCACCAATAGTCGATTGCGATAATCTCTACAACGACAGTTTGACAAGCATCTTCACAAGTGAATGGTACCTCCTGGCTCCAGCCTCCTCCAATCTCAGCCGCCGATTTCAACAATTCAGCTCGGTCAGACTCAATCTGACATCCGAATTTTTCGGTACTACCCCATAACTCTACCGCGCACAAATTGTGAAAAAGATCCATGAATTCTTCCTGACTTAAATCCGAATCGCCACATTGCTTATAGCTTGCTTCAAGTAGTCCGTAGTTCCATGCATTCAACAACATTCTATTACATGTGTTCTGATCTTGCTCAAGCCATTTTAAGGTTTTCGCATAATGAGCTTCGATCTCATTTAGTTTTTTATCGGGTTGTAAAATGGGTCTGAAAATCACCTGACCATGATAAGTACAGAGGGTATCCCGTGCATCACATAGATCAACGCCAGCGGTACTCCAATCAGTCCTTCTGGCCAACAACACATTTAGTTGACAATTGTCATAGCTCCCCTCGTCAAAACTTGCCGCCTCGACCCAGGCAATTTTCCCTGACAATGATACGGTAACTCCTTTATTTGCAACGGCCACGGGTTTAACCGCATCTTTAACGAGAATGTAGCAAAAAATCGAATCGATATTATGGCACCCATCAGCCACCTCATAGATGATTTGATAGGGAGTCTCACTTAAAGGTAACCTGACCAGTTCTGGCGATTCAAAGAGCAATCCAGCTTCACAGCTGTCCTTTTCATTCAAGATAAAAGTACCAACTCCTTCTATGGAGGCCCTTACGTTTTTAATCCCAGACCACTCTTCACTAACACAAAGCCCCGGCAGTGCCGCAAATGCCGAGCAACTGTGTGCATCGGTACTTACTATTAGTACGGGAGCATTTACCCGGGTATCCGGACTGGCTGGAGTTTCAAAACAATGTATTTGACTGGTTGGTGAGATGTCGTTTCTAGGCCAGAATATTGATTCCCTATTATAGTGAGAATAATCACAAGTGGCTTTTGGAGCGACAGTATCTAGATTATAAACCCAAAAGGTACATCGCCAGTATTTGCCGGGCTGATCTAAACGCTGAACTTGATTGTCGACAGGTACAAAACAGGGTGCCTGATTGTCTGCGCCGGAGCATGTTTGTTTAATTTCCAGATCCAATTTCCATATCTCTTCGCATCCTGAAGAAAACATTGCCGTATCGAGATGAAGCTGAAGTCCACAAGTTGAATTAATGAAGATGGGAGCAAATGAAATTTGACCATTTTTAGTCAATGACTCGACTAAAAATAATGTATCGCAAATCCCACTGCCCGGTTGGGTTTCGAAAATTATAAACGGACCAAATGATTCGCTTTCACCGCAGTATAAGGTATCCCGTTCAGTGCAATAGAGGTGAGTCTCGTCTAACTGAGGGAAACGAAACACGATCAAAGTATCAAAAGTAGTAGACCTAAATCCTTCCTTATCATAGATCTCCCATTCACGATAGATGACCTTGGCCGTATCTTGGATGCCGGGTAAACATTGTTTAATCACCGGCCAATCACCAACCCATCGCGGAGTTCCCGCACCATCACAAGCCAATATGGGCGCTGGAAAATCAAGTTCTCCCGGTCTCTCGGCTCTCGGATCCAGGCAAAAAAGATCAAGATGTCTTCCTGAAAAATTGACTGGCCCCTTCTTAAATGTCAGCCGATTCATACAGCTACCGAGATTATTCGAGATGATCACCATCAAGCCATCCTTTAGATATTTGCATGGTTCTTTGATTATAAAATAGGATTGATTGCCTAAATCATCTGAGCTACCTTGGGCTACAAAAGATCCTCCTACGGTCTGAAGAAGGTAGGTGACAGGGCCGGCACAACTAAAATTGGGAATTAGATCGGTCCAGAAAACTTTGGAATGATACTCTAAAACTACCGTGCTCGTAATGGATAAATTCAGAGCCCGGCATTCGGGTCCACAAGTTTGTGATAATGCCCTATTGCTAAAGTTGGCCAGAAAATATAGAGCCAAAAAACTTGCCCACAGCAATCGCAGTGCATTCATCTTGGTAGTAGTTAATCACTCGGTTTATAAAACTAAAGCATCACCCGGCGAAAGATAGCAAGAAGCTACATATTTAAAAAATAATATATAAAATATTTGGACAATCTATAAGACACTTATAACCAAGGTTAAAAACATGCAGAAAAACTACGAATTGAATCTAATAATATGTGTTGTGGGGGTTGAAGACCGAAGTCGGAAGCCGGAAGTCGGAAGCCGGAAGTCGGTAGCCGGAAGACAGATGTTGCAAGACCGAAGACCGAAGTCGAGAGTCGGTAGCCTGAGCCTGAAGACGGAAGTCCGATGTCTCCCTAATTTGTCAATGCTTCTGCGGGCGGGGGATGTCCGATGCAACTGAGAACTGAAGACTGAAGATCTATCGAAGAATTACAAATGCTTATATAAGAAAAAGGGACTAAATGACTAAAGAAGCTACCTTTACGGCATCAAAAAAATAATATGAAAAACCAAATACTGCTTCTTGCTTTCTTTATCATCGTTATAGCAAGTTGCAAAGAAGAAGAGAAGTCTCAAGATATCGATCATTACACCATTGAACAATTCTTCAATAATAAATCGGTCATCGGAGGTTCTTTTTCTCCCGATGAAAAAAGCTTGCTGATAACAAGTAACGAGACCGGCATTTATAATGCTTATGAGCTTGATCTGGCGACTAACGAAATGACTGCTATGACCAAATCCAAGGAAAATTCTGTCTTTGGCCTTTCTTACTTTCCAAACGACAAGCGCATCATTTATACCAGCGATCAGGGTGGCAATGAGATTAGTCACTTGTTCCTCCGGGATGAAGATGGAACAGTAAGCGACTTGACTCCCGATAGCTTAACAAAGGCGCAATTTTTTGGATGGGCTTACGACTTAAAGAGCTTTTACTATCTCTCGAATCAAAGAGATCAACGATATTTTGATCTATATGAGGTCGATATCCAGGATATGGGTCAACGGCTAATATATCAGAATGATGACAACCTTGATGTCTCAGGGATTTCAAATGACCGTTCCTTTCTGGCCTTGACAAAAAATATTACAACCAGCCGAAATGAATTGTTTCTTTATGATTTGAACGACAGAGCTCTAACTCAACTTTCAAAACCCGGCATAAATGCTACGTTCAGTCCTCAATTTTTCAGCAACGATAATCAATATCTCTACTGCCTCTCCGATGAGCTTGGTGAATTTGCAGAATTAGTACGATATAACCTCACTACCGAAAAGGAGGAACCGGTTTTTAAAACAGCCTGGGACATCTGGTATGCTTACGATTCTTACCTCGAAAAATACCGGGTAATCGGAATCAATGAAGATGGCAAAACTTCCGTAAAGGTCATTGATCAACAAACCGGCGAGGAGGTGGCCTTTCCCGCTTTTCAAAATGCAGAAGTAAATTCAGTGAGTATTTCCAGGAGTGAAAAATTGATGCGTTTTGCAGTTGGAAGCTCAAAATCACCTAGCGACCTTTATCTCTTCAATTTTGAGACGGGTGAGCACAAACAACTCACCCATTCACTGAATCCTGAAATAAAACTTGAAGGCCTCGTCGATGGAGAAGTAGTCAGATTCAAATCATATGATGGTGTCGAGATTCCCTCCATCTTTTATAAACCTCATCAGGCATCAGCCGAAAACAAAGTACCGGCTCTCTTGTGGGTACATGGAGGCCCGGGGGGTCAAAGCAGGCAAACCTACTCCCCACTGATTCAATATCTCGTCAACCATGGTTATGCTATTCTGGCAATTAATAATCGGGGTAGCAGTGGCTATGGAAAAACTTTCTTTCAAATGGATGATCAAAAACATGGCGATGCTGACCTTAAAGATTGTATCGAAGGCAAGAATTGGCTAGCCACTTTACCATACATTGATCCGGGAAAAATTGGCATCAGTGGTGGTTCCTATGGTGGCTACATGGTGATGGCTGCCTTGGCCTTTGCTCCTGAAGAATTTGCCGTTGGGGTCAACATTTTTGGGGTTACAAACTGGTTGAGGACCCTTAAATCGATTCCACCATATTGGGAATCCTTTCGTGAAGCATTATATACTGAAATGGGAGATCCAAATACTGCTGATTCAGTCAGGTTATTTAATATTTCACCACTTTTTCATGCGAGTAACGTTACCAAACCACTTATGGTGCTACAAGGTGCTAATGATCCTCGGGTGCTGCAGGTCGAATCAGATGAAATGGTTGAGGCGGTTAGGAAGAACAATGTACCGGTCGAATATGTGTTGTTTGAAGATGAGGGTCATGGTTTTGTGAAAAAAGAAAATCAAATTAAGGGCTATGGACAGGTCTTAACTTTCCTGGATCAGTACTTAAAAGAACAAGTGGATTAAGTCACCGTAGGGGAATTTCCATAATATCACAAAAAGAAGGCATTTAATGCTGATGAAGCAATTAACTAACCCAAATGTTAAAATTTCGCAACTTCAGGTCGATTTACTGAATGGTAGCACGCGTTTTGGAGATTCGTTTCGTTGTTGCTACAAATAGTGATAACCAGTTGCATGAAAATTTCTACCCTTAGCTCGATTTGTTTTCTGTTTTGCTGGAGTTCTATCCAGACACAAAAGATTGTGCCACTGAGTTTTAGTCCGAAGATTGGAATCAATTTTAATGATTTTATCATCGACGACTCCTCCGATCCGGCTTTATCACTAGCCAGAATGGGATGGAATATCGGTATTGATGCTAATTATGGCCACCGTCTTCAGGCTCAGGCTGGCTTACATTTCTTTCGGTTGGGCACAGGAATCGAGATGATGAAAGATACAGGCATCGTAACCGAACGAGTATCTACTTCTCAGTTCAAGATTCCTCTTGGCGTCTCCTATAGAGTCTGTCACATAGATTATTTCAATCTTTGGTTACATAGTCAATTGGTTATAAACCTAACTACTAAGGTTGTAAATGGAAGTGCCGAGGCGGAAACCCGCATTTATCCTCGCAGTGGTCTCGGTGGCAGAGTAGGTATCGGCATGGACCTCGGACGTTTTACCCTCGAAGTCAATTATGAGGGAAGTTTTACCGAGATGCTAAAACAATCATTCGATGCCCGATCAAAATTGATCAATATGTCCGTCGGCCTGAGGTTTTAACTAAAAAAAAAGGTGCTTTCGAATTATAGTAGAAATAGTAGTTTAGTCAGCCGACATGAGTAAGAACCAAAAGAAATTACTTCAATTGCTCCCCCTTACGGTAGGGTACTCAACGCCTAACTGTTCAAGATAGGTGGGGTATTTATTCTCATCAAAGTAATATTTTTCCAACATCGGTCTAAATTCTGACATAATGTCTGCATTCAGGTAGATAGCCGGTTTGTCTTCCTCGCTGACCATCGGTTTGTACTCCATGTTCATTCCCTGTTCCTCTCTGAAATATTTCCATGCATCATCCACCAGTTGCGGGTTGCAAATAAAATCAATCAAGGTCATTGCCTCTGCTTTTGCACCTGCCACAACCCCCTTATGCGCGATGGGTGTTGCCATCGAGACAGCATTTGACCAATGATGGCCCTGAAGTCCCGGAATATTAGAAGGATACCCTAATGTCACTGTTGGTAGTTTCCAAGATATGTCACCGATGTCGTCAGAACCACCACTTACAAAGCCCTGCATAGGTGGTGACAGAGTATCTAACTTTGTAGCAAGACCGGTGGTGTCCTGAGACTTGACCTCACGCTGCAATGCCACCGCGAGCTTCTGATCGGCTTCACTCCAGGTAGGCAGTCCAACTTGCTTGATGTTTTCATACATGCTTTCGGCAATCACTTGATTAAAATGTCTTGGCCAGGCAGATCCCAGAATTTCCTTGGACATTGTAGTATTGGTCATCAATGCGGCGCCTTCTGCAATTTTGTTGGCCCTCTCATATACCTCCATGATTCGTGGATAAGTCACATGTCTGAAATAATACCAAATCGTTGCCTTAGATGGTACGACATTTGGCTGATCTCCTCCATTTTTGATGACTGAGTGAGATCTATGCAAAGGGTCTAGATGCTCTCGTTGATATTGCCAGCCGATATTCATGAGTTCAACCGCATCGGCAGCACTCCTACCCCTCCAGGGTGCTCCTGCCGCATGCGCCGCTTCCCCTTCAAAAGTATACTCTACCGAAATTAAACCGGTACCTCTAGCCTGTCCATAACTTACACTCAAATTATCATTGACATGTGTAAATATGCATAAATCAAAATCGTCGAAATATCCATCTCTTGTGAAATAGGCCTTTGTACCCACTAGCTCCTCTGCTACTCCAGGCCAAAGCACCAGTGTTCCAGATAGTCCTTCGCGCTCCATAATTTTCTTGACTGCAAGAGCTGCCAGTACGTTCAGGGGATTGCCTGAATTATGTCCTTCTCCATGGCCTGGAGCACCATCAACGATAGGGTCATGGTAGGCTACCCCGGGTTTCTGAGAAGCCTTGGGAATACAGTCCAAATCACTTCCGATAGCAATCACCGGCTTGCCATTACCCCATTTAGCTAACCACGCAGTGGGCACTCCACTTATCCCTTCGGTAATTTCAAATCCGTTTTCTTTCAATATCGAAGTCAGATATTTTGAAGTCTCAAATTCCTGAAAACCCAATTCTGCAAAACTGAATACTTTGTCAACCATGACCTGAGCCATCTTGCTGTTGGCTTCAATATCCCGGATCAGTTCTTCTTTGTACCGTTCAATTTGTTCAGCTGAGATGGATTTCTGAGCATTGAGTGCCATACAACAGAGAAGGAATAGCAAGGGTGCGGAAACAAGTTCTTTCATAATTCACGATTTGACGCGTCTCTAAATCTAAGAAAAAGTCTTCAGTAAGGTCGTAGTGATGCTTTGTCACTTCGTGATGTTCGTCTCACTCTGGTCAGAGACCTTTTAGGTAAATCAAGTCAAATAGATTTCCCATGGGAAGTTATAGATGTTACCCGGTATAGGTTCTGAGTTTATGTAGATCTCAGGATCGGTTGATAACAATTCATCTTTTCGGACACACCCTTAATCGAATAGCCGCCAAGTGCTTGATAATCAAACTGGTCCTTAGTTAGATCATAAGTAGCTTCACTTACAACAATTCCGTTAAGCGGAGCTAAATTTTGCAAACGGGCTGCAATATTTGGGGGACCACCGAGGGCTAACCTTTCTTTGCGGTCCCCGATCCCCAAATCCACCATCACAACAGTGCCAGTATGAACACTAATGCGAATGGTCAAATCGATTCCATCCTTATGAAAATGGTTCTTCACTAGTTGTGGCACTTGCTCAAGCAACGAAAATCCGGCCTTTACCGCATTACTGGGCGCGATGGAAAATTTGACGGGAAATCCGAAATATGCCATAATACCATCTCCCAAATGTTGAGCTACATATCCATAGTGCATGGTAATGCATTGGTAAAGGCACTCATGATACTTCTGCATGACTTCCAAAAAATGATCGAGACTCAATTTTTCAGCGAGTTCGGTTGATCCAAGTAAGTCACAAAACAAAATGGTCAGTTCCTGCTTTTCAGCTTGCATTTGCTAAAAGTAAGCAATCTTCTCCATCCGTTGATTAGTAACCGCTTAGTGCATTTTTATAAGTTTTCAAACATCGTGCCCTGGCCACCTTATGATCTACGATAGGGATAGGATAGTCTCCAGTATTAATTTCAGGCACCCAGTTTTTAATGTATTCCAGATCCGGATCAAACTTCTTTTGTTGTGCCTCGGGACTAAATATCCGAAAATAAGGCGCTGCATCAGTTCCACAACCTGCGGCCCATTGCCAACCTCCATTATTACTTGCCAAGTCAAAGTCAAGAAGTTTATGGGCGAAGTAGGCTTCTCCCCATCGCCAATCTATTAAAAGGTGTTTTGTCAAAAAACTAGCGGTGACCATCCTGACCCGATTGTGCATATATCCGATAGCGTTCAGTTCTCGCATTCCCGCATCCACCAGGGGATAACCCGTTTTGCCTTCACACCATCGTTGGAAGTCATGTTCGTTATTGATCCATTGGATCCGGTCATACTGTGGTTTGAAGGCATGCCCAACCACTTGAGGATAAAGATCAAGAATGTGACTATAAAATTCCCGCCAAATCAATTCACTTAAAAAAGTGTCATTTATTTCTTTGGCCGAATTCACTAAAGACCGCACACTTATGATACCAAACCTCAGATGGAGACCTAACCTGCTGGTACCTGCCAAAGCCGGAAAATCTCTTGTTTTATCATAACTAGCCAATAGGCTTTCTTTTACCTTGTTATCCGGAAAATTGAAGTCTGTGGACTTAAAACCGAGCTCAGCTAATGACGGGATTTTGTCGAATTCTATTTGAGCTAAATTATTATAAAAGTCCTGGGTTAAATATCCATCAATTTCACGCTCACCTGATTTACTACTAAATTCCAGAAGCCACCTACTTTTATAAGGAGTGAAAACCGTATATGGATCACCATTGTTTTTGGTGACCTCATTGGATTCAAAAATCAAATGATCTTTATAGCTGAAAACTCCAATTTTCCGAAGACGCAATAGGTGAAGAACGGCGGCATCCCTTTCTTTGGCATATGGTTCGTAGTCCCGGTTAAAATATAACGCGTGGATGGCGTAGGTCTCAATCAATTCCTTCCAAACCTCCAGTGGTTTCCCATATCTAATAAGTAAATCACTTCCTAATTTTTGGAGTTTCTCTTTGATTCCTTCGAGAGTCTGATGAATAAAATTAATTCTCTTGTCTTCGGGATCCTGCAAATCATCCAAAATGTTTTTATCAAAAATAAAAACAATAACCACCGGAACGGGTGACTGACTTAAGGCATGAAACAAAGCAGCTTGATCATGAAGTCGCAAGTCGCGACGCATCCAAACAATTGAAAACTTTTGCATGATCTTACAACAAGATTGTCCACGTAAGGTTATGGTGTCCTGCACACACCATCTCTGTATAGTCGAAACCAGGCACTAGCACTCCATGACGAGAGTCTGAATTTACGATCCAAAACGTCTATGGAATAGAGAGGCAATGGCAATAAAGCTTAAGGACACCAGGAGGATGTTGAAATACTCACCTCTGCAACTCTAGAAGGCATTATCAAGGTGGGATCTCTAAATTAGCCAAAAATTTGCAAATGGCATATGAATCAGTGCTACGAGTTTTTAGGCTCTGACATTGTAATCCCGTCGCGGCGAGTTACCTGCTAGTCTTTGATGCAATTAACCTAATTGCATTTACAAACCTGTCCAAATCAGTTGTCAGGGTATAGACATTAGGCGTAACCCGAATGCCGGAAAAATGCTCCCATTTAATTGGGACAACATGAATATTATACTCATTCAATAATTGTTCTCCAATTTGATCCGGATCCATATTCTTTACTCCAAAAAAACCAATGGCACCGCCAAACTCTGGATCTTGAGACGTCAAAAATTCGATACCAGAAACGTCTGCAAGTTGTTGCATCCAATAATTCTTTAAATAGTGGAGTCTTTTAAATTTACGTTCGGGTCCGATCATCTGATGGAAGTCGACCGCCTGACCAATACCCTGCTCTATAGCGAAGGACCGGGTACCCAAGTGTTCAAATTTTCGAATATTATCCTCTTCAGGGGCAGGTGACCCAAAAAGTGGGTAAAGGTTTCTAATTTTTTCTTTTCGTACCCACAACATCCCCGACCCAAAAGGAGCGCAAAGCCACTTATGCAAACTCGTACCAAAATAATCCCCAGCTAAATCAGGTATCTGATAATCTAAATGCGCAAAACTATGCGCTCCATCAATTAGTACCTCAATATTACGCTCTCTTGCGGCATCTGCAATTCGCCTTGCAGGAATGATCTGCCCCATCCAATTAATCACGTGAGTAATATGCACAACCTTAGTTGCGTCACTAAATGCGTCGACATAGGATTGGGTGATCGCATTTGCGTCTTCGCTTGGCAAATCGAGATCAATCCATTTAAGAATGATTCCATCACGGTGCTCTCTTTGCTTCCATGCATTGATCATATTAGGATAATCCTGTCTTGTGAGCACTACTTCATCACCCTTTGACAATCGTAATCCGAAGATCACCGTTTCAAGCGCTTCTGAAGCGTTTCTGTTAATGGCAAGCTCATCGCTTGAACATCCCGAGATGCCAGCTAATTTCTCGCGTATGGATTCCCTGCCTTTATCAAGAATCCGCCACATATAATAGGACGGAGTCTCATTGCTCAACTGATTATATCGCTCTACCGCATCTTGCACCACTTTGGGTTGCGGACAAACTCCGCCGTTATTGAGGTTGACCAAAGTTGGTGATACGGTGTAGGCCATTTTAATCTGATGCCAGAAGTCCTCATCCAGAGTCACATCTCCACTGGGCTTGAGTGGGAGATTTGAGCGCATCTTCCAATCCGGAGGATGGCTCAGTAGTGATGGCAATACGGTAGCATTTCTAACAAATTTGCGACGTGAAATCATAATGGCATTTTGATAAGTGGCTAATTTACAAATACTAAACCAATGCCGCGAGTAAGGTTGATTTCCAGGAATAAAAATACCGTTCAGCTCTTCCAAGCCCGCTTAAAAGCATGTTTATACGAACTGCAGTTAAAGCCCGAATTAGAATTTAACTACCACAAAAATCAATATATTTGTTCCTCAAAATCAGAAGAATGAAGAAGATTGTCGTTGCCATAGACTTCTCAAGCAATTCGATCAATGCCCTCAAGCAAGCGGTAAAAATGGCCGCTAAGCTAGGCGCAAAAGTATATGCCGTACATGCCTATCTGGCGATAAAAAGAGCGGATACAATGATCAATGTAAATCGCCTGCTTAAAGAGGAGGCGGAAACACAGCTCACGGAGATCGCCGAAAGCCTGGAGCTGCCTAAGGGGGCTTCGATAAAAACAAAAGCACTCAAAGGGGACCCTGTAAAGGCGATCGAAAAATATTGCAATAAGGTCGAAGCTGAGTTAATTGTCATGGGCACCCAGGGTGAGCAAAATGATCCTGAAGTTTTTCTTGGGCCAGTGAGTGGAGGTTTGGTCAAGCAGACGGAGATTCCCATCTTGATTATACCTAATAATTATTCGATTGATAAAATCGAGAATATTCTGTTCGCTCTCAAATCTATGGTGATCAAGGATGATGCACAACTGGTGCCTCTGAAACACTTTATCAAGAAGTTTGGTGCAAAGCTCCAGGTGCTACAAATAAAGACTCCTGACAACAACCCTGAGGACTTAATCGTGAGCGACCGCGTGAAAAAATTAAAAGCCCCAATCGACTACATTGAAGCCGAAAATATCTACCAGGGTTTGACAACCTACCTCACTGATTCGAATGTAGATTTAGTTTGTGTCATGCGACGGAGGAGAAAATTTCTTGAACTATTATTTACCAGAAGCCTTACTAAAAAAGATACCTTTAATTCTGCTTTACCTATGTTGATCTTACGCGGACATTATTAAACGCTGACCTTGAAAATTCGTGTTTGATTCATACTTCCAGATTTCATCCAGGCAAATCAGGTTGAATCCATCCGGGATTCTTTTCTACAGTGATACCCTCGGTTTCACATTCTACCTAGGCCTCAGGCAAACAACCCTGAAAGGGTAGAACGTGAGTAGCCGGGCATGAAATGCCGGGCTACCGATGAACCCTGATCTCCAACCACGGAGTGGTTGAACCTTTTGCACCCAATCATTTTTCTATTAATTGGCAAATCGTCATGCACCCCTGATCTTTAGAAAAAAAATGCTACTGACCGTGGATCAGTAGCATTCATCACTATAAAACTTTGAGCACCCTACAATTTCGTAAACTGTTTGGCTGCTGAAACTTGACGATCCACAACAATCTGGGCGATATAAGTACCCGGCGTAAGATCAGCCACATTTCTTTGAATCAAGTTCTGACCTTGGAACAATGGAGTTTTCTCCTGGTAAATAATCTTACCCGAAAGATCAACAATATATACCATTGCCTGGGCAGTCTTTTTCATTTCAATCCGCATTGTGATTTCACTATTTGCAGGCGATGGATAAAGGGCAAACAAATTATCAAAATACTGATTTTCCTTGATAGCGGTTGATAACCCTTTCACCAGGTATACCGAATCGACGGCTGCATTAGAAGATAAACTTCCATCGGAAGCCACCACCCGGTGATATACCGTGACCACAGCTCCGGAATCTACTCCAAGTAGACCCAAGAGCGTATCAACTGCACCAAAAGTTGTCTCGAAGTAGGTATTTTCACCGGTATTGATTGCAATGGCCGATGATGCAAAATCAGGCGTTGTTGATAATTGCCAAATATACACCACTTTATTACCATTAGGATCAGTTGATGCCTCCCATTGAGCACTAAAAGGCATTGTAAGATCGCCAGCTATGAGGATGGTATCACCCGATCCAGGAGCGATGAAGGTAGTACTTGCCGGAGCAAGATTGACCTCTGGTAACACCTGGCCCCGAATCTCACCACTCGCTACGGTACTGCTATGGATATTGACATAAGAATTTCCACCAGCAATCATCATCATCACAGAATCCGGCAGTGAAACTTTGTTGCTATCAGCAGGAAACGCACCTGATTTCAGATCATCAGCTATCTGCGACTTCAGGCCTACCAAAATACCTCCTGCCATTCCCGGCATTCCCACATGGATGTGGGCTCCCCCAGCAACATTTGCGGCAAAATCACCTTCTAAAGTTCTAAAAGAACCCGATGAAGTGAAGTTAGTACCATTTTGTTCTACTAGTATAGTGCCAACACCGGTCGATTGCCTTGGATTTGCTGAATTCTGGCCCCGAAGATTCGCAACATAGAGGTTTTGGCTTAGAGGTCTAAAATTGCCCCGTATCTCACCACCACCAAAGTTTGCTGAATGTACATTGATATAGGTCATTCGATTTCGTACAGTATCTACCCAGCCTTGAGAGACACTGAAGGCATTGTCAGAAGGACGATAAACACCATTAAGTGAATCTGTCGAAGTGACAGCAAGATCGGTTATGATTCCACCATTGCTTCCTGCCAATCCAAGATGCAAATGCGAACCACCTCTGATTTGAGTTGCCAAGGCCGAACTAAGGTTGCGGAAACTACCGGAAATTATGGCAGCAGTCCCTGTATACTCCATCACCGCTGCTCCTATGGCACCTGTATTAACGGCAGGTGCTTGTTCGGCACCGGATAACGGTGTATAAAAATATGCTACAGCTTCATGTAAAAGTTGGCCCCGAATCTCGCCTCCTCCAACATTTTCGCTATGTACGTTGACATAACCTAAACGACCTCTTACCGAATCACGTCGGGTATTAGTGATGTCAAATGTATTGTCTACTGCCCGGAATCTTCCATTGTTAGCCCCTCCGTCAGGAGTCGTACTTAGTTCAAATCTGATCGGCCCATTTGTTCCGGCAGGTGCAAAATGAATATGAGCTCCTCCCGCAACATTAACCGCAAGAGGGCTGGTCAGATTTCTAAAAGTACCCGATGCCGTTGCTTTGTTTCCTGAGATTTCGAGGATGACAGCACCATCACCTGGACTCACTACTGCTGCAGACTGTTGACTGGCAGTGAGATATGCGTTGAGGAAGTATTGACTTTCTGGTACAATCTGGCCCCTAATCTCTCCACCACCATAAGTCAGGGAATGCACATTTACATACAGAGAACGCCCCATCAAGGCAGCAAGAGTATCACCGGATATCGTAAACACATTGTCTGAAGGTTGAAAAATTGCGCTTCGATTGTCATCACCTATGGTCATCGTCAGTGGAAATGTTATACCACCGTTGCGACCTGCCATTCCCAAATGGATATGAGCACCCCCAGCGGCAGCCAGGTTGATATCGCTTTCCAGACCGGTAAATGAGCCAGCAGCGGTTAAGGTATTACCTTCAAGCCATAGTACCAACTTGCCTCGGGCATACGAGGTAACCGGTGGTGATTGGTTTGCGCCAGACAGATTTACTCTAAACTTGGCTGTAGCCATTGGAGTAAGTTGACCCCTTATCTCGCCACTTCCAAATCTCATACTGTGCACATTTACATACCAGCCACCTGCTCTCAACGACACGAGTTGCTCATCAGTAACCGTGAAGGTATTTGAATCAGCTGGAATTTCCGCAGATAGGCTATCAGCAGCAAGAACGACTTTCAGCCCCTGCATGATGCCACCATTTCGACCGGCAACTGCCTGATGAATATGAATACCACCTGCAGTGGCGGTTGCAAGAGGAGAACTCAAATTTGAAAATGAACCGGAAATCGTTATTTGATTACCTGTCACCTCCATCACAACTGATCCTCTGGCATCTGACATTATTGAATTGGTTGCGTTGCTACCAAAGAGATTAGCTGCATAGAACTCATCCGCTTCGGGGAGTATCTGTCCTCTGATCTCACCAGAACTATAATCTCCTGAATGCACATTGATGTACATTCGACGTTCGGCGAGAGCAGCCTTCATCTCCTCATCGAGAATAAAAGTATTTGAAGCAGCCTCAAAAACACCTTCAGTGAGTCCGTCGGATAGTGTTGGTTTGAGCCCCAGAGCGATTCCCCCGTTCATTCCCGCAATAGCAGTATGAATATGTGCACCTCCGGCAATGGATGTATCAACTCCTGAGCTGATCCCGCTCAATGGTCCACTTACCTTTAATGTATCTCCGGAAAGTGTCAAAGTAACATCTCCTGATGCATTTGATAGAATAGGTAAGGGTTCATGATTTCCGCTTAAAATAGCCCGGTATGACTGGGCTGACACGGTACCTCCTATCAAAAGGAAAGCAAGTACGTTTACAAAGTAATTCTTTATCATAGGTATTCTTTCTAATAGGTTTAAAATTTGAAATTTGTTGAAAAGAGTATATCAGTGGGAACGTAAATATTTCATTCGAGGCAACGTATTGCCTAAAGCTTTTATCTTTAACTCTCTATAATCCAAGAATGTTCAACCGCAATCTATGAATTTTAAACAACCTAAAAATATTGTTTTTGATCTTGGGGGAGTACTAATAGATTGGAATCCGCGCTATCTATTTACTGAAGTGTTTCAAAAGCCGGACGAACTAGATTTTTTCCTGACTAAAATTTGTTCTCCGGAGTGGAATGAGGAGCAAGATGGAGGAAGAAGTCTGGCAGAAGGCACAGAAGTCTTGGTGAAAAAATTCCCCGATTTCCGTCGAGAGATCGAATTATACTATGGTCAATGGCACCGAATGCTCGGTGGGTCAATTCAAAGCAATGTTTCCATTTTCGAAGCCTTAAGAAACCAAGGGAGATATCAACTTTTTGCCTTGACAAATTGGTCAGCTGAAACATTTCCAATCGCAATCCGGCAATTTGCTTTCCTACAGGATTTTAGTCAGATCCTGGTATCAGGCGTCGAGGGTATGCGTAAGCCTGCCCCAGCATTTTATCAACTAATGTTCGATCGATTTAATATCGTACCCCAAGAAACCTTATTCATAGATGATAGCCTGCGCAACATAGATGCGGCAGAAAAGATGGGTTTGCAATGCATACACCTACCTCTCGAAAAGTCTCTTCGCGCGGGTTTGATCCCATTTGGTATAACGCTCGAATAAGGGATAAATCTTTGCGATGACGTTGGCTGCTCAGATCTTAGTGAATGGTAGCATCCAACCGTACAACGACTTGCTTTGGCTCAAGAATATTTTAGTATTTTACAATCTAGAAAAACAGCCAACTATGACTCCTTTTGCAGCCGAGCTCCTCGGGACCATGATACTATTATTGCTGGGTAATGGTGTTGTTGCCAATGTCGTCCTTCACCAGACCAAGGGAAATGGTGGTGGATGGATCGTTATTACTTTTGGCTGGGCAATGGCAGTATTTACCGGAGTAGTTGTGTCGCAAGCTGCCAGTGGAGCTCATCTTAATCCGGCGGTAAGCATTGGGCTTGCCATATCAGGTAAGTTTGCCTGGAGCCTGGTACCAACTTACGTGGCTGCTCAAATGATAGGGGCTGCCATTGGAACTACCCTTGTCTGGATCATTTACCGGGATCATTACAAAGCTACAAGTGATAAGGGCAGTATTCAAGCTACCTTTTGCACCGCACCTGCGATCCCTAATCGGCTTTCCAACTTCATTTCGGAGGCTATTGGCACGTTTGTCTTGATTTTTGCGGTTTTGTTTATTGCTGGGCCAAATCTGGTGCCTGCCGACGAGGCAATTCCACCGGGTCTGGGTAGCCTGGGTGCATTACCTGTCGCATTTATTGTATTGGTGATTGGTCTATCGTTGGGCGGAACAACCGGGTATGCGATTAATCCTGCTCGTGACCTGGCTCCAGGATGATGCACCAAATTCTTCCGGTTAGCAATAAAGGTGACAGTGGCTGGACTTATGCCTGGATCCCGATCTTTGGGCCTGTCGCAGGCGCTGCATTTGCTGCATTTCTGTTCTTGAACCTGTGATCAGCTATTTCATATTTAATTTTGAAGATTTTAACCCGAATTGGGCACTAGAAACCTAATGCCAAAATTGACGATTGAAATCATTACGTCGAATAGGTAGGCGAAACCCGAAGTGGTGATTTTCAATTTCAGGGTTTAATCTGGATTGGTCGAAAGGTTTGTCTTTTTCATCGAAAGAAAAGACATAACATTTGATTTTATAATATCATTATGATATCAAATAACAATCAAATAGTCTACATCATGGAAGAAAATTTAGTCAAACCCATCAACGGATATATCGTCTTGGGCCTGATAGTTCTAGCCGCGTTAATTGCCATCTATTTAGTGGCGAATGCTCATTTCGAACTTCTGGCAGCTACTGTGATAGTCATTGTCCTACTACTACCTGGGTTTTTCTTAATTTATCCAAATGGGTCTAAAGTTTTGACTCTTTTTGGAGCTTATAAAGGTAGCGTCAAAGCCAATGGGCTATTTTGGGCCAATCCGTTTTATGTAAAAAAGACCATTAGTTTGAGAGCTCGGAATTTTGATAGTGAGCGTCTTAAAGTCAATGATAAACTGGGTAACCCTATCCTAATCAGCGTCATTTTAGTGTGGCGCGTAAAAGACACTTTTAAGGCAGCTTTCGAAGTCGATCAGTATGAAAGCTTTGTCAAAGTTCAGACTGATGCAGCAGTGCGAAAATTGGCCAGTCTCTATTCTTATGACAATTTTGACGATGATCAAAGCGAACTGACTTTAAGATCAGCTGTCCAAGAGGTGAATGATGATCTTGAAAAAGAATTATCCGAAAGACTTGCCATGGCAGGCATTGAAGTCATGGAGGCCAGGCTGGGTTACCTGGCGTATGCCCCTGAAATTGCCAATGCGATGTTAAAAAGACAACAAGCCGAGGCCATTGTTGCTGCCAGATTTAAGATCGTTGAAGGCGCCGTGAGCATGGTTGATCTGGCATTGCAACGACTATCAGCCAAAAAAGTGGTTGATTTAGATGAAGATAAGAAGGCATCGATGGTGAGTAATCTGATGGTCATTTTATGTTCCGATAAAAGAAGCGACTCCGGTCGTCAACGCCGGAACACTTAACCAATAAATCCTCTTGATGCCGAAAAAGAAGTTTGTACTTCGTATCGACGAAGAAACCATGCATGCCGTTGAAAAATGGGCTGCTGATGAATTTCGAAGTGTCAATGGACAATTGGAATGGATGATTAATCAGATGCTTAAGAAAGAACGAAGAACAAAAAATATAATCAAAGATGAAGACTAAAATTTGCCTGATTATGGTCTGGTTGCTATTCGCGTGTGACTCCACTCCATCTGAGTCTTCCGAAATGGATGCTTCAGCCATTGACCAGGTTTATGAACTTTTTTCAAAAGCGTATCAAGATCTGGATGTTACTTTGGTAGACAGTATCTATGTGGATGATGCCATCTATTTGAGTCCCGGAGATTCTATCCTCTTTGGAAAAGATCAGTTCATTGGTACTTTCCGGCAAATGTTTGATAATAGTAAGGCAGACAGCGCAAGCTTAGATATTGATTTCTCTGTTAAAAATCGCCAAATCAATAATGATCAGGCCGTTGATAGAGGCTACTATCACTTACAACGAAGTAAAAGTGGGCAACCCCAATTTACCGATGTTGGCAAATTTATCACGGTATTAAAAAAGCAATCCAATGGTCAGTGGAAATTTATTGCGGATGGGTATAGCCAAGCCCCCGTCGAAGCCTGGCCTTCAGAGGAAAATTAGTGCCCCGTTTAATTTATGGCGTCAGGGGAACTGAAGCACTAAATCCGTCCACTATAGGAGCATCTTAATTCATCCAAAAAAAGTTCATCATTTGATTTTTCCAAAATGATCTGATCGCATTCATTAAAATCGGCAAATTCTTTTAATGCCTGCGAATATTTAAGCAGGTCAATTTTTCTATAATTTGTTTCTTCAAAATGAAGGTTCCTAACAATTAATTTTTTCTCTTTCCGATCTGCTTTCGCATCTAATCTCCCAATAAAATGGTCTCCGTAGATGAGTGGCAAGCAAAAATATCCGTATTTCCGTTTTGGCTGTGGTACGTAACATTCGATCTGATAGTCAAATTGGAAAAAATTCAAAAGACGGCTTCTTTGAATGGTCAAATTATCAAACGGCGATAAGATGTTTATTTTTGGTGTAATTCGAATCGATTTTTCTAAAAAGGAAGTCTTTATAAAGTATTCCTGATTGGGCACACCAGATACTTCAATACATTGTACGCTTCCCTCCCTCACTTTTTTGTCCAGGATTTTTTTTACCGTTGACTTTATATTTTTTCTTAAGTAAGTAATTTCTGAGAGTGTGGCTAAACCAAGAGACTGTAGGTAGCGATCAATTAAATATTGTGCATAATCATCTGTTGTGGGTTCTGAAGTAAGTACATGGTTCGGTATGACATTTTCAGGTAAATCATAGATTTTTTGAAAGCCGCTTCGTCCAACGGTAACCAGACTGCCTTGAAAAAAAAGGCGTTCTAAAGCTAATTTAGCTGGTTTCCAATCCCACCATCCCTGTCCTTTTCGTACCTGGTCCGTCTCAAAATCTCTTGCCATCAACGGACCCTCCTGCCTGACTCTATCCAATACCTGCATCATTATATTCTTTTCAGACTTAGGCCATGGATCTCGATGCTCACGAAAATATTTCTTGATTGGCAGGGTAAACCGATAGTCTTCCATCGGTAAAAAGGCTGCAGCATGTGACCAGTATTCGAGCACCTTTTTCTCTTTCTGCAATTGATACAACCATTCATTCCGATAGCCAGGTACCCGGGTTGCTAGAACATGATGATGAGCTCTTTTTACCACCGAAATGGTATCAATCTGCACATAACCCAGGTGATCAATAGTGCGAAATACGGCATTTTTACCTTTGCCAAATGGTAGCCGACGGTCTAAAGCTGCTGCATGCATAATATACCGTCTGGCCTCTTTTTACTAATTTTCATTCAGGAACCAGATATATTTTTTTATACGCAACGGATTCTATCTTTTTCTGCTATAAAATAGAGGAAAATAATGATCTCTTGCCCAAAGCTCAAATAAATCTGCGTAATGTTTATCATCGGGATTTCCACTTTGGCCAGGAGCATTGATGGCCAGTGTGCGATCCCAGTCTTCGGTATCGGAAATGATTTTGAAGGTAGCTCCTGATGTCTGATTCAAATTGCTGCTGGTATTTCCTACCGTTGATCCACTACCTCCCCGGGGTAATGGCCCTACATTCAGTTTATTCTGAACCGCTTTTTCAGAAATTGACCCTAAGGCATGGGTCAATTGCATGTTTATAACCCTCTTGTCCATACTGCCACTTATTTTGGTCAGGCCCCAATTTGTCTTGTAGATTTTTAATTGCATTAGCCAAACATTTCATCAGCAATTCGTCTCTGGCTTCAACAGGGTTGGCACCAAAATCACCATCGGGAAAAGTGAGAAAGTCGACTAATTTTTTTGACTGCAACGAACCCATATATTTATGAATGCTTGCCGGTACCTTGATTTTGTACACCACTGATTTAAGTTCCTGCTCCCATTCATTATAGATCGTTGCTTCGACTGATTCGACATTCATCATACAATCCCATTTTAACAATTGATTTCTGATCTTATCAAAATCACTGTCGTCTATTTCAAGACCTTTCAGTAATGGAAGTATGGTCCTGGCGGGTATCGATAAGTGATCATTCTGAATTTGCATCATATCCGTCATGGTCATTTTTCGATCATTACCAAAAAGCTCAGCAATACGATCTCCTCTCACCGGATCTGACCATTCGTATCCAATAGCTTCGGGATAAGGATATTCCAAGGAAGTTAGATTTTCGTTAGCAGTGATGATCATGCCTGAAGAAGGATTGTACTGGTTCGGTTTCTTTTTGATTTCCAAATATCCCTTCCACTCAAAAGAGCCATCACCCGGCACAGGCACGAGGCCACTAAAATGATCTCTGACGGGAGCTATACCCACAGCCTGCCACCCTATATTGCCCGCTTGATCTGCCCAAACCATATTTTCTCCCGGGATGTGGCTGTAGTTGCAGGCATCGCGAAATGATTCGAAGTCAAAACTCTGATTCATGCGCAGACTGGCCAGATAAGGCGATCCTCCCACTTCCATCCACCCGCACTTCACCGCATAGCCAATATGAGCCTGTTCGTCCTGGTACACCATAGGGCCATGTATCGTATATTTTAAGTCCACCTGCTCCTCTCCTGCTCCCTTTATGGGAATTTTCTCAGTAATCACGCTCATATCATGCCAGGCGTCCTGGTACCAATATTGATCAGGATTGTCAGGATTCAGTTGGTAGACATAGAGGTCCTCCGCATCAGTCGCAAAAACAGTGAGCCCCCAGGCTCCATAATCATTATGGCCAATCGAAATGCCCGGAATTTCTGGCTCTCCTCCCCCTATAACATTCCACCCGGGACCAACTAAATGCGACATATAGCGTAATGAAGGGACCGCCAGGGTACGGTGCGGATCATTGGCCATGACCGGATAGCCACTTTGAGTATGCTCTCCATTAATCACCCAATTGTTGCTTCCCAGATTACTGGCCTCCTCCCAAAGTATAGACCGGCGATAACCTGGTAAGGAGTCTCGGTAACCTCCACCTTCTTCATAACTAAGATCATTGCTACTAAATTGCACAGGCTTACGGTAGGCTTTATAGAGCCCGAGTATGTCGCCTAATAAGTGTTGTCCATTGATTTTTTCATCGATCTTGAGCACCGGATTAAAAGGATGAAACCACATAATTTCCCTCACTTTTTCCTCCCCGACCAAATGCACCATTCTCCCAATATCCAATTCATCTTCAATGTTGCCCAAAAGACCTTGGTGACGAGAAATGACGACCTCCGGAGTCCAATGTTGTGGTCTAATTTTAAGCAATTTAAACTCTACTGGTAGTAGATCCGGATGCTGATTGATCCAATCAATATAACTATTAACCCCTGCTACAAATGCATTGATAATCATCTTTCCCTGAGGGTGATAATGACTCATTTCATCTTCCATATCTCCACGAAATTTGAAAAGCCGAGTGCCTATGTCCCGTTGCAACTCTTTCTGTCCCAGGATTTCTGCCACCGTCCCGGTAGATTGTCGTCTCCAAATCTCAAATTGAAAGAGACGGTCTCTTGCAGCATTGAAGCCCTGAGCAAAAAATAAGTCAGGTTCATTCTTAGCATAAATATGAGGAACCCCCCAGGTATCAATGATGATTTCTACTGAATCTATCACGGCAGTTGGAAATGTTTGAGTAAGTGCAAAAACGGGTAATGTTCCGATCCAGAAAAGTAGGAAGATTCTCATTGAAGCAATTTTTTGTAATGGGGATTTAATTTACAGAACTTTCAGCAATTGCGATCCCGATAAGTTATCGAACTTCCTTGGGTAATATTTACGACAGGCTTAATCTCAAACTGCAAGGCTGCGACGATCAGTAGCATTGACATATTTTTGTGACGTTCCTCGTGACTTTTAAAATGTTCGAATAATTTATTATTAGATGTGAAGTGATCGTCTAAAATGCAATCTGGGATTGAAAAAATCAGAACTAAGGGAGTAAAATCGATCTCACCAAATGTGGAACTGAGAAGAAAAGTAAGGAAAGTATCACGGTAAAGGTTCAACCACTTCGTGGTTGGAGCGCCACCTTCAGGCGTAACCCGGCATTTCATGCCTGGTTATGCACCTTCAACCCTTCGAGGTTGGCTGACTGCTACATCATGGTACGTAAAAGATTCCGGAGGGTTCAACTGAATTGTTACCGATGAAATCCATCCTGATTGTTTGAATCATATTTGTGGCTATAACCACCATGTTTATAAACGCAAAAAGAATCCTGGAGGGATTCAACATGAATAACTCCGGAATCATCCGGAGTTACGAATGCAGTAGAAATCAACCGCTGAGTGGTTGAACTTTGGTTAGGCAGCACGTCACCAATGTGTGTAGAAAATTACTCTTGGGTTGCGTTTCCAGCTCAGCAATCCACTGCTGGCTTACTGATCATAGAAAACAAAATATTAGTGGCATTCACCAAATCAATCTTGCTGTGTACTATAAACCATCTGATGTCTTGTGAATAAGAAAAGAATAACTCCGGATGAAATCCGGAGGTCCGAATGCAGTAGAAATCAACCGCTGAGTGGTTGAACTTTGGTTAGGCAGCACGTCACCAATGTATGTAGGAAATTACTCTTGGGTTGCGTTTCCAGCTCAGCAATCCTCCAGGCTTCAGGATCGTAGAAAAAACAAAATAGTAGTGCGACCCATTAAATATGGGGAGGAACCAATTACTACTAAGTTTTGCTACCAGCTCAGCAATCACTGCGGGCTTACTGATCTGGGATTTTCAAATTCTTTTCGAAAAGCCGGAAGATGCGTTTATACTCATCCGTCCAGCTACTGGATTCCACAAATCCATGATCTTCCATCGGAAATATGGCAAGCTCCCAGTTGTCTTTGCCCAATTCAATAAACCTTTGTGACATGCGAACGACATCCTGAAAATGCACATTTCGATCAACCATACCATGCAACATAATCAGGTCGCCTTGGAGACCTTCGGCGTGATAAATCGGGCTGCTTCGATAATAGGCGATACTATCTTCGCTCGGTGTATTCAGAATGTTTGAGGTGTATTCATGATTGTAGTGCGCCCAATCGGTCACACTGCGGAGGGCAGCACCGCACTTAAAAGTGCCGGGGTTGGTGCATAATGCCATTAGAGTAATAAAGCCACCGTATGATCCACCATAAATTCCCAGCCGTTGAGAATCAATCCCTCTTGAATCGACTAAGAATCTAGCACCATCTATTTGATCATCGAGGTCTTGACCTCCCATATGCCGGTAAATCGCGGTGCGCCAATTACGTCCATAACCAGCACTACCCCTATAGTCGATGTCCAACACGGTATATCCCTGATCCGCCAGAAAATTATGAAACATAAATTCGCGATAATAGCTACTCCAATATTTATGCACATTATGTAAATAGCCGGCTCCATGCACAAAAATAACGGCTGCTCCATTCTTATTAGAGGCTTCCGGTTCGTAAATCCGGGCAGGAACCATAACGCCATCCCGGGCTTTAAAATGAATAATCTCCGGATCTCGCCAGGTATATTCTCCAAATTGGTGGGTGGTGCTTTTTGTAATCTGATTCATCGCGGCACCCGCTTTGTTATCCATCCAAAATAATTCAGTTGGCTGGTTACTGTATGAAAATAGTACCGCCAATTTTTCTTCGTCAGGAGAAAGCACTACTTGATATCCACCTGGTTTATCAGTGATTTTTGTCCATTTTTTATCAGCAATTGAAAAATGATAAAAGTGATTTTCGAAAGGGTTTTCCCGATTTGCGATGATAAAAAATGTTTCCTTGTCTTGAGATAAACTAGTTTCAAGTATTTCGAAATTACCTTTTGTAAGAGGCTCGGTGGTTTGACTACTAAAATGATACAAGTACAGGTGCGAATACCCTGTTTCCTCTGACTGAAACCAAAATGTCTCCTCGTTGACAAAACCCAAATCACCCATACTGAAACTCCAACCTCCAAGTCCCGGACCACCAATCCAGGCTTCATCGCGTTGACGATTCAATAATGCAAGTTTTCCGGTAGCAGGATTCATCTCCATGATCCAGCGGTCCTTATGATCAAGTGAACGGACAACAACTACTGCATGGCTACCACTGTCATTAAACAACGGACCTTGCATGACCACCTGCCGCGGCTTATCAAACGTGTCAACATAAGCTTCTGCTCCATGATAATAATCTCTAAGGAAATCTGGCTTGTCACCAGTCCCGGGGATCTGTTTGAAGTCAATGGCAATGATGGTGTCATTGATCCTGTCATAAATAAACGATTGGTAGGTCGACTGCTCATCCCCCACCTTAGATCGGGCCTTTAAATCTTTGGTAAATCCACTTTCGGTTACATAGTCTGGCACGATCGTCATTTCGGTGGAAATCGCTTTTTCAATATGATATATCACATAATTAAGATCAGGACTAAATGCCAATCCATTAAGTTTGTTTTTACCCAGGTAAATTTCTTTTGGGCGTCGCACTTCATACTCCTTACGAAGTTCTTTGTTGATTATTTCATCAGCTTTTCTTTCGCGTAATATGTCAAAATACTCCAACTGATCTCTTTTTAACCAGGACTCTTGCTCGCCTAATTTTTCTTCCTTTTTTTTCATCACCTTTTTTGAATTGAGTTAGTTGTTCAATACCTCCATTTTCAATCGACCAACTAAATAAATTGTCATCCATTTCGAAAACAATCAACTGTTCGTCACCGGAGAATCCTCGTGGCACTTCATATTGTAGAGTATTCGTGATCTGTCGAACACTGCCGTTCTTTTTTAAAAATAGATCACCACTTTTTTGAAATAATTTCATTGCTCTATCCTTCGAATAAATTCCATTAGCTGATTCCAGCGCTTTTAACCCTTCAACCGATAACCTTTCGGCAGCCGAGGCACTGAGTGAATAATGATACATTTCGTCATCAGGCAGCGAATCCCGATTCCATTGGAAATAAATCGAGCGACTATCACCTGACCAAAAAGGCTGGTCTGGTAGATAACCGACAAAATCTGGTCCCTGCATGATCTGTTCAATCGTCAAGATAGATTGACCGGGCAATTCATTAATGATCATGATTAATAAAGCCACTGGTAAATATTTCATATTCATTTTCAATTCAAAGAAAAAAATTAGACAGGCTCAATCCTAGTTGGGGTAAAATCATCGTTTGTAATAAAAATCATCCAGATTCATGATCGTGTTAAAGGTTAGGGTCAGAGAAGCTAACTCTGCCGTCTGACCATCGAAATCCGGTGCATATTGGCCGATAGACACATATGAGCGCGCACCAACCTCATTTTCTTTAAAACGTTTTTTTTCTTCTTCATAAAACTCAGTTAGTTCGAAGAGTTTTTCTTCCGTAATTTTCTTTGAACATAATCTTTGGTAGGCCATAGAGATTCGTTCGGCAGGATCATGACACTGAACCAACATCTTTTCTGCCAGACATCGAGCTGCTTCGATGAATTGGGGCTCATTCAGCAATACCAGCGCTTGTACCGGTGAATCGGTATTCTGTCGTTTGGCGACACATACACTTCTTGTTGGGGCATCGAATATTTCCATCATCGGATGCATTGAGGTACGTCTGACAAAGGTATACATGCTGCGACGGTAACGATTTGCACCGGTATCAGGCACATACGATTGCAAAAGATGAGTACTACTGGTTTTTTCTTCCCAAAGACCTTCCGGCTGCCAGGGTTTTACACTGGGTCCTCCCACCGTGGTATCCAGTAAAAAGGCCGCTGCCAAAGCCTGATCACGAATCATTTCGGCTGTCAGTCGATTGGCAGGCCCTCTCGACAAATAGACATTGTCCGGGTCTAAAATTCGCTTTCCTTTAGAGACTTCAGACGACTGCTTGTAGGTTTTTGAGTTTACGATCGTTCGAATGAGGTGACGGAGATCCCAATCATTTTGCACGATTTCGAATGCAAGATAATCCAGTAATTCAGGATGAGAAGGCAGATTCCCTTGCAAACCGAAATCATGGGGAGTGGTCACAATTCCCTTGCTAAAAACTTTTGCCATATCCGGTTGACAATGACTCTGCTGGTCAATGGATTGTCAGATGCAATCATCCACCGAGCTAGCCCCAGCCTGTTTCTTGGCAGAGTGTCTGCCAATGCAAAAATAGCCTTTGGTGTTCCAGGTAACACAACTTCACCCGGCTGATCATAATTACCCCGGATCAATAAATGAGTGACGACCGGCTGAGCTTGATCTTGCATGATCATGACTTCAGGTACCTTGTCCAACCAACTAATTATCTGTTGTCGTCTTTCTGCAACTATTTGATATCCGGCTACTGGATGTAATGTCAAATAATGCTCTTGCAGTGAGCTTTGAAGATCTTCAGTCCCTCCTTCCAAATAGTCTTTTCGAACTGCATCCAATGTTTGGATGCCTGCAAGTGACGCGATTTCCAAACCACTTAATTTTCGCTCAAAAACCATCAGATCATCCATCAACCCTTCGTATATTCCGTACTCTCCGGTAAACGCCCGATAGCTCTTTCCAATCCGCAAAGGCGTTTTGACTTTTTCCTTACTAAACGCCATCGGATAAATGCTTCGTTGAAGTTGATTTCTTACAATCTCAGGTTTTATTTCTAACCCGTTAATATAGAATTTAATCCCATAGGCATGACCACTTCCATCATAGACAAACGCGAGATGGGTCCATTGCTTACTTGCAATTTCCTGTGAGGATCTAACCACTAACATGTCCTGGGGCAGAGCATGAATCAACCTTAGTGTGGGTCGATTTAAAGAATCTAAAATAAAATCCCAGCCTCTCCAAAAAACACCCTTTTGTCCACTATTACCCATGATGGTTTGGGAAGCTTTTTGCAAATCAGGTTTCACCCAGACACTAGCGGAAAATGATTGACTCTGTTCAAAAAGACCCACCTCTGATATATTGATATAATCATATTCATCATCAAAAGCCACTGCCATACCTCGCTCCGATGAAATCAGGTCAACTCCTGATGTGACTTTTGCATTTGCCTGTTGATCTAAGACTGAGACATGCAACTGTTCAAAAGGCAAATAAATCTGTCGCTTTAAAGACCAATTATCTTTGGGCAAATTCCGAATAAAATCGATCTGTTTTACTATCTCCTGCTCCCGCAAATTAATCGCTTCTAGATCGAGAGTATTCAATGTCTCAAGACTGTCGATTTGTTCAGATACAAGCCTATCCATCAACAGTAAATTGGGTCCTGAATTTCCATCATCACCAGTCATGCCCACTTCATCCACCTGATTAAAAAATCCAAAAAACTGGTAGTAGTCCTCCTGGCTGATCGGGTCATATTTATGATCATGGCACTTTGCACATTCCGGGTGAGTCCTAAAAAAGCAGTAGCAGTTGTAGCAACCCGGTCGTGAGCATATTCTTTTTTAAATTCTTCATCAACCACACCACCTTCGGCTGTGGTCGTGTGATTGCGATTAAATCCAGTGGCCACAAGCTGATCAGTGCTGGGGTGCGGTAATAAATCGCCGGAGAGTTGTTCCAGAATAAATTGGTCAAAAGGCATATTTTTCTTAAATGCATCAATGACCCAGTCGCGCCAAGGATACATGGATCGCCATCCATCAGAATGCATACCTTGCGAGTCAGCATATCTTGCTATGTCGAGCCAATCGGTTGCCATCCGTTCGGCAAATGCGGTAGCAGTTAGCAGACTGTCGACCAATCTGGCATAAACATCCGAATCCTTATCTGCTAAAAATGTTGCAATTTCAAGAGGAGAAGGTCCGATACCCGTGAGATCAAAATAAAGCCTCCTTAGTAGGGTGATACGATCTGCTTCTTCGGCAAACGTCAAATTTTGCTCATCTAATTTTTCCTGGATGTAAGCATCGATAGGTTCTAATTTGCCTTTTTTTACAGATTTTGGAATCTTTGGTTTTCCCACTGGCTGAAAAGCCCAATGTGGTTCAAATAGCGCACCTTGTTCAATCCATTTTTTAATCAGTTGTTTTTCATGGGGTGACAAAGTCAGCTTGCTATCAACTGGAGGCATCGTCAACTCGGCATCGGAAGAATTAATTCTTTCCCAAAGCATACTTTTGGAGGCTTTGCCGGCGACCAAAATTTTCAACCCCTCATTAGTTCGGGCGTTATAAACACTTTCGCCAAGATCCAATCGCAAATCTGCTTTGCGGGCAGCTTCGTCAGGACCATGACAACTAAAACATCGATCAGTCAATATAGGCCGGATATGAAAATTATAGCTAACGCGATCAGGTAGTCTTTCACCCTCTTGTTGATCTCGCTGACAAGCGTTCACAAACACCATCAAGAGGCATAGTGAAACACTTTTAAAGAAATATTGTCGAGCCATCTTTTATGCCAATAGATCTTTAACAGGATGACCGTGCACGTCAGTTAATCGATATCTTCTTCCTTGGTGTTTGTAAATTAACTGCTCGTGATCCACGCCAAGCAAGTGCAAAACCGTTGCCTGAAAATCATGAACGTGAACTGGCTTATCCACAATATTGTAACTGAAGTCGTCCGTTGCTCCATATGAAATACCTTGCTTGACACCCCACCACACATCCAGATCGTAAAACAACGTGGGTGGTGGTCACGGCCAAAATCATCAGCAGTTAATCTTCCTTGTGAATAGATCGTTCTCCCAAATTCACCTCCCCAAATGACCAGCGTATCGTCAAGTAATCCTCTTTGTTTTAGATCAGTGATCAACGCCGCAGATCCCTGATCCGTCTGCCTGCTTAAAATCGGAATCTGGCCTGGCAAATGATTATGATGATCCCAGCCACGGTGATAAAGTTGAATAAAGCGAACATCTTTCTCGATCAGTTTTCTCGCCAACAAACAATTGGCCGCAAAGGTGCCAGGATTACGGCTGTCGGCCCCGTACAAATCAAAAATATAATCGGGCTCATCGGTTACACTAAGTGCTTCTGGCACAGATGTTTGCATGCGAAAAGCCATTTCATACTGCATAATCTTCGATTGAATACCCGGGTCTTCATATTCCTCTAAATTCTGATGTTGGATTTTCTGAATTTGTCTGATTTGATTCTGCCGACCTTCATAACTCAATCCTTCCGGGCTCCCTAAGTAGAGAATGGCATCTTTACCCGATCTGAATTGTACACCCTGATGATGTGACGGTAAAAAACCGCTACCCCACAGCCGGTTATAGAGTGGCTGCCCACCCCCTCCGAGCCCTTGGGATAACAGGACACAAAAAGCCGGCAAATTTTCATTCTCACTACCAAGACCATAGCTGACCCATGAGCCCATGCTTGGCCGGCCAGGTAATTGCGAACCTGTCTGAATGAAAGTCACAGCTGGGTCATGATTGATGGCCTCGGTGTACATAGATTTGACAAAACATAACTCATCGGCTATCTTGGCTGTATGCGGCATTAATTCGCTGACCCAGGCACCACTCTTGCCGTGTTGCCTAAAACTATATGGCGAACTGACCACCGGCAATTGAGATTGGCCAGCCGACATACCAGTTAATCTTTGACCTTTTCTGATCGAATCAGGCAGGTTTTGCCCGTGTACTCCTTTTAGTCCCGGTTTATAATCAAAAAGATCTACTTGCGATGGTGCACCGCTCTGAAATAGATAAATGACTCGTTTAACTTTTGCGGGAAAATGCGTTCCGGGTGAGCCCAACAATTTTGAACCACCATCAATTGCTTGTAAAGGATTTAATAATCCAGATAGACTGAGAGCACCCAACCCCAAAGAGGTTCTTGTCAGAAAATCTCTTCTGGTAAATTGGTTATATTGATTGCATCCAGCCATCGATTAAATTGCCAATTGGTTAATTGATCTAAAATTAACACTCATGATCCCATTATGTTTGACAAACAATATACGCATCAAAAGGAAAGTGAAATTCCTCCAAAATAGTTACGACCGGGAGCAGCTTCATAATATCTGCCTCCAAATGCGTTGATCCTTAAATTATCAAAATAATCCACATCGGTTAAATTTCGAACACCAGCATAAATTTTTAGATCTGTCTGGTTAAATTTAAAATTCCAGCCCCCTCTCAAGTGAATCAGACTGTAGCCTTCTACGTTATCGGTATTCTGATCATTGGCAAACATCTTTCCGGTCACTGATAAATCACCTGCGATAAATGCTCCTTCCGCTTGCTCATATACGATACCAAGGTTGCCAAAATGTTTAGGAATGCCACTTACAAAATTACCTTTCAGACTTTCTCCATCAAGATCATATTCAGAAAATTGAAAATCAGAATAAGTATATGCCGTAAGCAATCGAAGGTTTTTGGATAGCTGACCATTGACCGCAATTTCCACACCGTTGCGTTTTGATTTTCCAGCATTCCGGTAAAATGTTCTTCCGGGAAAATCCATTAATTCAAAAGGCAACAATTCATTTTTTAGTCTGATGTGAAACCCGGTCACCTGCCATAGCCAACCAGCTAGATTGCGTTTATATCCTAGTTCAAAATGATTGGCCAATTGAGGTTCAAGATCCGGATTAAAACCGCCTGCTCCGGTTGGGCTATTGGACAATTCAGATAAAGCAGGAGTTTCAAAACTATGTCCTGCCATGGCGAATAAAAACTGACCGGGTAAAATTCGATAATTAATTCCCAGCGAAGGACTGACGTGTTCCCATCTGATAATGCCACTTTGATCGCCATCGGTCAGAAAATGATCAATCGCCTCCACCTTCAAAAGATCTAGCCGGGTATTAAGATCCAGATTTATACGATCATCTATTCTAAAATTTTGCAGTATGTATAGTCCGGTCATACCGAATTTTTCATCCTGTTCAAATATGAGATCACCAATTGCTCCATTTTGATTGTTATTTCTTTTCCGAGCATCCGTTTGTAATTCTGTTTCGGCTCCGACTAGCAGACGATAATGCAGATTTTCTAAGGTATATTGACCATTCAATCCTGCAAAGTCCCGCTTAAAACCAACGGCGCCACCCGCCTGGAATGGTAAAAGATTTTCAAAATCACGATAAATATAGTAGACCTTGGCATCGATCGATTGATTGCTTTTGAGCCTGTGTTTAAATCGAAATCCACTGGTGAATTGGGTAATGGCTTCTCCTGCAGCAAAAGTCAGATTTTGAGCCCTGGCTTGACGCCGATCAGCCATGACATCGGCGAGATTGATACCCCCTGCATCGTCGGCTAAAGGGCTGTCCGTATACTGTCCGGTAAATTGCCACTCCGACTTTTCGCTGACATACGTCAGCCGGCTATTTAGATTAAAAGTCCGGGATCCACTGTGATCCCGATATCCATCGATGGTGGTTCGATCAGCACCTAATTCCAAGGTGAGTCGATCCCACACTTTTGCAAGCGCCAGGTTGGTTCTCAATAACCCATAAGATCCCCCAAGCGCTTTGATCCTTACTCCATCTTTGTAGGGTGTCGGGGTATTTAAGCTGATAGCACCACCCGAAGCATTTCCATAAAGACCACCCACTGCACCAGTCATTACTTCAACGCTACCGAGACTTTGTACATCCAGCTGATCAAGTTGAGTCTGACCATCAGGAGTAGTTGCGGGTATACCATCGACCAGTACCTTGATACCTCTTACCCCAAAAGCAGCTCTCGATCCAAAGCCACGCATTGCTATACGGATATCCTGCGAAAAATTTAGAGCGTCCATTGAAAACACACCCGGTATATAACGTAATGCCTCGTCTAAGGCAATTCCCTGATTATTTTGATTAGTACGATCTAACTGCTGAAAGTAAATCATCCGTGAAGACTCCATGATGTTTGTAGGAAGTCTTGAAGAGGTTACGGTGATTTCTTGCAACGATCGTTCAAGCAGGGTTGTATCTGATTCATCTTGTGCCGCTATTGTGGTGATGATTAAGACACCAGATAATAGCATCATCAGAAACCTGGGAAAATTTATTCGTAGCACTGTTTTCATATTTTGATAACATTATCAGAGATCTAATTTATAGCCTTTTTAGCATATGACTGACAAATCAGAGCGAATATCGACCGTAAGAGAAAAACCACATATATGCTATATAGCTGAAATGCCTCAGAAATTCGTTTATTGAATATTATATGCATCCGGCTCCATGAAATTTTGGCCATCGATTCTATTTTTCTCCATGTATATTGTGGCCTTTGCTAATCGTACAGATGCAGATGCCATCCGATATGTCAGAGAAAATCTTCAACAGCGTGGTTTTCAGCAGGAGGACATCAAGGAACTGATCGTCAGCGACTCACATTATGACCAGAGTACGGGATTAACCCACTTTTATATCCAGCAACACCATTTGGGTTACCCTATTGAGGGAGCCTTGGTCAATGTTGTGCGTTTGCAAAGTGGAAAGCTGAAGCTGCTCAATCACACTTTGATCGATCATTTGAAAGAAAATATGGTGATCGGGTCTATGATAGATGTTGATCTCTCATTAAATATGGTTGGGAAAAGATATCGATCGTCCGCGGGAGAATCAAATCGGGCTTCCCTAAAGCAAGCTATCTGGATCAGGAGAATGACCATTGGCATCTGACCTATGACATCCGGCTCCAACAGGATTCTCATCAATGGAGGATCTGGGTCGATGCCTCTTCAGGAGCTATTATCAGACTGAAGGATTTGGTACTCCAATGTTCCTTTAATTCGTCTCCATCCGAAGAACATGATACTTTTTCGCCTTGTGATGATCTCCGATCGCAGGCCGGACTTGAACAGGCTGAGGGTTATTTGGTTTACCCCTGGCCGGTAGAAAGCCCTTTCCATGGTGAACGTCGGATAGAGGTATCTCCGGCTGATGTAAAAGCATCACCGTTTGGCTGGCACGATGTGGATGGATTGGTGGGTGCAGAATACCTGGACACCCGCGGAAATAATGTCTTTGCTCAGGATGACATTGACGGATTGGATCTCAATGAAGATCGTCCCGATGGTGGAGGTAGTCTTGCTTTTGCGTACGATTTAGATTTTTCAGAGGCCCCCAGCCACTCAGTTGAGGCAGCGGTGACCAATTTGTTTTATTGGAACAACATCAATCACGATGTCTTCTACCATTACGGATTTGATGAAGCTGCCGGTAATTTTCAAATTAATAATTATGATCGGTTCGGAGCCGGCAATGATCAAATATACGCCGATGCTCAAGATGGCAGCGATCGCAACAACGCCCGGTTTTTTGTCGCAGAAGATGGTGTGCCTGGCAGAATGCAAATGTACCTATGGAATATGCGAGTTTATGATGCATCAGTAAGGGTATTAAAAGCAGACGGTTCTGTCACAACAATCAATGCAGTGGAATCGGGATTTAGTGCTAACAATAAATTGCGATTCGGTGAGATTGATCAATCCGAAATTGTATTGATCAAGGATGCAAATCGCACCACCAGCCTTGCTTGTTTAAGCACAGCGATCATAGATATAGAGGAAATAAGGGGAAAGATCGCTCTGGTAGATCGCGGAACTTGCTTTTTTGTCGAGAAAGTAAGACGAATGCAAGACCTTGGTGCAAAAGCAGTAATCGTCTGTAATAATGAAGCGGGAGATGCCATTGTCATGGGTGGAGAAGATCAATCCGTTACGATACCAGCGGTCATGATCGGTGAAGATCAATGTGCCATCTTAAAAAGCCTCTTAGCGGAAGGCAAAATAGAAGTCGAAATAAGACGTCAGAGTGATCCCGGAGTATTGGACTCAGCTCTGGATAATCTGATCATTAGTCACGAATATGGTCACGGTATATCCGTTCGCCTTTTGGCTGGTGCTAATAGTATCGACGGCCTTGATAATAATGAGCAAATGGGTGAAGGATGGAGCGACTATTTTGGTCTGATGCTGACCACAAATTGGTCTTCGGCGAATCCGGAAGATATTCGCGGAATTGGTACCTATGTCTCCAACCAAAGCATTACCGGCAAAGGAATACGCCAGTATCCCTATAGTACGAACCAATCAGTAAACCCCATGATTTACGATGACCTAAAAAACTCGCCAATCACTCATCACGTTGGTGCAGTTTGGTGTTCGATGTTATGGGACATGACATGGAATATCATTGAGTCGGATGGCAGAGACCAAAATATTTATACCGGTTCAGGAGGAAATAATATCGCTTTGCGTTTGGTGATGGAAGGATTAAAAATCCTGAATTGTTATCCTGGTTTTGTCGATGGCCGCAATGCAATTCTGATGGCTGACAGCTTGCTCTATCAGGGACAACATCAATTTCAAATTTGGAAGTCATTTGCCGGCAGAGGCCTGGGCTTTTCAGCAGATCAAGGCAGTAGCCATAACACTTTTGACGGTAAGAGTAGTTTTGATCTTCCTCCGATTTTTCGCACTTCCATTAGAGAATTCACCGCAACCGAACAAACGGACCATATTCATATTCACTTTATCAGTGAACGAGAATACGATAATCGGCTTTTTGTACTTCAGCGCAGTACCGATAAAATTACCTATGCGAGAATTTTAAATTTTGAAGGAAAATTAATCGAGCCGAATCAACGAGTTTTTCAATATGCTGATTTGGATGTTAGTCAAGGTCAGATTTATTACTATCGCTTGCTAAGTCAGGATATCAGACAGCGGGAGACAATAATGGCCAGTGATTCGGCACTACTCATACCAGTCGATGAGGTGTTGGTCTTTCCCAATCCGGCTCGTGACCAGACATTCATCAAACTATCCCGATCTTACGAAGGTAAGGTCCAGATTAATTTATTTTCGACCACTGGACAAAAGCTCTACTCAGTCTCAAAAGACGCGGAAGAACTCTACACCCGATATCTACTTGATTTGACTACATTGACTCCAGGCGTCTATATTCTTGAACTAGCAACCCAACGTGGTCAATTACTTAAAAAACTGGTCTTGCGATAGAAGTTGGCTCAACATGTTCGCTTTTTTAACGTAATTTCAACCGATGAAATTTATTATTTGTCTCCTATTTCTTTTGAATCTTGTTTGTTTGCCTTGTCAGTCTCAGGTGTCAGAGCCTACTCAAAAAAATAATCAATTCATCACCCTTGAGGCTATTCTTCCTTCTCTCTATCGTCCTTCCGTGCTATATCTTCCTTTAAAAAGAAATCACCAATCCATACTTACTCAGCAAGCTCCGGACTTAAACAATTTACAAGTTCCAACCGCTTTCTTCTGTCGCATCGAAGATGCCATTGCCAAATCCAGTGGAGTCAATATGAAATTTCGACTAGGTTCCGTACAATATGTGGACGCTTTGGAGGGCAAAGGGTATTTTGAGGCATTGTCCTACTCCAAGGCCACAAATTTTTATTTAAGCCGGAAAAATTAAGAAACTCTCTCCCCTTTCAGATCTTGAGTGCTAAAAATAGATCCAGTATACCCGATGAGATCATTAAGTATTATGATCAACTCATCGCTACGATTCCTCATCTGGAAAGAAAAGGAGCAACAATGCCGTACACATCCTTGAATGGCCATATGTTTTCCTTCATTGACAAAGAGGATCACTTCAGCTTAAGGCTTCCGCAAAAGGAAAGGGAGGATTTCATCAAAAGATATAGTTCCTCCTTAAGTGTACAATATGGCAGGGTTATGCAGGAATATGTTTTGGTCCCGGAAGCGCTATTTATAAACACCAAAGAACTGAGTCAGTATTTTTCAATGAGCTATGATTATGTTGGCACTCTGAAGCCAAAAAACACTATAAAATAGCCAGTATTTCTTAGTGTACCATTTTATCGCGTCGCTCCAATTGTAAGAATTGATTTGATGTCCATTTATCCTGCTTTTTCAGATTTTAAAGGAATCTGATCCATCGCTCTTTCGGCAATTGCGGTGATAGATAATGCCGGATTGACCCCAGGATTGGCCGAAATCATCGATCCATCGATGATGAACATATTCTGGTAACCAAAGACTTCATTGTTTCTATTAATTACACCTTTTGTGATATCACCAGCCATCACTGCCCCTCCCAGTACATGCGCTGTGGACGGAATTCCAGCCAAGGCTTCTAAAACAAAGGAGGTTGACATACCGTTGACTATCTTACCATATTTCTTGGTGAGAGATATTGATTCAGGCAAATTGGTTCTGGGTCTTTCTCCAGTGCTGACGGCCGAGACCATAAAACCCAGTAGGTTCTTCTTAAATTGAAGAGTGCTATCAATCGTTTGCATAAAGAGTAAGACCGCAGTACTCCTTGACCAACTATTTACAAAATATATACGAAAATAATTAATCGGAGCTCGTAGTACTTGCCCTGCCATCTTTATGATGCGGGTCATAGCGTTGCTTCCGGTTGATAAAGGCAGGTGAAAAAGTTTCCAAAACCCAGATCCCTCAGAATAGCGCACAATTTCCAAATGACTGTTATTATCAGTATGGAGTAAGCTTCCTATTGCGACACCCTTTGAGAAATCTTTTTGTTTATCAAGTGTCGAGACACTAATGAGTGTTTCATTGTTGGTTCTCACGTCACCCCCTAATTTATCGGAAAGCCCTGGGAGTGACTTCTTCTTGAGTTTAAGTAACAAACGAATAGTGCCTAGCACTCCACCTGAAAAAATAATCCCTTTAGCAGTAAACTCTTTTGCTTTTTTAAAATACCTGGTACTTGATCTTACCTGGACCTTGTACCCTTGTGAGCCGTCATCCTGGGCGATAGGTGCAACCTGAAAAATCTCATTCTCCGCTAAGATCTCCGCTCCCTTTCTTTGAGCCCAAAACAGATAGTTTTTGTCAAGCGAGTTTTTAGCATTATGGCGACAACCCGTCATGCAACCTCCACAGTAAATACAACCACTTCGGTCCGGCCCCTCTCCTCCAAAATAAGGATCAGAGACTCTTTCACCTTCATTTCCAAAGAATACCGACACATCGGGGTGCTCAAATTCATTTTCCCTTCCGATCTCCTGTGCAAGATCTTTTAATGCCAGATCTGCATCAAACAATCTTGGGTTTCTGGCGGCTCCAAGCATTTTTAATGCTTTTTGATAATAAGGCTTTAGTTCTGATTCCCATTCCGCCAAATCACTCCAACTACCTGAATGATAAAACGTGGATTTGGGGATCGGTAAAGTATTTGCATAGACCAGAGAACCACCTCCAACCCCGGTCCCGGATAGAATGACAACATGCCGGAAAATGCTCATTTTCATGATACCAAAGCAGCGCAACGAAGGTATCCATAACCATTTTCTCAGATTCCAATTGGTTTTGGCAAAATCGTCCGATTGATACCATTTTCCTTTTTCTACAACGAGTACTTTGTAACCCTTTTCGGAAAGTCTCAAAGCACTTACTGAGCCGCCAAATCCACTTCCCATGATGATGTAATCAAAATCGTATTGCTCTGTTTTTGCCATTATGAAATATAGCAAAGATCAGCGGATTATGCAGGTCAACAAAGCAATAGCAACTGTTGCAGAGTCAGGGTCAGCAAAACGAACCTATTTCCCACTGATTATGGGGATAAACCTGTTAAGTTCTTGTATATATTTAGTGGGTAATTAACAGGAAATAAACAGAACCTTACAAAAGATCTAAGGCCAGACGCGGAGCCAATCCAAAGACCTTTGTTAAAAGGTCCAATAGGGGCCTTAAGAGATAAGCCGTTAAGAAATGGCTGGGGAAAACCGTACAAATTCTAAATTGTATGAGCCCGAGAAGCTGAAAAATCAGAATTCGGGATGACTTGTTAGCCTGGGAGGCTGTTGAAATACTCACCTCGCGCTGATTAATAAAAAATAAATGTTTACTATAACATGATGCAGCCGTTCTCGTCGCTCCTGGTCTTGTTGCTCCTCTGTCAGTTATCCGGGTAGCGCGGTTCGTTACCTCCCCGCGCCCCCACAGACCCGTACGAGCGGCTTCCCCGCATACGGTTCCTCCGAATCAGGGTTTCGCTAAAGAATAGGAATGATATATTTTCGGACGTAATAGTGGTTGCCACTCCATCAATAAATTGTTGAAGTGGTCCCAGTTTTTGGAGCGACCTCCTCGTCGATTCAACCATTTAAATAATAGTTTAAATACTTCAAGGTAGTAGCGCCGAATACCATTAAAATTAAAGGTGATGCCATAATAATTGTAGTATCCGCGTAATTTGATATTTACTTTGCTATCAGATCGACCGCTCGCATGTTCCTATTGCGCTTAATCCAGGCCATTCTCCTTAAAGCTCCGGTAAATTTCTTCCGACTCGTTTTACGCTTCAATACTTTATACCCTTTCTGCTCTTTCCAAGATAATGGGTGAACCCAAGAAAATCAAAGCTGCGTTCTTCGCCCTTACCTGTTCCTGCTAGGTCTATCAGCTTTGTCTTCTCCGGGTGTATACGTAACCCATATTTCTCAAATCGCTTTGGTAAAACCTTGAAGACACGCTTCGCATCTTCCAGATCACTGAAGCCTAAAACAAAATCATCTGCGTACCTCACTATCATGCTTCTCCCTTTCAGTAGTGGTTGTATCACTTCCGAATACCATGTATCCAGTACCTAATGTAGATAGATATTGCTCAGTAGGGGAGATGGAACCTCCCTGTGGTGTACCCTCTACAGGGTAGGTAACCTGGCCAGATTCCATGATGCCCGCCTTGAGCCATTTATCTATCATTTTACGTACCAGTCCATCCTTTACCCGTAGGTCCAGAAAACTTCGTAACAGACCATGGTTGAGCTCCCCGAAAAGTTGCGAATATCCGCATCTATGACATAGCGTATCTTCCCAAAACTTACCTCTTCAAACAGGTAATCTATCGCTTGGTGCTGACTCCGACCCGGCCTGAACCCGCACGAGAATTCTTTGAATTCTTGTTCGTACACTGGTTCAAGTACCCCTAGCACTGCTGTCTGCAGTATCTTGTCCTCGATCGTCGGTATGCCTAATGGCCGTGTCCCACCGCTATCTTTTCCCTATGTACACGCGGCGGACGTTTGGCGCCCGATAGGTTCCTTTTCTTGAATTTGTTCAGAAGCTCTGTCATTTTACCTATTCCTCCTTTTCCGTAGCTCTGCCATGTCTCTCCGTCCACGCCACTTGCGCTTTGTCTATTCAATCTTTATATGACCCATACAGGGCATATATATCGATAAAGCCGTGCAAATTGTGCAACGTGCTGTCCTTGTGTTTCCTTGACAGTTGTGCTATCTGTATCTCTTTCGTTGACATCGTATATTATAAACTGGTATAATCAATGTGTCCAAAACACAGTCCCCCGTTTCGTGCTGCTCCCTTCCCTACTCAGTGGCTTTCCCCGGTTAGGATTTCCCACCTTTCCAACGGTACTATGAAGCGGCTAAGACTCCCTCTGTCATTCCTTCACCTTCGGTTTCCCTCGGCTTGCGTACCTGCTCCTGTCATCGCGTTTCTTCGCTGCAGGATGATGATGACACTGACCACCCTACACAGGCCTTTTGTTCAAGAGCTCGCCCATTTGCCCTTCTCCCCAGCAGGAGACAGTAGGGTCTCCCGTGTTCCCGTACTCGCCCTCTATGTCTCTGATGCATTCTTTGACCCTGCCCGGACTTCGGCAGGATCGCCTTTGGCCCTACCTCCATATTGTCCCAGCAAAGTTGACTACTAAGACTCCAGATTTATCTACCCTTTCGAGGCTCTATCATACACCTTTGACACTCGCTGTCTACGCTTCGTACCATCCTCTCGAATGATTACGCAAGGCTCGCTTCCGGAGGTTGGCTAAACCTTGCCGGATGGGGGTCGATACCCATTGGCGTGTGATGAGATGTTTCATTACACTCATGCTTTAATATTTATATAAAGCGCTGTGTGTAGTCCCCATCTCACGGACTTTCACGGCGCGATCCGGGTAGTGCGGTTCGTTACCTCCCCGCGCCCCCACAGACCCGTACGAGCGGCTTCCCCGCATACGGTTCCTCCGAATCAGGGTTTCGCTAAAGAATAGGAATGATATATTTTCGGACGTAATAGTGGTTGCCACTCCATCAATAAATTGTTGAAGTGGTCCCAGTTTTTGGAGCGACCTCCTCGTCGATTCAACCATTTAAATAATAGTTTAAATACTTCAAGGTAGTAGCGCCGAATACCATTAAAATTTAAAGGTGATGCCATAATAATTGTAGTATCCGCGTAATTTGATATTTACTTTTGCTATCAGATCGACCGCTCGCATGTTCCTATTGCGCTAATCCAGGTGGCCATTCTCCTTAAAGCTCCGGTAAATTTCTTCCGACTCGTTTTACGCTTCAATACTTTATACCCTTTTCTGCTCTTTCCAAGATAATGGGTGAACCCAAGAAAATCAAAGCTGCGTTCTTCGCCCTTTACCTGTTCCTGCTAGGTCTATCAGCTTTGTCTTCTCCGGGTGTATACGTAACCCATATTTCTCAAATCGCTTTGGTAAAACCTTGAAGACACGCTTGCATCTTCCAGATCACTGAAGCCTAAAACAAAATCATCTGCGTACCTCACTATCATGCTTCTCCCTTTCAGTAGTGGTTGTATCATTTCCGAATACCATGTATCCAGTACATAATGTAGATAGATATTGCTCAGTAGTGGGGAGATAACTCCACGTACACAGTCACAAACATTGAGTTTTTTCGAAGTGTATCAATTAAAAGAGGTAGATTTTAAATTGTTTATTTCATAAATAGTATTACATTTATGATTAATGAAAAGATCGCAGAATTCGGAACTTGCCAAACGCATCAACCATGCATACGTTTTACTAAACAACGAGGAGCCGCAATCTCAGGTAGTGGAGGCTTTAATGGAATTGTATGGTGTTTCGCAGATTCAGGCTTACCGGTATGTTCAGCAGGCCAAGGCGAACAATGGGAAGATAGCTATTCCAGAAGATTCTGTGGTGTTTACAGTCAAGCTGCCACCCAGCCTAATCAATCAGGTAAAGAAATTTGCGAGATTAAAAGGGATCTCGATCAGCAAAGTGGTCCGAACTGCGCTGGAAGAATTCCTGGCAAAAAAGAATCATGGCAAAAAGGAGAAGCAAGCTAAGGTATCCTATATCTATGATCGTTTGTGGGAGCAAAAGCTCTCTCAGGTGTATCATCTCGTTGTTCCCACCAACAACATTAAAGCCTCCACTCAGCATTCCATTAATACTAATGAAACAATAGAACAAGATACAGTATATGAAAATAGCAGCCATATATACAAGAGTATCCTCCGATCAACAGAAGGAGAATAAAACCATTGGCAGCCAGGTAGATGAACTGCTTAATTTTGCAAAAGAGCAAGGATATGTTGTTCCGGATGAGTACGTGTTTAAGGATGAAGGTTACAGTGGTGCGATATTAGTTCGACCTGACTAGAAAAAGTAAGGGGATCTGAGTGCGGAAGGTCAAATAGACGCAGTGCTGATTTATAGCCCTGACAGATTGAGTCGAAATTATGCATATCAAGTTGTTTTAATCGATGAATTTGCTACCTCTGGCACAGAAGTACTATTTGTTAATTCACCTAAAGGAGACACGCCAGAAGAAGCACTGTTGTTACAATTGCAAGGAATGATCTCGGAATATGAAAGAGCCATAATTAGGGAACGATGCCGTAGAGGTAAGCGATTTAAAGCAAAGGCGGGAGTGGTAAATGTTTTATGGAGCTCCATATGGATTTAACTATATCAAAAAGACCGATGTAACAGCGGCCAGGTATGAGATCAATGAAGATCAGGCATTAGTAGTACGAGAAGTTTATCAATTATACGCCGAAGAGTTTCTAAGCATTGGCGCTATTACGGGGCAATTGAATGCCCGGAAAGTTCCTACCAAAAAAGGAATATCTAAATGGGAAAGATCAACCGTGTGGGGTATGCTCCGTAATCCTGCATACTGCGGTAAAGCCTGTTATGGTAAGACTGAACAAACGGACCGCCAAAGGATCACAAAACCTTTAAGAGCAAAGGGCGGATATCTAGCGAAGGATGGTTGCAATAAAGAAAAACCAAGAAAAGAATGGATTGAGATACCAGTTCCACCAATAGTCAATCAATCAATTTTTGATATTGTTCAGGAAAGATTAGCGAACAACAAACTTCATTCAAAGAGGAATACTAAAGTGGAGACCTTGTTGCAAGGCATGATGGTGTGTCGCGAATGTGGTTATTCACTTTACAGAACATTTACTACTACATCGGCAAAAAATAAGATCTATTATTACAGATGTTTTGGGTCCGATGATTATCGTTTTGAGGGGTGGCAAGAAATGTACTTGCCGACCTGTAAGGCAAGATTATCTCGATAATATCGTATGGCAGGAAGTAGTGGCTTTGCTGGAAGATCCTACACTTATCCAAAAGAAGTGGAGAAGCGGATTGAGGAGGCCAGAAAAACAAGTCCTTTGCTGAAACAAAAAGCTGTAATAGAGAAGCAGAAGACCAAAATGTCCCAGTCAATGGATAAATTACTTGATGCGTATCAGGAAGGCCTTATAACGATTGCTCAACTACGAAAAAGGATGCCTGAACTGCAAAAACGCGTTAATGCGACCGAAAAGGAACTGGAGAATTTGAAGGCGCATGAGCTGGCATTAGATCATCGCCTTCAATTATTAGATGTTCATAGTTTTACAAACCGGCTAGAACAAAACGTTAATCTGCTGGATATAAAAGAGAAAAAGAAGGTATTAAGATTGCTCGTAAAGGAGATAATTATAGGCGATGATATAATTGACATCAAGCATTCAATCCCGGTAAAAAAAACTCAAAATGAGCAAAATATAGAAAGTTACCAACTGTGTACGTGGCGTAATGGAACCTCCCTGTGGTGTACCCTCTACAGGGTAGGTAACCTGGCCAGATTCCATGATGCCCGCCTTGAGCCATTTATCTATCATTTTACGTACCAGTCCATCCTTTACCCGTAGGTCCAGAAAACTTCGTAACAGACCATGGTTGAGCTCCCCGAAAAAGTTGCGAATATCCGCATCTATGACATAGCGTATCTTCCCAAAACTTACCTCTTCAAACAGGTAATCTATCGCTTGGTGCTGACTCCGACCCGGCCTGAACCCCGTACGAGAATTCTTTGAATTCTTGTTCGTACACTGGTTCAAGTACCCCTAGCACTGCTGTCTGCAGTATCTTGTCCTCGATCGTCGGTATGCCTAATGGCCGTGTCCCACCGCTATCTTTTCCTATGTACACGCGGCGGACGTTTGGCGCCCGATAGGTTCCTTTCTTGAATTTGTTCAGAAGCTCTGTCATTTTACCTATTCCTCCTTTTCCGTAGCTCTGCCATGTCTCTCCGTCCACGCCACTTGCGCTTTGTCTATTCAATCTTTTATATGACCCATACAGGGCATATATATCGATAAAGCCGTGCAAATTGTGCAACGTGCTGTCCTTGTGTTTCCTTGACAGTTGTGCTATCTGTATCTCTTTCGTTGACATCGTATATTATAAACTGGTATAATCAATGTGTCCAAAACACAGTCCCCCGTTTCGTGCTGCTCCCTTCCCTACTCAGTGGCTTTCCCCGGTTAGGATTTCCCACCTTTCCAACGGTACTATGAAGCGGCTAAGACTCCCTCTGTCATTCCTTCACCTTCGGTTTCCCTCGGCTTGCGTACCTGCTCCTGTCATCGCGTTTCTTCGCTGCAGGATGATGATGACACTGACCACCCTACACAGGCCTTTTGTTCAAGAGCTCGCCCATTTGCCCTTCTCCCAGCAGGAGACAGTAGGGTCTCCCGTGTTCCCGTACTCGCCCTCTATGTCTCTGATGCATTCTTTGACCCCGCCTGGACTTCGGCAGGATCGCCTTTGGCCCTACCTCCATATTGTCCCAGCAAAGTTGACTACTAAGACTCCAGATTTATCTACCCTTTCGAGGCTCTATCATACACCTTGACACTCGCTGTCTACGCTTCGTACCATCCTCTCGAATGATTACGCAAGACTCGCTTCCGGAGGTTGGCTAAACCTTGCCGGATGGGGGTCGATACCCATTGGCGTGTGATGAGATGTTTCATTACACTCATGCTTTAATATTTATATAAAGCGCTGTGTGTAGTCCCCATCTCACGGACTTTCACGGCGCGACAACCTCCGGTAGCTTCCCTCGTCTCGCCGCACCAGAAACGACGAATTTCCGGCTTCAGCATCAAGTTGCGTAGTTCAACACCCTCCTAGAGAGCAGAGATAGAACCATCAAGGTGAGTTTTTAGAATTTCGGTTTTGACCATCCATTTTAGGCTTAGATCTTAGAGCCTTGACTTTTTGGTTCTGTGTGTCAAGACAAAAGAACAAATAAATTAAGTACTTCGGTAGTCGAAATAAGTAGGATCCAATAGTTATGACTAAGAACCACCTGTCAGTTCTCAACTAAGAAAATAGAATACAGCTCCTATCTATCTTAATCTATTTTATCAATGGGTCGTAATTCCAGACCGCCACCATATTTGGTATGTGGATGGGTTGTTGCAATCTTTTTGGCTTCCGCAAAATCAGGTGCGTAAAAAACGAAGTATCCGGTTAATTTGCTGGTGTGGTTCTGCACCGTCGGTTTTCCGAGCCAAAAATCCTGATCATCGTTTAGCTTTTCGGCATAAGCCAATTTGTCTTCCCCAGCAAGTTGTCCGGCCCAATTACTATATTCAGCAACCAGACTCTCAGGATCATTGGCCACAAATTCATCGTTCTCATAAAGAAATAAAGCATACGTATTCATGTTTGAAGAATTTATTGATTCCCTGTTATTCATTTTTCCTATAAAGTATCCGCTGATCAAAATAAGGATGGATGCAGCCACTTGAATGATCGTTTTTTTTCATTTTACTAAGTTTTATAGTAGTTCGATTAATTAGACCTTGATCCACAAGCTCCTTTTCCAACTTCTTTTCAGATTTTCTAAATCGAAGACCTCTCCCGATAGTTCCTCCAATACCTTCTGTTCCGACTTTGACCATCTCTCTTCTTCCATCACTTTGTCTTGTATTCTGTTAATATTTTTCGCATCGCTTTTCGCGCATGAAATAACTGGCTTTTACTGGTACCCTCGTTGATTTCCAATAGCTCAGCAATTTCCTGATGTTTAAACCCCTCAATATCATGGAGGGTCAGTATTTCCCGATATCCCATCGGCAATTTCAGGATAGCATTTTTCATATCCATTCGTAGATCCTGACCCACCATGTTGCCTTTTTCATATGCGCTGGATATTTCTTCATGTTTCATATCTTTTCGCTGGTGGTCGCGATATTTATTGATTAAAATTCCGGTCAACCAGGTTTTTAGACTGGACCTCCACTCAAAAGAGCCTAACTTTGCAATCGCGGCAATCCATGTTTCCTGGACGAGATCCTCCGCGATTTCCTTTTGGTTACGGCATAGATAGATCGCTACCCGCATCAGGGTCTGCCCATGACGACTGAAGATCGCTGAAAAGTTCAGGCTGGTCCGGTGTTTTAAAAATCGATTAACAAGTGCGCGATCGTCCAAAAAATGGGTTGTTTATAGTATGAGTGGGAAAGATGATGAAAATGGTTGCATCCGGTGAGAAAGATTTTCAAAATGTCTTCACTCAATAACTGGGCTCTGCTCCTAGCTGAAGGCTAAAATCATCGGGAGACCGATTTGTGATTCTCGAACAAGGTGCTTATTTTGGAGGTCTCAATCAAATATTAATGAAGAAGAAAACAGCAAATAGCAAAAATTCAAGTCGCCGGCAATTTATCAAAAGTGCTGGTCTAACGGCTTCAACCTTTATGATCGTACCCCGTCATGTGCTGGGAGGGAGAGGTTTTGTGGCACCTAGCGACAAGTTAAACATTGCGGGAATAGGGGTTGGAGGAAAGGGTACCAGTGATCTATCGAGCTTTGCCAAAAGTGATCACGAGCAAAAACTTCGCGCGAAGCTTATCCAAAAGCCCCTTATTATCATGATTTTAGGGTGATGCTTGAAAAAGAAGGAGATTCCATCGATGCTGTATCGGTATCCACCCCTGACCATACGCATGCGGTGGCTGCCTATGCCGCCATGCAGCGTGGCAAGCACGTTTATGTACAGAAGCCATTGACTCATGATATTTACGAAGCCAGGATGCTGACTCATGCCGCAAAGAAATATAAAGTGGTCACTCAAATGGGAAATCAGGGTGGCAGTGGTGATGGGGTGCGAAAGATGAAGGAAATGGTTGATGCAGGAATGATAGGTGATGTTCAAAACGTGACTTGTTGGACCAACCGGCCCATATGGCCACAAGCATTGGCAACTCCCACTGAAAAACAAGCAGTGCCCTCAGAGGTGCAGTGGGATCTTTGGCTGAGTACAGCTCCATACCGCGAATACCATTCGGCTTACATGCCCTGGAACTGGAGAGGTTGGTCTGACTTCGGCACCGGAGCTCTTGGAGATATGGCTTGTCACATCATGGATCCGGTATATCGCATCTTACCGATTTTGTACCCCAGCGAAGTGGAGTGCAGCATGGCCGGTCTCTATCTGGATAAATTTAAGGAGTTAGAATATCCGGATAGCTTTCCAGGTTCTAGCATCATCCATCTGAAATACCCTCGTACCGATGGCAAGGGCAGATCAAAGTAACCTGGATGGATGGAGGTCTTTTGCCTGCCCGACCTGATGGAATGTTACCAGATGAGGCCCTGGGCAACTGGGACGGAGGCGTGATCTTTGAAGGCACCAAAGGCACCATCATGGCCGATTGTTATGGAGCTAATCCACGTCTGGTTCCCTCGATGCGGATGGAAAAAGAAGAAATGCCCAAAGAAACCATCGCAAGAGTACCAGAAGGTCATTACCTGCAATGGGTCAATGCTTGCATCGCAGGCTATGGTAATGCTGAGACCAGTTCATCCTTTGACTACGCGGGTCCATTTACCGAAAGTTTGCTGATCGGCAATCTGGCAATCCAGAGTTTCAACATCAAGAATCCCGAGTTGAAAGACGACAATTTCTGGACCGGATCAAATCGATACCTGGGTCGCAAAACATTGCTTTGGGATGCCGAAAACATGCGCATCACCAATTTTGAGCAAGCCAACCAATTTGTTCGTCGCAATTACCGGGACGGATACAGCTTAGGTGAGATGGGATAGAAAACGTTTTGAAAATTACAGAAGGGGTGCGAAAGTACCCCTTTTTTTGTTTGAGTCACCAGCCTTTACCAAAGTGCATCTATGGTGCTTTTGATAACTTTAGAGCTATGAGTGCCATAAAATTTGAGCATTACCCCAATACAAAATCGAGGATTACCAACGATGGGAAGGTGACTGGGAATTGATCCGTGGTATTCCCTATGCCATGAGTCCTTCGGCGAATCGGTTACATCAGGATGTTGCCAGAAATACGCTTAGGATGCTCATGAATGCCCTTGAATCCAATTCCTGTGATTGCAAAATTTATTACGCGTTAGATTTAATTCTTGCAACGAATACGGTTGTGAGGCCGGATCTGATGATTTTTTGTGAAGAGATTGAAGGAGACTATCCCAATTTGCTCCATCATTAATTGTGGAGATCTTATCGGACTCTAGCAGGCTTATCGACGAAAAAGTTAAGTTTGAGCTTTATCGAGAATATGGCCTTAAAAACTATCTGATCCTAGATCCTGAAAACCAAACCATCCATGCCTACCAACTAAAGGATGAGAAGTATCTAAAGAGATCTCCAGATGATCCTTTTCCTTTAAAGGGATGTCATTTGGAGCTTGATTTTTCAGATATATTTGAGTAAACACGACTCGCAACGACCCTTTTTTTTTTGTTCTAGTCCGCGTCCCGTCTATCAAAGTGCTTGAATGTTGTTTTTCGATCGCTTTGTAGTTATGAGTGCCATAAAAATCTATCATTTGCCTCAATTCAAAATCGAGGACTACCGTCGCTGGAAAGGTGATTGGGAATTGATTCGGGGTATTCCCGACGATGTGAGTCCATCGGCGAATAAATTGCACCAGGATGTAGCCAGAAACACGCTAAGGATGTTCATGAATTCTTTGGAAAGCAATTCCAGTTGTTGCAAACTCTATTATGAGTTGGATTTCATTCTTGCCACCGACACAGTCGTAAGACCGGATTTAATAATTTTTTGTGAAGAGATTGAGTTTATTGCTCTGACTTTTTCCACAAATCCAACCGGAGATAGTCTCTTTTTGGCAGGATGATTTTAAATACTTGGATTATTCATATTATCCCACATTTTGGCACTATAAAAAGTTAAAGGTTCTTGGGTGGAATACCTCGATCGCTCATCATAATTGAGCAAGAATAAAGAAGAACAATCGGAATTATTGTTCCAGGATAAGCTCAATATTTACTAATCGAAGCATGACTTGCATCACCCGGGCTTTAGGTAAGCAGATCACTAATATATCATTGGTACATGAATGGTAAATGCGATAAAGTGGTGCGTTGTTGAAATACGCTTAAAGTATCTAAATACAGGTCTTGCCTGAACGATCTTTTTTAATTAAATTATGTGTGGCTAGTATTTCCGCAATGTTGATTGAGACCTAAGTTGATTCTGCTGAGTAGTATGGATACTCACAGTTACAGCTTTTACCAAAACTATATTTAGCACTTTCCCGATGAAGCCAGGGTACTTATGCAGTCAATCTATTCCATTCCGAGCCCAGCTTTCTTCTACAAGTCTGAGCTGTTGTGAAATTAAGAAATTGCTTTCCTCTCCTGCAACAGCGGTAAAAATCATTCTTGTGATGGTTGTTTGAAACCCGGCCTCAGGAATTTATTGAAGTTCGCTGGGATGCGATAGCAAGTTTCAACTCTATCGACAGCTTTGTAATGGTATTGAAGATGTGAATATAACCAGCGAGACAAGAACTTCGGTACCAGACACCAGAGAAAACGAATGATTCTTTACCGGAAACTCGTTGTTTATACCTTTTGCTTATCGACCCTTGCAATTGTTTTCTGCAACAGAAGTAAAACCCAGACCCAAACCAATCATTTAAATATCACGGCTATTCATCAAGAAAGGCAGGCGTGCTGGTCTCCTGGTCGGACAGCTCTAAGCAATTGCTCACCACAGAAGGACAAGGCTATGAAATTGTCCCATCTTAGGACAGCCAGTTGATCGGTGTCAACATTCGGTTGTTTTCCAATGTGCAGATTGCTAAAGTCTTTCTACGAGATTCGACCGGAAAATTTGATATCAGAAAACCTATTAATTTATCTGCGCTTGCCTGGAGAGAGGTTAAGGATCAATTTGGTATTGATCCCGATTCGATCCTCCGACCAAAAACCAGGATCATTTCATGGAATGATGCGGCAAATGAAGTACTCGTAAACGTCACTGGTACTTTTGAAAATGACGAGGAATTTAGTCAGGAGTTGAGAATTAAGCTTGCCTCCGTTTCAATGAAGTGGTACTGACGTCTAAAATGACAATCCAAAAAGAATTTTAGATCCATTTCAGTTAAGAAAAGTTCCATAGCACATTTATGGGATCGCACATTAAGTCCTGGTATGCTGATTTATGGATTGAAACTCTGAATTTTGAAGGATTTAATTTAAAGTGATCTGGGCAATATCGCTGGTAATAATGTTTTTAGCAGTGTTTGAGCTTCATAACCTTAGCTTGTCTCCTACTTTAAATTATCCACTACCGATTTGCTTTTCCCTTCTTCGAACACGATCACGTTTTCTTAACCTATGTTAAGTATCCTATAAATATACAAGTGCCTGTAACTTTGCAACCCCCATTTGGTCTTTATCATAGTAGAAAAGGAGTATTGGATAGTCTCCTTTTAATCATGACTAAATAAAAATGCTATGAAAAAAGTATGCATTACAGGGTTACTATTCGTCACCCTTTTTTCGGCAACACAAGCTCAATACCGAACCGAACGAACCGGTTACGATGGCGATTATTTTAGCCTGGAGGGTGCCATCGAAATATTTAAGCAAGCTCATTCTATCCGGGATTTCGAGCGAAAAATTAATTCTAAAAACGCCTATGTCAATAATCTAGATCTAAACTTTGATGGCCGGATCGATTATGTCCGGGTTGAACACCGCCGCCAGGGAGATTTTCACGCCATAATAATGCAGGTGCCAATCGATAAATATGACCTGCAAGACGTGGCAGTAATTGAAATCGAAAAATCGGACGAAGGGATGCTGTTTTGCAAATCATTGGCGACGAAGATTTATACGGAGAAGAGGTAATTGTCGAACCTTTTGTGGGAGACGGTTATGCAGGTAATAGCAGACCAACTTCGAATTATGTGTCAAACGACTATGTAAACGTATATTATTGGCCAGCGGTACAGTCCATATTTGATGACCATTATCAAGTCTACATTTCTCCCTACCGTTGGAGTTATTATCCCAACTGGTGGAGTCCATGGAGTCCCTTTACTTGGAGTGTCTATCATCCCCGGATTCGCAATTACTATAGCCATTGTCACGTTGTGAAAATATATCGGGCTCCCCATGTACATCGATTCTACCGGTCGCATCGGTCACATAGTCTTCATGTGACACAGCGTACAGCAAAGATTCGGTTGCAACATGCAAATGCTCATGGGCCTAAAATATCAAAGAGTTACCCCACCCAAAGATCAGATGCTTATAGATCTGTGAATCGCAGCAAACCCCATTATGACGAAGGCAATCGTTATCAGGAAGTCCCATCTCGTCCAAATCGAGGTGCTTCAAAATCCGATCTACGAAAAGACCAGATCACGCCACAAAAGTCTAGGGCAATTGCACCCAAAAGGTATGATAAGAGTGAAAGGACTTTCTCCAAATCCAACAGCGAGCGAGCACCCATAAAATCCAGGACCCCGTCCAGTTCTAAGAGCTATAAAGATGGATCAGGCAAAGCTGTCAAACGAAGCTCTACTCCCCATGCTCAACAGCAAAGAGCAACAAATAATGATCGTCGTGAGCTTCATTTTAACTCCCGGGAGCCTTCTCAAAGGCCCTCACCCAGGGCCCAGCAACAGACATCGAGTGCTCATCAAGGTAAGTCTCGAATCGTCGCCAAAAAACCATATACCGCCAACAAAAAGGAAGCAGATAATACAAGGGTAAGAAAAAGATAGGACGGATGGCACTAAAAACAGCAAGGCTTGTCAAATGGACTGCCAACTAGCAAGAGATTGCGTCTCTTTTTTTACCGCATTATTAACGGTTACTCAACAAATCTGAACGCAGTACAGTGATCAGGTAGTCTCGCCACTCCTGGGTATTAACATGGTGCAAGGTACTACGGAAGCTACCCGCCGCGACGTTTAGCTTGACAAATCCCACCACCACACCCCACGCGACCAAATAAAGGAGTTCGGGACGCTGGCGATTGACGATGCTACCATCTTCAACACCCCGGGATATTTCGCCTGTGATCAGTTTGACAGGTAGATTTTGGATGTCCTGGATCATGCGATAATACATGCTTTCTTTGATAGCATCGGTCATACGGGCTCGGTCTTTTCCCAATTGGGTTGAACGATTGAGGGTCATGTAATCCAGAATCACCTCACTGTAGAAAAAATACTTGGCACAAAAATCCAGGTAAGTCTCGGCCAGAGCCAATACACTTTCTAATCCGAATGACGATTTGTGAGCAGCATGACTACGATATAAGCTGTCATTAAGCAATAGCAAAGCCCGGTAAGTGACAGCCATGTAGAGATTTTCCTTCGTATCAAAATAGAAGTACACCGTGCCTTTACTGACCCCTGCCTCTTTGGCGATATCTTCCATCTTAGTATTAGAGTAACCCACGGCCGAAAAAACTTTTTCTGCAGCATCAATGATATTGGCCTCCTTCAAAGTACGCTTTTGACTAGCGTTCGTATTACTCATAGTGTCATCTGGGATCCAAATCGCAAAAATAACAAATTGGCATTCGCAAGTACCATCTATCGTTAATCAATCGTCCAAGTCTCTGTTTTTAAATCCTTTTGATGATCTCCTGACATCATTGGTATCATGATCTTTTTGTCGCCTGCTAAAAAGGCAGATTGATCGATCGGCGCAATCAAAATGCAAGACTCCTTTTTTGATACTTCCAGAAAAGCAAGTCTAAAAATACATGTAGATTCGCAACTTAAAATCAAATATTAAATCATGTCTACCGTACTAAGAATCCATCCCTCAGACAATGTTTGGGTCGCTATCAAGACGATCAAGGCCGGTACTGAAATGATCGTTGACGACCTGAAAGTCACCTCGGTTGAAGACATAGAAATCAAGCACAAAGTGGCCACGGAAGATCTGAAAGAGGGTGCTTTCGTCCGGATGTACGGCACCATCGTGGGGGTAGCAACCCGTCCAATATTTAAAGGCATGAGGATTACCACTTCGAATACCAAACATCAAACAGCACCTGTCAATCAAATACGATCGGTAACCTCCTGGCAACAGCCTGACATCAGCTACTATCAAAACCTGACCTTCAATGGATATCACCGGACTGACGGCTCGGTAGGAACGCGCAACTATTGGCTGTTTATACCATTGGTGTTTTGTGAAAACCGAAATATTAAATTGCTCCAGGATACCTTGCTTGAACCACTCGGTTATTTCAAGGGTAGAAAAAAAAGGATCAGGATTGACAATCTGATAGCAGCCGTTAAGGATGGCCAAGAGGATTTTCATCAGGTCGCCCTTGGCACCGATAAAGTTTATGCCGGTGAGCGTCTATTTGGTAATATCGACGGTATAAAGTTCCTCACTCACGAAGGGGGCTGTGGTGGTACCAGGCAGGATTCAGAAATGTTATGCAAATTGCTGGCATCTTACATTACGCATCCCAACGTAGCGGGAGCGACTGTTCTAAGTCTCGGGTGTCAAAACGCCGAGGCTAAGACACTAAAATCTTTTGTGGATCAAATGGATCCGGATTTCGATAAGCCTGTCTATTATTTCGAGCAACAAACAGGAGAGTCAGAGGAACAATTTATTGAAGATATCATCAAAACAACATTCGCTGGCCTTCAGCTAGCCAATCAAATAACGAGGAAGCCGGCACATGTTAAGCACCTTACCCTGGGTCTCGAATGCGGTGGATCCGATGGTTTCTCAGGTCTTTCGGCCAATCCGGCACTTGGCTTTTGCGCAGACATATTAGTGGCTTTGGGTGGCAGTGCGGTTTTGAGCGAATTTCCTGAACTGCATGGTGCTGAGCAGGATTTGGTAAACCGATGTATTGACGATGCAACAGCCAGCCGTTTTCTTGATCTAATGCAAAGCTATAATAGCCGGGCTAAGGCCGATGGATCAGGTTTTGAAGCCAATCCATCACCTGGTAACATCCGGGATGGCTTGATTACCGATGCGATCAAGTCACTCGGTGCCGCTAAAAAGGGAGGAAGCTCACCAGTACAAGGTGTCCTGGATTATGGTGAGATTGTCAGCAGACCTGGTTTAAATTTGCTCTGTACCCCAGGAAATGATGTGGAATCAACGACAGGTTTGGCTGGAGCCGGATCAAATATCATTGTTTTTACCACCGGGCTGGGCACGCCAACGGGAAATGCGATCAGCCCCACCATAAAAATGTCGACTAATTCAGTTTTGGCAAAAACGATGTCAGATATTATTGACATCAACGCGGGCACCATTATTGAGGGATTGGATACCATCGAATCTAAAGGTCGTGAGCTCTTTGAAATGATTATTGAAGTGGCTAATGGCTCAAAACTGACGGCAGCCGAAAGATTGAGTCAGGATGATTTTATACCTTGGAAGCGAGGTATTAGTCTTTAAGGTATGGAAATCATTGATGCGCATCAGCATTTTTGGAAGTTTAACCCAGACAGAGATACCTGGATGACTCCGGGTATTATGGACAAAATAAGGACAGATTTCTTACCGGAAGACCTTTTCCCACTGCTCGAACAAAGGAAAGTGACTGGGACTATTACCGTACAAGCAGATCAGTCTGATGCTGAAACCAGGTTTTTATTGGATCTAGCCAATCAACATGACTGGATATTTGGGGTAGTTGGTTGGGTTGATCTGCGGAGTTCAAATATTAAAGAAAACTCGCATCATATAGCAAGGAGAAAAAACTCGTTGGTTTTAGGCATATACTTCAGGCAGAACCTTTGAGCATTATGGCAGATCCGGATTTTATTTTCGGATTAGATCAATTAGCCGGATTTGGCTACACTTATGATCTTCTGATCTATTGGCATCAGTTGGACGCAGCTATCGAGCTGGTGAGACAACTACCAGAACTATCCATCGTGTTGGATCACATTGGTAAACCCGACATCCGTGACGGTCGTATTTTGAAATGGAGCAAGGGATTGGCTCGTCTTGCCGAAAGCCCTAATGTTTTTTGTAAGATTTCAGGCCTGGTAACCGAAGCTCACTGGCAATATTGGAAACCGGATGATCTCGTACCTTACCTTGACCTCACGTTTCAACTGTTTGGGCCGGAACGCTGCATGTATGGAAGCGACTGGCCGGTGAGTACCCTGGCAACCACCTATGAAGTTTGGCTGGATCAGGCATTGCATTATTTCGAAAAATTTAGCCTGACAGAGCAAACTGCTATTTTATCTGGTAATTCCAAGCGGTTTTACGGCATAGGAAAATGATCATTAATCTCATAAGCTGTCCTCGCACCATCTCAACTGCTTTGATGTACTCATTCGCCCAGCGAAATGATGTAAAAGTATTCGATGAGCCCTTTTACGGTGTGTATCTAGCTCATACCGATTATGATCATCCTGGCAAAGATGAGATATTGAATGCTCTGCCATGCCGAGAAGATCTTGTATGGGACTACCTGCAACAAGACTCTCATAGCAAGCATCAGTTTATAAAAATATGGCTTCTCATTTTAAGGTACTTAATCCAGGTAAATTTGAGCCTTGCCTTAACGTCTTTTTGATCCGAGATCCGCTCAGGATTATTACCTCCTATAGTAAGGTCATTAAAGAGCCCACTGAGCAGGATGTGGGTATCAAGCGTCAGGCAGAGCTGTACCGATGGTTTGCTGAAAAGGCAGTGCACAAACCCATCGTGATTGACTCCAATGACGTTTTGGGGATCCGAAATTGTACATTCGAAGGCTTTGCAAAGCTTTGGACCTACCTTTTGAACATGCGATGTTAAGATGGCCTAAGGGTGCCAAGGCATATGATGGAGTTTGGGCTCCATACTGGTACAAAAACGTACATAATTCGTCTGGATTTGAAAAACAATCATCAAGTGATGACCCATTGCCAGAACGATTTCGGAAACTGTATGATGATTGCCTGCGTGATTACCATTTTCTCTATGCACAATCTTTAACCAATCCAGACTATGCTCCAGAAGTATAATCCCCAAAATGAAAACATTCAGATTTTTGTCAATGACCGTCTGCTTCCGCGACGGGATGCAAAGATATCAGTCTATGATTCCTCGGTACAAGGAGGCGATGCAGTTTGGGAAGGAATGCGGGTTTACCCCCAAGGCATTTTTATGCTCGAGCGGCATTTACAGCGATTGTATGATTCGGCAAAGGCCCTGGCTTTTGATCCCCTGCCTGATCTTAATTTTGTCAAGGAAAGCATCATGAAAACACTTCAAGCCAATGGTATGAGGCAAGACACTCACATTCGCCTCACCCTCACTCGGGGTGAAAAAGTGACTTCTGGGATGGATCCTCGGCTAAACCAATCAGGCCCATGTCTAATTGTCTTGGCCGAATGGAAACCACCAGTTTATGACAATGACCACGGAATCAAAGTCATTACGTCATCAATCAGGAGAAACTCCCCTAATCATCTGGACTCCAAAATTCACCACAATAATCTGATCAACAATATTTTAGCAAAAATCCAGGCTAATTTTGCCCATGTCGACGCCGCTTTGATGTTAGATGTCCATGGATTTGCCAGTGAGCTCAATGATACCAACATCTTCCTGATTAAAAATAACGTAGTCTACACCCCACATGCCGATGCTTGCCTGCATGGAATCACCAGGGGCCTGGTCATCGAATTATGTAAGGAGCATGACATTAAGATTGTGGAAAGAAACTGCTCGTTAACTGAGTTTTACAGTGCAGATGAGGTTTTTTGTACCGGCAGCATGGGTGAGCTAACACCAGTTTCCGAAATAGACGGAAGAAAAATGCACGCAGTTAATGGGCCCCTGCTCAAAGAAATTCGAAAACTCTTTTTTAGCAAGGTTGATCATTATTGCACCCCCTTAATCTTCTAGCTCAAACTATTTGTTTACGGATTCCCGAAGGGTAATCCCGGTCGACCTTCCTGCCTACGTAAGCCATGTTACAATTACGACTCTGAAATTGCCAACCATTTAGGAGGTGGTAATATTTTTTGCTAAAAAGGATGAAATTTTGAAAAATTAACATATGATTTAGTTGCGATATTACATTATTGGTCTTATCTTTGTAACAGATTTATTACTACATGTAGACGATAATCTATTTAGTGTCCCGATATAGAAGATCTTTCTTACGGATTTTGTGTTTGAGCTGCCTGGAACTAGTATCTAGGTAGCTTTTTTTTTGTCCGGAACTCAAAGTCTCGTAAATTATCTCCGCATCTGTTTTTGATTTGAAAATCACGAAATTTGAGGTCACGAAATTTGACCCAATGATTTGATTTTCAAAGACTCATGATTTCGACCATGCAGCCTGGCTTCAGTTCGTCATAACGAACGTCCATTCGTTTCCCAACGACTTATATCAGTCTGTCGATCTCTTTGATTAGTTTTGTCTGCTCAAAATGCTAATTTCTCTATGACCGATTCACAGCTATTGCTTAGATATTACCATAGAATTAAGGAAATCATTCTGAGCAAGCAAAGCCCAGTCACCGGTTTGCTACCGGCCAGTACCGCGATCAATAAACATGGCAACTATACCGATGCATGGGTGAGAGACAATGTCTACAGTATTCTAAGTGTATGGGGGCTTTCGGTAGCCATGAAAAAAAATGGAACTCTGGACTCATATCAGTTTGAACTGGAGCATTCTTGTATTAATCTCATGAGGGGATTATTGCGATCAATGATGCTACAGAGTGACAAGGTTGAAAAATTTAAATCCAGTCTGGCACTGCATGATGCCCTACATGCAAAATATGACACTTCCACGGGAACCATAGTGGTGGGAGACCATGAATGGGGTCACCTGCAGCTGGACGCAACATCACTTTTCATGATCTCCTTGGCACAAATGATCCAATCAGGACTGCCCATTATAACCAATCACGATGAAGTTGATTTTGTGCAAAATCTCGTCTACTACATCGAAAGAGCCTATCGTACCCCAGACTACGGCATCTGGGAAAGGGGAGAAAAAAGTAACATTGGATACGTCGAACTGAACGCCAGTTCTCTGGGAATGGCGAAATCAGCCTTACGTGCGCTGGCAGGATTTAATCTACTAGGAAAATATGGACCACCCCAAACACTGATCCATGTGGTTCCTGATAATTTGGCTCAGGCGGAGATCACCCTGTCGGCCATGCTGCCTCGTGAGTCAGCCACCAAAGAAATCGATTCTGCACTACTTAGTATCATTGGTTTCCCGCTTTTGCCATCGAAGACCAGACTTTGGCAGATCGGGTGCAACAAACTGTGCGGCAAAAACTGGGGAAAATATGGATACAAGCGTTTTTACGCGACGGACATCAAACGGTTTTGGAAGATACTTCCCGCCACTTTTACAACGAAGAAGAACTTAAGCAGTTTGAGGATATTGAATGTGAATGGCCACTCTTCCTCACCTATGAGCTAATTAATGCTCTCTTTGACGAAAATCATAAGGATGCCAAACAATTCTATGGCCAGATTCAGGACATCATGGTCGATAGCAAAGGCGACCGGTTAATACCCGAACTATATCAGGTTCCAATTGATCTCGTCGAGCTTGAAAAGGCATTACCCCACAGCCAAAATCGGGTACCGAATGAAAATCTACCCCTGGTCTGGGCTCAGAGTCTTTACTTTCTCGGATCACTACTGAAGGCTGGTTTGATTCGGCCCGATGACCTTGACCCGGTTGGTTTACACAGGATGCAAAAACCAAAAGATACTGTTGTCCAAATCTTGTTGCTGGCAGAAAACAAGGAGTTAAAAAATAAGTTGAAACATCATGGCGTGAAGTCGCAAACCCTCGATGATTTGCCAGCAAATACACTGGTTTGCATGCCAGAACAGATCGCTGAGCTTTACCATCAGATTGGTCATAACGATAAACTCAAGCTCACTGGAAGACCGATTAGAAGACTGAAGTCATTGACCACCAGTCGATTGTTCTCTATCCATGGCAACACATATCTCTGTCTATCTCTTTTCTTTTTAGAGAAGGAGTTCTATCTTACTTTTGATTCAAGGTTTTTGGTTGAGCGATTCAAGAATGAATTGACATACATCCACCGGCACTGGCCTTATCACCAAAAACCAGTGGTCGCGATCATGTTGACTGAAAATCTGGCAAACCGGGGTCTTGATGATTTTCAAGCACTTCACGGCCAATTAAAAAAGGGGAAGCTTGGATCCATACCTGTCTTTCTCTCATCCTTCCAAAACCTCTACCGGGGTGCCAGGATCGAGAATTTAGATGAACTGGGCGATCAAAAAATACCTCACCTCCACAGTGAAACTTTGATTGGTCAAACATCCTGGTTGGCCTTTTCAGAGGAAGCCAAACCCTTGAAAATGAAGCTGAACTTCAAATTGAGGCAGAAAGTGATGGCGCCATACTAATCGAACGACTGCGCACATCCTCTAACCTCTTCGAACAAATAAAACTACTGGACAACCTCTCTTCCAAAAACAGCATTGATTACGAAATTGAGCTGGCTGGACAATCTGTGAACTTAGGTGAGCTTCTTACAGAAGTTTATGAAAGAGCGGGAAGTCTGAGAATATGGAATGTGGTAAGGCATTCGGCTGCCCTTCTGGGCAAAATCGACATTGAACTCCAACTGGCTGTGACAAGTCTGTTGATTCATCAAAAAATAATCCAGGTTGGCAAGGCTTTTACGGATGATTCGCTGGTAATCAGACCATTGCCGTTTGAGCAACTCGTCGCAAAAATAAACAAATATTGCCGCGACGATCATCGGGACCGCGTACTGACTCAGGAGGTGCTGGTGTACCTGGGCATATTAATCCGTTCACATCCCCAATTGTTTAACGACTTAATCACCATCCGGGTTAGCTACATCATATTATTAATTGTGGGAGAACTGGCACGACGGGATCAACTATTACAGGAAGAAGCCTATGAAAAGTTACTTGGCCTTGCTCCTTCCGAAGTTCAGGTATTGCTTAAAGACACCCTGGAGAAATATACGGTCGCTGGACAAAATCTTCAGAAGCTCGAATCGATGCACAGCGCTCAAACTCCTAAAAATCTCTCCTGGAAGATTGATACCTCGATTGAAAAAGCCGATCAACCGGAAGAGGGTTGGCTGATCTGGCGGCGTAGCCAGGGCACTTTGCATAAGGCAAGTGAGGCATTTTATGCTCAGGTTTGGCAGATATTCAATCAATCGAATGGATTCATCATCGGTGACAAGCTTGACCGTCGCAACCGACTGGAAAGCCGGGTAATTTTATCTGATATGACCTCTGGTGAAAAGGCCTTTCAACTTCGCATTGAGTATCTTCTTAACAAAATTGCCGCTCCCGAGTACCGTTACCTGACCATGGAATCGATGATGGTGACAGCAAGCTTCGGCAAGCAAAACCCGGATTTATATATTGATGATTTCATCGTATTTGACATTCTCAACGGCCATGCCGTTCGGTTGGCATTTACAGCTGCTTTCCCTGAGTTGTCTCATAGCTACCACGATCATAAAGCGGATGCCTGGACCCATTTTTATCAACTTTCCCCTTCCGAGGCTTCCGTTTTTATTGTTAAGTCGATTATGTTCCTGCTGCGAATAGTCGGTCAAAGCAAAGAGTGATGTATTGATAAATATCATCAGCTGTTGCTTGGCTAATAATCATCTTAGGCTGCCTAATAACTCAAACATTTCTTTAATTTCGCCCCGATTAGCACAACAATGATGAAAATAGGGATTCTTGTAGAACAAAATGATCAGCGGATAGCAGTAGTTCCTGCTGTTGCTAAAAAGCTAAAGGAACTAGGTACGGAGATCATATTGGAGTCGAACGCGGGCCTACAGGCTGGTTTTTCGGACGATAAGTATGAAGATGTAACTGTTGCCAGCCGAAAAGAAATCATTAGCCAAGCCGACTTGATCATCAGCATTCAACCACTCAACGACGAAGAGCTCAGTTTAGTGAGAAAAGGTGCACTGACAATTGCAGAGTACAAGCCTTTCTTTGACAAGGAGATTTCTAGCAAACTCAAATCGGTGGGAGTTCGTGCCATCAGTATGGATATGATTCCCCGTACAACACTGGCACAATCAATGGATGTCTTGAGTTCGATGGCTTCTATAGCTGGATACAAAGCAGTGCTGACCGCGGCGTTAAAATTGCCTCGCTATTTTCCGATGATGATCACGGCAGCCGGTAGTATTAAACCTGCCAAAGTTTTGATACTTGGTGCTGGGGTTGCCGGTTTATCGGCCATTGCCACTGCCCGTCGACTGGGATCTCAAGTTGAGGTTTTTGACACACGGTCGGCGGCCAAACAAGAAGTGGAGAGTCTTGGAGCAAGATTTGTTGAAGTGGCTGGTGCCAAAGAGGATACTGGGGCCGGAGGATATGCAGTTGAGCAAGACGAAGATTTCATCAAAAGGCAACGAGAAGAAGTGCAAAAAAGAGCCATGAATGCCGACGTGATCATTACCACTGCTCAGGTGAGAGGTCGAAAAGCACCGATTCCGATCCCGTCCACTACCGTGGAAGCAATGAAGCCGGGATCAGTGATCGTTGACCTGGCAGCATCGACTGGGGGAAACTGCGAATTGACGCAAGACAAAAGGTTATCCAGCACAAAGGCATCTGGATCATCGGAGATTCGGACCTCGCAAGTGCGATGCCGGAAGATGCCAGTACATTGTACGCCAACAATCTGTTTAATTTTCTTAAACTAATCATTAAGGACGGTGATCTACATCTTGATTTTGCCAATGAGATTGTAAATTCTGCCTTTATTACCCATTAAAAATTTAGTCATGGATACCATTCTCCAGTTTTTCAATGAACAATTGTTGCTGATATACTTGCTCATTTTCACCATTATACTGGGATTTGAGGTGATCTCAAAAGTGCCAACTGTTTTACATACTCCACTCATGTCAGGGGCCAATGCAGTAAGTGGTGTCGTAATTATCGGAGCCATCATTCTGGTGCGCAAAGCGGCCTAAGACGACATATTGCAGTTAAGTTTGGGCACCCTGGGAGTTATCCTGGGCATGGTGAATGTGGTCGGAGGATTTGCAGTGACCGATCGTATGCTTGAAATGTTTAAAAAGAAAAAGAAATAATCATGCTGATAAGCACACTTGTTAAGCTTTTTTATTTGGTTGGAGCGGTTGCTTTCGTTTGGGGTTTGCGACTTTTAAGTTCACCAGATAGTGCCCGGCGTGGAAATATTCTGGCCGGAATCGGTATGGGTGTAGCAATCTTAGGTGCACTGATCGAACCCATTATAGGTGCTTCAAACAACTACTTGTGGATACTTGTTGGTTTTATTGTAGGAGGCCTGATTGGATGGATTGCTGCCAAAAAAATACAGATGACAGCGATGCCTCAAATGGTCTCGGTGTTTAACGGATTGGGCGGTGCCTGCGCTACCGTACTGGCAGCTGCCGAATTGACTAAATTTTATGCCCTGGAAGCCAGTATGACAACCGGTCAACTAGGAATCGCAGTATTCACATTGCTCATAGGTGCAGTTTCATTTACGGGCAGTATGCTCGCATTTGGCAAACTTGATGGAATGATCAAGGACAAACACGTCATCCTACCAAGACATGGTTTGATCAACCTGATTCTACTTATCACAGTAATCATGCTGTTGATTTGGCTGACTGTTCAGGGGCATCAGGCCGGATTTATTCTTGCCGGGGTTTTTCTGATTCTTTCATTGATCTATGGTGTGTCTTTCGTAGCTCCAATCGGAGGTGCAGATATGCCGGTGGTGATATCATTATTAAATTCCTTTACTGGTATCGGTGCGGCGGCAGCCGGGTTGATCTATGGCAATCAAATCATGCTGGTAGGGGGTATACTAGTGGGTGCCGCAGGTACGATTCTCACCGTACTCATGTGTCAGGCGATGAATCGATCACTTCTGAATGTAATCATTGGTGGTTTTGGTAGTGCAAACACAGCTGCGGGTGCTGCTACAGTGGGTGATCAAGTGGCTAAGGTGGCCACCTTCAATGACGCCGCTATTCAAATGTTTTATGCCAATTCGGTCATGTTTGTACCTGGCTATGGTTTGGCTGTAGCTCAGGCACAAAAAACCGTCAAAGAATTAGACGATCTGCTCGAAGCCAATGGTGTTGATGTAAAATATGCAATTCATCCTGTGGCTGGACGAATGCCGGGCCACATGAATGTACTTCTGGCCGAAGCTGATGTGCCGTATCCTAAATTGCTCGATCTCGATGATGCCAACGCAGCTTTGAAGGACACCGATACCGTAGTGATCGTGGGTGCTAATGACGTGGTCAATCCCGCCGCATTGGATGATCCCTCTAGTCCGATCTATGGCATGCCTGTACTTGAAGTTTGGAAAGCTAAAAATATCATTGTGTTAAAACGAGGTATGAGCGCTGGTTATGCTGGTATTGAGAATCCATTATTTTTTCATGAACGCAACCGCATGTTGTTTGGAGATGCTAAAGATTCCATCCAGAAACTGGTACAGGAAGTCAAAAACATGTAATCCAATTTTAAAGTCATTTGAAAGTCTGGAGTAGGTCCATTTACTTATGAAGTATGTTCACCAAATCATTACCATACTATTTTGGTGATAATAGGCTTCAGAAAACATTACAGGTAAATTGACATTTTTGAGCTGAACTAATTTCTGATTCCTATTAACTCAAAAGCAGGAATGTCATCCAATTTCCCACATCACTTCAAATCTATTCTGAAATAAGTTTACCGACGCAGTAGGATCTCGCTCTTAAAAAAATTGGATTGAAATAATTCACCCAATTTTCAATTTTTGTAGTGCCGGGGAACTCACCACTAAGTTTTAAATAAAAAATTGATTTTTAACGCCAAATTATCCATTAATTTTGCTGCTCCAGGTGTGGATTAATTCTAAAATATGAGAGTAAATATCATTTTTTTAATGTGGTTGTCATGGTCCGGTGTAACCGCACAAGTCGATAGTTTTAAGATCAGCTCCGGACTCTGGGGCTTGGATTTTTCTCAGGAAGAAATAGCTCAATTAAAAAAAACAGTTTACGATCGTGAGCGTGATTTTGAAATAATTCGCCAATTTCCAATTGATAACAATATTGCCCCTGCGCTTTATTTCAATCCACTACCTAAGGGAATTGAGATCCCTGCCGATCAGGGTGAAAATATCCAATGGAAGCTTCCTGCTATTGATATACCGGCCGACAAAAATGACCTGGCTTTTTACTCCATTTTAGAATTGGCATCACTCATCAAGAACCGAAAAATATCTTCTACTGACCTGACGAATTTTTTCATTGACCGGTTAAAAAAATACAGTGACACTCTTGAGTGCACCGTCACCATTACTCAAAAACTAGCACTAAAGCAGGCCCTCCGCGCTGATTCACTGCTGGAAGCGGGCTTGTATCTGGGCCCATTGCACGGCATCCCTTATGGGGCTAAAGATCTTTTTTCCGTTCCTGGCTATCCAACTACCTGGGGTGCTATGCCCTATAAAGACCAGGTGCTAGAAGAAACAAGCGATGTTATTACAAAACTAGAAGCAAGTGGTGCCGTACTCATCGCTAAACTGACGCTTGGTGCTCTGGCAATGGGTGATGTCTGGTATGGAGGAGTGACTAAAAACCCATGGAAACCCGATCAAGGCTCGAGTGGGTCATCGGCCGGTTCGGCAAGTGCTACCGTAGCAGGTCTGGTCCCTTTTGCCATTGGTACTGAGACCCGTGGTTCGATTGTTTCACCCGCTACCCGTTGTGGAGCTACAGGTCTTCGGCCCACCTTTGGCAGGGTATCCCGGGCGGGTGCCATGGCTTTGAGCTGGAGCATGGATAAAATTGGGCCGATCTGCCGGAGTGCTGAAGATTGTGCGATAGTCTTTGATGCAATAAGAGGCCAGGGAAGAGACTATACCGCTGTTGACGCTGCTTTTCCCTACCGGCAAGACGATGAGATTAAACAATTAAAAGTGGCCTACTTTAAGAATCTGATCGATTCGAGTGGTGCTTCAAGAGCATACGATGAAGCCGTTTTACAGACATTAAAATCAATGGGTCTCCAGCTATGGCCTATCGAATATAAAATCAATCTTCCAGTCGAAGCAATTGGCTTTATCCTCACTACCGAAGCAGCCGCAGCCTTTGATGACTTAACCCGAATGGGAAATGATGATATGCTGGTACGTCAATTGGAGTATTCATGGCCCAATACTTTTAGAGCAGCCCGTTTCGTTCCGGCGGTAGAGTACATTCAAGCAAACCGCTTACGAACCATGCTCATCGAAGAATTTCATCAACTGATTAAAGAATATGATGTAATCATTACTCCCAGTTTTGCCGGAACTCAGATGCTTACCACTAATTTGACCGGTCAACCGATAATCTCCTTGCCAAATGGTTTTTCAGACGATGGCACCCCACGAAGCATCTCTTTTCTGGGCAATCTATATGATGAACACAAAATATTGGCCCTGGCCAAAGCTTATCAGGAGGCTACCGAATTTGAGGACCGGCATCCTCCCCTGTTTGACCATTAACAGCTGTCTATTTAACGGTTCACTGCGACCTTTTGCCAATAAGTTTGTCTCTGTGACTGAATCCGGGTTAAGTAGGTGCCTGCTGCCAGATGAGTGATCGAAATGTCATTTTGTGCATTAGTCAGTGAGTTTATCACTCGCCGGCCCAAAGCGTCAAACATCTCAACCCGAACTGTACCCTGATCATTCAAATTTACTCTAAGATAATCTGTAGCTGGATTTGGAAGAAGTGCAAAAGGTGCTTCCTGATAGAAGTCCTTTGTCGGTACTACCCCACCATCAAACCTGATTTCATCAACTACATGGTAAGACGTATCATTAGGATTTTGGCTATCCTTCGTACTGATGATCTGAATGGACGCACTGTCTGGTATTTCATCCGAATTGTAGATAAAGTCCGCTGAAAAAGCTACGTAATCGGCTGATCCCCGACTGATGTCAATTGGGGTACCAACCACACTGAAAAAAGCATAACCAATAGCGTCAGCGGTGTCGATCAACTCACCATCATGCAGTATGGCGACAATTAGGAGCGTATCAAACCCTTCTCCTTCGTACTTAAAATATCCGGTCAGTTTATCCGGTCTTCCCCCACAACCGGCATACTGGATGAGGTCGGAAATCAACAGTAAGGAATCTCCGCTTAGTCTTGCTGCTGACGCCGTGCCATTAGCGCCAGGCATATATTGTTTCAATCCCTCAAAGATCGGTATGTCCAGGGTGTCCTTATCCAGGTATTCAATAATAAAGCCGGAAAGCGCTATGTCAAGGAGACGAACCAGCGAAAACCACTCCGTTGGCAATATAATAGGATGGGATAACTGAAGTGCTAATTCATGCTCAAAACTATCCGTGTAGTCCGTCCAACTTTCAAAATCACCATTCATCGGTTGGCACTGGGCCGAAGTATCATAATGCAAAACTAAAATGAGAAAAAGTAAGGGTAGAATTGTTTTCATTATTTATTAATTGAATGACAAATGTAAAAAAATTATAATCAGACCATTCAGTATTAACATTTAGACATCACAACTAAACTTATCTCACATAGATTTGTGAACAAAATGAATATTTCTCTATTTAAATGGGTATGAAAATATATCAAAAGTCCTGGCAAACCCTCGTACCTGGTCAGATCGAAGATGTTTGGGAGTTTTTTAGCAATCCGGAAAATTTGCAACGAATTACTCCTAAATACATGAATTTCAGAATTCTTAGCGATCTGAAAAACGACAGCATGCATCCAGGAATGCTGATCCGATATACTGTTTCTCCATTAGCTAATATTCCCTTAAACTGGGTTACTGAAATTACGGCTGTAAAACATCATGAATATTTCGTCGATGAGCAACGTATTGGTCCATACTCACTTTGGCACCACAAGCATCACTTCCGACCTCAGGGGATCAGGTGTTAATGACTGACGAACTCCACTATGCATTGCCTATGGGTGTCCTTGGGCAATTGATGAACAAGCTCATGATAGCCCAAAAATTGATCATATCTTTGCATACCGGGAAGGTATCATTAAAGATCTGTTTAAGAAGATTCCGTCCATTGAATACCAGGCTCCTGACTCCCGACATTAAGCCTCTCGCAGAGGTGGCAGAGGTTGCAGCGTGATCTTTTTTAGAGAAAGAGCACCTACGCTGTACTATCATCCCAAAATCATCCATTCGTACCAATTCTACTTCTGACAATTACACAATCCTTAACGAGCTAGGCTTTGCTCTTTAGATACAACAGACACTGGGCTTCGGGCTTCAGACATCGGGCTTCCGGCATCAGACATCAGACATCGGACTTCCGGCTCAATATAGAGCTCTTTATCATTCTTACTGCTGACGCTACGAGCCAAGTCTTCCGGCTTCCTAACCGGAGAATGCCGAACTAACTGACCTTTTTCAGATACTGCTGTCATCTGATAAATATATTACTTTCATCTGACATAGACAACGGTAAAAAGGTCACTGCTTTCGAAAGAAAATGTATATATTTTATTTGAACACTCCTCAGTATTATAGTGTATACCGGCAATTATTTCAATCTTATTCAAATTCGAAATCGACAACTTTGGAAAACCCGCCTTTTCCTTGCTCTTTGTTTTGTACCCCTTAAATGTCACATCAGTTTGATCGGTATAAGCCTCAAAATTCTTTCCATCTCTGGTAAAACTTAAGAGTGCTCCCTCTGGGTTTTTTCCACTACTTTTTCGGTAAAATCTTCGATTTTCAATCTGTCCTTCGAGTCTAATACTCGCACCAGTGGGAGACATATAAAAGCCCTCTTTCCTTTCAATTCCTGCATCCTCAATTCCATTGTTTAAATCGAGGTGGTCGCCAGCAGATGAACATTCAAGATCCAGGTTTCTGGCATTAGAATTTTGATCATCACAGCAAATATATATCTGACCTAAAAGTTCAGTTATATATTCAATACCCGAAATTTCAAGCGGCTCGAATTCGATGAATGCCGGTCCCTGTATAGTTCTTTTAGAATTGAAATAGTTGCTAATGGCAGATATGATTTCATCTTCAATATATCAAGTCGTTAGGGGATCGGAATAGGTAGCGAAATATCGATCCAGAACTTTGCATTGATAGATTCTGTAGTGCTTTGCCTACCAATTAATATATAGTATTGGCTCTGAGATTCGATTTCAGAAATTATTTCTTCGAATGCAGCTGGTATGCCACCGTCAAAATTTTCGGAATGCAGATAGAAACCAAAATCATAGACTTTGAGATTTGCAATTTCCAAAATAGTGGAAAGATTATTGGCAGAAGCCCCCAGATCCATATCATATGCAGTTGACCTGGTACCGGTTGCATCACTCAATTGCACATAGTAATTCTGTGCTATTACAAATCCACTACTAAAGAACAGCCAAAAAAGGATTGGGATATTTCATCGTTTTCTTATTTTCTGATTTATGAATGCTGACATCGTTGTGAGACGAATTGTCAGTAAAATGCCGACATCAACCCGAAATCCTCGGGAGTGATCGTCACTAAATAATTAGTTTGTTTTCACTACCTGGCTGCCATAGATATCACTGCCGCTATACAGCGTAATTTGATAGCTGCCCACCGGCCAGGAGTGCGTGGAAATAGAGAACAAGCCCCCGCTACCTTTTATAGCGGGGGTCAAGTCACTTTTACCGGCCACCCGTGAAAATGGCCAGTCTATCCAGCTCCCACACTTTTTGCAGGGCTGGATAGCAGTGTACAAGTAATTTTTATATAGTATGCTCCCCGTCAGGTCGGTCACCTGCAGCCAGGTATGCTCCAGTGCTAGACCCTGGGGGATCTGAATATGGATATAGTCAGTGGTTGGATTTGGGTAGACCGGCAGTGGGAGTGCCTCTACCTCGCAGGTGTGAGTGCTGTTGCCTTCCATGGTCCAAACGAAGCACAAAGTCGAGATCACCAGTGATCCAGATGCGATCTTTTTGGTCAATCAGGGGTCATCATGCAACAACGGGTAACCGACATCCTGGAACTAATCCACTCGGAGAGTTGGCAAGAGGCGGCAAACTTTTTTACCTTTGGCAATGTCTTTCTGCACCCCGCTAACTCCAAAATCATCTAAGCCCATCAATTCTAATTCGGACAATTTGTAACTTCTTTTGGCGGTTCGGCCATGCTCTCTATAGACTTCGGACATCGGGCTTCCGACATCGGACTTCTTTGTCTACTATTTTGAAATTGTCGATATTGGTGATGAAAAGCTGGCGGAATTGCTGGCCCAATTTTCCCCACTTACAAAATCAGATATGCCAACTCAGTACCTATACAGCGCTCCTGACTCCTCGGACAAATGATAAACAAGATCATGGTAGACCAAAGAATAGATCATATCTTTGAATACCGGGAAGACATCACTAAAGATCTTTTTAAATAGAGTCTTCCCCATTGAATACGCTAAATGAATTATCGAAATTTTTTCCTTCTGTCACTGACTTTGCTTTTATTTTCCTGTCATATGTCTAGCCAACAACCTGATCAGCCCTATACAAATCATCTTATTCATGAAAATAGCCCATACCTCTTGCAACATGCTCACAATCCGGTAGAGTGGTATCCTGGGGGCCGGAAGCGTTAGAAAAAGCTAATAAGGAAAACAAGATGATTCTGGTGAGCATCGGTTATGCGGCGTGCCATTGGTGTCACGTGATGGAGCATGAATCCTTTGAAGACTCAACCGTGGCAGCAGTCATGAACGACAACTTTGTATGCATTAAAGTCGATCGGGAAGAACGACCGGATATCGATGATGTCTATATGACCGCATGTCAACTTGCTTCGGGAAAAGGTTGTGGATGGCCTTTGAATGCTTTTGCATTGCCAGACGGCAGACCGGTCTGGGCTGGCACCTACTTCCCTAAGGAGCAATGGCTCAAGGTACTTAGCCAATTTAACGGCATGTGGGTTGATGACAAAGACAAATTGGAAGCTTATGCCAAGCAGATCACCTCCGGCATCCAACAACAAGATCAAATTGTAGTCAGTGATGCCCGAAATCTGCACGAAGACGATGCCAGAAAAATGGTAGACGGTCTGTTGAAAAAAGTCGACATGCAACGTGGGGGAGGTAAGGGAGCCCCAAAGTTTCCAATGCCTAGCAACTATCTCTATCTGCTGTCATATCATAAAATGAGTGGGGACAAGCAGGCCTTTGAGGCGGTTAAGGTTACACTGGATCAAATGGCATTCGGTGGTATTTATGATCAGTTGGCCGGTGGCTTTGCCCGATACTCGACGGATGATGTTTGGTTGGCGCCTCATTTCGAAAAAATGCTTTATGATAATGGCCAATTGCTCTCGTTGTATGCCAAGGCATATCAAGTCAATCCTTCGCCCCTTTATCGGCAAATTATGGAGGAGACGATTGGATGGCTGGATCGAGAAATGACCGATAGCAGCGGTGGCTTTTACTCATCGCTGGATGCAGATAGCGAAGGTGAAGAAGGAAAATTTTACGTGTGGACCGATTCAGAGATTGATGCCATACTGACTCCCGATGAGCAAAAAATTTTTAAGACCTATTACAATATCAAAGTTGAAGGTAATTGGGAAGATAAAAATATTCTTCACCGAAGTAAAACTGATCAGGTCCTCGCAACCGAATTAGACATCAATGAAGATGATCTTAGTGCGATTATAATGAGTAGTAAACAAAAAATGTTAGCTAGCCGAAACGAACGCATTCATCCTACCCTGGATGATAAAATCTTAACCTCGTGGAACGCACTTACCATTACCGGATTAATCAATACTTATCAGGCGCTTGGTGATCCTCAATACTTACAACGCGCATTAAACAATGCGTCATTCATAAAAAATAATTTACTCCAGGAGGATTATCGTCTGATGAGAAACTACAAGGACGGTCAGGTAAAAATAAATGCTTTTCTCGATGATTATGCATTTTTAATCGAAGCCTTTATTAATTGCTATCAGGTTACTTTTGATGAGACCTGGTTGTACGACGCGCAAAATTTAGCCAGTTATGCGATTGAACATTTCTATGACTCATCAGCCAAATTTTTTAACTATACCTCAGATATCGATCCTCCCCTTGTAGCGCGAAAAAAAGAACTTGGTGACAATGTGATTCCCGGATCTAATAGTGCGATGGCCCGTAATCTTCATATTTTAGGTCAGTATTTTCCGGAGACCTCCTTTCAAGAGATGAGTGACACTATGTTGTATTCTATGATCGATCCGATACTGCAATCCGGACAAACCGGATTTTATTCAAATTGGGCGATTCTGTTTCTTGAAAAATTGTTGCCCACTTATGAAATTGCCATCGTTGGTAAAAACAGTCTGGACCTGGCCAGAGAAATGCAGAACCATTTTTTGCCCAATGCCATTTATCTGGGAGGAGATGGTGAGGGTAGCCTCGAATTATTACAAGATAAACTTCAACCCGGGGCCACTATGATTTATGTCTGTCAAAACAAGGTATGCCAACTGCCCGTGTCAGAGACTAATAAAGCCTTGCCACAAATAAAGTATTTGAGCAATTGACCTTGATCGAATATGTGCTGAACTTAAAGTAAAAAATGTCTTAAGTGGAGCGCATCCATAAATCTATTTCATCTGCAAAAGCAAGCACTTTTGATTTTAATGAAAAAATTGACTCCAATCGACCTATCTAAAAGGCTTGGATAAATTTGTACTTTGCGATCCCGATGAAACAATCGATCCTGATTTTTAGTGCGATCTTTTTGGGGATCATTTTCCCTCAAGGCCACCAGTTGACTTCTCTTATTCAATACACCTTGATGGTGATGTTGTTTTTTGCTTTTTTAGGCATTCAGTTTAACTGGCATATCTTCAAAAGAAGTCATATAATGATCGCTCTTGCCAATTTATTATTGCCCCTTGCATTTTATATAGTAGTGTTGCCTTTTGGTCAAATGTTGGCTTTAACCGCTTTTGTTTGCAGTATTCCACCTACAGCTGCCGCAGCACCAGTCCTTGCTCAATTTATGAAGACCAATGTTGAATATGTTACTGCTGCGGTCATTGCCACTAATCCCCTTGTCGCTTTCTTCATACCTTTGGTACTACCGCTGTTGATGCCGATTGATCAGCCCATCTCATTAGTCGAAGTCCTCATTCCGGTATTTAAGGTAGTCGGCATTCCTCTTATGCTTGCATCATTGGTCAAAAGCACTAGCCTGGCACTCACCAAAAGACTGCTAAACTTCCGGATGATACCATTCTATTTATTTCTTTTAAATGTTTGGATCGGTTGTGGTAATGCGATGCATTTTTTAACAACCGATGTCGAAGTAACCCGGCAATTCCTAGGGATGATTATGCTTATGGTCACCATCATTTGTCTGGTAACATTCAAACTGGGCGAGTTGTTGGGTCCCAGTGATCAGAAACTGGCCGGTAGCTTGGCTTTGGGTCGAAAAAACACCATGTTTGGTCTTTGGCTGGCCCTCACTTTTGTGAGTCCTTTAGTTGCTTTAGGGCCGATTTGTTATATAATCGTCCAAAATGCCTATAATTCGTACCAGATCCTTGTTGTCGAAAAGCAACAAAAAGCCTTCGGTGCCTGAAGGTAATTTGTCAACACGATTCACCTTCTTTGCTAACATTCAGATTGGAAGTCTGGATCACTTGTGATCTCCAGAAACCGCACCGAGGATTTGTCCCCTAAAAAAAGATCTTTCCATGATGACAGCGAATCACTCTCGATGGATATTGCTCAATGAGGCGATAATCGTGGGTAGCAAATACTATGGTCGTATTTCGTTCCTGATTAAGATTATATAATAGTTTTAATATCTCATCGGAGGTATCCGGATCAAGATTGCCGGTAGGCTCATCCGCAATTAATAAATCCGGGCTATTCAGAAGTGCCCGCGCAATCGCTACACGCTGTTGTTCGCCTCCTGAAAGCTCATGTGGCTTCTTATGTTTCATGTACTTCAGTCCTACCAAACCCAACACTTCTTCTATCCTTAGTTGTTTTTGGCGTTGATCTTTCCATCCGGTTGCCTCCAGTGCAAAAAGCAGGTTCTCTTCCATATTGCGATCATACAACAGGTTAAAATCTTGAAACACCATACCAAGTTTGCGTCTCAACTTATATAAATGTTGCTTTTTGATTTTCCTCAGGTCAAATCCGGCCACCTGGCCTTCACCATTAGTAAGAGGGAGGGCTCCATAAATTGTCTTCAGCAGAGACGATTTGCCACTGCCTGTCTTGCCTATCAGATAGATAAAAGCACCCGGTTCGAGATCCAGGTTCACATCATGCAAGACCAAATGACTATCCTGATAGATATCTGCGCCTTTGATCGAAACCACCGATTCTAGATTCGAAACAACTTTATCTTGCGAAATCACACTACCCCAAGGCGTCTGAACGGCAGTATTTTCCTTCAACTCGGCCATAATGCTAGTTATTATAGAATAAAGATATATTTAATTCCCTGAAACACAATATTCTAAAAAAACAAATTTGATACCTGTGCATTATTCTTGATCTATTTGTAATTTTGCGCACTATTACATATCCAACGATGAAAGGCATAAAAAAAATACACATTATCAGTCTCATAATGATCGTTGCTGCGGTAGTGCTTTTGCTGTCAGCTTCTAAAGACATGAGTTCCTATGCAACCTTTGCTCAGGCCGAGAGTACAAGCCGGCCGGTAAAGGTAGTCGGCATCCTCGCCAAGGATAAAGAGATGTATTATGATCCGGCTGTTGATCCAAATTATTTTTCGTTTTATGTCAAAGATTCGGACGGACGAGAGTGTAAGGTCATCTTACATGACGCTAAACCACAGGATTTTGAAATGAGCGAACAGATCGTGGTGACTGGTACAATGGACCAAGCGAATTTTGTGGCCAGTGATCTGCTGATGAAGTGTCCATCTAAATACAAAGACGAGGAAATCTCGGTACGCTCTGACATCTAAGATTGAATGCAGGACATAAACTATATTGGAGAACACCTGCTACCTGGTAAGTTAGGTCATTTTCTCCTCCTACTGGCTTTCATGTCATCCCTCCTTGCTGCGGTAGCCTACTTCTTTGCCACAACTCGTGATCACCTGGAAGTTGAATCGAAGCAATGGAAAAAATTGGCCGTTGGTCATTTATCATTCAGGGTGTGGCTGTTTTTGGAGTCATCGGCACCTTGTTTTACATGATGATCAACAAATACTACGAGTACGAGTACGTGTGGTCTCATGTCGCCGATTATTTGCCCCTCCGCTATTTGTTTCTAGCCTTCTGGGAAGGTCAACAAGGCAGTTTTCTACTCTGGATTTTCTGGCATGTGATATTAGGCTTTGTACTCCTGAGAGTGGCTAAGAAATGGGAAAGTCCTACGCTATCGATCCTATCTGCCATCCAATTCTTTCTGCTTTCAATGATTTTGGGTATTTACCTTCTGCCTGAGTTGCGCCTTGGAGTTACACCTTTCAATCTACTGCGGTTTAGTGATGGCATGACCGGATTACCGATTTTTAGCAATGCCAACTATCTCTCTATGATACAAGGCAAAGGCCTCAATCCATTATTGCAAAATTATTGGATGATTATCCACCCACCAACCTTATTCCTGGGCTTTGCATCGGTGACTATACCTTTTTGCTATGCAATGGCCGGTTTTTGGAAAAAAGATTTTAGTGGCTGGTTAAAACCAGTCTTGCCATGGGCACTTTTAGCGGTGCAATCCTGGGTACCGGTATTGTGATGGGAGGAGCCTGGGCTTATGAGGCACTCAGTTTCGGAGGTTATTGGGCTTGGGATCCGGTTGAAAATGCTTCATTGGTACCCTGGTTAATTTTGCTTGGAGGTATTCATACCAATCTGGTAGCACGCAGCACCGGGCATTCAGTAAAAGGATCCTTCATCTTCTATTCCCTGGCATTCTTCTTTGTTCTATATTCTACTTTTCTCACCCGAAGCGGCATTCTTGGTGACAGTTCGGTGCATGCTTTACTGAAATGGGATTGGAATGGCAGTTAGTTATCTTCATGGTAGCTTTTCTATTACTTCCAGCTGCCACTTACTGGCGGATGGCGAAATTAGTCGTCGAGCCTGAAAAGGAAGAATCGCTCACATCAAGAGAATTTTGGATGTTCATCGGCTCATTGGTACTTCTTTTTTCCGCAGGCCTGATTACATTTACGACCTCTCTTCCGGTACTTAATAAGATCATGGATGGTTACGGCTCATTGGTAGGTCAGGACATGAGCAGTTGGCACAAGGCTTCCCCGGTAGACCCGATCAGTCACTACAATAGATATCAGATCTGGATTGCGTTGTTGATCGGGTTGCTCACTGGTATCAGCCACTTTTTGATATACAAAGGAGGTGATTGGCAAGCCAGAAAGTCCAAATTCACTAAGCACTTGATGATAAGTTTAGGTATCACAGCAGGATTGACTCTGCTTGCCAATTTGTGGATCAAGACCAATTCGGTCATCTTCATTGTTCTGCTTTTCAGTGCTCTCTTTGCTATCGTAGCAAACCTACACTACCTGGTCACTTTCTTAAAACTGAAGCTAAAGTCTTCAGCTTCCGTTTTTTCGCATGTGGGCTTTGGTCTAATGATCATTGGCGTACTGGCATCGGGCATAAATAAAAATTTCATTTCGAATAACGCATTTGCTATGCGGGGCATTTTTCCCGATGGCGATGATCGATTGCACAAAAACATCTATCTGATCAAAGGAGAACCCCTATTTATGGGCGGATTTTTGGCTACCTATGTATCCGATACCATGATTGGCTATGAAAGAACCTACGAAATCAAGTTTGACCGTTTGGCGCAAGACAATAAGACAATCGAGGAGACATTCGAATTGCATCCGTATCTAACTTACAATGCGGAAAAGACAGAAATGGTCAATCCTAATCCTTCAACCAAGAGATATATAGACAAGGACATTTTTACCCATATTACAGCAGCTCCCTCTCGACATATCAGTACAGAGGCCTCCCGTGAGGAAGATGAAAATCTAGAATATCAAACATACTCCCTCAAGCTTGGTGACACCCTTCAGGTCGATGATATGTATCTAAGTTTAAGAAGGATCCTTTCTGAGCCTACCCATCGGGAGTATCTTCGAGAAGATGGTGATGTAGTCTATGGGACCGAAATTACTGTTTGGGATTCCACTGGATTGAATCAGAGCGCTTTCCCTGTATTGGCAATCAAAGATCAAAGATATGTCTATAGCTACTATGATGACATCAAAAATATGGGTGTACGGCTTAGGCTTACCGAAGAAGGAATTCACCGGTTGTATCCTGAAGAACAAATGTTGAGTTATGAGACATACTCACAGAAGTTGGGAGATGTCTTTTATTTCGACGATTATAAATTTGTACTATCGGGCTTTGATAAAAATCCGTCAAATTCATCCTATATTCCAAAAGATGGTGATATAGCGGTAGCCGCGATTCTCGACATCGAGGGCCCAAAGGGCCTAAAAGCCACCGCCAGGCCGATCTTTTTAATACGCGACAACAGGACCTTTATGGTTAAGGACTTTTTACCCAATCAGGGCTTGACGATAAGATTCTCCTCGATTGATCCCAACACCGAATTGTTGGAATTGATGGTTGCCAAGACAAATATTGATTCTATAGAATTTCCTGTCGAAATGGCCCGCAATGTGCCGAGGGATGACTTTATCGTACTGGAAGCCATTGAATTTCCCGGAATTAATCTATTTTGGATTGGAACTACGCTTATGATGTTTGGAATGCTTCTAGGCATGGTAAAAAGATGGAAAAGGGACCTGGCCTGAGGCAAGAGCATCTAAGGGACTAATGTCTATGTACCTGGATGGGGCATAGGGGGTAGTTTATTTCTGGTCCTACTAATTCGAGCCAGATGAATTTTAGATATCAGTGAGGAAAATGGCGTAAAGAGATTTTAATTAAAAAATAAAAACAACAATATTATCATCAATCTTAATCAGAAGAAAAACGAAACATGAAAATCAGCTTTATTGGGTCTGGCAATGTGGCGACTCACCTGGCAACCGCTCTAAATAAGATGAGTGGTGTAAGTATTTTACAAATCATCAGCAAAGATAAATCACATGCCAAAAATCTAGCGATGCAGGTGAAAGCTGATTATTCGGATGAACTCTCAAGATTAAAGACCAATTTTGACATCTTGATTTTTGCTGTTAGTGACGATGCTCTCGAAGAAATTGTAACGCAAATTGAAATACCGGATAATCGCATCCTGGTACACACCGCTGGTAGCGTACCATCTACTATATTTGAAAATGTCACGCGAAAATTTGGTGTCATTTATCCCTTGCAAACATTTTCAAAAAGTAAATCAATCGACTGGAAAGAAATTCCTATTTTTCTTACCGCCTCCGATGAATCGACCGAAAAACGACTTAGCCATATCGCAAAGCACCTGAGTCGCAATAACCAGGTGATTTCTGACAATCAACGTTTTGCCATTCATATTGCTGCTGTTTTTGCCAGCAATTTTGCTAACGCAGCCATGACTATTAGCCAGCAAATATGTGAGGAAAATGATCTCGACTTTGCGCTCTTACATCCACTGATTAACGAGACCTTCGCCAAAGCATTACGCAATGGACCGAAGCATTCACAAACGGGCCCAGCTAAAAGAGGCGACACAACGGTTATGAATAAACATCTGGAATTTCTACAAAATAAGCCGGTCGAAAAAGAGATCTATGAGATCGTCAGCAGTTTTATATCTAACCGGTATGCCAATGATAGGAGCTAGTAATTGTCCTGGAGCATCAGCTACTTAAGGGTGTGTAACTAAAAATAACTATTGCCTCTCTAAAATCACCTAGGAAGCTATTGAATTACGCAAGCTTGATGCTGAAGCCGTAAGTCGTCGTTTCTGACACAGCGAGACGAAAGAAGCTACTGGAAGTAGTAACTAACTGGGTCTCAGTGAAGCCAGGGGCGACGAGAACTGTTGAATCATGTTATAGTACAAATCTATTTTTACATTAGATCAGTGCGAGGTGACTATTTCAACCGCCTCCTAGCCGATAATCACCCTGCATACTTACGCCAGCCACCTAGTATCATGCCTGCCACTGCTAGAGCGGTCATGCTGTAACCACCTGTGATCCACGAGAGGCCATAAGGATGTTGAGCAAACATGTTACCAGTCATGTCACTTAAAAACACAAAACTGAAACCCATAAGCAATCCAACCATGGCACCTTGAAAAGCATTTTCAACCCGAAGTCGAATGAATATCCATGCCAGGGTATAGAGCGGGATAATGGTAGCAATGGTATTGCTGATCCAAGTGCTGGCTCCGGGTGGCTTGGCCTCCATCGCAGCTTGGTCCAATCCGACATATCCCATCCAGGCATGGCCAAATAATGGACCATACCAGATGAATCCGAGAAGCGATAGCAATACCACCCCAACCCAGACAGCAAAGTGATTGATCTTTAATGTTCCCATCATTTTCGTTTTCCTTTCAAATATAGGAATTTACATCCCTGGGAGGCGGTTGAAATACGCAACTTGATGCTGAAGCCGTAAATCGTCGTTTCTGACGCGGCGAGACGAAGGATGCTACTGGAAGTTGCAACAGACTGACCTGCCTGGCATGCCTCGGCAGACAGGGTCTCAAGAAAGTCAGGAATAGTGATAACGGATGAATAATGTCATAGTAAAAAGTTATATTTTGTAAAATCAGTGCGAGTGAGTATTTCAACATCCTCCTAGAGAAAAGCTACATTTAAAACTATCCAAAATGGGTACTAATGCTCTCATCAATTTGTTTGACTGACTTTGGGAATCTCAACTCCAAGTATCATTTTATAAAAGACACATTGCCAATTATTATTGATTATTGATTTGTTGTTTTTGACTCAGTGATCCAAATGCCTGGTCAATTTCTCACATCACCTGCACAGATAATGTCTTTCAAGTGAAAGTTGTCACTCACGACTATTCCGACAAATCAAACAGTCCAAGATATCGCGATTATAAAAGCCACCGAAAAAAAATAATCGAAAGGCTTGCAGGCGAAAAATTGCTAATCGATATTTTGAACCTCCGAAAATATCAACAGATAATTGGTTTTTTAAGTTCATGGTAATAAATGTGGCAGCTCGAAAAACCAGTGGAAATGCATAGCTGAAACTAGGTCTTTTGCGGACATTTGATGAAAATGATCCACCACCCGATAATTGTTTTGAGTTGCTCCCTCAAAAATAGCTTTTTGACCAATGGCTTCCTGCAGAGTCTAAAAGCAGGATCAAGACATGACCCGGTCAGACTTTCAAAATATCATGTAATTGCAGCTTCGATCAGTATACCATCACCAATTAAAAAATTGAGATGATAGCTTCTGCCAGGAATTGATAAATCAATTGGCTTCGGTAGCACCAGTATCCTTCCTGGCATTAACAGCTCTATTATATTAGTACCTTTGGTGATAAATACTACCAGATGATCACTTGGATGTTCCCTGTCACTTTTTTGACAAACCGCATGGTCAGATCACTAACACTTTCACTATTTGGAGTTTTGACCTTACTTACCTCCGGTTGTGATGTCGCAACCAATCCTGCAGAAGAAGAAGGACTTGACTCCCAGGCTGCAACCTATGTCAGACTGGTGTTGCAGATAGGCCAGTACGATCCTGATTTTGTTGATGCCTATTATGGCCCTAGAGAATGGATGCCATCGGGCACCATTAATTCACAAGGTGCTTTACCCGATAGCCTACTTGAACAAATACAATCGCTCATTCGTCAAATCGACGAATCCCCGATCCCTGCTGAAAATTTAGATATTGCCCGTCTACAAATGCTCAGGAAACAATGCAAGGCGGTTTTACCAAGCTCCGTATGCTTCGAGGTGAAATATTTGCTTTTGACGACGAAGCTGAAAGTCTATATGATGCCTTACCGCCTCACTTGGATTCCCTCCATTTTAATCAATTGTTGAGTGATCTTGATGAGTTGGTACCTGGCTCAGGAAATCTGACTAAACGATATACTGATTATAGTCAAAATTTTATTATTCCTGTAGATAAACTGGATACCGTTTTTCAAGTTGCAATAGATGAAGCCAGGCAACGTACTAAAAAACATCTAAAACTACCTGGTAATGAGAATTTTGAAATTGAATATGTCACCGGCAAATCTTGGTCTGGATACAATTACTATAAGGGTAACAGCTATAGTCTGATTCAGATTAATACCGATTTACCCATATACATAGAGCGAGCTATTGATCTTGCATGCCATGAAGGATATCCCGGCCATCATGTATTTAATGCGCTGCTCGAGCAAAACCTCGTCCGAGATCAAGGTTTTATGGAATTTTCTGTCTATCCTCTTTTTTCGCCTCAGTCATTTATTGCTGAAGGCAGTGCCAATTATGGAATCGATCTGGCATTTCCAGGGCAGGAAAAAATAAATTTTGAAAAAGAAGTGCTCTATCCCTTAGCTGGATTAGACACTAGCCTGGCTGACTCTTATGATCAGATTCAACGACTCCGGGTTCAACTTAATTATGCTGGCAATGAAGCAGCCCGAGCCTATTTGGATGGAAAAATATCACGGGAGGCAGCCGCAAAAATGCTCGAGAAATATCTACTGTATGAACCCGAAAGAGCCTTACAGCGTACTCGCTTTTTTGATCAATACCGGAGTTATGTAATCAATTATAACCTTGGCAAAGATATGGTAGCAAATTTTATCAGACAGGAAGCAGGTATGGACGAAGTGAAAAGATGGAGCGTTTTTGAGGACCTTCTGTCTACTCCGAAGACGGCTTCCATGATCTCCAGTGAATGATTCGAAAGAATGTTCACCACGAATATTGATTTTTTGTATCTTAATCAGGATCTGAATTCATCATCAATACCTGACACTATGGATAAAACTCTTGTAACTAAATACATGGCTACTAAATTGATCACCTTTAGTCCTTCGACCGATATCAAAACAGCCATAGACATTATCTTAAAAAACCGCATCTCCGGTGCACCCGTAGTTGATGCTCAAAAAATCTCGTGGGAATGCTCTCAGAATCAGACTGCATCAAAACGATCATCTCTGGTCCATATAACAATCATCCGGGGGGGCATGGCACCGTTGCCGACTTCATGTCAAAGGATGTTGTCACCATTGATGCTAAAAAAACAATCCTTGATCTGGCTTACGAATTTACTAACACACCCTATCGCCGATTTCCTGTGGTTGACAAGGGTCGACTGGTAGGTCAAATAAGCCGAAGCGACATTTTGAGGGCCATTGTTAAAATGAGCCCCAGCATCAGTCATACTCCATCTTCCTGGAAAGGTCGCGAACCTCAGGATAAACATGCTTAACCTCATGGCCTCGGAGGTGTAACTCTGAGTGCATTTCTGAGTGATTAGGATCAAACTTTCATTTCATCCGAAAAACCAAGGATCAGTTAAGGTCTCGATCGAACCTGGTAACAAAAGTTCTTTTTTTCATGAGATCTTCCTTAATTTTCTGGTTTGGACTAAGAGGGGAATTTTCGAAGAATCCTGTGTTTTTAATTTCGCAGATAATAAAACTCGTCTATTCTTCCAGGCTCGAAGCAGGATCACTGAGGCGATCAGAAAGGTTAGTTTGGCAAATGAATGGATCTGCTCTCTTGAAGCACAACTTAATGGGACAGCTTTTATCTCTGACCTGGACGACTCCAAAGACCCCGGAGTCCTTAATACCAACATAGAACACAAATAGTTTATTAATTAGAGGCTCTCGATTCAGGCATCTTTTAGTAATTTAAGCGAATGGAAAGTACTATGCAGCACTGGCCGCTCTTTGTTTTATTGATCGGCATAATAACTGTGATTGTTTTAATCGCTGTTCTAAAAATACATGCGTTTGTTTCACTGATGTTTGCGGCAACGCTGGTGGGTGTCTTAAGCAGTCACTTGCCTGGCTCCTATACCAACAAATATGTGGCGGCGGTAGAACTGGCGATGACCGAATTTGGCATCACTGCAGGGAAGATAGCTTTTGTCATCGCACTTGCATCGATACTGGGTGTTGCCCTCACAATGAGTGGTGCGGCCGAAAAAATTGTGATCAAGTTTGTTGATATCCTTGGGGAAAAGCTAGCACCAATCGCTCTTTTGATCAGTGGTTTTGTCTTATCAATCCCGGTATTTTTTGACACGGTTTTTTTTCTCTTAATACCGATCGGATATTCGATGGGTAGACGGCTTAAAAAAAACTATGTACTATTTGTGATGGCCATTAGTGCCGGTGCAGCAGTGACCCATCATTTGGTCCCCCCTACCCCAGGTCCACTGATCATGGCCGAAACCTTACAGATCAACCTCGGTCTGGTCATCCTCATGGGATTACTGGCGGGCTTAATACCAGTGACCATAGCTTATCTTTACAGTATGCGGTTGGCTAAAAAGATCAGTATTGATCCCCCATCTTTTGCCGATGACCAACCGATCGAAGAATCGTCATTGCCCTCTTTTTTTCATTCTGTGTTGCCAATTGTAGTGCCCTTGTTTTTAATTATTATTGCTTCGGCCACTGAGTATTTCGGATCAGGCAGTGAAAGCTCTCTGACTACATTCATCAACTTCATTGGCAATAAAAATGTAGCTATGCTGATTGGAACTATTTTGGCACTCTGGCTATTAGCCAAGCAAAAAAAATGGGGTCTTACCAAGGTCAGTGGTTCAATGGAAAAACCTCTTGAAATAGCAGGCATTATCATCCTGATTACCAGTGCCGGAGGGGCGTTCGGTGGCATGATCAAACATTCGGGTATCGGTGAATGGATAAAAGGTTTTGCCACAGGAGGTATTGAACTCAATTACATTCTGCTGGGCTGGGTTGTTGCAGCTGTGATGAAGATAGCACAGGGTTCGGGTACAGTGGCGATGATCACTGCTGCGGGCATTATGTATTCACTAATTGGGACAGGCGCAGAACTGGCTTATCATCCCATCTACGTACTTCTCGCCATTGGATTTGGCGCCATGTTTATCACCTGGATGAATGACAGTGGCTTTTGGGTAATCTGCAAATTAAGTGGATTTACCGAAAAGCAAACCTTACAAACCTGGACCGTAGTTTTAGGTTTGATTGGTATTGTTGGCTTAGTCGAAACATTAATTCTTGCTAAGCTATTTCCTTTAATATAAATCCGAAATATGCATTTTCTCAAATCTCATTTATTGGCCCTTGTCATTCTCACCTTAATGACTGTAAGTAGCAATGGTCAAGAACCTTTTGCCTGGTGTATCGTACCATTTGACAAAAATGAACGCAGCCCACAGGAACGAATTGATATGCTTCAAGATCTGGGTATTAAAACATATGCCTATGATTGGCGGGAAAAACATCTGGCAGAAATGAGCGATGAGTTTACGCTTGCTCAGCAAAATAATATGACCATTAATGCTGTGTGGATGTGGATCGATCCAAAAGTCGATGCAATAAAAAAAATTAGGTAAAGCCAATGAATCCGTATTCAAAGCCATCAAGAAAACAGGATTAAAAACGACGTTATGGGTTAGTTTCCAACCTGACTATTTCAGGGACCTCGATGATGCAGCTTCAGTTAAAAAAGGTGCAGAAATGATCTATTACTTGTACCAGCGATGCTCAGCGATTGGCTGTAAGGTTGCCTTATATAATCATGGCGACTGGTTTGGCAATCCTGCCAATCAAATAAAAATTATCAAAACTCTGGGACGTTACGATATTGGCCTGGTTTATAGTTTTCACCATGCTCACCAACAATTGAAACAATTTGAACAAATGGCTAAAATGATGGAGCCTTATCTTGTAGCTGTCAATTTAAATGGTATGAAGCGTGGCGGCCCACAAATATATCCGCTGGGAAAAGGTGATGATGAAAAAGCAATGATTGCTATTTTAATTGCAGCGGGCTACAAGGGACCCTTTGGTATTTTAGGACATAAAGAAGACGCGGATGTCAAATTAATTCTCCAGGAAAATCTGGAAGGATATCATCAATTATTTGGTAAAAAATGAAAAAATCCGAACGGTTCCTTAGATTGGGTTATTGGAAGCCCATTCACTCCGTAATCCAGGGGGTCATGGTCCCTTGGCGATTATCTGCAAACCTAAGCGCTCCAGGATCGCAGTGTTTAATAACCGGGCAACTTCCAACCATTTTGATAATCTGGCGTGATCAATTTGTTAGCTGCTTTTGAACTAAATTTAGATTGCGCCGGATCCCAATACACTTTTTCTCCGGTTTTAAAGGCAACATTCCCCATATGGGCATTGATGGCAGCAACGCTGCCCGAAACGATTGGTGTCTTGAGTATTCCGGCATTTTGAGTCCGGATGGCCTTGACGAAATTCTCGGTATGGAGATCGATGTACTGTACACCTTCTGGTCGCATCACCGGCTCGATCAGACGCATCATCGATTTGCCTTCTTCATTGTAGTTGACTGATTGCTTTTCTTCCAATACATCGTACCCCTGCCGGTCAAGTACCAGGGTGCCATTATTTCCGATAAAGGCAATCCCTTCCCGGCGGTTGTAAGGCCCGATATCAATTCCTGTGGCATGCTCCCATAGCATATTAAAACCTTCGTATTCAAAAACAGCTTGCAGGGTATCTGGAGTTTCTGCCGGATCATCCGGATAGGCGAGTTTACCTCCTGAAGCCATCACCGATTTCGGAGCATCAGCGTTCATAGCATATAGGGCAATGTCGATTTCATGCACACCCCAATCCGTCATCAGGCCACCTGCATAGTCCCAAAACCAGCGGAAATTAAAGTGAAACCGGTTTGGATTAAAGGGTCGCTTTCGGGCAGGGCCTAACCACATCTCATAATTGACTCCTCCGGTACCGGACCATCAGGTTGCTTTACCATCGGCTTCATCCAGCCTTGATAAGCCCAGGTTTTCACTAATCGGATATTACCAAGTTCACCGGATCTCACCAGATCGATAGCTTCCTGATAGTGGGGTCCACTTCTTTGCCATTGGCCGATTTGCACCATGAGATTCGGGTGTTTTGCCGCGGCCCGGCGCATGATATAGGCCTCTTCAATAGAGTTGGCGAGTGGTTTCTCACAATAGACGTGCTTGCCTGCCTCCAGAGCGTCACAAAAAATCGCACAATGCCAATGATCAGGGGTACCAATCACGACTGCATCAACCGATTTATCGGCAAGCAGAGCCCGATAGTCAGCATAAGTAGCTACTTTGTTACTCCGCATTTCCTGATAATCCTTGGATCTTCGGGCCACCACATTGGTATCGACATCGCAGATCGCCACCAATTCCACATCATCCATTTTCATTAACGACCGGATGTTGGACCACCCCATACCATTGCAACCGATTACACCCACTCGAAGCTTGTCGGCCACCATGTGGGGTATATAATTAAAAAGTGGCACTGAGGTTGCACCCAACGCCAGCATTGACTTTTTCACAAAATTCCTGCGTCTCATCTTTCCCGATTTTATTTCTACTACTAAATTTAGAAAAACCTTTGGATCTTCCCTGCTTTACTTTAATCCGTACATGAGCTACTCACTTTTAGTCTTGGTACTGGCATGATCACTCGTCACATACCACTGACCTCCAATATGCTCCAGCACATAAGTAATCCACATTTTGTGATAATAAGGTTTAACATTTCGGTCCGATTCATGAAACATTGCATCGACCACACATTGGGCCATGTCGGGTGTTTCACGAAAATCTAACACATTCATTTCCATGGTCCAGCCCTTATCCTGAAACCAGGCTTGGTGCATCGCATAAAACTCATCTGCTGTCTCCATGGAAGAACCATCCGGCAAAATCAACAAATATCGGCCACCCATATTTAAAGTCTGTCTCAGAGACACCGTATCTTTATCCATTACTGATTTCAAATGTCTTTCCATTAACTGTTTTGCTGCAGAATACTCTATAGGATTTAAAATTACATTGTTTAGTTTATCCATTTCTGCATCCAATAAATCTACTTCATGACCCTGTGACCAAGGCCGGGTCAAATACAAATCCTGATCGTTGAGCATGACGCTTTGAGCTGGAATTTCTGACGGCAGTAGCCAGCCAAGAAGAATCATATAAACACAAATGAATGAACACAACGTATATTTATTCCCCAATGTTAATTTACATTTCATGGTTTCGCTATTTCTCAATAATTCTTATTTACCTATAAAAAACAGGTCTGTACTTTAGCAACCAACAAATCGAAACTAATCCTAAAATAAGCAGCAGTACCGACACAAAAACAGGAAGCAAAGGAAGCATATAACCCGCAACGATCATCAAGAGCCATCTTATAATTTCCAAATACATGGCCCATTTTCTTTTTCAAAGATACCCCCAATATTCGTTATCGACAAAATCACCGAAGAAGCAATGAGCAATTGCTGAAATCTGGAAAAAAGATCCATGTTAAATAAAAACCCGAAGTGACTCCAAGCACGATCAAATATTGAAATAGGATGTAATAGTTCAAACCCAAAGGGATTGCTGTGTCATACAAACTCACTTGCCCGACTCTGACCTCTTGTGGAGCACGATAGCCACCTAAATGAGCAGGTAGCCAACCGGGTTTATTCACCAACAGCCGAAAGCGATCACTCCAGTTCATTTCCATTTTTAAATCACGCCACATATCGGCATACCAGTCAAAATTAGCCCAGACCGGATTCCAGCTGGCCAGCGGTTTTGTCACCCCATAGATCACCTCTTCTTCTTCAGTTTGAAAAGAGCCAAACAACCGGTCGAAAATAATCAAGGTGCCTCCATGATTCTTATCAATGTATTTTGGATTTCGACCATGATGCACCCGATGATGTGAGGGTGTGTTGAAAATATACTCAAACCACCTTGGCATTTTATAAATAGCCTTCGTATGCATCCAAAATTGATAAAGAGTATGAAATGCATTGATCGTCACAAAAGCAATCGAATTAAATCCAAGTAGAGCCAATGGCAAATAAAAAAAGTAGAAATAAATCCCTGTAAACTGGATTGTCTTAAAGCCACCGAGAGATTATATTCTTCACTCTGATGATGCACAATATGGGTGCCCCAAAAAAAACTGATTTCGTGCGCTAACCGGTGAAACCAATAATAGAAAAAATCAATGCCTACAAAAAGCAGAATCCAGGTAATAAGGTTTCCTTCGATATTAAACAAGCGATAATGCTCGTAAAGATAGAGGTAGCCGACAATCAAAACCGTTTTACTAAAAACACCGGTTATTTGCTGAGCTATTCCGCAACTGATATTGGTCACCGCGTCATTAAAACGGTACCAGCCACTATCCTTCATTCTATTGATAAGCACCTCCACTCCTATCAAAATAAAAAAGATGGGAATAGATAGTACAATGTAATCCATGTCATGAAGATAATAAGAGAATTTATTATTTCCTCCGACTGTTTCCAAGGGGTCTTGACCCCCTAGTAGTATATAAAAAAAAGGGAAAAAGTCCCTGGGCAGGCACCTTTTCCCCATAACACACTCAAATCCGTAGTAGAATGTAATCTTTACGGCTTCAGTACATACATACTTTTTCAATTTCCGTGCCATTTTGCGGAAACAATGGGAAACGAATCAAACAGAAGCATGGATACGATGGTTCGAACCCTCCAAACCGTAACAATATAAGGCAGATCAGCATAATGATCGATCAAATGTTAAAATTGTAAGGTAGATCTGGAAAATGGTTTTAATCTCAATGAAAAATCCCCCTTGAAACACAAGAGGGACTTCTCATAATACTACTATAAACAATTTCTTATCCCCTAAGGGGTCACGATCATCCGACGGGTTGCAGTATATCCTGTTGTTTCTAGTTGATAATAAAGCACGCCGGTTACCCGCAGATCTTTCGCATCCAACTCAATCTCATTGTAACCTTTGGTATACGATCCCTCGATAACCTTTAGTTGTCGGCCTTGAATGTCAAAAACCGTCAGCCTCACCCGATCTGCATCGGGTAGATCGAAACCGACCACGGTATTGGCCCTAAAAGGATTAGGTCGGTTTTGATATAATTCAAATGAAGGTTTGAAATCCTGAAACCTGAGGCTTTCGATGTCAAAAGCTCCCGGTTCATCAATAGGTGTCTTCCCTGGTTCATACGACAAAGATGTCGGTTGTTCCAAATGATGTTCAACCATCCCTGCCTGACTATTGACATCACAGACAGCGACAAAACTATCGATGCACTCACCAATATTCCCGCAATGATCTTCAATGGTCACGACCAGCCGGTATCGACCTGGTATGACATTTAGTATTTGCACGGGCATCGTATCCCGGATGTCTCCAAATAATGTGGTGCCGCCGAAGGCCCTTTGCAGCGGAGGGTTACTCAGAGTATCCAGCCTAAATCCATATTCCTTAGTGCCACATGTATCGAAAGTAACGAACGTAACATTCAAATCACCTCGTGGACAGGTACCGACAGACACAGTGTCGTTCAACACACCCTGAATTTCAATTTCACAGGTAGGGGCTACTGTATCTAATAAGACGATTATTTGGGTAAACGAATCGACCACCAATGCAGGTTGCATCCACCAGTTTGGCTGGTTGCCAATCACACACCAATCGGCCAGATACCAGGTTCTGATAATTGCATAACACTGACCGGTAGGCAGAAGCAAAGTCAAGACCTTGTCATCATGAGCAGTAGCAATGCTGCGACAATCTTTTTCAAAAGTATAAACCGGCCCTCCGGTGCGATTCGGATCGGCATCTCCCACCACGTTGCCACTACCCAATGGATCAAAAACCGGAGTACATCCATTGATCACCGTATCTTGGGGTAGATCAAACATATATTTATTCAAATCACAAGTATTGACCAAGGTAATGACCTGTTGTTTTTTGATCGTATCCGGTATTTCATTGCCACAGGATTTCCAGATTTTAAACTCGCGCGTGATCGTACCTAAACCGCAGTCATCCAGATCATAAGTAAAATCCTGTATACAATAGGTGTTATCATTGCAATTTACCGCCACAATACCCTGATTGATCATCTGAGTCTCCTCGGTCGTCTCACAGATCATGACAATGCTGTCTTTAGTCAGATATTTCATCGAATCCAGATTATAATACCTCACTTGCACCACTGCTGGATTGCATTCACAAATACCGCGGTCGGTAAAGCTTATTTGAGGATCTATGACATTGCCCTCCAAATCTACCAGCTGGTTGGCCGGGCCGATCCATGCTTTCTGATAACCACCCAAGGCTTGATCCAATATGGCCTGGGCTTCAAGATTGCCCGTATCTGCCGCAAACAAGATATCGGCCAGCGGTAACGAATCGGATACTCCAGTCAGAGTATAAATACTATCGCGGTTATAGGTCAGACAGGTCAACATAACATTAGGAGATACCTCCGCCATGACGGTTGCATCCGTTTTATCTTCAACCAGTACTTTCGTCCAGCTTGTAGACCAATTGCACCAAAAATCCATCACAAGAAGCTCTACAGTTACACTATCACAGGCATCGGCACAAGTAAAAGGAACCTTATCAGCCCATCCGCCACCGATCTGCGAAACAAGATCCACATTGGTTTCCGGATGGATCATGCCATACGCTTCCTTAAAATCTGCCTCATTGAGTGAGCCTTTGCAGTCAACGGTGGCATATTTGCAAAGATCATAATACCATGATTGATACATTAAAAGCCCGCAAGGATTCATCATCAAGCCAAAGTTTTGAATTGTGGTAGCATAATAAGCTTCAAATTCACTAATGGCCTGATTAGGTTGGACATACTTACACCAAATGGTATCAAGCTCGGGAGTCTGATCATAAAACCGGGTACTGTCACAGAAGTCCGGCCAATGATTCACCCAGTCAACCCTTCTGGCCAAAACCAGATTGACACCGCAGTTGTCCGAACTATTATTATCAATCTGACTGGCACTCAACCATCCGATTTTTCCGGGTAGCTCCAGGGTGAGTCCCGAATGGGCAACAACAGTGGGAGCGATATTATCAATTACCAAAATGGAGCAGGTGTCTCTCCCGACATTATAACAATCATCAATAGCTTCAAGCACAACCCGGTAAGGTTCTGGTCTCAATGCCAATCTGATTAAATCTTGAGATATCCAATAGCCAGTCAGCGTATCATAGGCGAAAATGACCGGACCATAAGTTTCAACCATGGCCTTCACCAGTTTCACCTCATGACACATGTCTATCGACAGAACTTGAGGAAGAACAAAATTGGCGATACAGTCAGGACCCGCTGCCACTACAATTGCCGGTAATGCTCCATCAGATTTGCAATAGCCGGGACCCATTTTACCCGTATTAAAACTATTAAGTGACGTAGCCAGTAAAATGAACTGAGTCCGAAGAGGATTACTTAGTTTCAATGCGTTAATCTCAGCCGGAGTATATTGTAACAAGAGTGCGCTGGCTTGATCAAATACGGTTTGAATAGAGGCGGTATCACAGCCATTTAATAGATTTAAACGGGCAGCTATATATTGATAAGCCAGGATGTAGTAAGCATTCCCTTTAGGATCTGCGTTTATCACCTGATGGTATGTCTGACCACTGAGGAAAAAGGTGTGTTCTCCCCGCTTGGCAAAAGAGCCCAGGTGTCATCGTATTGGGCAGGCCCTAGAGCAGAGTGAAGCTTCCAGTAATCATAAGTAAGGGTAAAGCTGTCTTCACAAATCACCGGATAGCTCAAGTTAGACTCTTCAAAATTGCAGGTGATAAATGGCGGCATGGTATCCAAATCCAACAACCAGAACTCACATGCTGCATAAATGGGAAATCCGTTTCCTCCTTCTATGACGGCATTACTTGCTCCCACCGGTAGTATACATACGGAATTATCCGTACCATAACAATGCTGATGGATTTCAACGGTATATTTCTTGAGACTGACACATCCGGTATTTTGAAAAATCAATGAATCAACGTTCACCGATAATCCACATTTGGGATCAATTGGCGCGCCCTGTAAATAACGATCCATTAGATATATGGTATCACATTCTGAAGCCACCATAGGGTTAGGCACCAGGAGGTAAGGACCGACAGGAGAGTCCGAAAGGCCACAGTACACGGTGTCTTTGTCCGTACAGTACAGGTTATTAGCAGACAATGGGGGAAGCCGGAGTACATAGATTGTATCAAAAGTAATGTTGCGTTGCCCATCTTTCGACTGAGCCCACCACTGCCTATAGATGGTTTTTGCAGTATCTTGCATTCCCAGCACGCAGTCGAATATAGTCACCCAATCACCGCCAAAATAGGGTCCATCTGCGAGACCGCCACATCCAGGTAACAATGCAGGTTTACGTGGATAATCATTTGCAGTCGGATCCTTCAGCAAAAAAGGATCAAAACAGTAAACCGTCAACGGTGACAAGGGTATGAAATTAACTTCTTGTTCGTTCTTAAGCGATATCGTTGTCATACAAGCTAAGCCTTGCGGGCAAGGAGGCGGCCCCACGTATGACACCATCGCTGTGATATCTTTGCCGACATGTTGAATTTTGAGGGTATTATTGGCGATGATCAAACCATTTCCCACCGTAAGTCGCACTTGATAATACTCTGGATGTGATATAGCCAAAGCATTATTTTTTAGCAATAAGTCGGCAGTGATCAGTCGCTCACAACTAGGGTCGAGACTTAAATTGATATTGAGGTAACATTCATGGCAATCAGCCAAAGCCAAATTAGTCATTTCTTTACCCGATGGTGACTCCCGTAGTCCTGATTCGACCAATCTATGCTCCAGCACCTCACCTTCTATTGATTTATCTGGCATGTCGCGGGTAGAGCTCATGAGCCACCAACTAGCAGCACTCACTAGCATGACAATGGTCATTTGAGGAGCTAAACTCTTCAATTTAAGTGAGGGAGACTTTGCCACAAGAATTTGCTGAACACTTTTCAGCATTTGTTCATAGTAGTTTTTCATATTCTGAGCTTCTTCTGGTAGAAAAAGCGCGGAGCACACGCGATCGAAACGACCACCGTATAAACTGCCATTGGGGGCAGCAGCCGACCTTAGTCTTACCAGGTGTAGTTTACAATATCTTAATCAAATACCTGTGTATTGCTACACATTGCTACAAATATATATATAAAGAAGTGATATCTCCAAGACATTGGACCAGCCATACCTATGGATGTCTATCATTCATATATAATATAATCTTCATATGTACTAGTGTCATTATCATATGGTAACTTTACTAATATGTGAATTAATTTTAAAAAAAATAACATGCGACCCGAAAAGTTAGCACGAGTGTCAGATCTTCATTATATTCTCTATTGAAATAGAGATTAGGTTCGTTTATCACGACTCAATTTTCCACCAAATCGCCTTGTGGCTTAGCCAAATTCAAAAAATGGCCAACCTTTTTGAACACATCTTGTTTAACTTTTTAAATAAATCTTTAAACAAAAGTCTATTGAAGAGTAAAGTGGTTATCATTGGAGGAGGTTTTTCCGGCCTCTCAACCGCCTGCTACCTGGCAAAGTATGGCTTTGAAGTGGCGCTTTACGAAAAAAACCAGTCATTGGGAGGTCGTGCCCGACAATTTAAAATCGACGGTTACACCTTTGATATGGGCCCTAGCTGGTATTGGATGCCAGATGTGTTTGAGCGCTTTTTTGCCGATTTTGACCAAAAGGTGAGCGACTTCTATGAACTTCAGTTGTTGGATCCCGGATTTCGGATCTTCTATGATAATGACCTGATCGACATCCCCTTCGACCAGCAGAAGCTTTCTGCGTTATTTGAGTCGATTGAACCCGGTGCTGCAGCAAGTCTGGGTAGGTTTCTTCTAAGTGCAAAGTATAAGTATGAGGTCGGGATGAAGGAGCTCGTATACCAGCCCGGTCTTAGTGTTTTTGAGTTTTTCAATGCGAGTGTCATTAAGGAGTATTCAAACTCAATCTGACGAAATCTTTTGATCGGTATGTTGCTAGTCATTTTAAAAACAGGAAACTGCAGCAACTGATGGAGTTCCCGGTACTTTTCTTAGGTGCAGCTCCATCAAAGACACCGGCCCTTTATAGTCTCATGAATTATGCCGGTCTATCTATGGGCACCTGGTATCCTCAGGGAGGCATGTTTGAAATTGTCGATGCAATGGCAACTCTTGCTCGAAGACTAGGGGTAGAGATCATTACAGGAAGCGCATGTGAGCGCATTCAGATTGAAGATAAAGTGGCTAAATCTATCGTACTACCAGACAAGCTAGTTAGAGCGGATTATTTTGTCACTTCTGCCGATTATCATTTTAGCGAACAAAACTTTTTGCCCAAAGATGATCGCAATTACGATCAATCATACTGGGAAACCCGGGTCATGGCTCCATCTTCACTGATTTTCTATTTAGGTATTGAAGGTAAAATTGATCATTTATTGCATCACAATCTGTTTTTTGAAGAAGACCTGCAGCAGCATACGACCGAGATTTATGATACTCCGATGTGGCCAACCAAGCCCTTATTTTATGTCTGCTGTCCTTCCAAAACTGATGTAACGGTAGCCCCTCCTGGATGTGAGAATCTTTTTATATTAATGCCATTATCCGCGGGTCTGAACGATACCCAGGAACTTCGAGAATACTACTTTGACAAAATGATAGCCAGAATCGAAGCACGAACCGGCGTCGAAATAAAATCACGTGTCCGACAGAAGCGGTCGTATTGTCTGAATGACTTTATTATGGATTATGGAGCCTATAAAGGCAACGCCTATGGCCTTGCCAACACCATTAAACAAACCGCTATTTTCAAACCAAGTATCAAAAACAAAAAAATTGACAACCTATTTTATACCGGGCACCTTACCGTACCTGGGCCTGGTGTACCACCAAGTATCATTTCTGGAAAACTCGTAGCCGATCAATTACTAAAACAACATAACCAATGAAAGCACTTTACGACCAGGTCAGTACCGAAATTGGCAAATGTATCACCAGACACTACAGCACCAGCTTTTCCTTTGGCATCTATATGTTGCACAAAAGTTTACATAATCCGATCTATAGCATTTATGGTTTTGTGCGTGTCGCAGATGAAATTGTCGATTCATTTCATGACTATGAAAAAGAACTATTGCTTGAGCGCTTTACGAAAGATACATTTGATGCTATTGATATGGGGATTAGTATAAATCCAGTCTTAAATGCTTTTCAGTCGGTGGTCCATAAATATGGAATCAAAAAGGAATTGATCGTAACATTTCTGCAAAGTATGAAGATGGATCTTAACAAGAATGAATACAACCAACAGGAATTTGAACGTTACGTACTTGGATCTGCTGAAGTTGTAGGTCTCATGTGTCTTCAGGTTTTTGTCAACGGAGATCAGATTGCTTATAAGAAATTAAAACCCTCAGCCATGAAGCTCGGAGCTGCTTTTCAAAAAGTGAATTTCCTCCGTGATTTAAAAGCTGACTTCACTCACCTGGGCAGAAGCTATTTTCCTCAGGTTAATCTTAATCGACTGTGTCAAAACGACAAAGTTGCTATCGAAAAATCAATTCAGGAAGATTTTGATGCTGCGTTAGATGGTATCCGTAAATTACCTCGCACCGCTAGATTAGGAGTCTATACTGCGTATGTGTACTACTACCAATTGTTTCGAAAAATAAAACTTACTCCACCTGCACTCATTATGAAACAACGCATTCGTATCTCCAATCCACGTAAAATATTTTTACTTTTAAAATCCTATGTTACTCTTAGTTTAAAAATGGTCTAAATCTGTTTGATTTTATGAATCCGATTATTATTATACTGATTACATTCCTTACCATGGAGGGTGTCACTTGGTTTGTTCATAAATATGTCATGCATGGGTTTCTCTGGGTATTGCATAGTGATCATCATAAGAAGGATCATCACCATGTGCTGGAACGAAATGATTCCTTCTTTCTGTTTTTTGGGATACCCGGATTTCTTCTGTGTCTCTTTGGCGCCCAGGTGGGCACAGCGGCTCCGTATCTTTGGATCGGTCTTGGTGTGACTCTTTATGGCTTTGCCTACCTGATGGTACATGATATTTTTATCCACCAACGACTCAAAATCTTTAGAAAGACCAAAATCCCCTATCTTCTGGCCTTACGAAGAGCCCATAAAATGCATCATAAGCACCTGGGAAAAGAAGAAGGAGAGTGTTTTGGAATGCTTTGGGTCCCTATAAAATACTTTCGAGAGGCTCTCAACGCAGGAAAAACCTAAAGACCTCGGATAAGTTTAACTGCCACATTCCCAAACATTGAGTCCATTTCCCATCGTACATTATCATTCATTATGATAAAGACCAGTTTTTTTGATAAATCCATAATTTTGGATCTGTCGGAAGAAAAATCTCAGTGGAAGCTATCCAAAAATTTGAATCTCCTTAACTTTGCCTGCCAGAATATCAGGTTGAAATGATTTTACTCATTGATGTGATTCAAACAGACTTCCGTTGCCGGCTTGGCCGTGCATGATATTCTTACCTCCCTAAGGTCAGCTAGACCAATTTTCCTTTCACAATTATCACGAATTGATTAGGTCAAAATAAAGATGGATATAATTATTTCTATTGCAGGTGATCAACACTTAAAATATGCCGATGAAATCTGTCGGGAATATGAAGAATCGGCTAAAGTTCGAGGCACGGGAATTGCCAAAAGAACCCCTGAATACGTCGTCAAAAAAATGATTTCTGGTGACTCAGTTATTGCTCTGGAAGATGACAAGTTTGTTGGCTTTTGTTACATTGAAAGCTTTGAGAACAAAAAATATGTATCAAATAGTGGTTTATTGGTACATCCTGACTACCGGAGCCAGGGTATTGCAAAAAAGATAAAGTCAAAGATTTTTAACCTGGCACGAGATAAATATCCGGAAGCCCGAATTTTTGGCATTACCACCAGTTTGGCTGTCATGCGCATTAACTCGGCATTAGGCTATCATCCGGTCACCTTCTCAGAGCTAACCAAAGATGAGACCTTTTGGAAAGGTTGCAGCAGTTGCAGCAATTACAGCATACTGACCAGTAAGAATTATCAAATGTGCCTCTGTACGGGGATGTTAGCTCCTTCAAAAGTGGAGGCGATGAAATTAGATTTAAGTAACAAAATTATTCAACCGGAAAAAATGAGCAAACCCATTGTCGTATTGGCATACAGTGGTGGCCTAGATACATCTTATTCTATTAAATACCTTACCGAAGAAAAAGGCTTATCAGTACATGCGGCCCTTTGTTGATACGGGCGGTTTTCAACCGGATGAGATTAAACGCATCGAAGCGATGGCCATATCCTTAGGTGCCGAACAGTTTGTGCATCTGAATGCGGTACAACGGTACTATAATGCATGTATCCGATATTTAATTTACGGCAATGTATTGCGCAACAATACCTACCCTCTCAGCGTCAGTGCCGAACGGGTCTTTCAAGCCCTCGAAATCGTAGAGTATGCTAATAAAATGGGGGCAAAATCAGTAGCTCATGGTAGTACCGGAGCAGGAAATGATCAGGTTAGATTTGATCTGGCATTTCAAGTGCTTGGCAAAGATCTGGAAATCATCACTCCCATTCGTGATAAAAAATTAACCAGACAAGAAGAGGTGGCCTACCTACAACACCATGGCATTCAACTTTCATGGGAAAAGGCACAATACTCGATCAATCAGGGTCTTTGGGGTACAAGTGTAGGTGGTAAAGAAACTTTAACATCTCTTCTACCACTACCCGAAGATGCTTTTCCAAGCCCATTGAAACCAGGCATCGAACCTCGAACCCTTACCCTGTCCTTTAAAAAGGGCGAACTGAGAGCCATCGATGACCAAAATTATAAACCCTTGGCGGCGATCGAGGAACTCACAAAAATCGCCAGAGATTATGCCATCGGTCGAGATATGCACGTCGGTGACACCATCATTGGCATCAAAGGAAGAGTAGGATTTGAAGCAGGAGCTCCGTTAATCATCATTAAAGCTCACCATCTACTTGAGAAACACACTCTGACCAAGTGGCAACAGTATTGGAAAGAGCAGTTGGCAAACTGGTATGGCATGTTGCTACATGAGGGCCAATATCTTGAACCCGTAATGCGGAATATTGAAGGCTTTTTAGAAGATACACAAAAAGAAGTAACCGGTGAAGTAACCGTGCGACTTTACCCTTATCGTTTCGAATTGCATGGTATTAAATCTTCCAATGATTTAATGCAAAGTCGCTTTGGTTCATATGGAGAAGAAAATAAAACCTGGGATTCTGAAGAAGCCAAGGGATTTATAAAACTTCTTGCAACACCGTTAAAGAACTATTATTCGGTTCATAAACCTAAAAAACATGATTAAGGCAGGCATTGCAGGGGCTGCAGGTTATACCGGAGGTGAATTAATCCGGATTTTAGTCAATCATCCTGATGTGTCACTAGCCTTTTGCCAGAGCCAAAGCCAAGCCGGCAAGAATGTGTCGGATGTGCATAGTGGTTTATTTGGCCTTCATCAAAAGTTTTCCGCTGATATCCTCGATGCGGATGTGCTTTTTTTTTGTATGGGGCATGGGCGGTCAAAGATGCTCATGCAGGAGATGAAATTTAATCCCAACACTAAAATTATAGACCTGAGTCACGATTTTCGCATCAAAGGTGGTCATGACTTTATTTATGGATTACCTGAGCTGCAGAGAGATAAAATTATTGGGGCCACCCACATAGCCAATCCGGGTTGCTTTGCCACCTCAATCGAGTTGGCTTTGTTGCCAATGGCCGCTCAACATCGTATTTTGAATGCGGTCCATGTGCATGGAATTACCGGATCAACCGGAGCAGGCCAATCGCTTTCCGAGACCAGTCATTTTTCCTGGCGAAATAATAATATCTCCATTTACAAGGCTTTTTCGCATCAGCATTTAACTGAGATTCGACAGACATTAAAACAGGTTGACGATGAATTTATCGTCCCCATACATTTTGTACCAGTGAGAGGGAATTTTACCCGTGGCATATTATCAAGTATCTATTTTGAAAGTGACCTTTCAGAAGATGATGTGAAACAACTCTATAAAGATTATTATTCCGATCATCCGTTTGTCCATATCATCGACCAGAATCCGGATATCAAAATGGTCGTCAATACCAATATGTGTTTGTTAAACATTCAGGTCTATTCAGGCATGATCCATATTATTTCAGTAATTGATAATTTAATTAAGGGAGCATCAGGGCAAGCCGTTCAAAATATGAATTTAATGTTCGGTTTGCCGGAAGCAACCGGATTAAACCTAAAAAGCACCGTATTTTAAGCATGAAAACTTTTGATGTATATCCACTGTACCCGATTCACATTACCCATGGTAAAGGATCCTATGTCTACGATGATAAGGGCCAGAAATACCTTGATTTTTATGGAGGCCATGCCGTGGTTTCTGTGGGTCACGGTCATCCCCACTATATTCAAAAATTAAAAGACCAACTTGACAAAATAGGATTCTATTCCAATTCTGTCCAAAACAACCTGCAGGACCAACTTGCTGAGATGCTGGGCAAGGTGAGCAATTATGAAGACTATCAACTATTTTTGATTAATAGTGGTGCCGAGGCCAATGAAAATGCACTTAAGTTGGCTTCTTTTCATACCGGTAAATCGAAAATCATCGCTTTTAAAAGAGGCTTTCATGGCCGAACTGCTGCAGCAGTCAATATCACCGACAACCCCGGCATTATTGCCCCCATAAACAGGGGCTTCCCCTGCACCCTATTAGAATTTGGTGATACTGAGGCCCTGCATAACGAATTAAAAAAGGGTGATGTCGCAGCGATTATTATCGAAGGTATTCAAGGGATAGCTGGTATCTATCAACCCTCTTCCGAATTTCTTTTAGAGATTCAAAATTGGCAAAAAAATACGAAAGTGTTTTTATTCTGGATGAAATTCAATCAGGATACGGTCGTAGTGGTCACTTTTTTGCCCATCAAATAATTCCGGATTTAAGGCCGGATCTAATTACCGTAGCCAAAGGGATGGGCAATGGTTTTCCGATCGGAGGGGTGTTGATATCAAATTCTTTTACACCTAAGTACGGCCTGTTGGGCACAACATTTGGAGGCAACCACCTGGGTTGTGCTGCAGCTATTGCCGTACTAGAAATTATCGTTCAGGAAAACCTGATAGACAACGCAAAACTTATCGGCAATTACCTAGTCACAAAACTAAGCAAATTGCAGGGTATCGTGGAGGTTCGCGGATCCGGCTTAATGATCGGAATTGAATTGCCATTTAATACCAAGGAACTGAGATCAAAATTATTATTTGAACATCAACTTTTTGTCGGAAGCTCATCGGATCCAAATACCATTAGACTACTCCCTCCACTAAATATTAATCAAGCCGAGGCAGATCTTTGCATCGACCGATTTAAATTGGCGATCGGAACCTGAAATCAGCAATCAGCAATTAATCTGTAATCTAAAATCCTGCAATCTCACAAACTCAAAAAATGTCGATTTTAAAAAACTTTACTTCGTTAGAGGATGTCTCTGATCCGGTTGCATTGGTTGATCAGGTCATAAAATGTAAGAGCGAACTCCAAAATCGGGAATTCGCAAAAGGGCTTTCTTTCGTGATGTTGTTTTTCAATCCCAGTTTGCGCACTCGATTAAGTAGTCAACGGGCAGCACAGTTGATAGGAATGGATTCCATGGTGCTTGATGTCGGCAGTGGCTGGCCCCTTGAATTTGAGCTGGGGCAAGTGATGGATCTAGACAAAAGTGAACATATTAAGGAAGCTGCTCAGGTCATCAGTCAGTATGCTGACATTATTGGAATTCGCAGTTTTCCCTCGCTTAAAGATCGAAACCTTGATTATTCTGAACCAGTACTAAACGCTTTTTTAGAATATGCCGGCAAACCGATCGTCAACCTTGAGTCCGGTACCGGACATCCGTTGCAGGGATTAGCTGACATGACAACTATCCGCGAATTTCGTAAGACTGAAAAACCACGGATCTTACTTACCTGGGCCCCTCATCCTAGGGCATTACCTCAATCGGTACCCAATTCATTTGCTGAATGGACTCTCTCACAGGGATATGAACTGACGATAGCTCATCCCGAAGGCTACGAGCTAAATCCCCAATTTACGGAAGGTGCCAATGTGGTGTACAATCCTGAGAAAGCATATGAGGGAATCGACTTTGTCTACGCCAAAAACTGGTCGTCATATGCAGATTATGGCAAAATATCCAATTCAGACCCCCGGTGGATGGTCGATCAACAAAAAATGTTAATAACAAATCAGGCCTATTTTATGCATTGTCTGCCTGTCAGACGCAATGTGATTGTCAGAGACGAAGTTATTGACAGCAAACAATCTTTGGTGATTAAGCAGGCAAACAATCGAACATTTGCTGCATTGGCTGTCTTAAAAAATATCATTTCACATATGAACACATGAACATATGTACATAGGTACTTATGAAAATATGTATTGATAAATTTACAATAGAATATGCCTTAAATTAATATTTTATTAAAATATTGCAACATTCATTCAAAAGAAATTACTTTTGTTCTAGCTTTATTAAGAATCTTTCTAAATGAACCAATATCAGATAATATCTTTTTCTCTCAATGACAAGTACTCCATGGATTGTTGTTGTTGCCGGGATATATTAATACTCTGATAAAAGGAAGAAATGACATAACCAAATGAAAACAGAGGCCTTTTCGGAGTAAACATTCGAAAGGGCCTTTTTTCTAACCAGCGCATTAATGTAAAACTATGAAAACGGAAGTATCAGATACCAATTCGATTTCTCCTGCTGATCAGAAGGACATTCAAGAATTGGAGCATAAAATTGGACTTTACCAGACCGGCAAGATGCCGGATGAGAGATTTCGTCATTATCGGCTCACCCGAGGAGTTTACGGCCAAAGGCAGCTAGGTGTGCAGATGTTCCGCACCAAACACCCCTATGGCAAAGTAACCAGCCATCAACTCGAGGTATTAGCTGAACTTGCTGAAAAATATGGCCACAATAATCTGCATATAACAACCCGTCAAAATATACAGTTGCACTTTGTAAAGCTTGCAAATGCTCCCTTGGTTTGGAAAGGCCTGGCCGCCGCCGGTCTAACCGCCAGGGGAGCTTGCGGCAATACTGTGAGAAATATCACAGCCTCACCAACAGCCGGAATTGACCCTAAAGAACCCTTTGATGTGACTCCTTATGTTCACGCTACGTTCGAATACTTTTTACGCAATGCTATTTGCCAGGATATGGGTCGTAAAGTCAAAATGGCTTTTTCTTCGTCCTATGAAGATTCATGTTTGACTTATTTCCATGATTTTGGCTTTATTGCTACCCAGAAAGAAATTGATGGCCAGCTGGTAGATGGCTTTAAAATTGTAGTGGGTGGCGGATTGGGAGCTCAATCATTCACGGCCGAAACCATCGCCGAATTTATACCCGCACCTGACATCATACCATTTATTGACGCTGGTGTCCGGGTTTTTGACCGTTTTGGTGAACGCCAAAAAAGACATAAAGCCCGAATGAAATTTCTGGTTAAAGATTTGGGTGCTGACGGATTCTTGGAGAAATTAAATGAAGAACTTAAAGCCATCCCACCCCATAGGATCAGAAGTCCCTGCTGAGGCTACTCCTACCCTGCCGCAGGGTCCCTGGCAAACGCCAGCCATTGACAATGATGCTTTTAACCAATGGAAGTCCAGCAATGTTTTTGCTCAAAAGCAGAGCGGGTTCTATGGGGTCTACCTCAAGATCCATCTGGGAGATGTAGCACCTGATACCGCCCGGGCTCTGGCTAAAGTGGTTCGGGAAACTGCCGCCGATGACATTCGTTTTACCGCCGAACAAAACATATTATTGCGTTTTATCAAAGCTGAGGCCTTGCCTTATTTATACCATGAATTAACCAAACTGGGATTGGCAGACGCAGGCCATGATTCGATTGCAGATATTACGGCTTGTCCAGGTACCGATACCTGTGCCCTAGGTGTCACGAATAGCACTGGTTTAGCTACCGAGTTAAAAGATATCCTTAACAAGGAATATCCACATCTTTTGGCAGTCAAAGATGTACACATTAAGATCAGTGGCTGTATGAATAGTTGTGGCCAGCACATGGCTGCATCCATCGGTTTTCACGGAAGCTCAATCAAACAGGGCATTAAAGTGATACCGGCTATGCAGGTTGTGATCGGCGGTGGTCTCGATTTGGTGACTGGACAGGGATTTGTGGCCGATAAAGTCATTAAACTGCCATCACGCCGCATTCCTGAAGCATTGAGGACTCTATTGTCTGACTATCAGAATAATAAGCAGGAAGGCGAGAACTATCTGAAGTACAGTCAGCGCCAGGGTAAGATCTATTTTTACAATATTTTAAAACCGATTGGAGATACCGATCAAATAAACGAAGTCGAATTTTTTGATTGGGGTCAGGACAGTCAATACATTCAGTCGATCGGTGTGGGTGAATGTGCCGGAGTTTCATATGACATGGTTGGTGCTATCTTAGGTGATGCCATTGAAAAACTGGCTGAAGCTAAGACCTCCTTCAAAGAAGAAATCTGGAGTGAATCAATCTATCATGCATATACGGCGATGGTCATTGCCGCCAAAGGATGGTTACTGGCCAAAGATGTTAAATGCAACACCCACATTGGCATCATTGAAGATTTTGAAACACATTTTGCAAAAGATCCCGAGTTTGCATTAGTACTACCATTTTCAGAGATGGTACTGCAAATGCGAGATGGTGAACCGGACCTGAAATTTGCAGAAGAATACCTTGAGACGGCATCATCCTTTGTAGGACAAATCATTAAAGGCCGAAAAGCCGAGGGTGAACTAGCTGAAAAAATGGTACTGGATAGTTATTACAAAGCCTGAGTATGTCGATTAAACCTAAAATTTCGCTCGTCGGTGCCGGGCCTGGTGATCCCGACTTAATTACCGTCAAGGGTTTGAAAGCACTCGAGTCGGCAGATGTGGTCTTGTATGATGCCTTGGCCAACGAGGCCTTATTGGAGCATGCACCGTCCCATGCGCTGAAGATTTTTGTGGGCAAACGTTCAGGTAAACCCAGCATACGTCAAGACAGTATCGAGTCGATGATGGTTAATCTTGCTTTTGAGAAAGGGCATGTGGTTCGGTTAAAAGGGGGTGACCCTTATGTCTTTGGTCGAGGACATGAAGAGTTGGAATATATCAGCGCATTTGGTATCGAGGTCGCTGTAGTGCCAGGCATCAGTAGTGCAATCGCAGTTCCTGCTTCGCAAAATATTCCGGTGACCCGACGTGATATCTCCGAAAGCTTTTGGGTGGTGACCGCGACTACCAAACATGGATCTTTGTCTGAAGACATCAAGTTGGCTGCAGCATCGTCGGCCACGGTGGTGATCCTCATGGGCCTAAAAAAAATACGTGACATCGTGATTGCTTTCCAGGAAGTGGGAAAGGGAAATCAGCCGGTGATGGTGGTTCAAAATGGAACCTTACCGAATGAAAGGTGTGTCATCTCATCCATTAATGAAATCGAAAATGTCATTGTACAGCAGGGGTATCGGCACACCCGCTATCATTGTAGTGGGGAATGTTGTTAATCTGCATCCTTCCATAGCGATGCAAATTCAAGCCAAAGCAGTATGAGCAATCTGACGACTAACACCCTCTATCCGGTGTTCTTCAAACTATCGAAATTAAAAATGTTGATTGTAGGCGCTGGGCAAGTGGCACAGGAAAAATTGCATTTTATCTTAAAGAGTAGTCCTGATGCCCAAGTGACAGTTATCGCTCCTGAAATAGCGCCGGAGATCATTGATTTATTTAATTCATCTTCATTTCATATCAATATCATTAACAAAGAATTTTATGAAGAAGTGCTTGATAGTTTTGACCTCGTGGTAGCGGCCACCAACATTAAATCCTTAAATCAGCAAGTCTATGCCGCAGCAAAGCTTAAAAAAGTATTAATCAATGTAGCTGATACACCTGAACTCTGTGATTTTTATATGGGATCCATCGTCACCAAAGGTGATCTAAAAATTGCCATTTCGACCAATGGTAAATCACCCACTTTTGCCAAAAGATTCAGGCAACTTCTCGAACAAATATTGCCCGATAATATCGAAGAACTTCTACCCAACTTACAACAACTAAGAAACAAATTGCAACTGAGCTTCTCTGAAAAAGTTAGTTACCTCAACGAGGTCACTAAATCATTGATCGAACAAAATAAATGAGAATCTCATGATGAATTATTCCCAGGTCGAAACTGAACTGTCTGTTGAAGAACTAAGTGAAATATTTCGGCCATATAGCTACCAGGAAAGAATTGAAAAACTATATGAGTATTTTGATGCTGAAGATATTTTAGTGACTTCATCTTTCGGTACAAAATCAGTATTTCTGCTCCACCTCCTAAGTCATATAAATCCGGAACAGAAGATCCATTTTATTGATACCACGTATCATTTTCCCGAAACGATCGCTTATAAGAATCAACTCATTCAGGCCTTTGATCTCAAGGTGGTCGATGTAAAACCGGAAGCCAGTGAAAATGCTCTTACCAAAGAAGAAAAGTGGTGGATCGAACATCCCAAAATGTGTTGCACCATCAATAAAATCAGTCCTTTGGAGCCGATTATTACCAAACATAAAGTTTGGATAGCAGGATTAATGGCATTTCAGACTGAATTCAGATCTCATTTGGATATCTTCGCAGAACAGGGAGATATTATCAAATTCCATCCCTTCATCGATATCGACGAAGGTGAATTTCTGTACCATCTGTCATACCATCAATTACCAAAACACCCTTTGGAAGCCCTGGGGTACGGATCAATCGGCTGTACTCATTGCACCCAACAAGGCGAAGGACGGAGTGGCCGGTGGGCGGCATCCGGAAAAACGGAATGTGGTCTGCACCCCAATTATTTCCTTCGAAATAAGGTTTAATCCTGCCTGGTTCGGTATCTTTCGGCCCTGGATTCAACTGGGACGGGCACGATGCAAGAAGTACATATCATTAAAATTGGTGGCAACGTCCTTAAGGACGATGCAGTATTGCACGCAACCATCAAAGAGATTGCGCAAGTAGAAGTTACCCTGCTCCTGGTGCATGGAGGAGGGAAACATGTGGATCAATGGATGGCTCGATTGGGTGCTGAGGTCAAAATGATCGACGGGCGACGGATTACCGATGCTTTGAGTTTAGAGCTTGCTGTGATGAATTACGCCGGATTGATCAATAAAAACATGGTGGCCCTTTTACAAAGAGAAGGCAAAAATGCCCTCGGTTTGAGTGGTGCCGACCTGAAATGCATCACCTCTAAAAAAAGACAACATCCTTCCATCGATTTTGGCTTTGTTGGTGATGTGATTAAGGTCAATCAGGAAGCATTCGGTTGGTTATTGGAAAAAATATTACGCCTGTCTGCTGTGCGATTACTTGCGATCAAAATGGACAATTACTCAACACTAATGCTGATACTATTGCTGCAGAAATTGCCATGGCACTATGTCAAACCCATCGGGTCAACCTCTGGTATTGTTTCGAAAAAAAAGGTGTACTCAAAAATGTTGAAGATGAAGAAAGTGTCATTACCACATTGAGTTATTCAGACTATCAGGAAATGCTTAAAATTCAACAAATCCATACCGGCATGAAACCCAAATTGGAAAATTGTTTCCGGGCATTAAATCATGGAGTGCATTCCATTTATATTACTGACTGCATAGGTATTAAAAATATTCCGGCTGCATCAGGCACCCAAATTGTCTTGTGATGCAGAGGGAAAAACAGCCGGCAATTGATCTTTTGCGTCAATTAATAAAGACGCCCTCACTATCACGTGAGGAGGAAAAAACAGCAGAAATCATCTCGGACTTCTTAAACCGCTACCATATTACCACTGAAAGAATCGGAAATAATATAATCGCCAAGTACACCGGCGTACCAGCAGAGAAGTCTTACTTACTTTTATGTTCACATCACGATACTGTAAAACCGAACTCTTTTATACCCGGGATCCTTTTTCCCCAACTATCCAGAAGGGTAAACTTTTTGGCCTGGGCTCAAATGATGCCGGTGGCCCGCTAGTCGCTCTGATTGGAGCGTTTGTACATCTGGTTCAGATACACAGTCCCTGTAATTTGATTTTAGCTGCCGTGGCTGAAGAAGAAATTTCCGGGGCAGGTGGGGTCGTTTCTATTTTAGAACGGCTGCCATGCATTGAGCTTGCCATTGTTGGTGAACCTACCCAGATGGAAATGGCCATTGCTGAAAAAGGCCTGGTTGTCATTGATGGAGTTGCTAAGGGGGTACCTGGCCACGCCGCCCATGAAAACACCATCAACCCCATTGTACAGGCCTGTGCCGATATTCAGGCAATCCATACACATCATTTCGACCGGTTAAGTCCCTTTCTGGGAAAAACAAAAGCAAGTGTCACCGTGATTCATGCTGGCGAGCAGCACAATCAAGTTCCGGCAGAATGTCATTTTGTGATTGATGTGCGGGTGAATGAAATGTACAGTCTCGAAGAAGTGGTGGAAATTATCCAGAACAAGGTACAAAGTCAATTGACTCCCCGCTCATTGCGATTAAAACCGTCGGGTATTGATCCTGATCATAAAATCATCCAAGTCGCTAATGATCTGAAAATTCCGGTCTTTGGTTCGTCTACTCTTTCCGACCAAGCCCTGTTTCCGTTTCCCTCCATTAAAATCGGACCGGGCGATTCTCTACGATCACACACATCCGACGAGTTTATCTATTTGAAGGAAATTGATGAGGGCATGGAAAAATACATTCAATTAATTGAAGCTTATTTTAAGACAAAATGAAAATTTGGAAAAAAATATTCCGACCAATAAAAAGATCGAAGCATTTACGGTAGGCAATGACACCCACTATGATATGTTTTTAGCTCGTTTTGATGTACTGGGTTCTCTCGCTCATATAAAAATGCTAAAGAAAATCGGACTCCTCCAACAAGATGAATATCCTGCTCTTCAAAAAGCGCTAAAGAATATATATCAGCAAATTCTGGATGGACAGTTTAGCATATCGGAAAAGGTAGAAGATATCCACTCCATGGTCGAATGGCTTCTCACTCAGGAATTGGGAGATACGGGAAAAAAAATCCATGCCGGACGCTCAAGAAACGACCAGGTACTAGTAGATCTTCATTTAATGTATCGAGACGAAATAAAAATCCTTGTCGAATTAATAGATGCTTTATTTGCACTACTGTTGAAATTGGCAGAGCATCACAAGGAAAAACTATTACCCGGTTATACTCACCTGCAGGCAGCAATGCCCTCTTCTTTTGGTCTTTGGTTTTCTGCGTTTGCAGAAAATCTCGTGGACGACTTGAGGGTATGGAAAGCTGCGTTTGACATGGTTGATCAAAACCCTCTAGGATCGGGAGCTGGCTATGGCACTTCCCTCCCTCTCGACCGTACCCTAACGACGGAACTACTTGGTTTTAAAGCACTGGCTTTCAATGTAGTACATGCCCAAATGGGAAGGGGTCGATCCGAATTGTTTCTTTCCTATGCCCTGTCAGCTACGGCCAACAACCTGGCAAAAATGGCGATGGATATCTGCCTGTACAACAGTCAGAATTTTGCATTTATCAAACTCGATGATGCATTTACCACTGGTTCGAGCATTATGCCCCACAAAAAGAATCCCGATGTTTTTGAATTAGTCAGAGCCAAATGCAACGTCATTGCTCAACTTCCGGGAGTACTGGCCGGTGCTTTTGGCTATTTGCCAAGCGGCTACCACCGCGATTTTCAATTATTGAAAGAACAGGTTTTTCCAGCCATCCATGAAATGAAATCATGTCTGGAAATCGTCACTCTAGCCTTACAAAATATAACCATCAAAGAAAACCTTCTCGACGATGAAAAATACCAATTAATTTTTTCAGTCGAAGTAGTTAATCAGCTGGTGAATCAGGGTGTACCATTCAGAGACGCCTACCAAAAAGTAGCACAAGAAATAACAAGCGGTAATTTTCAAGCACCTAAAAACATTCATCATACCCATGAAGGTAGTATTGGTAATTTGTGTTTATCAGAAATCAATGCCAAATTCTTAGAGGTAAGAAAAACTTTTGATTTTTCCTACGTACAAAAAATGGAATCTCTCATCAGTGGGTAAACGGATTGATAATTATCGCAACAAAGACACAAGGAAGCAAAGTCTTATCATTGATACCGGAGAATGTAAATGCGCCTTTCTCTTCTTTCGACCAAAAAGGTAATCCCAGATCTATTACTGGTGTTTGTCATACCGCAACAGAGGCACAAGGACATAGAATTTTTTCATCGAAACCAAATCGGTGCATATAGAATTCATCCAGCTCTCAAATGTAAGAACTCTTATCTTTTGAAATGAATCGAGTGAACCTCAGATGATAACCCTTGATTTATCAGGGCACAAGCCTGAAAAAGTTGAACCAGAATGTCACATACACTAGGAGGCTATAGATTTCCTTTTTCAATTGCTCAACTGCGTAATTGCATGCTCGGGCGGTCAGGGCCATATAGGTTAAGGAAGTGCTTACATTGCCGGAAGAAACCATGCAGGAACTATCAGTAACAAATAAGTTAGGCACATCGTGACATTGATTAAATGCGTTGAGCACCGAGGTCTTAGGATCTTTACCCATTCTGGCCGTTCCCATTTCATGGACAGTGTTGCCAAAAATAGGTTTAGATGAAGACATCTTGATTTCTTTTAATCCTGCAACTTCAAGCATTTCCTCGATCTGATCCTTGATGTCTTCCTGCATCAGTCGCTCATTTTCGCCGTACTCTGCGGAAATCTTGAGCATGGGTAAACCCCACTGGTCTCGATTGTTTTCATCGATTTTCACCTGATTGTCATAGGAAGGCAGGGTTTCTGCCTGACAACCAAGTGACATGACCCACGGACCATATTTTGTCAGATTTTGCTTTAGATCGCCACCAATCCCGATCTGATTGGCATTGACTTTGACCCTGCTAGCACCTCCCCAAACGCCATATCCCCGAAGGAAATCTGTTTCCTGCCTGGTAACATTGCGAAACCGGGGAATAGCTACCATTGCCGGCCTGCTCCCCGAATATGCCCGGTCTTCATATCCTTCCAAAATGCCTTGCCCTGAGATGCCTCCATGATGGTCCATAAGATAATGTCCCAACACGCCGCTCGAATTTGCAAGACCTTCTGAAAATCTTGGAGTCTTCGAGTTCATTAATAGAGCGGTGGAGGCCAGCGTTGAGGCGCAGAGAAAGATCACCGGAGCAAAATACTCGGTGGTCTCCCTGGTGTTGGTATCGATTACACTTACTCCTACTGCTTTATCCAGTTTTTCGTCGTAGATAATAGATTCTACCACTGCATGAGATTGAAGAGTTAGCTTGCCGGTATCAAATGCGGCCGGAAGCGTTGAACTATTGCTCGAAAAATAAGCACCATAGGGACAACCCCGGTGACAGAGATTCCGCCCTTGACATTCACCCCGTCCTTTGAATTGGCCCGGCTCAGCCTTGGTAATATGTGCCACCCGGTTGGGGATGAGTTTTCGGTCCGGATAATGCGATTCGATCCGCTCCTTAACGACTTTTTTCTGCATGGTTTAAATCAAAGGGTGGTAAAAACTGACCATCGGGAAACTGCCAAATATTTTCAATGGAACCGGCCACACCGATGAATTTTTCGACATAATCATACCAAGGTGCGATATCCTTATAGCGGATGGGCCAATCGCTGCCTACCCCATCTTTCAAATTGGCTTCAAATTCCAAATCACTAAACCGGTAAGCACCCCGTCCCCATAGCAAAGATCTGCCACCGGTTTGATAGCCGCGAAACCATAAAAATGGCTTTTCCTGAACATATGGATGTTCTTGATCACTCACAAAGAAGTGCTTGCTGCTGGCGTCAAAATTGTATTTCGTACTCTGAATGAAATACTCCTCCCGTTCCTCTCTGGTAGTGTGTCCCCGATGTTCAAATTGCCAGGGGGCCATGAGTGCAGTAGGATAATCTTGCACGTGTTTGACTTCCCGACCACGCTCCAGTACAAGCGTAGTCAGACCTTTTTCGGTCAATTCTTTGGCTGCCCAGCCACCGGTGATACCGGAGCCAACCACAATAGCATCATATTTATGATCGGTAGTCATCAAATTTACATTTCATTACCAACTTCAATTTTTTGGCCAGGGATGAGCGCGATATCGCCTGCAAAACCTCCCGGTATCGGATTGTAATTCAGATTTTGCTTAATCCCTTCTTCGGTCAGGAAATAAATATGAATACAGAGGGATTTGAAGCTGAAGTAAAAGGGTATCGAATCCTGATATTTTTTTTCCATCACCTCCCGGTCTATTTTGGCTACATAAATATCGCGATCCTTCTGGGTCAAGTCGGAAAAGGATTTACCCATATCCAGCTCACAATTATGATCAAACTCTGCTAATCCATTGAGAAAACGGTCTTTGAAATCGGCCTCATAGACATCATTCAATAGCACGTCAATCACTTGCGGTACCTGCACCTCTGAGGCTGAAACAGTATCCGTTTTGGGCAATATGGTATCTGCTATATTTGAAACCAACTGAAGTTGCTCATCATCAAAAACAAGAAGATTTTCCGACTCGTTCGTCCGTCCAGCACAACCCTGTATGGCAACAGCCAAACCTGGTCCGAACAGAGCAGATCCTAATACCCAGCCACTTTTATGTAAGGCTTCTCGGCGTTTCACGTTTTGCCACTTTATTAGTTTAGAATGCTCTAAAAGTACATTTTCCCTCAATGCATCCTATATGCTTTAATCAATATTTGCAACCACAAAAGTAACCTGGAATCTATCCTGGAGTTTTCTACATCAAATAAATTAAGTCTCAGAGCCCCTTGATTTAATATAATAGCCTCAAATGCGACCAACCTCATCAGCCTCGCTTTTTCAGGGGGTGAATGAGTTAGGCCTCGGCAGCATAGCTTAGTCACCCGCTGAATAAAGGATTCGGGGTCACTCGCCAGACTCCTGCTTTTCGCTCAATCACCCTGTGAAGAAATCGCTCAGTCGGCCTTTGAGGTTTTCCAGAGGGGTCTTCCTAAATCTAAATTGCAAATAGGGATATCGGTCAAGCCTGCATATTCTCTGTCTGAACTATATTTATAATTTTCAGGTCGTTTTGCTAATTTCGGAATTGGATCATTATAAATATATTTAAAGCAATCAAAAATATAATCTGGTTTACTCCATTGCTTTGAATCAGCAGTAATGAACTCACTGATAAAATCTGTTTTTGCTTTCGTCTCCTCTCTAAAAAGTGATCCAGACCAGCCATGCCGTTTATTAATAGCCCGGCTGTACGATCTTCGAGCAATACCTATGCTATCATTTAATAGGATCTTTCTCTGAATTTTTCGAATTTGACAAGAATTTTCTTGGTGGACATTCTAATCGATGAACTTGAAATAACCAGTGAAAATGATTCGGCATGAGGCAATAGCGGACAAAATCACCGTATGGTTTAATATGATATACCATTTTCTTAAAGAAGAAACCATAATTATCATCTCCAAAAAATATCTGCCTCCTATTATTGCCTTGATTATAGATGTGATAGGTATCTCCAATTTCGAAATACATTGATAGTTTAGTTTATTTTCACTAATTGATACTGATGTGCCATTCATCGTCTATCTCTTTGTCTTCTATTCGAAAATTTCCTCCGGAGGCATTCGGAAAAAAAGCGAAAATTGCTTTCAAGCTGAGTTTCTTTGATACCGGTCGAATAGCAGGGACTTAAGATCTGATGTAAATCCTCATCCAACCCGCAGCTTTCCATTTAATACTTCTAGTAAAATCGGAGAACCTCCTCAGTAGAAAAAAAGGCTTAAATCTCTACTCTCATTGAGCCATCAATCCGATGTCGGAAAAGCCCGAGGGAAAACAACCATTATTCGTTTCTAAATTTAGTCATAATAGCCTTAAACAATTCCGCTGTGCTTGGCGGAGTATAGGAAATTGCGTTAGCTCCTGAATCAATGGCCAATTGAATCGTTTCGTCCATTTTGCCTCCGGTAGCAATGATTGCAATATTACTGTCCAGATCCCTTATCCTTTTGACAATGTCGGCCGTTTTATCCGCACCAGACACATTCAGGATATCGACCCCGGCATTGATTCTACCCTTGATATCATCCCTTTCCGAAACGATGGTAATGACGACAGGTATATCGATCTTAGCTTTTAATCGCTCAATCAGTTTATTGGGTGTCGGTTTATTGAGTACGACTCCTAACGCCCCCTGAAATTCAGCATCAATAGCAAGTTCAATCGAGCGGTCGCCGGTTGTAATTCCGCCACCGACACCACAAAATATGGGCTTATCCGCCGCCAAAATCAGAGAATGCGAGATTAATGGTTGCGGAGTAAACGGATAGACAGCAATAATAGCACTGGCATTGGTATTCCGTATGATGGCCACGTCAGTACTAAACAAAAATGATTTTAATAATTGACCAAAAACCCGGATACCGGTACAGTTGTCAATGATCTCAGGAACAGTGACTATGTTTTTTCTTAATCGGCTGGTATAGCTCGGTACTTTTTTCATGATGAAGCTGACTTGTATGGAAAAGTTAGGAGAGTGACGCAAGATGATTACGACTTGATGAAGATCATTGATTTTAATGATATGTGCTGGAAAAATTTAAGTCAACAAGGGCTGGATACTCGATCTCTTGTAACTCTTTCATACCAATATGAAAAGTAATCAGCCTGGCGGGATCGCAGAATGGAGAAGTGATCTTCTCCGGTTCCTTTTGAAAAAACCATGGGCAGTCAGCCCTTTCCGCCATAGCCTTGTCGAAATCCAGATCAGCCATTTGCAGACTTGGTTAAATCGCACTGGGAACGAGATCCTTTGTTCGTAAGCAAACATTTTCCTTTGATAAATTAATTGCCACCTTCTTTCCAAAAGACACTTTTTCTCAGGAAGTAGTGAAGAGCCCACGGTAATTCGCTTCCCGCCCTGACATAAAGCCTTGAGATCAAAGTTTTTTGTCAACAGCTCATCGAGACCAAATTTCTCAGCCTTTATATAGGCTTTGTTCGGGTAAGATTTGGCCAAAGTGACATTTACCAGCTCTAATTCTCAGCGAATGAAGTACCTGAAGTACCTGGATCTCAAGTTAGCCACTAGATCCAGCCTCTCAAAGTCTCAGTGTTTTATAGTACACCGATGTTTGCTTCCTCTAAATGATAATTCAGGTTGTTTGGGTCGACTCGTCCTTGAGCTGCGGTGATCATGGTCGCATATTGATCTTCTGCGATCAGATCTGAAATTAGGTGTGGCTTCCAGAGCGTCAATGGATTTTTATCGTTCAGACCAACATCTGACAGAACCTTTTCATTCCTTCGTCTAACGCTTACAATATTGGTACGAATCCCGTATTTTTGAAGGCCAGATGATACGCTAAAAGACATTTGAGTACTTTGATATGCTGAAAAATAGCCGTTGGTTTGTATTACTAGGTCTTGCAGTACTCCTTTTTCTTTCAACGAGAGCGTGCTCACCAGTACCTAGGCCCAAGGAAAAAGACTGCCTTATTGATGAGGGGGTTATCACCCATATCGAGATTAGAGGTAAGAATGATATTATGTTTAACCTCGCCGACAATCCCAGAAAATACTACATCAATCGCGGGTTGGAAAGTGGCCTGGACCTTGCTCAATTTAAAGCTCAGCTGATTGGTTCAACGGTTGTAATCAAGTACCTCGCTATTGGACGCCCCTCGATCCTTTGAGTCGCACGCGGCATATTCGAAAGCTTGAATATCAAGATAGTATCATTTACAGTGAGTTTACAAAGGATTGAAAAAGGTAGAAGGAATCAGAAACAAACATGATGAATGCCTGGAATGCGCAATGAGAACTTTTGTGGGTGGGTATACGTTTAGAAAATTTTAAACTTTAGATTATCGATCAACATACTTTGATTCTGGTTCTAGCCGATTTTAGATTCAAACGAGCCATTACTCTTAAACAATATTAATTCCGGCATTCACTATCATAAGCCAATTAAGGTCCATCGAAAAAATCCATAGCAACTGAATAGCGCACTATTAAAACCGAACTTACAAGCCTCTCTCATACCCTTTACTGGTGAGGAGCAAGCAAGAAAGCTCATGAATCAATATGGAGCTGCCAGCCATCCTTTTATATTTGTCATTGATTTTCAAAAAGAGCATTGTTTGGTTTGCCATCATACTCAGCTTGACTCTAGACAAGTACTTTTTGATATCAATGGTTTTAGAAATGGTCACGAGCCTTCACTGAAACGAGATTCACCAGTCTTTGAGAGCTACCCTATTTCTTTTGATGACTATCTCAAAGCTTTCGAAAATGTGAAACAGCAAATTCAACAGGGAAATTCCTATTTAGTTAATTTAACCTTTGAGACACCAATTTATTCTTCCCAGAATCTTCGAAGCCTCTTTCACAGTTCCCCAGCCAAATATAAACTTATGGTTGACGGTCAATTTTTAGTTTTTTCTCCTGAAACATTTGTCAGAATTGAAAGCGGTAAAATATCCTCTTTCCCAATGAAGGGAACAATTGATGCAAGCATCAAACAAGCCACTGAAAAGATTTTGTCCGACGCAAAGGAAACTGCTGAGCATGCCACCATTGTTGATCTTATTCGAAACGACCTATCAATGGTGGCCAAAAATGTAGTTGTTGAGAGATACCGATACATCGACACCATTTTTACCCATAATAAAACTCTATTGCAAGTAAGCTCTGAAATCTGTGGTGATCTACCAATAGATTATCAGTCTCGAGTTGGTGATATTATTTTTAGTCTTTTGCCAGCGGGATCCATCTCGGGAGCACCTAAAAATAAAACCCTAAAAATCATACAACAAGTTGAATCTCATAGGCGGGGATTTTACTCTGGCATTTGTGGTTATTTCGATGGTTGTAACCTCGATAGTGGAGTCATGATCCGTTTTATAGAGCAGAGAGATAATCAATTATTTTTTAAGAGCGGTGGGGGCATCACCAATTTTAGTAATCCACTACTGGAGTACCAGGAGTATATGGATAAGATTTATGTGCCAATTGCTTGAAAGCATTAAATATGTAGATGGAATTCCCCAGAATTTGTCCAATCACCAGGCCCGGGTAAACCAATCAATTTTGGTTCATTTTCCGGAGAGGAACCTCTTAGATCTGGATCTGATCCTACCCGTAAAAAAGAATTTACCAGGTATCTATAAATGCAGGCTCATATACGATGAAAACTCGGAGAAAATCTCGCTGGCAACCTATCATATCCGGCCAATAAAATCTTTGAAAATCGTCGATGGTCCTCATTTAAATTATAGTCATAAATATGTGGACCGAAGAGTAATTGACCAACTGTTCGAATGTCGTCAGGAGCACAATGATATCATTATTCTAAAAAATGGATGCGTAACCGACTCATCGTACGCCAATCTCGCATTTTACTCCAGTGGCATCTGGTATACACCTCTGCATCCCATCTTACCTGGTACTAAAAGACAAAAATTAATTGATGCCGGGATCATAGAAACAGTCGAGATAAAATTATCAGACATAAAACAATTCGAAACAGTCTCTTTGATCAATGCCATGTTAGACCTGGGTGAAGTTGAAATTCCAATTAGCCAGATTTACTGATCTTGATTGTGGAATGCACTTGACTGTTTTCGACCAAATCTGGTGGTCTTTCGAGCAAAAGGCAAATTTCTCATGATCGATCGATTGGCGTCTTCGCTTTTACATAGGTGGCGGTTAGCATCATCACCAACCATATTCTACCCCAACTCAAAGCAAGGCCAACATCTGCACAAGTTGTTGGTCTACGGCTGATTGCAAAGGTATACGCAGACTATCATCCGTTTATAATCGAGTAAGATGTAGTTAATTAATTTAAATTGGGTATACCAAAGTAGCAGGCTTTGCAATACGCATATACAGGGATATTGACAAACAGCCAACATCCGATTTAATAGATTTCGCATCGGCAAGTCTACAGTAATAATATTACTTAGCAATCACGCAACCTAATTGGTGCCACCGTATTTTGTCGAAAAGAAATACGACTTTGGGGAATACTTGAGAGACGGCGGTTGACAATGAAAATTTGACAATAATGACACCGCGCAGATCTCTATTACTCAAAGAAAAACTATATTTTGTCAAACTAAATGATTGACAGGAGCCCTCTCTGAATGTTGGTATCGAGATAAATCGGAAGTTTCCTTTTTAAACAAACGTGATGGCGCAAAGAAATTATTAAGAAGACAAAACTTTTTTAACGATAGAATCTGAAAAACAACTTGAATTGATCAATAAAAAAATCGATGCCTTACAAATATAAACTAGCGGATGAAAAGGATGCGGAAGCTATTGGCCAACTGCATGCCCTCAGCTGGCAACGGCACTACCGGGGCATTTACCCGGATGAGTATTTAGACAAAAATGTCCTTCCTGAAAGACTTGAAACCTGGCAAAAAAGGTTTGAATCTCCGAATGAACGTCGATTAATCATCAAAGCCATTGATCAAAGCGAAAAAATTATCGGATTTGCCTGCACCCTACTCGACGAGGATTCTGTCTATGGTGCCTTGGTTGATAATCTGCATGTTTTGCAAGAATATCAGAACCAGGGTATTGGAAAGCACCTGCTAAAATTGAGTGCCAAATGGGTCTTGCAGAATCGGGAGGAAAGCCAGATCTATTTATTTGTTCTCGTTAAGAATAGTGCGGCTAAAACATTCTATTCCAAATTAGGAGCGCAAATATCCGAGGCTTTTCAGCACAAAAATCCAGCCGGAAACTATGATCAAGTTGTAAGATGCACCTGGACACCGATGGAATTAATCTTGAATTCAAGCACCCAGATCTTGTAGCGCTAATCTAAACGAATTCCATTCTTCCAGCAACCGGTTGCAAAAGTTTCCTTTTAGTTTTGCGCTAACATTACTCGTCATGGCCCATTGCTCACATTCATCGCAAGTACAAGGTCCTGATATTTCGCGTAGAGCTCGGTGCTGAGCATTCATCGTCAAGTAGATTTAGTGATCCTCGCCTCGCTAACTCTAATATTCAATCCTTACCATGCTACTCTTAATTTCAAAAATGTGCTTTGTCATTAACACCAAATATCACATTTTAGAATCCATAGATCATTCTTTGGCAATTTACCATGCTTTCATGCAACTATCTGGGCTAACGATCCGTCCCTGATAAATAGTAAAGCACTAACGGAAATGCTCTATGCTTAAAAATTACTTATTAACCTCATTTAGAAACCTTTGGAGATACAAGGGTTATTCGATTATAAACATACTGGGATTGGCGATAGGCCTGGCTTGTGTAATCCTCATTCTACTTTATGTAAAATCTGAGCTGAGCTATGACCGGTTTCATGAAAACCGGGAAGAGCTCTTCCTGCTCAGTATTCAGATGATCAATCCCCAGACCGGAGCCGCCAATACCCGTGCGATCGGACCCTACCGGTTGGCCGATGAACTCGCAGTTGACTTTCCTGATTTTGAACAAATTATCCGGTTTGCTCCCCAGGATGGTGAAACCGTCGAAATCGGTGATCGAAGATATGAGGAAGATCACCTCACTTTTGTCGACCCTGAAGTATTTCAGGCTTTCACCTTTCCATTAACAAAAGGTGATCCGATCACAGCACTAAACGATCCCTTTTCCGTTGTGATGACCGAGGAAGTTGCTCAAAAATATTTTGGCAATAGCGATCCGATAGGACAAGTGGTAAAAATCCGGGAATCCGATTTTAAGGTCACCGGCATTGTTGAAGAAATACCGGAACAATCTCAATTCAATTTTGACATTTTTGTTTCGATCAACTGTGCACCGCAAATATTTTCAAAGATAGTTTTGGAAAATTGGGGCGAAGGTTATGTCTGGACCTTTGTTAAGATGTCAAAAATTCTCAAACACAAACCTACGAAGGAAGGCTTCAATCATTTGTCGATGTAAAATTAGAATCGTGGAAATCATTTTCTCCGAAAATCATAATGCATCCACTGAGCAGTCTCTATTTGGACTCGGGTGATCTGTCTGGATTTTTTCCCGGAGGCGATCGTATTTACGTTTTCGCATTCTCATTTATTGCACTTTTCATACTCATCATTGCCTGTATTAATTTCATGAATTTAGCCACTGCCAGATCCGGGATTCGGGCCAGGGAGGTTGGCCTAAGAAAAGTCGTGGGAGCTGAACGATCTCAAATAATCATGCAGTTTCTCAGTGAAAGTGTAACTCTGTCCCTATTGTGTCTAATTATTTCACTCTTCATCGTAAAGTGGACATTGCCATTCTTTAATGAATTGGCCGATCGAAATATTCAATTCCATATTTTTGACAATATTTTATACCTCGCTGGTTTTGTTGGTCTGGCAATTTTAGTCGGTATTTTAGCAGGTAGCTACCCTGCCTTGTTGCTCCGGATTTACACCGATTCATGTTTTGTCAGGTAATTTATCGGAAGGCTTGAAGGGTAGCTCATTGAGGAAGGTTTTGGTCACTTTTCAATTTGCGATTTCAATATTTCTAATTGTGGTCACCGGTATTGTGTACCTGCAGATTAACTATTGTCGCAATCTTAATGTGGGCTTTGACAAAAGTCATCTTTTGGTTTTGGGCACTTCTTTGGATTTGCGGAGCCGTTATGATCAACTCCGAACCGAATTGCTTTCTAATCCACATATTGTAAATGCAGGGGCTTCGTCCCGGGTTCCACCTGGAAATCTTTCCAGTTCATTAAGAGCAAGGCCAGAAGGGGTTCCTGTAGATCAACAGCGTGGCATGCAGACTGTATGGACCGACTACGATTTTATCGAGACGATAGGACTAGAGCTCACTGCGGGGAGAAGTTTCCGTCGTGATTTCCCTGCGGATGCGACCAGTGGATTTATATTAAATGAGGCTGCAGTGCGAGAAATTGGCTGGACCAATGAGGAGGCGATAGACAAGACCTTTGGCAGTAGTGAAATTAAAGATTGGGAGAATGGTCAATGGGAAAACAGAGATGGAAAAGTGATCGGTGTTCTAAAAGATTTTCATTTTGAATCACTCAAGCAAGAGATTATTCCAACCGTCTATTTTATCGCCCCATATATGGCCTGGAATTACGTAATCCGGATAAAATCTCAAGATCTATCCGGCACTTTGAGCTTCATCGAATCAAAATGGAAACAATTTAATCCGGAGAGTCCTTTCGAATACACTTTTGTCGATGAAAACTTTGCTCAATTGTATCTCAATGAAGAACGTCAGGGCAAAATCTTCGGCGTATTCTCCGGACTGGCCATCTTTATTGCCTGTCTTGGCCTCATCGGTCTCGCTTCCTTTACCGCTGAACGAAGGAAAAAGGAAATAGGGATCCGAAAAGTATTGGGTGCCTCCGGCTTTAATTTGATATTTTTATTGAGCAAGGATTTTGCCTGGTTAGTAATTTTTGCCTTTGCTATAGCAGCTCCTATTTCTTGGATCATTATGAAGAAATGGTTGGAAGATTTCGCCTATCAAGTCCCGGTGGGTGTGTCAGTTTTTGTATTCTCGGGATTATTTGCGTTAATGATAGCCTGGATAACGGTTAGCACCCAAACCGCAAAAGCGGCTTTTAGAAATCCTGCAAAAGTGATCAGAAATGAATGATCTAATATGCAGCTTAGGTGGGGTGGTTCACTGCTCGCTTTGCGATACCCGATGACTTTTATTTACCCTAAAAAGACGACTATCTCAATGCTTCGACTTTGCAAGCGAATCATTTACAATCGAAACTGCCGTGCGAACTAATCTTGGCAGACGCAACCGGGTCTCTCTACCGACAGCGTCAATCTTATAGGTCTCTACTAATATGCCTTTATCCGGATCGTAAACTTCTACGGTATATGATCCGTTTGGAAGTTCCAACCAGGCAAATCCCTGGTTGCGACCATCATAGTACAGTGCATATTCCTTGCCTAAGTTGGCAAGACAATAATATTCCAACCCTGGAGCGTGGGCCATCAAATATGAGGAGGGCTTCATGTTTATATAATCAAATCTCTCCAGAAATTGCCTAAGGAAATGCAATTGTTTCCTCAGAGATACGCTTCCTCCTCCCGGAGCATTGTTAGGGCCTGTACCGTCTTCCTTTCCCACATAGAAGGAATAATCAAGGTTGTTAAAAATAGCACCGCCATTCAACATAAAACTCCAGGCCTGTCGAAGGTAGGTGGAATCCGCACGGCCAGCAAAGCCAGATTCATCATAGTTTATTGGGCGGTTATACCCGTAGTTGGCGGTTACCGATTCTGGCCAGGCATAATGAAAATTTATAATGTCGATATGAGTGTCCACTTCGATAATCCATTCGAACATATTAGTAAAATTATGAACAAGCAAGTGTTTCTTGGGAAGTCTGCTTTCGGTTTCCCTAAAGACCTCAGCTAGTTAATTTTGCCAAACCAAGGTCTCAGGAGGGTCAGTACGGGCCCAAAGTGGCCATTGTGATTTTTCATCCGGTATGAGTGTCTTGTGCAAAAACGTAGTCCTCTCCTGATAATCCGACCAGGGTTCGTTGCTTAGCTCAAAGAATAGGTTGTCGTATTTGTTGAGCTCCATGGTCAGCTTCTCGACCAGCTCTTTTTGATAATAGACTACCTTCTGGTTTTTCAAGGTATTGAATTCCAATCTTTTAGAAGGAAATAGTCCGTTAACATTATTTTGATCATTAAAAGGATGCCGCACCCAATAGGCATCGTCATAGGTGGCACAAAAAAAGGTCATTTCAACTATAATATCATAAAATGCCGCGGTTTCCATAAAATCATGGAGCCTATTGAAATAGGCTTCGTTCCACTTTGCAAAATCGAACTTGCCCTCCCCCTCATAAAGCCCCGCTTCGGCTACCCGCATCCATGGTGCCAAAAAAGCACCTTTCTCGGGGATTAACGAACAATGGTCCACTCCAAAACTTCCGGGCACCTCAATATAACTACCCGAAAATATCCGGGTATAGTTCATTCCCTCGTCATGCAAGGTTTCAAGATACTTTTTATAGTCAAAATCTTGATTAACAACCGCTCCGTAGGGCTCGGCAGAAGTCACCAATAAAAGTGGTTTTCCCTTAAAACTCAAATAATGTGGATTTTCTGGATGCAATTGAAGAGCTTGTGCCAAACAAAAGCTAGGCAGAATATGGAGCAGCGAAATCAAACAAACCCGACCAAACATCAAAACGAATTATTTTTTCTAAAAATACAAAATTTGAAGACGGTAGTATCACCGATCCTGAGACCCAAAAAGGTAAGAAATTGGTGCTGTGATTTATTTAAATATAGAATAGATAGGGCTTTTCCTGTTTTTTATAACTGACGCGTTTCTGGCGCAACGAGGCGAAAGAAGATACCGGAAGTTGTAACTGAAGCAGGCTCAAAAAAGCCAGAAGTGGCGAGAAAGACTGAGTGACGTTGCAATAGAATTTTAAATTTTCATTAAATCAGTGCAAGCTGACTAATGCAACTGGCTGCTAGAGAGCCCCTTTTTGAAAGAACTGTCAGGTTTCCAAAACTTGACAGTTCTCTATCAATTATCGAATCAATTTCTTATACTTTACAGGTTTTCTGCTAAAAAAAGAAATCTCCTTCAATGGAATGTGTCCATTAGGTATTCAGTAAGTACTTTTTAAGCAATCGTATTCCCTGATTGATTTCATCGCGACCACTTGACTCGATACCATACCAACCTTTGTATCCCGATGCTCTTGACATACTGATCATTTTGGCGGTCAACTCTTCGGTAGGTTGATTTCGATAAGACATACCGAGAGCATAAGGCAAGGTCTTTTCGAGATATAAGACATTATCAAAATCATCTGAAGGACTTCTCCAGTCTGGATATGTTCCAAAAGATGGATTATCTATGGCCTTCATTAGCTGCACCATCCAATCCGGGTCATTTGAAACACCTCCATGATTTTCAATGACGATCTTAATTCCGGATGGTTTGGCGTAAGCCAATAGCATTTGATAGGATTCGGTAGCCCACTTTAAAGCCTCTTTAGGATCAACATCCTTGGGTGCACGGCAATTAGTTCGTACAGTATGACAACCAAGATAATGGGCTATATCCACCCATTTTCGGTGATTAATTTCAAATTGCCGTCGTAACTCCTTAGTCGGTTCTGCCCCATCACCTTCGGCATCGACCATCATTAGAACCATAGCCACACCGTGATCGTTTGCATTCCTCTTCAATTGATTCAGATAGCTGACTGTTGGTACCTCAAATAGAGTATTGACAAATTCGATCCCATTCAAGCCAAAATCTTCTCTGGCAATTTTTGGAAAATCAAGATTGGTACATTTTCCATCCCGGATTTCATCAACCAATGCCCACTGAGCTAAAGATATATCGTCTTTCATTATGTTATAATCTGTGATTTGATTAAAATTCGAAAACAATTGTGTGCCTATTAAACCAGCACCACCAAAATAAGCACCTTCTTTAATAAATTTTCTTCGTTCCATTTCTTATAATTAAGTCTTCAACAAGTATGTTAGTCAAGCTACAATTCCCAGCCCATGCGATATTCCCGGTATAAAAAAGCATTGGCATCTCTATCATTGGTAATCTTCATATACTTTGAGTCATAATCAATTTTCTTTTTGGCACGTAAAGCTACCGCAGCAAGATTAATTGTTTCAGTAACTGGCCCAGCATAAATAAAGCTACCAGGTGATTCCTCATTGGATTTGAATGCTGCCGTCCAAATATCATTTCCATTTTCTCGTCTACGTTCTTCAGTGGCTTTTATTCCCTGATAAGCTTCACTCTTCTTAGCTGGAATGATTTCCGGTTTTTCACAGCGAAATCCAGCGAGAATCTTGCCCTCATCTCCCACAAACATCATCCCCTCGATAGGAATATCCCGATCATCTACTTCAAGTTCGACCGGTGCAAAGGGTTTCATACCACCATCGTACCAATATAAATCAAATGCCGGAATTTGCTTCTGAGCCGGAAAATTCAATTTAATCAATGCTGAATGCGGAAAAGTGACATCATTTTCTATCCATTTACAAACTCCATTTTCTGCTCTTCTGAGGGTCGTGCCATATGCCTTTGCACTAATAGGCGCGGTTTCGATCCCAAAAGCACGAAAAAGGGGAAAGAGGCTATAATGACCCATATCCGCAACACTACCACCACCAAACTCGTACCATCCTCTAAATACATTGTGCGTATAATCAGGATGATAAGGTCTGTGCGGAACCGGACCAAGCCAGAGGTCCCAATTAAGACCCTTTGGTACCGGAGGTCGATCTTTTGGTATACCAATGAATTGGGGCCAAACCGGACGATATGACCAATTGTGAATTTCTTTAAGATTGCCGATCACACCATCTTGGATCCATTTAAAAACAACATCACATTCCGGTCGATTACTCCAGGCGAGCAGGTGGGTTTTTTGACCGCTTTTTTTGGCCAGATCTATTGTTTTTCTGGCTTCATACATCCGGTTTGATATCGGTTTGTGGGTAATCACATTTTTACCTTTTTTCATTCCAGCGATTGCAATCGAGGCATGCAAATGATCTGGAGTCATAATTTTCAAAACATCAACATCTGATTCTTTTTCTAATAGTTCCCGGTAATCTTCATATGAGACACAGCCCTTATATGACCCTGACGCACTATTTTTTCCATAAAATTTTTCGATATAGTTTTGTGCAACGTCTCTTCCAGCTACAATTCCCTTTTCACCCTCTCCCCAGCTAGGATCACCCAGCACTTTCCTAATATCATCTCTAATGCCATAGGGCGACCAATCGAGATAGTCGCTGCTCATTTTATTGGGATCACAGATAGCAACGACTTGAATGTGATCATGAGTGAGTAACTCGCCCATCTCGCGAAGCCCTTGAGTACCACAGCCGATATTGGCCACAGTAATCTTGTCAGAAGGTGCTACTTTCCCAGATCCGGCCAAGACATGAGATGGCACTATGGTAAAACTGGCGGCAGTTGATGCTGTTGCCGCAATAAATCGACGCCGGCTTATCGAACTTTTCCTTTTCATCGTTTACCAATTAACGAAATCAAACTTTGCTCAATTTTGCGGAGGAGGTGTAATCATAATGTGAGCCCGGTGAGTTCCGGGATCCATGATCCAGGGTCCACCCTCAACTAACGGCTTTAACGGCAGGCCGGTCGATTCAGCGGTCGCCCATGGGATATAGACCACATATCGATAATTGGCATTTTTGACTTGACCGGATGCTGCATCATAAAATCCTTCTTTCCCTTCCAATAAATGCAAGGTAGTGGCCTGATCCGGCATCTTTAATGCACCAGATTTAGCCTCCCCTTCCCGAATATCGAAAATCTCCTGATTGGTCTTGCCCTCCGCACGCAATACTCTCCCACGATCCATAAATGCCTGGAGATTTTTGTGATAACATACCGACTGAAATCCAGGCCGGCTGGGATCATCAGCCACACAAATCAGATTATTGCTTCCTTCTCGCAATGATACCAAAAGTCCTTTTGCATCATAACCATAGACTGCTGAAGAGGCCCGATCATCCTCCGGTGCAGCCATTGTAGCCGCAGCTACCTGATCTTCTCGATTTGGAATCGACTCTTGTGCACAGCTGATAAACTGAAAAGAGCACAACATTACTAGTACTGGAATATATCTCATCTTTCAAATTCTATTTTTGTTCAGATGGGAATTTAAGAATTTTCCCAATGACTTAGGTCATTCTCTTGGGTCATGGCAAAATTCTTATTGATCTTTTAAAAATTGGAAGGATTTTTGTAACTAAAACTCCCTAGTTTCATACACTTCCAAAATTTTTCCTGATCACCTTAAAATATTTGTAGTTGCTTCGGCGTATATATGTGGTATTCTATTTCATACGAACACATCTCTTCACTAGGGTGACCTGACCCGTTTCCACATTTTACGACACAAGGCGAGGCTATCATTTTATTAAATTCTATCAGTGATGACAAGAACCTTACTTGTATTTTGTGTCGTTTTAAGCTACTCATTGATTTCCGCCCAGACACCCGCCTACTATGGAGGAGGCAACAGCACCGGAGTTACTGTCACTGCGAGTAGTTCTTTTAAAGACCCCGCTTGGCCCAAGACATCAGCCGCCGTAAACACGGTCAATTCCCAGGGTATGTTGTCACCATATTTTGATGCAGCACGATTTTTGAATCAGGCCACCATTGGATTTGATTCATCTGAAGTTCAGCGTGTTCTCAACCTGGGTATAACCGGATGGATTAACGATCAGTATGCCAAGCCGGCTAATCAAGTTGAAAAAATGCTGCCAGAAATCCGCAATGTTTTTGACATTTTGGCCGATACGCTCACCGCAATGGGATATGCTAGCGAGATTCCCAGACAAGGTACCTGGAAGCACTTTAACTATGCCTGGTGGCAAGTCAATGCATTGACAGATGACTATCTACGGCACCGTATCGCCTGCGCATTGTCAGAGATTTTAGTGATCTCGCGAAATTCGGATCTCGGTGAATACGGCGAAGGGCTGGCATCTTATTATGATCTCTTTTTAAATCATGCATTCGGCAACTACCGGGATATCTTATATAATGTCGCCCTCCACCCCTGCATGGGATTTTATTTGAGTCATCTCAACAATCCAAAAACAGATTTGGTTAATAACGTACATCCTGATGAAAATTTTGCACGTGAAGTTGAACAGTTGTTTAGTATCGGGCTGTATGAACTTAATTTGGATGGAAGCCATAAGAAATTGAATGGCGCAGATATACCCACCTACGACAATGCCGAAATTCAGGAGTTTGCTAAAATATTTACGGGGTTAGGAATTGGGGCTACCGTTCCGGCTTTGGTAGCGCAAGACATGTATGACGATGGAAACCTTTTTTTTGGCAGAGGAATATGGAATGCCGACCTCACAGTACCCATGATCATGTACAGTGCTCAACATGAGCCCGGTGTCAAACATTTATTGAATGGATACACAGTACCGAGTGGTCAAACCGGAATACAAGATATCAACAATGCAATTGACAATCTTTTTAACCATCCAAATGTTGGTCCGTTCATCGGCTACCGTTTGATCCAGAGACTAGTCAAATCCAATCCTTCTCCGGCCTATATACAGAGGGTGGCAACCGCTTTCAACGGTTCCGGTCCGTATGGAACTGTGCGAGGTGATATGAAGTCTGTCATCAAGGCGATTTTACTAGATGCTGAAGCGCGCGAAGCCAGTTATCAGCTTAATAGCGCAAATGGACGCCTGAAGGAACCACTATTTAGATATACTCATTTCGTCCGATCCGTGGATAAATATAATCCAAACGGATTTTACTGGAATGTCAACTATGGTTTTTATGAAGATACCAAGCAAGACATTCTTGCCTCCCCCAGTGTATTTAATTTCTTCTTACCAGATGATACTCCAAATGGCGATATCTCTGCTCAGGGACTGGTTGCGCCCGAATTTAAGCTACACGATTCTCGTACGAGTATCGGGTATATCAATAATGTATATCGCTGGTCTCAATCCTGGGGTGATTTGGGACATACCTGGGAAGGTGACATCATGAACAATACCGAAGTCAATTGGGTCATTGATGATTTATTACCACTGGCCGATGATAGTGAGGCGTTGATCAATTGGTACGATAAACATTTATTATCAGGCCTCATGAGCGATAAAACTCGTCGAATTATGCGCAATGCTCTGAATGGATATTCCGCCAATGTCTCGTGGCATGAGCATCGTCAAAACAGAGTACGCATGGGGCTATATCTGGCATTGATCGCGCCCGAATACAGTGTTGTGCGATAAACAAATTCCACTTCATTTTTTTAAGTCATTCTTTGAATTTTTACAACAAGTTTATGAATAAGAAAAAAGAAAATCACGCATCGGGCAGGCGTCAGTTTTTGGGGCAGGCCAGCTGTGCAGGATTAGGATACCTAACCTTTAAGAATTCGCTGCTAAATTTAAAGGCTGTAAATGCAGCTGCAATTTCAAATTCAGCGGTCTATGATAGTTTTAATGACTACAAGGCTATTGTGTGCGTATTGCTAGCCGGGGGTAATGACTCCTTTAATATGTTGATTCCCACCGATGGCAGGCATACCCAATACAGCAGTGCCCGGGGTAATCTAACTCTTCCTTTGAGTTCACTGACTGGTACCCAACTCAAATATAACAATGTCAATATCCCGTATGCTGTACATCCCTCAATGACAAAAGTGAAGGATTTGTTTAACAGCAAAAGGCTTTCATTCCTCACAAATATTGGCACTTTGACACACCCAAATACCACAAAAGCGGAGGTAAACGCAGGTAACTCACCTTTAGGTCTGTTTTCGCATTCTGATCAAATACAACAATGGCAAACGGGTATACCCAATGAAAGAGGAGCCAAAGGTTGGGCAGGTAAAATGGCTGATCTGATCAATGACTGCAATAGCAATCAAAATATCTCCATGAACATTTCGCTCTCAGGGTCTAATACATTTCAAAATGGCAATAGTACGGTTGAATATGCCCTGGACCCTTATTATGGAGCTGTAGGCATCGAAGGTTATAATCCAAATGCTATGTATCTTACGGAGACTCTCCGTACACAGGCCGTCGACAGTCTGCTTGGCCAAACATATCAGGATATTTTTGAAAAAACATTTGTCAATGTAATTCGAAATGCCCGGGACGGATTCGTGCAATTTGATTCAGCGATTCAAAATTCGATTGCTTTCCCTGCAGATGTTTTTCCCGATAGCTATCTGGGCTCAGCACTTGAAATGGTCACACGTACAATAAACGTGAGAAATACACTTGGCTTCAAGCGACAGGTATTCTTTATTACCGTCGGAGGTTGGGATCACCATGATGCACTGCTTAGTAGCCAACAGGGAATGCTAGGACTGGTTCGTTCAGCACTGGGTACTTTTCAAGATTCTCTTAAATTGACTTTTAATTATGTTGATTCTGAGGGAGCCACACGGTCACATGCAGGGATCAATATGGAAAATGATGTTTTGACTATGTTTATTTCCGAATTTGGCCGCACCCTGGCACCCAACCAAGATGGCTCGGACCATGCCTGGGGCGGTAATACTATGGTAATGGGTGGTCCAAGCCTGATAGATGGAGGAAAGGTTTTTGGCTCCTATCCTTCCCTGGTATTGGGCAATAGCAATCCACTTGAATTAGATAATAGTGGCCGTTTCATCCCCACCTTGTCAACCGACGAATATTTCGGAGAAGCGGCACAATGGTTTGGAGTTCCAAGCAGTGGTATGGCTTCGATATTTCCCAATATCACCAACTTCTATGATCCCTTAAGCATCAGTCATCCAATCGGTTATATCAAGCCTCAACCAATCTTCTAATATGCATACTAAATACATCGGCCTTTACCTGATATTACTGTTGCCTCTCGGGGCACAAATTAAAGCTCAAGTATTTCCTGACCGACATACCACAAACGCGTTTGACGGTTGGGTGTCCTGTACCAAGAGTACTAATCCCAATCCGGCAAGGGGTCAATCACACTGGATTAAATATCAATTCAGCACCAACGTAAATTTGTACGATATGGTGATCTGGAATCTCAATCATCCCGATTATATCAAAGATGGTTTGCAAGATGTAATTGTTGATATTTCCTTAAATGGTACCACCTGGACGACCATAGACACCTTTACTTTTCCGAAGGGAACCAGTTCGGGATTTTACGAAGGATTTCATGGGCCTGATCTAGGTGGAGTACAAGCCAGGCATTTGCTGATTACTGCTCTGAGTAATCATGGAGGTGGTTGTTACGGCCTTAGTGAAATGCGAGTATATACATCAAATCAACAAGAAAATAATCTGGAGTTTAATTTCACACTTTGTGAAAATGATGGCATTCAACACAACTTAACCGGAGGAGTAGGTTCTGGGATCTACAGCGGCATCGGGGTTACCAACAATGGTAATGGCACTTTTGACTTTAGTGCAAATCATGTGGGACCTGGCGTGCATCCAATCAAGTATATTCAGGGTGCCACCACGTTAAACGGACAAATCACCGTTTTACCATGTACCGATCCTATTTGCAAGGATTGTAAGAATTGTAATGTAGCTGAGATCCTGACGGTCAATGGCTCGATCCCAACCGATATGTACAATGGATATAAAGTACTTTCAGGAGGACAGGTAATCAATAATGGCGATGTTCGTTTTATGATTAATAACTCGGCAGAACTCAATACAGGATTTCAAGTGAGTTCTTCCAGCAATTTTTTAATCGATTTCAGAACCTGCTACAATAATATTTTGCAAAACAGCGGGTTTGAGGGAGGATCCACTCCCTGGAGTCTCAGTCAGCATAATGGTGCCACAGCTACATTTACCATTGATAATGTAAATCCATACGAAGGAAATAGTAGTGCCAGAATACAAGTTAACAGCACTAACGGCACCGATTGGCACATTCAATTAAATCAGAATAGTCAGTCTATGGTGACCGGAAAAAGATACCGGATCAGTTTTGCAGCAAGGGCGAGCACGGGGGGTGGCCCCATGTCAATCATTATGCAGAGAAATAGTAGCCCATGGGATGTGCACGGCGATGCAGACTTTACTGTCAGCGAAAATTGGGAAACCTATGCCTTTGAATTTGTTGCCGATGCTACCATTACCAATGATATTGGCATCCGTGCCCTTCTTGGCGCCACGGCTAATAAAACTTTCTGGATTGATAACTTCCAATACATACTACTTGATTGAAAAATCTGTAAATTATGAAAGCAACTATTATCTTATTAACGCTTTTTAGCGTATTTAACATAGCGCAGGCACAAATCGAAGAAATTGGAGCTATCACTCAACAAAATGGTAATACAAGCGGGTTCAAATACCGATTTACCAGTATTGTGGATGATACCATTACGATAAAAATTATTGACCCAAGAGGAGAGCTTATCACCTCACCTGTTTTGAATAAAGCCATCCTCTCCAAACAGTCTGTTCCGTTTAATTTCAATTCCACTTTTTGGCGCAGGGGTGAATACCAAATTATTGTTGAATCAAATAAGGGCACTCGATTTGTAAAACGATTAAATATTGACGATTCAGGAAAAAAAATCAAGTAAATGAAGGATGAAACCCGTTATGTAATTTTCAGTTTGTTTTTAAGTCTATTGTTTAATCCTGTTTTTTCACAGGTGACGCACCCCGCCTATCAGTTGGATGTATTTAAGACAGGATTTACCAATTCGATTGGATTAGCCAATGCGGGAGATGGCAGCGAGCGGCTATTTATAGTTGAGCAAGCCGGTCGAATAATAATTATAGAAAATGGAATTACATTGGCCACGCCATTCCTCGACATTGATCCCATCGTAATTTCAGGTGGTGGAGAACGGGGTCTACTGGGACTTGCCTTTCATCCTGATTACGAGAATAATGGCTATTTTTTTGTTCATTATAGTGACAACAATGGCGACACCCAAATATCCAGATTTAGCCGTCAGGTTTCAAACCCGAATCTGGCCGATGCCACCTCCGAATTGAAGATTCTTTTAGTAGATCAGCCAGATATAATGGGATATGAAAATCATAAAGGTGGATCCATTCGATTTGGGCCCAATGACGGCTATTTATACATTGCCTTGGGTGACGGAGGTAGCGGTGGCGATCCCGGAAACCGGGCACAGAACAAACAACTACTCCTGGGTAAAATGCTACGCATCGACGTAAATCAGAGTACTTTGGGAAATCCATATACTATCCCGGCGAATAATCCATTTGTAAATGATGCATCGACATTGGATGAAATTTGGGCGATCGGTCTACGTAATCCCTGGCAATTTTCTTTTGATCGTCAGACTGGAGATCTTTGGATTGGAGATGTCGGTCAAAATGCAAGAGAAGAGGTTGATTTTCAGCCAGCTGCTAGTGCGGGTGGAGAGAATTACGGTTGGCGTTGCTATGAAGGAAATATTACCGCTAACACCACTGGGTGCGGTGCTATCGGAACCTATACCTTTCCCATTTTGGAGGTGATACATTCTGATCCGGGTGGAAATTCGTTGACCGGTGGTTTCGTAAATCGAGGGCCAAATACCTGTATCCAGGGTTTGTATTTTGCCGCTGAATATCTTCGGGATACTATCTATACAATTGCACCGAATGGAGGAGGGTGGAGTGTCAATAAGAGGATATTCTCGGGTATAAATAACATTGCAGCTTTTGGCGAAGGCGAGGATGGAACATTATATGCGGTGCGAAAGTCAGGCACCATTTACAGAATTACCGGCGAAACTATCAACGTAAACGGGAATCCGATTGCGCCAGGCAATTACGTGAGTAATGGAACCCTTTCATCCACCGGTGCGGTTAGCTCGGGCATAGTCGATTTTAAAGCGGCCGAAAGTGTAGGTCTAAATCAGCCTTTCGATGTTTTGCCAGGTGCCACTTTTCTGGTATCGATCGGTTGCGATATGTAGTATAAGACCGAAGTCGGAAGTCAAAGGCAGAGGGATTCCCAAGCTCGAAACGAAGAGGAGAGATTGGCAAGCCCGGAATTCTGATGTCCCAAGGCCCTGAAGACGGAAGACTGAATTCGGAAGACTGAGAGCTGAAGACCTGAGAACTGAGAACTAAAAATCCTACTCCCCTCCATATTGATCCAGTGCTGATTTTTTTCTTCGAATAAAAATGCGGTAAAACCTCTTAATATCGAAGAGAAGAAAAAATCGTTGTTTACTTAATATTTGAAGACTTGAAATAGTATCGACGGAATTGAAGAAGTTCTTTCTACCCGATAAAATAAGTTTTCGATGTTTTGTAAAAGTCACATGTATAGCCTTCCACTGTATACTAAGATAATACCACCTTCCAAATACGATATTGATCAAAGAAAGCATTAACTGTTTTAATAAAATAAAAGGCAGTGACGCAATAATCACCCCCAGCGGCATCAGTTTAAAATAGGTATACCAAATTGCTGATTGTATCATCAGGGCGTACTCCTGACTAAATACTTTCTTGACCGATCGGCCCATTTTATGGTAGACGATAGCAGCTGGAGATAACGCACTTCTGTAGCCAGCCAGAATGGCCCTCGCACCTAATTCCGCATCCTCATATCCGGTTGAGAAAAAAGGATCAAAAATACCAATTGTCTTCAGCATATTAGCTGAATATAAAGTGGCCCCTGCACAGCTACCAAAATTAATTATTGGCTGATCATATTGTGAAGAATCTTCCTGGTGCGCTATCGGGATAATCTCTCCCGTATTCAGCATTTGATGGCCCAGGTTGTCAATCTGATTCTGGTTGAAATAATTAAGCAATTTGGCTGAGATCATTTGAGCATTCATTTCGTCCGCAGTTTGGAGCATTTGAACCAACCATTGCGGATCTACAATGGTATCATTGTTTAGCAGAGCCACATAGTTATGGTTTGATTGAATCAGTTCTTTAAGCACCACATTATTTGCTTTGGCAAAACCCAGATTTTCGGAAAACTGCCAAACAATGATTCGATGCTCAAGCTCAAACTCAGTGGTCAGGCGGTTGCCTTCGTCATTTTCAGATCCATTATCAATTAAATAAATTATAAAGTCAACGTCTTCAGTCTTTAACACAGAATTAAGGCATTCCAATGTGTCCTGGTAACCGTTCCAATTTATGATTATGACCGGGACTTTCATCTATGAATATTATTAATGACCTTTTCATATACGGCACCCATCTCGTCAAACATTCGTTGAATGGTAAAATCATCTGCCCCTACCCTATTTGCAGCTTCGGAACAGGATACATATTTTGACCGAAACTGCTCAATCTTTGTAATCAATGCTTCAAGAGAAAAATCATCAATTACAAAGCCACATCTATTTTTAGAAATATAATCAGACATGGCAATCACTGATGAGGTGATCACTGGTTTGCCTGCTGCAAGTGATTCTATCAAAGAATGAGGATACGCCTTAACAAGGTTTGGGTTTTCGGCGAGCAAAATAGTGCCGTGTACCTTGGCGAGAATTGCATTTACATCTACTTTTCTATTTATAATGTCAATTTGTCCGCCTACGTTCATCACTTTAATCCGTTTCTGCAATTCGTTTTCATAGGTGCCTCGCCAGAGTAGAACTAATTTAAGAAAAGGGAGCTTTTTAACTGCTTGCAATAATAAATCGATTCCCTTGGTTTTGAATTGATCAAGTTCCCATGGTGCGGAGGCCATCATTAAGACAAGTTCTTCATTCAAAGGCAAATGTTGTTTTCTAAAATAACTTGTATCCATAGCAGGTCTAATTAGGATCATGTTACTAAAACCTGCTGATTGCAGCACCTGGTAGTCGTGGTCATTAGAAAGAATGATGTTAGAGATGCTTTTTAATTTTTGAAGATTCCTTCGATGTCACTATTCTGTACAGAAGCAGTTACGCTATATACCATAGGTCGGCTCAGTAATCTAAATATCGGTAAATGGTATAATCCGGGAGAGAAAACATGGTTAATTGAAACTACTTTTTGCAAGTGGGTTAATTTCGATAAATGATGCCAACCATATAAAAACCTGGGCAAGATACTTGATGGTGAATATAATGGGAATAAACTCAGTTCCGTACCTTCAAATTTCCTTCTTAATAAAGCAGTTTCGTTGTAGATGGCATCGGTGCCTTCTATTTTAGGTTTTGGGGCAGTATGTAAATATAAAATGCTCAAGTAATTACGTCTGGTTTAGAATCAATTAAATCAATTCCAAAGCTTTTTAAGGTGAAAATAAATGCCTTCTCCAGGCCTATCCATATGAAGCATCTGATCCAGAGCTAAATCATCCAAAACTCTTTTAGCAAGGATTTCTCTACGTTTGGATATTCCCGAGGAAAACTTAGCAAGGAATCCCAAATAGCCCTTTAATGACGCGCCAAGATGACCAAATGCAAGCAGATAGTAGATCTGGCCATAAAGTATTTTAGGAAAATGTTTAACAAGCAGCTTAAACGGAATATTTTTTAGAAAAATTAATAGGCGATTTTGAGTTATCAATTCAATATAAAGGTTATAGTCCATCTCAGAACCATGGCTTTGATGTAAGACTTCGGCTAAAGGTTGAAATAAATACTGGTAGCCAAGTATCCTGCCCCGGAGACCGAGATCAATATCTTCCAAGATAAGCGAAAAAATGCTCGTCAAACAGCCCGCAATTTTCAAAAAAATGTTTCCGATAAAGAGAAGCCCCGGCCGATGGTGAAAATACCTCTTCCTGATACGAAAACGTATTACTTGCTGACCCATGTCCCATTTTTGACGCCTCTCCGTGCCAGGACAATTGATTTCCGGCATCGTCAATCAATCTCTTGTTTTGCAGAGACAACATCAAAGGAGCAACCGCACCAACGGTATCAGGTGCCCGATCTAATGTACTGACCGGTGTTCGAGCCATCGGGATTGTACCTGAGTATCAGAGTTTAACAATGAAATATATTGGCTGTGAGTTGCTTTTATTCCGGCATTAACAGCGGCGGCAAAGCCTTGATTTCGATCCAGTTGGATGATTGAAGTGTTAGGAAAATTTTGACTGACCCAAGCAACTGATCCATCGGAAGAGTGGTTGTCGACAATAATAATGTGGTAGTCTTTGAATGTCTGATTAGCAATACTTGCCAGGCAATCAGGAAGCCATTTGATGCCATTCCAATTAGGGATAACAATGGTCACTCTGGCCAGTCCTTGATTCTGATCACTCAAATCGTGCATTTCGGTCACCAAAGTTACCAAACAAACCGTCGAAAAGAGCCCAAAAAATACCTCGTGCCTTCGAAAATTTACCCTCTAATAGCGCACCAACCATCATTCGGATGTCTCTGAACATCCAAAGAAGATATAGTGACCAGTTGCGAGCTGGGTAATGTTTGGATATATAGAGAAAACGATTTCTTAAATTATAATACAAATACAGCGTATCCCTTCGGTCGGCTGACTGCTGTTCAATCTGATGATCTACCACCAGATCATCCTGAATACGCATACTAAAGCCAGCCCCCTGTGCACGTTTACAAAAATCGGCAATCTCACCACTAAAAAAGAAGTTTTCATCTAGTAAGCCGGCTCTAGTGAAAACATCCGATCTGACGAGGAAAACTGTTTCCAGGTATGTAGTCAACTTCTTGTTTGGAGGTCAACCGTGTATTGAGATATAAGGCAGGATCCCTCCCGCCATAATAGCACATATCCCCCTCTTGCAACACCGGACCTATGATGGCCACCTGGGGATGGGTGTGGACATAGGATCGCAATGCGCTGAAAATGGATTCTGTCAGGCAGGCATCTGTGTTCAATAGTAATAGGTATGAAGGATTATGTTTGAGTGCTTCGACGATGCCTAAGTTATTACCACCTGCAAAACCCAGATTTTTGTCACTCCGGACGACATGCAGATAGGAGAAAGTGCCGTCCTTTGGTCTAAATGGAGGATCTGATCCATTGTCTACCACCCACAACTGCGTATTTTGATCCAATAAGGGTAACAGAGCGGCAACGGCCTCTTGGGTTCCGGATTGGTCATTCCAAGAAAGTAAAACAACTGCAATCTGTATTGAACTTTCTGAGGAACCAGTAATCATGTAGATCAGATGAGTATCATGTAAAGTTAGTTTATTTATGGGCCCTTCTATTGCCGATTGGTGAAATGCCGGAAGAAGACTAAATGCATGATAAATTCTGCAAATGTTTATTTTCGCCCTCGAATTATGGGGAATTCAGTATCTTTCCTTACGTTCGAGAAACTGACTCCCTGTTAAAATACGATGAGAATCGTGTGAACTGCCGTCTATGAGGAAAAAGATTATGATAAGAGACGTTGGCATGCTATGCCTGGGCGTTTTCTTATTTCAAGGAGTATTTTCACAAGATCGCATTAGAGGAACAATTACGGATGAATCCAATAATGACCCCTTAATCGGTGCCAGTATTGTGATCCAGGGCAGTTCAAAAGGAACCGTGACAGATTTTGATGGTTCTTATGAATTAAAAATTGATTCATTCCCGGTCGGCATTATTGTTTCTTATGTTGGCTATGACGACAAACAATTCACCATAGACCAGCCTAATGATGACTTAAACATCACACTATCTGCGGGCACCGGGATCACCCTTGCGGTGACCGAAGTCAGGGCACAGCGCATCTCGGACAAACAAAAAGCAGCTCCCCTTACGGTAGAGTCTATGGACATTCTGGCGATCAAGGAGACCCCATCAGACAACTTTTATGATGGTTTAGGATCTTTAAAGGGCGTGGACCTTACTGCTGCGAGTCTCGGATTTAAAGTCGTGAATACCCGGGGGTTCAACAGCACAAGTCCGGTTAGATCATTGCAAATCATTGACGGAGTTGACAATCAATCTCCCGGACTGAATTTTTCACTGGGTAACTTCCTTGGATCCTCAGAACTGGATGTCATTAAAGTCGATCTGATCGTTGGTGCCAGTTCAGCGTTTTACGGGCCAAATGCCTTTAATGGGGTCATCAGTATGGAGACAAAAAACCCCTTTTTGCAACGGGGCCTTGCCGTATCGGCCAAGGCTGGTGAAAGAAATTTAATTGAAACGGCTATGCGATGGGGTGATGCGATCACCAATAAGGCGGGACGCGATTGGATGGCCTATAAATTCAACCTCTCCTATCTTAGAGCAGATGATTGGGTTGCCGATAATTACGATCCGATAGACGGCAGCCGGGTGTCAGCTTCCAATCCAGGTCGATACGATGCGGTCAATATATATGGTGATGAATATACTCCAGCCACAGACTATTCTACCTTCGACCCCTGGTCATACCCTGGATTGGGCAACTGGTACCGCACTGGATATAAAGAAGAAGACCTGGTGGACTACGACACGAGAAACCTCAAAGCTAATGTGGCTCTACATTTTCGCCTAAACCCGAGCCAGAAAGAAAATTCACCGGAGATCATCGTGGGGTCCAACTATGCCAATGGCACTACAGTATATCAAGGGGATAATCGATTTAGTCTGAAAAACATTCAGTTTTATCAGCATAAAGTGGAGCTGCGAAAAAAAGATAAATACTTTTTGAGAGCATATGCTACTCATGAAGATGCCGGCGACTCCTACGATCCCTATTTCACTGCCTTATCCCTCCTTGATAGTGCCAAACTCATACGCCCATGGTCGCAGGACTATGAGCGATATTGGAGAGCAAATATTGCCCCAGGATCAATGAAATGGGTTATCCTCAGCTACAAGTCACGGTGGGGCCAGATGGCACTTTGCAATTTAATTTTGATCGCAATGCCGCTAATCAATGGCTTCAATCACATCAATCTGAATTAAATACTTGGCATACGGAGGCTGAAGCAGTTGCCAATACCGCTGGTCAGAATGAGGCTTATTTTGCACCTGGTACGGACCGTTTTGATGCCAAATTTAACGAGATTATCAGTAAAAAGCGGACTGAGGGAGGGACCCTGTTTTTTGACCGGTCGGCCCTCTACCATGCACATGGAGAATATACTTTTACTCCAAAATTTACCGATAAAATAGTAGTAGGTGCCAATACAAGGATGTATCGACCCTACTCTGAGGGTACGGTCTTTTATGATACCTCTGGTATTAAGATTACCAACAATGAGTTTGGTGTATATACGGGTATCGAAAAAGGTCTGGATGATAACCGATGGCGCCTTTCCGGGACCATTAGAATGGACAAAAACGAAAACTTTGATTATTTGTTTTCACCTGCCGCTTCGATTGTGTTTAAGCCAAGAGCCAACAACTATCTGAGAATGTCGTTTTCCTCCGCTATTCGAAATCCGACGCTGACCGACCAGTATTTATTTTTAAATGTCGGTAGAGCGATTTTGTCTGGAAATCTAAATGGAGTGCAGGGTCTGACGACTACTGAATCACTCCTGGATTACCTGGCTAATCCTGCTCCGGGAGTACTGCAAACTTTTGATATTGATCCGGTTCGGCCTGAAAAAGTAAAAACCTTTGAGGTGGGGTACAGGAGTACTCTATTTAATAGTGTATATGTCGACCTGGGGTATTATTACTCCATTTATGATGATTTCCTGGGTTTCAATATAGGGGCCGATGTAACGCTTGACCCAACAAATGGATTTCCTCGACGAATACAGGTCTTCCGCTATGCCGCCAATTCGAATAATCGGGTCACAACTCAGGGATTTTCTCTGGGGCTCAATTATTATTTTGCCACCCGCTTTAGCCTGAATGGAAACTATTCGTGGAACAATTTGAATAAAGAGTTTTCAGAAGATCCGATTATTCCGGCATTTAATACTCCGGAACACAAATTTAATATTGGTATTGCCGGAAGGGATCTCGGTGGTATTTTGCCGAATCCAATTGGCTTTAGTATTAATTACAAATGGATTGATAATTTTATTTTTGAAGGATCGCCTCAATTTACCGGAGGCATACCCTCTTATAGTCTAATGGATGTACAGGTCAATTATTCAATGAAAAAACTAAATACAACTATTAAAGTTGGCGCGTCCAATATATTGAATAACAAGAGTTTTCAGACTTATGGTGGGCCACGCATCGGGAGGTTGGCCTATATATCATTGGTATATGATTATAAAAAAGCAATTAATTAAAAAATATAAACTACTTGAAATATGAAATTAGGTTACAGACTACTCGCTTTCATCTGTCTATTGAGCAGCATGTCATTGTTTGCTCAGGATGGCAGATATCTTAATGAGGTATATACGGATGTCGAAGTAACATCGAATGTACCTTATGGGGCCAATTTTTCGGTCCTGGCAGTTCCCATAATCGGCACCACCTTCAAACAGCCGCTGGTTATGGACGTTTATCAGCCCATGGGTGATACGGCTGCCGCCAGACCATTGGCCATTGTACTGCACACTGGCAACTTTTTACCGATCAAAACCAACGGAGGCGTAACCGGTGAAAAAACGGATTCTGCTGTTGTAGAGGTCTGCATGCGATTGGCCAGGATGGGTTATGTTGCAGTATCGGCTGACTATCGCCTGGGATGGAACCCCCAGCACAAACCCAACCCGAAAGAGCTTTAGGGCTTATCAATGCTGCCTATCGAGGGGTACAAGATGCCCGGACATGCGTACGTTTTTTCAAACGTGACTTTGCGGAGTCTGGCAACAACTACCGGATTGATACCAGTAAAATTGTAATGTGGGGTCAAGGCACGGGCGGATATATATCACTGGCCGCCTCTACTTTGGACACTTATAATAAAATACCGATTACCGAAATGCCGGTAGGTAAATTCCTGACCAACCTGGATGCCGATCCTGAACTTGAACCAATGATCATTGAACAAATTAATGGGGATATTAATGGAGCCACGATCGTTGGTCTCTCTCCAGGAGGTCCGATTCCAGCCGGCGATACCCTAGCGTTACCAAACCACCCTGGCTATAGTTCAGACTTTCAACTCACTGTGAATATGGGCGGTGCCCTCGGAGATATTTCCTGGTTGGATGAGAATAGCCCGGCTGTAATTTCCTATCACGTGGTCAATGACCAATTTGCTCCATATAAAAGTGCTATTCTGGTTGTACCCACCACCGGTGATGCGATTGTCGAGGTACAGGGTAGCTATCTTACCGTCGCCAAAGCCAACACTTTGGGTCTGAATGATGCCTTCAAAGATGTGAATGGAGATCCCTTCAGTGAAGCGGCCGAAGCAGCCTCTGCTACAACCGGCGACGAGTATGAGAATGGATTGTATCCATTTAATATTCCTCTGAATGTCATTGGTCGAGCAGACGGTTCACCCTGGAATTGGTGGAGCAAAGAAAAATGGGATACCATACCATTCCCCGGAGCAGTTGCTCTTGGTCTCCCAGAAGGTACTACTTTTCATTTTGTTGCGTCCCTAAGTGATATGAAAATGTCCTCTGAAAAAGGTCGCACCTATATCGATACCATTATGGGTTATTTTGCACCCCGCGCATTTGAAGTGTTAAATCTAAGGCCTGCTACGACTGCAGTTACTTTACTGGATCGAAGCGTCGTCTCATTGAGTGTGTCACCGAACCCTTCGTATGGTTTACTGACCCTACAAAGTAATCCGGATTTTGAAATGAAATCAGTACGGATCTTGGATGTGACCGGAAAGACGGTTTTGAATCGTCCAGCAGTTAACGCCTCTAAAGTACAAATTGAGCATAACCACTTAACCTCGGGTACCTACTTGGTTGAGATCCGGTTTGAAAAAGGTATTGTCACTGAAAAAGTGCTACTTCATTAATTTTTTATTCTGCTAAACGAACAACCACAGAGAGGTCGCAATACAAAACTTGCGGCCTCTTTTTTTTAGCTTAGGAGATGCTATCAATCCTGATCCCTATTTACAATATCGATGTCACCTCACTCGTCGGAGACCTGGTTGAGCAAGCGCAGCTACTGGACTCACCTGTAGAGATCATTTGTATTGACGACCATTCAGATGATACGTGGAAAAAGAGAAATGCACTCATAAGAAAATTCAGGAACGTGACATATAAGGAATTGCCTGGCAATCTAGGTCGCTCTAAAATACGTAATCTCCTGGCCTCCGAAGCTCAATATCCGAGGTTGCTTTTCCTGGATAGCGATAGTAAGATTATCCGCCTTGATTTTCTATTGAAATACGCAGAAGCTTACGATGAACAGTCGGTGGTCGTAGGAGGTCGTACTTATCCCGACAAAAGTCCTAAGAGTGATTTTCACCTTCATTGGAAATACGGCTCGCTCATCGAGCAAAAGGCAACCTCAGATTTTCAGTCCAATAATTTTCTGATACCCGCATCGGTATTTAAAAGGTACCCATTTGACGAATCACTCACCAGGTATGGACACGAGGATACGCTCTTTTGGGCATCAGCTGACTCGAGCTGGTATTCTAATTCTTCGTATTGATAATCCGGTGTTGCATGATAAGCTCGAAACGAACCGGGTTTTCTTACAAAATCAAGTGGCTGCCATTCAGAATCTACTTAGGCTCAAAGCGATATATCCCGAGATTGAAACTAAACTAACCCATGTCATTACCCAGCTTGATAAATACCGGACGTCTATATTGGTGGCTCAATCTTTTATATTGATCAAAAATCCGATTGTAAGAAATCTCCTGGGAAAAAATCCATCACTAGCCTTTCTTCATTTTTTTAAGATTGGTACATATCTCCTGGAACGCGGACATACCAAAAAAGAAAAGAGACCATCCTAGGATAGTCTCTCATTCTCAGATTAGGTTTATCATTTATCAGATAACTAATAGAAATTATCTAATGGTCTCATCTAAAGTAAGAAAGAAATGGGCATCCCTTATACCCCACTCCTGGTATTTTTGAGATAATTAATTACCTCACATGTAATCAACTAAACCTTGGAGTGATACACATTACACTAACTTTATATTCGAACAAAAACTCATAAGACTGAGGCAATTTAAGGTCTTGGGTGAACAACTAGACCGTCTTTTGATCTCGTTGGTTGTCAGAACTCAATTTTTCAAAACAGTGCCATAATACAATTCCTGCACAAACAGATACATTCAATGAGTGCTTGGTACCGATTTGCGGGACTTCAATACACTCGTCTGTAACCGGTAAGATTTCTTCTGAAAGGCCTTCGACCTCATTGCCGAAAACCAAAGCTAGTTTTTCTTCTTTACCTGGTCTGAAATTGGTCAATGATTTGCTTTTGGATGTCTGTTCAACACCCACTATCCTCCAGCCATCGGACTTAAGATGGTTTAGGCAGACAGCAGTCGATGCAAAAGTTGACCAAACAACAGATTCAGTAGCGCCGATGGCCGATTTGAGTATTTCACGATGTGGGGGAGCGACAGTAATTCCGCAAAGATAGATATGTGCAATTCCAAAGGCATCGGCGGTGCGAAAGATGGAACCAACGTTCAAACCAGACCGCAGGTTGTCAAGAACCACTACTAAAGGTAGTTTTGGCATCGATCGAAACTCCTCAATCGAGATACGCTCAAGTTCACTTGTTTTGAGTTTTCGCATAGTATTATCTTCGACGAAATTAGACACAAAAGTAGGTAACTCACGCAGAGAATGCAAAAAGCAGACAGCAAGGTAATTCCGATCAAGCCGATCATGCATGGTTTAATACTAGTAGTCATTTATTTGGCTCTTATTGCCTTTCATGGGTACCGATTTGGTGATGAAGACATGACCGAAACGCTCTCATATGCTTTGTATATGAATGATCACTCACTCTATCCACATGATCTTTATATCCAGGCAGTCGGACCCCATGCACTAAATGAACGATTTCCGTTTACTTACCTGCTTGCACTTTTTGACTATCCCTTAGATTGGCCTTGTTTCTTGCTGCATCTTACAACGACTTTTTTACTATTAGCCGGCTTGTGGCAAATAGCCGGAATTTATCTTAAAGCGCCGGGCTCGAGAATCCTACTACTCTTTGTGACCCTCTTTGTGACCTACCATTTGAATCTGGGAGGCAATGAAATCTGGTACAACTATTATGTACCTAGCCATTTGGCAAAAGCAATTGCCATCTGGGGTCTTCTCTATTGGCTTACTAACCGGAGAATCACGGCCTATTTGCTGATCTCACTTGCAACATTTGCGCAACCAGTGGTCGGGGCCCAGCTGGCCTTAATATTTATGTTAGTTGATCTGGGGCAGTGGAAGAAGGACAAGTTCAGGGTGTTTACTGGTCCTCTTCTTTATGGCTTGACTGCAGGTATATGGATTGTCTCGATTTTCATGAGTCACCTGGTAAAAGACCAAAGTATCTCTAATGCCGCCTTTTATAACATCATGGAAGCCCGTTTAGCACATCATTTTTTTCCATCCTATTTTCCTATGCGCTCCTGGATTATTCTCCTTCCCTTATTTGTAATTGGTGGCTATTTTGCCCGATGGATCGACCAGAAAATCTTCCAATTTTTCCTTTGGGCTTTTGCTGGAATGCTCTTATACTTCATTGGAATTGAATGGCTGGAGGTACCTGCCTTGCTAAGCGTGCAATGGTTTAAAATTACCATTTGGCTAAAACCACTGGCATTGTTAGTACTTATTAAATTGATTGATTCATCGGTAGAGAAAATCCCTATTCGTTGGATTCAATGGTCAATGGTACCTGTAGCATTATTGGCCTTATTAAATATAGCTGGTGTTATCCATTCCTTTGGAGACAAACCAATGCACCTGCCAGGTACTACATTTTATAATGAAGAAATGGAAATCGGACTACAAATGAAAAATGTATTACCATCAGATATATGTGTCATTATACCTCCAGATGTAACCGGTATCAGGTATTTCAGCGAAAGAAGCATCTACGTTGACTACAAAAGTAACATACATAATAAAACATATATGGCCGAAGCTGCTCTGCGAAGAAAAGAATTGTACGGCCTCGATCTGGAAATGCGGAAGTCAAATCAGGATATTATGCAAGCGGAAAAGAGACACTTTGAACTGCTAAACGAAAACGATTTCAGTTTGTATAGGCAAAAAGGAGTGACTCATATCCTCGTAAAAAATAGTCAATTGCTCAAACTTAAAAAAGTAATTTCCAATTCACTTTTTACCTTGTACCAACTCTGATACATCGCGCTTCACTATTGATTCGGAATGAAGTAAGGCAGCTTTGACAAAGTCTACAAATAGTGGATGAGGTTGTTCGACCGTGCTCTTGAGTTCTGGATGAAATTGTACACCTACGAACCAGGGATGCTCCGGTATTTCAACGATTTCGACCAGTTTTGATTCAGGATTTATTCCCACTGCCCGCAGACCTCCGCTTTCAAAGAGCTCCTGGTATTCGCTATTAAACTCATAACGGTGACGATGCCTTTCATAAATAAGTGTCTTTTTGTAGGCCTGGTATGCCTGAGAATCCGGCTTTAATTCGCAAGCATAAGCTCCCAATCGCATGGTGCCACCCTTTTTGGTAATGGTTTTCTGTTCTGCCATCAGATCAATAACCTTGGTGTGTTGATTTTGATGACCACTCTGTGGATGCCGCATCTTTCATATTAAGCACATTACGGGCAAATTCAACCACAGCGCACTGCATACCCAAGCAAATACCGAAAAAGGTATACCGTGCGTGCGGACATAGTTTATTGCATTGAGTTTTCCTTCGATGCCTCTTTCCCCAAAACCAGGTGCCACTAAAATGCCACTCAGTCCCTCCAATTTTTCAAGTAAATCCAGTTCGTCAATAATCGATTCAGAATGGATCTGGACAACATCGACTTCACATTCATTGACCGCCCCTGCATGAACAAATGCTTCATAGATCGACTTATAGGCATCCTGCAATTCCATATATTTGCCAATCAGTCCGATCCGGACTTTATGCCGGGGATTTTTCAATTTCTTGAGAAAACTTTTCCAGGCAATTAGTTCTGGTTCCCTCCTCGGATCAAGATGCAATTTTGAAATTACAATCTGATCCAACTTTTCTTCCTGCATCAAAATGGGTACGTCGTAAATAGTCTCTGCATCAATCGCTTCAATTACCGCACTCACGTGTACATTACAAAACAGAGCCAGTTTTTTACGAATTTCCATGGTCAGAGGATGACTGGTACGGCAGACAAGGATATCGGGCTGTACTCCGGAATTAAGCAATTCTTTGACAGAGTGTTGGGTGGGTTTTGTCTTAAGCTCTTTAGCCGCTTCCAGATAGGGGATCAGCGTTAAATGCACGACCAGGCAATTTTCAGATCCCAGATCATTTCGCATTTGTCGCAATGCCTCGATGTATGGAAGTGATTCGATGTCTCCAACTGTGCCTCCGATCTCCGTGATCACAATTTCATAATGCCCTTCACCGGCCAATCGGCAAATCCTCCTTTTGATTTCGTCAGTAATATGGGGTATGACCTGCACTGTTTTACCCAAATAATCTCCTGCCCGCTCTTTATTGATTACTGTTTGATAGATCCTGCCAGTGGTGACATTGTTGGCCTGACTGGTAGGTTCGTTTAGGAAACGTTCGTAATGACCCAAATCCAGATCAGTCTCAGCCCCATCATCTGTGACATAACATTCTCCATGCTCATAGGGATTGAGCGTACCGGGGTCAACATTGATATAAGGGTCAAATTTTTGAATTGTAACATTGTAACCCCGGGCTTGAAGTAGTTTAGCTAATGATGCTGAAACAATACCCTTACCAAGAGATGAAGTTACTCCTCCCGTAACAAAAATGTATTTGGTCATATTATAATGGATAGTTATGTGAAACTATGCTTGCTACGGAACACAAAGGTAAGACTTAGTTTTTAACTGCCCGCCATTCTCACTAAATTATTACATAATATTGATCGGATGGGTACCTGATTGTGGAAAGACCAATGCTGTTTTCGTACAAGTCAAAAATCCTTCTTACCTGAATTTAAACCCTCTATGATGACAGAAAAGCTTTTCAGTTGTTCAATTGGGATCTCTTGTCTTTCGCTTTTAGATCGAGAAGACTCTAACCCATAGTGAGATATCACCTGAATAAAAATGGCAATATATCGTGCCAAGCCCTCTAAAATATTTACTTTGTCAATTCATGAAAAGCATAGATCAATGAAGCGGTTTTTAATTTTCACACTTTCTTTGATAACCTTGATATCCTTGCAATTCGATCAATCAATCCAAGCACAAACATCAGAAAAATATGACATTAGTCTCTATTCCGGCATAAAATGGCGTCAGATCGGCCCCTTTAGAGGCGGACGGTCAGGTACTGTCTGTGGAGTGCTTAACAATCCGAATTTGTATTATATGGGCACTGCGGGAGGCGGGGTGTGGAAAAGCATCGACGGAGGTAGCAGCTGGTCCTGCATATCTGACAGCTACTTCGGAGGTTCTATAGGGGCGGTGGCCGTTTCGGAGAGTGACCCCAATGTGATCTATGTCGGCGAGGGAGAGCAAACTGTGAGAGGGGACGTGTCTAGTGGCTGGGGATGCTGGAAATCAGATGATGCCGGTAAAACCTGGCGAAAGATTGGTCTGGAGCAGAGTGAACATATATCCGAGGATAAGGATACATCCAACTGATCCCAATATTGTCTATGTCGCTGCCATGGGCAATCTCTGGAAGCCCAATGAGCAAAGGGGCATTTTTAAATCGACTGATGGTGGCCAGACCTGGAAAAAAGTACTATATGTCTCCGACCAAACTGCAGCGTCAGATTTGGTATTTGATCCCAATAATCCGCGAATCATGTATGCGGGAACCTGGGATATTAAACGCAATGGATATCGCATGGATAGCGGAGGATCAGGTAGCGGCTTGTGGAAAACTACCGATGGAGGTGATAGCTGGACTGATTTGAGCAAAAATACTGGGCTACCCAACGGAATGTGGGGCATTGTTGGTGTCGCGGTATCCCCGCTCAACTCCAATCGGCTTTGGACCATCATCGAAGCCCAGGAGGGTGGTGTATTTCGTTCAGACGATGGTGGTTTAACCTGGCAGAAAACCAACGATGACCGTGCGTTAAGGCAACGTGCCTGGTACTATTCAAGGATTTATGCCGACACCCAAAATGAGGATATGCTTTATGTCATGAATGTCAGTTATCATCGAAGTAAAGACGCCGGAAAAACATTTGAATCCTTTAATGCACCCCATGGCGACCATCACGACTTGTGGATTGATCCCAATAACAATCAACGGATGATTATCGCCGACGATGGTGGAGCTCAGGTAAGCTATGATGGCGGTGAAAACTGGACCACCTACACAATCAGCCCACAGCACAATTTTACCGGGTCACAACAGATAATCATTTTCCGTATCATATTCTAGGGGCACAGCAAGACAACAGTACAGTTCGTATTTTGCATCGCTCACAAGAAGCGGCGATTACAGAAGCTGACTGGGAGTCTACTGCCGGCGGTGAGAGCGCCCACCTGGCTTCCGACCCCGACGATCCCGACATCGTGTATGGCGGCACTTATAAGGGGTATATGTATCGAATGGATCATAAAACCGGCCAAGTGCGCTCAACGAATGTGTGGCCGGACAATCCAGCCGGGTCAGGTGTTGAGGTAATGAAGTACCGTTTCAACTGGAATTTTCCGGTACTTTTCAGTCCGCATGATAGTGATAAGCTGTATGCTTGTTCAAACCATGTACACCTAACAAACAATGAAGGTCAGAGCTGGAAGGTAATTAGTCCTGATTTGACTCGAAATGATCCCAACACGCTTCGATCATCCGGAGGTCCAATTACCCAGGACAACACTGGTGTCGAATTTTACGGAACCATCTTTGCCATCGCCGAATCGAAATATGAAAAAGATCTGATTTGGACCGGATCTGATGATGGTCTACTACATTTGACTAAGGATGGCGGAGCCAATTGGGTTGATGTCACTCCTCATGATGCTCCTCCGCAAATTATGTGGAATAGTATAGACCCTGACCCTTTTGTGAAAGGGGGAGCATATATTGCAGGCACCGCATACAAATTTGGAGACTACCGGCCTTACCTCTACAAGACCAAGGATTATGGCAATACGTGGGCCCGGATAGACAATGGCATCAACGTCAATCATTACACAAGGGTAGTGAGATCGGATCCCGATAGGAAGGGACTATTGTATGCAGGTACCGAGTGGGGTATGTACATCTCATTTGATGATGGCCGATCGTGGTCACCTTTTCAATTGAATCTTCCAATTGTTTCAATCCGGGATCTCCATATCCGGGATAAAGCACTAATTGCTGCAACTCATGGGCGTAGTTTTTGGATCATTGACGATCTAAGTCCAATCCATCAATTGACTAAAGAAATTGCGGGCAAAGAGTTTCATCTTTTCCAACCTAAGCCGGCTTACCGAATGGCTCAAGGAGGAGGTTGGGACAGTTATAATCCCAAAACCGAAGGCGAAAACCATCCCAATGGAGTCTTATTCCATTTTTTTGTAAGCTCTGAATTTAAGGATTCCATGATGTTGCTTGAAATTCTTGAAAAGAACGGATCAAGGGTGCAAGCTTTTAGTAGTAAGGCTAAGGATAAAAAGGAAAAATTAACGATTGAAGGGATTGGAAACAGGCACCTTTGGAATATGAGATATGATGGTTTTAAAGAGTTTCCCGGGATGGTGCTTTATTCATCTCCTAATATCGGACCCAAGGCTGTCCCTGGAGCGTATATTGCCAGGCTAATTGTGGGCAAGGATACTTCAACACAAATGTTTAATATTATCAAAGATCCGCGGTTGTCTAATTCTGATGACGACTATCTAAAACAACTTGAATTTCTTATGAGCACCAGAGATAAAGTGAGTGAAGCTCACCATGCCATTATTGACATTCAAAAAATCAAAGACGACCTTGACTACATTAATAGTAAAATAAAAGATGATGAGGAAAAGAAGGATCTAGGTATGGAGATTTCCGCTCTCAGAGCAAAATTGGAAATAATCGAAAACAATATACACCAGACCAAAATAAAAGTTCTCAGGATGCTTTAAATTACGGCATAAGGATCAACAACCGTCTAGCATTCTTGATGGCTGATCAGCAACGAGGTGACTTTCCGCCAACAGATCAAGCTGTCGAGGTAAAACAAGAGATAACCAGGGAATTAAATCACCAATTAACTGAATTAGACCAAATTATTGAAAAAGATTTACCTATATTAAGTCAGAAAATACAGGCAAGTGGTATTTCTATTTTACAAATGCCCAAGAGACCTGTAAAACCGTAAGTATGTAAAAAGCATCCTAATAAAGAGAAAAGAATGCTATTGACAGCAAAACTATTCTCCTAAAGTATAACATCCATTAGTTACAACATCCCGGTTTGCAGCAAGATTCGTCCTTTGGCTTTTCAGCATAAAAGGTCATACTAAAAATACCTACTTTGCTAGCCTTCCATAACTCACTCTTTTCCGGTGTCAAAAATTGATTTAAAATATTTTCAGGAATTTCGATTTGTTTTTCCTTTTGTATTTTAATATTTTTAAAACCCACGCTTTCAATTATTTTCAGATAATCTGATTTTTCCAGCGCGCCAGATACACAGCCAGCATAGAGCTCAGCCTCATCTCTCAGTTCTAATGGTATTTCTCCCACAATGATCACATCAGAAATGCTGAAATGGCCTCCGGGTTTGATGATGCGAAAAGTCTCGGCAAAAGCCCTATGGCGATTGGGGATTAAATTAAATACGCAATTACTGACCACAACATCTGCAATGGCATCATCCAGCGGATTCTTGTCAATTTCACCCTCGAAAAACGTTACGTTTTTAAAGCCCATCTTATCGGCATTTTTGCGAGCTCGATCAATCATTTCCGGAGTAAAATCAAGGCCAATCACCTTTCCTTCAGGTCCGGTCTCAGCTCTCGCTATAAAACAATCGTTACCCGCTCCGGAACCCAGATCAACTACGGTATCACCGGGTTTAATTTTAGCAAATTCGGTGGGTAAACCACACCCCAACCCGAGGTCAGCATCAGCAACATATCCGTTCTTGTCGCTATATTCTTCCCCGATAAATGAATATTCAATTCCGTCGCAACTGCTGTCGCAACAACCTCCCTGTGAAGGATTTTTTGCAATAGAGGCATATTTCTCTCTCACCATACTTTTAAGCTCCAATTCTGTTTTCATAGTTTAGCAACATTTTATTTGAGTAAATAATTTTTGTATAGCCTGAAGGGCGTCGGTACACACTTTTGTATTTAGACAATAGCAGGTACGAGGGCCGTCGATTTCACCATCGATTAAACCCACATTTTTTAATGCCTTAAGGTGTTGTGAGATGGTCGATTGTGAGAGGGGCAATTCCTCTACGATATCATTACAAATACAGGACGATTGTTGTGCTACATATTTAAGGATAGCAACTCTCGCCGGATGTCCTAACGCTTTGGCAATTTCTGCCAATTGGATATCGTCGTTGTCAAATTGTTGTGCCTTCGAGTAAGCCATGTTTTTAATTGTATATCGTAAATATACGATAATAAAGAATGCAAACAAGTTTTTTTTGACGAAAGATTGCAAATCGTGCTGAGATCCTTAGGTCAATGTCGCGGGATGAGGTCAATTTATCGTAATTTCGGCTTAAAGAAATCATCTCATGTCCGGACATAGCAAATGGTCAAAAATCAAGCGCAAGAAAGGCGCGACAGATGCAAAACGATCAAAAGAATTCAGTAGAATCCTCAAGGAGATCAGCATTGCAGTCAAGGAAGGCCAATCAGGTGACCCTAATTTTAACCCCAGGCTTCGGACCGCACTGGTTAATGCGAAGGGTGTGAATGTACCGAAAGAAAACATCGAAAGAGCTATCAGTAAGGCATTGACAAGCGGTCAGGAAGCGATGTATGAACCTACTTATGAGGGCTATGCTCCTGGTGGTATAGCGGTATTTGTTGAATGTACAACCGATAATTTAAACCGTACTATCTCATCTGTGAGATCCATCTTTAATAAAAAAGGAGGCAATCTTTCCACTTCCGGGTCGGTTGATTTTTTGTTTGATCGCAAAGGCATATTTATTTTGCCCCTTGGTGACCATGATGCGGAATCACTAGAGCTGGAATTTATTGATGCCAATGCTCAGGAAGTGGAACAGGATCTTGATACCAAAGAAATTACAGTTATTGTCAACTTTGAAGACTTTGGATTGATGCAAAAAAAATGGAACAGCTGCAATTGGAGCCAACCAGTTCGACTTTGGAACGCATACCGCAAAATACGGTGGAACTGAGTGTTGATCTGGCTAAGTCGGCTTTAAATCTCATTGAAACGCTGGAAGAAGATGATGATGTAGTTCAGGTTTTTCACAATATGGAGATCACCGAAGAGGTGGAATCTCTGATGGGCACTGACTAATTTTTCTATTTTACCGATAATGATTTCACAACAAACCATCGATGCGATATTTCAGGCAGCCCACGTAGAGGATATCATAGAAGAATTTGTCCATTTAACCAAAAGAGGAGTGAATCTGAAGGGACTTTGTCCTTTCCACGATGAAAAGACGCCTTCATTTACGGTGTCGCCTGCCCGGAATATTTACAAATGTTTCGGGTGCGGCAAAGGCGGCAATGCCGTTACCTTTCTGATGGAACATGAGGGTCTCTCCTATCCAGAAACCCTGAGATATCTGGCCAACAAGTACAATATTCCCATCGAAGAAACGGCACTTCCGGAAGAATATGAATTTGAAAAGCAAGAGCGAGACAGCCTGTATCTTATCAATGCATTTGCCCGGGATTTCTATGGAAAACAACTTTTTGAAACTGACTTAGGAAAGAGCATCGGATTAAGCTACTTCAAGGAAAGAGGTCTCCTGCGCAAAACATTGGATAGTTTTGAGTTGGGTTTTGCTTCCACTAACCGCGATGAACTTACCAAAACAGCGATTCAGGCAGGCTATAATATTGATCTACTCCGTAAGCTGGGCTTAACAAATGATCATGATCGTGACTTTTTTTTTAACCGGGTCATGTTTCCAATTCATAATCTTTCTGGTAAAGTTGTCGCATTTGCCGGCAGACATCTGATTAATGACAAAAAATCACCTAAATATATCAACTCAAAGGAGTCGGATATTTACCATAAAAGTAAAGTGTTGTATGGTCTCCATCTGGCGAAGCAAGCCATTCGGAAGGAAGACTATTGCCTGTTGGTGGAAGGATATACCGACGTACTGTCATTACATCAATCCGGCATCGAAAATGTTGTTGCATCATCCGGAACTGCATTAACGGTTGAGCAAATCAAGCTAATCAAGCGATACACCCGGCAGATCAAGATTTTATACGATGGAGCTGCCGCCGGTACCAAAGCTGCACTGAGGGGTATCGATCTGGTTTTGGAACAAGACATGAATGTGGAGCTGGTTCTGCTACCTGCAAGCGAAGACCCGGACAGTTATATCAAGAAAGTAGGAGTTACCTCCTTCAGGGATTACTTAGACCAGGAGGCCAAAGACTTCATACTCTTTAAGACCAATCTCATTCTGAAAGAGGCTGGTAACGACCCGGTCAAAAAAAGCTGCTTTAATTAAGGATATAGTCGTCAGTCTGGCCCATATACCAGACACCATCAAGCGATCGGTATATACCCGGCAGTGTGCTGAACTACTCAAGGTAGCTGAAGTGATCTTAGTTGCTGAGACGAATAAGGTCATGAGTAAAGCCCTTAGGGATGCGCGGATCAGCCAACTAAAAGAAGGTCGAACTGATCATGATATCGAACAAGAACGGCTCGAACGTGAGCGATTCAGGGCGGTATCTGATGATCTCTCAGAGCAAAAGACTTCAAGTGATGAGTTTCAAGAACGGGATATTATCCGGATTTTAATCTTGTATGGAGACCGGCTTTTCGACGAAGGTGATCCCGAAAAAAACAAGTATTGCTCAATTTATACTTTCTGAGATACAAGAAGCACTTCCCTTCTTTGATAATGCTCTATACGCGAAAATTGCCACGGAATATGGCGTAGCAATTGCCGAAGGTAAGAAGCTTAACACAGATCATTTTGTGCGGCATACTGACCAGAAGATAGCTGCACTGGCCATAGAGTTATGTTCATCACCCTATGAATACAGTGAAAATTGGCAAAAAATGTGGGATATCCGTCTTCAAACCCAGCCGATGCCCGACGAAAACGAGCAACAGGACGCAATGCAAGCGCTCTACCGGTTTCTCCTCCGCAAATACCAAAAGATGAGCGAAGAAAACCTCAAGCAGATCAAATCATTTCAAGCCGATGGCGATGAAGACTCCCTGATAAAACACCTCCACGTTCAGAGCATGCTTGCCGAACAGCGCAACAAAATTGCCACTAAACTAAATACTGTAATCCTCTAATGAAGACGATTAAGCATTGCGACTGATACAATTCAGATCATCAAAGGCTTCTTTCAACCTGGTTACAAATTGTTGTTCGCCCGCTCTTAACCACACTCTCGGATCGTAGTATTTCTTATTTGGTTTATCATCACCATCCGGATTTCCTATCTGTGCCTGGAGGTAATCCGCTTTGCCCTTGTAATAATCTTTCACTCCTGCCCAATACGCCCACTGCATATCGGTATCGATATTCATCTTTATAGCACCATAGCCAATTGCTTCGCGAATCTCAGCTTGGGATGACCCGGAGCCTCCATGAAACACAAAGTTGATCGGATTGGGTTCGGTGTTGAATTTCTTCTGAACATAATCCTGCGAATTTTTCAAGATAACCGGTTTAAGCGAAACGTTTCCTGGCTTATAGACTCCATGTACATTGCCAAAGGCTGCTGCAATGGTAAACCGATCGCTGACTTTGCTCAATTCTTCAAATGCGTAAGATACCTCTTCAGGTTGCGTATACAGACGGCTACTATCTACACCGGTATTGTCTACCCCATCCTCTTCACCTCCAGTTACTCCCAATTCGATCTCGAGCGTCATCCCGATTTTGGACATCCGAGCCAGATACTTTTTACTTATCTCGATATTTTCTTCAATTGGCTCTTCCGAAAGGTCGAGCATATGACTACTATATAGAGGATAACCTCTTGACTCATAGAATTTTTCTCCTGCATCCAGCAAACCATCAATCCATGGAAGTAACTTTTTGGCACAATGATCTGTATGTAAAATCACCGGAACCCCATACGCTGCTGCCATCGTATGCACATGCATGGCACCGGAAATACCACCCAAAATGGCAGCATTTTCTTTTTCATTAGAGAGACTCTTGCCTGCAAAAAAAACAGCTCCACCATTCGAAAATTGAATTATCACAGGGGAATTAACTGCTTTGGCCGTTTCCAATACAGCATTGACTGAATTAGTACCTATGACATTCACCGCCGGTAAAGCAAAATCGTTTTGTTCGCATAATGAAGCAATTGCGTCACTTCGTCACCATGTAAAACACGGGTCGAAATTTAGTTTTCGTACTCATCTTTAAATTGATAGATTAATATTATTAATTATATGATTCCCTTCTCCGTCAGGTAGCGTTCAGCGTCGAGAGCAGCCATACAGCCTGTTCCAGCGGCCGTCACAGCCTGACGATAAACCTTATCCTGAGCATCGCCACTGGCAAAAACGCCTCCGACATTAGTGAGAGCAGTACCTGATTTTGTAATCAGATAACCTGTTTCATCCATGTCTAACCAACCGTTAAACAGATCAGTATTCGGTTTATGACCAATCGCTACAAAAAATCCTTTGATTGGAATGGTACTCAGGGCCCCGGTCTTATTGTTCCGGATTCTCACCCCTTCCACACTATCTTTACCAAGAATTTCCTCTGTTTCCGTATTCCAATGAACCTCAATATTTGCACTTTTCATCACCCGTTCCTGCATAATCTTTGAAGCTCTCATTTCATCCCGTCGTACAATAAGGTGCACTTTCGGGCAAAGTTTGGATAGGTAAGTTGCCTCTTCAGCTGCCGTATCACCACCTCCAACGACGGCAACTTCTTGACCTCTAAAGAAAAAACCGTCACATACCGCACAAGCAGAAACCCCTTGATTAGTCAACCTCTTCTCTGATTCGATCCCCAACCACTTTGCGCTTGCTCCCGTAGCGATAACAATAGTGTGAGCTTGAATTTCGGTACCCGACTCTGTCCATACCTTATGCACCGGGCCGCTAAAGTCTACTTTTGAGATCAACTCCATCCGAATGTCAGTGCCAAATCGCTCAGCCTGTTTTCTAAATTGCTCCATCATCTCTGGTCCGAGCACACCGTCTGGATAACCGGGATAGTTTTCGACATCAGTGGTGATCATCAATTGGCCTCCCGGTTCCTGACCGGTATACAAAATGGGCTTTAATCCAGCTCTGGCTGCATATATCGCCGCTGTATAGCCCGCTGGACCAGAGCCAATAATGAGACATAAAGCTTTTTCGTTATTTGTCATAGTTCAAAATGCAAGGTGCAAAAATAAAAATTAATCAATCTGAAGGTCCAACAAATAACATCAGATCGGAGAGAAAGATCAGTGATTGAGGTCACCTTATCGAATTATTCCGATTGTTTGTCTGTTTTAACCTTTATAGACTCTAAATATTTCTGAATTTTAGCCAAATGCTGATAGCTATCTATCCTTGGGCGTTTACGGGAACTTTGATTGGACTTCTGTCATGGAGCCTGGCCAGAAACTTTTCGATCGGATTGATCTTTCGTTCACTTTTTTTCATAGGAAGTCTACTCTGGATCTTGGCAATTATAGCTGTGCCGGCAGATATAATCCATAAAGCTGGTATCATTGTCCGTGATCTTCTGGTTTTAGGCATCGCGGCGCTGGCTATGCAATGGGCGCGAAGCAATCTGAGCTCCGGACTACTGCTACTTTTGGGAGCAGGTTTATTCTTGCATTTTGGTTACCTGGAAACTTTACGCGCGTCGCTTGAACCGCAGACACCAGCGTATGCTGAATCTGAAATTTTAGCTGACTTGGCAGATATTGATGCTCAATCACTCGCATCATATGCCGAAGAACAGGGAGGGCAAATCTTCAGAGCTTTCAAACCGATTGATAGCACTATTACAGATCTCGACGAGTATTACATGATTGATCTCCCCGGAAGAGCCACCGTGCGCGAGGTGAAGAGATTCATTTCCGAAATAAGTAAGTTAGGGTTGACGGATTGGGCAGAACCCAATGAGATTATCACTCTTACACCCTTTGAAAGTGAAACTCAAGGACCGTCAACTAGCAATTCGGCAAAATTGGTGAATGACCCAGATGTTGACAAACAATGGGGATTTGAAGCGCTCGACATCGGAGAACTTTATAAAACATTATCGCTGAAAACAGTGAAGCCCGTTAGGCCTGCGCTTATTGCTATTCTTGATACGGGAGTAGATGGCAAGCATGAAGATTTGAAAGATGCCTATTTGAGCACCAAAACAGAATATGATATTGATATCCAGGGCCATGGCACTCATGTAGCCGGTATTGCAGCGGCAGTCAGTAATAACTTTAAAGGTATTGCTTCGTTTGATCCTGCACACGAATTTATCAGAGTGACCAGTATCAAGGTTTTGTCAGACCGGGGTATGGGCACACAGGCCAATATTATAAATGGTATGATTGAAGCCGCCGATCTTGGAGCTGATGTAATTTCGATGTCTCTAGGTGGTAGGAGCAATAGCGAGAAAGAGATAGCTTATGAAAATGCGGTTAAATATTGCAACGACAAGGGTGCGATTGTGGTGGTTGCAGCAGGCAATTCAAATGCTAATGCACGGCATTATGCTCCAGCAAAGGTTGCCGGTGTGATAGCAGTTAGTGCTATCAATAGTAATTTTGAGCGAGCTCCATTTTCGAATTCGGTTCAGGATATCAAATATGGACTAGCTGCTCCCGGTGATCAAATTTATTCCACAATTCCCAATAATGGGTACCAATCCTTTCGTGGTACCTCAATGGCTTGTCCTCACGTTTCCAGTGTTGTGGCTATAATTAGAAGCTTCGAGCCAGCCCTGAATACCGATCAGGTATATGAAATACTGTACCGTACCGGGACAGAATCGAAGGATGGCAATGCTACGGGTAAAATCATCAATCCGACCGCAGCTGTACGAGCTCTGATGGATTAACATTTTTACCGGTAACCTTTTGAGTTCAATCAATTACCTGCCTGATCGTATTTACGATGAGATTGACATTTGCTTCTTTGTTTGCCTCCAAATCAACGTCAATGACAATGCTAGCCTGTGCGTAATAATGATTGCGTCTTGATAGGGTTTCCTCCACATATTGGCGCAGTTCACTGACGGATTTGCCTGCTATCAAAGGCCGGGAGCCGGTCGAATGACCTAATCTGTTGGCAATGGCTTCAGCATCTGATTTTAGATAAATCGTTTGCCCATGATCATTCATAAACTCCAAATTGTGATGAAAACATGGGAGTCCTCCGCCAGTACTCAGTATAAAATGGTCATTCGTCTGGACCACTTCTCTCAAAAGGTCATGCTCTAACTTGCGAAAATAGACTTCGCCATATCGGGTAAAAATATCCGAAATCGACATTCCTTGATGTTCTTCCAAAAGCATATCAAAATCAAGAAATCTAAGAGAAAGCTGCTCTGCAACCAGTCGGCCAAGCGTACTTTTACCAACACCCATGAAACCCAAAATAAAAATGCGCATATAAAAAGATCAGGTTAGGCAACCAAATTAATTAAAAGTGTTTACATACCCGGTTCGTTTCAAAAATGGTCAAAAAAATGAATATGATCATCGATATGAAATATTCAACAAGTGCAGTTTAGGCTTTCTGAACTACTTAAAATATGTGTAGCTTTGCATCCAGAATTTTTTTAAACCATGATCTACTTACAAGCACAGGCCAATCCTATCCTCCAATTCCTTCCTCTCATTGGCATCTTTGTCGTATTTTACTTTTTCTTCATACGGCCTCAACAAAAGAAAGCCAAAGATCAAACTAAATTTCTTACAAACATCAATAAGGGAGATGATGTAGTCACCGCCAGTGGTATCATCGGAAAAATCAATAAGATTGAAGATGATATAGTGACCTTACAAATTGATCAGAAGACCTTTGTACGGGTTACAAAAGGTTCGATTTCCAAAGAAATGACGGAATCTACTAAAGTGAATGCTTGACAGCTTTAAACAAGTCTTAAGTACCTTCTTCACCCCCAATAGATTAAGCATCAGTGTCTGTCTAATAATGGCTACTATAGGTTGGTTTCTCACTAAGATGAGCAAAGAGTACAACCATCAAATTAGATTTGTTCTGCAATATCATCTACAGAGTAACCTGGCCTTCGAAAGCAACCCAACCACCACGATCGACGCTGAAATAAGAGCTCGGGGATGGTCACTGTTGAGCCTCGCGTTGAGCGATACCGACGATACGATTCATTTGGAGGAGTCCGGGATTTTCGATCGTCAGATCTCAACAAGACTGCTCATTAGTGAAAACATAAATCAGTCGATTGGCGATGGAATGACGATTATCAATGCAGCTCCTGAGCAGATATCACTAAAATTAGTAGAGCGACAATCTAAGAAAGTACCTATCCGCTTAAATGGAAATTTATCTATGAAAGCTCAATATCAATTGAAGTCGCCCTTTTGGTTTGAACCTGACTCGGTAACGATCTATGGGGCTCAAGACCAACTTGAAAAAAATTGCTAATTGGCCCACAGTCTTATTGAACCAGGAAGAAATCGATCATGATATTATAGAAATCGTTGCTCTAACCAGCTCATCTCCAGCACTAACTTCAGATATTACTCAATCAACACTTCATATCCTCGTGGATCAGGTAACCGAAAGAGAAATTTATGTGATGGTAACTTTGCCTGATTCTTTATCCGGCCTTGTACGAATTTTTCCCAATGAGGTGCTTGTCAAGATCAATCTGGGTCTCAGCGCATACGATCAGGTCTCTGCGTCTGACTTTGAAGTCACTTTGAAAAGTCCGATCAAGGGGCAAAATGTACAAGAGGTGATCGTCAGCAGATTGCCCGATCAGGTAACTTATATCTCACACACACCAATGACGGTAGACTTTTACCGATCTTACACATCCGAATTAAAATGAAAACCAATAACCTACTGATATTCGACTGTGACGGCACCTTGGTAGATAGCGAAGGAATTGCCAATGAAATCTTTCTTCATGCGGTCAATGAATTGGGCATTCCGGTCACCAAAGAGGAAGCGTGGGATCATTTTCCTGGCACCTCAATGGCAATTTGTATCCAATACGTCGAAGACACTTATCAGGTAAAACTACCTGAAGGCTTTGTGATGCAACAGCGAGAGACAGCGCATTGAATTTAAAAACAGGTTGCAACCCATTGAGGGCGTGCATGAGGTCCTTGATCAACTGCCTCATCCTAAATGTGTGGCCAGCAATGGTCCAATTGATGTGATCCAAGCCAATCTTAAGACTACCGCGCTTGACCACCATTTTGGCAATCGGATATTTAGTGCATATGTGATTCAAAAATGGAAACCTCAGCCTGACCTCTTCCTCCATGCGGCAGCGACTCTAGGATATTCCAAAACTAATAGCATCGTCATCGAAGATAGTCTTGCCGGCATGCAAGCGGGCATTAATGCTGGTATGATCGTATTGGCTTACGTCCCGCCATCGCATCCGTACAAGGTCAATATTAAAGGTGTTATTGAGTTTACGGCTATGGAGCAATTACCCGAAATTCTGGATGGGATCAGTTAGCACAATCTCAAGAAAACAATGAGGATCTACTTTTCGGCGCCTAGTAGATGGACACACTAGTTCTGTTGAGTAATTTTAAGTAAGATTTTTGATGAGATTCAAGGCGCCAAACATAGGCATAGCCGATGCTTGGCAAACGCAGAAGATCACAAAAAGATATTAAAATTAACAATAATAATTAGTGTTCGTCTACTAGTGCAGGATCGTCACATTACCTTTCTCCGTGTGTGAATCTCCACCTATACAAAGAATTCGTAAATAGTAACCATAAACATCCGGAGCTAACAGTTTATCTCTAAATCTGCCATCCCACCCCTGAGCCGGATCATGAGACTCGAAAACTTTCTCTCCCCATCGATTATAAATGAAAAGGTCCATCTCTTCGATGTATTTACCTCGCACGTAAAGAATGTCATTTTCATTATCACTATTAGGGCTGAACGCATTTGGCATGAATACAAATGGTGGTTCGCACTGCACCACAATCACGACGACAGTTACTGTTTTAGTAATGGTACAACCACTGGCATCTGTGATGGTCACGGTGAAGGTCGTAGTCACATCTGGTATCGCGACCGTTGTATTACTGTTCGGAGTTTGCAAGACGTCGGAAGGCGACCAGCTATAAGTGGCACCGGCTTCCAACGTAGCCGTTAATGTTGATGATTCACCAAAGAAGATCGTATCCGGATCGGCTGTTACCACAAATCGATCCATATCACTTACCTGAACTGTGACACTGTCAGTCACAATGCAGCCATCTTCGAAGTATACGGTAGCAGTATAAGTTGATGTAACAGTTGGTCTTACTGTCACTTTCTCGCTTCCCTGGCCAAGGACAATATCATCCATTGGAGTCCAGATAATCGAATCAATTTTGAAATCTGTATTGTTAGTTACGGTGATATCTACTGGTTCATTTGCACAGACCGGCAAATCTTTATTGATGTCAAACTGCAGCGTCCTCACTCCCATAAAGATGCTGTCTACATAATCACATAAACCTATTTTACCTTCGATACGATAAAATCCACCAGTTGTGAGAACAACCGTAATCGTTGTGTCAGTTACACTGATCACATTACCTGCCGGATCAAACCAGGTCCATGAATCCAGCAAATCAACTTTAGCCGTGATCATTGCCGTATCTCCCGGACAAGCCATGGTAACACTATCAGAAGTGATTAGTTTTATATAATCTGCCAAGACGACTTTGACCTCCGTATCAACCGAGCAGGTTTCGTCCTGTGGATCTTCAATATACACCGAAAACACTGTGGTTTCGGTGATTGTAGCAGTTGGATTAAATGATGTGGGATCGTCAAGTAAACTTGCTGGTTCCCAGAGGTAAATAAAATCTGGATTACCCTGCGGATTAAGCTGTACAGGGCCAGCTATACAAACAATGATTGAATCCGGCAAATTTCTCACTAAGCGATCATCGGCCAGAACTACCACGGTACCCATGATGGTACAAGAATCATTCAAGGGATCCGTAACCGTAACCATAAAAGTTCGATCTTCGGTTAGGCTGACTATTGGATTGGCTGCCGTCGTATCGCTGATCGCCGGATCCGCTTTCCAAGCATAGATGTAGTTCGGATTTCGATCCGGATTTAATGGAATCGATCTCGGATCACAAGTCTGTATAGTGTCAATAAAATCTACAAAATCTTCACCGGTTAATGTTATTCTTTTTGCCCGATATGCTGTACAATTTGGATCATCATTTGACTTCAACTGCACATCATAAGTACCCCCACCAGGATAAGTATAGGTTGGATTTTCTTCTGCCGACGAAAATCCCGGATTGGTTGGGTCACCAAATGTCCAAATGAAGCTGGTGGCACCACGACTCTGATTGATAAACATGACTTCATAAGAATCACACTCTTTCGATTCATCAAAGTTTAATAATACATCGGAGTCAACAATCTGAATGAAAATAGTTTTCATAATCGTACAAACTCCAGCTGAATCACTGATAGTTGCGGTATATGCTATGCTCTCCAGCGGCGATGCAATAGGATTTGGATGAGTTGGATCATCTAGCCAGGTGGTCGGAGTCCAGCTGTACACCAAATTGGGATTTGCCCCTCATTCAGGAACAAGGAACTGCTATCACAGACAATGAGAGTATCTCCATCCTCAAAACCACCATCGTCTAAACCAAACTTCACATATAGTGGGATTCGGACCATACAAGTCGAATCATTCGGATCTGTAATTTTAGCTACGAATCTGATTTCCTCGGTGATATTGGCAGTAGGATTAAAACTAGTAGGATCATCGAGCGGCTCAGTCGGAGTCCACATATAAATCAAATCAGGATTTCCCCCAGGATTTAACTCGACTGGACCTGCCTCGCAGGTAAAAAGAGTATCACCCAGATCGACGACAAGTTGATCATCTATTTCGACATTAATGATTCCTTTAATTGTACACGAATCATTTAACGGGTCGATAACGGTGACCATAAATGTGGTATTTTCTCGCACATAGGCTTCCGGTACCGCTGCATTAACATCACTAATCAAAGGACTATCGTTCCATCTATAAATGTATAGTGGATTTAACCCAGTGTTTAGATCAATTAAACTGGGTCCGCAACTATAGATTGATTTTTCAAAATCAACAAAGTCGTCTCCCGTAATTGCTAACCTCTTGGCCCGATATGCTGTACAATTTGGATCATCATTTGACTTCAACTGCACATCATAAGTACCCCCACCAGGATAAGTATAGGTTGGGTTTTCTTCTGCCGACGAAAATCCCGGATTGGTTGGGTCACCAAATGTCCAAATGAAGCTGGTGGCACCACGACTCTGATTGATAAACATGACTTCATAAGAATCACATTCTTTCGATTCATCAAAGTTTAATAATACATCGGAGTCAACAATCTGAATGAAAATAGTTTTCATAATCGTACAAACTCCAGCTGAATCACTGATAGTTGCGGTATATGCTATGCTCTCCAGCGGCGATGCAATGGGATTTGGATGAGTTGGATCATCTAGCCAGGTGGTCGGAGTCCAGCTGTACACCAAATTGGGATTTGCCCCCTCATTCAGGAAAAAGGAACTGCTATCACAGACAATGAGAGTATCCCATCCTCAAAACCACCATCGTCTAAACCAAACTTCACATATAGTGGGATTCGGACCATACAAGTCGAATCATTCGGATCTGTAATTTTAGCTACGAATCTGATTTCCTCGGTGATATTGGCAGTAGGATTAAAACTAGTAGGATCATCGAGCGGCTCAGTCGGAGTCCACATATAAATCAAATCAGGATTTCCTCCAGGATTTAACTCGACTGGACCTGCCTCACAAGTAAAAAGAGTATCACCCAGATCGACGACAAGTTGATCATCTATTTCGACATTAATGATTCCTTTAATTGTACACGAATCATTTAACGGGTCGATAACGGTGACCATAAATGTGGTATTTTCTCGCACATAGGCTTCCGGTACCGCTGCATTAACATCACTAATCAAAGGACTATCGTTCCATCTATAAATGTATAGTGGATTTAACCCAGTGTTTAGATCAATTAAACTGGGTCCGCAACTATAGATTGATTTTTCAAAATCAACAAAGTCGTCTCCCGTAATTGCTAACCGTTTAGTTTTTACTGTGTTACACTCATCTCCGGGAACCGTCAAGGCGACATCATAATTACCTCCCGAAGGATAAGTATACATTGGATCTTTTTCATTCGAAGAAAAATCAGGATTGGATCGGTCACCAAATGTCCAAACAAAGCTATCAGCCCCCACACTTTTATTAATAAAATTAATTTTCAGCGAGTTACATTCCTTCTGAACATCAAAATCCGCGGTAACTCCTGGGTTATCAATTACCTCCACATGCACCGACTCAACAATGGTACAGTTTAAGACCTGATCAAAAACCGATGCCGTATAAGTGATTGACTCAAGCGGTTCAGCAATTGGATTTGGTCCATCGGCGTAAGACAAATATGTAGTAGGTGACCAGGTATAAATGTACCGATCATTGTAGTTCGGATTTAGAGCAATCGAGCTACCGAGACAAACCACAATGGTGTCAGTGAAACCCAAACCAGTATCGGTGACATCTAAAGTGATGGTCTGCGTCTTATTCGTCGTGCAAACATCCGACGCCATGACACTTTGGGTAATGGTTAATGTTTGTGCCCCATTTGTTTGAAAAGTAACATCAGGTCCGGTAAATTCCAAATTCAAACCTCTATCTGAGGTCACGGTGTACTTGTAAGTTGCATCTGCAGGAACCCCTACAGAGTTATCTGCGATTGTTACATCCACTACGTCAGCACAAACCGTTGCCGTATCGACTGTAAATCTGGTAAGGAGCAAATCAGCACAATCGACCACATTGTATTCAAAGTCTCTTCTGATAGTTCCGATCAGTTGGCCATTCCGATATTCCTGAACACAAATACCAACAAGAAATTGACCAATGGTATTTGGAGTTGCTGTAAGTAAGCCTTGCTGATTGATCGACAAAGGTGCTCCTCCCAACAAGTTATCAAGGCTATAAGGACTCCTATAAACTACCTGATCATAGGGAGGTCTTGGTGCAGGTTGAGGTATAGGCCGTTCCTTGGTCGCTCCCAAGAATGGTGTACAAAGAGCGTAGACCAGCGAGTCTCCATCGTCGTCAATAGCTGAATGGTCATAACTGAGTTCTTCGCCAACGCAAATGAAGATTGGAGGCCAATCCCGAAAAGCTGGAGAACTATTACTTTCTGCCAGTGCTTGTTCGGTCACTTCGGCGACAAAGGTAATGCCTGTTTCTAAAGGATCTATAATATTTGCTAAAGTGGTATTTCGACAACATCGTTGATAGACCAGGGTATATCCTCCTGCTCTAAATGGCAGTTCAACCACTTTGCGATAGATGGTACGATGTACGCAAACTCCATTGCCATCCATAAAACAATCACTCTCTTGCCTTAAGGTATCATCGGCATTAAACTTGATCAAAACCTGTCCAAGTTGCCCCAATTGGACCTGAAGGTTGTTTTTTGAATCATAAATAGCGATAGAGGCCGGGTCATCAAAATCAGCCTCCGGATTTCCGCCAAGGCAATCCCGATAAAACATCAAAGTAACTTCATACTTATCATTGCCGAGCCATCGATAGGATAAATCACCACGCACTATGTGAATTGCAAAACCTGAAATTGACCAGAATGTCATCACCAGAAGGATGAAATATTTAAGGCTCCCGGTCATTTCCAGAGCATATTTATTTAGATAATGAAGGTCCGTCATCATTTTCACCAGTCGTTTGATCTACGTACATCAATGATTTCTACTCGTCTTTCCCTAGAAGCTGGTACGCTGTAAATTGAGTTTCTTGCATCACTAATATCATCACTCACGTATATAGGTGCTTTGCTTTCACCCAAAGGTTCCTGTACTATTTTAAGAGTGCCATTATTGATGGCTCTGATCAATACTCCATCTGAATAACGTCTAAATTGGTTAATGACACTGCTTATTCTTCTGCTGCTCAATAAATCATTATAATTTGAAGGGGCTCTGGGGCTGGCAAATCCTTGAATAACCACCTCAATCTTTTCTCCTTTAGCAATTTCGTCGGTCAGTATCTGAATAAACTTAAGCATATCGTTTCTGCCTTCCCTGATGCTGTATTCGAAAAATCGCTCCAGGTCATCAGCTGCTTCCGCTTTAGCACCGTTGATCAATGGCGCCGTAAATTCCTCCTTGAACTCCTCTTTTCTCGCCATAAAGGGAGGATAAGAATCATCATAAGTTACCCTAGTTGTGCGATTATAAGTGCGGGGATTGGGATAGTCATTATCAAAATACACAGCGAGAGGCAAATAGTCTTCGAGATTCCCCTGCTTCAGATAAATCTTTTTGATAATACGATTTCCAGTTACATTATATGTGCTTAAGTTAAGGGTATCAGGCCGATAACCTCGCTTGGAAGTAATGATCTGATAAGACCTGTCTCGATCCAAGGGAAATACAAAACTATTTCCATCTTCATTTATTTGCACCACAGTCTCATTGCTCGGATCGGAAAGATCCAACAATTTGACGGTAGCTCCCCTTAGTTCCTCTTTCGTTTGATCATCAAAAACCAGCAATTCAAGGTCCAGCGACTGCGATTGCAAGAATAATTTCTTGACAATCTCAGTAGATTTATTAATACCACGGGTGGAAAACATGATTGTATCAGGAAAATATCCAGATTTTTCAGCGATCACTTTATAGCTTCGATTCCTGATCAAAGGAAATTTAAATTCGTTGGTGTTTTCAGCCGATTGAGTGCCAATGATCGTTTCATCACCGTTTACTTCAACCAGGGTCACCGTTGCACCCAATAGATCTTGCTGAGTGGCCTTATCGAAAGTCAGCGCTTTAAGGGTAATCTCAATCTCTTGGAAAGTAGCCTCATAAATATCATTACAACAAGCCTCTTCCAGATCTTCAAGAAAGAGGGACCCCTGTCTATTTGATGCCAGAAAAGCGGTATCCTCCTTATCTCCCAGGAAAAAGTAGAGATCATTATAGCTACTATTTAACGGCGCTCCCAGATTTTCAATATAAGGATTAACCATGTTACCTGTATAGACACTGTAAATGTCAAAACCTCCGAATCCCTGATACCCCATTGAACTGAAATACAAGGTCTCACTTGGTTTGTGGTAAAAAGGCGTTATGTCGTCTTCTATCGTATTTATTGGCATTAAGTTGACCGGATCTCCAAAAGTATTGTCCTTTCCGATCGAACTGTACCAGATATCGAGTTTACCCTTGCTGCCAGGACGATCTGAAGCAAAATATAGCGCTGGCTCCATCGAAAATGGATCCAAACCGAGTGAAGGTTGAGTTGCTGTAAATGAGCTATCGTTAATACTTCCGGGCAGTTTTACCGGATCAGAAAATTTTCCGGCCTGATAATCCCGATAATAAATATCACATCTTATTTCGGTAGCATTTCTGTACTCACAGATGGTGTAGTAGATTCGATCTCTTTCTTCAGTAAAAATTACATGACCGGTATGATATTTCTTGTCATTAAATTCAGGATCAAATTGAATTCCATCTCCTCCCTTTACTGACCAGAGAGCATTCGAAAAGATTCTGCGAGGTTTAGATTCATCCATCTCTGAAGGAAACCGAAGGGAGGAATAATATAAAGTATCACCCAACTTTACTGGCCCGAATTCTGAAAAAGGAGTATTAATATTTGCTCCCAGATGTTCTATGCTGACGTATTCTCTAACTGAGTCTTTCTGAGAAAGCGCCCAATCGCAGTCTTCAATCTCTTTTCTGGAGCTCTCCGTATAGTAGGGATTGTCCAGTTCATTTTCCGATAGATAAAGTTGGTAGTTTTGCTTAGCCTCTTCGTATTTTCCCTGCCGTTTTTGCATTTCGGCCAACCAGTATGTAGCCAGAGGAAACTCACCATTCTTTTGCAGGTCCTTTACCTTCTTATAGTTTTCTTCAGCTACTTTATAGGCGTTAAATAATCTTGCGGCTTCTCCGGTTTTATACAACACAGCCATATCCTCACTAAATTCCAAAACGGACTTATAGTAATGGAGAGCAGAATAGTAGTCTTTCGATTCGAAAGAAGCTTCGGCTGCATCAACGAAAGCTTGCCTGGTTTGACTGAATGCTTGGACAGCAATCAGCATCAGTAACCCAAATAATATTTTTTTCATCGTCATCATCGGCAGCTTCTGATTCTTTTAAAATATCGGACAAGTCTTAAAGACACCCAGTGGTTTTACTTTCTCAATTCGATAGGATACCCAGATCTCAGGCCCACCCTTTTGGTCAGTAGCTATTTCAAAATCTGAAATGTTTATATCGTAGCTTACTCCCGCAGACAAAGTCTTATAGTGCAACTCTACCGTCGGAATGATCGCATCAGTAATTTTATTAAATCTAAGGTTTGCTCCTGCCTGAATGGCAAGCTCTTTACCCCGGCTCTGGTCTAAATAAAGCTTAAAAGCCGCACCAGGTAAATATTCGCGATAGGTTGTCTGAAACTGCACGGTAGCTCTGGCTAAGAAGTCAAGCGCTCCTCCAAGCTTAATCGCTCCTATCCCGTAGATAGCAAAACGATTTGGTAGTTTTACTTTTGCAGCATCAAAAAAGTCTTGTCTCGGTCTGTTCAGGTGATAAAGGGCCACACCTAAGTCAACTTTTGAACGGCGGTCATCCTTTTGCATGCGTAAGTTGCCCCCAACTGAGAAATCGGCAAAAAGATCACCGGTGTTATCAAAATTCTCACCAGTTGGCAACGATGGATCGAAAAGATCACCGTTCCATTGATTATCAAAAGTTAATTCTTCCGATTTATAAGAACGGTTGGCTAATCCCAATTGCACCCCTCCTGTTAGAAAGGTATTTTTTGCCAGTTCTTTCGAGTATGATGCTCCCAGTTGCAAGCCAGCCCAGGTCAGCGACGAATATCCTGCATTGTCATAGTTAAAGCTAACTCCAAAGCCCCAGAAATCATTTCCCTCGGCTTTCTTCGGATACAACTTTGCGTCATAGGTGCCCGAAAAGGTCAGATAATCAGCGGGGATATTCGCCCACTGCCTTCGGTAATGGCCCATAAATCGGGCATCGCCATTGAAAATGCCGGTAAGAGCAGGATTTAGTAATTGCGGAGCATTATAAAACTGCGCAAAGTGTATATCCTGAGCTCCGACATTCCATGTCAGAAATAGGGACACGACCAATGGGACTAACGTGTTCGGTAAAACTCTGTCCAAGGCGCTTAGTTTTTGGTTATCTATCATGAGTTTGGCAGCAAAGATTATACCATATTAGTATTTTCTCTCAACCATCTTAATATTTGGTCTTCACTCTACCAAATACAGACATAAAAGTAATCCTTAATATCAGGTGTACAAAGAACTTCTTGTACTTTAACCTATATTCTTTATTGTAACACGTTATGGGTTAATTGACACTGTTTTATATATATATATTTTGCATAAATATTGTCGAAATTTCTGTGATTTATATATAATATTTTGCGATATATGCTATATAGAAAATAATCATATATTAACCTTTCTAATGAAGATTTTATCTAACTCACAAATTCGTAATCTTGATCAATTAACAATACAATCAGAACCCATTAGTTCAATTAATCTAATGGAGCGAGCCGGTCGCAAAATTGCCGATTGGATTTTGCAGGCAATCCCCGACCCACGAGTTCCATTTCACATTTTTTGCGGACCAGGGAACAATGGTGGAGATGGTTTGGTTGTGGCCAGATTATTGGAATTGCAACACCGACCGGTTACTGTCTACGTGTGCCTAACTGCACAATTAAGCTATGATTCAAAGACCAATCTGGATCGTTTACCTCGTAGACGCTATCTCAAGGTAGTCGATATTGATAATTCATATGTCTTGCCGACGGATGGCATTATCATCGATGCTCTTTTTGGTAATGGGCTCAATCGGCCTCTGGGTCTACCTTGGGCCAAATATGTCGAAGAGATAAACTCAACTAAGCTTTCGGTTATCTCGATCGACCTACCAAGCGGACTCTTTGCAGATAGTCTCGCTGAAGGTCCAAGAATCAGATCGGATTATACTTTATGCCTACATACACCCAAACTCGCCTTCTATCAAAAAGAGTGTGCTACTGATTGTGGGATTATTCAAATCCTGGATATTGGTTTGCACAAACCTACTCTTGAAGCGCTGGAAGTTAAAAATCATCTGGTGACCCGCGAAGATATCGCGTCGCTTCTGCCAACCAGAAACACGTTTGATCACAAGGGTACTTTTGGTCATGCCCTGCTTATTTGCGGTGGGTACGGCAAAGTGGGTGCCGCAATATTGGCGGCAAGAGCCTGTCTTAGAGCTGGAGTTGGAAAGCTGACTGTACATATTCCGAAATCTGCATATCAGGTTCTGCAATTGGCAGTACCGGAAGCCATGACCGAAATCGATAATCATGATTTTTGGTTTACCTCTTGCGAGAAAAAAGATCCTTATGAAACAATTGGTATTGGATGTGGGATAGGAACTAAACATTTAACGGCCCAGGGGCTCAAAGATCTGATTGAAAACTATGAACATCCGCTCGTTTTGGATGCAGATGCTCTGAATATCCTCTCCCAAAACAAGATCTGGCTCAATCACTTACCGGCCCACAGCGTTTTAACTCCTCATCCCGGAGAATATATGAGGCTTTTTGGAGAATACCATGATAGCTTTGACCGCCTTGAAAATCAGAGACAATTAAGCATTGATTACAATATGTTTGTTGTCTACAAACAAGCCTATACCTGCACTACAACTCCAGGCGGATTGGCATTTTTTAACAGTACCGGAAATCCGGGGATGGGGACTGCCGGAGCCGGAGATGTATTGACAGGAATGATTACCGGTCTGGCTGCTCAGGGTATCCCTGTACTGGATGCAGTCATAACAGCCGTTTATATACATGGTTTAGCTGGTGATCTTGCCGCTGAAAAATTTGGCCAACAATCGATGATTGCCGGCGATATCATCGATCAAATTGGCGCCGCCATTTGCAAGACTAAATCGGATGTAAAAGTATGAAACCCAAGATAGTAGTTCTTACGGGCGCGGGAATCAGTGCGGAGTCTGGTTTGCAAACCTTCCGGGGTGCGGATGGGCTTTGGGAGGGCCATCAGATAATGGATGTGGCTTCCTTGCTTGGTTGGAATCAAAACCCTCAATTAGTATTGAATTTCTATAATGAACGAAGAAAACAGCTGCTCAGGGTAGCTCCCAATGCAGCTCATCATGATCTGGCAAAACTTGAAGCAGACTACGAAGTATCCATCGTGACACAGAATGTTGATGATCTGCATGAAAGAGCAGGAAGCAAACATGTAGTTCATCTGCACGGGGAATTATTGAAGGTTCGTTCAGCAGTTAATGAGAATTTAGTCTATCCCTGGATCAAGGATCTGAAAGTCGGTGACCTAGCTGAAGATGGCACTCAGTTAAGGCCTCACATAGTCTGGTTTGGTGAGTTGGTCCCACTCATAGAGGTGGCCGCCCTAGAAATGCAGATGGCTGATGTACTCCTCATCGTCGGAACCTCACTACAGGTATACCCTGCTGCCTCTCTAATTCAATATGTAACACCAGGTATACCGATCATGTACATTGACCCTTTCCCAGCCACTTCAGCCGTGTCTAGTCAGAGAAATCTCCGTGTTTTTGAAACTCCTGCGACACTCGGGGTTAGCCTTTGCGATCAACGCCATTCGCGATCTGTTCTCATAGCTATTTGACAACTGAAAAACATTATTGAAAAACTATTGTATAGTTCTTCAAGTTAGATCACACTGCAAGTATAACTTAATTTAATCAACACTAAGATATTGATTTACAGATATATAAATAGTTATAATTCAACAATTGAATAATCAATCAACAATACTGACCCTCTTACTGACAACCTCCTGATCGATCGTAAAACGAAGGTTGTATACCCCCGGAATCAGATGTTTTGACTCTAATTTAAATAGGTTCCGACCTCTTTTCAGGTCATATCTCGTTTGAACCAAGAGCGCTCCGTATTGGTCAATGATTGCAATTTCTGTTGGCTTCTGTTCTGTGGCTTCTATTTCCACATAGACATAGTTGCCGGAAGATGGATTGGGATAGATATTGACATTGGTAAAATGAAAGCACGCAGAGCCACTTATACTTTCCGAGGTTAATATCTCCTGATCACCATCTGAATCAACCTTTACTAACCGAAAGTAATTGTCTGTATTGAGATCTCGATTGACTGCTAGCTCATAGTCTATTTCCTGAGAGTACTGGTTTTTGGCAGATATTGCCGCGGCACGTGAAAAATTGTAACCGTCATAACTGTACTCAACCACGTACTCATCAATCGCGTATTCTTGATTGCTAGCCCACCTTACAACAGGGCGGCAGTTTTCATCAAGAACAACACCAAACTTCAGTAAATTCATGGGATATAATCTCGCTAATTGAAAACTCAAATCACCAAAAAGGCCGATACCCCGGGCCATTGGATCCTCATTTCTTGATGCCTCATAGTACAGAACAGTGATGGAATCGAGATATTCATCACCGAAACTAACCAGGACATCTCCATTGGATTCTCCTCCATAAGCCGATCCGGTTTGGGAAGAACCGGAAGTACCACCAACGGCTACTGCACTATTGCGAATCACAGTGACAGTAGGATTCTTAGACTGCACCGATAAGTTGGGAAAGACTTCACTTTCATTTCCAAAGATCACGACACTATCAAGTCTACCTTCGGCGGCATCAATATCGGAAATAGTAAAACCCAGATATTGTACCGGCCGGCTAAACTTTAATTTAACAGAAACCTTTGAAAGCCCTTGTCCAGGTGCCGGGTCAAACATGACGCCGAGATTACGACCATGCCCAAAATTGGTCACATCAACGCCATCGATATAGGGAGTTTTGACATTGAATGCTTCAAAAGATCCTTTTGAATTGGTGTTAATCTCCAGAAGTGCATCAATTTGAAGTTGGCTGGAATCAAGACAATGAAACCTAACTACTTCTTTCATTTCACCTTGCCTCCACTGATTTTGATCCCAATCAAGTGAGACCAGCGACTGGTTTTCTGATTGACCATTCAGTTGAAAGATTACAGGAAACATCAGCAATACTATTATTCCGCAAATTATGGCCGGTCTCCGGTTCTCTGCAATTATACCCAAATCATTTCTCATGTACATATTATATAATTTCGCTATATTACCTATAGCAAATTGTTTGCCAATGTGATATATAGTACTAATATTTGTAATGTAATTTTTGGAGGAATGATTCGGCGCAGACTAGATCAGGTCAGATCTCCGCAAACTTTTGGACAGACGATCTATTAAATTAGATGAACAGACTTGGCATTCATTTTAAGTAGTGGTAATTTTGAGAAGTTTCAATGTAACACCGGATGACAGCAAAAAGACAACTTGCAGCAATCATGTACTGCGACATTGCGGGATTCTCCAATTTAAAATATTCGGATTCGTTATTGGCAGAGCAAATTCGCACAAGACATCTTACCGTTTTTACGGAGGCTCATGAAAAATATCATGGAAAAATCACTCAACACTTAGGTGACACTACATTGAGCATATTCCAAAATGCTGCCGAGGCTGTAGAATGTGCTTACTATATACAATTGGAGCTCAGGCGGAATCCAGAAATACCTCTCAGGGTTGGGATCCACAGTGGCGAAATTGTACACGACGACCAAGGTGTCTATGGAGATGGTCTTAAGGTAGCAAGCCGTGTAGAGCGGATGAGTGAACCAGGATCGATATTGATAACGGCCAAGGTACACGACGACGTTAAGTCTCACCCGTGGATCACATCGCAGAATCTGGGAACCTATAAATTGGATGATGTAGATGGTGAAAAAGAACTCTATGTGGTGACTAACCGTGGTCTGGTCGTTCCATCGTACCGATCACCATCAGAACATAGGGATCAGTCAACTCTGGTGCAAAGTGATGTGCCAGTAGAAAACAGTGGATATACTGAGGGTAAAAGTAAGCTTGTAGCAGCGTTATTAGCCCTTTTATTGGGACCGACCGGAGCGCATCGGTTTTATTTGGGCCAACGTTTTAGGGCCTTTCTCTATATAGCAGCCACCACCATACTCACTATTATTTCATTTGAAGAGCATGCTCCATATTTGCTTATCATGTTTATTGTATCCCTGTTGGATGCTGTTTTGCTCGCCGTGATGCCGAGCATTGAGTTTGATATAAAGTTTAATGAAAAATGGCGGAAGAGAGTCGGCACACAGAAAAAAGGTGAATCAAAAAAAGAGAATATTGTCACATTCCGACTTCTAAAGGAAGCCGTTAAGAAATTTGAAAGTAAACAATTTGACCAAGCAGTTGTGCTCTTTGACAGGATTCTTGTAAAAGACAAACGCAATGCCGTCGCCCATTTTTACCTTGCCTGTTGTTTTAGTATGTTACGTGACTCTGATGATGCTTTTTATCATTTGGAAGCCGCGATTGGGTCTGGCTTCGAAGATTTTGATAGAATTGAGGAAGACAAGGCTTTGAAATACATTCGAACCCAAAGCAGATTTCAAGCATTTAGGCACACCTATCTCAAAGTTCCTCTGGCAAGTTTGCCCTCCCCTTCTTCCAATTTACTTGATAAAAGGCCTCCTCTTTCCAGCATATGAAAAAATTGAAATTCTTGGTGAAAAACTTGCTAGCGGTGAATTGAGCACTGAACAATTTGAAGCAGAAAAAGTTAAACTGCTGAATACCTGAAGGATATAAAGATCATTGAGATTTTTATAATGCTCTTCCGATCGTCCTACCTGACTAAGGTTGAGCAATGCATGGAAAGATGTTTATATGCCTCTATATTATCCGGTATTCCCTTATTTGATCATCAATTCACCCTTTTCTTACTTGCAGCCCTTCCTGCTCGTGCATAACAAGTGTCGCAGCGATCGCTGCAATCATGGGGCCTGCAAAGGGTCCAATAACAGGTATTATAATCAAGACATACAACACAATTCCAATGCCTACTGCTACTCCGGCATATTTTAAAGTATGCTTGTAACTTTCCTTGATCTCCAGATGATGTATCTCATTATAATTATCGATCATGACAAATCCGAGAAAAAAGCACTGCGTCAAAAACAGGAGAACTCCTTTGATGAGGTCAAAGCCTAAAATGGATAAAACAACTTTGATCGCGATACTAGCGACTAATTCCATCGCAAAAGTAAAAATCGAAACCTTTATCATCCTAATTTGAGCCTGACAAAGATTCCGGGAGTCAAGGGATCACGCTTGCCGTTCAAAACCGCATGGGTACTTAAAGTCATATGGAATATTAACAACTCCATTATAATCAAAACCAAGTACTTATAAGCACCAGCAAACATAAATTCATAGCCACCCACTGCCAGGTCTTTGACTAAAAATGTTGCCTGCAATCCAGCTTCGATCGGATCATGGATTTCAAAATGATTCCACCAATCACGAACAACTCCAAAAAGATGCCAGCTAAAGATGGCTCCAGCTACCAATAAAGCCACAGTGACCAGCCTATGGTCCCTGAATCCCTGCCAAAGTTTGTTTTCTTTGATAAAATCCGGGACATCCAAATAAGTTGAGATTGTATGAACAAATTGTCGTATAAATCGGATCATTGACGAATATCGTAGCTCTAGATGGATAAAAAATAAGACAATATGGGTTATTATTAGGCGATCTATGTCAATTTATCCTTTTCTTAAGGAAATGGTCAAAATAATCGACCTATTTTTACAATTTACCTATTAACACAAACGATGATCAGAAATTTAGTCCTTAGCCTGGGCAGCCTGCTTATCTGCATGTTGGCCTTTGCGCAACGTCAAGAAGCACTCGATATTAAAATCGACTTTGAGTCGTATGACCCTCCCTCTACCCTTGTAGTACCTGAGCATCCGAAAACCTATTCAAAGTTTCCTTTCGTCGACATTCATAATCACCAATGGCGACTGGGCGAAGGCGATCTTTCTCAGCTGATAGCGGAGATGGATTCGCTCAACATGCAAGTGCTGGTCAATTTAAGCGGCAGAGGTGGTGCTGCTTTAAAGGCAATGGTCGATAATGTCAAAGCACAAGGTTATGAAGATCGCTTTGTCATGTTCACCAATATAAACTTACAGAGTATTGATGAACCTGACTGGTCAACCGAAACAGTCAAGCAAATCGAATATGATGTCTCTAATGGTGCCCGAGGCCTCAAGATCTATAAAAGTCAGGGTATGGACAATAAGGATAAAGCTGGAAATCGTATTCCAATAGATGATCCGAGAATTGACCCGGTTTGGGCAAAGTGCGGTGAACTGGGGATCCCGGTGCTGATCCATTCAGCTGACCCCCGCCCTTTTTGGCAACCACACGACAGTCTCAACGAGCGATGGCTTGAGTTAAAGCTTAGGCCTGGTAGAAAACGAGAAGCTAATGATCCTGCCTCTTGGGAGCAAATCATTGCTGAACAGCATCATATCTTCAAAAAAAATCCTGGAACAACTTTTATTGCTGCCCATTTCGGTTGGTTTGCCAATGACCTTTCTAAGCTTAGCTCGCTGCTAGAAGAAATACCCAATATGCATATCGAGTTTGGGGCAGTTATCGCTGAGCTTGGACGACAACCCAGAGCAGCTGCGAAATTTTTCGAAAAATATCAGGACAGAATTCTATTTGGTAAAGACGCGTACAATCCCGAAGAGTACTACACTTATTTCAGAGTGCTTGAGACCGAAGATGAGTATTTTCCATACTATAAGCGCTATCATGCTTTCTGGCGCATGTATGGTTTAGGATTATCTGATGACATTTTAAAGAAGATATATTATAAGAATGCGGCTAAGCTACTTAAGCTCGAACTCGATCAATTCCCGCAATAGGGACGGGACTAGACTATGTGCGAGTAATCCACTCACTCCAGGAACCAGGATAAAGGAGAGCATCACCGAGTCCTGCATGTTTATAGGCAAGGATGTCATGACATGCGGTGACTCCTGAACCACAATAGAAGATGGTTTGTGAAGGCATTGTGGTGATTCCTCGTGCCTCAAATTCCGATTTCAGTACCTCTGCCGAATTCCACAATCCCTGCTCGTCAATATTGAGGTCAAAGGGATGGTTGACCGCCCCTTCGATATGGCCTGCCACTGGATCGATCGGCTCAATCAGTCCAAGATACCGTTCATTGGCACGGGCATCAATCAGCTTCCAATCGTTTCTTAGCCGGATTTCATTGACTTTATCTGCATCAACTGTGAGATCGTAGCAAACAGAGGGTCGAAAATCACCCTGCTTCGGCGCAGGTAGTAACTGATCTTCTGGAAAGGAACGATCTTTCCACCCTTTCCAGCCACCATCCAAAACGGCAACTTTATCATGTCCAAGCCAACGAAACAGCCACCATAGTCTTGCTGAAATGCCCCCATTTGAATGGTCGTAGACCACCACCTGGCTATCTTCATTGACACCCCATCGACGGATCGTCTGAGACAACGCATTGATCTCAGGAAGCGGATGTCTACCTGTGGAGCCCGGAACTACTGAAGACGAAAGATCACGATCCAAGTGGGCATAATAACTTCCGGTAATATGGCCTTGTTGATATTCCAGTTCACCCTTATCGGGCTCTGCCAAGCTAAACCGGCAATCGATGATCACCCATTGAGGATTAAAAAAATTGGCATAAAGATCATCTACGGAAATGATAGTCTCGAAACTCATAGGTATAGACTAAATTTAAATTGTGCAACCAAATTAACCAAGTTGCTCAAATAAATGCTAGCAATATCTCAGTTAGACCAGATATTATCGACCCGTAAATACTGGTTGCTCGACGGAGCCATAGGGACCGAGCTCGAACGTCGCGGTTATCGCACTTCATTGCCGCTTTGGACCGCTTTTGCAGCCTCGGAATGTCCCGGTTTACTACAACAGATTTACCGGGAATATATTGAAGCCGGAAGTAACATACTGACAGCAAACACATTTCGTATCAGCTATTATCTCTTTGAGCGGGAGAAGCGCTTGGATCTGTTCGAAGATTTAATCAAAACTACATGTTATCTGGCAAGGAAATGCATGCCCAAAAATCATAAATTTCTCCTGGCTGGTTCAATTGCCTCCCTGGAAGATTGTTACCGTCCGGATATGGTGCCTGACCAAACAACTTTATTGAAATATCATCATCTTCAACTGTCTTCATTATTAAAGTGCGACCTAGACTTTATATTGGCCGAAACCATAAATACAATCCGCGAGGCACATATTTTGCTAAAATTAAGCCAGGAGATGCAGATTCCGATTATCATAAGTGTTGTCAGCAACGGAAAAGGGCAACTTCTGAGTGGAGAAAAAATGGAAAACCTGATTACACTAGCCAATGAATTTAAGCCCATCGGAATCTCCTTAAATTGTCGGTCAGCAGCAGAGCTACTTACTGATACCCATAAGCTAGCCACCTTATACCCGGGGATCAAAGGTGTCTATTCCAATGCATCCGGTAAGCCGCATCCTACCAGAGGTTGGGAGGCAGAAGCGGATGCTGCACACCAATTAGGAGACTTCGTCCAACAGGCTTGTGAATTAGATTACCGGATCTTTGGAGGATGTTGTGGCACCACCCCTGAAATGATTTCTACCTTAATTCAAACATTAGATAAATCATTCAAGTAAAGGATTAGTACCTAAAGTTAGGTAGAGTCATTTCTACATTATTATCATTGTAAAAAGGATATGAGACCGGTAATTTAGCGGTATCAAAAACCGACAATTTATGCCATTACGTTTATCTGACCTTGCTATTGGAAAATCAGCTATTCTCGATGGGTTTTCAATCAGCCAGCTCCACAAGAAAATGCTTTCAATGGGAGTATCACCGGGTCAATCTATTTCCGTGGTCAGAAAACTACCCTGGAAAGGCAATCTCTATGTACGGATAAATGGACGTGCCCTTGCATTCCGATACGAAGAAGCAAACCAGATCTTGGTTAGGGATTGATGAGTGAACGACTCAAAAACGTAGCCCTCGCGGGCAATCCCAACAGCGGGAAAACAACACTTTTTAACTTACTGACAGGGAGTAATAATAAAGTAGGAAACTTCCCAGGAGTCACAGTTGACAGGGTTTCCGGAATTGCCGAGTTTTCTGAATGTGGTCCGGTAAGACTAATTGACCTGCCAGGCACTTATAGCCTTTTTCCAAACTCAGGTGACGAACGAATTACCACAGAGGTCCTGATCAACCCAAATCATCCCGATCATCCGGAAGTTGTTATTTATGTGGCTGACGCTAACCATTTGGATCGTCAATTGTTGGCTTTCAGCCAGATTTTAGATTTGGGATACCCAACTATCCTCGTCTTGAGCCTAATAGATGAATTTGAAGAAGCTGGCAATCTATTGGATCTTGAATACCTGCACAAACAGCTAGGTGTTCAAGTAGTCGCTATCAGTAGCCGTAAACGGAGGAACATTGATGTCTTGAAAAATGCAGTCTGTCAGGAACTACAGCATCCGGTTCACCCTCCCCGGAAAATCAAAGAACTACATAGAGATGCTTTAAAAATGCTAGGTGAGATCGGTCAAGTTGAAAATCCGCCTAATCTATACCTGCGGTGGCTCTGGGCTCACCATCATGACTGGTTGAAATTGAACATTAGCATATCTGAAGAACACTGGAGGAAGAGCCTGGAAGATAATCAATTTGAACCCCTAAAGGAGCAGGTTGAGGAAACATTCTCCCGACTTAACACGCTGGAAGATCTCGTAAAGGACTCCGTCAAAAAAGATAGTAAAGCTCAGACAATCTCTGACAAAGTAGATGCAGTCATTACGCATTGGCTTTGGGGACCAATTATATTTGCAGTTTTGATGTTATTTGTTTTCCAGGCGATCTTTGCCTGGGCAACTTACCCCATGGACCTGATCGAAACGGGATTTGGAATCTTGGGTCATTGGCTGAGAAATGTATTACCTCCTTCTGTTTTAACTAATTTACTCACGGATGGTATCCTTTCCGGTCTCAGTGGAGTAATGGTTTTATTCCGCAGATTGCAATATTATTTCTTTTGATCTCTATTCTTGAAGAGATCGGATATATGGCAAGAGCAGCATATCTTTTCGACCGATTTTTACGACGCTTCGGGATGAACGGAAGAAGCGTTGTGGCACTCATAAGCGGAGGAGCCTGTGCAATACCAGCAATCATGTCGACTCGCACGATCGTGAACTGGAAGGAGCGGCTTATCACAATTATGGTAACACCCTTTATTTCGTGTTCTGCTCGAATTCCCGTGTATACGGTCCTGATTGCATTGTAGTGCCTTATAAACCTGTTTGGAGTGTACTAAATACCCAGGGACTGGCTTTTGCGGCTTTATATGTTTTAGGTGTTGTGGCAGCCCTGTTTTCCGGTTGGGTTTTTAAACGAATTTTGCGTGCCCGTATGCAATCATTTTTTGTAATGGAGCTTCCCTCCTATCGTAATCCCGACTGGCGGAGTGTCTGGCGTAACATGCGGAGTAAGGTTGGTGCATTTATAACTGAGGCCGGAAAAATCATTCTTATTATGTCCATTATCCTATGGTTTTTGGCATCATTTGGACCTAAGGCCAAGATGGAAGGTGCTAGAGAAGAAGCACGGTCGGCCGCAGTGGCTTCAAATTTCAGTGAACAGGAACGAGATAACCTGATTGCTGCACAGACATTAGAAGCTTCTTACGCGGGTATATTGGGCAAAGTAATCGAGCCTGTTATTACACCATTGGGATATGATTGGAAAATAGGTATCGCCCTGATTAGTGCATTTGCAGCCAGAGAGGTTTTTGTTGGATCGATGGCCACTATTTACAGTATTGGCTCTGAAGAAGACGAATTCCGCATTAGAGAGCATTTAGCAAAACAGGTTGATGTAACTACTGGCAAGCCAATCTTCAATCATTCCACTGCATTTTCCCTGTTGCTCTTTTTTGTATTTGCTATGCAATGCATGAGTACGCTTGCCGTTGTTAAAAAGAAACCGGAAGTTGGAAATGGCCGATTATACAATTTGTAAGCATGACACTTATCGCTTATGTGGCTGCTTGGCTTGCTTTTAATTTTGGTTAAGAAATAGTGGTTTTTTAATTTGCCTTTTAATTGCATTTTTACCTGAGCAATTAATTAACTCCTATGAAAAATCAAGTCATTAGCTGGATTTTATCTTTTGCAATTGGCAGTTTCAGCAGCTTAGTAATTCCGCAGATACCCTCATCCTTTGATCAAGAACCCTACTTTTATATTACCATACCGCAGGATGGTGGATCTCTCATACATGGTCGACTACTGGTTATGTTGTCAACCGATAGCACTTCCGAGCCAAGATTTCAGATTTCCGACGGACCTGGCACTCAGCTCCTCTTTGCAATCGATGTAGAAAACTGGCCAGTAAACAAACCGATTCCAGTTTTTGCTCATGCCTATGGGTACCCTTTAAAGACACTAAGAGAAGTCCCGCCAGGATCCTATTACCTCCAAGTGCTTTTCAACCGGTATGAGTACTTCGATCTTGGCGACGGGCACCGGGTCTTATTACCACCTGATCGCGGTGAGGGCCAACAATGGAACCTGAAGCCGGGAAATCCCTATAGCACGCCAGTCAAAGTTGCCTTTAATCCTGCTGCTTCATCAATTCATTTAACTCTCGATCAAATCATTCCTTCTATTTTAGAACCCGAAGACACCAAATACGTCAAACATGTCAGGATGCGTAGTGAATTGCTGTCTAAATTCTGGGGAAGAGACGTCTATTTGGGAGCGCATGTTCTGCTTCCTGAGGGTTGGGACGATCACCTTGAGACACATTACCCTTTGGCTATTTTTCATGGGCATTTTCCTAATGATTTTGGTGGCTGGCGCACTGACCTACCTGATCTCAGTCTTAAACCCGACTTTATTGCCCGTTTTGGCATAACCGGTTACAATCGCATGCAGCAGCAGGAGGCATATGATTTCTATAAGATGTGGACCGGTCCCGACTTTCCGAGAGTCATTGCCATCGAAATCCAACATCCAACACCATTTTACGATGATTCTTATGCAGTTAATAGTGAAAATAATGGACCATACGGAGATGCAATCACTTATGAATTGATCCCATATATCGAACAAAAGTTTAGGGGTATCGGCCAGGGCTGGGCACGGTTTACCTATGGGGGAAGCACGGGAGGCTGGGAAGCCTTGGCTGTTCAAGTTTACTATCCAGACGAATACAATGGGTGTTATGCCGCATGCCCGGACCCAATCGATTTTAGAGCCTATTGCCTGGTCAACCTGTACGAGGATCGTAATGCATATTTTCTGGATAGCCCCTTCAAAAAAACACCGAGACCTGGGCACCGTGATTACTTAGGTAATGTGAGTTCGACCTTGGAAGAAATGAACCTTAGGGAACTTGCTCTCGGCACCAGGAGTCGATCAGGTCAACAATGGGATATATGGGAGGCAGTGTACAGTCCGGTAGGCCAAGATGGTTATCCCCAGCGTATTTGGGATAAAGAAACCGGAATTATAGATGCAGATGTCGCTTCATATTGGAAAGAAAACTACGACCTGGCTTATATACTCAAACGGGACTGGCACAAGAATGGTGAAAAATGGAAAGGCAAAATCCATCTTTATTGTGGAGATATGGACAATTACTATCTAAATAATGCCGTGTATCTGGCGGAAGAAATCTTAAAAGAAACCACCGAACCTCATTATGACGGTGAAGTCGACTATGGTGACCGTGCCGAACATTGCTGGAATGGTGATCATAGTCAACCTAACTATATCTCCCGTTTGCGATACAATCAGATGTTTATTCAGAAGTGGGCAGAAGAAGTTAAGACCCGATCACCAGTCGGAGCCGATCTCAAGAGTTGGCGATACTGAGGGAGCATTGATCTTCTTTCTACCACGAAAAAAAGGTGGTATTACTTGATAATACCACCATCAAATTATTTTTATTCCAAACATTTTATCGCACACAATCCGGAAGCCCGATCCGGCAGACCACAATCCTCATCAATTTGAGTTAAGGCACCATCGTCGCCCAACTTGTATAACACAATAGCGTCACTACCACCACACAATACATAAAATACTGTGATTGATTGTCCATGGCTGCATCAAGCGGCCCTGGTGACGTTGGAGTCGAGTCGCTGAAAGTGAGCTTATATCGTTACCATCGGTGTTAGTTACAAAAAATAGTGCCCATGACATGCAGGTGAACCATTAGCAGCAAAAGGACCAACCAGCAGCGATATTTTGCCCCAGGCATTGACATGAAAAGAAGGCTCTGTAGAGGCGTTGGCATCTCCACCAAAAGCTTCGGAAACGTGAAAAACGTTTGCCCGTCCAAATGAAAATCCGAAGGGAGTGACACCTGCTGAAGGGTGCGTATTGATTGCACCCGGTCTGCCGTAGCGATCAATTGCAAAGGAAGAAAGCGTATTTGTCGCTTTCCCTGTGATGACCAGAGCCTTGCCGTTTCCACTAAATGAAATTTGTGCCGCGCCTGCCGCATCGCTGCTGAGGTCACGCTTTGAATCTGCTAATTCCATTAATTGGGCATGACGATTCACGGCAAAACCAGCAAGATTTCCAGTACCCCCGACATTGAGAACATAGATGAGTCCATCCTAGTAAGTAATATTGACGGGCATTATGCCTCCAGAATGAATCTGGTCGATCAGTTTTAAACTACCATCCTATCTGATATAGAAAAAACTAAAATTGTCGCTACCTGGATTCACAGCAAACATAAATAACTTATTGTCGCTCAGTACCAATGCACCTTGATTTCCCAAGCCACCGCCAGTACCTTGGCCACCGGTAGCATAACTGCCTGCCTCCATCAAAGTACCATCCGAATTTCGATTAAAAACAAGTACTTCGTTCGCCATTGCTTCGTTACCAATAGTGTACACTGACGACTGATTTTCCAGGATGTAAGATCTTTGTCACCAATCCTCTACTTTAAGACTTAGAGCTTCTAGAATATCCTCATCCGCCTGGAGGTAATCTAGTGTTTCGTTTACCATTTCTAACCGAGCAGATCTGTTATAATTTTCAATATTTTTGTCTTGAGAACATGAAGCGATTAAAAACAATGGCAACAATAGTGATGTAAAAAAGGTGATTTTTTTCATGGTAGCTAGATTTTTAAGATTTGTAATTAATTCAAAATCTCAACAAAGGTGTATCTCAAAAATCACAGAAAGGTCACAAGAACATTAAGTCTCTATAACCATAATATAAAGGAAAGAGGATAAACTAAAATCCAACATTAAGCATTTTTGCAAAATGCCCTATTCGTCTCTAGTTCCAATTGTAGATAAAAATCTAATTTTACATAAATTTCCAATTGGGTTGGTGCCGGGATACACTTAATATTTAATTTCTGATTTCCTACTCGGCGGTAATCCTGAACCCTATAATCGATTGGTAATACTACTAAATCTACAATCATTAGAAAATCGATAGATTTTCCAGAAAAATAATCACTCGATCACTTTAAAGGTTGTACGACGGTTGGCCTGATGCTGCTCTTCTGTGCATTGTTCACAAACGCAGTCGACCGCTAATAGCGACTCGCCATAACCCTTCGGCACCATTCGATCTTGGGCGATCCCATTTTTAATCAAATAGTCGACAGCAGATTGTGCCCGGCCTGGGAAAGTGTTTCATTATAGTCATCCGGTGCCCGGCAATCGGTATGAGATGAAAGTTGAATTTTTATTTGTGGATTTATTTTCAAAAGATTGGCAAGTGTATCTAAGGTTGGCTTAGCGTCATCTCCGATAAAAGATTCATCAAGATCGTAGTAGATGTTTTCAAGAACGATTTCTTTATCATAAAAGATCTTATCCAACAATATTCTCTCTTCATACTTCTGCACTTTCTTGGTCGAATCAATGGTTAGATTTTTAGTTGAAAAAACCAATTCATTATTAAAAAATCCGGTACGTGATAGAAAAAACTGATACTCCTTTTCAGGATTTAATTCTAAGGTCATCATACCATATTGATTCGAATTGGTTTCCTTAAAATCTCTACCATCTTCCGTTATGGATATTTTAGCCTCCGCCAGGGGTATTCTCATAAGAACTTTGCTCGACGGATCATCAGGATCTTCATATTGGCGTTGGAAAACACGCAGATCGAGTACTATTTCATAATCAAATTCTTTTTGGGCTCGGGTTTGACCGGAAAATGCTTTCGTCTTTCGAATAAATAAATATCATCGTTTCCTTTTCCACCACTTCTGTTTGAGCTGAAAAAGCCCTGTTCTAAAATGCTATCTGAAGCCTGAAAGTAGGGACTGATAACAAAAGCAAAATCATCGGCACCAGAGTTGATTGGGGCTCTTAAATTCACAGGAATGGCCCATTGACCATCAGGTTGAACGAATGTTTTATAAACATCCAGTCCCCCATTCCAGCAAAGTCAGATGAAAAATAAAGTGTGTCACCGTGTAAAAATGGAAAACCCTCCCTCCTCTGACTATTCACCCTGACACCCAGTGACTGTGGTTGTTCCCAATTGTTATCAACGAACCGGCTCAAATATAGGTCATAGTCATTGGTTGCTTCATCAATATTAGCAGAAAAGACCAGCATAGTGCCATCTTGTGAAAATGTAGGGTGACGATAATTGATACCATCTTTAATAAAAGGTAAAATGACCGGCTTTGACCAGGCGAGATCGTTCTTTTCACTGATCATCAACTTACAATGAGCATCATAATCCTCCCTGCTAAAACAACGGCAAAACACCATCTTGGTACCATCAGGGCTAAAGGCCACCGTGCCTTCGTTTCCATCGATATTGATCTGCTCACCGCCATACTGTTTCACACTATTCTGACGAAGATCTGCTATAAACAAATCTGAAAAATCATTGCCACTCCACGCATATATGTACTCTCCTGTACTCATCTCGCGATCACTGGTAAAGGCAATTTCATTCGTAGACACCGGCACCGGTGCGTAATCAGAAGCATTGCTGTTCAATTTCAGATTTTCGATCACATAGGGTGTATAAATGGCATCGTTACGCCATTCCACCGCCTGCAAGCAATTGGCGATTTCTCTTCGATATTTTACCCGGTCACCAATTTCATCCCCAACCTTAGCAAAGCTGGAAGCCGCATCTTCATACCGTTCCAATTGTTTGAGGCCATTGGCATAGGCAGATAAGGCACTTGGGCCGTAACCGCCTTCATACGCTATCTTGTACCATCTTGCGGCTTCTTCAAAAGCTCCAAATTTCATGTTTGATTCACCGATGAGATAAGCAATATTCATGCGGTCTAAATTGCTACGAGAAACTTCGAACTCGCTCATTAGCATTTCTGAAGCTTGAAAATATCGTTTACGCTCAAAAGCTGTGCGACCATCACGGATCTTTTCAGTAAACGTGCACGATACACCAACAATAGTGAAGATTAATAAGGCTACTACGATATATCTATGACGATTCATCATGCTAAATATAACGAAAATCTCATCGCTGAAGTTGCAATCAATGGCTTGGCATGATTGAGATTCGGCTATAAAAAAAGCCTGTACATCATAAGATGCACAGGCTATATCTTTTTGCTAACCCAAACTTAGACCTTCTATACCTTGGGATTGACTGCTTTTGAGAAGTGTTTCTTGCTGCTGACTTCTTTTGCCTTCATCTCGCCAGTAAGGTCATGCACCATCGGCGTAGCAATAAATACCGTCGAATAAGTACCTGTAACAATACCGACTACCAATGCAAAGGCGAAACCTTTGATGCTGGCACCACCAAATAAAAACAAAATAAGTACAACCATAATCGTAGTAAAAGAAGTGATCACCGTGCGACTTAAGGTACTGTTGATCGCCATATTAATCGTCTCCGTTTTTGACCGCTTAGTATACTGATTCAAGTATTCACGTATACGGTCAAAAATAATCACCGTATCATTAATTGAATAACCAATCACTGTAAGAAGAGCCGCAATAAAATTCTGATCGATCTCCATGGTCCATGGGACCAACCCGTGAAAAATGGAGAAGATACTCAGGACCACCAAAGCATCGTGAAACAATGCCGCAACCGCTCCGGCACTATATTGCCACTTGCTAAATCTGATAAATATGTATAGGAAAATACAAAGCAAGGCAAAAATGGCCGCATAGACAGAACTCTCCTTGATATCATCGGCAATGATCGGGCCTACCTTACTTGAACTTATTACATGAGTTCCTGATGCTTCTGCATTATTAAACTGATCGAAGTCAAGATTACCGCCAACCATGGCATTAACGCCATCGTACAACTTTCTAGCGACTTGATTATCTGCATCTTCCGCTTCGCTATCAATTAAATAATCGGTTACGATGTTATAGGTGTTTTCCGTATCGACCGATTTAACTACTGGTTCTGAGCCAAAGGCATCTTTCAATTGAGCTCTAAGGTCCGTAGCCGAAACCGGAACGGATTGTTCAAATTGAATCGTGTAGGCATACCCTCCCTTAAAATCAACGCCAAGGTCAAAGCCTCTGGTTACAAAAGAGATAAGTCCCGCCAGGAGGACGGTTCCTGAAATCACATAGGCCATCTTTCTCTTACCTAACCAATCAACGTTAAGGTCGGCAAAAAGATTGGCACTTGGTCCGGTCCAGAAACTGATAGTTTTTCCTTTAGCTGTCCACCATTCGATCAATAGCCGGGATAATAGTACAGCAGTAAACATCGAGAAGATTACTCCAATGATCAACACGACAGCAAATCCCTTGATTGGCCCTATTCCAAAATAGGATAGAACCAACGCAACCAGAATTGTGGTCACGTTAGCGTCGATGATAGCGCTATAACTATTCTGAAAGCCATCGGAAATGGACATCAACATCGACTTACCTTGCCGCAATTCTTCCCGCACCCGCTCGAAAATAATTACGTTAGCATCTACTGCCATACCAATAGTAAGAATGATACCCGCAAATCCAGGCAACGTAAGCACGGTACCGTAAGACGCCAGGGCACCAAAAATAAAGAAGAGGTTGGCAAGTAAGGCAATGATGGAAACAATGCCAGCTCCACCATAATAAAATAGCATAAACACAATGACTAGTCCAAATCCTATGAGCAATGATATCAATGAGCGGTTGATATTATCCTTACCCAGTGAGGGTCCTACGACTGCCTGCTGGATAATTTTGGGTGATGCGGGTAATTTACCAATCTGTAAAATATTGGCTAAATCTTGTCCTTCCTGAATACTAAAGTCACCACTAATTCGAGAGTCTCCAGTAGTAATAGCTTCATTCACTCGGGGAGCTGAGACAACTTCATCATCAAGCATAATCGCAATTTCCCGATTGTTGTCCTGGGCCGCTTTTGAAGTTAGATCCCCCCAAATACGTGCTCCCTGATTGTCCATACTCAGAGAAACTGCAACCTCGTTGCTCACCGGATCAGGTTGTGACGTAGCTCTGATCACGTGATCACCAGCAAGTGGTGCCTTGTCTGAGCCGCGCTTCTTTTTCAAAGCATAAAGCTCATAACGTCCACTTGACTTACCAGTTTGAAAATCTTTATACGGTTTTTGGCTCCATCGGAAAAAGGCATCTTGCGGAAACAGACGTTTGATTTCCGGCATTGCCAAATACTGGTCGATTAGATTCTTTTTGTTTTCATCGGCAATTCCTACCACGGCCAGTGGAAAGCCTGTCTGCCCTTGTGAGGTCACTGCATTGAGATCCATTAGTTGCAATAGTGGTCCGCGATCACTAAAAGGATCATTGTTGATCGTGGTAGGCATGACTTCAAAAGTTGAATCACCGGTCACATTTCCCAGACTATCTAGTGTCTGAGTCCAAATTGTATCCATTCTCACATCATCGACAATCGCCGAATCAAGACTGGTGGGATCACCCGATTGCAATCGTTTTAGGCGGCTATCAGCCTCAACAAAAGCATTTAAAATCCCTGGATCGGACACGCGATATACGTCCCAGAATTCCAATTTTGCGGCACTTTGTAAAAATGAACGTGCCCGCTCTGGGTTATCTATACCCGGTAGTTCTACCAGGATTAAGTCTCTGGCTGCATCGAGCGATACGTTCGGCTGGACCACTCCTAGTTTATCAATTCTATCTTTCAATCGCTTATAGGTCAGATCGACTGTCTCATTCGCATATTTCCGTAAGATAGAGATCACTTCGGCATCACTTGTTTCGAAATTGATCTCATCTCGCAAAGTGGCACTTCTGGAAAAATGCTTGATAATTTCTTCTCTCCGGCAATCTTTTGAAACTCTTCACCAAATAAGGTGACGTAATCAACCTTTGCGGTAGCAATGGACTTATCAGCAATGGCAAGAGCGTCGAGAAAGGTAGGATCTTTGCTATCATTTGACAAGGTCTTGAGAAAGTCCTTAAGATCTACCTGCAACACCACACTCATACCCCCTTTCAGGTCAAGACCTAGCGCTAATTGCTGTCTCTTCAGCTGCTCATAGGTATAACTTTTTATCAGCGGTATCCTAAACACCTCTTCCGATGACATCGAATCCAGATAACTAATTCTTGCCTGTTTAGCTTCTATACTTGATAAGTCATTGTCTCCCAAGCTCATAGCGACCTCCTTGGCATGCGCATCTGCGGCCCTTTCCACCTTTTGTGTGGGAAGAATCAAAAGATACTGGATGGCGCACACGATGGCCATGACCACAAGAAAAAACTTTACTATTCCTTTACCCTGCATATGAATGGTATTGATTAAGACACTGTTTTTGAAAAAGTTGCGCAAATATAAGGTTTTTCATATACATCAATACCTTATTTCTGACCAGAAATTCAGGCAATGCTTTAGATCGGCACCCAGACAATTCAGAAGCACGCCTTAACATCAAAATTTACCTTTCCAAAGGAACCAAAATTAAGGGTAGTGCGCTAATCCTGTGAGAATTGCCAGACATCAAGTGACTCTTTGATTTGCGCTCCAATCGAAGGTGTCCTACTTAAAATTAACTATTGCAAACAAAAGAGTTTGTACTTTTGTCTAGCACTGTGCACCTATATTTAATAACTAAACAAACTTAATTTTCATGGGATTATTTTCATTCTTAAAGAAAGCCGGAGAAAACATTTTTAAATCTTCTGAGAAGAAAGCTGCTGAAGCGGCTGAAGAAGCTGTTGCTCATCGCGAACAGCAAATCGTTGCTCTTAAGGGAGTCATTACCAAGCTTAATCTCCCAATTCAAGATCTCGACCTGGAAGTAACGGACGATGTTGTGACTGTATACGGCCAGACCGAATCTCAGGCTGATAAAGAAAAGATCATCTTAGCTTTGGGAAATGTTGCAGGAATCGCAACAGTAGATGATCGAATTTCAGTGGTTGTTCCAGCTCCTGAAGCTACTTTCTACGAAGTAAAAAGTGGTGACTCACTATCAAAAATTGCGAAAGCTCATTATGGCGATGCCATGAAATACCCAGTGATTTTTGAAGCAAACAAACCAATGCTGAAGGATCCTAATCTAATCTATCCTGGCCAGGTTTTGAGAATTCCGCCTCTAGAAAACTAGATATCAAGATATCAGAACGAAAGGCAGCCTTTACGGTTGCCTTTTTTTTAGAACTAAGTAGAGTTTTTCATTTGTCAGTCCACAGATTGAAAATCACAGGCTGGTTTGCAACCTTAATTCTAACCGAGGCTTTGGTATTTTGCTTACAGGCATTTTTTCGCTAGGAGGCGGTTGAAATACACAACTTGATGCTGAATCCGTAAATCGCCGTTTCTGCGACGGCGAGTCGAAGGATGCTACTGGAAATTGTAATAGATTGAGTCTCAACAAAGTCAGGAGCGGCGAGAACGGATGAATCATGTTATAGTAAAAATTTATATTCTGTAAAATCCGTGCGGAGTGAGTATTTGAACATCCTCCTAGGTTACACAAAAGTTGATTTTAGATTGTAACATCAGGCACAAAGTGTTTTATTCAGCAAACCATTTGGACATGACTGCCTGAGCTGGTTTATTCTGAGGTGTAAAATCCAAATTCGTTTTAGTAGACTCCAGATCATTCTCATAGCGCGTATGCCACTGCCAAATTAAAGCACCTCCAAACCAGGGTTCATTCCAAAATGTTCGAAAAAAAGCCTCATAACATATCGCTTGAGTTTCTTGACTTAATTTCATTTTTAGGGCATTAGGTCCTTCTACCCACTCCCAAGGTTCAGAAGCTGCATCTTGCGAACTTCGATAACCCAACTCCGAAAAAAGAACCGGTTTATTCAGGCGCTGACTCATCTTCATCAGCTTACTGCGGTACACGCGCCAGCCAACCATTAAATCATCAATGTTGGGATGATCTTTATTGCATAACGGAAAATAGCCTTGCACCCCAATGTAATCCAAATCAGACCAAAACGTGATATGTTCATACTCCCGATACCAATTGGCCGCATAAAAGATTTTTCCATGATATATTTGGCGAACCTCCTTAATAAGTCCTTTCCAAAAATTAGGATGGTTTTTTGTCATTTGGGTTAGTTCAGTACCAACACAAAAGTGGGTTGCTCCAATCTTTTGACTCAGCCGGGCATAATGCAATATAAATTCAGAATAATTTTTTGCCCATTCGTCAAATTGTTGTTCTTCTTGAAAATCAATATCTGACCTCCATTTACCTCGCTTTGTTTCCATCCAGATATGGGGCTTGATGACAATCTCCAAACTGGCCTTGCTGGCTTTTTCAGCCATAAGTCCGTATAAACTATCCCTGTCTATAGAGGCCCTTCTCCCCTGGCGATTAAAAGTCAGCGAAGGGCTGTCGAAATTCTCTTGGTAACCATATGGCACGAGTACTATTTGTTTGACATGATTATCGGTGATTTTAGAAAAATCCAATTCACCCTCGTGAAAACGCCCAAAATAATGCACTCCCTTTAGCTTTATTGGGTTAGCAATGCGAATATCTTCTGGTGCAGAAGTGGGATCTTCCGGAATGATAAACTCAAAGCCTAAACCATTTAAAACCCGAAAAAAGACCACAAGATCAATAAAGACCCAATCGCAAAATACCCAAAGCTATTCATCGATTTCACCGGCCAACAATTTTAAGTAATTAAGTTATATCATGATAATTCCACTAAAGTTAATTAAAGTGTCAGTCCTATCATCTGACTTGCAAGCAACTTTAGAGGGCTACTCGTTAAGAACTATTTTAACATTCGAATGAACACTATTAAGAAATGACAAAAACCTCAATAGTTAAACCACTCTGTTTGTATCTACTCCGTTTATATAATGATTAATATTCTTTGCCACAATTAGTATCAGTGCTTCACGTGCTTCAAAACTCTTCCACGCCATATGAGGAGTAATCCATGCATTTTCGAGATAACACAAACCATTTGATGCTCTGGGTGGCTCAATCGTCAAAACATCCAGAACAGCACCGGCAATTACTTTAGTATATAGTGCTCTTATCAGGTCTTTTTCTTTAATTAATCCTCCACGGCCTGTATTAATAATAATGGCATCTTTCCGCATGATCTCCAACGTGTCTTGATTTACAATTTCTCTGGTACCCTCATTGAGTGGAGCATGAAGGGAAATAAAATGAGACGACTGAAATAGTGTCTTCTGATCGACAACCCTAGCGCCTTCTTTTTCGCCAGATCTGCTAAGAGTGAGCACCTGCATACCAAATGCCGAAGCCAGATCACCGACTCTCCTGCCAATTTTGCCATATCCAATGATACCCAGTGTTTTACCTTTTAACTCTCTGACTGAATTTAGAGAATATGAAAAATCATCCTGGTCAGCCCAGTCACCATGCTGCACTGACCGGTGATGTGACTCTATTCTATTAGTAAAAGCCAATATCATGGCCAGCGTATGTTGAGCTACAGACTCTGTGCCATATCCTACGGCATTGTAGACCTTCACTTCATATTTTTGTGCTGCATCAACGTCCACATTATCATAGCCGGTTGCCAAAAGACAAATTACCCTGAGCATTGGCAGTTTGGCCAACAGATCGCCTCTGATTTTTACTTTATTAACGACTAATATTTCAGCGAACCGGGATCGTTCGAAAATCTGATCGGGCGAAGTTCGATCATAAATTGTAACCTGACCGTGAGCCTCTATCGGTGCCCAACTTAAATCACCAGGATTTACGGTATAACCATCCAATATCACCACATTCATACAGCCAAAATAAGCATTTGATGGTTAACGCTACATATTATCTTGATGGTTCAGACTATGTGAAGCACTTTATTGTGGACCAAGCGATACGGTCCTGAGAGATGGTAATTGGAGGTTTTATTCGGCTGCGGTCGCATCAACAGATCAAACTCTTGATAAATGGATTTCAATCACCACCAAAGAATCGGCAATTAGGGTTTATCAAATTTGGTGAGCAACATATAGGAATCGAGTTTTCCATTCTTGTCAAAGTTCTCTACTTTTACCTGTCCATATCCTTCGGAATAGTAGTAGACAGATTGACCAGTTCGGCTCATGATAGGCATTTTAAAATACTCATCAGAGGTTACTTTATAAGTATCAAACGTCTTTACAGGTGTTGTTACCTGCACTTTCTCCACTACTTTCCGATTGGTAATCTCCATGTCCATTTTCATTTTGATGATACCCATCTCAGCCTCCATATGTGTACGTGCATCAGGAAGAGCGAGACCAACAGATAGGTTCTTAGGAATCTGCAAGTCATCTCCCGTCACAGTTACTTCCATGGTACCAAATGCTTCTTTCATTGATGGATTGATAAAATTGGCGAGATCGGCTTTATATACACCATCCTCACAGGACACTTCAAATTGAAAAGTATTGGCCTCCTTGTCTTTTCGATCATAAAAAATGCCTGAAATCGTACCCGAATAGCTATTACCATTCTGTACCACTTCTTCTACCTTATAAAGTATTCGTCCGGACAATTTATCTTTCTTATCAAAAAAGAATACTCAAAGGAAGTTCCCTCGTCAAAAGGAAACCAGGGTGTGCAGCTCTGTGTAAAAGCAATCGCAGGCATCACAAAAAAAAGAAGGCATAGGGTCACGTATTTCATAGCTCAAAGTTTAATGATTGATTGGATGGTTATTTGGTATTTAAATCCCAATTATATTCTTTGAATTCTATCTTGACAGACGAATTCAATTTCACATTAGAATATTTATTGATAAAAGAAACGAGGTCACCAAAGTCAGCGGAATACCAATCAAATATTTTACTAACTTTTGCACTGGAAGTAGTAATCACATTGTAATTCTGGTCGTTGAAAAATGACTTTGTTTGCTTCTCTAACAATTGGTCTAAATTCGCTTCTGTAAATGCTTCATTGGCAAGTGGAGGACAAGATTTTGCCGCACAGTTCACCGCAAAATGAATCCTGGGCTCAATAAATTGGGGACGGATAATTTCATTTTCAATCTGATTCAGCGAATAGGTTTCATCCCCCAATTTGATCCACTTTTTATCCCAGGGCTTTCCGTTTTCAATTTTGGTAATACTCGACAAGGGCAGATGATCAAGGATCAATTTGATGGTAAAAGCATTATATGTATTAATCCAATAGGCCAACTTTTGATCACGTGACCACTCTTTTTTCGGGTGATTTTGTTTCAAAACGCTCAGATATTTTTCCAGTTTGGGCAAATTATTTTTCAAACCTGCATAATCAACTTTACCCTTGCTATCGACGTAGGTACCTAACAACTCATTGAATAATTGATGATCAGGCGACGTGGCCATGGGAGCCTTAAGATCGACGGCACTAGCTAGAGAAGCATTCTGTTCATTACCCTGGTACGAAAAGAATGATAAAAGAAGCAATATCAGCATTAATAGAAATTTGAAATAGATGAAGTAGACGTTTGAGCAATCAACCCCAAAAATCCTAAAAAGTTCGCTATCCGAAGTACGGCGATCTAATATTGACAAAACCTTAAGACTTCCGCTGGGCATCCCTGGCCCTACAGTTTAAAATCTGCTCTCAAGGTCAGGTTTCTTGGCGGCTCAAGGATGCCGGGTCGCTGGCTGTATTCGATGTTGAAAAGATTTCTTAGTTGCGTTGTCAATGTAAAGCCGTCTGTCATTTTATACTGCACTCGCACATCTGTTAAAGCATAGCCGCGATGAGATTCCCGGAAGGCCTGAATACCAGGGATAAACAAATAGAACACCTTATCTACCGCTTCCTGATTGCTTGTGTATTGTACGCTGATACCAAAATTTACAGTTGAAGCGTCGGTCTGTAAATCAAATTTCACAAGATGCTTGGATCGATATTTTAGAATATTATACGTTGCGGTCGAGTTGATCGAGTCGCGCGTTGTGAAATTTTGAAAACGTGGATCAATAAAGGTATAACCTGCCAAAATCAAAGTAGGTACTCCCAGCATCTTGCCCCTGGTATTGAGGCTGAAATCGAAACCCCTAATTCGGGTGTCACCGATATTTTGTGATTGAAAACCCTTGATCAGGCCTGTAAAGACAAACTCCGTCATGTCCAAATACTCTGACCAGTATGCTGCAAGATCGGCAAGCCCTTGAAACTCGCCTATTTCAAATCCCTGTTTGATTCCGACTTCGGCACTCCATCCTGATTCGGATTTGAGGGTCAAATTGGGTGAAACAAGGGTTGCACCAAAAGAGGTGCTGATATATTTTTCCGCTATGGTTGGATATCGATATCCCTGGCCCCATGATCCCCGCAGGAACGTACCTTCGGCCAAGCGGTAATTGGTACCAATCCTAAATACGGGCTTTGATTCTTTGACTTTACCATCTGGAATCTGATCATTTCCGACCTGGGATGGCCCGTTCACCTTGTTCTGCTCATATCGAAATCCCGTATTGATCGTAAGTCGGTCTGACAATTTTTTGTCAAGTTGAACAAATCCAGCCAGATTGGTCGATGTCAAGACTGTATCACCATATAGTTTGGCACTAACCTGAGTATTAAGGTTTACGAGCCCCAGCGTCAAAACAGCATTGAGCTTAGGTATTCTGTGTAAAAACTGATATTCGCCATAATACAGGGTAGATTTATTAGAACGATTAGCGTTGTTGCGATTATCAATATCAAAATACCGTCCTTTGAATTCATGCCTGTCACCTCTCCTATTGATTATTTTAAGATAGGGATCGATCGAATATCGTAAATAATCTCCAGTACTATAGGTGGAGGAATCACCCTGATAGGCGCCTGCCTGGCTATCTTTCCAGTAAAAAAAGCTCTGGTTAATCCCCCGATTAAAACTTCCTCTGATACCCACTTCCACCCCATCGCTGATTCGGTACCGAATTTTGCTGTTAATTCTCCCGTATTGATTATAGCTTTCGCGATTCACGCCTTTACGATCGAGAAAGTAAACCGCATGAACCAAATCAAATTTACCAGTGCGCCGAGCGTCCGACAAACTCAACCCATATTCCTGAGGGCGCTTTATCCCACCATTTTCGTTCGATATTTCTTGGGTTTAAAGTGGCCCCGTAAAAAACTGACGCCTTGGTCACCGGAGTTTCTTTGGCATAGGCGGTTCTCAGATTAATGATGCCATTGAGTGCCGACGAACCGTAAAGAGCCGATGAAGCTCCCTTAACAATCTCCATCTGTGCCATGTTTTCAAGAGGAAAATCATCCCAATTAGGGAACCCCGCATCAGCTTGATACGCTGGAATGTCATCAACCAATACAAGTACGCGACTTCCGGCTCCATATGAAAAGCCACTTCCCCCCCTTATATTAGCCTGACCATCAATTATGGCTACTCCGGGTACTTTACCCAGCACTTCATCGATGCTGGTCGTGTTAGTTTGCTCCAGAAGACCCGGTTTCAAAATCTCAATGGTAGCTGTAGTCTCACCTATTGGTTGCTCGTATTTGCCGGTAGTTACCGTGACTTCCCTTAATAGACTTGTTGAAGGTTTTAATCCGATCGTGAGTCTGACCGTATCCTCATAGACATCAAGTGGCAAGGTCAATGTCTCGTAACCGACATAACTAATGGTCAACTCTTGTGGCCCCTTTTTCACCAGAGTTCGAAAGGCACCTTGATTGTCCGTAAAAGTGCCCTGATCACGCCATTGAATCGTTGCTGCGCTTAACGGATCGCCATGGATGTGATCACGAACATGACCTATTATCAAAGATTCCTGAGCCGCCGTCATACCAACGCTACCTAAAGCCAAAGCAGACAAAATAAAAATCTTAACACCTGATGATGGTAGCATTTTGCAAATTTGTTTCTAAATATAAGATCCTATCACTATCTTCCGAGAACCTTAATCAGAGAATTATGAAACATTTATTGGCCATCGCCGTCTTCTTTATTTTATTGATTGGCACTGCTTCCGCCCAAATTACACCTTCTTGTGAGCCCGATTCAGCTTTCCTGGCCAGCGGTGCTCTGGTAGACCCTTCACCTTATGTCAATGATACTCTGGGCGAGGGTTTACCTGATGCTTGCCTGAACACACCCTATGATCTAACAATTTTCGTCAATCCGCCAACTATCTTTGCATTCAATGGAATCGAAATCGGGGTTGATTCATTTACCATTGACTCAATTATAAATCTGCCCAAAGGTCTCAGTTTTGCCTGCAGTGCAGAAAATTGCTTATTGAAAGCTGGCGAAGTGAGCTGCATTTTTCTATCGGGCAGTCCCAGCAATGAGAACACAGACACCCTCTACAAACTGAAAATCCATCTGAAGGTGCACACAAGTCTCTTTCCAATTCCTGTGGCATTTCCTGATCCGTTGCTGGCACCTGGCCACTTTGATCTTGTGGTCCACCCTGAAGGTAATGCAGCATGTGAGACCGTTGCTATCCATAACTATCAAACAAGTGTAACGTCGATCCATTTATTTCCAAACCCTGTTTCGGATGTGGTAAATTTTAAATTGGAAGATGCTGGTGAAATTAATGACATCAAAATATGGAATCAATCCGGTGCTTTGGTGAAGACTGTTCTAACGAATAAAAGCAACAACCAAATTTCTGTGGAAGAACTTCCAGCGGGATTTTATATTACCACCGTGCAGACTCAAAACCGGATTTATCGTAGTAAGTTTATTAAATATTAACTGGCCAGAATAGTCGTTTTCAAGTCTATTCTTCAACCGGGTGAATCATATCCAAGGACATGAGTTTTTTCTCATGAACGTTGATGGTACCCCAGCTCAAAAATCCACCCGATGCCCTTGCCACATGACGGGCAAAACTGATGAAACTCTCGTACAGTGCCACAGCCGACTCACGATCCTGAATCTTCGGGAAAGTCTGATTGAGTTTTGCCAATTCGAGCGAAATCTCTCTATTTCGGGCCTCCACCTCTCCTTTGAAACGATCAATGAAAGTATCCAGTCTGCTTTGAAAGTCTTCACCTACTTCCAAATAAAAATCTTTTAAACCCTGCGGAAGGGAATAACTACGGATATTCGTCACCTTTTCGGCCCAATCCTTCTCTTTGCGGTCAATCGTGCCGTCAGCACCTGCTATCAGCACAGTGATGAGTGAAACTGCATCCTTCAAATCTTCATATTCTTCTTCTGAAATCCCTTTGAATTGTTCAATCATGTCAACTTGGTGAGTTAAATGCACAAAATTATCAAAAGTAATAAGTTACGCAACTGTAAAATGTCAAGAAGCATTGGCTCTGTCCGGTTGGCAGATAATTATTCCTGCAGAATAATCGTTCGTTTTTTGCACAAAATGCCCGTTTACTTTTACTTGTGAGCATGATGATGAACTTTGCAACTAATCATTACATTTGCAGCCATGTTTAAAATGGTTTTTGGTGTTCTCCTTATTGGTCTGGTACTGTTTGTTGGAGCTTGCAACTCCGGAGAGTCCGAAACAAACACGGTTCTGCAGGAGGAAAACCTTCAGGAGGACACTGCCTATCTGGAGGTGACTGTCAACAATCTTCGAATGCGTGCAGAACCAAATCTGACTTCAGAGACCAAAATGATGCTTCCTGAAGCGGTCAAAGTGCAATATTGGCAGGAACATTCGGAGAGTAAAACTCAGATTTCACTGAGGGGCCAACCAATTTCAGATTATTGGTATCGGGTGAAATATGGTAACGAAACCGGTTGGGTCTTTGGTGGTGCACTGAAAGATGTTGAGAAAAAAGACGCATTTGATCAATTGATCATTCCTGGTCAGAGAGTTGGCCCAGTCAATGCCAATGATTCTGAGCAGTCGATTATCAATCGCTTGGGAGGCGACCTGGTAGACCGGGGTGAATTTGCGATCGGCGAAGGTGAGTCTGTGATCGCTACCTATGTCTTCCCGTCAACCGAGAAGGAACTGATCTTACTCTGGGATCAGGCCGATTTCAAAAGGCTTCGTGAGGTTCGAATCCGAAAAAGTGGCTCTCCCTGGAAACTGGCAAGTGGCCTGGGGATTGGAAGTTCACTAAAGGATGTAGTTGTGGCAAATGGCGGTCCTTTTTCACTGAGTGGTTTTGAATGGGACTATGCCGGTACCACTCTAAACTGGCAAAGAGGCACCTTATCAGACAAGCTCAATCTCATATTCGAACCTCCTCAAAAAATCCATAAGTCACTTATCGGTGACCATAATATCTCTTCTGATGAGCCACATATGGCTAAAGCCAATCCCAAAGTCAAAGTAGTCCGGGTGCTTTTTTGAAGACGGATGTCCGAAGCCCGATGCCCGGAGTCCGAAGTCGGAAGTCGAAAGCCCGAAGACAGAAGTAAGATGTCGCGCTTGAGCAGAGCCAATTGCGGATGGCAAAGGGTGACATCTTTTATCCGGATCAAGCATTTAACTAATATTTAGTTGACAAACTAAGATTTAGTTACTAACTTGCTGACATGAGCAGGATACTAAACCCGAGAGAAGAAGAGATCATGCATGTCTTATGGCAGTTAAAGAGAGCCTTTGTCAAAGATATTCTGGAAGAATTGCCCGAACCTAAACCACCCTACAATACGGTGTCATCAGTGGTTCGCAAACTAGAAAGTGAAGGCATCATTGGTCACCAGGCTTATGGCAATACCCACCAATATTTTGCCATTCTCCAAAAAACAAATTATCGGAAGCTGATGATTGGACGGGTAATCCGGAATTATTTCTCCGGATCTCCCGAAAGTCTTCTCTCCCATTTCGTCAAGGAAGAAAAGATTGATATAGACGAACTCAAAAAAATTCTTGATCAATTAAAAGAGGAAGAATAAATGCTCGAGTCATTGCCCATATATCTTCTTAAAGTGAACACTGCATTTTTAGCCTTCTATGCTTTCTATTTGATCTTATTGAAGGATAAAACATTTTTTCAATGGAATAGATTTTTTCTACCCGTCGGATTACTGGTGGCATTTCTGCTACCCTTTATTCAATTTCCAGAGCAAGAAATATTACCCGCAGTTTCGACCCCGGGTCTACTCAGAGAAATGACGGAACCGGTTGTACAAGAAGCGTGGTTGTGGCAATATGAAACATTATTACCACTCCAACAAAAAGCTGTTTGGTTCACCTTAACGGTTGGTCAATTAGCCATCATGCTGTATCTATTGGGCTTGAGTTTCTATCTGGTAAAATTTTGCCTGGGCTTAACTAAGCTATATCGAATTATAAAATCAAGTAAGCTATCGAACTGGGGTGCAACAAGCGTCCTACTTCATCCTCAAGCCCGGATATCATCCTTCTTTTCGTACCTGTTCTGGAAAGAAGAAACCACTGATCAAGATCATCTGATGATAGAGCATGAGAAAGTGCACATCAGACATTGGCACTCTGTCGATATCTTATTTCTGGAATTGTCGAAAATCATTTTATGGTTTAATCCGCTCATCCGTCACCTTGTCAGAGAACTCCGGCTTTTGCATGAATATATAGCAGATTCAATCGTGGTCAACAAATTTGATGAAAAAACGAATTACGCGCAACTCCTGTATAACGCAGTTACAGCACCTGCACCCGATATTTTGCACACATTCTATTCTTTCACAAAAAATCGTCTCAACATGTTACACCGACCAAAGTCATCCAAGATGAATTATCTCAATTATTTCCTGAGTCTTCCTGTATTCGCGGTTGCCGGTATCTTAATGATGAAACCTGCAGAGGGAACCATAATGGCACACATCAATTCCCGAACTTATACCCTCCAGGAAGAGCCGCTCACCCTTTTAAGACAAGTTGGGGAGCAGGAAAATGGCGTCTACTTCCAGTGGGGTGACATCCAGATACCCTTGGCTGGAGACCCACAACAAAAGGGGTTTTTCTCTGTGAATATTGACCTTGAAAAAGCAGAGCTCTTGCGTAACATGAAGTCAATGATTGAAATTGTTGACCTAAGAAAAGAAGAAGATCCAATATCCCTAAAAACACTGAAGATCGCTCTTAATTGCTCTTCATTTAAATTTAATGAACCTGGACTAATTAAGGAATATGAAATACCAGACATTGAATCATTTCATCAAATGAGCCAGGATATCAAAGATCAAGCCAGCCGACTCAAGGATGGATGTAGGGTATTTATCCAGGCCAATGCCGGCAAACAGTTTCTTTCTGTAAATCTCTTCATCAGAGATGCAGCGACCAGAATCACGTATCTTGAAGCAGGAGAGCAGCGATTTATAGCCGAGCGGTATAGCCCTGAAATACCTTCCTTTCCTAATTTTCCCTCAGACAACACCAACAAAATAGATCCATCCAACCTTAAGGAATTACTTCGCAATAATAAATTGAAAATTATTGATCTGGATAAATCTTTTGAAGATGTCTCGACAGCGTTTTACCATTTAAAAGATTTATCCAAACCCATATCTACGGATGAATTGCTGCAAGCTATTAATGTACGTATCGAGGAGCCCTTGGCGGTTTTGACGACTACAAGTGAAGGATCCACATATATTTCCATTTTTGACGATGAATACAAAGCATTGGTGGAATATGAAAACTGGCAAGAGTACTATGCCGCTCCCCGCAATTTGCACATTCATAATAGATATGTGAAAGAGAAAGTCGAATTTGATTGGGAAGACCTCAAACTTACTTCTCCTGATGAGCCTATGCATTTCCGGATCGGGCAACCATTCAGAAAACAAGGTCTTCATTACGATGAAGAAAATAATCTTTCAAAGTCTCACGTCAAGAAATTGCTTCGAAACAATCCTTCACTGGTCATTGATGATGAATCGATTAAAGACTTTGTGATCTCTTTCAAATATATTGATCACGAATATCTTCCCTTCAAATGCCGTCTAACCTATAAAAATGGCGAACTGGCGGAGGGGGGCCTCTTTATTGAAAAGTTGAAAAAATTGCTCAAGCAGAACGATTTCATCGAAAATCTAGAGGTGACAGTTGATGGTCAAACCAAGATCAGCGGTATTGGCTTTAAAGTAAAATAAATCACCAGCACTCTAAAGTAAAATCAGCATGATTACTCAGATTGTTCTTTATACACTTAAAGTAGCCCTGATTCTTACTCTGTTTTATTTAAGTTATCATGGCTTGTTTAGGCGCACCAAGTTTTTTCAACTAAATCGTTTTTATCTCCTATATACCTCAGTAATCGCCTTTTTTATTCCACTGTTTCAATTTTCGTGGTCTTCCGAAAACCATCAATCCATCACCCCTGTAGTTCAGCAAGTTGTTGAACCGCTAACCCGAATATTTAATGAATTTGGACCCCCAAAAATCCAGGTGAATACTCCTGACCTAATGGTAGTTCAGCCCGGCATCGTTTGGAGTTGGAGTTTGATTCTCTTCATGCTCTATCTCACCGGTGTAGTAATAAGCGCAGTGTTTTTGATGCTCAAATTATCGAGACTTTATCGCCTGGTCAAGGAAAGTAAGAAAGAATCTCAATTCAACCAGTCTGTTTTACGCAATGAAAAAATGGCAACATCATCTTTCTTCAACCTACTGTTCTGGCAAGTGCCTGACGAAGAAAACAATCGCCAATGGGTAGTAAAGCATGAGCAAATTCACATGTTGCAGTGGCATTCTATGGATAATCTATTTATGGAATTTGTGTGCATTTTCCAATGGTTTAATCCCATGGTATATTCGGCTAGAAATGAACTCAAAGTCCTCCATGAATACATAGCTGATCACGCCATGACCAGTCAAGTTGACAAGGTCGCATACGGGCAGCTTTTAATTGATCAATATATACGGCCGCAGCCCCCTTTAGGAAGCACCTTTCAATCATTTATTAAAAAAAGGTTGAAGATGCTCAAACAAAGGAAGACGCCAAGTTGGAAAAGGGCCTTTTATCTTCTCACTCTACCCCTGATGTTTATAGCTGTATTGCTCTTTTCTTCATGGGTATTTGAAGACGCTAGCGATTTGGAATCAGCTCTGGATACAGATCATACCTTGTTTTCAGATCAATCCTCAAGCAGTGATCTGGTATTTGAATGGGGTCATTTCGAAAGAAAGATTCATCTGTTGCCTCTGTACAATGAAAGTGGAGAACCTTCTGGCGAATTGACCTATCGTTGGCATGAGAAAATCGGAAAACCAAAAATACTTTCGCTAATCGACAAACCCCTAAGACTTACATCAAATACAAGTTCTTCACTTGTTTTGGAAAAGGTGGAGCTGCACATCAATCAAACAGGCACTACCAGTAAAATGGCTTCTTTTAGTCCCGGCAAGTTGCAATATTTAGATCCATCCCTGAAAGATCTGATTGAAAATAACCAAAGCCTGATCTTGTATTTCACCGGGACGGTTGACTCAAAGCCGGTACATATTTCTTTTCATTTATTAGATTTTACAGATAAAGCTGATTATTTAAAATGGGGCGATCTTCAATTTGATATTTTTAGCACATATGGCATGTTGCCGGTGCACGTGATTACCTGGGAAACCTTGGTTGAATTGACCCAGCGTAATCACGAACTCTTTAAGAATGGACAATCGAACGGAGGACGATATGGCACTCTCCTGGTGAAAGATGGCACATCAACGGTCATGGTACCTCCTACCCTATCTGAAAAAATCAGGAATGACCATGAGATTAAACATCCGATCATCCTGCAGGTTACAGGAACTGATGGTAGACCTTATTCGGCCGTTTTTGATGACGAACCCAACCCCAAATTGCATTATGACACCTGGGATGAAATATGCTATGATTATTCCTTTATCGAAAATGCCGAAGTCGAAGTAGATGAGCCAATTTGGCAATTTTCCTGGGGCCCACTACAAGCAAGCAGACCCCCCACATCGTATAATATGATGTTCGAAAATATCCCCTACTTCAAATTTGAGACGCGATTTGAGGGCAAGGATGACTTTTTAGGTTCAGCGTCGACGGTGCAATTGAAAAAAATGTTAACCGGCTCTGCACATCTAAAGATCAATGACGGAAAAGAATTTGAACGATTTGAAATAGCATTAATGCATATTAAACCCCAAGGTCTGCCCATCAACTATCACTTTAAATATTTTAATGGAAAACCGACCAATGACCAGGATATAAAGAACCTCATAGAGCAATTAAGACCAGGTGATTTTCTCGACATTAGAGATATATCTCCGCTTAATCAAAAGAAACACATAAGGTTCTATTTCAAAGTCGAGTGAGTTATGATTGATTTATGACTCGTTGTCACATGTGTCCAAAATAAATTCATCTTTCAAAAATGGGTTTCAAGATCAATGGTTATTTGAAATTGGATCCCGTAAGATCAAGAATACCGTACTCTGATCAGCTTCTGAAATTTGCAGGTAGATAGGCTGCTGATGTGTTTCTAACCTCCTTCCCATAGAAAAATAGTGTTGCGCCCAACCTCAGCCAGTTTTATGTATCCGCTTTTAGATATCTGAATGGGGATTTAGGATTGCGGATTGATCAGCACAATAAAGGCAGTAGCCAATCTGCTTCAGAAAAATCAGCAATCCACAATCTGAAATCTACAATCAAAATGAGAAAGGGCCAAACAGTTTAAGTGTGTCCGACCCTTCTTTGAAAAATAGTTTGAACTGCAAAAATAGCAATCTTTAACGTTCTGTGTGGGAAAATCGAGGTCGGAGTAAATTAGTAGGTTATCATGGCACTCTACCTGGTATCAAAACGATAGGCCAAGGAGAGACGCAGGGAAGCGATGATACTCGTAAAAATCACCCTCACTCACACTGTAGTTGAGATAAGAGAGTTTAGAGTGAGCATAGGCCAAGTCGATAGCTAAATGCTTGTGAGTTTGAAAAGTGAGACCAACCAAAATGCTGTATTGTTCATTCGAACTAGATTGGAGATGGGTAGACTTGGACTACCTCCTGAATTAATTGAGTTAAAATCCCGTGATGCGTTGCCTTCCAAAAGCCCTTGAGAGCCATCTGATAGTAATATGTTTTGACTGGCTCCAATATAAGGTTGCCACTTTCCAGTTGGAAAAAATTGAATAAAAACGGGTACTCTCAATATGCCAGACTATTGACCTGACTGCTATAATAACTGAGGCCTGCAGGGAACTGACACGCTGTCTGCTCGCTGTATCCCTTGATCGGCCGACAATGAAAAATCTTTTGAATCGTTGAACGAATTGGTCGGTGATGACACAGCTGAAAATGTCTGATTGCTATTGATTGACCAAAAGAAACTACCTAATCCGATGGCTATTTTACCTGATGGTTTTAATCGAATTTGGCCGCCCAAATCAAAACTGGGCTTCGAGACGCTGTTGTCAGTCAACATCCCGGTAGCAAGGCTAAAATCAACTAAAGGGTCTCTCGGGGCATCGATAATATGCTCTATGGTCATAGGTTCAAACCATTCATTACGGTGTATGGGATATATATATTTCAGTGAAGAAAGCGAACTAGCAATTGGGCTAAGACTTCGGGACTCAGTTTCAATTCTACCTTGGGGATCAACATAATCGTTTATCTCAGGTTCAATGAAAGGAGAAGGATTCTCAAGCACAGTCACCCCTTCTACTCCTTTTTTATCTTCATATTCTGGATTATTATCTTGCCGTTTGTCCCGATGATTTGCCAGCATTCCATGATTAATAGAACTGCTTTTTTCTTTTTGATTTTGATTTTTTTTAATGGCTGGTTGATGAGAAGTAGATGCGTTGCTTGATTTGAAAGTCGTAGATTCTGCAAAGTCGGAATTTGAAGGTATTGAATCAAGGACTACCTCGGGATGACCCTTTGTCTGTGCTTTGTCTGAAAGATCGGGAGAATCAGAAGTCGAATTACCAGTCAAAAGGGTTTGCTCTGTATTATTAAAAATATATTGGTAACCTAATAACAATAAAACTACAGTTGCTGCAGCGCCCATCAAAGGCCACCAGATCATTCTTCTTTTAGACTCAGGCATCTCCCTATTTAGCAACACCTTCATTTGTTGCCAACCCTGATCTTCCAAGGGATCGCGGAGACGATCAGCTATTTTTTTGGACATACTGATTTCTTTGGTCGTTTAATAAATCCTGCAATTTCTTACGGGCATTGGCCAAATGCCATTTGGAGGTGTTTTCACTCATTCCCAAGGTTTCGCCGATTTCCCGGTGATTAAATCCTTCGATGGCATATAACCTGAATACTTTTTCTGACATCGTGGGTAACTTGGCGATTAATTTCATCAAATCTTCCAGGTAAAGACCAGGCACAATGTCCGGGTTAGTTGCATCATCATGATCTTCAAAAACCATGAATTGCACGTACTTTGAATCCTTTCTGAAATAGTCGGAGATACTGTGGTATACAATACGTCGAATCCAACCTTCCAGTGAGCCTTTAAATGCAAATGATTCAATTTTTTTATAAACCTTCAGGAAGCCATCATTACAAACAGTCATTGCAATTTCCGGATCAGTAGTATATCGTCTGCACATCTTCATCATGACATGAAAATATCGTCTGTACAAAGCTTCTTGAAAAACTCTGTCATTGCGCACGCATCCGGCAACAAGTTCTGCTTCACTATAGTTGGATTCCTTTGGCATTCAGTTTATCATACCTAGTTCTTTTTGCCGTCGATCTTTTTGTCGGTTACTATTCCTTGGATAGAAGTTCTATCTTTGCATTTATCTCGTCCATGTAAGCATGAAGATAAGCTGGTACATCTGATTTAAACTGATCAATGATCCAAAATTTTCGTACCGATCCCATTTTGATTTCCAGATAAAGTCCACCCTGATCTGCACAATCGGCGCAACCAAACTGAGATTTTTCTTCATTGAGCAATTTATCAGGAAAATCCTTCAAAAGAGATTGCACAAGATCCACTTCACCCTGGTCCATTAAATGAAAATCACCTTGATAGAACTCTTCTCTTGAGGGATACTCATCTTTATTATCTTCAAATAACCGTCCAGCTTCCAACTTATAAATCCGGATACAATTCTCGCCATGACAAAAGCCATGAAAGGATCCAAAAATCAAATAATCATATCTGGCCGTCTCCTCTTTATCACAAGAAGTAAACAGCAATAGTGTCAGGATCAAAAAATTCATTATGAATTTCATATACCTATTATTTTAACCATTTTTTAATTGCGAACAAACGTTCAAATCTTTTTTTAATACTTAAAGCAAAAATCCTACTCGCATATTAAGTCTTTTGTACCAGATATCAGTCAATGATGTCTCACTACCTCTGCTATAGTCAAACTCGGCATGTTGAAACTGCACACCAATATCAATGCATATTTTCAGTCCGGATCCTCCACCTAATCTCCAACCAACCGCCGGATTAAGCATCAAGCCGCCTCTAGCCTCGTTTATACCGACCTCTTCGTTGGCCAAAGCAATACCATACCCGCTTCGTAGTACGTAGTACGGTGTCGATGTCTGACTGACAAAATAGCCCCTCAACTCAGCGAATACTGGAAATATCATTTCTGAGGCCCCGGTGCGGTAAAAATCAGCACCAGCACCAAAGCCTAATCCGAGTAGTCTATTAACTTGATAACCAGCTGAACCAGATAATTGCCAACCGACCTGGCCTCCTTGATCCGAGCTTACCGTATTCATGATCAGTCCCATAGAACTGTACAAGTATAATCCTTTCTCGCGAAAACCATAGTTCTTTCCACCTAACTCCTTTCCAGCATTTAATGCACTATCCGGATAGTAATAGCGCTTTATTTTGTCGTCTGCGACCTGAATAATATGGCCATTATCGGTCTCGATTCTTACAAATTCTCCGGGTGAGATTTCGAGCAATTTTCCTTCTAAAGTCATTCCTTTTTTCAGTTCAAGAAAGATGATGCTTTCACTATTTTCCTGTGCTGTGACAGATTTTGGGGTCTTTGACATCAAATTGCTTAAATCAGTATCCCCACCACCAGGATGGTTTCATTCGGCAGTGCAATAACATCTTTGCTAGGTACATCCTTTTTGAAATCGATTTCTTCTACCTGTTCACGATTAGCAATGTTTAAAACTTTTAAACCATACTGGCCTTCACAGACATAAAGAATATCTCCAGCCAAAGCCAGACCATGCGGGTTTTTCATGGTGTATGTTTTCAATAGCCGGGGAGCTAAAATGTTGTCGACTGCAATGACATCCAATTGATTTTGAAAGCCCTCACACTCCGAGCCATCATGTAAGGTTACAAAGGCCGTTTTGTCATCGGCCACCACTGGATCGCATGCTCTGGCATGTTCGAACATGGATAAAAAGACCGGGGAAGTGGGATCACTTATATCAAAAACATGCATGCCGCTATTAGATCCAATAAATAATTGATTTTTAAAAGGATAGATAGTCTCAATTCCCCAACCCAGATTGACTGTATTTCGTAGAACCGGATTGGAAGGCGCTGCCAAATCAAAGACTTTAAGCTCATAGTCGGAGACAATATACAGGTGATTTGCGGTGATGGTAAACCGGGCCATGGAGCCACCGATCCCGGCTCCCGAAGGACCGCCTGCATCAACACTTGATGAACTTGCCGCAATGAAGTCTACATTTCTGAAAAATCCTGTTGGCCGAAAGATACCACCATTGTCTGGAGACCATCGGAAACTATTGAAATTAGGACTGGAGCAATCGAGTGTTGTCGTTTCATTGGTCCGGCTATAACCCACCAAAAATCCCCGGGTCGGATCTTCCCAAATCTCCTGAAAAACATTCCGGATTCGTGATTTTTCAACCGGTGCATTAATGTTAGTAATATCGATGGTTAACAAGTCATTGTACTTGTTGGCCTGCAGCTGATTATTGATCACAGCAAAGTGTTCATTGCCTTCGATAGCGATAAATGCTTCATTCACCGGATTTTTTTGATCTGCGTTATTGATCACGTGAATACCTTCCTGGTATTCATTGATCAGGATATAGTTATTATAAAAATAGATGATTCCAGGCTGTCTCAATGGCCGGGAGGCCTCGACTGAGATTGGTTCATTAAGTTGGGCCTTACTACGATAAACAGGGTCCCAGCGTTCGAAAGTTCGGATTTCACTGCAGGTATCTTTCAGGCAAGAGATCGACAAAGAGCTAATAGCTAGCAGTAAAGCGAATAGTTGAATAGTCTTCATAGTATTTGATTAATGGTTTCTTGGTGAGATAGACGTAACTAACCGCAACACCGTTGGTAAATATTCGTCTTATCGGCAAACAAATCTCATCAGACATTGACTAAGAAGTCCCTTTATATTGAACGGCCTGAACTTCAATCGATGAGTTTGATTACAATTTATTTGACTTTGAGTCAATAATAATGCAAATTGAACTTGACTTTCTAGTCCATATTTTACTATATTTGCAAGTATTTAAGGGAATAGTGGAAAAATTTTAAACTTAACACTAAGTCAAATTAAATCATGAAAGACAACACGACATTACAACTTATACGCGGAGGTGCCTTCTTGATCGAAGAGACTAATCCCGAATCTGTTTTCATTCCCGAGGAAACATCCGAAGAGCAAGAAATGGTACGTCAGATGACACGGGATTTTGTCAACAAAGAGACTAGTGTACGAGGTCATTTACTTGAATCTCAGGTTGATTTGATGGATAAAGCAGCTGCCTTAGGTCTTTTGGGGGCTCATATCCCGGAGCAATATGGGGAATGGGTATGGACACGAATACAAATACCATTGTCAGTGAAGAAATCGGAAGAGGAGGAGGTTCCTTCAATACTACCTTTGCAGCCCATACCGGCATAGGGATGTTGCCCATCCTGTATTTTGGGACAGAGGATCAAAAGCAACACTTCTTACCCAAACTGTGCAGCGGGGAATGGAAGGCTTCATATTGTCTCACTGAGCCGAGTTCAGGCTCCGATGCACTCAGTGCCAAAACCCGAGCCGATCTGACTGAAGATGGAAAACACTATTTGCTATCTGGCCAAAAAATGTGGATAACAAACGCTGGCTTTGCCGACCTGATGATCGTTTTTGCTCAAGTGGGCGGGACACAATTTACCGGATTATTGGTGGAAGCTAAAAGTCCTGGAATCACTCTCGGCGCCGAAGAAAAAAAGATGGGCATCAAGGGGTCTTCGACCCGTCAAGTGTTTTTTGACAAGGTTGCAGTACCGGTCGACAATGTACTTGGTGAGATTGGAAAAGGTCACTTAATCGCCTTCAATGCACTAAATATAGGCCGGTTTAAGCTGGGTAACATGGCCATGGGTGGTGCAAAAAAAGCGGCTTCTATCAGCATACAATATGCCAACGAGCGAATTCAATTTAAGCAACCCATCAGTAGTTTCGGGGCCATCCAGTTTAAGCTCGCCCAGCAAGCTATCGAAGTTTTTACTCTTGAAAGTGCTGTATACCGGGTCTCAAACCTCTTGCTCCAACAAAAAGAGCAGCTTATAGAGCAAGGAGAAAGTTTAGAGCATGCCTTACTTAAGGCAGCCGAGGAATATGCTATCGAATGTGCAGCGATTAAAGTAGCTGGCTCTGAATATCTGGACTATGTCGTTGACGAAGCAGTACAAATCCATGGCGGCTATGGATTTTCAGAAGAATACACACCCGCAATGGCTTATCGGGATCAGCGTATCAATCGGATATATGAAGGCACGAATGAAATCAACCGCATGCTGATGATCAATATGTTATTGAAAAGAGCTACTACGGGAGCTATTGACATGGTGGGTCCAGCCTGGGAAGTGCAGAAAGAGCTAACGAAGATGCCAGGTATGCAAAAACCCGAGGGAAAATTCGGTTATGAAGATAAATCTCTGGCGGACTACAAGAAATTGGCTTTAATGGTACTCGGAGCAGCTGTCAAAATGCAAATGGATGGTCAGTTGAATCTTAAAGAGGAGCAGGAAATTCTGATGAATGGCGCCGATCTCCTGGTTGATATTTATATGGCTGAATCCCTTTTATTAAGACTGAAAAAATTGGAGTCTACCGGTAAATACAGACTACCGGAGGTATATGATGCCATATTGAGTGTATCCTTCCATGATCTGAATGCCCGTATGGCCAAGACAGCTACAGATGCCTTATGTTCTTTTGCTTCCGGAGATCTGCTAAAGACATTTCTGTTGGGAGTAAAACGATTTACGGCATATCCACCGACAAACATTAAGGAAAAACGAAGGATCATAGCTGCACATCTGATTGAGGAGAATGAATACACGTTATAAGTATTTGGATGGTTTAATCTGAGCCGTGAACTTGCCAATCCCGTTGGGCCTGGAAGTCTCACTCTACCATTTTTCTTTAAAGTCGTGAGCGTGCCAATCTCTTGGCTTGGGAATCGCACCCTGCCATTTATGTTATCCGTGAGCGTACAAATCCCGATGGACTTGGGAGGCTACTATGACAAGTTGTCTAAGTTCTTCAAAATGAATAACTTTAGATCACAAACTCACAAACTAAATCATATAATAAAATGACATCAAAAGACAATTCACTGAATTGGTTTGAAATATCTGTCAAGGATATCAATCGCGCCAAAAAATTCTACGAAACTATTTTAGCCATTAAAATGACTGAAATGGAAATGATGGGAATGAAAATGGCTTTCTTCCCTATGGAACCAGGAACAGGCAAAGCGAACGGAGGTTTAGCTCAAAGTAAAATGCACAAGCCCAGCAAATCTGGTGCAAAAATATATTTAAATGCCAATCCAGATTTATCAAAAGCTCTGGCTAAAGTAGAAAAGCTGGGGGTGAAGTGACGATGCCAAAAACATCACTTGGACCCAATGGTTTCATGGCCTTTTTTACTGACACAGAAGGGAACTCTGTGGGATTGCATTCAAATAAATAATGCGATATTTAAATTAAAAGGAATAGTTCGAGAAAGAATTTCTTATAAATCATTTTGGGCAAGCTGATCTTTTGTTGAATTAAAGCAGTCAAACCTATGCATATCATATCAAGGCTAGAAAGTCATTGCTTTGGCTCCAAACTTACCTAGCAAAGAGTCTAAAATCGAACACAGCCTCCAAGAGCTAAATTTCAGCCTGTATGTAGAAATTATTTGATTATTTCTTTAAGTATAAATCACCATTTCTCGCGTAGCATCCCAGGTCATACCTTTTACATACACATTGTAAATGCCTGGCTGAGAAAATCCATCCCACACTACTTCATGTTTTCCAGGTTCAAGGCCGGGTGCATCCATACGCCAGACTACATCGCCATGACGGTCAAGAATATCTACATATACATTACCCTGCTCAGGTACAGAAAGCTCCATTACGACTTTATCTTTGGCATTGGTGCCCAAAGCCCGAATCGAGGGCTTGTCAGTGGGGCTCACTTTGCCTAATCCTTTCCAGGCACTATAGTCAAATGGCTCGTTAACTAAATGGTATTATCTTCATGCTGCGCTTCGTTGCCGAATGTCAAATAATTGGTGATAAGCGGTGTCCTTTTTAAGGTATCGAGTTTTACTTTTGTGGCTTTGCCATCTTCCCATAAATAAACCGGAATATCAAATGGATCCAATACATCGGAAAGACCCCGTTCGATACCGATATGAAACAGACCGAAATTTCCTGGTTCGTGACCGGCAAGCCAATGTGAGACGATATCAACCCGGAAAGCATCCTTACCAAAAATCACCTTGTTACTCATGTAATTCTTGCCTTTACCATCATGAGATCCGCTTCCAAAACCGTTTCCGTCCAGACCATAGATACCTTCTACCATATTGATACCGGTAGGGGTGACACTGTATGAATCCATCATGCGCTGCACCCATTGTTCCATAAAAACGCCTCCACCCATGCTCGAACCGATTGGCACTGTATCCCAACGTGGTAAACCTTCGGCTACATGTCTCTCATGAAGCGCTTTGATATTCGCCATATAATCCGATTTAAAAAACGGATGATAACGTTTGTCATATGATTTAAAAATGTCGAAAATACCGCCACAATACTGGTGGAATTTTCTGGCGGTGATGCCTTGGAGATTTTTGATAGCACCGGTGATGCCCATCATGTGGGCTTTGAATTTGGCAATATTGATTAAAAAGGTATCATCGGCAGTCATAGGGGCCATAAATGCCACTTTGTTAAAAACCACACCACCAGGGATGTCTCTAAAGATTAAATCATCTTCAGCGAGATCCCAAAAGTCTTTGGAGGATAAATCCCTGAAGTCGAAGTTATTTCTTTCAGCCATTGCCGTCCATCCGTTGGATTCCCAATTTGTTGGACAGGCGCATTCACGCAGGTAGAATTGCTGAGGACCAACTGCTTTCACTCCATTCAAAAAACCTTCTATAAAATGCAAGTCGGTGGTAATGCCCAATCTAGCTTCGGGATCATCCTCTGCCCCCCCATTGCAAGTCCAATTTGGTTTACAGGTTATTTTTGTGGAATTGGCATACCCTTGATCTGAAGGGACTTTGACAAACATTTCACTGGCAAGTTTACGAGCTGCTTCATGAATGGCTTTCGTTTTCGTCATTTTTCTGACCCGGGTCGGATTAATGAAAACGGCCTCAGGGTGAGCCTTGATAAATGGATGCAGATCAAATCCGTCACCTGCACTGGAGGCATTTCTAAGGGGCAAGTATTCCGGTGCAATCAGACCAGCGACGCCAGAGGCAGAGGACACTTTAATGAAGTCACGTCTTTTCATATTTGTTTATATTATACGTATCTCCTAAAATTAGGGATTTTTATGCGTTTTTGCACAGATTAAGAACTTTTCCAAAAAAAAAAATGCACGCAATTTGGGAAGAATTGAAATTTAGGTTCTCCTAACTTTTTACAGAAGATTAGGATCATCTGACCATTGCACGGTTAATTCCTTCGATTTCGGATATGTTGTACCCGGGTCTTTTTCTTATTTCTTAAAACAGTGAATTCAAATTTTAATTCAACGGGAGAAAGGAATAATCTTGGCATTCTCCTGATAACTTCTATCTGCCACTTCTATTGTGTCCGAGTCAAATTCCCAATATCCACCATCCATTAGGACGTCGAACATCCATTGCATTAACTTTTTGTCTTTTCAAAACAAGAAGAGAGCAAGGGAATGACTTCAGTTGCTTCATTTTTGTCTCCCAGTTTAAAATAGGGCTGAATCTCGGGATACGCCGCGACTCCAGACATCAAACGCAATGGGTGTCTATTGCGTTGATATGCCTTAATGAGGGCTTTTTTCGTCTTGGACTTATTTCCCTGGGTGTAATAGAGATAGATCGCCCGACCATAGACAAAGGTTAAGCTTTGATCTTCCGGATACTTAGCAAGCAGTTTCCTTACTTCAAACCATCTCTTTTTTACGGCACACAATTCGAGCAAAATCAGCCTATTTCCCTGATTGTCACCTTCATTCATTTCGATCAGTTCCCAGAGTAAATCCCTGGAACCATCCTCATCACCTGAATTATATAGTTCGTGAGCAAGCAGGCGCATGGCTCGCATATAAGGCCTGGTACGATGATATCTCCACCATAACTGATGTTTATCACACTCTTCTAGATCCAGTGAATCTTCAGCTAAATCCAATGCGTGTTCAAGCATATCAATTCGTTTGCTTTGATCTTCTTCCCATCCAGCAAGACAAATATGTGCCTCAGTACAATTGGGCTGTTTATTTAATATCTGTCGCACTTTGGTAATCGATGCGTTCTTGCGCATCTTAAATGCTTTAATGGCATCAACAATCGCTGTACCCTCAGGGTCTTTGGGTTTTTGGGATTTGATTTCAACCGGAGATCTATTCACAAACTGATGCAGCTTTACCTGAATTTCATCTGTACTTTCAAATTCCTGACCATCAAGATCCATGCTCTCAAACTGTTCCATAAACATGGCGTAGTGAGCGTCGGGAGTAAAAAGGTTTTCTTCAGATTCCAGGATTATCCAATCGACGAAAACGATCCGCTTCCCCTCCATTAAATCACAAAAACAATCGATGTCAGCTTCGTATCCGGTCAATTGTATTTTTATCTGTCTTTCCTTTATTTTGATTGAAGAAATGGTCAAACAATCCGGGTCATGATGATCCCTATTGACCTCTAGCAGGAGTGTTCTAGTCAGTTCTTCTAGTTGTAGGCCTGTGATCCGGTCAATTCTTGTTCGATATTTGAATTCCACCCCAACAGTCAACCATTCACTGACACCATTCACTTCATCACTTTCGATGTTTATCAAACTATCCTCCTGGTCAGCAGATTCAAATTCAGGACAATTTTCATTTTCTTCATCCAGATCCAAATCGCGCTTAACCTGATCTACTAAACTCAACACTTCTTCTGTTTCCAGATTGTAAAAATCAAGAATGCCTTCAAGTGTAACCCCATTCTCAGCATTTTGCTCTAAGTTATCTTGATCGGCAATGACATAAATCAGTATCGCTGCCCAAGCATCCAGGTTTCCATTCTTGAAGACGTCTATATTTTTCTTTCTAAGTTTATCTGTGGCCATGCTAATGGCCGAAAGTAACATGGATAGATCGAAGTGAATTAGACCCGTTGCGATTTTTCGATGTAATTGATCTATTCTAGCCATAATCTGATTAGTTAGTTAAAGGATCGAATTGACTTCCATGGCTGTATTCACAGCAAATAAATATAAGAATTTCTTATATGTTAATTGAGAATATCATCATAAATCTTTGATCCAAGGATCTGTGATCTGCCCGCAATGCAATACAACTTTTCAAATTTAGATACTCACTATTCCAGAGTAGCAGCGATGGGCTATGAGCTTTCGTTCTTCACAATCTGCAACTAGTCACATGCAACACCATGGAGCCCTTTACCTCTGGTTTCCCATCTTTCTGTATCTTTCCAGCTATGAATTCGCAGGAACTAGTCAGCCGGGTAATAAGCTCTCTCTCCGAACGTGATCGAGTCATGTCCGAACTCTTTAAAGATGATCGAATTAGAGCCAATACACAAAAATTCGTACTTGCCAATGGCGGATTATCAGATGATGTTGAAACCGTGCTTTGCGATGCGATTGTTAACCTGGTAAAAAACTGTTACAAGCCAGGCTTTGAAATACACTCGACCGTAGAGAATTACCTATTTGGGGTAACGAAAAACCTTTGGTTTAGAACTATAAGGAAAAGAAAACCTACAAGTGATTTGGATAAGGTACCTGAACGATCGGAGGACGATGATCCCGAATTATTGTTAATCGAGGTGGAGCGAAAACAAAACCTCGAAGCCATCCTTCAACAAATTGACGATAAATGCCGACAGGTACTCACAAATGTGGGCAAAGGACATGAAAATGCTGGCCATAGCCAAAGTACTCAACTACAGTTCAGCTGAGGTCGTTAGAAAGAAGAAACACTTCTGCCTCAAAAAACTGATAGAAATTGTCAACTTACATCCCGAATTAATCGACACACTAAAAAGCTAAAACGTGAAAGACCATTATAGTTTCATTGAAGCGTATCACCAAAACAAATTGTCACCTGAACAAAAAAGTCTCTTTGAGAAGGCCATGGAAGCAGATCCTGACCTCAAAGTGGCCGTCAATAATTATTGGAAAATCGAACCAGTTCTGGATTTGCTATTTGAAGATGATATCCGCTCTAAAATGAATGAAATAAGAACTAATAAAACGCGATCATTCCGTCTAGGATCTTTTCTAAGTTATGCTGCGGCTATCCTTCTTCTGGCTGTTGCCGGATTTTGGTTTTGGCAGCAAACTGATGAGTCCACCCCCGAACAACTTTTTGTGGAATTCTATAAATCTCCTCTGTCTCTAACCAGTCGTGGTGATGAAAATGCCGACCAGAAAGTTACCCCCACAGAACTCGCGGTTCAAAATATTCATAAGTTGATTCAATCGGGAGATGTGGCACAGACTGAAGAAGTTCTGCAAAAACTACTGTCTCTTCCATCAAATCAAAGAGAGCAAGTAGAATGGCTTATGGTGATGAGTGCATTAAAGGCAGGTGACAAAGAACTGGCAAAAAAACGCCTGGATGTTATTCTGTCTAGCCCGGGTCATCTTTACAATAATGACAAAAGCAAAAGATTAGCTAAGAAATTGTAATTACTGATTTCAAAGACATCTAGAGAGTATTCCACCCCTGGCCCTCAAGGGTCCCTCAAGGGGCCTCAAGGGGGACACGTGACCAAGGAATTTATCCCTTATGATTTCTGCGGTATCTGGAGTCGTAAAAATATCCCAATCCCATCAATAATGTCACTGATGAAAATATCGAAAACCAAAATATTGGAGAATAACTCTTACTGATCGCGCTCATATCTCCTATCGCAATAAAACCAGCCCAAAAATACGGATCCCTAAATTCTGGATTTGCCTGATCCAGGTAATCTATTTTAGCTTGCCTAAGTGCCATATCTTTTCTCAATCCATTTTTTAGATGTCGGTAGAAATCGGTCATGATCTCGGCCGTACTCTGATCATTAACCGCCCATAGGGAAGCAATTACAGATTTGGATCCAGCTGCTGTAAAAGCCCGGGCAAAAGACATCACTCCCTCTCCAGGTTCATAATGTCCCACGGCAGTCTGGCACGCACTCATGACCACCATATTGGCAGGTATTTTATGATTATAGATTTCGGATAAATACACGGCATTGGGTTCTGCCGATTGATCGAATAGAATCTGGGCTCGCTGACCTTCATCTTCAGATGCAAATGCGTGCGTTGCAATATGAATAACCGGACTATTCTTGCAATAGGCAAAGAAATTACTTACCGTGGCATTCCCATCAAGCAGTAGGTGTCCATTATTTAGGAACGACAAAATATCCGACGCCTCCTCTCGATTATATTTCAGGGCACTCAATCTGACATTTCTCTCATTAACTGATCGCATGGTTAAAAAGACATCACCCTCAAAGTGCGGAGCTATAACCAGTGGCCGACCTTTTCTTACCGGATATTGACTTACACGTTCATGCATCGCAAGAGAAAAAGAATAACCGATACTACAATGCTCTAGTAAATATTTCCCTCCAGTATCTTTAAGGATTTCAAAAGGAAAATAAGCCAGTATGCCATCAGGAATGATGACCAGCCTTTCCGGAAGGGAAAGTACACTAAAAGGCAACAGCAAAGAGATCAATAGTGAATCCGAGCTGATATTTCTTTCGAGGTTGGCCCCGGAATAATTCAAAATTCGTCCCAATCTATCATCCACCAAATCGTACCAGGCAGGGTCGGTTATATGCTTAAAATTTGTCTTACCATCTCCCACCGCCACAATGGTTAGTGAGCCGTCTGCATGTTGGAAGTAATTCAAATAAACCACATCGGGTTCGTTGACAAACGATTTAATGTTTGGAATTAATGTCATTGGTTCATTTTGATAAACCAATGAATCTTTTTCCTCTTTTTGTAGCCAGTAAAAAATACTATCACTTGTAGCTAGTCGGGAGTCAATATCAGACTCATCTTGCAGTATTTTTTCCAACTCTTCATACCTAAGCCGGTATTTTAATTTGGGGCTAACTTCAGCCCTCTTTTCAGCGAACTCTTCCTGGAGGACCAATGCTTTAGTGGCTTCGATGTATTGCAGGATATCTCTTATATATGTAAAATTCAGCTCTCCAAGGTTTGACTCAGAAAGAACTGCAATGGCATTATCGTAGAATGACCGACATTTAGCAGAAAATTTCTTTCTTGAATCGGCAGATACCAATTTGCTTCGTAATCCTCGCAATCTAGCATCTACTAATTCCACAATTTCTACAACATTTGGCTCAGAAAGACTACCTGAATCCCGTTGACCCAAGATTCGAAGTCTATTAAAATAATTAGCGAAAAAGTAAGCTACATCATAAGGTTTCAAATCCTGATTCTGGAGAAAAATGTCAACTAAAGGAGTGCAGATATCCATTGATTTTTCAGTCTCCCCCGCATTAAAAAAAATATTACTCATATTATTCACATGCAGAATACTATCCTGACCTTCGCAATCATCAAGTTTGACCTGATTATATCTACTTATAGCCCTTTTGAAATCACCCATCAATTCATAGGTAATTGCCATATTTGCAAATATCCAATTGTTCTCGCTGGTAGATCTCCTTGGAAGTTTCAATTGTTGACTAAGGTAATATATGGCTGAGTCATATTCTTCTAATGAAATGTAAGCCTGAGCTAGTTGAGAATATTTATAAAACACATAACTACTAGAGTCAGGTATGGCCAGTAGAGCCTCAATAGTTGAAGAGTAATTATCAAATTCTCTAAATATGTTAGCCTCCGCAACCTTATAGTAATCCATCTTATCTTTCCAGTCTCTCTCTAAGTAGGGTTTTGCTGCTTTGAGGAAAAGCCGAGATCTCTGAACATCTCCAAGATAGCTATAGAGTATTGCCTGAAGATTAAGTACTCGAGCCCAATTATTGGTCTTCTCCTGACCAGTCTGAAGCAATACAGCTGTATCTAGATACGATTGGGATTTTGCCAAATTACTTTGAAAAAAAATATTTATCAGACAAATTGAAATAGAGAGAATGAATTCGACGGTCATCGAATGGATATGCCTTCTTGTAATACTCCAAACCTTTTAGAAGAGCACTGATCGATTCCTCATCATTTTCGTCACGAATTGAGAGCCCATAGAGTACATAAGATCGACCCACTAATGTATCATTATGTACGCTATTCAATCGATAGATATCCAAAGCACGTCGTAGATATATACCACTTAAACGATCATTGTTTTTTTTCCAATAGTATTGTGATTTAGAGTAGATTCCGTCAATATCTCTCTTAATTGAGTCATGCTTCCATGCTTTCTCAAAATCGCAAGTTCATCTTGAGCGACAAGAGTCACAATCAAAAATTGTAGTAAACTAATTATTATTGTTCTCACAAAGGTCATGCATCACTTTAAAAGTCTGATTTTCGAAAGTGTAACATCCGGGGCATTAAAGGCGACAGGATATATTCTACGAATAATACTAACCACTTCGGTCAAAATGAGATCACGGTGTCCTGATATTGAATACGCTAATGCAATCATCCGCGACACCCATGCTGCCGAATAAGAAGTTCCAACCACCTGAGAGCCAAATTCCCCTATCCCGGAAATCGTCACACATTTTCTTCCATAATTAGAATCTCTTTGAAAGTTGCTCTTTTCATCGATATTCGCAATAGCAATAACATGGTCGAAATGGATTGATAAATTGGAGGGCCAGTGACCATTCAAATCATTGTCGAAATTCGCATTACCTGCTGAACAAACTATAACTTTGTTAATGCAGCGAAGCGTTTCATATAACAATGGATGAGGCGCTGGAGCATAATGCCCCTGACTTATATTAATCAGATCAACTTGATCTAACCAAACTTTATTATTTAAGGCACAAATCATGTCGAAAGTAGTTGCCTCATCATCTACTTTCTCAACCATCGGCATATTGACCAAACTTACATATGGATCATCCTCTATGATTCTTTTGATGACGTCTACATGATAAAAAGGTTCCTTGGTGCTAAAAGGGCCACGATCTACAATTCCAACTCTGGTGCGAACTTTCGGCTTTGACGATCTGGTTCTCCCTGGTATTTGCTCTAAATCTTTGCCCTTGTAAATGCTTAGATCTTCATTGGGCCCGTAACTACCATTCGGAAGACTTTCGCTTCTATTTTTTGGTAATCCACCACCAGTACCACTTCCATTTTCATTTACAAATTTTTGGATAAATTCATCATTGGCATCACTCGCTCCTTCAAATTTCACCAATATTAGTCTTGGATTGTGTGGACATATCTTGATATATTTTATGTCCTTCAATCTTACCCTGGATTCTTTCAGCATTGATTTAAGAATTCCAACCAAATCCTTAAATACCGGTGATCTATCTCTCCTAATTATCTGTGAGCAATCGCCTTGATTTTTCGATAAGCTTCCGAGGTTTATGTCTGTAGTAGGTGAAAGATGAAGTATGATTTCGTTTGATTTGATCCATCCATAAAATCGGCTGTAGATGTTGCTTCTATCCTCATCCAAATGATAATCGCGATCAATCTCTGATAAGTCGGGATTACCCTTACCACAGGTATCTGTAATGAGATGTGAGTACTTTCCTTTAAAAGCCATAGTTACTTGAGTTTGATTACTAAATAGTGACCCGACTCTCCAAATCGTTACCGTCGCATTCAGGAAGCTAACAAAAAAATTGCAATATTCTGGATTAATATTATTCTTACATGGAGATAACAAAGTCCAGACTTATAGAAAACTGGCATAATCCTGCCTCGACCTCTCGCATAAGATCAGGAGATTGATCTGAAAAACTTAGATAGTAGCCACTGTTGAAATGGCTCTGGAATCGAGACTTCGGTCAAATAATCCATTACCGGGCTAAGCTCCCTTGCTTTGTTAACTTGATTCGTGCAAAAATCAATGTATTGGGGCCCTCTCGTCAAGGTCGTCTTTTTGACCAGCCGACCCGTGTCCAGGCACACAAATCATAGGATCCAGAGTCGAGCTGACCCATTGCAAAATGTCACTTAGATAGTTTAGATCTCCTTCCCCCAGGTAAGGATATCGCTGAACAAAAAGTTGATCACCCATAAAAACGATTTTATCCTCTGGCATCCAAACAAGCAGATCACCATCGGTGTGCCCACCTGGTTTCGGAATTATTTGCAGCGAGCGGATGGATCCGCTCAATGTAAGAGGAGCGGCAATCAGTCTATTGGGTAATGCAATGGTTAATTCGTCCAACGAATCCTCCATTGCTAAATAATAATCCAACCAAAGTTCTGCCTCCTTTAAGTCTCGACCGCCTTTCGTTTTAATCTCCTGGACAATTGATCCAGCTGACCAGCATTTTATTCCTTTTCCCGATCGATCTGGGCATAAGATGTCCTTATTTAACTGATCTCTGGTCAATTTGGTTGCAACAATATCTACCTCAGGGCTAAACACTTGATTTACTCTGGTATGGTCGTTGCGACAGCGGGTATTGAGAACTTGAGTCACTGGTCGGCCGGTCAATATTTCGGCATGGGCCTTTAGGTCTGGAGCTGCAGTTGGCGTCCGGAAGGTATTGACCCCATCGGTCTGGTCAACCAAGGACAATGATTCCCACATCGCAGATCGCACATCCTCCATATTCCATACATATGGCCACATAAACTTTGTAGATCAAAATGCCGACTGGCCGGCAAGGCGGCTTGGCCAGGTCGCATGGGTGATGCAAATGTTTATTTTTCGAATTTTCTAGAAAAATCGCTGATCATCATCTTATTGAAATAGAATTGATACCCAAATAATCCCAAAAAGGAAAGCACTAAAAATAATCCTCCACCAAATACAATAGCTGCCATGCCGGCGACTAAAATAGCACCGCCAAAATTTCGCAGTTTTTGTTGCTTATCTTCTTTGTCCGGATTTAACCAGGTACCAGCTGGTATCATTAAACCTATAAATAGCAATCCCGCCAACAATAACCGGTAATAGGCGGTCACAAAATATCCGATCAAACAAATTATGGCAATCAATAATGAAATACCCGTTAGGTTCGCCATTTTTTTCTCCCGGTCATCCAATAATAATTTGCCGTATTTGTTCTTCGACAAAACCAGATTTAAAAGCGGATTAATGACCCAACTGAGAAAGAAGGTAATTGCAATAAGGATGACAAGTGCATTTAAAACAGACTGCAACGTACCCTCAGACACATCCGCGACTCCTCCTAAAATTCTGGCAAAAACATAAGTGCCAATAATGACCATCCAGGAATTTTTGGCACTAAGCCGGCTCATCATTTTTTGATATTGGTAAAAAAGCCGGTAGATCCAGAATCTTGACTTGAGGGCTTCCATCATACCATGCCTGGCCAACATATTGGTCGGTTGAATGGAGAGTGCCCGGCTAAAAATTTCCAGAGCTTCAGTCACCTTCCCTTCATTCAGCATCTGAATTCCCAAATTAGCCAACGTAGTGGGGTTTTCGGGGTCAAGATTCAATAGTTCGTTTATCGACTCTCGGGCCTGATCATATTGGCCAATCGCATCACTAAGCCGAACCTTCAGATTTAGTGCTTCGCGGTTTTCTGGATCGAGCTCTAAGGCTTTGCTGATCTGTTGAAGTGCTACATCGTAGTATCCTTGCAAATATTTGACGCGCCCCAGTAACACGAAAGCATTTGCAAAGTTCGGATCCAGGCCTATAAGAAATTTAGCCTTTGATTCTGCATCGTCATATTTATCTTCGGCAATATCGATTTCAGCCAGGAGACTAATAAGGTGCGGTTGCTCAGGATCACTTGAAAACAACACTTCTGCCGCTGTCCGCGCTTCGTGAAGTTTATTGCTCAGATAGTATGAAAATGCCAGCAAATACTTAGCGTGCTCATCTTCCGGGTACTCGCCTAAATGCGATTGCAACCGCTTGATGGCCTCATCCGTCTTACCCTGCCTTAGCAAAGTTTCGACATGAAAGTGCAACGGGTGCATCATAGATCTTTATGTTTCTTCAGATAAGCTGAAATGGCATCATACTGACCAGATTGATTTGCAAAAACAGCATAGTTCTTGGCGGTGGTAAACCAATCAATGGTTGTAGAGCGATGTCTTGTTATTGCTTTTTGCAGCAAGTCAGTAGTTAAAGGCTGGGGCGTGCCTGTCTGCATTGCTACCTCCAAAACAGATTCAATCGCAATATCTATGACCGCTTCCAGATCAGCACCGCTATAGTGAGGTGTTAGCTTCGCCAATTTCAGATAATCAATATGGTCGATCGGCTTATCCGCCAATTTAATCCGCAGTATTTCGGCCCGATTATCCAGATCCGGAGGGGGCACAAAGATGATTCGGTCAAATCGACCCGGTCGCCGGAATGCCGCATCTAAATGCCAGGGAACGTTTGTGGCTCCTATCACCAGGACCCCTTCATTGCTAATCTCTACTCCATCCAATTCCGAGAGAAACTGGTTAATGACATTTTTACCGGCCGACTGACGTAAATCAGATCTTTTAGCTCCCAGTGCATCTATTTCATCGAAGAACAAGACACAGGGAGCATTATCACGCGCTTCCTCAAAAACAGCATTCAATTGTTTTTCACTGTTTCCGATCCACATATCCAGGATATCATTAAGAGTAACATTGATAAACCCGGCATTGATCTCACCGGCTGTTGCTCTGGCCAGAAAGGTCTTACCACACCCAGGCGGGCCATAAAGAAGAATACCGCCGCCAACCTTCTTGCCATATGCGGCATATAGATCGGCATGCTCCAATGGTTTGATGATTTTTAAGTCGATCTCACGCTTGATATCATCTAGTCCGCCGACATCCTTGAAGGTGATCTTTGGTTTTTCCAAAAAATAATCCGAATCATCGGCAAATGGATCGGTAACTCCAGACAGTCTGAATGCGCTATCGAGAGCCTGATCGGTCATAGAAGGATTGATCATCAATACTTCTTCATAAAGATCCCGAGCCTTTGGCAAATCTTGCTCCGCCAAATAAGCTTTGCTAAGGATCAATTTGGTAGCTGGACTCACATCGGTCTGATCCAGGAGATCTTCCCCAAGTACTATAGCCGCCGAGTTTTTACCCTGTCGAAAAAACACCTCGACCAGCATTTCACGGGCTTCCTTGTTCTGCTTTTCCTGCTCCATCACGATCTCCAAATGCCGCTCGACCTCCTTTAAATATTGATCAAAAGGCCGCATTTTGCGAACCAGCAACATCCTTAGATAAACGTTATCCGGCGAAGACTCAATGGCCTTCTTCAAATCTTCAATCTCTTCGTGCATCTTTTGATTGGATTCTGTAGTGAAATCTTTTCGCGACGTAAAATACCCAATACTAACGAAAAAGAACTCTGATTTCTCATACCTTTATCGCAACAGCGTTATCCATGGGCCAGCATTTTATCAGTATTGACTGGGGCACTACTCAATTTCGTATGTTTTTGGTTAATGCCAACAATACACGGATCATCCTTCGGCATTCTTCGGCCGATGGGATCAAGTCAGTACATCAGGCACGGAAGGAAACGAATGACGATCAGGAGCACTTTTTCCTCAGACACCTGGCCTCCCAAATCAATCTATGGACAGCCGATCTAGAGGGTGATGAACCCATCCTAATTTCTGGAATGGCTTCCTCGACCATTGGAATGCGCAGCCTACCTTATGCCAAATTACCCTTTAGCTGCAACGGAGAAGGACTCTATATCGAGCGAATCAATCAGTCACAAATCAGCCATCCTTTGTTTCTCCTATCGGGTGTAAGAGCTGAATCGGACGTAATGCGGGGAGAAGAAACTCAACTTATTGGGATAACCAAAGACCTGGACCTCACTGAACTGACCGTTGTACTTCCGGGCACCCACAGCAAACATATTTTTATCAACGAAGGCATGGTTGTCCAGTTCAAAACCTACATGACGGGTGAGGTCTTCGAAGTACTTAGTAAACATACCATACTCAACGAATCCCTGCTAAAAGGTGATTTGAATGATCATGTGATTCCTTCATTCCTTGATGGTGTCGTACAATCCCTCCAGAAAGGTTTCCTCAATGAACTTTTTAAGCTACGTGCCAAAGATCTCTTTGGTCAAAAATCTAAAACTGAAAATTACTTTTTCTTAAGTGGAATACTGATTGGCCAGGAATTGAATAACCTGTTGGCCGGTCGGCAAAAAGAAATTAAAATTGGGGCTACGGGAGATCTTGCCTCCTTATATCTTCTGGCAGCCAGACAACTCAATCTATCAGCCTCGATCGTGACCGAAGATGTGATGAATCAAGCGGTTGTTACCGGTCATCAAAAACTCATTCGCAAGATTATTGATTACTAAATAAAGCAGAGAGAGTTATGAGTCAGGGTTTTAATTATCAATTATTCGAGGAGGCACCCATAGTCGGTATTTTACGTAACTATTCACTGGAGGAAATCAAGTTTATCACTCCGCTATTTGAAGCAGCAGGTCTGACTACGCTGGAAATCACCATGAATAGCACTGAGGCTATTGAAGAAATCGACTATCTGGTCAAGCATTTTCCCAGACTCAATATCGGCGCGGGTACGGTCTGCAACATGCATCATCTAAATGCCGCATTTGATGCAGGCGCTTCTTTTATTGTGTCGCCTATTCTTGACCTTGAGCTCATTAAAGAATCTGTTTCACGGGGCATGGCAGTCTTCCCTGGTGCCTTTAGTCCCACAGAAATCTATCAAGCCTGGCAAGCTGGAGCGACAGCAGTTAAGATTTTTCCCGCAACGATGTTTGGACCGCAATATGTCAAAGAAATCAAAGCTCCGCTATCCGAAATCAAATTATTACCTACCGGAGGTGTTTCCAGTAAAAACATCCAGGATTACTTTAAGGCTGGGGCTTTCGGAGTCGGCATGGGCAGCTCGTTATTTAATAAGGGCCATTTGAAAAATCGAAACGAGGCAGGGTTGTTACAAGGATTTGAGGAGATTTTGAGCTTGATTGAATCAGTGAGACCATAAGGATTGCGGAGCCGAGGCTAAGGCTGAGGAGGAGGCGAAGGTCAGAACAGTAAGCCCAGGAAGACTGCCGATCTTTATAAATAGAGGCGGAGGCTAAGGACAAGATCAGATCCTAAATCTTAGGGATTGCTGAGTTGAGGCTAAGGCTGAGGAGAAAGCGAAGGTCAGAACAGTAAGCCCAGGAAGACTGCCGATCTTTATAAATAGAGGTGGAAGCTAAGGACAAGATCAGATCCTTAGTCTCAGGGATTGCTGAGTTGAGGCTAATGCTGAGGAGGAGGCGAAGGTCAGATCAGTAGGCCCGGGGAGACTGCTGATCATTATAAAATGAGGTGAGCTCCGGTCAGATCAGAAAACGCGATAGCGAGCTCGGTAAGCCAATGGGAACGCAGGCCATTATGGTCAGGTGCTTGCTGAAATCAGGTTTCTAAACGAAAGTGACCGTAATTGGTTATTTAAGCCAAACCAAACTATCTTGTTTCGACCGCCTTGATAATTCTATCCAGTTCATTAATAATATCGATGTAGCTATCATTTAGACTTTTGCAATCCTTACTATCAAGAAATTCGAGAGCTTCTGAAACAAGATTCTGACTGATTATTTCGTAGCCACTCCCTCTGGATATTTTATAAAATCTTGATTTGTCTCTTTTTTCAAATCGACCAAAACCTTCGGCAATATTATGTACCACCGAATTTGCTGATCTCCGCATATCAGATATCAATCCGTAGCGCTCCTCCACTGGAAAATTCCTGGTAATCCGGTAGATTTCCAATAGTTACTTAAATCCCTTTTGCCAAACAGTAAATTGAGTAAAATCTTTATATGCCATAATTGTTTATTTTCGTTTACAGTTCGACATAATTCACCTGCATTATCGACTATTATCACTTTTTTGGTTGTCTTTAGTGGACGAAATACGAGGAGTAAGTTAATTAAAAATGAAATCCATTTCAGCTTTTGCGTATTTATAGCGGGTCGATTTTAGTCTATTTGTTCCTTCTTAGAAGCCGGGGAATGTAAGAGTCAGGGTAAGCTTGTCGAGTCAGGGTGTGCCTGCAGAACCCTGCTCTCTCTTGTTGTGGGAGAGATAGGTAGATCAATATCTTCCGGTAGAGAAGAAAAATAGAAATGGTAGATTACTCGCTAAATTTGACCAAGAACCTTTTTCCTTTAAAAGAGCAGCATGTAAATTCCGCTCTCCCTGGCTAACTTACAATGTTCTGCTTTCCTATAGGCTGTGCCCAACAACCAATATATCGTGACAATCATCGGGATTTTCCCGCTAGCAGTCTCAAACCATTCTAACTTGCCCGACCTTAACGTAGGAGCCACTCATTCTTACACCTGATCGTCTACTTCGCCTTAGTCTTAGCCTTAGTCTTAGCCTCAGCCTTAGCCTTAGCCTTTACTGATCCACCCTCAAAACCACCTTACTTGATCTTAGCGCATCATGGTAAATCGTATTATCTGCCTTAATTTTTCTTCGGCTTTTTCCCAGCGCCTCACCGGTGTTGGGATTAATATCCCAGCGGGGAAAATTACTACTCGAAATATCTACCCGGATTCGATGACCCTTCTTAAAAACATTGGCGGTCGGAAAAGGCTCGAGGTCAACTTCATAGATTTCATCGGCATGAATCAAGTCGCGAGTATACCTTCCATTGCGATAGCTCATGCGAACGATTGCATCCGTAAGGTTTAAATCAAAACCGCTTGGATATTCTTCACTGGGGGGATAGACATCAATTAATTTGAACGTAAAATCCGTATCATTAGTAGAAGATGAACAAAATAGCTTCACTTTAACCGGACCAATTATGGTCAGATCTTTGTCTAAGATTGCCGTTTGAAAAACCACCACATCACTTCTTGATTTCAAAGGTAAAAATGGCGCTTGACTGGCAGCAAAATCTTCTCTTTCACGCTGATCATAACCTCCATCTTTCACCCTGCAGAAGTGTTCCTCCTAAGGTTGGTACCGGATCATCCGGGTCATAGGTATAGGTGGTAAATGAATTTAGCCGATCCGTTTTAGCATTATTTAGTGACCCATCATCATGAAAATAAAAAGAAAGTTCTGATCCTGCCGGTGTCCAGTTGTCAAAATCTTTCCAATATCCTCCATGATTCAGTCGACCATTTGCATCTTTCGACCCATCTCCGCCACCCATTACAAACAACCGAATGGGGTGTTTTGGCAATTCGGGATAAATACTGTCCTTTAATAGGTAATTAAACCACATCATTTGGTAGTCTTCTTGAAAATCGGGAATAGCACTTTCCTGCCCAAAATCAACATCCCCAGCGAAGGTGTTCATATTTCCACTATGAGTCCAGGGTCCGATAACGAGCCATTTCGGAGTTTTTTGCAAGTACGACAATTCAACAAAATTTTTAATCGTACCTCTCAAAAATATATCGTACCAGCCACCGATATGCACCATCGGCACATCTGATGTCTGTCCATAATATTCCTCCCAGTTAATGCCTGTCTCCTTCCAGTAATCATCATAATCACCGTGAGTTAATTCTTCGAAAAAATAGTCTTCAAAATTTGGAGCAATGGACAAAGATTTAATCCCTTTCGAAATGGCCAAGTCTGATACCAATCTTCGATTTTCTCCCTTTCAAAGTGAGCCTTCACAATCGGATCAGCAATTTCCATAGGTATCTGCCTCCAAGCCCAGGTCAGTTCTCTCCCTAATTCAAACGCTCCTCCTTGTCTGACCGCATGGTCCCAGGCATTGGTCATTCCGCCCATATTAATCACCATGGCCGCTAATCCTTGCGGATTTAATTTGGATGCATCGGCTTGAGTATGTGCCCCGTACGAAGTACCCCACATACCAACCCGGCCATCCGAATCAGATAACTTAGCCAGAATTTCAACAGAAACGGCGCCATCACTGGCTTCAAGAGGGCTATACTTAGTAAAAATACCTTGCGAATGATAGCGCCCGCGTAAATCTTGTAAAGCCACGATAAAACCCCTGCCAGCAAATAACATCGCCTGCTGAATCAAGCGTTCACTTTCTTTATTATAAGGGGTGCGTTGAAATAAAACAGGCAAGTGACTTGATATCGGAGCACCATTATGTGCCGGACGATAAATATCCGTGGCCAGCAGCGTACTGTCCTTGGCAGGAATCATCACATTCTTTTCAACAATGACATCATAGCCTAAACGCTGGCAAAATATTTTGGTTTGAGGCCATTTTAAAAATAGGCCAATAAATATGAACCATGTCAATCGCTTAAAAATCCGTCGTTTCATAACAAAGAGATAAATCAAAAAATGAACTATTCTAAACTATTCAGATAGTTTATTTACCGTGTAACAGATGACCTTATTTTCCAGGTATACTCCTGATTGTGAATAAACACCAGGTAATGTTAATTCGTAGATATAGCCCGTTTTTATTAAAGGTATTTTTAAAAATAGTTTTTTACGATCAACGGAAATATCAATCGCCAACACAGGTATTTCCTGTACGTCATATTGATCTGAACCATATTTCAGATGATAAGTATAGTAGTAGTGCCGAAATTGAAACAGGTCAGCCCTTAAAATAGTAGTGTCGGCAATTGGCTGGGTAAAAGTCAGCTCAAAACCATCTGATCGAAGATGCATTGAATATATGTCCATTGGTGTTTTTCCAGTGTATTTAATTCGCTGAATACCCAAACCTCCAATAAAAAAATGCTCGGCATGACCTACCCATAAACTACCGTCCGGAGCAAAAGCAAGTCGATTACTGCCTTTTGTCAACCCATGACGATCAAGAAATGGCAAGCAAGCTCCTTGCAGCTCACCGCCTACTTCCTCTAGCATCACTCTTACAATCCTCTCCTGGTTCATTTCTCCAATGAATAAATGACCTCCAAAAGGGCCAAACTCTCCTTTTGTTAGATCAAATACGGGCTGTGTCGGAGAAGCTGCAATGATGCCATGAGGAAATAAAACACATGCTTCGGTGCGCATAACATTTAATTCCTCAACTGGTATCTGGGAAGGATCACCCTGATTCCATCCGTCTCGCCAGAGCAGACTTGCAGGATGTCCATAAAAGTGGTCCTTTTTCACCTCATAAAGTTTGCTGGTACCGACCCAATCTCCTTGATTGTCAGTTGCAAATAGCCGATTCTGATCATCCACTACCAGTCCATTAGGTGAACGAAAACCGCAGGCAAACGGCTCCATTGATCCATCCTTTCTGATCTTCATGATCCAGCCCCTATATGATACTGCTGCATGTTTCTGCATTGGCTTTCCAGGCACCAGAGTGGTATCAAGTTTACCCCGAAACTCTTCATTAATATGTCCGTATTCAGAGGCGGTATTAAGACTGATCAATAGATTTCCGGAATGGTCTTGTACAGGTCCGTAATTCCACTCGTGGTAATTGCCCGACATTCCAAAATCATCAGTGACGGTCTCAAACAAATCTGCTTTACCGTCGCCATCTGAATCGATTAAGCGGGTGAGCTCCGGACGTTGCATAACCAGCATTTCCTTTTCGCTAACGATTAATAAACCCAAGGGCTCATGCAGGCCAATGGCAAACAAGCTCCAGTCTTTTTTTTGGTGATTGTAAATCATGACCTCACCTCTTAAAAAACAGGCCACGAGACGACCGTCAGGCAAAAATCCTATTGCTCCAGTCTCACCAACAAGACCTTCTGGCAGCGTAATATCCTCCACAAGATAAGATCCTTCCGGTTCATCAATGGAATGATTGATTTGGCAAGCACCGATAAAAAAAAATAGCAAATAACAAACGACCCAAGGCTGGTTCATAGATCTGACTTTAACATCGTTATGGTAAAATCGGCTGTTTCTTTCGCGTTGAGTTTTAACCGATTCGCTTTCCAGATGCCCTTATTTGACTGGTATCCAATTCCGTCTCCATCGCCATGAATAAACCAGAGATCCTGAATCATATTTTGAAATTTAAATCTTCGGACAAGTGATCCCTGTTTATTGGATGTCAATAATTCAAAGACATAAATATCATTCATTTTATAATGAAATTCAGGAAACCCCTCAATCAAACGATAACCTTTAAATTCAACAACTAAGTCACTTTCGTCTTCGTCAAACTTAAAAGGAAAGCTCATCCTGTCTTGGTAAAATACGATCTCAAGCCTTGGCATGCAATTCACCTTTTACCGTCCAATAATCCATGAGATCGAGAAACTCACCCGACCAGGCATAACGCAATCGGCATGATCCTGCATCCCAGCAATAGTTGATTTCATGAGGTAGACAAACGGCGATTGCGGCAGGTCCCGTATCAGGCATAAGTACCCGATAGAGATAAGGAGGATTTGGTCGGTAAGGATGACCGGTCATCTGCCTGACATCGAGCATCTCCTCGCCTCCGTTTCTACGATGTAAAGGTACATTTTCGTCGACTATAAGACTTGGCATTACACCATTGGTGACATACATTGCTCCAAACATGACACTGCCATGACCAGGAAAAGTGCAGACATAAGGGTAAGCACCGGTATTTCGTGGCGCCCGAAAACTAATGGAGTCGATATCACCAGCCTTGAGTAATGCTACAGACCAAAGTATTTCAGGGATAGGAGGAATATATCCCAAGGAAGGGCCATCCTGAGCCAATTTCAAAGCCTCTGTTACAATTTTATCACGACTACCAGTTTTTCCGATAACCAAATTATGCTCCATCTCATCGGTGTTTTTCAGGATCACTTTGACAAAGGTGCCAGGTCTAACAGAAAATCTAACCAGGTCATATTGCATACCGGAGATAGCATTAATTTCTACCCGCATTGTATCGCTTGATCTTTGAGCCAGGCATACGTTTCCAAAACTCAGTAGTAAAATCACTATCAGCACTCCAACAACCCATGGCAACCATCGCGACAACACCAGCCAACTCATTATTGTACTTCAGAATTAGCTGAATCAATCATTCCTTTGATATAGCCAAAGGCATGCGCAAATGCTTGGTAACCACGTGGATCATCCGGGTGAGTCGGCACATGGTCGGGACAAATCGACCAAGCATAACCGGTGTCTCTTAAAATTCGAATCACTTCGATGAAATCGGCCTCTCCTTCATCAATATAAACTTCCTGAAAATCGTGCAAACCACCTTTTACATTGCGCATATGGATCTGATAAATCTTCCCTCTTTCAGCAAAATACCGGACCACAGGAAGAATATCGATTTTAGGGTTCTCCATACCTTCCATGATGGTACCCAAACACAATTGAAATCCGTTGTAGGGACTATCGACAATTGATTCGTATTTCTTGAGCGAATCAAAAACGGAAGCTGGCGCTGCATCCCAATTGTCGACCCCTTGATAACCCCGGGGTAATCCGGGTGGATCATAGGGGTGTACTGCCATGCGCACGTCATATTCTTCACAAACAGGAATGATGTTTTGCAGGAAATAGGTAATACGCTCCCAATATTGGTCATAAGAAACAGTACCCCTCGCTTCGTTGGGTAAATCCCTCCAGTTTGGCTCGAGTTTAAAAGCGTGATAGCTGGAGCCACCCCGGCCGGGAGTATGTCCATTACGTCGAATTGGAATCATAGTCCAGTGCATCGTAATTACTTTTACTCCTACAGCTGCGGCTTTCCGAACATTGGCAATCACCTCGCCTAATTTATTTTCACGTTCATCTCCAGGTTTAGCATAAATGAAGCTGGAGTCCATTCGTATCGCTTCCCAAATCATTTGAGCCTGGGCACAGTCATCCTGCCATCGCTTCATTTCATCCAAATCCCAGGTACCCTGCATCGAATTAGTCATGTGCCTGACTCCGTATCTTTGATGGTATTGAAAATTGCGGATGTTGGTCCAATTCTGTTGACGTTCATTCCAATTAAGCGCATCATCGCACATTACTACATGATAGTCTCCACCCACATGAAGCAACCTATTAACGATGGCTGGCTTTTGCAGTCGCTCGGGACTTTTTGAAGATAGTGAATTTGCCAAACCCATCCCTATGACGCCTACGCTCATGGTCTTGTGAAATCTACGACGATCCATTCTATCATTGTTTCGCCATTCAAGAATATTGTCCTCCATATTCGATTTTTGTATAGTCCTGCTTAAAAATCTGAAGATCAAAATAACGAATCTGTTTCAGATCGGGAATGAAAGTTTTATTTCGCATTCTTACACTAATCGGTGGTGATATGACCAGAGTCATAGTATATCGAGAATACCTGGCCAATTAGCATGGAGAAGAATTTCAAAAACAATAACATCCTTTCAAATATGCCGGGTCTTCCAAAAGTATGACATGGGTTTCTGTGATTGATTTCTCAGTGTTCGGTGTAAGTACTTGCCCTTTTGATCAATATGAGGTAAATTTTATCCACAATGGAACTTAATGATTGTCCATCGGCTGCCAAAAATATCAAAAGGCATGAGCGTGGAAAAAATCCCATGAATAATTGCAGCAATATTTCCAACTTAAAATAAAAAAATTACTATTTTTCCTATGTCTTGACCATAAAGAGTCGATTGCTCATAATTTAAATCAAAGGTCGAAAAGTGAATGCCAGGTATAAATTGAAATCATAAATAATCAAATCGTTTGTAATCCACAAAAAATTAGTCATGAAAAAAGCACTCAAATTTGCAGGAATCCTATTGGGAATTCTTTTTTTAATTATCGCAGTCGTTGCATTATGGGTTAACTTCTCATCTCCCCGCCTCTACCCGATCAAGGAGATTGCGGTAACCATCCCTGCAGACAGCACATCATTATTCAGAGGCATGCAGATTGCAGAACAAGTTTGCGCTAATTGCCATAGAGGGGAGACTAATGCCTTGACTGGAAGACTTTCATGCAAGCCGAGAGTGCTTTTGGCGAATGGTGGTCAGCCAATATCACCAAACATCCAGATGGACTTGGACGATATAGCAATGGTGAACTTGCTTATCTGCTTCGTACCGGAATTCAAAAAAATGGTACACTCAACCCGTTTATGTTGTTCCCAAATTTATCAGATGAAGATCTTGGAGCAGTAATCGGATATTTGAGATCGGATAATTCTTCTACTCAGCCATCTCCGGTTCAAAGAAAGACTCCGGACTATTCATTTTTGGCAAAAGCTCTTTTTAAGCTTGGAGCCATTAAACCATTCCCCTTCGATGAAGAACCAATAATCGCACCATCGAAAAGTGATAAATTTGCCTATGGAAAATATCTGGCAAACTCTGTTTTTGTCTGTGCTGAATGCCATTCTGAAAGTTTTGAAACATTCAACTATGCAGACCCAGAGAGTTCGCCTGGCTTCTTTGGCGGTGGCAATCCACTGGAAGATATGGATTTTGTGGTTGTACCATCCCGTAACCTGACACCACATCCAACGGATGGCATTGGAAACTGGAACTTAGATCAATTTGGTCAGGCGGTGCAGTCAGGCCTTCGCCCGGATGGAAGCGGAATAAGTAATGCTATGCCGCGATTTCTATTGTTGAAAGAAGATGAAATCGAAGCGATTTGGGAATATCTCAAGACTGTGCCCTCCATCGAAAATGAAAAGCTGGCAAAAGGAAAATAGATCTGACTTCCAATAAATTAAAATGAGGCAGACAAATCTGATTTTAATCGCCTGCGCTGGTTTGGCAATTGGAGCAATTTTTGGCATATTCGGCAGCCTCGTTGCTGATCCCATAATGCAAATACTCCTCTATGAAATTAGTAGTGTTGGTCTTACCTCTGGATGTGCACTGCTTACGATTAAGTATATTCAGGAAAAAGAAGAATTGATGGCAGCCGGATTTTTACTTTTTGCCATTGCTGAAGCAGTCATGTCCGGAGGTTCAGCAGTAGGTCAGATAGGTGGTCAAGCTGCCTTCGGTGCCGGCTTGGCACTTTATCTTCCTGCGTTATGGTTGATTTCCAGCACTAAGAAATTTTCTATTTTATTCAGATTCACTGGTATAGCTGCAACGATTCCTTTTGGTATTGCAGCGGCAAAAATATTCATGGGTACTGAGGTGCTTTCGACATCAGCACTCCCAGGAGCTGGATATGGTTTGCTTTCGCTGACGATTTTTGGATGGATTTGGAGTCTCCTAAAGAAATATTGAGATAATGAGCCTGACATCTATTGTTTTCAAGTTGCTGGTTTCATCCTAATCCAGGCGACGAAACTCATGCAAGCTAATGTAGAAGCTCTTGCGAAAAGATGCCACGAAGTGATAAATTTTAAGTACCTCTGAATACTTTTTAAAATCTTTATTTTGAAACTCATCTATTTCAAGATTTGTTGGGGTGGTGCCTATTCAATTTCAAGTGAATCAAAATAAAACAGAACGAACTAAAAAGTAGAGAAGTAAGACAAGTCCTGTTCGCCAGAGTTGGTGAGGTTCACAACCAGATGTTCTCTAAAACTAGTAGACTCTAAAGCCTTCACAATAGGCAGGCAATTTTCTAATACCATAGTAGGAAATGTCGGGGCACTCACCAAAATATTTATTTTTTCATTTTTCATGATAGTATTTTTTTAAGCATCTTTGTCACCTACTCTGCCAATAATTTGTTCATTTTTATTACTTGATCACAATCTGTTCTTGATGAAAAACAACCTGCACATCTGGGTTCAACACCTCCTGTTTGCCTTCTTATCGCTGCTCCTGACTTCATGCAAAAATTCCCAATCAGTATCCAATCAAATGCCACCTGAAGTAAACCGCTTCACTACAACGGTCATGACCCAACCCGGGGAGCTTGATGAACCGATGGCCTTCACATTTTTAAATAGAGACCGTCTAATGCTGGTTGAGCGCAAAGGAGGTGTCAAAGTATTTGATATCGATAGCCGGGAGCTCAAGACCACTACAACCATTCCGGTTAATACTAAATACACCAATGCAGATGGCGAATCCAGAGAAGCAGAAGAAGGACTCATGGGAGTCATCGCGGATCCTGATTTTCAAAACAATCGCTGGGTTTATCTTTTTTATGCAGATCCTGACACTCCCAAACATGTCCTGGCAAGATGGGATGTAGTGCATGATTCGCTGATCAGTTCATCGAAAAAAATAATGCTGGAGTTCCCTACTCAACGAGAACTTTGTTGCCATACAGGAGGTGGAATGGTATTCGACAGTGAGGGTAATTTGTACCTAACCACCGGCAACAACACTGCTAATCCTCCGCAGGGTACATCTAACCTGGATGAACGTCCGGGCATGAAAAACCATGATGATCAACGCACTGCCGGTAGCACCAACGACCTTCGGGGTAAAATCCTGCGCATTCATCCGGAACGAGATGGCAGCTATACCATACCTGAAGGAAATCTTTTTCCTCCGGGAACTGACAAAACACGTCCTGAAATATACACCATGGGCCATCGCAACCCCTGGAGAGTATCTATCGACAGTAAGTCAGGATACATCTATTGGGGTGAAGTCGGGCCAGATGCCTCCAAAGATTCTACGATTGGTCCACGCGGTTATGACGAGTATAATCAGGCGAAAGCAGCTGGGTTTTTTGGTTGGCCTTACTTTATTGGAGACAATAAAGCATACGCAGATTACGACTATAGTACAGGAAGTACAGGGTCACTTTTTGATACCTCCAATGTCATCAATAATTCACCTAACAACACCGGCTTGCAAAAACTGCCAAAACCCGAAAAGGCCTTTATCTGGTATCCCTATGCCAATTCAGACGAGTTTCCCGAAGTTGGCAGTTCTGGCCGCAGTGCCACTGGTGGTCCGGTATTCCGAATGGCTGATTTTGCTGCTTCTGGACGTCGTTTTCCAGCTTATTTTGAAGGCAAGTGGCTCATTGTCGAATTTATGCGCGGATGGATTATGTCAGTTGCTATGAACGAACAGGGAGATTATCAAAGCATGGAACGTTTCCTTCCTGATGAAGACTTCCAGAGTGCCATTGATATCAAATTTAGTCCTGATGGTGACCTCTATGTCCTGGAATATGGCTCAGCTTGGTTCAGAGGTAATATCAATGCACAGGTCAAACGGATTGAATACAATGGTGGTAACCGGACTCCAGTCGTGGTGGCCGGCGTTGATAAAATAGCCGGTGCGTTACCTCTGGCTGTCCAACTTAGTTCTGATGGTACCATGGATTACGATAATGACCACCTAGCCTATGAATGGAACATCCACTCGGAGAATGGATTTCAACGGACGATAAATGATGCGAATCCACAAATCACTTTTGAGAAAGAAGGAAACTATCAGGTCAACCTAAAGGTCACCGATGGGCAAGGTGCCAGTAATTTTCAAGCATTCGAAATTCTGGCAGGTAACGAACTACCATCAGTCGATCTGGTGATTTTGCAGGGTAATCAGAGTTTTTTCTTTCCAGGAGATGAACTGGTCTACAAGATCTCGGTATATGACCGCGAAGATGGAAATCTTGAATCCGGACTAATTGAAAAAAGTAATGTGGCTATCAACTTTGATTATGCTCCGGAAGGATTTGATCCGATCGAAATTGCTCAAAATCACCGGGCATCGGACGAATGGACTGCCTTTTCGAAGGGAGCGGTGCTCATCAATCAAAACGACTGCCGGTCTTGTCATTTGAACGATCAAAAATCGGTAGGTCCAAGTTATTTAGATGTGGCCGCCAAATACAAAAATGACCGGGCTGGACAAGAGATCATTGCCAGTAAAATCATAACTGGTGGTACCGGAATCTGGGGCGAACATGCCATGAGCGCCCATCCACAATTGTCAAAGGAAGATGCCTCTTTAATGGTTAGTTTTATCATGAGTCTTGACAATCAGGTGTTAGCACCAAAGTCATATCCGTTGGAAGGGTCCTTAGTTCCTGAGGTCCCGAAGGGTGACAATGGAAAAGGTGGATACCTATTGCGAGTGGCTTATCGTGATCAGGGAAGTGGAAAAATCAAATCATTGGCTTCCGAAAAAATCATCGCTTTACGCAATCCGGTACTGGATCCGGAAAAGTACGATCTCGGAAAAGGAATACAACTCTTGACTACACCATCGCGGTCTTTTAATCTGGTGGGCGACGAGGCGTATCTGGCCTATAAAGACCTGGATTTATCTGGCATAGACCAGATAGAGTTCCTGGCACAGGCATCACCTCGCGTGGGAGCAGCCGGCGCGATCATCGAAGTACGTCTTAATTCACCCGATGGTCAACTGATCAGCCAAACGGAATTTATTGAACCGAAAGATGTCGACCGGAGGGCTATTATGCAAAAGCTACGGGAAGAAAAAGCCAAATCAGCCAATCCTGACGCACCGATCGACTTCAGCAAAATGGCCCGTCTTTCTGCAACTATTGTCCAGGCAAAGATTGAGGCCATCAATGGTAAGCACGATATCTATTTTGTGTTTCGCAATCCAGCTGCCAGGAAGGACAGGTGCTGGTGCAAATGCAGGCAATTGAATTTATGAAACAGATGGTTGAGTCATTATGATTAAATTAAACGATGAGTGGAAAATAGGGATCTGAGTGATTCGGATTCATGTTTTTCTAATTTAAATACAAATCGTTAATTCCCAGTGATGCTAAAAGGTCAAATTGAGTTTCCGATATATTTTTTTCCCTAATACCATCCTTAGATTGGCCTTTAGGAAATCTTTGGTCCACAACAGGATCTTTCAAGTAGATCAGCAATCTGCAAGCACAAAATAAGGTCGGCAGTAAAAAAGATGCTATTTATTGGGTCGTCCGGTAGCCATGTTATAAGCTTTTGCCGATTCAGCGATTGGGCTCAAATGCTCGAACAAAAGATGATAGGTTCCCGCTTCCATAACTTCAGATGCAATTTTTTTTGTCAATGCTAATGTGGCCTTCATAATTGTAGATCCAAAGCTCACTCTAGCAACACCCATATCTTGCAATATTGAGATGGGAGGTGGCAAACCAGCACCTCTCGTTGGATTTACCAAGATATTGATCGGCCCTTGAATCTCTTTTACGAGAACCGATATCTTTTCCCTTTCAGAAACGTCAGGAACAAATACACAATCTGCACCTGCTTCGAGATACCTGTTTCCGCGCCTGATCACCTCAGCCAATCGATTTTCGGGCTTACCGGATTGGGTCAGAAATACATCTGTTCTGGCATTGATCACCAAATGAAATCCCAGAGAATCGGAAAGCTTCCGAATTGCTGATATTCTTTCAGAGAATTCTGTTTCATCCACTAAGTCAGGACTCACAGCAACACTGTCTTCTATATTAATTCCCGCAATTCCGGATGCAATAAATTTTTCGACAGTTTGCACAATTTCGGTTAAGTTCTTACCGTAACCCGCTTCAATATCGGCAGTCACTGGCAAATCCACGCTTTCGACAATTTTAGTCACAGCCTCAACCATTTTCGTATAGGGTATAGCCTGACAATCGGGGTATCCTAAGGTGGCAGATATTCCCATACTTGTGGTCCCTATGGCCTTATAACCCAACGCTTCAACTAATCTCGAACTTCAGGGTCCCAAGAATTTACCAGAACTAAAATTTCAGGATCGGTATGAAATTTTAGAAATTGCTCAGCTTTATTTTTTGATTTAACTTGACCATGGTTCTCTCTTTAAAATAATTTATGAAATTAGAATTAAGTAAATAGACAGCTCTGGTAAAAGAATTGCTTAATAAAACTCAACCGGTCAGAAAGTTACAAGGAGGACAGGTTATCAGAAGTCGTTACTTGATTTCCCTGCCACCTGCCCTGTTATCCATGACGAAGCGGTCTCTCGCCGGCATTTTAATTGCAGGAAGCGTTTTCTTGTCCATGACCGCATCCGAAGATACAATTTCATTTAAATGAAGTAGATAAGCCGAAAGAGCATATACCTCATTTGCCCCAAGCGAACCCGGTTCATTTTGCGGCATTGCTCTTCTTATATAATCAAATAAGGTCGTTGCATAGGGCCAATAATTTCCAATAGTGCGCATGGACAAATATTTATAATCTTTACCAAAAGGGAAATCAATTCGTGGTTCTCTCCCCACCAAGTTATCGAACGGTACTTCAACGCCTGTAACGCCATGGCAAGTAACACATATATTTTGGTATATGACTCTACCTTCTGCGACAGTACCAGTACCAACCGGCAACCCAGTACCATCGGGCATTACATCGATATCCCATTCGCCAATCTCTTCGACTGAAACTATTCTACCATAGCCAAAGCTATCAGGCCACGACTCAGGGAATCTCAATAATGAATCAGCGGGACTTTGAGAAATAATCGAATAATCGGACGGTGAGCCCTCCCCAGTATTTTCTTTCCACCCTTTGCAGCCCATTTGAAAAAACAATGTTATAAATGCAAAGACCGCAGCCCTATTTATGAATGCACCGATATCCATCGCTATTAGTAATTGCTCATTAGATCATTTCATTTAATCCCAATAAGACCCTCCCATCTGGCTCCACTTTCCAAGCCCTAATGTGGTTAAAATGGTAGCTGGTCCCCTTACCCCTTACACTCTCCAGTTGAGCATAGCTTGGCTGCATATATCCAGTCTCGTCAAGTGCCCGACTCATCAGAATTGATCTTTCCCCATTCCAGTGCCAGGGAATTCGAAATCTAGTCTGGCACTTAGATAAAATCGGCTCCTGAAGTTCAGCATTTCTCCAATTTATACCCCCATCAGTACTAACTTCAACCTGCACAATTTTACCATGACCACTCCAGGCATATCCCTGGATCTCCCACCAACCCTTTTGTGGCAATGCATATGGAAAAGATGGAAAGGTAATGAGAGATTTGGCATCCATGACGAAGCTAAATAACCTTGCAGTGCAATCTGGTAATGGGTCAGAATATTTCGATGTCTCCTCCCGGGTCATGAAAGGCTTATCCGATAGTTCAATTCTTCTAATCCATTTAACACTTGTATTTCCCTCCCATCCCGGTAGGAGTAATCTTGCAGGATATCCTTGTTCTGGTCTGATCGCCTCTCCGTTTTGTCCAAAAACTATCATTGCATCATCCCAAGCCTTGCCGATAGGAATACTTCTTGTCATTACTGCAGCATCTGAGCCTTCCGCCAGAAACCACTTGGCTCCAGATTTTACCCCGACCTCTCTAAATAAAGTAGACAGCATTACGCCTGTCCACTCACTGGTACTTATCAACCCGTCCAGCTGCTGGGCAGATAATTCCTCGGTTATATTCTTCTTATAATATCCATGATATCCATTTCCAGAACATTCAATAAAACAAATTCTTGACCTTTGTGGAAATCTCTTTAAATCGGCAATCGTAAATTTCTTAGCACTGCTGACCATCCCATGAATAAGTAACTCGTAGTTCTCGAGTGCAATATCCGGGATACCTCCATGATGTCTTTCATAATGCAAGTCAGATGGTGTAATTATTCCTACCAGATCCTGAAGAGGAGTCATCGATTCACCCGATGGTGTGGGGCGGTTTACGTAGCGATTGAGTTGTTCACTTACTGCTCTACTGCCCAGTTTGGAAGAACCCCGCCCAATACTTTTGGTCGGATCGGGTATTGGCTTTGGGCCAATTGCATTGGAAACGGTATTTAGAATCGCTCCACCTATCATGGTCGAGGATGCAGCTAGCACAAATCGCCTTGAAAGCAAGACGTCGTCCACTATTTTTGGCTTCATTGCAGGACAACTGATTGATCAGGTGTTCAAAATTTTCTCTTCTCAAGTTACCATTAAATAATTCTAGACAAAGGATTTTTTTGGAGTGAAGTTAGACTCATCGCAGCAAGTTCGTTTAGTTTTTTATTGGTTTCAAAGATGATCGTTTTGTCAGTTTAATGATATTAAGTGAGACAAATTATTCCGAGAATATTTTGACTCCACCTAACCCCCTCGCTTCCCCTTGAAAAAGGCATAAATCCCTTAGGGAAAGATAACAGGAATTGCAATGCTACCCAGGAGGCTGTTGAAATACTCACCTCGCGCTGATTAATAAAAAATAGATTCCCACTATACGCAGCCGTTCTCGCCGTTCCTGGCTTCGTTGATCCCTTGCCTGGCTGACCACGGCAGTCAGGTCAGTCAGTTTCAACCTCCGGTACCTTCCCTCGTCTCGCCGCACAAGAAACGACGATTTTACGGCTTCAGCATCAAGTTGCGCAGTTCAACACCCTCCTAGATCAAGACATTTAAATTCACAAAAGACTTTAGCTCCAGAATCATAATTCCTTTAGCACCTGCGAAAACCCAAGATCTCAAATTCGGACTGCAATATTAGATCCAACGACTAAGGTAGTTGATTAAGCTCCACCTATGTATTTCAAATTTAAAACCTACTTTGGCAGCCCCTTGTAATCATCACCATCAAAATGGCAGAAGATATACCGACATCTAACCACCCAGACGATTTCCTTAACCACCGCTTTGTCTTTCCCAATCTCACCATCGAGCATCTCAAAGAAGATCACATTCACTGGAATAGTCAGGAGAAGATCGAAAATAACCCTGTTATTCAGATCCTGGTGGAAAAACTCGGAGTCGACGAAGGGGTCTTTACCTATCAGGGGCCTCTGCACGTAAAGCAATTGGTAACTCTAATCCAGCGAGATAATCAGATTAATCTATTCTGCGATTGTAAAACCCAAGAGACTAAACTCTGCCGCCATCAGGCACAGGTACTTCTGAATGTCTTACGACGAGATGATCTAAGAATATTTTTTAGCCCAAAAATTCGCCAACAAAAACTGAGGCGATTTGCTCAAGATTATGGACTGGCAAATGAACCTTCACTGGATTCGGCTTTCGATATTAAGTATGAGAATGGACAGCTCATTCTTGCCCCAAAACAAACTGGGCTCATTCCAGTAAACCACGCTATCATGGAGAACTGGACCAACGAAATCATTGGCCAACAAGATATTTCTAGGGCTCCTTCGCCAGTCAAGGCTACGAGACCCAATCTGATCGTGCTGCGAAGTCATAAGTTTTTCCACCACCTTATCATTGATCTATATCAGGCCCCGTTGAGTCAGGAAGGGAAACCAAAAAACCCCTTTACACCTATCCCACCGACGGAGAATATTTGGGGGGACTCAGAGGCAAATGAATTGAAGTTTCTCATTAGCGTTGCTCAATTTCAAAAACGATCGGATGCTAAACTAAGTAGTTCAGATATTCTGGCGTTGCGAACAATTCTAAAAAATGCCTTGAACTGTCACGTCTATTATCATAATCCAGCCATTTCGGAAAATGTATCTTCAGGTTCCATCATACCTGTGAGTCTTGCTCTCCTGCCAGAAGCCGTGGAGTTAAATATTGATCAACATGAATTACACTTTGAATTATCGGGTTGTCTAACTCTGGACCAGCAAAAATACAACATTCGGGATCTGCCGCTAAAATTTGGCTGCTTTTTCCAGGTAAAGGACACCTTCTATCTCATTGGAAACCGGGCGACTTTGGGCATGATCGAGCTATTTAAAAAGAAGTCAGAAAACCTACTCATCCACCGAAATAAATTTTCAGAATTTAAGGCGCAGTTCTTAGATCAGCTTGAAGAGCAAATCCAAATTAACTACACAGATATTAAAAAAGCTACTCCAGCACAAATCACGGAACATGGATTTAACACGGATGTAGAAATGATCATGTATTTATCCGATTTGTCAGCATTTATAAAAATCTCTCCGGTGGTTCGATACAGCGATGTTGAGATCGGAGTACGGTCCAAGAGAAGCATATATGGAATGGACAGCCAAGGGAAGGAATTTTTAGTGCACCGTGACAACAATAAGGAACTCCAACTCACCACTCTGATCATCAAACAACATCCCGATTTTCGTGATCAGATAGAAAATGATCTAGACTATTTTTATCTGCATCGTAAACATTTTATGGATGAAGATTGGTTTCTCCAAGCCTTTGATATCTGGCGAGAATATGGTATCACTATTTTGGGCTTCAACGAACTTCACAACAACAAACTGAATCCACATCAGGCCAAAATAACCGTCAAAGTAGTAAGTGGAATCAATTGGTTTAATACGCTTGTCAACGTCCAATTTGGTAAACGAAAAGCATCACTCAAAAAAATACAGCTGGCGGTTCGAAATAAAAATAAGTACATCAAACTCGATGATGGTACTCTGGGTATTCTACCGCAAGTATGGTTGGAAAAGTTTGCAGCATATTTTAATGCAGGTGAAATTGTCAACGATGAATTCATCCAAACTTCCAGAATAAATTTTGCGTCGATAGAGCAAATCTATGATCAGGAAATGTTGGAGGATGATACCAGAGATGATCTCCATAATTATCGTAGACTATTTTCAGACTTTAAAAATATACAAGATGTCGCAATTCCAAAAGAACTCTCCGCCACGTTGAGGCCATATCAATATGAAGGTCTCAAATGGCTAAATTTTTTGGATGACTTTAATTTTGGTGGCTGCCTGGCTGATGATATGGGGCTGGGGAAAACGCTGCAAATCATAGCCTTCATTCTTACTCAAAGACATAAATCTGAAACAAACTTCAATCTCATTGTGGTTCCATCAACCCTAGTATTTAATTGGAAGGCAGAAATTGAAAAATTTGCACCTACAATGAAAGTGCATAGTCTTGTCGGATCTGACCGTAAGAAAAGTTCCCATGACTTTAATCACTTTGAGGTCATCCTAGTCTCTTATTCTACCTTACTTTCGGACATCAATTATTTAAGGAAATTTTCTTTCAATTACATTTTTCTTGATGAGTCACAAAACATCAAAAATCCCGATACGCAACGCTATCGTGCTGCTCGCCTTCTCCAATCAAGAAATAAAATTGTGATCACCGGCACCCCGGTGGAAAATAATACCTTTGATTTGTATAGCCAATTCTCTTTTGCCTGCCCTGGTCTGCTGGGTAATCAGACCTACTTCCGAGCTATCTACTCCATCCCAATTGATAAATTTAAAAGCAGCCGACGAGCCAGGGAACTACAGGCTAAGATTCAGCCCTTCTTATTACGTCGAACGAAGACACAAGTGGCCTCCGAACTACCGGAAAAAACCGAAATGGTGCTCTACTGTGAGATGAAACCCGAGCAACGAAAAATCTACGATGCTTATGAAAAGGAATTTCGCGATTACATTTCCGCCAACGATAATGAAGAGTTGAAAAGAAAATCCATGCATGTCTTAAAAGGGCTCACCAAATTGCGACAAATCTGCAATTCACCTAAACTGATCGGAAGTGAGACCACAGGAGAGGTCGCCTCAAAAATTGAAATGCTTATCGAGCAAATCGAAGACCATGTTGCCAATCACAAAATGTTGATTTTTTCACAGTTTGTCAGTATGCTGGATCTGATTAAAGAGGAAATATCTAAGCGAGACATCCCTTTTGTGATGCTCTCAGGAAGGAGTAAAAATCGGCAAGCACTGGTCGAAGAATTTCAAAATGATCCAAATGTCAGAATTTTCCTAGTCAGTCTCAAAGCCGGCGGTACCGGACTCAATCTCACCGAAGCTGAATATGTTTACCTGGTCGATCCCTGGTGGAATCCGGCTGTCGAAAATCAAGCGATAGACCGGGCACATCGCATTGGTCAGGACAAAAATGTGACTGCCATCAGGCTAATATGCCCAAACACGATTGAGGAGAAAATCATTAAACTACAGGCACAAAAAAAGGCCTTGACCGACGATTTGATTAAAAGCAGAGACATCCTTTATGAAGTCGTTAAGCAGAGAAGATTTGTTGGGGTTACTGGGGAATTGATAATTGAAAATGGATAATGGATAATGGATAATGGATAATGGATAATGGATAATGGAAAAAGTGCCTCCTTCGCTATCGCCGTCACTAAAGTTTTGGCGATCAGAGAAAGCTACGGCGGACGAAGTCGGACTCCCAAGCCCGGAGGGATTGGTAAGCCGACCACGCAGGAACTTCATGGAAAATAGATAATAAATAATGGATAATGGATAATGGATAAAGTGCCTCCTTCGCATAAAGCTACGGCGTACGGGGTCGGACTCCCAAGCTCGGAAAGATTGGTACGCCGACCACGCAGGAGCTTAATGGAAAATGGATAATGGATAATGGAAAATTGGAAAGAGTACCGCCTTCGCTTAAAGCTACGGCGTCCGGGGTCGGACTCCCAAACCCCGAGGGCTTGATACTATTGACAAATTGCCAACTATCAACTTTGATAGCATCAGCGGACAGTTGAAGAAAAACTCAATTCAAGATCAATCCATTTATCTTTAATGCTCAATTTAGATAGAGATTAATCTGGTAGTTATACTGGATATGCTAAGCTATACTTCAGATTATGAAAAAACGACGTTTATGAAAATGAAATTATTGATTCTATTCGCAATTTTCACCTTGACGACTAGTGGTACTGCCCAAGAAGAATCGCCCCTTCATGTCGTCACAAAACACGAAAAGGGCATTGAAGTGGTTCAAAAAGACAGTTTGTTCGGCATCCGATTTCAGTTTAGAATGCAGAACCGGGCCGGTTATTTGTCCACTTCTCAAAGTGATTTAAGTGCGGAATCCTTTGAATTTAGGATACGGAGGTTAAGAATGGCAGTTCGAGGATTTGTTCATAGCTCTAAGATCACCTATTACTTTCAGATTTCGTTTTCCCGAGGTGACTTAGATTGGGATTCGTCCAGTCCTTCCTTGTACAATACCAGTCCTAATATTATCCGGGATGCGATCATATTTTATGAGCCGATTCCTAATTTAAAATTGGGCTTTGGACAGACCAAGCTCCCCGGTAACCGGCAACGCGTCGTTTCATCAGGTAACCTACAGTTCACCGATCGTTCGATTGTCAATGCAACATTTACATTGGATCGCGATTTTGGTTTCTTTGCAACCTATGAATCCGATTATTATCGGTTGAAAGGGGCCATAACTTCTGGGGAGGGTAGAAACTCTGTACAATCTGATGGGGGGCTCAATTATACCGGAAGACTTGAAATTTTGCCGTTTGGTAAATTCACCGGAGAAAACGAAGATTGGGAGGGTGATTTGATCAGAGAGAAAAAACCCAAATTAGCAATCGGCGCAAATTACAATTATAACTCAAGGGCTGTTCGACAGGGAGGAACACTGGCAGGAGACCTATATTCGCCGGTTGATTTGCAAAACATCCAGGCAGATCTACTATTCAAGTATCAAGGTTTTGCTTTTATGCAGGAATACTGCTATCGTAGTTCGGATCTTCCAGTGACGGTAAATGCTTCCGATCCAACAAAAACAAGAGCAGTTTATAATGGATTTGGTAGCAATACCCAGGTGAGTTACCTCTTCAAGAACAATTACGAATTGGCAGGACGCTGCGCCTTTGTTGTCCCTGATCGTTCCGTGTACGATAACTCAGTATTTGAAGGTGTTAATGAAAAGCGGCAAGAACAATACATCCTGGGAATCACCAAATATCTTTATGGTCATAGACTTAAGGTGCAGGGAAATTTGCTGTACCAGGTAAGAAAAGACTTGAAGAATGAAACACAAAAGGTCAATATGGGGCCGTTTTTCAAATTGAACTCGGAATTTAGAAATTATGTCCATGGATAATGATAATGATAATGGATAATGGATAATGGATAATGGATAATGGATAATTGATAATGGATAATGGATAATGGATAATGGATAATGGACAATTGACAATTGACAATGGATAATTGATAATGGTAATGGTAATGGATAATGGTAATGGTAATGGATAATGGATAATGGTAATGGATAATTTTATCCTGACATCGATCGCAAGAAGATCTTCAAGAAGGTAGTGAGAACAATGGAAGGATGGAAGAATGGAATGTTAGAAGAATGCATCTGTAAACCTGTAAGGGATCGACTAAATGATGCAAATGGAACGAAGGAAAATTGGAAAAGGTACCTCTTTCGCATAAAGCTACGGCGGACGAGGTCGGACTCCCAAGCCCGCAGGGATTGGTAAGCCGACAGTGCAGGAGGTTTATTATAATGGAAAATAAACATGGATTGACATGAATACTCGAGAATGATAAATGAAAAATCAATTCCTCACCATCTTTCGCAACTCCCGATAAATAAAATATGGATCTCCTAGCCTCCTCCGTAATTCTTTTTCCAGACCTCCAATCGGATATAGGTTTTGCGGTGCCCGGGGATCTTTATGCGGTTGAGAAGCATATTTTGGTAGGGTTAAACTAATTTGATCGGCTAGCTTGACCACTTCTGATACAGACAATTTATTGGAAGCTTCCAGGCGGACTATGCCAGCCCATGAATAACTTTTGGTACAAGGTAAACGAAGGTACCAGGAGTAACGGGTCCAGGAGGTAGTAGTAATAAAGATCGGGGTGCGACATCCCGCAGGTAGATCAGCTACGACACTAGCTACAGAATCGGGTAGATAGGCTACCTGATGTGTCTTAATGTAACCCACTGCATTATCTATCCTTCGGTGACCCCGTAATGGTCCGTCAACCACGATTAGATCTGCTCTATCTACTACTGATTCGGCAATATCGATCTCCAGATTATTCATAGTGAGCCCCACAGCATCCTGAAGTTGGGCCATTCCCTTTCCAGTTGGAGGAACGGGATGGAAACAAAGTGCTCCCGTACCTAATGAAGGTTGGTCTGGATGCGAAGAAAAAGTCCTCTCCTGACTTCGGTTTGAAGTAACTTAGCCTCGCTACCAACCTCCAAAGCACCAGCTGCATAAGAAGCACAAATGCCCTGTTGATCACTTTTTCCTGGTTCACTTATCCAAACGATGCTCTCCATACGACGTACCCCGTCCACAAAAATGATCTTGTCCACTCTTTTAGTTTCAGCTTTGGGTCCGATTGGTTTCCAATCCTGGGCTGCAATCTCAATGTCTACATCAACCTGTACCTTTGTCGACTCAAGGATCGAATCGCCAATAGGTGTACCATATTCCGGCGACCAGCTCTCGATCGTTAGCTTAAGTTGATTCATGAGACCAGTTTTTCTACTGTAGAGGTGTCAGCTCCTTTACTCACCCGAAATTGTACCGGCATGCGATCGGCAAGGTCTTTTACGTGCGTGACCAATCCGATCATGCGACCCCTTGCACTGAGTGCTTCGATCGTACTTGCAACCGTATCGAGTGTGTCGGAATCAAGGGTGCCAAATCCTTCATCCAGAAACATCGATTCTAATTTAGCGGCACCTCCCGATGCCAGTTCCGCCAACTGGTCTGCCAGACTTAATGCAAGTGCCAGTGAAGCGAGAAAAGTCTCTCCTCCAGAGAGTGTCCGGGATGAACGTACTTCATCGGCATTCCGGTGATCGATAATGTCAAAATTCAGACTCTCATCTAGCGCAAATGAGTAATCACCGGTAGAAAGTTCTTTCAAACGGGCACTTCCATCAAACACTAAATTCTTAAAAGCTTCCTGCAATAACCAGCGTTCAAAAGCATTGGCCTTCATATGTGATCCCAGGGATTTATACAGCACAATTTGCTGTTTTAAATCTTTGATTTCTTGTTGAATTAATTTCTGCTTTTTTAGGCCATCTCCGATCAATTGGATTTGATTTTCACTTTCAGTGAGAGCCCGGATAATAACCTCTTGCCAACGATCATTTTGCGGAAATGTCAAAGCCGACTTCAGAAAAACAGCCTGCATTTGCAGCCTCGTGGTTTTAATGATAGCTTCTGTTTTTGCCAGATCCACTTTAAGATCGCTGATTGTACCTTCCAGCAAAACCTTTTTTTCTTCCCGCCATGTATTAAATTGATCCAAGCTAGCGCCTAAGTCTTTGCGATCGCTGGCTGGAGGTGACAATATCGCCAAACTGTCTCTGACTTGATCAAATTGATCCCAAACTGTAGAAATCCTATATTCAGTTTTTTTCAAAATTTCATTTGAAGTATCGTATTTGTTTTTCAGTTCCCTGATATTTGATTTTTGAGATTTGATAACCAGCTGAATGTGTCCAATTTCCACCAGTATTTTTTGCAAATCCTCCAATGTCTGCTTTGAATCCAGATCGTCCTTTATTTTTTGAATTTCTCCTGAGAGAACATTCATCTGACTATGTAATGAATTCAAATCAGCTTGAGTAGCAGTTTTCTGATGTTCAGCATCACGCATCTTCTCGAATAATATTTTAACTTCTCTTTCCAACGAAAGCAAATGGCCAGTATCTTCTGCAGATGGTATGGCATCTAATATACGCTCACAGACCGGACAGGGATCACCGACTTTTAAACCTCCGGTGATCTCATGCAACCAATGATTCTGCCGGAGATGCTCATAATCTGATTGAGCACTATTATATTTTTCATCCAAATCGCTAACCGCTTTGGTTGCTATTTCAAAAAGTAATTTCTTACTATCGACCTCCGACTGTAATTTCTCTAATTTATTCAGATCCGATTGGAGCCTTTCACGTTGATGAATCTGATCCTTGATTGATAACGGATCTGGTAATTGATCCAATGCATTACCTGTTTTTTCGAGCTTTACTTCGGCTTCCTGCCATTTTTCCTGAGCCAAAATGACTGTTTTTGATTGGCCCTCAAATTGATTGAGCACAGCTGCTGATTCCGGAATTTCAATATCTCTTAATTGTCTAAGGAGATCTTCTTTTTTCGCAATTTCTTCTGCTCTTTTAACCGAGATACCTAATAATTCCTCGAATGTGGATTGCAACTTTTCTAATTCCTCGTTTGCCTCTTTTAGCTTCGAGCATTTATTCTTTTCAAGGATCAGAAGCTCTGAAGTATAAAAAGCAAAATCATCAAGCGACTTGAGTTTTACAGTTAATTCTGCATCTTTAATGCCGGTGATTTCCCGGGCTTTACTCCCAATCTTACTATAGACATGCATATTTAAAAGGTCTTTGAGCAAGTCCTGACGTTTGGCAGGTTTTTCATTGAGGAACCGGGCAAATTGGCCCTGGGGTAAAACGATGCAGGTATTAAATTGTTCGAAATCCAATCCCAGAAGTTTCTTAACCTGATCAGACATATCCCGTGCCGATCCAGCCAGCACTTCAGTGCCGCACTCCAATCTGGCCTCCTTGGTAGTCGCCTGATCTTTTCCCATTTTCCTGACCACCCTGATCGCCGTGTAACGCTTCTGATTAATATCAAAATCAAAGCGTACTTTCATCAGAAGCTTGCCTTGACTGATGACCGGATACACCAATTTCAGATCGTCGTAGCGTGGCACACTACCATACAACGCGAACGTCATCGCGTCGATAATACTGGATTTTCCCGACCCGGTAGGACCAGATAAAACAAATATTTCTGCGCCTTCAAACTCAACTACGGTTGGTTTTCTGAAAGCCGTAAATCCCTCCATTTCAAGTCGTACTGGCCTCATCGATTTCTTCCAATAATTGATTAAAAAGTTTCACTAATGACTCATCATATAAACCACCGGCATTCAAATACTTGGCAAATAATTCCTGGGGTGATCGCTCTAACAACTTCTGGTGCCCTTCCTGCGATTGTTTATTTTCGGATCTTCGTAAAATCCGGACATCAATAGCCTGGGGAAATAAATCACGAACCTGGTCTGCCAAACCGGATGTCGGTTCGGCGTCAATCAGGATCCGGAGCAGATCCCCATTTTGGGTTTCAGCCATTGCACTTAATTCCAGCAAATTGCCCCGTAAGGTCCTTAGTTTTTTTCCTGCCTTGATCGGAATGGTTTCGACGGTAGCAGGAACTCCCCGGACTTGCTTCAACCCAGGTTAATTGATTTCTCATCATCCGTTTCACTAAAATCAAGCGGCATGGGTGAGCCCGAATACCACACCGGGCATAAACCGGGAATGCGTTGAGCCCGATGCAAGTGTCCCAATGCCACATAGTGCAGATGAGCAGGAAAGGCCGTGGAGGGAATACTATATTCAAAAATCGTGTGTGCCGAACGTTCTCCCCCTCCTAATACTCCGCCATGTACCATAGCATGACCCATAAATACATTAATGGAATCATCCGACATATCCTGACATAGATGTTGGATCAATTTATAAGACCGATCAGCATAGGTCTGTGAATACTCACCTGGATCATCACGCATAAGCTGGTCGGCTTTCACAATGCCTTTCTGCGATAAAAACGGTAGCAAAGCGATATTGACATTTTCATTCTTCTTCGTTTGGAATCTAAATAAACCGCCATCCATCGGTCGGGATGGTATAGCCACCGTGTAGATATTCGTCAGGCTCAGCAAAGGTTCTATCGCCGTAAGTCGTCGAGGATTATCGTGATTGCCTGATATAATAATAATTTGGGCACCGGTATTGGCTAAATCCAACAAAGTCCGAAAGACAATCTTTTCTGCTTCCGGTGAAGGTGCATACGAGTCAAATAAATCACCGGCAATCAGCACTGCATCCACCCGATGCAGAATGGTTAGTTCTACAATCTTTTGCAGCACCTCCTGATGATCTTCCATCCGGCTTCTGCCTCTCAAAGATTTTCCGACATGCCAGTCGGCGGTATGTATAAAACGCATCCTTTCAATTGAAAATTGAAAATTGATAATTGATAATTATTCTACCCATTTCTTTCTTAAACGTTTTTTATGATTGCAACAAATAAACTTCTTCAATTGACAATTGAAAATGGACAGTTGAAAATTGGATTCACCTGAAAGGTGAAAATTCGGATCATCATTTCTTTTTGCTAGTTTTTATGATGGCGACAAGTAAACTTCTTCAATTGACAATGGAAAATGGACAGTTGAAAATTGGATTCATCTGAAAGGTGAAAATTCGGATCATCATTTCTTTTTGCTAGTTTTTATAATTGAGACTACTTTCTTCAATTGACAATGGAAAATGGACAGTTGAAAATTAGATTCAACTGAAGTGTGAAAATTCGGATCATCATTTCTTTTTGCTAGTTTTAATGATGGCGACCAGTAAACGAAGAAGTTCTTTAATATCTATTGTTACGGCCTCAAATTCTTCTTGAGGTAAATATTTTGATTGATGGAGAAGCTCCAACCAGTATTCAGTTTCGTTGGCTTCCTTCAGTGCGATTGAGAGTTTATGTATAAAGTCTGCTTTACTTTCAGCATGTTCAGATTCTCGGACCAAGGCGCCGATGGCGGTCCCTGATCGTAAAAGTTGTTTTGACATCACATACTCCTTCGGCTCTCCACCCACCAATGACTTATAGGTCTGGACAATCTTTAGAGCAAAGGCAAAGCTTTTATTCTTAATAATGTTTTCTCTCATTATTCTTTGTTTTAAATTTAGTTTCATTCTATCTATTCTCTATGCAGCGTTGTCGGCTTACCAATCCCGCCGGGCTTGGGAGTCCGACCCCGTACGCCGTAGCTTTCTCTGATCGCCAAAACTTTAGTGACGACGATAGCGAAGGAGGCACACCTTCCATTTTCCATTGTCAATTTTCCATTGTCAATTTTCTATTTTCCATTAAACTTCTGAGTGGTCGGCTTACCAATCCCTCCGGGCTTGGGAGTCCGACATTCTCCATTGTCAATTATCCATTATCAATTATCAATTATCAATTCCAAAAAAAGGATCCTCATCTTCCAAACCTATATCACCGACAGACCCCGCTGCTGCTTCGCTCGCCCGGGTCGCCCACGAAGGAAATGGAAATTCCAAGACCAGCGGCATGGGTAATTCTGGTTGGGCCAGAATCATCGTGCCTGGTTTTAAAATCGTAGCCCGCTGACGGATGCTGGAAGGCAAAAAACCATATTCACTGCGGCCAGCTTCTGCAGCATCTAAGCGACCGACAATGCGGATCGACGAATTAGAGACGATCCGGCGTTCAATTTCGCTGGCAGTTTGTTGGGCTCCAATCAAGATAATGCCGAGTGATCTTCCCCTTTCTGAAATATCCACCAAAATCTCTTTGATCGGACTTGAGCCCTCCCGAGGCGCATATTTATTCAGTTCATCGAGCACCACAAAATGCAATGGCTTCGCTGAACCTGTTCTTTCTTTTTCATTGAATACCCGACGAAGAGTCACCCCGACCACGAATCGTTTTGCCCGGTCATTGAGATTATGAATGTCAATGACGGTGACCTGCTTTTGCCAATTAATCTGATGCTTACTAGCATTGGGTATATCGCCGCGAATTAAATTGCTCACATGCGGCACCGAGGCATAAAGCCGCCGGATAAACGCATTGATCGTGCCTTGATTAATGGCGGCTCCCGCCCAATCGCGCATGGTAATCTCGTCCTGAAGACGTTCAACAATCGCATCGACCAACTCTTGAAAGGTACGGATGGTTTGCAAATCGATACGGATACCTCCTTCCTCGGTGGTTGGAGCCTCTCTCAACTTAGACATTACGTTATAAATGACCACCGTGTACATCTGACGATCATCTTCAGCATCAGCAAAAAGAAAAGCCAGCAGATCCTGTTTGCAAAATTCAGCGATGGTCCAGAAAAATGAGGTGACTCCTTCGTACCGGGAGGTTACGTCCGGTGCAGCATTGAGGTCACCACGGCGGGGAGGGGCCCAAAATTCCACACTGCGGAAGGGTCCGGGTTCCAGCGCCATCCGATGATAATCTGCCCGCTGATCATCAGTCAACTTGACATTCTTTTTATCGAGGAATAAAAGGTCTTCATCTTTTACATTAAAAATCAAGACATGAGTATTTATCGCTTCCTTGCCCAGAATGCCACAATTAAAAAGGCTGTAGAGTAAAAAGGTGGCATAGCTGGTTTTGGTCGCTACTCCCGAAATACCACTGATATTAACATGGGCACCCCGACTACCATTGAGAAATTCCAGATTTAGAAAAAGCCCTTCCTTATCGCGGGTAAGGCCAATCGGAAGCTTCAACTCCATTTTATCAAAATACAAGGCAATATCACGCACCTTATCTCTGGCCTTAAAGACCGCTTCACCAGGTAGCGGTGGTACAAAGATCCCTGGCTCAAAGCGGGTGGTTGTGATCTCAGCCGTCTGGCTCACTTCGGCCGGTAAAATGCCATCCATGATCAAAAATACATCGGAGTCAAACCGGGCTCCTTCGTGTTTGGCCTTCACATCGGTGACGATGCCATACAGCTTGACAAGCGTGCCATCAGGCAGCAATCGCTCAACAGCCACCACATCATCCAGCTGCAGATAATACGCCGGATCTACTGCCACCCAAAATTTCATGGGCGTCGAGTCTTGCGTACCAATGACGCGGGCTACTACTTCATCCATTTCATCCAAACCCTGATAATCACTATCCATGTATAACTTTCTTGATGTCTTGTTCTAATGAACACGCAAAATAAGGAATGCGGGATAGGTGGGGAGCACTATTGTTGAAATAGATATGATCCTTTCGAATTTGCCAGTTAAACCTGACATCGGGATAACTGGAGTGGCGAAACAAATCGTGATCTTTGACTCCAACTGAGGGAAGATTTGCCATATTTTTATTTTAGTTTGGCAGTACTTTAAAGGTCTTGTTGGTTCTTGCTAATATTTAGTGGATAAACTGCAATTTCTATCTTTCTATAGTACCGGAAGATGTAGATCTTCCTCTCTCTCGTTCAACAAGAGAGAGCAGAATTTACATTCTGCGACTTCGAAGAAAGATAAATAGACTAAAATCGACCCACTATAAATACGCAAGAACCATCTTTTTAAATCTAATGCCCATAAACCACCGAACCACACACATGACACAAGAACAGATCAGACAATTAGAAAAAGAACTTTGGGATGCCGCCGATGCGCTGCGGGCCAACAGCAAACTGACCGCAGCGGAGTATAAAGATCCGGTGCTAGGCTTGGTGTTGCTACGCTTTGCCCAAAACCGTTATGAAGAAGCGAAGCCGATCGTGGAAAAAAACATACCCAGCGGACCGCGAGGTAAACGGGCTCCTACCAAGGAAGATTATCTGGCGGCCGGAGCGATCATGCTACCCGAAGAGGCCAAATACGAATACCTGGCTGCGCTGCCGGAAGCAACCGACATTGCTGAAGCGATCAACCATGCCATGAAGCTGATCGAAGCGGAATATCCCGATCTGCAAGGCAATCTGCCCAAAAACTATCAGGAATTTGAAAGTGACCTGCTGCGTGATCTGATCCGGGTGTTTAACAAAGACGCGGTGAAAAAAAGCGACCGGCGATGTGTTTGGCCGGATCTATGAATACTTTCTGATGAAATTTTCGATGCAGGGTGCCGGTGCGCAGGAAGGTGGTGAGTTTTTCACTCCTCCTAGCCTGGTACAATTGATCGTCAACTTTATCGAGCCCGATCACGGTATCATTCACGATCCTGCTTGCGGCTCAGGCGGCATGTTTGTACAGACCGGGTATTTTGTAAAAACCCATACCAACAAAGGGATCAATGAAGCCATAACTTGCTATGGCACTGAGCAAAAAACCAATAATACCAAATTGGCGAAAATCAACCTGGCCATTCATGGTATCGAGGGCAAGATCATTGAGGCCAACAGTTTTTATAGTGATCCACACAACCTGGCGGGCAAGTGTGATTTCGTAATGGCCAATCCGCCATTTAACGTCAACAAGGTTGATAAGGGCAAAGACTTTGTCAAAACCGATCCTCGTCTGCCTTTTGGCCTACCGAAGGCCGACAATGCCAACTATCTCTGGATGCAATATTTTTACAGCTATCTCAACGATACCGGCAGGGCTGGTTTTGTCATGGCCAGTTCAGCCACTGATGCCGGTCATAGTGAAAAGCTGATTCGCCAGCAATTGATCGAGACCGGGGCTGTCGAATGTATCGTAAGCATTGCCAATAATTTTTTTTATACCCGCTCGCTGCCTTGCCATCTTTGGTTTTATAACCGGGCCAAAGAAAAACCGCAAAACTCCAAAGCAAAAAGCTCCAGCAAATCGAACTCCCCTGTACATGACCAGAACACCATTCTGATGCTCGATGCCCGCAACACATATCGCAAGGTGACCACCACCATCAATGATTTTGACGATGATCAGCTGGAAGGCCTGAGCGCCATCATCAAAATGTACCGGGGCGAGGATCCTAAGGTGCGAAAAGACAATGTGTGGTTTAAGGAGCGATTTCCCGATAGCCGGTACCAGGACATCGAAGGTCTTTGCAAAATCGTGACCCGAACCGAAGTCGAAGAAAATGACTGGAGTCTGACCCCCGGTCGTTATGTCGGTGTAGTCTCGACCCTGGATGAAGATTTTGACTACCAGGCCCGTCTGATGGAAATTCAAGCCGAACTGGATGAACTAAATGCTGAAGCGGTCGATCTCAGTGAAACGATATCGAATAATTTAAGGGAGTTGATATGAAGGGATGGAAAATTGTAAACATTGGAAGTATTGGCCAAGTAATTACTGGAAATACACCGTTAACCAGCAACAGAGCTTATTACGGAGGACCATACCCATTCATCAAACCCACAGACATGGACATCGATAGGCGACATGTTGATAATTGGGCAGAGACCTATTCAGAAATAGCATTTAAGAAATATAAGAATGCCTTTATTCCCAAGGGAGCAACTGGCGTGGTAACAATCGGAACAGTTGGAGAAAAGTTGTTTCAAGCCCACAAACCATGCTTCACAAATCAATCCGTAAATGTCGTAATTCCCAGTGAGTTCTATGATGAAGATTTCGTCTATTACTTATTAAAATATAGTTTGCCAAAGGTCAGTAATGCCAATCCAGGTACTGCCTCAGGAAGGCACCATGTAAGTAAATCTAACTTTTCATCGATTCCAGTCTCTGTGCCAGAATCGAAAAGAACCCAATGTCGAATTGCCTTCATCCTATCCGCCTATGATGATTTAATTGAAAACAATTTAAAGCGGATCAAACTTCTGGAGGAGCTGGCCCAGTGCACCTATGAGGAGTGGTTTGTCAAGTTTACCGTGAAAGGGGAAAAGCTAAAAGTGGATGCCGAGACGAGGCTGCCGGAGGGATGGGAACGGAAGAAGATTGGAGAATCGTGCAATGTAAGTGGTGGGGGCACTCCGTCCAGAAAAATCAAGGACTATTGGACAGATGGAGTTCATAATTGGTTTTCTCCAACCGACTTAACCAAATCAAATAGTCTTTATGTAGAAGATAGTTCTGAAAAAATCAATGAGCTTGGTTTAAAGAAAAGTTCTGCAAAACTTCTTAACCCTAACTCATTCATGATGACAAGTAGAGCAACAATCGGCCTATTTGCAATAACCGATTCTCCATTTTCAACAAATCAGGGCTTCATAAACGTGACCCCTTACAAAGATCATCATAAAGCATATTTACTATACGCATTTAAGCACCGAATCCAGGAATTCAAAGGATATGCGACCGGTGCCACATTTCCAGAGCTATCAAAATCCAAATTCAAAGTTATTGATATAGTTTGGCCGATCGAAATGACTCTTTCTTTGTTTCAAAATTTTACTAATCCTGTTCATGAAAAAATCACATGCCTGAGCAAACAAAACCGTCTCCTAAAAGAAGCTCGGGATATTTTACTGCCGAGATTGATGAATGGAACTATTTCAATGGATAATTGATAATTGATAATGGATAGTGGATAATTGATAATGGATAATTAAAATGTCGGAATCAGGATGGCCAGGATTTAAGGATTAGCAGGATGGAGTTGCCAATTGAAAATTGATAATGGACAATTGATCATTTTATGGGGCAACTACCGCAGGATGGGGTTGGGAAGGGCTAAATTGGTTAGTCTCCGAAATAGCGTTTTGATCAAAATAAAGGATTTTGGTATCTACAGAGACATTGACAAGAATCCTGTAAATCCTCCAATCAAGTAAATCCTGATGCTGACAAATAATTAGCGATGAATATAAATGAACTAACTTACAAAATTAACGGGTGCGCTATGAAAGTGCACAACACTCTTGGCAATGGATTTCAGGAAGTCATTTACCAGCGATGCCTGGCCATTGAATTAGAAAGGGCTGGATTATCTTTCGTGCGGGAAGCTGATCAAACAATTTATTATGAAGGCATAGAAGTTGGTACAAGAAGAGCTGATTTTATTATAGAAAACATAGTAGTTGTAGAATTAAAGGCTAAGATTAATCTGGAAGATGTACATCTGGCACAAGCCAAAAAATTATGTGGTCGCATATGATAAACATATTGGTCTGCTCATCAACTTTGGAGGTACCAGTTTGCAGTTTAAAAAGATTTTTAACCCCAAGTATAATACTGCAACTTAACTGTCTGGACCAGAATGGGACTTTGTCAATTGAAAATTGACAATTGATAATGGATAATGCAACGTGCTGACCGACGAAGGAGCGTCAGTAGATAATGGATAATGGATAATTAAAATGTCTGAATCAGGATGGGTTTGGGAAGGGCTAAATTGGTTAGTCTCCGAAATAGCGTTTTGATCAAAATAGAGGATTTTGGTATCTACAGAGACATTGGCAAGAATCCTTTAAATCCTCTAATTCAGATAGTCCTATTGTGGACAAATGAACAGTAATAGTGCACTATAATGCACTATAATGCACTCACATCACATCAAATCTATTCAAAAGTGCACTTTAATGCTCTTTAGTTTGAAATCAACCAAATTACATGTATATTTGCATTAAATAGAGCAACATAATGCACTTTCAGAAGCTTATACAAACAGTCAAAGAACGTCGGGAAGTGATGCAGGTGACTCAGGAAACCCTGGCCGAACTCTCAGGAGTAGGCCTGCGTACCCTGAAGCAGTTTGAAAGTGGCAAGGGAAATCCGACGCTACTGACCCTGCAAAAACTTGCCGATGTATTGGGTTTGGAGGTTTGTTTGGAAGTGAAGACAATGGAAAATTGATAATTGATAATGGATAATTGACAATGGATAATGCAACGTGCGGACCGACGAAGGAGCGTCAGTAGATAATTGATAATTGAAAGTTGGACAATGTGCCTCCTTCGCATAAAGCTACGGCGGACGGGGTCGGACTCCCAAGCCCGGAGGGATTGGTAAGCCGACGGCGCAGGAAGTCAAGTTAAATGGATAATGGATCATGAGATTAGCTAGTGTTCTATACAAGGATGAAGATGCGGGAATTTTGACCCAACATGATGACGGGTCGTTTAGTTTTCGGTATCAGGATGCCTGGATGGCTAATAGTACTAAGCCGGCAATTAGTCTTACAATGCCTAAATCAAAACAGGAATACCATTCAAAATATTTGTTTCCGTTTTTCTATAATATGTTGCCGGAAGGTTCGAATAAACAAGTAGTTTGCAAACTGATGCGCATTGATCCGGATGATTATTTTGGATTATTATTGAATACGGCAAAAGATGACACGATCGGCGCCGTGAGAGTAGTTCAAACGGAGCTTCCAGTATGAGTCTTCCAGAGATAAAATATTGTCCAGGAACTCTTTCCCAAGGTTTTTCGACCTACAGCAGAACCTGTCTAAACAGGCTCTTTGATGGCCGAAAAGTGCATCACGTTTTGCCCTATGATGCTCCTTTTAGCAGTGAAGTGGCTGATAAGCTTTTTAACGAAAACAGAAAACGTATTTCCATTTCCGGAGTTCAGGAGAAGTTTTCTGTTTTACTGGAGAAGAATAAATTACGATTGACCAACGAGGGAGAAAAAGGTACTTATATTTTAAAGCCCACACCAACCTTTGGTAAAAAAGCTGATCAGATGCCAGCCAATGAACATCTGACCATGCAAATTGCCCGTCAGGTGTATGGCATTGAAACCGCTGAAAATGCCTTGATTTTTTTTCAGAATGGTGAGCCTGCCTACATAACCAAACGATTTGATGTCAAAGCAGATGGTACGAAGCGAGGCCAGGAAGATTTCGCATCATTAGCTGGTCGAACCCCGCAGACTCATGGGGGAGCATTATAAGTATTTAGGAAATTATCTGGAGTTGTTTGATCTTATAAAACCCACTTGCCGGCATCTAAACTCGAGGTACTCAAACTATTGAAGCTCCTGGTATTCAACTATGTAGTTTCGAATGGTGATGCTCACTTAAAAAATTTCTCCATTCTGGAAACACCTATGGGTGACTATCGACTTAGTCCGGCTTATGATCTGCTGAATAGCCGGATCCACATTGACGACCGGGATTTCGCCCTTGATGATGGCTTATTACCTCGAAATCTCGCCCGGGGCAACGTGTCAAAACAATTCTTTTCATTGGCTACTCATGTGGGGTTGAGTGACAAGCACGTAAATGAACTATTTAATCGTTTGATCTCCGGAAAAGACAAAGTGCAAGCGCTGGTGACGGCATCGTATTTGGATGAAAAGACCAAACGAAACTACTGGCAAGCTTATCTGACCAGATTAAAGAAATTGACCTAATCATGAGTTACGAATACTCGGAAGATGCTTTAGTTGAAAATGCAACTCAGCAAGTACTGGAAGAAATGGGTTGGCAAGTGACTACCGCCTGGAAAAGAGAGTCGTTTGGAGAAGACGGAACGCTGGGCCGGGAAAATAAATCGGAAGTCGTTCTGAAACGCTATCTCCTGGAAGCTTTAAAGAAACTTAATCCGGACCTTCCGGAAAATGCCTACCAGCAAGCGATCGAACTCATAAACCAAAGGAATGCCGATAAAACCCTAGCCCGATTTAATAAAGAAAAATACGAATTACTCAAAGAGGGTGCTCCCGTCTCTTTTACCAACAACCAGGGCGAACTGGAAAAGAGAAAACTAAAAATATTTGATTTTGAAAACTACCTAAACAATCATTTTCTGGCCGTGCGACAATTGGAAGTAGTCGGTGAATTATATAACCGTCGGCCTGATGTGATTGGTTTTGTCAATGGCATTCCTCTGGTGTTTTTTGAGTTAAAGGCTCACCACACCGATTTACGCAACGCTTATGACGACAATTTAACCGACTATAAAGACACGATTCCCCACGCATTCCACTGCAATGCATTTGTCATCCTGAGCAACGGTACCGATGCCAGGGTGGGCACCATCACCAGTCCGTATAAATTTTTTCTGGAATGGAAACGGATCACCGAAGAAGAGGAAGGTATCGTCAGCCTGGATACGATGCTTCGGGGCACCTGTGCCAGACCCATCCTGATGGATATTTTTGAAAACTTCCTCCTATTTGATGATAGTGGCGGTGAAGTGGTTAAAATCATGGCGAAAAACCATCAGTTCATCGGAGTCAATAAGGTTATTGACCAAGCTCAAAATATCGACGAGTTGCAGGGGAAACTAGGTGTATTTTGGCACACTCAGGGCAGTGGGAAGTCGTACTCGATGGTGTTTATTGCCCAGAAAATTCACCGGAAATTCGGTGGTTCTTATACCTTTTAATGGTGGCAGACCGGAGTGAACTAGAGCGACAACTTTACGATACCTTCACCGGAGTAGATGCAACCACCAACAAACAAGTGGTGGCAAAAAACCGGGAGCATTTAAGGGAATTACTAAAAGAAAATCACCGCTATGTTTTTACTTTAATTCATAAATTTTCGATAGACCCGAAGACGGAAAGTGAATATCCTCTAATTACCGATCGTAAAAACATTATCGTTATTTCAGACGAAGCGCACCGGACCCAAGCGGGTACTTTTGCACGGAATATGCGATTCCACGGAATACCCAATGCTTCCTATCTCGGTTTTACCGGCACTCCAATCATTAAGGATGAGGAAGAACTGACAAAAAATATTTTCGGCGAATATGTATCGGTCTATGATTTCAAGCGAGCCATCGAAGATGGTGCTACCCTCCCACTCCGCTATTTAAACAAAGGTGAAAAATTAGGTCTGGAAAATCCCATGCTCGATGAACAGATGGCGGAAATCCTGGAGGATGAAAATCTAGATGATGATCAAAAAGAAAACTAAACTATCTCTTTCAAAAGATTACGTGATCCTCACTGCCGAGCCTCGGATAGATGCGATCGCTAGAGATTTGTGTGGCATTTTAATGAGCGGGGGTATCAGGGCAAAGCGATGCTCGTCACTCTGGATAAACCCACTGCTCTGCGCATGCATGATTTAATTATGAAATACTGGCCTCAGTATATTGAAGACATCAAGCTTCGAATTGCAAATGCCGAAGATATTGAAGAAGAACAAAGCCTTAGACGTAAATTAAAAAAGGTTGAAGAAACCGAGGTATGTGTCATCGTCAGTCAGGAGCAAAATGAGGTGGATAAATTCAGAAAGATGAATCTGGACATGGCCACGCATCGGAAGAAAATGGTCGAAAGGGATTTAGAAAAAGAATTTAAAGATGAAGAAAATCCTTTCCGGCTAGCCATAGTTTGTGCCATGTGGATTACCGGATTTGATGCGCCCTGTGTCTCGACGGTATATCTCGACAAACCGATCAAAGGTCATACACTTATGCAAACTATTGCACGGGCAAACCGGGTATATGATGATGAGAAAGAAAACGGTCTCATCGTCGATTATGGCAATGTCTATAAACAACTGGAGAAAGCTTACTCTGTATATGGCGAAGGTGGAAAGGCGAGTGGTGGCAAAACGGCTGGTGGTGACCAAGCAGGTAAGCAGCAAAGACCCTTTGAACTACTGGAATCATTAGCAGAAGACCTACAGGAAACCATTCGCCAAACCCAAGGTTACTTAAGTGAACTGGGGTTTAAGCTCGGAGACCTCAGTAATGAAACCGCCAAGCCGATGGAGAAAATAGCAAACCTGAAGAAAGCAGTGGATTGCCTCTGTCTAAATGAAACAACGCGTACAAAATTTGAAGTCATGGCCAGGGATGTTTTCAGGAAATATCATGCATTATTTCCCGAGCCTCAAGTCAAACCGTTCATCAGAAAGTTTAATGCGATTGAGGCTATCTATCAGCAACTTAATCAACAGACAAAATCGGCTGATGTCATTTCCATTATCATGCACTTGCAGCAAATTGTCGACGCAAGCATCACGATAGATTCTAATCTGCTCCATAATCCCGAAAATGTCAGTGTAGATTTATCCACGCTGGATTTTGAAAAATTAAAAGCGGTTTTCAAAAAACGACTCAGAAAAATACCATCGTTTTTGACCTTCAAAGAGCAGTTCAACGGCAACTGGATCAGATGCTTAAAGAAAATCCTTTGAGACTGGATTTTTACGAGCGATATCAGGAAATCATCAAGGAATATAATCAGGGCAAAAGTCTGGAAGACACCATAAAGGCTTTTGATAATCTCAATAACTTTATCAAGGATCTCAATGTGGAAGATGCCCGGGCCATGCGTGAAAATCTCACAGAAGAATCCTTAGCCATTTTTGATCTTTTACGAGATGGAAAAACTTTGACATCGGAAGAGACAAAGCAAGTCAAAAAAATAGCCGGTGACACATTGACCAAACTCAAAGAGGAAAAGTTAAGAATCAACCGATGGCGGGAGAGCAGGCAGATCACCGCCCAGGTAAAGACGATCATCTTCGACACCCTGCAATGGCTACCGCAGAAAAGTTACACGGATTATGACGTGTCCGAAAAAACGATAAACGTGTACCAGCACATCTACACAAACTATCCGGGAGGAGTAAATACTGTATATTCGCGAGCAGGTAAATAAACTTAATGCTTCGGGCCTCTCCCATCATCGCAATGAAGTTGGCAATTATAAAGAACGATCTAATAGGCACTTATCTCTCTCAAATACCCAGCGGGTTGTCTGCTGCCTTTCATGCATTAAACGATGCAGAAATATCGACACAAAATTTTAGTTTTTATACTTCTGTTGCATCCGTATTTTCCAGCAAGATTGAGGGCGAAGAAATTGATTTGGATTCCTATATCAAGCATAAGAGGTTTGGCATCGAATTTTCGCCAGATTATAGCAAAAAAACGGACGATCTGTATAGCGCCTATATTTACGCTAAAACGAATCGACTCAATGGGGAAAACATTAAAAATGCTCACAAACTTTTAAGCCAAAATATATTACCCAAAAGGTGGCAAGGGAAATACCGGATTCAGAATATGTATGTGACGACACCCGATGGTAAAATTGAATACGTAGCAGCTTCTCCTTTTGAGGTCGAATCAGAGATGACTAAATACTATGCGGATCTTTCAGTATTATGCATGACGCAAATGACCATTGAAGAAATCTTTTTCTATGCGTCTATGCTACATCTGGTCTTTGTCAAAATCCACCCCTGGAATGATGGGAACGGACGCTGCGCCCGCCTGATCGAAAAATGGTTTATTGCGGATAAAATAGGAGAAAAAGCCTGGTTTCTCCAAAGTGAAAAATACTATTATCGACACCATACCAAGTACTATGAGAATATCCGTCGATTGGGACTGGAATATCCTTTTTTAGACTACAGCCAATCCATGCCGTTTTTGCAGATGTTGCCGGCATCTTTGATTACCTAATCTGATGACATGACCTCGTGTTATGTGGGGTGATTCAGTCCCCGAGTCTAGTTCCTATATCCATACTTTCATGTAAAACTCTATCTATCCAGATCTTACCACTCAGAATTTTGTACACGATCAAATGAGATTTTAACCTTGTTATTCTATTGCCTTTCTTGACGTAATCAATTGGTCTTCCTAATTCTGGGTTTTTACAGATTTTATCGAATTCCCGAACCATGTTCCGATAATATCTATCAGCTTGAGACAAAGACCAATTTTCAAAAGTGTAGCTCCAAATTTCTTCCAAATCTTGTTGAGCTAATTTACTGACCTTATAGGTGAGCTTCATTTGCTAAACTTCTTATGTAGATCAGCAAGATTTTTCATAGGATCAAAGTCTTTGACATATCCGCTATACTCTCCAGCTTCAATTGCTTCGCGTAGACGCCTGATTTTCTGTTCCTGTTCATCGACTAGTCTCAATCCAGCCCTTATCACTTCACTGGCAGAAGCATATCTTCCACTTTCAATACTGCTTTGAATTATCTTCTCAAAGTGTGCTCCCAGTGTAATTGATGTATTCTTTGACTGTGACATAACCTTCCATATTTCTAGTAAATATACCAATCTTTGGTATTGGGGTCAAGTTTTATCATCCTACATAACACTCAATCCAACACTTTCTGCCTTTTGATCGTTTTAATGGGATAAAACCTGTCATCCATGACCAAAGGGTTTTCAATCACAAAATATGAGAGAGCGCAAGTGAGCCTGACTCACGCTTTTTCGACCATCTTTTTAGCGCTTTTATTCTTGACCGGCACAATGGGCTGTGTAAAAGAAAGCCAACATTCTCCAGACAATCTTTATCTGATCGGGGTACAAAATGAAGGAGGCTCTGCTATTGTGCAGATGAGATTGAGTCACGAAAACGCCGACACCCTGATTGCACCAACCATTATTTCTATTGATTGCTTCGCAACCGGAACAACCGTCTTTGATCCTTCGATTCAACGTTTTGGATATGTGAACTGTGATTCGCAGTTTGTCTTTATCAACTCAGCTTCGCGAGATACGATACAGATCTTTCCGATAGACCAGTCTTTGAGTCAGGTGGTTCTGATTAATTCGGGAGAGCAATTGATAGGGCGGTATTATGATTGGGCACAACAGCAAGACTTCATCACGAAAATCGATCTCACCGACGGAAAAATGTTGGCCAACAATTCAATTTATTTGAAGGATGCCGTTTACGCCTGCTCTTATTTTTACCGGACAACCACCGGTGAATATTGCCTCGTGCGCAGTGACACTATGATGCTCTTGATTAACCCGGACAACGGTCACATAAACGACTCCATCCAATTAGAGAATTCGATTAAAAATCTCATATATGACCCTGAACTCGATCACGTAATTGGTTTTTCTTACAGTCTGCAAAATGCTAAAAATTATATTGAGGTACTGGATTTGAAGACCGGTAAGATCTCCAGTAAAACGGAGATTAAGATCTCCAATGATTACCTTGCTTGTGAAGCTTCTTATGATGCGGTAACAAATTCCTACATTCTTCTAAATGCCAAAAATGAAATGTTGTTTTTAGATATCAGTACTGGCACCATCATAGATTCCTATTCCTTTGAGTTCCACATCCGAGAATTTAAGATCTGGAGGGCCGAATGACCGATAGTGATCCCCAAAAAAGGGAGTCATTTACTCTACCATCATTAAGGGACCATCTTCGGTTTTGACGGTAGTAGTTCGGGATCATAAGTCGATCCTGCTGCCACTTGCACCATAGTCATCCGGACCCGGGTGGGAAAATAGTTTTCGTGATCCACCCGCCGGTGAGCATGTCCCTGCCCGCCGCTATCATCCTTGATCACCAGGTCCATTTGTTTGACTCCTTCACTCCAAATGATCGATTCATTTTCCCAAAACGAGGTCATATCGATGTCCCTTTCCAAAACTCCTTCATCGAGATAAAGCCCGGTGCTGGTGCATCCATAGCCATTACCTTGTCCTTTATTAGGAATATAGCACAGACTCCAGGTAGTGGGAAATCCCCTTCTGGCTTATCAAGCACTTCCAGGCGGATGTGTACGGTACCATTCCGGTAGTCGATCGGCGAGGTCCAGTCTACCGGCCGATCAGCATTGATTAAATCACCTTTGATATAAAAGTGCGATTTACTTGGAGTTGAATGATCGGCATCTTCTTTAGTGTAGGCGAATTCAACGTCAAAGAGCACAAATTGATTGGATTGAGAGTGACTTAAAAAAGGCACGATAAAGAGTAAGGGAAACAGTGTTTTTTTCATTCTTTTGAAACATTTCTTGATCTAATAATAGTTAAATATATATTCTCTTAGACACAAATATCACAAAGACTCACACATTCTAAAGTAAATCTCCTACGAGAACCAGGAAAATTGGTGGGATCTCTCCAACGATCTAAAAATTTCCCACTAAGACACAAATATCACAAAGACTCGCAATTTCAAAAAATACATTTCCTTCGTGAACTTGGTGCCTTCGTGGGATTACGAAAACCAATGTAGGATCATCATACCAAGGCACAAATATCACAAAGACTCACTCGTTCTCAAGCAGAAGATGATCAGGCACTAACTGGAACTCTTGTTCGTTATAGAATATTTTTTTTACCAATCGTTCTATAATAATCACAATAATCATAACAATTATATTTCACAATCAAATGGATTCAATCAAATAGCAAGATGATCTACTACCGCCACTTAAATGCAAAAAAGCGGCAAGGTTTTTCTGAGGCGTTACTCATACCATGTAGTTGATGAGCTTTAATAAAATAAAGATCACCAGCGGAAGCGCGAATCCTTTCTCCATCGAGCAATAACTCTGTCTCGCCCTCGATTACCAGAAAAATCTCGGAGTCGATATGGCTATGGGGATCCATACTGGGTCCTTTATGGTCAAGAGAGGTAACATGCATATGAAACTGCTCGCACATAGCCGTGGCCCGGTCAAAATACTGAGTGCGCCCTCCTTTATCATTGGGGGTAAACTCCAGCTGATCAGCAGTGACAAACAGATGACCACCAGCAACTTTACCACGCTCGATATCCATCGGTTTTTTAGACCTGAACATCATCACGTAATAGGTCAATGGTCCGTCGCCAACATTTTGCAGAGCTTGCATCGCTAGTGGTGGGATTAGAATCACACTTCCCGGGCCAAGTATCGACTCTTCTCCGTCCATGGTAAATTTCATGGTACCCTCTTTGACAATAATTACCTCTTCAATATCGGTCTGGGCATGGGGAGGAGCCGGTGTTGCACCTGGCGCCTGGGTGGTGGCATGAATCTCTAAGTAATCAAAATGGGGCGAAGTCCCCTCCATAATCTTCCTGGATTCCCGATCCTTACTGAGTTTGACAGGGAGTTCCGCCCAACGGTAAACTCCAGATCTTACTTCTTCTGATTGAGCATTTAACATTATATGGCTGATTAATAGCAGATAGACTATCTTCATTTTTCTAGTTGCAACTATTTAAAATCTTTGATATCAATCATATGGATCAGATCAAGGTAAAAGTAGCTATTTTGCATCAACTTCAGATCCTGACACATTCAATCTCATGAAAGAAAACCAATTTCTTTTTTTCTTAGTTCTTGTTTTGCTCGGTTGCAGTACTAGCAATAAAAAATGGACTCAGACTCAAAACCCACCCCACAGCTTATCGAGCCAGGAAACACTCGATTGGGTCGAAAAAAATATCGACAAAGTACTTGTTAAAAATGAATTTAAGGCGCCGAATGGTCTCGTAATGCCCTACCGGCTATTTAGTCCTGAAATAACCAAGAACGTGAAAGTGCCTCTTGTGGTTTTTTTACATGGCCGGGGAGACCGGGGTATCGACAACGACCGAAGGGTGTATAAAAATGTAGGGCTTTTCATGAATGAGCTTTCGCTGGTGGCACCCAATATGCAGCATCAATATCCGTGTTATGTACTGGTACCGCAATGTTCTGACAAAACCGTCAATGAAGAATGGGCAAAATGGGTGGGTAATTCACCGGATACTCCATTCAAAGGTTTGGGCAAAGATGGTTCTTACAGCATGAGTGATGAGCCTTCTGAATCTGGCGCAGCTGCTCTCGCACTAATCGAGAAAATAATCCAGATTCCCAACATCGATCGCAACCGGATTTATTTGATTGGTCTCTCCATGGGTGGTTTTGGCACCTGGGAATTTACCGCCAGGAGACCTGGTCTTTTTGCAGGCGCCGTACCTATGGCCGGCTTTTCCGATCCAACCCAGATCGAAAAGATCAAACATATTCCTTTTTGGATTTTTCATGGGGATACCGATAAATCGAATCCAGTGGAAGGCTCGCGCACTATGTATCAATTACTTAAGAAGGCAGGTGCTGACATAAAATATACCGAGTACGAAGGGGCCGGTCATGGAGAGTCTTTCCGAATGGCGTTTGCAGAGCAGGAATTAATTTCGTGGATGTTTTCAAAAAGGAAACAAAAATAGCGCATATTTTTAATCGCGATTCTAATTTCCGACCATGCAAGCCATTCAAGTGACTTGTTCTGTTTTGAATAAAAAATCAGGTCCTCCCAATTGCAAAATTTAATCTTTACCTAAATAATATTAGCTCAAACGTATGATATCCCATTATCTAAAATTCTTCATCCTGGTCTTATTGGTAGGATTTTTTGGTGAATCTTTTTCACAGGTGACTCGACGGCCGCTAACCATAGTTGATCTAATCAAACTCAAGCAGGTAGCCAACCCCGAGATAAGTCCTGACGGGCTTTGGATTGCTTTTACGGTGTCAACTAATGATGAGAAAAAAGATGAGTCGGAAACTCAACTTTGGATGGTTTCTTCCAGAGAAGGAGAAGCCATACCCATGACGGCAAAGGGCTATTCAGTAAGTCGGCCAAGATGGAGTCCTGACAATAAATATTTATCGTTTCTCGCCTCAAAAACTAAGGAAGAAAAAAGCCAGGTCTGGGGACTCAACCGGGTGGGTGGTGAAGCTCAACCATTGACCCAAGTAAAACAAGGGGTCTCTGGTTACGAATGGTCACCGGATGGCCAAAAATTATTATTGATGATCCGTGATGCACAACCTGAAGAATCGACGGAGGATAAGGAGGACGATAAAAAAACTAAACCAGTGGTCATTGACCGGCTGCAATTTAAACAGGATTACGAAGGTTATCTCAATCGATACCGGACTCATCTGTACATCTGCACCCCCAGCGACTCCAATGCCATCCAAATAACCTCCGGTGACTATGATGATGGTAGTCCCGTATGGAGCCCTGATGGAAAATCCGTAGCTTTTGTCAGCAATCGATCTGACAATCCTGATGGCAATGCCAACTCAGATATTTGGATTGTTTCACCACACAATACTGACAAAGGACAGACTCTCATCCAAGTCACCAGCAATGAAAATCCAGATGAAGCGCCGACCTGGAGTGCGGATGGAAAATATCTTGCCTATATCACCGTCATCGATAAAGATGCCATGTGGTATGCTACCCAAAAACTGGCAGTAATCCCATTTAATGGAGGCGAACCCAGGTTGTTAGCTAACGAACTTGATCGAAACATCAGTAAACCAAGGTTTTCAGAGGATGGAAAATCCGTCTTTTTCTTTTGGAAGAAAGCGGAACCAGCATCATTGCTTCTATCGATTTCGGGGGTGACAACTTTAAGCGAGTGGTTAAAGGCAATTTAGGTATTAATGACTACTCATTGAAAGGCAGTTTGCTTGCACCCCTTTTAAGTACCAGTAATCAACCGAATGAAATCTTTGTTTTTCAAAGGGATAGCCTGAAGCAACTTACAACCATTAATGGAAATCTGCTGGCAAATGTCGCTAAACCACTGGTTGAAAAGATCCGTTTTGAAAGTGCTGACGGAACCCGGATTGAAGGCTTTGTGGTAAAACCTTTGGGCTTCGATCCGGCTATGAAGTACCCCGCGGTTCTATGGATACATGGTGGGCCCGTATCTCAATATCAATTTGAGTTCAATTCGCACGCTCAACTTTTTGCAGCTAATGGATATGTTACTCTGCTGGTTAACCCAAGGGGGGAGGCGCTTTATCGCACCAATTATGGACATGATCATTATCAATTGACCTGGGAGCAAGAGTTGGGACTACCCTGGGAAAATGCTGAACTGTGGGAGCGAATCTCACCCTTTAATCAAGTTGCGCAAATCACTACCCCAACCTTGTGGATGGGTGGTTCAGAAGATTGGAATGTACCTATTATCAATTCGGAACAAATGTACCAGGCTATGAAGCGATTGGGTAAGGAAACGCAACTTGTGGTATACCCGGGTGAACACCATGGAATTCGAAGACCGTCCTTCATTAAGGATCGATATCAACGATTTTTAGAGTGGTTTGAAAAGTATATTAAGTAAATGAAATCTAAAATTGGGCCACTCACCTCGTACCAGTTCTATACCAATGCGCTCCAAGGCTCCAGCATCAGAAACCTTAAAAATGGCAATACTGTGATGCCCACGATTGGAAGCGTAGAGGAATTTTCCATTTTTGGTGATATGAACATCAGCACAATAAGTCTTTCCCTGAAAGTCGCTGGGTATCGTACTTGCTTTTTCAACTCGCTGCAATCGTCCTGTAGTATGGTCAATTTTCATCGACGTCACAGAACTACCAAGTTCATTGACTACGAAGGCAAGGTCCTTTGATGGATGAAAAATCATATGTCTTGGACCATCACCCGGATCTAATGAAAATGTCGAAACGGAAGAGCCCACCGTGGCATCATCCAGCACCGGATAAGTTATTATCTGATCAATGCCTAAGTCAACCGCGTAGAGAAACTTTCCATTAGGATCAAACTTTACACAATGAGCACGGGCTCCCTCCTGACTAGGTAACAAGGGACCACTGCCTTGATGTTGAAATACCGTGGGCGCCGGCTGAATCATACCCATGGCACCCATTTTATAAATGGAAAGATTACCCGAACTATAGTTAGCAACCGCCAACAAATTTTCGCGATCATTCAATTCGATGTGGCAAGGAGAAGATCCTTCACTCGATTGTTGATTTACCGCCACCAATCCACTTCGGTCGTCATTCCATTTAAAGGAAGAAACCTGACCGCTCTGTCCCTCATTGACTGCATACACGTACTGGCGCTTTTTATCATAAGTCAAAAAAGAAGGATTTGGTGTCTCCACCAGCAATCGACTGTTGGATAATTCACCATTCGAAGGGTTAAAATCCATAAGATAGATTCCCTTACTTTCTTTATCGGTGTAGGTTCCTACTAAGAGTTGTTTCATTTCGTTGGAATGCTTTATTGTCACTGGATCAGAGGTTTGATCACTTTTTGGTACACAAAAAGTTGTTAATCCCACGATGGTGAACAGGAAAAAATTGATTACTAAGTTTTGCATAGTTTAAGGATTAGAATTTTGCTGGTCGACTATTAACTTCACAGGGAATTGCTGAAATGAATGTACAAATAATCATTTGATTGTGCCGACACATGTCCGTTTTAGATCTCTAATCTTCAACCAAAACATGGAGGTGCTGGAATAGCAGCCCAGAGCAAAGGCAGAAAGCTCAAGCGATCAAGTATTGCCAAGCAAAGTTATCAGTAACTTCGACATGTTCAACTTCTTCATTGCTCGTTACTATAATTCTATGGATAGAAAAACGTTTATCAAGACATCCCTGGTTAGCACTATTCTACCCTTACATCAAATTTGGCCTGAGAATCACCTAAAAAAAGGTGCCTCAACAGAGCAGGTAAGCTATTTTTTGGGAGCCGACCAGGCCGACGATCGCATTATTTTGTTTGCCAATGCCCCAAATTCTGAGAATGAATTGAACGAAGCACCTATTTGGAGCTTTGAACCGGACTATCGACCAACTGATGCTAAGAGGCTAGACCATGCTGAAAAAATCAATGTGCTTGTTGCATCACATGGAGCCATTTATAATGTACCTTTTGATCATCAATCTAAAATTGTTTGGGCCAGAACATACCCGAGTTGTCATTCGGTGGAAATGTTGCCTGACGGTAATTTACTATCAGCTTGCAGCAATGACGATAGATTAACCATTCATTACAATTCCACACCCAGTGGATTAGGGAGGATGGAGCTTACAGCAACTGAAGACGTCACTTTTAATACGGCTCATGGTATTGTCTATGACAGGGTAAGAAAATGCATTTGGGCTCTTGGCGAAGTTCTGGCAAAATTTGCCTACATGCCAGGAACGAGACCTCGGCTTAAACTTCTTGATACTTATCCATTACCTAATGACCATACCGATGGCCATGATCTGTATCCGAGTTTTAATAGTAATCTATTAATCACTACGCATGAGGGTGTGCTTGAATTACCGATGGGAAATTTCGCTTATCCGATTGAAAAACTGAATTTAGCAAATGTAAAAAGTGCCGTTTCAGATGAAACAGGTCGAATCTATCTGACAGACCCGACAGATGTTTCCGGATACGAAAGTTGGCAGACGGATACCATCATGGAAGTCGCAAGTGGAGTTAAACTAAGAAGACCGGGAGCAAAATTTTACAAGGTGAGGTTATGGGAGAAGAATTACTTTAGCTATTAAAATATACTTACAGCAGAAAATAGCGACATATCAAATAAATGTGGACAAATATAATTAGTAGTTTTTTCCTAATCCATCTTCCAATTGCATTTTCCTGTGTTTTCACCCATGCCCAGAATGTAATTGACTGGGATGGTAAATACATTCTTCAATTAGATGACTTTCAGGGAGGAGCCACCCAAATAGGAGATGTCAACATTTATAGCCTCCACACAGCAACCGGAATGAATTTTGCATTTCATATGAGCAATGCCGAATTTATGTTCACTAAAAATTTTAACTCGAAGGTCTCGTGTAGCTTTGCAAGAAATGCATCTTCTCTAATCGCGCCTGATAGCAATTACGCGATCAACTTATTGGCCTTTGCCAGATTTGAATTTGATCTTGCCGAACTCTATGCACGAAAATTTAGGCAGAAATTGCAAGAAGCAAAAGGTACCTTTTCAAACGCCAACTTTTTCGAGCCGGTTTACCAGACGTTACAAATAGAATACAATGAGCGGCATGCTCGGGCAGGCAAAGCCACCGACATTGGTCAGGAATCTTCTATCCTTCAAGAATATCATGAACAAATAATAGCTGAAATCAACGATTTATCGGCATATTGCAAAACTTGTAAACCACCTAGAAAGTCTAAAACAAAATCCAGGTGAAGCCCCAGCTTAAACCAAAATTTTAAAATCAATTAAGCTCAATCGAAGCATTTATGAAACTATTTACTCTCATCATATTTCTTGCAGGTTTTTACTCATATTTATCAAACTCCACCATTCCTTCAGAAGAGGGTACACCTAATGATTTATCTATGTCAATTATCGCCGGTGCAGATCAAGTTGATGAATACCTCCCATTGGTACGCGATAAAAGGGTGGGGATGTTGGTTAATATTACCTCAATAATTGGCCAGACCTTAAGCGTTGATAGCCTTTTAAGTCTTGGAGTCAACATCAAGCTCATTTTGGACCTGAGCATGGCTTCCGGGCCAACGCCAGTAATGGGGCGAAAGTTAACGACGAAGTCGACCCGCAAACGGGTATCCCAATCATCTCTTTGTATGGAAAAAAGAGAAAGCCTTCTAAAGAAGATATGGATGCAATCGACATTATGATTTTTGACATTGCTGACGTAGGTTGTCGTTTTTATACGAATATTAATACCCTGGCAGAGGTTATGGATGCCTGTGCCGAACACGATAAGGAGCTTATTATTCTTGATCGTCCGAATCCGAATGCATATGTCGATGGGCCAATTTTAGATATGCAGTTTAAATCGGGTATTGGTAAGTTTCCGATACCAATCACCCATGGCATGACGATTGGTGAATTTGCGCAGATGATCAATGGTCAGGGTTGGTTGCCGGAAAACAGGGTGTGTAAAATCAAGGTGATACCAGTTAAAAATTATCGTCATAATATGGACTATGTGATGCCAGTCAGTCCGTCACCCAATCTCAATACGCAGCAATCAGTCATCCTCTATCCTTCCTTATGTCTATTTGAGGGTACCATTGTTAGTCAGGGAAGAGGCACTTATATGCCGTTCACTATCCTGGGAGCACCAGCTCTCAAGGGATACTACAATTTCACCTTTACTCCGATTAGTATTCCAGGCAAATCGGAAAGTCCATTGCATATGAATGAACCCTGTTACGGCCTCGATCTTAGAGATTATGATATTTCTACAAATAGGGAAGAAGGAAAAATTAATATTCGATGGATGATTGAAATGTATCAGGCCTATCCGGAAAAGGAAAAATTCTTTGATCGTTCATATAGTAAACAAATGGGCAATATTGACTTCCTGGCCGGTACTGACCAGTTTAAACATCAAATTATGAATGGAACCAGCGAACAAGAAATCAGGGCAAGCTGGGAACCAGGACTCACCGAGTATAAAGAAATGCGTAAGAAGTATTTGCTTTACCCTTAGGAATAAGAGTTGCATTGGCGAAAATCTGGTGCTTACTCGACTTTTGAACTATCCCTTATCCCTAAGTGGTATCAATACAGTATCAAAATATCGCAGATTTTCTCGAAATCTAATATTAACTTACAAAGCTGAAGACCTGACAAAATGGGGAGCGAAGTTGAAGATCAAACTGCCTGCAAAGTCCTTTTGCGTGCTTGCCTTCCTGCTCTTTTCATGCAATGAGGAATTGACATTACGCAATTTAACAGTTAAGATGCAATTCATTGATGATTGCAACGTACTTTACCCTTCAGATAGTATCGATATTTACATGCATTTCAGGGACAAAAACCACAAAGCTCTAATTGATGGTTTTGTAATAAAGAGGATTGCATTGAACAAACCGGAAATGCACATAAATGCAAGATTATTTAAATCTGATGAGTGGAAAGTTGATGCAATTACAAATAGATTTGGTAAAGACATTTGCCTATCGACCTACTGCCTCATCGATACTGTCGAATGTACTAACAAGACAATATTTCCGGACTATTTACCAGTGGATAGTTTACATCGATTGATGGTAGCCTGTGGTTGCCACTAGTGGCTAACAAATTGTTCAAAGATCATTCACTAATGCAGCAAATTCAAGTTTTTGCACCAAGTGAATCTTTTTGTATTGTGTTAGCCACGATCAAAAGATTAGTTAGATTTGATCAAATCAAGGAGTCATCGAATTTTAAAATACGTTTTATGCATGGATTTAATCAATTGAAAGCTGAGAATGGGACAAGTACTATGATCTCAATAGTCCCAATTGTGATTTTATTACTTCTAGCCTCTAAACTTGCAGCTCAACCTCCGATACCTTTTCAATTCTCTCATGACGATTTTCTCCATTTCACCAGTGAATACAGTGGAGAGCGATTCGCCGATGGCCGTCCGAAAGTGTCAAAAGACATTCTCGATCGCATGAAATTAGTAACTATCGAAGAAGCCTGGGGTGTGTTGAGAGATCATGGGTATGAGAATCAATTTGATCAGGGTTGGGTGATGACGCACGACAATCCTGTGCTGGTGGGTCGGGCAGCCACTTGTAGCTTCTTACCTCTCCGACCGGATGTTGCCAATGTGATCGTCGAGGATGGAGCGAAAAATAACTATCAAGGAAGGGACAAACATTGGGTCATGGATTTACTTGTGGAAGATGATGTCATTGTTGTGGACCTGTTTGGCAAAAAGCTCGGCGCTGGTTTTGTGGGTGATAATTTAGCCAATTTAATTCAACAAAAGACAGGGACCGGAATGGTAGTCGACGGGGGCTGCCGCGATCTAGCTGGTGTCCTGGAACTTCCCAATTTTTATGTTTTTAACCGCAATTGGCATCCTTCTACTTCCAGTGCTTATGATAAATCAATGGTGATTGGAATGAATCTACCCATCCGCATCGGTGAGGCAGTTGTAATACCCGGAGATGTTGTTCTTGGCCTGAGGAGAGGGTGTCATATTTATCCCCGCCCATCTGGCTCTGGAAGTTGTCGAAACTTCAGAAGTGGTGCGATTAAAAGATGAATTTGGATTTCAACGGCTTCGGGAAGGAATCTATACTGGCGGTCAGATTGATACAAAATGGACTGAACCAATAAGGGCCGACTTTATCAAATGGATTGCACAGAAAAATATCAAACTGTCTGGATTTCAGGAAAATGCAATTAGTGGCTTTTAAGGCTTAAAAGATAGATTTATAAGATAACCTGGATCTAAAATTCGAATTAACAAGATAAATGATGGAAAGGAATCTATCGGAATGAGCATTTTTGAAATCTTTCTGAATATCCGTGATCATATCAGCCCGCTTTCTAACCAGTCTAAATGATCAAAAATCACCTCGATTTACCTATGCTGCCGGGCAAGCCCTTTTTGATATCCAACTACCCTACCGATTGCTTGATAGGTCCGTCAGCTATTTCATTTATCCTGACAAAGACTACGAACGGGTGGGCGAGGTCAATGAGGTTTGTTTTGTTGAAGGATTAGTACATTTTCGAGAGAAATGGTTTCTCTATTATGCAACGGACCGACTCCAAAATCGCAGTTGCGGTCAGTCTAAATGGCCAAAATAAATAATAGCATTGATAAGCGGTAGATCTTCACATTAGTTACCGTTGGCTATTCCAATCTCTTTCTCAGGTTTCCATCATTGCCCAAGAATTCCGAATGGCATTGGTGCCCATATGGTCAATCGTGCAGATCGGTGGGCTCGCTATAACCCTATCTCGGCTATATTTAGGCTTGAGTCTCATCAAAAATCTGACTAGAATGATTCAACATAACCGGAGCGAACGTCTCGGAGAAAATCATCCAAATTATTAGTCCCTTATTCATCTTCGTAAATGTGATACACGAGGCATTACATCACACTTCCATGAGAAATAAATAGTACTAACTACCGTCCATACCCGACGATGGGTAAAACATCTTCTTGCAAAATCACTCAAATAGGTGAGCCAGGGTAAGTCAATGTAGTATACTTTTGGAGTTATAATTCACTCAATATACTTGTATAATCAAAATACAATCTTTACAAATTTCTTTTTTATAAAAAAATCATCAAATAAATCACTAATTATAATTTTTATGAAAAGTTTATTGCTGTTAATGCTAATTACAATCTGTACCACTGCCGGGTATAGTCAGAAATCCAAGAAATTAGCTACAACGATTGAAGGCTATGTGGAGATGTATCAAAATCCTAAGATCCTCATGGTAAGAAGTCACCAAGATTTTGTGGCCTGGGCGAAAGAAAATGCAAAATTAAAAGAATATTTTGCTGACAAGAAATTGCTATTGGCCTTCCTTTCTGATATGAAATTTTCAGATGAAGGACTGATCGCTCTCAAATTGGGAAAATATGCAGAGGACGAGGGATTTCTTCTTGAAGTCTCAGGAATTCTTGGCTTTGAGAACCAGTTATTCGGCAAACAAAAAGGATATTATTGCTCTGGAGCGGCCACATGTTCGCAGTCTGCCGGCAGTATTTGCATTACCAGAAATTGCGCCCATCCTCCCTCGGCAGGTGGTCGATTTGATCCTCAAAAAGCCATGTCTGGCTGGTAGGAAATTATTGCCTATGAAAAATAGGAAGTGGAAGAGAGCTACATTCTCTTCTACTTCCTATTTAAATTCAGTAAGTCGTTTTTACTTGATTTTTTGAAAGCTCTTTCTTAAAAAATTACCTCATTTCCCATCCCTGCCTTACAGGTTCTTCAATATATTCATCGGCTTCAGCAAGACCTTTCGCTTTCATATTTTTAGCATCCCAATCAATTTTCTGACCTCCCAGACGGAGAGACAATACGCCCAACAAAGTAATTTCGGTTAAGTGTGCGCCATATTCGAAATTGGAACTGGCTGCTGGTCCACCCTTTATTGCATCAACCCAATCACGGTGATGACCATTACTTGGAGCAATGGTGGCGCTACCTGCTGGTGGAGCCGCATAGAGATCATCCGGAAATATCCTGGGTTCAGAGGAGCCCCCGGTTACCATGATTCCTTTTTCACCCACATACATCGCTCCTCTTCTGGCAAATTTAAAATCACTTGGAGTCATTTCCGGTTGTGGTGGTTGCAAACCTCCCGAGTACCAAGTCAGTTTGACTGGAGGTTCACCCTGGCCTCGGTTGAAACTATAATATCCAATTTCACCATAAGGCGTAATATTTTCATTGCTAAATCCAGCCGCACGCACTTCTATACTATCTGGCAGGGGAAGATCAAGGCCCCAAGTCGCAGCATCCAAATCATGACAACCAAAATCACCCATCGCACCGCAGCCAAACTCCCAGAAATCACGCCAGGTGACCGGTGCATAAGCTTCATTAAAGGTTCGCAAGGAGCGAGGACCCAACCATAGATCCCAATTTAGGCCTGAGGGCAAAGCCGACGATGTCTTTGGCATACCATCCAGTCCTACGATCCAACGGGTGGCAGGTACCCATGAATGAACTTCATGCACTTTACCAATCACCCCCGCACGTAAATACTCCACTGGATTTCGGACCGCCGGCGTGCTGTGCATTTGATTACCCATTTGCGTTGCAAGCCCAGTTTCACGGGCGACCTTTTGCACCATCCTGGCCTCCCAGATATTGTGTGTTAATGGCTTTTCGCAATAGACATGTTTTCCAGCCTTCATTGCGGTCAATGACACAAATGCATGTGTATGGTCTGGTGTAGCGCATAAAATAGCATCCAAAGCACTCTCCTTCTCAAGCATCACCTGAAAATCTTCATATTCACTCACTTTGTAATTGGGTGTCGACGATGCATAGTGCTTTTCGACCATTTCCTTAACCGGTCCTCTACCTGCCGTCGTTCGATAATAGAACTTCGACAGATCCCATTGTACTGCAGGATCAGCAATTGCGGTCACCTGCACATCATCTAACTTTAAAAAGTTCGCCAACATTCTCTTTCCCACGGCCGCCCACTCCGACAACTCCTATATTGACTTTATCACTTGGTGCAATAAATCCCTTGCCTCCAAGTACATGGCGAGGTATAATCATAAATCCCGTCGCCGATAATGCTGTATCTCTTAGAAATCTCCGGCGCGGAAGTGAATGGCTATTATTATTCTTCATGGTGGATTGATCTTTAATAAATAATGAAAAGAGGTTGCGTCTAAATTACATAAAAGTTACCCAATCGAGTTTATTGTTTGCTAGATTTAACCCACTACTTTTAAACTTCCAATCAGATTCTTGATGAAAAACCGGCCTACGATTTCACAGTTTCTAGTTATACTCTCGGTTTCACTCCTATTTTCATGCAACCGTCAATTATCCAGATCTCATCCTGAAAACAAGCATTCAAGGAGCAACTTTAAAGTCGTTGGTTATCTTTCGTCGGGCAATTTTAGCCAGATTGATCAACTCGATCTCTCTAAACTGACCCATCTCGATATTGCATTTGCCAACCCGGACTCGGAAGGGCATCTTAAATTCAGGAATGAAAAAGATCTACCGAGTATAGTGCAGAAAGGCCATGATGCCGGGCTGCAGATCTACTTATCCATTGCCGGAGGAGGAATCAATAAAGAACTGGCTGCTCATTGGCTTTCTGTATTGCAACCGGAAAACCGGACAAAATTCATCGGAGAAATCATAGCCTTTACTCAAAAATATCAATTGGATGGTATCGACGTAGACATTGAATGGAATTTATTACCAACTATCGGTGATTTATACACTCCCTTTGTACTTGAATTAAGAGATGCCCTGCACGGTCTTGGCAAAGGCATTTCTTCCGCATTAAATGTTGCCGGACTACATCAGGCAGTCACCCAGGAAGCATTGCAGGCCTATGATTTTATCAACGTAATGGTGTATGATAAAACCGGTATCTGGCGACCTGAAAAACCGGGCCCTCATTCCCCTTATTCTTATGCATTGGATGCCCTTAAATATTGGACGGAGGAGCGAAAAATACCTGCCGAAAAGCTGACACTGGGGGTGCCTTTTTATGGTCATGATTTTGACCACGTAAAATCTATTAACTACCGGGACATTGTGCAAATAGATCCTGCATTCGCTTATCAGGATGAATTCCAGTCTACGTATTATGATGGTATCCCTACAATGGTAAAAAAGACCCAGCTAGCCCTGCAATCGTTTGGTGGTATCATGATCTGGCAAATTGGAGGTGATGCATTTAATGATCTATCTTTGCTTCGGGCAATTGATCAAACCCTCAATGCCTATCCATGTAAAACAGGAGATCTAAAGACCTACTTCGCCGATGAAGACGGTGATGGCTATGGCAACTCACAAAAACCATTTCAGGCATGCCAGGCACCACCTCATTATGTCTCTAATAGGATGGATTGTGATGATACGGATAAAAAGATAAACCCAACCGCAGTCGAAACGATTGACGGCAAGGATAATAATTGTGACGGGGTGATCGAGTAGTTACCCTGGCTGCACAACGCGCGCTCGAAAGCTATCCTCAGCTACATTTCTATTCTTCCATACCTTGGATCATTACTTGAGCGACTTTAAGTGCGCTTATTATAAGGTACAAAAGAATCAGTTAATACATTCATACTATAAATGAACAAGATGTCAGAAACTAGCCAGGCATTTGTCTTTCACACCCATTGATAAGAACCTGATAACTCCTATCTTTAAACCGAACAAAAACGAAAAAGATGAATCAAGATCAATCACGACCAGTTCTATCTCCAATTACTATCAGAACCTCGATTGAAGCCTCGCTTGACAAGGTTTGGCAATTATGGACAGAACCGATGCACATCAGCCAGTGGTGTCAGGCATCAGACGATTGGCATGCCCCTCACGCTGAAAATGATCCTCGGACGGGTGGAAAATTCAAAACTGTGATGGCTGCTAAAGATGGTAGTTTCAGTTTTGATTTTGAGGGTGTATATACCCATGTAAAATCGCATGAGATCATTGAGTACGATCTGAGTGATGGTCGACATGTGGCAGTACACTTTTCGAAATTAAATAATGAGATCGAAATAGTTCAAACATTCGATCCCGAGACCCAAAATCCAATGGAGATGCAGCAGCAAGGCTGGCAGTCCATTTTGGAGAATTTCAGAAACTATGTTGAGACCACTGACCATTGATTTTGTTCGTAGTTTTTATACCACTGGCTGGTGGTAGCCCGATACATGCTCGACACCCAAGACATAAAATTTGAGATGATCATAAACTGCCGTCAAATTAGTTTTCTGCTTTTTAATTTCCTTTTATTTACTCAAATTGGTCATTCCCAGATATTGCGGACTGTGACGCGATTGCCCTCATTGGTGGCTGAGTCCTCTGGAATCGAAATTAGTGATAAAAATAAGATCTGGACCTTTAACGATAGTGGTGGAGAACCAGTGCTTTACCTCTGCGACACTCTTGGCAACCTCACGAAGACTCTGACAATTGAAGGAGCTACCAACAAAGATTGGGAAGACATAACCCAGGATCAAGATGGAAACTTCTATTTAGGTGATTTTGGAAACAATGACAATGATCGGAGTGATCTAGTGATATACAAAATAACCAATCCAACTCTTCAAACGGGATCATCGGTTACTGCCGAGATCATATCCTTTACGTACGAGGATCAACGGTCATTTCCTCCCCCCGCAGATAGTCTGAATTTTGACTGTGAGGCGTTGATGTGGTACCAGGAGAACCTATATCTCTGTACCAAAAACAGGACTGTTCCATTTGATGGGATAACAAACTTGTATAGACTGCCGGACAGTTCCGGCCATTATATTGCTGAAAAAATCGGAAGTTTTAATGTGCCGGGCAATGACATGGCAACCAATTGGATTACGGCAGGAGATATCAGTGACGACGGCACTCGCCTTTGCTTGCTGTCCAGTGACAAAATGTGGTTATTTTATGGTTTTTCAGAAGACGACTTTTTTCAAGCCCAATCGATGCAAATTAATTTAAATCATTTCAGTCAGAAAGAAGGTATTTGCTTTTTAACTAATCACGAATGTTATTTAACCGATGAAGAGTGGCCCGGATCAATTGGAAGAAAACTCTATTCAATTAAACTTGATTCGACGACAACTTTCATTTCTAGCGGTGTTCATGACGGCTTATCTATTTCACCTAATCCCTTTCTAGATGGTATATGGATAAATAGCGGATCTGGAATTGGTCAAGTGGAGATCCTTAGTATCTCAGGAAAAGAGATATTGAAGAAATCCCAAATCAACAACATCAATTTCTATCTCGGACTATCCAGCCTGAATCCAGGTGCATATCTTATCAAAGTATTTAACAATAATACTAATCGAGTTCATGTGCAAAAGATCATTAAGTTATAGGGCGCTGGCAAAATTTTGCCTGATAGTAAATAAATACTGCGAAATTAAAGTCGCCCATCTAATTTAGAAAATTCGTTCATTCGATTTTGAATCCCGCGGGTTATTGAGACCGTTTCAATCGTCACGAAGTGCCTGCACCGGATTATTCAACGCCGCTCTTAATGTGTGATAGCTAATGGTAGAAATAGCGATAGTTAAAGCTATAAGAAAGCCAAGCAAAAGATCTCTGGCCGAATGTTAATGCGTTCAGCGAAATTTTCCAGCCGCTTATGCATAAACCAATATGTAATCGGACTAAAAATCAGAAAGGCCAAAACTACCAGAAGCGCAAAATTTCTGGATAGGTGATAAAGTATATTGGCTAGTGAGGCACCGAGTACTTTTCGGATGCCGATTTCCTTGATCTTTTTCTCGGTGGTAATAGCGGCGAGGCCGAAAAGACCAAGACAAGCGATCAATATTGCCAGAATGGCCATAATCGTAAACACTGATTCCATTTGCTTGACGGAGCGATAGTGCGTAGCAAAGTGCTCATCAAAAAACGAATATTGAAATGGCCTATTAGGCACCAGACTATTCCATACCCGCTCTACTTCAGCAATGCCAGCTTCGACCCGGCTACCATCCAATTTAACCGACAATTCGTCGTAGCCCCAGTCGGGGTGGACAACCATCGACAAGGTATTAATCTTATAGTGGAGCGAATTGAAATTAAAATCTTTGACCACCCCAATGATCTTACCGAGGGAATCATCAGGATACCAGGAATGTCCGGCTGAGATTCCCACTGGATTCTCCAAGCCAATCTCTTTGGCAAAAGATTCATTGATGACAAATCCATATCCATTGTCAAGTGGTCGATCTTTTGAGAATCCCCTTCCTTGAACCAATTTCATATTGTAGACATCCAAATAGTCAAAATCTACATTAACATTGCTGGGAGTGAGCCCCTGGATGCTATCCGTACGCAATTTAAATCCCCATTGATGAAAATTATTTCCCAGGCGTTGACCTGATGCGGTTACCCCCTTGATTAATGTACTGGATTTTAATTCTGATTTTAGGGTTTCGAAAACTGAATTGGCATCCTGATTCATATCGACCAGAAGGATGTGATCTTTATTGAGGCCAATATCTTTATTTTTGATAAAATAGAGCTGTTGCACGACGATAAACGTGCAAATGATCATGCCTATCGCAAGGCCAAATTGCAGCACGACAAGCGAACTTCGAAATATTGATTTGCTACTTTGATCGTTGCCACCTCGCAATATTTTCACAATCTTAAAAGATGATAAATAGTAAGACGGATAGATCCCTGCCAGAACACTCAATAAAATGGTACCAGTAAAAGCCATCAATAAAATAACCGGGTGATCCAGGAAGTAGCCCATTGATAATTCTCGATCCAACAAATGATTAACCAGAGGCGTGCAGGCAATAGCCAATATTAGCCCTGTAAAAAAAGCGAATAAACCCAAAAGGGCGGACTCAAGAGAAAACTGGGTAAACATCTGATGTTGATGGGCACCAATTGTTTTACGCACACCCACTTCCCGCCATCTTTGGGATGCCCGGGCGGTCATCAAATTCATAAAATTGACGGCAGCGATCACCAGAATCAATAAAGCCACGAGAGTAAACAGACTAAGATAGCTCCCATTAAATTTGCGATAATTGTGGTAGTCATGTTCGATATCCATGGATGCTAGATGGACATCAGCTAATTTTTGATAAAACAACTTATAATTGTCGTTTACATTCTGGCTACTACCAGGATCGGGTGGCATACAGCGTAAAAGAAAGTCGGGCATCTTGGTTTCCAGTGCTGGAATATCAACCAATGGATCCATCAGCAAATAGGTATTCAAGTAATTAGAGCCAAATTGTTGATTAAAATCAGGCTCATCTCTGGTAATGCTATTGATGGACATAAGAGCATCAAATTGCAAATGAGAGTTTTCGGGTACATCTTCAATCACTCCAGTAATTTGATAGTCGAAGGTGTCTCGGCGCAAAACTTTTCCGATCACATCCACAGAACCAAAAAAACTATTTGCCACCGTCTGAGTGAGTACGATTGAAAATGGCTCATCCAAGGCAGTTGCCGGATCACCTTCAATTACTTTATATTCAAACAACTCCAAGAAGGTACTATCGACAGCGGCAGTCTGCTCAACCAACAGCGATTTACTTTCATGGTTATAGACTCTTTTACCCCGACCCCAAAATCTTGCATAACTCCGTATCTCGGGATAGTCCCGGATCAGAGCCGGGCCCATGCCTGGCATTGACAAAGCCACTTTTTGAGTATTGGTACCCGGAAAACTTTGAATCTCATCAAGGCGATAAATGTTGTCAGCCTGCTCATGCATTGAATCAAAACTACGTTCATCTGCTATAAAGAGAAAGATGAGAATACATGCCCCGATGCCAGGGCTAAGCTGGATACATTTAAAAAAGACCAAAGTTTATTTTTCCAGGCATTGCGCCAGGCTACAAGAAAGTAATTTCGAATCATCCCAGTGGAAATTGTCTAATCAAGACTACAATGATTACATAATAGTTGCAAACAAACCTGAAAATCACCAAAATATTATAATGTTAACGTTTTGAATTTTCCAAACTGGTCTAAATTAGCAACCTGAAGTATTTTGTTGCTCAAAATATAACCTTATTGCCAGGTTTTCGCATACTCACTAATTTGACAGTGATATAGGCCTTCACAAACAACGGTCCACATTCTTCAAAAGTTAAATAACCGGTAAATCGAGATTATTCCAGGATATCTTTGGTATCTTTTGCGAAATAATATCTTAACTCATCCTTATGCGAAATAGATCTGTAAAGACTGCCAGACGAACTTTTATTGAGAAATCGATTTTATTGACTACCGGTATTTCGGCACTTTCAATAACGAAATTGTCAGCAAAAACAGTCCAGCAAACATCAGAAAATATCTATATCATCGGACCTCGTGCCGGTTATACGGATCAAGTCGGCACTTTGCTTTCAACCATGACCATGATGAGAACCTGGGTAATCGACACTGTGAGAAATCTAACTACGGAGCAACTGGATTACCAGATTGATGATCAGTCGAACTCTATCGGTGCCATGTTACTTCATCTTGCAGCAACCGAAAGATATTATCAGCTAAACACATTTGAGGGTATGGAATGGGATAGCTGGAGCGACGACATCAAAAAAGAATGGGATGTTGCTATGGATCTGGGTGACGATGCCCGAAAACACATTGTGGGGCATAAAATCGATTATTACCTGCAAAAATTGGAAGAAGTCAGAAACGTGACCAAAAAAGAATTTGCCAAGCGAGATGATGCGTGGTTGCAGAAATCTGAACCCTTTTTTGGTAATCAGCCGACCAATAACTATTGTAAGTGGTTTCATGTCTGTGAACATGAATCTAATCACAATGGTCAGATGAAGTTTATTACCAAACGACTTCCTTCATAGCTCCCGTGATACAACATGATCTTGTCAAAAATACTGATCCTCAATGTAAACTAATGCTAGCGCCGGAGCAACAAACCAGAATTGACATTAGTTATTGACTCTCAGTGTCTGATCTGCCTGGCTTCTAAATGGAGATACCATCAGAAATTTGGGCCTGGTTCATGATCGAAGGAGCAATATTCAGCATTTTCTTCTTCTCTCAGGTTTAATTTTTAACAAATTCAGACTTGTGGCACTAGTCCTTGCTCTGATCCCCCTTGTTTTGATAAACCTCCCTATATAATGCAACTAGGAGACGTCGCAGCAAGGAGAGCAAGATTTATGTTTGCAATCTTTGTTTTTGCGGTCATAGGATTTGTCTTTCGCTCTCAACGTCTTAGAAAAGAGTTGGAGCCAATCTTGTGGAGAACCAATTGATTGAACATTGATTTGAGCGCTAGATCGTCTTGCCAACACGTGCAGAAATTTATCGCATTTTTTAAAGTCAGAAACGGACTTAATTAACATTGTATAATCTCATTTGAAGACCATGGCAATTCTCCCTATTTTGCAGCCCGAAACGAGTTAAATGATCAGTCGTAAGACCAAATATGCCATCAATGCCCTGATACATCTCACCAAAAGGAAGGATGAAGGCCCGATATTGATTAGTGAGATCGCAGAAGCAGAAAGCATTCCTCAGAAATTTCTTGAATCTATCTTACTGGATTTGAAAAAAGCGGCGATCCTGGCGAGCAAAAAAGGAAAGGGCGGCGGTTACTATTTGCTTAAAGATCCAAAAGAAGTAAACCTGGCCGATGTGATGCGACTCTTTGATGGCCCCATTGCCCTCCTACCCTGTGTCAGCTATTTGTACTATGAGCGTTGCGATGAATGCAAGGATGAAGAGACATGTGGACAACGTGATGTATTTCTTGAAGTGCGAAACAAAACAGTAGAAATGCTGAAAAAAGCCACCCTGACTGAAATCATCAAAAGGGAGCATAAACTCAGCAAGGAAAAAAAGTAGATTTTTTTTTCACAATACTCTACTATGTTGATAGACTAAGTATATCTTTGAAATCAAATTAAAGATCTGGCTACAGGAAGCCAGAAAAAAAATGGCTACAGCTGCGATAATTACCTTGATCATCATTGTGATCGCCATCATCTTGTTTGCTACCGAGATCATTCCGATCGATTTGGTGGCTATGCTAATCATGGTCTCGCTGATCATCACGGGAGTCATCACTCCTACGGAGGGTGTTTCAGGGTTTAGTAACAATGCAACGATCACAGTTGCCTTCATGTTCATCTTAAGTGCAGCTCTGTTAAAGACAGGGGCACTTCAATTTGTTGCTCACAAACTATCTGCAACTTTTCGCAAAAAGTTTAACGGTGGAATTATTCTGATGATGGTGTTGATTGCTTTTATATCAGCATTTATCAACAATACTCCGGTGGTGGCCGTCTTTATTCCCGTGGTTATCCAGATTGCCCGCTCTTCCGGTCAAAGTGCTTCAAAATGCTCATTCCTTTATCGTTCGCTTCGATCTTTGGTGGCACCTGCACTCTTATCGGTACATCGACCAACATTCTCGTTAGTGGAATTGCGCAAAAGGAAGGATTGGCACCAATCGGCATGTTTGCAATGACACCTATGGGTCTGATTTTTTTAATCGCCGGGATTCTCTATATGGTATTTGTCGGGATCCGCTGGTTGCCAGCACGAAGGGAGGAAAAGGATCTCCAGACTAAATTTGGGATGCGCGATTACCTAACTGAAATCGAGCTGCTTGAGGACCCGCAATCAATCGGTAAAAAGATTATGGAGTCGGCGCTGGTCAGGGAGTTGGAAATGGATATCATTGAAGTACGCCGCAACGGACAGAAATTCACCTTACCACCTGGAGATTTTGTTCTGCAAAAAAGAGATGTCCTGAAAGTACGATGTGACGTGGCTAAAATCAAATCATTGCGAGATCACATCCGGGTATTGGTATCTTCTTCTGTGAAAATTGGTGATAATGACTTGCGCGAAACGGATTCTACTTTGGTGGAGATGGTGATCACCGCCAATTCAGAAATCGATGGTAAGACGCTAAAGGACCTCGATTTTCGCCGAAGTTACCGGGCGATACCGCTCGCGATCAAACACCGGGAAGAGATCTTACACGAACACCTATATGAAACACCAATTCGGTCAGGCGACGTGATTCTAGCCGAAGTGAAAAATCACTTTGTCAAAGAGCTTAAAAAGCGGGAAATGGAACAAGATGCCCCCTTTGTCCTCATTTCTGAAGATGAAATGAATGATTTTGACCGCACCAAGTTCTATACCGTCCTGACCGTTCTTTTTAGCGTCATCATACTGGCAGCCACAAATGTTCTTGATATCATGGTGGGTACAATGGCTGGAGTCATCATCCTGGTGTTACTGAAGATACTAACTATGAAGGAGGCCTATGATGCCATTCATTGGAAAATCTTCTTTTTGTTGGCTGGCGCGTTGAGCCTCGGTACTGCTATGCAAAATAGCGGTCTTGATCAGATGATCGCCGGTAATCTGATTAAAATCGCAGGTCCTTTTGGTCCCATCGCAATTGTATCAGGTCTGTATCTGATCACTTCGATGATTACCGAAATCATGAGCAATAATGCAGCGGCGGCATTGGTGGCCCCAATAGCCATAGCGACAGCCCACACGATGGGAGTCAATCATATGCCTTTTTTAATGGCGGTCACTTTGCTGCATCCGCAAGTTTTATTACACCAATAGGCTATCAAACCAACACGATGGTTTACAGTGCGGGTCAATATAAATTTATGGATTTTGTAAAAGTCGGGACTTTACTCAATATCCTTTTTTGGATCCTCGCCACCATTTTTATACCGCTCATTTATAGTTTCTAACTTTTTTAATCGGCGCTATGAATTTGAAAATCGGATACATAATTTGACGATTTGAAAATCCAACATTTAACCAAGACTATTTCCTAAACCGCCGTTTTCGCATGAACTCCTGAACGGTGATAAAACTCTCAATGGGTTGACGGTAGCGTTGGAAGTTGCGAAAGGTCCACCAGGCACCCGATAAAAGCAAACCATAACCGGTTCGATAAACATAACCAACCGTGATCAAACTATAGGCCGTTACACCAGTGCCGATAATTAGGACAAATGCTCCTACCAGCACCTGATTTAAAATCTTTGTTCTTTCTTGATCCGCCAATTGGTACTTCACAAAATCAGGTTCGATCACGGCTAATACTTCTCTGATTTGCTGATTAGAAATGTGCATTTCTTTAAGAGCCCTTTGCACCTCCAGATGATCCGCACCAGTATAAATGTACTTTCTGGCTTGCTCAATTAACTCATGTTGCTCGATGTCCATATCAAAGATTAGCTCTGATCAATCTACCACCAATTTACAAAAGCGTCAAATTGATGTAAAATTGAGCACATTAAAATAGAATCCGGAAGAAAATAAGCAATCACAATTTAACATCTAAATTTTGAAACAGTATATTTTCATAACTTGAATTTATACTGTAATATCGATTCAGTCAATTTTGATCTGATTCCGGAGCACTTCTCCCCGTTCAAAAGCCGTGAGATTCTCCAGAGTGGTTTTGGTAATTTCTTCCAATGCTTCTTTCGTAAAAAACCCGGTGTGCCGTAATTAAGACATTCGGAAAAGTGAGTAATCGGGATATATCATCATCCTGAATTATGCTTTCAGAAAGATCTCGAAAAAACAGGTGTTCTTCTTGCTCATAAACATCAATACCAAGGTAACCTAGCTGGCCTTTTTTTAAAGCCTTAATCGTCGCCTTGGTATTGATCAAAGCACCGCGACTGGTATTGATCAACATCACTCCTCTTTTCATTTTTAAAAACTCTTTCTTTCCAATTAAATGGTACGTTTGCGGTGTCAATGGACAATGAAGTGAGATAATATCTGACTGCTCCAATAAGTCATCAAATGAAATATATTTCACCCCTGCCTGCTGCAATTCTGGTGATGGCCTTTGATCGAAGGCTAGTACATGACAACCAAAACCTAACATGCTTTTGCAAAAAAGCGCTCCAATCTGACCGGTCCCGATGACGCCCACTGACTTGTTAAAAAGATCAAATCCGATCAGTCTTTCTAATGAAAAATTGTTTTCCCGAATACGATTGAATGCTTTGTGAGTCTTTCGATTAAGCGTCAGAATCAAAGCAACTGCATGCTCAGCGACCGCATGAGGTGAATAAGCTGGTACCCTAACGACAGGGATCTGAAGCTCTTTAGCCGCCATAAGATCTACATTATTAAAGCCGGCACATCGCAGGGCAATCAGTTTGATCCCCATATCATTCAATTTATTAATGACCTCCACATTTACCTTATCATTGACAAAAACGCAAACCCCATCAAAACCCTGGGCAAGATTGCATGTAAAGCTATTGAGTGGAGCTTCGTAGTAGGTTAATTGATGTTGTCCAGAGTCATTGAATTTTTCAAAGTACTCCCGATCAAAGGCTTTGGTACTAAAAACGGCAATTTTCATAGCAAGATTTAGCAGCGAAAATAGCCTTTTTCGCCTTACCATGGCCTCAGTTTGCTTAAGGCCTTAATCAAGTATAGGTTACCTATTTTTTTAAAAGGTCCTTACTCACTACCTTTCGTGGTTGCACTTCCTTACTCTAATTTAACGGTCTTGCTTCGTCGCAAGTTCGATTATTTATATCGCAATCAAGGGCTACTGTTTTACAAGTGCAAGATCCCGAAAAAGCCGTTCTCGAAGTTGAGGAATATAAGTTTGCGATTTCTCAGTTGGCTCAAGCTGCTCCACGTGATGTGTGTGGCAAAGTGGAATTAGATACGATCCTGTCTAAACGAGAAGAAATGGGCAAGAATATCAAGAATATCGTCGAGAATGAGACCAGCGACTGGTCAATCCTGATCAAAATGTAAAGATAAAGGATCTTCAACTGCCTGAAAACATGAGACGCATGATGGCCAATCAAGCTGATGCTGAAAGATCGCGCCGGGCTCGCATTATCCTGGCACTGGCTGAAGAACAGGCTGCAGGAAAACTGTTTGAAGCCGATAAGCTGATCGACCAATCACCTTCAGCAATCAAGCTGAGACTTTATCAGACACTGACGACCACAGCCGCCGAAAAGAACTCGACTATTGTTTTCCCTTTTCCCGAAGAGGCCCTGCCAAGAAATAACAAGTAAGTTTTATCGAATAATTAAATTTCTGGTCACCAATCTTATATGCGCAGTCCAGGCACGTAATTAATCACTTCAGGAACAACTGGTTGTAAAGACTTAAAAAGTATTTGAATCGCATCATTACGACCCTGATCTTTAGAATATATGGCGTAAAATTCAGTCAATTTTGCTAGAAGTGCCTTGCGATCCAACAATCCCTCTTTGTAGGAAGCTATATCCATACAAATTGGGATAGTGGGTAAATAATTGGCTTTGGAAAGATGACCTCTGTCTTTTTCCAGTAATTTAAATTTTCTTGCTACTGCATGTAGTTTCGTGTAATTCTCGCGGTTTAATAAGACCTGGAGATAGAAAGAGAAAAACAAGTGCCACCGGTATTTTAATACCTCTTTATCAAAAGCCTTTAAGAAAGCATCTCCGTAGTTTTCCGCATGTTTAAAAAGTTGATTTTTATTCATGGCTTGCAAATAAAAGGAAGCAAAACCAACCCGACTATGCATATTACCTGTGTCTTTTACATCTACGCTGGTCTTTTTCATCAGTTCTAATGCCTCCCCATAACGCTCAAGACGGAGCAACACTGCACAAAGATTGTTTACATAATGTATATAGTCATGGTTTTTAGAACGGATCGACAAATATCCGAAATATACCGCCCTTTCATATTCCCTAAAATGAGAATGAAACAATAGCCGGTTATTGTAGTAATTCAGTAAAAGTCTTTTCGAATAGTACCTTCCCTGAGCGAACTGGCCATCCAGATAATCAAATTTTTCTCTTAGTATTTCAAACCGACCGTAATTAAAACTGATGAAAATTAGGCGCACAAGAGCCAGATAGCGGTTTAGACCATCAATTGATTGATTATAAAAAATCCCGGTCAAGACCTCTTCCCAGTGGATGGATTCTCTTTTTTCTCCTGAATACTGACCTACTATGTCCCGGGTAGCTTCATGTAATTTCTCATAAATTGCTCGAGCGTTTTGGTAGGCTGCTTCATGTTGAATCAGAAAACCATGAACCAGCTGATAATCGGTGTACCTGATCCTGATCAACAAAAATTGCCGGTAGTGCTCCGCTAGTTCGTAAAATTTTTTAAAATAGAAGATCGGGTGTTGATAATTTTTGATCCTGCCCAGTAGTTCATTCTCCTCATCCAAACTAATGGAATCCGTCATGATTTTTTGCTCCATCAGGTTGAGCCATTCGAAATGAACATCAACATCCACCGTGTCGAGCGCATGACGGATCCAATTCTGCAGATGATTGTATTTACGCTTGTCGATCGAAATATCAAAATCGCTCGCAGCATCGATTACCTGACAATTTTGATCTACCTGCTGTAAAATGCGGAGACGATCGGCGTCGGCAAATTGCTGGATCGACAAAAGGTAGGTCGTCTCATGAGGCAATAATTGACTAGCAAATTCAGTAAACTTTTGAAGCTGTGCTCTCATGAAAATTGTCTGCCATAAAAGGTCATCTACAATACCAATCCACCATCTACGCTCAGTACTATACCACTAATGAATGATGCTTCGTCGGAGGCGAGGAACGCATATGCGTTGGCAATATCTCCAGGCTCACCCATTCGACCGACAGGAGTCTTAAGTTTCAAGTCATCCAGGTATGACTGAGGCACAGTTTCCATCATTTCGGTAGTGATAAAACCTGGAGCGACTGCATTGACGGTGACCCCCTTACGTCCAAATTCCCGAGCCCATACTTTGGTCATTCCGATCACTCCTGCCTTCGTGGCCACATAGTTGGTCTGACCAAAATTACCATAGATCCCTACAATGGAAGATGCATTAATAATACGGCCATAACCCTGATCTACCATGTAGGGTGAAACCGCCTTGGTACAGTGGTAGACACCGGTCAGGTTGACATCAATCACCTGCTTCCACTGATCTTCCGTCATTTTTTTCATCGATGAATCCCGGGTTATCCCAGCATTATTGATTAATATATCAATGCGACCGAAATCGTTTTCTACGGCAGATGCCGCGGATACGGTGGCCTGCAAGTCGGTGGTATCCACCTGATAAAACCTGGCTTTGGTGCCAGACTGAATCAGTTCTTCGACAGTCTTATTGCCTGCCCCAGTATCTATATCCCAAATAGCGATGGAGGCTCCATCCTCGGCAAATTTTCGAGCTGTAGCTTTGCCAATACCCTTTGCACCACCGGTAATGATGGCAATCCTGTTTTCAAGTCTTTTCATGATGTTCAATTGATGATGAATAAATTAGACAATTCCCTCAAATGTACCTCCACATTGCTCATACTACTAAACTGTCTGCGAAATAAGTAAGGTTGACTTAATCTGATTATGATCTAAATCATTATAACAAATGATTGAAATACAGTGCCCTGAAGTGAGAAAATAGGCACCTTGACCCGATCATTAAAAAATGATATTTCAATGAGGATAATTCACAGATTTACTGACTTAGTCAACGAGCCAAACAATATTCATAAAATATTGAATATCAGGTATTTAAATACCTATTCAGCAAAATGCTTCTTATCTAGTCAACCCAATCGATCTTGTCAATTTGGTTGACCGAGGCCCCTGGCACCCGTATATTTGTAATCAAATAATAACAAACTAGCTTTAAAATCATAAAAAATGAAAACGAATATTGACAGCATCATAGAAGGTCAAAAGAAAGTGTTTGACCTGTGGGCAGAGACCACAAAAAACATGGCAGGAACTTTGGCAGGTGGTCTACCCAAAGACTCAGGAAAGGAGTACTGGGATGAATGGGTTGAGAATCAAAAAAAATATTGGGATGCCATTATTAACAGAGATAATCTGCAGAATGCTTTTCAGGGATCACCGGATGAAATGCGTAAATGGGCAGAAGCACAGACCGAGTTCGCAAAAAAATGGATGGAATTTTACAATGAGAATACCGGTAAATATGGATTTAAAAACCCTGGTTTTTCAATCGACAACACCGGTATGAAATCATGGCAACAGTGGATGGAACAGAACAATCCCTGGATCCAGCAGAATATCACCAAGAATCTACCATTTACCCAGCAATGGAACTTACTCAACTATAAAGATCTGTATGAATCATTTACCCACTATTGGGAATATCTCTCCAAAATGATTGAATTTGGAATGACTGAATGGGATGCAATCGGTAGATTTGTTACGCCTGACGCTTATCGGGAAATGGTCGGCAAATTTATGGGCTATAAACCGGCAAAAAATGTCGACGAATTGATCAAACAAACCAATGAGGTTTTTGAAAAAAACATCAAATTGTTTAATCAATACCAGGTCAATAAAGATTGGCCAGAACAATGGAGTAAAATGACACATGCCTTTCTGGAAGGTCATCCTGCAGCTTCATATACGACACTGATGGAGATCAATCAGAATATCAACCACGGAATCGACAAATTCTATAACCTGGCCGGACAAGGTCGTGAAGTCGAAATAGCTCGTATCTTGAAAGATATTCAATTCACTTACATAGCTTTTATCATACGAAGTTTAGAGCTCCAAAATAAAGTTTTTGAAGTAAGCCAGCCCGCATTATCCAAAACGCTGGAGATCTTAAACAAAGAATATCAAGCTAATAAAACAGCTCCGGATTTCCAGGTATTCTTTAATCAATACATTAATAATCTGGAGGGATCTTTACTTAATTTGATGAATGGCGCAGAATATGCAACGCTGCAGGGTGAGCTCTCCAAATTAGCAGCAACTTTAAAAGGAAAAATGGATAAGGTTTTTGAAATGACTTTGGAAGGTACTCCATTCTTAATGAAATCTTTTTCGGATGAAGTAGCTAAGGAAATGGCAGCACTTCGTAAAAGAATTAGAGATCTCGAATTAAGATTGTCAAAAGTTGATCATCCGGTCGCCAAGGCCAAATCAAAAACTACGGCTAAAAGCTAAGGCAATGGCCGTCATCACTCTCTGATCTGTCCTTTCATTTACTTACCAAGTACCTAAAGTAAACGCAACTATGTCAACCGACTTTATTGAAAGAGTAAATACCGCAAATGAAGCGATACGGCACCTGTCAGAAATTGAAGAAATCGATATTGCTACCGCTCCCCGTGAGACTGTTTGGGAGGACGGAAAAGTGCAACTGTACCATTTTATCCGGGATACCCCACCGTCGGCTAAAACACCTGTATTGATTTCCTACGCCTTGGTCAATCGCTGGGAAATGATGGATTTACAACCCAATCTTAGTTTTATCCGAAAATTACTAGAAGAGGGGTTGGATATTTACCTCATCGATTGGGGTTACGCCACTGGTATCGATCGTTACAAAACCATGGAGGACTACATTCTGGGAGACATCCACGAATGCGTCGAATTTATCTGCCGAAGGCATGAACTCGAGAAGATCAACTTGTTGGGAGTATGTCAAGGAGGGACCTTTAGCCTGATCTACGCAGCCTTGTTTCCGGAATTGATTAAAAATCTGGTAACGACTGTAACACCTGTCGACTTCCGGGAAGAAAACGGACTTCTGTTTCTTTGGGCAAAACATATGGATGTTGATGCCATTGTAGAAGGATTTGGAGGAGTAGTACCGGGTGATTTCTTAAATAGCGGTTTCGACCTTCTCAAACCGATGAACAAAGCCCGGAAATTTTCGAACCTACCTAAAGTGGCCTCCAATAAGGACAGTTTGTTAAATTTCTTAAGGATGGAAAAATGGGTTGCTGATAGCCCAGCCCAGGCAGGCGAGACCTATCGTCAATTTATTAAAGACTTTTATCAAAAGAATAAATTGATAAAAGGTGAACTGATGATGGGAGGAGAAAAAGTGGATTTGAAAAAAATCAAAATGCCTGTTTTAACGGTCTATGCGAAAGACGACCATATTGTACCTCCATCTTCAACCATTCCTCTGCATGATGTAATAGGGTCAAAGGATAAAGAACTATTGGAGTTTCCTGGCGGACACATTGGGGTTTTCGTTGGCGGAAGGTCACAAAAGTTATTGACTCCGGCCATCGCCCAATGGCTAATTGACCGCGATTAATAAATTAAGTGAAGATTGAGCTAAGTAAAAAAGGAACCGGAATTCCGGTTCCTTTTTTATATTAATGCCACGATGATCCGTAAACAGAAATCAACCGATCTTTTAAAACTAACTCCCTCTCTGGAGATTGGGTATTCAGACATCGGCAAAGGTAATTCTACCCTTCTTTTTGTCCACGGTTTGGGAAGTACGAAAGAAATCTGGTTACGAAATACTCAATCCATTGCAAAAACAAGCCGTTGCATCTGCATTGATTTACCTGGATATGGTCAATCAAGTACTGTGGACCTTGATTATACGCTTCCATACTATGCTCAGGTCATTCTAGCCTGTATCGCAAAATTAGCTTTAAAAAAGGTAACCTTGATCGGGCATTCAATGGGTGCACAGATTGCGATAATGGCTGCACTGAAAAAACCAAGACTATTTGAGAAATTGGTTTTGATTTCTCCCTCTGGTTTTGAAAGTTTCTCGTCTAATGAAAAAGAGTGGCTTCGAAAAATATATCATGCTGATTTCTTAAAAATGCTTAGCGTCGAACAGTTTTCCAACAGCATACAGTCCAATTTCCTAAACTTCACCGAACAGGATATGAAATTCAAGAAGGATTATCAAAAAATATATCAATCCCACGACTTCCCCAGATATTGTCACACTCTTTCTTTTAATGTCAATAGTATGTTGAATGAAGAAGTTTTGGATCAGCTATCAGAATTAAGAATGCCGGTGTTAATCTTATTTGGTCAACAAGATCAAATGATACCTAACCGATTTCTCCATCCCCAATTATCCACTTTACAAATAGCTAGAAGCGGTCAAGAGAAAATCAAGAATAGTCAATTAAAGATGATACCAGACGCAGGCCATTTTGTGCATTGGGAGCAGGCCGATGAAGTAAACCAAAGCATTATTGATTTTCAAAATTAGACCATGCGTCAAGCAGTTATCTTGTCGACCGGAAGTGATGTGCCTGAAAAAATAGTGGATAATCAGTATTTTAATATCCTCTATGGCGAAGATGTTGATTCGTGGTTGCGGGAACATGTTCAGATTTATAGCCGGCATTGGTGTGACTCTCAACAAAGCACCGCAGATCTAGCCTGTGGTGCCGCTATACAAGCGCTGACTAATGCCCATATTAAAGCTACAGATCTAGACCTTATTGTTGTCGCAACTGACACCCCCGAATACGTGTCACCAGCCACCGCTACAGTAGTTCAACATCGTATTGGAGCTACTAATGCGGGAACTTTTGATATAAATGCAGCATGTGCTGGTTTTGTTACTGCAATTGATCTGGCGGCAAAATACATTCAGGCTGATGAGCGCTATCGTTACATTCTGGTGATAGGTGCTTATGCTATGAGCAAACATCTCAATCTTCAAGACAAAAAAACGGCAACTCTTTTTGCTGACGGAGCTGGAGCTTTAGTCATATACGGGAGCAAAAAACCAGGCTTTGGATGGTTAGCCAGCAGACTCCTGACCGACGGCCAATATCACAACTGGATGGGTATCTATGGAGGTGGCACCAAACAACCATTGGACCGCACTATGATGACTGATCACCGACATCAATTGCAATTTGTGAAGAAATTTCCTCCTTCTATTAATCCAGATACCTGGACCAGGTTGATCCTTGAGCTTGCCGGTGACTTATCGATACTACCAACCGAGGTCGACCATTTTTTATCACCCAGATTAATATTTATTCAATATGGGAGACGATGGATCGCCTGGGTGTCGAACGAAAAAAGCGCATACGATCATGCATCAGTATGGTTATACGGGCTCGGCTTGTATACCGATGGCTTTGCACGATGCTAAGGAAAAAGGACTCCTAAAAGAAGGTGATCTGGCTTTTTTATCGGGTCAGGTGGAGGCCTGGCATTTGCCGCTGCAGCTTTTCGACTTTGATCCTGTTTAAAAATCTTTACGGTCTCACCGAACTTTGTGAGATAATAAAAATGAAGTGACCTATCGCAGAGGACAAGGAGCTCGCAGAGCCTCATTACTAGAATGAAGGAAGGTTTAATCGAAAATGAGATCTGTCAAAAGCACTCCATTATCTGCCATCCTAAAATCTTTGTGGTCTCAGCAAACTTTGTGAGGTAAATAAAAAATGAAGTGGCCTCTCGCAGAGGACTCGGAGCTCGCAGAGACTGATACCTAGAATGAAGGAAGGTTTAATCGAAACTGAGATCTGTCGAAAAGCACTGAATTACCGGCAATCCTAAAATCTTTGCGATCTCGCCGAACTTTGTAAGATACATAAAACTGAAGTGACCTCTTGCAGAGGACGCGGAGCTCGCAGAGACTGATAGTTCAAGACCATAGTGAATTACCAATTGGCGAGTCAGCTCTTCAAGGATATTCCCCTAAAAAACTTTTTAACCTCATTTTTAATACCCCGAAAACTGCTTCACTAATGATACCAGACGATAACTTCGAAGTGCCTTCAATTCGGTCAACAAAAGTAATGGGCACTTCCTTGATCTTAAAGTCACGGAGATAGGCTGAAAACTTCATTTCAATTTGAAACGCATAGCCCACAAATCGAATCCGGTCTAACGGAATAGCCGCCAATACTGTATGACGGTACCCAATAAATCCGGCTGTTGGATCTTTTACAGGCATCCAGGTAATACATCGGGTGTACAGTGATGCTCCGTAAGATAAGACAATCCGGTCCCAAGGCCAATTTTTCACTTTTCCTCCTTTACAATATCTTGACCCAACAACCAAATCATTACCAGCTTCATGCAAGGCTTTGAATAATCTCACCAGATCATGAGGATTATGCGAGAAATCCGCATCCATTTCAAAAAGATAATCATATTGACGTTTAAGACCCCATTTAAATCCAGCGATATAGGCGGTACCTAAACCCAATTTTCCTTTTCTCTGCATGAGGTGCAAACGTTCCGGATACTTCGGCTGGAGATCTTTAACTATCTCAGCGGTGCCATCTGGTGATCCATCATCTACAATCAATATGTGAAAAGGCACTGGCAGGGAAGAAACGGCCAGGATAATCTTGGCAATATTTTCCTTCTCATTGTAAGTAGGGATAATTACTAAACTCTTTGTCACCCGGCAATATTAGAATTTTGAAGAAAACGGATTCATCAATTGAGGGGCTAAGATAAACTTACCAATGGAAATTGCACAGGATCGCACTCACGCATCATAGCATAAACAATTTCCACGACATCTTCGGCATTCGGCTTTGCATAATAATCGCCGTCAGATCCGTATGGTGTACGATGCTCCTTTGCCGTCAATGTTCGGGGAGAAATCTCTAAATAGTCAAAGCCTCCCCTGTTTTCAATGATTTCCTGCACCATATAAGCGGTAGCTCCTCCTGGGACATCTTCATCAACGAATAAAATGCGGTTTGTTTTTTTCAATGATTTAAGAATCTCTTGTCCCAGGTCAAAGGGATTCAGGGTCTGCACATCGATTAATTCGGGTCGTATTCCTTTGCTATGAAGCACTTCTAAAGCTTTTTCACATATCCTCACGCACGCTCCATAGGTGACAATCGTGAGATGGTGTCCTGATTGTAAAATATCCACCTTACCCAGAGGAACTGTATACTCACCCATATTTGAAGGGATCATTTCTTTATGTCTATATCCATTGAGGCACTCCACCAAAATGCAGGATCTGATGATCGCAACATCGTTTCGTACATACCTGCAGCCTGAACCATGTTGCGTGGCACAAGGATATAGATACCCCTAAAACTATGCAGCAGCATAGCCATAGGAGAGCCTGTATGCCAAATACCTTCAAGGCGATGACCTCGGGTGCGGATGATCGCAGGAGCTTTTTGAATCCCTTTGGTCCGGTAGCTTAGGGTTGCTAAGTCGTCAGTTAGGGGAGCCATGCCATAGACCAGGTAATCGAGATATTGAATTTCTGCTATCGGTCGAAATCCTCTCATGGCCAAACCAATGGCTTGACCTACTATAGTCCACTCCCTTAAGCCGGAGTCAAACACCCGGCCTTCTCCATACTTGGCCTGCATATTCATCATCCCTTGATTGACATCACCCAATCGTCCCACGTCCTCTCCAAAAGCCAAAAGTTTGGGATATCTTTCAAAAGCAGAGTCAAAATATTTATTGAGTATTTCAAAGCCATTCACCACCGGACAATCTCCATCATAGCTAGCATTAATTTCCCGTACCCTCAATGCAGAATTTTCATTTTCGGTATAAAGGTGCGAGCCATAGAAATCATCCTGCTGTTTGAATTTTATTTGAATAAACTCGCCGAGATCTTCGGCCGCCAATGGATCCTGGGCTGCCAGATCGTAATAGGCTTGTCTAGCCAAAGCAATCAGCTCACTGCGATAAGGCTGCATCAGATGAGCTAATTGATTTATACAACGAGACAAAACCGGAGTTTTAGCCTGATCTTTTCGATAAGTCTTCTTAGGGTATCGCGATCTTGCAAGACCGGCTTGATATATTGATTCCATGCCCTTTTCTTGCACTCCCGGGCATAAAATTTAGCTTTTTTACGGATCTCGATTAAACTATCATGATCGATAATCTTATGATGGACGATCCAAGCTTCGAAAGCAACAATGCAATCCATTTCACGCTCCCATAAAATTCTCCCTGCTGGTTTGTATCGTTCATGTGAACCTGAAGTACTATGACCAAGAGGTTGCGTTGCGTTCCGGACATGAAATAGAGCTGGTATTTGACTTTGTCTAATTTTGTCCACACCCGTGGCAAACATTTCGCAAAGCCCCGGATAGTCCCAGGCTTCAGCAACGTAAATGCGCATCCCAGTTCCTGCGGAATCCTCGATCAAAAGACCCTCCATCGCCCTTGAAATGCTTCCTTTGGTGGTCTGATAGGTGGTAGGTACAGATATGGCATAGCCATCATCCCAAACACAAAAGGCTATAGGTATACGCATGACACAGGCAGCATTGACACACTCCCAGAAGGCACCTTCACTGGTGCTGCCATCACCGATGGTACAAACTACAACCTCCTGACCTTTTTCCGAAAACCCTTCCTGATCAAGTACTGAAGAATTCCGATATTTTTTTGATGCCAGGGCCAGACCGACTGCTCTTCCCATTTGGCCAGCTGTACACGATACATCAGATGAGCTGTTAAACTGGTGCATATGGTCGGTCCAATTGCCCTTTTCATCCACTAACCTTGATGCAAAATGAGTCATCATCTGACGTCCAGATGAAAAAGGATCATTGTAGGGATCAGCATACAATTGGGCAAAATATTCTTCTACTGATGCTTCACCTAAAGCAAAAAGTAAAGTTTGATCCCGATAATATCCTGAACGCCAATCACCTTTTTTAATCGCCTTAGCCAGAGCTACTTGCGCAACCTCTTTACCATCACCCGTAATTCCAAATTTTCCCTTTCCGGTGAGAACCTCTTTCCTTGCCAAAATCGAAGCTTCTCTGGAAACACAACATATGTAATAATCGTTAAGTACCTCCTTTTGAAATGACTCGTCACTGGTAGCAGAGTCAAGGTCGTAAAGAGGTTGAAAAACAGTATTCTCCATCAACAGATTATAGAATTTTGCCGGCTAAACACCAAATTGGCATTGGTAATCTACTCCGTAAGTCAAAGATAGCATCATTTGCGCAGATTCAAAAAAAGGTACCCGCAGTGAAGTTTCTTTCAAATTTCGTGCCCGGTCGGGAACATAAATTGGCCTGGTTTTCGTTTCAATAGTGAAAATGATGGTTTTAGCCTGCTAAAAGCCATTAAAATTGGAAAACTCATTAAAAATTAATGGTAGTTTAATACCTTTAAAGCTTTAAAAAGAAAAACAATGAAAAAAAATAGTCTTTACCCTTGGTCTCTTTATGATTGTTGGTGTTATGTCAGCTCAAGATGTTGCGAAGGTCACCGATAGTGCCAAAAAACAAGCTTCTGATGCTGTAATTTCTACCAATGGACCAAAGATGACCTTTGAAACAATGGTGGTTGACTATGGCGATATAGCCAAAGGAGCTGACCCTTTGAGAAAATTCATGTTTGTAAACGATGGTTTGGAGCCTTTGGTAATCAAGAGCGCGAAGGGCAGTTGTGGCTGTACTGTACCGGACTATCCAAAAGAGCCAATCTTACCGGGTGAGACTGGTTCAATAGATGTGCGCTATGATACTCAGCGTATCGGTCAATTTACCAAAACAGTGACCCTAACTACAAATATAAACGAAGAAAAAACTGTACTGACAATCAAAGGAAAGGTCAATGAGGAACTGCCGGAAGAGAGTGTTCCGTCCAAAGAAGGTTCCATTTTCTAGTACGCAAAACAAGATATTAATTGGAAGTCCTGTGGAGCAAACTCCATGGGACTTTTTTTTAAGCTGAACTCTACCTTAAAAGCTTCATTCCGGAATAAGCCAGACATCGGCTACCTTCGTCAGTATTACTCTATTTTGTCCAATCAAGCTTATCAATAGGAGAATGTGCGAATTTTTCATATTGTGCTTATAATTGATATTTTTGTGTGGCAAACCAACTCACCATGATTATTTTACTATCACCGGCAAAATCTTTGGATTTTAATCCCAGGTCAGGTTTGTCCCGCACTCAGCCAAGATTTAAGAAGGATACTTTTGAATTGGCCACTACTATGAAAAAAAGAGTGCGGAAGACCTGAAGAATCTGATGAACATAAGTGACAAACTGGCAGATCTCAATGTTGCACGATTTAAGTCTTTTAGGGAGGTTCCTACCAAAGACGATGCAAAACAAGCGATGTACGCCTTTACCGGGGATGTTTACGTGGGTCTTGATGCAGAGTCATTCGATGAAAAAGATATTGAATTTGCTCAGGAACATGTTCGGATGCTTTCAGGTCTCTATGGCCTTTTACGGCCTTTAGATGTGATGCAACCATACCGCTTAGAAATGGGTACCAAATTGAAAACCAAGCGAGGTAAAGATTTATATGATTTCTGGGGCGATCGCATTGCAAAAAAAATTCAGGAAGATCTTAAATCTTCCGGTGGCAAGGCGATCATTAACCTTGCCTCTCAGGAATATTTTAAGTCTGTTGATCTAAAAAAAATAAATGGAGATCTGTACAATTTTCAATTTTTGGAATTAAGAGATGACCAATATAAGTTTATCAGTTTCAATGCAAAAAAGGCGCGGGGCTATATGACGAGGTATATTGTAAAAAATAAGATCACCGATCCTATGGAAATTCAAGGCTTTAATTTGGAAGGTTACTTATTTAATCCTGGACTCTCTTCCGAAAAGGAATGGGTATTCACCCGTTGATAATTTGAATTTTTCATTCACTATCTGACCAATAACTTACTTCTCACCACATCAAAGCAGATCCTGACCTAGGTCTCTGTTTTAAACATTAAGAAAACTTTAAGCCAGTAGCAGTGAACACGAATATTCGTCCAATCGTTTTCTCTAAAAAAGGTATGGTACGGTCTGTATTATTATTGTCAGTTCTGGTCCTGCTCTCTTGTCGAAAAGATGAAGAAGAACCTATTGTCACTGAGTCGACATTACACTATGATGGCACAAATCAATCCGCCCCCATTTTAGCCCGCGGGATTTCGTATGCAGCTGTCAAGTTTCCAAGGTATCTGATTCAATCGTCCAATCTTACCGGAAAGAAACTAACTAGCGTTGATTTTTATGTTTCGCAACGACCCGATGGATTCAAACTACTGGTATTTGCATGGAATGCATCAGATCCTGATCTACCAGGAAACTTAATCTATGAGACTATTTTAAATAAAGTTTCAAATAACAGCTGGAACACCTATCAGCTCGATGCCCTCACCGAAGTTATTGATGATGGGTTTTGGGTTGCTTTTGAGATCGAGGTTGGAGATCGCGATTTGCGGGTGATTGGCTGTGACACCGGGCCCCGGATCCCAAATGGAGACATGTATGGATTATTTGGAAATAACAATCCTGGATGGACTACCTTTTACGATTTTTCTGAGGAAGAGGTCAATATCAACTGGAATATTCGCGCGCACGTAGAATAGTATTGTGCGCCCATCTACCTTACAGTCCTGATTGTTTTTTTGCCAAAATTGAGAATGAGGTGCATTTTTAAATAGCTTACCTTTGGCAACTCATGAAAATAATCGAGGCTTTTATATTTGATCTGGACGGGATTATCGTTGATACAACCCACCACCATTATGCTTCTTGGAAAATACTTGCAAAGTCATTTAACTATGATTTCCGTGAAGAAGACAATGAGCAGTTAAAAGGTGCAAATAGAATGACTTCTCTCAATATCCTGTTAGCATTATCCGGACAATCATTTTCCGAACAAGACAAAGGACTTCTATGTGAGAAAAAGAACAATATCTATTTAGACATGATCAGTAATCTCACTCGAGGCGATATGCTTCCAGGAGTTTATGAATTTATTTTAAATGCAAAGACATCCGGATTAAAAATTGGAATGGCGTCTTCAAGTAAAAATGCACGGGCAACTCTAAACCGTTTGAAGATTGATGAGCTATTTGATGCAATGTTGGATGCGAATGATATTTTAAGAGGCAAGCCTTTCCCTGATGTATACCTGAAGGTTAGCGATATGCTAGTGGTAAAGCCCCAGCAATGCCTCGTCTTTGAAGATGCATTTAGTGGTATCAAAGCAGCAAAAGAGGCTGGAATGAGGGTAGTTGGTATGGGTCAACCGGCTCAGGTAATTCAGGCCGACTTGACAATTGATAGTTTTGTTGACCTGGATCCAACTCAAATCATGAATATCATACTTACATAAACTAACCCAAGAATAGGAAGCCTCTGATCAACAAGGATTTAGGATGGTTGCAAGATACAGGCTGATAAATTGATGTAGAATTCTATTTTTACAGCCACAAACACATCGCCAAACTATGAAATATTGGCCTATCAAGCGATTTCTTCTACTCCTCATGGCGGTATTATATACGCTTGGATGTAAAAATGAATCAGCATCTGGGCTGGAGGAAGGGGAAGCCAAGACTTTTCAGGTCCGCCAAATGAAAGTGCCGCTTTGGGTGCGAAACTCTTCGGTTTATGAGGTGAATATTCGTCAATTTACGGAAGAAGGCACTTTCGACGCATTTAGGACGCATCTGCCACGATTGAAAAAAATGGGAATAAGCATCCTTTGGATGATGCCCATCTACCCCATCAGTATCACTAAAAGGAAGGGATCTCTGGGAAGCTACTATTCAATAGCAGATTATACAAAAGTAAACCCGGATTTTGGCACATTTGAGGACTTTCGAAATCTGGTCGCTGAGATCCATCAAATGAATATGCACATTATTCTCGATTGGGTACCCAATCATACGGGCTGGGATCATACCTGGGTCACTACCCATCCCGAATGGTATAGCCATGTCAATGACACAATCTCACATGGACTCAATAACGATGGCAGTCCGACCGATTGGACCGATGTAGCTGATCTCAATTACGATGTTGGTCCGATGCGTAATACAATGATCGAGTCGATGAAATTTTGGCTTAGGGCCGCTGATGTTGATGGGTTTCGCTGTGATGTTGCGGGATCAGTACCCGATGATTTTTGGGACCAGGCAAGACCGGCACTTGAGCAAATCAAGCCAGTGTTTATGTTGGCCGAAGCCGAAGGAAATCCGAGTCATTTCGAGACTTGTTTTCAAGCTAACTATGGATGGACCTTTTATCACTTGCTCAACGATATTGCATCTGGCAAGAAAACGGTAAATGACATTGATTCTTATTTGGCCAAAGACCGCTCCGAGAATCCCGCTGGGTACTATCACTTGAATTTCACTTCAAATCATGACGAGAATAGTTGGGCTGGAAGTGCACCGGAACGACTGGGCGATGCTTTGGAGGCCATGGCGGCGCTCACTTTTACCTTTGAGGGAATACCTCTCATCTACAGTGGTCAGGAATCTAGAAATGATGAGCGACTTGCCTTTTTTGAAAAAGATGCAATCAATTGGAAAGACTATCCGATGGAAGACTTTTATACCAAGCTCATCCAATTGAAACATTTCAATAAAAGTCTCTGGAATGGGAATGAAGGTGGAAAACTAATAAGAATTAACGAGGGTGAAAAAATTTACGCATTTAAGCGGGAAAAGGATGGCCATCGGGTGATGGTCTTAGTCAATTGTTCCAACGAGGATGCCACCACCTCACTTACTGAAGATCTTTTCGGAATGAGTGAACTTTTCGGAAAAAAGGAATATAATGTCACAAAAGGAGATCCAATTAAACTAAAACCCTGGGAATTCTGGATATTGGCAAATCCTTCGGTATTAACTCAATAATCCAGGATAGATTCAGTAATTTTAGAGTAAAGTACTTCGGCATGAAAAGACTGTGGTCTGTTGTTTTACCTGCCTTACTACTCACAGGGTATGTCTTTCTACTACATCGTCCGATAGCCACATCAGGTGGTACATTGCCACCGATTGGAAAATTTTTTAATCCTTTTTCAGGGTTTTGGCAGAATGCAGAAGCCATAGATGGTTTTAAGGAAGAAGAACTTAAATTGCCAGGCCTGCACGCACCGGTGTCGATCGTATATGATGAGCGGTTGGTGCCTCATATTTTTGCCAGCAATGAAGAAGATGCCGTAATGACTCAAGGGTATTTACATGCCAAATACCGGCTTTGGCAAATGGATATTACTGCCAGACAATCTGCAGGAAGACTCGCTGAAATATTTGGGCAACGTCTGTTAGCCCATGATCAGCGAATGCGTCGGATGGGACTTAGCAATACTGCCCGCTTATACGCGACAAACTGGAAAAAATGCCAAGAATATAATCTGATTGAAAACTATACGAAAGGAATCAATTCTTTTATAGAAGGGCTTAAATACGCAGAGTATCCTCTCGAATTTAAGTTATTTAATTATGCACCGGAACCATGGAGTGTAGAGAAAACTGCCTTAGTTGTAATGAGCATGAATCTAATGTTGTGTAGTCGTAATGAAGATTTGATGGCCACAAATGCACTAAACTATCTGGGTCAGGAGAAATTCAAATTTCTTTTTCCTCGATGGAATCCCAATCAATCACCCGTTATTCCCAAAGGAACCGTTTGGTCCATAAAAAAAAGTTTGCAGGACCTAGATACGAACCCCAGTATCGGATATTTTACCGAAGAAATGATTAATGACTATCCGCGATCAATCGGCAGCAATAATTGGGCGGTATCCGCAGAAAAAACAGAAGATGGAAATCCAATCTTGTGTAATGATCCACATCTTTCGCTCACTCTACCTTCGATCTGGTATGAAATGCAGATGAAGACAGATACCTACAATGCATATGGTGTTAGTTTGCCTGGAATCCCCTATGTGGCTATTGGATTTAATGATGAGGTTGCCTGGGGTGAAACCAATGTTGGAATGGATGTTTCAGACTTTTATGAGATTGAATGGATTGATTCGAGTAAAACTTCTTATAGGGTCGATGGCAAGGTAGAAACGATCAAATTTCAGATTGAAGAGTATCAGACACAAGGAGGAAAGATCATCTATGACACCATTAAGTTGACTAAATGGGGGCCTGTTTTTTTGGAAGAAAGTCGGTCATTGGCTCTACAATGGCTGCCTAATGAAGCTATTGACAATTGTATTGTCGGCACATTTAGAAAACTCAATCAAAGTCAAAATTTCAGCGATTATTATGATGCCCTAAGGGGTTTTATAAGCCCTGCCCAAAACTTTATTTATGCATCCATCGACGGAGATGTGGCCTTGAAAGTGCAAGGCGCCATGCCAATCAAAGGGGAAGATGAAGGTCAATTTATTCTGACGGGCAAAACATCTAAAAACGATTGGAATGGCTACATCCCGTTTGATGAGACGCCTTTTATTAAAAACCCGGATCGTGGATTTGTTTCAAGTGCCAATCAACAATCAACTGATAGTGACTACCCCTATAAATATCATGGCTACTTTGAGGATTATCGTGGCCGAACCCTCAATCAGCAATTGGGTTCAAATAATAAGATCACTGTCGAAGACATGCAAAGCCTGCAAAATAGCACTTTTGATTTATTAGCTGCTGAGCTCTGTCCAATTCTACTGAATCATCTGGACAAGAGTGCTGCAAGTAACCTATGGAGTTCTGCGCTCTCCGATTGGAACTATTATTATGAAAGTGGAGCCCGGCAACCGATCATATTTGAGACCTGGAAAAACGAGTTTTATAATTTGGTCTGGGATGAATTTTCGAACGAAGAAGAAAAAATGAGTATAAAACTGCTGCGTCCCGAAATGTGGCGTACAATCTCCCTGGCGACGGAAGATCCGGAAAATATTTTTTTTGATCTTATCCAAACTCCGGAGGTTGAAACACTCAAGGATGTTGTCGCTATGAGTTTCGGAAATACGACTGTCATTTGTGATAGCATTTTTGCATCTGATCCAAATCTTACCTGGAAAGACTTTCGGCACGTAAGCATCAATCACCTCAGCCGGGTACCCGCTTTTTCGGTGACTGGCATCGATGTAGGAGGTGTCGGAACCGCTATTAATGCAGTGAAGGAGAACCATGGGCCATCATGGCGAATGGTGGTTAAGCTCAGTAAACCCCTGCAAGCTTGGGGCATCTACCCAGGCGGACAATCCGGTAACCCCGGCAGTGCGTTTTACAAAAATATGATTCACGATTGGTCACAAGGCAATTACTACACCTTGCATCATGCATCTAGTCCCGGTGATCTTACGAACTTTCAACTAGGCACGACTACCCTAAACCCATGAAATTATTGACTGTATTCATCATTTGGATCTTCCTGACATTGCTACTCTCATTTTTGGGCCATTGGGTACTGGGATTTGCAGGCGCATTTCTGATTGTGCCTGTATTTCGACTACAGCTGGCCACCTCAATCTTAATTGGTTTCTGTGCCGGGCTCTTCAGTTGGATTGGCTTTGCCTGGTTTGTAGATCACGCTAATCTTGGCCAGCTAAGTGGCATGATCGGTTCCCTGCTACAAATAAAGTCCACGTTCATCATCCTTGGTATTACTGGATTTTTGGGTGGTCTGGGTGTTGCAATTACTGCATGGTTAGCAGCAAGGGTGTTTCTTACCGACAGTTCTCAAAAGGTAGTTTCATAAATGTCGATGGGATTTGAACAATTACCACCTTTTACTTTGTTTACCAATTACCACCGAATCGGTGACTAAGCGAAAACAGGTTGAAATATGATGAGTGAAGAGGAAAAATATCTTCAAGCCAGGAAGAAGGTTGAGAAGATGAAACGATTTTATAAACATCTGTCCTCCTGGATGTTTACCAGTCTTTTCCTCATGGTTTTATTTTTTGTTTTGCGAATGCCTCCCTGGATCACTTTTGTCGTTGTTGCAGGATGGGGTATTGGTATTGCTGCTGAAGCAGTAGAAGTCTTTGGATTTCCAGGTATAGACCGCAATTGGGAAGATCGAAAAATCAGGGAGGAGATGGAGAGAATGGAGGCCAGTCAACCTAAAAAGGAGTGGCAAAGACCAATGGTTCCGGATGAAAACGAATCAATAGACGAAACACTCGAACTTCCGGATTACCGGGAGGTAAAAAGAAAATGGAACGATTCCGATCTGGTGTAAAAAGAACTGGAATTATGCGCTTTCCGCTAGGCAATTGTAAGATCTTCCGCTGATGTTCTGGGCTACAAAATCTCTGTTTCTAGCTTTCCGGGATTTCAAAATGTCTAATCTTTGTCCTTCTGTTGCGGTGAGTTTTGCACTAATCGGAGCATTACACATGCAAATTTTCTGATGCATGACAATAAATTTCATATTTACATATGATGTTGTTTGAAATTAGCTATATTTAATTCCGAACATGGAGCGAGGGGAAGTTTCCAATCAGGTCAACAAAGCGTAAGAGGCCATCCCGACAAAAAATCACGGTTGCTTTCCCTCCTCTATTTTTATTTGACCGATTCTTATCCTTAGGATCTATAGTTGGTGCAAAAGTAACATCCAACCTTGGATGAACCTGTTTGCTAGGAGATATGGTAAGTAAAACACCGCAATTGCCGACTAAAAGCCGGAAATCCAAGATCTATGAAATTATTTTTGAGTCGGATACTTCAGCCGGTAAATTCTTTGATGTAGCCTTACTTTGTTTCATTGTCGTTAGCATAATCGTAGTTCTGCTTGAGAGTATTCAAACTTACCGCGATACTTATCATCTCACTTTCCGCATCATCGAATGGATTGTAACCTTCTTTTTCCTGATCGAATATCTTTTGCGGCTCTACAGTATTAAGCAGCCATTGAAATATGCACTCAGCTTCTATGGCATAATTGATCTATTAGCTATACTACCCACTTTCCTGGCTTTTGTGATTTCGGGTGGTCAGTCTCTCATGGTCATCCGTGGGCTGCGATTACTCCGTGTTTTTCGGATATTTAAGCTTGGTTCATTCATGGCTCAGGGAAATATCATTTTACAATCGCTAAATCAGAGTAAGGGTAAAATTGCCATATTTCTCTACTTTATTCTGATCATAGTCTTAATCATCGGATCTCTGATGTATGTCATTGAAGGGGAACAAAACGATGGCTTCGACAGCATACCTACTAGTATCTATTGGGCTATCGTGACCCTCACCACAGTGGGTTATGGAGATATTACTCCGGCCACGAATATTGGAAAGTTTATATCGGCACTGGTCATGATATTGGGTTATTCCGTAATTGCAGTACCCACTGGTATCGTATCAGCAAGTATGATCAATCAAGCTCGAAAAGTAAATGGGCAGGCGTGTCCCCATTGCGGAAAAGAAGGCCACGACAATGATGCAAGGTTTTGCAAACATTGTGGAGGGGACCTCTCAGTCTAACGAAATCTCTTTGGTACCCTAGTGTTTGCAAGTAAAGTCTTAATGCTATACTTGCCACTGGTATTGACCGCCATAAACATCAACCCTCCTAATATGGCTATATTTTTCATAAATAAGATTGATTCAAGTCTACGTGCGGGAAGCGCATCATTCCAGAAAGAGTGAACAATAAAAGTCACTGGTATCCAATATATCATTAATAACATAGCACCAAGTCCGATCCGATAACCGATTAGTAGTAAAGTTCCTCCGGCAAGCAGCAAAAAGACACCACCAATCAGCAACAGATCCTGTTGAAAAGTGATTCCATATTCTGTCATTAAATTAGTGGTCTTCTTAAAATATAAGATAGAGTCGATGGCTTCATATATGAAGATAAAAGACAACAAAATTCTGCCCAACAAGTCAACTACATCCTTCATTTATCTGGTTTTATACTGAGCTATTGCCGACACTACTTGTTGGCCATCGATCGCGGCTGAGACAATTCCCCTGCATACCCTGCACCTTCACCACAGGGATATAAACCGATGATTTTAGGGTGCATCATCGTCGTTGAATCTCGGGGTATTCGCACAGGCGCGCTGGTTCTACTCTCTACACCGACGACAATGGCATCGTTGGTGATAAATTCGGGCATTTTTTCACCAAAAAAGACAAAAGCCCTTTTCAGGTGTTCGTAAATGTCTCTCGGCAGCAATTGGTCTAGTCTTTGCGAAAATATACCGGGAATATACGAAGTTGGAGGCAACTCCTTTGAGTTTATTGAATTTATAAAATCTTTTAATCGTTGTGCCGGGGCTTTTTGACTTCCATCACCACTTTCGAACATCCTTTGTTCAACCTTTTGCTGAAATTGCAGACAAGCCATGGAACCTTTATATCCGTGTTTCAAGGCATCCCCCACTCCGACCGAAGCAACCATTCCACTATTGGCAAAAGGAGAATCCCGGCGGGAAAGTGACATGCCATTTACCACTATTTCTCCCGGAGCCGTAGCTGCCGGCACGATCAAACCACCTGGGCACATACAGAAAGAAAAGACACCGCGATGATTTAGGGTACAGGCTAATCGATAAGCCGATGCGGGCAAGTTCTGATGCCGGCTTTGTTGCCCATACTGTATTTTATCGATCAAAGATTGCGGGTGTTCCACCCGAACACCCAGAGCAAAATCCTTGGCCTCAATCAAAATCTCCTTCTGCTCCAATAAATAATAAATATCTCGTGCTGAATGTCCGGTTGCGAGGATCACCTTCCGGGCTGTCAGTGATCCCTGGGAGGTGATCACTTTTTTGATTTGGTGCTGCTGAATCTCAAAATCAGTAACCCGGTGATTAAACAATACCTGACCTCCAAAATCTTCGATGGTTTGCCGTATCGCTGTAATAATATCCGGTAATCGATTAGATCCAATATGTGGATGAGCGTCAACCAAAATATCGGGATCAGCACCGTGTTCGACCAAAACACGTAGAATACTCTTCACATTTCCGCGCTTTTTAGACCTGGTATACAATTTGCCATCTGAATAGGTACCCGCACCACCCTCTCCAAAACAATAGTTTGAATCAGGATTTACGATTCCAAATTGCTGGATAGCACGTAGGTCGCGACGTCTGCTGCGAGCATCCTTTCCACGCTCAATCACGATAGGCCGATACCCCAATTCCAAACATTTCAGAGCGGCAAAATACCCTGCCGGTCCGGCACCAATGATCAATATCTCTTCGGCATTTTCTACTCGATTGTAAGTATCCCGGATCAATGGCTCCGAAATTCGTTTATCACTTTTCGTATAAACAGATACCAGTAATAAATATGTTGGCCTCTTTCGGGCATCGACTGATCTCCGCTCAATATGATAACTTGCCACTGTACTAAGATCAATACCTGCTTTGCTGCAAATCTTCCTCTTCAGAAGATCTGCATCGTATAAATCCTGGGGATCTAAAGTGACCTCAACCTGATAGATCATATCTTTTTATGATGGCAACAGCGCCTTCTGTATCGAAATAGCCTGCACGATTAATGACTCCATTCGACCCATTGGCAACATATTTGCCCCATCAGATAAAGCCTCTTCCGGTCGGGGATGGGTCTCAATAAACAATCCATCCACTCCTGCAGCGATCCCTGCCCGGGCCATGACCTCAATCAATTGGGGCTGGCCTCCGGTAATCCCGGTGTTTTGATTTGGTCTCTGGAGACTATGGGTACAATCTAAAATCAACGGGGCCAGGCTACGCATCAGAGGGAACCCCCTAAAATCAACGACCAGGTCCTGATAGCCAAAGGTGGTACCTCGCTCAGTGATAAGTAACTGATCATTGCCAGCCTTAACAACCTTATCGAGGGCAAACTTCATCCCATCCGGACTGAGAAATTGACCTTTCTTAATATTTATCCACTTTCCAGTTTGGGCTGCTGCTTCAAGTAATGAAGTTTGGCGGCATAGGAAGGCAGGAATTTGTAAAACATCGACATAGTCTGCTGCCAGACTGGCTTCCGCCTCCGTATGGATGTCAGTAAGTACTGGTACCTGATAGTGTGCCCTGATTTTTGCGAGAATTTTTAGAGCTGCTTCATCCCCAATGCCGCTAAACGAATCGGCTTTGCTTCTATTTGCCTTACGGTATGAAGCCTTGAAAATAAAGGGAATGGAATGTCGATCACAGATAGCACACAACGATTCTGCGATTTCAAAACAGATTTCTTCGTTCTCTACGACACAGGGGCCGGCCATTAAAACAAATGAATCAGGTCTAAAATGTCTGATCAGTGGAATACTTCCAAGGGTTGTCATCGATCTGACTTACAAAGGTTTATTGTATAACCAGGCGCTCCGGTCAAACTCTCTTTTGGCCCAGTCTAAGGTATTTTGGGTATCATCGTCACAGTTAACCCGAAGCCCAACTTTCGTAAGCCCTCGACCCGGTATGATCACAGATTCATATGAAGACCCCTCGATCCTGTTTATCATTCTACTCACATTTCCCTGTTCCGAAAAAGCACCAACAATAATCACACATTCCTTAGCATCTTGCTCAGTAAAACTAATAATCGGTTCCAAATCTCTGAAAACCGGAATAAAATTCGGACCTACATCCCGAAAGACCGGCATCTTAAAACCTTCCTCCTCTTCCTGATCTAATGGCGTATCAACACTAGACCGGTCATCTAGAGTTTCTTGCTCTAATTCCTCACCAGATGAAAATGGAATTTCCGATCCTGGATTCATCCTTGACCAAAGAAATGCTACTGTCACCATCAGGACCAAGAGAGAACTAATGATAAAACCCCATCTGCGTTTTGGCGCAACCGCGGCCATGTAGGTGCGATTGCCAGCCCCTTCATGCACCGTTTCACGTAAATCTGCCAATACTTCTTGTTCGGCTTTCGAAAGAGCCTCAGGCAACTTGACCTGACTTAGGCCAAAATATCGATTGATGGAAATATATTCTGAAGCAGGTTCAAAAAACAGGCTTCCCCAACGGTCCTGTTTGATCCAGCCGACACTTGGAAAAGATAAAAAGCCATGGACTCTCAATTCGGTTTGAAGGTCCTTCATGAAAGTATAAACCAGGTCGGTAGCTTCTTCGCGATCGACCTGGGCTATCAATTCTACAATCTTAACCAATACTGGATCAATTTTAGATTCATCTGCTGGTACAAAATAAATTTCCTCTTTGGGTGGTGTAATAATGGAGAGATCGTGATTAATTACTGCAGATCGATAGTTAATTCGCAAGGTTCCTATGCCTTTTAGTAAGACTACCTTATTTTCGCTAAGTACTTTGGGTATGTACAACTTTAGGGTCTGGCTCATGCAACGATCAATCGGGTCTGGTGTAGTAGAAAGCGAATATAGCCAAATCTCAGTCGTTGAAAGGGATTTGAACTAGCAAAAAAGTACTAGAATATAAAAATAACAATGAAGATGGAATTTCCAGAACGTCAGAATTCATCACAGCTATTTGAGGAGGCAAAGAAGTACTTTCCAGGTGGCGTCAATTCGCCCGTGAGGGCCTTCAAATCGGTTTACGGACCACCGCTGTTTATAAAGAAAGGATCCGGTTGTCATATCATTTGTGAAGACGATCATCAGTATATTGATTTCTGTGCTTCTTGGGGTCCAATGATTCTAGGTCACGATGATCCGGATGTGCGCGAGGCAATCATTAGTACGGTATCTAATGGAGCTTCCTTTGGTGCTCCAACTAAACTAGGTAACCGCTTGGGTTCCTTAATCATCAAGAATCACCGGTATCTGGAGCAACTCCGGTTTGTAAGCTCCGGTACTGAAGCAGTCATGTCAGCGATAAGATTGGCCCGCGGATACACTGGCAAAAGTAAAATTGTCAAATTTGAAGGCTGTTATCATGGACATGCAGATTCACTTCTGGTTAAAGCAGGCTCGGGTCTGGTTACTTTCGGAGTTAGCACTTCGGCGGGCGTACCACCCTCATTTGTTGCCGAGACCATTGTTCTGCCTCTCGATGATCTCGAAGCTCTATCCGCATGCTTTGCAAAACACCATGATCTGGCAGCTGTGATCATTGAACCTATTCCTGCCAACAACGGATTGTTGCTTCAAAACAAGGAGTATTTACAAGCGCTAAGGTCTATGTGCACAGACAATGGAGTATTGTTGATCTTTGATGAGGTAATCTCCGGTTTTAGAGTAGGTTTTGAGGGGGCAGCCGGACTTTATGAAATCGAACCAGACATCCTGACCTTTGGTAAGATCATTGGTGGTGGTTTACCTGTTGGTGCCTTTGGAGCCAGGAGAGAGATCATGCAACACATCAGTCCTGATGGCAATGTGTATCAGGCAGGAACACTTTCGGCGAATCCAGTCGCGATGGCTGCCGGGTATGCCACTCTAGTGAAAGTAATGACTGCTGGATTTTATGAACAACTGGAAGCAAAAACACATCGTTTTGTTACAAATCTGACTGAGCATATCGTCAAAAATGGATTTCCTATGCAAATAGTGCAAATCGGCTCCATTTTCTGGTTATGTTTCAGTCCGCTTAACATTCGAAGGGCCGACCAGATTGATCCTGGCACCATTGAGTATTTCAAAAAACTCCACCTTTATTTGTTACGTGCAGGAATATATTTAGGACCTTCCGGATATGAGGTAGGCTTTATATCTGACAAACATGACGATATGGCCTTAGACGAAGCGGCTGCGAAAATCTCCAAAGGCCTGGATTTTTGTTTTAATGATTAGATAAATTGGAAAACTACCAGACAAAAAATCTGCGCGTACTGTCACATGTCATTGCAGGGTACATGTTGCTTGCCCTGTTGTGGTGGGGCATTTTACTGACCAAACAGAGCAAGCAATTGTTTGAGACCAGCATGGAGTTGATCCGTGAAAGAGAACAAAATTCAGGGCTCGACTATTCGATAGAGCGGGAGGAAGTTAGCAAAAAGCACAGGGGCCAGAGGCTGATGATTGTGGGAGAAGGATCGGTTTTTGTGATCGCGTTGCTGATCGGTATCTGGTTTATCAATCGCGGATATACTCGTGAAATCGAAGCGATTCGTCAGAAACGAAATTTCCTATTGGCGATAACACATGAATTAAAATCCCCTCTGGCCTCGATTGGATTAATACTCGAGACTTTCCAAAAGCGGATCTTGCAAAGAGATCAACAGCAAAAACTTCTCGACCACGCCCTCAAAGAGACAGGTAGATTGTCCGACCTCATTGAAAATCTGTTACTATCTGCCCGGTTGGAAAAGTCATATCAGTTGAATTTAGTGCAAGTCGATATTCATGTTATTCTAAAAAGAATAATCGGAGATATTCAAAAGCGATTTCCTAAGACCACCATCACCATGCAATTCTCTGATTCAAATATGATTGGTAAATATGATCAAACTGGTTTGCACTCTACCTTTTACAATCTTATTGAAAATGCAGCAAAATATAGTCCCCAAACAAGCGAAATTAGTATACAAACCACTCAAGAAGAAAAAAGCTATAGGATCGAGATACGAGACCAGGGGCCTGGTATTGCCGAGGAAGAAAAAAGAAAAATATTTGATCAGTTTTATCGGTCAGGACAAGAAGAAACCCGAAACACCCAGGGCACGGGTATCGGCTTGTTTATTGTACACAAAATGGTTGAATTTCATCATGGGAAAATTGAGGTATTTGACAATAAACCGAAAGGCAGCATATTTAGAATAACGTTACCAAATGACCTGAAATGAGAATTTTATTAGTTGAAGATGAGAAAAGTCTTAGAGAGACCATACAATTGAATCTCGAACTGGAAGGGTATGAAACAGTGCCGGTTGCCGATGGTAGAGAAGCACTGAATATATACAGCCATCAGCATTTCGATCTAATTTTGCTGGATGTTATGCTACCCGGTATTGATGGGTTTAAAGTCTGCGAACAGATCCGACTTTCAGACACCAAAACCCCTATCATCTTTTTGACAGCTAAGGATACTACGCAAGATCGCCTACAAGGTCTTCGGCTTGGAGCGGATGATTACTTACCCAAGCCGTTTCACCTGGAAGAGTTGCTTCTTAGAATTAGAAATGTTTTTAAACGAACTATTCCAGCCATTGAGGAATCTCTGACCACTTATCAATTTGATAAATACTCGATTGATTTTAAAAATTACACAGCACAGACCAATCTGGGAGAAATCAATCTAACAAAAAAAGAGACCATGTTACTAAAACTCCTGATAGACCGGAAAAACGATGTGGTCTCACGTCAGGAGATCTTGCAGTCAGTATGGGGCTATGATGTATACCCTTCTACCCGTACAATTGATAATTTCATTTTGTCCTTTAGGAAATATTTTGAAAAAAATCCTAAAGAACCTGAATATTTCAAATCTATCAGGGGAGTTGGTTATAGATTCGAATATCATCCGTCTTAGAAGCCTTAATCTGCCTTCTTTTTCCTTCTTGTTTTAAACAGTTCCATCACCTCTTTCTCTTTCATAAACCCTAAATCCTGGAAGGTTGGAATAACAAATTTTTTAACATCCTGATAGTCTCGACCACGTTTGTCAGTATATTTCCTCAGCAACTTCTTAACATAGATGATTGACTCCTCCTTCAATGATTGATTAAATTGCTGAAAATCGAATATATCCATATAGGCGACAAAGTTTTATTCAATTCAAAATAGTCGAGGTATTCTTCTTCAGAAATATTTCTAAGAACGTGAATAAATTGTTTTAAGATAGAAGTCCTCAGACAATTATTGATAGTAGATAATCCATCGTAAAGACCGTATAATTGTTTAATTGCTTCCTTGCTATCCTCATGTACGAAACCCTTTTGGGCAAGTACCGATAAAGAAGCATAATATGCCTGCATATCATCTTTGATCTGATGGTCGAGCAATTGATAAACTCTGGCGTCACAGGTCGGATCATATGGTAGGTCAGACAATAGATGACGATGAAGCAATTCGAAATATCTGGTACCTAGATCCGGAGAATTTTTCCTTAGTTTATTGAGGACTGCAATGAGACGATCCTGTTGCTTACCTTCAAAAGAAATAAAATTGATCACCAGCGATAAAATATGCTCGTGATTTTTACCATGAAGTTTCTCGTTTTCAAGCAATTTCAATAGTTCTTCATGATAGCTGCTATGATTGGAACCTGATCTAATCCGGTATTCCAGAAACTTCCTCAGTAACCCGAAGCCACTCGTCATCTCACCTATAGTAGCAGGAAAATCAGTTGATTGGAAATTGGTGGTTTGAAATTGTTTTTGGAAACGCAAATACCCTGATTTTCGATGTGTATCAATGTGATATCGATCGATTTTCTGAGCGTTAAGAAATTGTTTCACGTTTTTATTATCAATTTCCTCGAAAAGGTTCGTAATCCAGATATCACTACTTAGTGCAAACCCGATCTGAATTGCTTGCCCCACTCTTTGTTTAATCAAATCAAAGTATGGAGAATCAATCATGGCTATTAATATCTTTTTGAAGTGCTCCTGAGGCCTAACATATTTAAAACTTTCATTAAGATCTCCCCGGAGTACCGCATAACCAAGCAGGCGCGGAAAGAACAGCCCCTCGAAAGCAGTATCAATCAATCTTTCTTCAAGGTCAAATAATTCAAGTGGATCAGCTGCCGCTACATCTTCATAAAGTTCGTTAATGTATCGCTCGTATTTCTCTTGCAACTTTAGATAATCTTCCTCTTCTTCGGCGTCGAGGTATGCAACCAGTTCATCAGAATCTTGTATGGCATCCTTGATGATTTCCAGTCTATCGATATACTCTTTCTGTAAAGTCTTCATAATCTAGGTGGTCAATGGTCATATAAAGATGAACCTAGTAGCGCATTTAAGGGCTACTAGGTCCAATAATTTCTTAAAAATGAATTTGCATGGCTAATATAATTAAAAGCCAGCCAATCTCCTAATTGGGATTAAGCCTTGTCGGCTGGCTTTTCTTCCTCCTCAGGAGTATCTTCAATTGCCGGTGCCTCTTCGGCTTTCGGAGCCTCTTCAACAACCAGTTCCTCTTCGGCTTTCGGAGCCTCTTCAACAGCCGGTGCCTCTTCGGCTTTCGGAGCCTCTTCAACAGCAGGAGCTTCTACACTGATTTCTGTTTCTACTACTGCTGTATCTTCGTTGGCTTCCACCTCAGCTGCGGGGCTGTCTTGTTTAATGACAATTTTTGGTACAGAGCCGCTTAAAGCCTTTCTGAAAGCCTCTTTTTCCGACTCAGAGTGGTCTCGGCGTTTTTTGATTTTTGCTTCTTTATCGTCCAACCAGGCATTGTACTTAGCCATTGCTTGCTCTTCGGTATGGGCTCCCTTGGCCACACCATCCATAAGATGTTTTCGAAAAAGCACACCTTTAAAACGTAAAATCGCTCTTACCGTTTCGGTAGGTTGGGCACCTTTACTCATCCAGTCATAAGCCTTATCCCGGTCCAGGTCAATGGTAGCGGGCTTGGTCATTGGATTATAAACTCCAATATTCTCAATAAATTTACCATCGCGAGGTGAACGCGAATCAGCAATTACAATGTGATAGAAGGGAAACTTTTGCGGCCTTTACGCTGCAGTCTGATTTTAACAGCCATTGTTTAAAATTTAATTGGTTTAACCATACCTGAATAATTCGACACGCGAACACCAGGATTTCAACAAAGTGCGCAAAGGTAAGTAAACTTCTTTGAAAACCACCTCAGGAGCGTAAGACTTTTTTCGATTTGTGGAAGACCGGTGTCGGGTGTCGGGTGTCGGGTGTCGAATGTCGGGTGTCGGGTGTCGGGTGTCGGGTGTCGGGTGTCGGGTGTCAGGTGTCGGGTGTCGGGTGTCGGGTGTCGGGTGTCGGGTGTCGGGTGTCGGGTGTCGGGTGTCGGGTGTCGGAGTGTCGGGTGTCGGGTGTCGGGTGTCGGGTGTCGGGTGTCGGGTGTCGGGTGTCGGGTGTCGGGTGTCGGGTGTCGGGTGTCGGGTGTCGGGTGTCGGGGTGTCGGGTGTCGGGTGTCGGGTGTCGGGTGTCGGGTGTCGGGTGTCGAATGTCGAATGTCGGGTGTCGGGTGTCGGGTGTCGGGTGTCGGGTGTCGAATGTCGAATGTCGGGTGTCGGGTGTCGGGTGTCGAATGTCGGGTGTCGAATGTCGAATGTCGGGTGTCGGAAGACTTAAGACTGAAGACTGAAGACTGAAGACCGATTTCCGATGTCCGATGTTGGATGTCGATCCTTTCTTCAAAAGTCTACTTTCAATCGCACATTGACTCTTCTGGAAGTAAGGAAGTTCTTCACCGCATACTGCACATTGTAGATCGATTTGATCCAGGTATTGGATGCTACATTGGCTACTTGAAGCAAATTAAAAACTTCGACGCTTAGCCAGGTGTTTTTTGTAAATCCCAAAAAATGGTTGGGTCGCTTTTGTGCCCAACTCTGATTGTAAAGCAAGGCTGAAAACCCAATATCGACCCGGTGGTATTCTTTAAATCGGAAAGGATTTCGAATAATGGTATTATTGTCCGGCACTCCAAATGGAAGGCCGCTTCCGAAAGTAAAGTTAAAATGCATTTTCAGGTTCTCATTCCTGCGCAAATGGTCTTGAAAAAAAACGGACAACGTCATGAATTGATCGGCAGGTCTGGGTACATAGGTAACCTCCTGTCGGTCTTCACCACCTTCAGAAATCCGGATATGTTGCACCCCGTCAATCGCCTCTCTGGCCCGTAAAAAAGAGAGATTAACCCATGATTCTGCTCCTTTCACAAATTCCCCATTTAGTCGCATATCAATACCCATCACATACCCTTCTGCATCATTCTCACCTGAGTACCTGATGCGTACGTTATCGATCTCGTATGAAACTAAATCCCAAAGACGCTTGTAGTACGCTTCCGTAATCATCCTGAATTTAGTTGTACGGCGATTTTTTGAGGTGAAATCAAGGGTCATACCTCCTACTATATGTAGTGACTTCTGAGACTTCAGATCGCGATTAATGGTGCCGTCCGGTCTTCTCAGCTCACGATAAAAAGGTGATTGCGCGTAATAACCCGAAGCCAGTTTAAAGGAAATATCCCGGTTCCAACTTAACGGTTTATAAAGAACCTGGGCTCGGGGAGAGATAATTGTTTCCTGGTTGAGATCCCAATATGAAGCCCTTATACCGGCTGTCAGTTTTACCTCGCGCTCTCCAGGTTTTAAGTAAGTAAAAGTGTTTTGCAGGAACGCTGCCGTACGGCCGGAATTCAACTCGTTTCTGGTTTTTAGCACATTCTTGACTTCCACAACCTGCTCATTAAAGCTAAGCGAATAACCGGCCGAATCTAATCGTTCCCATTCATTGATCCGGTCAAAAATATCTTCTTGCTGATACTTCAGGCTCCATTCAATAAAGTGACTTTTAGACAGATCCATATCGTTGACCAACTGGATCTCGTAGCCCCCACGATGTTCAATATTGGTTACGGTTGATTGCAGAAAATTCCGAGTATAAAGGTGTTGAATTCCGGTACCCAATACAAAGACCTCTTCGCCAGCATTGTCGCTACCCAATGAGGTTTCTATCTGACTCAATCTGTAGTACCCGAGGATATCAAATTTTTCGCTTTCTTCAGCTCCATACACCGATGCCAAAATCTTCAAAAAGAAAGGATTTCGCTTTCGATCCGGAAGGTAAGTAAGCGAAACACCTCCCAGCCCGGTTGTGAAGTCATCCAGTTCAGCTCCTTCAAATTCGGAGGTAAGCTGAAGAGCAAAATCAATCAACCCTAATGCAGTAGACCGAGATGACGGCCGAAACTTGTAAATACTCTGATTAAAATTGCCTAAAATCCCTAATTGAAGATCGCGGCTAAAGTCGAAAGTAAAGTACCCTTGAACATCGAGGAAGTTGGGGATATACTCACCTTTAGTGTCCAAAGATCCCAATAGATAGGCATTAGTTTTGTAACGGGCACCCACCAGATATCTGAATTTTCGGTACTCGTCCTTTCCCAGCGATTTACTCCCTTCAAGATGAGCTGAACCTCCCAATAGGCTCAAGCCAATTGAGGCAGCCGTTGAGTCAGGGCGCTTATATTTTATGTCCAGGACTGATGAAAGTTTATCACCATACTTTGCTTGAAAACCTCCTGATGAGAAAGAGAGACTGCGGATAAGGTCTATATTCGGAAAGGAAAGCCCTTCTTGTTGGCCTGCCCGGATGAGTTGAGGCCGATAAATTTCAAAATCATTTACATAAACCAGATTTTCATCATAATTGCCTCCTCGCACATTATATTGAGAACTTAACTCACCTCCAGTACCCCCACTGGTGCCCAGCGCAATGTGGGGTAAAACGGATTCCAGATTTCCGGTTGTTGTAGGTAAAAGTTTAAGTTCTTCCATATCTTCCTTCACCATACCAATATCCTGGATTCTACTCTCAGTCACGATGACTTCAAGATCCGTATTTGTCGGTGCCATCTCAACATCGAGACGTACATTATCACCTGCTTGTAAAGTCTTGACTTCAAATTTGACCACTTTATAACCCAATCGGGTAAAAACCAAGACATTAGAAATACTTGCTTCAACATGAATCTGAAAATAGCCGTTGCCATCAGATTCTACCGCCCGGTTTGTACCATCGACATAAACCGTCACCACCTCAATGGGCAACTCTGTGACTGCATCGATAATATTGCCGATGACGGTCGCATGTTGGGCAACCAGTTGCTGATAAGAACAGAAAAGAAATAAAAAAAGCGTAGTCGTATATCGCATGAAGACGATTTAGATTTTTTTGTAACGTGTACTAAACCAAAATGGTATCAAAGCCTATTAATTTCAAACGCTTGATTGTTTCGATGGGCTGATCAGTCTTAAAAACTGAGCTTCCTGCTACCAGGACGTCAGCCCCGGCCTTCAGTATTGATTCGGCGTTCTGCAAACCAATTCCACCATCAACTTCGATCAATGTCGATAGGTTTCTGGTGACAATCTGTTCCCTCAATTGCTGGACTTTATGAAGGGTTCGATAAATAAACTTTTGTCCTCCAAAACCCGGATTAACTGACATCACCAACACCAGATCAAGATCTTCCAAAACATCCTCAACCATGCTGACTGGCGTGTGCGGATTTAGCGCTACACCGGCCCTGGCACCTGTGTTTTTTATCTGCTGAATGGTGCTGTGTAAATGAGGGCAGGCTTCAAGGTGCACGGTAATATTAGCCGCACCCGCCGCTCTAAATCGCTCGATATATTTTTCTGGATTCACGATCATCAAATGCACATCCAAAGGCTTCTGACTTCGTGGAGCAATGGGCTCTATGACCGAAAAGCCATAAGATATATTGGGTACAAATACCCCATCCATTACATCAATGTGCAGCCAATCGGCCATGCTACGATTGATCAGATCGACCGCCTCAGCCAAATTAGTAAAATCAGCTGCCAGTAAAGAAGGTGCAATAAGATGTTTCATTCGGCAAAGATATAGAACCTCGGATTAATGGAATGTGTGAACAGAGGGTGGAATTATGTCAAACTGATACTACCTTATCAGCCGGTATAAGGTCAGCTCCCTTCATTCTTAAAAGCACTTGTGCCACTGTAACTATGTCTTTTTCACAGTATCGTGCGATCCGGTCCAAATCTTTCTCTTGCCAGTATACCTGACCCACCATACTACCATCAATGTCGTCCTTGGGTGTTTCGATACCAAGTACAGCTGCCAGGAGATCTAAAGAAGTGTAGTTCTTGAAATCACCAAATTTCCACAACTGCATCGTATCGATCAGATGCATAGTTTCCCATGGTTTTTTTCCGGAAAGGCTTAATATATTAGGCATATCTAGGCCATGGACGACCAGGCGTCGACACAGGTAAGGAATATCAAATTCCCGGATATTATGTCCGCATATCAGATGTTCATCCGGGTCATAAAAATACCTGGTCACCAGATCGACAAATTCTTGAAGTAGCCCTTTTTCATCATCCCCACAAAATGATTTCATACGAAATTCAAGAGAAGTGCGGTGCAAATAACCGATTGAGATACAGACGATTTTGCCGAATTCTGCATAAATGGCGGCCTTTTCCTCATAGAGTTTGGCTGCGGTAAGCGGGTCAATCGTAGTGTCACTGGCTGTCCTATCGATGTACTGAGCCTTCTTACTCCAATGGTCCTGCAATCTTCGAGGAAGCCCATCATAATGTGCAGTAATGCTAACCGTTTCTAAATCAATAAATAATACATTATGAATTTGTATACTTTCTAACATTACCTTTAGACTTTAGCGGATATGGTTAAAAAATCAGGAACAATTTACAATCAAAAACAGACGTTCGCGTTTATTAGCAAAGCCTTATTTATAACTTAAATTTCAAAATTGAATCAAAATGAGTCAAAAAAATTCGCAGACCCAATTGATTGCCGTTGCCTCGATCACGATTCTCGCACTCTTGGGTATCATTGGATGGTTGTATTACAACAACAGCCAACAGGACAAGCTGATCGAAAAGCACAAACTGGAAATCGACGAAGCAGCTCAAGTAAAAGCTGAGCTTGACAAGGAATACTATGAAGCACTTGCCGATCTGGAAGAATTGAGAGGAGACAATACTGAGCTCAATGCCATGATTGAGACTCAGAAAGAAGAGCTTAAGAAGCAAAAGGATCAAATCACTGGCTTACTTTCTTCTAGCAGAAATCTTGCAGCTGCACGTGAAGAAATCAAGATGCTGAAAGAGCAAGCTGGTTCAGCTCTGGCCGAACTGACTAAATTAAGGGAGGAAAACCTAATGTTGGCTGCAAATAATCAACAACTGAATCAGGAAAAGGAAATCCTTACTGATGAGGTCACCACTCAGCGACAGATGAATGATGAGCTCCTGACCGTCAAAGCCGCTTTGATTGAAGAAAAAGATGGATTGACCGAAGAAAAAAACATGCTCTCAAAAAAGGTAACCAGGGCATCCGTGATTAATGTAACTGATATTGATGTGCAGGGTTACAAACTCAAAGGCAGTGGCAAAGAGGTAAAAAAGGGAGCTGCAAAAAATGTGGATCTCCTGAAAATCTGTTTCAAAGCCAATGAGAATGCCGTTTCAGATCCTGGTAACGAGGAGTTTTACATACGTATCATTAACCCTAAGGGAGAAACGATACAGGTAGAGAACCTTGGAAGCGGAATCATCACTAATGTCGAATCTGGCGATGAAGTAGCATTTACCAAATCAAAAGAATTGATGTACACCGGTACCGATGCGATGAGCTGCCTTAGTTGGCAATCAGATAATGAGATGGAGAAAGGACTATATGCTGTTGAGGTTTACAATAAGGGGTACCTCGCCGGCAAGTCAACTTTTAAATTAAATTAAATCATTGCAGGTGAAAAGCCTGCCGGGATATAGCCTAAAAAATTTCAAAATGCCTGCGATTTTCGGATTGCAGGCATTTTTATTTGTCCTGGGAAGCCTTTTAATAGATATAAAACGGTTTCCGGTCGATCTCATCCCCTCTTTGGGCACACATTAACAAGATGCTAACAGAGGTACTGTACCAAATTCGGTTATATTTGCAGCGGTTAAAATCAAACTATACGTGAGTTTTTCATTATTTCTTTTGATACTCTATGTACTTGTAAGTTTAAGTCTCTACAAAGTATTTGAGAAAGCGGGAAAGCCAGGATGGCATGCCCTGATACCGGGTTATAATTTTGTGACCTGGTCAGAAATAGTGGGGCGAAAACCTAGCTATGCAGCCTGGATGCTCTTCCCGATAGTGAACATCTTCATCTTTGCCGCTTTGGCTATTGACCTGGTACGTTCTTTTGGAAAGCACCAATTTTGGGAGTCTGTACTGGCAGTCATACTTAGCCCAGTGGCATTCTTTTATTTAGGGGCCAAATCCGATGAGAAATATGAAGGACCCATTTTGGATGAAGAACGGGAATACAAGAAAAAACTGGAAGCCGCCCAAATTGCAAAAAATACGACTCAGTTTAAAAAACTCCAGGCGAATAGTCCCTTTAAAAAAGGAGCTGCCCGTGAATGGACCGAGTCCATCATCTTTGCTGTCTTTGCAGCTGCCTTCATCCGGATGTTTCTAATCGAAATGTATAAGATTCCTACCAGTTCGATGGAGGGTTCGCTCTTGGTCGGTGACTTTCTGTGTGTCAGCAAGGTGCATTACGGAATGCGTACACCAATGACCATTGCGATGATTCCTCTCTTGCACAACCGCATACCATTCATCGATAAAGAGTCGTATCTCGAAAAACCAACCCTAAAGTACTGGAGACTTCCGGCGTTAGAAAAAATAGACCATAATGACCCAGTGGTTTTTAACTATCCAGAGGGAGACAGTGTGGTCATTACCCCTGGGCGCACCTACAGTGTTTATGATATAAAGAGACAAGGGGTTGCCAATACCTCTGATATCCGTCAGGAGATTGTAACCAGGCCGATGGATAAAATGGACCATTATATCAAGCGATGTATTGGCTTGCCTGGCGATAGCATTAAAATTATAGATCGTCAGGTGCATATCAATGGATCACCCGCGACCAATCCCACCAAAATGCAATTTGCTTACTATGTAAGGTCGGATGGGAGCTCACCCTTAAATATTCGAAAGCTAAGGGAGTGGGACATTAACCTGGATGATAGTCCTGGTGATAATATTTACATGTTAAGCCAGGACCAGGTAGATAAGATTCGATCCATGGGAAATGTGAATGTCGAGCTATTGCCGCAGAGATCCCGGCCTCTTTTCCTTATGATCCCAATATCAATGGCAGTTGGACCGTCGATAATTATGGTCCTATCTACATCCCTAAAAAGGGTACCACCGTACCCATCAGCTCAAGTACCATAGCGCCATACAGGCGTGTCATCCAAACCTATGAGGGTAACGACCTGAAGGAAGAAAATGGAAAAATATATATCAATGGACAGGAAGCAACCAGCTATACTTTCCATATGGATTATTATTGGATGATGGGGGATAACCGCCACAATTCGGAAGATTCGCGGGTCTGGGGTTTTGTGCCCGAAGATCATGTAGTCGGTAAGCCTCTATTTATCTGGTTTTCGACCAGATTTGGTGATATTAAGAACGGAATCCGATGGAACCGGCTATTTACCGGAGCTAAAAAACCTTAGTCTCGATGCAGCGACGATGCCACATGATGATCCTGCTCATCTCTATGCTTGTTACATCAGCACTCAGTCAGCGCAGTGATTTATATCTGGTAGACTTGCTGGAGGTAGCTGGAAAATTTGAGGTACATCATCCCAGGTACCTTTCGGATTTCAACCTGAATGGATATAATAATCAACCTTATTTTGTAGACCCCTATACTTTACTGACCACAGTTGCCCCTAAAGCCGAACCACTTAATACGGATATCTATCAACTTGATTTAAGGTCAAAGAAGGTAACCCGGTTGACCCATACTGCCGACAGGGAATACTCCCCTTCCCTCTGCCGTGATCCGCGCAATCACTTTAATTGCGTGATCGTTGAGGTCGAAAATCAAGACAATCAGATTCTGTGGCAATATCCGCTTGACCGGTCTGGCAGTGGCCAGCCACTCTTGCGTGATGTAAAGGACGTCGCTTATTTTTGCGAGCTGCCAAACGACAGGATTGCTGTATATGAAGTGGGCACCCCCAATAAACTTTGGTTGGTGCATAAGGACACCGGTGAGAAAAAGTTCATCGCTTCCAATATTGGACGATCACTGCAGATCTTGAGGAGCGGGCATTTAGCGTATGTGCACAAGTTTTCTGATGACTACTGGTTCTTGAAGAAAATTGATCCCAACAATTTTACCATCGAGATCATAAAAAGACATTACCGAATTCGGAAGATTTCACGGTCCTCGCTGATGATTCGATTTTGATGGGACAAGGCAGCAAACTCTACCGACTTGATCATCTGGGTGACAATCAATGGCATGAAATAGCAGATCTGGAGGGAGCCGGAATATCCAATATTAAACGGATGGCATTCAATGGAATTAACCAGCTGGTTATTGTAGACCAAAAGTAATGTTTGCTATTATGCTTTAATTAGGTTTATCTTTGGTATTACCACAAATTAAGATATGAAATTCAGCATCTTATTCCATCTTACGGCTTTGCTCTCTTTCGCAAACATATATGTAGTCGCCCAATCTCTCACTGAAATGCCGTTTTCTATTCTGGTGAAATTTAATGAAGCATCTGACTACCAGTCTCTCATAAATAACCATAAAAGGCAGTTCGGAAACCGCTCTGACATCAATGTAATTGCACCCCGAAAATCGATTTACAAATTTACGTTTGAAACCCAAGATGAGTTACAAGCTGCAAAGGATCTGCTCGAACAGGATGCCCGGGTTGAGCTGGTCCAATACAACTATAAATTAAAGCGGCGAGGGGGTAATATTACCCCCAATGATCCATTATTTGGTCAGCAGTGGAATCTCAATAAAATCGGCCTGACCAATCTGTGGGAAAGAACAACCGGCGGCCAGACTCCTTGTGGAGATACGATTGTCATCGCTGTTTTTGATTATGGTTTTGATCAGGATCATGAAGATTTGCAAAATCTGATCTGGACCAATAAAGGTGAAATACCGAATAACAATTTTGACGATGATCAAAATGGTTACAAAGACGACTACGCCGGCCTCAACCTGACACCGGCAATGATAAACACGGTGTCGATCCAGAGTATCACGGCACCTCGGTAAGTAGTGTGGTAGCAGCTAACAGTAACAACAGCATCGGCATTGCAGGGGTGAATTGGAATGTAAAATTATTGATCATCAGTTCAGAAGAAAAAGATCAAGCCCTGGCGGTTGAGGCGTATGAATATATCTGGGCGCTACGTAAAAAATACAATGACACAAACGGATCTGAGGGAGCCTATGTCGTGGCAGTTAATAATTCCTGGGGGCAAGAAGGTCTTTTTGAAAAAGACTTTCAGCTGATGTGTGATATGTACAACGATTTGGGTGAAGTAGGCATACTGAGCGTTGGAGCAACCGAAAATGATCAGGCAAATACAGATGAGTTTGGCGACATACCCAGTGATTGCTCTAGTGATTATTTGATTATAGTCACCAATACAGATCAAAATGACGAGTTGGCGATCGCAGCTTGGGGCAAAGAAAATGTGGACCTGGGGGCACCAGGTGAACAGATACAAGTAGCAGCGCCGAATAATAGCTATGGAAAAGATAGTGGAACTTCCTTTAGCACTCCCCATGTATCGGGTGCGATCGGATTGATTTATAGTCTTAAGGAGGCAACTTTTTGTGATGATGCAAGACTAAGCCCTACAGAAGCGATCTTAAATTTAAAAAGATATATTTTAGATGGTGTTACAATTGTACCTACCTTAAAAGACAAAACTGTCAGTGGCGGACGATTAAATTTGGGTAAAACGGTTGATATGGTTACCTCCTCGAGAGATCATACAAATCAACCAATTCTGGTTTACCCCAATCCGGTAAAAACCGGGTTTTTTATCTATCTGGCTCAATTTAGTTCAGAAGTCGATGTTACCGTAACCGATATTTCCGGTCAAATCATTTATCACCAATCTAAAAAATCTAGCATTGAAAACTCGGTCATAAATGCGGAACAATGGCCTGCCGGAACTTATATTCTACAAATACGAAGTAGGGATATCAGTGGATACCAAAAGATCATCAAGCTGTAAGTTAGATTTGGCTGAATCTTAGCTGACACCTGAGTAACAGGATGTTTTCCTTGATCACGTTGTCCCCCTTGAGGGGCCGGGGTGGACCTCAATCTGGATTGCAATCAAAAAAAACCTTACAGATTTTGATTTCCGTAAGGCTTGTAAAAAAGGGAAAGTAACTGCAATTAAAATATGGTTTTCTAAGTACTGCTCATGAATATTCTGGATTAAGGAATAATTATTTTAGATAGGTGGCTTTCACCACTATATGATTTAATTTTAACTATGTACATACCGGCCACATCGACAGGTAATTGGATTAAGGCGCGGTGCGTATGACTGGAAAATTCCATTTGATAAAGCACTCTTCCACTTAAATCGACTAGTTGAAAAACCGACCTTTCAGCAATAAAATCAGGTACCCGAACATAATTCGTATAATTGGAAGATTCCAATATAAGGAGGCGCTGATCCGACGCAATTTGGGTGCCAGGACATTCGACACCGGTAAAATCAATTTCCGTCGCACAATCCGGGTGTAATAACGATTTTATTAAGAAAGCATACTTTTTATCACTGGCCAAAAACGGACCAACATGCAATGGCAGATCCTGTGGGGTAAATTCCTGGTAAATATCTCCGTTAATGACTAATTTATAGAAAGACGAATCTTCCACCAAACTCTCAAAATCGACATTTACCCAAAATGAATCATTGCGACATTCGAAGGTATCCAACTGGATTTCGCCAATATCACAAACTTGCTCATGACAATCGGGCAATGCTAAGACTTTGGTAAAGCAGCAGGTTGTATTATCACTCACACATATCCGCACAACTACACTATCAGTGACCAGACTATCATTTTTATTAACGTCCGGGACCTTCAACCGAAGCGGTAACTTTTCTTTTTTATAAAAGCCCAAATAATGTTCTCCAAAATACACATCAAATGCATTAAAAGACCCCTCTAATGAATCAATCACCAAAACATATCCGTCGTCTTCAGTACACTCCACAATATCAACCTGCTGGAAAGAGAGACTGCACTGCTGCGTGCAAACCACCCGCCCCACGGTTATTTCTTCCCGGCAATCATTTTGAACAGAATCGTAAATTTTAAACTTATAAAAATCGTCTCCCCCAGGGAATGGACCAATTTTAACCGGTAAGTTGGAATAACTGAACTCCATGAGATCATTATTACGCTGGATAATAAAGGTGCCAGATGGATCTCCCATTGTATCCATCCAAATTTTTACATAAAACTCCTGATTCGAATCGCACTCAGTAATCTCATATTTTATTTCGCCCCATTGACATGTATTACGGGCACAAACAGGGGATTCAATCTTCTGCTCTGCACAACAATAATTGCTATCGAGCGCGCAGATTTTGATGTAGTCATAAGTATTTCCGCTGGCCGGAAAGTCATCAAAGGTGAGAGGTAATTGCTCGCTATTAAAAGTACCACAGAAGTGACCGTTTACATAAAAGTCAAATGAACCTTCAATTTGTGGATTAAGGATGACTTGATAGGTCGAATCGCTCGTGCACTCTCCCACTTCAACTTTGATCTCTCCCAGATCACATTTGCAAGCCGGCGGCATGACTTCTACCGAAGCATGACAACCATGCAATTCGGAATCACAAATTTCCAGGATCAAAGATGACGAATCGATGGCCTGAAAAGGACCAACTTTTACCGGTAATTCATCGTATCGGTATTCACCAACATATTCACCTTCATGCTTGACGATAAAATAATCACTTTGATTACCATCGTACTCAAAGTCAAGTTTTACTTTATATTGGCCATCCTCACAGTCAAGAGGGTAAGCTTCAATATCTCTGATCGAACATTCATCTCTGGCACAAAGCGGAGATTCCAATTCATATTTGATGCAACAATTGGTCTGTGTAGCACAGATCCACAACTCATCAATGGCACCTCCTCCGGCAGGAAAATCAGTCAATCTTAATGGGAGATCACCAAAAGCAAAATCGCCTAGTTTTTGGTCACCTGTATACAGACTAAAGGTTTCGACATTACCTGGAGCAAAATCGACCTCAATCACATAGGTAGAATCACTCGTACAATCACCTTCAGCAACGTTAATATCCGACCATAGACAATAGCAATCTACCACACCCAGGACGATATAATTGCGGCAATCATGATTTTCCTGATCTAAAACCACAAATTCATAAGATGTTTGTCCATCCGCCTGCAAATCTGTCAAAACAAGGGGCAGATCAGCATATGCAAAAAAAACCATAAATTTGGCCATTACCTTTCAACTTGAAGGAATCTGAAAGGTCACCTTCATATTCAAAATCAAGCGAGACACTGAAGAAGCCTGAGTCACAATGAATGATATCTGTGGCTGGTTTGCCGATGTAGCATGCTCCTTTACAAGGATTTCCATCTACCAACGAGGTCAAATGACAATCCGGAAAGAGACTATCACGAACCACAAATTCAAGGTTTTCTTGCACGCCAGGCTCAAAAGGCCCTAAATAGACCGGTATATCGGCATATGAAAAAGTCCCGTATTCGATACCGTTACCTCTGACTGTGAAGCGATCTCCATGAGCCCCCAAATGCTCGAAACCCAGCTTGACATAAAAAGCTCCACTGTCGCATTCCAGTGCTTTCGTGTAGAGATCTGAAATACCACAGTCCGCATTGCACAGGGGTACTTCGATTGCAATTGAGCTGAAGCAATCTTGCTGATCATTGGCTCGCAGCTTTAACAAATCACTATGATGTCCCTTAGAGGGGATATCGATGGTAAGAGGTAATTCGTCAATTGCTGCAAATTGATAGTACTCGCCATTTACGAAGATGTCAAAGTGGGTCATGCCACTGCTTTCGAAATCGAGCAGAATGGCGTAAGAATCTCCAGACTGACAGCTGTCCAACGCAGTTACCGTCAAATTACGGAAGTGACAAACGGAATCACCACAGCTGATGTAACCATAATCAAGGTAATTGAAACAGGAATCATTGTCGAGATCCTGAACACCAAACTCATAGTGCTGATAGGGATCGATATTCAAAGGTCCGATATTGACCGGGAGATTTGCGTAAGTAAATTCACCATAATCATTGCCATTGCCCTTTACGCGGAAGAGTTCACTTCCGTCTCCTTCATGTTTAAAGTTGAGCCAGACATCGGCCAGTCCATTTTGACAATCCCCGATTGAAATGGTCAACGAATCGATAACACATTGACCTGAAGCCTTTCCGGCAAGAAGAATAACACTCAGTATAATCAGGATTTTGCGTATCATGTTTTGGAATCAGATTTTGTTCTTCAACCGGATAGATACAACCATTGGGAAAAACGTAGCCTCACGCTTTCATTTTTTTTCAAATCAGGGGGTTTTATATGAGAGAAATTAACTGTACCTTTGCCACCTGTTTTGAAAATGCGTCGGTGGAATGATCTCTAACGGTGATGGGAGGTGATGAAATTGAAGTATCGAAAAGCAGCTAAAGATTAGGTAAGACTGGCCTCGTAGCTTAATTGGATAGAGCACCTGACTACGAATCAGGAGGTTGCAGGTTCGAGTCCCGCCGTGGTCACAAGATTTGTCCGAAAGGACTTTAAACCAAATTATAAGAAGATGTCAAGAGTTTGTCAACTAACCGGAAAAAGACCAATTACGGGTAACAACGTATCGCACTCAAACAGAAAGACGAAACGTGTTTTTGCGCCCAACCTCCATAAGAAGCGTATCTTCATACCTGAAACAGGTAAATGGGTGACCCTAAAAATATGCAGTACGGCGCTACGCACCATCAACAAATTAGGGATCTTTGCCTATCTGAAGAAATTAGGGCGCAAAGGGGTGGTAACTGGTGTGAAACTTTAAATAATTGATCTGCGTTAAATTAATCTAATATGGCAAAGAAGTCAAAAGGTAACCGATTACAGATAATACTTGAGTGCACCGAGCATAAGACATCAGGCATGCCAGGTACCTCTCGATATGTTACTCAAAAAATCGCAAAAATACTCCTGATCGATTGGAGTTGAAGAAGTATAATCCGATATTGAAAAAATATACCTTACACAAGGAAATTAAGTAATCATGGCAAAAATCAGTAAAAACGCGAGGGTTAGTCAAAGGGCCGCTAATGCCGGTACCGGTAAAGATTTCGTCAAAGTGGTAAAACCAGTCAAAGATCCGAAGACCGGTAAATATATGTACAAGGAGATGATAATCCACAAAGACGAAGCCAAGGCTTTCTTTGGCAATAAATAACCTCCTTAGATCATCTTATTTGTTGTCGTCCAATCTAGGCTGCTGCTAAAGCCGCCTGCTATCATTTTATTTCAATAGCTCACTCTTGCTTGTTCTTGTCTAATGGGGTTCTTCGATAAATTTTTTACAAAAAAAAGAGAGGAAGACCTGGACAAAGGTCTGGAAAAGACCAAATCAAACATCTTTACCAAGATCACCCGGGCAGTCGCGGGCAAATCAAAAGTAGACGAAGAAGTACTTGACGAGCTAGAGCAGATTTTGATCTCAGCCGATATCGGTCTAGCTACTACCATCAAGATCATCGAACGTCTTGAGACCAGAGTGGCCAGAGATAAATATGTCTCGACCGATGAGTTGAACAACATTCTCAAACAGGAGATTGTCAACCTCTTATCGGAAAATAACACGAAAGATATTGAAGACTTTGATTTTCCCAAAGAGCAAATGCCTCATGTGATGCTGGTTGTCGGAGTCAATGGAGTAGGTAAAACAACAACAATTGGTAAAATCGCCCATCAATATAAAACCAGGGGTCAGCATGTCGTCTTAGGAGCGGCTGACACTTTTCGGGCAGCCGCAGTAGATCAACTCAAAATCTGGTCTGAAAGAGTCGGTTGTGACTTCTTTAGTAAGGGCATGGGTTCTGATCCGGCCGCAGTGGCATACGAGTCTGTGCAACATGCCATCAACGAGAAAAAAGATGTCGTAATCATAGATACGGCCGGCCGTCTGCACACTAAGATTAATTTGATGCGGAGTTAACCAAGATACGCAACTCGATAAGTAAAAAACTACCAGGCGCTCCCCATGAAGTCTTATTAGTACTCGATGCGACGACCGGTCAAAATGCTTTTGAACAATGTAAAAAGTTCAGTGAAGCTACCGATGTTACTGCCTTGGCACTTACCAAATTAGACGGCACTGCCAAAGGCGGGGTTGCTATTGGCATCTCGGACCAATTTAAAATACCGATTAAATATATCGGGGTTGGAGAAGGCATTGATATGTTGCAAATCTTCAATAAAAAAGCTTTTGTTGAGTCGCTATTTAAATGAGATATCCGATCAGACCCGATCACGACAAAGAATTTTAGAATAGTTGTCTTAATTAAACTTCCCCTCATCCAGACTTTCAGTTTCATGGTTTTTCTCTTCTACTGATCTTTTCCAACAAGGCGGTTCTTTTGGTCTTCTTTATGTCCAATTCAACCAATGATTGCTCCAGCAATACAATAGCTTGTTGAGAAATGCTCCTTCGCTCCTTTTCTAGATACGCCATAGATTCAAAATGTGCGATAAGAACTGAGGGAAAACAGAACACTCCGACTTAGTTCTTAACCATTATGTTAATGTAGATTAGTACTTTGAGAGTCAGAATACGACAGTTATGACCAAATTCAGTAGAGCGATCGGACTACTTGTCCTACTCATTGGTGGCGTTCTAAGTTGTTCGCCCCATACTGGGGCAATCACTACTAAATCATCCGGAGGAGCAACGGCTGTAGAAAAACCTCCCAAGAATGTCATCCTAATGATTGGAGATGGTATGGGTTTGTCACAAATCACAGGAGCAATGTATTCAGAGCGCAGGGGATTGCAAATAGAACGGTTTAAAAATATCGGATTTCAAAAAACGCACTGAAAAGACGACCTGGTTACCGACTCTGCGGCGGCGGCAGCAGCAATTGCACGAGGAATTAAAGCGGATAAATTTAGTTTCGGATCAAATGCCACGTTTACCGCACCACCATCAGTCCTTGAAGAACTTAGTGATTTGGGCTGGGCTACCGGGATTGTAGTGACCAGCTCTATCACTCATGCAACGCCAGCGGCTTTTATCACCTACCAACACCTTCGAAGTATGTACGAAGAAATTGCGTTGGATTTCTTAAATGTTGAAGTTGACTATTTAGTGGGAGGTGGTAAGCATTATTTTGACGCAAGATCATTGGATAACAGAAATCTAATAGAGGAAATGGTCAAGAAAGAGGTAATCGTAAAAAGTCATCTGGATGGAGAACTGGCTGACCTTAATATATCCCCCCGAAATAGGTTTCTCTATTTTGCCGCTGATCTCGAACCGAAACAACGTTTAGCAGGTAGGACATATTTCCCTGCAGCCTGTGAGAAGGGGCTCACTTTTTTGAAGAAGAGATCCGATAAGGGTTTTTTTATGATGATCGAAGGGTCACTAATCGATGTGGCGGCACATGCTAATTTTTCTGAGATAGTCATCGACGAATTGCTTGAATTTGACAAGGTAGTAGGCAAAATGCTGGATTTCGCCATAAAAGACCAGGAGACTCTTCTAATTGTAACTGCAGATCATGAAACAGGAGGATTTGCTATTGTTGGAGAAAACAAAAAAGGCGAGCCAGAATTTTCTTTTGTATCAAAGGATCATACGGCAGCGATGATTCCCGTATTTTCTTACGGTCCTGGTAGTGAAAATTTTACCGGGGTGTATGATAATACCGAAATAAATAAAAAAATGAAAGAGGTACTTAAGATAAATGGAACTACAAAATGAATTTTACTATCATTGATGTCAGTGGTAATAATGGGACGCTAATTCGATAAGTCGTTTCATGATATTCTATTTTTTAGTGATTAATGTTAATTGTTCTAAGCCGGCTGGCTCTTTAAGCTGGGCCAACTGTGTTGTTAGTTCTTGTTGGCTGTGTAAGAGCTGTTGGATCATTTTATCCTGGTAGTTTTGGTGTGACAACACGGTCTCATTTTCAGCCCGTAACTGCTCAATCATCTTTTGCTGCTCTTTGACTGCATTGATCAGGATAAAATCAAAAGCACTGGGGTCTACGTTGAGGTAGCTGTTTCCGTCTGAGCCGGTGAATGCTTTGACCATGTTGGGTGCGATGGCCTCCAGTTCCTGAGCGATGACCCCCACATAGGTTTCGTTTGTTGGGAGCTCCAGCAAGCCATTGTAGCGGAAACTCACCGGCCGTATGGCCCCGACAATCGAGAGGCCTTCACTAAAATCGCTGATACCGGTTTTAAGGCGCCGGTCGGAGGCAACACTCCAGCTGCCACCTCCAGTTTTGCCTGCATCTCCATTCACATGCAGTTTGAAGGCAGGGGCGTCAGTGCCGATACCTACTTTACCATCAGTGTCAATAAGTAAATTCTTGTTGTTATTGCCCGGATCGGTGCCAGTGAGCTTGAGCGCAGTTGAAGATCCCGGATCGTATTGTTTGAAGACCCACGAGCGCTCGGTGTTGAGAGTCAGCAGAACATTGTCCTGACCAGGTTCACCGGTCGTCAGTCTGCCATTGATCTGCACCAAATTATTGTCGAATTCGCCGTAGATAAGGGGTGCGTTGTCAATTTCCACATCGATATAGAGCCGGTTAGATACATTACCTGAGCTCAATTGTGGACCTGCCCTGTAGCCCAGACATACATTTTTAGAGCCGGTAATATTGGCACCAGCAGAACGGCCAAAATAACTGTTCTCGTCACCCGTGTTATTGTGAACACCAGCACCAACGCCAAAAAAACTGTTAGAGCCACCCGTGGTATTGAGTGAACCAGCAGATGGGCCAAAAAAACTATTGTTGTAACCCGTGGTATTAGAGTAACCAGCCTCGTCGCCAAAAAAACTATTGTTGTAACCCGTAGTACTAGAATACCCCGCAAAGTGGCCCACAATTGTGTTATAAAGCAAAGTCCCAGTGTGCAACCTCCCGGCTCCTCTGCCGATGTACAAAGAGGTTGTATCCTCGGGATGATAGACCTCAAGCAGACCTTCGATCTGGGAAATGGGAACCTGGGCTGAGACAAGGATCGTGCTGGTCAGAAGCAGGGATAAAATCATAAGTTGTTTCATGATGATTTATTTGATAGTGGTAAATGTTATTTGTTCTGAGCCTATGGGCTGTTTTAGCTTGTCAAGCTGCGCAGTCAGTGCTTGTTGGGTCTGAAAGAGTAGTTGGATCATCTTATCCTGGTAGGTCTGGCGTGACAACATGGTCTCATTTTCAGCACGCACCTCATCAAGCAGAACCTGCTGATTTTCAATCATCTTTTGCTGTTCTCTGACTGCATTGATCAGGATAAAATCAAAAGCACTCGGGTCGACATTGAGGTAGCTGTTGCCATCTGAGCCGGTGAATGCTTTGACCATTTCTGGTGCGATGGCTTGCAGTTCCTGGGCGATGACCCCGACATAGGTTTCTTCAGTGGGTAGATCTAACAAGCCATTGTAGCGAAAACTCACCGGCCGCACGGCTTGCACTATCGACAGGCCTTCGGTAAAATCGATGATATTTGTTTTGAGGCGCCGGTCAGAGGCATTGCTCCAGCTGCCACCTCCAGGTTTGCCCGCATCACCATTCACGTGTAGTTTATAGGCGGGAGCATCAGTGCCGATGCCCACATTACCCTCGGTGTCAATGAGTAAATCCTTGTTGTTGTTGCCCGGATCGGCGCCAGTGAGTTTGAGTGCAGTTGAAGATCCGGCATCGTATTGTTTGAAAACCCATGAGCGCTCGCTGCTGAGGGTTAGTAGAACATTGTCCTGACCGGGTTCACCGGTCGTCAGTCTACCATTGATTTGTACCAAATTATTGTCGAATTCACCATAGATCAGTGGGGTATTGGATTCACCGAAATTGATATAAAGCCTGTTAGATACGTTTCTTGAGCCAAATGAAGGCCCAGCGCTTTCTCCCAGGCATAAATTATTCGAGCCTGTTATATGGTATCCAGCATTTATGCCAAAAAAACTATTTGAGTTACCTGAGATATTGGAGTAACCAGCCGATCGACCAAAAAAACTGTTGGCATTACCTGTGGTACTGGAGTAACCGGCATTCTTGCCAAAAATGCTGTTTGAGAATCCAGAGATATTGGAGTAGCCAGCCGATAGACCAAAAAAACTGTTTTCGAAACCAGTGGTAATGGAGTTGCCCGCAGATCGACCAAAAAAACAGTTTTCGCGACCAGAGGTAATGGAGTAACCAGCGCCGTGACCGACTACTATGTTGCTACGTAAATTTCCATTATGCAATCGTCCGGCTCCTTTGCCGATATATAACGATGTGGTATCGTCAGCAAGATAGACTTCGAGCAGACCCTCGATTTGGGAAATCGGAACCTGAGCCCAAGCGATGATCGTGCTGGTCAGGAGCAGGGATAAAATGATTACTTGTTTCATGATGATTTATTTTTTAATGGTAATTGGTATGAGCTGGAGGGCTGTTTTAGCTGGGTAAGCTGTACTGTTCGTGCTTGCTGGTGATGCAACAGCTGCTGTAACGTTTATCTCCTTTGAGACGGTTATTCCAATGGCAATCACAGCGGCCTTTTTTCGGATGCTCTCCGCAGCATTTGGCCACGGATCCTTTGGAATACCTTCCCTTGCAAGCTCTTGAGAGCGCGAGAACGATGGGTACATCTCCGAGGAATTTAACGAAGGAAAGATCGGGAGGAAAAGGGGGAAGAACTTCCACTATGGTTCCAATTTATTCTATAATAGTCCCATTGTGTCTGGAAATGGTTGTCGACAGGCTCTATGCTGGCATTTTGGTCAGATCTACATCATCCAAGGCTCCCACAACTCTTATCGGGGTAGCCTCTTATGTGGTCAGCCTTGTACCGACGTACCCCACTAATAATCGCACGATCATAACAACGCATTAAAGAGCAATAAGACACAGTCATTATCAAGACCAGATGTGATCGTATGGCAACTGTTTTAGCATTTGCCAGGTAGAGATCAATAAGGCAATCCACAAAAAAATATGAACTCTTGCTATGCCTGTATGTTCCCGGATTGCAAACCAATCTGGTGTCGGGTCCATCGAGCGATATGCTTTCCGATTCCACACCCAATCCAGACAATCCGAACCAAGCTCCTATTTTGAAAAATTTTTTATTAGCACCTGATTATCAGATCTTAATAAATTATGTATTTTTATACTCTTCTGTTTAGTATTTAGTGTAGTAAGTGATTGATAATTGGGGAATTGGCATATGAGAGGATCAGAATGGCAGCACTGCTAACTACCCAGAAGCATACGGCACAGACTGTTTAGGACTCTACCACTTAACTAACTGCCGGTCAACTATTTACGCCTTAACAAATTAAATTAACTACTTACAAATCAACCACTTTCCACTTACGATCAACTACCAACGACTTAACCACTTAACTACTTACGAATCAACCACTTAACTACTCTCTACTTAACCACTTACGAATGAACTACTTAACTAAAAACCTCTTGACCACCTGACAATTAAAGTATAACTTGACTGCTGATTGCTCTAACAAATAAGATCAATGATGAAGCAACTCATACTCTCCATTACCTTTGCATTTCTTGCCTTAGATGCGTTTGCCCAGTTGCCCAATGTATCCAGGTCGCCTGACTTCAACTTCTTTGACATCAATGGCAAACAACATCATCTCTACAGCTACCTAAATCAAGGTAAGACTGTCATTGTCAATTTTTCACCCGCATGGTGTCAGGACTGCTGGACCTATCATCGCACTAATGCTCTCAAAGATTTCTACACCCTCTATGGTCCGGGGGCACCAATCAGGTACGGGTGCTCATGATCGAAAAAGATGAAAACATGAACTTGTTGGACCTACAAGGTCTTTCAAGTGCCACGGCAGGAGATTGGGTAACCGGCACACCTTATCCGATCATCGATACATCAGCGGCTAATGTTGCATTTAAACCGGACGCTCTACCCACGATATATGGTATTTACCCAAATGGACTATTGTTTAACATTGGCCGGCTCAATTCAGACGAGCTTTTCGATTTTTTAGCGGTCTACACCGGCCCCACATCGATACCCGATACGATGATCAAGGTGACGATCGATCAGGCTCGTTCTCCCTCCTGCAGTGACTTTGGAGATGGCGCCATCTCGCTCTCAGTCACAGGTCCGGCAACTACCTATTCGTATGCCTGGAACAATTCAGATACCACGCAGGATATCAACGGGTTATTGGAGGGAATCTACCGTTGTACTATAACTGACAATCTTGGCAATCTCCATATCATTGATCCAATTGAGCTTGTGGATCCCGACACCATTTCGATTAGTTTTCTAAAAAATACCCCCACCTCGACCACTTCCAATGATGGTTCGATCATCGCCAACGTAAGTGGTGGTACTCCATTGTACCAATTTATTTGGAGCAATGGAGGTACAAATGACCGCATAGCAAATCTAGGGCAGGGAAATTACTCATTGTCGGTGGTCGACTCCAAGGGTTGCCAGACCAGTCAGAGCACTGACCTGATTGTACCCAGTTGCAGCTTTTTAGTGCTTTATAACGTGAAACCAACATCGTGTGATCAGAATCCCGATGGAGCAATCACGGTTGAGATTGCCGGGGCAACACCACCGGTTACCTTTGCCTGGAGTAATGGAGCAACGACTCAGAGCCTCGTCAATGTACCCAGTGGCGGATACGAACTGACAGTCACTGATAATCTAAAGTGCACCCGTATCATCGGAGCAATGGTCGAGATTGAAGATAATATCAGACCCGCAGCCAGGACCAGGCAAGGACCGATTCGGCTTTATTTGAATGAAAACGGCGTCGCGGAAATCTTCGCAGAACAGGTTGACTCGGGCAGTTTTGACAATTGTGGCATCCTTGATATGCAACTGGCTCAGGAATTCTTTGATTGTCAGGATGTAGGGCGCAATTTTGTGGAGTTTACAGTGATCGATTTTAATCTGAATCTATCGTCGCGTGATGTTGAGATCTTAGTTTTGGATACGATACCTCCCTCCTATTTATGCACTGATGATGTGATGATCACCGCCTGTGAAGGAATTGTTAGCTACACGATCCCACAGGTCATTGACAATTGTCCAAATGGATCCGTGACCATATTTGATGGTATCGGACCTGGTAAGAATTTTCCTTTAGGTACATCACTGGAGAGTTATACTTATGTGGCCTCGAATGGTACCCGCCTGGAATGTGATATCAATGTAACGGTTGAAAAAAGAGTTACCGTTGATATCCAATCAAAGGATGCTACCTGTCCCGGGCGGGCGGATGGGTCGGCTACAGCTGTGGTCGAAAGCGATCTTCAATATACCTTTCGCTGGAGCAATGGTGAGACCACGCCATCAGCAACAAATTTGCTCCCCGGCAACGACACAGTGAAGATTAGTGAACCCAGTGAATGTGCCTTCATTAAAAACTTTTCGGTGGGTGAACCTACCAACTTGTTTATACGCCTTGACAGCATTAAGGCTCCTGACGAGGAAAGTGACATTTACATTACCGTTTCTGGTGGTACACCACCCTATCGATACCAGTGGAAAAATGATCAAAATGCTGTGGTATCTACCGTGCAGGATCCAAAAAATCTTACCTATGGCACCTATCAAATCCTGGTAACTGATGCCAATGGCTGTGTGACCAGCAATAGTATTAAAGCTGATGAGGCGACACCAACAGAAGAATATATCTACTTAGAGGGACTGGAGATAAGACCCAACCCAACAAAAGGATCATTCTATCTAAACTTTCGGCATGGACTTGGAAGACAAGCCCTGGTAGAAATCATATCACTAACTGGTCAGTTATTTTATCATCATAAACACCAGGCAAGCGCATCAGTACCGATAGAAGCCGGAGAGCTCCTGCCAGGTATCTATTTAGTAAAAGTGATCATTGAGGGAGAGGTATTGACCAAAAAATTGGTCATTGGATAATCAACTGTCATATTGGCAAAGACCTATTTTAATTACTGCACCCACCTAACTACATTCGGACAGTCGGGATGGCATTAAAAGGATATGCAGCGAATACCCATTCTTCTAGAATGCCAAGCATAAATATTTTAGTACCCGGTATTTCTATCAAAAGATTGGCATAGAATATGATTTATTGATTCGTTAAGAAGCAAGCTTGGTGCTGATTCATCCTTCGTTTCTTTACATCCATACTTTTAATATAATCATTGATCCAAATCTTAAGAATTTAACAATTGGTAAGAGGAAATTCCGCTAGATTTGCACCTTCTTTAAACGTAATATGTGAATCTGCGTATTAATAATATTGTTCCTATTTTTGAGCACGCAATTGCAAAATATTGGCCTTCGTCAGGGCAATATCTCAATCAAGGATCACGATGTAAAACTATTTATTTCGCAACCTTGGTATGCTTATTAGTTTCCTGTAATATCAGTCATGAAGAGGAGGCAAGTATTCTCCATACTATAGACCAGCTAGATAGCTTAAACCTGGAGATGGATGGACTAAAATCGGCCAATGATAATATGTGGAATCAAGTTTCCCAGTCAATCGAAAAAGCACTTCCAGCTGATCTTCCTGCTGCTGAAAAACGAAACTTACTGGCCGTAAAAAATGCTGACCTGATTCAGATGTTTCAGGTCTATGATTCACTGGGTGATCCAATAAAAAATCAAGTCATGGAGGCTGGGAAGAGTGACCAGCAAACTGCCGGAAAAATGCGTGAGATCATGAGCCGGGTCGATGAACTGAATAAAACTTTAACTCAAAATTTTGCTTCACTGGAAAAAAAAGATCGACTAGCCACCGAAAGACTCAAGGCTAAGATCGACACCGAAAAGAACGAGGCAGTCCGTGAAAAGTAATTTAAAATCCCTAAATATGAATACTTCTTTGACAAAATTGTTAAACATCCTGTCAGTCATACTACTTGTTGGTATGATCTCATGCAGACAGGACAATGCCATTGTCGATCCACCGCTAGTCGATCCAACAGTGATCAAAACGAGTGATTTTGATTATCAGATTGCGCTGGAGTGGATGACCTTATTTCTTGACATGGAGCGCTTTACTGCTGGATATTTTCCACCTGTATCAGGGCGAGCAGCGGCTTACGTTGGCATGGCCGGGTATGAAGCGGCTTTACCCGGTATGGATGATGATTTTAATACTTTAGAGGGTCAGTTGCCTGGTCTTGAATTACCCCACATACACCCTGATCTTGCTTATCATTGGCCGTCAGCAGTGCACGCAGCATATAGTACCGTGGTTACGCATTTATTTCCAACCGCGCCGGCGGCCCAACAACAGAGGCTTTTACGCTTAAACAAAAATACATTTCCGAATTTAGTGCAACTGTGCCGATTGATGTTTTCAATCGTTCGGATGAGTTTGGGACGGCCATAGGTAATGCCATTTTCAAATGGTCTCAGTCGGATCAGTTGGGTCATGAATCTTTTCTAAAAATTAATGATCCTAGTTATGTGCCTCCTCAATTTGAGGGAGCTTGGCAGCCTACGTACCCGGATTATAGTCCGGCCTTACTTCCCTATTGGGGGCAAGTTAGGACTTTTGCGGCGACCAGTGATGATAGAGTACCACCACCTCTTTCTTTTAGCACGGACACCAATTCACCTTTTTATGTTCAGGCAAAAGAATGCATGATTTTAAGCAACAAGGCCAATGACGGTAGCAACCATGAAGATCGCTGGATCGCGGATTTCTGGAGTGATGACTGTCCTATCCTGACTTTTTCACCTGCCGGGAGATGGATCGCAATATCTAACCAGGTAATCAAAAATCATGATGTGACCCTGGATCAAGCAGTATATACTTACGCAAAAATTGGTATTGGTCTCAATGATGCCGGAGTACGTTGTTGGGCGGAAAAATACAATTACAATATATTACGTCCAGTTGATTACGTACGAGCCTACATGGGGCAGACCCAATGGAATACAATCATGTGCCCGGATGGATCAGGTAATTATTATACCCCTCCATTTCCAACATATCCTTCTGGTCATGCAACCTTTGGTGCTGTTTCTGCTGAAGTTTTAACCGACATATATGGCACCCATTACAGCATGACTGATCGAAGTCATGAAGGGAGGCAGGAGTTTTTTATCAACACCTCGCACTTTCGGCAATTTTTATGAAATGGCTGCTGAAAATGCTTATTCCAGAGTTCCTCTGGGTGTGCATTTTCGAATGGATTCTGATGCTGGGTTGAAGCTTGGTTCTGCTATTGGACGTAAAATCAACAACTTACACTGGAAGAAACAATAGGACATTTTTCGAAATAATAATTCTTATTGATGAGCCTATCATTCCGTTTTTCAAGAGGTGATGCCTCTTGAAAAACGGAATGATATTTATGTATAGGAGGCACTCCAGGGATCGTGACTTTGGGATCTTGAAGCCCGAAGGGATTCGAGTTTCAATATGCGTGAAACCCGTTCGTTCCAGGATCGGACAATAAAGTCTGGTCTGGAAAGTACGCCATTTTTAGATCCAATACTTTTATCCTCGTCCGCTCCTGGATCGCAGTTTTGGATTCCAGCTCCCATGACTGATACTTCGAGAGAATCACGACCTTATGAGGATTTTCGCAGACAAATTTTCCGGACAGGATACAGGGGTCATGACCCCGTGGAGAACTATTTATTCGGTCAATTTCAACACTTCTAAAAATGCTTTTTGAGGCACTTCTACATTGCCGATTTGGCGCATTTTCTTCTTGCCTTTTTTCTGTTTTTCGAGGAGTTTACGCTTTCGGGTAATGTCACCTCCATAACACTTGGCAGTCACATCTTTTCGCATAGCAGAAATAGTTTCTCTGGAGACCACTTTAGCTCCTATTGCTGCTTGAATCGCAATCACGAATTGTTGTCGTGGCAATAGATCTTTTAATTTTTTACAAATCTGGCGGCCGAAAGCTGCTGCTTTGTCACGGTGCACCAATGCTGAAAGTGCATCGACAGGATCTCCATTTAATAAGATATCCAGTTTGACCAAATCAGACGCCCGATAATCCTTAGGTGCATAATCAAAACTAGCATAACCACGGGTTAGCGATTTTAAACGGTCATAAAAATCAAAAACAATCTCTGCCAAGGGCAGTTCAAAGGTTAGTTCTACTCGTTCGGTCGTCAGGTATGTTTGTTTGGTCATCACCCCCTTTTCTCCATACAGAGCTTCATGATCGTGCCAATGTATTCGGGTTTTGTGATGATCTGAGATTCGATATAGGGTTCTTCTATACGGTCAATTACTGTCACGTCAGGCAGGTCATTTGGGGTGTTCATGACCACCGGTTCGTTCGGATTCTTTTTCATATAGGCCACGTATGATACGTTGGGTATCGTTGTGATTACCTCCTGATCAAACTCCCTGGAAAGACGCTCCTGAATAATCTCAAGGTGTAACATACCTAAAAACCCACAGCGAAATCCAAAGCCAAGGGCCGTGGACGACTCGGGTTCATAAACCAACGAAGCATCATTAAGTTGGAGTTTCTCCAGACTGTCCCTTAAGTCTTCAAAATCTTCATTTTCAATGGGATAGATGCCAGCAAATACCATGGGCTTCACATCTTCAAAACCGCGAATAGCTTCTACACAGGGCCGCTCTACGTGGGTGATCGTATCACCTACTTTGATTTCTTTCGAAACTTTGATGCCAGTGATAATGTATCCCACGTTGCCTGCAGAGAGCTCGTCGACCGGAACCTGAATGAATCGCAGTATACCAACCTCGTCGGCTTCATACTCCTTCTGAGTGTTGACAAATCGTACTTTATCACCCTTTCTGAGGGTGCCGTTCATGATTCGAAAGTACACAATCACACCTCTGAAAGGATTAAATATCGAGTCAAAAATCAATGCCTGCAAAGGAGCAGTCACGTCTCCCTTCGGTGGAGGTATTCGATCAACGATGGCTGCAAGAATTTCAGCAACACCTTGCCCCGTTTTACCGCTTGCCAGAAGAATTTCATCTTTACGACAACCGATCAAATCAATAATCTGTTCAGAAACCTCATCGATCATGGCGCTCTCCATGTCGATCTTATTCATGATCGGTATGATCTCCAGGTCATGTCCGATCGCCAGATAGAGATTAGATATGGTTTGAGCCTGGATGCCCAGGGTAGCGTCGACCAGCAAGAGAGCCCCTTCGCAAGCGGCTATCGACCTGGAAACTTCGTACGAAAAATCGACATGTCCGGGAGTATCGATCAGGTTGAAAGTGTATTCCTGCCCATCGGTATGCGGATAATATAGTTGGATGGCGTGGCTCTTGATCGTGATCCCTCTTTCTCGTTCCAGGTCCATATCATCTAAAGTCTGAGCCTGAAGTTGTCGCTCCGTCACCGCTTTAGTATATTCCAGAAGACGATCTGACAACGTGCTCTTTCCGTGATCAATATGAGCAATTACACAAAAATTTCTAATATTCCGCATGGCCGCAAAGATACATGAAGATTGCTGATTTCAGATTCTGATTGTAGTTTTCCGAAAATGCAGTGATGCTGGGAATTAGAGTATCTTTTTCTCTACTTTGCCCCTCGTCGATTCTTCCAATCCATCCAACACCTGAATTCTGATGCCACTTGAGAGCCCCAGTTTCACCTGCTTCCTTTCATATTTCTGATCTCCAACCTCGATTTCCACAAAGGTCGTGTCGCCCTTAAAAATCACATCTCTTTCCCGTATAGAAAGTACATCTTCTAGCCTTTCCAGAATGATATCACCCTTGCACTATACCCAGCTCTTAAAAAGTCAATCGAGCAGAACCTGTATCGTATGCTTTAAAAATGTTTTTGAATTGTACCATTGAGATAATGCACTTTCGGTGGGCAAGGTAAACTCTAAATTTTCATTGAGAAACCTGAAAAGATAAACGACACCCTACGATATATCAATCTCCTTGCAATGGGCTCTCTTTTGAAGATGAAAATGGTCGAAAAGTTGCAACTTCGATCCTTCAATTCAATATTAATCAGCGTCTATGTCCATAATCGAGGCTAATCTTTTGAGCGATACAGTGACCCGGCCGACACCCGAAATGCTTGAAGCCATGATGTCAGCTCGGGTCGGCGATGATGTTTTTGGTGAAGATCCGACCATCAATGCCTTGCAGGAAAAGGCGGCAAAGATGTTTGGGCATGAGGCGGCATTATTCTGCCCATCCGGGACGATGACTAACCAAATTGCACTTCAGATACATTTGCAACCACTCGAAGAAGTCATCTGTGAAGAAAATGCGCATATCTACCAATTTGAAACCGGAGGTTATGCACATAATGCCCGGTGCTCCATTTCACTGGTGAAAGGCGTTTACGGCAAAATGAACTCCGAACAGGTCTTAGCTGCGATTAAACCTGTGTTCGATTGGTTGCCTAAAACCAGCTTAGTTTCCATTGAAAATAGCTGCAACAAAGGAGGGGGCACCTATTATACACTGGAGGAAGCCCGATCCATCCAAGGCATTTGTCAGATGAAAAATTTAAGTTACCACCTGGATGGGGCAAGATTATTCAATGTACTTGTCGAAACAGGTGATGAAGCAATTAGGTGGGGAACAACGTTTGATACTTTATCTATCTGTCTTTCAAAGGGACTGGGAGCACCGGTTGGTTCATTGCTCATTGGTTCAAATGAAAAAATTACTCAAGCTCGCAGATTTCGAAAAGTAATGGGGGGAAGATTAGGTAGTTGCCATGGGCAGTCATGCGGTCCGTTTTGTGACCCACCTCGACCTCACTGACAATATGATCGAGCATACTATGGAAGTCATCGCTAAATTGTAATCGTAGTATCAATGGTTCGCGTGTTTATGGGCTGAAGAAAAGTAATAATTATGTGATATTGAACTTCCTTGTGCTATTAATTACAACTATAGGTATTTTGGATGCCTTAATTAAAATCCAAACCATTGATTATCAAGGAGCCAGAGGCCAAAGCAACGACTTTACTAAGACCTTTGACAAAAGGTCTCGTGATCGGCCTTAAGGGATAAACCGTTAAGAAACAGGAGTAGAAAACCGTAAGAATTCTAAACTGTATGAGTCTTCTACCGCAGCACATTAAGTCTCGATATGACCCTGGAACTAAGGCGCAAGATGGAACCATCAAGGCGAGTTTTTAGAATTCCGGCTTTGCCTCCTCTTTTAGGTTTAGACCTTACATCCTTGAGCTTTTGGCAGTACTTTGGATCAAACCAAAAAGTACACAAAGTATTAAGTATGATAACTATTAAAAATGCCTACTCCGGACCAGTAATGCTGAAGGCATAAAAATACTCTCCTTCGAACTGCGGATAAAAACCACCTAATTCGACAACTTCAACATTTGCATCTTTGATCGTTTGCAAGGTTTCGTTAACATTGGTCACCTTAGCACCATTGACCGATGTAATAATAAAATCGAGCTCCATATTAGTTTCTTCGATTTTGCTATCCCGGTATATGCTATTCACCTTCGCACCTGCTTTGCCAAATTTTGCTACTTCGGTCTCATTAAGATCTTTCAATTCAAATCCAATTTCGACCATCATGGGATCCAGTTTGCGAATAACCTTCTGTTGCAATATGACCGTTGATGAGTGCTTAATTCCTTTTCGCAGGTATACAATGCTGAGCTCATCTCCGGGTCGGTTTCGAGCAATCATTTCTTGTAATTCCGGAAATGTACCCGTTGCCGTACCATTGAGGCTGATGATAACATCACCACTTTGCAATCCGGCATCACGCGCAGCACTATTGGGATTTACATAATCGACAAAAACACCGTACACCTCATCCATGCTAAGCTTTTAGCAAGCTCATCGGTCATGTTTTTTATACTGACTCCGAGAAGACCTCGCCTGATTTCACCAAATTCCTTTAAATCACTGATTACCTTTTGAGCAAGATTGGAGGGAATCGCAAATGAGTATCCTTCATACTTGCCTGATTGAGTAATGATCGCTGCGTTGATTCCGATAAGCTCACCATTGGTATTCACCAATGCACCGCCACTATTGCCTTGATTGACTACAGCATCCGTTTGAATAAAAGACTCGACGCTTGATTCATTTTCGAGAATGCTAATATTACGCCCTTTAGCACTGACAATACCTGCGGTTACGGTCGATTCCAATCGAAAGGGATTGCCGATCGCAATGACCCATTCTCCAATTTGCACTGAATCAGAATTTCCAAATTCGATAAATGGAAGGTCAGTTGCTGCAATCTTTAGCAACGCTATGTCTGTCGATGGATCACTACCGATCAATTCCGCTTCGTATTCTCTTTTATCATCCAATGTCAGATGAATTTCGGAACCATCACTGACCACGTGGTGATTGGTGATAACATACCCATCAGGTGAGACGATCACACCGCTTCCAGAAGAAGCGGTATACTTATAGTTCCAATATCCCTTCTTATTTGCATGCAGAGTTTTGATAAATACGACTGCCGGGGTTGCGTGGCTGGCTGCTGTCACAAAATCGGTCGGTGTTGATGCAATGAAACTGCGTTGCCGTCCGCCACTAAAAAGCTCATCGGCCACTGTCCCACTAGTTCTTTGCACATGTACTGGTTCACGTATAATAATTTTTTCAGGTGCATCAAAAAACTTGAATAAACCAACGGTCATGAGTGAACTAAGCATGGATACAAAGATCAGCAAAGCGACGTTTTTCATAAGCTAGTTATTTAGTGTGTCGTACCTTGAATATAAAGAGATTGTCATAGACTTCATCAAGATATGAGTATTTAACGCAAAAATAGCGACCAAAACATATGTCTGCTAGAGCAATGACAATGCCAGAGTGAAAGTTAGCTGTCAAACACACAACCTGTTGCTTCTTCTGTTTGTTAATCAGTCCGTATAAATTACCTTTGCCCAATGGAAGATATCAAGCGAAATGGGAAAGTACAAAGTCATACCTGAACAAAAAGATGAGTACCTGGGCAATATCTGGGGTTGGAAAACATCATTGATGGGCTTGGCTTTAATCGTATTTATGTTGGGTCTCATGTTATTCAGATCGTGTCAAATCGACAATCTAACAGAGGGTGAACCGATTGAACATCAAAGCGAGTAACGTCTAATGAAAATACCTTTTTACAAATACCAAGGTACCGGTAATGATTTTGTAATCATCGATCAATTTGAACGGCAATATCTCAAGACCTCGGATCATGCACTTATTCGCCGGCTATGCGACCGGAAGTTTGGAATTGGTGCTGATGGGCTGATTCTGCTCCAACCTTCCAAAAAGCAAAACTTCGAAATGTTGTACTTCAATGCAGATGGTCTGGAAGGATCCCTATGCGGTAATGGGTCCAGATGTGCTGTGGCTTGTATGCATTTGCTTGGCAGGTGTGCTGAAGCGGTTACCTTTGGGGCAGCTGATGGCATTCACGAAGCGATCGTCCGTTCACCACAATGGATTGATCTCAAAATGAAAGATCTTGAAAACGTAGAGCAAGGAAAAGGGTATTTTGTGCTGAATACAGGGTCTCCCCATTACGTGACTTTTGTAGAAGATCTGAGTGACCTGGATATTGTGCAATCTGGACGTGCGATCAGGTATTCAAGCCAATTTCGGGAAGACGGAATTAACGTAAATTTTGTCGAAGAATTAGCAGAAGGGATTGAGGTAAACACCTATGAACGGGGCGTCGAAGACGAAACTTTGAGTTGTGGAACCGGTGTAACTGCGGCCGCTCTTGCGCACGCCGTCAAGCATCAAATAGAAAGTGGCCTACGAAAATCAAAACCAAAGGTGGAGAACTCAGTGTGCGCTTTAAACATAAAGACAACCGATTTTCTGAAATTTGGCTTTGTGGTCCGGCCAACCCTGTTTTTAGTGGCGTGATCGACGTCTAACCTTCCAGTGAATCTTGCAACTGTTCCTTTGCCTCGTTCAGTTCAGCCGCACTGTGTCTATCTCCAGCCTTTCGGGCAATCGCAATCCCCTTCTCATAGCAGGACATTGCTTCCAACCACTTGGTTTTTTTCTCAAAGATCTTGCCTGCGTGGTAATATGTCCCCACATAGCTCTCATGAACCCTCATCAGATACTCATACTTATCAGTAGCAAGATCTATTTGATCCAGGTTCTCGTATTCTTTTGCGAGTGCAAAATGCAGGAACGGATCATCTGGTGATTCTTGTAAATATTGGGTCAGTAAGCTTATTTTATTCATAGCATTGACTTTAAGTCAATCTTAATCCATTATATATTAGATAGTTAAAATAAGTATAACATCACATATTTAGAATGCTATTTAAATTTTAATCTGTATTTGATACTTGCTATCTTTGCCGCGATTATCATTACTAAGTGAAATTATGAAACTTTTAGTTTGCATAAGTAAAACACCCGACACAACCGCCAAAATCTCCTTTAAAGATGGGGACACCGTTTTTAATAGTGAAGGAGTGCAATATATCATGAATCCTTATGATGAATGGTATGCTCTGGTCAAGGCTTTGGAAATTAAAGAAAAGTGGGTGGTACGGTAACCATTGTTCATGTTGGTACCGCCGCAAATGATACGATCATCCGTAAGGGTTTGGCTATTGGAGCTGACGCTGCAATTAGGATTGACAAAGAAGCTATTGATTCCTACGATGTAGCTAACCAAATAGCAAATGCTGTAAAGGGTGAAGATTATGACATAATCTTCACGGGAAAAGAGACCATTGAGTACAACAATTCTGAAGTAGGCGCAATGCTTGGTGAATTGCTTGAACTCCCATTTATCTCGTATGCTATTTCAATGAATATTGAAGGAAATCAAGCCATCCTCATACGGGACATGGGTGGTATTGAAGAAAAAGTTGAACTCGCTACTCCGATGGTAGTTAGTGCCTCAAAAGGTCTTGCCGAGCAAAGGATTCCCAATATGCGGGGAATTATGATGGCAAAATCCAAACCCCTCCAAGTACTACCGCCGGTTGCGGTTGGGACCATGATCGAGGTAGTCAAGTATGAGACTCCGGTTACAAGATCCTCTTGTATCATGATTGATCCCGAAAATATGGATGAGCTCGTTCGCCTCCTTCACGAAGAAGCCAAAGTCATTTAAACCCGAATTTATGCCTGTTTTAGTTTATGCCGAAAATAACGGAGGACTTTGTAAAAAGTCAGCCTTTGAAGCAGTTACTTTTGCAAAGAAAACTGCTGATCTCTTAAATACCACATGTGTCGCCGTGACCACCGGCAACCCTTCAAACGCCTCGGAATTAGGTTTTTATGGAGCCTCGGTCGTTAAAAACATTGACCTTACTATTCATTTTTTCGATGACCAGGTGTATGCCTCAGTTGTCGCCCAGGTTGCCGGGCAGTTGAATGCCGATATGGTGATATTAAGTCATTCCGCCCAAGGCAAAGCGATGGCGGGCCGGTTGGCCATTAAATTGCAGGCAGGTTTGGTTTCGGCCGTAAATTCGTTTCCGATTCTGAATGATGGCTTCATAGTAAGCAAGTCAGTGTACTCTGGAAAAGCAGTAGGTCATCTTAAAATAACCTCTACAAAGAAAGTAATCAGCGTACTGGGCAACAGTATTCCCCCAGCAAAGACAGGTGTTCAAGCGGAAATCGAAAATAGTATAGTTACAGAGCCAGCATCACGTATCAAAGTCACAGTGATGCCAAAACAAGATAATGTGGTACCACTTCCCGAAGCTGACTTGGTAGTTTCCGGTGGCAGAGGATTTGGGGACCTGAAAACTGGGGTATCTTGGAAGAGCTGGCCAAAGAACTTGGCGCGGCAACAGCATGCAGCAGACCGGTGGCTGACTCGGGTTGGAGACCACATCATGAACACGTCGGCCAGACGGGAGTAGCTATCCGGCCCAAGCTTTATCTGGCCATTGGTATCTCCGGAGCGATCCAGCATCTTGGTGGTGTAAACAACTCCAAAACAATAGTTGTCATCAATAAAGATGCAGAAGCTCCATTTTTCAAAGCTGCCGATTATGGTGTAATCGGAGATTTATTTGAGGTCGTACCCAAGCTGACAGAAGCAGTACGAAAATTTAAGGCGAAGGCAAAATAGCGGGAAACATTGGGGCCTTTAGTATAATTTATATTACTTTCGCTGCATCAGTATTTTGAAGCGAACGTTTTAATAAAATGAGGAAAATACCACTCGATATTGTTGCTTTGTCGCACAGCGTGAGCCAGTCGCACAATTATGCTGTGGTATTAGGAGAACAGGATGGTTCACGACGTTTGCCCATTGTCATAGGAGCGTTTGAAGCTCAGGCCATTGCAGTTGCGATGGAAAGAATGACCCCAAACAGACCACTAACTCACGACCTTTTTAAAAATGCACTGGATACATTTGGTGTGGATTTGAAAGAAGTGATTATCAATGATCTGCTTGACGGTATCTTCTATGCAAAACTTGTTTGTCTTCGCAAAGGAGAGATCATTGAGATAGATTCTCGTACTTCAGATGCCCTTGCCATGGCAGTGCGGTTTAACTGCCCGGTATACACTTACGAATTCATACTCGAAACCGCTGGGGTGATACTAGATGACAGTCAGGAAGAGGTTCCTTCAGAAAAAATCATTGGGTGTATCAGACCAACCTGATGTCGAAAAAATCAGGCCCACTTTCGAGTTATTCGATTGATGCATTGAAAACGATGCTGGATGAGGTTCTTGGTGAAGAGAACTATGAAAAAGCAGCTCGCATACGTGACGAAATCAATAAACGTACCCTGGGATCGTAATACTCAATCCAGCCATTTAATCAAGTTGTACCTTGATTGAATTCCTGACGAAAACTCAGTAGTTGGGTGTCGATCCACTTTTGTGTATTTTCCATCAACTCATCAGGATCTTCTGAGTAGATGGGATCACCAAATTCGATTCGACAGATAGATTTCCGCTTACCAAATTGTCCAACATATTGCTTTAAAAGGCTCTTTTCCTTCCAATGATCGGCCGGATCGGCAAACTCGATAGCGGCGGGCACTACGGGTATATTGATCACCGAGGCAATTTCAAACGAACCCTTCTTGAAAGGTCCGCTCGTAATCGTTATTTCAGTGGTACCTTCAGGATAGATCAAAACACTCCAGCCTTCCAGTAAGGTATTGGCAATGGCCTGCCTGGCATCTAACCTACTATCCACACTTTCTCTGACAACGTAAAGGACACCAGTCATCCTGGCACCATATCCAATAAGCGGATATGAACCAACCTCTGCTTTTGCCAACGGTAGCGCGTAGATATAATTTAAGATGACAACCGGATCAATAAATGAACGATGGTTACTCACAAAAAGAAACACGCCAGGTGGAGGTACAGACCGATTGATGATTTCCAAACCCATGATCGGGATGATAAATCTTATCCATGCTCTGCGAATTCTCATGCTTCGCTGGAGGTTTTTACCCGCCACCAATGAAGCCAATACTATATAGGCTATCCCAAGAGACATAGTGACTATAAAAATAGAAATTCGCCCGTAAGCCCTTAAATAACGAACCATAAGAATCCAGCTGATCACGCGAATCTGCGAAAAAAAGAATCATTTAAACAACTATTCTAGCTGTATAGAGATTGGCATGGAAAAACAGATAATAATTTCTAGCTGATCGTCACTTTCAACTGTACGAGAATATTTGACCTAAGGCTAACATACCGCATTCAATGATCTCTTCGATTTTACTCAACACGGATAAACACAAATTCACAACATTAGGCAAGACCCCTATTCAGGTTAGAAGAACTTTTCGAGCAAATAAGGGTTTAATCAATTAAATAATCGAGCATTTGGAGCGAAGAAGACCAGCCTCATCAGAAGATGAAAAGCCTACATTTTTAGAAAGTACCAGGGCATTAAAGTATTTACCCCGTTTTTTCTCAATGATATGGCAGACTAGCAAACCATTGTTTCTGGCCAATATCATCGCCCGGCTATTCAAGTCCGCCTTACCTGTCACCATGTTGTGGTTGGGCAAATTAATTATTGATGAGGTGGTCTTACAAACACAATCAGATCCCAAAGTCTATCAGCATCTATATCTTCTTCTGGCCATCGAGTTTGGTCTGGTGATCTTGTCGGATTTACTTAGTCGCGCCATTTGTCTTTGTGATGGTTTGTTGGGAGATCTATACGCCAATAAATCTTCTGTAGATTTGATCCGCAAGGCTGCAACCATGGATCTAGCTCAATTTGAAGATCCTACCTTTTATGATAAGCTGGACCGTGCCAGACGACAGACTACCGGCAGAGTGAGTTTGATGACCATGGTTTTATTTCAACTTCAAGATCTGATCACTGTTGCCTCGCTGCTGGCCGGTTTGATCGTTTTCGAACCTTGGCTTGTTATCATTCTGATTATCGCAATCATACCGAGTTTTATCAACGAGGCTTATTTTAGCCGCACCACATATTCACTAATTAAAAGCTGGACTCCAGAAAGAAGAGAGCTGGATTATATCCGGTTTATCGGCGCCAGTGATGCTACTGCCAAAGAAATCAAATTATTCGGGCTGTCTAATTTCCTGGCTAAACGGTTTTCCTTTTTAGCAGACAAATACTTCAACGCCAACAAAAAGCTGACCATTCGGCGAAGCATCTTTGGGAGCATTTTTCATATCGTGGGAGATCTCGCATATTATGGAGCCTATGTCTTGATAATCATTCGCACAGTGACCGGTATTGTCACATTAGGTGATCTGACTTTTCTATCAGGAGCATTTGCCAGACTGCGTAATCAATTACAGGAAATTTTTTCAAGGCTATCAAAAATAACAGAAGACGCCCTCTATTTACAAGACTACTTTTCCTTCATGGAGATGAATCCATTAAGTAATTTCCCAACAAAAAATCTTCCTTTTCCACCAAAAATAGTCTCAGGATTTAGATTTGAAAATGTAGGTTTTCAATATCCATCTGCTGACCGTTGGGTAATCAGGCATCTCAATTTTAAACTAAAGGCCGGTGAAAAATTAGCCCTGGTTGGAGAAAATGGAGCAGGAAAAACGACGTTGGTTAAACTTTTAACCCGACTTTACGAGCCTACCGAGGGTAGAATTTATCTGGACGACATTGACATTCGTGAATATGAGGTTACCGCCTACCATGAAGCAGTTGGAGTCATTTTTCAGGACTACGTCAAATACTATTTCACTGCGGCCGAAAATATTGCGGTAGGAAAGATTGAGTTACTACATAATCAAGAAAAAATTGAGAGTGCGGCCCAAGCCAGTCTTGCCGATCAAGTCGTCGAAAAATTACCCGAAAAATATCAGCAAATGCTCGGGCGCAGATTTTCTGGAGGCAAAGACTTATCAGGCGGTGAGTGGCAAAAAATAGCACTAGCTCGTGCCTATATGAAAGAAGCCCAACTATTGATTCTCGACGAACCCACGGCCACTCTGGATGCCCGCGCTGAATACGAAGCTTTCCAAAGATTCGCAGAACTAACCTCTGGTAAGACCGCGGTCATCATTTCACATCGTTTCAGTACCGTCAGAATGGCCGACCGTATTCTCGTGCTTAGTCAAGGTCAAGTTCTCGAACTGGGCTCCCATGAAGAGTTGGTAGCTACAAAAGGACTTTATGCCGAATTGTTTAATTTACAAGCTGCAGGGTATCAATAGGGATTGCTGATTCAAATCTCAAATTCCAAATTCCAAATGGCTTTGCTCCCGGCATTTGGTGTTTGTCATTTGGTGCTTGGTGCTTCGGGGGAAATCTCAAATCTCAAATTCCAAATTCCAAAAGGTCTTAGCTCCCCGTTTTGGTGCTTGTATTTTGGCGGCGGGTGCCTTGGTTGGAAATTCCAAATTCGAATTCTAAATTCGAAAATATTTTGGTCCCGGTTGGTGCTTGGAATTTGGTGCTTGGTGCTGCGGGAAATTCCAAATTCGAATTCTAAATTCAATATTTTGGTCACGTTTTGGTGCTTGTAATTTGGTGCTTGAGTGCTGTAGGGAAATTCCAAATCTCAAATTCCAAATTCAAGGTCTTTGCTCCCCGTTTTGGTGCTTGTATTTTGGCGGCGGGTGCTTGGTTGGAAATTCCAAATTCAATTCTAAATTCGAAAGTATCTTGGTCACGCCTTGGTGCTTGTAATTTGGTGCTTGGTGCTTTCAGGGAAATTTCAAATTCGAATTCTAAATACCAAAATATCTTGGTCACGCCTTGGTGCTTGTCATTTGGTGCTTGGTGCTTCTTAGGGAAATTCCAAATCTCAAATTCCAAATTCCAAAAGGTCTTTGCTCCCCGTTTTGATGCTTGTACTTTGGCGGCGGGTGCCTTGGTGGGAAATTCAAATTCAATTCTAAATTCGAAAATATTTTAGTCACGTTTTGGTGCTTGTAATTTGGTGCTTGGTGCTTTCAGGGAAATTCCAAATCTCAAATTCCAAATTCCAAAAGGTCTTTGTCACGCCTTGGTGCTTGTCATTTGGTGCTTGGTGCTCTTTAGGGAAATTCCAAATCTCAAATTCCAAATTCCAAAAGGTCTTTGCTCCCCGTTTGGTGCTTGTATTTTAGCGGCGGGTGCCTTGGTGGGAAATTCCAAATTCGAATTCTAAATTCCAAAATATCTTGGTCACGCCTTGGTGCTTGTAATTTGGTGCTTGGTGCTTCTTAGGGAAATTCCAAATCTCAAATTCCAAATTCCAAAAGGTCTTTGCTCCCCGTTTTGGTGCTTGTATTTTAGCGGCGGGTGCCTTGGTGGGAAATTCCAAATTCGAATTCTAAATTCCAAAATATCTTGGTCACGCCTTGGTGCTTGTAATTTGGTGCTTGGTGCTTCTTAGGGAAATTCCAAATCTCAAATTCCAAATTCCAAAAGGTCTTTGCTCCCCGTTTTGGTGCTTGTCATTTGGTGCTTGGTGCTTCTTAGGGAAATCTCAAATCTCAAATTCCAAATTCCAAAAGGTCTTTTGCTCCCCGTTTTGGTGCTTGTATTTTATGGCGGGTGCCTTGGTGGGAAATTCCAAATTCAATTCTAAATTCCAAAATATCTTGGTCTTTGGTGCTTGTAATTTGGTGCTTGGTGCTTCTTAGGGAAATTCCAAATCTCAAATTCCAAATTCCAAAAGGTCTTGGTCACGCCTTGGTGCTTGTAATTTGGTGCTTGGTGCTTCTTAGGGAAATTCCAAATCTCAAATTCCAAATCCACGAGTTTTGGTCACGCCTTGGTGTTTGTAATTTGGTGCTTGGATCTTGGTGCTTGGATTTTGGTGCTTGAAATTTACTTTTCTAAATTCCTTTTTAAAGGCTTCATTCAATGCACGAAAATCCAATTTACCACCGGTCTGCTTTAAATAATTGACAATGATTAATGCTTTGGTCAGACGAGTGTCAGATGTTTTGGTTTACCGACAATAAAAAGAAGATTGCGCTGTTTACCCGCAGTTAAAGCATGAAACAAATCATTGGCTTTATCATCCATTTGTAAGAGTTCTCCTAATTCTTCGGGCATAGCAAACCATACGGACTGTTATCCGCCGTCAGTATGACCTCCACTTGATCTCCCAGCTGAAGATTCAATTTCTTGCGTCGTTCTTTGTTGACATTGATAAAGTATTGATTAGCCCCTTTGGGCATTAATGCACACTGAAAGGTCTCTACTCCATTAATGAAACATTGCAACCGACTGATTTTAGCTGCATTATAAAAATCACTGATGTCTTGTGGCACCATTAAATGAAAGTGCCACAAATCAGAATTAAATCGCTCAAGAACAGATGTAAATGACTTTTTCATGCAACAGATTTAGAAATTCAAGTCAGAATTCTGCCAAAGCTCTAAAAAACGATTTTTTAATGCCTTCTTCTTTGATGCCGACATAAACGCCGCTTCAATGGCATTTAAATTACAGCGCCGTAATTCAGCAGTATTCCAGCCGAAATTATCTCGCAATTTTTCATACTCCTGGGTAAGTGTCACATTTGAGATCGTCCGGCCATCCGTATTGATACTCATCGAAATTCCCGATTTAAATAGAAAATCTGCCGGATGCTCTTTTATGCTTTTATAAATACCCGTTTGAATATTGCTGGTCGGACAAACTTCCAAATGAATGTTTTCCTTTTTCAAATGCTCAATAAGGGTAAGATCTTCAATACTACGCACTCCATGACCGATTCTGGATGGGTAGAAATTAGCCAATGTTTCCCAAACACTCTGTGGCCCACAGGCTTCTCCCGCATGTGCAGTAATATGAAGTCCATTTTCCCTGGCATAATGAAAGGCGGAAATATGATTATCGACGGGGAATCCGGCCTCATCAGCAGCGATATCAAATCCAACTACCTGGTTTCCTTTAAAAGATTGCACCAATTTTACGGTATCCATACTTTGATGTTCTGAAAAATGACGTAGGGTGCACAGTATCAGGCCTGCCTCCACTCCCGTTTTCTCTATACCCTTGCGAACAGCTCCAGCTACAACTTCGACGACTTCAGCGAGATTCATTCCATTTAATAAATGCAGATACGGTGCAAATCGGATTTCTGCATAAATGACACCATCTGCTTGCAATTGATCAAATAAATCAAGAGTAACCATCTCCAAAGAAACAGGGTCCTGCATCAACTCAAAACCACGCGCCGCTCTAGCCAGGTAATCCAACAAGCTGTGGCATTGGGCATTCGCCTTAAATGAATGCTCAAATTCATCGAACGTGACCAAGGGATCCAACTGATGAACTACCTTATAGCTCAACGAACAATCCAGATGCAAATGCAACTCGATTTTTGGTATGGATCGTAAATTCATATTGCAAGTATACGCAGATCAAAAGATTAATAAGCACCCAGGTCCCTCAAAAACTCTATCTTGTAATGCTGCTTATTTAAATCGAAGACTAGACCTATGAGATACCTGATCTTAAGCATCTATGCATTTTCTTATTTCGTTTTACCTGCCCAGCCTGCAAATATTCTAAGTGGTCATTATAATCTGTCTGAACTCGATTCGTTGCTCATCCCCTCTGATCATTGGGTTCCCTTTCCACCTGTCAATGATCGCAAGGCCTGGGGCAAAGCCAATGCCGCTATGCTTGACGCCTACCATAAACAAGCGGAAAAATACCTTAATTACTCATGGCCGTCTATTCCGGCAACAGTTTCTCTCGCTTATGTACGCACGGGAGACCGTGATGCATACCAAGCCTTGAGTTTTACCAAGAGAAGGGTGCTGGGTACCCTTTTACTAGGAGAAATTGCCGAAAACAAAGGAAGATTTATTGACCAAATTGTAGACGGAGTCTGGTCGATTTGCGAAGAATCATTTTGGGGTGTGCACGCTCATCTCCACGGCTCTGTAAAAGGGCTTGCCGATACTGGAGATCCGATCGTTGATCTATTTGCGGCCGAAACAGCCACTTATTTAGCATGGGTCGACTACTTTTTGGGCGACCAACTGGATAGCATTACTCCACTGATCCGGCAACGCATCCAACGCGAAACTCAAGAGCGGATATTCACCCCTTTAATGAGCAAATATCATGGTTGGATGGGACCCAATAGCAATGGAAGAGCTCCAAATAATTGGAATCCATGGATTTGCTCGAATTGGATTAATGCCGCCCTACTTCTGGAAAAGGATCCTGAAAAGAGGACTGCAATGATTGAAAAAGCACTACAAGTTTTAGATGAATTTCTTAGTCCCTACCCAGCAGATGGCGGATGCGATGAAGGCCCTAGCTACTGGAGTGCGGCAGCTGCATCACTCTACGACAATATTAGCTTATTAAATCTGGCGAGCAACGATGCATTTAATTATGTCTTTGAAGACGAGAAGGTCAAAAACATGGGGCAGTTTATTTATCGGGCGCAAATCAGTGAAAATTATTTTCTCAATTTTGCCGACGCCGATCCACAGCCAAAAATGTCCGCTAGCATGATCTATCGATACGGCAAAGATATTGAGGATGATGCCATGATGCAATTTGGCGCATACTATCGCAATGAACCACACGAAGCCGAGGTTGCTAATTTTCATTTTTTTAGAAATCTATTTGAATTATTTATTCAAGATGAATTTCAAAATGCCGCTCAAAAATTGCCGCTTCTAAGAGATGTCTGGTTGCCTGATATCCAGGTGATGACAGCTAGAGACCAGGAAGGCAGCACCGATGGATTTTATTTAGCAGCCAAGGGTGGCCATAATGATGAAAGTCACAACCACAACGACATCGGAAATTTTGTCGTGTACTACGATGGACAGCCACTAATTATTGATGTTGGCCGGGGCACTTACACTCGAAAGACTTTCAGTAGTGACCGATACGACATCTGGTATAACTGCTCTGACTATCATAATACACCGACAATTGGAGGGTGACTCAATCTCCCGGTCCGGAATATCGGGCTCACCGGGTTAATTATGATCAACGGACAATACAACCTTGTTTACCCTGGACATTTGCCGTGCATATCCTGACAATGATATGATCCTACGCTGGGCCAGAACCATGATATTGCGCCGTGATCAAAATATAGAATTAAGTGATGCCTTTCGACTGCGTGAAGGTCACGAAATTGCGGAACACATCATGACTTGCTATCAACCCTATGAAGGCGATCCGGGTGAAGTCATGATACCTTTTCAACCCGAGGGTCGGTCAAAAAAATTGTTTAAGTTAAAATACGATTATAATCAATTTAGCCCGTCGATTGAAAAAGTAAAATTGGAAACACCAGAAGACCAGGGCATTATTACCAAATGGGGAGATCGGATTTATCGTATTACATTCAACAGTAAAGAACAGCTCAGAATGGGAGAGTTTGTTTTGACGGTAGAGCTGGATGATTAGGTGATTAGTTAAGTAGGTGATTAGGTGATTAGTTAAGTAGGTGATTGGGTGATTAGGCAAGTAGGTGTTTGGTTGATTGAAGTCTCATACTTTTTATTGACAGTTTTTACCAAACTACTCAACTAAAGTGTTAATAACTTTATGGTTAATAAATAATTTCATTGGTCAACTTCACACTGGCTGAATAGGTGAGGGTATACAATAAAGTGTGTCAACAAGATATTATTAAAAAAATAAATATGTTGACATGAAAAGAAAAGAAAAACCGAGATTAGAAGATTTAGTTCCAGATGAAGCGTATCGCAGGGAGATAGAGGAAGGGTTGTATAGTGGGAAACGCTGGCTTGGACCGGGGGAGTGTTTACGGAATTGTTGCAAAGTTTTGTGGATGCAGCTCTTGAGGGAGAGATGGATCATCATTTGGAACAAGAGCATTCGGCAGGAAAGAAGAACCGGCGAAATGGATATGGTAAAAGGATGTGAAGACGGAAGGTGGAACGCTGTCATTGAATCCACCTCGAGATCGCACAGGTAGTTTTGAACCAACCATCGTCGAAAAGCGAAGTCGGAGTCTGAAGACAGGCTTAGATGAAGTGATCCTATCAATGTATGCAAAAGGGAATAGTGTGGAAGACATACATCGACTGTTGTTTGAGATCTATGGAGTAGAATATTCCAATAGTGCGATCAGCCTGATTACGGATCGGATCTGGCCAGATATCGTGGCATGGCAGCAACGTGCCCTGCGAGCTTGCTATGCGATCATGTACCTGGATGGGATACATTTTCGAGTAAAAGAAGATCATAAATTTGTGAATAAGTGTGTTTATACGGTGTACGGAATAGACTGTGATGGACACCGAGATATACTGGGGATTTATACATCGGAGAATGAAAGCGCCCATATCTGGGGTCAGATACTGGAAGACATTTCGTCACGAGGGTACAGGATATATTAATAAACTGTATAGATGGACTAACTGGTTTTAAAGAAAGCATCCATCAAGTGTATCCCTTGGCAACTGTGCAACGTTGTATCGTACATAAAATCAGGAATTCGGTCCGATTTGTACCGGACAAGAATAAGAAGATGATATGTGCTGATCTGCGAACAGTATATAGTAGCGCTACCGAATCACAAGCAGGTCAAGCACTAGAAAGCTTCAAAATAAAATGGGGAAAGGAGGGAGAACGAATTGCAAAACTATGGGAGAATGATTGGAGTGAATTAATGGCATTTATGGAATTTGGCACCCATATCCGCAGAATGATCTACACGACCAATCCCGTGGAAGCAGTCCATAGAATCATTCGGAAAGTAACCAAGAGTAAAGGTGCCTGGATCAGTGAAAAATCATTAATCAAGCAGCTGTACCTGACCTTAATGAATCAGCAAAAATCATGGAATAGAAAAGCTTTCCATTGGAAGGCCATTCAATTAGAATTATTAGATAAATTTGGAGAGCGCTACGGTCGATGGGTATCCCAATGACCGCCTCGCAGAGGGAGGGAATTCAGTCGCCCTACGGGCTCCTTCCATTCCCTCCCTCTGCAGGAGAAAGAAATCAATGACACACTTTAATGGATACTCCCGAATAGAATAGGTGGAAACAAGCAATGCTGTAGAGTAACTTTTTAAAAATAGACTCAAAAAATGACCATTTATCTAATGCAAACCTAATCGAAGAAAAACCCAAGATGCTAACTAATAACCACATAACTTGTAACTTCACACTCAAAGATAAACATTGGCCTACCAGCCAGTTAACCTCAAACCACTTTAATACTTGACCACTTGACGACTTAAATCACGTAACTACTTAACTACTTAACCACTTAACTACTTAACCACTTAACTACTTAACCACTTTTCAATTATGAAAGCAACCTTTACCCTAATTGCAGCTCTGTTTATCCAAATCCTGCCATCCTTTGCCCAGTCTCAGCTGCCCGCCCTCACCGGCACCTGGGCCCTAACCTTGCCTCACAACGGGTTTAACGATGCCGGATGGATGGAAATAAAGCAGGAAAACGGCTACATATATACGAGTATACTGTGGTATGGAGGCAGTGTTACTCCTGTTGATCATGCCTACGTCTATGACAATGGGATGATTCTTACCGAAACCAGAAATCGCAAAACGGCTGAGGATAAGGAATTAGCTGTCACAACCTGGTATTCGGTGAGTGTCGAAAATGGCAAATTAGTAGGAATCCGGGTTGAACCCAAAATAGACGGTTCTGGAGTTAACCAAAGTGAATTTACCGGAGTAAGATTGCCTGCTGATCCTCCCCGACCCGACTTAAGTAAGGTCAAATATGGTCAACCAATCAAATTATTGGATCCAAACAGTCTCAAGGGCTGGAAGGTCATTGGAGACCGTGCCAATGGCTGGAGCGTTAGCAATGGAGTACTTCTGAATGATCCGGTCCAACCCGACCACGATAAACATATCAGCTATGGGAATTTACGTACCGAGCAGGAATTTGAAGACTTTAATTTAAAGCTTGAGGTAAACATACCCGCAGAAAATAACAGTGGCATCTATCTTCGGGGCATCTATGAAATACAGGTCTTCGACAGCTATGGTAAAGAACTCGACAGCCACAATATGGGCGGCCTTTATAGCCGGATCAAACCTGCTGTAGCTGCAGAGAAACCGGCGGGAGAATGGCAAACATTTGATATCACATTGGTAAACCGGCATGTTACCGTAATCCTTAATGGCAAGACCATCATAGACAATCAACCGGTGAGAGGATGTACCGGCGGGGCGTTAACCTCTAATGAGTTTAAACCAGGTCCCATATATCTACAGGGTGATCATGGCAAGGTCTCATACAGGAATATCGTGTTGACGCCCGTTGTCAAATAATATTTTCGGAAACAATTCAGGGTGTCCATGATTTGATACCAGACCGATCTTTCCGTCTTTAGCGGAATGTGGAAGCACTTTCCAGCTTTATTTCATTAAACTAAGGGGAATAACCTAAGGACTTGTAATTCAATGATAAGACCCTTTCATACTTCAAGAAGAGCTTTCATTCGATCAGCAGCCTATGCTTCCTTTTCGACCGTGGGTGCACTCTTACCGCCCGGCACCGTCGCTGCCATAAAAGGAATCGATTCAATGAAGATTGCCCAAATCGATACCGTGAGGTTTAGCGATCAAATCCGTATCGGTGGTGGATCCGGAGGATCAGATGGAGCAGAATTTTGCTGGATACGTCTTCATACGGATACAGGCATCATAGGTACCGGCGAAACCTATCCATTTTCAAGTGGTGAACTCGGAACGCTAAAAGATTACACACAACAGCTCCTCGGAAAAGACCCCCGTGATATCGACGGCATTTGGAAATCCATCTATCACAAAATGGCGATGCGAAATGCAGGTGGCGCTGATATGCGCATGTTGAGCGCCATTAATATGGCTCAGATGGATATTCTGGGACAGGCAGCAGGACTTCCACTCTACCGATTACTCGGGGGTAAAACACGAAGCCAGGTGAAAGTATACAACACCACGACAGACTACTGGGCCATCAACGACACTAAGATGGGTAGGGATACAGTCAAGATTGTCCAATTTTTGCTGGAGCGAGGTATCACATGCATGAAGATATATCCTTTTCATGCAAAAGGGTCATATATCACTGCCGGAGAAATTGAAGCTGGTCTAGTCTGGATTCGGCAAATCCGGGAAACGGCAGGTGATAAAATGGATATCTGTGTCGATTGCTGGGGAAGGTTTGACCTACCTTCAGCTCAGCGCATTGCCAAAGCTCTCGAACCTTTTAACATCTTATATCTTGAAGATGTCATGTTAATGAACAATCCGCAATCGTATGCCGCCCTTGCCAGTGAAACCTCAGTGCCCATTTGCATGAGTGAAACCCTGGCCACGCGTTATGAGTATCGGGAATTTTTTGAAGCCAAAGCCTGTGATGTCGTGATGTTTGACCTAAGCTGGTGTGGTGGTATTACCGAAGCCAAGAAGATAGCTGATATGGCTGACACCTATTTCATACCGGTATCGCCTCACACTTGTGGAGGTCCATTACTGTGGTTTGCTTCGATCCATCTGACCACTGCAGTGCCCAATCTTCTAATCATGGAGAGTAATTATTGGAAATACACCCATCAGTTTCCCTATTTCATCAATAATGTTCCGGTACCAGAAGGTGGTCATGTTTCACCCCCGGAAAAACCCGGGCTTGGAGCTGAGATACGGCCGGAAATCTTCAAAAACGGAGACGCAATAGTAGAGACGATTGCTAGATTATAATGTCGATCAGATCGAAACATTATGTTCGGACCAGAGCAAATGCAAACTAGCAATTGAGTCGTGAAATTTACCTCGTTATAATGTGTTTTGCAGTAAGTAGGAAATTTCTATATTTGCGACCCAATATCAGCGATAGTTGACCTGATAATGGTAATATGGGGCTATAGCTCAGTTGGCTAGAGTACTTGACTGGCAGTCAAGGGGTCGTCGGTTCGACTCCGACTAGCTCCACATTGATAATCAAAGAGTTACATCACTTACTGATGTAACTCTTTTTTATTTGCACATAATCTTTGTTGCAAGTAGCCAAGAAATCGAGTACAGTTGACGAGAAGGGACCTAGCATCTTGCGGCGATCATGCAACCCAAGATTCTTCTTTAATCGCCAAGAGTAGGTGTCCTTCACTTTAACCGGAAATATGCATTAGACCTTCTATTCCAAGCCCAAATTGCTGCAAATACGGGCACATCATCGATTTTTGATGATGACCATGTTTGCGCCCTCAAAAACCTCTGGAGCACCCGTCTTTATTGCACTTTGGGCTTTCATCACAAAACCCTAATTCATAATCCCGGTCTAAAAATCTCGCCCGAAAAACATTCACATTAGCAATTCACCGAACTCAAGAGTATGACATTTTGATCAAGTCATAAGCAAACTATTTCATTCCTCCTGCCGAAAAATCGACTTTTCCAAGGTACAAATCATATGAAACAGTCCTAATTCAGTTTTATAAGTTTCACCGTTTTTCGATTGCTTCCTTGTACCATTTCTGCAAAATAGGTTCCTGCCGGCAATTGCTCTCCCAACTCAAATGCTGTATCTGCAAGGAGGTTTGTTTTAAAGGAAACCTGTCGGCCAGTCAATTCGACTACCCTGAGTGTCACGGGCTCATTACTTTCACTAAAAAGCTGAATCCTGAAATTGCTTGATGATGGATTTGGAAAAACTTTAACGTCAAAATCATTTTTAATTTCATGTTTTGTCGCTTCAACCTGTGGGATGTCATGCGCTTCCAGCTCGATATTCATAGCAGGTGCGGTTGATGGAGTACCCGAACAATCATATTGATTCCAGTAGGTATATTTTCCTCCATCCAGTTTGTCCATGATATACCAGCCCGTCATTACTACCGGTTTCGCAGCATCTGCATTTCCTATTTTCAACTTACCATCGGGAATCATGACATTGGCAGTCAGATGGCTGTTTTCACCTTCCACTTTAAACTCCTTATCTGAATCGACATAAAAAGTTACTTTCGGTCCGTTCTCGTTCACCCGGGTATCGCGATCCACAGTTACTTTATCCTCAACCTTTACATACGTGGGATTGGTGAAAATTACCGTCGTAACACTTTCATCCTTTTTCCCCTTCTTCACATCAAGTTCTTCCATATTGATCGTGCCTGCAGTAAATGTGACGGTAGCTCCTTCTTCAATGGTAATCTTTCCGAAATTATTACCAGTCATGGTAGCAGTGATATTTTTCTTGACTTTTACGTCCTTCCAAGACCCATTTAAAACTGTATTATTTACCGTTATATCCGTATTACTTAAGCCACTGGTCGATCCATTATAAGGATAAAATGGAGGGGTGGGTCCATCTGCAGCCGGGCTTAAGATTTGGTTAGTTACCTGCGATGGTGTCTTAACTTTTATATCGGCCGCAATTACCTTGTATGGGTCTAATACTACGTCTTTCTCGAAATCAGCTTTGCCGTCGGCGTCTGTAACTCCTACATCTCCACCAATGTAATTGTTCTCAGGAAATTTGGCCTCTTCCGTTGCATAGATGATATAGTCTGTTGGGTTCTGGTCGTCTTCAACCTCAACTATAAATGAACAACTTGTGATGTTTCCTGCCACATCGATTGCTGTCCAGGTAACTGTGTTGGTCCCTCTGATTAATTGCAGACCCGATAGAGAAGTTCCTGAACTACTGGTTTCACCACTAACCGTGTAGGTAAGAGATAACAAAGCACAGTTATCGGTTGCAGTGGCATTAAATTCACTCCCTTGAACTGTGTAGGTACATAATCCTGGATTGGTGCTTCGCATGGTTGAAACAGTTACCGGGCAGGTGATGCCTGGAGCAGTATTATCTTGCAATGACACTGTAAAGGAGCATTGAGCTATATTGCCATTGCCGTCGTCAGCTGTAAGCGTCACCAATTGCGAAGTGCCATGCCCACTGAGCAAAGTACCTGGAGCCGGACTTTGAGTCACTTCAGGATTTGGCGTACAATTGTCATTTGCAGTTGCACTACTGGTATAGTCCAGAAGACTTATCTGACAGTTTGCACCTACATCCAAGATAGCATCTTCGGGACATGCAATCGTTGGTGTTTGATTATCCTGATTATCTACGACAACCGTAATATCGACATCATCCGTACCAAAATCATCGATCACGGTCAGCTTGATGATATGTTGACCAAGCCCAAGATTTACAGTGGCAGTTACTCCACTAGCAATGGTCGAACCATTTTCTGACCAGACAAAGGAGGTAATTGGAGGATTAAAAGTGACAGAACTTGATCCATTGAGTTGAACCAGGGCTGAATTCGCAGCACAATTAAGAACCGTGGAAGTGGCACTGGCCATAGGGGGCACACGGGTATCAAAGATTGCCAAGAAATCCTTTGCAGGTGCCGTAGTGATTGGACTTCCATTAAGCATTGCGGTCACTTCGGTCGTCGTATTTGGATAGTTTCCGTTTGGGCTTGGATCCGGCACTAAAAGCTGTAAACTGATCGTGCAGCTGCTATTTGGACCAATACTACCACCTGAGAAATCAATTAGACTTAAACCAGTAATACTACCACCACAATCGTTACTACCGATGGAACTTAATTGTAGTCCCGTGAGAGTTGACTCCAGATCATCTATAAATGCAATATTATTTATGCTGGAACCTGTATAATTTGTGAGTGTAAAGTTCAAGCTTACTTCGTCACCGGGTACAATTGGTGGATTGTCAAGAAAGTCCTTGTCCAAAGTCAAACTCGGCACTTCCAAATTGTCGGTTGCCGGCCCGCTGCTCGTGGTTAATCCAAAGATGTCAGCTGTTATTTCACTAGTGATATTGATGTAAGGCCCGGGAATGGCAGAGGCTGGAACATCCAGTACTACACTGAAAGAACAGGATTCACCTGCTGCCAGACTGCCACCGCTAAAGGATAAAGTATTACCGACTGTTAGTTCCAACATACTTCCCAGACCACATACATCCATCATTGACATAAACCCAACTTCAGGTGCAAGTCCTGCCATCATGACGGTCAGATCGTCTATAAATGCAATATTGGAAGCAGGTCCGGGAGCATCTGTGGAATTGAATAGGGTGAATGTCAAGGTCACTGTGTCACCGGCAGCAACCTGACTTCTACTGAACGATTTAGTCAATACAGGAGCAGCAACAATGGTCAGGTTATTACTGGCGGGCAAACCTATTACAGTTTCTCCCTCGATGGTAGCACTGACTTCTGATGTTGTGTTGGGATAAGTCCCCCCTGGCGCCCCTGACAAGACATCAAGTTCGATACTAAAGGTGCAAGTAGCACCTGGATCCAAGCTACCACCAGTCAGCGTCAATCTCGCCGGCGTGGAAGATGAAGATTGAGGGTTAGACAATGGTATAAAGGTAAAAATAGACGAAGGACCACAGCTTCCGGCTATCGGGATAATGGATGCAGTGGGCAAAACCGCATCAAAATCATCGGTAAAAGCAATGTCCGTCATCGGATCGGAAAGGCTGGTGTTAGTGATCGAAAATTCCAGAACAACACTATTTCCGGGAGCAACAAAAGGGTCGTCCATAAATGTTTTGGTTATCCTGGGGGCAGTTTCAACGATAAGTTGATCAGAAGCGGGATTGCCAGTCACTTGATCACCGTCAGCGTCATAATTAACGCTACTTGTCGTATTTTCATACGATCCCCGTTCAGCCGTTTCAGGAACTTGGATCTGTACGATAAAACTGCATGATGCGGCGGGGGCTAGTGATCCTCCCGAGTAGCTCAATGTACCAGCGACATTTTCTGCAAGATTACCATTACAGGTTCCAGTGGACAAAGTACCAACGTGCACTAAACCGGCCAGGGATTGATCTATGATATCGTCAAAAGATATATTCGAGGTGGTGGTAAAGCGATCAAAATTGGTTAGGGTAAACTGAAGCTCAACCACATCACCCGGTGCCACCGGATCATTTAAAAAGGACTTTATCAGGAAATCACGATCCACAATTAATTCCGCAGTTGCTTTTCCACTCGATATTTGTGAATTGCCACTTAGTAATTCCTGCGTGGAACTTTTAAATATGCCCGCACGATCCGTCGTTACATCAATACTGATGGTACATTGTGATTCAGAATCCACCGAACCATCAATTAGAGATAAGGAATTGGTACCGATAGATAACGGGATCGTTGATGTACAACCAGGAGATAGATTTGCAGGTTTGGCAAATTTCATCCCAACTGGGAGCACATGTGTAAAATTCAAGTTTAAAGCACCCGAAACATTCTGGGTATTATCTACCGTGTAGGTAATCCGAGTGTTCTGTCCCATCGATATCCTGGCCGGTGAGAAAGCCATTGAAAATCCCGGTCTATCGGCAGTTACGTTTAGGTCTGCCGTGGTAGTACCACTATTACCGAGAGAGGAGGTGAGGTCTCCGGTTGTATTCATATGTGTGCCCACGGTGCTGCTGGTAACATCAACATGGATCGTAAAAGTTTGTCCGGTCCCTAACCGGCCTTCACTGAACTCAATACTACTACCTCCAGGCTCGGCAGTGAGAATTGCATCACAGCCACAAGATGCATTGGCAGGAGTGGCTATTGTGATACCCGCAGGCAGTGTATTAGAGAATGAAACATTCCCTGCCGGAATCGCACCCAAGTTAACGATCGTAAAATTCAAGGTAGATATGCCACCAGGGCCAATGGAAGTCGGCGTAAAACTACTAGCAAACGTAGGAAGTACAGGCCCTTGAGCTATTAAAATCCGTGGAGAGAGCAAAATTGCAAAAATGAAACTTGATGAAATAAGGGGGCTGATTATTCGTCGTACGATCTCGGATATCGCAGACTGGGGGAGGTTCGTCCACATGGTTCTTTTGGATTAGAATGAGCACCTTATATAAGGTTGAAATGAATATAAGATTTTCGGAATACAATCACAAACTTCACAACAAAAATCTTTCATCGTAATTAAACTGTTAATATGATCATGAATTGATCGAATGAACAAGATCGATTTTTGCCGTAAGACCTTTTAGTAGTTATCTTGCTAAAAGTATAGCTGAGCGGACTCACATTTTCAAACAATTATGCTGCACACTTAGACAAATCCATCATTGTTTCCACCATCACGATCAAGGATTTTGTCGGCCCATTTCTGAAATGATTCACTCAACTGGACAAATTCTTCTGTGTATCCGCAATCGGCACAGATATATCGATCCAATACTGCATTTTTAATACTCCATTTATTTAGGGGTATCTTTTGATACTGGTTCATATTCGAACCGATAACCTCAAGCACTCTTTCGGAATTACATTTTAGACAGATGAATGAATTTTTCATGGAATACCTGATTTCTTTCGGTGAAAAGATAATTCTTACAATCTACAAGAGTTTAGAGGTCTCGTGTATTTACAGTGGGTCGATTCGTTTTATGTGTATTGCTTCAGAGCCGCAGAATGTAAAAGTCCGGGTGAGGTAGGTAGCTCTGCCAAAGTCAGGTGAGCTTGCCGAAACCCCCTGCTCTCCAGTAGGGAGAAAGAAAGACCTGCATGCCAGAATTGTATATAGAATCAAAAAAGTAGTTTGCCTGGCTAATATGGTTAAGAACTAGTTCAGTTTATCATCACGACCGGAATTGACTTGAGAATGAATGCTATCGTTCGCCTCCCATAGTAGATTTTCAAAAACAAACCTACTGGGCTAAAATCGCTCTACATCGATTTCTCTTTCGGCATGCCATAGGCATTCCAGATCCAGAAAAATTAAATCCTAAAACACATTGTTTGAACCTCATTTTATGGCGATCTTTAACCAAGATCGTCAAGAATCTTTAGTTTCAACTTTCAAAAACAACACATGAAAATTAGTACCTCAACTTCCCGTCGCCGATTTCTCCTTACTGCCGGCACTGCCACCGCTGGTATTCCCGTGTTGGTAAACGGTTACACCACAAAAGAGATGCAATCCTATGACCGGATCGGTCTTTCGGAAACCAACATTTCGAAATGGGATCTTGATACTCCAGCATTATGTTTGGATCTGGATATCCTTAAATCAAATCTGGCATCCATGCAGCGCACGGTCACTGCCAATGGGATAACCAGCCGTCCCCATACCAAAACCCACAAATGTCCGCCAATCGCTCGTATGCAGCTCGAGCATGGATCAGTGGGCATTTGTGTAGCGAAGGTTAGTGAGGCAGAATCCATGTTTGAGCACGGAATTCAACAGATACTATGTACTACGACCAATGTGACTCCAGTCAAAATATCCCGGGCCATGAATCTGAGAAAGTGGTGTTCTGGTTTTATCCAGGCTACCGATAGTGCCGCTAATGCTCAGCTTTTGTCAGAAGCCGCATCAGCCTCTGGAATAATCGCCGATGTGGTGATCGATGTGGATCCTGGTGGGCATCGCACTGGCATTACTCCCAGGGCAACCTGCACTGCAATTGGCCCAATTGGTAGACAAACTTCCCGGCCTTCGACTTCTTGGTCTGCTCTGCTACGACGGAGGATCCCAGCACGTGACTGGATTTGACAAACGGAGAGCACAGACCTTGGAACGAATGGCTGCTGCCGGAGAAACCTGCGCTTTGATGAGCAAATCAGGACTTAATACAGAGATCTTCAGCGGAGGTGGCACCGGTACCTACAATATAGACCATGAGACACCAGGATTCACTGATGTGCAGGTGGGCAGCTATGTCTTCATGGACACTCAATATCTCTCAATTGGAGGAAAAACCAATGTAGATGAGTATTCTGATTTTCAATCATCGCTTACCATTTTAACTACTGTTGTTAACGATCAATATGAAGGCCGGGTCACGACAGATGCGGGAGCAAAAGCATGTACAATTAATCAACCCTGGCCGATGGTCAAAGGGGAGTCTGGGTTTGAATATCGTTCAGGGTCTGATGAATTTGGGTCTTTAACTTATGTCAATCCATCACGGACGTACCAGGTTGGTGACAAACTGGATTTAATTGTTTCTCACTGCGACCCGGTTGTCAATCTGTACGATCAGATCTATGCTGTCCGGAATGAACGGGTTGAAGCTATCTGGCGAATTGCCGGAAGAGGGATGTCCCGATAGATGGTAGAGTTTGGATTGGTCTCAAATGAACTTAGAAAATCTGCAATTAAATAAATCAGGACGATTTCGATGAGGTTAAAATAAATCGATGTGAAATTAAAAAAGGCATCAATCTCTGAGCTGCTTTTTTGGCACCTGCCTGCCTCCGATGTAAACCGACTCTATTTGCCGAAAATTTCGAATATCAAGAAGTGGATTCGATTCCAAAATGATAAAATCTGCCCAATGCCCTGGAGTCAGGGTACCGAGATCTTTTAAATTTAAATATTCGGCTGCATTTTTGGTCGCCGAAATAATAATCTGCATCGAAGTAAGACCGGCCTCAGCCATCATTTCCATTTCCAAATGCTCAAAGTAACCCATAAACCGCGTTGCGACACCGCTGTCAGTACCAAATAAAATAGGCACTCCTTCATCATTCAAAATTTTTAGATTAGCCATAGCCGTGGGTAATTGCTGCTTATAAGTCTGGGCACTCTTGCTGTTCTTTACCCTCCTTTGACGTTCCGGATCTTTTAAGGGTTCAATCATAGCCTCGTCATACTCGCTTAAGAAAAATGGATCTGTAAAAAAGCCGGCCGTATCTCCATAAACAAAAGTTGATAACTCCCGGGTCAGTGTAGGGCAATAGCCAATATTTTTCTCTTTCAACAACTGGACAAAATCGGCGTCTACTATCTCATCCCTCACACTGTGGGCCAGAAAATCCGTCCCCGATTCCAACAATTTTCTCGCATCTTCCAAATAATACATATGGGTGGCAATCTTATATCCCAAATCATGAGATCGATGAATCACCGCTCTATATACTTCTTCTGACATTTTCGTTGCTGTGCCGAGATGGTCGTCAACTCGGATTTTCATAATATCTACCCCCATCCGGTCATTCTTACCTATGATTGACATAGCATCTTCTGGTACAGGGCCAGAGATGATCTCACCAGCGATAAAAAGGCGTGCTCTTCCTTCCGAAACAGTATCATGAACATGGCGAAAGGATTGGGACTCGGGTCCATCGCCACCCAGGCTCACTACTGTAGTTACTCCATAATGAGCATAAATCGCTAAGTTGTCCTGAATATTTTCCGTTGAATAATAACCTCCTTCGATACCCTTTGACATCACCGACATGACCATGAGCACTAATAAGTCCAGGAGTGATAAATTTACCAGAGATATCGATTATTTTCGTTTGTGGTGGGATCTTGATATTTTCTCTCAGACCTATGCCACGAACCTGCTATTTCGCAAAAGCAGGGCTCCATTTTGGATCGGATCGCCTCCTTTGCCATCAATGATGGTTCCACCTACAAAGCAGGTGTATGACTCCCGTTCAGGCCAACTATCATTGCATGCAATCATGAAGATCAGTGGCCAAACAATAAGTCTAAGTTTGATCATGCAATGAAAATAGTCAATAGTGTTTTTCTCGTAAAATTACCGAGTGATAATTGGTGAGATCTGATCATGTAAACCAAGAGATAAATCAGCCACTTTATCCAGGATGAACATGAAAAAGACACCAATTTGATTGGCAAGCCAAATCTCTATTCATTCTACTAAACCAGCAGCTCTGAAAAATAGCCATTACTATCGCCGAACCCATTCACTTCAATATCCATGGCAGTGAGCATGGTATGATGCAAATTTGCCAATGGTGTCTTGTCTTCCATCCGAATATTCTGACCAGTCTTAATTCTTCCACCTCCAGAACCTCCGATCAGAATTGGCAAATCATATGGAGAATGGCGCATACCATCACGCAGACCAGAACAGAAAAGAATCATACTGTTGTCAAGTAAAGTTTGATCACCTTCTTTGATGGCATTTAATCGCTCCAGGAAATAGGCATACTGTTCCATATGCCAAAATCCGATCCGTGCATACTGTTCCATTAGACGAGGATCAGACTTATGATGAGATACGGCATGGTGTGTGTCATGGACTCCATCCAGAAAAGAAAAATTACGATTGCTCGCCGAGTTACCAAGCATAAAAGTGGCAACACGACTGGCATCGCTCCAAAATGCAAGCACCATAATGTCTATCATTAGCCGGGCCTTTTCGGTCACATCAACCCCTTCCGCATATTCAGCCCATTCATCGATCCGGATGTCCATGCACTTTAATTCGTCACGCATATCGGGGGTAATCTGAGCTTCAAAATCCTTTAGGCTATCCAGATTGTCAAGTCGTTTTTCGATTGATCTCACTGCATCCAGATATTCACCCATCTTATTTTTGTCCTCAATGCCCATCTGCTTATTCAAACGCTGCACATCGTTTTTTACAACATCAAGAACACTTTGCCGATAGGGGTCAGCAGCAGGTTGGATCTTACCTGGCACATAGCTTCGAAACATGCGATCAAAGGCCATCCGCGGATCGATTTCACGTGAGCACGGCTTAGTGCCGCTTTGCCATGAAATGGCACTTCCGTACAGACGAGTGATTCCCGTTGACTTACAAACACCACTACTCATGCGATCGAGTCCATACTGAAGCGATGGAAAAAGCGAAGTTTTACCAATGTGATTGGCCATAAGTTGATCAACGGAGATCCCTCCGCTATCTACATTCGAATCAACCGTGCGGGCAACCGGCATTGAGGTGAGTATATTGGCTGTTTTTGTAAAATGCCCCTCAACTGTTCGTACACTGTTTTTATTAACGAGGCCACCTACTACCAATAGTTTGTCCTTGACATGCTTTAAAGGTTGCAATAATGGTGACAACTCGAAATTACTGCCAAATTGGGTTGGTGTCCAGCGATCAGGATGTACTCCATTGGGCATGTACACTGCAGCGAAGCGCTGAGGTCTCTTACTGCCGAGTCTTGTTGGTGTATTTGCCAAAAGCTGCTTAGGCACTAAAGATTCCATAAATGGAAGAGCAATACTTGCTCCAAGACCTCTTAACAAATTGCGCCGGCTAATTGATTTCGTCAAATCATTCTAAAATTATTTTAAATATATAGTTCAGTCATATCCTCCGCCTGTGCTTAAAAGGATAACTATTTACCATAGTAAGCATCAGTCTTTCACTGTCGTCATTTTTAAGAGGTGATTGGGCCATGTCCTGGATCACTTTTGTATCGGTAAAATTAATGCCCCTTCCCAAAGCATAGGACATCAGTTTTCTGGAAAAATTTTTCGCAAATTTTTCTTTTTCATCCGTTAAGAAATGCCGTAGCTCTATAGGTCCGTTTACCACTCTACCATCTTCCATCACCGCAGTAGGATCAATATTAGCGGACCCACGGTAATAATCGCGCCACCTGCCCACCGCATCAAAATTTTCCATGACAAAACCAATTGGATCCATCTTATTATGACACCCTGCACAAGGGTGACTCCCTGTGTTTTTCTAAAACCCTGCGTACATCAAGTTCATCGTGAGCACCATCTTTGGCCTCTTCAAGCTGGGGTATATCAGGTGGCGGTGGCGGAGCGGGTGTTCCGAGTACCTGATCAAGCACCCATTGTCCACGCAATACCGGACTTGTGCGATTGGGCAGTGAGGTGGCGGTCAAAACTGCTCCCATACCCAAAATACCTCCTCTGCCATAGTCGGCAACTTGTACCGGTCTAAATTCGGATCCCTGCACTCCTGGCACCCCGTAATAGCCCGCCAGCGACTCGTTTAATAAGCTATAATCACTATCCAACAACTCGAGAAGATTACCACGCTCTGTGAAAATATAATGAAAATAATCAATAACTTCATCAAGCATCGATCGTCTTAGCGCATCGGTAAATTCCGGAAATAACTTCTCATCAGCAACCGGATTTAATAATGTCTCTTCTACTCCCAGCCACTGAGGTGCAAACGACTGTGAAAATCGTTCGAATTTTGGACTTTGCATCATCCGCTGAGCTTCACGGTTCAACACAGCATCATCATGCAAATCTTCATAATAGGCTGCCCGGAGTAAGGTATCATCGGGCATGGACGACCATAGCAAATACGAAAGTCTGGAAGCTAATTCTTGGTTACTGATCGGATAGGGTTTGTGAATTGGTGCATTAACCTCAACCTTATAAAGAAAGGTAGGTGACACCAATATTCTTTTGAAAGAAGTCGTAAGGGCTTCATTAAATCCATTTTGTTTATTCCATAAACCATTGAAATAAATCGTATCAAAAAATTGAATTAAATCCGTCTGTTCTTCTTGTGAAAGAAAGCGGCGATAGGTCTTAGTAGCAAATGGTAGAATAATTTCTTTTGCAAGGTCTGTGGGCTTTGACCATTTTATGGGTCGATTAAAAACAGTGCCTTTAACCCAATTGGTGAACCTTCTGATCAAACCGGGACTATACGAACGAGGTACTAAATTTTCCCACCTTGCCTCATCATTTTGAACCACCCGTACGATCGAATCGGCAGCCATATAATACCGTTCGATAATCAGAGGTGTCATAAATAATGACCCTGACTGATTGTCAAATCCTTCTCCCCCAGATCCGTCCTTTGGAAAAAATTCCATCGCATTAAAATCTATCCCGAGAAGATCTTTAATCGTAAAAGTATATTCACGATTGCTTAGTCTTCGTACTACAGATGGCCCCGGATCAGGGGCACTCAGGGCATCTTCTAAAATCCCATTGATCAAATCAATAAGGCTATCTTTTTCCGCCTTTGACATCGGTGGTTTTGGTGGTGGAGGCATTTCATTATCTTTTACCAATTCAACCAGATGTTGAAACATCTCACCTCTGCTAATAACTGATGGAACGTAATAATAAAGGTCCAGGTCAATTCCTCCCTTCTTATCAGCAGCATTGTGGCAGGAGGTGCAATGTTTGGCAAAAATAGGAAATGAGATCCTTCTCCAACGCCGATCTGCCTCTGTATCTGCAAAGACCTGGTGGACAAATCCACTCAAAACGATGATAATCAAGATCCTGAAATGCTTCAAGTCCATACATGTATAGTATTATTCCCGGGAGAAAGTTCGAAGTTAAGCATTACATCGATTCAAATTTTGAGATTTGTCTGAATTTATTGGTGAAATGTGGGCTTATTTTGCTTCAATTACGTCGCTCCATAGCCAAATCAATGATTCCGGCAGGATGGCTCCACCATGTTTGCCATTGTGTTCACCATCTCCCCCGACAAATTTATAGTCATATTCCTTAAATTTTAGAGCCGAGTCCATTTGCAGATTAGCAAGCCACCACCAATTACCAAACTTATTGTTGAGGTCGTTAGATCCATCCTGTAAAAATACTCTGATCTCTTTTTTATCAAACTTCCGAATCATCGACGGATAGTTATGGCCACCCCGAATATCCGTAAAACTGCCAATATGGCTCAACACTTTATGAAACTGGTCAGGATAATACCATGCTGCGGTAAATGAACAAATACCTCCTGAAGACATACCACAAATAGCTCTCATTTTTGGGTCGTCACTAATATTCAGACTCCTCCTGATCTCTGGAATGATTTCGTGCAATAGAAATTCGGCGTAATGAGCAGAGACCTCATCATATTCCACGCTGCGATTGGTCACTCGCCATGGGCTTTCAGGTGGATCAGCATCCATATCGTGGCCAGGGTTTATGAAGAGGCCAATGGTCACCGGCATTCTCCTTTGATGAATTAGATTATCAAAGACCACGGGAACTCGAAAATCATCATCCTTTTTGACATAGGCATGGCCGTCCTGAAAGATCATCAAAGCTGCTGGTACAGATGCATCATATTGCGCAGGAATGTAGACATAATAGTCCCTTTCAGTACCGGGATAGATGCTGCTCTTCCATGAGTGCTGAGTCACCTGCCCCACCGGTACGTCATCCTGCTCATGAGAATTAGCACCATAGGGATAATCCGTCTGGGAGTATGCCATCATCGAAATAAAGCTCATAATAATGGTCAATGAAAATTCCATATACAAGGTCTCAACTAAAGATGAGAATCTATTTTCTCCGGTTTATGGAAATGAAAATACAAATACTTTGTCACTCCAACCCACCAGGATATAAATTCTTGGCTCTCTTTGTCTTCCCAGAATCGTTAACTTTCGATTAGTCTGATTTCCAAAAAATCCCGTCTCGGCCGAAAACATCGTTGAATTATTTAGGTCTGATCTTCCGGCGTTCCTTTTCCGTCAACTCCTGCAATAAAACTGACTCCGGATACTCTATCCGGTCTCCTTCAACAAGATCTAAGTATAGCAATTTTTGACCGTTTGCTGAATAGTAATGTATCGGTATTTTCCGTAGCATTTCAGAAGCAGACAACTCATAGAGTTCTACTCCCACAAATTTTTGACTATCTATCAAACCCAATGGAGATCCCGGTAGAGCAATGTCACCAGCTTTATAAAACAATTGAGATGGATCCAAATTATTGTAGACCATTATAGTGCCATCCTGATGCAGTATTTCTACCGATCCGACTCCATCGATCCGGTCCTTGGATTGATTTGAATTTGGAGAATAGGTAATGATTCCCTTTCTCATAGTGTATACGGTATCACCCTCTGCCAAACTAAAAGTCTCGTAAGCTTCTTGATCTAATTTCGGTTCCATTTTATGTTTATGGTAAAATTTACCACCCCCAACCGGAATTAAATAATCAAATAAAGACTGCGCTTTAAGGGCCGGATCGCCAATGGACTCCTCGGTAGACAATTCATAGTGATAATTGTCGATCGACGGGTCAACCACGCTGAACGACAACAACCTATGTTCTCCCGGATAAACAGTGTAACTGGTAGACCCAGACAAGGGTTCCAAATTCAGCATCCCGGAAAAATTCAATGTTAAATGATATGGGTAGTAGCTGTGATTCTTGCCCACAAATGTGAAGCGATTTTCATCTCGTTGCACGATAATATGAATGGGCTCCTCCATCCGTGAATCAAATAATGGCTGAGTAGATTCGCCTTCCCCCCGATGAATGATTACGTCCGAAATCAAAGATTTTTTATTCAACCGATAATAGGAGCCTATTTCATTTGATTCGAGCGAATCCTTAAGTAATTCCATTTGCTTTCCCACTGATCCGGGATGACCACTTAGGAAAATGCGGGCAGTCAAAGCTGATGGACTGGGATACCATAATCCAAAGCTACTAAGTCTGTAATAACAAGTATGCTCTTTTAATAAACCCGGATCGACTGACATCCCAAAAGACGTTCCGAAATAAAAAAGTCCTTGATAATTTTCGTATTCAATTCTTTTACCGTCCACCACACTGTAGTCCCTGGTTACCTTCTCAGGATTATTCTTTCTGAACTGATCATACTGATCGTAAAGGTTTGCCCTATCTCTTTTTTCCAGAATCCATTCGAACACCAAGAAAAAATCGCCCTTCACTTTAAGTTGATAAGATGCCAGATCAAATTTAAGCCAGCCGTCAAATAGTTGCGACTCAACTACCACACTCTCCTCCAGTAAATCCCTGCCGGGCAACAATTTTCCCCCGATTTCGAAAACATCCATCAATCGTACCCGCACCTTAAATCGTTTAAAAGTATTATTGACAATCATCAGTTCTGCAGCATGCACATAGCTTGGGTAGTCAAATTTTACTTTGCCTCTCAGTGATTTGTTTTTAATTAGCAGGGCCATCGCTCCACCTGCATTCACCGTGTCAGCATATAGACTTCCGCCTTCATATCCACTATTTCCAGCCACCACTAACTTTGGTCTCACCTTTGAGGCAATGACAAGAACTTCCGATAATTTGTAAATAGTCTCTCTTAAATAGATTGTTAAGGTATGACCACCTAAAAGCGATGATATCGGAACAGAAACTTTCTCATAACCAAGCGCAGAAAATAAAATGGAATCCCGGGAATACGAGCGGGAAATATTCATGTAAAAAGTACCATCCTGGTCTGAGATCGTACCAATCGATGCATTCAAGATACCAATATTGGCAAAGGCAATAGGTTCCTTCTTAGGTATGCTGAGGACCTTGCCTTCAATATGTATTTGGCTGAGTCCCACAGCGGGAAAGATCAGAATCGAAATGAGTGTTACTTGAACTATTTGCATCAGATAGTAAATTAGTAAATTGTGAAAAAGAATTCTAAATAAATGGCATGTGACTCACCATTGTGGCCTCCTTTTACTACCCTAAATCACAATTATGCGTAGAATCTCCCATGATCCATGGCAATTATTGGCCATTTTGCTTGTTATGATTGGCTGCCGTGAAACTCAGCCGGAAAAAACTTTATCACTGGATTTGCCAGAGCATCTCAATATTCTTTGGTTGGTCACCGAAGATATGGGACCCTATCTACCAGCATTTGGCGACTCAACCATCGAAACACCCAATCTCAGCCGGCTAGCCCGGGAAGGGGTGGTTTATCCCCGGCTTTTTTCTCCTTCGGGCGTTTGTGCACCTAGCAGAGCAGCCATTGCCACAGGAATGTATCCTTCCGGTTTTGGAGCCAATCACATGCGTACCAATTCCTATTCGGAGATCACCGGTGTGCCTCCCTATGAAGCAATGCCGCCAGCTCGTGTAAAAATGATGAGTGAAATTTTACGTATGCATGGCTATTATTGCACAAACAATTCCAAGGAGGACTATCAATTTAAGGCGCCTGTCACCGCTTGGGATGAAAGTAGCAACTTTGCGCATTGGCGCAACCGAAGTCCTGGTCAACCTTTCTTTTCAATCTTTAATTTTACCGTAACTCACGAGTCCGGGCTATTTGAACCATATGGGTTTCGAAAAATGGAAATGCGACATTATCAATCGGGTGATTCCAGTTTTATGAAAAGTGCATGGATGGATCGCGCCAACGAAGCAGAGACTGATGTGCATGTTCCCAAAAACTTGGACTTCAAAATACCTCCATACTTACCAGAAACTGATATCGTGAAACGAGACATGTGGAAGGTATATAACAACATCGCTGAAATGGATCGTCAACTCGGTGCCATTCTTAAACAATTGGATGACGATGGACTACTTGAAAAAACCATTATATTCTTTTATGGAGACCACGGAGGACCTATGCCAAGACAAAAGCGACTCATTTATGACTCAGGACTCAATGCACCATTGATTATCCGGTTTCCCCAACAAGAAAACGGAGGCACCCGAGATGACCAACTTATAAGTTTTATTGATTTTGCACCGACTGTCTTTTCCCTGGCAGGAATACAACTACCCTATTACTTGCAGGGACGAGCCTTTTTAGGACCATTTAAATCGCTGGAACCCCGACAATACATTCATGCCGCTGCTGACCGATTTGACGGATTTACCGACGCAATTCGAGCGGTTCGCGATGTGCGATTTAAATACATTAGAAATTATCGGACAGAACAGGGATATTATTTGCCGATCACCTACCGGGAACAAATCCCTACCATGCAGGAATTATTGGAACTGCATAAAAAAGGTCAATTAAACGAAATTCAGGAACAATGGTTTCGGAAGGAAAAACCGCGAGATGAATTATTTGATTGTCTAAACGACCCCCATGAGTTAATTAACCTGGCTGACGATCCGGCTTACAAAAATAAAATAACCGGAGTTAAGCAATGAAATGGATCGATGGTTGAGGGAAATTGAGGATCAACCCAATCTTCCGGAAAAGCAATTGGTCAAACAACTATGGAAAGATTCTGACGAACAGCCCGAGACAGATTCACCTATATTACATTTTGATGAATCTCAACTTAGTATAACATGTACTACTGAAGGAGTTTCTATCGGTTATAAAATTTGGAAAAAAAGCGAAATTGAACCTAAGAGCTGGTCAGTTTACACCAATCCAATTTCGCTATCTCCGGGTTCCCAAATCAAAGCCATTTCTCACCGGATTGGATATAAACCGAGTGAGGTCATCAATGAAGAATTCAAATGATACTGTGAGTAACAAATTACTTCCTGTCTATCCGACCCGCCATAATGTAAATTGCGGGCTCTCTTTTTCTTTTCAAATAAATTCAGAATCAAGAGAGAGGAGAATTTACATTCTCCGGCTCTATGAAACAACCTTTTTTTGTCGCATTGACCCACTCAAAATGTAAATTCTGGGCTCTCTTTATCTTGCCATACCTTCAGAACCAAGGGAGAGTAGAATTTAAATTCTCTGGCTTTTGAAGAAACCCTTTCCTATTTAATTTCCCAATCATCCGTTCTGAAACTTGACGCCGGTAGTCCCTCTGTATTATAAAGCTCTCCGACGATCCAATCTTCAAATGCATATCGGACTGCAATGGGGTTAGGCACTCGATCCGAAATCAGGGTAATACCTTCGCGAGTGATAAATGCTTTAGCTGGATAGAACCGCTGATTTTCTCCTGCAACTTGAAAACTTGTAATTTCCTTACCAAAGGTGCTTAATCCGTTTTGAGCGTGATCGAATGTTACTTTGACCAGGCTGCCTTCCAACATCATTTCCTTAAAAACCGGTCCCGAATATTCAATACCCTTTTGACCATAGGTATTTGATAACGCCCAATACGCCATTCGTTCACCGGCTGCTTTCTTATCGGCAGGATGAATATTGTCTCGTTCGCCAACATCCATCAGGCTTACCATACCAGCATTACTAACCGCATATGAAGCTTTAAGTTGAGCCTCTCGCAGGTAAGCCGAATTAAGTCCGCTGGGGCCATAATCAAAGGGCGCTATTTGACAATAATAGAATGAGAAATCACCCATACCCCATTCTGATCGCCAATTATTAATCAGCCCTGCCATTAATTTTTCATATTCCTTCGGTTCATTCCGGTTGGACTCTCCCTGGTACCAAAGCGCTCCACGAATACCATAACCAACCATGGGAGCAATCATCGCATTATAAAGAACCGTTGGCGTTTGCGGGGAAAAATCTTCCGTCATGGCCTTATCGGGAAGGCTTACCCAATCAAATTCCTTGAGACCGCTTTCACTGATCCGGGCTCGATCCGGGTACCGCCCAACTCGAACAAATCAGGCCAATAGGTACGTCAAGTGCCTGATTGATCATTCGCCCGAAATAATAAGCTGCTGCACTAAAATCTATGACATTTTCGGGACTACATTCCAACCAATCTCCAGTGAAGTCAGAAGCAAAGTTCAAACTTTTAGTGCGCTCTACGGTGAACAATCGGATATTAGGATTTCGCACCTGAGCTACAGTCTCATTGCTGCCAAGGATCGGTTGATTAAAATAACCCCGCATCGGCATCTGCATATTGGATTGTCCACTGCATATCCATACTTCACCGATCATCACATCGGATAAATTAATCGGTAATCCATCGGATATGATAATCTGGAAAGGTCCACCGGCAGCAGGAGTCTTTAATTTTACTCTCCAATGGCCGTCTGAATCTGATTTAGCATCATACGATTTCTTATCCCAAGAAGTAATTACGGTGACCTTTTTTGAAGGAGTGGCATCACCCCAAATAGCCGCGTCACTTTGTTGCTGCAAAACCATGTGATCTCCAAATATCGCTGGTAGCCTGATTTCTGCTTTCAACCAATAGGCTGAAAACAGAAAAATAAATAAAGTCGTAAGTTGCTTTGTTTTCATAACCAATCTATACTTTTTCAAATAATTAAAAAAATGCTACTTCATCAAGCACAAGGTAGGTTCTTCAAATTCAACCAATGCTAAATCATGGAATCCTACTCAATTGCTTACTATAATTTAAATTTGTGATTAAACCATTCATCGTTTTATGATCGTACTCATTATATATCCAACTCATCTAATCGGTATAATTGTCTGAAGAGTCACCGGTCCAAAAAGTCCCGCCTTAATTAGTGGTACTTCTGCCCACGGCAATCTGATTTTATTGAGGCCGGCCACATTCGTATTAGTAATATTGGTATGGGTAAATTGCTCGCCAGTAATAGCATCACCTTTGAGCCGGTTTGACCAGGTGTTCGCCACTTCGACGACCAACAAATTATCACCTGGTTTAATGGCCCCAGTGACCTCAAAGCGATATGGTTTTGCCCAGATCACGCCCAGGGGTTTTTCATTTAGCCACACTTCTGCAACATTAGTCAAGTCGCCCAAATCCAAATAGATTTGTTGATTTTCAGCCAACGCCGAATTAATATCCATTTGAAAAGTTTTTCTGTAAGTAGCTGTCCCTGAAAAATATTGCACTCCCTCAATCTTCGAATCAGTCCAAGACATCAAATCGTGAAATACCACTCTTTTTGGAGCACCCCAACCTTCCGGGAAAAAAACTTCCCAGGCTCCTTCCAAGGTTAGTGTTTTTAGATGACTGGTAAAATTCATTTCTCCTCCATTGACTTCAATCTTGAAATTTCCTGGCTCCCAAATGAACAGATCTTCTCCACTATACTCCATCCTCGGAAGATGCCCATTGGTCGGAGAAATACCTGTAAATGTGCCTTTAGCTTCACCGGGTGAAAAAGCGACGAAAGCGGAGCCGAAAGGTGGAAGTGAAATTGGAATATCCGTATACTCCCCTCGTTGATTTTGAATGAGAACCGGAGCAATACTTCCATCAATCGGGTTCCAGAATTCAGCTTTCTTATCCATTTGCCGAAAACTGCACATGCGGTTCAGCCAAGCATCGGTAGTATTTCTAATAAAGTAAAAGTCAAAAGTCTCCTTCTGGTAGTGGATATAATCCAGCAAGAAAAAAGGTGCATCTGCATAAGTAAAATCCGGTGGTATTTGCAGGTAATTCAAAACCTCCACCGGCGTTACCCCACTGAATACTTTGCCTCGATTTTGAATTGGGTCAAATTTCTCAATCCCGGTTTTTAACCAAAGACCATCAATTTCATCCGAGGTATAGCGCAACTCTGGCAAATTACGCCGCATCAGCACCTTTTCAGGTTTATCAGAGATGATCATGGCTCCTTGCTCAGCCAATTCTTGAAGTTTTTGGAAGACTTCAGGATTTATTTCCTGTTCACTTTGTAATACGAGCATTTTCAATGAGGCTCCCGTGGGAAGCATCAGAGATTGACCCTGGACCCTCAACTGTTTTAGTATATCTGTATTGATCACTTCATAGTCATAACCCGGTCCGACGATAAATCGACTATTTTTATGCCCGGTATAGTTTGGTATCGCATCACCATAATAATATAGTACATCCGCAACAAAATCGCCCTCTTGTGCTACATAAGAAATTCTTGCCAAGTACTCGTTAAATGGCCTGATCTTCTTCCACCAAACTCTGCGATCATTAAAATGGGTACCTGCACCGTACACAATACCGGGATAACCATAACCTCGTGGATTATGACTAGATCCATGAACAACCACCTTATTCATACCTTCACAAAATGCCCGATCACCTGATGGCTTCATCTCAAAGGGTCCTTCCTGCCATTGTTGAAAAGTGGTAAAAGCCTCTTCTTCAACAATTCTTTTTCCGTAAATATGGGATGCAGAAGAAACTTCTTTCACCACTCGCAATATATCAATACCATCATCATTTAGCCGGCTATGATTGATCCAAAACTCTCCTCGAGGGAGGTCCATAACACCCAATGATTTAAGAGGCTCAACCGGAACATTATGCAAAGGAAATCCGGGGCCACCCGACTCAGAATTTATTTTCAAACCGTTTTCATTACTAATTTTCCGAGCTACGTGATAAAAATTATTAATCATCAACTCCGATAGAGTGCGCCGGAAGTCGCGATTAAATGTTTCAGTGATTTCCTATGAAAATATTTTCTGATCAAAGAGTGCTGGAATTGATTTCTCGATGTCATCTCCATTGATTTCTTTAAATACTAGCGGCAGCGTGGGTGTCGAGTAAAACCAGTGGCTTCGTAGCTAGCCAGATATAAACTTTTTAGTGCAGAATTCTTAATGCCATTGGGTAAAATTGTCTTCAGCTTATCGATCACGTACCTAAAATGAGCTGAAGTAGCCTCGGCATCAAAATGATCAATGATCGGACCTTTGGAATTTTCACTAGGTAATTTCAGCTGCTCCCCTGAATTTGAACATACATACCGGTATATTTCATAATCACCTGACACACTCCAGTTCAACATTTCACTATCCGCATCAAAATAAGGAGTTACAATGATCACCTCGGAAGTGTCCAATATCTGATTTCGAGATCTTTTTGGGATTGCTAATACGGTGACTTCCTCATAATAGACCGGTCTGCCATTGGCTTCGAATTGGATATTTTTTGCACCCCCTTTATCATCTTCTTGATTAATCCTGGGGAACTGCAGTTTAACACTTTCAGCATCTGGTTTGTGAGTCACCGAAAAATAGATGGATTTAGCCGAGTGTTTAGGTGTGATCCATGATCCTCCAGCATTCCAACTACTTGCCATGCTTAGCCCGGCAGTCATTCCTAGATCTTTTGCCAAATCCAGAGCTACCCGAATTGCCTGAAGAGATTCACCACCTAAAAACGCTGGCCCGGGTTTCACCACAGTATCATTCCTAACTCCAATGTCAAATATGTCAAATCCTGAAAGTCCCGCCTCCTTCATAGCCAGCATTTCTTCCCTGATTCTGACCGTATCAATGTTGCCATTAAGCCACCACCAATAAGTCTTGGGAAAGGCAGAAATTGGAGGTTCTTTGAAGCTGTTCTTCAAAAGAATATCATTCTGTGCCTCGACGATTCTCATGCAAAACATGAAAAGTGTAAAAAACAAAATATTTAAAAATCTGTGTTTTTTCATACTTAAGAACATAGTTTACCGTGACTAGCACAAAGTATTACTCCGGCTTTTTATTGATGATCACCGATTCGACATTTAAATAATTGGCAATTTTTTGAATTGTTTTGGCGTGATGTCCAATTCCCAAAGCAAAATGATGTGTAGGTCCTTCAGAAATCCACCGGTATAAAAATGATCTAATATCCGGCTCAAAAAATCCTGGTATTGGTATTGCCTGTTGGTGGAATAGGACCTTTGACTGACTCTCCTTCTGCAATTACAAATTTAAATTTTCCGTCAAAAGTCGAACTGATCGATAGCATCGTAATGGGTCCTTCCTTAATCTTAAATTCAACGCCTGCTCCTTTGCCTGGTTTACCATGGTATTTTTTTAAACTCCTTAATATCGGTTTGCCTTCAGCGATCGATATATTGTGAGGACCATCATGACCGACCAAGACAAATCCATCCGTAAAATCCACCGGATGAAATTCTGCGAAACTACCACCTATGCCCAGCCGATCCATTATAATCAATGCAATAAGGGTTTTTAAATCGGATTCACCACACATCATAAATCCATGAGAAGTCAAAATGGAGTTTCCAACAATTAAATTGGACATTACTGTCTGTAGTTCACTACCTTCCGGTCCATCATAGTAATAAGCCAGCCCATCCAGTTTACTTTCTTGAACAAATTGATTGAGTGCTACACTGACTTTAGCGGCGGTATGAAGATCTTCTTGGGTCAACTTCATGGAAATTGGATCGGAGACCGGGTCTGGTGTCTCAAAGAAATCCAAAATAAAATCTTGCACGTCGTTGATTTCTGTATCGGAAGCATTTTCATAGCAAGAAAAAATCTCATGGGCTTCGCATTCTACTATATGACATCCGAATGTTGAGGTAAGCATAGTAGGGTCCGTATGCATATCCAGCATTGCATTGATCGGATGCCCCAGGTGACCCAATTGGGCGTTCTTCAAGGCATGCAACACCTTGGAGATACGGTAATATTCTTCCATTTTCCGGTCTACCTCCGGATCATCAGACAAGGTGCCGATGATCATGTCCGGCACCTTTTTTCCCAAACGCACAGCTACTCCGGCAAATTCAGGCAGAGAGCAAATATCATCATTGGCCAATTGCATGTGGGTTGACGCACGACTATAATCCAGTGCCTTTCTTGGTTGAAGGGCACAAAGTACGATGGGAATATTCAAAGCCCGAACAATTACCCCAAAAGTGCCGGATGTAGCGTATGTGAGCATATTACAAAACACCATATCGAGATTGGCCGCCTGCAAATCCTTCACAACTTCATAAGCATTCAATGGTGTATCTATCATTCCAAAATCAACGATCGTCGTATCAAAAACAGACATTTTCCGGATGATCTCTGCATGCTTTTGCATGAGTTCATCTAACAATCCCGGGAATTGCGTCCAGTATTTTTCATAACCAACTCCAAAAAAACCAATGCGTGGCCGTTCCTTTTCGTGATCTCTCTCCATATTAGTAAGTTTCATTGATGTGTCTCTAAGATAGAGATCTTCACTTGTCTTGCTTAACAAAATTGATGGATTTGATCTCAGGAATAGAAAAAATAAAAAATACAAAAGCAACAGCATACATCGACCCCGCATAGATCCATAGAGGCTGATAGGTGTATTTACTGATAATTACCCCCATCAAAGGGTTGATAATCAATGAGGACAATGCACCTGCACTTCCGGATAACCCGATAATAGTAGAAGTTCTGGTCTTGCCAAAAAGATCGCTGATGGCTGTGATGTAATTGGTAATCCAAAATCCATGGGCAAAGAAGGCAATAAACAGCATGAAAATTACCCATTCACCACTAGTGAGATTTTGCACAAACAACACAGAAAAGGTCATTAGTGCTGCGATACCCATAATGCTTTTTCTCGCTAAATTCAAGCTGTTGGTCTTCTTATAAATTTCGTCTGAAAGATAACCACCAAGTATATTAGAAATACCTAACCCTAAAAACGGGATCCAAAATAATTGACCGATTCTATTTAAGTCAATCGATTGCACTTCGTTTAGATATTTCGGTATCCAAAACATATAAAAATAAAAAATAGGATCTAGCACAAAGCGAATGATAATAAATATCCAGACTTCCTTGATGGCTAGAATATTTACAATATCCCTAACCTCAAATTTCGTTGCAGCTCCCTCAACCACCTCTTCCCGGTTACCATAGGTACTTCTATCTTTAGTAAAAAGCCACCACACCACAACCCAAACAAATCCAAAAACTCCGGTAATAACGAATACTCCGCGCCATCCCACATAGGCGATTAAATAAACACATAGAGGCGGAGCTACAACCGCTCCCAATGCGGCACCACCGATGGCAATGCCATTTGCCAAGGCTTGCCTCTTTTTTGGAACCCACTCTACGACTGCTTTCACTGCCCCCGGAAACGCTCCTCCTTCACCCAATCCCAATAAAAAACGGAAAGACATGAAATGAAATGCATTAGTGGCCACACTGTGCAAAACGGTAGCTAGCGACCAGAAGCCTACAGACAAAGCAAGACCCCATCGACTACCATAGCGATCAATCAAAATGCCTCCCAAGGTAAACATCACTGCATAACTGATCAGAAAACCGGTATTTATAAATCCGTAGTCGGTATCAGAGATCGCAAAATCTTCCTTGATCTTAATAATAGAAACCGACAACACCTGGCGATCGAGAAAACTTAGTGCAGTTGCAACAAATGCCAAAAACACGACAACCCACGGTATGTATTTTGATTTTGCAACCATCGGTGTAACATACGTAAATTAGCCAGAATTCTAACCGACAAATCCAGCAATTTAACCAAACCCAGATAGCATTAACATGAAATAATTAGCATTCGCTTGACCACACTCTTTGACGGTGAACTCGTTGTATTTCACAACCGACTCCACTTATGACATAGAAATACCAACGTCAATTTCAGTGATTCCACCTTTTGAACTTATTAAGATGATTTTCAGAGTGCTAAATAGAAATGGGAGTTCATTAAATCAATTCTGTGGACCCTCCTATTTGCTATTACTGACACTCCAACAAATTGCCTGATATAGTATTTTTTGAAAATTCCCGTCTTGAAAGGCTGAAGGACCATGCCCCCCTTGGAGATAGACGATTTGATGCCCCCTGTATCGGTTTATCCAACCAATTACCGGCATGCTTCCTGGATGATCGGTCCTGAGTAATGGCAAAACTTCCGGATCAATTTCACAATGCCCATAGGTCTCATCAACAATGACAAAATCAGCTAAACCTTTAGTGATTGGATGGTTGTTGTCCAAAATGTGTACGGACAATCTTTCCTCATGCTTATAATTAGACAGTCGGCTTGAGTCTTTTGCATGATATTTTCCACCCACGATTTTGCAAATTCCGGCCAGTCTTGATATGATACCAGACTGTGATGCATAAACAACAATGGTTTCTTGCTTTCGATCAGTTGCAGGTAGGCTTGCTTTTGCTCAGAAGTGATCGAATCATACATATCATAAAATAATAGCAGGTCATATTCATCTAGCTCGCCACTTTCAATGAGTTCATTGGCGGGGGTTGTTGAATTTCCTGATAATCCAACTTTTCCATCCGGTCAAACATGCCAAAAATTCCGGTCTATCAAAACTATGGCCTCCGGTGACGATCAGAATGTGAGTTTTATCCTGGCCCAACACGGCAGAGGCCAGCATTAGACATATCAAATTGATAACTAAATTCTTCACAATTCTCATCCAAGATTATAGGTTAAAAATACGCAATATTTAAGATGAAATACTAGTAAGACGCATATAACTTCTAAATAGTGAAATCATGGACTCGTCAATTATTTTACTTCTTTCATGTAATTCAGGTAGATGAATACCTTTTTTATTCATTCTTTTCCTATGTTTTTATCGAATAGTAGTTACAGCCCAACATACGAATGAACACACATAGTCCATATTACTTCGACTTCAGGACCGCTATTATTTTTGTCCTGGTGGTCGGTTTTATTTTTGTGGCTTTTCAGCTTGCCGATGACATTGGTCTTCACCTTCTTCAATCTCCAGGAGCGGAAACAGAAAACTATGTAGAACCCGACTATGGATTAGGTTCGGGGCATATTGATTCCCTGATTGAATATCCCGAGGTAAATAATGGTGAGAGAACCCCTTTTGATTTGTGGAACTATGGTGGCAAAGGATCTACCTCCTTTATGAACCCGGAATTGCCCATGTCCTGGCCAGAATGGATTGATTTTCACAGAGCACAAAAACCAAAACTGATGGCTGACGTTCGGGACTACATGAGATCACGTTTTGATCTTACACCGGTGGCCATACCTGGTCAATTTATGTCTGGAGGTCGCAAACCAATTATGAAAGGCCCAGTGGCTAAATTGACACCAAAAATCAACTCATATGAAGATCTCGCTAAATTAGGTCCGGAATCGATTAAAAGAAGAGATCTCTTTCCCTACAAACCACTGGCACACCCCCTTCAGTCCACTGCTCATATGGTGTTTCCAGATGCTTGGAATAAATCTCATCCGGAACATATCCGAATCGATGTTGACCATGATTACCCTGATGAATATCTGCCTGAATTTCCGGCACCAATGTTCCTGACTACTCACAAGGAACTTGGAGATGTAACTGATGGCAAAGAGGTCACTTTTGGCAACTACTATGAGATATTTGATGGACTTTTGACTCCCGAACAAATGGAAGGTCTAAAGGAATTGCTAAGACCGACGCCCACTACATGGTTTAATCAAACGACCCACCGCGTAACGGTGGAACCTAGTGCCGGAGTTTCCTGTTTTTCTTGTCATGTAAATGGCCACACGAATGGAGCTTTTGAATTGGCTCCAGACTCCCGGCCTCACCTCGCAAGGTTACGCGTTGGCACACCCTCGATGCGTGGAAATTATAATTTGATGCAACTTTCCTCCAAACGATCTATCCGAAGCATGGACCATTTTGCCGAAATCGAAGAATATTTTGACGGCGATCCCGGAATGATGCAACATATTGGTCCACGCGCCCATCAAAAAGTGGTAGCTAACCGGATGGGTGATTTTAATGCCATCCTTGATTTTCCACCTGCACCTAAATTGGACCCTCTCAGCAAATTAAACCCTGCAAAGGCAACAGAGCAAGAATTAAAGGGCGAAGCATTATTTTGGGGTAAGGCAAAATGTAGCTCATGCCACTATGGTCCGGCGTTCGTCGATGATTCTTCTTATGATCTGCAGGTCGAGCGTTTTTATAAGGGAAGGCCGGAAGGACCAATCAAAAACTTCCCATTAAGAGGCATCAAAGATTCACCGCCATATCTGCACGACGATCGATTGCCTACCCTGGATGATGCTGTTGAATTCTTTAACCTGATCTTAGAACTCAAATTAAATAAGGAGGAGAAACAGGCGTTGACGGCATATCTACTTTGTCTATAAGAAATTTTTTCCTGGCACGAAACCTACTTTGGAGTCGAAAGGTTTATTGCGACAATCCCTTCTGAAGGTATTATTAAAGCCATACGATGTTTGCAAACGGGTAGCAAATAATTAGCTAAATTACAGAGAATCTAATTAAGAATAAATTCTACCGTCAAGAATTGCACTCCTGCTACTAATCTTGAGTTTGGTCTTGCCAGTGAAAAGTCAGAACAATCTGGCATTCAGTGGAAGATATCTTAAACAATCGGGCAAAGAATTTAAAGAAAGGCAGAAAAAATTAAACTGGAATCCTGCTGAAACTGCGATTATTGTTTGCGATATGTGGGATCAGCACTGGTGTAAAACTGCCACACTAAGGGTCACCGCAATGGCTCCAAGGATGAATCTAGTATTGACAGAGGCACGTAAATCGGGTATTACTATCGTGCATGCCCCAAGCAGCACGATGAAGTTTTATGCCGATATTCCTCAGCGCAAGAAAATGATGGAAATGGAGGATGCATCTTCGTCAGCCCAGATCAAGGATTGGTATTACTTGGACCCTACAAAGGAACCGGCATTACCGATCGATGATTCGGATGGTGGTTGCGATGATCCCGATTCCGATTGTGTAAATTGTGAAGTCTGGAAAAAACAAATTGATATACTTGATATAGGTCCAAAGGATTGTATTTCAGATAGCGGTAAAGAGATTAATAACTATTTCGTTAAACACAACATTAAAAATGTCATCCTAATGGGTGTCCATACCAACATGTGTGTATTAGGTAGGCCTTTTGGCATCCGGAGTCACCTTGCTCAAGGTCGAAGTGTCGTTTTAGTGCGTGACCTTACTGATTCGATGTACAATCCTGTAATGCCACCCATAGTTTCGCATGATGACGGCACCCAGTTGGTGATCAATCATATTGAAAAGTATTGGTGCTCGACAATTACTTCGGATCAACTAATAAACAATACCGAAAACAAATGATCAAATCAGCAATAGCAAAGACCTACCATTTCCTATCTTTTATTTTAATTATATGCATTTGCTGGATATCCGCGTGTGTTCAAGGGGACAAGCCGCCTACTCAAAACCAATTATTACCAGAAGGCTGGGAAGGGAATGCCGACTATTTCAGACTTGAAAACGATATTATTATTGCAGGGCATTTGAATCAGGCGATCCCGAACAATGAGTTTTTATGTACAGATAAGTCATATGATAATTTTGAGATCCGACTAAAGGCAAAATTAACCGGAGAGGGCAAAAATGCCGGAATTCAAATTCGGAGCGCAAGAATTCCTAATCATTTTGAGGTGATCGGATATCAGTGTGATATGGGCGAAACGGAGGATCGACTAATTTGGGGATCACTTTATGATGAATCAAGGAGAAAATTATTCCTGGCCCATCCTCCTGCTGAAGAGGTAAGCAAGGCATTTAAAAAAGGTGACTGGAATGAATTTGTGATCAAGGCTGAAGGTCCCCGAATCCAAATCTGGCTCAATGGCTATCAAACAATTGATTATACAGAAACAGAAGAAAACATCAATCAAACGGGAAGTATCTGCTTACAGATTCACAGCGGGCCACCTGCCGAAGCCTGGTATAAGGATATTGAAATTAAAGAACTGGGTGGAATGTGACTTCAGTATCCAGGATCGCAAGTTGGGATCCTAAAGCCCGTAGGGATTCTGGAGCCCTCCCGTTTACCTGAAGCGCTCCAGGATCGGACAAAAACAAAGGCCCTCCATTTAAATCTCGATTACCTAATACCTTTTTATATCCAACACTTGCATCCACGTCCGCTCCAGGATCGCAACCTTGGGATCCTGAAGCCCGTAGGGATTCTGGAGCCCTCCCGTTTACCTGAAGCGCTCCAGGATCGTACAAAAACAATGTCCCTCCATCTAAATCTCGATTACCTAATACTTTTTTATATCCAACACATTTCATCCACGTCCGCTCCAGGATCGCAACCTTGGGACCCTGAAGCCTTTTAGGTCACTAGTCCGTTCCAGGATCGGAATAAACCCGAAAATAATGTACCCCCTCGCCTATTTCTAATGGTAATCCATCCGAAAGCCTCCCAGAATAAATATTTTGCAGCCTTTCACCTCCCATCTTTTGCACCTGATACTCTCTACCTGTTTGTATTGTAAACCACTCCGTGAACTGATTAATTCGCGGCCAATCAAATGGTAAATTTAGAATAGTACTGTGCCGCAGTTGATCGAAGATCAGACGTCCTTTCCAACTTGAATCGGCCTTAACAGCGATCCAAAGTGTGTCACCATCCATCTCGGCGGCTACAGCGACATCAGCTCTCCAAGGCTTAAGGGTCAAGCCTTTTGACTTCCACAGACAATACATGATGGTCGTCCGGGCAAAATTACCATCGCCATGCCAGCCCTCAATGATACCGTCTTCTTGTTGTTTAGACCACATAACTTGTATCTCGCTATCAAGCCATTCTTCCACATCGTTCACGTTTTCCCGATTGTAGAGATTTAAGGTTCCTTCGATGGCATCGGCATATCCATCGGCCGAACCATTTTCCCAATCAAAATCGCGATAATGCATGTTCAGGTTCATCAATGCTTTGATCACTGCCTCGCGATAAGCCACAATGGAATCCAAAAGATATACTGTGTAAAATCCATTGAGGTTATATCCAAAATTATCCGCCACACGACTATTGATGATCTCACCCGTTTGTGGATTCACAACATCATAAAATAAACCATCTTCATTTCGACCTACTTCTAATATCTTCTCCAGCATCTCGAAAATATGCGGTTGATATGCGACCTTTTTTTCTGCATCTGCACTTGAAACTACGGCATACAATTCACACAATCCAGAGACTATTTCACAGCCATGATCCCGCAATCTAAGTGAAGACACATCCCGGGTTGGGTGGTGATCTCCTAACAAATAATAATCACCTAGTCTTATAGCCCACTCTAAATACTTCGCCTCATCCGTCATAAAATATATTCTGGACAAAACCTGCAACATTTCTCCATTGACTTCGACATTTTCCGAAGGTATTTTCCCAAAAGTTGTTCCAATTTCGGCATGAGCCCAAATATCATCCAGAATATCGATCATACGATCTGACCAGGAACTCTCACCCAGCCATTCTGTGAGTGGTAAAAGACCATCTTTAATATATTCAGACGAACCGAAAATAATGTCTTCCATCACAATTTTGTCACTGTCATATCCAGATTTTAAAAAATTATAGGTGTCAGGTAAGTGACCTACTCTCGATGTTAGTTTTTGTTCTGATTCCAACATTCGCATCATAGTACCATTCAATAATACACTATCAGTAATTGCAGCAGTCAACACCATAAAAGGATAATTATCAGCGGCAGCATCCTTCGCATTCCAGATATTTTTATCTCCCTCTAAATTTCTTGGGATCAGGCCGCTGACAGGGTCAGCATGATTTAACCAGCCATTGACAAAATTTAGGCAACGTATATAACCATCGTTTACAGAGCTGCAATTTTGTGATGCTTTTTCCCAGTTTAAGAGATCACTGGACGAAGGTTTTTCATTTCCTCTATTTGTGCAACCTGAAAAAAATAATCAGACTCACTAATATCGAGACTATCCGCATCATGATGTTTAAATATTTTACTCTTAAAAGCTCAATATACTGATTTCCAGACACAGCAGATTCAAGGAAAATCACCGATAGGTGGGCCCTTCAAGATCGGAGAAGAGTGAACTAACCCTTCGTTTTGAAAACTGGTTTGACGCTATTCGAGCTTGAGATATGAGTATCCAAAATGGACCGGTACAAACCGGTCATCTGGCATCATCACTGGCCCACTTGGGCAACATTTCGTACCGTCTCGGACTTCAGTTGGAATTTGACCCAATTGCAGAGCGCTTTATGGGTCATGGCGAAAGTGAAGCAAATGCCATGCTGAGCCGAGGTTATCGGGCACCATATCTTCTTCCTGAGGTGGTCTAACCAACCGCATATTTTGAGACATGTTTTGCAAGGATAAAAAAAGGGGAAACAAAATGCTTCCCCTTTTTATGTTTACTCTAACTAAAGTGTTAGTTTTTTATCAATGTTCTGGAACTCAAGTTCCCTTTGTTGTCACGAATCGTCAGTATATAGGTACCTGCCGAAACATCCGGAAGTTGTACTACTGCGTTAGTTGCGCGTACTCTTTGTTCCTTAATTTGCACCCCTTTTAAATCATATATCATGATCGAGTGTAAATCGCCTTGATCCAGATTCTGGATGAACAATTCATTGCTAACCGGATTCGGATAAAACAGGATATTGTCTCTAACGAAAAAGTCTTCTTTGACATCGGTGCCAAGAATGGACAGGTCAGCACCAATTTTTTGACCATTGTTACCCGCTGTATAAGACTGAGCAGATTCTGGATAGCTAAAATCATGGAAAGTGCTATAGCGATCAATCGCCTGCTCACCTCCTAACAGTGAATACACATCGTCAGGTGTCAGATCGGAAAAATCCCAACTGCCTAGGGTCGCAGTTGAATCATAAGTATTATCGATAAAATCCTGCTGTATCTCAGGTGCATTGGCAAATTCAAGAACTTCGCTGAAATTAGTGGTCGAAGATGCACTGGCAGCCATTGCATTGGAAATCTGAGGACCGAAGTAGGCTCCGTTTACTGACCGCACAGTATCACCGGTATTGGCACTCAACAGAGGCAATGCAGCATCAAAAGACGGCGCGGTAAAAAAATTATTGTAACTAATGTCAACGTAATCTCCATCCCGGAAGGTATCTATAGTTATGGCGAAACGTTGTTCACCGGTGTACCCCAAGAATACCGGATTGGCAACAATATTATTAGTAAATATCAATTCATCCGCAGGACTGAAAGTGAAGCCCCATTGACCAGATCCGAAAAAAGTACACTGATCAATGGCAGCATGATGTAAGTATGCCGCATCGCTGCCATGCCTGTATATTCTCGAAGTCACATCATAAATCACACTATTAGTGACCCAAAGTGAATCAATGGGGTGACCACGATTGTCCAAGAATCGGCCATTACTTGGGTCATTAAGTTGGCCCATTCTGCCAATGAGCGAATTGCTTATGAAAACTTTAATTGAATCGGCATTTAGGCGAAAACCAGATTGTCCTGAGTTATCCAAAACACAATCGTTAAGTGAAACTCTCGATTTATTACCATTGATACGGACTATTCTCAGGGTTTTGATACCAAAAATATCTTCTCCGGCAAGATGCAACCCACTCATCGAAATATCACCACCATTGCTGGCTACAAACATTTGATCAACGGGATTGGCACCATCCCCCACATTTAGAATTAAAATAGGCCTGGTTCCATCCCCTTCTTCAGCCTTTATTCGCAAGTGAAAATCGGCCACATCAATAATCTCATTAATAACATAGGGACTCCCGACGCAAGACATACACCCGATCAGGATCTACTCTTTCGCCAGTCGGCATAGTGTCGCCAAAAATCGTCTGTTCCAATATACCTAAAGCACTAGACTCAATGACCATTTCATGCTCACCTGAGCCTTCAAAAAGCCGATCAAGGCCATACAGCAAATGAATGTAACAAGTTTTTTCATAATTTTTTTATTGGTTAAAGTGGACCTCAAGATAAGAAAAAAAACATATTAGCGAAATTTGAAAACTAAACCTAAATCGGCAGTCAACCCATAAAATTCTTCATCACGCAGCCGGTCGACGATACCCAAAAAAGATCTTTCCGGAGTATTGGTAATGTTATTTAAATTCAGCAAAACAGTCCATCGGCCCTTTTTATCCATTTTTTGCTTGAGCGCCACATCAAAACGGTAACTGGCCTGATCAAAATAGTCCTGCTCCGGTATCACTCCTACTCCTGATTCGGAGCTGCCGATGCCCGGATTTCCAGGTGATAGCGCATCCGATTGATAGATCATCGATATTCTGCCGGAAAATCCACCTTTTTCATAACCGAAATTGATGTTTGCCAGAACGTCAGCTTGCCCAACGATTTCACCCTGACGTACAGTGTCAGTAACAAAAGTCTCGAAAAGGTAGGAGGTCCGACAAAAACGGTTTCGACCTGGAAGAAGGGATAAAAGGTTTTACTCTTTGATAGGGTGAGATTGGCACCAAATACAATGCCATTGAGAAAGTTATTAAGTGAAGATAAATTGGTTTGAAAATCAAATTCTACCCCCCTCACGGTTGAAAGTCCCTGTATGTTTCTGGGCTCAGTTACCGACCATCCTTTGTAAGGGCTATCCTTCAGAGTTTCAGTATACGTAGCGATAAAATCAATATCATTCAACTCCTTATAAAATCCCCCAATCGTAAATAATCCAAATTTATTATAAAATGAAATAAATAAATCATAGTTCCAGGCCGTGGTATGGAGTAATTGGGGTGCACCATACTGTAGTTCCCTAGCAGTAGGATCGACATATTCCCAAGGCACAATGTTGAAAAAATTTGGACGCGCCAAAGTCTGAGTTGCTGCAGCACGAAAATCCATCCAGTCAAAGGCCTTGTATTTGAGATTAAACATGGGTAACCATTGTCCATAGTTTCGTCCATCTGTCTTCGAACGAATGGTTACGTTCTGATCGTCATCATTTTCGCGATTCCCAGTCACAATAAAACTGGTGTATTCCTGATCAGTAAACTCATGCCTCACACCCCCTCTGAAGTCAAGTTTTTTACCAATATTTAATTCGGCCATCAAATATTTCCCGAGAATAGATTCTCCACCATTATAGTCACCCGAATTGATAAATAAATCCTGCAAATAACTACTTAGATAGGCATCTTTAAAGCGTTGGATTTTATTGATATCAATATGGCCGGTGTAATAGATCTGATCACCCGATTGATACTTAGTCCCAAAAAGTGAATTGTAACTGGCAACATCTACGCCTTCAACTGTAGTTGAAAATGTCTCTCTCAGAGCAGCCGTACCAGGTAACAAATCATACTGCCCGTCATAAAAACCAGGATTTTGATAAGTACCAAGGAAATTTGCCAATAATATTTGACTACCGGTTCCGATAAATCGGTTAGGATCGGAATTTGCCGGACTTTGATCCCGTAAATAAGGACTAATAATAACCCCCTCCCGGTCTCTATCTCTCTGCGTATCTATGTATTTAATACCTGTCTTTAAGTAACCGCCTAATTTCTTGGATATCTTAAAAGGATATTTAATGTCTAGTTGTCCGGTAAACCGGGATTCATTTACGACCGTACTATTTAGGCGAGAATCATATAATATGGTATTTTCCAAATTGTGACCAAATGCATTTTGAATTTCGACAAAATCTTGCTCATCTTTTATCGTTTTGGTTTGGGCTGCCAATTCGCGAAAACGACCAGTCAATTCAACCGGTGTATTTTGTTTCGATTTGGCATATGATGAACGCCATTCCAGTTCTAATGGTCCAAGAAAATGTCTACCTGATAAACTATTGGCTAATAAGGTGATTTTGCGTTCATTCTGTCGGATATCAAATTCTTGATAATTATCGGCCAATCGATACCTCCGTCGGTAACGTAATTCGTCACGATCGGTAACCCCCAGACTCGAATTGAAAAGCAACGAATGATTTTTATTGATATCCCAGTCCAGGGTTAAACTTCCACCATAACGATTGCGGGTTTCCAGTTTATCCGCCAAATCATGACTATTGACCGCCAAAATGGGATTGCCAGCCTGATTAACACCTTCGTAGACATAGTCTGTGATCCGTGATTCATTGCTACGGTTTGCTTTTTGATAGTTGGCAGTGGCAATAACGCCCAATTTATTTTCAAAAAAACGATTACTCACACTTGCACTCCCACGAAACTGACCGTAATCATCTCTTAGCTGATTATATCCAGGTAGTAATCTACCCTGCACTCTTAGGCCTTCTTCGGCCTTTGCCACGGTAAAATTAACTGCCCCCCCAATTGCGTCTCCATCCATATCGGGGGTAATGGACTTAAACAACTCAATGCCAGCGAGCATATCTGGCGATATCATACTCAGATCGACCGATCTCTCTGATTCATCCGTGGAGGGTAATCGTTCGCCATTAATTGTAATGGAATTAAACCTCGGTGAAATACCTCTGATACTAATGCGCTGACCCTCGCCTGCATCCCGGTATACCGACACCCCGGCCAGACGTCCAACTGCCTCCGCGGCATTCTGATCAGGCAGCTCCTGTAGCTTCTCCTGAGAAATTACATTGACAATGGTGTTGGCATTAATCTGCTGATTGATTGCCGCACGCTGACCGGTAGCCTGACCCCGTACCACCACCTCCTGGATATTGATGCCACCCTCGGTTAAAGTCATATCCTGCTGGAGGTCATCTCCGGCTACAAAGGTCAAACTAAGGATCTGGGTTTCATAGCCCAAATAGCTGAATGAAACGTCATAAGTCCCAGTTGGTACACCCGTAAGTCGGTAGGATCCATCCAGTTCTGAAGTTGTTCCAATGGCCAGATCTTCGATGGAAATTGTGGCAAAGATAGAGGGTCATTTAGCCCCCATCGAAGACGGTGCCAAAAAGGACAACCTGCTGACCACTAGCGAAGATAGGTATCAAGAGTAGTGCAAAATAAAAAACCCGTTTTATCATCTAAATGCTTTATTCCAGTAATATGCGAAAAAAAATTAAAATACGGCAACTTCAAAACTTAACTGTCTAAGCATTCCTAGTCCACATTCTGAAAGACAGCGCGCCTTAACAATCAGACCCGGGTTTCTCTTTCCTCTTTTTCCTAAATTGTGCCTCGAAACTGACCGAACCCCTTCCATTATATAACGACTTAGCGATGATACAACAGCGAATTTTATCGATCTCTTTTTTCCTTCTGATCCACCTCTTAACGATGGCGCAAGCCAATCTTTTTGATGAGACCTACGTACAATATCGAGAAAAGGCTCTCGAAAACCGACGATTTAAGCATGCTGACATCAAAAAATTGATCGAAGCTCTTCCTAGTAATCTATACGAAGTAAAAATCGCCGGCAAGTCTATTCAAGGCCGTGAAATCTATCAGATCAAAATTGGAACTGGGGCAATCAAGGTATTGCTTTGGTCCCAGATGCATGGCAATGAACCCACAGCAACTATGGCCCTGTTTGATCTATTTAATTATTTGAAGAATGATCGCAGCAGCACGAGAAATCAAATATTGGAAAGCATGACACTGTATTTTATTCCCATGTTAAATCCAGATGGTGCTGATGCTTTTCAAAGAAGAAATGCACTCGATATTGACATCAATCGGGATGCTATCAGATTGCAAAGTCCGGAAAGTAAAATACTCAAGGAGATACGTGACGAACTTGATCCGGAGTGGGGATTCAATCTGCATGATCAAAACCGCTATACCTCCGCAGGTAAGACCGAAGATATGGCCAGCATTTCTTTTTTAGCACCTGCATTTAATGAGGAGAAAGAGTGGAATAAAGGTCGAACAAAAGCCATGCAACTTATCTGCACCATGAATGAGACCCTGCAAAAATATATACCCGGAAAAGTAGGTCGATACTCCGACGAATTTGAGCCCCGTGCGTTTGGTGACAACATTCAAAAATGGGGCACGAACACCATACTCATTGAAACCGGGTCAATTCTTGATGATGAAGAAAAACAATATCTGCGCAAATTAAATTACATCAGTCTGCTCACTGCTTTTAAATCGATCCATGAAGAAAACTATAAAGGCTATGAACTATCTGACTACGAAAAGATTCCTTTTAATGGTGGTGTATTGCATGACCTACTGATCAGAAATGCCACCGTACATCTCTACGACCAGGATATTTTGTACGACATTGGAATTCGTCAGGATGAAATTCAAGATAATGCAGCAAAGGACTTTTACCTCAGAGCCTATGTGGCTGATCTTGGTGATTTGCATAACTATTTTGGTTATGAAGAATTTGATGCCACCGGCTATCAGATACGTTTTGAGAAACTATATGACAAAAAATTTGTCAATCTTGATGCCCTGAAAAAAAGTGATATTAAGGGCTTATTGAGCAAGGGATATACAACGTTTCTGATTCAATCGCTTCCCGAAGCTGAGATTATGGCCAGATTACCTTTCCGCTTGATTAAAATCAATTCGACTTATAAGCCTTCATCGGTAAAAATTGGACAAAATCCTGTATTATCCTTTTGGCAGCAGAACCAATTGAAGACTATTTTAGTCAATGGCTACCTCTTCGAGGTCACAGATTTGGATAAGAACTGGTAAAGTTAATAGGTTCTTGCGTATTTATAGTGGGTCGATTTTAGTCTATTTAGGCAATAAACTCCGATTTATGACTTGTCGTGATTTTTCCAACCTGATGGAGTTCTTTCTCTCTTCCAACCATTAAGATCTATTTTGGTAAAAGGTAGTATAATATTGAATCTATGGCTATTTATGGACTTATAATTGGCCATATCTATGAAAAAAAGAGTCATTTGGCCGCCTACAGCTCACTAAAGTGATCTCGTATTTAATCTCAACCTCCACAAATCATGAGGCTCACAAGAACTTGAGGGGAAGTAGTCGGGTATATGACACCGTTCAAAAGTTAGTATCTTGATGCCTTCAAGGTTGATAGATTTCAATATGTTAGTATATGTTTTTAATTAAAGTAATTCGACACCTAATGTGGACACGTATCATCTTCTTTCTGTGCACGATGTTTCAACTCACCATCATCATGATTACGGCCCAAACTCATCTGTATGTTTCTCCCGAAGGATCCGGAGCTGTTGATGGTAGCTTGAAACAACCTTTCCGATCCATTGAGGCGGCCGCTTCAATCGCTAATCCGGGTGATACCATCAATCTGCTTCCGGGAACCTATGTGGGCACTACCAAATTAACCAACATTCACGGTGCACCAAATAAACCTATTGTAATTATAGCCGCAGATCCTAGCCACATACCAATCAGTGATGGCCAATCCGAACCCTCAAATGATGCCTTCCACCCCGGCATTGCTCTCGACAGTTGTAGCTGGATCAATATTTCGGGAATCAAATTTGAAAATTGCTGGTTTAGTGTCGTTGACGTTCGTCAATCCAGTTATATCACGGTATCGCACTGTCATTTTACTTCAGGAAAATATACCATTCACCCTCATGGTGTATTATCGCACCATGTCCTGGTCGAAAACTCGATCATTAAACATCCTTTTCAGGTATGGAAAGGATGGAGTTGGCTGGAAATACATCATGGCGAGATTCAATACTACAATGGTGCCCTGATTCACCCCAGAAAAAGTGGTGGAGGTCACATAATGAGATATAACGAGCTTCATAACATGTTTAATGGATTTCGCACTCGTCCTGCCTCATAAAAGAAGATGGAAATACGGAGATTATGGCAATACTTTCTACAACGTGCGCGACAATGAATTTGAGCCTGAAAGCTGGGCTGGAACATGCACTACTATCAAAATACCCATTACCAATGTGCACAAATTATTTTCGATCGATGATGTACAGGGTGGCTATGTTTATATATACGGCAACACTTACACTCAATCTGATGACTCATGGACCAATTATCAGGTAAGTGGTATTTATACAAAAATGGTCCGCTCACATTTCCTGTTACGTCTTTAATAGCTATTATACGACCGCCCGGGTTATGAAATATGGTGAATCCAGCAATCACCAAATGAAACATTTTAACAATGCCTACCAGTTTTTTGAAACCAAAAATGCGTTTAGAGTCACTGAATGGCAACCCGGATATGAATTTGACTATGATTGTATCAACCAGGAGTGGTCAACTAACATTCGATTACACAATCAGGAAAAAAATGGTCACGAAAACACCTTGCCCGGGTTTCAGGATCCGAAAGCTGGAGACTTCACAATCACTTCACGAAGTGCCAGCATGGATGCCGGTAAACAAATGAATCTTCCTGAACTAAGTTGGAAGCAGGCGTTTGAAGGAAAAGCTCCAGATATTGGGGCGTTTGAAGGAATTAAACGCGTCGAGGGTCCTCCCTTCCGCTTCATACCTTCTCCAGATGGAGCTTATTACGAAGAATATCCCAGGATCACCCGGCATTACGTACAGGGGCCATTTCTTCTGCTATATCTAAGTGCTCCTTTGAAGAATGATTCATATATAAAAAGGCTTAAGGTTTTTGAGGGCAGCAATTTAGTGTCATTGCAATCGGCAACCTTATTAGATCAAGGTTATGCATTATTGCTCGAAGTCAATCAAGTCTTGACAAAGGATATAGTTGGAATCTTATTTGAACCCGATATTAAGGGTATCAATGGATTGCCGCTCATTTCCTGGGGTTCTACCATCGCCGCCCCCGCTCTTCGGGAAAATCCAGAGTTGAAGTTTAAAGATCTATGGAGTGAAACACTGCCGGCCATTAACGAAGTAAAAGTTGAACACTATGTAGACTCACCGACTAATAAATTAATTGTAAAAATGACGATGGATCCTGTCTTACCCATTATTTATCGTGGTATATTAGGATTCTCAACTGAACAGGATGTCTATCTGGATGGTGCCTATCCTGAATACACAGATACAGGTGCTATCTATACAGTGGATATTAGTCAATGTACCAAAGGGAATTACGAACTCACACTACTTATAGCAGGACAATTATTCAAGAAAAAGATTGTCCTTGATTAATCTAAAATAAGTACGTTATGAGAAATATTGGGTTGATAGCCACCATTCTGATACTCTCTGCCATCCCGTCATTGGCAAATGAGATTATTCCCCAACCTAAGATCATCCTGACGAAGAAGTTCATGACAAACTGGAATCCTTCGCAAAGCATTTTTTCCCTGGATTACAGCCCAATTCTGGAAAGGCACCCTCTCAGTGCAAAAGCGATTCTTTGTCGCAAAATCTTCCACTGAGTTTTTCTTCCGACACCTCTTCGATCATGATCCGGCTGAAATTAAGTGGTCAGAATTTAAATTTTGACAAAGAAATGCGCAAAATAATTCCAGATTCGGTCTGGAATAAAAAAGAAGGTTATGTCTTGTCAATCAATCAAAAAGAAATATTCATCTACGGTTTTGATCAGGCAGGTCTTTTATATGGAGTGCAAAGTCTTCGGCAATTGGTTTCCAACTGGAATGCCGGAAATCCTTTTCGAGTTCAAACTCTGATTGATTATCCGACTTTGGCATTCCGGGGTGTAATGGATGACATTAGCCGGGGACCGCTTTCAAACATGGAATTTCTAAAAAAACAAATAGATCGATTGGGATTGCTAAAGATCAATGTTTTTTCATTTTATATTGAACATGTATTGAAGACGGAAAAACATGACGCTTTTGCACCCCGTGATGGAATTACGCCAGCTCAACTCCAGGAATTGGCTACCTATGCTGACAGTCTTAACATTAAGATTATGGGCAGTTTTCAATCACTGGGCCATTTTAAACAGATCTTGACACATCCCAGTTATCAGCATCTGGGAGCAAGCGAACGAATGCTAGCACCCGCCGACCAAGCGTCCTTACAATTCCTCTATGAGATTTACGACGATCTTATACCTGTCTCCAGTCATGAGATCTTCAATATTAATTGTGATGAAGCATACGATCTTGACCGAGGAGCAGCATTGAGTGAACTCGCTGGTGAAATAGGAAAGGGACAGGTTTACTTCAATCATATTTTCCCCCTACTACAGCATGTGATTAAACAAAATAAGACTCCTGGACTCTGGGGTGATATGCTTTTGCAGTATCCGGTAATCATTGATCAATTGCCAGCCAATACGGTAGTTTTTACTTGAACTATCTGGCACAAGAAAAACTACGAAGCCTATATAAGACCATATTTGATGATCGAAAGATTCCAGTTTGTGGTAACCCTGTGTAGTCA
>JADJTQ010000006.1 GCA_016711125.1 Saprospiraceae bacterium | reverse complement strand
CAACTCGCTAAATGACTTTCCCAATCATGGATACTTTTCAGTAAACGATGAGAACGGAACGCAAAAGGCGGGCGCTTATGTAAACAGCATGGGACAGGGAGTAGTATTTGCCGACGTTATGGCTTTTGCTTCACCCTCCAATTCCCGATCATCCGGCAAGATTTTGTATTCAACAGTACAGGGAGCAGAAGTCGCCGTTTATCACCGTGGCACCGGTACTCTTGAAAATGGTAAATGTGAAATAATTTTGCCGGGACATTTTCGCGAATTGGCTGAGATCACGGGAATGACGGTTCAAACTACATCTCTGTCAGCTGAGACTTTCGGAATTGCTGTTGTAGAAAAGACATCATCCGGTTTTAAAGTAAAAGAACTAATGGGAGGAACTGGTAATTTTCTTTGACTACGAGGTGAAATGTGCCAAGAAGGGATTTGAGAATTGGGAAGTGATACCATCAGGAAAATAAATGCCGCTAAATTGGACTCGAATTAACTTGATCTCCGAGACAAAATGGTTCGCGTGTTTATTGGCTGAAGAAAAGTAATAATTATGCGATTTTGAAATTCCTTGAGCTTTTTAACTACAACTATCGGTATTGTGGATACCTGAATAAAAATCCAAACCATTGATTATCAAGGAGCCAGAGACCGAAGCAACGACTTTGCAAAGACCTTTTTTCAAAGGTCTCGTGATCGGCCTTAAGGGATGAACGAGCGATTCCCGAAGGGATGGACATCCAAGCGAGAGAACCGCTGGCGGGTGGGCAGACAAACAGGTGTGGAAAACCGTAAGAATTCTAAACTGTATGAGTCTTTTATCACGGCACATTAAGGCTCGAGATGACCCCGGACCTAAAGCGAATGGATGGAACCACCAAGGCGAGTTTTTAGAATTCGGGGTTTCTATGCCTGTTTTAGGTTTAGACCTTACAGCCTTGATCTTCGTGTACTTTTGGCTTGATCCAAAAGTACACGAAGTATTGAGACAAAATTGTACCGGATAATCTCTCACGTTTTCAGGCAGATTTCTGAATGTCCTTCCAGCTATAGCGGTTTGCCGCTACTCCTACTGTAGACATTTCTTTTGATTAACCCGCGCATTGGAAAATCCAATGCATAATTTGACAATTGAAAATCAAGCATTTAGACTAAATGTATGAAAACCGAAGTGGTGATTTTCAATTTCAGGGATCAACCCTTCCTGGCGCCCAAAAGGCTGACGAAATCATAGAGGGGCGTTTCAATGGTTCAGCAATGGAAAACCAAGCCGGATTCTACAAATTCCCAAGTTGTGAAATAGCCATTGAAGCAAACGTCAGAGCCAGGAAAAATCCTACCATATCGGTGACTGTAGTAAGAATCGGTCCGGAAGCCAGTGCCGGATCAATGCCCCGATGTTTGAGAAGAAGTGGCACGGTTCCTCCCAGTGAAACAGCCACCACGGTATTGACTGCCAAAGCCCCTCCTACTACGATGCCCAGCATTAAACTGCCCTTCCATAAAAACGCTGCCAACCCAATCAATAAACCAAGAGCCAGACCATTGATCACACCGACCCCAATCTCCTGCAGCCAAACCCGGATGACTTCGCCAGACTTGACAGCACCAATCGAAAGTTCCCGCATACTAACCGCAACTGCCTGATTTCCTGAGCATCCACTCATGTCTGAAATAATGGGCAAAAATACAGCCAGGGCAATGACCGAGGTCAGGGTATCTTGATGAAAAGCAATTACACTGGCAGCGATCATATTCAGTAATATATTAATGGATAACCAGGATAGCCGATTTTTGGCTCTCTCCAAAAGGGGCATAGTTCTTAACTCCTCACCACCTACGATACCCTGGCTTTCAAGGTGCTCTGTAGATGCTTGTTCAGCCATAGCTTCAAGCACATCCTTGCGTAAACCACTCCCAACATCATTTGTGAATCGGCGACTACCGGCACTCCGTAAAAGTCATGGGTATGGAAAAATCAACGAGATGCTCCAGATCGTATTCCACTGGAACCGTGATTACATCCGGTATGATGATTTGAGATAATTTAGTCTTTGCTTCGGCCAAAAGGAGATCCTGAATCTGAAGCACACCGGCAAAAGTACCATCAAGACGATTGATATAAATATATTTAATGTGTAATTGACGATATTCTTCTTTTCTTTCTTTTAGTTCTGAGACAATCTGTTGGATGGTACGATTCTCCGGGAAGGATATAAATTCAGTCACCATCAATCCACCCGCAGTATCAGGATCGAAATCGATCAGACGTCGCACATCAGCGGCCTCGAGCGGATCCATGTGCGAGAGAATTGCTTCCGCTTTCTTCGCTTTCGAGCTCCCAGAGGATGTCTGTTTGCTCGTCACTGGCCATTTATTTAAGATGGCTGCAGCATCTGCAGCCTCCATGTCTCCACAATCTCGGCTGCTTGTTGCTCCGGGAGTTCTTCGATAATATCTGCAGCGACTTCAGGAGCCAATCTCTTCAGAAGACGCGTTTGCTGATCTCGGTTCAAATGACTCATTAAATGCACTATTTCATGCGAATTGAGTCTATCAAGAAAAGCTGCTAACTCATCTGACGCCTCCAGGGCAATAAGGCGTTCAAAAGCTTGTCGTGTACTTTCAATGGTTTCATTAGTCATGCCTGGCTGGTTTTTGACAAGTGTAAGCAATAGGTAATCGGCCTCCCAAGTAAACAAAGATTCCCCTCTATTTGCTCATAACCATAGGAAATTAACGGAAAATCTATTGCAAAGGACTCTGCATATCTCCTCAAGTCACCAGCACTGATGGCCTTCTGTTGGAAATAAGTCACTTGAAAGGGGCGAGTGTGAAGGTCAATCAACCCTCAACAAAGGTTGCTACTACTTTTTTGCTTAACCAACTTCACTAAAATGTCTCATAGCTGCCAGATCGAGGATCTCGATTTTACTACCTTTTACATCAATGATCTCTTCATCCTTAAATTGTTTAAGAATCCGGATGACACTTTCCTTGGATAAAGCAGTCATATCTGCCAGGTCACGCCGGCTGATGTCGATCTTGAAAGGATTGGTACCATAAATAATATCATGCAGATAGAGAAGTACATCGGCTATTCGCCCCGGCATTTGCTTTTGAGTGAGGCTTACAATCTTTTCCAGCGCACTAATTTTTTTGATGTTTTCCGCTTTGTGACTTTGTTTGGCAAAGGCGTGGTTTTGATTCATAATCTCGAGATAAGCATGAATATCAATAAAACATGCAGTTGAGTGGGTAATGGCCGAAATCGACGTATGATGTTTAAAATCAGTATAAATACCCGGACCAATCACGAAATCACCTCCCTTTATCAATTGGAGGATTAAGTTATGTCCATTGATGCCTTCCAGATAGATCTTTGCCAAGCCTGAATAGAAGGAAATCAAATGAGTCATGGAAGATCCCTGTTTGACAATGATCTCACCTGGGTTATAGTTTACAATGGTTTTATTTTGGTCCAAAATCTCTAATTCGTCATGAGTAAGATAGGAGAATGGAGGGTTCTTGGCAAGACAATGAATGCAGTCGCAATCGACTCTATGCTGTGACATTAACATACTTATCTGTATTAGTTTTCAATCTAAATCTAGGTCGAGATTAGGGTTTTATACCATCATGTAAGATGACTAGAATCATAACCTGAAGTGCTTTATATCACTTAGAAACGCTTTCGCGGAGAGCCTTTAAGACGTAGTTTTGAATTCGTAATTGGATAAGTCATATTTTAAAATAGCACATTATGTTAAAGAAATATTTATCCGGCAGTCTAATAGCAATTCTACTCACAAGTTTAGCGATGATCACTTCCTGTGAGTATGAATTTATCGAACCAGAAAAGGTCGTCATTCCGGAAGTAATTAGTTTCGCTGATAACATCATTCCCGTTTTCAACAACAGTTGTAACTACAGTGGATGTCATGCTACTGGATTTGCAATTCTTGACCTCTCCCCTGGAAATGCCTACAACGAACTTTTTCGGAAGGATTTAATCGATCGTGACATTCCGGACCAGAGTAAACTCTATTTAAAACTAACCGACTCGAAAAGCACCCACAAAGACAGATCAACTGCTACTGAGCAAGCATTGATACTTGAATGGATTGCTAAAGGCGCAAAAAATAATTAAGAGATGAGAAAGATAAATTCATTACTTAAAAGTTTTCCTTTTCTAATTCTCGCCCTTATAACCTGGCAATTTGCTGCTGGTCAGGAAGAAGAAAAAAAAGACGAACAACCTGTAAGGTCTCCTTATGAAGCCGTTATGCTTGTCGATTTTCCAACGACAAAAACACCTGCGAAAGGTGCCTTTGAAATACACATCCATCACCGCTTTGGTACTTTCGGAAACGGCTTATCTGATTTGGCAGGTGTTTATGCACCTGCGAACATCAGAATGGGGCTTAAATATGGCTTAACCGACCGTATTGCCCTTGGTTTTGGCACCGAGAAAAATCATAAGATGCAGGAATTTGCATTGGCATATCGCATTCTTGATCAGACGCGTTCGAATAAAATGCCGGTTGCAGTGATGTACTATGGCAATGCTGTAATTGACGCCCGGGCAAAGGAAGTATTTGGGGTCAACTATAAAGGTAGCAACCGATTATCTTATTTCAATCAATTAATTGTTTCACGCAAATTTTCGACTGCCTTTACTATGCACGCAGCAGTGAGTTTTTCACATTTCAATTCAGTGGACTCACTATTGGAACATGACAAAATTGCCTGGCATTTGGGTGGTCGACTCAAAGTATGGAGTGACAATTCATTGGTATTCGAATATACTCAACCCATTGCACCAAACAATTTTGCCGAGCATGTTGAGCTAACGAATCCACCTAAATCCGGACTTTCAATTGGCTTGGAATTGGGTACCAGTACCCACGCATTTCAAGTCTTCGTGAGCAATTACCAAGAAATTATTCCGCAGCAAAATATCTCATTCAATCAAAATGATTTCTTTGACGGAGACATGCTGATTGGCTTCAATATTACGGTTAGAATTTAAACTGGTTTGTGCAACACGTAGAAATCGTTAGAGAAACGAAATTTCAGACCCAGATCTAAAAATAAACAGATAAATGAATACGCAAGCAAAATCAAGGAGACACTTCCTTTCTAGATTCTTCTCCAAAAAGGAAGATGCAACCAGGTCTTCGATTGGAGATTCTTCAATCACTGAAACGAAGAAAACTAAGATGCTAACTCCCGATGGAAAATTAGTGGAGGTTTCCGGTCATGTGATCGATAGCAACAAACGAAATAAAAAAACAAACAATGCCGAGATCCTCAAATGGATGGGCGTAAAAAAGAATTGAAAAGCACTATTTTTTTGGGGATTTAATAATTATCATACAAATGGAAAAGATATTAGTAGCGATCGGCGTGACTTCATCAAAGTAGGACTTGCAGCTGCTTGTGGCAGTGCCATCTGTTCTTGTAACAGTGTTGCTACTCCACCCACAAACTCGTCAGAGGGAGAAACAATTAAACTTCTGGCTCCGGATGGGTCGCTAGTAGAGGTGTTAAAATCTCAGATCACCCCTCTCCCTGATTCAGAACTTGTAACAGGAATGGCTGCGAGGCACGGAATTCCTGGCAAAAAGTTTGTCATGGTCATTGATCTTGCCAAATGCAAGAACGCCCGTAAGTGTGTCACTGCCTGTCAAAAGATGCATTACCAGCCTGAAGATAAAGAATGGTTGCAAGTAAAATTAATGAAAGACAATGAGGAAGGGGCTCCATATTGGTTTCCCAAAACATGTTTTCATTGTGACAACCCTCCCTGCGTCAAAGTATGTCCTGTTGATGCCACTTTCAAACGTGATGATGGTCTGGTACTAATAGATAATGATCGCTGTATTGGCTGTAAATTTTGCATGGCTGCATGCCCATATTCAACCCGGGTATTTAATTGGGCTGAGCCTGAACAGCCGGAAGAAATCTCCATGTGTCACTCGTCACCCGAAACCAGTGTACCAAGTAAAGTAGGCACCGTTGACAAATGTGATTTTTGTCCGGATATGAGCCGGCGCGGGCTTCTCCCCGACTGTGTAACCTCTTGTCCTAACGGTGTTTTCTACTTTGGAGACGCCAATGAAGACGCGGTCTCGAATGGCACTGAAACGGTCAGGTTTAAAAAATTATTATCCGATCGTGGAGGCTACCGCTATCTGGAGGAACTGGGTACGGAGCCGCGGGTCTATTACCTACCGCCGACAGATCGAATGTTCCCATGGGAACGCGGATTAGATGGTTTGTCTGAAGAGCAAAAAGCGCTCTATGATGATATCCTATAAAAAAAATTGATCATGGAAATTTCACCTTTTGATAAACTCTTAAGCAAATTCAAGCATCCAATTGCTCAGCCTTCGCGATCATGGTGGATGCTATTCGCAATTATGTTGGCTTTCGTTGCTATCGGATTGGTCGCACTAGTTGACCAAATAGTACACGGACACCAAGTGACTGGGATGAGGGACCATGTAGTTTGGGGAGTCTTTATTGTCAATTTCATCTTCTTTCTTGGCATTGGGTATTCGGGTGCCATTATGGCTTCGGTATTTCATCTTACTCGCATACGATGGAGCAAGCCCCTACACCGGATAGTCGAACAATTTGCTCTGATGGGCTTAATTGTTGGCCCTGTTTTTATTTTCCTATGTATCGGCAGGCTAGATCGGATATTATATATTTTTACTTACGCCAGAATTCAATCTCCCATTACCTGGGACGTCATGGCCATCATGACTAACCTGGTTTTTATTGCTACGTATTTATATATCGCCCATATCCGGGATTTTGCCAAACTCCGGGACACAACAGTACTTGAAATATCCTCTTGGAAAAAGAAGCTCTTCGAAAAATTATCTCTGGGGTATACTGGCCGGCCAGAACAAATCAAAGCCTTAAATCGCGCTCAAAATATCCTGGCAGTAACTGTTCTATTTACCGCGATTTTGGCCGACTCACTATTGGCATGGCTATTTGGAATGAGCTTAAGACCTGGTTGGCATAGCACTTTATTTGCTCCTGAATTTATCCTTGTTGCACTTTACTCAGGAGTGGCATTACTGATTGTGCTGATGTGGATTTATCGACAACAATATAAATTGAATGATGTGATCACAGATCAGCATTTTCAGATCATGGGTTTTACTTTGCTATTGTTTTGTTTTGGGTTTGCCTATTTGACATTAAGTGAGTGTATCACAGAATGGTACAATGTTAGTGAAACCCATCGAAGATGGATTGGCAAATTTCTGGATTTCAATGAGTACGGATACATGTCTTTAGCCACCGTTGCCTTTGCAGTTGGATTCCCTCTCATAGTTTTGGTTATCCCAAGATTCAGAACTCCGGGAAGTATCACCGTGATATCAGTTTTAATTTTGATCGGACTTTGGTTAAAAAGATATTTGATTATTGTACCTACCCTGGAAACCCCTTTTGTTCCGATGCAAGACCTACGACCGGAATACGTGCACTATCAAGCTACCTGGGTCGAATGGGCGCTTACGCTGGCTGGCATTGGTTCTAGTGTTCTCATATTGATGTTGCTTAATCTATTTGCACCTGTTATACCAGTGGCCGATTTAGAGCACGATGACGAAATTGTAGTTCCAAAACCATTTTACGAGACTTTAAAATAAAATGCCATGATAAAAGCAGATATCCGTCATTTCACAGGTGGTATTCGAAAAATCCTAGGTAGCTTACTTTTACTCTTTATTTCCCTGACTCTCTCAAGAAGTCAGGATGGACCGCAGCGGGTCTTCATGTATCTTGACTATTTTCAATCGGAAAATGGTCAATATTTGCTTGCGGAGGTCAAGTATAGGGTAGAGGGCGAGTTTACACAATTGTCTGATGTAGCGATCAATTTTTATCTTAATACAGATACCAGTCAAATAAAATTAGGTACTGTAATTACAGGCCTAAACGGAAAAGCCCGATTTGAATTGAACGAAGATAATCTTATCCGTAATGTCGATGGATCTGCAAAATTCGAATCAATTTTTGAGGGTAATGAAGGTTTTAGCCAGGCTACTAAAGATGTTACTACAAAAAGAGTCAATTTATCGCTAGAGGGCGAAACTGAAGACTCCATAAACACGCTCACCGTATCTGGTATCGAGTTGATAAATGGTGAAGAAATCGAAGTCTCAGAAACTGACATCAGTATATTCGTCAAAAGAACCTACAGTGACCTTCCCATCGCTGAAGGCACCTTAGAGGATGGCTCTTTCTCTACAGAATTTCCGGAAGACCTTCCAGGCGACGATTCTGGAAATTTATGGATTATTGCCAGAATCATCGACCACGATGACTACGGTACCGTAGAGACAAGAAAACAACTAGCCTGGGGTATCCCGGTTTCGCATGTTCAAGAAGCGGGAACGCGGGAACTGTGGACCAGAGATGCCCCCTTGTGGATTATCATGTCGGTAACATTAGCTTTCACAGCCGCCTGGTTTCATTATTTTTTATCGATATCGAAATTGTTTAAAATTCGGAAACTTTAATTGATTCCAATACCTTATATAGATTGACTATTATTCAGCCTTTAAATTATTTAAAATGAAGAAGATTCTTATTTTATTTTCCACAGCTGTTGTTTTTTTTGACTTTTACAGCCTTTCAAAACGATGGAGATCCTCGGACATTCCAGCCAAGTACAAATCCATGAAAAATCCGACGGACTCTAGTGATAAAGAGTGTTTGGATGTGGGAAAATCCTTGTTTGACAAGCATTGTAAATCTTGGCATGGATCATAGGGTTCTGGAGATGGAAAAAAAGCCTCTGAAATTGATACACCAATGCCTGACTTGACCACAGCAGAGTATAAAGATCAAGCTGATGGGGTAAAATACTACCAGTCTTTTATCGGAAGAAAAGACATGCCTAATTTTGAAAAAAAGATCACCAGCGAGGAGGATCGATGGTGTGTAATCAATTTTATGAATAACCTATAGTATAGTTCCCTTTTCAAAAAACAAAGTGACATATGTCAATCAAATCATGATATATGTCACTTTTTTTATGCACGCATATCATCTGCTAGAATTGTCCTGCTATTTACATTTGTCATATTTTTGTAAAAGAAAAATCAATCATTCTCTAACAATTTAAACCGCAAGTCATGCAAACAAAAGTAATCCTGTCGGTTTGGTTTTCGTTTTTGATGCTTTTATTCGCAGCTAGCTGTGTCAAAGAAGGACCACAAGGCCCTTCCGGGACATCCGGAACTAACGGAACCAATGGCACGAATGGTGTAAATGGCCTTGATGGCGCCGAAAAATGCAGCGCTTGCCATGCTTCGAATACAGATCTATATGCCAAGCAATTACAGTTCAGCAATTCAATCCATAGAATCGGTGGCAACTTCGAAAGGAATCAGGCTTCCTGTGCCATTTGTCATACCCATCAAGGTTTCCTTGAAAGATTGGAAACCGGTGCTCTGGCAACGGCAGAAGACGTCAAAGATCCTACTCCTATCAATTGCCGTACCTGTCATATGATTCACGAGACCTATGACATCACAGACTATGATCTCCGTACCACGGCTCCAGTAACCTTGATCAATGGTGGCACCGTGGATTTTGGCAAAGGCAATTTATGCATCACCTGTCACCAATCGAGACCTTACGTGGTACCGGTTGTGGGCTCTGATAGTACGGTTATCTCCAGTAGTCGTTGGGGTACTCACCATGGACCCCAGTCAGCCTTGGTTTTTGGCCTTGGAGGCTACGAAGTTCCTGGATCACTTGAGTATACTAGTTCACCGCACAAAGATGTGATTCCGGATGGATGTATATCTTGTCATATGGCCAATGCATTTGGTGATTCGGGAGGGGTCATACCTTTAATATGAATTATACCTCACAAGGAGATGCAATACCCAATGTGGTTGCATGTACTCCTTGCCACGCAGGAACGGCTGATTTTAACATTAATGGTGCTCAAGACGAAATCGAAGCACTGCTTGTAGAACTGGAAGAATTGCTACTTGCCGAGGGAGTACTTAATCCGGCTACTGGATTGTGGAGAACTGGTACATACGCTACGGATGTAGCCGGTGCCGCACTAAACTGGATCTACATTGAAGAAGACCGAAGTAAAGGTGTACACAATTATGAATATGCTAAAGCTCTTTTGACAAACTCGATAGAGTCCTTGAAGTAAGCCGTTATAAGCCGTCTTGCGGTCAAAAGAGTTAATTAACTGTATTTAGTTCAATCTATTTGTTTGCAAACTGGTTCTATGGTATTTAAGTAAGAAAGTCTTTCAGCCTTACTAAATTTGTTTGACAAAAGTAGCGCGTGAGATATTTCTTAGAGCTTAAGTACGATGGAACCAGTTTTCATGGATGGCAGAAGCTCAAACATTTCCCATCGGTCCAGGAAACCCTGGAGAATAGCCTATCAATAATACTACGCCGAACAATCACTTGCCACGGTTGCGGAAGGACAGATGCCGGAGTACATGCACTGAAGTACTTTGCGCACCTGGATCTTCAACCTGATGAAGAAATAAACCTGCTGTACCAGACTAATAAGATTTTACCCTCCTCTATCCTTATTCTCGACATCAAGCCTGTCTCTGACAAGGCACATTCCCAGCGAGATGCAATGCAGCGGAAATACCGTTATCACCTTCATTTGCAAAAAAATCCATTTATTTCCCAATCTAGCTATTGGTATCCCTTTTCCATTTCATTAGAAATGCTTCAGGTGCTGGCAACTCTACTTATTGGAACCCATGATTTTAGGGCTTTCACGAAAACACCGGCCAGGCAAGCACACACGAATTGCACCATTTTTAATGCCGGTTGGGCAATAAATTCGGAAGGACAACATGTGTTTGACATTACCGGAGATCATTTTGCCCGTGGCATGGTCCGAATATTGGTTGCCAACATGCTTGAGGTTTCTGCAGGAAGACTGACTATGGATATATTCAGACATGGTATCCAACATCAGAAAAAAATGCCTCATTTTAATATGGCACCTCCAGAGGGGTTGTTTTTGGTCGATGTGACGTATTAATCCAGGGGTTCATCATGACCGAGGCTTCCAAGGGGTCAGGACCCTTGGAATTATTCAAATCTTTCTTCTCAGGTAGACATTATTGTATGTAGCCTGAATTGACAACGGAGCACCACCATTATTGATATCTCCCACCACTTTGCTCTCAAAAATCTTATCAATGCTTAAATTCTCATTGATTTTAATGTCAAGATCAGAATAGATCTGACCGTAGTTTGTTATGATGCTGAGATCATACTCACCGCCAGCGGGTATGCTTACATCGACAAAGCTATAGGTTGATTCCAGATTGCATGATTGTATAGCATCCCGAGAACTAAGATCTGCAATGAGATGCCCGTAAATGCTTTTTAATTTAATCGGATTTTTACATTCAAGTACCTCCAATGAACCGTATTTCGTAGTGACATCTAACTCTTGATTTACAGGAACCAAAATTGTCAGATCAATATCGACCAAAATTCCTACGCTATAATAGTGCCCTGCTTCACCATGCTTTTTTTTGATGGATGGCCAATCAATATTATTTTCAGACCCTACTTTGAAGTACTTTTGCTCTTCCCCCTGAAAAATCGTGAGATATTGCGGTAATGATTTCCAATCCTTGATCGTTGAATGGATTTCAAGCATACCTCCTTTTCTTTCAAATTCCAGGGAAAAAGCATCATTGTTCTCACCTAAATTCACCGACAGCGTCCCAATCACTTTCAATTCGGTGCCATTCCAATTCTTAATGGTGACATCACCCCATTCAAATTGACCCGTGATCCTGCTAATCCCGTTAAGTGGCGTAGATTTATCAAATTTATTCTGACTATGAAGCGATGTTCTGGTCAAAAACAAGATAAACCCGATCATTATAAATCTCATGCAATTCGCCTATTAATCTTTTTAAAATCGTATGCGTCTGATCAGAAAATCGAGGTGCTACTTTTTTCTCAGATATATATCAGAATGAGTGGACTTTACCGAAAAGTCTACACCTCCTCCATTAAATTTTGCATCGAATTTTTTCATAGAAAGGTTTTTCATTCCCTCTGGATTTTCAAAGGTCAGATTAAGGTCGGTATACATCTCACCCCATTCTGATGAAAGGTGAAAATTAGCTTTTGCTTGAGCAGGCACAGTGACATCAACATGCCCATGCATCGAAGTCAGGGAGATTGAGTTTCCCTGGTCAACAGCACCGAAGGTCGCGTCAATGTCACCGTGCACCGTATTAATTGCCACCGGGCCCGTCACATTTTCCAATCTCACTGAATTAAACCGGGCAGATACTTCCACCTCGCTCGCCACATTTTTTATCTGGAGGTCGTCTCCTTCATGTGAATTATGCTCGTAATATACCGAGACTGTTTTAGGTATTTTGACTATGTAGTGATTATCAGATCGGAGACTAACCCCTTTGATCACCGTGAAAGCATCTTCTTTTGTGACTGAAAGTCCGAGTCCGGTATTATCAACTAGTCCACTAGGGCTTATCAATTTGAGTCCTTTTGCACGCTCATTTTCCTCCTCATCATAATCTTCAATTTCAATAATCACATTGACACCTGAATGACCTTCAATAGTAACGGCATTAACTTCACTAATTTTCAACTTACCAGATGACATATTGATGGTATAGTCTTTTTGCGCAGTTAATATTCCCGACGCTATCATCAGCGTCAACAACAATAGATATTTCATAGTTTAATCATTAATTTTAATGTAATATAAATGTGTTATTATAAATTTGTCTCACTACAACCGAGTGACTCCGATAAATGCCTCGTCCTTAACATCGTCGGGCACCTGGTCACTATCGAGCATGTCTTGTAATGTTTTCTTGAGGCTTACCTCCTTTGTTTTTACCAGAATACTGATAATCGACATCTGAACCACCGGCTCTGAATTCTCTTCAAGTATCCGAATCAATGATTGTTTTACATATTGATCATCAATCAGGTTGCCTAATGCATCAAGGGCGGCCAATCGAACGTTGGTGCTCTCGTCATATTCAAGCACTCTCAATAAAACATCTCTGACATCTGTGTCAAGTTCTTTCATTTGGTAGTATTCATTGATGCCTTTGATCCGGCTGGTTGTATTATCGGCAGAAACCAAGCGCAGTAGTGATTCTTTCTGAGACCGTAATTCCAATTTTGCAGAATGGACATGGCCAAAATACTCCGTTCCCAACAACGTAAATACCAGTAAAATTGAAGCCACCGCCGCATACTTCCACCAATTTAATCTTGAAGCAACTCTTTTTTCTGATTGTCCCGATTCCTCTCTAATTCGACTTTGCAACCAGGCTTCGAATCTCTTGACCTCACGTTGGGGAGTTGCCTGGGGCTTGATCATCTGCAGCTCTTTCGATATTCTGAAAAAAGAATCGTACTCTTCCCTGACAGCAGAATCATTTTCAATCATTAAGTGCATTTCCGCTTGTTCTGACAGAGAGAGGTCTCCTTGAATCAATCGAATAATTTTATCACTAATTAAATCCTTGTTCATCCCTTGGATACTTTTAAATAATTCTCCCGTAATTGTTTGATTGCTCTATGTACTCTGGTTTTTACTCCAGTTTCAGATACTCCAATGATCTCTGCGACTTCTTTATATTTTAATTCCTCATACCTGGTCAAAATCAAGACTTCACGATATATTTCTTCCATCTGATCAAGCGCTATTTCGATCTCTGATTTTTCCCAGGTCTCATCAGAAATGCTTTCTGAGTCTTTGTGATTGAATACCTGATCATTCATTCCAATCGTCATTTTCTCAGTACGATAGTGATCCATTAATACATTTTTCGCAATTCGAAAAACCCAACCTACAAATGGATAAGTAACTCGATAGGTATGTTTGCCTCTTAACACCTTTTCAAATACAGACTGGAGAAGATCACCACTTAAAAATTCGTCCTTGGTCATTCTCAAGAAATAGTCATATATCTTATCTTGATACCGATTGAACAAGACACCTAACTTTTCGGTATCTCCGTTTGCCACAGACAACATCAGATTTTCATCGGTCATCAGAAAAATAGTCGACTAAAATTTAAATTGATTCTGCCTCTAATACGGTATCAAGGCCCCTAAGGTTGCAAGTTGAAAAAAGATCTTTTTGCTAACAACCTAAGATTAGATCATCGGATTAAAATTGTCTCTTGAAGTGCTTGACCTTCATGATAGCCTCCTCCTGCTTTCTCAAGTCTGTATGTCACTTTGACCAGGTAAAGTCCGGGTTCACATGATCCATCAGTACCTGTCCCATCCCAAGCTTTATTTTTCTGTTCATAAACTTTCATACCCCACCGGTTGAAAACCGTGAGGGTGAAATCTAATATCTGGCAATCTGAATAGATCTCAAAACTATCGTTCAGATCATCAGCATTGGCAGTGATTGCGGTAGGTAGGTAGACCTGACAATTGCACTCAGGTTTCGAAAGACGGTACTCATAGACCATCGGGGCCAGACAATTTTGATTGGAGGCACGATAAGTACCGGCCACATTAAGTACCCGATCTCTGGTCGCAACGCCGTCTTCCCAGTTAAATTGGTCGCTTGGCAATCTAACAAGCCAGTCTGTTTCACATGATAAGGAAGTGTCTTTGAGAGTCACTTCCGGATCCCTTTTCTCATTGCAAACATCTTTGATCGGAAATTCATAGGGAGCAACCTGTGTAGCGCCGTCAGACGCAAGTGCAGTCATCCGGGTATCTAGTAAAACTGTGTCAATTGAACTGAACAATAGAGGAATATCATTAGAAATCTTAATATCTAAAGCCTCCCAACCAAAGCAAGTTCCCAATGAATAATCTGCGGGAAATTGGATAAAAAAATATGGGATATCGATTGGATACTTCTCAAGCAGTACTTTATTTCCAATCATCCTCAAATTTCCCCTCAAATCTAAATCTTGGTAAAGATGCTCGAAGTCGATCGATTGTTCAATATTCAAATAGGTATGACTGATGATTTGACCAGTTGCCGAATTAATCTCAACAATTGCCAAAACATTCTCATTGCCGGAGGTCTGCTTATATGAAGCCATCAACACACCATCTTGCCGGATCGCCATATCTCCCCGAAATTTGACAGACGGAATCTTATCTGACTTCCATAGCAGATTGCCGTCATAGTCCAATTTGTAAAAAAATAAATACCCATCCCGATACGACTCGAAGGCATAACCTCCCTGAATCTCGACGGGCCCAGCAATTGGCAAAGCACTGGCTTTTAAATCAAGCTCAGCGGACCAAACCAAATTACCCGTTTGATCGATCACAAATATGCGCTACCATAGGCAAAAATGTCATCATTCTGATTGACGACCACATCCTTAAATTCAAGATATTCGGTGCTCCTCTCATAACTGCTTGACCAGACGATATCACCACAAAGATCAATTCTGGTAAGAAAAATCTTCCCATTTGATTCCGAAAAAATACCATCATCAGATGAATCCCCAATTAGTAGATCATTATTAGCAAATCGACTAAGTCGTCGATTAAAAGTCTCAGAGTCACTTGGTAATTCGAAAAATAAGGGCTGAGCACTCAATAATAAAGTACCATTTAAAAAAATAACAAGCACAATGTCTTTAAATAATGTCATTCATACTTTTGAAAGGGAGATTTCCTATTATCCTTTATTATTTCTCTAATTAACGATCTTCTTCCAATTTAGAGCGACTCGGCTCGGATAAATTCTATATTAATCAAGACAGCAACCGCCTTATCTGACAACCCTTTAAAAGTCAGATAAAGATCATGGATACCTTCAACCTGATTCAGTGGTACCGACAAAATCTTTGAGTCGGATTTAGTCGGCTCATCCATACTAGCACTACCAATCTCAGATCCACCTGGCTTATCAATATGTAAAGTAATAGTACCACCCCCGGTAAAAGACTCATTTTGTGTAGCGAGCATATCAATAGAAACCACTCCAGTCAGGTCCAAATTACTGAAGCCAATAAAGCCGCCATCTGCCGCGATTAAAATAACCATTGGACCGGTTGCTCCCATACCTGAAGCTTGCTCAGCGGTGAGTGTAAATTTCTGGGCAACCATCGCTGTGTCATAATCCGAGGCACTTACTTTTGGATTTCTCAATCTCAGGATCTCTCTGGAAGTCAAAGTCTCCAAACCATTAGTTCCCTTATCAGTATATGATGCCATCAGGATATAAGATCCTGCGTCCTTATCATTGGTTGTAGCAAATTGGTAAGTACCTGAAAGGGGAAGCAGATCACCGGTGTTCTGCCTGTCTGCCAGCGAAAGGATATAATCAACCATCTTATTAGCTTCCTCCAGGGTATGTTGGGGATGAGCTGCCATGGCATTGACACCCCAAACTCCACCGCCTCCATTGATGATTTTATCTGTTAGATACTTTTGAGCGTTTTTATCACTGTGATATTTTTGAGCGACCAATTCAAACATCGGACCCACCGACTCTCTATCAACAAAATGGCATGCTTTACAATCGGACTGATCCATCAAGTTTCGGCCCTCTACAAATCGCGAGGCATTTGCCAGCGCTTCGTGACCCAGAGCTATTTCATTGATATCCACTCCTTGTTCGAGATACTTGATACTGAGCGTGACCGACTCCGGGTCAATACCGTTGCCGACACTACCGTCTTCCTTATCAATCACGTTTAGATTATATTCAACAGTTGCTCCAGGCCAGTAAAAAGTCTGATTGCCCTGTATGTTCCAACTCAATTGTGGAGGTTCATTACCTGCCATAATCTTAATGGCATCGGTAGATATCAGCTGATCCTGGTCAGTGACCGTTAAGGTTGCGGTAAAACTACCTGGCTTGATATAGATATAAGTGGGGTTTTTCTCATTGGAGGTGCCTTCACCGTCTCCGAAAGACCAATGATAATTGAGTTGGTCATCATCGGGATCTAAAGTGCCTTCTGATGAAAATTGCACTTCAAATGGGTTGGCACCCGCCACCTCAGATGCCAATGCTTTGGCAACCGGCTGCCGGTTGCCTTTGATATACTTAAGGTGGACCAAACGTGCGTCCGGATTTTGGGCATTCCAGGCAGTTCCATATTCCAGGATGTACATCTCACCCTCAGGACTCATGATGATATCGATAGGATTGCTAAATTTTTGACTGGGAAGAAAACGTTCCATCGTTACAAAATCACCATTTTCATTCATCTTCACCGACATGATCCATCCTCTGATCCAATCGTAGGTAAAAAGCTTTCCATCATAATATGCCGGAAATCGTGCATCCGTATCAGGGTAATCATTGAGGTAGAATATGGGACCGGCCATGGCATTTCGACCTCCTGTGCCAACCAGTGGAAACTCGGCAGACTCATCATATGGGTACCAAATAAATGCAGCATTTGCCGGGGGAAGCTCACTTATCCCCGTGTTATTGGGAGAATTGTTGATGGGAAGAGCGGCATCATATTTTGCAAGCGATTGCTTCGAAGCAAAATTGTATTCGTTATAAGGCTTATTATTACCTACAAAATAAGGCCATCCAAAAAATCCCGCTTTTCTGGCTTGATTGACTTCATCGTGTCCCTTCGGACCCCTGCCAAGGGAGTCTTTTCCTGCATCAGGACCTACCTCGCCCCAATAAAGAAAACCGCTTCTCTGATCGATCGACATGCGAAACGGATTACGACATCCCATTACGTATATTTCTGGTTTACCTTGTGATCCGTCTTTTGGAAACAAATTTCCGTCAGGGATCGTATAACTCCCATCAGCCTCAGGATGGATGCGTAAAATTTTACCTCGTAAATCATTAGCATTAGAAGATGATTTTTGTGCGTCCCAGGCACTCCTACCCGGCCGTTCATCACTCGGTGAAAAACCGTCGGAAGCAAATGGATTGGTATTATCTCCGGTAGACATGTAGAGATGGCCGTCAGGACCGAATTCAAGGCACCCCCCCGAATGGCAGCATTCGTCACGCTGAGTAGGTATTTCCAGAAGCACAGCTTCACTAGCAAGGTCAAGTTGATTATTGGTCAGGGTAAAGCGTGATACATGCTGCTTTGGTTGCTCACCTGGAGGTGAATAAAGCAGATACAACCAATGGTTTTCACTAAAGTTAGGATCAAGGGCCAAGCCCAGGAGACCGTCTTCGAGCTTGAAATTGACCTCCAAGGTATGGATCAGGCGTAAGCTGTCAATGGATGGATCAAAAAGGTGGATGTCACCTCGTCTTTCAATAAAGAGAATCCGGCGATCCGGCAGCATTGCCATCTCCATGGGCTCATACAGATTATCAGTCAGGACTATCTTTTGAAATCTATTCTCCTGAGGAGCAACTGAAGGTCGATCGTAATCAATCTTACCCTGACCCACCGCATACTCGACGCCTCCCCATAGGTGTAGTAAAAAAGCCGCTTCGCTAAAACTCTCATCGGTATGACCACCACCGGTATAAAAGGCCCTCCCCCCATCAAAATCGTGATACCAGGCAATGGGATGGTGGGATCCATTGGTGCCTCCTTCGTAACTGGTCTCATCTAGATTCAGCAAAAGATTCAGATCGGGTTGAATATCCCGGTAGTTGTACCATTCATCATTTCGGTGCCATTTCAAAGGAAGATGTGCACATGAAATATGACTACTATCCAATCGTACGACATCTGCCTCCCGCACATTGGGATTATTGGGATGACCATTGAAATAGGCTCCAACTAGTCGCCCGTACCATGGCCATTTGTACTCAGTATCTGCTGCCGCATGAATGCCAACAAAGCCTCCTCCAGCTTGTATGTATCGCATCATCTCCAATTGCTGCTGATCATTCAGACAATCGCCGGTGGTATTAAAAAAAATAATGGCCTGGTATTTTTTAAGGGAATTTTGATTGAAGACCATCGCATCTTCGGTCGTATCCACTTCATAGCCATGCTCGGTAGCCATCTTTAGGATGGCCTCCTTGCCGGGAGCAATGGAAGTGTGTCTAAATCCGGAGGTCTTTGAAAAGACCAGAAGTCTCTTGGCTGAATTGGAAGTTTCTCCACATGCCAGGATGGCAAATAAACCGACCACTGAATACAATAAATAATTTTTCATAAACTGTTTTTTCTGAAAGAGGTATAAAAATATCAAAATGTGGGCTCTGTCACCAATAAATCGTGGAATCTCTAAATAGGGATCGCTGAAGAATGTATTTAACAAGCAGGGCTTTTTGGCTGTACCACCTGGATAATGACTCATCAAGCGAACTATGGGTCAGCGAGCCAATTACCTATATTTATTTATCTTGCGCGCTCATTAAAAAAATCGATTATGGCCATTAAAAAGAATCAGGTAGTGGTTTTGCATTACAAACTGCAAGAGGAAAATCCCGATGGTGAATTGGTTGAATCCACCTTTGAATCCGAACCTTTAGAATTTATTTATGGTATTGGCCAAATGATACCAGCCTTCGAGGGCAACCTTGAGCAGAAAAATGAAGGTGACGACTTCGCATTTGCGATTGAAGCAGAAGAAGCGTATGGCCTTTACGATGAACAGGCCATCGCCAACATACCCATGAGTGAATTTATAGTGGATGGCAAAGTCGATCCGGAATCCATTGAGTTAGGGCGTTCACTTGGACTACAGGATGCGCAAGGTAATAGTTATCAGGGCATTATCGTTGAAACAGATGAAGAATCAATCAAGGTTGATTTTAACCATCCAATGGCTGGCATAGACTTATATTTCACCGGTAAAATTATTTCGATTCGAGAAGCAACCGACTCAGAGTTAGACCATGGTCATGTACATGAATAGTTGGGCATGAACTAGGGTATTTTAATAATCTTCTGAAAAATAACTTTCGATTTAACTTTCATCAGCATTAGATAAGTGCCTGACTTTAATGCTGATATGTTGACTAAATCACCCCGTGACTGAGTTAGTACAGAAGTACCAGTGAGATCCCGTAAATCGAGATAATCGTACTTAGCGTCACCCAAATAGAGGTAAGTGGTAGCCGGATTAGGTATTGCGAGTTGGCTGGATTTAAATTCGACAATTGCCGTTGTGGGTTCATCACAACTACTTAATACTAAACCTGGCCTCACCGAAAGTAGGGTATTTCGCATAAGGTCCTTCTGACCTGCCGTAAAAAGGTTCATACATCGATCGTCCGTCAGATCCATAAAATTCATGAACATATCTTCCGTACCGCAGGAAGATTGGGGAAATGCCGGACAACCCCGATACCGGTCAAATTGACGAGGCGTATCAGTGATGCCATCATCAATATCGCAGCCCGCCTTAGCACCCCAGATATGTTCGAGACCCAACCAGTGGCCGATTTCGTGCGTAAGAGTTCGTCCCTTATCAAACGGCGATAATGCTTTATTGCCCTCGCCAAAAAAGCGATAATCGATGACCACACCTTCCGCACTAGTGAGTTCATTTTGGGGTAATTCAGCGAAGCCACCGATGTCACCAATTTCGCTGATCTGGCAGACCCAAATATTCAAATATCGACCGGGATCCCACAAATCTATACCCCCCAGACCAGTCTGATAGTAACGATCCGTGAGTCCGATTTCACGGACATTAGTTTGCCTTTTGGTTATGCCCGATGTTGGTTGTCCATCTGGATCAAGCCTAGCCAGGCATAGTTCGATTTTACAATCTGCTGCAACAGAAACAAACATTGAAGGTGTGTCATCCCGATCTTCATTGAGTCGACGCAGGTCTCGCGATACACTTTCGAGTTGTGCCAAGATATCGGTATCCTCAATATATTGGGATGAATCTTGATAAAGTACGTGAATCACCGTATAGATGTATAAAATAGAATCTTCATCAAAGGCTCTTTGGTCAATCGCTCTGTCGTCAGCTGTTAAGCGGGTAAGGCAAAACTGCTGTGCACAAAGCACAGTTGCTGAGAAGTAAAATACCGTTAAAAAAAAAGCCTGGTACCGAAGAACTGACATCGTTTAAAATACGGCAATACTTTTTCTCTCAAAGCATCGCTTTATCAATAATTAAAGTGCCTCTTCTTGTCCCTCCTTCAGAGCCTCAACAATTTCTGGATTAAGAAGCGTAGAAACATCTCCAATGCCATCACTTTCTCCTGCTGCAATCTTCCGTAAAATGCGCCGCATGATTTTACCTGATCTCGTTTTAGGCAACCCGGACACAATTTGAATTTTATCGGGCTTGGCGATAGGTCCTATCACTTGGGTGACAACCTCATGTACTTCCTTTTTAAATTGCACAGGATCTTCAATTTCACCATCAGTAATCACGTAAGCATAGATACCCTGACCCTTGATTTCATGTGGATAACCAACTACCGCAGATTCGATCACCCTAACATGTTCATTGATTGCATTTTCCACTTCCGCCGTACCAATGCGATGACCAGAGACATTAATGACATCATCGACTCTGCCGATAATGCGATAGTGTCCATCCTTGTCCCTCCTTGCACCATCACCGGTAAAATACATGTTTTCGAAAGTCGCAAAATATACTTGTCGACAGCGTTCATGATCACCATACGTCGTACGGATCATAGCCGGCCAAGGAAATTTGATGCAGAGTAGGCCTTCCGCTTCCTTCTTTTTAATCTCCTTTCCATTGGCATCAACCAAACATGGCTGAATCCCCGGCATAGGCAATTGAGCATAACAGGGCTTGAGTTTATGCAGTCCCGGAAGCGGTGAAATCAAAATTCCGCCGGTCTCTGTTTGCCACCAGGTATCTACAATCGGAGATTTTCCTTTCCCAATCTCCTGATCATACCAATGCCAAGCCTCGGAATTGATTGGCTCTCCAACACTACCCATCACCTTAATTGATGATAAATCGTAGTTTTTAGGCCATTGATTACCCTGAGCCATTAAGGCTCTGATAGCAGTTGGTGCAGTATAAAATTGTGTGACGCGGTGTTTTTCGCAAACATGCCAAAATCGACCCGGATCGGGATAGGTTGATACCACCTCAAACATGATCGAAGTCGCTCCTGCAAGTAATGGTCCATAGACAATATAGCTATGTCCGGTCACCCATCCAATATCAGCCGTACACCAAAAAATATCTCCTTTCTTATATTGAAACACATTCTTGAAGGTAAAACATGTGTAGACCATATAACCACCACAAGTATGTACCACACCTTTGGGTGTACCGGTCGAGCCACTTGTATAAAGAATGAACAAAATGTCCTCCGAATCCATCTTTGCTGGTTTACAGGTCTTCTTCTGTCCTTTCAACTCATCATGCCACCATTTATCGAGTCCCTTTTTCATTTTGACATCGCCACCGGTATTCTTATGTACTAAAACCGTTTCTACACTTTTACAACCCTTCATTAATGCCTCATCAACCACATCTTTTACTGGAATATTTTTCTCACCCCGGGCACTATAATCTGAACAAATGACCATTTTACAAGATGCATCTTTAATCCGGTCTGCTAATGCCGTTGCCGAAAATCCCGCAAACACTACAGAATGAATCGCTCCGATTCTAGCGCAGGCTAAGATCCCTATCGCCAACTCAGGAACCATTGGCATATAAAAACAGATGCGATCTCCCTTTTTGATGCCATTAGCTTTCAGGGCATTGGCACATTGACACACCACATCATGGAGTTGCTGATAGGTATAAGTCTTATAAGGTTGGCTGGGATCATTTGGCTCCCAAATCAAAGCTACTTGTCCAGCCCGTGACTTCAGATGTCGATCTAGGCAATTTTCAGTGATATTCAATTTACCTCCAATAAACCACTTAACGTCAGGCTTTATAAAGTCCCACTCCAAGACTTTATCCCACTTTTTCATCCATGAAAATGTACGAGCTTGAGCAGCCCAAAATTTTTCTGGCTTTTCAACACTTTCCTGATATGCTTTTTTGTACTCTTTAAAACTTTCGATTTGTAAGGTCATCTGACAGTTCTTATTTGATGGAAAAAATGAAGGGCTTAAAATAAGATAATCTACTGGCTTTACAACAACATAAGCCTTTTCATTTCTGAGAACTGCATTATCTGGTGAGCAACAAATCTCAGCGGTTAGATTTGATTTGATGTAAGCATTATCAGGTAAATACCGGGGTCAGCCTTGGCAAACCGCAAAAACATGGGGTAGGATGAAGTCTTAATGAACAAAACCTCCTGTCTTCAATCCTGGGATCACGGTATTTCGTCCTTTTGAAAATACTGAAGTAAAGGGCTGGAAAATTTCGATAAAATGTCGCTGTTCAATCCGATCGGCACCTCTCCGTATTTCGTTGGTATTGATCGCAATCCGGTAGGTGATGGTATTTCCATATATCTCCTTTGACTTTGTCTTTTCAGCATGTCTAAGCAAATCAAGTAGTCTTGATCGCTCATACTTTCCAGATTGTGAAAGACCTTCTTTTCCTTTATCATCATAGCTCTTTTCTGTATAGAAGATCGTGTCAGAGATTGAATTGAAATCGATACGGCCGTGATGATAGGGACCATAACAACCCTCAAAAGAATATTCAAAACTCAATTGGTCACCATCCTCTAACCCAGCCAGATGATCTTGTAAGTCGGCAATCACTGAGAAAGACACTAGAAAAAAGCCACCTACCAGAAAAAAAGCGATTTGCGTAAATTGTTTTTTCATTCAATAATCCAATTATTACAAGATAAGACGATTGCACCTAAAAAAAAAGCAGGTACAATCACTTAAATATATGTTAAATACAACCACGGAAAACCACTATTTTTTAAACAAGCAACACTTGTCCTCATTGGAACTCGTCAATTGGGTCATACAAAGTGTTAATTTGCAATTGTCAAATCAGGGGATGGTTTCATATAACCCCAAGTGGCTCTATTGAATGAAAACACTAAAAAACAATTTACATTCATAGACTCCAATTTTGGGACTATTATTGGTGATCTGATGGACCTGTCCGGGTATGGATATGGATCACACCATGAGCCACGTCTCGACCATACATCAATGCTTCGGTTGAGCTTTTAATCACTTCAACGGAAGCAATATCAAACACATTGACCATACGGGTCACTTCATAATAATCGTGTCCTACCCGCATGCCGTCAATGACATAGAGCGGATATCCCCCTCTCAATGTGGGAACTCCGGTAGTCCAGTCGAGATTAACTCCGGGTGCTTTCCTTAGAAAATCACTAAGGACCATAGGATGATCCACTGTATATTGCTGGTCTCTTTCAGATTGCATTTCAGTGGAAATTCCTTGAGTGGGGGTCGCACAACCATTCAGCGTAACACCGATAAAAAGTATTGCAAAGGCTCCCATTAAATAAATGATCTCTTTCATGGTAACTTTTATCTTATAAACAATTCTCTAGACGATTTCTCACCAATCTGGCCGTAATTAACACAAATTTAGATTTTGTACTTCTCTTGGATCTTTTGAAAAAAGGAAGCCAATGACTACATCCGAACAATGGTATGGAAGGACTTAAAAGGCTTAGGGTTTGCAGGGTATAATACGAAGATCCCACACTACCTGATTCATGATTTCAAATCCAGGATTTAATTCAGCAAAATCGCCAATCGTGATATTGTGAGTAGTGCCGGAGAAAACTTGTAGTGGACCAATACTGCTAAGCCATTGATGTACTCGTTCTACCGTCGAGGTGGTCAGGTCCTGATTTATCACCCGTATCACGGGTACAATCCAGAAGTGGTATATATTCATAGGCGCCGATGTCCACTATACCATTTTGGGGTCGAAGATTACCGTCTAGGTCAACTGAAGGTGCTCCTGTGTTTCACCTCCATCGATCGCGCTACTACCGGCAGACAAACGAAAATTAGCCAAAGGCGAGGACACGAAATTGGTGTAATCCTCAACTAGAAGATTATTATGAAATTCAGTTTCAGCCCCGTATCCGAATCCAAAGGAAATATTATTCTGGATCAGACAATTAGAACTTGGCGTACCATTTTTATGGTCAGTAATCAGAATCCAGGTGCCATTAGGACTATTAGCACTATCGATGTCAACAACCGTATTATTTACGATTGTACAGTGGTCTGCACCATAGAGAGAAATGCCATGATAGTGATTAACGACGACCAGATTATTTTCAATAATCCAGTCTACATACGGCCCATCAAAACAACCGATGCCTTGTAAGGTTCCTTTGAAGGGTTGCAAAGGGTTTTCATAATTTATAATGATGTTTCCCCTTAAAACATTCCCAACAAATGGATTATTGATATCAGTAAAAGATTGAAATCCATCATCGTGATTATCATTGACATCATAACAATTTTTCACCAGATTATTTTCGAATATCAAATAACTTCCCAGGCCTCGCATACCATCTCCAGCAAAATTGACAATCTGATTATTCCGAACTTCGGCAGAATCCCCCACCATGGTAATACCTTGATCAACATTATGACATTGATTATTTTCAATGACCATGGCATTCCCATCCATGTGAATGCAAGAACCCACTTGATTCCATTCGGTTAATCCCCAGCCGGTCTGATCAGAAATACCTGATAAACGACAGTTTCGAATAATGATATCCCGGCTCGGTCCATGATAATTATGGCTTTCAACAAAGAAAAGACGGCTATAGAAAAAGATGGTGCATTTTCCGGGCTGATGACAAGACCATCTAAAATAATTTTAGCTGCAGCAGAAAATTCAATATCTGAAAGCGTCGGCTGATGCCCAGGCTGATTCATGATGGTGACGTAATCATCATTGTAAATACCCCGATAAAATATAGATCCATGAAATCCGTTTCGCAGCATTAAAGTATCGCCAGCCTTGACAGGTGATCCGGAATTCTTTACCACTAGAGTGGAAGCCGAACTGTAGGGCAAAGGGCTATAAGATTTGGTCTCAATAAGATTTAAATCAAAGACCTCTTGTAGCGAACGCCATGGAGCTGCGAAGGATCCATCATTTGACATGTCGCCGTTGGAAGGATCAACATAAAATATAGTTGCTCTAACGGGCACCTGTAATAAAGTGACCAGACTCATCAAGATGACTAACCTCCAATTGCCCACAATGACCATACGACGAAAAGCTATTCGTTAATAAAATGTAATAAATTGATTGAGACGGGTACAAGGCAGGTATAAAAGAAAACGCGAAATCGACAAGTGAATTGCCCATATCTGGATATAGTTTTAGGTTGGTTTAACAATAGTGAGAGATCAAGGCCTCCCAAAAGAATTTATATGCTTATTTTTTATAACTATAACAAGAAAAAGATAAGTCCATGTCTACCAAAAGAAGAAAATTTATCCAGTCATTACTTGCAATTGGAACAGCAATTCCGGCCGGTAAGATTTTGGCACACTCATTTGATACAGGGGAAGAAAATGATCTTATGTCAGGTGGTCCTTCCGATGATCTTAAGATCAAACGTGTCCGGTTTTATGAGGCTCCTTCCCGGCCAATAGTTAACCAATGCGCACATATAGTAACCATAGAAACAGAGAGTGGGATTACTGGTATTGGCGAGGGGGGTACTGCTTTTCTGGTAAGTCAAATGGCTGGTCTCATCATTGGTAAAAATCCTTTACAAATTGAAAAGCTATGGCAGTTGATGTACCGGGGTCATTTTTATCCACCGGGAAGAGAAAAAATTCATGCTTTGGGAGCACTGGACCTAGCGCTTTGGGACATAAAAGGGAAGCATCTGGGAGTACCTGTCTATGAACTCCTGGGAGGGCAGGCCCGCAATCATTGCGAATGTTATACGACTGGTTACCCTTTTGAAGGCACTTTGAGAGATAAGGCCAGAGCAGCTATCGATGACGGTTTCCGGGCTTACAGACACAGTGCGGTTGGGCCACGAAATCCCAATGAATCTTATAACACACGCCAGGCGGTGAGGGACACCCTAAAGGATTGTCAGGAAATTAGAGCGGGAGTAGGGGTAGATGGTGACTGGTGCATTGACTTTCATACCAGGCTGGATCAACCCGATGCCATTCGTTTAGCCAATTTGATTGAAGATCTTGAGCCCTACTTTGTCGAAGATCTGGTGCGCAGTGAAAATAAAGGTCTTTATCATTTAGTGAGAAATCAGGTGAAAATCCCAATCGCCGTAGGTGAGCAGTTTGGTGATAAATGGGATATCGCTGAATTGATCGAACAAAATTTAATAGATTATTCGAGGGTATCTCTTCCGAACTGTGGTGGCATTACGGAATTCCAGAAAATTGCTGCATCATGCGAAACGCACTATGTGGGCTTGGTGCCCCATTTTACAGGTCCGGTTTCTACTGCTGCCCTGGTACATACATGCATGCCATTCTCCGGTCCGGTGTTGATGGAGATGTTAGGTAAAGGAAAACCTGATTTACCTCATTTGCCGGAATGCTATGATTTTAAGGAAGGGAAAATGTGGCCTAATCAACGGCCTGGGCTCGGTGTGGAGATTAATACAGGTCACTTGAAATTAGTGGCTGAGGTAGATCAATATCAGGAGGGTGTACCCCAATACTTCCGCCCTGATGGTAGTTTTACAAATTGGTAAGAACACTTAAAATAATCCGGGCTACCAGTGTTCTATAAATTAGTATTTGTCAAAAGAAAGCCACATTGCTTACTGAGGCATGATCATTACTCAAAACCCTCTATTTTTGCAGGATGGATGCCAAACTAATTCAAAAATATAATGTACCCGGACCTAGATACACTTCATATCCCACGGTGCCCTACTGGGATGCTGTCAAATTTGATATCAAAGCATGGAAAAACTCGCTGGCTGAGAGCGCAACGAATCACCGGGATGAAGGAATTAGCTTGTACATCCACCTTCCTTTTTGCGAAAGACTTTGTACGTTCTGTGGATGTATAAAAAGGATCACTAAAAATCATCAGGTGGAAGAGCCATACGTAGATACGTTGCTTAACGAATGGCAGATGTATATCGACCTGCTGGGATTTACTCCTAACCTGAAGGAATTGCACCTCGGCGGTGGTACGCCTACTTTTTTCGAACCCAAAAATCTGCATCGATTACTGTCTACTATTTTAAATTCGGCCAAAATTCAGGATATCGAAATCAGTTTTGAGGGCCACCCAAATAATACAACCCATGAGCACCTGCAGGTTTTGTACGACCTAGGAGCCCGCAGGGTAAGTTTTGGAGTGCAAGATTATGATCCGGTTGTGCAAAAAGCAATTAACCGAATCCAACCTTTTGAAAATGTGCAAAGGGTTCATCACGATGCCCGTAATATCGGATATCGATCCATTAGCCACGATTTGGTATTTGGTCTGCCTCACCAGCATGAAAAGGCCGTGGTGGACACGATCGAAAAGACCTTGGAATTAAGTCCGGATCGAATATCGTTTTATAGTTATGCCCATGTACCATGGATCAAGGGGATAGGTCAGCGAGGTTTTGATGAAAATGATTTACCCAAAGATGTTGAAAAACGAAAACTGTATGAGACCGGAAAAAACATGTTTTTCGAACATAACTATTTCGAAATCGGCATGGATCATTTTGCTGTGGAGTCGGATGATCTCTACTCCGCGATGAAGGCCAATACTCTTCATCGCAATTTTATGGGATACACTACCACCAATACCAAGGTAATGATAGGTCTGGGAATGTCCGCCATAGGCGATACCTGGTATTCTTTTTCACAGAACTTAAAAGAGGTGGAGGCTTATGCTGCCAAAGTAAAAGAAAATGAGTTTCCGGTATTTAGAGGTCATATCTTAAATAGTGAAGATCTCGTTGTTCGAAAACATATCTTAAATCTGATGTGTCATTTTCGTACCAGCTGGGAAAAAGAAGAACAACAATTTGACGGAATCGAAAATTGCCTGGAAAAACTCACGGAAATGAAAAAAGATGGATTGGTAATCATTCAGCAAAAGGAATTAATTGTACCTGAACCTGCCCGGCCTTTCGTCCGAAACGTTTGCATGGCGTTTGACATGCATTTAAATCGGAATAAACCAACTACAAAGACTTTTTCAATGACGATTTGATAATCCGAAATTCCGTAAGGGGTCACTCAAGAACCTCCAAGGGGTCCTGACCACTTGGATCGTGGCCCGAAATTGATCTTTGAAAAAACCGTCAAGGGGTCATGACCCCTTCGATCGGACTCCCGGGGATTTACTCCCAAACATCTTTAAGATCGAATTCCAAATCTGGAAAAACAAAGCTTTTAATGGATTCATTAGCAGTAAAAGGAGTGAGTCTTGCCAATTCATAAAGGCCGACTTCTTCATTTAAGACATAAATCAATATAGTCTGTTCATGGGGATGAACAATCCAATATTCTTTTACTCCCGAAAATTGATAAATATCAAATTTCTCATGAAGGTCCTTTTGTGCAGTACTTTCTGAGAGAATTTCGATAATCCAATCCGGGGCCCCCAGGCACCCTCTTTTATCTAACTTGTCAGAGTCACAAATCACACATATGTCCGGTTGAACTACCGTGTCAATCTTATCAGGATCATTTCCATTTTGAGGTAAGGGAAGCCTTACGTCAAATGGTGCCGAGTAAACCCTGCATTGCCTATCTTTTAAAAAAGTCCAGATAATTCCATGCAGATTACTTACAATCTCCTGATGCATCCGGTCTGGTGCCGGTGACATTTTAAAAATCTTACCTCGAATTAGCTCGACCATATGGTCAAACTGCCAGGTTAGATAGTCTGCATAAGTGTAAGTACCAGTTAACGTCAATTGCTTTATATCGGAAATCACTTCGATCATACTACTAAGATACTAAGATCCAAGCAGCTTGGCAATTGTTCATTTTGAGAGGGTAAAAACCGGCAAGGGGTCAGGACCCCTTGGATCGTAGCCCGAAATTGATCTTCGAAAAAACGTCTAGCGGTCGCTCAGAAACCTCCAAGGGGTCAGGACCACTGGATCGTTGGCGTCAGATGGAAGGTGCCTTAATTACTTTGATCACTCCATTCATGGTCCTCCAGTGACCCGGAAAGGTACACACAAAAATATAGTCTCCCGGCTCATCCGGTACTTGCCAAACAATTTCCTGGGTTTCACCGGGATCCAGCAGACCAGCTGAAGCCAGAACGACGGTCAGTTCAGGTACATATTCTCTTTCCACTCCGATTGCAGATTGGGCCATCCCATCAGCTGCTTTGCCTATCATCTCCAGACTCCCTGGACTACCGATCAACAGATTGTGCTGCATACCATCGGTGTTTTTGAAGATAATTTTAATTCTTTCACCCGTAGTAAAGGAAAGTTCTTCCTTGTCATATCGCATTTGATCAGGTACTGGTTGCATTTCTATTACCTGGTCAAATTTCTCCGCTGACATGTGCGGAAGATTTTTACTTAATTCGAACGCATACGGACCCTAATGCTTTAGAAAAAGGTCCCGAATATTGATGCCATCCGAGAACACCTCTTCTTCTGGTCTAAATTTTTCTTCAATTTTAAAAAGCCATATCCCAGACAAATCAATCTTTTGATTTCCTATTTCAATAAATATCTGGTCCTTTTCTCCATAGATCCCTCCTCTCCCACCGCTGTCCGAGATTCTAACCGTGATTTGATTTTTACCCGATTTAAGGACGCCTTGAGGTATTTTATAATTACGCAATTCATCCCATTTTTTGGTCAGACCACCAACTCGCTGCCCGTTTACATAGGTGTCATCGGTATCATCAATTGGACCCAGGCTCAGAATCGCCGGGTTCCCTGATAATTCAGCCGAAACTTCAAAATCCTGTTTCACCCAAATAATTCCATCAAAATTATGCAAATCCGTGGCTGTGGTTTGTGACCAACGACTCGGAGTTTCTACCTTTTTCCAATCATGGGTATTTACATCTCGGGCAGAATAATCGACCACTTCCTTATCATCCTGGTATCCCGCAGCGATACGCTCTTTTTCAGTCGCAGACATCGCCTTGGTAAAAGATTCTTTATGTCTTACCGCTCCGACATAAACGGCCCTCGATAACCACTCATCGGCAGCTACCGATTTGTCGCCAGATAACTCGTAAAGCAGCGAACCGATTTCGTCCCTATCTTCTTGTTCGATTAATTTAAGAATGGATGCCAGTCGAACTCCGCTGTCTTTATCTAGGAGCATATTGGTTTCTATGATCTTTTCCAAACTACCAGCCGAGGTATCCAAAATTCTAACCGCATTTTTTCGCACTGCTGCCGATGGGTGTGAGAGTGCATCATAGATTGCTTCGCGAGCCTGAGTATCATTCAACAAATGGAGACCGTGAAGGGTCCATAATGCATGGATTGCCCCAACATTCAAACCTATTTTATCTACCTGTGTGTCCTTAATCAATGAAATCAACTGATTTTTTGCTGCAACATATTTATTTTCTACCAACAGGCGCTGAGCGTGTAAGCGCCACAGCAAATTATCATTGCTTAAAGTTGCAATACAATTTTCCATGAGATCAGGTCCAATTTCTGGCGATGATTTATTGATGGCGCCATCGTAAACCAACCGGTATATCCGACCATGAGTTTTGTCTCTTAATGGATTTATGTGCGCATTGCCTAAACCATTTTCAAATCCGGGAGGTGTAGGATTATGCTGAATAATAAAATTGTACCAATCCAATATCCACACAGCACCATCGGGACCTACCTGGGCATGCACGGGACTAACCCATTCGTCAGAACTTGCCAATAAATTCCATCCATCTTTCTCGATAAACCCCGCACCCATCGGTTCGATCACTGCCTTGTGCAACAAATGACCGGTAGGTTCGCAAACCAGGGCCACCCGATTCCAATATTCCTGAGGATAGTTTCTTGCAGTGTATAGGTGGTGACCGGCCGCAGCGGTAAAGCCTCCAAAAACATCGACCTGCCTGACATTAGGAGTATTAGGGTGAAAAGCATAATGGCCATCAATTTTTTTCACACTTTGGATTTTCAAACCCTCGACACCTTCAAAAAATCGACGAGGAATCCCCAAAAAAGCACTATGGGTATTATTTGCAGTCGAAATCAAAACATCAAAAGCTTCAGTAAATCCAAGACCCCAGGTATTATTTGAAGTGGCCCCCATAAATTCCATTGTGGCAGCATCACTATCGAAGCGGTAAACTCCCTGCCGAAAATTATGTGTCTCATTTCCTACTTTACCATCAAACGATGAATAACCGACGACCCCCCAAATTTTATTATCAAATCCATATTGCAAATTAGAGGGTCCGGCATGCGTATCAAAAGTGCCCCAGCCAGAAAACAATATCTTTTTCTCATCTGCCACATCATCTCCGTCATTGTCTTTAAGAAACAGAAAATGAGGAGCTTGTGAAACAATAACTCCACCATTGGCAAAGACCAAACTGGTCGGAACACTCAGGTGATCTGCAAAAATGGTAAACTTGTCTGCTTTGCCATCACCATCGGTATCTTCTATAATCTTGATCCGGTCATGTCCCTCTCCATCAGCTATATTAATCTCATTGGGATAGTCTTCTGTTTCCAAAAGCCAGAGTCTTCCCTTATGATCCCAAGCGGCACTGATCGGTTTTAGGATATCGGGTTCGGCGGCAAATAATTGCAAGGAAAATCCGGGAGGCACCTGAATTCTTTTTTGTGAGGAGACCGGGTCGAGTGGTGCCTGCAACTTTGGTGGAGGATTCCTGCCTTCATAATTTGGAATCTTCGCATCTGAATATTGTAAAACAGGCATGTCTAACGCCGCCAGGGCACTAGCCTTCTGATCCCCGATCACCCAACGTAATCCCTGTTCGAGCAAAGTCTGAAATTCAGGTTTTGACCAGGTGCGCTCATCATGACCAAGAGCCGTGTAAAATACCCGTCCCCGCCCGTGCTCCTTCACCCAGGTGTACGGTTCTGAACCATTACCATCGGTTCTTTCCATTAAAACCGTACGACCACTACTGAGTTTTGAGTGTACATAGGTTTCATCCCAGCTGGAAAACTCAGTAACACCCTGCATCGCTGGATGATCCGGTTTAATAATCTTAGCAGTGAAAGTGGCCGTATCATGAGAAGTAAATTGTCCTCCGATCAGCTTTACGACCTTTTCAGAATTACGAAAACAGTAACTAGCCGAATGAACAGGCACAAATCCACCTCCTTGCTTTACAAACGACAACAGTGCTTCGGCTTGATCTTCTGTGATTTCATCGTGATTGGCATAGAGCATCAATGCATCATAATCCTTCAAGATTTCTTCTCTAAGATCAGCCGGATCAGAAGTATAGTCGAAATAAAAACCCTTTGGTGCCAGAGTGGCCTGGAGCATGGGCATATAGGCCTTCGCATTATGGTGCTCGCTTTCGTGACCTAGCAAAAGCACGCGCATCGGCCTGGGTTCAAACGGTGCGACTTCGCCCTCTTGACAACTACAGAAAATAGATAGTCCTAGCAGAATCAAAAACTTGATCGATTTCATAATATACACTGATGTACACACAATATACAACTCGCAAAAGCAATTTCCCCTCAACCTAAAATACGAACAAACTTCAAAAGCCATGCAGGTCATCATATTTTCATATCGTGTTTCTGCTTATTCCGGCTAGGATGGTCCCAATCATTTTTACTACTTTGTACGTTCATCAAAAACTATGACTTGTGCATATCGAAATTTTGGAAAATCCTTTAGTTTTGGGAAGGTCAGCAGCGGAAAAAGCAAGCCAATTGATCAAAGACACGATCGAAAGCCGAGGACATGCCAACATTATCTTGGCCACCGGAGCCAGCCAGTTTGAAGTTCTGAAAAATCTAATCGAATCAGATATTCCCTGGGAAAATGTCACCATGTTTCATTTGGACGAGTATATTGGCATGGCTGATACCCATCCGGCCAGTTTCAGAAAATACCTCACTGAGCGATTTCTCCAACCCATTGATTTTGCCTGTAAATACCATTTAGCTGACGGTGAAAATCCTGATCCCGAACAGGAATGCAGGCGGCTCTCCAATATCATTACCCAGCATCCTATTGACGTTGCTCTCATCGGGATTGGAGAAAATGGCCATCTCGCTTTTAATGATCCTCCAGCAGACTTTGAAACGAATGAACCCTATATTGTCGTGAATCTTGATGAAGCTTGCCGACAACAACAATTTGGTGAAGGTTGGTTTAAGACTTTCGATGATGTGCCATCGACAGCAATTTCGATGAGTATCAACCAAATACTAAAAAGCAAAAACCTGATTGTATCGGTACCCGACTTAAGGAAAGCCGAAGCAGTTAAAAATACTGTAAAAGGGCCTCTAACGAATATGTGCCCGGGATCTATTCTACGCAATCACGATCAGTGTTTTCTATATCTGGATAATGCTTCTGCTTCAAAAATGTAGTGAATGGAAAATATTGATATCATTGTTATTATCGTCTATTTTTTTGGCATTACAGGTTACGGTATCTGGATTTCACGTAATATGAAAACCAGCGACAACTATTTTCGCGGTGGTCGCAAATTTAAATGGTGGACGATGGTGGGTCAGGCCTTTGGGACCGGCACCCACGCTGAAATGCCCGTTGCCCAAGCCGGAGCAGCTTTTCAGGGTGGGTTTGCCACCATCTGGTACCAATGGAAGAATCTGCTAATTACTCCCCTCTATTGGCTGATTGCTCCATGGTATCGTCGTAGCGAACGTACAACTACGGCTGAACTAGTAAGAGATCGGTATGGAGAAAAACTCGGTGTTTTTTACACCATTTTCGCCATTGTCTTTTTTGTTTTTATTATGGGAGCCATGTTGCAAGGTGCAGCGAAGGTTATTTCTGTGGCATCTGGCGGACAGATTTCTTCTAATTGGGTCGTTGTTGGGATGACGCTTGCATTTATGGTCTACAGCTTTTTTGGAGGCTTAGTTGCTGCAGCGCATACCGAATTTATTCAGGGACTATTCATCATTGTTTTATCATTTCTATTAATTCCTTCCGGACTTCGAGAAATTGGCGGATTTTCAGAAATGCGTCAGGTATTACCCGCAGACTTTTTTCTCCTTTTTTCGAAAGAAACCGGATTAGGTGCCTTTACGATTGCTATGCTCGCAGTAAATGGCTTGGTTGGAATTACAGCACAACCGCATATGATGTCTATGTTTGCGACCGGTGAATCCGAGCTTGTGGGCAGGATTGGTCAAACCTATGGCAATTTTGTAAAGCGATTGGTGACGATTGGATGGACCTTAACCGGTTTAATTGTAGCGGCTGTTGTGATTAAAAAAGGAATCGAACTGGATGATCCTGAACATGCATTTGGTTTTGCAACCGCACTTCTTCTGGGGCCCGGTCTGATTGGTTTGATGATGGCCAGTATTCTTGCTGCCAATATGTCTTCTTGCTCCAATTTTATGGTCAATCTGGGAGCGCTCTTTACCAAAGATATCTACCAGCCCTATATCAAACCCAGTGCCTCCGATCAGGAATTACTCCGCGTCGGTCGCATTGCCGGCCTGCTTCTGACCTTATTGGGCGTCGTTTTTGCTTTATCGATTAAAAACGTGTTGTCTGCCTTTCTTTTTACGGAGACCATTGCTGCTTTTATGGGCATCATGATTTTTGGTGGAATTATGTGGAAGGGCGCCAATCGATATGGAGCTCTATCCGGGGTGGTGATTGCTTTTGTCTTGTATTACCTGCTGAATTATATGGAAACAGGTGAGTTAATACTGGTCTACAAATGGACACCCGCACCCTTTGGCTGGGCCATGCTGGCTGGATTTATTTTGTTGGTGTTAGTCAGCAAATTGACACGTAGAGAACCTACTGAAGCCGTACAGAGATTTTTTCAAAAAATGTATACGCACTCCGATCAGAAGGAAAATGAGCCTACGATCGTTGACAAAGAACTATTATTGTTGGATGTCAACACCTGGTTTACCAAAGACCGGTGGAAAAACTTTACCACCCGTTACAAAACGGATTTTTTTGGATTTTTGTTAGGGTGGCTGTTTGTAGCCGCTCTCATTTTACTTGCCTGGTTGATTTTACAAATAAAATAATTTCAGATCTTGAATACCGTTGACAAACAACTTTCCCATACAAAAACTTTATTGACAAATGCAACTTTGGTCTTACCAGACCGGATTATTCAATCTGACCTGGCAATTGAGAGTGGCATTATAACGGAAATAAAAGCAAAAATAAATCCGACTGGCTTTAGTGATTCCTACAATTGCGAGGGCAAGTATATCCTTCCTGGATTTATTGACATTCATAATCATGGAGCGGTGGGTTTTGACTTTTCCTTCGGTCAATATGATTTAAAAACCGATTCTTTTTCCATAGAGGAAACTGCTGTGAAAGATGGAATCGAACGGGCGCTACGTTTTTACGCTCAAAAAGGAGTGACTAAAGTACTGCTCACCAGTATGGCCGCCCCTCTAGAAAAACTTGAATTTACTTTTGCACAACTAAAATCATACATTGATCAAAAGCAGCCACTATATCAATTAATTGGTGGCATTAATCTTGAGGGCACCTTTTTAAAAGATCCGCATTATGCAGGTGCTCAAAATCCCAAATTCTTTTACGAAGCTGATGGTGCTGTTATTGATCGGCTGCAGGCAGCATCGGGCGATTTATTAAGGATCGTCAATGTGCCCCCTGAGCATGGCCAAAAAGGGCTTGAATTAATCAAAGATCTGCATCAAAGAAATATCGTGATTGCAGGTGGACATACAGCGGCGTATGGAGATGAATTTCAAGCAGCGGTTGATGCTGGTCTTTCTTTGTCTGTACATTTTTTTAATGGGCCTAGCAGGAGCTCGACAAAGGGCTTTCGGATGGGTGGAGCCGAACAAATCATGCTTAAATCAGACAAGGTCTCCACTGAAATCATCTGTGATGGTTATCATGTTGGTCCGGCACATGTACGAGATACAATCGCCCGTAAAGAAGCGAGCCGCGTCATTATGATCACCGATAGTATGTTTGCCAACGGAGTAGATGGTTTAGAAAGCTTTTCATTATTTGGTCTTAAGGGCGCGGTTAGTAAAAATCGTGAATACCTTCAGATGATGGGTGTTCAGGATACCTTATTTGGCAGCGTGTTGGCCTCTGTGAAAGGTTTTAATAATGTATTTAAATGGCTGATGACTGAAATGCCAGGAGTGTGGTATCGCCACCATGATGCCATGTCACTTGAAGAAGCTCTGTGCATGACAAGTATGATGTTCAGTGGCAATCCAGCCAGACTGCTTGGAATGGATCAAATGAAAGATGGAGTACCTGGTACCGGTAGAGTTGAAGTCGGTAAATCGGCTGATTTAATTGTTGCGGATGTTGATGTGGATTTAGCTGAAAATTTTGTAATAGACAAGGTTTTTGTGAAAGGTGAAGTGAGTTGAAACAAATTCTTGCAATATTCATTTGTTCAATCTAATTTAACTTTAGACAGGAGCACATTTTGACCTGGATCGATAAGAAGGTGAAGGGACCGAGACTGGGCGTTCTCTCCAACATCATCTATTTTACAATATATTGGACTCAAAAAAAGGATTAAGAAACAAGGGTTCAACCACTCCGTGGTTGGACACCTGCACATCAATAACCTGGAATTGCATTCCAGGCTATTGACCTTCAACCCTTTCAGGGTTGTATTGATTGCTTGCTATTTTAGTTGTCGTTCAGAGGATGAGTTTCTTCAAAGTTCTGCATGTATTTCCATCATAATCCCTAAATTAAGGTGATCAGTATTTTTTGTTCACGAGATACCATACAGTGGAATTTGTCATACGTACCTCACCATTCAGGCAATATTTTCAAATGTCTAGTGGTCCAATAAAAATTGATCTAACTTTATTATCTCAAACATCCCCAGCAAACTTATGTCCTCTAGAAAGCCCGGATTCCCCGAACTTTAGGATCGCTGCTGGTTTTGCCGGCGGTCTCAACGTAGCCGTAAAGATTATTCAAAGTCCAGGCAAAATTAGCATCGAACTCAGTACTCGACCAATAAAAGCCAACCTTAGACATTAAAGTATGTCCTCCAGAAAACATAGCTCTATTAACCTGAAATCGATTGTTCCACAAAATAATCAACTCATCGAGTGAAGGAAGGTACCAATCAGCCCCCAAGAGCTGGACCTGGTCCTTTGCTAAAGGAGGTCCTGGCAGATCCTCTTCCATTAAATCCATGTTATAAGATCCATCCCAGGTCCGGTCCGCATTGATCACCGTTGTACTGGCTTGATACTTTCCAACAGCTTCCGTTTTAGCCACGATCAGTCCATGATCCAGCCCATCATCACCCTTGTAGATATGAAATACGATACCTCCCAAAGTATCCTGACCCAGATAAACCTCATTGGTATTAGTGGTTTCTTTCCAAATCGCTGCAGTCGTCGTTGCGTCAACGCAGACGTATTCTCTTTTAAGGGTAACATCGATCCAACGACTTCCAATTGAATAGCCACCAGAACCATCATCTATAGATGTAGGAGCTGCTGTTGCATCCAGTTTGACTTTGGTGTTTTCAACATTTCCCAAACCGACTTGAATCTTGGTGACCGCATGTGGATTATCGGTTTGGGCACGATGGGTGGAATTTGCAGAAACTTCCGTGTTTGCCTCTACCCGGTCATCCGTATAGTAGAGGTTGGTTCCTTCTGCTAAATTGCTGGTTGACTTCATACCCAATCTGGTATCAAACCGACCATCCGTATAATATAAATTTGCTCCTTCGGTCACGTCAGAGGTTGTCTTGCTACTTAGTCGAGTATCAAAGCGGCCATCCGTATAATACAAATTACTTCCCTCAGTCACATTCGTTGTAGAAAGATCAGTGATGTCTGCAGATACCAGAGTCACCACACCCTGCTTTCCTGCCACGCTCGTCACATCGCTGGTATGATCCGCTTTTTGCCATGCACCATTACTGAACACAATCCAATCTCCGACCTGCCAATCTGCTATCCCATCGATGTTCGTATTACCACTTACCGAAACGACGTAATAATTGCCCTGAGATCCTACACCGCCTGCAATTAAAGGGCTGTTGGAGTCGGCATCCCAGTCTCCCAAATGGCTTATATTACTTACTGGTAGTTGACTGGCAGGAATCTTTCCTGAGCCATCTAGTGTCGCCAGTCCATCCGCCATTCCTTTTTGATTAGTAATCCTGCCGTCAGCCCGAACATTGGTGTAATATAGATTAGTGCCTTCTGCCACATCAGACGTCGACTTAGTTCCCAGCCTCGTATCAAAGCGCCCATCCGTATAATACAAATTCGACCCCTCTGACACATTACTAGTAGAGAGATCGCTAATATCAGCTGATACCAAAGTCACTACTCCTTGTTTGCCCGCCACACTGGTTACCTGATCGCTGTTGTCCACTTTTTGCCAAGCACTGCCATTAAACACAATCCAGTCTCCTATTTGCCAATCTGTAATTCCATCGACGCTAGAGGAACCAGCATTTGACACTACATAATAGTTACCCTGACTGCCAACACCGTCAGTCATGGTCGGGGAATTAGTCCCGGCGTCCCAATTACCTTGATAACTCACGCTACTGAGCGAGAGTTGGCTCGAAGGAATCTTTCCCGCGCCATCCAAAGTAGCCAAACCACTAGCAGCGCCTTTTTGCAATGCAATCCTACTATCGGCACGGCCATCGGTAAAGTATAAATTATTGCCTTCTGCCACATCAGAAGTCGACTTACTACTCAGTCTGCTATCAAAGCGAGCATTTGTATAGTACAAATTACTGCCTTCTGCTACATCTGAAGTCGACTTGGTATTTAGTCTGGTATCAAAACGGCCATCCGTATAATAATAATTAGCGCCCTCTACCACATTGCTCGTAGAGAGATCCGTAATATCGGCAGATACTAATGTCACTACTCCTTGTTTGCCAGCCACACTGGTTACCTGATCGCTGTTATCCACTTTTTGCCACATAGTTCCATTAAAGACGATCCAATCTCCTGTTTGCCAATCCGTAATTCCATCCACATCAGTGCTGCCGGCGCTCGATACAACATAGTAATTACCTTGAGTACCTGCACCATCGGTCACAGCCGGTGTGTTGGTACTTGCATCCCAATTACCTTGATAACTTACACTACTAAGCGACAACTGATTTACAGGAACTTTTCCAGATGCATCCAAAGTAGCCAGACCACTGGGAGCACCTTTTTGCAATGCAATCCTGCTATCGGCACGGCCCTCCGTATAGTACAAATTGCTACCTTCTAATAAATCACTGGTTGATTTAGTACTAAGTCTGGTATCAAACCGGCCATCGGCATAATACAAATTGCTTCCCTCTGGTAAATCATCGGTAGTATTTAAACCCACATCAGACGAAGTCAGTCCTGAAATGGTATTTGAAGTGGCCGAAATCACCTTATTGGTGATCGTCTGCGCATCGGAAATCCCTACCACATCGGAGGATGGAGCACCGGTTAAATTTGCGATATTAATGTTTGATTCATTGATATCAACATCTACTTCATCGGCTCCTACATCATCGGTTATCGTTACTTTACTACTTCCGGCATTGACTTTCTTAAATTCGAGATCCCCATTAGTCTTTTGCTTGAATACACCCACACCATCGATTCCAACATTGGTTGCCGTGTTTGTTTCACCAGGGTCTATTGTGTTGGTTATTACATTATTGTCAATATCAATTCCGTCACCTGCTGTATATACATTGATTGAATCCTGGAAGGTACCACCGCCATCGCTTAAAGTGATTGTCAGTCCACTTCTGGAGATGGTTTGTATTTCGTTGGTTACAGAACCATCGATCTCGGTACTGATGAACCCCGCGTCGTTGGCAAATGAACTAACGTTAGTGGGACTTCCAGTAAGGCTGGAATATTGCCCATCAAATGCAGCGGGCAATTTAATGAAACCGCCATTACTCAAAAATATGGAGTCGTTGCTTATACTTAACACCTGATATTGGATTAGAGAAGATACGTCGCGGATACCCAAAGTTCCATCTTCAAGTCTGACCAGAATACTGTCTGCAGTATTATCTTTTGGAGTATCGCCAATCTTCATCTTGCCTTCAACTTCCAGATTGTTCTGTGCTTGTAAGATCTGAGTAGTCAGAATCATACTTAAGACAATCAATGTCCATTTCATGGTTTTACGCATTATAATTTTTAATAATATGACAAGATAGGAAGATTGTTTTGAAGAATGTATCTTTTTTTTGCATAGAACAAATCACTCTTCTTGAGGTGGTCTTCACGCTATGATCTGATGGTCAATACTCTAAGAGGATTTATTGTCACATGAGATTGGATATTGATCGCCAATGGTAGGTTGGGTGGAATGGAAAAAATAGTAATTGGATCATTTACAATTCGGAGAAAGGAGATCTGCTCTATTGGCCACCTGCTCCTCCCTGACCAGAGAATTCAGGGTTCGCCATCCTCAATCGGACCACATTATCTGCAAAATTGATTCGGCCAAACAGGCGGGCTTCTGTATACCTTCGATTTCGAAAACGGAATCGGTAAAAAGACGAATCCCGCCAGAGATTTCCTTTAATTCTTTTAATGTAAATTTAGCCCTAACGAAACTATCAACGACTACAGGATGGGTAAAGCGCACTTTGTTTAATCCGTAATTCATAGTGAGCTCTGCATTCTCAAACTGAATGCACTCGTAAAAAAACTTAGGCACCAGAGATAAAATCAAATGACCATGAGCAATTGGTTTCTTAAATGGTGAGTCTGTTCGGCATTTTTCTGCGTCCAGATGAATCCACTGATGGTCGCCAGTAGCGTCGGCAAATTGATTGATTTGGGTCTGGCTGATCTGATACCAGTCTGAGATACCGAATTCCGTCCCGATCAAAGCTGATAATTCCTTGACATTCTTAATAGTTAATCTGGCCATCCTACTTACCTTGAGTTAATTGTTGCACGAGCAGTCCGAGGTCTTTCCTGGATTGAGGTGACATCCAATAATCGCATCTTTCTTTTACCTGATCACTCAGATCGATGTCAATTTGCTTGATAAGGTCAGTACGAAGCATTTTTTTGTCGTTCTTAAAATATGGTCATTAGCTCGCAAAATCTTTTTCAATTTGTTTTCTGCTTCTTCAACTAGCGCATCTAATTCTACAGCCTGATCAACCAGACCAATTTCGAGAGCATGATTGACATTAAATAATTGACCGGCTAATAGAGCATGGTAAGCTTGCCTTTTGCCCAACCAAAAACTATACAAATTAAAAATACTGGAGGTAATATTAATGCCTACAGCAACTTCATTGAGTCCAATCAAATACTTTTCTCCCATCGCCATCAATCGCCAATCGGCAGTGATCGCAATAATGGCACCCCCGGCTGGGCTATGTCCCGAGATAGCAGCAATCATAGGTTTGGAAAACTTGGTGAGATCGATCATCATTCCTAAAAAATCCAACCAAAACGCTTGAATCTGATCGTAATCATAGTCGTAAAGCTCAATAACATCCAGGCCAGCACTGAAATAATGGGGCTTACCAGTAATAATTGCTCCCCGGATTTCATCATCCATTTCTAATTGCTGGAATGTCTGCCGGATCTCTTTCACCATGGCGTGATTAATAGCATTCACTTTACCACGATCGAGCACCACAACGGCGTATGATTCCTTTTTTATTGTTTTTACAAATGTCATTTTAATAATTTTCTGTCAACTCATTTAATTGCAATATCAATTTACCTTGATTTTCACCGGTAAACAATTTTAAGAAAGTTGGATAAAAATGCTCAATACCTTTTTCAATATGTTCGTCCGACCTGATCTTACCGTCACGCATCCACTCCTGCATCGCTAACATGGCAATCGGATAGTCCTTCAAGTAATCAAAAACAATAAACCCTTCCATTCTGCCACGGTTGGTCAACAAGGAGAGGTAATTGGTGGGTCCTTTTACAGCTTCGGTCGCATTGTATTGACTGATACCTCCACAGAGAACTACCCTTCCTTTAAATTTGAGGTAAGCCAGAGCAATGTCTAAGAGATCCCCACCGACATTATCGAAATAAATATCAATACCTTCCGGACAACACTCATTCACTCGTGATCTCACCGGTTCATTTTTATAATCGATAGCTACATCAAATTGATACTGATCCAGGAGCCGTTGGCATTTTTCCGGCCCGCCAGCGATTCCAACCATTTTACAACCACATATTTTTCCAATCTGACCAACAAGACTACCGACTGCTCCGGCTGCTCCCGACACCAGAATGGTCTCACCTTTTTTAGGTCTACCAATATCCAGAAGTCCGAAGTAGGCGGTAAACCCTGTGAGGCCCAGGACGCTCAAATACTTTGGAAGAGGAGCCACAGATCGGTCAACTTTTGTCCAACCCCGGCCATCGGAGATCGAATATCGTTGTATGCCACCGCCTCCTTTTACAAAGTCACCCTTTGAAAATCGGTCGCTAAGTGATTCAATTACGCGACCAATGGTGGAGGCACGCATCACGTCGCCAATTTGCACGGGTGAGATATATGACTTGCGATCATTGATCCAACCACGCATCGCCGGGTCTATTGATGCATAGATGTTTTCAACCAGGATCTGACCTTCCTGGATCGGCTCCATTGGTCCATCGTGCAATTGCCAGGTATCGGAGTTTGGTAAACCGACCGGTCTTTGTTTAAGAATTATTTGTTGATTGATCAACATTTCATTGTTATTCGTTTTGGTGTCGGATTCATCTTTAGAAAAACTGTCCGAATAGATTCATCAAATCTTGCAAATTACTCAATTTTAAGTCGTCCAAGTTCGGACTTGTAAGAATCATCACACCTCCAATAATGTGGTTTGATCGAATATTGGCGTGACGCTAAGCCTGCTATTTTGAAGACAGACCATAATAGTGTTTGTCCAATTCAGACAGGAATATGAAGCCTTGAGATCGCGGCAGCAGTATCGTGATGGAAAAATTTCAGAGAAACTCAAATTTGAAAATTCAAAGACCTCCCGAAAGCATAAAGCCTCCATCGGCCAAATAGATGCCGCCGGTACAGTAAGATGAGGCGTCAGATGCCAAAAAGACCGCCAGCCCTGCGATTTCTTCTGGTTGACCTATCCGTCCGGCAGGCACATTTTGTCTGATGTGATCCATCAACTTGTTATTGCTGGTGAGCGCTGTACTAAATTTGGTTTGAATCAGACCGGGAGCGATGGCATTGACTCTGATGCCACTACTCCCCCATTCCTTAGCTTGACTCATTGTGAGCATGTTTAGTGCAGCTTTGCTGATACTATATGCACCCATTCCCTGCCCTGGGTGCATTGCCTCGATCGAGCTCAGGTGAATAATTGAGCCTTTCTTTTGCACTTTCATCTGAATGGCAGCGAGATTGCTGAGAATACGGGCGCCCTCGAGGTTGACTTCCATCGTTTTATGAAATGCTACATCGGTGATTTCCTCCAGAGATCCATAGTGGGGACTGATAGCCGCGTTATTCACCAGGATGTCTAACCTTCCGTATTTCGCAATGACAGAATCGATCAGTTCTTTTCTCTGGTTTTGATCTCCAACATGACAAGCTTTAGCCCAGGCAAGAAAGCCTTCATCCTGCAGCTGGCGAGCCAGATCATCAACTGCTTCCTGCTTTCGGCTACTGAGCACCACAATTGCACCAAATTCGGCCAGGGCTTGAGCGATTGCGGCGCCAATACCTTTGCTCGCTCCCGTAATGATTGCGACTCGACCATCCAGGTTAAATAGCCGTTTGTAATTGAGATTTGACATTACAACAAGGTAGGTAATATTTAGGTGTGTGAATCACTGCCGTGTTCATGGAAATAATCTGATAACTGATTTAATTTTAATCCTGGGAATTAATTATGTCCGCTAATATTCATTAGTCGAATCAATAATTCGATTGACCTCCTGATCCGTTAATTCGGGGAACATGGGAAGTGAAACACAATGCTCTGCCAGAAATTCAGAATGCGGAAAGTCACCTCTTTGGTGTCCGAGATTTTGATAAGCCTTCTGCAAGTGACAAGAAATTGGATAATGCAGAGCGGTGTCAATGCCTTTCGCTTCCATAAATTTCCTGAAGTCTTCTCTATTCTCTGTTGTAATTACAAATAGGTGAAATACAGAATTAGCTTTCGACATTAATTTCGGTTTATCTATAGCCGTATTTTTTATTTGATCGAGATAGAGTTGGGCAATTTGCCGTCTCCTGGCATTCCACCCTTCAAGATGCCTTAACTTGACTTGCAAAATTGCGGCTTGAATACCATCCATCCGCATGTTGAAGCCCAGTTCATCGTGGTGATATCGTTCTTGACTACCATGATTCCTGAGACTATGAAGACGATCTCTGTATTCGGCAGAATCGGTCGTAATAGCACCCCCTTCACCGTAAGCTCCCAGATTTTTACCAGGATAAAAACTGAAGCAAGCCATCTCACCAAAGCTACCTACTTTCTTATTGTCAAAAGTCGCACCATGGGCTTGAGCTGCATCTTCGATAAAAAAGATACCATAGTAATTTGCAATCTCTCGAAGCCTAACAACATTACAGGGTTGGCCGTAAAGATGCACGCCAATGATTGCCCTTGTTCTTTCGTTTATTACAGACTCTATTTTTGAGACATCAATATTCCAATACTCATCGCAATCTACAAATACCGGTGTTGCGCCTATGTAACTTGGTGCCCAGGCAGTTGCAATAAATGTATTTGCAGGCAAGATAACTTCGTCACCATTACCAATACCAAGTGTCATCAAGGCTAAGTGCAGGGCTGAAGTACCGTTATTGACACCAATACTGAATTTTGTATCACAATATTCTGCAAAATCCTGTTCAAATTTTGCGGTAAAAGGTCCACCTGCAAATGCACAACTATCGAGTACTTCTTGCATGGGCTCTCTTAATTCGTCCGAAATGTTTTGATACTGCCGTTTTAGGTCATGAAATAGAATTTTATGCAACATAATTAATCCTCCTGATCATTTAAAAACCGGATAAATTTGGCCGGATTGCCAGCAAGCAACGCATAGGGAGGCACATCCTTGGTAACTACACTACCAGCTCCAATCATAGCCCCTTTCCCAATCTTGATACCGGATAGCACGGTAACACTGGTCCCAATCGAAACGAAATCTTCTACTTCAGTAAACTCGAGATTCCAATTTTCGTCAGTTTGCATAGATCCATCCAGATTTACTGCTCTCGGAAATCGATCATTAATGAATGACACATTATGGCCAACAAATACTCCATTGCCTATAGTGACTCCTTCACAAATAAATGTATGACTGGAAATCTTACAATTCTTACCGATTTTAGCCCCTCTTTGGATCTCAACAAAAGTTCCGATCTTGCTACCATCATCAATTGAGCACCCATATAAATTAACGAAATCAAAAATCTTGACTCCCTTGCCAACTTGTATTTTATCAATTGATTTTTTTTCGGAATTTATATTTAGTTCTTCCATCGTTCGTGCTAAGCAAGTTTTATCTTTTTACCATCATTCTTAATTGATTCAGAGGCTGCCTCCAGTATGCTCACCACAAATAAGCCAGAATTAAAGTCGGAAATGGGTTTCTTACCCTTCGACACCGCCGCAACAAAATCTTTTGCCATATCGGAGAGAGCTTCAGTTTGAGGTATTTTTGGAATCATAATATCACCTACTCGGTAGTCAATCAATACATCACTACGATCATCTTCGGGAATCAGTTTATAACCTTTATCGTAGATTCTTATTTTTTCGGTTGTCTCTAAATCGTTAAAGACGATCATCTTTTCATCTCCACCGATCAACATATGCCGTATTTTCACTGGAGAAATCCAACTACAGTTAAAATGAGCTATTCGATTTTCAGGGTAAAACAGGGTTAAGTAAGCAATATTTTCAATGCCATTTTCAGTATGCGAAACGCCTACTGCCTGTACCGCAAGGGGTTTTTCATCCATCAAATAATCACAGATCGAAATATCGTGTGGCGCCAAATCCCAAAGTACATTTACATCCCGTTGAAAAAGACCTAAATTTATTCTAGTCGAGTCAATATATTGAATTCTGCCGATTATGCCATCATCAACCAATTGTTTAATCTTCTTAACCGCCGATGTATAAAGATATGTGTGATCCACCATCAGCACTCTATCATTCTTCTCTGCTATTGAAATTAACTTGAGGGCCTCATCTACCGAGCCCGTCATCGGCTTCTCAAGCAACACATGTTTACCATGCGAGAGGGCTTGTGAAGCTAGTTGAAAATGCGTATATACGGGAGTAGCAATCACGATGGCGTCCACTTCTTGATCGTTTATTACCTGGCCATAATTTGTGACTGCTTCGACACCTGGATACAAATTCTTAATCTTAGTATATTGCCTTTCATCTTTCTCGACGATATACCTGACTTTGCAGTCTGGGGTATTTGCAAAATTCCTGACTAAATTTGGTCCCCAGTACCCAAATCCCACAACTGCAATATTTATCAAAATATTCTCATTTTTGCACGGTTCATTTTAAACTGGAACAAAATCAAACTCAAAGAAATTATTTCAGATAACACCCTAACAACATTCTGAAGGGAGGCTCCTTTGCTCACCCCCGATATTCTCGGAAGGTATCTGGACTCTATCTCAATTGGATTTATTCCCAAGTAGTTTAATTTTGCACAAATCTCGCTCTCGATGACTGAGCTATGCATTCTGAGATCCAAGTTTTGGATTATTTCTCGCTTATAGGCTTTTACCCAGTTTACATCACGTAGAATAAGACCAAGAAATACCTTATTGAAAAGCTTATTTAAATAAGACAGGAGATTTCTAAATCCAGAATAGGTTTGATTCTCTTTTCGATAGAAACATATAAATTCTTTTGGATTAAAATCAAGATATGGCTTGAGTTCAAATACATCAAATTGACCATCACCTGGTACAAAAACTACATTTTCCATCGATGCATTCAAATATACATCCCGGATTGACTCACCGATGCCTCGATTCTCATCATGAATCACACTCTTAAACCGTTTTGGATTCGTTGCAGCTAACCTTGTGATTTCTTCTTTTGACCCATCACTGCTCGCATCATCCACCAATATAATCTCGAATGAACAAGTGGATTCAGTCAGTAACGCAAGAACGTCCTCAAAGACGTTACAAATCGTCCCAATTTCATTATAGCATATAATACCGATAGTCCAGCTTTGCCTCAAATCATTAAAATTGTCTAATTCTTGCAAACTAACTTCCTGCATACGCAAATATATATAGAATTTTTATAATTTGACTGGACGATGAATCCAGTGATCAAATCTTGTCTAAAACCTCTAAATTGGCATGATTGTGATGTTTAGTGAGTACCATGTAACTATGAAAGCAAATCACATTACTCCATTGAATGAAACAAGAGTCAGGATAACTCTTATTGGATCGTTGCTCTGTTGTCTATCGGTGTTTACAGGCCTCACCCAGACTGGACCTGGTGGGATTGGCGATACAAGTGGAACTTCCAGCTTGCAACTGTGGTTGCGATTGGAGGATTGCAACGCCGAAAAAACATTCAGTGACGGGCAAATAGTGGAGGAATGGCTGGACCATTCTGGAGCAAAAAACCATGTATATCAATCAAATGGACAAGGACCCCACTTTGAATCAGACGTTGTAGCAAACCATGGAGGAATCAGGTTTGAGGGGAATCAATATCTTCAAACCTTGACCCCAACATCTGGGTTCTCCAATTCCGAGTCAACATTTTTTGTGGTCTATCAGGGTGGCCGATTTGACGGGACTTTGATGGCAGTCGCAGAAAAGTCTTGGGATAATGAATACCTTATCTTTAATTCAGGTGCATACCATCATACAGCCAGTGGCAATTGGGTGCGGCAAGGACATCAATGTATAGGCTCTATTCCAAATGATCAAATAAGCATTGCCACAGCTGTCTTTGGGACCGCTCCCACGGATCTAAAATTCCTGACGAATGGGCTTGCAAGTAATGAATCATTTGAAACTCCAGGCAACGCTCTCGATTTTAAAGTCATAGACCGAATCATCACCATTGGTCAAAGGGGTAAGTTTGTGCCTTCTGAATATTACACCGGTGTAATATTTGAGGTCATTGGCTACAAAAGCAAATTAGAAGCAGATCAAATCAATTCCGTCCTTAAATACCTCCATTGCAAGTACCGGGTTGAAAATACAACTTGTAATGATTTTGATAACATGACATGTCCTGAATGCGATGCTGCTGCTGATTTTACGATTTCAAAAGATAGGGTCGAGATTAACGAATGTATTGAGATCCAAAACAGTTCTTCATTGTCGCAGTGTGCTACTTTAAAATGGACATTTACAGCTGCAAATCAAGATACAAGTCTTGCTTTTCAACCAGGGTCGGTATGTTTTCTGGAGGCTGGCACCCAAGTTATTAAATTGATTATCGAGGCTCATTGTGGTAGAGATACTTTGATAAAATCGGTTGAAGTAGTCCAGCAAGATTGCGAGGTCGAAGCGGATTTCACTATTGTCCAAAATCTCATTTATGCAGGTGAATGTTTAAACTTGGTTAATGAAAGCAGAGGAGGTATCAGTCTTTGGAACTGGAGACTTTCAGGAGCAAATAATTTACAATCCGACCAAAAAGAACCTGGGACTTTCTGCCTTGAAAAATCAGGAAACCAACAGGTCAGCTTAATGGTGGAGGGAGATTGTGGTCGTGACACCATAATTAAGCAGATTACCGTATTAAGCAGCGAAAAGGAGCCGGTGTGCTTTGCAATTCCCAATGCATTTTCGCCGAATGGAGACCAAATAAATGATCACTTCGGACCCATTCTCCATCCATCATGTGATATACAGTCATTTGACATGAAAATATTTGATCGCTGGGGTACGATGCTATTTGCTACGAAGGACCCACTGATAGGATGGGCTGGTCAAATCACAAAAAACGATCCATTGCCTGGAGTCTATTTATTTTGGATCGGCATGCAGATAGATGGCGAGTACTACCAGAAATCAGGAACCTTACACCTCATAAAGTAATTTTTTCAAAGTGTCGGTTTCGATCCAATCTCCACTGATAGTTATAGTTTTTTGGTCTTTCATACAAGCTCACATTTTCTTTATACAAATCGAAATATTCCAGCACGATGGCCCTATGTTTGAAAGTTATGCTTTGCACTTTAGATCAATAAACGAAGTGAATACAAAACAAATGAATTGTCCACATTCGCTTAATTACTGATTGTAATAAGTTGTCCATGAGTCAAAATCGGTAAACCCGAAATGTAATGGAAAGCTTGCATTCCGGACCGATAAGCATGAGAACGTAAATGTCATTGCTGAATATGCAAGTACAACAATTGGGTTCGGCCTTACACTAAGTTTTAACTCAATTTTCAATCTTAAAACTTCACATCATTACACATATCAAAAGTCTCATTACTTTTGGGCGATGAAGGAGACAGATTACCCAAAGATTATCGTAAAAGCAGACAAACTACCAGCTATAAGAAGGCGTCACCCATGGATCTTCTCACGGGGTATTCAAACAAAGCCGGATGTTAAGGATGGGGAAATCGTCAAAGTGTTTAGTCCGAAAGGTGAATATCTGGCTACCGGACACTACCATGACAGCAGTATTGCAGTCAGAATCTTATCTTATAACGATCAACCTATCAATCAGGACTTTTGGAACACAGCTCTGGCAACTTGTCTGAATAGGCGCCGAGCCCTGGGCTTACCCAGCGATCAGACCACTGCTTACCGCCTTGTGCATGGAGAAGGAGACAATCTCTCCGGGCTGATCATTGATATTTATACCGATGTGGCAGTGATCCAGTGTCATTCGGTTGGAATGCATAGAAGCCTATCGTTAATAGTTCAGGCATTAAAGCATCTTTTTTCAGATGATATCATAATTTATGATAAAAGCAGCAATGCACTGCCATCTGAATATTCTTCGCATCACTCAGATGGTTTTTTGCAAGGAGAGCGACCAAGTGTACAAATCAAAGAAAACGGACATCATTTTTTTATCGATCTGATTGAGGGGCAGAAGACCGGCTTTTTCCTGGATCAGCGCGAAAACCGTCAATTATTGAGCTCCTATTCTTTAGACAAACAGATCTTAAACCTTTACTCATATACTGGCGGATTTAGCATTTATGCTTTAAATGCCGGCGCGGCCAATGTAAGCTCTGTTGATGCTTCCAGTAAGGCCATTAAAACTCTAGAAGAAAATCTGACATTAAATAAAATAGATCCAAAAAGACATCAAAGTATCATCGGTGATGTCAAAAAAATCTTACTAGAAGTCCCGGATAACATCTATGACATCATTGTTGTTGACCCACCTGCTTTTGCAAAAAGTCAATATAAATCACATAATGCTGTACAGGCGTACAAGCGTATCAATGCCATGGCTATTTCTAAAGTCAAATCCGGTGGCTTAATTTTCACCTTTTCTTGTTCGCAGGTGATTGAACAGATTCTTTTTCAAAATACCATCACTGCAGCAGCGATCGAAAGCGGTAGAGATGCCCGTATTATCCACATTTTATCACAAGCACCCGATCATCCGGTAAGTATTTTTCATCCTGAGGGAAAATATTTAAAAGGGTTAGTTTTGCAGGTGGAGTAGGGCCGAAGACGGATGTCCGAAGACGGAAGACGGAAGACGGAAGACGGATGTCAGATGTCGGAAGTCGGATGTGTTGGATGTTGGATGTTGGATGTCGGAAGACGGATGTCCGAAGACGGAAGCTGGGAGTCGGAAGCCGGATGTGTTGGATGTCGGATGTTGGATGTCGGATGTCGGATGTCGGAAGCTGGAAGCTGGGAGTCGGAAGCCGGATGTGTTGGATGTCGGATGTTGGATGTCGGATGTCGGAAGTCGGATGTCGGATGTTGGATGTCGGAAGTCGGATGTCGGAAGTCGGATGTCGGATGTTGGATGTCGGAAGCTGGAAGCTGGGAGTCGGAAGCCGGATGTGTTGGATGTCGGATGTCGGATGTCGGATGTCGGATGTTGGATGTTGGATGTTGGAAGCGAGGTCAGAAGAAAGCCTAGTCCTGATAGATGTGGCGAAGGATCTATTCCTTCAGTTGCAAGCAAATCGGAGTCGTGATAGGTAGTCTGAAGAAAACGTAGTTCTGCTATGGCTAAGCCAAATAGACCTCTACCGGTACCAGACTGTCCGTGCTAAGTGCCGAACTTTTAGTGCCGGTACAACATCTTCATTTCAGGCAGTCACTTCCTCCTGATATTCTATGGCTATTGATTGCCGGGGGTTATCCGGGGTACATCAACTATCTGTTTTTTGTCGATATCCTAGCAGAGGATTAGTCATGCTATAGGTGTCAGATGGAATTCCGGCAATCAGAAAATACCTTTTATGTCACTGGGAGGTTCCTGCTCCAGGTCTGATATCAATACACTGACACAGGTTAGTCGCACCTGATGGTCAGATACTTCTCCATTAGATCTGCCCTATTCATCCTTTTAAATCACCACTGAATACCCACAAATTAAGAATACAAGATAGAGAAATCTCATACAATTTAGTTAGAAATACAAATATTAAAATGTTAGATTAATCTAACTATTAATTTTAATCGGGTTTTCATATTTTTGTGATTCAACGTCCCATATGGCTACACCAACGGTTGAAAACTATCTTAAGGCGCTACATCTGCTTGCTAATGAGAAAGACCAGATCAACGTCTCTGATTTGAGTGAAGTGCTTCATGTCAGCACCCCGACAGCTAATAGCATGGCCAAGAAATTAAACCAATGGGGCTTGATCATCTATGAAAAGTACCGTCCCCTGACATTGACTGAAAAGGGCAAGGACGAAGCGGCCAAAGTGATCCGAAAGCATCGGCTCACAGAAATGTATCTGGTAGAGATGATGGGTTTTGGTTGGGAAGAAGTACACGAGATCGCCGAACAGATTGAGCACATCCAATCACCACCATTTTTCGACCGGATGGACGCATTGTTAGGACACCCGACCACAGATCCTCATGGCTCCCCCATTCCCGATAAGAATGGATTCATTGTCGAAAGGAATTTCCGGAAACTAGGCTCATGCCAGGAAGGTGATCAAGTCAAACTCAGTGCCCTGGCTTTCTCCTCTTCTGAATTCTTACAATACCTCAATGAAAAAGAACTGCAGTTGGGTGTCAATCTGAAAGTCCTGTCGAAAGAAGCTTTTGATGGAAGTATCACCCTGCAATATGAAAATCATCCTTCGGTCACCCTAAGTAAAAAAGTGGCCGAGATACTGTTGGTGGAAGGATAATTGTAAATTCCAATTCTCAAATTCCAAAAGGTCGTTGCTCCCAGTTTTGGTGCTTTTGCTGAAAATTCCAAATCTCAAATTTCAAATTCCAAAAGGTCGTTGCTCCCCGTTTTGGTGCTTTTGCTGGAAATTCCAAATCTCAAATTTCAAATTCCAAAAGGTCGTTGCTCCCCGTTTTGGTTCTTTGAAGGAAATTCCAAATCTCAATTTCCGAAGTCCAAACAGCTTGGTCACAGTTTTGGAGCTTGGTGCTTATGATTTGGTGCTTTGATGGAAATTCCAAATCTCAAATTTCAAATTCCAAAAGGTCGTTGCTCCCCGTTTTGGTGCTTTTGCTGGAAATTCCAAATCTCAATTTCCGAAGTCCAAACAGCTTGGTCACAGTTTTGGAGCTTGGTGCTTCGAGGGAAATTCCAAATCTCAAATTTCAAATTCCAAAAGGCCGTTGCTCTCAGTATTGATGCCTGTATTTTGGAGCATGGTGCTTTTCGGTAAAATCCCAAAACATCTTGGTCTCGGCTTTGGAGCTTGGTGCTTCGAGGGAAATTCCAAATCTCAAATTTCAAATTTCAAAGGTCGTTGCTCCCCGTTTTGGTGCTTTTGCTGAAAATTCCAAATCTCAAATTTCAAATTCCAAAAGGTCGTTGCTCCCCGTTTTGGTGCTTTTGCTGGAAATTCCAAATCTCAATTTCCGAAGTCCAAACAGCTTGGTCACAGTTTTGGAGCTTGGTGCTTCGAGGGGAAATTCCAAATCTCAAATTTCAAATTCCAAAAGGTCGTTGCTCTCAGTATTGATGCCTGTATTTTGGAGCATGGTGCTTTTCGGTAAAATCCCAAAACATCTTGGTCTCGGCTTTGGAGCTTGGTGCTTCGAGGGAAATTCCAAATCTCAAATTTCAAATTCCAAAGGGTCGTTGCTCCCCGTTTTGGTGCTTTTGCTGGAAATTCCAAATCTCAATTTCCGAAGTCCAAACAGCTTGGTCACAGTTTTGGAGCTTGGTGCTTCGAGGAAATTCCAAATCTCATTGCCGGGTTCCAAATGTCTTGGTCACGAATTTGGTGCTTGGAGCTTCTAATTTGGTGCTTTTGCTGGAAATTCCAAATCTCATTGCCAGGTTCCAAATGTATTAGTCACAGTTTTGGAGCTTGGTGCTTATGATTTGCTGCTTTGATGGAAATTCCAAATCTCAAATTTCAAATTCCAAAAGGTCGTTGCTCCCCGTTTTGGTGCTTTTGCTGAAAATTCCAATCTCAATTTCCGAAGTCCAAACAGCTTGGTCACAGTTTTGGAGCTTGGTGCTTATGATTTGGTGCTTCGAGGGAAATTCCAATTCTCAAATTCCAAATTCCAAAAGGTCGTTGCTCCTGGCTTTGGTTCTTTGAAGGGAAATTCCAAATCTCAATTTCCGAAGTCCAAACATCTTGGTCACAGTTTTGGAGCTTGGTGCTTCGAGGGAAATTCCAAATCTCAAATTTCAAATTTCAAAAGGTCGTTGCTCCCCGTTTTGGTGCTTTTGCTGGAAATTCCAAATCTCAAATTTCAAATTCCAAAAGGTCGTTGCTCCCCGTTTTGGTTCTTTGAAGGGAAATTCCAAATCTCAATTTCCGAAGTCCAAACAGCTTGGTCACAGTTTTGGAGCTTGGTGCTTATGATTTGGTGCTTCGAGGGAAATTCCAAATCTCATTGCCAGGTTCCAAATGTCTTGGTCACGAATTTGGTGCTTGGAGCTTCTAATTTGGTGCTTTTGCTGGAAATTCCAAATCTCAATTTCTTCCGAAGTCCAAACAGCTTGGTCACAGTTTTGGAGCTTGGTGCTTGTGATTTGGTGCTTCGAGGGAAATTCCAAATCTCAAATTCCAGATTCCAAGCAGCTTGGTCACAGTTTTGGAGCTTGGTGCTTGTAATTTCTTCACTCCTTCTGCATCGCTTCCTTCCACACCGCACCAGCCTCGGTGGGTTTAAAAGTCCAGTCTTCAATGAGCATGGGTGACCAATTTGGATCAAATACCCAAACGACGTAGGAAATGCCTTTCTTCGCACAATAGCTTGTCATGATTTCCACATAATCAGGGTCGCTAATCACCGGTATATGGGCTCCTCGTGCGGTTGCGGCGCAAAAGCCAATCTCGGTCAGTATAACGGGATATTGGTCACTGACAAAGCCCCAATCTTTTTCCCACTGTGGCTCCCAGGGGCGTTGGCGTTTTTGAGGATAGGGGTGGCTCACATATGCAATCCCCGGAAACTTGATGGGATCAGCTTGAACTTCCATAAGATCATATGCCCAGTTAAAACCTGCGATCAAGGGGATGTTCTTTGCGCCGTTTGCCCGCACGATAACAATCAGTTCTTCCATCATTTCTTTCCATTCTTTCCAACTACATACCCCAAACCTTCCGGAAGCAGTCGTCGGCTCGTTAAAAAATTCGAAAAACGCCACTGCAGGATTATTGCCATATTGAACGGCCATGGTACGCCAAAATTCAAATGTCTCGGCTTTGGTCGTGATATAACCATCACTCTGAAATAATTCGGAGCGCAAATTACCTATGCTGTGCCAATCGATGACGACGTGCAATTGCTCGGCAGCAGCCATTTTAATTCCCTCATCCAGCAATTTGAGATATTCATTTTTACCTCGTTCCCTCCAAGCTCTGGGATGAACCGGAAATCGCACCAGATTGGCTCCCCAGCTTTTCACCTGGGCAAAATACTCGGGGTTCCAATGACCGCTCTTTTCCAGCTTGTCTGGGTCACTGCTATTCAGACCGTGGAAAATGATGGATTCGCCACTAGAAGTTACAAAAGAATTCCCCTGAACCGATATCCATGGTAAGGTATTGTTTTGTGCTTTTACGACAGAAGCTGACCATAGTATTAAAAATAGTACTCCGAATTTATATAACATGACTTGTGTTTTGAATTTTCGAATTTAGAGGTATAAGGTTGAGTATTTCGAGCCGGGCTTGCCAATTTCTTCGTTGCCCTCCGAGCTTGGGAGTCCCTTTGTTTTCATCCGAGCCGGGCTTGCCAATCTCTTCGAGCTTGGGAGTCCCTATCTTTCTTTTCCTTAGAACTTTCCATTTTTCCAGTCTTCCATCTTTCCTGCCTGCTCCTGGCTCAGCAATCCTTTCAGGCTTACTGATCCGCTCTATTCATGACCGCGAATTTTTATTCTTTTTTCTTTCTTTTGTGAAATATCTTCTTCTGCTACAAGAGTCTGATCACTGGCCACAAAAGCATCTTTACGAAAGTCCGGCTGACCAGCATCGATCCAGGCGGTATACCAGGAACTGCCAATCGCCTGGACCGATTGCCGCATTCGCGCCTCAACCATACCATTCATTCGGGTTTGATAGGCCCGGGCATATTCGCGGCATTGAGTTCTGACCGTATTGTCCAGTCGTTCATCAAAACAATACTGTTGATCAGAAGGAAAGGTTATGCTTAATTCCTTCTCAATAAGCAGCACACTATCGACAAACGAATTGCTGGTCAATACTATATTCCAATAGTATTCTGAAGGATCACTGATGTAACTTGCTTTACCCACAAAAAAGTCATAATCAACCTCGGCAAATAATTCAGGAATCCGGCTTTCCCAGAATGCATGGATGCCCAATTGATCAGTCAGCTGCCCATTGTAATTACTGGTCGTATGCAGCGGTACATGAGCATCACCGAGATAATGTCCCATTTCGGCCGAAAGACGGATGATTTTTGACTTATCCCGATCTACGAAAGCCTCGGTAAGATCTCGCTGCATTTTAATTAAATGATAAGGTAAAATACCATGGCTACTAAGACTGTCAATAATCCGGACTGCCTGGCACGGTACATCCTTATCAAGTCCGAGATAAGCTTGCCAAACCTCGCAGGGAATCTCCCACTCATCATCATAATAATGGGGCAAAATAGAACGCATAAAAAATTGCGGAAAATCACTTTTATCAAGGAGCTCTGATTTTTTCCAAGGAAAGGAATCTGTCGTATAAAATCTCAGCCACAAATCCTCGCCCCGATATATTACACTATCCATGTCTGACCGATACCACACAATATCTGAGTATTTAATTAATGCTTCTGACCATTGACGGGGCAAGTTATCATACGGATATTGGCCCCAATGATCAAGATCCATATAATGTCGGGCAGCTTCAAATGGACTAGCGTAACGGCGTTTATCCGGATCAACTGCATGTTCAGTGATAAAATCAATGTTGGGTTTAAACAGATACATCATCTCTGGAGGTAGTGTAAAGACCGCCATCCGGTTTATTAGCCGATGACCATAAAAACCCCAATCTCCCCTGTTTTGAAAACCAAGGAATACGAGAGTGACTAAACATAATGCACTAAGAATACCCAAACGAGACATAGGTCCAAAATAGTTAAAACCCTGGTATTCTAATTCGATTCCGGCGAATTTCTGTCTAGTGTACACCGGCAGAGGATCTATTTCAGGCTACCTATCTCTTGTCTAAATTAGATCAACCGACCGGATTCCTCAAAAAAGAAAAAAGACCCATCCTAAGAAATCCGAAAAAGACAATGGACAACAAAAAAGATCGCTGGAAAAGAACTAAGAATCAAATGAATGGAAGAGCAGCTGAACAGCTGGGACTCAGAAAAAATACCCCGATGAAGGTTTGGGATAAACGCAAACTTGGGTCCTAATTATTAGTCCACTTTTAATCCGGCAAATTTCAACTCAATTTGCTATATTATTTTCAAAAAAAGATTCAAAGCTTAAGAATAACTTACCAAATAATAAATGCTGGCCCAGGAACAGATTTCCCTGGTCATCCAGGACATGATATCTCTCTATTCGTTTACTCGTTGCGGACTCTTCGATGTCAATAGGATAAAACCGAGCCTCGTAGGATGTTTGGTCCGCTCTTCTAATCAGCACTGTTGCAAAAGGTTGTTTAGTCCGTAGGATTTCGATTAAGGCAGGATTGTCCATGATTGCCTCCGCTCCTACCGATCGGTAATTGTGAAAGTAGGCTTCGATGGCTCCCTGCCTGGGATGAAGATTCGTTGTATTGATCCTGTCATCCATCGGAAACACTCGATAGGTGTCTTTTTGTTTTCGAATAGAAAATGAAGACTGAGTTTGGCCAGGATAATCTACCGTCAATTCCTCTATGAGATCGGCATTTTCTCGGTATACGATCCGGTCACGCCATTCGATCTCCGGCATCATAAAAAAAGGGCGAATGGATCCCTCAAATCCAGTAAGGGTCACGACCGCAGGTGATTGAGATCCATCCATAATCATATAAGTACCTCTTTCGTCGGGCGTGGTGCCTCCGACGAAAAAAGCCTTTAATACTTCGTTGTTTCCATTTAAGAGCTCAACTTTTGTACCGGTGGTTGCCAAATCAATGATCATATTTTGCCGCGCAGCAGCAGTAGGAATGTATTGCAATTCTATTTTTCTGATTGCATTCAGGAGATTTTTCCATGGCATCTTCCCTGACCCGGTACTTCGCATTTAACAACCAATAGTTTTTCTTCTTCTCCAGTAGAATATCAGGGTCTATCAATCGGTAGTTGATCCTAATTTTCGCAATATCATCAACCTCTTTATGAGCATAACGGTATTCTGCAGCAAGATCAGGGGTCTGTTTTTTTTGATATAAGTCATATATCATCCAACCTGCGATGATTAATATAATGATGGCTATCCACTTCACAATATTCTCTATTTTTAAAAAAGACCGATCTTTCTCTATTTGGCAAAGCTAGAAATAAATCATTCTTGACATGTGTCCAAACTCTTTTGGATTGAAATAGCCTTTTGCTTGACAAATTTGTTTGTTCATTTTTTGCCTGCCCAATCCTTCGACTTTCGCTCAGGATTTAAAATCAGTTTACCCCGAGCCTGTCGAGGGGAACCAAAAAAGGGCACCTTTCCTAACGTGCTTTGCGCTTTCGCAAGGCTTCAGCTCATAAAATGCTGCTTCTCCAATCAAAGGGCGACAGCATATAGATTTTACGCTGCTGCTCAGTTTATCATAATCTGGATTCAGACTTCCGTGCTAAAAACCCCATTGATTAAGCCGCGATGCATTTTATTCGCCACAGCACTACAACGGAAAGGACTATTACCGAGCAAAGTCTGCTGGAGATAGAAAAGTCTGAAAAATTGAAGGCCCGTGCCCTGAGTCTGGGGTAAGCCACAAACACACACTTGGCAGGTCTAATGTTGCACCTTTATTCTTCATTTTCAATTCTTGAATAGACCTTAAACCTGTCCAAAGTTCGGTATTCTTAGTTTTGTAGGATCCTGTTCCAAACATGGCCAATCTAATGGTATCAAACTTTGATTGTGAGTAAATATTTTTGAAACATAAATCTATTTTAGATACCTGCAATAATTCTTATTAAAATCAACCCGGATCAACGGGCAAATCTTCGTCGGCGCAGCCCATTAAAAAGAAGGCCGAAGACTACCAGTAAAACCAATGGCATCACCACATTTAGCACTTGCCAATACAGACGTTCGCTTTGGATACGTTGTTTGTCGAGCAGTCTTAATTTGATGGTTTTAGCCCGGGCTTCACTTAATCCAATCCGGTCCAGCATAAATTCGATGGCATTGGTGAGAAACTCCAAATTGGCAAATGTGTGATTGACATAGGTATTAAAGCCCAGTGGCCGAATTTCTCCGTTGGTAGGGTTGATTGCATTTCGAGCAATATCTCCATCACTGACTACTAAAATTTTTGCAGGTATCCCATTCGCTTGAAAAGTTGCTCCTATCTGCTCTAAACCTTGCATCATCGCTGGCGAAACCCTGTTTTCATAAACCGAGTTAAATGATCCCTCCAATAGTATTGCCACGGTCTGAGGTGGGTCTTGAAATTTGGATTGATCAGGGTCCGTCTTAAGTAATTCAAAATCGAGTAATACCGGATTATACTGCAATCTGGTATAAATCGATGATTTAAGCAAAGGTGTCTTCCTAATCGATGTCTTGGTTTTAATCGTATCGATCGAAGCCGGAAAATCCAGATTAACTAAATCAAGACCCTTGACAATTGGGTGATCACCAAAACCTGTTGCCAGGACATGATAGTACCAGGGAAATAAATTATACTGCGAATTGGCCCCAGGTTTACTGATTGCGAGAGGAATCGGGGTGCAAGTCAAGTCGAGGACAAAATTTTTATTAATGCGGACACCATACTTAAATAATAAATCATCCAAGCCTACATCATTATCATATGGTAAATACTGCCCATTTTTATGAATCGAATCCAGGTTCACAACAAGCGGATCGTTCAAAATTATCAGTCGACCACCCTTCATGACATACTGATCAATCACGAATACATTTCTATCCGAATACTGGATGGTAGGTTTTGCCAAAATCAATAGATCAATATTCTGAGGTATCTGATAAATGCTATCCAGATTAACCCGGCCAGTATTATAAAATGCTCTTAAATTGCCTTCGAGAGCTGCAGTCTGCTGAGCGATTAATTCGCCATGTCCGGTTGTGAATAAAATATTCGGCTTGCTAGTTGCCCTTAATTTGGCAATGGCATTGGCAAACTTATATTCCAATAGAGTGATGCTGTTATTAAGTGCTACATCACCACTAATCGCTCCGGATGTCTCTTCCAGCAGATTGATAGCCACCTGACGATCCCCATAATTAAAAATAGCGAAGGGATAAATTCGTTGCCTGGACTGACCTTCGCTGGCCCTTACATTGAGATCCGTAGGGACAATACCTACCTGAGCCCAGCCATCAAGCCGGTCCTGTACCTCAATCTTTTCTCCCTCCAGCGGATCCTCAAAACGAAACTGGATTTCATTATTGATCTTCTTAAATTCCTCCAACAATTCGCGGGTGGCGGTTGGCAATCTTCTGAACTCCGCAGGAAATTTTCCTTCGAGCAGAATCTGAATAAACAGCGGTGCATCGACCTCCTGGACAATCGTTTTTGTAGCCTCGGTCAGTGTATATTTTTATCCTCGGTCAGGTCCATTCTTGCATGAAAAAGTTGTGCCGCCAAATTAAGCAGAACTACCGCAATTAGGACCACGGTCACCCAATATAATCGATCATATAGTTGCCTAAACCGGTTCATTGATTTCTATTGCCGCGTAAATATTGATGAGTCAGAAACAAAAAGACAAAAATCGAACTTAAGAAATAAAGGACATCCCGACTATCGATTGCTCCATTACTAATAGAACGGTAGTGATAATCAATGCCAATCTTCTGAATCACATCATCGATGCCACCATAAAAAAAAGGTATCGTGCTCATAAACTGAAAACCCCAATAAACCATAAAACTCAACAGGGCACCTACCAAAAAAGCCACAATCTGGTTATTGCTCAACACAGAAGCATAGAGGCTGATCGCTATAAAGATTCCGGCAAGAAAAAACAAGCCCACGTATGATCCCAATACTTCACCACGGTCGATATTACCCTGAGGCGCCCCTAATTGCCATATCGTATAGTAGTAAATCAAGGTTGGTATAATCGCAATAAAGAGTAAAAATAATGCCCCACAATATTTCCCTAAAATAATCTGCCACTCGGTTAGTGGTTTTGTAAAAAGAGTTTCGATCGTTCCGGTTTGTTTTTCCTCAGAAAAGGAGCGCATGCAGATCGCCGGTATAAGAAATAAAAAAATGATCGGCGCTACCGTAAATAGTTGATCTAAACTTGCAAAATTATAGTCCAAAATACTATAGTCTGGAAATACCCACATAATTAATCCGAGTAGAGTCAGGAAAACTCCTACCACCACATATCCGGTCAATGTGCTAAAAAAGCCATTAACTTCTTTTTTAAATATTGCCCACATGCTCTCCCATAGTGATTTTTTGAAATACATCTTCCATCGAAGACTTTCGTTCGGTCATTTCGATGATTTTCCTTCCATTTTGCACCACAAAATCAAAAATTTCAGGGCGTGGATCACGATCTGTCTTGGTAAATATCAATTTGTAACTCGGTGCACTGCTACCCGGAAGCACTTGCACCAGACCAGCCAATTTCCATGTTTCAGATAACGGTCGATCCAGCTCGATTAAAATCTCTCGCTGATTGTTTAAGGCCTGGTCCAGATAAGCAATTTTATCATCAGCTACTACAAGACCCTGGTGCAGAATAATAACCCGATCGCAAAGCGCCTGCACCTCCTGCATGATATGACTGCTGAAAATGACTGTTTTTTCAGACCCCAACTTTTTAATAAGGTGTCGGATCTCGATTAATTGATTGGGGTCAAGACCGGTGGTAGGTTCGTCAAGGATCAAAATTTCAGGATCATGAATGAGGGCTTGAGCCAGACCAACCCGTTGACGATATCCCTTCGAAAGCGCCCGGATTAATTTATGCTGCTCCTTCACAAGACCGGTCAGCTCAATGATCTTTATCACCCGATTTTTGATATCATCGAGTTTGTAAATCGAGCTGATAAATATCAGGTATTCTTTGACATACATGTCAAGATATAAAGGATTATGTTCGGGCAGATAACCGATCAATTTTCTAATTTGAAGCGAATGTTTACGAATGTCCAATCCGTTGACCAGAGCCTCTCCCTCATAGTTATCCATAAAACCCGAGAGAATCTTCATCGTCGTGGTTTTACCCGCACCATTAGGCCCGAGCAAGCCAACAATTTGTCCTGCGGGCACTGAAAATGAACACCACCAAGTGCTTGTTGATCACCATAGTTTTTTACCAATCCATTTACCACGATACTCATTAAGTCTGCATCGAGTTTATTGTGCTGATTAACTCATCTATTTTCCAGGCGTCCGAGAGCTGATAGTCACCAATGGCTGTCCGTTTCAGTGCCTTTAGATAAGCACCTGAATCTAATGCCTGACCAAATTCATGCACCAACGACCGGATATAGGTGCCTTTGCTACATCTAACGCTGAAGTAGACGTCCGGCAGTGCAATTCTGGTCAATTCAAATGAATAGATCGACACCTGGCGAGAGGGGATGTCCACTTCCTTACCTTCCCTGGCTAGTCTATAGAGGGGTACTCCATCTTTTTTAAGGCGGAAAACATGGGTGGCGTCTGAGCGATTTCACCAGTCATTTTCTGAGCCTGGTTCCTTAGCATTTCAGACGTTATGTGCCCGATCGGATATTCACCATTGATGGGGCTCTCGGAGTCAAAAGAAGCGGTTGTTGCTCCTAAGGTCATGATGCCTTCATAAGTCTTCTCCTGAGCCTGATATTGATCAATCTGTTTTGTCATTTTACCGGTACATAAAATCAAAAGTCCGGAAGCCATCGGATCGAGGGTACCCGCATGCCCAACTTTAATCTTCTTTAATTGAAAAGTCTTGCGAATTGCATAACGGATCTTATTCACTACATCAAACGATGTCCATTCCAATGGCTTATCTACCATAATCATCGTGCCAGAAACGATAGCTGATAGGTCAGGCATGTGCAAATATGCCATTTACCCATAAAATACATAGAAGGCCAGCAAGAGCACAGTACCAACCGAAATATCTCAACCTGGCCCGCTTGACTAATTCAATCATCCATATACAAGCTAAAATACCGGTGAAAAAGGCGGCTATAAAACCCACGACCAACGGTGTCACCTGCTCAACCGCTTGCCACTCACCCGTCAACAGGTCTTTGGCTATTTTACCAAAGATTAAAGGAACCACCATCAAAAATGAAAATCTGGCGGCTCGTTGACGATCGATTTTAAGTAAAACAGAGGTTGAAATCGTAGCACCCGAGCGTGATATGCCAGGCAAAATGGCAATCGCCTGTGACAGTCCGATCAACAAAGCAGACCAACCATCCACCGGCCTGGACGTATGTTTAGTGCGGTCAGCAACAATCAATAAAACGGCGGTAATCAGCAATGCTACTCCAACAAGCATTAGATTCTGACTAAAAAGCGACTCGATCGCTTCTTCAAAAAAAATGCCTACCAATACTGCAGGGATCATACTAACGATGACATAGAGGATATAGCGATTTGAATCATTTGCCTTGAGGCTAAAACCCTCGACCACCAATTGTAAGATCTCTTTACGAAATACGAAAATGGTTGCACACGCTGTGGCAAAATGTAGAATAACGGTCATGATCAAGCCTTGCTTCCCCGTGCCCTCATTGCCCAAAATATATTTGGCAATCTCTAAGTGTCCACTACTGGAAACGGGCAAAAATTCGGTGAGCCCTTGAATGATTCCAAGTACGATGGCTTCCCAAACTATATTCATTGAAAGTTATCAGGCTCTTTTGAAAATGGCATAGATCTCGACTACCAAGCCTGCAAGAATGACAATTGGAGCCAGAACAGTACGTCGAAAACTGTAAATGATTGAGTCATCCCAAACATCCGGACTTGGCATACTGCCTCCCAACATCAGTAACATGCCAAGAAAAATAAGTCCTGCCCCTGCCCCCATCAATACGTAGTTTTCTTTTTGAAGATAAGCTCTTGCTGCTCCTTACTTGAAGTAGCTTTGCGAACCCTTTGCGAGGTTGGCGATACCTTTTGAGTAGTGACCACTTTCTTTTTAGATGCCTTGGCTTGACTCATTGAACCTACATTTTGCACAAAAGTATCAGATATTATCTGTTTTTCGTGAGATATTGATGATTTTTTTAATCTGTTGGTCTGATATTGTATAGCCCCCCATCGATTAGAGATGAAGATCATTAGTACTCATACTAAGAAACCGGGTGACCACAATCCAGGTGCTGGCAAGGTTGATCAGAATGCCAGTTACCACCAACATACTTACAAGATATAAAATGGAATCGATGCTTAAATATTGTGCGATCTGGGGAAGTCTTTCTGCAGCTACCAAATAAGAAAGTACCAGTGCCCCGACTGCCACAAGAGCACTGATCAGACCATGCCTGAGACTTTTGCGAAGAAAAGGCTTGCGGATAAAACTCCAGGAGGCACCGACCAGTTCCATATTCTTAATCAAAAACCGGTTTGCATAAATCGACAGTCTAATGGCATTGTAAATCAGCATAAGCGCTAAGAGCCCCAAAAACACTGCCGCAATCAGGAAAAGATAGGATAGCCGATCCAGATTTGAAACAATGCCTTCGACCACCCCCTCCTGGTAATAAACAGAAAGAATCTCCGATCTCCCCCTGCTAAATTTCTCCTTGATTTTTTCGAGATTACCCAGATCAAACTCCGCTCCAATCATCCGAAAGCTAATGATGTCTGATAAAGGATTCGGCATTTCAATTTTTAGTAATTCTTCTCCAAGTTCATCGCTTAGACTCTTCAATCCATCCTCTTTACTGGTATAGACCACTGAACCTTTTAGTACTCCTGGTTCTGCTTCCAGATCCTTTTTCAGCTGGTCAACTTGTTTTTGACTGGCTTTAGGATTTAATTCGACTATAATTTCAAACTCCTCTTTAAGTTGATCGACAAACGACTGAGAATGGATCGTGATTAACCCGAAAAGGCCAATAACAAAAAGAACTCCAGCGACACTGAGAATCGACCAGAGGAAATTTGGTTTGGGTCTAAATGATTTTCTTTTACTCATAAAGCGCTAATATTGAGTAAAGATACAAATAATAGAATATTCTAAAGTGTTGGATTAAATTGCATTCAAATAGCAGTTCACGGTTATTCTAACGAAAGGGATGGGGACAATATTGGAAGTCAGTTTGATGGGACAGCGATACCGATCTGCTCAGAAACCCGAACATCATTCGAGTTGCGAAAAAAACTACAGATCTTGAATTACTCCTTGTCTTTCCGTTCTTTTTCTTTTTTCAGAACCCGGTCAAGCAGCCTGCCGGTTTCATCAACCAGATCTTGTAATTCTTTTTCAAAGGTTGGCGATTTTTTGAGAACTTCCTCATCTGGATTTTCTTTTTCCAGTTCATCCTGAATCTTTTGTTTCTCTTTTTGCAGTGCTTCTTTGTGCTTTTCAAGTTTTTCAAGCTCTTCTCTTTCCTCTCTGCTATCTTCCTGGTCCACTTTGCCTTTGAGTTTTTCGTAGGCATCACCCAGTTTGTCGAAGGCCTGATCATATTTGCCGTCCCTGAACTTCTGCCGTTCATTAGTAATCAAATCGCCAATAGATCTGCCAACTTCCTTCACCTGTTTGAATACCTTTTCAGATGTGGCTTTCTCGTCATCGGAGCCCAAAAATAGTTGTAAACCAATACCCCAACGATGATCAGTAAAGCCAGTTTTATAAGTAATCTCATCTTTTCGCTATTTGCTTGATATCTCTAAGTTCTTCTATCTAACATGATTAAACAACAATAATCGGCAAATCAGTTCAATTGGCCAATAAACCCGATTAATATCCCTGGTAGGGGCTCCAATAATGATTGGCTTTTTCAAAACAATCGACAACAGCCAGCCCCTACTGGTTAATATTTGATAATTTTGCGCACTCTTATTGAAAAGCAAGATTATGCAAGAATACAATCACTCGGAAACAGAAGAAAAATGGCGCAAATGGTGGGAAGATCATAAGATCTATGTGGTCAGAGAAGATCCCTCCAAACCTAAATTCTATGTTTTGGATATGTTTCCTTATCCATCGGGTGCCGGTTTGCATGTAGGTCATCCTCTCGGATATATCGCTTCGGATATTTATGCCCGGTACAAGCGTTTACAAGGTTTCAATGTTTTACATCCCATGGGTTTTGATGCTTTTGGACTTCCCGCTGAGCAGTACGCCCTCCAAACCGGAATTCATCCTGCTGTCTCCACCAAAGACAATATGGAGCGATATCGGGAGCAATTAAAAAAATTAGGTTTTTCATTTGATTGGACAAGGGAAGTAGTGACATGCGATCCTAAATATTATAAATGGACCCAATGGATATTTACCCTTTTATTTGATCACTATTACGACGAGAAGACTGCAAAAGCTAAACCAATCAATGACCTAATTGCTCATTTTGAGAAAAATGGTAATCAGGGAGTGGTCGCTGCTTCTTCGTTCAAAGGAAATTTCACTGCGACTCAATGGCAAGCATATAGTCGCAAGGGAAAGCGGGAAGTATTGATGGACTATCGGTTGGCCTACCGAAAAGTGGGTTATGTCAACTGGTGCGAAGCCTTAGGCACCGTGCTAGCTAATGATCAAATCAAAGATGGAGTATCGGAGCGGGGAGGCCATCCAGTCGAAAAGAAAGCAATGACTCAATGGTATTTGCGTATCACCGCTTATGCCGAAAGACTTTTGCAAGACCTGGATACGATCGATTGGTCGGACGCCTTAAAAACGATGCAATATAATTGGATCGGTCGCTCTGAAGGTGCCTCAATGCATTTTCCAATTAGGGGTCATGAGTTTGAACTCGAAATTTATACTACCCGGCCAGACACGATATTTGGAGCCACCTTTATGGTACTGGCACCGGAGCATCCACTGGTGGATCAGATTACCACCGAGGGACAACGAAAGGATATCGATGCCTATCTCGAGTATGCGAAGTCCCGGTCTGAAATCGAGCGCCAGGCAGAAGTCAAAACGGTGACCGGAGCAAACACGGGTGCCTTTGCATACAATCCTTTCACTGAGGAAAACATACCCATTTGGATCGCCGAATATGTGCTCATGGATTACGGCACAGGCGCGATCATGGCCGTACCCAGCGATGACGAGCGGGACCATCGTTTTGCCGAGAAATTTGGCATTGACATCATCGATGTGGTTGACAAGAGCGATTATCCTGGTGCAAGTCTACATGACAAAGTGGGCAAAATCATCAATAGCGGCTTCATCACTGGTATGCAGGTGCCCGAAGCAATTGACGCAATGATCGGTAGGATTGAAAAGATGGCCATTGGTAAACGACAGATCAACTATAAGATGCGGGATGCCAATTTTAGCCGGCAGCGATATTGGGGCGAGCCATTTCCAATCACATTTGACGATGAAGATATCGCTCACATTATCCCTTTAGAAGATTTGCCGCTTGAATTACCTCCGTCTGACGATTTCAAGCCCACCAAACAAGGAGACTCACCCCTTGCCAGGCTTAAGGAATGGGTCAATTTGCCCAATGGTCAAAAGCGAGAGACCGATACCATGCCGGCCGTCGCCGGATCGTCTTGGTACTTTTACGCTATATGGATCCAAATAATGATCAGACGTTTGCCGGCACAGATGCGATCAACTATTGGCAAGATGTCGATCTATATATCGGTGGAGCTGAACATGCGGTCTCACACCTCATGTATGCCCGGTTTTGGCATAAGTTTCTTCACGACAAAGGGCTGGTGCCAACGATTGAGCCTTTTAAGAAATTGATTAATCAAGGCATGATACAGGGAGTGATCGAGTTCATGTTCCTGCAGAAAGAAAAGGAAAACGGTTATCACCGGTTTGTCTGCTCAACGATCGCTGCCAAGCATCCAGGTACTGACTTTGCCCGGATACCGGTGCCGATCGAGTTTGTGTCGGATTATGGTCTGGATCAAAGTTATTTAAACAGGAAAGGTGTCGATCAATTTATTCAATGGAGCTCTGACTATAAAGAAGCCATTTTTGACAGCCCGGAAGGCAGGTATCACCGCGGTGCCTTCACAGCTGAAAACGGAGCCACTGATTTTAAATTAATCTCCCATTCGGAAGTGGGAAAAATGTCTAAGTCCAAATACAATGTGATCAATCCGGATGATGTGATTGAAAAATATGGTACGGATTGTTTCCGGATGTATGAGATGTTTTTAGGACCTTTGGAAAATAGCAAACCATGGGATACCAAGGGAATTGATGGGGTCTACAAGTTTATTAAAAAACTCTGGAGATTATTTTTTGATGAGCAGGGTAACCTGCAGATTAGCGACGAAACTCCCAACCGCGATGAAAATAAAATCTTGCATCTGGCAATTAAAAAAGTGCAGGAAGATATTGAGCGATATTCATTCAATACCTGCATCAGTCATTTTATGGTGGCAGTAAACGATTTAAGAGGTTCTGATACACAAAAGAAAAAGATATTGGAACCATTGGTGATTTTATTATCGCCCTTTGCCCCGCATTTAGCCGAAGAACTGTGGCACCGATTAGGGCACAGCAGCAGCGTACATCTTGCAGATTTTCCAAAATTGGATGGAGCTTATCTAGTTGATAGTGAGATTACCTATCCAATTTCGATCAATGGCAAGCGCCGGGGAGAAGAGTCTTTTTCAGCCGATGCCAGCCCAAAAGAAATTGAAGAAAAAGCACTTGCCCTCGAAGTGGTCAAAAAATGGACTGAAGGCAAGACGATCAAAAAGGTAATTGTCGTACCCAAACGAATGGTCAATATTGTAATCAGCGATTAGACTTGGTCAAGTCAATATTATTCTTGAATTAAAACCAATTAAATCATGGAAATCACCGGCACTTTTGTCATGCAAGCCATCTTTTCAATTTTCATGTCTATTCTTTTTATCCAATCAGGATTAGATAAAGTGTTTAATTGGAATGAGGAAAAATCATTTTACAAAAAGCATTTCAGTAAAACATTTTTAAAAAATACGATCGACATGCTAATGCCTACCATCACATTGGCAGAGTTAGCCGCTGGATTTTTGTCGGGTATCGGAATCGTCTATTATTTTGCCACTGGCAGCAAGACTTTGGCTTGCGTGGGTATGCTACTTGCCAATATTTCACTTCTGATGCTGTTTTTTGGTCAAAGGGTGGCCAAGGACTATCCGGGAGCTGCGACCTTGGTCCCCTATTTTTTGGTTGCCTCTGCCGGACTCTATTTTTACTGGTAGTAATTAAAATCCAAGGATTATTAAGGACCCGATTTCCTTTAAAAAACGTACTTTTCTCGACAGTAATCAATCTCCCCCACTTGTCGATGAATCCGATCAAAAGCACAGATCACATTTTATTGAAGGCGTTTCTGTTATGCCTTATGGCCGCTTGCGCTCCTGATCAAAGCGCTGACCAAAAGATCGCCGAGGTCGCCAGTGATCAAAATGTATTAGAGTTTATGCAATCTTTTGAAGGGCGAGGTGATCTCAGTGATGATGTAGAACCCACGCCACCTAACCTGACAGTCAACTTATTTACGCACCCAAGTGATCTGGAAATTGAGTTAGTGTTGGCGGAACCTGACATATTTCAACCGGTAGAGATTGGTTTTGACCACAGGGGCCGGCTTTGGGTGGTGCAATACAATCAATATCCCTACCCTCAGGGCTTAAAAGTGACTAGCATCGACAACCATCTTCGCATTCAGTTTGATAAGGTACCTGAGGCCCCACCCCAAGGTCAATTAGGGGCAGACAAGATCACTTTTTTTGAGGATCTTGATAATGACGGCACTTTTGAAAAGGCCACCGATGCCATCACCGGTCTAAATATTGCCACTAGTGTAATTCTGGGCCGGGGAAAGATATGGGTACTTAACCCACCTTATCTGCTGGCGTATCCAGATCCTGATGATGATGGCATACCCAATGGTGATCCTGTAGTTCATTTGAAAGGATTTGGCCTGGAAGACACGCATGCAGTGGCAAACAGTCTTACCTGGGGTCCCGATGGTTGGTTGTATGGGGCTCAAGGTAGTACCACCACCGCTCGGATAAGTTCAGCAGTTACGCAAGACGTTCATTTTCAAGGACAAGCCATATGGCGATACCATCCGGAAAGTAAGATCTTTGAAATTTTTGCAGAAGGGGGTGGTAATACTTTTGATGTCGAAATAGATGCGAAGGGCCGGATATATTCAGGTGATAATGGCACCGACCGGGGTCAATATTACAAACAAGGAGGCTACTACACCAAAATTGGGGCAAACATGGACCTCACACAAATCCCTACAGTCTTGGCTTTTTACCCAACATGGCATTAGAAGGTGACCGCAAGCGATTTACCCACGCCTGGATTAAGTACGAAGGAGGAAGCCTTCCCTCAAGATACCATAATAAAATGCTGGCAATCAATCCGTTGCAAAGCTATCTTCAATTGACTCAAATGCTGCCAGATGGTTCCACATTTAAGAATATCGATGAAGAACGGATTCTGGAGACACCGGATCATTGGTTTCGCCCGGTCGACATCAAGGCGGGTCCCGAGGGAGCAGTTTATCTTGCAGACTGGTATGACAGCCGGCTCTCTCACGTGGACCCAAGGGATACCTGGCATAAAAAAACTAATAAGTGGTTCCGTCAACAGGCTCAGCGACAATTTGCTGACCGGAAAAACCCTCTTCTCCTACCAGCTCTGCTGAAATTACTGCAGAAAAGTGAGGGACAGGTAGCATTAGAAGCTCTTTGGGCCATCCATGCAAGTGCCGGGCTAAACGAATCAACTTCCTTAGTGGCACTGAATCATCCGGATCCTTTTGTGAGAATGTGGGGCATCAGACTCCTGGGAGATCAACGGATCATCAACGCCAAACAATCAGCTATGCTCGGCCAGTTGGCCAGAAGTGAATCTCACCCAGAGGTCAGAAGTCAAATAGCAGCAACGGCCAAAAGGCTTGATATTGCAAATGCCACAGCAATTGTAAAGGGTTTGCTTTCCGGATCAGACGATGCTGATGATCGGGATATACCACTTCAGATATGGTGGGCCATTGAGGATAAAATAGAAAAGGATAAAGATGGTATCGTCGCAATATTCAAAGATCCATCAATTTGGAAAAATCAAATCATTCAGAACGTAGTTTTATCCCGATTGGCTCAAAGACTCATCATGCCAGACATCAAACCTAATTATGCGGCAGTCACGCACCTTCTTGGTTTTGCTCCCTCGACTGAATTGGCGAAACCTTTGGTCGTCGGTATTTATGAAGGTCTGCGCGGCAAAGAAATGAGCAATCTACCTGATGATTTTCGGCAAGCTTTGCAACCCTATGCTCATGAGATTGAAGCGGGATCTCTATCATTTGGTATTCGCACCGGAGACTCGCTGAGCGTCCAGGAGGCCATTTCGATCATAGGAAATGAAAAAGCAAATCTGACGGAAAGATTAACGTACACAAGAAGTCTGGCTGAATTTCTGCATCCAGCGGCGGTGCCCGTTTTACTGGAAGTCATTGAAAATCAGCGATCTCCCCTCGGTTTAAAGCAATCGGCTTTAATGACTTTACGAAGCTACCATTCCAGCGAAATCGGCACTAGAATTGCCGCCGCCTATCCCGATAAATTGAGAGCAGATCCAGATGTGAGAGAAGCAGCACTCACCTTGCTCACTAGTGACCCGGATTGGGCAAAAGGTTTGCTCCGGATGATTGACAGCAGCAGGCAGATAGCCAAAAGTGATATTCCGGCCTACCTGGTCTTGCCATTAACCTTTCTTGGTGATTCAGCTCTCTCTGTAAAAATAGAGCATATTTGGCCTGATATGGCCGAATCCTCCCGATTGGATAATGAGAAAGATTTTAAGCGAATCGTTAGTCTGGTCAAAGAAGGAAAGGGTATCAGAAATCAAGGCCGGGAGGTCTTTGCCAAGCACTGCGGTGCATGTCATAAAATAGAGGGAAACGGAAGTGACATCGGTCCGGATCTTGGAGCCTATGACAACCGGAATATCCAGGATTTGCTTTATAATATTGTATATCCGAATGCCGACATCCGGGAAGGTTATGTCAACTATCTGGTTACTACCAAAGATGGCAAATCATGGATAGGTACCATTCAATCACGGCAGGGAGACCTGGTCGAACTCCGCACCTCGTCCGGGCAGCTAATCAAGATTGCCCAGGAAAACATGAATGAAATGGAGGCGATTGAGAGGTCGCTTATGCCTGAGGGTTTACTCAGGAATCTCACCAATCAAGAAATTCAGGATCTCTTCACTTTTATGGCAAATACACCGTAAATATCAAGTCTTATTGTCCTCCCCCCTTTAAGGCTTCCAGAACAGTAAGTAATAATTCGCCGTTCATTCGCTGCTTGTAATCCGGATTAATATGTTCAAATTGTATCAGACCATTTGTGTCTACGATAAACAAAGAGGGCACGGGTAAGAAACCTTGATTTTGCCCACTGGAGCGCTCAGAAAGTCGTTGGGTATATCGTTCGGGAGCTTTAAATGCAATGCCCATGCCCTGCGATAATCGACCGTCAGAATCAGAAATCAATCTGTATTTAAGGTCATTTTTGCTCGCTGCCTCCATCAAATATTCGCTGTCCTCCGGGCTAACCCCAATGACCTGATAGCCAAGTTGTTTAATCATTTCTTCCAGTTGTCCGATCTCTGCAAGATGCGTATTGCAATAAGGGCACCATCCTCCCCGGTAAAAAATCAATACGGTAGGAGCTTCTTTAAATAATTCATGTAAGCTCATCGAATCGCCAGCCGAGCCAGATAACTTCAGATCAGGAATCTGCTCTCCGATCAGTAGAGGTGATATATCTTCCGCCATTTCTGGCATCTGTGCTTTCATCGATAGACTTAATAAAACCATGCTACACCACATAAGGAATTTTGTGACCATTTTAAAGTAATTTGTCTGCAAGTTAGCATAATGACAGTGTCAAATTGACCATTTGATGAGATAGTCCATGAGAATGTCACCTCTGAGACAATGAACAAAAGACATTTTTTCCTGAAACCATTAAGAGCCTAGCTGTTTTTCGTAGGTAACTTCTGAATAAATATTGACCATGTTCGTTCATATAGCCGCAGAATATAAGTAGTCATCTGAGCTGCGCCAAAGCCAGACTTAACTTGCCGAGCCGTGCTAGCCCTATTACTATTATTCTACAATATACAATTCACCTGCGTCCAAAATAAATTAACTGAAGTTTCTGTACCCATATTTAGAGTACTTATACAGCGGTAAATTATCTCGTAACATATTGATTAATAATCAATTATAATCATCCTTTAAATTATTCTTTGATTATAAAACAGATATCACATCTAAAAATACCTTTGTTAAGAATATCTACTCTTGTGGTTCCAGAATTTATTTGACACGGTGACACCGGCTTAGTATGTGTAGGTGGGGCCCCACACTCAAGTTGGAGCGTCGGATTTTATACAGCGGATTAAGTAACAAAATCACATTCATTCATCAAATTATTTTAAACACAAATACTTGATTATCAATCGAATGTAGCCTTATAAAATCCAGCAGAAACTTGAGATGTGGGTCACCGAGCATACAGTCGGCAGTTTTTGCTCCACTTTTTGCTGCCAAAAAGTGGAAAAAATTATTGTCTAGGACCAGGCATTGGGGAAAGGACACATAGGCAACGAGTACCGAAACTTGAGTAAGTGACTTTTGATATAATTGTATATCATTCCGAATATCCATTATTATGGTATAAGACATTGTTTCTGGATCCTATTATTGAAAGATGAATCTATTTTCGGACACAGGTATGTCAAATTGACCACTTGATGAGATAGTCCATGAGAATATCACGTCTAAGACAAAGGCATACGTTACAATTTTTCCAGAAAAAATTCAATCTACCTTAATCGGAGCTACCTCCCACCACTCTTTAATAGAGATTTTAGATGATGATTAAAATCGTCAGCTTTCAATAATTCTTCCAAATTAATATGCAGCCGGTATTGCCAATGATGATTAGGGTTGGCAGGAATATTAATTCGCTCCTCCATTGGATCTTTCCGTCTTAAAGAGTCACTCATTGCCAGCAGATCCTGTATCGGAAAAATAGTCCACATTCCAGGCCATTGGATATGTTGCGATATGATTTGCTCGGCAATAAAATTCGTACAATCTTCTGGTGGCAATCCATGAAGATGCAATTCTTTGGAGTAAAATCTTGCCTTGTAATCGTCTTCACTTTCCAGCCACCAACCCCTGATGGGTGACATATCATGGGTCGAAGTACTACATACCGACAAATAGGGAATATCATCTTCCTGGAGAAATTCAGTGCGAGGGTTTTTTGACATGCGCTGAATTTCGAGGGTTAATAAATCCAATTCCTTCATGACCTCAGGCACACAAGCAGGGATCATGCCCAGATCCTCACCACAAATGAGCATATCGGTCGCATTTTTAATCGCCGGTAATTTGGTAAGCCCCTGAGTTCTCCAAAATTCCTCCTGTCTGCGATAAAAATAATCGACATAAAGATCTTCCAGTTTAGCCTGAAGAGCGGTAGGTAATGCCTTAAAAGAAAAAGTCTTTTGAAAATCAATTCTTGGGTGCAGGATTTGTTCAGTAGAGGTGTGATCAGGAATAAATAAGACTTCGGCATGCAATTGAAAAAGGCGATCTCTCCAGTTTATTTGTTCTGGATAATTCTTAAAATATTGATAAAGCTTCCGTTGATTATCAAATTCAATTTTAAACTGATAATTTTCGACGTCGCTTCGATCAAAAAACAAATTCGTCACTGCTTCACACTCTTTTCCAAAAAGGTCAAGTAACACGGCATCGGTCACATAGGGTTGACAAAACCGATCCTGATCAAATGGAATCGACCTTTCTTCAAATTCTTCCAGGGTGACGGGCAAGGCAGGATTAAAAAATCCAAGGACACCCTGTATTTGAGCATAAGGGATCTGCCAAATCCGAAAAAATCCAAGAATATGATCAATCCTGAAAGCATCAAAATAACGGGATAAATTTTGCAGCCGATGTTGCCACCAGGCATAGCCATTTTGAGCCATGATCTCCCATCGGTAGGTTGGAAAACCCCAGTTTTGCCCCAAATCAGAAAAGGGATCGGGTGGTGCTCCTGCCTGGCTGCGCATATCAAACAACTGAGGCAAGGTCCAGGCATCTGCACTATCGCGGTAAATACCAATAGCAATGTCACCTTTCAGAATAATTCCTTCTGATCTGGCATATTGAGCAACATCATGAAGTTGATTATCCAACAGAAATTGCAGATAGCAATAAAATAAAACTTCACTATAAAACTTGGATCGAGGGGCAGTTAATTTCTGAAGGAATTCTTCCGAAAAAACGGCATGCTCTTTCCATAAGGTAAAATCAGGGGTACCGTGGTAATCGCGCAATGCACAAAAAAGTGCATACGGTTGAAGCCAATGACTGTTAATGTCTAAAAATTCCTTGTAGGCCTTAGTTTTGGGAAATCTATTTCTATGAAATTCAAACAACTTCCTGGCATATTTCAGCTTCAAATCCATCATCTCCAAATAATCAATATCCGGTTTAGTATTTAACTGCTTCTGATTCTTTCGATATTCTTTCTGATCAATGACATCTTCAAAATCATCAACTAAGGATAAATCCAAATACTGTGGATGTAATGCGAAAACCGATATTGAAGAGTAAGGGTATGAATCTGACCAGGTATTTGTAGCTGAGGTATCATTGATCGGAAGAATTTGCACCAATTTTAATCCGGCTATTTTAGCCCAGTCGACAAGAACTTTTAAATCGGAAAAAGCTCCTACACCAAAATTATTTTTGGTTCTCAGCGAAAATACCGGAATAGCTACCCCACTACTCTTCCAAAGTGGTTGACGGTGTCGAAAATAGGTGTCCCGAAGAACCACTCTGTCTACACCCTGGCAGCTATAGGTTGAAAATTGCCGGTTAGGTCCTTCCTCCAGGTAGGATACTCTTTTTTCTTCGGAATCATAGAAACCATATTTATATTGCACGATGGCCCTTCCTGGCATTTCGATGGTTCTTTGCCAAACCGGAAAATCCTGACTATCGAGCAACAATGGTTTTTGAAAATCCCAATTACCAAGTGCCTCAATATTGCCGAGTACGCACACTTGTAATTTACCGAAGCTCCGGGGTACTGCAATCTCAAACTGGAAGGTAGATTTAAATTTTACCGGTGCAATACGATCGGTGACTACCTCCTGTCTGAAAAGCACTTTTAGAAATGCGGAGTTATAAAAGGCATTTTCCGGGTGCCTTCTGGCCCGCCATCCTTCCCTGAGGAAAATCTGTCCTTTTTGCCGATCAATATTCGGTAGGGACCGGGGTAAGCCCCACTCTTCATCCACCAGGTTTCCTTCCTCATCAATCACAGCATAGCGATATAGCACATCTTCGCTGCTTGCTAGACTTACGGTAACACTCCACAAACCGTCCGTGACATGTTGCAGGCGCAGACCTTTGGCCGGATCATTGCCACCCAATTGGGAAATATTTCCCACCACTACTACTTGCTGTCCCCACTTGGTCTGGTAGACTGTCTGAAAGGTAATTTCGTACATATAATATTACTGATAAGAAGCGGCCAAGATAAGACATTGGTCTTCATTCGACTATCCTGACGTCAGAAATTAACCGGGAAGCGGTCAGCGGACCAATATTACAGTGTTCATTGAACGGAGTTTATTTTGGAATATCGGGATTCACTCCTCTCTAGTACGCCGGGGCTGTCTTAAGGTCGGGATTATGGGGAATTAGTCTATAAGTTTGGCCTCAAACCTCCTGGCGTAGTTTATCTTAGAATTCCCAGTTTTACTCCCGACAAACCGGCTACGCTGCTAATGCGAATAGTCGATAATCAAGACATTAGATTTGAAGGCTTCTTCACTGTAATCGGTCCGAATGAAATTCGACAAAGAAAGATTTAACTCACCCGAGTAACTATTTATCTAATCAGGATATACTTCGACTTAGGTTTAGCTCTTTGGATACATCTGACATAAGGCTTCCCGGCATGGGAGTATCCATTAAAGTGTGTCATTGATTTCTTTCTCCTGCAGAGGGAGGGAATGGAAGGAGCCCGTAGGGCGACTGAATTCCCTCCCTCTGCGAGGCGGTCATTGGGATACCCATCGACCGTAGCGCTCTCCAAATTTATCTAATAATTCTAATTGAATGGCCTTCCAATGGAAGCTTTTCTATTCCATGATTTTTGCTGATTCATTAAGGTCAGGTACAGCTGCTTGATTAATGATTTTTCACTGATCCAGGCACCTTTACTCTTGGTTACTTTCCGAATGATTCTATGGACTGCTTCCACGGGATTGGTCGTGTAGATCATTCTGCGGATATGGGTGCCAAATTCCATAAATGCCATTAATTCACTCCAATCATTCTCCCATAGTTTTGCAATTCGTTCTCCCTCCTTTCCCCATTTTATTTTGAAGCTTTCTAGTGCTTGACCTGCTTGTGATTCGGTAGCGCTACTATATACTGTTCGCAGATCAGCACATATCATCTTCTTATTCTTGTCCGGTACAAATCGGACCGAATTCCTGATTTTATGTACGATACAACGTTGCACAGTTGCCAAGGGATACACTTGATGGATGCTTTCTTTAAAACCAGTTAGTCCATCTATACAGTTTATTAATATATCCTGTACCCCTCGTGACGAAATGTCTTCCAGTATCTGACCCCAGATATGGGCGCTTTCATTCTCCGATGTATAAATCCCCAGTATATCTCGGTGTCCATCACAGTCTATTCCGTACACCGTATAAACACACTTATTCACAAATTTATGATCTTCTTTTACTCGAAAATGTATCCCATCCAGGTACATGATCGCATAGCAAGCTCGCAGGGCACGTTGCTGCCATGCCACGATATCTGGCCAGATCGGATCCGTAATCAGGCTGATCGCACTATTGGAATATTCTACTCCATAGATCTCAAACAACAGTCGATGTATGTCTTCCACACTATTCCCTTTTGCATACATTGATAGGATCACTTCATCTAAGCCTGTCTTCAGACTCCGACTTCGCTTTTCGACGATGGTTGGTTCAAAACTACCTGTGCGATCTCGAGGTGGATTCAATGACAGCGTTCCACCTTCCGTCTTCACATCCTTTTTACCATATCCATTTCGCCGGTTCTTCTTTCCTGCCGAATGCTCTTGTTCCAAATGGTGATCCATCTCTCCCTCAAGAGCTGCATCCACAAAACTTTGCAACAATTCCGTAAACACTCCCCCTGGTCCAAGCCAGCGTTTCCCACTATACAACCCTTCCTCTATCTCCCTGCGATACGCTTCATCTGGAACTAAATCTTCTAATCTCGGTTTTTCTTTTCTTTTCATGTCAACATATTTATTTTTTTAATAATATCTTGTTGACACACTTTATTGTATACCCTCTCCGGCATCAGACATCGGACATCATTCTCCCCGCTTCTTGGCTTCCAACTCCATGTCACTGCCATAGGGCACCGACTTCTCGCATCATTATCCAAAACTGGGCTAATTAGTAGACTTAGTAGATTTCTTTTCTATTACCTATTTTGACAATCATGATTATGCATAACTTGTCTTCAACCGAATAAAGTATCCTTTAGCTACCTTGTCTAATTCGGTATATATTCTTGATGCCTTTTAATTTCACACATCCTACAGGTCTTAGATCTTCGGTTAGTTTATTGATTTCATTTGCAAGTCGGATCACATCGGAAGCAGGCAATTTGGAAAGTTCTTTGATCGCAGATTTCTTAATCTCAATCCGGTACATATCTAAAGAGATTACCGTTCTTATTGAGCTCGTCCAGGATTTCCTGGAATGGAACGCTTGCTTCACTCTTTCGGCCTTCCACAACAAGGATATCAATAAGATCATCGAGTACTGCACCGTATTTTTCATAGCTAATCTGTACAGCAACTTTCCTGTTGTTTTCATCCATCACATACTGAATACCTTCCATATCCTGAAATATTTATATCTAATCTAAAGACAACAATTACAAAGACGTAAAGATTCCTTCTTCTTGGTTTGTAAACGCCTCCCTGGCATTTCTTGAAATGGCTCAGAACCGACCCGGAAACTGAGAACCGGTCTGAATAAAAGTGATCAGGCGTCGGCCGCGTTGATCACGGATCTAAAACAACCGCCTGGCCAAAAGACAATTGGAGGCATAGGTAGTTTAACTACATTCATTGCTGAGCTGGTATTTGAATCCTTTAATCCTACCCATCCTAATTCTGACAGTTTCAACATATTTGGCGAACTAGGCTTTACTCTTCAGATATATCGGCTCGGGCCTCGGACTTCCAACTTCCGGCTTCTTCCTCCCACTGAAGCCAAAGCGAAGGAGGGTGACTCCCGACTTGAGATCAAATCTTCCCATTTACAGAAGATACCGAAATGGAACCATTATGCATCCATCCACGTTAGTTTCGTAACTAAACCGATCCAGATGGCAACAATAACCATAAAAGGAGTTTCTGATGCGACTTTAGAAAAAATAAAGGCAAGGGCTAAGCGGCATCATCGCAGTTTGAATAAGGAAATTATCCATATTCTGCAGGAAGTGCATAATAACCAATCACCACTATTAGAAGAATTGTTGCAGAAAATAAACCGTGCCCACAGAGTAGTGAAGGGTAAACTGGGTGAACCGGTCATAAATCAAGCTAAAGGTACCGGACGAGAATGATCGTGGTGGATGCCAACGTTCTCCTTTACCTCTGGTTGCCCGGGTATGCAGATAAGTATAGTCAAATGCTGCTTACCACAGACCCAGACTGGATTGCACCATCTATCTGGATATTGGAAGTACAAAATGTGCTCATCACCCATTTCAAACAGAAACTAATTTCCAAAAAGGAAGTAATCTGGCTTTATAGTGAAATCGAAAACCAAATGCTTGGTAGAACAAAGTTGGTTTTGTCTTCTAAAGTCTTAGAACTGGGCTTATCCTCAGGTTGTTCTTCGTATGATTGCGAATATGTTTGTTTGGCAAAAGAACTGGAAATCCCACTGATCAGAAATGATAAAAAACTTATTCAGACATTCCCTGATTTCGTTTACAGTCCGGGTGCTTTTTTGGGATTGGAAAAGCATTGACTTAGCAGATTTCAAACAATGCCGGAATTTGCTGATTTGTCACCATTGGTGGTCTGGTTTCGCCCGTAATCAACCTAAAATCTCCTAATCTTAAAATCCTAATTCTGACGGTTGGTGATTTAGACCATCGGACACCGGTCTTCCTCCGTCCGCCGAAGCCTCAGCGAAGGAGGGGGTCTTCCGACTCAACTAATCACCTACTTAACTGCTAGACTGCACCTGTCTTCCGAATAACCAATCACCTACTTAACCAGACCACTTAACCAACTCCTTTCTCATTCTTTTCCAAAGCAATGATAATCGAATTTACACTACTCAAAAACTCGGCAATTTGGTTAGCATTTTTAATGCAGTCACTTTTCTTCTTAAATATAATTGCCAAGGCTCCTCCTTCGGAATCCAACATTGGATGTTTTTCTTCGACCATGTCTTCTTTTTTATAAGGAAAAAACTCATTTATCAATAGCTCTTCCCAACCATATCCATTTGCATATTGTTTTCTCTTCTCAAATTCCGAATTGTACCTGTTAAACAATTTATCAACATCGAGGTTAATAATATATTCCTTTCTTTTTCCCGTTACACTACATTGTAGATCCAAGAAATCACCTGGACTATTTAAGGAGATGTACTCTATGCTGTCTGTTTCTTCATCCATACATCTAGGAGTCGATGGAAAGTATTTTTCACGCAGCTCTGGTGGTATTTCATCTAATGTATTGGCGACGAAATTCGGGTCACCAGTCGTTTTGATAATCATCTCTTCAAATGCCTTTAGGTGTGCCTCATTACCAAATTGATAGTAGTGACCATTGTACACGAAATCATATCTTGTCATATTCTCGGAAAGAGAATCAAAGAGCATAAGCCAGCCGAAGTTATTAGAAATGAATCCTCTTTGAGCAAAGATCTCCTGGTATTTCTCGATCAGTTTAATATCGTGAAAATAAATCAGGAGAGCACCATCTTTGGCTTTTTCATAGTATTCAAAGGGTCTGAATTTATCATCGATGTCAAAGAAGTATCTAATGCCCATATTGTAAGAAAGTGCATATCTTTCTGTATCCTTCCCAAGGATATAAATTATTTTGGCATCATTGAGATGATCAGAGCCGCATTGCTCAAAGATATTTGTCAATGGAAAATTTCTAATTTTCATTAGTTCCAAGGCAATGCGAATGTCAACCAATTTTGATATGGAGAATTCGTCAAATTCAATTTTGACGATTTCACTACTATTAATCCTACTTGGTGCATAGTGACCAAGACAAGTGGAAAATATCATTGTTTGCTCGGGTATACTAACGGTCAGAGGATCTTGTGTCAGAAGTCGACCCTCAATGCCCGAGTTTTTAAAGTATAAATGAGGGACATCTTTGCTTGATATAATGGGAGAGTTTCTAATGAATTGTACCTTGTCTGGCACACCCCAAAATTTCATCGCAAGTGGATTACAAAGAAAATCAAGACTATTTTCGTTAGGAATCTGTGGTTTGAATGGATCATCGACAAAAAAATTATATACAAAGAATATATCCCTGTTCTTCCTTAACCAGGGATAATAGCAGCTATAGTCGATATACTTAACAAGGACGTACTCATTAAAGTATGGCTGAAGCCCAACCAAAACAACATCTCCATTTACAAACTTTTTCATGGAGTTTTTATTGAAGTTATGAAATCATTTAGGTTACCGAAGCCCTTTGCTACGACATCGCTCTTGATAGCATTGTATGCTTGTTGTCTTGATGGATCGCTTAGCCACAATACGGCATCATCAATACAACCTGCTAGCTCCCTATTCTGTTTAGCAATTGCCCTCACAGTGTTAAATCCAGTTGGTCTGAGCGCATCATAGGCATCTATAAAAATTTGTTCTAGGCCTTTTAGTACCCTATGATTTGGAACGCCATCCACCAAAATTCTGGTGCCTTTCACCAAATCATTTACCTGCCTGGGAGTGGGCGGCATACAACACCCTTCAATCTTAGCGAGATGGCGGATAGGAATATTAACGAGTTAGGCCCCTTGCTCTTTAGAACTCCAGAAATTCGTCTCCAGGCTTCGGACATCGGGCATCCGACATCGGACATCGAACCTCTACCCTTCCAAAGCCTGCCTGCAATAATTCAGACATTTCGCCACCTCTTTGACGGCATCTGATCCCGCTGGAATTTCATATTCCAATTCTATCGTGGCCGGAAACTTGTACTTCTCATCGCGCATTAAATGTAATACCTCGATAATAGGTGTGTCACCCGTACCCCAGGGTAAATTGGCTTTTCCATTTGAAGGAGTCTGACGGTCTTTGACATGCATACTCATAATCCGCTCATGTTTTGAGCGCAAAATGCCTACAGGATCGGTATTCCCGGCGGCAACATAATGGCCAATGTCAATATTTAAGGCATTGTATTTTGACTGTGTGAGAGCAGTATCCCAAAAGGTGGGGGTCTGCTGTTCATGTCCATGATAGCCAACATATATTTTATGCTTCCCGGCAGCCATTCCCAACTTCAGGGTGTGGGAATCATCAGCAGGATGCTCTAAGGTGACATGGCTGGCTCCCAATGCCTTAGCGGCCCTAATTCCGTAGTCAATTTCTATGTCGGTATTATCTTTACCAAATGCGTTTGGTTTAAATCCGTAAATCCTGACACCAGCTGCCTCATACATTTTCTTCAATGACTTAAATTTATCCATAGATACACTGCCCCTCCATTTGACTACTTCAAGGTTGAAAGCGGTCATGGCGGTCTGCATCTGCTGCTTTTCCTTCAGCTCGCTATCGCTTAATGTTTCACCATTCCTTTCCTTACGCATCAACTGAGAAAAAGCTCTCCGGTCTACAGGACTTTCGGGCTTTCCGGCAAAAGATTCAGCAGAATCTCCCATTAATTCGATGGCACTAATCCCGCTATCGACCACGTACTGCAAAGTCGCTTCTGCACTTTGATCTGGCATGCTGCGAAACGAATAAGTGATGGCACCGATCTGCACTCCTTTTATCAGAGAACCAGGTTTGCTTAGATGTTTTAAGAAGGCTGGTGCTGAAAACACAGCTGGAGTGCCAACCACGACAGATCCAGCTAACTTGCTCCCAGTCTTAATAAACTGACGACGAGACAAGAATTCTTTCAATTTTTCTTTCATGAAAATAGATGATAGGTTAAAATAGTCCTGAAACGAATAAAGACATGATTCATTAATCATGTGACGAACTCAAGATACATTTTTCAAGAACAATTTTCTTAGGTAGCTACTTTAAGAGCATGGCTCATTTTGTATGACTGGCTAACCTGCAATGTGAAGTCGTCTATTTGATGCTCTTAAGAATATTCAAAACTTCCCTATGCCCAGTCTCCAATGCTCCGTGCACCGTCTGATGATGACCATTAAGATTCATAGCCTCACCACCAAAAAATATTTTATCGTCTATCGACTGCGCTGCGATATGACGTGCATTGCCCATGCCCACGGTACTGTATGAATAGGCTCCTTGAATAAAGGGATTTTTGGTCCAGTTTTCAACATGAGAACCTATATAAGAAGGTGAAGCCAGTCCATTATACATACTGTCTAATTCCCCAAGTAAGGCCTTTACAATCAAATCATTGGTCTCTAATGAGTTCAGGTATTCAGCCTGACTGCCCATAATAAAGGCAAGCAGAATATGATCATCTCCAGCTTTACCAATACTCTCGTCGGCATAAGCTCCGCAAATCTGACCTCCGATAATATTTTGATGATAAAATTGATCGCTAAATTTTAAGAATACTTTCATTCCGGCATCCATTCCAATTTTTGAAAATGCAGTTGTACGATCGGTCGGGAGAGTAGGGTTAAATTGAATGGCATTTGATTTTAAAATGGTAATTGGTACGGTGATAAGAATTTTATCGGCCGAATATGTATTATTTAATTGATCGGTGACCAGAATTTCGGTACCACTGTAATCAATCCCTTTAACTACTCTATTGAGCAGAATGTGATCCTTAATATCACCGACAATCTGATCATTAATTAAATCGAAATAAGTCTCCTGAAATTTATAATCGTCATCGCCGGAATTCCAATTTTCCTCTTCCTTGATTTTCCAGTAAGCAGAGATGCGTGAAGCTGCTGCACCTGAATCACCTGCGATCGCCTCGACAATATCTTTAAAGTCATTTCCAAATCCCTCCCCAATAGCAAATTCCTTAAATGATATGTCAGGCAGGTCGTGTTCACGAGTAAAAATTTTCCCGATGTCTTTTGGTAATGTCTCTTTAATCTGGCTATTAAACCAGAAGTATTCATCAGAATCATCGAGGGTAATTTTAGCTTTCATCTGAGAGGCCCACTCACCGGCGATACTATTTTTACCATGCAGCCACTGAGCTCCAAGATCCAAAGGGTAATCTGCAAAGCCGTTCAGTTTTCCGAGTCGTCCACCATATCGACCAGAGGCTTCAAGAATCTGGAAATCAATGTTCTTGCTTTTTAGCAGATATCCAGCATAAAGTCCGGCCGCTCCGGCTCCGATGATCAGGACTTTGCCATCGTAATTGACCTCCTCGTCCAAAAGGGACTCTTCTTCACAAGCAGAAAGGGATAATCCGGGTATCAACATGCCCCCAAAGGCCCCCCATAGTGAATTATTTAAAAATCTCCTTCTTTTCATTTGACTTCTGCTCTGGCTCATCTTTTAACTGTGGAATTATCAGATCAATTGCAAAAGTCGTGCACAAATGTTTCACCTCCAGCTCCCTCGTTCGCAACACAGAAAATAAATTGCTGAGATAGAGCAGCCCTTCTACTTTCTAGCTTAATGTTTTATGACCTAAACGATGTATAATTAATCCAGGAGCTCTTTGAGAAAGGCAACATTAAATCGGGATTTGAGGTGGATTGCAAAAGATTTGGAGCAAAAAGTAGAGCTTTCGATCAATTCTCCATAAATTCCCCCTATCATAAATTTTACAAAAATGAAAGCGTTATATCTATTGGCCTTCATAGTAATGACCTCTCTGACAGCCCAGACTCAGGAAACTTATTCAGACGAAGAAATTTTAGATTGGTATAAAGAATTACGTGTTGCTGATGTATCCGATGGTATGGATATGGCAGGCCTGGCAGATATTGGTCTCATGGATAACAATATGGTAGCTCTTTGGAAAGACATGGAGCGTTTTGACCATGTGATAAGGGGTACAGCAGTCACCGCCAGATATGTGCCGACAAACCGACCACGACCTTCCTTTAGCGATGACGATGCTTTCAGATCCTGGGAGGGTAATTGGTATAATAAAATATCACCGGAACCATTTCTTGAGCATCTTAAAAAAGGGTCAATTCTTGTTATCGATGCCAATGGTGATGGAGATACCGGCTCTATAGGATCGAACAATAGCTTGCTTTGGAAGTCCAAAGGAATGGTGGGGATTGTCACGACCGGCAGTCTACGCGATAGTGATGAAGTTATTAAACAGAAGATACCTGTGTACATGGATCCCCATCAAAGAGGACGGGGAATCAGACCCGGTCGAAATGAAATCGAGTCGGTGCAAAAAACCATTCAGGTAGCTGGGGTCCAGATAAACCCCGGAGATGTGGTCATTGCCGATGGTGATGGTGTGATTGTGGTGCCAAGAGCCTATGCCAAACGGGTTGCCGAGGCAGCGACTGTTATCCTGAAAAAAGATAAAGGGAGTCGCCGGTCACTTTACATTCAGCTAGGGATGCCTCTGGATTTTACGGTTGAGGAATAAAATCAGGGCTAAAAGCACCAAATTACAAGCTCCAAGCACCAAACTGTAACCAAGATATTTTGGAACCTGGCAATGAGTTTTGGAATTTCCCTAAAAGCACCAAATTACAAGCACTAAGCTCCAAACTGTAAGCAAGATATTTTGGAACCTGGCAATGAGATTTGAGATTGCCCAAAAAGCACCAAATTACAAGCTCCAAGCACCAAACTGTAACCAAGATATTTTGGAACCTGGCAATGAGATTTGGGATTGCCCAAAAAGCACCAAATTACAAGCACCAAGCTCCAAAAACGTAACCAATACATTTGGGATTTGGAATTTGACATTTGGAATTTCCCTGAAAAGCACCAGAACTATAAGAGATGGACAAGAAATATGATTTAGAGGAAAGGACCTTTGAGTTTGCCGTTGAAGTGCGGAGATTTGTTATCCGACTCCCCAAAAATGCGGCAAATTATGAAGATGGAAAGCAAGTTATCCGTTCATCTGGATCCATAGGTGCTAATTACATTGAAGCAAATGAGAAGTTGGGCGAAAAGGATTTCCTACATCGTCTCAGAATAGCACGAAAGGAAGCTAAGGAGACTAGTTATTGGTTGAATATTATCAAAAATGTAGGCGATTATAGTGAAGAATCAGAGGTTGCTTTGCTCGTCCGTGAGAGTGAGCAACTCAGAAAGATTCTATCATCGATTATTAGCAAACATGGAAAGAAGTAGACTCTCCTAAAAAGCAACAAATTACAAGCACTAAGCACCAAATTCGTAACCAATACATTTGTGATTTGGAATTTGACATTTGAAATTTCCCTGAAAAGCACCAAATTACAAGCTCCAAGCTCCAAAAACGTAACCAATTCATTGGGGTTTGGAATTTGACATTTGGAATTTCCCTAAAAGCACCACTCCAAAATACAGGCATCAAGGCTGAGAGCAACAAACTTTTGGAATTTGCAATTTGAAGTTTGGAATTTCCAGCAAAAGCACCAAATTACAAGCTCCAAGCTCCAAAAACGTAACCAATTCATTTGGGATTTGGAATTTGACATTTGGAATTTCCCTAAAAGCACCAAATTACAAGCTCCAAGCTCCAAAAACGTAACCAATTCATTTGGGATTTGGAATTTGAGATTTGGAATTTCCCTAAAAGCACCAAATTACAAGCACCAAGCACCAAGCTCCAATGCTGAGAGCAACGACCTTTTGGAATTTGGAATTTGAGATTTGGAATTTCCGAAAAAGCACCAAACATCAATGGCGTGTAATAATCATTTTAGAATCTGAAATTTGTTACCTCTAGGCTTACCAATCTCTTCACTTCGTTATGCACTTGGGAATCCCTAATCACTTTTAGAATTTGGAATTTCCTCGCGGTCTACATTTTTTTCATGAGCTTCTTATTGACTTTTCTGATCTTTTTGTGCCAGATATCGTAAGTCTGGCATTTTTCCCATCCTTTAAAATCATAGTGCCACCATTCGTAAGGATAGATTTCAAATCCCAGATCAAGCATGGCATCTTTGAGTATCTGCCGATTTTGTAAAGCTTCATTTTCCCCTTCCTGATAATCGTGATGAGCCCGTGGTGTAGTCTCATCATATTCCGAAGGCATCTTAACAATTTGACCTGTTTTGAGATCATACATGGAGAGGTCAATCGCCATGCCTCGGTTATGCCTTGATCCCTTTCGCGGATCTGCTACATAGGTGGTGTCTTTGATGATCTTATAAAAAAGAACGGTAATTTCATAGGGGCGATAACCATCATGAAATACCAAACCAAAACCGAGTTGTTTGAGGTTTTCATGCACCTGTCGTAAGGCCAATGCGGCCGGTTTGCGCATAAAAACATCAGCGGTTGGATACAATGTTTTTCCGATTAAATTATTGGAAGTTGCATAGCGCACGTCAAAAATGGCATCGGGAATGATCTCTCGAAGATCAATCAGCTGATTATCATGATCGGATAAAACAATTTTTTCGTACACTTTAGGTCCCTTGACAATGGGCAGGCCATACTTGCTGACCGGCATTTTCAGTCCGGATTCCTGACCATAAGTCATGACCGTAAGCGACAATATGAACGACATCCAAACTAAGCGAATCATGATTTTTAAATTTGGCATAAAGGTATAAATACTAACTTCAAAAAATAATACAAGAGAACCCGGATCGAAAACTGAAAACTTGCCCAGGAAAAGGGAAGTAGTCTAAGAGTACATGCCTCATTTTAGATATAGTGTAGATGAATCGTAAAACGAAACCAGCCCATGATAGATCAAGATCCTGGAACAAAACTACTTAGAGGGATTTGGCCCGTGGCAAGGCTTGATTGGCAGCAGGGTGTTTGGCTCATTTTTGTGATCGGTTCTATCCGCTTTTATCTTGTCCTGCAGGCAAATATGACGGGGCAATATCAGTCTGTTTCTCTGGTCTTTTTACTGATGATTCTACTACCCATCATCATACTGAATAAGGCCGGTTTTAGGGCAGTAGGCTTGGTCAGGCCTTCAAGCTGGAAATGGGCTGGTTACTCACTACTGTTTGGAACAATTTTCTGTTTTATTGTATACTTCATCGGAGTTGGCCTATACGACGATCAAATCGACAATTGGTTTGTTTATATATCCCACTCCTATCCCATTGACAAACCCGGGCTTTCGGATCAAGACTTCAGAATTTATTTCCTGATTTATGCTTTTGCGTCTATGACATTTAGTCCAATCGGTGAAGAGCTCTTTTATCGGGGCTTGGTACATCATTGTTTTGTGGACCGCTACGGCCATAGAAGGGCATCCTATATTGACGGGGCTGCTTTTGCGATTACGCATTTGGCCCATTTCGGCTTAATTTATCGACATGGTACCTGGGAATTTCGTTTGGTGCCTGCTTTGCTTTGGGTGATATTGATGTTTTTTGCCAGTTTGCTATTTTCCTATTGCAAGCGGAAGAGTGGCTCCTTACTTGGTGCAATACTCAGTCATGCCGCTTTTAATTTCGTGATGATCTACCTGATTTTCTTTTATATTCTTTGGGCGGATTCCTATTGATGTGCCGGGTATATTACGGTTCTCAAATTGACGCGGTAAATAGTGCCTGGACTAGCCTGATGCCTAAATTTGAACCGTGCGGGCACTACTCTACCAAAGCACCCTAATCTGTTCGTGAAATTTAGTAGGATATATATCCAGAAAGTTCTCGAGGTCATCTGGAGTTTCAAAATCACTTTGATCGAATGCCGGTGCCATGGTAGTACCCATTAGAGCAAATCGACCACCTGGCTGTAGTTTGCTACCCTGCCAGGTATCAGCGGGTACCACTACCTGCGGTCTTTGACCAGCTGAAAGATCCGTACCGAGCTTCATGATCCTGACATCACCATCATGATGCAACAAAAGCATTTCAACAGGATCTCCGAGATAAAAATGAAATATCTCATCAGATGCCAATCGGTGTATTTTGGAATGGGTATCAGGTGTCAACAGGTAATAGATCGCTGAATGCAAATGTCTTCTTCCCTTGACATTCTCTAGACCTGAGATCGTCTCTGTCGATAAGTAGTTTCTTCGGAAATAACCGCCTTCAAAGTGTGGCTTCAAATCCAGGAGTTCTAATATTTCGGAGGCAGAAAGAGATTTCATTTTGTGCAAGTTATCCCGAAAAGCACCAAATTACAAGCACCAAGCACCAAAATCGTGACCAAGAACTTTTGCAACGTCCTGACATCGATCCCGATATCCTCGGGAGAGATCGTCAGGCGAATTTGGAATTTGAGATTTGGAATTTCCCTCAAAAGCACCAAACTACAAGCACCAAGCACCAAATCGAGACCAAGAATTTTTGGAATTTGGAATTTGAAGTTTGGAAGTTCCCTCAAAAGCACCAAGCTCCAAAACCGTAACCAAGACTTTTTGGAATTTCCCTCACAGTGCCAGAAATCAAATTACAAGTGCCAAAGCCGGGAGCAAAGCTTTTTTTAAATTTGGAATTTGAGATTTGGAATTTCCCTTAAAGCACCATGCTCCAAAATACAGGCATCAATACTGAGAGCAACGACCTTTTGGAATTTGGAATTTGAGATTTGGAATTTCCCTTAAAGCACCAAGCACCAAAATCCAAGCACCAAAGCCGAGACCAAAGCCAGTTGGAATTTGGAATTTGAGATTTGGAATTTCCCTACAAGCACCAAATTACAAGTACCAAGCACCAAATTCGTAACCAATGCATTTGGAATTTGGAATTTGAGATTTGGAATTTCCCAAAAAGCACCATGCTCCAAAGCCGAGACCAAGATGTTTTGGGATTTACCGAAAAGCACCATGCTCCAAAATACAGGCATCAATACTGAGAGCAACGACCTTTTGGAATTTGGAATTTGAGATTTGGAATTTCCCTTAAAGCACTAAGCACCAAAATCCAAGCACCAAAGCCGAGACCAAAGCCAGTTGGAATTTGGAATTTGAAGTTTGGAATTTCCCTTAAAGCACCAAGCACCAAAATCCAAGCACCAAAGCCGAGACCAAAGCCAGTTGGAATTTGGAATTTGAAATTTGGAATTTCCCTACAAGCACCAAATTACAAGTACCAAGCACCAAATTCGTAACCAATGCATTTGGAATTTGGAATTTGAGATTTGGAATTTCCCAAAAAGCACCATGCTCCAAAATACAGGCATCAATACTGAGAGCAACGACCTTTTGGAATTTGGAATTTGAGATTTGGAATTTCCCTTAAAGCACGAAGCACCAAAATCCAAGCACCAAAGCCAAGACCAAAGCCAGTTGGAATTTGGAATTTGAAATTTGGAATTTCCCTACAAGCACCAAGCACCAAATCGAGACCAAGAATTTTTGGAATTTGGAATTTGAGATTTGGAATTTCCCTGAAAAGTCACCTTACTTCTTAACATAGTGAGGAATAATAATGAATTTTTGAGCAAGTGCGGGTGCACTGACCCATTGCACAGCAGCGCTGGCCAAACAACCAACCTCCGATCTCGATATTCGTTGGTGCTTACATACATTCTGACCACCAGACCGTGCTGTACAGATGATTTTCGCGGTTAGCTTAGTTACATCCAAAACAAAAGTACTTTGAGCAGCATTGATAGCTAGCGCTCGAAAATCGATGAAACGATCCTGGTATTCTTCCGGTACCATGATATAAGTCTCGGTATCCCGTAATTGCACAAATTTAAAGCCCCGGTGTGCAGATATACTATTTTGTTTGATCGATACATTCGCTAGAGTGCGAGGATCTATCTGTCGTGCAATATTTAACACATCCAGGTTTTGTAAGCCTACGCAATTCTGACCTGATAACTGGTAAATGAGTGAGGACAGAATCAGTGCAACGCCCAACACCCTGATCATAGTTTGATTGTGCATACCTGTAAAGGTCAGAGATCAATAGCATTCTCAGCTCACCCACAAGGGTGATTTTGCAATCACACGGCTGCGGTACCGGTCAAATGATAGGATCGAAAACTAAAAGCAACCTTTGTACCATGGTCAACTGAAATGTCATAAGTGCCTTTCAGCTTCTGAACAAAGGACTGAATCAAGCGGTAGCCCATCTTTTGCTGTGACCCAAAACTATCAGCAGCCATTCCAATACCATTATCTGTCACGACAAGCTCAAGAGCGTCTCTCTTTTTAGACAATGAGATCGAGATCTCACCTAGCTTGTCAGGCTTAAAAGCATATTTTATCGCATTGGTAATTAATTCATTTAAAATTAATCCCAGAGGTATCACGGTATCAATGTCCAGGAGGAGAGGTTCAATTTCAGTGACTAACTTTATCTTGCCGTCTCCCACACTGTATGAGTTTAAGAGAGCCCGACAGAGACGGTCGATATATTCCTTTGAATTTACCGCGGTGATCTGGTCTTCCTGATATAGATTCTGATGAATTAATGCCATCGACCGTACCCGATCTTTGCCCTTTGCTAATGCTTCCAGAGCCTCTTCGCCCTTTAGCGACCGGGCCTGCAAACTCAGTAATGAAGAGACAACCTGTAGATTGTTTTTCACTCTATGATGAATCTCCTTTAGTAAAATTTCCTTTTCCTTTAGACTTTGATCAATAATTTTATTCTTTTCCAGAAGAATTTTATGATCCTTTGTTTTAGACATGGCAAAAATGCAAGCACAATCAGCAATACTAAGGAAATCATTAATAATGCGGCAAACCACCGTCTCTGACTCGTTTGCTGCGAAATTTTTTGTTCCTGAATAATCAACTTAGCTTCCTTTTGCCGTAGGTCAAACCTTGACTTCATTTCCCGTTCAGTTTCGATTCTGTTTTTCTGATTAAGCGTGTCTAATATCGACATTTGCTCCATGGCATAATCTAGAGCCTTTTCGTAGTGCCCAGTAGACCGGAATAAATTTGTGTAGAGGGTTAAATATTTTGATTTCAATTCGTCACGATCAGAATTTTCAATTAATTCATAACCACTGTCTAATAATTGAAGAGCCTGCTCATTTTCACTTTTTTCAAATTTAATTTTCGAGAGCATTAAATAACAAGTCGCTTTGTAATGAGGCAATAAAGTAATCTTATGATTTGAGATGAGCTCAGTCAGGATTTTTTCCGCCTCTATCCGATTGCCCAGTTGCAGGTATACCTGACCCAGAGATATTTGAGCCTGATCGGACTCGGCCTGCTTACCTGCCTGAACGTACCACCGAATTGCCTCATTTAAATGCTCGACAGCTTTTGCTCCATCATTTATATAGCTATAAGCTAAACCCAGGTTTTCGAGCGTGTTAGCGAATCCCAGGCTGTCATCCAATTCCCTTTTAATTTGAAGTGAATTAATGTAGATTTGAATGGCTTGAGGGTATTGCTTCAACTCCCGGTATATTACAGCTATGTTATTGAGTAGCTTAGATTCCTGTTCCCTAAGCTGGTTTTCTCGGGCATAGTCAAGTGCCCGAATATAATACTTCAACGCCTCGCCCCTATTACCAGAATAATAGTGAGCTACACCCATATTTACGATGATACCTGCAGCATATTCCGTTTCACCGGCCTCCGACAGAGATTCAAAGGCTTCTTCATAAATAATCAAGGCTTCATCCAGGCGTCCTAAAATCTCATGTGACATGGCCAATATATTCTGACAATGCCCTTTACCTTCTAAGAAATTTAGAAAAGTGGCCATACCAATGCCGCTTATGGCATACTGCTGTGCCTGGAGGGTCGAATCATATAAATAGTGTTTGGCCAGTGTATAACAGGCGTTTACCTGCGAAGTATCCAACGAATGTGAACGATCAACCAGACATTTTAACCTGTTTATATCCAGGTTAGGCGAACCCGTTACGAGAGTTCCACTTAACATTATACAAGCCACTTGAATCCAGAAAGTCAAATACCGGAGTTCGTTTATCATAGGTAATGTCATCTGCAGGTTTACTACACCTTAAACTCATGCAAAGGTATTGAGGCTACATGCAGAGTACCTCACCCCAAAAGGTGATATTTAATTCATTTCAGACGCAATGACCAAATAAATTCAGGATTGCCTAAAGGGACCAGGAAGTTGATACTTCACGAAGCATGAAAGGTGCTCATATCTCTCAGTTTAGTAATTGCCTGCGTACGGGTATGTACGTCCAGCTTGTCATAGAGGTTCTTTACATGGGTCTTGATGGTGTTAAGGGAGATGAAATGTTCATCGGCCATCTGCCGGTTGGTCTTTCCCTCAAAAATCGAAGTGAGGATTTCAAATTCCTTTTGGGTCAGTTTGCCCAGTAATTTTGTGTTTACGTGTTCAAGGTTGAGCTCGATTTTCGGTTGAGTCTGGCTAAAATTGAATAGTGCAATCTCCAGGGTGGTAAACAAGTCACGTTCATCAAAAGGTTTGACGATATATCCCATTGGGCGTGTATGCTTTGCCCTATCTACCGTGCTCCTGTCTGCATAAGAGGTCAGGTAGATGAAGGGTATCTGATATTTTCTGTTAATGATTTCGGCAATGTCAATTCCGTCGATATCTGATCCTAAATTGATATCTAGCAAAACAATATCCGGAGTATTGGAGCTAAGTTCATATAGAGCCACATCGCTATCATATGCGACACCAGATACCTCAAAGTCAATATTATCAAGAGTTTCACGAATATCTTCAGCGATTAGTGGTTCATCTTCAACAACTAGAACTCGAATATTTGACATTGGAATTAGGATTTTTGTTTGAAGAAAGAATGAGGTTTATGATCAGGAAGATACGGCTCTTTTAGCAAAAATCTATTTACCTCGCATGATTTGCGGCCCAAATTAGCACCTTTAGTAATGTAAGTACTCACCCATTAGGGTGATTTCTGAACTTGGATCACCTCCTCCATCTCTAATCCATCCAATACCTTGATCCTGATGCAATCGAATCCTTTCAAGCAATTGTGCCACATGATGCTGGAGGTGTTTCAAATTCACCATTTGATGCTCCATCTTATTCACCTTATACCAATAAAATCCGCAATCTTCTCCCAAAAGATCTAAACTATCTATCGCATTCTCTATGCGGTCGTTAATATAGGTTATATATTCAGCCATTTCCATTTTACTATATGGATCTTTGCTGTTCGCTTCGCCCAGATTCTGATAATCCTTTTTATGTAAATAAAATCTCTTCCGCTCATCCAAATGCTGATAGAGATATAAATCAGTAAAAAATAAAGCATGATAGACCAACTGCCAGGTGCGATTGCTGTATTGATCGGTGACCCAAAGATCATCGGAACAAGTAACTACACCTTTCTGTAGCATCATTAGGGATGCGCGAAGTTGGCTGATCAATGCCGACTTTATGGTCTTCATCAAAACAGTCTGATCTTGCGAGTTATTCATCGGAAGGATTTTAAAATTTCACTAAAATCGCAAAAAATAGCTGGTTATTCAAGACATGACTGATCCACCTTATTTCGACTAACTCCCTTTTTCCGGCAAAACTAATTTTGAATCCTGGGGAGACAGAATGCTGCACATTAAATGACAACCAATTGATATCACGCGGCAAGATATCATGAAGTTTTGGTAACGCATAAGACAGGAGCATGTCCAAATTTTACTTAATGGTCAATTATTTATATCCAATCAAAGCCTTCACTAAAGACTTTTGCCGAATAAAGTGCTATTGGCACATGCTTAACGAAAACACTGATTTTCAACTTCATGTTTACAATAAAAGAGATATTTTTGATAAATAATATTTACGAACGCTTCATTGATTTTGACATGAAATTTCAGGGGACATTCTTTGCGTGTTTGATTTTCAACCTCACTGTCCATTCACAAGCTCAGCTACTTGCAGACCATGATGCAGACCCGATGGTAATCAGTCTGGCAAGTCATCTAAGGTCATGGTCAAAGGACAAAGTACTCTTCGGCCAACAAGATGCATTGGCGTATGGCGTACTTTGGAAAAAACACAAAGCCAACCGTTCTGATATCAAAGATATTATTGGGAGTCACCCGGCCGTGATCGGTTGGGAGCTCAGTAAAATTGGGCAGTATCCCTACAATATCGATTCCGTAGATTTTGATGCCATGAAAAAGTGGATAATCAAGATCCACAAGCAGGGAGGCATAAACACCATTTCATGGCACATGGACAATTTCGTGACCGACGGTAATACCTGGGACACTGCGGGATCGGTTGTTCGACATATTCTACCAGGAGGGAGTCACCATCAGGAATTCTTGATTAAATTGGATTTATTCGCTCTATTCTTAAAGGACCTTGCATTTAAAAATGGTCCGGTCCCGATTATTTTTCGACCATATCACGAGCATACAGGTAGCTGGTTTTGGTGGGGCAAAAGTCTCTGCTCACCAGAGGAATACAAACAACTTTGGCGGTTTACTATCGAATACCTAAGAGATAAAAAAGAAATCCATCAACTTCTATATGCCTATTCGCCTGATGTATTTTCTGATGAAGCTGATTATTTGGAAAGGTACCCCGGTGACGATTATGTAGATATCATGGGGCTAGATGATTATCATGATGTGAGACCAAATGGAGATAGAGATATGTTGGGCAGGAGACTAGATATGTTGGGAGGTCTGGCTGAAGCTCATAATAAAATTGCTGCTTTTACCGAAACGGGCCAGGAGAAGATTCCTGATGCAGCTTTCTGGACAGATACCCTGCTAAAGCAAATCATGAATACACCAAAGTCGCAGTCAATAGCTTATGTCATGGTATGGAGAAATGCCCGTCTGTCTCATCACTATGGGCCTTACAAGGGCCACCCTTCGACTGAAAATTTCCAAAAATTTGTCAACGATGATCGCATTTGGATGATGAAAGATCTCCCAAAATGGCAGAAGAATTAAGGGAAATTGCAAAAAGACAGTACTTCAGTGACAACATAGATCCACCGGAAAATCCAAGATCAATGTTCCATGGATAAAGATCAGGTAGGAAATCTCTTAACCCACATTGCTCAGAAGCGCGGAATCGAGAGGTTCAAATGTTAAAATGGTGACTAATTTGGACTTTTTTTAGTCAAAATCGGGCATAAATCGGAGACCATCAGCGTAAATACTGGATCGTGAGGGTTCTGAAACGATTTGTAGTACACAGGGGGGTTGATTATGTGATAAATCCATTCTTACCTTTGAAGGATGTATTTCAAGTTCAGTGGACGGACAAATCCAAAGACAAAAGAATACGATAGCTATTATCGTCTGGTGGAAAGTTACCGCAATGCCTGGGGCAGAGTTTGCCATCGAACGATTCTCAATATAGGTTTTATAGAAGAAGAGTTAACGGCAGAGCAATTAAACATTATTGCTCGGACATTAACGTCTATGTACGAGAAGAAGGAGTCTCTATTTAAGCAGACAGACGAGGTAATCGCCAAGTGGGTTAGTCACCTCTGGTCAAGAATAATAGGAAGCAAGAATCTTGACCTAACCCTATATGATGAAAAGAGTCGGATGGTATGGGTAGATACGATAAAGCACAGTAACGTCCGAGAGATTGGCTCAGAATGGCTGTGTTACAATACGTGGCATGAATTAGGAATAGACAAGGTGCTTGAGGAAAATGATTTTAGCGAATTAGAAATACAATTGGCCCAGACGCAAGTAATCAGCAGAGCCGTCAATCCGGCATCAGAATTAGGCACATCAAGATGGATCACGGAAAACTCAGCTATATGCGAGTTAACAGGATATCCTTTGGAAAAGATGAATAAAGATAGATTGTACAAGAGTGCACTAAAATTAAATGGCATAAAGGACAAACTGGAACAACACTTATCCATTAAAACCAATGAGTTGTTTGATATTCAGGATAAGATTATAATCTATGACCTGACGAACACCTATTTTGAAGGAGAAAAACGGAATAGCAAACTAGCGAACTTTGGCAGGAGTAAAGAAAAAGAAGAGACTCGAAATTAATAGTATTGGCACTTGTTGTTAATGTTTATGGCTTTATAAAATATTCATCTATCCATGAAGGTAATTTCTCAGACAGCTCGGATTTAGCATCGATACTAGATCACTTAGATTATACCAAAGGAGACCAGAAGCCCCTGGTAGTAATAGATGCAGGCATAGCCACCGAAGCAAATTTAAAGTTGATAAATCAAAAGGGCTATCATTATTTATGTGTATCACGGAGCAAACTGAAAGACTATAAATTTGACCAAAGCAGACTTGTCGTTTATCTAGAAACAAAATCAAAGCACGAAGTAGTCCTTAAAAAGTATTGACAGAAAAAAATACGGATTATTACCTGGAAGTGAAAAGTGCGAAGAAGGCACTAAAAGAAACTGGCATGAAAAGCCAATTTGAAAAAAGATTTGAAGAGGAACTACAAAAAATAAAGACCTCACTGAGTAAAAAAGGTGGCACCAAGACGGTGGATAAAGTACATCAGAGGATAGGCAGGGCAAAGCAAAAATATCCTTCGGTGCACATGAGGTATCAAATTACAGTGACTGATGATAGTCAAGGTAAAAATGTTGTCGATATAACCGGGAGATAGATCAAACGAAAAACAAAAGAAAAACAGATGACCTTGGGAAGTATTTTCTGCGGACAGACTTGGATATGAAAGATGAGGTTCTCGTTTGGAATGTCTATAATACAATAAGAGAGATAGAGAGCACCTTTCGCACACTAAAAACAGATCTAGATATCCGACCTATCTATCACAAAAACGATGACTCGACCATAGCACATCTAAATTTGGGTCTATTGTCTTATTGGTTGGTCAATACCATCAGGTGTAAGCTAAAATCACACGGAATAAACAGCAACTGGAAGGAAATCGCTAGAATTGGAAACACGCAAAAAGTAATATCAACAAGCGGATACAACAAGGCTCTAAAGGAAATCACAGTGCGTAAATGCTCAGAGCCCGAGGAGAAACTTCGCATGATCCACCAAGCACTCAACATCAGACCAAGGCCGTTTACAAAACTAAAATCTGTAGTACACAAACCGAAACTCAAAAATGTCTCAGCCACCAGAATCAGGGCAATTGGGTCTGGTTAACACTCAATGTGGGTTAAGGTTACGTTGTCTTGCTCTTTCTCTTTCTACTTCCCGGTTCTTTGGGGGTGCGGACGTCTGGAGGCTTTCGAGCATAGCTGTGATCTGCCCGGAAACACTAATAACCGTCTCGTAAAACAGCTTCTCATTTACCTTCGAAGGAAAACTCGAACCACTGATTTTACGCACAAACTGAAGCACCGATGCATAAATTTCTTCATCAGTAGCAGGAGGGTCGTAATTGAAAAGAGGGCGAATATTGCGGCACATGATTTATGTATGGTTGGATTTTTAAAGTTACGAAGAAATTGGTCCAACCAAAAGGAAACACCAGCTGCATGTCGTTCACATGGCAAGTGGATATTCCAAAAATTTCAGTCCTGAATTAAATTTTGACCAAGCAACTACCCTATCCGACTACTTCGGCTTCGTGTTTATAGAGCTCTGCCGGCATTTCATCTTGGGCATGAAAATGGAGCGTTTCCATTTCGCGTTGGATTTCGCGCACTGTCTTCCGTGATCCGTCATGACTCCAACCGGGAGGGCCAAAAGCATACATAAATTTAGCTTTTAGACCTGGTGCCTTTTTGACATCCCGCCAAATATCGACGTATTCATGGGTCAAGATATCAATGGGATTGTGAGTTTCGGGTGGATGCAGTACTCCAAAATGAGTATGATTTTTCTCATCCAGGTCTTTAAATGTTCCGAAAAGCCGATCGAAAAGATTTAGATAACCCCCGTGGTTTTTATCAAGATATTCTAAGTTGGATGAGTGATGCACATAGTGATGCTTATGCGTATTCAAGAATTTTTCAAGCCAACCCAATCTTGGTATGAATTGTGTGTGTAGCTGGAATTGCCAAAATGACTCAATCACCATGCAGGTCATCACCATGATGGGATGAAAACCAATCGCCGGAAGCCACATATAAAACAGGGGTTTATAAAATAGCGTCACCCAACCATTTCTTACCCCGGTGCCCAGATTAAAATTCTCAGATGAGTGGTGTACGATGTGTGCAGCCCAGAAAAAACGTATTTCATGATTGGCACGATGAAACCAATAGTAGGAAAAATCATCCAAGATTTGGCAAATGATCCAGGTAAACCAGGCCCAGCCAAAGGCTGTATAACCCAATAAGTTCGTGTGTACACCATCTACTTCAGGGTTGAAAAAATAGTAGACTAAATAAAAGAAACCCAGAGTGGCTGCTTTGGTAAATACTGCGATAACCGCAGAACCTATCCCAATCGAACTGCTGGCAGCTAAATCCTTCCATTCGTACAACTCCCGGTCGTAACGGAGGCTGAAGAAAATTTCGATAGCAATCAGTGAGACAAAGAAAATCCCGCCAATAGTCTGAAGATTGGTAAAATCCATTTGAACGATTTATAAAAATTTGGTTGGCTGACTTGTTTGATATTATGAACGGTTATTTAGTGAGTCAAGGTCCATTGACCTCAACATAGTCGGTTTACCTGGGGATCTCAAAATTATAGAAGGCTGACCTGAGTGGATAGGCACTAGAAGCTTGAAATCGCTCAAAAGTAAAAAATAACTTCTACATAACCAGCACTATGTCGAAATCAGATGACCGATAAAAATGATGATTCTTATCATGGTCACCATTTTTACTAACTGACAATCAGGCAATAAGTGCAATTGAGATTCATCTGGACAGACTTTGGGGCCGATAATGACCTATCACATCAAAGTCCATCCTGCTTTTTAGGATGTCCCGTCTATCGATCTTAGTAATCAGGCTATCTTCCCGGTCATAGATCGGGCCCGCTAACACTTTACCTAAAGGCGACACAATGCAACTACCACCCCGGCATAAAATCTCAGATTGATCGTGATCGAGCAGCTCTTGCAGATCAAGACTATAATCTGATTTACGAAAATATTGATTGCTGCTCAAGACGTAGGATCGACTCTCGCAGGCAATATGCTGCATCGATGCCAGCCAGGTGTCTCTGGCATCTGCAGTTGGAGCCAGATATATATCTAAACCACTACGGTACAATTTCATCCTGGCCTCAGGCATGTAATTTTCCCAGCAGATTAAACCTCCTACTCTACCGAGTTCTGTATCAACCGATTGTATGCAAGAGCCGTCGCCTTCTCCCCAGATCACCCGTTCAGTGCCAGTTGGTTTAACCTTCCGATGTACGTGCTTTAACTGGCCGTCAGGTGCAAAGTGAAAGGTGCTACAATACAACGTACTACTGATCTTATCTTTCTCCGTGACTCCAATGATCAGGTGCATGTTAAAATCTCCTGCCATTTGGGATAGGAGTTTCGCTTCGGGCCCTGTTGCAAGCAGACTAGTTTCATAATATCGCAACCAAAGATCTCTTCCAGCCTCAGTCCTCCGCCCGACTGTTGCTCCAAAAGTAAATCCTCGAGGGTATCCGGGAAAAATCGACTCGGGAAATAATACCAGCCTACATTCCTGACTATGTAGATAGGTAAGTTGGCGCTCGACTTTTTTTATGGTCTCTTCATTATCCAAAAAAGTCGGAGTTATTTGTACAACGGCAGCATTAAATACATCTACATTTTCAATTTCCATATCTAGCGATTGCGAGGAATCTCATTTAGGTTGTCTTAGCGTGTTTTGCTAAAATGTTGGTGTCAAAAAATAAGAGAAATAAGATGGGTGCGACAATCTACCTCTTACTTTGCTACTACCCATGACTTTTATATTCTGCGACTTCAAATAACTACAACTTACAATCAATAATTATTCAAAGGTTGTCCACTAAAAAAGGCGATGGCCACTGTGAGGTGATCATCTAATTCTAATAAGCAATCTAAGATACATTGAAACTCTTGTCTTTCCGACAAGACTCAAAGACCAATGATCTACAGGCGTAACAAATTAGGCAAGGCTTAACACGCTTTTAACGAACAAGTTAATATTCGTTTAAACCCAATGGCAATCTGAGCAAAGTTGCAACTTGGTCCCTAAATTCTCGTCCTTTAGATAGAATCATAAAAGAAACCGGCATGAAAAACCTTATACTACTTGGCCTTACACTCGTATTTCTTGGGTCCTGCTCCAAAGAGGGGATTATCAGAAGAAAGGAAAATAAACTCATAGGTGCGTGGGAGTTTGAAAAGGTCTTTTACAAAAAGGATGGCGCCATTTTCCGAGACAATATTACTTCAGACTTTGCCAATGATGTTATTGAATTCTTTCCTGACTATACAGCTATCTATGACGACTATTCATTGAAAGCGATCTTCGATGGCGAATGGGATTTGGTCATAGACGAAGACGACGTTTACGATAATAGCAATTCAGATCTGGAATTTTTCGTTGATGCTGTCTTTTTTCGATTTTCTAAATCATGAGGACTTTTACGTCTTTGGCAGTATTGATAAACTTAATCGAAACAAGCTCAATCTGGAGGGTATTGACCGTTATGGCAAGTACACGTTCAAACTAAGGAGATTGTAAACCTGCGAATCCTCGGCATCTTATCAAGTCGTTGATAAAACGACATTCATCGATTGATTTCCGCAATTCATATAGTAATAGGTAACAAACAGGTACCTTGTATTGCATAGTTCCAATGTAAGACTTATCTTTACAACATGAAACTAGAAAACACAAAAGCACAAATGCGGAAGGGAGTTCTAGAATTATGCATTCTGGCGATCATATCCGAAGGTGAGGCTTATCCTTCAGATATTATCGAGAAGCTGAAAGAAAACGAACTCATTGTGGTAGAAGGTACCATGTACCCACTGCTGACGCGACTAAAAAATGCTGGTTTATTAGGGTACCAGTGGCAGGAGTCCGCTTCGGGCCCACCAAGAAAATACTATCATCTGACAGACGAGGGAACAAGCTTTCTCAGAGATCTGTTAGATACTTGGAATCAATTAGTTAACGTGGTAACACAATCAACAAAAAACCTGGTTGAAAATGAATAAGACACATAATATTAATGTAGGAGGCTATCCGTTTACCATTGACGATGATGCATATGCAAGTCTCGAAGGATACTTGGGTAAGATAGAAGCTCATTTCAGAAGATCGGAAGGAGCAGAAGAAATCCTTGATGATATCGAACGACGTATGGCGGAACTGTTGCAGGAACGCACCAAAAATAAAAAGATCGTTTCCAAAGATGACATCAAACAGGTAATTGCCATCATGGGTACCCCGGAAGACTTCGACACGGGTTCAGAATTTGGGGAGCCGGAGGGAAATACTTCTGGAAGAGAGTACAAAACCGGTAAAAAACTATACCGTGATCCTGATGACAAACTGATCGGCGGTGTCTGCAGTGGTCTGGCAGCTTATTTTGGCATCCAAGACCCACTTTGGGTTCGTATTGCATTTGCTCTGGTTGCTCTGGGTGGCGGTTTGGGAATTCCGATCTATCTACTACTTTGGGCTCTGGTACCAGTTGCTGAAACTCCAGGGGATTTCCTAGCGATGCGAGGGGAAAAAATTAATGTGAAAAATATTGCAAAAATTGTGGAAGAACAAGTGGAAAATATTTCAGAACAGCTTTCAGAAATCGGACAGGATTGGAAATCCAAACGCCGAAAAAAAAAGTCCGAAAGACGTCAACGGAAATCCTGGAAGGATCACCTCTAAGATCTGGCTTCCTTCTGTAAGACAATAATTAGTTACGCTTTAATATTTTAATAAACTTAGAAGTCCGGTAATGTTGCCGGACTTTTTTTTGAAATATATTGTAAGAATATAAACGTCTAGTCCGCAAGACGCATTTGATTTTCAAAGCGCTTTTTGGCAAATGCCCTACCTTCATCCCACCAAAGTCGCATTTGCTCTGGATCAAAACAAAGACTATTGTCGGTGAGCACCCGGGGAGTATGAAAGTACCTTATTTTAATCTGATGATGCATGCTTTCGAGAAGTCCGATATATTTTTCGTCACGGGCAATTTGTGAGAGCATAAAATCAAGAGAAGATAGCATTAATGAGAAGGCATTACGACTTGCCAACTTCTTGATCATTTTATTCCTGGGGGGTCAGTATGATCACATCAATTTCAGTAGCACCAGCATCAATAGCCTCTTCAATTGGGATGAAACTACCAAAACCACCATCTGCATATTCTTGACCATCCTTGGTAACCAAACTCATAAAAGGGACAAAATTTGCGCTTATCCAAATCCAGTCGGCAAATTCATCATAAGTACAATCGCGGAGATACTTATGCTCCACGACATTACAGGTAAAATTCGAAACCGCGATCACAACCCTTTTTCCATTCTGTTTGATCCGATCAAAATGTTCTTCAGTAAATGTCTTTCGAACTAAGCTACGCAAAGCAAAACTTTCTCCGAAGGTCTTTTTACCTTTCAGAAACATTTTAATAATCCCAAAATGATTGATTCGCGATTTATATTTTCCATCTTTTTTGTGATAATAAAAGGATGTGCTGAAAATATATCATTTTGAGTAACATTGGTATAAATATTCCGAGCGTGATCGATCTCTCCGGCGGCCAGCAAAGGGGCCAATAAGGCTCCGGTCGATGAACCGGTAAATAAGTCGTATTGAATACCTCTGTCTTTAATCAGATACTCAGCGACTCCACCGGCGTATGCCCCTTTAGAACCCCCTCCCGAAATCACTAATGCTCTCATTGGTATCTAGCCTTCAATTGGTCAAATGTACTATTTTAAGTATTCCGCACCCAAGATTCCATCTTACAATGCTCTACGAGCAGTTTAAAAGCCATTCTTACTCGTTTCCATATGCTGTATCATGGTCAAAGAGGAAAATCATTAACCAAACTTCTCAAAAATGCCGAAAAAAGTGAGGGCTTTAATATCAGCACAAATGCCAGCCCGAAAAGCGCACCATAAAAATGCGCCTGATGATCGATCCTGTCCTGCACATTTTTACTGGCATACGACGAATACCACAAATAAAGCACACCAGCGATAATACCGGGAATGGGAATAATACCGTAGAGATACAACATCTCCCAGGGATAAAGTAAAATATAAATAAAGACGATTCCCGAGACTCCGCCCGAAGCGCCAACCGCCAAATAACTTTCGTTACTCTTCTTATCAAAATAGCTCGGTAACGAAGCACAAACAATCACTAATAAATAGACCAGTACGTAATAAATTGCTCCTTTTACCGGTCCGAAAAACAGCAGAAAATGGCGCTCGACGATTTCACCAAAATTCCATAAGACAAACATATTGATCAGAAGATGCAACCAACCACCATGTACAAATCCCGAAGTGATGAGCCGGTGATATTCCTGATGATAGTACTCCTTAGTAGGCCAATGCGCCAACCGGTAGAAGAGCCCTTGATTGGTGAAGCCTGCATAAGATATTATACCGGTGATGATCACAATCACAATAGTTATCGACATACGTTTAAATTATTTCATAAATCAATGATGGTATGGTAAATTATTTTTAATGGTAAATGCCCGGTAAAGTTGTTCGAGAAATACCAATCTGACAATATCGTGAGTAAAAGTCATTGAAGACAATGCCAACAAATGATCAGCACGATTTCTCATTGAATCACCAAAACCATAAGCACCTCCTATAGCGAAGATGATCTTTCTTGATGGTTTTGTCAGGAGTGTATCAAGATATCCCGCAAAACCCGAAGAAGTCATTTGCTTGCCCTTCTCATCAAGGAGGATCAGGAAATCACGCTGATCAAGATTTTTCTGTAATTGTTGATCTTCCATAATAACCTGATCTTCCGGTCTCCTGGCCTTTGCCTGAGCATGTTCACGAATTTCAAAACGTTGAAAATGCTGAATTCTCGATACATAGTCGTTGATACCCTGGTTGAGATATTTTGCCTGGGTCTTTCCAGTCCACCAAAACTCTATTGTCATATGGCTGCCTCCTTAATGTATTTAATCAGATGCTTACGCTCAGGAAATTTCTTGATGACCAACCTAAACAAATGTTCAATGATGTTATCTAAGCGCTGGCTACTCAACTTCATAAAGATATCCAAAATAAAATCTGCACTTTGATACCCAACGTGGGTATTTAAGTGTATTTCAATAGATTGACCCAGTCTTTCCTTTAAAAATGAATGGTCTATCTTGTTAAGGTAGGGCGCCACCTGCAAGATCAATTCAACGCCCTCATAGTGCTCCAGTGCTTTGATCAAACGACCTTTCTCATCATTCATGACCATGGCATTGACCAGAAGACTTGTTTTATTTTCACTTTCCAGCTTTATCAAGAATTGTTCATAATACAGTGACCATTCTTTTCCAGCTATAATTCTCAACTGAGGGATTAAATCATCCCGGTTTTCAGAGATGATGAATTTCATCAATAAATCTGATTTTGTGTCAGGATCTTGTTCAAGAATCATCCATTGATCAAATGCCCAATTTTTGTTTTTGAACCCTTACTATGTTGATAAATGTGCTGAATAAAGGGTTTGGCAAGTGCTATGCTTTCGGCCTTGAGCATTTCGAAAAACCTGCGCAAAACAGTCAAATTCTGCAAATGTCTTTCCGCAAACAACACCAATTGACTTAAATCATTTTGTTTAGTGGCCATCGCAAAACATGCATCGACAGCATGATCCCGGTCATAATGCGAGGTAATATATGTGGTAAATTCCCGATAGATTAGCAATTGCTGCCCAGGAACAAAATCGTAAAGCTGAGTAAACAAATTGTATTTGGCATCAAATATCAAATACGACTCTTGAAGATATAGTGATCTCAATTTTCCTGCGATCTCCAGTCTGAAAGCCGGTGGCAATTCCTGCTTCATCAATCTTTCGAGAAACTTATGAACCATCCCGGATAGCTCAGACCAGGAGAGCATACGATACCGTACAGCATATATGCCCATAGACTTTACCAATCCAAGCAATATGAGGGCAGCTTCGCGATAATTCTTGGCGGAACAGAGATCTTCCCCATGGTGAATCAAATTGCTAAGATAGACAGTCAGCTTTTTAAATTTCTGCTCATTGAGTTTACCCTGACTCAGTGCAGTAGTATAATTCTTAATCACATAAAAATACTTATCATCAGCATTGGGTACCTCGATTTTATGCGCAAATTGAGCTTTCAACTCACCCGCAATTAATGGACTCTTATTAGATTGATCCAGAATAAATTGCTTCAGTTCCTTTTCGCTCAATTTATTGATGATATTCTTAATCTGAATTTTCGGAACTTTAACTTTTACAGACCTTACTATTTTTTTCTGACTAATTTTTCCTTTTCGATAGTCTCATGAATGTGATGGATCGCAGCTGATACGTGGCAACACATCTTACGTTCCTGAAATATCGAGCAGTCGCATGAATACGCTTTCACATTCTTCCTACCGACAAAAACCTCAGTCTCGCAATCCGGTTCTCCCTTCCATCGTAACAACCATAGGCCTTTTACGTCCTTTGATGCACTATTCAAAGCCGAGGAATTCAGCAATTCCCTTCCTTCGTCCAGGACATACTCCGGGATATGCATAAAATAGTTTTCTATCGAAAAAGTCTTACTATACATTCTTTATTTGGGTCAAACCTTCAAATATACGGTATTCCCGCATTTTTTCGACTCATCATCCAATGAAACAACCACAACCATCGACTCAACTTGAGAAAAGACACGAAAACCCGTCGCAAGTGATGTTCAGACTTCAAATCTGCTTATTCAGGATTGAAATCGACCTATTCAGTAGTAACCACTCTTCGATCTGTTTTATAATCACTGAGGTTTGACGAACTTTAGGTACACTTAAAGCTGAAAAGTTTAAAGTCATACCTACAACAGGAAAGAATTATGAAACGGAATTTACTTGGCATAATGCTTATTGCACTTGGCTCTTATGTCTGGTTTGGCAATGCCAGTGGCCCTGGAAAAGTACAGAATACAGATCGAACAGGAAGTCCGCTTTCGCCGGGATTCTGTAATGCATGTCACAGCGGTGGAAGTTTTGGGACTGAGGTGTCACTACTTCTCGTGGATATCAACAATGACACCATTGCCGAATATATTCCTGCGAACACCTACACCCTAAAAGTAAGCATTGCTGCCTCAGGTGCCGAGGGATATGGATTTCAAACAGTACCACTAACGAGTAGCGACATGGCTGCCGGAACTTTTGGCTCTCCAGCAGCGGGCACGCAAATTACCAATATCGGCGGAGCGAGCTATTTTGAACATAGCAACAGATCAGGTACCAGCAAATTTGAAATTGAGTGGACTGCACCAGAGGCCGGCACCGGAGTAGTGACTTTTTATGCAGCAGGAAATGCCGTCAATGCCAATTCCGATCCCAGCGGCGACAATTCAGATACGACCTCGCTGACGATTGTCGAAAGTCTATCTTCCGGTTTAAGGGACCAAATAGGTGAAGCATTGCAGTTCGAAGTATTCCCATCACCAGCACAGTTGGAGATCACGACGAAATGGTCATTAGAGTCGAAGGCCGAACGAATTAGCATTAATGACCTAACTGGAAAAACTTACTACACAGCAAGCATCAAATCACAATCTCTTTCAGTTTTGAACATACGTGTAGACGAGCTCCCGAGTGGAATTTATTTTGTGAGATTACTGACCGAACAGGGCTTCCAATCTCAAAAGTTTGTAAAAATATAGCGAACCCAAAGACTTAAGCGGATTTATTGGTTAGGATGGTCGGGCCAGGCTCGATCATCCTTTTTTTTTCAAATTCATTTCTGGAAACCACTATGTCTTAATGACCGACCGGATTTGAAATTGCTGTAAGGTCGCTCCTGGATTTTTCGGACCTCTGATCAATCTGCTGGAGCATGGTACCTGCCTGCCTTTTCCGTCACTAGACATCCTCCAGATCATGACGCAAAATGTATGACACATTTTGCGTCATACATTTTGCGTCATAGATAAAATTGATACCTTAGTGAAGATGAAAAACAATCCCTTCTCTCTGAATCACTATGCAGGGCCAGCTACCTTCTGTGACCGCTAAATCGAGATTACTACGTTGCTTGAAGCTATCGACAATGGACGGAATCTCACCTTGCACTCGATAAGAAGACTAGGCGAAACATTACTGATTCAAGAAGCCAGTAAAGGTTATGGGTCGTGATCCAGCATTAAAACAAGCTATCCTGAACTGTAAACTCGGAGGTCAAGAGTAAGCCTTAATGGCTGACCGCATTGAAATTGCTGAAGGTCGACCACAGATCTTTGGTTCACAGGTCAAGGAGCAAGAGGATGGTACCTACACCATTTTACCCGTGATGGATGTGGATCAGGTAGATGAAAGAAGGGCATTTTATAGGATGGAGCCTCTGGCGGATTATCCGGGGAATTATTTTAACATAAAGTTGGAATAAATGGAAACCGAGCAAATGAAAATCACCCCGGTCCATAAAAAGTTGCATACAGTATTCTACATCACTACAATTGAAAATAACACTTAGCCAGTAAGATCATGCAAACTTATGTGATCACTAGCTTGATCAATGTAATACAGCTACGTATGACGAACTGGATGAAAGCACGATTTCCAACCGATTGGGGTCAATGGGCCAAATAGCTATTTATTGTAAAAACATAAGAGCACGACACTGGCATGTCTGTGCTCCTTGTTTGACATATCTTTAGAGAATAAAAATCAGTAGCCATGCATCTCCATCTCCTGCATCAGTGGATAAAATAGCTTGTCATATATCCACTGATTTGCGAATATGTGCGAGAATTGTTATTACAAAATACTTCGGAAACACATCCGCGTTCACTAGCGGATTAATAACAGCCTGTCCTCTATCCACGGACTTACGCAAGTGTTTGCGATATATTTCACCGGCCTATAGCTACGCACCACCATCTGCGTTTATTTGTATCCATTAGCGGATAAAACAACACTTTGGTTTTCCACCCATTTTACACAAATGTCCGTGAATAACTATCTTAAAAGCATCTAAACTGCATTATCTACTACATAAGGTTTTCGGTATTCACGCGTGAGCATTTGATCAGCTTCCTTATCATTGACAAATTTTTCTGTTTTACCATCAAATTGCAAATTTCTTCCAAGCCGATAAGAAATGTTGGAGATCAAAGGCAAAACTGTTGAATAATAGCCTTCCTGAATGTCGCAGGTTAGGTCAGCTATTTTTCTGGATCGCACAGCAGTAATAAAATTCTGATAGTGACCTCCTCCTCCCGGAGCTGCCAGATAACCCAGGTCAACACTTTCTTCTTCTGATTCCGAGCTTGGTCCAGGTTCATTGTCACGTCCCATGTAGGTCTTCCATTTGCCACCATTTACCTCCATCCAACCTTCAGTGCCATAAAAGAGGTTTCCAATCCGAACATCCATGGTGCCTTCACCCATTGAATAAAGGCCTCGGACTTCAAATTGCAGTACTTTGCCATCCGCATATTCGAGGGTGGCGGTCTGCGTATTGGCAGTTTCCTGGCTACATTGATTCTTGGCGTATTTATAATATCCACCATGAGATGAGACTTTTACCCGTTCTTCATTTTTGCCCAAAACCCAGCGATCAACGTCAAACTGATGCGGGCCTTGATTTACAATATCTCCCTTACCTGTGTCCCAATGCCTATGCCAATTATAATCACCTCTCAGCTCATTATATGACCTCCATTGGCTGGTCCTAACCATAAGTCATAGTGCAAATCCTTGGGTGGATCGCTGTCGGGTGAACGTCCGAAAGAGTCTCTCGGTTTATAACACATTCCACGGGCCATATAAACATCTCCGATACCCCCACTATGTAGGAATTGCATGGCTTTGCGCACATTATCTATACTCCGGTTTTGAAAACCAACTTGCACGATCTTATCATACTTTCTTGCAGCTTCGATCATTTTTCGACCTTCGAAAACGTTGTGCGCGCAAGGTTTTTCAACATAAACATCTTTGCCAGCTTGCACAGCCCAAATAGTAGCTAACGCATGCCAATGATTGGGTGCAGCAATCGATACGGCGTCGATATCCTGATCATCAAAGACCCTCCGCATATCAAACTCGGTTGCAGGATCAGATCCTTGAATATCTCCAACCGCTTTAATTCGTTCGGCCCAAAGGCTCTCATCCACATCACAAATGGTCTTCACCATCACATTGTCGTCTTTAGACAGAGAAGCCCATTGACGCAAATGTCCATAGCCTTGACCTCGCACTCCAATGACACACATATTAATCCGTTCGTTGGCGCCCATTATGCGCCGGTAACTTTTTGCGCTCATAGCCATCGCAGGCACACCGAGGCCGATTGCCGTGGTGCCGAGAGCGGCTTTCTTAATAAAAGATCTACGTTTATTCATTTGTTTGATAATTTAATGCCCAGGGCAGATTATTAAATAGACTGACGAAGTGAGGATACAAGTTCCTAATTTTCGGGCACAATCGCAAACAGTTTTTGGATGCCGGTGCATTACCTTTTGGTTTGAGCTGCATCAAATCTCTGATATCTGCTCCAAAGTTTGATAATGAGTGTCGTTATAAGCCCATAATCCCTTTCTAAAACCCATTGTCGATCCTTTATCTTTATCCCCGATGAAAAGATTGACTCATAAATTGCGGACTGTTATCTTATGTCTGGTGATTCATTCACTTCAGGTCGGGTTATTAGCTGGTCAAAACGGTGAAGTACCTGCCATCATTCATTTTTCTAAAGATCAATACCCGGGTCAGAAGCAAAGCTGGCAGATCGCACAGATGCGAAATGGACTTATGGTATTTGCCAATACAGCAGGCTTAATGATCTATGATGGGGTCAATTGGTCATTATTTGAAATGCCCCATCAACAGATCATAAGGACCATTCTGGTCGATGGCCACAGAATCTATGTCGGCTCTTATGGGGAATTTGGATACTGGGCTCCTGACACCTTTGGCCAATTAGATTATCACAGTTTGATTCATTTAATAGACCGCCAACTTACCTTAGGTGAAGAGATATGGAATATCCTAAAAGTCGATGATGCCATTTATTTCCATTCTTTTGGTGCCGTTTTCAAATATCAGGATCAATCACTGAGCAGAATCTTACCTCCGCAGTCCATCCGGTTTATGCACCCGATCGATAGTCAACAATTTGCTCTGCAAGTTACCGGTCACGGAATTATGAAATTTAAGTCCGATGCTTTCTCCCATTTTATACCTCAATCACATATCAGGAATCTTAAAATTACCGGAATTCATAACCTCCATGAAAGTCAGATTTTGGTGGCAACTGAAAAAAATGGCTTTTTTATTTCTCACGAAAATGAATTGGTTGACTGGCCCACTGAGGTCGATGGACAGCTTCGGAACCATCAAATTAATAAACTGCTTAAGCTATCCAATCAGCATTGGGCCATTGGCACCATTTCTGATGGTTTGCTAATCATCGATGAACAGGGTCAACTGGTATACCACGTCAATAAAAATGCAGGTTTGCAAAACAACACGATACTTGCCTTATTTGAAGATGCCGGGCATAATCTATGGGTTGGTATGGACGATGGAATTGATCTAATTGATCTCAACAGCGCCATTACCTTCTACCGTGATAATAGTGGTCAAATAGGGACTCTGTTTGATGCGATTGAATTTCAGGATAGATTGTTCATTGGCACCAATCAGGGATTGTTCGTGAAGACTCTTTCCAGCAAAGACAATAACAATGAATTCCGTCTACTTGCCGGTACTCAAGGTCAGGTCTTAGATCTACAACTCATTGATGGTACTTTGTTTTGTGGACATAACAATGGCACTTTTATTATATCAGAGAGCCATGTAGCGCAGATCTCCAAAATCACAGGAGGTTGGTATATGTTACCCATAGAGGGTAGGAATGATGAGCTGGTTCAAGGCACATACACCGGCCTTGTTACATTTAAAAAATCTGCCAGTCAGTGGCATTTTAAAAGTACCATCTCGGGCTTTAGTGGTGTTGTTAAACAATTGGCTTTTGATCAGGAAAAATGGTTGTGGGTAGTCAACCCTTATCGTGGTCTCCACCGATTAAAAATAGACTTTGACCGGGACAGTGTCATAGATATTCAATCATTTGACCAATTGCAAGGCTTACCAACCGATTATAATATTTCATTGATGCATTTTGAAGGTCGGCTCCTATTTAGGTGCGCGCAGCAGTATTTTATTTTCGATTTTCGAAATGGTTTGTTCACAGAATACCCGCTGCCATTTCCGGATGTCTCCAGTATTCGCAAAATAATCCCGGGTCAGGACCAAACCAACTTCTTAATCCGGGAAGATTATCTTGATGTGTACGAAAGGGATCAATTATTGGCCAAATTCAATTTTGATCTGGTACAAGGTTCCGAAAATCTAATTCCACTTAAAAATAAAAAATACCTGGTATGTTTGGAAGGTGGATATGCGATAATCGACCCGAGGTCGAGCCATCCTAAGCAGCCAGCTATCTCCGCCACCTGTATTGCAAACTTCATGGCCTGGGATCGATCTGGAAAACCCGTATATAACCTTGCCGGTCAGATTATTCAAATTCCCCCATCCATCGAACTCTTTCCTCAGATCAACCGGATTGAATTTAACTTCGCTTCATTCGATTTTACGGGCAATAGACGTTTTCGCTATCAATTGCTGGGTTTTGATCCCGAATGGTCTCCCTGGACCACCCTCAGCAGAAAAGAATACACCAATCTGACGCCCGGCAGTTATTCATTGAATCTCCAATATGAAGGCAGCCCACCCGTTGATGCCATAGAGGTCATACAGATACCAGCCTGGCATCAGACCATCATGGCCAGATTCCTTTTTCTCAGTATTGTTGTTTTCCTTGCATGGCTCTTCTTCAAATATTATGATCGGCGTCTGACTGCCCATACTCGTAGAATGGAGATCGAAAAAGGCCGGGAAATTAATCGACAGAGGCTTGCCCTTCAAAACGAAATGCTTGAAAAGGAGATCAATCACAAAAAACCAGGAGCTGGCAAATTCAACCATGAATATCATCCAAAAGAATAAAGTGCTGTTGCAAATTCGAGAGCAGATTGCCGAAATGAGGTCCAATCTGGGAAGAAAATTTCCAGAAAGGCAGTATCACCAGCTTATTCGTTTGATCCAGCAAAATATGAGTAATCAGGACGATTGGAAGGTCTTTGAAACAAACTTTAATGACGTACATGATAATTTCTTTAAAATACTCAAGGTTGATTTTCCAGATCTAACTGCAGGAGATCTTAAACTGGCAGCTTATCTTAAAATGAATCTGAGCACCAAGGAAATTGCTCCTCTTCTCAATATCAGTATACGCGGCGTCGAAAACAAACGATATCGTTTAAGACTGAAGATGGGCATCGAACATGATGAAAATCTTCTGAATGTCTTACTGAAATACTGATTTTCCGAGAATCCCCATGGCGTAGTGTTTCAGGTGGAATCTACAATTGCTGTGCATGCATATCTTTGTGTTTTTCAGCATATTACGATAATGGTCGTCAAATGTTAAAAAATGACTTTATTACGAATGGCGTAGTTAAAGTGAGGTTCTAACCTGGCATTTGTCTTTACATTTCATTAACATTGCAGAAGACCATATGTCTCCTTTTTATGATTTATTGGGTCACGATCAACCTTTTTGTCTTCGTATCCGTACGTATTTTTTCTGCCCGGAATGCAGGATGGTCAAAGGCGATCTATCCATACGCTTGTGGTCTATTTTTTCTCACTTCAACTAATTCAGTATCAAATGGAGGGTCTTCCTCGATTAACCTGGATCCGATAGATGAGCTTATCGCACTCGATGATGATGCATTCCTGGAGGAGATCCAGAAAGCGACTTTCAAATATTTCTGGGACCATGCTCATCCCGTTTCGGGCATGGCACGCGAGCGGAACACCTCGGGCGATCTGATCACAAGTGGAGGATCCGGATTTGGCATCATGGCGATATTGGTGGGAATTCACCGTGATTTCATATCACGAGAAGAGGGTCTTCAACGCATTCGGAAGATTGTTACTTTTCTCCAATCAGCCGACCGGTTTCACGGAGTCTGGCCTCACTGGATGAATGGCAATACTGGCAAAGTAATTCCTTTTAGTGCCAGAGATAATGGAGGTGATCTGGTAGAAACTGCCTTTTTGCTACAAGGTCTGTTGACAGCAAGACAGTATTTCGACCAAGACTCGCCCGAAGAACACCAGATTCAAGATGCCATTACTGAACTTTGGGAAGCTGTCGACTGGAATTGGTACCGTAAACAGGTCAATCAGGTGCTTACTTGGCATTGGTCTCCCGATTTTGGATTTGAAATCAATTTACCTATACGCGGCTGGAACGAAACGATGATCTGTTATATACTCGGCGTCGCATCACCAAGTCATCCGTTACCTCCTACCCTCTACGACAAAGGATGGGCCAGCAATAATTACACCAATGGCAACACCTACTACGGCTATAAACTGGAGGTAGGTAACCAGACAGGTGGCCCTCTGTTCTTTACTCATTATTCTTTTTTAGGTTTGGATCCACGTAACAAACGTGATGCCTATGCCAACTACTTCTTTCAAGGACAAAATCAAACATTGATCAATCGGGCATGGTGTATCGAAAACCCAAAAGATTATGAGGGATATGGTCCTGATTGCTGGGGTCTCACCGCCAGTGACGATCCACAGGGCTATAAAGCGCATGCTCCCAACCAAGGAGCTGACAATGGAACAATCACTCCTTCAGCGGCATTAAGTTCAATTCCCTACACGCCAATAGAGTCACTCGACGCGGCAAGGCATTTCCTCATGGTATATGGAGAGCGAGTTTGGGGACCTATGGGCTTTTATGATGCTTTCAATCCATCGCACAACTGGTACGCCGATTCCTACCTGGCCATCGACCAGGGTCCAATCATCTGCATGCTCGAAAACTACCGGTCCGGGCTCCTCTGGAACTACTTCATGAGAGATCAGGAGATCATTACGGCTTTGGAAAAAGTAGGGTTTATCGAAGACGGGTCGCTGACAGCCGTCCATGATGTCTACAAAAATCTGCACCTATTCCCCAATCCTACAAAAGGTATTTTTTTTATTGCGACTGAAGGTACACCAATTGAGGTCATCAACGCTTTTGATCAGACAGGAAAATTAGTGAACTTTTATACCAATTCTTCCGGCAATCTGACAGAAGTGAATTTATCCAAAGATGAAGGCTCGGGACTGATTTATATTAACTGTAAATCCGGTGACCGGTTTTTTACGAAGAAAATATTTCTAAACCCATAAGATAGTCTTACAATTTCATCACTAATTACTTTTTAAATCTACAGAAAAATGAAAAAAAATCTACTGTTTATGTTTCTATCACTATCGGCGGGTTTTCTGTCCGCTCAGGTAGTATGGGAAGACTTTGAGGAGGGAGGAAAACTCGAGTGGGTCGCCAATGATGGCACCTACAACGGCATCGTTGCGAATCCTGATACCTCAGGTGTTAATAAAAGCGATAGTGTTGGTTCTTATACCAAAGGAGCCGACAGATCCTTCAGCCTGTTCCGAGTTCAGATGGCTACTCCATTTGACATCTCTGAAAACAATATTGTCCGAATGCAGGTGTGGTCGCCCGTATCTACGGAAGTCCTACTAAAACTAGAAGGTGGCGGAAACGCCATTGAAGGCCGTAAAGCCATCCAAGATTCCATCTGGACCGAATTGGTTTTTGATTTTCGGGCCAAGGCAGATGCAATGACGATGACCGATCTACTAATCTTCTTTTCACCCGGAAATGATGCAGATAGCAGTACCTATCTATTTGACAATATCACTGCAGGACCGGCGCCGACCAGTTTAGTGCTGGAGGACTTTGAAGATGGACCCCGTCTAAACTGGGAAGCGAGAAATGGCACCTTTACCGGTGTTGTTGAAAATCCAGATACTTCGGGAATTAATAAAAGTGTCAACGTCGGCTCATATACAAAATCCAATATGCACGGCTTCAGCTTATTCATTCACGAACAAGCAACCCCGATTGATCTTAGTCTCTTAAATAAAGCGACTATTCAAATCTATTCTCCGGTCAAATCCGAATTCATTCTAAAATTTGAAGGTGCGGGAGAGGCCAAAGAAGTTCGTATGAATATTCCATCTGCCAATGTTTGGAGAGAATATATTATGGACTTTAGCGCTGCCGCTAATTTTACCACGATTACGAAAATTTTGATATTCTTCGATCCTGGTGTCGACACAACCAGCGATACCTATTTATTCGATAATTTAATTCTACTACCACCAGATGCATGTGCTGGAACTGTTGTGGTACCTGGTGTTGTGGATAATTTTGAATGTCAGCGCAATGCGAGCTATGATAATGGTTGGGATCGTATCAGTGTTGTAGCAAATCCTGATCTGTCGCTAGTAAATGGCACTTCTCAGGTTGGTGCATATAGTAAACCTGCCACCGAGGCTTGGGCAGCTCTTGTGGCCGACTATGATAACCCAATCGATTTGTCAACCTTAAATGTGCTCCATGCCAAAGTATGGTCTCCTGTGGGCAAGCAAATGTTATTTAAATTAGAAGGTGGTGCTTCCCCAGCAAAAGAGATCTTTATTGATATGCCAGATTCTAGTACCTGGGTCGATTTCACTGCTGACTTTAGCCAATATGCTACAGAAAATCATAAGAAACTGACGATCATCTTTGCTGCAGGTACAGCTTACGACACCGATGTAAACTTTTACATTGATGAAATCATCTGGACAGAAAAAACGGCTGCAAGCACGATTCTTGAAGATTTTGAAAATGGTGGTCAGCTGGCCTGGTTTGCCGGAGATAATGATCCTGCCAACGGTACCTTTGCCATCATTGATAATCCCGATATGTCAAGTGCTAATGAAAGCATGAGTGTTGGATCATATGCCCGCGGTACCAATGCATTTAGTTCATTGACTGCCATCTTATTATCCCCGCTGGATCTTAGCACCTTTACCCAACTTAATTTACAAGTATGGGCTCCGGAAGGAGCAACAAAAGTCACTATGCAGCTATTGAGCCCGGTTGAGGGGAATAAAGAGGCAACCCGTGACATCGCAGTCACCGGAGAATGGTCCACTATTTCTTTCGATTTTGCGAGTTCAGCGACCATAGCTGATTTTGGTCAGGTCAATTTGACCTTTGATGCAGAAAGCGAAGTGACAGGCACCTATTTCCTGGATAATTTATCGCAGGGAGAAACAACTGTTGATCCATGTGAAGGTACGGAGGTTAATGTTCGAGTCGTTGATGATTTTGAGTGCCAACGCAATGCTACGATTACACTAGGTATCGACGATATTGAGGTTGCTCTAAATCCTGACATTTCAGCTGGAAATAATAGTTCGATCGTGGGTAAGTATACCGAGCCAGATGGTCAATGGGCAGCACTGGTTTATGAATTTGCAGCACCAGTTGATCTTTCGCTTTACAATCAGTTACAAATGAAAATCTGGGCCCCAAGTGTCGTACCTATATTATTCAAACTAGAGGGAGGAACGGGATCGGCCAAAGAGGTTTTTGTGGATGTGACCACAGCAGAAGCATGGGTAAACTATTCAATTGATTTTAGTGAAGCAGCAGGAGCTGGTCATAATAAATTGACCTTATTTATGAATGCGGGCCAGGATGCCACCGTTGGCGATGTCTATTACTGGGATGATATCCGATGGGGGTTGGCGCCTTTTGAAGCATGTATTGCCAATTTTGAGGCAGAACCTTACAATCCTACCGGGTGGATCTACTTTGCTAACGGTGTTTATGGCGATCCTGATAGTACAATCCACACCGTGGCTAATCCTTTAAAAGAGGGCGTCAATCTTTCGGAAACGGTGGCTGCTTTTATTGAGTCTTCTGGAGTTGGTGACAATTCAGACGGTGTCAATAATTTTGCCGGAACTTTTATCCGTGGGGAAACCCCGATCAATTTTACTGACCCCAACAATATGAACATCAGCATGGACGTACTGATGGATCATGCTGCAATGGTTGGCCTGAAGTTAGAAAATGGTCTCACCATCGGAGGTATGCCAGATAATCTTCAACCTTATACAACGCCGAATGAGTGGCAAACAATTACCTGGAATTTTGGAACATTTCCGAATGATCAGTTTAAGACCATCTCCCTGATTTTCGACTTTGACAATATTCCTACCGAGAATAAAACGTATTATTTTGATAATATCCGTGTCGCCGGTACCAGCTGCGAAACAACAGTAGGGATTTTCAACCGCGACCCGTTACCAAGCTTTACCGTAACCCCTAATCCGGCTGTAGAAACAATCCGAATTGAAGCGCCTGAAGTTATGAGCAAGGTCGAGGTATATAATACAGTAGGTCAGAAGCTAATCACCTTTAAAGATCGTTTTGAGTCTCAATCTCAAATTGATGTAAGTTCATTTGGTCCTGGACTTTATTTCATCCAGGTTTATGATTTGAAAGGACAATTGGCTGGAAACGCCAAGTTTATCAAGCAGTAAAGCAGTAGAGAGCATGGACGTACTGGTTGCGTCCATGCTTATTTTTAATCTCATGATTCATAATGAAACACAGAACCCAAGCCATTTTTCTATTTTATTTAATTACCTCAGTTTTATGTTTTATTTCTTGCAATGAAAAACAGTCTCCAACTGCTTTCTCATCTCCCATCGACACATCCAAATTCTCCATTAATGAATTAAAAAACGCACCTTTAACTTCTTCTGGGAACAAGCCTATGAAAACAACTTGCAAATTCCAGATCGTCACCCGACCTTAAGGTTTAGTAGCATTGCCGGTACGGGCTTTGGTTTCACAGCCTATTTAATCGGTGCAGAAAATGGATTTGTCACTCGTGAAGAAGCATCAGATCGTACGTTAAAAACCCTACAGATACTCATTGGTCTGCCACAAGGCCCAGATAGTTCAGGAGTCAGTGGTTACAAAGGTTTTTTCTACCATTTTCTCACCATTGAACAGGCACTGCGCTACAAGAATGTCGAATTAAGTAGTATAGACACTGGTTTACTTATGGCAGGAATCATTTCTGCCATTCAATATTTTGATCGAAATAATCCCCAGGAAGCAGAAATACGTAATATTGGTAATGCTCTTTTTCGCCGGGTAGAGTGGGACTGGATGTACGTCAACGATGGAAAATTGAGCATGGGATGGCATCCGGAGAGAGGTTATATCCCCTCGTCTTGGGATGGGTATAACGAAGCCATGATTTTATTGGTAATGGCAATGGGATCACCTACCCATCCAATACCAGACGATGCCTGGTCCGGTTGGACATCTACATACGAGTGGGGATCCTTTAAGGGTCATGAATATCTTCAATTTTCACCCCTTTTTGGTCATCAATATAGCCACATGTACATCGATTTCCGTGGCATTCAAGATGATTATATGCAGGAAAAGGGAATCGACTATTTTGAAAACTCCCGTCGTGCTACCTTGGCTAATCGCGCTTACTGCATGGACAATCCTAACCAATTTGTTGGATACGGAGCTGATCAATGGGGTTTGACTGCCTGCGACGGACCGGCGGGTCTCGATACCGTTTGGAATAATAATTCTATCCGCTTTATAACCTATAGTGCACGAGGAGCATCGGCATTAAGAGTGCATGATGATGGTACGCTGTCACCCACTGCTGCGGGTGGATCGGTGCCTTTTGCTCCTGATGAATGCCTTGCCGCATTAAAATATATGTGGGAAAATAATTACGAACATTTGATTGGTGAATATGGATTTAAAGATGCCTTTAATCCCAGTTTTACATTTACCGAAGACACTAAAAATCAGGGATGGTTTGATCACGATTATCTCGGTATCGACCAAGGTCCTATACTGATCCAAATGCAGAATTATGAAAACAACTTTATTTGGGATTTAATGAAAAAAAGCCCTTACATCATCGACGGATTAAAAAAAGCCGGTTTTAAAGGTGGTTGGCTGGAGTGAGAGTCCGAAGTCAGAAGTCGGAAGTCCGAAGTCCGAAGTCGCAGCCGTAAGACCTGCCAACTGAAGAACTGAAAAGCCGGAAGTCTGAAGACCGAAGACCGAAGGGGGACTGGAAAGAAGGAAGAGAGCAGAGTCCTGACATCGAAGAGGAGATCGTCAGGAGAAGTCGGAAGTCTGAAGTGGTAAGACTGTGAACTGCCAACGGAAGGACTGAAAAGCCGGGAGACCGAAGCCCGAAGACGGAAGCGGGGCCTGGAAAGAAGGAAGAGAGCAAAGTTCTGACATCGAAGAAGGAGATCGTCAGGAGAAGTCGGAAGTCCGAGGTGGTAAGACTGTGAACTGCCAACTGAAGAACTGAAAAGTCTGAAGACCGAAGACCGAAGTGGTAAGACCGTGAACTGCCAACTGAAAGACTGAAAAGCCGGAAGACCGAAGACCGAAGACCGAAGTCGCAGCCGTAAGAACTGCCAACTGAAGAACTGATATTAAAATTATTGCTACATGAAATTAACCGAGAATATTCCTTTCGCAAACCTAAGCTACAGGCTTACCCTAATCCTCCTGCTAAACCTTCACTTACTAAATGCTCAATCATGGACCGATGTTAAAATAGATTCTCTAATTAACCTAATGACGGTTGAAGAGAAGATCGGACAATTAACTCTATTCACCAGCGATTGGGCTACCACGGGTCCATCGATTCGCGGGAATTACCTAGATGATATTCGCAGTGGAAAGGCCGGCAATATTTTTAATGCCCATACTTCGGCCTATAACGCCAAATTGCAAAAAGTCGCAGTGGAAGAAAGTCGTCTCGGCATCCCCCTCCTATTTGGTTATGATGTAATTCATGGCTATAAAACAATCTTTCCAATACCTCTGGCAGAGGCTGCAAGCTGGGATTTAGTTTTAATTGAAAAATCAGCCCGAATAGCAGGTGAGGAAGCTGCGGCTGGTGGTCTGCATTGGACTTATGCACCCATGGTTGATATTGCGAGAGATCCTCGCTGGGGTCGAATTGCTGAAGGCGCAGGAGAGGATGTCTACCTGGGATCGCAAATTGCAGGAGCAAGAGTAAGAGGATTCCAAGGTGATGATCTTGCGGCTCCAAATACCATTTTGGCGTGTGCCAAACATTTCGCTGCTTATGGCGTAGCCCAGGCTGGACGAGACTATCACACAGTCGATATTTCTGAGCATACCCTTTGGGAAACTTACCTCCCTCCTTTTAAAGCTTGTGTAGACGCAGGAGTAACCACCTTTATGACGTCCTTCAATGAATTATTTGGCGTGCCCGCATCAGCCAACCAGTATCTTTTAGAAAAAGTACTTCGAGATACCTGGCATTTTCAAGGATTCGTGGTTTCGGACTATACATCCATCAATGAGATGGTAAATCATGGCTTTGCTACCAATAATGAAGAGGCAGCCAAATTAGCGCTTAATGCCGGAGTTGACATGGATATGCAGGGCGCGGTCTACTATGATTATGCCAAAGATCTATTAATGAATGGTCGGATTAGTGAACAAACCATTAATATGTCAGTCAAAAGAATTCTTCAATTAAAAAATAAACTAGGCCTTTTTGATGATCCTTATCGCTATTCTGATGATCAACGTGAAAAGGAAATTATTCTTTCGGAAAATAATAAAGCTGCTGCCCGTGAAATCGCCCGACAATCCATGGTTTTATTATCCAATAAAAATCAAACTCTACCACTAAAGTCGACAGAGAAAATTGCATTGATCGGACCCTTAGTCGATTCACCCATTGACATGTTAGGTTCGTGGCATGGCTCCGGTCAAGCCAGTGACGTCATCAGTATCCTGAAAGCTTTTACCGATCAAACGACTAATTTCCAGTATGCGAAGGGCTGCGATATCGAAGGCTCAGATACAACAATGTTTGATCAGGCCATCTTAGTGGCTAAAAATGCGGATAAAATTGTGCTGGTAGCCGGTGAAGATTTTACTATGAGCGGTGAGGCGGCAAGCCGGGCAAAAATACGGATCCCTGAAATCCAACGAGAATTATTAAAACGATTGGTTGCTTTGAAAAAACCGGTCATACTAGTTCTCATCAATGGAAGACCTCTCTGTCTCCCTTGGGAAACCGAACATGTCGACGCGATCCTCGAAGCCTGGCAACCAGGCACTATGGCTGGACCTGCGATCAGAGATGTGCTTTACGGCGAGTTTAATCCATCAGGCAAATTGCCAGTCACCTTTCCGATTGATGAGGGTCAGATACCACTTTATTATAATATGAAAAATACCGGCCGACCGATGGATCCCAATCAAAAATATACCAGCAAGTACCTCGACATGCCCAACGAACCCCTGTTTCCTTTTGGATACGGACTAAGCTACACGACGTTCCAGTACTCAATGGCTACCGTTGACAAAACTGAAATAGAAAGAGATGATTCGCTCAATTTTAAAATCACCGTTACCAATACCGGCCATGTAGGGGGCCAAGAAATCACTCAGTTGTATATGAGGGATATGTTTGCTTCTGTTACTCGTCCGGTTAAGGAATTAAAAAGATTTGAAAAATTCTATTTAGGACCGGGAGAAAGTAGAGATGTAAAATTCACCCTCTCCATTGAAGATCTAAAATTCTATAATCAGGAATTAAATTGGGAAGCGGAATCCGGGACATTTTTATTTGGTATTGGCGGTGATTCCAATACAGATTTAAACATCAGGGTCAATCTAAAATAGTGACTATGAAATACATCGAATACAAAAGGAGTTTACTGAGCACTATCAGTCTATTTCTAATTCCATTCTGGGGATTTAGCCAGCAAACTGTCAATGGAACAGTTAGAGACACGGATGGTGAATCACTCATCGGTGTTAACATTATTGTCAAAGATTTCGCCAACCAGGGCACTATCTCTGACTATGATGGGGCTTTTGAACTTGAGGTACCGTCCGAAGCTACGACCCTGGCTTTTTCGTATACCGGCTATGTACGTCAGGAGATAGCCATTGCCGGCCGGGTCGAATGGAATATCATCATGGAAAATGACATACAGACCCTTGACGAAATTGTGGTTGTGGGCTATGGAGTGCAACGAAAAAGCGATCTGACAGGGGCTATTGCCAGCATCACTTCAAAAGAACTTCAACGCATACCGACTTCAAGCTTTGCCCAGGCTTTGCAGGGCAAGATTGCAGGAGTGCAAGTGACGCCCAGCTCGGGCGAACCGGGTAAAGGAGCTGAAATCAGAATCCGTGGTGTAGGCACCCTTAATGATGCTTCGCCACTTTATGTTGTTGACGGGATGTTGCTCGATGATATATCCTTTATTAATTTACAAGATGTCGAGTCGGTAGAAGTACTAAAAGATGCCTCTGCAACCGCGATTTACGGTTCAAGGGGAGCCAATGGGGTCATTATCGTCACCACCAAAAAGGGAGAAATCAGTGACCGGTCGACCATCAGTCTTTCGACTTACACTGGCTGGCAACAACTTGCAAACAAAATAGTATTGACCAATGCCAATCAATATGCTACGTTGGCCAATGAACTGGCAGTCAATGAAAAAAGACCATTGATATTCCAGGATCCCAACTCTTTTGGTGAGGGTGTTGACTGGCAGGACGAGATCTACCGCACCGCACCTATTCAAAATCATTCTTTAGCGGTTCGGGGTGGTAATGAATCCATACTTTACCAGATCAGTGCCGACTACTTTAATCAGGATGGAATTCAAAGTGGTAGTAATTACCAACGCTTTACACTCCGTCTCAACAATGAATATACTGTCAGCAAACATGTCAAGGTCGGTCACAACCTGGCCATTGTCCGGATCTGGGAAACGATTTCGCCAGATCAGTCTGGTACAGCTTACCGGGCCGATCCAACCATAACTCCGCAGGCTGAAAATGGCACTTTTAATGATTTGAGTACCAATGCTTCAACCGGTAATCCGATTGCCAGTATTTTTTATGCAAACAGTAAGAATAAAAGATACCGGATGGTAGGAAACGCTTATCTCGACGTCAAACCTTGGAAAAATATCGTATTTCGATCTAGTGTCGGATTGGACATTGACCAGACCCGAGGTAAGTTTTTTACCCCCGTATTTTATGTTTCGGCCACTCAGCGTAATGATGAGAGCGTGCTAACGGCAACGAGCAATCAGATCCAAAGTTGGCTATGGGAAAATACCATGACCTATTTTAAAGAGTGGACCAATCATCGGCTCACGCTGTTAGGTGGAATGACCTCACAGGTCTATAATTCAGAAAACCTTAGCGGTACCGGTAGAGCCCTGATAGGTGATACTGACGAATTTCTCTATCTCGCAGCCGCTACCAGCGATCAGCCAACTAATTCAAATAGTGCCTTTGAATGGGCCATGCTTTCTTATCTGTTTCGCGTCAATTATACATTTAAAAACAAATACCTTTTTACCGGATCCTTCAGGGTAGATGGTTCTTCCCGTTTTGGGGCAGAAAATCGCTACGGATATTTTCCTTCACTGGCATTGGGTTGGAATCTGATCAATGAACCCTTTATGAATAATCAATTGATCTTCAGTCGGCTCAAATTACGAACTAGTTGGGGAGTGATTGGCAACGATAAAATTGGAGCCTATCCTGGCAGACCATTGGTCAATAGTCCGTATTATTATGCCTTTGGTGCCAATGAAAAATTAAATGTTGGTGCAACGATTGAGGGCCTGCCAAATGCTACTATCCAGTGGGAAGAAACCTCACAGTTTAATTTTGGATTTGAATTTGGGTTTTTAAATAATCGCCTTTTAGGAGAGATCGATTATTATGAACGCACGACTGATAAAATATTAATAGACCTCGCGCTGCCCGGACATTTCGGTATTCGCGATAATTTTCCATTTGTCAATGCGGCTAAAGTCAAAAATAATGGTATCGATTTGAAAATTGACTGGAAAGACAAAATCAATCAATTAAATTATACGGTGGGGGTTGTATTAAGCACCGTGAAAAATGAGGTATTGGAATTGGGTGAAAATAAATCGGAATTAATCGGCGGATCTCTGAGCGGCGGAAAATTCGGAACCCGGACGATACCTGGGCTCCCCATCGGTGCATTTTATGGCTATCAGACTGAAGGTATCTTTCAAAATGCTGAAGAGATCGCAGGATTACCTCGTATAGGCGGAGAAGCGCCAGGTGATTTGCGATATCGTGATGTCAATAGGGACGGTATCATTACAACAGCTGACCGTACTTATTTGGGAAGTGCCATTCCTGAGCTCATCTGGGGTGCAAGCTTGGGTCTCGAATACGCAGGCATCGATTTTAATATCGATTTTAACGGACAACAAGGTAATCTCATCTATAATTCAAAAAAGCAAGCCAGGTTCGGTACGTACAACTTTGACATTTCGTATCTGGACCGTTGGACTGGTGAAGGCAGTAGTAATAGAGAACCAAGGGTTACCAATGGCGGTCATAACTACGAAGTATCTGATCGTTTTTTGGAAGATGGATCTTATTGGCGTATTCGAAACATCAGTTTAGGATACTCGCTACCAGTTCAAGTTTTATCGAAATACAATATTAAGCAATTGAGAATTTATGTCAGTGGTACAAACATTCTCACCACCACGGAATATACCGGATATGCTCCTGAATTTAGTAGTGGAGACGTACTTTCGGTAGGGATTGACCGTGGAATTTATCCGATTGCCAAAACCTATAATTTCGGATTAAATCTTTCTTTTTAATGTGCAAGGACGAGAATCCAAAAACTAAAGACTAATAAAATGAAATCAATCTATATAATTTTCACTTTTTTGATCCTCAGTGCTTGTTCTAAAGATTTTTTAGAGGAAAAACCTTTGGGTCAATTGACATCCGAAAACTTTTTCATCACACCGGAGCATGCTATACAATCGGTCAATGCGACCTATGAAATGTTACGTGATTTTCGCATTCATGTGTTTGCCTACATTGCACTAACTGACATTATTTCTGATGATGCTGACAAAGGAAGTACACCTTCCGATGGAGCTCCCATACTCACCGCCGAAGAATTTACCCTCGATCCTGGTAGTTTAATTGTTGATGACTCATGGCAGGGATATTACCGGGGGATAAAAAGAGCAAATTGGGTGATTGCTAAAGTACCGGCCATCGATATGGATCTTACGTTGAGAAGCCGCATTGTCGGTGAAGCCAAATTTTTACGAGCCTATTTTTATTTCCGGATGGTCCAATGGTGGGGTGGTTTACCGTTGGTCCTCGAACCACTCAATCGGGAAGACATCAAAATACCAAGAGCTTCAGTCGATGAGGTCTATGCCGCAATAATCAATGATCTGACAGAAGCAGTAGCAGTATTACCCTTAAAATCTCAATATGCCAAAGCGGATCTGGGCCGGGCTACTAAGGGAGCAGCTGAAGGTCTGCTAGCTAAAGTATATTTAACCCGCAAAGACTACAGCAAAACAGTCGAGCTGGCCAACTCGATAATAAACAGTGGCGAGTATAGTTTGGCAACTAATTATGCCAAGATGTTTCTGAAGGAAGGCGAAAATGGACCTGAATCAATCTTTGAAGTACAAGCAACTCCTTCGATCATTGGTGGTTGGTGTCAGTTTAATCAGGTGCAGGGCATCCGGCCAGCGAAAGGATGGGGTTTTAACCGACCATCTGATGATCTGGTGAGGGCCTATGAACCGGGAGATCCACGCAGGGAAGCAACCGTACTTTATGTTGGAGAAGTAGTACCCGATGGCAGTTATGTTGTTGAAGACAATCCCGAGATGTTTAATGAGCGCTACAATCAAAAGGCCTGGGTACCCGATTCAGAGCGAGCGACTGGAGCCGGGAGTACAGAAGGTGGCGGAAACGTACGGATCCTGCGATATGCTGATGTCCTCCTGATGACCGCAGAAGCACTTAACGAAATGGGGCAATCTGATCAGGCGCTTCAATACATCAACATGATCCGGGATCGTGCCCGAGGCACATTACCACCTCAAATCTTACGTCCGGTTACGGAGACCAACCAGGCTGCACTGCGCGAGTTGATCTGGAAGGAACGACGAGTTGAACTCGGAATGGAACAACAGCGCTGGTTCGATTTATTGCGTACCGGCAGAGCAGCATCGGTGATGCAGGCAAATGGGAAGAATTTCATCCCTGGTAAGCACGAGTTGTTACCAATACCACAGGCAGAGATCGATCTATCCGCAGGGGCGGTTACTCAAAATCCAGGATACTAATGAAAATTTTGAGTATGATAAAAATGTTACCGCAATTGAAATGGAAATCATTTCAAAACCTAATCTACCAGGTTTTGTTTAGTTTGAATTCCATAAATTAAAAATTAAGGTGACAAGATCTCCTTAATATGAGGCTTGGAACCCTATTGCGATGGCTCGTGTGAGCATTATAACGGAACTAAGTATATTATTGCCCAATTTTTCCTTAACCCAAGCATATCCAGGACTGGTTACATTTTTTAATTAAACAGGGTTTTCAATCATCAAAAAATCCGTAGCTTTAGATAAGAGCATGTTTTGTTTGTCTGCAAACCATAACATACTTAAAATCAGTCAATTATGAAACAAATCCATACTCTTTTTTATTACTGATCTAATGCCGGAACTTGGTTCTGCTTAACTTAACGACATTGGCCTTTGCTGCCATTATTTTAAGTGCAGTCAAAGGTTGAAAATATAGCCGTTCGTGATTCTGCTGAAGCAGTACTTTTTAAAAAAATATTTCTCTAATGTCTTAGGTTATCTTTTATAATCTTTACGCTCTTAATAAAGAGTGATAGTGACCTTACTATATTTAGCCAGAATAATAAAGAAGTGGAAACCTTCAGCAAAGACCTATCAAAATATCTAAGAGGATGAGACTTAATTGGCTCTTCTACCAAAGCCTAGCCATCCTGATCCTTTGTACAGCTTGTCAAAAGCAAGCCCGGGAAGGTACCATTTTAGTACTATCATCAAAACGATCAGACACCACCGAAAATATTGAGGTATTGAGGAAATTCTTCGAGAGCAATAACTCCCGAATCACTTCCACCTCTAACCCTGATTATCTCCAGGAAGATACGCTGCATAAAATCGATATATTAATCATCAACCACCTAGATCTTGAAGAGCTAAATCATTTTCAAATCAATGCACTGGAGCGATTTCTTGGAGCCAAAGGCACATGTATCGGAATAAACTTAAGTGCCTCTTTAGCATCACGCTATAAGTCTCCAAGACTGTATCCTCACTTTTATACGGACTCCTTGGCAAGTACGATGGACATGAAGGAGAAAATCACTAAACGGCCTGAAGAAAATTTCTTTGTTTTTCAGAAAACGCCGGACACCAAACAAATGAATAAAGTACTTGAGAAAGTACTGATTGAGACAAGGAGTAAAAGAAGGACTGGAAATTTTAGTCAAATAGGCCCCGATAAATTACCTCCTGATTATTGGTTTGAAATCGACACATTGTCCTTGTCTCTTAATGAGCCGATGGAACTTGAAGTCTTGCCATCCGGAGACGTAATTTATATTGAAAGACATGGGGCTATCAACAGGTATGATGCTCAATCAAAAGAAATCACAGTAATAGGCAAGCTTTCAACCTTTGCGAGTGAATCCAATGGTTTAAACGGAATGGCATTAAGTCCTGACTACGCTTCAACTGGCTTTATTTATTTATCCTATTTGTCGCAAAAAGACTCAACTCATCAACGTATTTCACGATTTAAAATTTTGAATGAGCTTCTGGATTACAATTCAGAAAAAATCGTAATGAATATTCCGATCCATAAATCGGATGGATGGCATGGCACCAATGCCCTGGAATTTGACCGACATGGGAATCTTTATATTGCCCTGGGTGATTTCACCCTTCAAAGCAATGATATGCCGGATATGCCCAGATCGACGAACGACCGGGAAAAAGCCCGGCACGATGCCCAAAGGACTTCTGCAAGCTCAAATAGTTATGCGGGCAAAATTTTGAGAATTCATCCTGAACCAGATGGAAGCTATACCGTTCCAGAGGGCAATCTTTCCTAAAGCTACGGAGCAGACAAAACCAGAAATCTATGTCATGGGGTGTCGTAATCCCTACCGATTTTACATCGACAACCGCACGGATGTGCTATACTTCGGTGATGTGGGTCCTGATGCCTGGGACGATGGAGTAAAAGGACCACGGGGATTTGATGAAGTAAATATGGCAAAAACAGCGGGATTTTATGGTTGGCCATACTTCGTAGCCGACAATAAAGCCTATAAAGATTATAACTATGCCACCGGGGTAGTGGGCTCTGATTTCAATCCACTCCAAGCAATGAATGACTCCCCAAACAATACTGGGATAAAAAGACTCCCCGTCCCACAAAAACCCGCTATCTGGTATCACAAGGGTTTGAGCGAGGACTTTCCCTACATGGGTAGTGGAGGCATGAATATTATGGTCGGTCCAAAATACTATGCAGATGACTACCCGCCCTCTCCTACTAAATTTCCTACTTACTTCAATGATCGACTTTTTATCTATGATTGGGTGCGCAACTGGATACTCACTATTCAAATCGATGACACAGAAACCGACGTTGTACAAATAGAACCCTTCCTGCCCACTCATTCATTTAATAAGATAATGGATATGAAATTTGGCCAGGATGGTAGCCTGTATCTATTGGAATATGGCAGAAAAGGATTTCAGGCCAACGAAGATGCTGCTTTGAGGCGCATCCGCTATTCAGCTGGTCGAAAAAGACCGGGAGACTCACCTAATACCCAGAATCAGGCAACTGACTGGGCGGATATTTATCATGTCATAGACCTTTTGAAAAAGTGATTGGTCCTAGTTTCATCGAGATCGCCCAAAGATTTGCGGATGATAAATTTGCCAACAGCTACCTGCCAAAAAAAATCAGAGAAGGTGGTACTGGCAATTGGCCTGGCAATATAATCATGCCCGCAAACAATCAGCTTAGCGATCAACAAGCTCAAGATATAACAGCCTATATTTTAAGTTTTAGAAAAATGCATTATTGATTTTCTTATATAATTCTGAAACTTTCTAATCCGTGGGCCACTCCATAATGCCCTTTGCCAAACGTTTTGGATTTGACGTAGAACCAGAACATTGACCAATTTACTTGTCCACTTTACTGCCTGCCCGACTGGTCAGCCAAAGCAAAAGGGCCCCTAAAGTGCTCCGCTCGCGCGCTAGGTTTCAGCTTCCCGCTTTTAAAGAAAAAGCGACTTTCCAGCAAAGGGCCGCAGATATGGATTTTACGCTTGCTACTCGGTTAATTATAATCTGATACTGACTTCCTGTTTAAGACCCCATTGATTAAGCCCGACGCATTTTTTCGCCCCACCACAGACCTCACCCCAAAAGAAAAATTGGCGGCCTTGAGGGGGACTAAGGCCACAAACCAACTTGGTAGGTCGAATGTTGCACCTTTACGTTTCATTTTTAATTCTTGGAATGACCTTAAACTGTCGCGAGGCTGTTATTCTTAATCTCATAGGATACAATTCCAAATATGTCATTCTTACAGTCTAAAACATTGATTATGAGTGTATATTTTCGAAACATGAATTTATTTTGGACGCTTATGGTAGTAAACCATAATAAACCATAGGCACATAAATGTTTGTTGAAGTAATTTTGGTTTGGAATCACAAGCACGTAGGAATATCTCACTAATGATCCTGACGTAGCTTAAAGGAACCCTCTTTTAGTTTTGATCGAAGAGCCACATCTGCTTTTTTTCCATGGAAAATTATAGGAAGGTTTATTCACAAATCTATTAAAGCCCAAATCCAGTTGAATCGAACTGGAAGGACTCAGGGTAATTTCGAGGTATTTTCCTTGTACCGGAATTTGTTCTATTTCAACTGTAGCTCCATCAGAAAAATCTTCTTTTGGATAGCTGACCTCAGTAAATCGATGTTCACCAAAAGCACCAGCTTGAATGATCAGTTTTCGTTCTTCGACCGGACTCAAATTAATCAAATGAACTATAACACTTTCGCTATCTAAGGCAGTCACTAGTGCTGACACATCTTCTGGTAAGCCCGGTCGCCTTTCGATAACATCAAAATAACGCACCGTTGCCCTAAGCAAACCTCCGAAATAAATCGTTTGAGGAGTGCCCATCGTTGTTTGCTGCAGAGCCTTTATAATGATCGGATTATTAGGGTAGGTATCATCACCTTTTATCTCGGAAATTAGTCTTTTATCCTGACGCATAAATTCCATGCGACGGGTCATTTCTTGAAAGTCTGCCTTTAAAGTCTCAAGTGGCCAATCAGGGTTTTCTCCTGCATAATACATCAAGCGGGCATATTCACTTTTGCCCATCGTTCGATCTCCGAGAACCATTTCCTCATTCCAATCGAAGGTAGCAGAAGGTATGTAGGGACTGGGCTTATCCAGGTGATCCAACGTATTCTGGCCCCAAAGTCCTTCTCCATTCAGAGGTCTAAATTTATGTCCTGTATGTACTTTTTCGATTCGAGCCCAATCAGCAGAATCCATAGAAGCATGCCAGAGATGAGCTAAATCTCGAATCATCATTGGCCGATAGCTATGCCAACCATCTTTGTTCATTCGGTAGGGTACTAGTAACTGACCTTCTTTGGTCGTTTTGGCTCGAAGCAAAAGCTGATCGATCTGTGACCGCACGAGACCTAGATATTTCGCATCACCAGATAATAGATAAGCACATTCAGACGCGACATCCATCGATGCAAACATCATCATCAACCCATATCGACCATACCATCCGTACAGGCCACCCCACCACTGGCCATTGCGATACTCGCCTATCTCACCAGTACGTCCAATATTGTCAGGCAGTATCCCATCATTGCGGTCAATGCGCTCCATCCACACATCCACATAATCTAGCACCCACCTCTTATATTTTTCTTCACCCGTCAATAAATAGGCATGCGTCATTAATCCCGTGATTCCCAAATTGACCGGCACATCGGTATTTGTAACTAAACTATCATATATCGTTTGAATCTCATTCTTACGGGTCGGAATCTCGTGCCATTCAGGTTCCAAATACAGTACAACCGGATATAGGGAAGCATGACCATAGCGCAGATTGTAGGTTGCATCCGAAGACGACAGAGGTCCTCTACTACCCGTAAAAATTGATCTCACTAACTTGTTTTCCAAGTCAAAATTGAGTGCCTCGGGATCTTCATTTAAATAAAACCCGGCAAATCGTTTTGCCCGGTGAATATTTTCTGGAATAGCGGGATCACCAAGAGCCAAATTATAGAATAGTGTCATTCCTTCGCTGATGTGAAAAAATCATCTTGGGTCGGAAATTCCTTATAAAGACGGTGAAAATAGTCTCCGGGATCCGGTGCGTGGGGAGTGTTGGTTCGAGTAATTCCATTATAAGCGGAGACTGCCCTTTCGTAGAATCGCTTGGCCCCACCGACTATATAAAAGTCAGGCCAATTGTAAAACATCTCGTACAGATCATCATAGGGACCTTCACTAATGGTTGAGCCGCCTGGATAAGTAAAACGATCCCAATAAAAATCGCCAGCCTCCTCCATCGCCGCAATGAGCCGTTGTTGCATAATTGCCCAATCTGGTGGCCCTTGAATCTTGGTAGCCCTGATAGCCGGCATTTCTATCATGGGTGAATCTTGTGCCTCCGTAGTCCAAGGCATCAAGAACCATACAAACAAGAATAAACTATAAATCTTCATTATCGATTAAATATTAGAGATGACTTACTAGATAACTATAGAGAACAAGAATCGCTAATCGCTATAGGAAGAGATAGATCTTCCTCTCCTTCCCGCAACAAGAGAGAGCAGAATTTATATTCTGCGGCTTCGAAGAAAGGTAAATCGACTAAAATTGACCCACTATAAATACGCAAGAGCCAATTTTGTTACCAACGTCACCAATTCCGTTCCTTAAAGAATTCATCCAATTGAGCTCGAGTCATCTTTATTTTCGAAGGATTTTCGCCCACCCAGACAATAAATGCCTGACGTATTTCATCACTCCAGGCTCCGTCAATTTCGCCAGAAGAAAATCTGCCTTCACGAAGACATAAATGCCCGAATTCATCTTTTAATGCGATAAATTCTCCCTTAATGACAATTTCCTCAGCTAAGTGCGGTGGAATAAAAATGACACCTTCTCTTTTCGCGAGAACTACATCACCTGGCATCACCGTGACTTCATCAATCCTTATAGGTACATTAATGCCCATCAACATCATTTCCATTTGATAAGATGGATGCCAACCTTTAACAAAAGCATTAAATCCTTTGATTTGTTCAAGGCCTTCCAAGTCTCTCAATGTACCATTGAACACCACGCCATTTTTAGATTTCGCATAAATTGAAGTGCCCAGGTTATCACCAATGATCGGACCTTCATTAAGTTTACCATATGAGTCGGCCACATAGAGATCGCCTTCTACTAGTTCGGCAATTGGCCAGTTTACCATGTCTCCAATTCTACCCTCTTTTTTTCCCTCTTTCTCAAGTTCCTCCCGTATCACTGCTCTCTTCGGCATATATTGAGCGGTCATGGCACGTCCTGACATTACTTGACCCTCATGGATCATTTTCCAATCTCCAGCAAATTGATTCTTATATCCTCGATTACGGAGTGTGCCCCAGGCTTGTTCTAGTGAAACTCCTTTCATCCTTTCCAAGATATCATCCGTGACTTTGGGTCTACCATCCTCAAAACGCTCTCCCTCCCAGTTGGGTGTCAAAGCGATCATTTGATCTCTGCTCAAATTTAACATCTGGGCAGTCACTGCAGCATAGCTACCAGCCAAAACTAATGCGAGGACAAGACCTTTTATCTTATATATCATGAGGGCAATATTTCTTTATGATTAATAATTGGCTTTACTATTTTTTCATTACATTAAGATTAGAATAGGACCAATTGGCTTACTCATTTTTTGGGGCCTGCAATAGACTTTACCTCACCGGATGCCAGGGAAATGCATAACTGGGCAGATGAGCAAATCTTTCGATATCCAATTCCAATTGGCCAGAAGCTCCCGGTCCCAGGTCCACCTCGACATATTTTTTATCTACCGTATAAAATTGGAAAGGATAATCTATCACTTGTCGTACCCTTTTGATTTTATGCTCTCCAAACATGCCGCCTTGAATGATCACTTTTCTGCTCTCTGTTGGATGCAGATTAACTAACTTGAGGGTCACGCTGTTGGGTGTGATTCGCTCCACTAATGCTGCGACGTCGCGAGGAATTCCTGGTCGCTTCTGCACGGGATCAAAATAGCGTAAGCTTGTGTGCAATAATCCTCCATGATAAATATGATTGGGGGCTCCTAACATCAACTGTACCAACCCTTCCAGGACCACAGGATTCTTTTGAAAAAAATGATGCACATCTTGGTCATCAGGCAAGGAATTATCCGCTCTTAGTTCTTTTAATCTTTTCAGCACTTCGCCATAGGTAGCTTTTAAGACATCCACTGGGTAGGTCGGATTCTCACCCTCCAGAAACCCCATCCACGCGATGGTATTTTCAGAATCTCCCTTACCTTTAATATAAGCAAATTGTTGATTTTCAATGATCTGCATGCCCCGAACCAAATGACTTCCTCTGTTTAAATATTTGTGATAGCTCCATTTCTCTGGATCCGCTAATCTTTTTGCCCTTTGCCAATCTCCCGTCTGCCTTGACATAAACCACAAATGTGCGGGATACTTAGGTGCCATCGGTCTAAAGTCCCACCAACCTTTATCATCAAACCTGTGCGGAACCAATTGCAAACCATCATCATTTTTTGCTTGGTCCTCCACCAGTTTAATCACGCTTTTTGGAAGTTCCAGATAAGTCGAATCTCCACTTACCAGATAGGCATTGCTTGCACCAATATAGGTGGCCTCCATTTGATTCATCAAGCCATGTGGCCAACGCCAACCATAATACCCACCCCACTTATTCCCATTCATATTTTCGCCCACTTTACCAGACAATCCAACATTGTCCGGTAAAAAACCATCATTCTCTCGCACTCGTTGCAACCAACCCCCGACGTAGTCCTTGACCCAAGTGGCATATTTTTCCTCTCCTGTATACATAAAAGCATTTAGAATCATACTGGTAGCCGCTAGGTTTAGTGGCACATCTCCTTTCATCATCCTTTCGTTGAGCGCATTAAGGATGAGGGGGAACTTAGCGTCGTCATTCCACAACGAGCTTGAATCGACACCATCAATATCTTCGTAAGGCAACAGATAATCTGCTAGAATGGGACGGTGGGTAACCCAATCTTCCGCTGTGTTTACAAATCTAGGTCCTTGACTCCCAGTGAGTGGTGATCGAATGATTTTTAGTTCGGGATCATAGTTACCAAAGACTGGGTCCATATATAAGTTGGCAAACTTTATGGCTCTTTGTTTGGACTTTTGATCAAATGGATTGGTCAATCCGAAAAAATAAAAATAGGTATACGACTCTCCATGATGCATCCAATCATAGCCTGCATCAAATTCATCCCGGACTTGTCCGTATTTGGTAAATTGTCTGGTCACTCCATCCCAGAGATGGCGAGCCAGACTATCTAATTCCATGGGGCCACCTAAGGCGCTATAAAGTGAAAAATTGTAAAAACTCTCATAGCCATCATCCGACCCATCTATGCCAGGCCATTCTTCTCGCCATTTCAATGTTCCATCAGGATTGGTATATTTCTCCACAAATTCTAGTGCCGCCGGATAAATCTGGTCGAGCAGATGTCGCTCTAACAGAGCCCACTCCGGTGGAATCCCTTGCTTATTCAGTGAAATAGGCCTGGTAGTCGATTGTGCCCAGCACGAACAGGTCATCGGGCTCACGAATACTAAAATGGCTATTTGTCTTAAAAAATAGATGACTGCCTTTCTGTACATTTTTAAATATATGAATGAGATCCTAAAATACTGAATAATTACGATCATGAACCGTTAGGCCAAAATCCCAATAATTATCATGGGCTTGATAAAGAAAATAAATTCGATTAAACCTCTCACCCAACCGATCGTGACCTGTACCTCGAGATCTTTGGGGTCAATGTCCACACCCCGTGCCATCCACACCCCGTGCCATCTTCAGTATCATTTAATTCATCTGTACCATACATAAATACCGGTTATTCCTCGATGTTTGATATTCTGGAGTTGACTGCGAATATCCCCAGGCATGACAAATGATCGGGATTTGGAGGATTACAAGCTTGAAAAAAGAACTCATTGTAGTTTATAAATTATAAATTCTATCAGCATTCAAATGATAGATCTTGTGTAATTCATTTTCTGAAAATTTGCCGGTAATTTTTTCAAAAGCCCGAGACCAACTTAGATAAGATCCAGCCAGTAGCACCACCGGCCAATCACCTCCATAAACTAAACGGTCCATGCCAAATTGGTCAATGCAGTGCAATAAGTATGGGCTTATTTCTTGCTCAGTCCAATCCTTGCCAGCCTTGGTAATGATTCCAGAAAGTTTACAATTGATGTTTGGTTGCTCAGCTAGTTTATTGATGCCTTGCCTCCAAGATTCGAAATCACCTTTTTTCACATTAGGATTGCCAAGATGATCGAGCACAAAAACATTGTCAGGACATTTACGCGCCGTATTTGTCGCCTCATCATATTGGGCAAGAGATATTAGAAAGTCAAAACTTAGATTTGAATGGGCAAGTGACTTCAACCCACTTAAAAATCCTTGCGACTCCGACGCGGCTTCGGGAAATTTGCCACGAATTCCTTTCAGTAACGTCACTTCCTTAAGTTCGGCCAATGACTTTTCTGCATCATCTCCACTGAGGTCAAGATTTGCGATAATGCCTTTGATACGTGGCTCCTCCTTTACTAAACTTGCCACCCACCTGGCCTCTTTTATACCCAAACCGGCATCAGCGCCGCTTTCCATGAACAGTATTTTGCCAATATGAGATTGCTTACTGGCTTTTTGAAAATCACGGATAGAAAATGATCGATTGATTTCAGAAGCATTATTTAACCAGCCATAACTTAGATTATTCAAATCAAAGAGATGCACGTGCGTATCTGTTTTAGGTATCTTATGGAGCTTGGGCGGTGGGCCCAACTCTTGTAGTAAATCCGGCATGGGCAATAAGCCGCCAGAAGCGGTTAAACATGTTTGGGTAAAAGTTCTCCTGTCCATAGGGTTTAAATTTAGGATTCTTTCCTTGTTTTCTGTTATAGATTTCACGAAGGCCCCATCCATCCCTCAGATTTCTAATCTCAACCTTGTCGACTAGTTCGATGCTAGTAATCTTTAACTCTCGTGTCGTTAAATATTCTTTCGTTAGTTGGCGGGGTCTATAAAGCCTACACTACGGGAATATCTGCGAAGAGATTGAGTCAAGTAAATTGAATAATTGATTGTGATCGGAAAAACATGAGAAGAGAATAGTACTTAGGAAGACAAAACCCAAAGAAGTATTTCATCATCGTATATTATCATTCTGCGGAACAAATACCTGAAACCGTGACGCATTATTTCCCACCAAGATCACATTGCGGCCATCAGCGAGCCTCAGCGTCGCCAGACTTTTGTCATCACCACTTGCCAAAAAACCACTTTGAGCACTGGAAACTGAACGAAAGGATCCATGTCCATATCCCAATAAAAAGACACCTTGCCCAGCATCATTCCGAGCGGTCTCCACTTCTGCCTAAAACATAATTCCCTGCCAAAATAAGATCCAGATGGCCATCGAAATTGTGATCCTCGATCAATAGATCATTAACCGAAGACAACTGTGCATCAACGGGCAGATTAGTATCGCAAAAGCTCCATCACCTAAGTTTTCGATAAAAGAACTTGCGAAGTTCGTGGCTTCGTAATGGAGTGCTTTGTCAAGCATTTGAGGCCCATAAATATCGGATAGCATAGCGGAGGCAAACAAGGAATAGTTGGCAAATTTGTCCTTGATAAAAGGCATCTGTTGCGAGGAGCACTGTCTGCCTCTCAGCGGAAATAATAACTCTCGACGCCTCTCTTTATGGACTAGTTGACGCAGCGCGGCTTGATCAGTTTCTGTAAACTCAGGCACCATTGCTCGCGCACCTATTTAAATTTACCGAAACCAGTGCTGATGGCCCGTTTCCCAATTCATTCTCCGCTTCAGCATGATTGAGTAAGAGCTCACCTTGATGGTCTAGCACGATCCCCGTAATGACCGGCTCTTCTCTGAACGCAACTGCCGCGTCTACCATCGACTGAAAGATGCTCTTTGAGAGTAGACCCAATCTGTTGGCCAACTTTCTAATGGATATTGCCAAAAAATTTACGTGGTAATGAACCAGTCAAATTTGTTGATGCCTCTATGAACTCCCTGCCAAAAAATAAGGAGTGATCCCCTGTTATTCGGCATGGTTAGATCCTACGTTCCTCAACGTGGGTTAAAGAATTTACAAATAATGAAGGTTAATCTTCTTCTCGCATCATTGTATTGTCCGCATTGGATCAACTTGTAAATACCTAATATTAGGTAAAGACAATCTCACAAGAAGCATTAAGCAAAAATCTCACTTATTGTGATATAACGATCTGCTTGTCCTTCCTAGTTTTACAATTGAATTGTAATACCAGAAAGTCATTAACCCCATTTAAGATTTTGAGTTATATCACCGAAAGCCAAAGTCTAGGTTTTAGAAGTAATTTGGATTCAATAAAGATGAAGATATCGACATCTGACTATTTCCTCCTGATTATACTATTAATAATTCCGCAAAACATTGGAGCACAAAGCGATACAATATCTCCATTTGATAAATTAGAACGAGTTGAGGCTATATTAAATAGATTTCGACTTAATGCCTATGGCGTGATCAACTACTATGCCTTTAATTGGGAAACATTACCTGATAGAAGAAATGCCATCGACCCGGAACGACTCAACATTTACCTCTATCATGATTTTTCGGATAAAATTCAATTTAAATCTGAAATTGAATTTGAACATGCTGGCACCGGCACCACCATGGCATTTGATCCATTGGAGGAGTTCGGTGAATTTGAACAAGAGATTGCAAAAGGTGGACAAGTGGTGGTAGAGCAACTCAACTTGCTATTTAAACTACACAAGTCATTTAATCTAAGGATTGGAAAAATGCGTTTTTACGTAGGAAATGCTTCAAAGCAAGATCAACCGAGAGAATATTTTACCGCCTATCGGCCTGAGATAGAAAATACGATATTACCCCTTGGCTGGTATGAAACCGGGATTGAATTCAATGGTGATATTCCCTTAAAACCTAGTCAGGCTTTTCCATTTTTATCCTACAAAGCCTATATCGTAAGTGGGTTGGATAACACAGGATTTAGCGCACAAAACTGGATTCGCAGAGGTTATCAAACTCGCTTCGAAACCATTAATGCTGATAATCTGGCCTACGCTGTCCGACTTGACTACAACTTTGCGAAGGATAGCGAACTGGGATTCAACTTTTATGCCGGAAATGCCACTGGTAATCGACCGAAAAATGATTTTACTTCACCCTCGTGGGTTACGTTTGGCGACATACACTTTTCCGCTGAAATTTATCCCTGGCGGATCAGGGCATATGGAATGCTGGGACATATACAAAACAGTGAAGCACTTAGTAATGCCAACCGTAACCTCTCCAACAATCTGGATGTAAAACGTACACCGGTGGGCAATATGGCTGGAGGCAGCTCCGCAGAAATCGCCTATGACGTGTTGCAATTAACACCCAAGACTGAAAATCAACAATTCTATCTGTTTGGCAAGGCTGAATGGTACGATTCCATGCTTCAGACTGAGGGCACCGTTTCTGACAATCCACGTTATGAAAGACAAGTATTTACAATTGGGATTAATTATTTTCCTGTCTTCACTATAGTTTTTAAAACCCATTATGCGTGGCGAAATCTGGGATCTGGAGAACAGGAAAATACATTTGCCTTGGGATTTGGCTTTGATTTTTAAATAAAACACCAGATTAAATTATGAAAATGAATAAATCAATTTTGACCCTCCCAGTATTTTTCGTGGGAATAATCTTTATGTCTTGTGAAAAAGACGATGATGTGGCACCCGTCACAGATTATTTAGATATCATCAATAACACCGGAGAAAATGTCATCCTTAAAACCTATGAAGCACTTGCATTAGATGCGTCTGCGTTAAAGTCAGCTACCCAGGCCTTGGAAAACAACCCTTCACCAGCTAACTTAGATGCAGCTAAAATAGCCTGGGTTGCAGCGAGATCACCATGGGAACAATCCGAGGGATTTCTCTTTGGACCGGTTGATCAGGAGGGTTGGATCCTTCTATGGATTCGTGGCCAGTTAATGTCATTGACCTGGACAATGTACTTTCAAGCAGTGATCCACTGACGGTTGCGTTTCTGTCTCAACAAGAAGGCACGCTCAAAGGATTTCATACCATTGAATATCTACTATGGGGAGAATCCGGAGATAAAAAGGTGACGGAATTTACTCCGAGAGAATTCGAGTATTTGGCAGCAGCATCAGGAGCCCTGGCCGCTGATGCACAACAATTGTTCGACCTCTGGAGACCATCGGGTGGCAACTATATCGCCAATATACTGACTGCCGGAAATGGAAGTCCTGTCTACATCAGACAAAAATCAGCGTTGGAGGAAATCACCAATTCCGGGCTGTGATTGCAGATGAAGTAGCTAATGGTAAAATTAATGACCCCTTGGTCCAGAAGGACTTGACTTTTAGAAGAATCACGATTCAGTGCCAACTCCAAGGCAGATTTTGCCGACAATATAAGAAGCATTAAAAAATATTTACCTAGGCAGATTTGGAGCGTTTGGCAATGGAAAATCTCTTTCGGAGATTATTGAACAAAAAGACGCCACATTACACATCCAAGTTTCCTCGGAAATTGATGCGGCTATTTTAGCTATTGAAAATATTCCCGGTACTTTTTCTAATGCGGTACTTAACAACACAGATGCTGTCTCCAATGCTCAGACGACTGTCAGAACTTTGCAGGCAACCCTGGAAGAAGCCATACTTCCGGTCGTTTCCAATCTGTAAAGTATTGTAGTCATAGCCTTTCTTTCCTATGCTAAATAAAATTTATACTGTCTCACTATTCATTCTGTTGATTGCCTGCCAAGAGGACAAAGAGATTATTCCCAAAAATTTTGATTCCATTTTAGCGGGGGGAGCAACCACCATCTTTAGCTCTGGTCCGGATGCATTCACATTCCCGCTTGCCAATCTCGATGAAGAAGGCCTGAAACATCACTTTTTGGCGGATGCAGCATTTGGGCAACAATTTGTGACTGCTCCAGCGCTCCAATTTGGCGGCGTCGGACCACTGTTCAATCAAAATTCATGCGAAAGTTGTCATACCCGCAATGGCCGTGGCGCGGTTCCGCAATTTGAAGGAGATCCAAATAGCGGATTGCTTTTGCGTATTAGCATTCCTGGGGTAGGGGACCTTGGAAGGATTATTCCGGTTCCTGGCTTTGGTGGCCAATTGCAAAATAAAGCAATTTTCGGTGCAATGCCAGAGGGCAAAATATCAAAAAGTGATATTGTAGATATTGTTGAATATCTGGATGGAACCCAGGTCGATTTAAAAAAGCCGGAATATTCCATAATTGAACCCTATGTCACTTTACCTTCAGATGTTCTTATCTCAGCCAGAATAGCCCCTCCAGTACATGGGCTTGGCCTCCTTGAGGCCATACCAGAGGACAAAATATTGGCTTTGGCTGATGAAAATGATGCAAATGGTGATAGTATCAGTGGAAAACCAAATATGGTCTGGAATGTATTAGGTCAAACCAGCCAATTAGGGAGATTTGGCTGGAAGGCGGAACAACCAACTGCTGTGCAACAAGCAGCTGACGCAGCACATAATGACATGGGGTTAACTAGTGCCTATTTTCCAACTGAACATTGCGAAAATCAATCCAACTGTGAAGACGGCCTACAAAACAACTTGGATATAGATGAAGAAACCACCAACCTATTTGGCTTTTACTTCCAGACCTTAGCGGTACCAGCACAGCGCAACTCCGATAAACCTGAAGTACAGAATGGTAAAAGATATTTGAAAAGATTAAATGCAATCTTTGTCACGCACCTAAACATACTACAGGAGTACACCCAATATCCGCCCTCGCCAATCAAGAGATCTATCCCTATACCGACTTACTATTACACGATATGGGAGAAGGTTTGGCAGATAATAGACCGACATTTTCTGCCAACGGCCAGGAATGGAGAACTGCACCACTTTGGGGGATTGGCTTGACCCAAATCATAAATCCGAAAGCAACCTACCTGCATGACGGGAGGGCGAAGACAATTGAAGAAGCCATACTTTGGCATGGAGGCGAAGCTGGTCAGTCTAAAAACCAATTCCGAGACCTTTCTAAATATCAAAGGGATGATCTGATCTCGTTTGTCAATTCACTATAGCGATACAAATAACTCGAGTACTCTGGGAAGTTTCTGCGTGGCTCAAACTATGTTCAATCCAATCGAAATTTTCTTAGATATCGTAAAATGTAATCGTAAAATATTAATCGTAAATGGCAAGCCTTTGAATTGATCATGCTGCTTTCTGCCAAGCATTTGCCACTCCTCAAGGATCTGATTTAAGGTCGATTGGTAGCAGAAGTCATAACACTTTAACCCGACAAATGGGAATGTCATCGTGGAGAATACGAAAAAATGTAGATTTGTCCAAGAGGAATTCAAAAGAAGACAATCCAAGACAATCCATAAGCTTAAAAATGAATCCCGCCGACAAGCTATTAACTATAAAATGGATCCATACGATCATCTGGGGTTTCTTTGTAACTCTGATCTTCTATATTCTGTATAGTGGAATCACTAACCAAATAAATTCGTACACCTGGATCGCTATTGGACTCATCATCCTGGAAGGCATCATTCTAGCTGTCTTTAAAATGTTTTGCCCCCTCACCATATTGGCCCGAAAATATTCTGATTCCAAAAAGATAATTTTGACATTTTTTTACCCAATTGGCTGGCACGGTACAATAAAATAATATTCACTTCGATCTATCTGCTGGCCGTTCTGCTAGTATTCGTCAGAATTTTTACCAACAAATAAACATTTGGGGAGTTTGAATTCTGAATAACTCTGAATTATTTGGCTAAACTCATTTTCATCCTATCACAGAATTCCATCAATCATTAGCCATTTTTTCAAGCGAGGAGCTATTTGGGTAATTATTGCATTTGGTTACGGCCGGAAGGAGCTTTCTAAAACGCTCGTCAATAAAGTTTATTTAATTTCCAGGGCAATGAGCCAGAGGATGATTAGGTCCTTTTTCATCTTGCCTGAAATAAGCCATTTCGCTATCTTTGACAAACCAAAATGAGGATACAACTAAAAGCCAGTTACAAAGAATTAGTATGATCAAGGACACTCCCATATTCGTGCTTGAGCTTATGCCTGTCCTGGATCGAAAACTGATGGAATTACTAAAGGACCTTTCTTATGAAGATTGGTTTCGTAAGACCATCGTACCACGATGGACAATAAAAGATATAGTAACTCACCTTTTGGACGGAAACCTGCGAACCTTGTCGATGTTGCGTGACAGCCATTACGCATTACCTGATCAAAGGACCAACTCCTATAGTGACTTGGTGAATTACTTAAATAAAATGAACGCTGATTGGGTGATGGCTACAAGCAGGTTAAGTCCGATCGTGCTTGTCGATCTCTTAGAGAAATCAGGTCGCGACTATTGTGAGTTTTTAAAGACACTGGATCCGTTTGATAATGCAACCTTTCCCGTAGCCTGGGCCGGTGATCAACAATCACCCAATTGGTTTCATATTGCAAGAGAATATGCCGAAAAGTGGCACCATCAACAACAAATACGATTGGCCGTCGTTCAACAAGAAATGCTCTATCGAAGAGAGTTTTATCATCCTTATCTGGAAACTTCCATGCGAGTCCTGCCCTATCATTATCGTTTTATGCCGGCAGGTGAAGGTGAGACCATGCGATTTCACATCACGGGAGATGGGGGTGGCGACTGGCGTATGGGCTTCCTAAATAATTCTTGGCAAATAATAGCTAAGCCATATACCAGCATAGAAAATCACACGGTAATAATACCGGTGAAATTGCCTGGCATTTTTACGAAAGGGATCTCTAAAGAAGAGGCAAAAAAGCAGTCACTTATCAAGGTCAAAAGGAGATGTGTGAACATATTTTCAGCATGTTAGCCGTAATGGCATGAGTGATCTCTAAAAATGGCTAGTGGACTCAAAGCTTTGAGATCATATTTCATGCAAAACCGCGGTGAAAGCTGTATTTTTCCATCTCAGCAAGACTCCTAAAAAATGAAAAGGCGGATATTTATGAGATCTTCGGCATTGGGTGGCCTCCTCTTGACTATGAATAATAGGTGGGATTCCAAAAAAACGCACATCCTGACGCTTAGTTTTGATGATGGTTTTAAAAAATCATTTTATCGGTTGGCAGAAATTCATGAAGAATATGGACTAAAAGCATGTCTCAATATCATTGCCAGTGGTCATTTACCCAGTTTTAAGGAGTTGATCAGTGGATTCTACCGGAGCTAATGGGTGATTTTGATGATTGGAATAAACTAAAATCGCGTGGTCATGAAATTATGCCGCATACCTGGGAGCATTTAAATCTTACCAAGATTCCATTAAACCAGGCAAAGGATAATATGGATAAATGTTTAGACTATTTCCAGGAAAATCTAGATGGATATTCAGATACCGATGCAGTGTATAATTTTGCCTTTAATGCGTCGACTGACGAACTAGAAGACCATGTTTTAAAACGGGTTAGGGCAGTGCGCACCGGTGGCTGGCTAGTGCTAAATGATACTGTTGTCAATTTTGCTCAACCTGGCAAGAATCGTTTGGGCTGCTGGGGCAGGGGTCCGGATTATTGTGACGAATATGTAGATCAGGAAATCAATAGTTTTCTTCAAACTTCAGGAGGGTGGTTAATTCTGAATCTGCACGGACTTGATGGAGAAGGTTGGGGCCCAGTGCACACTGCATACCTTGACGGACTATTAAAGCGGTTGATAAAAATCGAGAAACTGGCGGTGACACCCACTGGCATGGTTTTGAAAGGTATTGCTCTCCAAGATTAGTAAGAAGGCCGTTGGTTATTTTTTCTTACTACCAGTCATCGTTGTACAAAAAACATAGAAAACCCACAAGCATTTAAAGTAATTAAGGCTTCCAATACCATAGATAGCGACCATTTTTTCAAATGATTTACCCCTGACTATCGTTGTTATTTTGTTAAAACGCACTATTCGAATTGAACCAAAGATCTAAGCGAATGCACGTCCACCCTTTATTATTTGCACTAATTATTACTGTTCCTCTCTATAGCCAGAATCAGGCAGATGAAACCTGTAAGGACTTCTCAAAAATCATTGAGTTGGAAACCAGCCAGGCAAGTCAGAAAATGCATCAGCGATCAAATATTCTCACGCAGGGTTATGATCTCAAATACCACCGATTGGAATGGGAAGTTGATCCATCAGTCAAGTATATTAAAGGCGTTATTACTTCCTACTTTAGTGCCGTCGAAGACCATTTTCAAACCATTCATTTCGAGCTCACGGACAACATGCAGGTCAATAGTGTGATGTACCATGGAGTATCCCTGACCAATGAGCTGAGCAACAGCGATCTGAAGATAGAGCTGCCGGAGATCGTTGCTGTTGGCAAAATAGATAGCATCACCATTATTTATGAGGGAAAACCTGAGTCTTTTGGTTTTGGTTCTTTTGAAATCGGAAATCACAATGGTGTACCCATGCTTTGGACTTTATCAGAACCCTATGGTGCCAAAACCTGGTGGCCGTGCAAGCAAGATCTCAATGATAAAATCGACTCCATAGATATCATTATCCAAACTCCAGTAGGTTACCGGGCAGCAACCAATGGAGTACTTGTCAGTGAAACAAAACCAACGATTATGCAAGATATCACTGGAGGCACCGCTATCCTATTCCCGCCTATTTAATTGGTATTGCGGTGACCAATTATACCTATTTTTCCGATTACCTCTCTTTGCCCAATGGTGATTCGATCGAGATTTTGAACTATGTATTTCCGGAAAACCAGACCTCGGCTGAAACTCAGCTAAATAACACCTTGGAAATCATGGATCTATACAATAGTCTGTTTGGGCTATATCCGTTTGCCAATGAAAAATACGGGCATGCTCAATTTGGCTGGGGCGGAGGTATGGAGCATCAAACCATGAGTTTTGTGGGAAGCTTTTCCTATGGGCTCATTGCCCACGGATTGGCACATCAATGGTTTGGCGATAAGGTCACCTGTGCCAGCTGGCAGGATATCTGGCTCAATGAAGGATTTGCAACTTATTTATCTGGTCTTACTTCCGAGTTTCGCGGTTCTGAACAGGAATGGCGGAATTGGAAGTTGAGCAAAATCGCAAACATCGTGAGCCAACCAGGAGGATCAGTTTGGGTCAGTGATACCAATTCGGTAAGTCGAATTTTCGATGGTCGATTGAGCTATAATAAAGGAGCCTACCTTTTGCACATGTTACGTTGGAAATTGGGTGACAATTCGTTTTTTGCAGGTGTACGATCCTATTTGAATGACGACCTGTTGGCATACAATTATGCAAATACAACAGACTTGCGACGCCATTTAGAACAAGCAAGTGGCCAGGACTTGACCGAATTTTTTGCCGATTGGTACTATGGTCAGGGATACCCCAGTTATCAACTAAGTTGGAATCAGGAGGAACACCAATTACACATTAACTTGAAGCAATCTACTTCCCACGCATCAGTTGACTTTTTTGAAATGCCTGTACCTGTTTATGTGCAGGGAGGTGGCAGAGACACTTTATTAGTACTAGAATCTCAGTTTCGCGACCAGGACTTTGATGTGGATCTGTCTTTTGAGGTTGAACTAGTGCAATTTGATCCGGATCTCTGGTTAATATCGGCGGGGAATACCGTCGAAAAAGCGCTAGTGAATGCACTTGAAGAAGCAACATTTTTAGACCTTCAAATCTCACCTAATCCAGTCACTGATCAACTTCTGATCGAAATAAGGGAACAAAATGTTCGAATAGATCGAATAGAAGTTTCTGATCTTGATGGTACCCACCTCCAGACTTATCACATAATGGCTAATTCAGTAAATTTGGACATCTCAAATTGGATGGCCGGATTCTACCAGCTAAACATATGGTCAGGTCATCGCTTTATAAGTAAAAAAATCATCAAGCAATAGTTGCTCATTCTTCTTTAACCTGAGCAATATCCTGTCGGGAAAAATTCAAATGCAACAAAAAAGGAAACCAAACTCAAAAATCATATTTAATAATTAGGGCGGCGTAAGATAATGTCAAGGAAAATAAAAATCTAAACAGTGATCAAACCCCGATAGCCACCGATGTCGCTCTCCGAGTTGCATTTCCTCCATTTAATCTTGATCTAATTACCTATTTTTATAAATCGTCCTAAGTACTTCCCTATCCTGAAAAAATATTGTCGGTTCGCCAATTCATTCAATTCTATAGTAATTTCCTGGGCTAGTGGATCTAGCTGCCGCGTGTAAACTTGCTGTCCCATCAAATTGAATATCTGTAGATGTGTTGCCAAAGTATTGATCGGCCAGGTAAAAGTAATATGACTCTGAAAGGGGTTGGGAGTCACCACCACCCCGTACTTATCTGATCCTTCCCGGACAGCTACCAAGGGAGAACAATACTCTCTCCTGAGATTGAGCAACGCAGAACAATTAAACTCATAGTGATCTTCATCAAAAAGGGGCTCAGGTTGGTCGCTATGCACCAAAGGTGAAAGTCCAATTGGCATCGATATCTGGGCTGGTTCCCCATGACCAAGTGCTACCACTCGGCCTTCTTCGTTTCCATTAAATGTGTAGTCAGCAAGGGCATCCAACAAACGATATAGCGCATAGTAGTCCAGGGCATTAAATACTTGAAAAGTACCTGGAAGCCCATGATCCGCTTCATAGACATCAATGCCGATAGTATCTGATTGCACCATCAAATAGTCTTTTTGATCGCCAGGAATATTGATATTTTTAAAAAGATCGATAGCCATACGGTGGTCATTAACCTTGTCACCATCGTAAACTTGCATTAATAGTTTGGTGTCGGGTGGAAAGGATGTAAGTTGATCCTGAGTCAATTCAAAGGCATACCAAGGTGCTAATGAAAATAGGAATCGACCATCTTGTCCCCATTCGTTTTCAGAAAAGCATTGGTAAGCAATGCCGAACATCGCCCCACCCCCAAATGAATGGCCAACGAAACCTACCCGAGTCGTGTCAATTATATCAGGATAGGTCCTGGCAGCAAGCCGTAACCCCGCAATCAAAATACCATACTTTTCGACAATGGTTCCCTCTAGTGTTGGATACGGTGCGAATACAACTGCGTATCCTTTGCTAACAAGAAATTGCAACATTCCTCCAACATAATTAGAAAAGACTCCTCCGTAGCCATGACAGAAAAATATAGCCGGTACCGGCCCCTCCACTCCTTTTGGATGAAATATTTCGATTTTCTCTCCAGGAAAATAGGGGTCACCTATTCTAATAACCTCCATAGAATATATACCATCAGATCCATAGCCAAAAGTTGGTTTAGCAAAGTTAGGATCTATATATTGACCCGAAACCATTTCCAGTGACACCAAGAATAAAAGAAAGATCAAGAGCATTCGAAATCTCATGCAGAGGGAATTTTAAATTAGACTTTTAGAGAAGGTATAGGTTTAATATCATGCCAAATCTTCTGCCATTTTATACTGCTCCTACTTAAGAAGGACCTTTCATAAATATTTACTATAATACAGCTGATTTCTAAAACAAGCCTTCATGCTTGCAATCTCCGACTTACATCAATGGTTTTTTGGTTCGTCTTTTCATTGATCTTGAGTTCATGCTCTGATAATGCCGGTAAGATTGTCATCTCCGGAAAACAGTGGAAAAAAAACAACAATATCCTTTGAGGGTCCGGAACTTTCAGAAGACTATCCGGAAAACCCCTTTCTTCATTACCGGCTCCAAGTTTTTTTTAACCTGGGCGATCAAACGGTTACCCTACCTGGTTTTTTTGCGGCAAACGGACAGGCCGCTGAGTCAGGTGCCAATAGCGGAAAAGTATGGCAGGTCCGATTCCGTCCTGACCAGCCAGGTACCTGGACCTATCGGGCATCATTTCGCAAGGGAGATCACGTCGCAATTTCTGAAGAGGTCGCTGCTGGAGAAGCCACGGCATTTGATGGGCAAACAGGTACCATCGAGGTGTCTCCTTCGCCTGATCATCCAGGACGAATAGTGACGACAGGAGGTCATTATCTGAAATATGCTGGCTCAGGCAGGCATTTTTTGAAAGGAGGTGCAGACAGCCCCGAAAACCTTTTGGCTTACCATGAATTTGATGGCACCTACAAAGGTGAAGTTCCCAAAGACCGGCAGGGAGAAGCAACAGCCGCTCCTCAACTTCATCGATATGCTCCGCATCTGGCAGACTGGAAAGCAGGAGATCCGACCTGGCAAAGTGGTAAAGGTAAGGCCATCATTGGTGCCTTGAATTATCTGGCGAGTGAAGGCATGAATTCGGTTTACTTTCTCACCATGAACATAGGCGGTGATGGTAAGGATGTCTGGCCCTATACGGGATATGATGAGCGGCTTAAGTTTGATTGCAGTAAACTGGACCAATGGGAAATTGTCTTTGATCATATGGATCATCTGGGGATCATGCTTCACATCGTGACTCAGGAAACCGAAAATGAAAAACTACTGGATGATGGAAATACAACATTAGAACGCAAATTATATTACCGTGAACTCATTGCACGATTTAGTCACCATCTCGGAGTTACTTGGAATATGGGCGAGGAAAATGGACCGGCCAACTTCTCTCCTAATGGGCAAAATCCAGAGCAGCAAAAAGCCATGGTCGAATATATAAAGACACACGACCCCTATCATAACCAGGTCGTCATTCATACCCATTCCAACCCCGAACATATTGTCGAAGGATTTGAGCCCCTTTTAGGTTTTACGCATCTTGATGGTATGTCATTGCAAGTAGGTAATCCTTTCAGAATCCATGAAACCACTAAATATTGGATAGCCGCCTCAGACAAAAGCGGCCAGCCATGGGTGATTAATCTGGATGAATTAGGGCCAGCCAACCGGGGAATAGATCCGGACGACCGAATTGATAACAATCAGGATACCATGCGTGGGCAGGTACTTTGGGGCAATCTCCTCGCTGGAGGTGGCGGCGTCGAATGGTATTTCGGTTACCTAAATCATAATAATGATCTCGGATGTGAAGACTGGCGCTCAAGGGACCGGCTATGGGATTACACACGTTATGCTCTTCAATTTTTTCAAAATTATCTACCTTTTCATGAAATGAAAAGCCGCGACGAATTATTGACTTCTGAGTTTTTAGGTTTCTGTTTTGCGAAAGAATTTGAGGTCTATGCGATCTATTTATCGAAAGGCAGGCCATCATCGTTGGATTTGAGAAATACGATGGATTCATTTTTGGTCAAATGGTACAACCCCAGAGATGGGGGTGCTCTTCACAATGGCTCGATTGAAACCGTGACACCAGGTACCATAGTCGATTTAGGTGCACCTCCGGCAGAACCGGAAAAAGATTGGGTTGTATTGGTTAAGAAAATATAATAGCTCCTGTCAAGTTCAGAGCGCAATAATCACTGACACTTTTCAAAATAGCATGTTTTAAAACGCGCTGGCCCTACCAATGAAAACATGAAATGACCTTCAAAATACTCACAATATCTTTTGCCCACAGATCGCATGCCAGTGCCACTTCCTGGGGCACGGCAGTCCAATGAATTCGATCGAAGAGAATGAATTTGTCAGGGGGTTTCGCAACATCGCGCAACATTGCCTCAACCAAAAGCAATCCTTTAGACTTCGCCAATTTTGACCGGGAAAATTATGGATATGACTGGGCCATCGAGGCCAGAGAGTTGATTAACGGTTGGATTCTGAACGGCGACTTTCAACCTCTTCTCCGAGACCATCCAAAAAATAAGGCTTTCCAATTGGCGATTCCAACACCTGAGCATTATCTACCCATTGATATATTGTCTGGGTTTGGTGGAAAAAGGTGAAAATATTGTAATGTTCAATGATAAACTATTGGCAGGATCATTGAGTATGACATCCATTAAAATCAATTAATGCATTCCTTTTGGGGTAGTTACTTTGCAACGAGCTCAGAGGATAAAAAAATGCCTGTCGAAACAGGCATTTGATAACTCACTATAAAATTCTTGGTTATTACAAAAAGCTCATTCCTGCACCAATACCAATTTCCGCGGCAAACTAAAGCCCTGCTTTGCCTGTAGCCTATAAAAATAGGTCCCGTCTTCAAGTCCACTCTGATTTCTGTTCCACAAACGCGAATAAATACCGGGCACTTTATTTCCTTCCTGAAGTGATTCAACCAACCTGCCATTCAGGTCATAGATATGAATCACTATATTCGATGCAGTTCTTACTGAGTATTCGAAAACTGTTTCGCCAGCTACCGGATTCGGATAGTTTTGCATCACTGAGACAACCTGATCGTACTTTGCACCACCCTTAGTAGATGTTGATTCCCCCTAAAAAATTCCTGCGCCTTAAAAAATACCTGTGGACCAATCTTCATTCCTAGTTGTCTTCCAGGTATATCATCGATAGGAGGATGAATTCCTCCCCAAAGGCGTGATAAGCTGGCTTGATCGGAGGCATCACGGTATGTAGCCCATTGCAGTTCGACAGCTACACTTGGTCCGTCTTCAAAGACTAAATATTCGTTTTTAGGTGCATCAAAAACTCCCATCCCACCTGGAAAATAAGGCGTGCCGGTAAGTAAAGTAAGTACCTCAGCCGCTGCCCTGGAAAATGTGGAATGTCCTGACACATAGCCAGCAGATGGTGGTGTCACAAACGAAGGTCTCTGGTATGGCCACCAATTTTCAGCAAGAATCCAACCCACCCCTGCAAAGGTAGATTCCGGGTCAGCAATATGATCCGGTCCTTTCCATGCATAAAGTTTAATTTTACCGACATTTTCATTCATGTCACCAGCCAAGGAATCTCCCTCTTCAACCACTTCAATGTGACCAGGTACCAATGGGAGCCCTCCAGAGTGATAGGATAATTTAAAACTATCCGAACTTTGACCTAAATCGGCCATGGCTCTGATTGCTGAAATCGGACGGATATAATCATAGTACGACTTGATGCCCCATACGGCTACTGCCACATCATGCATAGCGGCACCTAAGATCAAATAAGACTTTACATCCCACTCCAAATCGTCTAATAAAGCACCTTCGCCTTCAAACCTTTTTTCAAAACCCGGATAATCACTGACGTAGTTTAATATGGTAAACCAATGTCCAGGTGGTGTTTCCGATTTTGGTCCATCAGCCCAAAACTCGGCAAGCACCCGGCTAAAATCTCCGAAAGGCACAATCTGGGGCTCATAGGGTTGACCTGTGACTGGATTAACTGTATACCCCGTATCAACCACACCTCCTTCAACTAAGTTATAAAACTCACGCATTTCGGATTCTGATGCTGGTAGGCTTGTGAGGTTCCCAACAGAACCGGGCGAGATATCGACCATGACAGAATCACGAGGATCCAAGTGCCCAGACCATATAGCTACTAGTGCAAAATTCCACTTATAGTAATCATTTAATCCCGTCTTTGCACCGGTGGTGTCTATGACAGGTGGTAATCCGGGGTCATGGTATACTTGATAAATATTTCCATTCTTATCATAGGTAGTGAGGTCCTGTTCAGTTAAGGCAAATGGAGTTACCGCTCCCCATTGCGGACCTAAAAACCGGCTTGCAGAAGCCGAATTAATGGTCAGAGGTTGCCAATGGTTTAGGTCGGTTATATCCGGATTACCAGGTAGACCAGGATTTAGTGGAGCGTTCAACGGTTGATAATAGCTATCTTCAAAATCATAATTAAAGTCTTCATCTGCATGATCTACTAAACCAAATTCCATACAACTTAAAGCAATGTAATTGCCCAATGATGCGGGAGTGCCGTCCAAGTAATCTGTAGACGTCACCGCAGTGTCGTAGCCGAGAGCTACCATTAACGAATCGAATCTTGGTAGGGAAATGGCAGCCCCAGGCGAATTCTTAAAACGATGTCTAAGCAGACGATATGTCGCATAACTGATCGTTTCTTCCTGGGCCGCTTTGCGAAGAATTTCATCGCTAGGCACTGCGATACCATCGAAATTGCAAGTATAATCACCTACGGTCTTTCCAAGTAAAAATGGATCCGCCTGATCATCATAAATCGCCCAGGCATCATACATTACTGCCGAGACGTGAAATAGATTTCTTGCATGCACAATGGGTCTTCCCACATCGACTCGGATGGCATCGAGCAATAGTTCATTCCACTGACGTGCCACCGATTGTTGAGCGGTGCTGGTTAAATAAAGCGGAATACTTAATAAAATGGTAAAAATTGTTTTCATACTCTCAAGATTTTCTAAGGAAATTCGAAAAATTATAGAATTCTGATTCTCAAAATTATTATCACATTCAAATGTCATAAATAAGTGGTAAAATATCGCAAAGAATTGGCATACCATACCCTATCTCACCTCGTTGGTCAATTCCAGCGGATACTTGATCCATTATATGTCTAATTTCGTCAAGTCGTCTGATACATTCATCCTATCTTGATCAAAGTGCGACAGGAAAAAAGGAAAAAAGCCACCCTCAAAGAACTGGTGGCTTTCTTAATCAAAAACTCTATTGTGAGATCTTACTCTAAAAACAACTTGAAATTTTTTACTATTCCTCCATCCAACAATTGAATAAAATACAAACCCGGTGTACTAGTTTCAATGTCAAAGATATGACCTTGCTTCGCCAGTTTCCATTCTTTTTGAATCCGGCCTGAAGCGTCGAATAGTTTTACGCGATTTATTTCATTTGTCCAGCCGTTGATTTGGAAATAGTCTTTTGCCGGGTTGGGGAAAACGGCTAATTCAGCATCTTTGACCACGATATACCGTATTGCTGAAAAACTGGTTGAACCATCCAGATCGATCTGCTTTAGGCGATAGTATGAACCTCCCACCAATGGACTGGCATCATATTGTTGATAAGCAAATGATCTGCCTTTTGCCGGTACCTGCAAGATTGTCTCCCACTCAATCGAATTCGGGCTGCGTTCTACATCAAATCGGTCATTGCCAATTTCTTCAGCCGTGTGCCAGCTTAATTCAACCAGTCCTCCATCCAGTTTGGCAGAGAATGGTTTCAGGTAGGTCACGGGTAGCAGGTCGCCAAATTCATCCGCGCCAATATCAATGGTATCGTTGTTTATCCGTACATCATCTTCATAGCCATCCAGCTCACCGGGTGAAATCATCGTATTTGGGTCACCCGCATTAATAACTGGAGAGTTGCTACTTGAGATATGGAAATTAACTCCTCCTGATATACTTTGCAATAAGGGATCTTCAAACTTTGAGCTATCTTCTTGCATCGCACCGCTCTTGTAGGCATCTAAAGTCGTGTAGCTATTACCCATGAAATCAAACTCTACCGGATCAGCACTATAATACAGGTTATGATGGAGTGACAAACCAGAACTACCAGTCTCTGCGAAAAGCATCAGATCTGCACCATTTGTTTTATAGAAAATATTATTGAAAATCTCGACATTTTCCGTGTATGTAATCACCAGTTGACCTGAAATTTCACCTGGTCCGGTTGGTATTGCATCATTTCCCAGGGCCGTGTTATTTCTGATGATCGTATTGATCACCTTGCCGGAAACGGCAGGAAAGTCATATCCACCCACTGCAATCGCAGCGTCATCATTATCGTAAATAAAGTTGTTTTTAACCACGATTCCACTGGCTTCAACAGTCGGGTTTTCGCAACCAATTTCAATACCCCATTGACATTGGGTCACCAGATTGCTTTCAATGACAATATCTGCACCACCATCTACATAAATTCCGGCTGCAGTAGCGTATGGTGAAACACAATTTTGCACATTATTATCTTTAACCAATCCATTCCGAGCCTGGTCATTTGCACTAGCGGTACCTTCACCACCGATAATATCGATTCCAATGTTGGTCATATTGGAGACTTTGTTATTAACGATCTCAAACCCATCCACATTACCGTTGACAGCTATACCTTCGCTGTATCCGGTGATGCAATCATGTACATTATTGCCTTCGATAAGCAACCCTGTAATAGCATTATCTGCGTCCAATCCCAGGATAATAATCGGTTGTGCATTACTATCCGGTTCTATCTCAGCAGAAGGATTTGAAGTAAAACTAATCTGACTAATGTTATTATTACTAATGATGATGCCTTGGCAATTTCCCGCTACCAAAATCCCCTGAGCATCGGCGCCAATGTTGTTGGTCAGTTGCAAACCTCGAATCTCAATGAAACTTTGGTTCACAATTTCAATCAAAGCATCTTGACCACCCGTGCCTGTACCGTCTATGATGGCAGCTGCTCCCGGGGCATTCCTTAAGATGATTGGCATACCAGCAACACCAGATCGGCTAAAGGATACTCTTTCGTAATAAGTGCCTGCCAGTATAGCAATTGTATCACCGGCCGAAGCAGAATCTATTGCAAATTGTATGGATGCCCATGGCTCTGAATTGGTACCGGGATTGGTATCATTTCCCATCTCAGACACATAATACGTCGAGGCGGTAAGGTTGGTTATAAAAAAGAGAAATGTTATTGTTGTAAGAATTAGACCAAATTTCATCAGGTAGTTTTGATTTTATCAATCGGGTAAATATAGCTCTTTTTAATAATGTGTTTGATTTTTTACAGTTTTTAAGTCAATCATGAACATGCCTACCAGTTTCTCACTGGTTAATTGCTGGATTAAATCTGGTTTGTCATTGGAATATCAGTGGTAAAAATGCTGAACCGGAGATCAATGTATTATCTTGCCACCGTAATAATTGCATTTATGAAAATACTTTCCTGGAATGTCAACGGCTTACGGGCAGCCGTAAAAAAGGATTTTATCCAAAATATGCATACGATTGACCCGGATATTATTTGCCTTCAAGAAACCAAGGCACAACCGGACGAAGTACTTGAGGCATTAGATGGTTTAGATGGCTATGAAATCTTCGCAAACTCGGCAACCCAGAAAGGTTATGCTAGTACTGCAATCCTTACTAAGCTTGCTCCCCTGTCTGTCGAAAATGATATGGGTATCCAGGCGCACGACAACGAGGGAAGGATCATCACTGCCGAATATGATGATTTTTATTTGATCACTGTTTACGTACCTAATTCTGGCCGTGGACTGGTACGATTGGAATACCGACAGCAATGGGACCAGGACTTCCTTGCTTTTATTAAGAATCATGAAAAAAAGAAACAGGTCATTGTTTGTGGTGACTTAAATGTAGCCCATCAGGCGATCGATTTAGCCAATCCAAAAAGCAATTATAATAAAACGGCTGGCTATACCCAAGCGGAGATCGATGGTCTTTCACGAATTATCAAGAATGATTTTGTTGATGTATTCAGACATCTATATCCCGAAAAAGTCATGTACAGTTGGTGGAGTTACATGTTTAATGCAAGGACCAAAAATGTGGGTTGGCGTATCGACTACTTTCTGACGAGTAAAACGCTACTTGGAAAGGTCATGGATTGCAGCATCCTTAATGAAATTTTGGGATCCGACCATTGTCCTGTTCTGCTGGAACTGAAATAATTCCAGATAATCATTTAGGAAGAAAATACTCTTTAGTCCTTGTATTCTTGTCTCATGTACTACTATTTTTTTCTGGAACCGCCCTTTTTTAGGGCCCAGGGCTCCTTTGTTTTTGATTTTAGAGTATTTGTTGGGTTGAAAAGATTTGCGACAGAGACAAATTCTCATATCACTTTGCGCTCCATTTAAGGGTTTGGAACTAACTTTCATAGCCGAAACCGCAAAAAATAAAGTCATGAGTGCTAAGAACAAAAAGGTCACCGTTCGTAGGTGGAAGGAGGAAGATCTCCCAAAAATTGTTGAGATTCAACAGGCTGCCTATCCCAATTTTGCCCGAAAAGATCTCTGTGATGAGCGAAACTACCGCTATCAATTTACGGCCTTTCCTGAGGGACAGCTGATTGCTGAGGTTGACGGCACTACCGTGGGATATGCTACTGCGTTAATCGTACAAATAGACGATGATTCACCGTGGTATTCCTATGCCGAAATTACCGGATTAGGAACGTTTAGCACCCACAATCCGTCTGGTGAGACTCTTTATGGGGCTGATATTGCCGTTCATCCAGAGTGGCGGGGTTTAGGAATTGCTGGTAAACTTTATCTGGGACGTAAAAAACTACTTACCCGGTTTAACCTTCGTCGCATGGTAGCTGGGGGGAGACTACCGGGATATGTTGAGTATGCTGGAAAAATGACACCGGAACAGTACACTAAGAAAGTGCAGGACAATGTAATCAAGGACATGGCCTTAACCGCTCATATCAAAGCCGGATATGCCATTAAAGGGGTGCACATGGATTATCTCGAAGATGCTGAGAGTCTTAACTTCGCCACCTTTCTTGAAATGGAAAACCCCAAATTCAATGCGACACGGAGAAAGATCTCGATCTCTTCTATCAAGGCACCTGTGCGAAAAGTAAGGGTATGTGCTGCCCAATATCAAATGCGAAGAATTCAATCATGGGCTGACTTTACCCAACAGGCTGATTTTTTATTCAGACTGCTGACGAGTATCATAGTCACTTTCTTTTATTTCCCGAGCTCTTTACTGCCCAGCTTTTTTCGGCGATGGATAAGAATTTAAACACCGTACAGGCGGTAGCCGAACTAGCGAAAATGACTGACCTGTATCTGGAATATTTTGAACAAAAAGCTAAGGAAACGGGACTTTTTATAATCGCCGGCTCGCATCCCGTGATCAGAGATGGCCTTACTTACAATGTTGCCCATTTATTTACTCCATCCGGAAACATCTATACTCAGGACAAAATTCATATTACGCCGGGCGAGCGTATTCATTGGGGTATTGCTCCAGGCCAAGGCATTAAGATCTTTGACACTGGTCTTGCCCGGATTGCCATTCAGGTTTGTTACGATATCGAGTTTCCGGAGGTGGCCCGCCTTCTCACTCTCGCAGGAGTGGAGATTATTTTTGTTCCGTTTAGTACGGACGAAAGAAAAGCGTACATGAGGGTCCGATATTCAGCGCAAGCACGAGCGGTTGAAAATATGATTTATGTTGTTTTGTCGGGTAATATTGGAAATCTGCCGCAAGTGAGTAGTTTTTTAATTAATTACGGTCAGGCTGCCGTGTTGACCCCCAGTGATGTGGGATTTCCTATGAATGGAATTATGGCCGAAGCAGAATCAAACAGTGAAACGGTGGTCATGGCTGATCTCGATTTGGTCACATTGAGTCAACAGCGCGAATTCGGCTCAGTTACTCCTCTACTCGACCGGAGAAATGATCTTTACGAAATAAGGGCAAAAACAAAAGTAGAGATCATCCGAACTATATAGAAAAAAGATATTCACATCACAGTTCCTCTATAACTTGAAACGACTGGTGATTGCTGTCTGACCGGCAGATATCCACTAAAAATATTGACCCGCAGGCCAATGATCGATCACAATCGGCAGATGATGCTTGCCCACTTGAAGTAGTCTCAAATCCATAGGTTGAAAAATTCACCTTTTTTAAAACCATTCTTGAGCTGGCCGAATGGACAGTCTCCAAGGTTGGATATCCTGGCAAACAAAATCAGACAGACGAGACAATTGTCCGGTGAGCACCTGTGGGACCAGCTCCAAAATAAAAAGACACAAAAAGAGTTTCTGCATTTTATCCGAGCTATTGCATTGAAATAAGTCCATGCCGAAATTTAATCAGTATATTTTTACATGAACATCATGATCTAAATTTTTAAGTTTTGTTCCCTCAATCGATCCTGGGTCCTAACCCATTATTACGGGCTGACCTAATCTGGATGAACGATAGATGCCTTCGATGAGAGCTACTGCCTTTCGACCTTCACGTCCGTCGATGACAGGCTGAGTGTCTGTGCGAACGGCATTGGCAAAATCCAAGATTTGCTTTCGGTGCAACTGATGGCTAATAGCCATTGGATTTGATGAACCACTGATGTCTCCGCTCGATACGGCAACCTGGTGCTCAATCCCTTGCACATTAAAATGGCTGATGATTCCCCCCTCCAAAATGATACTTCCCTTTTCACCATAAACTTCCAGTCTTTCAGGATATCCGGGCCACATCGAGGTGCTGGCTTGAATTTGGCCGATGAGTCCACTCTTAAAAGTAACAACGGCCATTGCAAGGTCTTCACCCTCGATGTCGTGAGTTGTGGTCAGAACCTTGCCAAAAACCTCTGCAACCGGTCCACCCAATAATTGAAAAAGATCTACCGTATGAATACCCTGATTGATCAAGGCTCCACCTCCATCACCGTCTAAAGTACCTCTCCAGTGACTATCTCCATAATAGCTATCGCTACGATACCAGGGAATCATCGCATTGATAGCAACCATTTTCCCCAACAAGCCACTCTCAACCATTTGACGCAATTTGACAAAATCTTCACTAAAGCGATTCTGGAAAATACAGCCAAGTTTCACCTGGTTATCATCGCAAGCCTGAATCATTTGGTCAACGCGCTGCGTATCTATCTCTAGTGGTTTTTCACAAATTATATGCTTACCGGCATTTGCAGCTATCACGGCAGCTTGAAGATGAAGACCACTTGCGGTGCAGATACACACTATGTCGACCTGTTCATGTTGTAGCAAAACTGATAAATCGCTGTAAGCCTCAATATTATATTTTTCGCGGGCTGCTAATGCACGCTGCTGCGTACTACTACAAAGGGCGGCTACTTCGCAACCATCTATTTCCTGAATACTCCGAATAAAGTGGCCCGCAATCGAGCCTGTTCCTACAATGGCAAAATGTAATGTCTGGCCCATGGAATTTCACTTTTGGCCTTCCAAGTTATTAAATATAATCCTGGAATCAAATGCAAGACTAATTCCATTTTCAATGGGAACTTATAGATTGTTGTGTGACTCCTGCTCGATCAGTCTGATCAAATCCTTTTCCGATTTCAAATCGAGTTTTTGTTCATCTATTATTTTAGTGATTCGCTGATTTCCAAAAAAATCAATGAATAGCTTTTCACGTTTTGAGTCACTTCCACTGACCTCTTCACATCTATTGTTTTTAAGAAGCAACAAACGAGAGGATTTCATATAGCGGTAGTTATTGTCCCCAATACCTAATTTTTCATTATAAGACGGATTCCGTTTTTTCAGATCCGTGGCTTTCAACAGCATAGCATTATTACTATCGATGAGCATTTGAGCATATTTTTTACCTTTCGGTAGGCAGGCATTATCAAAATCAAATAGGGCACGAAAAGTTTTATTGCCTGTTTCCCAAGATAGAATCAGTCCTTCAGGAACAATTTTAATACCCTCCGAAGTCGCTATCTCTAGTTCTTCATCTTCAAGGTTATAATTGACCAAAAGACCCTGTTTGACCACATTTTTTGGAATACAATTTTGGCAACTTGCCACTCCTTAAACAAATATTGGTCACCAACCAACCCAGGACTTGTATCAGGCGTTAAGTAAAGCCAACGGGTTGGGTCCGTAGTATCAATTAGGGTCGGTTTAAGATTTTCTTGCTGAGCTGTAAGTAGATTGGAAAAGATGATTAAGCCAATAGCAATTAAATGTCTCATCGGATGATTAGAATTTTATAGGTGAATTGTTCATTAATTATACACCAATATATTCCAGGAGTATAAAATCGTACATCTACAGTTGTGGTCGCGTGCATCTGATCAGAGACAATCAGCCCTCGCATATCGATCATTTGTATTCTCTTTAGCGGTAGTTCGCTTTCCAGATATAAGGTACTACTTACTGGATTAGGGTAGATTTTCAAGTGGAATGCTGCCTCCTCGTAGGAGGTCGTTTGCTCCAACTCAATTACTCCTTTTGGCGTTAAATCTCTGTTCTTAAACCCAGAGAATGACCGGGGATAATACTGGAGACTAAACACGGAATTAAGTGATGCCTGATGGTCTCCAATCGGATCCCCTTGTGTAAGAATTCTCCCGGTTTCCGTGACTGGGCTAATATATCTCCAAACCTCATCACCTACTTGGTCATATTCAATAAAGGTGCCTCTTGGTCCGACACACAACAACAAATGATCATCGTCCATCCCAATCACATTTGAAAAGAGTGGTGCATAAATCGAAAGATTATCATTGGGATAAAAAGTCCGTCTGGGAGATTCCGGTAAATAAACTCCTTCAGTATTAGTTGGGTAACGTCTTGATACATCCGGGCTAATTTCCACTGTCTCTATGGTCGAATAAATCACTGGTGTGCGTCCGTTTCCATTATTGTAGATGTGCACCTGACTAGCATCGTTTCCAGAAACCCATTTCCAATGAATTCCATGCTGACCAAATAACCATTGATCTTCTTCAGTACCTTTGCCATAAGCTCTGGGATTTCCCCACCGCCACAATAGCTCACCACCTCTGCCAGATCTACCTCCCTGACTCGTACGAGCCTGGTCGGTATTTGTGCTATGATCAATAATCCAGAGTTCATTAAATCCACGACTACTAAACATCACCTGATCAAGTGCGGCATTGTATTCCAATGCATTGCCATGAATCCAATCGGCAATTGAATTTTGATAGTGATTTAAATTGATTAAACCCGGATGCTCATTTATGACTCCAAAGTTTTCTTTAGCCGGGTTATAATCCTGAATTAAATGATCCCAAACGTGCCATTGCCAAACCACCTCTCCGCCGCCTTCTGGTGCTGGCTTAATTTCAATTAAATGATCTGGCCACAACTGGTCAGCAGCGATAGCCCCCGGATCCCGGCCAGCATCAATAGCCTGATCTTTTGATTTTTTTTCCCATGCGACTATTAAGAGATTTCCATTTGGTAACAGCTCAAAATCATGATGCTGTCGTACTGCTGGTGACGAATAGTGGAACCGCCAGATCACATTTCCACCCCAATCAAATTGTTCGATAATTCCTCCAGCCCCGCCACTATTGATGTAGGTATCATCGGTAACCCTGCCGGCCCGAAATAGAGTACCGTCATCAGCAAGATATGCTGTCATTCCGGGAACAAATTCGCTCTCCCACCGATGCACTTCCTGACCCTTACGATTGATCAGATACGTAAACTTGTGACTCAGTGGTGTAAACAAAATTAATCCATCATCATTCAGTTCATTTTTAATAAGGACAATGGTATTTATTTGTCCGAAAAATGGTGGTATAAAAAAAAACATGGCGAGCATTACCATCAGGACATCGCTAACGGAAAGATTTATGCCCCAGTGGGATTTTTTCAACTGTCGGATCATAGTAACAATGGTACAAAAGCTGGGGGCAAAAGCCCCCCTCTCAACTCAGTTCAATAACCTTACATTGCACCCCATCGGAGATTTGATTTTTTCAGGTCAAGAATTTCTTTACTAGCGATTATTAGTACAGTGCAGGCCAATCAAGACCATCGGTACGGGTCATCTTTACGGTGACATGATCAAAACAACCACCATTGGCACCCGACAGTGTTACTGTAAGGACGGAGCCACTAACTTCATCGACAATGAGATCCCAAGCACAGCCATAACCGTCCGCAGCAGAAATACTCAAGTCATCGCATAAATCGGTAATCCTCAGGGCTGAGCCGGCAGCTTGTTCACAGCAGCCGTAAGCATTCTGGTAAGTACCGAAAGAATAGGAAGTCCAGGTATAGTTACCATTGGCATTAGTAACCCAGGTAAAGGTTCCGGAGGTTAACGGTGTTGGGCCGCCGTAGACATCAACTGCCTCCAACACCTCATACTCAACTTCGACGCCCAATTCAGAGACACAATTAACCGAATAACGCAATAAAGCCGTGTATCCCGGATGATTAAAATAACTCGGACTATAAGCCAATACGGGCTGTCCGGAAGCATTGGGTACAAATGCCGGAGAATGTCGGCCATCAGCAAAACGGACGCCACCGGCCACGGTGATGATGTCTCCAAGTTTGAGAGAATCAGGAGAGGTCAATTCAGTGATGGCATTAACGATATCCATACCCGAAAATGAAAGAACGGCCGGCCAGGAAGAAGTACTTCCTACCACACCTGTGTAGCTATTTCCTGATGATGCATCTGTCCACATTACTTCAATATCCAGAGAACTGACATCCGCAAATTCAAGATTAGTGGTTGTGCGACCAGAGCCCGGGGTTTTACCGTCAGCACTTTGCGTCAGATTATTACTAAAATCAACCGCAATCTCCATGTTAAAATTAGCTGCCTTTCCGAGACCGATGAAACCATCGTCATTGGCTCCTTGAGAAAAGTTTGGCAATGCGCCTTTTGGGAAGTCATCTAACGAAAATAATCTATCGTCGTCGACACATCCACTGCTTATCACCAGGCTGAGAATAAAAATACTATATAATATATTTTTCATGTTAGTCTAAATCTATTGTGATTAAAAAGGAAAGTATTAATTAGGGTCCCAAAATACCCGGTCAGTAGTAGGACTCTTTTGAGGAGGTGCATTTCGATTTAGATTTAGATCTTCTGCTCTCCATGGCAACGAAACTAAAAATGGAGTAGAAGAAGATGTAAAAATTGAATATATTCCAGTATCGGTATTCGGGTCGAAAATGGCAGGATAACCCCTCCTGCGATAATCGTTGTAGGCGTCAATTCCGTTGCCAAAACCGGCAATCCATTTCTGAGTCAGAATAGTCTCCAATTTCCGTTCGCTATCTCCAGCATCATATTCGAGAAGTACTTTTTCGATATAAGCGTCAATATCTTCATTGGCGATCATGGGTACTGCTTGTGCGGTTCCGGTACCAGCTACAACTTGATTGACCTTCTTAAAAGAAGCGGTAATAGCTTGACTCAAAAGATCACGGGCATCACCGTCGGTAATTCCGTCCAACGCCAATTCAGCCTCGATAAAGAGCCGAGTATAATAAGTCAACATGCGCTCAGGCGCAACCCCGGTCCCGGTACTGGAAGTCACTGTCCTGCCCGATTCATCATCATACCATCCGCCAGTGGGATAAATACCTAAGACTGTTTGTGAAACATCCTGTGCCTGAGCCTGGTTGGGACCACTACTGCCGAAATGTATACTTAAAAACCCGTCGGCATCCAACCGCTCAGCGGGATTTTGTGGTGCCTCGCCAGCAACCAATTGTTTATGAAAATAATAAGGTACCCGTGGATCAACAACTCCGGTCAAAATGTCCGGATTATTTCCCTTCATGACGTCCCAAAACCACGGACTGATATAATAGGTTTTGGTCTGACTGGCATAATCAATGACGAAGGCATTGTGCCGGTTGTCAGGTGATATGGAAGATCCGTACATTAACTGAAAATCATCGGCGCTTGAATTAATTAAAGTCCCCTCAGCCAACAAAGCTCGAATCTGGGATTCCGCATCGCCAATCACATTGACCATTCTCACCTGATTTAAGAGCCGGAGTTTTAGGGTCTTGCCAAATTTAATCCATCGACTATTATTTCCACCGTAAATCAAATCATCGGAAGCCGGCTTTAAAACCTCTGCTGCGGTAGAGTTTTCAATATTGACAATGCCTTCATCTATCATGGCAAGCAATTGAGGATAAATCTCGGCATCATCATCAAATTTGGGATTTTGAAATTCGGCCAAATTATGCGCTTCACTGAATGGCACATCACCCCAAACATCGACAATCACACTATAGGCATAAGCTTTCATCAACTTAGCCACTCCAACGTATTCGAGATTGGGTACCTGGCCTTCGGGCACATTTTCGGCAGATTGAATCAGCACATTTAGGTCTTGCAAAGCGATATCATATAATTGCTGCCAGCAAGCATTCACCATGAAACTATTACCTAGTGTACCATATCGGTCGGGATCTCCCCGACGAACCGTCTGATGCATAAAAACACTCAAATGAGAGCTAAGGCCTGTGGTTGAAAGTCCGGTAGCTCCGGTAATCGCCACTTGCGAATTCGTCAATAATTGACTAAGCGCCGCTGTTGTTGGGTTATTAGGGTCATCATTGATATCAAAGAAATCTTCGCTACAGGAAGAACAGAAAATTACTCCTGTCAGCAGGATTATTTTTAAGCGATTCATTATTTTTTCATTTTCTCTTTTTTAGAATGTAACATTGAGATTAACACCGTATCGCTTAGACTGCGGTGCTGTGGCATATTCAATTCCTTGTGTGTTCGTCGCACCAAAACCATTTCTTTCCGGATCAAGGTTTAGGGAATGTGGAATATTTGGAGCAAAGTGCCATAAATTCCTGCCCGTAAAAGTCAGAGAGGCATTTCCAAATGGTGTCTTATTAAGTAGTTTTTTGGGAAATGTGTAACCGAAACTAATCTCACGTAAACGTATCACAGTGCCATCAAATACCGAGGCATCATCCTGACCATTAATAAAGAAAGATGCAGTATTTCCCGGTTGAAAAAACAAATCGTTTGTGGTAATCTGAATCGTGTTTGGAATTTTATTTCCATTTTCATCTAAAAGTGGAAGACCTGTATTTGGATTACCTAAAACACCCGGTATTATTCTGGATGGTTCCCGATCTTCCGTATCCGCTACTACTCCCCTGCCTAAAAGTCTTTCAACTGATGTTGAATAGAAATCGCCTCCATGACGGTAATCAATTAAGAAAGATAAGGAGAAATTCTTGAAGGAAACCGTATTTGAAAGACCTAGCGTAAAATCAGGATTGGGATCTCCAATGATTCCAAATCCATTATCTTTCAAAGAAGGAAAAAGAGCACCATTATTAGGGTCAATCAATAAATTACCTTCATCATCTCTTGCGGTCACAGTGCCGTAAAGTGCGCCATAGGGTTGGCCGACTTCCAACACAGGCCGGATACCACCACCAAATAAATTACGGATATTGATCCTTTCCACACCCTCCAGTAGTTCAATAACCTTACTTTCATTCTTGGTGAAATTGGCATAGATATCCCAGGTCAATCCATTTCTAAGTTTAATAGGAACTAGTCGTAGTCCCACTTCAACTCCCTGATTTTGCAAGTCTCCAAAATTGGTGGTGAGTTGCTCAAAACCAGTAGCCGATGGAATCGAAATATTGGCAATTTGATCCGTTGAATTTCGTTTGTAAAAACTAAAATCAAGATCGATTCTTCCATAGAAAAACTCCAAACGACCTCCTACTTCTATTTCGGTCGTAAATTCAGGTGTCAACTGATTATCCGATGCTACGTTGCTTTGGGTAATGCCGGGTTGTCCATTAAATGGAAAATCACTTTCAGCCGTTGATCCGATCAGTCCGGTATTGGCGCCAAGATTTACATTAAACGTATTCGACAATGAATATACCGGTGCATCATTTCCCACTTTTGCCCAACTGGCCCTTAATTTGGCATTGGTCAATACCCGGCTCTGAATATTAAGTGCTTCGGTCAATACTGCGGATAATGAAACACTTGGATAGAAAAAACTTCGATTATCAACAGGAAGAGTAGACGACCAATCATTTCGACCAGTCGTACTCAAAAACAAATAGTCATTGTAACCAAGCGTAACGTCATAAAAAGCGCCGATTAATCTTCTTTTAGAATAGATACCGCCGTTTGGCACTAGTGTGTTGGTATTGTCAATATCATAAATACCCGGAGAAATTATTTGGGTCCCAAGCACCGATTGACGATCAACTGTACGCTGATTGAGATTGTGTCCGATCGTTGCTCTCAAGCTGAAATCGTTTGAGATATTATCATCAAAAGTTAAGAGCAAGTTAGATTCGATTTCCTCAAAACTTATATCATCATTGATGATCGCACCTTGCCTGCTATAACCGGTTGACCCAATGTCCCAAACCAATTGACGACCGGTCGTATATTGATTTGTACCGATCACATAGGTCACATTAATGTTGTCGGTAATGTCATAACCAAGACTCATTTTGGCACCAATTCTATCTGTTCTCTCATCCATGCCATTGTGTTTCCAAGACCAGAGTGGATGATCAATCGCATTCGTATTATAAAAGACACTAAGACCATTCGATGGATTTTCGAAAGGAAGGTCAGTATTCCAGGTACGTCCCAACCAAAGTGTCCGGGCAAATGATGATGCCGCATCAGGTGATGATGATCCAGCTTCGCCAAAAAACGGCCCAGTGGTATTGCTACGGGTATAACTTAAATTGCCACTAATGATTAGTCCATTTGCCAAAGTACCACTTGATCCAACACTCACAGATGTCCGGTCAAATCCGGAATAAGGAATATATCCATCCTGATCCAAATGTGAAAAAGTGGCTGCAATACGTGAATTCTCTCCACCTGAACTAATCGAAACCGAGTTTTCCACAACGTGACCGTCTTTGAAAAGATTGCTCACATTATTTGGTTGAGCCACGTATGGTGACCAGGCTCCCAATTCAGGAAAAACAGCTGTATAATTTGGCCAGGTCGGAAAGGAGTCTAAACTGGAAAATGCGGGGCCCCATGAACCATTAGAATTGGAATATAGAAAGTCTGCCCCGTTACCATACGTATTTTGATAATCGGGTAGACCGGTGATCTGTTCAACTGAATAGGAAGAAGAAAAAGAAACCTCGGTGCCTTTAATGCCAGATTTGCTACTTCCAGTTTTTGTGGTGATGACGATCACACCGTTAGATGCACGCGAACCATACAGTGCTGCTGCAGCTGCACCCTTTAATACGGACATACTTTCGATATTGTTAGGATCAATATTGGCAATTGGACTTCCATAAGCTGCTCCACCGTTCAATTGGTTGGTACTGCTATACTGCGTGTTATCAAACGGAATTCCATCGACAATAAAAAGGGGATCATTACTGCCCAGAAAAGAAGAGCCCCCTCGGATTGTAATGCGGGTCGCACTACCTGGTGCGCCTGAAGATCCGGAGATTTGTACTCCAGGTACTTTGCCAGACAAAGATCGAAGTATATCCGGTTCTGCTTTTTGCTGGACCTTATCTCCTTTTACCTCCTCGACCGCATAACCCACAGAGCGATCTGATTTTTCAATACCCAAAGCAGTGACGACCGCCTCTGACAAGGTAAGTCCTTCCGTCAAAGTGACATCAATCATATTTGAAACTCCAAGTTCAAGTTCTTGAGTACTAAATCCGGTATAGCTAAATACCAGGATTTTTGCCCCATCTGGAACTGAAATCTCATAAGTTCCATCGATATCAGAAGCGGTTCCAACCGACGAACCTTTTACAATGATATTTGCCCCGATCAGGGCTTCTCCATCGGAGTCGGTGATGGTGCCGGTAATAGTGCGTTGCGCAAGAGCTGTAGTCAGGCTGAGCACGCACACGATAAATACGTGGACGTATTTTTTCATACAATAAGCGTTTTGATTTAGAATTAATCTTTCATTTTGGAGAACTTCTTTACGGCTTCAACTTATCACATGTAGTTGACAAGTTGACTCATCTACTATACGGCTGGTCAATCCGGTAAGCTGTTATGGTTTTCTTAATATGATGTAAATGGACGCCATCTTGATGTGAGGTGTTAATTTTTAGCTATGAACGACGTCCTCTAATTTTGAAGAGATACAATGTTCCATATTACCCTTATAATCAGACGTTTATGAAATTTTTGTAAAAATAAAATCATAATTACAACACTACATATGTATTAAAACATCTTATGGCAATCGAGTTGATCTGTACGGGATACATCCGGAATTTCTGTTAACTTTAAGACGGATTCGAAACGAAAAAATCAATATCATGGAAAGTATTTTACCATTAATCATTCAACTAATAAGTGGAGCGGCTGGCGGAAACCTTGCGGGATCTCTTATGAAAAATCTATCGCTGGGTACTTTAGGTAATTCTATTGCTGGTATTCTTGGTGGTGGCCTCGGGGGTCAATTACTGGGCATGATAGGTATGGCCAGTGGAGCAGACACTGGTTTGGACATTGGCAGTATCATTGGCAACGTCGCTGGAGGTGGTGTCGGAGGAGGTGCCTTAATGGCGATCATTGGTCTGGTCAAAAATGCCATGGCTAAGAAATAGAAAAAATAAGGGTTCTGTGAAACCACGACTCTAAGTCCATTTCGCAGAAGATTGAACTCATCCTCCCAATTGAGACTGGCTGAGCTTTCGACTAACACATTTTGCATCGCAGCATCGGAGTTGATCAGATGGTTTTATGCTTCTGATCAACTCACGTTGCCTACACGTAGCATTCTCAAACTTAACCGTAAACTATTAACACCATTTTCCCATATTAGCCAGAATGAATTAATAGTTCCTTCGAAGTCTGTCTATGAATAAGATTCTGGTTACTGGAGGTTGTGGTTTTGTCGGCTCTAACCTGGTTTTGCATCCCAGGAATGCATTCCCTCATGCAGACATTCAAGTGCTTGACAATCTATCCAGATTCGTTTCATCCAACCCATTGAAGCGATGAATTATGCAGTTGAACATTTCGATGATCATCAAGCCATTTTATCACCCCGGCTAAATCAAAGACAATTGATCCTGGCGATCATTGGAGGTGTTCTTTGGTTAATTCTCGTTTTAGGTCTTCTGCTACCACAAGAATTCTGACCCACAGCAAAAGCACTAAACCAGGAAATTCCAAAGAGTCTTGGTCACAACTTTGGTGCTTGGAATTCGGAATTAGGTGCTTGGAATTTGGTGCTTGGAGTTTGGAATTTGGTACTTGGAATTTGTAATTTGGTGCTTGGTGCTTGAAACTTGGTGCTTGGATCTTGATTTATTTATATCTTTTCGATCGCTTAATCAAAAATCAAAAATGAGATCAGGGATATTTACTTTTTTACTTTTTAGTTGCGTAATTGCCCTTACAGGCCAGTCTATGCCAACCGATTTCCATCTGGAGGTGGTTGAGAATTTCATTAAACCTCCGGTTGATGGCAATTTGATTCAGCCTACGGGCATAGCTCTGAACTCACGTGGCCATATCTTCATATTTAACAAGGGTAACCGGAAGTTGATGGAGTTTGATGATCTAGGCAATTATCTGCGGTCTTTTGGTGAAGGTCTCTTCATCGATCCTCACGGGCTCCGCATTGATAATGACGACAATATCTGGACCACTGATCTGGAGACTCATTTGGTGCTTAAACTGAGTCCGCAGGGTCAGGTACTGATGGTGATAGGCCTTCGCAACACCAGTGGCCTCTATGATGAAGCCCGAAAATCGGTGTTATTCTTTAAGCCCGCCGATATTGCAATCCATAACAATGGAAATATATATGTGGCTGACGGTTACGGTAATCACCGGGTGGTGCAGCTTGACAAAGAAGGAAATTTAATCCGGACCTGGGGTGAAAAAGGCGCACAAAACGGCAACTTCGACAATCCTCACAATATTGTGGTTGATCGAAACCGGGTGTATGTAGCAGATCGCAACAACAACCGGGTGCAAGTATTTGACACCGATGGAAAATTTGTTAGTGCCTGGACCCATCTGGGCAAACCTTGGGGACTTGCGGTGAGTCCTGAACGTAATCTCTATATGGTTGACGGCGATAACGAGGTGATCTATAAATTGGATATGGAAGGTCAGGTGCTGGGCAAATACGAAGTCGGTCGTGGCCGCAGTGCTGGTCATTTACGGGCTGCACACGGCATAGCGGTTGGGCCGCAGGAAGAGCTCTATATCACGGAAGTATTAAACTGGCGGGTACAAAAATTTCAGCAGCACTGGCAGCGGGGAGATTGGCAACGCATCATCACCAGCAATTGCGCTAACCACCGACACGAATCTGCTTTTGCTGAAGTCGATGGTAAATTTTACGCTTTTGGAGGGCGCAATACCCATACCCTCGATATCTATGACCCAATGACCCGAACCTGGTCGAAGGGAGCGGATAGTCCTCTGGAAATGCATCATTTTCAAGCCTTGCCTTATAAGGGAGAGATCTGGGTGATCGGTGCATTTACCGGCCCATACCCGAAAGAAGAACCCATTGCATTTATCCATGTCTACAATCCCAAAACAGATCGCTGGCGTACTGCGGGAAGGCTGCCAGATGGGCGGCATCGCGGATCAGGCGGGGTAGTTGTTTATAACGACAAATTCTACCTCCTGTGTGGCAATGAACTTGGCCACTATACCGGGCATAATACCTGGTTTGACGAATATGATCCGGCCACCGGCGAATGGACTGCGATGCCCGATGCGCCGCATACCAGAGATCACTTCCATGCTGCGGTGATCGATGGAAAACTCTATGCCGCGGGCGGCAGAAACTCTTCGGCCAAAACGAATAGTGTGATTGATGCCACATTTGGTGAGGTAGACGCCTATGATTTCGCATCCAAATCATGGTCTACCCTTCCCGCTTCTGCAAATATTCCTACCCAAAGAGCCGGAACTGCAGTGGTCTCCGATGGCAGTCGACTCATCGTGCTTGGTGGGGAAAGTGGCACTCAAGTGCCAGCCCATAGTGAGGTAGAAGCACTTGATACCCGGTCCAATACCTGGATCAAACTTCCTCCGATGATACACGGACGGCATGGCACTCAAGCGATATATTATGATGGTAGGGTCTATATCGCCGCTGGCAGTGGTGATCGGGGAGGTGGACCTGAGTTGAAAAGTATCGATTGTTGGGACTTGAAGTGATCTATTGGTTAGCTCTGAGTCTGATTTTCTCCTTACAGACATGTGTTTATGCTTCGACCCATGAAGCCCAAAATCAGGAGTAATATTCCAAGTCCAGATGGGACCCTTTTTTTAACGACTATAACGTTAGTTGTCGGCTGGCAGTTTAATCAACAGCAGGTCCTTTTTTCTGGTCAATCTTCGGTCCCCTTCAACCATTCGGTCTGAAGAAATACTAAGTCACCCTATCATCGGCAAGCCATTCACCGTCGGGTGTTAACCGTCATTGTCAAACGCCACTTCCCAAACAGACAACAACCAAGAAGTTTTAGACCTTCTGAAAAAAAATTGCCCAATTATTTGCGAAGCCGAAACGTTGCACATATATTTGCAACCGATTAGTTTCATTAAGTAATCAATACAAATGAGGAGAGACGTTTTCCAAGCAATAGCCGACCCGACAAGGCGGGCTATTATAGCCTTAATTGCATTGCAGGCCATGACACCAAACGCCATTGCCGAAAACTTTAATACTACCAGGCAAGCTGTTTCAAAACACCTTCGCATTTTAGCAGAATGCGAATTAGTGAAACAGGAACAACAAGGCAGGGAAATTTATTACTCACTTGAAATTGAAAAGATGAAAGAGATTGACAAATGGCTTAGTCAATATAGGAAAATTTGGGAAACCCGGTTCAATCAACTTGACAATGTATTATCAACAATCAAAAGAAAGAAAAATGGACAATAATCTACTATTTGATTTTACCGTTGACAAGGCAGCAAAAAAAGTATTTATAAAAAGAGAATTTGAAGCCGAACTTTCACTTGTATGGGATGCTTTTACTAAACAAGATATTATTGACCAATGGACCGCTCCAGCACCGTGGTTGGCTAAAACAAAATATATGAACTTTGAAGTAGGTGGAAAGAGATTTTATGCTATGGTAAACCCGGAAGGACAAGAGCGCTGGTCAATTCAGAAATATACATCCATTACTCCAAAATCCAATTTCCAAATGTTGAATGCTTTTGCAGATAAAGATGAAAACCCGGAATTGCCAGGTTCTGAATGGGACTACAATTTCAGCGAAAAAAATGATAGAACAAAAGTGCATATTACTATCTTTAATGAATCCTTTGACCGTATGGAGAGCGTGTTCGAAGGCTTCCAACACGGATTTACTGTAACACTGAAAAACTTGGAAAATCTGTTGGTAACTTTATCGAAAAAGTGATTTACGTTTTCTTGTCGGTCTCAAAAAAACGTTCGTTTTGGAGCACAGCAAGACTCTAACCTTGAATCAGGGCTTATTTTTCGGTAGGATATCGTTGACTTTAAAAATTCACTTAATTCTGGAGAGATTTAATCCGACGCTCAAAATACTGTACAATTTTCGCACTATTCTCCAGCAGTTGGAAGGCCTCGAACTCATATTCAGCTTGCGGCTATAATCGTTCTCGATCTACTTGACCTCCTGGCAATTATTTGAGACTTTCTTCGCCGGATTCCCCTACGATACTATAGATATCCATATGACCTATTGTCAAAAGAGATGCCTTTTTGAACATCTGTATCGGATCTCAAGGTGATCAAATTGGTTTCAAACACGTAATGACTTTGGCCTCTCCAAATTTCGATTGAGCACCTTGGCAACTTGAAGGTGCACAACCACAGGTTCTAACATAATCCCGCAGAGGTGGTTTCGTCATGACCTTCTCCCTCCACAGCATGAAGATTGGACCACTACAGGTGAACCTAAAGCAAGAAAAAAGGAAATAATCCTTAAGGTTTGAGATATTCTAATTCGAATTTAATTGTGTTCAATTATAAAGTCAAATTATGCGTCAATCTTAAAGACGAAGAAGTAAAAAAATGATGCACTTTCAATCAGATTTGACGATCGTCACCGCAATCTTCATTGCACTCAAAATCCATGATACTTCCTTTTCCACCCTGCAGTACGGTGCAACATCGGGTTATTGTCTCCCATAATTTTTTTCGGCCCCTTTGTACTTTTGAACGTACAGTTACATAATTCAGGCCTAACTCTTCGGCTATTTGCTTTTGAGAAATTCCCTTCAATTCAGATAGCTCGATAATTTCCCTGTATTCTTCAGGGAGTTCTGCAACATAGGGCACAATACAGTTGCTAAGTTCTTTCAATGCAGTATCCTCGTCAGCATTTTGTTCCATTAAATCGGTATCGATTTCCCCGGTGTGAACATTCTTTTTTCGATAGTAGTCGATAATCGTATTCTTGGCTATGGAATAGACCCACCCTTTAATATTATCAACGTTCTCGTTAGTTGATTTGGCCAATTTATAAAATACCTCTTGGGTCAAATCTTCAGCATCTAGTTGATTATCAACCCGTTTTTTTATATATAGGAACAACGGCCTATAATACTGCTCTATTTCTTTTTCCATTTTGAACGATGAAGTTAATGAACATTGTGGCAATCAAGCCCGCAATTATTAGGAATAATTTTTCCCTTCCGAACTGTTCTATCAATAAAATTCCCAAAAAAGCTCCTATGGAAGCACCCATGTCCCACCAAGTACTAATGCCGGAAATTACCTGTAACGTACTGTCGCTGCACCTAGAAACCCCCATCAAGGGAGAAAAAGTTACGACTATAGCATTAAAAACAAAGGCCATGGTAACACCCAAGACTAAATATCCACCGGCGATCAAGATAAGCGAAAGTAGACACAAAGCAACCGAAGAATTAAATAGTTGAATAGGGCTTAATCTTAAGGAAATCAATCCGACAACAAGTGAGATCCCGACCATAAAAAGCCGTTTCAATAGTAAGTAGGATGAAACTGCGACAAGCAAACGCGACGTGGTATCGTAATTGGCGGAGAACAGATCGGCAAGGACAACAACCAAGATTCCGTCTATACCAATAGATAGTATGAACACCAGCAAGTTAATGGGATTTGGGTAAAACGTTTTTCTATTCAAGACACTTTGTCCCCTGGTCTTCATCTCGGGTAATAGTAAAGTGAATAGTATCGCCCCCGAGCTAATTATGGCCAACAGTATGAATCCATTTTGTATTCCCAAAGACTGAAGTATCCATGGTCCTATTAAAAGCGCGAATACCGCGCCCAAGGATTGTATACTTTGCGCTGCCCCAAAGACCACGGCGGTATTTTTCTTGACCATGGCAGCGTAATTTAAAGTAGCGATTTTCAATCCCGAATAACTTAGTCCCCAGAGCACTCTTGCGAATAAAAAGCCAATTAGACCGATTTTCAACCCATAAACTGCGGTGGTCATTACGGCGACAGCCGCTGTAATGGTCAACACCCTTTTCATACCCAATTTTCCAATGGCATTTGCCATTGCCGTATTGGACAGAATGCGGACAAATCGATTTACCGACAAAAACATTCCGATCCAAAAAGCGGAAAACCCCAATTCCTTTCCATAAATGGGAAGTATCGGATAAAGGATAGCATCTCCCAGCCCCGAAAAAGCCATAACTCCACTAGAAACCAAAGCCCCCCTAAAAGGAGGGCTTTTAAAATTCATTGGATGTCTGCTTTTTCGACCTAGCAACAGCCGGTTTTTAAAGAATTATTTTCTCTGGTGTCGCTATTATCACAGCAAGAAGAACCATCGGTGGGTTGTTCGCAACATACACTTTCTACTTCTTGAACCACCGTGGTCTGACCACAACATACGCCCACTCCAACTTCTTTTTCGACCATAACTAATTTTCTTGTTTTCATAATTATTTATTTAAATACTATTTACCCCTACTAAGACGATGAATTTTATAAATGATGCAAAGATTATGTGTTCAAAGCATCGGTAATTTTTTTTCAAAGGAGGATTATGTTGTTCAAATGCAATTTCAAAGTGCAATTTATCTCCAATTTTATCAATTACCTCTGTTTTCTCATCCATTTCATGGTAGGTCTCATAACACAATGGGGCTTCATTCATGCGCTGAACATCATTTTCGTTAATTGGGGTTATAACATCGATCAGTTCTTCTTCGGATAATTTCAATCGCGGCCTTCCGCTGTTATCGGAAAAAGTGGGTTTCCCGCTATCCGGTATGGTAAAAAGGTCAACCTTTTTAATAATGAAGCTCCCGAATCCTTCATTTCCAAAAAGATTCGCTTGACTGCGGTGTAGGAAACCAGATGGTCATGATAACCACTACCCCCATGTAAAGGATCAGGTCAAGTTTATGTCTTGCCTGGGGTTCTCCACATTTGGTCAAGGTAAACAGATAAACTTCATTACCATCCTTCACCTGCTGATTGATGGTTCCCGCCGGGCCATAAGACTCATCATCCGAATGCGGAAATACATATAAATTTTCATAAGTTCGATTTTAAAATGTCAACAACATGCTACGCCCTCTTCATGGGTCGATGAACAAACTCCTGTTTCGGGCAGATCAAGCTCGGTTTTCAAAGCGGCTTCGTAATCGCCATCCAAATAAGCAACAATAGATCTGACCTGCTCATATCCGGTGACCATCAAAAAGGTGGGGGCTCGGCCATAACTTTTGGAACCCACGATATAGAAGTCTTTTTCAGGATGTCCTAGTGTCATGTCACACTTAAATTGACGGATACAGTTTTTTTAATTTTATTCGAGCGTCCTTGTCGGTAAATTGCCAATTGATCTTATTTTTCTTGTTATTTCGTTGATTTTGCCATGCTTCAATTTCAATTTCTATCTGCTCCCTACTGTCTATGTGCCGGTTCAAACATTGTTTATTCATGACATTTAGTTCGATCTCAGCCATATTAAGCCAAGAGCCATGTTTTGGTGTGAATATGAGTTCTATCTTATCCAGTAATCGTTTGGCGATATTCGGTTTAAAGGTTTCATAAAAGGCACCTGTGCAATGAGTTGAATAATTATCCAATACCAAGGTGATTCTTTTCGACCTTGGGTAATAGGTGTCTATAAGGTCCTTGATAAACTTTGCCCAGTCTTTTTTTAGTTTTCAGATCGGTCACTTCGGCAAATCGTTTCCCCGCTAATGGCTCACTAGCCATGAAGATATTACAAACTCCATGACGAAAATATTCATAATCAATACGGGCATCTTGCCCCTTCTTCATTGGTATGCCTATCCGTGTTTCACGAATTAACTGCTTACTTGTTTCATCCATACAAATCACGGGATTATATCGATCATATGGCCTTTTATACACTTCCAAGACCTTTTCCATATCTGCTACAAACTGTCCATTGGATTCCGGAGGAATTACCCATTCTTTGACTTTCCAAGGTTTGAGTTCGTTTTTTTTAAAATCCGCCTAACGGTCTCGTAAGAAATATCCTCCACATAATTAAGCTCGATCATTTTGTCTGCCAATAACCGGAGGGACCATTTCCCATATCCCGTTGGTGGGTTGCTACAACTCAGTGCGATCAAGTGCGCCTCCACATCTCCATCTGCCTTCTTTTCATAAACACGCGGACTAGGTCTACGTTCTAAAGAGGCTTCAAAACCTTCCTCGAGAAACTTCTTTTTCACTCGGTCTATCGTTCGCATCCCGACCTTAAGAACCTGGCTAATTTGCTCATTAGTTATCTTATCTGCATACCTCCCTTCATCACAGTTCAAAAGTATATAAGCCGTTCGGAATGTCTGTGAACTGTGACGTCCTTTATTAATAATCGACATAAGCTCATCACGTTCATTTTTTGTAAGTGCAATCCTATATTTAACCATAACTAATAGTTTTGGTCAAATATAAATAAATTTTCTAATACGTCATATCACATGTGACATGACACTAGTTCCTTTTCCCCATGAGGCCTAACCGTACCGCAACTATGGATGTTTGGGTCGATAAGTCCGGCCAGATCAAAGACCGATTCCAAAGAGGAGTCCATATCAATCCTTCTTTCACGGATAATGTCAAGGTTTGGTCTTGAGCCCGTATTGCTGATGACCCTATCGATGCTCTCTATTGTTGTCGTCTTGCCGTCATGATTTCCAAGAACTTCGATTCCAGCTTTAGTTTTGGACAGCGATAAAATATGAAAGGGGGTAAATACCTTTAGCCTGCCACTATTAACTAATGCTTCGATCCGTATTCCTAAAGTCCCCCGGGCTTCAAGGGCATCGTCGTTTTGTCCTCCATAGACGGCCGAAATATCCTTTTTTCGAAGCACCCAATTTAATTTTGTTTCCGGATGTTCTTCTTGAATGTCCGCCAGGTCCAGCAACACATTGATAGCGGAATGGCCGCCCCCGACCACTAGTACATTTTTATCCTTGTAGGTCCTTAGTTCTCCTTTTTTTACGTCGGGAATGCCATAATAGACATATTCTGAAAGGTCCTTCTCCCCTTCGGCGAAAACACCGCCTGACCCGATCGGATTTGGTTGGTTCCACGTTCCGGACGCATCGAGTACCGCCTTCGCTTCAAAATATATAATTGAACCGTTTTGTTCTATTCTGATTACAAAAGGTTTTTCGTCCCTTCCGGCCGTTTTCATTTTATCCAACCCCTTGCGATTTATCGACATGACCCTGGAATTCAAATGTATATGTGGTTTTAATTGTGGATGGTTGGCCAATGGTAACAGATATAGATCCACCAAATCTTTACCGGTCGGGAGATCATCTTTGTTCGGACACATCCATCCAGTCTCTGATAACAGTTCCTCAGCTACTTTGTCGATATTGTATTTCCAGGGCGAGAAGACGCGAACATGTCCCCATGACAAAAAGTTTGACCCTACTGAAATTCCGATTTCAAACAATATGAACGGAATCCTTCTTTTAGTAAGATGGGCGGCTGCGGCCAGGCCGATAGGCCCACCTCCAATAATAGCCACAGGTAAGTTTTCTTTTTTCATCACGATATTTTAGATATCTCTATAGACGGAGAGTTCTCAGGATGATGCATAAAAAATTAGACAAAGGTTATTAAATCTATTGCTTAAGTTTGAGGCACCGTAACGTATCCCGAAAGGCCCAATATCGGAGTTTCTAGTCCCAATATGATCCCGATACTATTGCAGGTTTGAGACGATCAATCTCATTGATAAGACTACCAGGTGAAACAATATTTCCGGACAGCGAAAAAAATAAGTTTTTCCGTCGCCGGAGTTGCAATGTCACTGATTGTCGCCTAAGAAACTTAATCCCAATTAACTCACCAAGCTGCAAACCCATAAAGGGACGAACTTCCTACTTGGCCTTGAGTGCCCGTTCTCCTCAATTAGCGATAATTTGATACATCCGGCCCTGTACGTTATGAACCTAAGATTCGGCGTTTTCCAAAATAGCCTAGAAAAACGATAAACATTCAGCTGGTTGGATCATTTTCCCTTTAGAAAGATTGATTTTTACAAATAGACAGATTTTTACTAATTTAAGAGAGATTTTAAGGAGGTTCGCAAAAAGATGCTTAGCTGCACAATTTGTAGTGGTTATGAGCGAGTCACCACGGAGTCGGAGATACTTTTCAACACTTGTTCACTTCATGGTAGAAAGCTAATGAAAGCTGATTGTTGGAGTGTATTTCCAGGATAATATTAACCCAAAGCAAAGCACAAAAATTAATTTATTAAATTTAGATCATATTAAAACTTAACATCATGGCGTCAAATAGAGGACTTGCATACATCAGACCAGGAGTAGTAGAAATTCAAACTATAGCTTTTCCAGAATTGGCACTGGGTGATCGTAAATGTCATCATGGAGTAATCCTAAAAATTGTGTCTACAAATATCTGTGGTAGTGATCAACACATGGTTCGGGGTAGGACAACTGCACCCGAAGGATTAATTCTTGGTCATGAGATTACAGGGCAGGTGATAGAGAAAGGACGGGATGTTGAGTTTATGGCTGTTGGCGATTTGGTTTCGGTACCGTTTAATATTGCCTGCGGTCGATGCAGAAATTGTAAAGAACAGAAAACAGGTATTTGTCTCGAAGTGAATGATGCACGACCTGGCTCCGCCTATGGATATGTAGACATGGGAGGTTGGATTGGTGGTCAAGCTGAATATGTGATGGTCCCCTATGCAGATTTCAATTTATTAAAATTTCCCAATGCAGACCAGGCAATGGAGAAAATTCGTGATCTGACTCTATTGTCTGACATTCTGCCAACGGGTTATCATGGTGCCGTGTCGGCCGGTGTAAAACCGGGTGCGATCGTTTATGTAGCGGGAGCAGGTCCAGTTGGTTTAGCTTGTGCTGCATCATGCCATTTACTTGGAGCGGCCGTAGTTATAGTGGGTGACTTGATTCCAGAGCGGCTCGCCCAGGCCAGGAGTTTTGGTTGCGAAACGGTGGATTTGAGAAAGGATGCTACCCTAGCGGATCAAATTGCTGCAATTGTAGGGGTGCCAGAAGTGGATTGCACAGTAGATTGTGTTGGTTTTGAAGCTAGAGGCCATGGACATAGTCATGATACCGAGCACCCGGCAACTGTATTAAATGCAGCGATGGAAGTGACCCGAGCTGGGGGAGGAATCGGTATCCCGGGACTTTATGTGACTGGTGATCCAGGTGCCGTTGATGATAATGCGAAAATGGGAAATCTTAGTATTCGTATTGGATTAGGTTGGGCCAAGTCACATCATTTTACCACCGGCCAATGTCCTGTGATGAAATACAACTACAATCTAATGCAGGCCATACTTTACGACAAAATAAAAATAGCAGATGCTGTAAATGTTCAAATCATAAGTCTTGACAATGGTCCCATGGGATATCAGGATTTTGACAAAGGCGCGGCAAAAAAGTATGTTATTGATCCCCATGGTATGGTGCCAGCGTAGTTATTACAGGGCCACAGAATGGAGAATTCTAAAATTCAGACTCGATGCCCGGTTCTTTAATGATGCCTCTAACGTAGGTGAGAGAGTACAATAATTTTTGATCTCACACTCTGATTAAGTAAAGATATTTACGGAAGCTCCAGACCGATTAAAAAATCCTTGATAGATTTAATAATTAGATGGGTTCACCCTTCCTTATAATTGCTGATCGCAACGTCGGGGTTTTCTGGTAATGAATGACGTGAGCCCAGCATGAGAAAACTTGAACACTTTTGTGAGCACCTCAGCAACGCTGTGCGGATTCAAATGTGGTGTTCGATGATTGCCATGCAATTGTTCCGGCATGTAAAATCTCAAGCCAATTACAGGTGGTATCTGGTCTATTATGCGACGGATAAATGTGTGGAAATGGCTGGATAACCAGGAAGAAGTGTTTCGCTCGTAACCCGCTAGAGAATTAGAAAAGATTTTCAAAAAAGGGAATCCTAGTAAAAAAGTCATTTAAGGATAAGAAAAGAGAAATTGTCATGAAGGAAGATCATTTTACATTAAGACCCACCGATGAATTTATAGAGTTGGTAAAACTCTTGAAACTTAAGCAGATAGCACAAACAGGAGGTCATGCCAAGATGATGGTCGAAGAAGGTTTAGTCAAGTTCAATGGAGAGCCGGAATTCCGTAAGAGAAAAAAACTGAGAGATGGAGACATTATAGAACTTGAGGATATCAGGATCGAAATACATAGTGATCCGTCACTAAAAGGTTGACTGAAAAACTATAATTCGGTGATGAGATTTTCCAGCATCAGGGAGACGGCATCAGCTCATCAGATTTTGAAAGACCTCTAAGAGGTGGTTGAAATACTCACTTCGCGCTGATTACTAAAAAATAAATGCCTACTATAACATGATCCATCCGTTCTCGTCGTTCCTGGTTTTATTGATCCTCAGTCAATTATCGGTTCCGACTCTCTTCACCTTTCTCGCCCACAATCGGAATCAAATGAAATGGCGTGCAGGCAAGACTCAGCTAGTAAAAAGCCAAAAGTTATGTATTGAACCAAATAGCCATGGCAAAATTAGGTATTTTTGTGGCTACGATACAAGTCTTATGAAAATGAAACTACCAACATTTATTTTTCTTTGGGCAAACATCTTCTTTAGTGCCTGTGGCAATCAAAACCCAAATCTTGATAAAACGGGGGAGGATCAATTAAAGTCACTTGAATTAGATCATCAAATAAACAAAAATGATATGGTTTATCAAGACCTCATTTATGTACCGATCTATTCAGGTATTTACGTCGATCTTCAGAATCCTAATTGCTTATTGGCTGCTACTTTGAGCATTCGAAATACTAGTTATCATGATTCCCTGTTCATTTCTCAGATCGATTATTTCAATACAGCCGGGGAACTAGTGAAGAGTTATATTGATAACCCAATAAGTTTACCGCCTATGGCCACAGTCAATTACGTCGTGGAACGAGATGATGATACCGGAGGTCAGGGAGCCAATTTCATTGTTGCTCTCAGCTCAGGAAACTTAACTGTGAGACCTGTAATTCAAGCAATAATGATTGGACACTGCAGCAATAACACAATCTCTTTTTCTACAGATGGATATTCAATAAAGAATAACAAACCTCGTAAGTAATTCCATTTTATTAGATCTTATACGTAACTGAACATTTTCTAATGACATCCAGTATTCGAATCTGATAAGAAGTAAGCGACTATCCGATCGGCTCTTAAGTCGGACGGAATCATTATGTTCTTCTAACCTTTCACTGGTTTACTGGCTCCAATCTAAGTCCGAAATTAGAGACTGAATTCAAAGAATTTAGGAAATCTTGTAGATATCTATTAAACTCCTCGGGTTGTTCAAGATTAGAAACATGTCCGGCAATTTCAATAATCTTCAACCAAGAGCCTTCAATATGCTCATGCATAAATTGAGATTGAGAAAGTGGTGTTACGACATCTTCTCTGCCACAAATAATAAGGGTTGGCAGGTGGATACCATCTAAAGCAGAACAGGTCTCGGAACGCTCTGCCAAGGCAGTTAACCCTGCGGCAATTATTCCTTTTGAATTTGCAGACACAATACTTCGCAAGTTTTCGACCAATTCCATTTTATTCGCAAATGAATCAGGATGGAAAACACTTTTAATAAATTTTTCATTAAAAGAATCTGCCCCATCAAGGTTAATTTGTTCAATTGCAGTGTATCGTTTTTCTTTTACATCAGCATTATCGGCAATGCATTGAGTATCGCATAAAATCAACGCCTCAAAACGTTCAGTAAATCTTTCTATGGCACGCAAAGCAATGTACCCGCCCATTGAAAGACCACAAGGAATGGCCTTCTCAATATTTAATTTATCCATAAAAGACACTAAGTCTTCACAAAATAAGTCAATACTTAGCACAGTCTTTTCATCTGTTGATTTGCCAAACCCACGAAGATCACAAGCTATTACACGATTTGAAGATTTTAAACAATCAAGTTGACCCTTCCACATCGACTTATCGAAGGGAAAGCCGTGAAGAAATATTACAGGAATACTTCCTTCTCCAACATCATTATATGAAATAGTAATATTGTTGACTTCTGTAAATAAATTTTGATAAGCATTGTCTGATTTCATCATTGTAATTTTGGCTATTGGTAAATTTTAATTTTTTCTGGTAGCACATCTTAGCATGATTATACATCTTTCTAAAGTAAAATTGTCATAGAATGTCAAGCAGAAATAATTGCCGTAATTTCACTACAATATTTCAGCAATTCATGCTGTTTTACTCTGAAGTTGATCGTTATACCTGAAATCATATCGTGCAACCCTAAGTTCGGTTTTCAATGTTTATTCTAGGATATTTCTTTGGTAATTAATTTATTATCAACACCTATCATGTTCCAGATTTGTTAATCTTAGACTTACTAATTCAGAGAATAAATTTATACCTTTAAATATCCAGTAGCCTTACACAATTAACTCTGATAGTTATATAATTCATATGTTTACTGGTTCGGCACCGTAAATAAAAACATTTAATGCTGTTGAGCTCAATAGACGACCGGGTCCAGACGGTCTTATGTCGCACACCCTTCTAAAAATCGGTGACGAAATGATTATGATAGAAGGTGAAAGGCCAAGTCAACCTAGCAGAGCATCCCGGAACGACGGAATTTCCTCCATGGTAATTTTCATATATGTCGAAGACGTAGATAAAACGATCGAACGATCGTTGCTAAAGGTGCTACGATGATAGTTCAGCCACAAAACCAATTTTGGGGTGAACGGATCGTTTGAATCATGGATCCGCCAGGTCATGTCTGGACAAATCACCACACCCGAATTGAAGAGACGATAAGCAAGGAACGAAGCGACCGATGGGATTTGATTCTAAATAAGAAAGATGAGTGACTAACCTGTATGTCCTTTTTTCTTCCCCCGCAGACTTTTTTGATGACCCTAAAAAGCCAACTATATCAACCGTGCATAAAGTATGGCTAAAGATTTCTTGACTTATAGTTTTTTATTTCTCAACTTCACTACTGCACATGGAGAATGGCGTAGGCTTTTAAAGCCACAGCTTATGCACAAACATTACATGCAATGATAAACAACCACTCAACCCTACAATTTGTAAATTCACCGATGAACTTTTTGCCGATACTTCCTTGCTAAATTTTGAAAACATTTTCAATAATGGATGGCTATCTTCAGCGCCTTGGGACTATGAATAGAAGGAAACATTACTTTTACTAGGATTTACTCAATTTCAATGATCAATCTATACCAGGCCTTAAAAAGTTTTCCTCCCTTCTCCAGGCAACTCACCTGTAAGGACTTGCTGTTTACAAATTATGATTGTCCTCAAACAGCTAGTAAGGAACAGTTTTATATTGAGTGTAATTTCATTAGTTATGTTATAAGCGGTAAAAGAGTATTTCATAAAAACGGTGTATCGTGGAATCTCGAAGAAGGAGTTTGCGCTTTTGTAAAGAAGGGAGCTCATATTTCGGAAAGAGAAAAAGAAGATGGCTGGTGTGTGATGGTTTTCTTTATGCCGGATAATTTTCTCCGTCAACTGGTAAATGAGAACAGGACCAGCCTGCCCATGGCCAATTTGCCTGAAGCTGATCTGGATCATGTAACGCCTCTGGATGTGAATGAGATCTGCCGGTCATTCTTCATTTCGATGATTGCCTATTTTACACAATCACCGCCGGCACCAGAAAACCTGCTGGAGCTTAAATTTAAGGAACTGGTGTTGTCGCTTCTGACTAATAAAAAGAACATACATTTCCTTTCCTATCTGAATAATCTGAGCCATGATGATTCGCCTTCGATGGAAGATGTGATGCAGACCAATTTTGCTTATAATCTTTCCCTGGCGGAGTATGCCAGGCTTACCTGCAAAAGTATTCCCACCTTCCAACGGGATTTTAAAAAAATATTCAATGAAACCCCTGCCAAATGGGTGATGAAGAAAAGACTTAATAAAGCGGCTGAGCTTTTAAAAAATACATCCATGAGCATCTCTGATATCGGCTTTGAATGTGGTTTTGAGAACCAGACACATTTCAGTCGGGTGTTCAAAGAAAAAAAGGGAGGTTCACCTATGCAATTTCGAAAAGATACCCAGACGTTTCCCCACCTGTTGAATGATTCCAACGCTTACTCAATTTGAAAGAAACAGAAATATTTTTGAATGCCATCGGCATATGATGCCGGGATTTGGAACTTAAATTTGTATCGTTAATCAGTCAACAAAAAATTTATTTGTATGGAAACAGTATTGCAAAACGTTCTGGATATCGGCCCCACCATCGGCACTCACATCGAAGAAGAAGAAAACAACCGGAGGCTTTCTCCCGAAACAATTGATTTACTCCGTAAGGAAGGACTGCACCGGCTCTTCATGCCCAAGGCATTGGGAGGATCGGAGACTGATCCGCTTACCGTGGCAAAGCTTGTGGAAGAAACTGCCCGGCACAATACTGCAGCGGGCTGGTCAATGATGGTGGCCAATGTTGCCACCTGGTGGTTCAGAACGCTACCTGCTAAAGGAATTGATGAGATTTATAAGAATGGGCCTGATACTTTGATCGCAGGTGCTTTTCATCCGCCGATGATGGCCATGAAGGGTGAAGGCGGGTACCTCATCAACGGCAGAAGTCCGTTAACCAGTAATGTGCATGAAGCACACTGGATCTTTGTTACGGCAATGGTATTTGAAAACGGGCAACCAAAGATGAACAATGGTATCCCAGAGATAATTGGAGTGCTATTGAAGCCTGATGATTGCGAGATCATTGATACTTGGTACACATTAGGTATGAAAGCGACCGACAGCAATGATGTGGAGGCAAAAGATGTGTTCGTACCCGACCACCGTTTATTTCCATTGATACCAGGTTTGGAACACAATAAGTATTACGGAGCAACGCTTTATAAGTTCCCGGCTATTGGCACTAGTGTAGCCTGCCTCGTGGCCCCCGTAGCAATGGCAGTTGCTACCAATGCCATCGAAGAATTGAAGATACTTGCATCAAAGAAAACATCATTCGGGTCCATGGTGCCACTAAGGGAAAGAGGCGTGGTGCAACGGAAACTGGGCATGGCCGAAGCACTCGTGCGTTCATCACGGGCATACCTGCATGATACGATTGCGACCTGTTGGAGTAAAGTCATTGCCGGTCAAGAAATTTCACTGGATGAAAAAGCAGGGCTGCTCCTGGCTGCCTGTCATACCAACCAATCTTGCCTACAGGCGGTTGACATGGTTTATTCTGCAGCAGGAAGTAGTGCCATTTATAATCGAAATAAACTATCGCATTATTTCACTGATGCACAGGTCATCAGGCAGCATGGCTTTGTCAACGACAGCCGCTATGAAACAGTGGCCCAGGTTTATTTAGGCCTTCAACCCGACTTACCAGTACTGATTTTTGAAACTATAATTTTTTGATAGCCGATTGCTATCAACTAACCTGTATATAAGTTGACTAAAGAAACTTTCAATATGAATATTCTTTTTCGGTGCATCTGGTAAAACCGGCAAGGAACTGGTCAGGCAGGCATTAAGCGTAGGGCATACTGTGACAGCTTTTGTGAGAACACCTGAACAACTAAATGAAACCCACGAAAAGCTCACAATCATTCAGGGTAATGTTGTCGACTATGCAGTTGTTGAAAACGTCATAAAAAACCAGGACGCTGTATTATCAGTCCTTGGAGTTTCAAAACCATTAAAAAAAGACCCTGTAGTTGTTGAAGGAATTAGAAACATCATTAAGGCAATGGAGAAGGAAAACGTAAAAAGGTTTATCTATTTGTCGCTTTTGGGGGTGGGAGGAGGCAGTGATGCAGACTTTATGACCAAAAATATTATCTCACGAATTGTGGGTAACGAAATTGCAGATCATGAAGAAAAAGAAAGTCTAATTAATTCAAGCTTATTATCATTCACAATTGTTCGACCACCCAAATTAAACAATGGCTTAAAGAAAGGATTGTGCCGAAGCGGGGAAGCTATTAAAGCAACTTCTATACTGCCAACCATGTCACGGGCAGATGTAGCTTACTTTTTGCTGAAGCAATTATCCACCAAAACATTTTTGCGTAAGACTGTGCGGATTATGTATTAAGTCAGCTTGAGTCAAAGCTTGATGATAATTTTAGCACGACAGCAGGGAAGCACATGCTTGTAACATGGTATTGCCAAAATGTAGGCTGACGAAATGTGTCTTCCAACTTTTTGTTTTTCAATTTAGCTACGTACCCAGCTTGATATTAAAATTTAGCAGTAAAATATGTGCATTGATTTTTTAATTTAACTTTACTCTGCATCAATTAACCAGGCTGGACGGAATTCTATTCCATGCACTTCAGCAATACCTGCCAGTTATGGTCAATTAATACAATTGGGTCGTCGCCATATTTAATGGTGGAATAGAAAACATCCAAAAACGAAATCTGATAGGGGCGAGGGTGTCATATTTCATTTCCGATTCTATAAATCCGATTTAGATTCCATTCTAGATTTTGTTGATGCTTCTCTGGCTCATTCCTAATTTATTATTATCTGCAAGAAGTTCCGAGAAGAATTGTCTCCTCTAGTTCACTAGTTGAGAAAGCATAGAAATGTCTTGACTAATTTTTACCAAAAAGTTTCACGAAGCAACAACTAAGCATATTATTCATCATGGCCCCTTTATTTTGCGTAGCTTGAACTTCTAATTGACGCCGCATAAAAAAGCCTATATAATAGGACGAAGCGTTTCTTATAAACCATATCGAATCAGAAAATATTTCGGCAAAAATTAAACCCTTGATAAGGAAACTGACTTAAGCATAAAGAATAGATGAGATTGTCATGATAGAAGATCATTTTATACTAAGACCGACCGATGAATTTATAGAGTTGGTAAAGCTCTTGAAACTTAAGCAGATAACACAAACTGGGGGTCATGCTAAGTTGATGGTCGAAGATGGTTTAGTCAAACTCCGGAGAGCTGGAATTTCGAAAAAGAAAAAAATTAAGATCGAGAGACATCATCGAACTCGATGACATTAGCATCGAAATACATAGTGAGATACCAGACAAGTCGTGAGTGAGGAAAATCATAATTTAGTCGAATCGCCTGATTTTTCAAATCATCAAATTATGTACTGGAAGACCAAGGTATTAAGACGGTAAAAAGTCCGATCCTCAAGATATCACCGAGTGCCCCATTTATTTTTTGCTAAAAAATACTTTGTTGAGTCCTAATTGACTGCTCTGTAAAGAGATCGAAAAGATCACATCTCAATTGGTTCGCAAAAAGAAAACCAGTAGGTCAACCTTAAACCGATAACTTCTTTGATCCAAAAAATCAATACCACTCCCAAAGGTGATCTGCCTCCTCAAATCATTGACCACTATTTAGCCATCTCAAGTTTTCCAAACTCATCACACATGGCTTTGAAAGCTTCTACCCAGTTACCACCTCTCCTTTCATTGTTGGCATCTTTGCGGCCATAGAATTCATCCAAAGCATTTTCAGCACTCGTCCACACTGTATGCATCATCCCCTGATAATTATCTTTCACGGCTTTAGTGGCATCTTTCCTGGAATCAACCATGAGATTTAATTGTTTTATGGTCACATCCGGAAATCGCCAGGGGCAGGTAATCACCTTAAATCCCTTTAGGCAAAATAGATAGCCGTGGGGTCTGGGCGTTCATAATGCCAGTCATTGATAACCACATCTTTTGGTATCATATCAATCGCCCGGTGGGTATTATTGTAGCTGGCTTCCCAAAGACCGATACCTGTAGTTTTACCATCAATTAGTCGATCACCCCAAATCCACAGCTCTCTGCCATTGAGCGCCAGGTGGTTTCGAATTTTGGTTAGTTCACCCGCAAATAATTCCGCTTTATCTCTACCCTGACAACGGGGACATTTATCGTCGCCCAGATAAAATACCTCGTCCATACCGGCATGAAACGCTTTGGCTTCAAATGCGTCCATGATTTCATCGACGACTTCAAATACAATCTTATGCACATCCGGATGCAGTGGGCAATAGCTGAGGCAATAGAGCCCCCATTCATTGGGCCACGTCAATTCTTTATCGAGAGGCACATAAGGAGTCTCATTAAACTGGGGGTATTCTACAAGAAGCTTTCCCACATTGGTAGACCAGGACTGATGACCGAGCAGATTGACTTGCGGAATCAGTTGAATGCCACCAGCTTGACAAGTCCTCACCAATTTCTTTATATCACTCGTTGAAAGCGCATTGTCGGCCACAAGTTCAGGGTGAGACTTGTACTGATACCGAAAGTCTACTCTAAGTACCAAGGTGTTGATTTTTCGGGGGACTAAATCTTTATTGATAAAGTCGATAAATGGGTCTATTCCATCTGGCGAGGGTGCTGCGATGCAAAGACCTCGCACCGGAAGGATGGAGTCCAGACTGCTTTGGGCAAGGCAAGAAGCAACAACAGCATAGGAAACGAGCAGCAGAATATATTTTTTGGTCATGATCGAACGATTTATTAGAAAGAAAACGATTGTTTCAAAGATACTTCGGTAAATCGATCTATTCAAGAAGAATGAGGAATGTCAGTTCCGTCTCCGATTCCTAAGGGGCTCCAGAATCCCTACGGGCTTCAGGATCCCAGCTAGCGATCCTGGAGCGGACATGGATTAAAATTGTTTAGGAGGGAGAGGTTATCGTAAATCGAGATTATTTTATAGGAGATGGCTTTCGATCCGATCCTGGAGTGCTTGGGTAAGGGTTCCAGAATACTTACGGGCTTCAGGATCCCAGATTGCTATCCCATTTAAATATCGTAAATTACAAACCAACGAAAAATAACGAGATGGCAGTTAAAGAAGAATTTGTCAATTACATCAATGACCAGCTAAGTAATTTCGCTCCATTCGAAACTAAAAAAATGTTTGGCGGAATTGGCTTTTTTAAAGACGGATTAATGTTTGCCATGATCGGTGGTAATACTTTTCGACTGAAGGTCGATGATAGTAATCAAAATGATTTTGAAAAAAGAGGAATGACTCCTTATCAGAATGATTCGAAGAAAAAAGGGATGCCATATTGGGAAGTGCCTTTGGAAGTCATCGAAGATAAAACGGAATTAAAGAAGTGGGCCGGCAAAGCATTTCAAGTTGCCACGAAAACAAAGAAATAATATTGGCGCGCTCTTAACTTCTGGTCTGCCGGAATTCTAAAAAAATACCTGAGCAAACATCCTCAATGGATACCTGCTCTGGAACAGTTACGCAAGATCATGCTAGACTGAAAGAAGAATTAAAAAGGGAAACCCCCCCCCCCAAAGGGAAAAAAGAAAAAAAATGGACAGAAGGGGAGCCAAAAAAGGGTTGGGGGGATTTTTTTTTTTCAGGGAGGACTCCTATCTGATCCCAATAATATACTAGTCACTGCGCAGGAAGGCAAAACCAAGGCCATGCGACAGATTCGATTTAATCATGAGAAAGAGATCGCCCAGAAAGTGCTAAAAATGTATCTAAAAGAGGCCATCATAAATCAACAGGCGGGCAGAGTCATTAAAGCAGATAAAAATAAAGAACTACATATCCCTCGTTATTTAAAAGAGGCATTGAACCACGATCTCGCGCTCAAAAGCGCTTTTGATCAACTCAATCTTTCAAAAAAAAGAGATTTTGCCGAGTACATCGAAACCGCTAAACAGGAAAGCACCAAGAATAGACGTTTGCAAAAGATCATCCCCATGATCCATGCAGGTATAGGTTTGAATGATCGGTACAAGTAGCAATTCCACTAAAGTGGTCAGTCATACCTGTCCTTCTTTTGAAACCCGCAGGATGTAATCGTAAGGAGAGCGTGCCGAAAACGAACCTGACTAAGGTCCAACTGCCATTATTACTGCACCACATTTCCAGAGTCTATGTACTTTTTCTAACTTCAGCATCCGAAAAGATAATGATCAAAATGTTTGAAAATATCAGAATGAATAAAAAATGCAAACGCCGAATTAATTACTGGTTGCTGTCCTTGATCATTGTTTCAGGATCGACTTTTCTGATGGGTCAAACTCGTATGATACCCACGGACACAATGGTCGTGACCTTGCATGAAATGACCATCAAAAAGCAAAAAATACCTTATCGTGCCACGACTGGCACGCAACCGGTCTGGGGGGAAGATGGAAAAGCCATTGCTTCGCTGTTTTACACTTATTATGAACGTACTGATATCAAAGATCAAAGTATGCGGCCTCTGGTGCTCTCTTTTATGGGGGCCCCGGGGTTTCCCTCGGTTTGGATGCACATCGCCTACACCGGCCCGGTTCAACTGGAGATCGATGACGAAGGTTACCCCATTCAGCCTTATGGAGTACGTGAAAATCCCTATTCAATTTTAGATGTTGCAGATATTGTATACATCAATCCGGTGAATACCGCCTATTCACGCATGCTTGACCCTAAGGCCGATAAGAAACAGTTTTTTGGAGTCAATGCCGATATTAAGTATCTGGCCGAGTGGCTTAGTAATTTTATAACTCGTAAAAATCGCTGGCAATCGCCTAAGTATTTGATTGGCGAAAGCTACGGTACTGCCAGGGTTTCGGGTCTTGCATTGGAATTGCAAAATGCACAATGGATGTATCTTAATGGGGTCATCCTGGTATCTCCCACTGAATTAGGCATCGAAAGGGACGGACCGGTCGAAGCTGCCAATCGACTTCCCTATTTTGCGGCAGCCGCCTGGTATCACAAACTACTCCCAGCAGATCTTCAAAAGAAGGACTTGGACGAAGTCCTGGTGGAAGCCGAAAATTATGCCATCAATGGGCTACTGCCTGCCTTGGCGAAAGGAGGCTTTCTTGATAATAAGACTAAAACTGAGGTAGCCAAACAGATGGCCAGATACTCAGGACTTACCGAAGAATCGATCCTTGAAACCAACCTGGATGTCCCTATACCTTATTTCTGGAAAGATCTAATGCGTAAAACTTCCGGTTACACATTAGGTCGACTTGATAGTCGTTACCTGGGCATCGACCGGCAAGCAGCAGGTAATAGTCCGGATTACAGTCCAGAACTCACATCATGGCTACACTCTTTTACGCCGGCTATTAATTATTATCTGCGAGAGCATTTGAATTTTAAAACAGACGTCAAATACAACATGTTTGGTCCAGTAAGACCCTGGGATCGCACTGGAGATAATACTGGTGAAAATCTTCGACAGGCAATGGCCCAAAATCCCTATCTGAATGTGATGATCCAATCGGGCTTTTACGATGGAGCTACTACCTATTTTAATGCAAAATACAGCATGTGGAATCTGGATCCTAGCGGACGCCTGAAAGACCGCCTTCGTTTTGAAGGCTATCGAAGTGGCCACATGATGTATCTGAGGAAAGAAGACCTGGAAAAAGCCAATGAGCATCTACGGGAATTTATCAAGAAAACGATGCCGGGTAAAGGTGTGCCTGCAAAATATTGAAGTCTAGGAGGATGTTGAAATACTCACCTCGCGCTGATTTAAAAAATATAAATTTCTACTAGAACATGATTCATCCGTTCTCGCCGTTCCTGACTTTGTTGAGACTCAGTCTGTTACAACTTCCAGTAGCATCCTTCGTCTCGCCGCGTCAGAAACGACGATTTACGGCTTCAGCATCAAGTTGCGTATTTCAACAGCCTCCTTGGGATTCCCAAGCTCGCAACGGAGTACAGAGATTGGCAAGCCCCAAATAGAGGAATTTTGAACAGCAACTAAAATACAAATGTAATTATAACAATTAATTTTCGATTGGAAATCCTAATTCTGCAATTTGCAATCATCATTCCGAAATCTAAAATCTAAAATCCTTCCAGCCATGTACAACGAACACTTAGAAGAACGAATCCGTCACATTTTGAATCAAAAAAAAATTAGTTATCATGCCAAAAAAATGATGGGCGGACTGACTTTTATGGTTGATGATAAAATGTGTATCGGGATTGTAAACGACGAATTAATGACCCGAATCGGTCCCGATGTTTACCCTCAAGCTCTTAAGAAAAAGGGTTGTAAAGAAATGATGTTTACCGGAAAACCCATGGAAGGATATGTCTTTGTCGAGCCACATGCGATTGACATGGAAGAAGACCTCGAATACTGGGTTCAGTTATGTCTGGATTTCAACCCCCTGGCCAAATCAAGTAAAAAAAAGAAAAAGTAGGAGCAGCGGGTCAGTAAGCCTGAACAGGATTGCTGAATCTGGGAGATGGATCGATGTAATCGAATCTTGGAAAAATGGAAATAGCGAAAGCTTAAAAGGCGGATCTATTCCACCGACTTGGAAAAGCAAATGGAATGTTGGAAAAATGGAATCCTGAAAATAACATAGCCCGTAAAGGCAGATCTATTCAGCCGACTCCATAGCCCAATTGGAATAGTGGAAATAGTAAAGGCGGATCTATTCCGCCGACTTAATAAAGCAATTGGAAACCTGGAAATAGCGAAAGCCGTAAAGGCAGATCTATTCCACCGGCTCAATAAATCGAAATCCAGCAGGTGCAGGGGCTTTAGCTGGTCGCAGGAAATCACCAATTAGGTACAAAACAAAGGCAAACAATAAAGAAGTAATAAACGGATGAGCTGCTCCGATCACATGGGCACTCAAAATATAGCTGATTACGCCACCGAGCAGACTTAGCATGGCTGCCAGAGGTGACCATGACTTAGCATATAAAGCGAAAAAAATAACCACAACCAGACCTGAGCTTCCAAATGATGAAGCCTCTTCTACCAGATGATATACGCCCTCGGCATATAGCGCCATGATATAGGCGATGAGGCCATAAAGGACTACACTACTCCTGGCTAATTTGACCTTTAGTGTTTCGCTCACTGTTTTTCTGTCTTGTAAGAGTGGCAATAAAATATTGTGCGCAGTCAAACTTCCGCAGGTCAAAAGCGCACTATCTACGGTTGATATGATCGCAGACAACAAGGCACCGATAAATAAAACATATAAAAAATGGGGTAAATATTTTTCAGCAATCAAAGGGAGAATTTGTTCACTATGAGTTAAGTTGCTAAACACCTGAGGACCAATCAAGCCAACAAAAATCGGGATCACACCGATTAGGATATACATTAAAAAGGCTATTATCGAAGCTCGCCTGGCAGTGGCCGCAGTCCGCGAAGCAATGGCACGGGTAATTAACTCTGCTGCAACCAATGATCCAAGTATTGGTACGGACCATGATTCAATCATATCAAGTAAGGTGGCTTTATTAGTAAGGAGCGAAAACCGGCTGGTAGGAATGGCATTCCACAATTCAGAACCATTACTTAAAAACAATGCAACACCCAAAATCATCAAACCAAGCAACAGAGCAATGCCCTGAATCAAGTCAGTCCATGCATCTGCCAGTAAACCACCTAAAAAAGTGTAAGCAATTATAAATGCAGCCGCCAGTGTTATCATAAAAGTGACCTCGACGCCAGAGATAGCCGATAGAATTTGGCCAAAAGCCCTGATTTGTGCCGCAGCCCACAACAGGGATGTTGGGATCATGATGATCGAGGCCACACGCTCGACCATTCCACCATAACGTATCTTATATAGATCACCTACGGTGGTTAATTTGAGCTTCCAAATAGGCACGGCTATAAATAACCCCATGAAGAGAATGCAGAGCGCATACCCAAATGGGTCATGAGTTCCACCGGCTAGTCCCTCCACATAAACTCTCCCTGCGGCCCCGATACAAGTCTCGGCGCCAAACCAGGTAGCAAAAATCGAGAATGTTGCCAGGCCCATACCGAGACTCCTCCCCCCTATGAGGTAATCATCTTCTGTCTGTATACGCCTGGATACATAGTAACCCAATCCAAACTGGGCAGCGAGGTAAATTGCCAGAATCGTGAGTGTCATTCAGGGTTTTTCATCAATTGAAATTGAAAACTAGTTAAAAGTAGTAGAAACTTTCAAATAAGGATCAAATCACCTGGCCGACCAAAAACACACTTTTTTTTGCTCGTCATGACCATTAGATCACGATATTAGACTCATCGGTCTAAGTTGTTTGCACTCGCCTTTTCTTTTTCAATATGCTCTGATCTCAATGTATACCAGGCAAGATTAGAATCTGGAATAAAAAATCACCCCGGTGGGTGATGATCGAGAATGATTTATCAACGATTTTGGAATAATCAATGTACATTCACAAAACACACGTCATGACACTCCTGAGATTTCTGATTTACCTTCCTGTTTTTACTATTTCTACAAATACCTCATTCGCGCAATGGTCACGCGCTGATGAAACAACCCGACTTACCAATGGTGCCGACAAGATCTGGGTAGATGAAATTGCTCCGATTAGTGGTGGTACCCATCGACTTTACTTAAATGGTGATCCTGGCGTCTATGGTAACCTTTTGGTGAATCTCAATGCCGATAACATGTCATCATCTGAGTCATTGCTAAGACTCAGTACAAACAGTCCGAGTAGTACCAGCGCCAAATTGCTATACGGTACTCACGGTAGCGGGAATCCGGTTTTTGACTTTCTCGCTTCTGGCAGGTTAAACCTATTGGACCCAATGGGTAGCTTTAATCGTGCCCTTGAAGTGAGGGGCGATGAAGCCATATGGTACGATTCGGACTATTTCAGTTGGGGCTTTGATGGTAACTGGAATCGTTTTGCTCGACCAGTTACCTTGGGAGGGGCCACCCAACCCCCCTTCCGGTACTGCGTTGCTCATAACAGGCAGCTCTGACATCAGGATGGATGGGGTTGGAGCCGTCTTCTGAAATTTCACAATGGGCTTACCGAAGAAGGATTTGTGGGTTTTTCAGACGACTTGCTTACCATTCAGAATAGTGTAGGTGAGTATGTGTTGATCCGTTCAAACGGCAGGGACCAGCTTTTTGTCGGTGAAGATGCCTTGCTTTTTGGCGATCTGAATATGACCGGGGCGATCAACGGAATTTCCGACCATCGCACCAAGAAAAAAATTCGTCCAATTCAGTCTGCATTACGTAGTATATTGACGTTGCAGGGAAAAGCCTTTGAGTTTCAAACAGAGCAATTTCCAGAGTTAGATCTACCGGAAGGACTACAGTTCGGTCTGATTGCACAGGAGGTTGAAGAAGTCTTACCTGAGTTGGTGTCAACACATACTCAGGTGACTTACGGAGGTGAGGACATTCAACTCAAAGGAGTCGAATATCAGGCTCTAATTCCCTTCTTAATTGAAGCTATAAAAGAACAAAATGAACTGATCACCGAATTAAGGACGAGAGTTGACGAACTTGAAGGTAAAATTTCAACTGCCAACAAATAAAGATCAGAGCGAATTAGCTATTTCACTACAGACAACAAGCAAGCATCAATAACCCAAAATCATATGGAAAGCATCCAGGTAGATTAGCTACCTTGAGAGTGAAAATAGTGCCGAGAAATGTTGGCGATAAAAAGATTATTATTTCAAGTGATGACCATCGGTTGCCTGATATCGAGCGCCATCGGTCAGCAGATCCAATCACGAATTTATAAGTCAATTGACACCACTCAATTGTCGATGATGATTTATACCCCTGAAAATCTAAATGAAGGTCAAACGGCGCCTGCGATGATTTTCTTTTTTGGAGGTGGTTGGAACGGGGGTAATATCAATCAATTTAGACCTCATGCACAACATTTTTCTTCAAAAGGGATTATTTGTATTTTGGCTGACTACCGGGTGAAAAGTCGGCAAGGCACCTCACCATTTGAAGCACTAAAAGATGCCAAGTCTGCGATCAGATTTATCAAAGAAAATGCTACTCAACTACATATAGACACGCTGAAGATTATTGGATCCGGAGGCTCAGCCGGTGGTCATCTGGCAGCGGCAGCAGCACTCTGTGATTCATTTAATGAAACCATCGACGATCTTCGAATCAGCAGCAAAACAGCCGCTCTGGTATTGTTTAATCCAGTCATCGACAATGGACCAGGAGGCTATGGTTATGACCGCGTTGGGCCAGCTTATAAAGACTTTTCGCCCCTGCACAATATCTCTGCCGGTGCCCCTCCTACTCTACTCTTATTAGGAAGTGAAGATCGCTTGGTACCAGTGGAAACTGTAAAATACTATAAAAAAGTTATGGAAAAAGTGGGTAGCCGGTGCGATTTGTTTATCTATCAAAACCAGCAGCATGGATTTTTTAATGCTGATAAAGAACCCTATTATAGTTTAACAATCGCGGCCACAGAAGACTTTCTGATATCCCTGGGATTTATTTCAAAAGATTAAGATCAGACAAACCATTTAATCATTCACATGGAAAACATTTCCATCCGTCTTGCCAGTGAAAATGATTTCGATTTCATTTACCACTCAATCAATGAATTGGAAGAATCGCACTTTCCAAGACCGGAGCAGGGTTTAATTTTTTCAAAAAATCTGCAAGACGCCAATATCATTTACCTGGTTGCATCGGAAGGCCCCATTGCCATGGGCTTTTTGAGTTGCTATTTTCAACACTTATTGCATCATGGTGGATTCGTGGGAGAAATTCAGGAGATGTACATCGATCCCAAATATCGCAACCTGAATATTGGAAAATCAATGCTTGCAAAACTCGAATCATTAAGTATGGAAAAGGGTGTTTTTCAGCTTGAGGTATCATCGAATATCAGACGAACTGATGCTCATCGATTTTATGAACAATGCGGTTATCTTAAAACCAGCTTAAAATTAATCAAGCCTCTGTTTGAAACGGCTGACTAACCCATCAAATTGAGGTAAACGATGGTTAAAGTCCGAATGTCTTTTATGACCATTCTACCTAAGTTCTGATGTATTTGAAACAGTCAATCCGGGTCAACGAAACATCCTCGATCGCCTATGAAAAAAGGCATCAGAAAGTTCCCTTTGGGGAGGGCGGGTGTGATTCCGATTTACTAGTAAAAAAAAGGCAAAAATATTCGAATTATTGTAACTAAATTTCTCAAAGCCAATGATTCGATTTGATGACCAGGATCTTTTTCATTTTCTTGCTGACGTCAATGCTACCGGTGCTTAGTATTGCCCAAAATAAATTAGATCCTGATAGTCTATCCAGGTTGCTCCCAACCTTACCCGATACTGCCAAACTTAGGGCATATTACGAGATTTGCAAAGCCTGGCTAGGTGTTGATAAAGAAAAAAGTATCTCGGCTGCGCAATCAGCAGTAGAATTATCGGAAAATTTAGATGACAAAATATGGACGGCTCGCTCTCTTAATTTTTTAGCCGCAGCCAAGAGCTCTCATGGAGACTACAAAGAGGCCCTCCCTTTTGCCGAACGGGCACTTAGGCTTGCCCGTGAAATAGAATACAAACCGCAGATCCTTGAATCTCTCGAAAACTGTTCCATCATTTTCAGCGTGTTGGGATACTGGGATCAGACCTTGGAGTATGCACAACAAGGTCTTGAACTTTCGCGTGAAATCGGGGATACTATTGGCATTCTCAATAATTCAAACGCAATTGCGAGCACATATCAAGAACTAAAGGATTATACCAAAGCTGAAATCATCTTTAAAGAATCGGTACTTCTGGCCGATAGAATTGGTCGAGTATTTGAGAAGGGAAGGGCAAATGCCAATCTTGGTTTGTTGTATGCAGCACAGTTTCGGTGTCAAGATTGCATGGAGTTTTCAAGAAAAGGTGCTGAGGCGTTTCATCAATTACAATATCCCAGCGGTGAGGCACAAGCCTTACTTAATGTTGCTGAGGCTCAATACTATCTGGGTCGACCTGAAGAATGTCAGACGGTCTGCCATAAAATACTGGATTTGGTCAGAGAAGCAGATAATGCCCAAATTGAAGGCTCTGCCTATATGCAATTAGGGAGATCTAGTTTAGCCCTGAAGAACCGGACACAAGCCGCAGAATATCTGGCAAAGGCGGAAGCAAAAGGCAGAAGAGTTCAGGACCATAGCCTACTTAAAAAAGTATATCAGACGAGGCAAAACCTGGCGATCGTTGACGAGGATTTTGAGCAATCAAATTACTTTCAGATCCAAAGCGAAATGGCGGCCGATTCATTTTTATCGCAAAATGTCCTTTCGAAAATTGCGGATTACCAGGTTCGGTATCAAACGGCTGAAAAAGAAGCACAAATTTACGCCCAAAATTTAGTGCTTGAGAAGGAAAAGAACAGGCGAAAAATGCTTCTAATTGGATTAAGTCTGGCACTCCTAACTATCATCGCCATCTCCCAATATTTTAATAGTCGACAAAATTCAAGACAGAGAGAAGCTGCCTTGTCACTTCAAATGGAGCAGGCAGAAACTGAAAAACTGCGCGAATTGGACAACCTTAAGAGCAATTTTTTTGCCAATATAAGTCATGAATTCCGAACCCCTTTAACATTGATTCTTAGCCCCACTGAACAATTGCTGGATGGTTCGCTCAAAGGAGACCTAAAGAAGTATTATCAGGTGATCAATCGCAATGCTCATAGATTGCTTGAGTTGGTCAATCAACTACTCGACTTATCGAAGATCGAAAGTGGAAAAATGAAGATGCAGGTTGCTATTGCAGATCTCGGTGAGTTTGTGCTTTTTCTGGTGCAATCTTTTGAAAGTCTGGCACAAAAAAGATCCATTACACTTCATGTCGATATTCCATCAGAACCCTTGCATTGTTTTTTTGATAGGGACAAGGTGGAGAAAATAATCACCAATCTAATTTCCAATGCGATCAAGTTTAGTGAGGAGGAAGGAGAGGTGAGCATATGCCTTTCATTAAACCAAACAAATCCAAAAACAGCCACGATTATCGTAAGCGATCAAGGTATCGGTATTCCACCAGACCAGCTTGCTACGATTTTTGAGCGCTTTAGTCATTCCAGAACCTACGAACTACAAGCTGGAAGTGGTATTGGACTTGCTTTAACTAAGGAATTGGTTGCGGTACACGGAGGAGAAATATGGGTAGAAAGTACGGCAACAGCTGGTACCAAATTCAAAGTAACTCTCGCTGTCGATGAACGGTTCTTCACGAAAGAAGAAGTAGTCGACGAGGGCAACTCGACAATGGTCAGACCGGGAACAATAATGGTGAAAATGAGAGGTCGGTCAGCACCTTCAGCTTACCAACTGAAAACCATTTACAGCCGATTCTTCTAATTGTGGAAGATCATAAAGAGCTACGACAATACATTAAGGAGCAATTTTTCGACAGCTACTCCATTTTGGAAGCTGACAACGGTCGTACAGGAATCGAGTTTGCATTAAAACACATTCCGGATGTCATTATAACCGATGTGATGATGCCTGAGATAGACGGTATTCAATTATGTAATACCTTAAAAAATAATGTCACAGTAAATCATATTCCCATTGTGATGCTGACAGCTCGGGGTGACATGGATGATAAACTTTCCGGACTTGCCACCGGCGCAGATGACTATATCACTAAACCTTTTAATGCTAAGGAGATTGTGATACGAGTTGCCAATCTTGTATCGCAGCGTAAGCAGCTACAAGAGCATTTTCGCGCTACTCTTAGTAATTTTTCGTCAGCACCGATAAAAGCCGAAAGCATGGATGCTGCCTTTATCAAGAAAGTGAAGGAATGTATAGAGGCCCATCTTGAAGACGAGCGATTCAGCGTAACTGAATTAGGTCAGGAATTGGGATTGAGCCGAAGTCAACTATATCGAAAACTCGATGCCCTTACCGGGTATGCACCCAATGAAATCATTCGAAACATGCGCCTCGAACGGGCAAAAAAGTTGCTGGAACAGCGGGCAGGCACTGTTTCGGAGATTGCCTACTTGTGTGGTTTCAATACCCCAGCATACTTCATCAAATGTTTTAGAGAACATTTTGGAGCTACCCTGGCGAAATCTAGCCTGATTTTCAACCACTTAGCCTTGATGCATCAATTTTCATATTGATCGCAACCATTTTGATATCGGACGGACCTGTCTTGCATTCATCTTTGTCACGACTTTTCAATTGAAGGAAAAGGCTTTTTTCAATCACAAACTAAACATTAAAATCATGAAATCAATCACAATTAATCTGCTCTTATTGGTAAGCACTTTCACCTACACCAATTCTTGTTTTGCACAGCAAGACGATCAAAAAACATTTGAAGCATACTTGAGCAAAGTATTTAATGCCTATGAAAGCTCAGATGTGAATGCCATGTGGCAATATTATACCGAAAATGCCAGTGAAATAACGCCAGATGGCCGTCTTTCGGTCGGGAAAGAATCCTTGAAGGCCAGTTGGGAAGAATTCATGAAGATGGTCGATTCGAGACCAAAGTTCTCATACAAGCTGACCTCCTGGCGACTTATTACTCCTGAAGTGGCCCTTTTGACCTGGGATTCAAATGCAGATATTAAAGTGCAGGGGCAACAAATGGGAGGCCCATCTACCTGTGTGGCAGTGCTGCACAAAATCGACGACAACTGGCAAATCGAATTTGACGGTATGGTTCCCATCATGCCAATGCCTGCCGGCAACTAATGCCCCAAACCGAAGGTCCTTTGCAAACCAAATCTGATTCAAAGCAAAGGACCACTCTTCATTAAGAATCAATTAGAACAAATAAGTTTCTTAGCCACGATAAAAACTTTCTGATGAAAAAAACACTTAAAATATTTAAATGGACAGCAATCATCCTCGGCTCATTACTAGCTGCTACTTTTATCTTTATTCAATTAACCTGGAATAAAAAATTTACTGCGCCCTATCCCGACATCAAAGCGAGTAAAGATAGCACCGTCATTGCGCGGGGTAAGTACCTGGCTTTCGGCCCGGCTCATTGTGCCACCTGTCATGTTCCGATGGATAAAATCATGGCCGTTGAAAATGGACTGGAAATACCTCTGAGTGGTGGGTGGGAACTCGAATTCCCAGGATTTGGCAATTTTCGTGCTCCTAATCTCACTCCAGACACCGAAACGGGAATCGGAAAATTGACCGATGCAGATCTTGCCAGATCTATCAGACATAGTGTAGGTAGTGACGGAAGATTGATCTTCCCCTTTATGAGTTTTCAAGAGATGAGCGACGAAGATTTAACCGCTGTTATTTCATTTCTTCGATCTCAAGAGCCCGTGTCGCATTTAGTACCTCGCACAGAATATGGCCTACTTGGAAAAGCGCTCGTTGCTTTTGGGCTTTTGAAACCGGAAGGACCAAAAAATACGCCGCAAAAAGCAGTGGTAAGAGATTCAATTGCGGAATATGGAAAATATTTAACTTATCACGTGGCCAATTGCAGGGGATGTCATACTGAAATGGATGTAAATACCGGCCAATACATTGGTGCCGACTTCTCTGGTGGCACTCTATTTGAACCAGATGCTTTTTCAAATGGATATTCCCACATGTCGCCAAATCTTACACCTGATCCTAACACTGGAGTCATTACAAAGTGGAGTGAAGATCAATTCCTAACCCGATTTACCACGGGACGGATTCATGAAGGTTCTCCTATGCCATGGGGTGCTTTCTCAAACATGGATAGCACCGACTTAAAAGCAATCTATCGTTATCTGCATTCATTGCAGCCGGTAGAAAGAAAGGTTGCACAAACAGTCATTCCACCGGTTGAAAAGTAAAGAAAAAATCGCAAAAAACCTGTTTCCTAAAAAGGAAGCTCCTAACAATAGCGAACAGGATAATTATTCTTCACTGGAAAATTAAAATCTTTTCTATCACATTCATAAATCAAATCAAAATGATAAAAAAATTAATTCTCGGTACACTTGGCGGACTCGCAGCCGGTATGGTTCTATCCAGCATCGTATTTATGGGCCTTATGGGCAATACTGTTAAGACCTGGATGGAGCAAAATGCAGAATGCCTGAATGAGATGAACCCCGTGGGATGGATCCTGGGTAGCCTGGTCATGACGATCTTTGTGACTATTTTACTAATCAAATTTGAGGTAAAAACATTCAGAGACGGAGCATTAACGACGACCTGGATCACTTTTTTCATGGTCCTCTGGTATGGCATTTTTAATGCTTCAACTTTTAAAGCCTATGGTTGGGATTGGCTACCATTGGACCTCCTGGGCAATATGGTTGTCGGAGCTATTGCCGGAGGTGTAGTGGGATGGATACTAGGAAAAATCAAATAGTCCTTTTATTCTGTCGCTAGCTGGATTGAGAAGAAAAGTTTGGCACCCCAAACCATCTAAATCTTGGGTATTAGGTCTATAGCAAAACTTCGCAACTAGCTGAAATTAAAGCCTATGCCAATCCATCTGAGATTCGAATGAAGTATTTTTAGTGCCATAGCTTATTTTAATTAATTTCAAGACTTTAATATTTAAAAGCTCCAGATTATCCAACACTTATTCTATATAAGCTGCCTAATATCTTTGCATTTAAGTTGCCATTCTGAACAAGAATCTCAATCTCCATCAGCTGACAGGCTTGACAACAATACGGAATGGGCTATCTATCGGGGCGACAAAAAGGCTAGTCAATATGCGGAATTAGGCCAGATAAATGGGGCCAACGTGCATAGACTCAAACCCGTTTGGGAATATCATACTGGAGATGCCACCCAAACTTCTTCCATGCAATGTAATCCTATCGTCGTTGATGGTGTCATGTACATCTCGACATTTTCTCTAAATGCCATTGCTCTGGATGCTGTGACTGGAAAGGAGCTTTGGGTTTTTAAAAGTGCAACCTACAACGAGAACCAAGCCGATCTCAAGGGACGGAACCGGGGAGTAACATATTGGGAAAGTGATGTAAAGAAGCGAATATTTCATTTTGTGAGAAACCGGGTTTATGCCCTGCATGCCAAGACGGGTGAACTTGACCAAGAATTTGGAACCCGGGGATATATCGATTTAAGAGAGCATTTAGACATGGACCCTTCAAAGGCTTCCATCGAAGTAACTTCTCCAGGAATTGTGTATAAAAACCTCTTAATTGTGTCATCCAGGGTGACCGAAGGTTATCGTTCGACTCCTGGTCATATTAGGGCATTTGATGCGGTCACTGGTGAATTTAAGTGGATCTTTCATACCATTCCGAAAGAGGGAGAATTTGGTTACGATACATGGGAATGGATGCCCGGAACAGTATATGGAGGGGCAAATGCATGGGGAGGTCTATCGCTCGATGAAGAACGAGGCTGGGTGTTTTGTGCAACCGGATCACCGGCACCGGATTTTTACGGTGGATACCGAAAAGGAATGAATTTGTTTGGCAACTGTGTCTTGGCACTGGACGCAACCACTGGAGAGCGAAAGTGGCATTTTCAAACAGTCCATCATGATCTCTGGGATTACGACAATCCATCCGCCCCCATTCTCGTGACGCTCCGATCGGGATCAAAATCTCAGGATGCGGTGGTTCAGCTCACCAAAATGGGACTGACTTTCGTGCTTGATCGTGATACGGGCAACCCTTTGTTTCCGGTTGAAGAAATGGCGGTACCAAAATCTACCGTTAAAGGAGAGGAGACCTGGCCGACTCAACCCATACCGGCTAAGCCACCTCCTCTCAGCAGACTGCAGACGACCGAGGCAGATCTGACCAATGTATTTCCTGAGTCGCACGCAGATGCCATGAGGCAATTTAGAAAGTATCAATCAGGCTATCTGTATACTCCTCCTTCTGAGCAGGGACAAATTACGACGCCAGGTCATTTGGGGGGCGTAGAATGGCATGGTGGATCTTTTGACCCCACGACCAATATCATTTATGTCAACAGTCATGACGGGCCTACCATTAATAAACTCAAGAGAATTTATCAATTGGAGCATGAGGATGATCTTACTACAGCACAACTGGGGATGTCAATTTATCAGAATGAATGCATGTCTTGTCATGGCCCTGACCGAAAGGGTGTTCCACCGGTATATCCAGGATTAATGGATGTCAAGAAGACAAAAGGAGAAATAACGACTCTGATTCGAGATGGAAAAGGAATTATGCCATCAGTTAGTCAGTTTAATGCCGGGGAACTTGATGCTCTTGCTGAATTTATAATAAGTAATGAAGTACCTACCGACTTAATTGGCCAGGCAGATTCATCAATTCAATACACTTTAACTGGATATTCGATAATGAAAGACGCCTATGGAGCACCTGCAATTGCTCCTCCCTGGGGTACGCTCAACGCCATCGACCTAGTTAAAGGAGATATTCGATGGAAGGTCCCATTGGGTGAATATCCGGAGCTCGTTGCAAGAGGTATTAAAAATACCGGATCGATGAATTTTGGAGGCTGTGTTGCGACCGCCGGAGGAATCATTTTATTGCCGCAACTTATGACGAGAAATTTCGGGCATTTGAAAAAGTGACAGGAAAGCTTTTGTGGGAGACACAATTGCCTGCTGGCGGATACGCGACACCTGCCATTTATTCTATTGCCGACAAAGAATACGTCACCATTGTTGCGGGAGGTGGAGGAAAAAACGGTACGAAGTCTGGCGATGCGATTATTACATTTGCCCTGCCGGATACGATTGAAAATCAGACTGTTAGTTCAGCAACTGACCAATCCGTAGATCAATGGATCAACTTGTTTGACGGTGGGTCTTTAGGCGGTTGGGTTCAACTCAACGGTTCGCACATCTATACCGTCGAAGATAGTGCCATAGTTGGGAGGACTGTCGAAGGGAGTGAAAACTCTTTTCTTTGTTCGCTAAATGAATTCCAAGATTTTGAGATGGAAGTTGAAGTGATGATAGACGATGCCACCAATTCTGGAATCCAGTTCAGATCGAGGGTTCGGCCAGTGACTGTCGGCGAAGGCAATCAGTTCGCAGCGGGCAGAGTATATGGCCCCCAGGCGGAAATACGCCGGAATTTGGGAGAAAAATCACCGACTACCGGTGTGCTCTACGGCGAGGCACTTGGCACTGGGTGGCTCTCTTCAAAGGAGAAAGTCGAGAATGGGCACCACTATTTTTTGGATCATGGTTGGAATTTACTTCGTATTGTGGCTAATGGGCCGCGCATGCAAACTTGGGTCAACGGCCATGCAGTCGAAGATCTGACGAACGAGGAAGTATATAAGACACATCCAAGTGGTTTTATCGGCCTGCAAATACATGGCATAAATGGGGAGGGTCCATTTGAGATGAAATGGAGGAATATTAAAATCAGACCGCTGAGGAAAGCGCTGTAGAATCTTCTATTCTCATAATTGATTGTATTTGTATAATAATCTACAACAATGCATAGATTACCACCGTCACCACTACCAGGGCAATACTCAACCCTTTAGCATATTTCCAGGGTTCCATGTTTACGGCGCCTACATCGGTAATTTTAAATGGGTTATCATTTGGTTTAATCATAGACACCAGATGCATAACTAGAATATTCAAGACAAATTCAATACCCCAGATATGTACGAAATGGAGGTTGACCTTAAGAATAAAATTCATTGTAATGTAAAATAGTAAACCGAATAGCAGACCTGCTTTTGCCCCTGCACCTGAGACCTTTGGAAATAAAAACCACGCTAAAATCACACTTGCGATAGGTATAAAGAAGATAACATTTAATTGTTGTAAAAGTTGATATAAACCCGCTGGTGCTTTTGCCACAAAGGGGGCCACACCAATTGCAAAAACGGCCAGAATAGCTGACACGGACTTCCCAATTCGAACCAATTGACCTTCACTTGCTTGTAGATCGATATAGCGTTTATGAATGCCCAAACTATAGATGGTTGCAGCACTATTTAATGCGCTATTAAAAGTACTTAATACAGCGCCCATAACCACAGCGACAAAAAATCCAGTCATCCAAACAGGCAGTACCTGTTTCAACAACATAGGATATACGGTATCCTGCGCATCATATAAACTGTCACTAAAATAATAATACCCAATAATACCAGGTAAAATAATGACCAAAGGGATCAGGATTTTTAGAACACCAGTAAATAACAATCCCTTTTGAGCCTCCTTTAAATTCACCGCTCCCAGGGCTCTCTGAATAATGGATTGGTGCATCGTCCAGAAATAAAGTTGATTGATCAAAAGACCGGTAAACAAAACCTCAAATGGCAAAATCGAATCCCTGCTACCTGGGCCCACTGAAGGTTCGGTACTAATTACATTAAATTTTCCCGGCGCATGTTCATATACCTTTGACAAACCTCCCCAGATATTACCATCTCCAATATCCCAAAGAGCAATAAATGGCACGGCCAATCCTGCGATCAACAACCCTACTCCATTCAAGGTATCGGTATAGGCGACCATCTTTAATCCGCCAAAAATGGCATAAACAGATCCGATGATACCCACCACCAAAACGGTGATCCACATACCTTGCTGTTTAGTAACATCCAGTAAAATTGATATTTCGAAGAGACTTTCAATATTAAGAGCCCCGGTATATAGCACAATCGGCAGTAAGGTGGTAACAAAGGAAATAATAAGCAGGAGCGCGATGATGGTACGGGTTAATCCATCAAATCTTTTTTCCAAAAATTGAGGAATGGTTGTCAACCCCATTTTTAGATACCGGGGAACAAAATATAAGGCAGCCGCCACCAACGCCAACGCAGAAGTAACTTCCCATGCAACAATAATTGCTCCATTCCGATATGCAGAACCATTCATACCAACCAAATGCTCGGTCGAAATATTGGTTAATAACATCGAACCGGCGATGACAATACCGGTTAAGCTTCGACCTCCCAAAAAATAACCATCTGGGGTGTCGAGTTTATCCCGGCGAAGACTCCAGGCGGCGTACATAGCTACAAATGCAGTAAATAGGAAAAAGTGAGAAATTGCATGGTGGCTGATTAATCCAATAAATCCGGTTGTCAAACAAAGTACTACATTTGGATAACAAAACAAGTCATAGAAGCACACATAAAAAAGGCCCCCAAAGAATTGAGAGCCTATAAAAATCTGTTTTTATCTGATAATAGCTATTTCATCTGTCCAGCCTTATATTGAGCATGGTCATAATACTTGCCTTTTGGTACTTTCCCATAAGCTTCGGCTGCAGCTCCTTTATTACCAGCTGCTTCATAAACTTCGGCTAAGCCTAACACATATTTGCCTTCCTCCGCATCTCCACCCAATTCATGGGCCTTCATTGCATGAGCCAAAGCATCTGAAACCTGACCTTTTTCGACCATCGATTTAGCGAGATAATAACTAACATCCATCGACTCATGCGTAGCTAAATAAGCCTGACCGGCAGCAATCGCCTCATCATATTTTTTATCACCGTAACTCACTGCGATCATGTTCACAGCGCGACTCAAGTACTTCTCTGCCCGTTCGTCCTTTTTAGTAGCGGTGGCAATATCAGCAGCTTTAATATAGGCCACAACGGATTCAGTGGTCTTACCTTCGTCATCCAATGCCTTAGCTTTTCCATAGAAGTTTAGATATGACTCGCTATTTAACTCCATACCTTTCTCAAATTTCATCATCGCAGCTTCATAGTTCTTATCTTTAACATCATCATTACCAGCATAGTAGGCTGCAATGGATCCGTTCTGCTGGGCAAGCTTTAGTACCTGTGCATCGGCCTCTGGGTCAGCAATGTCAATCGACTTCAACATTAAATCGAAGGCTTTGCTATATTCTTTGGCCTTTAATGCAGTTAACCCATCGTTGTACACGCCAGCGGCAGTCTCTGTAGCTGTTTCCTGAGCTGAAAGCATTCCAGCGGTTAAGAGAAAAACCAATAGCAATTGAAGTATCTTCATAATCTTTTCTAAATTTTTGGTATGATAAAATGATAGGGCGACAAAATTAGAAAAAAAAGTTGGTTTTATCCCAATGCGTGAATTAGAAATAGTGTAATTCCCATCCATTTGGGGTCTACAAAAGGTATTTGAATCAGACATCTACCTGGACGATCGCTAAAAATCAGGTTTCTTTAAGTCCTCACAGATTTAATCAATAGGTAAACGAGCCCCGTGAGCTTATGAACTACCACCTCGCGTTGATTTAATGAAAAATATATTTTCACTATACCATTGACTCAGCCGTTCTCACCGCTTATGCCTTTGTTGAGACCCTGTCCGAGGCATGTCAGTCATGTGCGAAATTTGCTTCTCCTCCCTCGACCTGATTCCACCAGGGTCCGCAACTACTAGAATAGATTTCTAATGAATGCCCCAATTTCACCGATGAAATCGGCATTCTAAAACTATGTCAGTAGTCTCAACATTGAGCTTCAATACCCATGTTACCACTCATTGGAGTAGTAATTTACTTTAATGATTTCACCAAATGGGTAATTTAACATTTTTTCCGGCTAGTGATCTAGTCGATTTTTTAAGCAATTCCATGGCCTTGGAGTCTTGATCAACATCAATTAATTCATGCGAACTCTGGGTCGCAATTCTGGTGGTTTGATCCTGAAATCAGGGCTTGTCTCCTCCCACAATTGGGGTTAAAAACAGCAGAGAAATAATTAAAAGAAATAAGAGGTTTAACCCGCATTATTCATTCGAAATTCCAATGCCTAATTTGACGATTGAAAATCATTTATTCTAAGTATGAAAACCAAAGTGGTGATTTTCAATGTTTGGGTCTAATCCTGACAAATCATTGATCCTCGATGATTTCGTCAGCCCTCTGCGCGGAGTAAGCATTTCTACTGCTTATTTCCGGGTTTAATCTTTTCATTTTCTTAGTAATACTTTCGTCCACTCAAGCATGACAAAAATTTGTTGATTCAAAAATTTGTGATGGTGTAAAAACGCAGAGGCAAACCCATCGAATATGATCAGTCAATGGCTGGAGCTGTTTTTAACTCAGACATCAAGTCACGCAAGATGGTCATTTCGCTAACCGTCAATGATTTAAGCAGTTGTTTTTCTAAAGGGTCCTTGCGGATGCTATAAAAGCTTCCGTCTTTGTACAATTTATATTCTTTGGTTTGTGCATACACATTTCGATTTTTATTGACATTTTCGCTATGATGAGGATTGTAGTAGATCAATAATGAATTTCGAGCATCGTATCTTTCATTTCGTAGTATCGGCATCAAACTGATGCCATCTACCATGGATTTTTGTCCGGATATTTCTGACAGGGTTGGAAAAATATCTTGAATGCCCAATAGATCATCATTGACGCTACCAGCTGTGATAACGGATGGCCAACTAATAATAAACGGAACATGCGTGGCCGTGTTGAGGGTCGTACCTTTAGCACCCTGCACCATGCCATCCTGAGTGGAGCTCCAGATCCTGACGCTCGTGCCATTATCACCTAAAAACATGACGATGGTATTTTCAGAGATACCCAATTGATCAATATGTCTCGTAATTTTTCCAACGATCTTGTCGGCGTAGGAGACCATATCGCTAAAATGGGAGGTGTCCTGGACATACCTTTCATCGTTCATCGTCCAAGTTTTACTATCTGGTGTGGGCACAAAAGGATCATGTACCAGAACCATAGGGTAGTACAGAAAAAATGGATTATTTTTATTTCTATTGATAAAATCTAATGCATAGTCGCTGAATATATCAGGACCATAGGCATTTTTGTCCTGCGCCAGTATTTCACCATTTTGCTCAATCAGGGGATTGGCATAACGTTCGCCGTCAAAGGCTCTTTTTGTCACCTGCCAAAGACAAAATTCATCGAAACCGAATTTAAATGGATTTAGATGATTTTTTGAATCGGTATCACCATGATACAGTCCACTTAACTGCCACTTACCTACCACACAAGTGGTATAACCTGCCGATTTCATTAACTGTCCAAATGTATACTGATCAGGACTTAAAAATCCAAAATTCTCATAATTGCGGAAATTATATTTTCCCGTCATCAATTTAACCCGGCTGGGAGTGCACAGAGGTTGAGCATGAAAACGGGTAAACCGCATTCCCCGTTTTGCCAAATCATCCAGCACTGGAGTGTTATATTCGGTCGAGCCATTGACCCCGAGACATTCATAACCCATATCATCGGCCATGATGATAATTACATTGGGCATGGTTTCTTTTTCAGTTCTCAAAAAAGAAAACAAAGCAAGCAGCGGAAAAAAAACCAGCAGACTAGAATGCCGCACCAGATCGATTAGTGTGAGGTCTGATAATGCTGGCGGATCAAATCTCTTCCAAAATCACCATTAAAATCCCGCCAAACCGTATGTACATGGTTAGCATTGTTTTGAGTGTTGTCAAATTCGATCAAAAAGGTAGGCCCTTGCACCCTGTAATAATGACCATCGGACCGGTCGGTGACACCTGCCCAGCCAAAAACAATGTTGGACCAGCCCGATTGATCGATTTTGTCCATTCTGACTTTTGCCAACTCTTTGGGCATGCAGGATACATACTCTGCAACAATAGCTTTTAATAATTTTTGTTGATCGGATGACATGTCACTGAATTTAACGCCAAGATTCTCAAGCGGCTTGGCCTGACTCTCTGCTGCAGTAAAAATCTCGTACGGCGCTTTGTCAGCTATCATTACTTTTTTCTTCTGATCTCCAGTCATTGAGGCCACCAATGCAAGACCAGTTTCTTCTTCATCAACCAGTACTCTTAATCCTTTTTTATCCCCTTGCTGTACCTCACCAGGATTAGATCCCAGGAAAGTGGGGGTACTGGCAATTTTGCCATCAACTATGGTAAAATGCAGGGAAATATGGTGTCCGCTGAAAGACCAGCCCCAGATGCCTTTGGTCGCCGGAGTACCGTAAACAGCAATATGATATTGTTGTGGATCGCGGCTTGGGGCATTGTTTTCCATCACTTTAAGGATTGATTCGAGGCTCATGATCTGGGTTGCTTTATCAAAACCTTCCGTGCTCAGCGATGCTTTCACAAGGTCTAAGACCAATGCATCCTGGGCATCACTTAGTTCATTGAGAGGCAACCCAAAACGATCAAATGAGGCGACCGGTAGAAAATGCCAGATTTCGCGGCTAGTATCATTGACCTCAAATGTCACCTGAGCCCTCTGATCCGGTGTAAGTCCAGCCAGCAATTTATTCGCCGCTTTTACCATATCATCACCAGTGCCACACCACGCCTGATTGATCAGAAAAATAATGGGGATCATACTTAATAGATTTCGCATACAACTCATCTTGCTATTTCTGTTTTACTATTTATTAGCTTTTGCTACCACAAAGTCTCCTAAGATAGTGCATATCAACCAGTTTAGGGTGAAGATCTGACAATGTTTTTGTCTTTGCCAATTAAGCTGTCATCAGCACCTAATAATTGATCTAAATAGAACCCTTTGTAATATAGTGCGAGACATTAGTTGTATTTTTACAACTAAATAGGTGACATAGTAGGTATGAAAGGTTTACAGTTATCCCTAATATTATTGCTGGCTTTGATTCAATTTACCTGTCAAACAGACGACTCTTACAAGATAAAAGCTGCTGATCCCATCTTTTTAGGAAACACCCTTTCTAAATTGACTGACATTATCGTATATGACATATTCTCACCACCGGTAGCCAGTAGAATTTATGCTTATGCGAGCATAGCCGGTTACGAAGCTCTACGTCATGGCCATCCCGGTTATCCCAGCTTGGCGGGTACGATCCACGAACTAAAGGAAGTACCACCGGCAACCTCCGATCTGGTTAACTATGATATCGCGGCTGTCTTTGCATTTGCTAATGTTGGCAGGACGCTGATTTTTTCAGAGCCGAAAATGGACGAATTTGTCGCTGAACTTAAAATGCAATATTCGGACGCAGGTGTACCGAAAAAAGTACTGGATCAATCGATTGCTTATGGACTAGGAGTTAAAGAACATGTCATGGAGTGGGCCAAGCAAGATAAGTATAATCAGACCAGGACTTTTCCAAAATTTGACATTCGTGATGAGGAAGGGAGATGGCAACCTACGCCTCCTGACTATATGGAAGGAATTGAGCCACACTGGAATGACATCAGACCCTTAATTATCGACTCGGCCCAGCAGTTTACCCCACCCTTACCCACTAAATATGACATGAATGAAGACAGCGAGTTTTATAAGCAGACCAAACATGTCTATGAGACTGGCATAAACCTGGACGAAGAAAGAACAAGCATTGCCCAGTTTTGGGACTGTAACCCCTATGTGAGCCATCATAAAGGTCATGTTATGTTTGCTACTAAAAAAATCACACCGGGTGGACATTGGATGGGTATTGCTCAGGTAGCCGCCCATAAGGATAGCGCCGACATTATGAAGACAGCAAAAACATATGTGTACACTTCAATAGCTCTTTTGATGCTTTTATTAGTTGCTGGGATGAAAAGTACCGGAGCAATTTGATCCGCCCTGAAACGGTGATCAACAAATATATTGACGAAAATTGGACTCCGTTATTACAGACTCCTCCCTTTCCGGAATATACTAGTGGTCACAGCGTAATTTCTTCGGCAGCAGCGGTGGTGTTAACTAGCATCTATGGTGATAATTTTGCTTTCGATGATACCGTCGAAATACCTTATGGACTGCCAATGCGTTCTTTCAAATCATTTGTCGATGCCTCGTCCGAAGCTGCCATCAGTCGGCTTTATGGTGGCATCCACTATATGCCTGCTATCGAAAATGGCGTAGCTCAAGGAAAAAGATTGGGCGCTCTGGTAGTAGAGCGAATGGAAAAATCATAGCCATCACTAATGCCAAAATGGTGCGTAACCCTCGATAATAACTAGGTGCCAAAAGTATTCTTCCTCAATACTCTATTCTGTTACTTCCAGAAGAATATTCCTTTTAGACTCTCTTTAGTGCAACACCAAAATATCTGAAAATCCAATTAATTATCTTCGAAATTAAACCTTGGCCCAACCTTTGAGTCAAAAGTCACGTATACTTTCACGAGATCACTTGTTTTTATATCATATAATTAATCCAGAACATGGGTGGGTTTTCCAATTTCAGTTTAGAACCATACACCGGTAGCTGGGAATCACAGCAAGCCAGTCACTTATTGAGAAGAACCATGTATGGGCCACTCAAGGAAAATATCGATGAAGCCATTCAATTAGGTTTGTCAGGCACCATCGACAAATTACTCGTGAGCCATGATTTACCAGATCCGCCGATCAATGCTTTTTTTGAAGATGATCCTTTGGTTCCGCTCGGCGAGACTTGGGTAGATGTACCCTATAGTAGGATCGAAAACATCAATCAACTAGTAAACAGCAGGTTACGTTCATTGCTCGCCTGGCAAATGGGTGTGGCCATTCACGAAGGATTTTCGATCCGTGAAAAAATGACTTTGTTCTGGTACAATCATTTTGTTACAGCCGATATAAATGATGCAAATTTTAGATATCGAAATAATAACAACTATCGAACTAATTTTTTAGGAAATTTCAGAGAGTTGGCAAAGATCACTACTATCGACCCCACCATGTTGCGATATTTGAATGGCAATCAAAATACAAAGAACAAGCCGAATGAAAATTACGCCCGCGAACTCCTTGAATTATTTACCATCGGCAAAGGCCCATTGGTTGGTGAAGGAGACTACACCAATTATACAGAAGATGATATATTGGAAGTCGCTAAGGTGCTTACCGGATGGAAAGATACCGGCTACCTTTCCCGCGACGATGAAGAAGTGGGCTCGCTATTTAGAAGCAATCAACACGATACTTCCACCAAGCAACTTAGCAACCGCTTTGACAATGTAACCATTTCAAATATGGGTGATCAGGAATACCAATTTTTGATCGATATCATTCTTACCAAAGACGAAGTATCGCGATTTATGGCACGAAAGATCTATCGATGGTTTGTATACTATGAAATTGATGAGAATATCGAGCTTAATATCATTGAACCCATGGCTCAGATATTGCGCGACAACGATTATGAAATGTACCCAATGGTCAAGGCCTTGCTCAGCAGTCAACATTTTTTTGATGAGTATGCCGTCGGAAGTGCAATCAAGAATCCAATCGATTTTATCGTTGGTACCTTGAAGCAATTAAATGTTGATTTAGGGTCAGACATCTTCACAAAATACCTGACATGGGTGCGAATCGCCGGATTTGCTGAGTTGCTACAAATGTCGTATTTCAATGCACCCTCGGTGGCAGGCTGGAAAGCGTATTATCAACCGCCACTTTACTATCGCATCTGGATTAATTCGACCACGCTCAGCAACAGGTTACTTTTCGTGACCATCTTATTCACTGGAGTGCAGGTCGACCGGCTGCGTTTGAGAGTAGACTTATTGAGTCTGATTGAAACAATCGAAGACGTCAATGATCCTAAAAAACTGATTAATAACCTGGTATCTCTGCTCCTTCCAAAGGAAATCGGAGATGAACAAAAGGAATACCTAAAATCTATATTAATTCCTGGACTGCCTGATTATGAATGGACTTTGGAATATGACTTGTACCGATCGACTCCGGATAATGTGCAATTAAAGACTGCTGTCGAAAATCGATTAAAAGGAATGTTTTATGCTCTCCTGAGTCTGCCCGAATATCAATTAAGCTAATCTCCCATTTCCAATCAATTTAAAAAGAAAGCAATATGAAACGTCGATCATTTTTAAAGGCCGGTTCGGTTTTTTCACTTCCGATGATGCTGGGAGGAGTCAATATCGGGGTTATGGCCAATAGTAAATTATCGTCCTTATTGCAGGAAGAAAATGATCGTGTCTTCGTACTAATCCAACAAAATGGAGGAAATGACGGGCTAAATATGGTGATTCCGGTAGATCAATATGCGGATCTTTTTAGTCTACGCTCCAATATTATACTCCCTGAAAATCAAATATTAAAACTGACCGACGAGACCGGCCTTCATCCGGCGATGGCTGGTATGAAGTCACTCTATGATGAGAAAGTGCTGACCATCATCCAAGGTGTGGGTTACGAAAATCAAAATCGAAGCCATTTTCGCTCGACTGATATTTGGGACAGTGGTTCTATAGCCCAAGAGGTGTTGACTTCCGGTTGGATCGGAAGATACCTTGACACTCAACATTTTGGATACCCTGAAGGATACCCAAACACCGAAAACCCTCATCCGATTGCGATTACCCTGGGCCCTTCGGTCTCAGAAACATGTCAGGGAATCTCCTCCAATTTTTCACTTGCGATCAACGACCCAACTTCATTGATCACGATTCCCGGTACCACGGGAGGCACTTTGCCCGATTTACCTTATGGTGATGAGCTCAACTTTCTTCGTCAGGTGGTACAACAAACCAATGTATACGCCGAAGTTTTGAGTCAAGTGGCTGAAAAAGGCACTAACGCTTCCAGCCTTTATCCGGAAACTGGCCAGAACCGACTCGCAGATCAGCTGAAGATCGTGACCCAGTTAATCTCAGGTGGATTAAAAACAAAAATCTATGTCGTCAATATTAATGGCTTTGATACTCACGCCAATCAAGTCAGTCAGGGCGATGTAAGCACTGGTGGTCATGCACAACTTTTGTCCAATCTTTCGGAAGCCATCTTAGCCTTTATGGATGATCTGCGGAATCAGCAACTGGATCACCGTGTAATTGGGGCGACGCGCTCCGAGTTTGGCCGGCAAATAGCATCCAATGGCAGCCTGGGGACAGATCATGGAGATGCTGCCCCTCTGATCGTCTTTGGCAGCTGTGTCAATCCTGGTATCATTGGAGGTAATCCACAGATAGCAGAAAATGTAGGGCCACAAAGTGGGGTGCCGGTTCAAATCGATTTTAAAAATATTTTCGGATCCATATTAATTGATTGGTTTGGCCTCAGTGAAGCGGAGACAGTACCTTTATTTTCGCACGACTTTGAATATTTGCCCATTGTAACAGCATGTAATACCACAACCGCTGCGGGACCAATTTCAGATTTCCAGATTTTCCAATTTAAACCGTATCCTAATCCATTTTTTGAAAAAATCAATATCTCCTTTAATTCACCAGGTGCTCAGATAAAACTAAGCCTTACCAATTCGATGGGGCAAGAAATTCATAAAATAGAAAATAAATACTTTCCTCATGGCTCCTATCAACTCAGCCACCAGGTTCCGGAACTTTTACCTGGTCAATATTTCTACCAAATCAGATCTGAACGATTTAGTCAAGCGATTCCAATGATTCATTTTTAGACCTGGAACAAAAACCAATCGGGTTCTTTCGTATTCATGGAAAGTGGATTTGTCCCATGTGTCCTTAAGCAAAAGCCGCAGAATATAAAAGTCAGGGTGAGTTCTGCCAAAGTCAGGGTAGCTTGCCGAATCCCTGCTCTCTCATATCGTAAGAAAGGAGCTTCGTCACTTTGTAACCAGACAATCTACATATTCTGCACCTATATAAAAAAAATGGCTTGACCCACTAAATATAAGTAGAACCACAATTGTTCAGGTAATCAGAAGTCCCGGGGTGATCATGTAGAGGAACGACTATTCCCAGACTATTTTTCGATCACTATCAAACCACAATTTAAATTTCGATCCATAAAGCCTCTCGATCAGATTGCGTTTTAGTTTTAGGGTTGGGGTAAGCATTTCATTTTCGACTGTCCAGCCTTCTTTGACGATAATTAATTTTTCGATCCGTTCATAGTTTTCCAAATCTTCATTGACTTTTTTAAGCCGCCCTACAAGCTGATTTTCAATCTGATTTCGGTCTGCTTTTGCCGCATCTTCGGTTAAAACCACCAGACAGATTGGCTGCGGTATACCCGTACCAACAATGCAAGCCTGTTCGATGACAAGATCGTTCTGCAATTTCAATTCGATTGGTGCTGGTGCGATATATTTGCCTTTGTCGGTTTTGAATTGATCTTTGACCCTGCCGGTTATCACTAAAAAACCATCTGAATCATACTCACCAATATCACCGGTATGAAGATATCCCTCGTCATCAAATGCCTCGGCGGTCAAGGAGGGTTCTTTATAGTAACCCTGGAATAGTCCTGGACACTTTACTCTGATCTCACCGTCCACGCCAAATTTTACCATAAGCCCTGGCAGTGGTTTCCCTACGGTGCCAAATCGATTTTCATGGCGACGATTTAGGTGAGCATAAACACAATCTTCAGTCATACCGTACACTTGCAATATGTTGATCCCTAAATTAAAAAACCATTGTTGCAGTTCAGCAGAAATCGGTGCTGCTCCACTAAAAAATATTTTGGCTCTAGCAAGACCTAATTTTTTTCGAATACTTTTTTAACGATACCGGAAATAAATGGAATTTTCAATAATAAATCAAGGCGCCCCTGTGGCATTTTTTTGAGCACTCCTTCCCGGTATTTGGCCCAAATACGGGGTACCGCCACGAATAAATCTGGCTGAGTTTCCACGAGATTGGCATTAAATTTCTCCAGTGACTCAGCAAACGAAAAAGTTGCTCCGACCCGGATCCCATAATTTTCGATGGCTAATCTTTCAGCAATATGACTCAGAGGTAAATAGCTAAAAAGGCTGGGATGCATTGGCAATTGCAACTCCTTAATAAGCATGCGCAATGTTTCTTCAAAAGCGCCAATACTATGCATTACACCTTTGCTTCTTCCGGTCGTGCCCGATGTATAAATTATAGTACAAAGTTGATCTTGACGCCAATCAAATGTTTCTTCCAAAGCATCTGTTGACGCAACCATTTCCTCCCAACTATATTGGCCGGACTCCCCGTAAATACCAGCGCAAACTGTCATACAATTTTCAGGAATACCCGAAACCTGGGCTGCAAAATTATCTAGTTTACCGACGACCACCAATTTCGCTTCACTATGCAACAAAATCTCATTAATGTGCTCGGCAGACAAGGTCGGATAGATGGGCACCGAAACAAAACCACCCATCATAATCGCCATATCGGCCATGAACCAGTGCGCACAATTTTTAGAAAGGATGGCGATCTTGTCACCGGGTTTTAGACCCCGATCGATCATCGCTTGGGCTAAACTCCGGCTTTCCTCACCAGCCTCAGCCCAGGTCCAGGTCTTCCAGGAGCCTCCCATGGCTTGGCGCAAAAAAACCTGATCAGGAGTCTCTTGCTCCCACTGGATAAAATAGTCGAGTAAGTTGTCTGGTTGCATGTCAATAAATATACTAAATCCCTTTTCTTTTCTGGACTTGTTATGCCCATCCAAAAAAGGTAAACGAACTATTCATTTGGTTTTACTCCTGTCACCATCATATCGAAGGTATAATCAGGTACTAAACCAGAAGGTTCAGCGGCAAGACTGGATATTCGGTATCCACTCGATGTTTTGATGGCTTCAATTTGTATTGCGGGATCCTTGACCAGATTGTTGATCATAGTATCCAGATTATTGACACTCAAATCTACTTTGACCACCACATTACTGTACTGTACTGATGGTAAAAACTCTAGTACGACCGGATACTGATATCCCAAAATATCAATTAGATCGGCAATGCTTATATTGTTGGTAGGGATGACCAGAGGTTGAGGTGGCGGTGGAGGTGGTTCGTAGCGCTCGACATCCATTGAGGTTCCATCAAAGGAAGCCTTATCTCCTGGATTTAGTACCACTTCATTTTGTCCGTCATTCGTTGCAAAACGAACCTGTCCTTCCAGGTTTTCAGATTCGGAAAAAATCCCTTCTGTACGATACCTGAACACAGTGCCCAATACATCAACGGAGGTTAATGACGTAATGACCTTAAATGGCCTTGAAGCATCAGCGATGACCTCAAAAACTCCCTGTCCTTCAAGATATACTTCCCGGGTGACAGCTTTAGCAAAGTCATCCGGTTTGAGGTATCGTATCCTGGCACCTTCCTGCAAGGCTATCGTACTGTTGTCTGGTAAAGTATATTCCTGATTGGCCATCGCCTGATAAGTAATATACGGATCCTGAAGCAGGAAATAGAGGCCCAAAGTAATCAACCCAATAAACGAGGCTGCCACCATCCAAAGTCCGGTTTGATTTATCCTTCTGACATTCGGTTTGATACCGGTCTCTTTTAGGATATTCTGCCATGCCGTGTCGTGAGGAGCTCTTTGGTAGTCTTTTAAATCATCTGCCCCGGACCAAATCCTATTCAGGAGGTCAATATCAGTCTGGTCAAAGGAGGGATCCTCACGGATCTCCTTATCAATAGCATGATCTTCGGTAACCTTACCGGAGATGATGTATTGTAATATTTTATCCTCCAACCTATTCATTATAATTCATTAATTACACCCTAATGACGTTTGACACCTGGTGAAATCGCAATTCTGTCTGATATTTTCTTTGCTGTGCACCTATATTTTGCCTTTTAATAGTTCCTTCAATTGCAATAAAGCATTCTTCATATTGTACTCTACTGTTCGCTTGGAAATCTTCAGGTATTGGGCTATCTCATCGTATGTCAGACCTTCCTGTTTATTTAAAAGAAAGATTTCCTTTGTCTTTGGTTTGAGTTGATCAACTGCCCAGGCAATTTTATGCGTGATCACCACCGCCTCATCTTCTTCTACAGGCACCACTTCCTTCACATCCATGTCTTCCGTATATTTTTCGGCGTGAACGGTGGCACTTTTATGCGCACGATAGTAGTCAATTAATGAATTGCGGGCAGATTGAAACAAATAACTTTTAGATGAGGTGCTAAAGGAAATTTCATCGCGCTTCTCCCAAAGTCTCACAAAGGTCTTTTGCGTAATCTCCTGACTAAGATCCCAGTCTTTAGCATAAGAGTTGACATAATTGCACAGTAAGTTATAGTTCTCCTCAAAGAGCTTCCGAAAACTTTCCCGATCTAGCGACGCTATTGACAATTACACTTATTTAGTCTAGACTATTCACGTTTTTTGGGGTCAACGTAAAATCAAGGACCAATACAATTGCTATCCTCTATTCATTAAATGACTTGATAGACTGAACAACTTCCTGCCAACGGAGCCTTTCCTGGTCAAGAGTCTCTTGCTCAAATCCCATTCGTTCTGCAAAGTATCGAAATATCAGGTTTTCTACAAGTTCTATACTTTCTGGCATAAAAAATAATCGTCCTGAGCGTCGCATCAGATAATCCAACGGCTTGACCACCAGTTCTTCCTGCACACAAAAATCAAGTTCAGAAAGAATCAAAGCTCCTTCTGCCGCTGATGATGAGTACCTGCTCATCCCGGCACAGATTGAGGAAGAATCTTTGCCATAATTATGGACCAGATATTTGGCATAATAAGCTGACAGACCTAATTCTGAACACAGCTCTTCGATGCCTCTGGTATATTGCTGGCAATCTGCAAAATCTTCCAAAGGATCTTCTTTAAGGGCGATGTCTTCGGTTCGGGCAGGGTGATCGGAATATTTTTCCGGGTAAATCCGCTCGATGACCATATCGATGATTCTTTCTGCCATCTTCCGGTAGCCGGTCAATTTGCCTCCGGCTATGGATAGAAGACCATTATCCGCTTCGAAAATCTCATCTTTCCTCGATATTTCCGAGGCCGATTTTCCGTCTTCGTAGATTAATGGTCGCAGTCCAGCCCAGGATGAAACAATGTCTTTGCACTTAATCACATCAACACTAAACGTCTGATTAACCGCATTTAAAAAGATACTCCACATCCTGCCTGCTAACCTTTACTTGCTCCTTATCGCCCTCATAATAAGTATCCGTGGTCCCAATATAAGTGACATCCAATCGAGGTATCGCAAAAATCATGCGACTATCATTAGGAACATCAAAATATACTGCATGATTTAATGGCAACTTCTCCTTTGGCACCACGATATGAACTCCCTTTGTCAGATAAAGTCTCTTTCCGGAAATCGTTTCAACCATCGCCCGTATTTGATCTACCCAAGGCCCAGCAGCATTGATAACGTGCTTTGCGCTAATGCTCAATCTCTTACCTGAGATTTGATCTTCGCATTCAGCTCCGATGGCCTGGCCTTCATCCTCCAAAATTCGTATACACTTCAAATAATTGATCGGTAGGGCTCCATGTCGATATCCGGTTTTAATCACTTCGATGGTAAGCCTGGCATCATCTGTGCGGTACTCCGCATAGATACTACCTCCTAGTAATTTTTCTCCGGGCAGCAATGGCTCTATGGCAAGCATTTCGTCTTTCTCAAGCATGAGTCGCTTGTCTGCCCCATCTACATCAGCCAAAAAATCGTAGATATAGAGCCCTATGGAGGTCATGGTCTTACCTAATGATCCACCTTTGATCAGGGGCAAAACCATCTTTTCAGGCACCACCAGATGCGGAGCCAAACGATGCAATACTGCCCTTTCTCGTCCTACTTCTTTGACAAGATTGAATTCAAATTGCTTCAAATATCGTAGGCCCCATGGATCAGTTTGGTCGATCTGCTGCTCGTGCCAGATGCAAAATCACCTTGCTCAATCAGACAAACGGATAATCCACGGGTGACGGCATCCAATGCAATACCGGCACCGGTAATCCCACCTCCTATCACTAGTAAGTCGAAGTTGCTGCTATTTGCTTCGCTAAGGAATTGCTCACGGTTTTGGTAAGAAAAAGCTAATCTTTCATCCATCCCAGGGTCCTTTTGACGGCCTTTTGCCAGCCTTTGTATGAGTCAATGCGCTGTTGCTCCAGCATTATTGGCACAAATTCCCGATCAATAGCCCTTATCTTGGCTATCTGCTCCTTTGACCAAAAACCAGTCTCAAGGCCAGCCAGATAGGCGGCTCCCATTGCCGTGGTTTCGGTGACTTTAGGTCTAACCACCGGCACCCCGAGTATATCTGCCTGAAATTGCATCAAATAGTTATTTGAAGTAGCACCGCCGTCGACATTGAGCCGATCGAGACTTACCCCACTATCTGATTGCATCGCTTCAAGAATATCTTTGGTCTGGTAGGCTAAAGAATCAAGAGTTGCCTGCGTGATCTCGGCGGAAGTGGTGTCACGAGTAATCCCAAAGATCGCTCCACGTGCATACATGTCCCAATAAGGTGCTCCCATACCAGCAAAAGCGGGTACTACATAAACTCCATGGTCGGGAGTAGCCCGAAGGGCACTACTCTCAGACTCGGAGGCTGATTGAAAAAATTGAAGTCCATCTCGCAACCATTGAATGGCGGCCCCGGCTATAAAAACACTGCCCTCCAGAGCATAATATACCTTACCATCGAGCCCCCAAGCAATGGTAGTCAACAACCCATTGTGTGAGGCAGACGCCTTTTCTCCTGTTTGCATCAGCATAAAGCAACCAGTGCCATAGGTGTTTTTGGCCATGCCTGGTTCCAGACACTGCTGACCAAATAAGGCAGCTTGCTGATCTCCTGCTACACCCCTAATAGGGATCTTGACATTATCCAATTCATAATGTCCAAAATCAAAGGAAGAAGGCTTAACGGTCGGCAATATCGATCGAGGTATTTGAAGCCGATCTAAGATCCATTCATCCCACTCCAGCTTATAAATGTTGTAAAGCATTGTGCGTGAAGCATTCGAATAGTCGGTGATATGCTGATTACCCCCAGTCATCTTCCATATGAGCCAGGTATCAATCGTACCCATCGCTAATTGGCCTCTATCGGCCAACTCCCTCGCACCGGGTATGTGCTCAAGTATCCACATTACTTTGGTCGCTGAAAAATAGGAATCAACCACCAATCCCGTGCGTTGGTTAAATTCATCAGCCCATCCTTCACTCTTGATTTGTTCACATAAATCGGCAGTACGTTTATCTTGCCAAACAATAGCATTGTAGATCGGTTTGCCAGTCGATTTATTCCAGACAACCGTAGTTTCCCTTTGGTTGGTGATACCAATAGCCTCTACCTGATGGCTTGCAATGTCTGCTTGCGTCATAGCATCCCTGACCATTTGCAACTGCACCCGGACAATTCCTTCAGGATCGTGTTCAACCCATCCCGGTTTGGGAAAAATCTGGGTAAACTCCTTCTGGGCTGTAGCTATGATGTCACCACTATGCGCTATCACTAATGCCCGGCAGCTGGTAGTGCCCTGATCGATTGCCACGATGTATTTATTGCTCATGTTTGTTGGTTGTCTGTTTGATCTACCCCCTGAAATAAAGCATTTTTAAATAAAATTCTGCAAATTTTTACGATTTAGGGCAAACGAAAGTCTTAACTCGGTATTTTAACTATTTTAGACGTTTTAAGTAGTCCCTTTAACAACAAGACAGATTCATGAAACGACGATCCTTTTTGAAGACATCAGGAGTTGCTGCAGGAGCAGCATCATTAATGCCGGGCACAGTCGAAGGTATCACCGCCAAATCGGTACTGGCAAAAAAGCGAGTTGCTATGGTGGGTACAGGAGTTCGGGGAACTTCCTTTTGGGGTAAAAACCTGGTGGAACGCTACAGTGACATTCTTGAATTTGTGGCGCTTTCGGATATCAACCCTGGTCGGCTTGAACTGGCTAAAAAATATATGGGAGTCAATTGCCCGGTTTTTACCGACTTTGACAAGATGATGCTGGAGGTTAAACCCGATGTACTTATTGTAACTACAGTCGATGCGACCCATCACGAATTTATTATTAAGGGCCTCAAGGCAGGAATCCAGGTCATTACAGAAAAACCGCTGAGTACAGATGAAACAAAATGCAAAGCTATTCTTGATGCAGAAAAAGAAGCGGGTAAGCAAATAATCGTTGGATTCAATTACCGTTGGGCTCCTCATCCCACAAAGATCAAAGAATTGCTAGCAGAAGAAAAAGTAGGTAAAATTACTTCCTGCGATTTCCATTGGTATTTAAATACCTATCATGGAGCCTCCTATTTTAGAAGGTGGCATGGTATCATGGCTCACAGTGGATCACTCTGGGTACATAAGGCGACTCACCATTTTGACTTGCTTAATTGGTGGCTAGATTCTGATCCAGTGGAAGTAAGCGCTTACGGATCACTGGAGCATTACGGACACAATAATTCATTTAGGGGGGCTAACTGTCGAAATTGTGCTTACACAAAGGACTGTAAATTTTACTACGATATCACGGAGAGTAAAAGAGACTTTTCGTTGTATGCAGAAAATGAAAAATACGATGGTTATATCAGGGACAATTGTTTATGGCGACCGGAGATTGACATCTATGATAAAATGTCGGCTCAGATAAAATATGCCAATGGAGTACTGGTCAATTATTCCTTGACAACCTACTCACCTTATGAAGGTTGGCGTGTCGCGTTTAACGGAATGAACGGCCGAATTGACTCAACTGAAGATATTCCATGGGAGGATGCAAATATGGCTGATCAAGCTTCGTTGCATGCTGCCGAAATGGCTCAAGATAAAAATGAAGTGGAAAATTTTCATCAAGTTATGATGATGAAAAACTTTGAGAAAGATGTGCAAATCTTCAAAATTCCCGCTCCCCGGGGTGGACACGGGGGTGGAGATGAAAGACTGCAAGATAAAATATTTAGAAATCAAGATGCTCCCGATCCATTTCACCATGCAGCCGGTAGCCGGGATGGGGCGATGTCGATCTTGATTGGCATTGCTGCCCGTAAGAGTATTAAAGAAGGAAGGCCTATTAAAATCAATGAACTCACCGATCTTGAACCTATGACAACAAGACCTGCTTATTTTAAGGGGGTTAAATTTTAATCCCTTGAGCTGGTAAGAGAAGATTTTTTTGAAGTTATTCTTTCAAGTTTTAGCAACTTCACTATTGAATTTAGTAAGTCCGAGAATTAATAGGAAAATTGGGTCTTTGCCGTTTTTTTTGGAGGTAACTTTTGAAATAAATTTTTTGAATTGCTCGCTTTTACAAGCCGCAGAATGCGAATTCTGCCTCTCTCTCTTCATATCCAACACCTCGAATATTTAAGTAAACCCAGATGATTCACGAAACCAAGAGAGCAGACAATGAAACTTATTACGGCTAGCCGAAATATGGAAGGCTTCTGTCGGAGCAACCTACCATTTTATTCCCGAAACTTACATTCTACAAATTCGACCGCTATTGCTTGATCAATATTTCGATCAGATAGACCTTTACACCATGAATAGCAAAAATGAATAAATTTTCGGATTCTCCGGGATTTCCGGTGACAAAACCGAAATGTTATTTATTCATCCCGATTAGTTGGGAAAGGGTGCCGGAACCCAGTAGGTCAAATATGGCCTAAATCAATTGGGAGTGACTAAAGTCGATGTAACGAACAAAATCAGGGTGCTTGCCTTTTCATAAAAAACGAGGATTTATAATCGAGAGCAAATCCCAGACCGATGGTATGGGTAAACTCTATCCAATATTGCAACTCCGTTATCAGCTTGCAAGATGAGCCATCAAATTCCAACATCATTTCAGAGTGCCTACCTTGCATAAAGCACAATCAACTAAATAACTGATCAACCTTTTCAATTTTCTGTAATATTGTCGACTATGGAAAAAATCAAAGTATTTATTAGCCGGCAGCTCCCGATTACTGCGGAAGATCTATTGAGCCAGGCAGATTTTGAAGTTGTCGTTTGGCAGGAGGAATATCCCATGCCTAAATCAACATTGATTGAACAATGCCAATCAGCAAGTGCATTACTCTGTACCGGAATTGACGAAATTGATGCTGGCTTTTTGGAGGCATGTCCTCATTTAGAAATCATCTCGACATTTGCAGTGGGATTTGACAATATTGACATTAATGCTGCCACGAAAATTGGTATATCAGTAGGTCATACCCCCGGAGTTCTTACCGAGGCCACCGCTGAAATTGCCTTTGGACTAATGCTATCTGTTGCACGACATTTTCTTGACACAAACCGTCAAATCGGAAAAGGTGAATGGAAATACTTCATTCCCACCAAAAACCTCGGAATCGACTTAAAAGGTAAAACATTGGGTATTTTTGGCTTGGGAGCTATAGGCTTTGAAATGGCGCGTCGGAGCAAAGCAGTCTATGATATGAATATCATTTATTGCAATCGCAATATTAACCATGATGCAGAAAAGCAACTGGGTGCAAAGCGAGTATCAATGGATGAATTGCTCAGTCAAAGTGATGTACTTTCTGTGCATGCAAGTTTAAATGCAGACACCAAAGGTATTTTCAATAAAGGTGCCTTCTCAAAAATGAAAAAGACCGCCATCTTTATTAATACAGCTAGAGGTGGTTTGCATGTTGAGGAGGATTTGATCGGAGCGTTGGAATCGAATGAGATCTGGGGTGCCGGGCTTGATGTCACCAACCCCGAGCCAATGCATCCGGACAACAAACTCCTTTCGATGCCCAGGGTACTTGTCCTACCGCATATTGGCTCGTCGACCTATTTTACCCGCAGCGAAATGGCTAGACTCGCGGCCGAAAATATTATACACTTTTTTCGTAATGGCAAGCCCTAGCATCAGGTTATTATGTAGGAGGTCTGACCAATATCATTTTCAGAATGGTCAGTCATCATCGGACAGTGTAAAAATCCGTATCATATTTGCAGATCAAACAGGATTTATGCGGTATTTACTTTCGTCGATTATCGTTATCCATGGCTTGATTCATTTAATGGGTTTCGCCAAAGCTTTCGGATATGCCGAATTGCCCCAGATCACCCGGTATCTCAGCAAAGGTATGGGTATCTTATGGCTACTGACAACTTTATTCTTTCTCATTACCGCCATAAGTTTTGTCCTGAGAAAAGATTTCTGGTGGATGTCCGGTCTGATTGCTGTAATCCTTTCTCAAACATTGATTTTCCTCAGCTGGGAATCTTCTAAATTTGGATCAATTGCCAATATCATAATCCTATTGAGCTGTCTGGTGGGTTACAGTACAACGAGTTTTAAAAGAACATATCAGCATGACGTTAGCCAAATACTGTCCAGTAATTTGACACCTACGGAGGAAATTCTCACCGAAAAAGATATCAAAGACCTGCCGGCACTGGTGCAAAACTATATTCGTTTGTCAGGTTCGTTGGGAAAGCCCAAAGTCAAGAACTTTAAAATTGAGTTTGATGGTAAAATTCGAAAGAATACCGACAGTGCATGGATGAAGTTTAGTTCGGAGCAATATAATTCTATCACACAAAATGTTCGACTTTTTTCATGGATGCCGTCATGAATAAACTACCGGTAGCCGGCTACCATCGATTTAAAAATGTGAAGGCTGATATGGATATTCGGCTACTTTCTCTTTTCCCGGTACAAAAGCAGGAAGGTACTGAAATGGATATTTCAGAAACGGTGACCTTCTTTAATGATATGTGTGGCATGGTTCCGGCATCACTAATTGATTCGCGAATTTCCTGGATAAAAACCGAAGGCAACCGGGTGCTGGCCGAATTTACTATGGATGGTCATATCGTCTCAGCCTGGCTCCACTTTAATGGATCCGGTGAGTTGATTAATTTTATTTCTGAAAACCGCTACGCTTATCAGGACGATGGCACATTAAAACGTTTTCGTTGGTCAACTCCGTTGAGTCGATACCATGAGATTAATGGTTATCAATTACCCAGTTATGCTGAAGTAATCTATCACTATCCCGAAGGTGACTTTTGCTATGGCATTTTTGAATTGCAATCGGTAGAGACCAATTTGTTGATTGAAAATCAATAGAAATGGCCTTCGGCAAGCTCAGGCTGACTGAACAAAGACAGGTTGAGCCTGCCGAACTCTCATAGGTAGCCTACCGAACCCTACATTCGATTTTTGGGATTACTCTTTCGGGTGTCTCTGCAAGACTTTCTGGTGATATGCTGATTGACATACAGGTAAGTCAGACTGAGTCCAAAAAAATTGATGCCGTACAGTTGAGCCATCCCATCTGGTGCCGAGGTCAAGAAGACCATATTGCGCATGAGCTTCGATATCAAATGACCAAATGTGAATTCCTGCTGCAAGGTCCAGTCCAATATCTCCTCCTTTTAATTCGTCGCCACTTGTCCAATACTGTCCCACCAGATCAGGATCACTAATCTTCTGATTAATTATATATGATCCATATATGCCACCCCAAGATAGCCGTGAAAAAAATCGCTACCCACTTTAAATAGAAGTGGATTTACTGCGAGTTTGATTTCCTGAAGATCGATATCAATCGGTCGAGTAGTGTTTTCGGTTTGAAAGTATTCGGTAGCCCCTTGCTGCACGAAGCTGGCCAGGATATTTCCCCGCATCCAGCGGGTTCGGTACATTTCACTTTTCACACCGGCTTCCCATCCATGATACATATCCAATACTCCTATTTTGTCACCAGCTAATTGTGGCTGTTTCAAGTTGGATCTCACCAGTCCGATGAAAGGGCCAAATCCTCCGGCTTGATCCGAAAAATTGACTTGAGAATGAAGTTGTAGGGTTCCTGTGCTTAATATGAACAGGCATACGAATAGTCTTAATACTGTACTCATGATCGCTTTTAAATACTAATTTTGATTAAATGATAGGTTTCAAGACAAAGCGATAACGAATAAAGGGAAAACTGCTTGATGGTATAGTCACGAAAATCGTACCACATTTACGACGGGGAAAGATGTCAACTAAAACTGGATCAGCATGAAGGACACATGTGGTCATTAGTTAAAATATTACACCCTATTGCCGCGCGTATGAAGTTCGTCATAACGTTTTCTCCACCCTATTCATTTTCAGTGGTAGCCCAAAATCAACCTCACACCCAGGAGAAGTGGATCAACCTCGTCTGATGGCATTCGACTTGTTGCCGGTCGGTATTTACCAAAGGTACTACAAGGGATAGGACGTCAGGAGATACTTGAGTATCTGTCTTACCGAAATGAAGAAAGTCGAAGGAACCGATTCGGCATGCTTGCTACAGGAGGCTGAGAGACGCAGATGACGGTTGCAGCTTTCAACGACGCTCGCAAGATATGAGCCGAAAACACCAAGTTGATTGTAAGCCAGCAACCGATAAAATTGAAAATCGAGATGCCATTTTACCATCTGGACCTTAAACCGGGATTATGCATTAGAAAATCTAGTGCGGCCTGAAATAGCTGCAAAATAGGGCGCTCCGCTGGATTTTCTTCCTTCACCTTAGCTGTGCTAGCCTCAGTCAGGAAAACCCCTTATTTTATTGTTCTTCCAGGCCTTATGACAAGGTTCTAACGAATAGTCCCGGCTAAAAGAGTGCACCGAATACGGCTGGAAAATTCACAATTCTCCATGGCCCAGGCTTTTGCCTACCTCACCTATTGACTATGAGTATCAAACTTGGGACCCGTACGTAAAAAATATTCTCCAGATTCCGGTGCTATCTCTCAGTCAGAGCAAAAATTCAACATTCAATTTACCGGTTAGGGACCCTAAATTATCCAGATATGAAAGCATTTACTCAGAAAGAAATTCCGGTTTTATTGAAATCACGGAAAGTCCCTATGACATTCGGCCCCAAAAAGCTGAAATCGTGGTATCTGATAGCTCAGAAGCACATTACCCATGGGGTAAAATGAAGTAGACAGAAGAGATTTGCCCTACTACGCATGATGACCAGCCATCTGAAACCGATTTAACAAGCCTCTACACGGTCAGTACGGTCCTGACTGATCGAAAATTGCATTGGGAGGGTCATTTAAAGTTTACCAGCGATGTTCCAAATTTTTATTCTACAAATATTACATATATAATTGATATTCAACATTTTATAAGCTAAATAAAATTGAAATGAAACAATCCGAAGAGATCAGCAGTAGTCAAATGTATGACCAGATTGAAATAAAATCGTCTTTATTTGAACGTATCTAAAGTTTTGTCGTTTCATAACTTGAATTATCTAATTTTACATTGATTTTTAATCGCAAATTTGAAAGGTCTGGACGAGAAAGCTACTAAAAGTAGCCGGTAAAGCATGATGTAATATCTTCTTCATCAACCAACGCCCAAATTGTAAGAAATTTGGGGTCGAAGACGCCGGGAAAGAGATTTCTGGTTGCCATTCAAATGAGTACCATCGCAAACAGTAGAGTATACATGAAAGCCATCGTTGAATGCTGGACGGCTTATAATCTTTTAATAATATTAATCTAAAATTTAAAATCAGTTTGACAATGAAAACAATGCTTGGAAACAAGCCAAAGCCGGTAAAAAACCATGTTCCTAAATCAGGGCCGGTCGATAATCTGGAACAACACCTAAAACCTGATTGGTGGAAACGCATTTTCAACGCCATGTATCTCAAGACCGATGCAGACATCGTTGAAGATCGTGAAATCACTCAGACTGAAGTCAGTATGTTTAGTGACATCCTGCAATTAAATCCAAATGAAAAAATATTAGACATGGCATGTGGTCAGGGTCGCCATTTGCTGGAGTTGGCAAGAAGAGGCCAGCAGGAAGTTTATGGCATTGATCGCAGTCGATTTTTGATTCAGCGAGCACGCAACAGGGCTCGAAACGAAGGACTTAACATCAATTTTAAGGAGGGTGATGTGCGCAAGCTACCCTACCCCACTGATACGTTTGATTGTGTAACCATTTTGGGAAATAGTTTTGGCTATTTTGAATCAACCGACGATGATCTTAAGATACTAAAAGAAATTTTCCGTGTGTTGAAACCCAACGGTCGATTTCTGATGGATGTAGCCGATGGTAATTATCTGTTCAAAAACTATGTGCCACGCAGCTGGGAATGGATCGATAAAAAACACTTCGTATGTCGTGAGCGATCACTGGCGTCAGACAATCAGCGATTGATTTCGAGAGAAGTAGTCACCAATATCGAAAAAGGGGTGATCGTCGATCAATTTTATGCGGAACGCTTATACCGAAAGGAAGACCTGGAAATCCTTCTGAAAGCTGCGGGTTTTACAAAACCTGTTTTTCATGGTGAAATTGAAAGCGAAACCAAACGCAATCAGGACCTCGGCATGATGGAACGGCGGATGATCATAACCACGAGCGTCGTTAAAGAATGGACCCCTAAAAAGGTCAAAAAAGACGTCAAAAACATTGTCGTTCTGATGGGTGATCCGACGCTCAGGGATGTGATCAAACCCGACGGAGTGTTTGACGATGATGATCTTCAAACCATATCTAAATTAAAAATAGCTTTGGGTGAACTGGAGGAATTCAAATTCACCTATTTAAATAATCACAATACACTCATTCAGGACCTGCTTAAATTACAGGGTAAAGTTGATTTTGCCTTTAATTTATGCGACGAAGGATTTCATAATGATGCATTAAAAGAATTGCATGTACCGGCAGTGCTGGAGATGCTAAAAATTCCATATAGTGGCTCCAATCCTCAATGCCTCGCTTATTGCTATGACAAATCGCTCATACGAGGTGTCGCTGCGGAAATAGGAGTACCAGTAGCCGATGCATTTTTGATTAAGCCCGAAGACAGTCTATTTGAGGTCAACTTGCCATTTCCGGTCATTGCCAAACCCAATTTTGGTGATAGTAGCTTTGGGATCACTCAGCGAAACGTGGCTTATACCATCGAGCAATTAGATGACGCCATCGTGCGAATTCGTTCTCAGTTTGGATATGACAAACCGATTTTGGTTGAGCAATTTCTCACCGGTGCCGAGATTAGTGTCGGTGTTGTTGGAAATGCTTTAAGCAATATGCTGGTATTCCCGCTTATTGAAGAAGATTATTCGCAATTGCCAGAAGGATTACCTCACATCTGTGGATACGAAGCCAAATGGCTTACCGACTCTCCTTATTTTCACGCTCTACGATCCATTAAAGCTGATCTGCCCAATGAGGTTACTCAAGCGATGATCAGCGACAGTTTGAAGATGTTTGAGCGTTTGGGCTGTCGTGACTACTGTCGCTTCGACTGGCGACTTGATCACCAGGGCAATCCAAAGCTACTGGAGGTTAATCCCAATCCAGGCTGGTGCTGGGATGGTCACCTGGCCAAAATGGCCTCTTTTGACGGCGTAAGTTATCCGCAAATGCTCGATGCTATTTTAAAGGCAGCTGAGCATCGGATCATGGGATAGCTTTCGAATTGCTGATTGTAGATTTCGAATTTAAACTATATTATTAAAGCCAACCTGATTTATTGGGTTGGCTTTTTTTATTCGTTCAAGTGCAGGGGTTCCATGCCCACATGAGGATTTCAGATTTCAGATTTCGGATGGTGGAATTCATTTTAAATGGGTTCCCAGGACACGAATGGGGATTTCGGATTTCGGAAGGTGGAATTCCCAAGCCCGGTTTGAAATATTAACAAGGCCTTTCATTAAAACGACTACAAGAAATTATATTAATCCCGCTTCACCAATTTGTCGCAGAGCAGGGATTCGGTTCTCATCAATACTTCTTTTCCAGGGAGACCCTCTAGACTGGGATTAACCTTTATGATACCCCCACTACTAAATATCAGACTATTGGCAAGCATATTTGTGCCGGTGAGTATCAAAGTATCCAGCGCACGATAGCTGCCGCTCATCAAAGTATCCAGAGATAATTCTAACTTTCTCGGATAATTACAAAAATTCAGATGCGCTCCAAGAGGCTGCCCCTGAGACCCGGCCGTATACGACATCGTGGTATCGGAGTAGGAAAAATCATGAAACGTTACATATCGATCAATCCCGGGTTCGGAATAAATAGTGAATGGCGTTAAATCAGCGAAGTCCCAAGCTCCGGCATTATCATAAAATTCATCGGCCGAAGCCACAATAAATTGAGCAGGCACGAGGGGAGGATCAGTGAAGAAAAGTAGCTCCATAATATTGGTAGCCCCGACACCCGCATAGTTAATAGCGGCCGTGACATGAGCATCAAAAAAATCACCATTTACAGAATAAACCTGTTCACCGGAGAATCGATGACTAGGAAGTAGATTGTCGAATGCCTTATAAATAAAAAAATTGTTGAAGCTAATATCAACCGCAGATACTCCGGGAATAAAGGTATCAAGTGAGATACCAAATCTTGTCGATGACGAAGTTTCACCAAGAAAAGCAGGATTAGCCACAATATTATTAGTGAATGTCAAATTTTCTACCTTACCAAAAGTGTGGCCATATTCTCCAGATCCATAAAAGGTATTCTGATCGAAAATACCATTAATCAAAAGTGCATTGTCGCTACCATTCCGATAAAAACGAGAAGTAGCATTATAAGCCATTGAATTGTACATCAACAACATGTCGATCGGATGACCACGGTTATCAAAAAGCCGACCATTACTAGGGTCAGTTGGATTACCGATACGATTAAAGATCGAATTGGTAACAAAAACTTTTATTGAATCAGCATTTAATCGAAAAATAGATTGGCTGGCCTCTTCCATGACACAATTGTCAATCGTCACTTTATCACAATCCCCATTGATCCGAATGATTCTGAGTGCCATACTCATGTCGGAATACCTTCCATTTAGATGTAGCCCATCCAATTCTAAATTGGCACTTTCCCGCAATACAAAAAGATGGCCTGCGAAACCGATCTGATCATCAACTAAAATTAAAGGTCTTTCTCCACTTCCCTCTTCTGCCTTAATCCGCAGGTCATATCCAGACCATTCAATCTCGTATGATAAAATATATTTTGTAGACTTCCGTAAAACATAGACACGATCCGGATCTAATCGATTTCCGTCAGGAAGCGTATCGGCATAAATCACTGAGTCCAACGCGCCGATGCCGGTCGACTCCACGATTAGTTTATGTTCGGTATAGGCTTGAATTTCATTTGGGTAAAAATCTATCAGGAATATAGCAAGGAGCAATTTAGTTCCGATCGTTATGGTGTTTAACTGAACATAAGCTTTTTCTTTCATCATCTATATCTATTGAAGATCTGATTTTTTTCCAAATGCATTACAAAGTAAGTAAATGGCTTATCCCGGATTTCGCCGAAGGGTGATTTTTGACTGTTGATGGATTTCGTATCATGAGTGTCCTCTGGGCCTGGAGTTGGTGAATTTTTGGACAATTTAGATAAAAGCTTATAGATGCCAAAACCTCGCGCTATGAAGCCTTAATCGGTCATTGACGAAATCGGGGAATTTCCTGGTCCCTGAAATGATAGGTTTCGAGTATAATAGAAAAGAAGCCAAATGCCTTAGAAGCCAAGCTCATTAAAAACCGCACATCTACCCAGCCAATTTAGGCGACTCCAGTAATTTAAAAAACTGATCTAATTTGGGTGTAATAATAATCTCAGTACGCCGGTTTTCACTACGACCAGCTGACGAATCATTGTCCGCTTTGGGTACGTATTCAGACCTGCCGCCTGCAGTCATCCGGTCGGGAGATACATAGTATTCCTGCTGCAATGATCGCACAACCGATGTTGCTCTTTTGACACTGAGATCCCAATTGTCAATCAGGCACTCGTTGTTCATAGGTACATCATCGGTGTGACCCTCTACCAGAATATTTAAATCCTGATGATCATTAATCACCGTTGCCAATTTACCAAGTACATTTTTGGCTTGTGAAGTCAGATTAGAGCTTCCGCTACGAAATAACATTTTGTCGGAAATTGAAACATAGACTACCCCACCTTTTACTTCCACTTGTACGTCCTGATCATTGATATCAGACAACGATCTTTTGATATTCATGACCAGTGCCAGATTGACCGAATCTTTTTGGTGAATCTTGGTCGTGAGGTCTTCAATGAACGAATATTGTTGATTGATAGATTCCAGAGATTTTTGAATACTTTCAGCTCCGGCTTTATTGACCACCGACAAGTCAGATAATCGATCTAATAAACTGGTCTGGGTATTTTGCACATGATTCAGCTGCTCTTGGAGCAACTTAATCTGTTCGTCTTTAAGCGCAATTTCCTTTTTTGCTTTCTGCCCGCAGGAAGAGACGATGAGCAATAAAAAAAGGAGGGCTATACTTTGCTTGATCATAGCTAATTGTTGTTGAAGGTCTGTAACTGAAAACAGAATACTCCTGTCTTTTAGTATTGCGACCGCTCATAAACTATGCCAACGCTCACTTATCAGCAATCAAACTGGAAGCCAGTTTTGTTTGATGTACTTGCTTGTCATCATCGATTTTGGGTTTGACTGCTACTACATCGTAAAGATCCCTACGGCGATCTTTTAGATTTCTGACACTACCAAAATTGTGCAATTCACGTATCAAATCAAGGTCCACGTCTACTACTAAGATCATTTCTGTATTAGGAGTAGCTTCTGCCTTGATACCATTGGATGGGAAAGCAAAATCACATGGCGTAAATACTGCTGATTGGGCGTATTGAATATCCATATTATGTACCAATGGCAAATTGCCTACACTACCAGCAATAGCGACGTAACACTCGTTTTCAATAGCCCTGGCCATGGTGCAATGTCGTACCCTCGAATAACCATTTTGAGTGTCGGTCAGGAATGGCACGAAAAGTATGTCCATACCCTGGTCACTTAATATCCGGGACAATTCAGGAAATTCACTGTCGTAGCAAACCAAGACACCAATCTTACCACAATCTGTGTCAAAAGTTCGAACACTTTTACCCCCACTCAAACCCCAAACTTTGGCCTCATCTGGTGTAACGTGAATTTTTTCATACATGTCAACCTTTCCATTTCTATGACACAGGAACCCAACATTGGTGAGAACGCCATCTTCCAAACAAGGCATGCTCCCTGTAATGATATTTATATTGTGGGATATGGAAAGGTGTGAAAATCTATTTTTGATTTCATCGGTATAAGCAGCCAATCCACGGATGGCCTCCGCCTCAGTCAGATGATTGAAGTCAGCCATCAAAGGGGCATTAAAAAAACTCAGGAAATAAAGCAAAGTCACTCCGATAACCAGACACGGCGTCGACAAAGTACTCAGCTTGCTGCATAAGCTCGTCGAGCGATTTGTAAGGTCTCATTTGCCACTGAATTAATCCGAGGCGCACCACCTTCTTAGTTGCAACCGGATTTACTTGTTTTTTTTCATAATAAATATTATCCCATTCTAAAAGCACGGCATATTCTTCCGAAGCTGCATCACCTTCCAGATACCCTTTGAGAATGCGCACCGGGTGAAAATCGTTGGAAAGTTGAAAATTTAATACCGGGTCATGAATTTCTTTAGATCGAACCTTACCTATATATTCCTTAGCACTCAGTTGATCAGCATACTTATGATAATTAGGTATTCGGCCACCAAAAGCAATACCCTTTAGATTTAATTTCTCACAAAGCTCTTTTCGATAATCGTAAAGCCTTCGACCTAATCTCAGACCTCTGAATTCAGGGGTAATAAAAACGTCGATGCCATATAAAAGATCTCCATTGGGATCATGAGTTTCAAAAGTATAATTACCAGTGATTTGTTTGTAGGAGTGGGAGCCTTCAAAATCATCTGAATTGACAATGATAGATAATGCACAACCAGCGACTTTTCCATCAACCTTTAAGACAACCTGACCTTCAGGAAATCGATCAATCAGGTTTTCGATATGTTCCCTTTTCCAGTAGGCTCCCGGCATGCTGGTATAGGACTCGATCATGGCCTCCTTTAATTGCTCATAGTCAGAAGTCGTTAAAAATCTCAGTTCAATCTTATTTATATTCATAGTTGTGATATATCGTTGATGTTATTGAAGTCTCTAAAAGTTAAACTAATAACACGATCAAATGTTTGACTGATGTGCCTGTACGGAATCAGGAGGCAAAGATGACACATAACATTAGTATTTGCCGTCTTTCCATAGATTAAGTTGTTTTTCAGATGCCGTGGTTAAGTGCGTCCTTTTATGAAAAATATTGATCATTAGTGGCAACAGCGATTTTTAGCTTATCTTGCGCCGCAAAAATAACTTTAATATGAAGGTCAATCAATTGATACCTGTTCTTCTACTATCTTTAATATTCGCAACTTCCTGCGAAAACGGCGGTAAAGATGGCGTTAGAGATGAAGCCCGAAAGTCCTTGCGGGAGTTACCCCCAGGCAGTGTACCCGCACCAGCAGCATCAGGTGGCACCCTGGCAAGCAGTGGCTCAGTACCACATTACGTTTGCCCCAAAAATTGCCAGGGAAGTGGTGGTCCAGCTGCAGGCACTTGCCCGGTTTGCGGCTCTGAATATGAACATAATCAAGCTTATCATAACCAAACTGCAGACAATCAGCCTATAAACATCCAGAGCGACAACTCAGATCCAGTGGTTGATTTTAGCAATCTTAACACTGGATCAGCCCCGTCTACAACGGCTGAGCCTGCACAGAACGCAACGGGAGTTTGGCACTACACATGTGCCAACGGATGTGCTGGAGGGGCTGGGGCAGCTGGAAAATGTGCAACCTGCGGGGGTGATTTGGCTCACAATACAGCCTATCATGGCGGAGGTGGTGCTAGTAGTGGTGGACCCAGCATTAGTTTGGGTGCTCAAAATCCAGGTAGCCCTCCTGCATCGACTCCTGAACCTGCCCAGAATGCAGCCGGAGTCTGGCATTATACATGCCCCAGTGGTTGTGCCGGGGGAGGCGGTTCTGCTACTAAATGTGCTACTTGCGGAAAAACTTTGGCTCACAATACAGCTTATCATTAACTAAGTTGCTTGTCTTGCCAAACCGACTACGTATTGGATCAAATCGAGGGAATCGCAGTTCCTGTATATAACATATTCTAACTTCAGCTGATTAGGCATTTTGGAAGGCAAAGACATTGTGTGTTAAAGAACACACAATGTCAAGTAGCAGATCGAATTCGAAGGTAGCTAACCTTAGAAAGTTGGGTATTTCGAGCACTAATAGGCAAACATGTCACAGCCTGCGAAGTGAAAATTGCTTTCAATGGCCGCATTTTCATTGGAGTCTGAGCCATGGACTGCATTTTCACCCACATTTGCTGCATACAAGGCCCGGATCGTACCGGGTGCGGCCTCGGCAGGATTGGTTGCGCCGATTAGGGTCCGGAAATCTTCAACCGCATTGTCTTTTTCAAGAATAGCTGCGACGATTGGTCCGGATGACATAAAATCGACCAGTTCCTGATAAAATGGTCGATGGCTGTGCACTGCATAAAATGCACCTGCTGTATCTGCTGAGAGCCTGGTCATTTTCATCGCCACGATCTTAAAGCCGGCATCGGCTATTTTTGCCAAGATATTGCCAATATGCCCGGCTTTAACCGCATCTGGTTTGATCATAGTGAAGGTTCTGTTGCTCATATTTGATTAGAGATTTAGGAAAATTCAGTTCAATATTATTTTTTGAAGCGGCAAAAGTAAATAAATCGACCACAATCATTAATCTGTTTCCAGGTAAAATAAATTTTTACCCCTCAGTAAAAAGTCACATTTTCGTCGTTTAATTTGAAATAATGCAGGGAATCGAAGAGGTTCGGTCCATTTTGGCCAACCCCAAAAACATCATTATCACTAGTCATCGCAACCCTGACGGCGATGCTATCGGCTCATCGCTGGCTATGTCACGATGGCTGAAGAAGAGGGGGCACCGGGTAATGGTTGCCTTCCCTTCAGAGTATCCGGCCATCTATGAATGGATGCCCGATATTGAGGACATCCAGATTTTCGATGTGGACCCTGAGCCCATCGAGGATTTTTGCAAACATGCGGAAGTATCAGTGATTCTCGATTACAATTCGCTCGACCGCATTGATAAACTGGGCGAATTACTTGGAAACCGTCAGCGCTACACCATTCTAATCGATCATCATCTTTACCCCGATCCGATCGGAGACTTTATTTTGTCGGATACATCGGCAAGTTCAACATGTGAGCTCGTACATCGATTCATTGAGGTGCATGATGGAGCAACGATGACCGATCTATCTATTGCAGCATGTATTTATACGGGTATCCTTACCGACACCGGATCTTTTCAATACAGTACATCTCCAGCATTATTCAGAACGGTAGCTTCATTGCAGGAAATCGGATTAGAGACCAATTCGATTCATGATCGTATTTTTAACACCCTTGAAGAGAAGAATCTTCGTCTATTGGGCCATTGCTTGGCCAATAGGATGGAGATCATTGATGATTACAAGACAGGTATCATCTTTCTCAATAAACATGACTTTCAGGTATACGATATTCAACGGGGAGATACGGAGGGCATTGTCAATTACCTACTCCGTTTACAAAATGTACATATGGCGATATTTATTCGTCAACAGCCTACAATTATTAAGATTTCTTTTCGTTCGAAAGGCGACTTTTCTGTCGAGGAAATTGCAAAGACCTATTTTAATGGAGGTGGCCATCGCAATGCATCCGGAGGATATTCGAAGTCTAGCCTCGCAGCCACCCCTTGACCTTATTAAGACAATTTTACCACAATATAAAGATCAATTAATCAAACCAGTAATATGAAATTTCAGCAATCTTTCTTTATAATATGTATGCTAGCCCTTGTAACTGCATGTAGCCAGCAAGCAAGTCAGGAACTCACCCGAAGAGGGTATCGTCTTGAGCGGCATGTCTCAACAAATGGTGTTAAACCAGCTCCCGGTGAATACGCTTACTTTCAAATAGTGATGCGTCATCAGGATTCAATCATGAATACAAGCTATGGATCCGACCAAATACCACGCATCAGAATTCCCGCCGAAGAAGAATACACCCCCGAAACACCCATTATTGTTGATGCTCTCGCTATGATGGCCGAAGGCGATAGCGTTACCCTTTATTTCCCTTTGGACTCGCTCGAGGACGTCCCTCCGGCTTTTGCCAATATCAAAGTCATCGAATATGATCTGAAATTTATTGAGATTAAAACTGATGAGGAGTTTAAAGCAGAGATGCAAGCGGTAATGGACGAACGTCAGTCAGATATGGAAGCCACCCGTGCCAGAAAACCAGAAGTGGTAGCTATGGCTGAGAAGGCTCTCGCTGACTATAAAGCCGGTAGCTTATCTAATTTGCAGAAGACAGCCAGTGGACTGGAATATTTTGTACATGAACAAGGCTCTGGTGAAATTCCAAAAAGTGGAGACATGGTGAGCGTTCAGTACTATGGAACATTCATGGATGGTAAGTCTTTCGATAACTCGTACGACCAAGGCGAACCCTATCAGTTTCCATTGGGTCAAGGTCGCGCAATTAAAGGTTGGGACGAAGCTATTGCTATCATTAATGAAGGTACAGTCGCCTCGTTGTTTATTCCTCCAGCGCTCGGTTATGGTGAATCAGGTTACTTGGAAATTCCAGGCAATACGCCGTTATACTTCTTAGTCCAGCTCGCCGCTATAAACTAAATATTGATCAGCATTGTTGATCAGCCAGGCATTATTTCAAACTAATTTATAATCCATTAAACATGACTATAGAACAACTACAAGCCATGAAGAACCGACTAGGTTCTCTTAGGAGGTATCTTTGACGTCGATAACCGGCAATTTACGATAAAAGATAAGGAGCAGATGACTTTGGATCCCAACTTTTGGAATGATCCAAAACAAGCAGAAGCGACCCTTAAAGAGATTGGACTACTAAAGAATTGGATCAGATCATATAATGATGCCCAAGCTCTGGTTGACGATGTCGAAGTTCTGTTTGAATTTCTTAGGGAAGGAGAAGTCTCAGAAGAAGAACTCGAAAAGGCTTACCAATTGGCGATCGATAAACTGGATGATGTCGAGTTTAGGTCTACTTTAAATAATCCAGAAGATGAACTAGGGTGCATTTTAGAGATTAACGCCGGTGCAGGAGGTACTGAAAGTTGCGATTGGACGGCGATGTTGTTGAGGATGTATATCATGTGGGCAGAAAAAAATGGGTATAAGGTATCTGAATTAACCCGGGTAGATGGTGATGTTGCTGGTCTAAAGTCAGTCTCAATGGAAATTAAGGGAGATTATGCCTATGGCCTGTTGAAAGGTGAGAATGGTGTACATCGCCTGGTGCGGGTGAGCCCGTTTAATTCCCAAGGCAAACGGATGACGTCTTTCGCTTCCGTGTTCGTACACCCAATGATTGACGACCGAATTGTAGTTGAAGTCAATCCTGCTGATCTTGACTGGGATACTTTCAGGAGTAGTGGGGCCGGAGGCCAGCATGTCAATAAAACTGAATCGGCAGTGAGGGTAAGACATCTCCCAACCGGTCTGGTTGTCGAATGTCAGGAAGAGCGGTCGCAACATATGAACCGTGATAAAGCGATTCAAATGCTCAAGTCGCGTATCTATGAGTTGGAGCTAGAAAAGCAACGAGCTGAACGGGACAAAGTGGAAGCAACCAAGATGAAAAACGAATGGGGATCGCAAATCAGAAGTTATGTTCTGGACGACCGACGGGTTAAAGATCATCGTACCCAACATCAGACCAGTGATACGATTGGTGTGCTCGATGGCAACATTGATGCTTTCCTAAAGGCCTGGCTTATGTTAGGCCAGGAAGTTTGAAGACCGAAGACGGAAGGGAGTAAGGTGTCGTGCCTGAGGACAAGACAATGTGCTGAGCAAGGGGTGACATCTTTAGGGGGAAGTCGGAAGCTAAAAGACCGAAGTCCGAAGTCGCCCTTCTTCGCCTCGCCGTCACTAAAGTTTTGGCGATCAGAGAAGGCTTCAGCGGGCGGGGGAAGCCGGGAGGTGTAGCGGCGGATCTATTCCGCCGGTTTGCAAGAAAGGTGTCGCACCTGAACGAAAGCCAATGCCAGGCTAGGGGGTGACACCTTATCGGAAGACCGAAGAAGGAAGTCGGAAGCCAGGAATGTAGAAGATGATCTATTCCGCCTTGTTGATAAAAAGCCGAACACATTCCGTTTGTATGCCTTTACCTTTTGTCATCAGCTTTCAATTAGGAAAATATTGATTTAAGAATTCAAAGATCAATCCATAATTTCTTGTGAATTCAGCATGACCGCCCTGTAATTCTAGGTGTTTATAAAAAAATTGAAAATTGTTCCCATTAAGTCTCTCTATTATTTTGTCACACATCAAAGTAGAGGGCCAAACATCATCCAGAGTAGCTGAAATTAAAAGGACAGGTGAATTTATGTTTTCGACTTTTAATTAAGATTCAATGAAATCCTCTTGGTTTTGCAGCATCATACTAAATCCGCTATAAAAATCACCCTTATCTAAGAGTTCTTTCGATTCAGCATTCGCTGAAATATAGGGTATTTCTTCTTGTTCAAATGTCCATGAGGAAGTCTCGCCCCAACCAAACTTTGATGGAAGGCTTACATTGGATGGCACAATTGCTATCACAGCACCAATATCATCGTATCTGGAAGCAAGGTTAAGGACGAGTTCGCCACCTCTTGACCCTCCAAAAATAGCAATTCGGTGATCGTCAATCAACGGATGTTGGCTGATGCTCTTAATTGTATCATGAATTGCATCAAGAGAAATTCTGTCCAGTCTTTTGGTGTAGCGGGAGTACCGAAGTAGCCTACTGCGAGAAAATGGTAACCCAAAACAAGAAGACTATCCCTTAAATCATGGGTCTCTATACCGGCGTAAACCATTCCTCCCTCACTTCCACCAAAACCTACAATCAAGGGACTTTTCTGCTCGCTTGAGAGAAATAGTTGATAGTCGACTACTCCGTAATTATCAGGCAAATTGCAATAAAAAAATCTAAAAAAAGAAATAGCAATACGCCAAAAAAAACGAATGCAATTAATATTTTATACTTATTAATTATTTTTGTAAAAATCCCTCTAGCGATAAGTAAAAATCCTGCAAAAGAAAAGAACTTTGTTAGAAATCCAGAGATCATCATAAGTCGATTAAAAAAAATTCCATAGGAGTTTATACTACTAAGGCATCATTTACAAATTCAGGTAACAACTCTATATCTTTAATTGCTAGGTGAATTATTTTGATAGTTCAAATTTGATAAAAAACTCTTCGTACTCTGGGAGAGGCAATAAGGTCGGAGTCCGAAGCTGGAGGTCAGAGGCTAAAAGTATTCCACCACCCAAAAACTCTGCGATCTCTGCATACTCTACTAGAGGCCATAAGTCCGAAGTCCGTCTTTAGTTGAGCCATGCAATGGGCCGCTTCTTTTCTAATTGGATCTTTTCAAATAACTACTTTCTACATTCGGATCTCCCTTCCCGTCATACTGAGCTACTGATGGAAATGGAAAAACAGGGCGGCTCATTTTAAGTGCTCCGTCATTAAATTTAGAGACAACTATCTTTTCGGGAGTTTGCTTATTTTCAACCCACTTTCTGACAACTTCTACCCAATCGGCCTGATCAGGACCAGGTCCTCCACCACAATGCAAGACTCCAGGTAATAGATAAAGTTTCATGAAATCGTCCAGTTGAGGATCGACCTCCTTTACCTGTTCATAATGTTCGATGGTAGTGAAAGCGGAAAGTGCAGGATCATTCCATCCATGAGAAAAAATGATTTTGCCCCCTCGATTTTTAAAAGCCGAATAATCGGTTGAAGTAGCATCGAGATATGCCGCTGCATATTTAGCGTCTTCCGGAAAATTTGCAAAATCATATGAGGCATAATCCCATTCCGGATCATTAAAAATGAGATACTTACATAATTCCGTACCAAAGGCAAAATGTAAATTGGGAAAGTTCAATTTCATAGTGTTCATATCCGGTCCCACAATCCAATTCATCCAACCACCAGGTTCATTTTCACCACCTACGGGAAATCCGGGATATAGTGACACACCATTAGCTTTCGGTCCTTTGTAGATCTCTTTGATCACATCTATTTGTTCAGTCGAGTAGCACTGGTCCAGGGGTATTCCAGTTTTACAAGAAGGGAGTTTCGAAAAATCGAAGTTGCATTTCCTGGGATCATTGATGATACGATCCGTCACACCATCTAAATCATCACATTGCGCCAAAACTGCTTCCTGTAGTAATTTGACCTGATTAGGAGATATCGTTGCAGTAGACAACTGCTTCGGATCCGGATACAAAACCTGACTATTTTGAATAAATTCAGCTCCTGTAGCGGTGAAACTTATAACTGGTGCTGCCGCCACAATACCATCAAAATCGTCCGGATATCTTTGGGCTTCATGCATGGCCTGTCCCCCACCTCTGGAACAACCGATAAAATAGCTAAAGATAGGTGCCTGACAATAATATAATTCGATGATCACTTTGGCAACTTCTGCGGTACGATGCACAGCAAGATGGCCGTAATTGAGTTGACGTTCCATGTTATTATAGGCCCAATCTGCTTGAATACCGGAACCTTGATGCCCAGTATCAGTGCCCACCGTTGCATATCCTTCGTGCACTTTATGACGGGCTGCATTTTGGATATTTCCAACAAAGCCTCCGCCGCCACCCATCACAAATCTCTGATTCCATTTTGCCGGAAGCAACAATTCAAAATTGATTTCTTTTCCTATTGTCCCCTGTAACCTGCAATACCTGGTACTCTCTTCTATCATTTCGGACTCCAAATTATAAACTTCAGGAAGCAACAACCTTAGCAACTCCTCACATGCCAGACAGGCAGAATAATCTGCTTCCTGAGCTACAGCTACTATACTTTCTGAAAAAAGAAAAACAATAAAGACCAGTGTTTGACTAATTGATTTCATACCCACAGATTTAGATGTCTACCAATATAATAAAACAATTCCTCAATTGGCTCCTACTGTGTGATCAACCGGTAAATAATCACTTTGCCGATGGTAAAGAAGAATTTGAGAATGCTGCTCTTCCGTCAATCCCTGCGGATATTGAAAATGTAACTTTATTCTACCAATGTCAACCATCTGAGATGGTTTAAATCTGTATTTCTTCGAGCTGGACACTGCACCGATTGTACATAAAGCCCCGATACCCAGAAAAGCGAAACTAGAGGGATCCAGAGTAATGAGCCCAACCGAACCCACCGCCAAACTAAGTGCTCCCGAAGCGGTGTAAACCAAGGTCTGCGTTTCATTATATCCTTTCACTTTAATGTATTCGATGTTTTTAGTTTCCAAAGTATAAAGGGTATCCTGGCTTTCGATCCAAAGTTGATCTAAATTTCCATCCAGAATAACAGCCTTCATACCAGATCCATCAAACATTCGTATATAGGTCTGATCCCCCTGTGTGTGTGCGAGAGGAAATTTAGGGGAACATCCACTTTGGATCAGAAACAAAAAAACCAGCAAAAACCCATTTGTTCGATTCATTTTAATTAAGCTCGTTAATTGGAACCATCGTTTTAAAAAAATCATGTTCGAAATCTATTCTTTTTTTATCCCAACTCTGATACAAAGATCGGATTAACTCCTGGTTCAATTTCAAAGGTTCACGCATCTCCTCCCCATTCGCAGGTTCTAACCAATGCTTGCGTAACCACTCCATATAAAATCCCCTGGATTGGATAAAATATGTACGTTCCATTCCTTGCACTAATGAAGGCACCGCATATTTGAGCTTATATTCCTCGCCGGGTGAAGTCACTAGATACTCCTTATCTACCTCCTCTAGTTGAGCAGCTGTGTGTGCTGTAGTTTGTTTTCCACGATGCATGACTTCAATTAATTCCAAAGGCTGCATAGTAGTTTTCATCTGGTCCTCCATACTAAGACCTATCCAATCAATTTCCCAATTATCTGGTATAAATCGCAATCTGATTTTTTGCTTTCCATTTCCATATACCGGAAGGGTAAATGCCAGATAATTCCAAGCACTTGGTCCGGTATCGCCGATTCGCTCATGTTCCACATACTTTCCATTCTTCTCTACGTCAATCTTGAGTCCAAAAACCGAAGTATACCACCGGTAAAAATTCATGGCATAAATCAATTCTGAATTTTTACTATCGATCCAATCAATGGCTTCAAAATTTTGTCGATCAAGTAGCATTTCATAAAAAAACAATGAATTTAAAAGTGTATTACGCAACTTAAATCCGATGACGACTTCTTTCTTTCCATCAGGAACCTGAACTTCCAGTTCTAACCAATCCTCGACTGATGGATCGATCACCATGGCATCGGTCAAGGCTGCATCACTCCGGTAGCTAAGCTCATCGCGTTCCTGAATTAGAGAAGAAATATTATTTCCAGATTTACTCCTTACCACCAGTGATTCAACAGTTGGTCCCATCAACAAGACTTGTTTTTTTTGTTTAAAAAACATGCTTCTTTCATAAGTGGGAAAAGCCTCGAATCCAGGTGGATGATCAACCGATATCAGATTAAACTGGTTGATATAATGAGTTTCCCAGGCCTCATTTCGGATGCTTAAAGAAAAAAGACCGTCCTGACTGTCACCAGAGATAATTCGATCCAGATCATCTTCCTCAAACCGGGGAGCAATGCTATAGCTAAATCCTTCGCCTTCCAAAACTGGAAATTCTCCCTGGGTTGAATAAAAAGTCGGGCAAGATCCAAAAATGAGAACAGCGAGCGCTGCACCCCCGGTGAAAGCAGCTGCGGTCCCGGGTAAAGATGCAATGGAAATCTCTTTGCTGTAATTTTCCACAAAAACTACTTCGTCTAACCAGATTCTTGCAGGCATCTGCAATTGATTGCGATGCAGGTCATACATGGTAGCTCCAAGAGCCGGAGTGATAAAAGTCGAGTCACCAGCATTACTGACTTCAATTCCATCCGGAGAGATCACCAGGGATCCATTATTTAGGTGGATCTTTAGATTAGATTTGGTTGCATAATCTACATGATTGACCTCCGAAACTCGATTATTTAAAACGATACAAGAAGTGATCAAGACAATCAGCATTAAGATAAACGACGATGTAAGCCATTTCATATCGATATTATTAATTTATAAAGCAAGAATATTGCGCTAAGGGCTCCTTCAATACAACCGGTAAGCAGGAGCTACCGCTAAAAGATCTCGGCGTAAAAAACGACCATGTTTACGTCTTAACACGCTTAAGTATCGGCACTTGGATCTCTCCAAATCATCTTTAGAGCTTGCACAGAATTAGAAATTAAACCCTTATGCCCCACCTCATGCACTTCAAACGTATTTACGTAGTTAGATTACAGACCTTAAGTGTGAGAAAGTTAGATCTATTTGACAATTCTTTCAGAAATATTTTAAAGCTACGTTCTATGGAGCTCGCAGCGGTATTTTCTCAGACTACTTTCTCATTCTCTGTTTCCTAGTCTTTTCTTTGGGAAATCACTTTCCACTATACCAGAAACCCCTTAACCAATTATGTTTATGCAGCTGCTCTACCAATTCATCCGGTAATGCATCAAGATCAGAAACACCCGCGTTGGCAATTGCCTGCCCGCTGTTTCGAATCCCTGCAATCACGGTGCTAACAGCTGGATGAGCCAAGACAAATCTTAATGCTAGCTGAGGCATGGTAATATTGGTGCCATCAAGTTCTTCCTTGATTTTAGTTACTCGGGCAACTGCTCGGGAAATACGATCTCCGGCAAAATAGCGTCTTCGAAAATCACCTTCGGGAAATTTTGTGTCTGCCGAATACTTTCCAGTCAAGACACCCTCGTCAAAAGCTACTCTGACAATAACCCCTACATTACATTCAATGGCAACGGGAAGGATTTCTGCAACAGGCTCTTGCTCGAAAATATTATAAATCACCTGAATCACATCTAAATAACCATCACGCATCAAATCAATTACGCTATTCTGATCATGTTCGGGCGTGGAAATGCCGACAGCTCTGATCTTACCTTCTTGCTTTAGAACCTTTAGCACCCTTAACGCAGTGGGTTGCGATTCCAGGCCCGGGTCCAGGTATGCAGCTGCAATACATCAATACAATCTGTTTTTAGATATGACAGTCTTTCTTCCAAATTCTTTCGCAGATAGGCTTCAGGGTATCGATCCTCAATTTTACAATAAGGACTTGGGGGCCACGGACCCGAAACCGGGGGTATCTTGGTTGCGACTATGACATTATCTGGTCGATCCTTTAAGATATCCGCGATTATTTTCTCGCTCCGACCATTACCGTAGCCCTGCGCGGTATCTATGAAATTAACGCCCAAATCAAGGGCCTTATTCAGCGCTTCTCTTGAATCACCATCATTTTGTTCACCCCAACCACCACCAATCGCCCATGCTCCAAAGCCGATTTCAGATACGGAAAAACCGGTATTTCCAAGTTTTCGATATTTCATATGCCTCAATACTTTGACTTTGATAAAAGTAAGATTAATAACATAATCTTCATGGAGTCAGCTTCAAGGAACTGCATTAAAATAAGTGGTCGATCTAGTTATTGGGCCAATAACCGGATAAATCGAAAGAGATGAGGAAAACCAAAATAATATATTTTGATATTTAAGTCCCCGTAATGAATCATATTTCCAAATCCTCTTGGGTCTATAATCCTAAATTTTGATACCCGTCATGGTACCTTTTAGTATCTTAGGTTTATAAAAATCTGATGATCAATGATCTTTAAGAACACCTGGTTTGCTTTTATTTTTAGTCTAACATGTGCATTCAATGTGCAGTCACAGGAAACATATCCTTCAGAAACGATCAGGAATGACGCCCTTGAAGTTCTGGTCTATGTGCCTAATAGTGAGATAGGATATTACCGGGCCGCCCGTTTTGACTGGTCTGGGGTGATTGGAAGTCTCAAGTACAAAGGCCATCAGTATTTTGATCATTGGCTGGAAAAACACGATCCCAACAATTTCGAATCTATCAAGGGGCCGGTTGAAGGGTTTGCTCCCATAGGATTTGAGAATGCAGATGCCGGTCAAACTTTCCTGATTATTGGTGTAGGAAGCCTAGAAAAACCGGATGATGGCAAGCCATATCATTTTGCAGTTCCTTACAAAATAGCGAATCACGGAAAATGGAAAAGCAAAAAAAAGAAAAATCGCATTCAATCAACTCAGAAATTGGCTACTCCAAATGGACTGGCCTACGAATACACCAAAATAGTGCAACTGGTCGACAATCAGCCCAAATTCATTTTGGAGCACCAGCTAAAAAACACTGGCACTCTACCCATTGAAACGACAGTTTATAATCATAATTTTTTTGTCATTGATCAAGAACCTACGGGTCCCAATCTTATCACCAGGTTTCCCTATCCGATCAAGGCAGAAGGAAAAGGATTTGGAGAAATGATTGTGGCCCAGAATTCAACCCTGACCTTTCACCAAAAATTAAATAAGGGAGAAAATGTGTACACGGCTGGCATCGAAGGATTTGGAAGGGAAGCAAAAGACTATGAATTTAATATCGAAAACAAAAAACCGGTGCCGGCGTAAAAGTCAGTGCTGACCGACCTTTACTGAAATTGGCTTATTGGGCCTGCCATTCGACAGCATGCCCTGAACCATTTATTGATATCAAGGTCGAACCGGGAGAGACATTTACCTGGAATATAACTTATGAATTTTACGAACTTTAAACAATCGTAATCCATTGAATTTTGAGTCTAAAGCCAAGTGAACATATGGGAAGACGTCTAAATGTGCCCTGCGACGATAACAATCCAATGCCTCTTCTTTCATGATCAGTATGCCTGGAGGTCATAATATCCGGAGTTTCATATGAAATAAAAATCTAATTCCTAATCCGGTCACTTGTTTAGATACACCCGGAATGTTACTTTTAGGAGCCTAAAGCATAAACATGCCTTCAAAGCGTCAACTGGCAGCAATCATGTTTACCGACATTTCCGGATTCTCTGCGATGATGCAAGAGGACGAGGTGTATGCCAAGAGTATCTTGAGCCGCCAGCGCGAGGTCATTGAGGCCAAACACCGGGTTTTCGAAGGAAAAATCCTGCAATATGTGGGCGACGGTACTTTAAGTATTTTTGGAAGTGCCGTATCTGCAGTGGAGTGTAGCGTGGCAATCCAGGTGGAATTGCGAAAAAAGTCCTTACGTGCCACTGAGAATCGGCATTCATACCGGAGACATCACTTACGATGATACGGGAGCTTTTGGTGATGGAGTCAATGTCACATCCCGGATTGAAAGATTATGTATACCAGGCGCAGTATATGTGTCAGAAAAGGTATACGATGACATCAAAAATCATCCATGGCTTGCAGCCATGAGGGCTTGGGAGTTTTCAGCTTCATAATATCACCTCGACAATTGATATCCACGCGATTACGAGCAAAGGCCTGGTTATTCCTGAAGATACGGATCTTCAACAATTACCGGAATTTGAAGACGGTGGCCAAAATATGCCACAAGGGAGGAAACGAAAGATGGTTGCGGCTTTTCTGGCCTTGTTTTTTGGTATGTTTGGTGTTCACCGCTTTTATCTGGGTCAGCGGGGTAGAGGAATTGCTTTCCTAGCCGCCTTTTCCATAGCCATGATAGCGACCATCGAAGGAGATCAGCCCATCATGGCTATCGTCGCGATCGTTGCCTTTATCGACTCCGTTTTGCTTTTTGCCATGCCAAGAGAAGATTTTGATGCTAAATATAATCAGGGGCGGGCGATTAAGACCAGATCGAAGGCAAGGAGAGTAAGAAGGCAAAAATTGCCAGATACAGGAATAGGCCTTCCTTGGTCTGGTTCATCACTGCAAACTGCAATTGACAAAGGAAAAAATCTTTTTATTAAAGGTCGTTGGCAGGAAGCAATCCAATGTTTTGACCAAGTGCTTGAGATCGATGAAGAACACCCGGAGGCCCACTACTACCTGGCATCTTGTTTTTCTCTTTTAAAAGATGAAGAAAATGCATTTATTCATTTAGCCCTTGCAGTTAAAAATGGATTTAAAGATCTTAGCAAAATAGAATCGGATCTTAATCTCTATTATTTGCGATCGCAGGCTAGTTATTCAGGTTTTGTCTCCAATGGCTATAAATTGGTTAATGCCTTGCCAGAACCACAAAAAGGACTCCTGGATAGCGATCGATTTGATCCATTGATCCTCGACAAAATCGAACTCTTGGGCGAAAAACTGGAGCGCGGCGAACTCAGCCAGGCTGAGTTTCAATTAGAAAAAGAAAAGGTATTGCGGGGAGAATGAACGTCGTTTTTGGGTCCACCCCCTAACCCCCGCCAGCGGTCCGCCAGCGGGGGACACTCTCTGATTTCAAAAATGAATTTAGTGCATCACCTGACTAATCTTTCCTAAATCTGAAGAAGTCATTGATTTTACAAAATAGAAGAAAATTTGTCGCGGAGAATTACAGATATTTTGGTCAAACTTTCCCCCGCTGGCGGGGGCAGGGGGTGGACAGATCTCACTTTTTCCTGCCTAATATCTCGGGGAACCCTTTTCAAATTTGCCTCTAAATTGTCTCAGCAATATTGGAATCGTACTCATTGCATGCCAAATAGAGATTGTATATTATTAAAATCAGCAACGAACCAACATTAACCCAAACACTATTCTGCCACAGTTTCTTAGCATAGGATGGATCAATGGTTGGTAACTGGCCGGATATAAAATACATCACTACAAACATCAATAAGTAGATAATCAGAATCATGATGTAAATCTCTGAATTCCTATGATCTATTTTTACGAGAAGGTTGATTGCATAAAGCCCGGCACCAGTAAAAAATATCTTCACAAATAGATCGGTACCGATAAATATACCAGAGGTTGGTGCGAAAATATCAAACATCCCTCCAGCAGATAAATAGGATATATAGGGAGAAATACTGAGAATCATGACGCAGGAAATACCTAAAAAGACCGATTTTAGCATCACTTGATTTAAATTGTATCCGGGATTTACCTTTCGAAATTCATCACTTACCAGATTTCGGTCACCAAACCGAAGGCGACTCACTACAAATGCCTCTTCGGCATTAAGTCCATTCTCGATAAGATCCCTGGTCTCTTCTTTAAAATGATCAACCAACTCCAACCGATCAGAATGATCAAGTCGTCCTTCACTCAACTCAATCGAATAATCATTAATTTCTTTCTCTAGGTCAAATGTCCTTGTGCCTTCCATAGTTTTGATAGTATTTGATTGACAGAACTCCACTCCAGTTGCATTGATTCAGCAAACTTCTTACCGGCCGGTTTTAAACGGTAATATTTCCGGGTACGCCCATTCTCGTCTTTTTGGTAAGACTGAATTAATTTACGATCCTCCAATTTGGATAATACGGGATATAAAGTACCTTCCTTCCAGTTTAGTGCCCCTCCGGATATTTCCTGTACTCGCTTTATAATGGCATAGCCATAGTTATCTCCCTGTTTAAGAACTTCAAGTACGATGGGGATGGTAGAGGCGGCAACGAGTTCTTTTGAATAATCTGACATACCTAGATCTTCTATATATACTGCATATATACATAGAATATCTAAGTATTGCAAATAGAATAAGTCATTTAACCAAAAATTTCTATCAAATCCATCAATGGATGAATGGATGTTGAAGTTCTTTCCATTCAGATCGGCAAAATCATCTTGTTTTGGTCTCTACCTTATACACTTTCATACCTCTTGACGGATAATTATTCAATGCCCCAGGATGATCCAATTGCAATTGTGTATTCAAACTCTTTGCGTTGCAGGAATATGGCTGGCTGAAGAAAGAGAATGTGAAAGGAAATAGCCATCAAATCCAAGGCCAATAAAATTGCGTGCCTGAATAAAATAAGCCATTTCTACGTCGCCACTCTCCTCATAATATCCGGCCTGAGTGCCCCTCCGGTAAGCGATCCAGGTGCGTAGATTGGGCTCACAAATGTATGTTAACCATTGTCCTAGGACCAGGATTTTCTATCTTTCCAATTCCAGGCCTCCCCACCAGTCCATCCATAGAGAAATCGATTAAACTGAACTTATTTGAGTTCGCATTCAATGATATTTAATCCGAATACCTCAGACTTTTCCCTACGTGCCATGGGAGTTTTCAGCTCCAAATAATAGGTGGTTATTTCGATCTTAAACTCATATCCAACAATTGGTCAATGGCTCCTAAATATAGCTAGTGCAATTTTTTTCGGCAATGCAGGAAATAAATTGGTTACTTCATTGGCAACAAGGGGACATTTTTTTTCGAAATCATGCCGAGCACCCTAGTTCTCTTCGGTCATTGCTTTAGATTATCATTCATAACCAATCATCTATTTACGTTTTTTTTGTAATCATTGATACTATCAAAAGAATTCATTTCAGTTCGGGTGGGGCCAAGGTCTGCTTGGACAACAGTCAATTCTTCAATCAAATTATACACCCCAATTCAGCTTTCGAAACTATCTTTGACCTTAGGGAGGACATGATACGATGAGGATGTGAAAGGTGATTAATTTTAAAGATCAAAGGATTCAGGCCAAATCAAATGACAGCAATACAACAGACAATTGCTAAACTCTTCAATAAATGGATGGCTACTGCCACTGTGTTTCTCCAACCTTACATGGAGAGGTGGCACTATTTTTCTAAGAAAAAGCCCAAACTTTCAAGATTCATCAAATGGTCGGTTTTGGTTGCCGGTAGTCTTTTTTGTGCTTTTGGATTTTTGTCTTTTTGATGTCTTTTACAGCCCCAAGTGCAAGAAAGTTGCGACGGTTACAAACTCAGGCAGCATCTGAAATATACTCAAGTGATAGTGTATTGATAGGACGATATTACGATCAGTATAGGTTGCTGGTGCCGTATGACAGCATGCCTGTCTTTGTCATTAATGCCTTGGTAGCAACCGAAGATGAACGATTTTTTGAGCACAGAGGTATCGATTACCGCTCTTGGGGCAGGGTACTGTATCGGTCTATCTTACGGGGCGACCGGTCTGGTGGCGGAGGCAGCACCCTTTCACAGCAACTGGCTAAAAATATTCTACCTCGAAAGGATTATTTTGCCTTCTCGCTAGTGGTGAATAAATCCCGCGAGATCATTACCGCCAGACGATTGGAAAGAGTCTACACTAAAGAACAACTACTCGCATTGTATCTCAATACGGTTACTTTTCCTGACAATATGTATGGCATCGATGTAGCGGCCCAGCGATTTTTTAGTAAATCTGCTACCCAACTCAATCCCGAAGAGGGGGCCCTGCTGGTGGGTTGCCTGAAAGGCACTTCCTTTTATCATCCCATGAGACATCCGGAAAGAGCCGAGCAGCGACGAAATGTGGTTTTCCAACAAATGGAAAAAAACCAATATATATCTGAGGTGGTAAGAGATTCTTTTATGGCACTGCCGGTTAACTTGATCTATAATCAAGAAGTGAGAAACGAGGGCTTGGCTCCCTACTTTAGAGAATATGTCAAACGCGAGGTCGAATCCATATTATCCGAAATCAAGGGTCCGGATAATGAAGAGGCTTATAATATCTATACCGATGGCCTAAAAATATATACTTCGCTCCATGCAGGATTGCAGTCTGCGGCAGAAGAAGCGGTAAAAAATCATTTAAGCGGGGTTCAGGACAAATTCAACCAACATTGGAAGGGATTTACCATGCCATGGTATGACGTGAGTACGGTTGAATTTGCGATGAAAAACTCATTTTACTATCAACACCTAAAGGCACAAAATTTAACTGAAGAAGAAATAGCCAAACGATTTGATGAAAAGGACAGCGTAACTATATTTACCTGGGAAGGAACCGAACAAGTAGTGATGAGCCAATTGGAGGTAATAAAATACCACTTGGGTCTTTTACAGGTGGGCATGATGTCTATTGAGCCGGGTACAGGATATATCCGTACCTGGGTCGGAGGCACTGATTTTGATTTTTCTCAATTTGACCACGTTAAGGCAAGGAGACAATCCGGTTCAGTATTTAAACCTGTTGTATATGCGCAGGCCCTAAGGAGCGGTATCGATCCCTGTGAGCAGATTGAAAACCGTCTGCTGGTTTATCATGAGTATGCAAAACATGAATGGGCGATTAAAGATTATCGCCGGGATGATCCTGAGCCACATTTTGACCCGGATGGTACCGATCTCGACGACTGGATACCGCAAAATTCGGATGGGAAATATGGCGGAAGCTATTCCATGCAAGGAGCCTTAACCAATTCTGTTAACACAGCGACGGTAAATCTGATGATGCGAACCGGTGTCGATTCAGTGATTGGTCTCGCACGCAAAATGGGCATCTCAGGCGACATACCTCATGAGCCCCTCCATAGCACTGGGAGCGGCCAATATGTCTGTGTACGACCTTACCCGGGCTTTTGCCATTCTAGCCAACCACGGAAAAAAAGTGTCTCCAGTGACCGTCCTCAGGATTGAGACTTATGATGGTGAAATACTAGCAGATTTTCGATCCGAAAGTTCTGAGCAGGCCATTGATTCGAGCACAGCTCACCTCATGTCGAAAATGTTGGAATCGGTCGCGACCTCTGGCACCGCTAGTCGATTACGTTGGCGATATGGATTGTATGGTTACCCAATTGCCGGTAAAACCGGAACCTCTCAAAATCATGCAGATGGATGGTTTATCGGTTACACACCAAAGCTGGTGACCGGTGTCTGGGTGGGGAGGTGATTCACCTCTGGTTCGTTTCCGCAATTTCGAGAATGGCCAAGGGGCAGCTACTGCGTTGCCGATTTGGGCACTCTATATGAAAGAGGTGCTGACAAAACCGATTTTTGAGTCCTGGCAAAATGGCTCGTTTCCTGAATTGACTCCAGAACAAAACCAAATGCTGGCTTGCCCAATGCGGATTAAATCATCAGAAGAAATATTAGCTGACTCCTTGCTTCAGGATAGCCTGAATTTAATGATCATTGATACACTAAAAATTGAGGAGATTACGCCAGTTAATTAAGGTTGGCAGGTCACATCATCGGCGTAACGGCCTGTGCCAACGAAGGAGCCCTGGAGTGGTCGTGCAATGTTATCAGTTCGATTTTAATTAAGAACCCCACAAATTCAAAATTTTCTATTACTCTCCATCTTCCACCGTGCTTGCTTAAAACCGTCACTTATCCTCCTCCAGGTAGTAATCCACAATGCCAATCATAATATAAGATCGCTGTGTCCCTATTCTCACCAAAACCGACCTCTGAAAATTTGAGTATCCCTTCCTGGATGCTATCCAGTTTGACTTTTCCGAAATTAGCCAAATCCAAGTTGTAATTAAAGCCATGGCACTCCTACTTCATTAGATCTCTGTAGCAATCACTGATTTCTGTTTTTGTATTAAATAGAGATTAACGCTAAAATTTCTACCGCATCATCTGTTTCATTATGGGTATAAAATAAAAACAATGACATTATCGATAGCCAATGCACAATTCCCAATGATATCTGCATCTCATTTTAATAACCAACAGCTTACTATTGCTTAAAGACCTTTTTCGAATATTTGGTGTGCAATGCATTGATCTCCAAAAAATAAAAGCCTGAAGGCAGATCCAAATTTAAAAATCGGCTTTGCTGCAAATTTTTCAGCATCACCTCACCCCTCGAATTGTATAGTGAGATCGATTGAATCTCTATGTCCGGGCTTTCAATTTCTAACCTATTAATGAAAGGATTGGGATACACCGTGATGGTGGGGTGATCTGCCAAATCTAAATTGGTGAGGGTCATCTCTACCGTCTGAGATATTTTATCCAGCAGTGAATATGCTCCAAAATCATCCTGGCCGATTTCCCAGATCATAATACCACTCAATTGGTCCAGAGCCAAACGGGTTTTGGCTTCTATAGTGGCGATGCCATTGTAATACATCTGACCAACCTGATCGAGATATGCGTAATTGGTATCCAGCTTGATCATTTCAGCATAGGTTCGAGCAACTACTTGGTTGAGATTGGTAAAATCATAACCGTAACAGGGAACACCTAAAGTGAGGCGGTCCTTGCCGACCCCTTGACCTGACCAATAGCTGATCGCATTAAGGGCATGATTGTAGGAGGAATGCGGGCCGACATTTTGGGGAGTCCATGGACCGGTTAAATCATACACCATCATATTAATCCAATCAAAGGCATCCAATGCCTGATCTGTAATTTGTGGGTACCGATAATGACCGGGAAGCGCAGCTGTCAGCCCTAAACCATAACGATCTACCGAGTCGCGAAGGGATAAGATAAACCCAGTGTAATTTTCATCCACATGGCTCCATTCCAAATCAACATCGATACCTTGAAGATTATGATCACTGACATACTGCAAAATTTTGTGGATGAAGACACCCCGTTGAGCCGGCTTGATTAGTTCCTTCCAGGCATCCTCCTCACTTGCAGACAAAACTCCTCCCGCCAGCGAGATAAAGACTTCGGCACCAGCAGCGTGAGCATCAAGTACTACAGGTGTTATATCCACCCCTCCCACCTTCAGATTGCCCGAAATATCAGGATTAGCAAATGCGATATTGACGTGAGTGAGTTTGCTAAAATCTATTTGATCGACTGAGTTGAACCGGTAGTACGGAAAGTAGCCAATGGTCTTAAAGGACTGGCCGGCTATACTCACAGTGAACGATCCGCAAATCAGATATAAGAAAATTGGAATTGATTTCATGATTCGTAAGTTAGAGGTTTTTCGAATATTTTCCACGTGATGCTGAATGGATCCACCTGAGGAAGATGGCGGAATAGATCCGTCTTTACACCTCCCGGCTTCCGACTTCGGGCTTCCAGCACCCGACTTCCTCAAAAGATATCACCCCTTGCCAACCCAGTAGCTCTGCTTAGGTGCGTCACTTAGTACTATTAAGACGGCGGAATAGATCCGTCTCTACTACCGTACTTTCCATTGTGCCAATATTCTTACGTGTTATGAGCCAGGGAATAGATCCGCTGCTACAGCTCAGACATCCGACTTCCGTTCTCTGGCTTCGGACTTCGGACTTCTACTTCCTTGTCTTTGCAAATAAACTTACATTTAAGGCCAAACGAAGTTGTTCGAAAATGCTTGATTTTAAAGTAATCTATCTCAAAAAAAGATTTCCTTTACGAATCAGCCGGGGAGTAATGACCGGCTCAGATAACCTCTTTGTGTCGGTCACTAAAAATGGTCTTACCGGTTGGGGTGAAATGGCCCCAGGAGAGGCTGAAGGAGCTGGCACCGCAGAAGAAGGAAAGGCGATTTTGGAGAAATTCGTTCAGGACATTCATCGACATCTATCGGTGTATGAAATCTATGAACTGGGAAGAAGGGAAGGTATCGCACCTTGTGTCCTTGCTGCTCTCGATATCGCACTTTGGGATCAGCTGGCTAAAAGCGCTCAGCTGCCTCTATATAAGATGCTTGGACTTCCATTGCCGAAGATGGCAACCTCGGTTACAATTGGTATCAACCCACCCGAGGTGATTAGAGAAAGGGTTCCCATGTTGCTGGAAGGTACTGGCGTCAAGAGTCTGAAAATCAAGCTCGGATCGCCTAATGGAATTGAAGCGGACAAACAAATGTTTCTGCAAGTGGTGGCGAGTGCAAAAAAATATCCGGTCAATCTGCGGGTAGATGCCAACGGTGGCTGGTCAGTTGACGATGCGATCCAAATGATAAAATGGCTGGCAGACCAGGGTGCTGAGTATGTCGAACAACCGCTTAAAGAAGGTGCGGAAGAGGATCTGCCTTACCTTTTCAAAAACCGGTCACTGCCAATTTTCATTGATGAGTCTTGCCGTTTTTTTGAGGATATACCTCGTTTAGCTCCAGTTGTAGATGGGGTTAACCTTAAATTGATGAAGTGTGGTGGAATCACGGGGGCCTTGCGTATCATTGCAACCGCTCGTGCCTTCAAACTAAAAACCATGATTGGTTGTATGGGTGAGTCATCGCTTTCTATCTCTGCTGGTGCAGCGATATCCGGAATTATCGATTACATCGATTTGGATTCACACTTGAACCTCGACCCTGATCCATGTACGGGAGCACAACTGATCGATGGAATCATTGTACCTAACGACCAACCAGGGCATGGTGCCTCAATTAAAGCATATGATCAAGTCGAATAAGAAATTAGCCATTTATATGGAAGGAGCCCTTGAAACTGAAAACGGTAAAATGGGCCTGGGTGTCATGCGTTATTCTCTCAATCCAATTATGTGTGCCATCGATTCAAGGTATGCCGGACAAACAGTCAGGGAGGCCGTGGGGCAACCTTTTGACTATCCTGTGGTGTCGAGTGTTGCTGAGGCCCATGCCATGGCTTGTGAAGTGCTTGTATTAGGCATAGCACCTTCAGGAGGAAAATTTCCAGATGCCTGGGATAAACCTGTCAAAGATTCATTGGCTTCTGGCATGTCCTTGATTAATGGATTACACGACGATCTAAATGCCCGTTTTGGGCACCTGTTAAATACCGGCAATCCGGACCAGGTGATTTGGGATGTGCGCAAACCAAAAAAAAATTACTCGATTGCCTCTGCCCAGGCAGCCCAATTAAAAAACACCAGAGTACTGCTCATTGGGACTGATATGGCGGTTGGGAAAATGACTACTGGTCTCGAACTCTATCGATGGTTTAAAAATCAGGGCTTTTCGGCCGATTTTTTGGCCACCGGCCAGATTGGAATTACGGTGACAGGCAAGGGTATACCGCTCGACGCTATTAAAGTAGATCAAGCCTGTGGAGCGGTTGAAGATTTGGTCATGTCGGCTAAGGACCGGGATTTTGTCTTTATTGAAGGGCAGGGATCTCTTTTGCATCCAGGGAGTACCGCTACCCTACCCTTGATGCGCGGCAGTTGCGCTACTCATCTGATACTTTGTCACCGGGCTAAAATGAACACACTCTTTGATCACCCCCATATCAAAGTACCTCCCCTTGACGAATTTATCACCCTCAATGAAGCGGTGGCTGCGGCATGTGGGAGCTTGACGAAGGCTACCTGTATAGGTGTGGCTCTCAATACCTTTGGCATGAGCACCGAAGAAGCCGACCATAAAATTGCTGAAATCGAAAATGAGACCGGACTTACAACTACCGATGTGATCAGGTATGGACCAGATAAACTTGCTAAAGTACTATTAGAGAAGGTAGGATAGCCAGGGCATCAATAGACTCGGTTGGCAAATTACAGAGTATTTTAATGGCCTACTATACGCCTCTTCGAAACGAGTACGGTAACTCCTGGGCCATGTTATCAAGCCTTCTATTAAACCCGGGATCTAATGAGGCAACTTGGAACGTACCATACCGTAAAGTAAAGTACCGGCAAGAGCAGAAACAACGATCAAAATGACAATCCAGTATCCGGCTCCCAGAAGAACATACAACGGCCCCGGGCAAGCACCGGTCATCGCCCACCCCAGACCAAAAAGCGTTCCTCCTAAAATACTTGCAACAAACGTCTTGGACTTGTCGGGAGCCGATATAATCTCACCATAAATGTTCTTTAGTTGCCCCCTTTTAATTACCACATGGATAATAATTCCTAGGAGGACGGCCACTCCAATTATACCATACATATGAAAACTTTGAAAGCGAAACATTTCCTGAATTCGAAACCATGAGATAGCTTCGGATTTATACATCACTATACCAAACAAAATACCAACAGCCAGTAAAGAAATATTTTTCATTGTGTCTTTTTAAAGATTAAATAGAAATGGAAAAAATAAGTGGGTCATCAAGAGACCACCAATAAAAAATCCGATCACTGCGACAAGCGACGGCAACTGCAGGTTGGCTAACCCGCTGATCGCATGTCCGGAGGTACAGCCACCAGCCCACCGAGTCCCAAAACCGATTAGCAGTCCACCAACGATCACAAAAACCAGAGTCCTTGTGCTACCCAGGTGATCTAATCCAAAAATTTCATTCGGCATAAATCCTGCTCCCTCACTTAGTTGCTGAGGTGCAATAACCCCTATTTGCGCCAGATCATTGATGGTAGACTGGGCGATTTGAACTGGGGCGTCACTTGCCATGAAGTGACTGGCGATATAAGCCCCAATCATTGAACCACCTACGAACAAAAGCAGCCAGCTTCGTTTTCTCCAGTCTGAATTAAAATACGCGATTTTTCTCCCGGCCCCGGCTATGGAGCAGAGCGCCGAAAAAGAACTTGAGACTCCAAAACGGCCACCAAGTATCAGTAACAAAAGCATTACAATTGCAATTCCCAAACCCGAAACAGACCAGTGCCAGGGTTGACTAATAAAATCTAAAATATTCATTATAGAACAGATCATTTTAAATATCGAAAAAATAAGATTTACATTTCTGGCAATCTAACATCTCTAAACTCCCATAAAAACAAACCCAACTGCGATTAGTTGAATAGATTGTCAAGGTGCCATTCAAAATATGAAGGGGGCTACGAAATTTCACCCCCCAAATAATTCCTACTTAATTAAATTTTCGTCTTACATTACGTCGGCCAAAGCCAAATCTAAGACCTCTTGAGATATCTCAGTTGGACAAGTATAACTACTGAGTGGTGTCGTCGTTTCAGATATACCCTTAAAACCTTCCCGCACATCAGTGATATTCGGGAACCCACGAGCCTTAAGAATCGAGGCAGCAATTACCGAGCGGTAACCACTATTACAGAATAAAACATAGTTTCTATTTCGATCAAGTTTATTCATTTTATTATTCACATAATCAAGTGGAAGATTCGTAGTATTGACTACGTGATGTGATAGAAACTCGGTCGGCTTACGTACATCTAATATTTGACCTTGAGACCATTCCTTATATTGTTTGGCAAATTCCTTTGGTGAGATCGAATGAATTGCAGACACATCATTGCCAGCATCTTTCCATGTTCTAAAACCACCTTTTAAGTATCCTAAGGTGTTGTCAAATCCCACTCTCGCCAATCTCGTTACTACCTCTTGTTCAGTCCCTGAATCCGCGATAAATATGATCTTTTGTTTGAGATCAGGAATTAACGCTCCGACCCATGGCGCGAAGGTACCGTCAAGTCCGAAAAAAATAGAGCCTGGAATGTGACCGGTTACAAACGCATCGCTACCTCTTGTATCAATCAGTAGCATCGAATCATCTTCGAGATAGGTGGAAAAATCCTCCAGAGATAGAGCAACGACTCCAGATTTCAATACGTCTTCGATACTCTGGTATCCCGATTTATTCATTGCAACATTTTGGGCAAAATATTGTGGTGGCGGTAACAAGCCATCAGTCACTTGCTTAATGAACTGTTCTCTGGTCAACTTCGGATTGAGGGCATAATTCATTTTTTTCTGATTGCCCAGCGTGTCCACCGTTTCTTTCATCATATTTTTACCACAGGCCGAACCGGCACCATGTGCAGGATATACTATTACATCATCATCTAAAGGGATGATCTTGTCTCGCAAGCTATCGAACAGTAATCCAGCCAACTCCTCTTGGGTCATATGAGCTGCTTTTTGAGCAAGATCGGGTCTTCCAACATCTCCCAAAAAGAGCGTGTCACCGGTAAAAATCGCATGATTAACTCCATCTTCATCAATTAGCAAATACGTAGTACTCTCCATGGTATGACCAGGCGTATGCAGTGTCTTAATCCTAATATCACCTATTTTAAACTCCTGGCCATCTTTGGCTGAAATCGCCGAAAATGCAGGCTCTGCAGTGGGACCATAAACAATCTTCGCACCCGTTTTTTCTGCCAAAGTCACGTGACCACTGACAAAATCTGCATGAAAGTGAGTCTCAAAAATGTACTTGATATTGACACCATCCTTTTCAGCCCGGTCTATGTATGACTGCACTTCTCTTAGTGGGTCAATAATGGCCCCCTCCCCATTGGAACTTATATAATAAGCCCCTTGGGCCAAGCATCCGGTATATATTTGTTCAATTTTCATAAGCTATTAGTGAAGATTATTGATGATTTAATATTGCTTTTCAATTACAAGCTCAAAAATGCTCATCTTGTTTAAAGTGAATAGTGACATCTATCACACAGCGACTTCCAAAATATGTACATATGTCCATATGCACAAATGAAATCGCGGCACCATTTAGCCCAAAATCCATCATTTATTTGATTTGATTTTTTGACCATTAAGTTTCCTTTTACGGTTTGGATACTGTTGTATTGGTTTGTAACGTATACGCTCGATGCGGTCTTGGAAAGCCATCATCGGTCCGGCCTACATCGTTGTATGCGACTGCATCTTGAATGGACATAAAGAAATGATTAGAACTGTGATCTCGAATGATAGGCGACATCAATAACCGATCTCGAATCGGCCCTTTTACAGAAGAAAACAATAGCAGCAAATCTGCTTTTTCTGCATCCTGGAGCATTTCTTCAAGGGTACTTAAGGCGGTACTGTCAATCGTATTGATACTCTCGCAATTGATGATTATGGTCCTGAGCTGCTTACCTTTCTGATCTATATACTCATTTAGAGCATCGTTAAATCGTTCGATGTTGCCAAAAAATAACGAAGCGTCAAATCGAACTACAAGCAAATCGGGTCGCGTAATTACTTCGGGAAAACGATCAATATTGCGGTAAAAATTAGTGCCTGGCACCTGACCTAATTCAGCATGGTGGGGATAAGAACTTTGAAAGATAACCATGATTAGCGACAGGGCCACACCAATCAGAATCCCCTTCTCGATTCCAAGCATTAGGGTGGCAGCAAAGGTTGCTATCAGCATCCAAAAATCGATGCGGTGGGTATTCCAAAGATGAACGGCCTCCTTTACATCAATCAAGCCGAACACCGCCACAATAATTACAGCCGCCAAAATTGCGTTGGGCATCATATAGAACAAACCAGTCAGAAACAACAACGTCAGTAGTACCAATATTGCACTGATGATTGAAGCAAGCGTTGTTTTCGCACCAGCCTGGTCATTGACGGCAGTTCGTGAAAATCCACCAGTGACAGGATATGATTGAAAGAAGGACCCCCCCATATTTGCGATACCCAATGCTATGAGTTCCTGATTGGCAGAGAGCTTATAATCTTTATGCCGTGTTTGCATGGCCTTGGCAACGGCTATACTCTCCATATAGCTGACCAGAGAAATAGCTAAGGCGATCGGAAGCAAAATGCTCATACTTTCAATACTGAACATCGGCAAATGAAAGGATGGCAAACCCTTGGGTATCTCACCCACAATCGCCACGCCTTGATGCTGCAGGCCAAAAATTGCAACCACCAAAATGGAAACTATCACTGCTATGATCTGACCCGGAATGGAACGAGATACTTTCTTCAAAAGCCAAATTGTTCCTATGCCGCTCAAACCCAAAGCAAAGGTGACCCAATGAATACTACCGATCTGTTGGGCGACTGCAAGAAAAATTTCATGTACATAGTGGCTTTTTGGCAAAGGAATTCCAAGCAAATGTTTTAGTTGACTGGCACCAATGATAATTGCAGCTGCCGAAGTAAAACCACTGATCACGGGATGTGAAAGAAAATTGACTAAAAACCCAAGACGGAATACACCCATGAGAAATTGAATGAGTCCTACCATAAAAGCCAACAATAACACATAACCCAAGTAAGCCTCACTGCCTGCCTCTGCCAGCACCGCCACTCCGGAAGCCGTCAGTAAAGAAACCATTGCGACCGGACCAACTGCCAACTGACGTGATGTGCCGAAAAACGCATATAATAAAATGGGAATCGTAGCCGCATATAAACCATAAATCGGCTCAAGTCCAGCTATCATCGCATAGGCCATTCCTTGGGGTATCAACATCACACCCACTGTCAAACCCGATGCAATATCATCTTTCAAATTTGAACGATCATATGACAGGAGGGTATCCAGCCCAGGCAGGAGATTTTTGACAAACATTGAAACCAGTTTCGTGCAAAGATCTAATTACCTAAAGATAGTTATGTGAAGAATGTCACACAAGCCCCCACCATCTCATAGAAAGTGCAAAACATCAATCTAACCGGAGAAAACTCTCTTTCAGGATGATCTCTAAATTCTTTAAGAGAAAATCAGCATTGTTTTGATCAAAGCACATTGGGGGTTTAATCTTCAAAACATTATTAAACGGGCCATCGGTACTCATCAAAATGCCTCTTTCCCTCATTCGATTGGAAATATATGATGCTTCGTCGGGAGCTGGCATCAGGGTCTCGCGACTTTTAACCAATTCAATCCCGATAAATAATCCGTGACCTCTAACATCTCCAATCAAAGGCCACCTTCTTTGCAGATCCCCAAGTCGTAGAGAAAGATATTGCCCAACTTCTTTTGCTTGATCCTGCAACCCTTCCTCCTGCACTATCTTAAGAACTTCTCTACCGATGGCACATGAAACAGGATTTCCCCCAAACGTATTAAAGTATTCCATGCCATTAGCAAATGTATCGGCTATTTTGCGGCTGGTCACCACCGCTCCAAGCGGGTGTCCGTTACCGATCGGCTTTCCCAACGTTACAATATCAGGCATCACACCTTGCAGTTCGAAACCCCAGAAGTATTCTCCCACCCTGCCAAATCCAACCTGGACCTCATCAGCAATGCATAACCCACCGGCTGCATGGATCTGCTGGTAAGCTTCCTTCAAGTATTCATCAGGCAATACAATCTGACCACCGCAGCTTAGGATACTTTCACAGATAAAACCTCCGACCTTCCTTCCTAAGTCGTGGATGTGATCGATGGCATGGCCAATATGAGCGGCATAAGCAACCCCCGTATGATCACCACGGTAAATTCCTCTATAGGCATCAGGAATGGGCACAATCTGAGTGCCTGGTGGTCTACCCCTACCCCCTTTGCCATCAAACTTATAACTACTAATGGCAATACATCCATTGGTGTTGCCATGATAGCCCACTTCTACTGCTATCATATCTTTCTGACCCGTATAGGCCTCGACCATTCTAAGTGCCAATTCATTGGCTTCACTACCACTATTCACAAAATGAACGACACACAATTCCTCAGGAAAAGTGGCTAATAATTCCTCCGCAAAAAGAACAATATTTTGGTGCAGATAGCGGGTATTGGTATTAAGTACCTCCATTTGTCGTCTTGCTGCTCCTACGACCCTTGGATGTTGATGGCCGACATGCGCCACATTATTAACAGTATCCAGATATCGCCGGCCACTAGTATCATAGAGATGTTGCATATAGCCTCTGACCATATGCAATGGTTTCTCATACGAGATACTCAGACTTCTTCCCAATTTTTGCTCCCTAAGATTAAGAATCTGATCATCCGGTAGCGATGGAAAATGATTGCTCTTTTGATTAAAAAACAAATTTGGATCGGGGCAAATACTTAGCCAGGTTAAGGCTTCATCAGGGTAAGCTACCCCGGGAAAATCGCCATTCAGACTCAGATGATCAAGCATGATCTGAAAATGCAAATGTGATGGCCAATTACCATTTGCCGGTGCCGATCCAATCGTAGCAATAACATCTCCTCTCTTCACCAATTGACTAGCACATTTTCCCTCCAGTGATCCTTCGCTCAAATGACCATATAATGAATAAAAAATCAGGTCCTTTTCTACCTGATGTTTCAAGATAATGGTTGGCCCATAGTTACATTCACCTTCATTATTTTTTACGCTATATACTTCTCCATCCAGGGGAGCATAAATTTCGGTACCAACTGGAGACCAAAGATCTACGCCCAAATGAACAGTTCTCCACCGGGCTCCCTGATTACCTTCATTTTGAAAGGCAGAAGTAGCGTAGAATGGACGCACTTCGCCATAACCTCCGATCCCAATGTCGGCATCTTTATCTTCAAGTATCCGATTAATTGTCGTGACAAAAGAGTCGATTGTTTCGAAGTTAGAATTATTACCCAATTCAAGACTCCCTACGGATAGATCAATTGATTTAACTTTTTTCTCTTGGAAGGAGATAACGGGATAAATATTGGCTGCCTGTTTATCTATCCAATCTCTGAAAATGTTTTTTTTCGGACAGGCTTCGAGATTGCAAGCATTTCTAAATCGGTAATATGCGAATGAAGGAGCAATGTCCCGCAATTTTTTTAATAAATCCCAGGCTGGTTTTTCACTGACCAGGAGATAAGTGTTTTCAGGTTCGAAATGTTTATTCCAGGCTGCATTGGCAACTGTGAGCATCAGGCGTGCGGCAATGAGCGGAAATAAAACGGATATTTCAATTTCGGTTAAGGGGAATTCTTGCTGATACCCTCGCACCACATCTACTGCTGCCTGGAGCGGATCAGGCTGGTACATGCATGCATAAGCACAGGCGATGGCAAGTTCATTGATTGTTTCTGTATAGAGAGCATCACCAAAATCAATCACTCCTGTGATTCGGGGATTCTTTAAATCTCCATGGACAAGGAGGTTATGTTCATGCGCATCATTGTAATTGATACTTTTACCCAATGCTACCAATTCTGGCGTTACTTCTCTTTCAAAAAGAACCCAAAAGTAGTCTGCTATTTCCAGCTCCTCTTCCGACTGAAAATATGGTCGATATTTCTTCCCTTTAAGCGTCTCAGAAGGGTTCCACTTCTGCTTCCTATGTGCACCCGGATGATCAAATCCTGATAAATACTTAGAAAATAATCCACAGGTTCTCCCCCAACTTTTTAGCAAACCTTGAGATCTCGGACTGACATTATCTACCATTTGACCTGGCACCCACCTCTGCAAACGTAAAAAACGCTTATTTTCAAGCGAAATAAAATCCTGTCCATTTAAGGCTGGAATGATCTCCGGAATCTGCAAAGGAAAATCAGAGGCAAACAGATGTTTTACGATCGCACATTGAAAAGCAATGTAGCTTTCGTCTGTATCCGGTCTGGTGACTTTTAACGTGTATTCCGCATCAGAGGTTCGTACATAAAAGTTAAAATCAACTTCACCAGGTAGTTTTGATATTTTACCTTTAATTCCGAAAAATTTCAAAGCCAGATTAGCTGCGAAATCTTCCGAAAGATCCAATTCTTTAAAATCCATAAACAGGTGAGAAAAAGATTTTTTTGTATAACGTGTTAGTAGTATTGACAGCTGTGGCGATGGCCCACTTGAGATCACGACCGGCTGTTAGGCCGCTTGCTCCCTTTGTTCAGAGCTTCAAAGAAAACTGCTCTATCTCTTTCAGTGGCAAGAATTTTTCTTTCCTTCTCAATCAATTCTTCAGCCTTTTCAATTGCAGCCTGAAGTATAAAAGCACTTAGTCAGCGATAGCCAGCAGCTTTGTGCACCTGCTTTAAAAATTGTTTGTATAACACATTCAACCTAATGTCAAGTCTGGCCTCCTTTTTAGCCAACTCGGGTTCAATTTCTTTTGCTATTTGCTCAATAGTTAACATATTTTCCTGTTTTTGAATATGTATGTATATTTTCCGTACGAGTCAACCGCGTCAAGTCTTTCTTGGTTCATTTTGATTGGATCTTTATCGAACTACCTGGTTATAGTGCTAACTCAAATTTAGTCGAAGCCTCGGGCTCCCTACGTCAATCCATGGAGATAAAGTACAGGTATCATTGCCCAATCTTTTGCGCGAGAAGTCCACTGATTACTAAACAACCCCTACCTCAATAAAACCATTTTCTTAATCGCAGTCTGCCTGGCTGTTTCGACTTTGTAATACAACAACCCTGAAGACAAACTTGCGGGCAAGTCTTTGATAATCCATTCATTATAGCCCTTATCTGCAAACCTTCTAATCGTTTGCAATTGAGTTCCGGTAAGGTCAAAAACCGACAAATGAACCTGCCCTGCTTCGTCAATATAAAAACCCACTTTTGTTTCCGTTTGGAACGGATTAGGTTGGTTCTGTAATAGAATAAGATGACCTGTCATCGACTCCCCGCTATCGAATTTTAAAACCAGATCTCCAACCAAATTTTCCCGATACACCTCACTCGAGATCTTCGAACTATTCAAGGTCACTATATCACTCAATTTGCTTTGATTGAGCGCAAGAATGTCGATATAAAACAACGGAATACCATCTTCCCTGGTAGCCGGAATGTCAGATTGAGTATTCCATGACATCGTTACAAATCGATTTGTTTGATTAATATCAAAATGCTCCTTCGAAATAGACAAGGCGCCTGCGTCAAGCCCTTGCAGCAGAATTGCCTGATCATCAAAAATTAAGGTAAATTGAAAACCTTCGATATCTCTGAAATCGGCAGCCAAAACCGGAATCTTATAAGCATTACCAGCTATCAGTGATTGATCCTTCAGGACAAAGGCATGGGCTTTCGATGATCTCCCTACCTTCCGGCTTGGATCATTATCACCGTTCACATCACCCATTTTAACACCAATGAAATCGACTTGTTGAGACGCTCCTAATTTTTCGATAAAGTACGATTCCTGATTCGTATTCCTTTCGAAAAATCGCCAGCTTGGACTGTCTGGCAATGAGTCTGATTTTCCCAGAATTAATTTGCGAAATTGAATCAGATCCAGGGCACTAATTTTGCCATCACCGTTGGCATCAGCAGCTCTTTTCTTATACCAGGATGAGAGTTCTTCTTTGCCTAAAATTTGCTTCTGAATCGAAATCAGATCTCTGGTTGATACTCCATTGACAAAATCGGTATTTTTTGTAGGCTGAATAATGGCATTGATCCCCTTCGTCATTTCGAAGCGATAATTGCCACTGCTCTCGAATGTTTGCATGATTTCGCCATCTTCAGACTTAAGTGCCACACTCGCCAGTTCGACCATATTCTGCTCCTCGGTCATGATGGTTCCACTGATCAATGTGCTATTCCCTGAATCAGTATTATTGCAAGTGCCGGTATTGTCCTGCACCACCAGTATTACGTTGCAATAATCCCAATTACCTTGCTCATCAATGACATAGAGTCTAACCTCTTGGGAGCCAATATCTTGGCATCCCAGACTTAAATTGGTAGCAGAAGCAGAAGGCAACTCTGCATCACCAGTCGATCTATCGACCCGGAAACTGAGCTTTGAATTACTTGCTCCGCACGCAGCTTGACTACTCACGTTAAATTCATTAGCCCAAACAACTGCCATCGCCGTATCGATTACACCATCACCGTTACCATCCATTGGCGTCAGATCGGTGGTAAGACTTGTCATACAAACCGGAGTCGGTTTCTTACTCGCGACAAGGTTAAAATCAACATAGCAGACACTTTCGTTTTGACATTCATCCGTGACCGTAACTTTCAACTGGTAGCTGCCATGCTCAAGATCCTGCACCGAAATGGTAAAAGCACCCAAGGGAATACTGTTTAACTGCCCATATCCGGATGCCACTGATTTATGCGTTTTCAAATTTGTGACTCGCCAACTAAAATCAAGAATTCCACATTCATCTTCAACGATAACTTCTGTATTTAAATCATAGGTGCATCCGGCTGTTTCAATTTGGGCAGGTATTTCATCGATCGTACAAATGGGTGGACTACTATCGAAAACGATAATCTTCTGCGTATGAGTCAGGTATTTGCCTGCATATCTTGGATTAAACCACCAACTCTTTTCAATGGGCTCGCCGATTGCGCACCAATCAGCAAAACACCAGGTACGCAAAACCTTATAACAGGCCTGATCACCACCGACAATTTTGAAGACTTTATCGTAGTAGCCTATCCCGACCAAGCGGCAATCATTGTCGAAAACATATTTTGCTAACCCGGTAAACTCAGGGCTCAAAACCCCGGCAACATGACCACTCCCATCTGCATTGTACTCAATACCACAACTGAAGACCATCGTATCCTTTGGCACCTCAAACATTGCTTTTGAGATTTCGCAATCACTAGTGATCCAGATGGTCTGATATCGGGTAATTGTGTCGGCAAAATGACCGGATGGTTGATCCACACATTGTCCCACAAATTTAAAAACCCGTTTTACAAAGCCATTACCACACTCATCCAACGATATCCAGGGTTTTTCTTCAATGCATTGCAGACCACAATTGTCAGCGATCTGGCCATTGAAGCGATCAGAGGTTTTTAAATCGTATTCGGCCCGGTAGTAAGAGTAGGTTTTCCAAACGTAACCTAAATGCTCATCATAAACAAGGGTGTCTTTTTCAACGAGATTAGAATCACAGGAGAGGTCATACAAAGTGTAAGTTGTCTTTGCATTGGTTTGTCCGTAGCTGTCTTTTGTGACCTTATCATATCTACCCAAAGCACTTTGCAAACTATCAAAATTGCCTTGCAATGCCATCTCTACGGCTGGTGCATAATAGGTCTTATAAGCACTGCAGGTTACTGAGACGTCATAAAGTTCGCACACCACTTCCGGTGGTGTCTTGTCTTCCACTCTTACGGTGGTCCAGCATTTACTCCAATTGCACCAATAATCCATGGCAATGACCTCGACCATCACATCCTGGCAAGCATCTTCACAGCAGAAAGGTACTGCATCGCTCCATCCGCCTCCGATTTGCCTTCCAACATCAAACAAAGCCTTTCCTGAAGCTGGTCCATTGACTAAAGCTATTTTAAATATGTCTTGAAATAGACCCTCAAGCACCCTTTGACTTACAGGATCTTCGAAATAGTCTTGGAACAAGCTATCGCTATCAATGGGACTAACGCAGGGTATCACTGATAAAATTAAAGACTGATAGATGTCCAGTAGAGGATCATCACCATAGCTCTCTAAAAACACCTTATGAATATAGTCTGCATTAACCGGATAAGGATGTTCAATGCAGTCTAAGCTTGCATATTTGACCAGATCATAAAACCATCCGATCAGGAATGGATAACTGCAGGGTTGTCCATCTTTGCAAAGCCAATCGATGGCTTGCTGATAATGTGCCTCTACCGGATTTATATGCTTGTCTCCTTCTAGTTGTGCAAACCAAATCGAATCATGATGATCACCGGTGAATAAGAGATCTATATCATCACAAAGATTTACACCGCAGGCTGTGGCCCAATCTGATCTCCTTGCTAAAAGCATGGATAGACCACAATTATCCCAACTACCCTCGTCAAAGCTGGCGGCGTGTACCCACTGGATGGAATCAGTGATCGTAATATTAATCCCTTTGTCGCAGATGGCAACCGGTTTGACCCGATCTACAATAAAAAGTGGTAAGCTATCGAGCAATGTTTTGTTATGACAGCTATCAATCGCCTCATAACTCACGTAAGTTGTGTTTAAATATCCGTTGATGATGTCAATTTCAGACACCGGAACTTTGATTTTAACGTGACTTTCAAAATAACGAGTGACCGGGTTATAGATCATCAGCACAACCTGTTGGCCGATCATTGCCTTCACTTGTTTGACTCCTACGCAGGTATCTTCTACCATTATTTTTGGTACGTACACCTCGGCAAAGCAATCGTGGGTCCCGGTTGAAATCGTGGTACAGGATATCGCACTCACTTGGGGGTTGTGGCCATAAGGGAATGTCGCCAGCCATTGGAAAGCCGGTTTCTAAAGGAGAAGGATGTCCATTCTCATCCTTTAGATATCCCGGCACACAGTATACACTGTCTCGCATTGGAGGGCAAATCAGCGTATCTGGCAGAGCTCTCACAGCAATCGTATCCATGCAGAAGAACTCTTGTTTATCATAGGTAAATTTCAGGGTGCGTTTTATCTCCTTAATAATGTCATAGCAGTCTCCAATCAGTATTTCATAATCCACAACCTCACCATCCAAGGTATCGATACATTCGAGCACTAATTGGCAGCCTGGGAATGTATCATAGGCGGCCGGATCAGCAGCAAATGGATGATAACAGTCGATGGTATCACGTGGGTGGTGCAGAAAACTAGGGGTACCTGCGGTCAGCGTAATTACAACCGATGAAGATGGGGGTGGCGAAACACAAGGATCGTCTATAACAGTCAACGACAACGTTACCTGTCCATTATCAAGATCTGCTTCGTCTGGACAATAAAAGTGTGCATTGGCGAAGGTATTATCCTCTATAAATGTCCCGGTACCCGATGAAGTCCAAACTGCTTCCGTAGCACCTGTGCCGTTAGCATAAAAAGTTGGACCTAGTAAGGTCAAATCAATGCAATCCAGCCCACATAAACTGGTATCGTTTCCTGCAAAAATTTCACTGGCAGGTATAGCTTCCAGCTGGATCGATCCTGGAACTCCGCAACCGCCATCAATAATAGTGTCATCATAGTACAATATGTAGGGAAACATGTTTGGATCCAAAGCGGCAGGATTTCCGGTAAACGGGATCATATGCGCATCATCCAAAAAAAACTCGGTTGTAGCATCTCCTCTGAACCCCTGTTCCTGCAGATATGCCAGCGCATCAAAGAAGTCCATAGGACAGATCAGCTCGACAAAATCAACTTCCAGACCTCCGGCTCCAGGTTGAACCATCAGGTGTATCTCGGAAATCGCAAAACAAAAGGGGTCTCCATTGACCGCCACTCTCGCATAGACCGCGGAGTCCATACCACAGACTCGGATATCTGCTACAATCTCATTTGTGAGATCATTGGCGTCAACAAACGACGGGAAAATACGCACATTGGTTGTCGGTGCCTCTGATGCACATAGCCTGATCTCCGCCAATGAAAAATCAGCACATGGAACATTGACCGGAAGGATGCTTACGTCCTCACATAGGATCTTTTGGGCATCAAGGGCAATTGGCCCCAGAAATCCGAAATCCAGATCATCCCGGTTTAATCCATCATTACCTGTAAAAAACTCAATGACAGCATATCCCGGCACACTGATCTCGTCGGCATCAGAATCAATAAGTGGCCCGGTCGCATTAATCGGAGAAACACCTCCCGAATAGCCTTCCAGCTGGAGTTCATCAAGATTAATCCGTAATTCATAACGATGATTAGGTAAGAGGTTGTCGAAAAAGAACTGACCTCCACTAGTAGTAATCATATTATCGATCTCAACGAAAGCATTTTCACCATCGTGCAAGGTCACCTCGATGTCATTAATACCAAATTCTGAAGGATCTTGTACTCCATTACCATTCGCATCGCACCACACATAGTTGCCAACCGAAGGTGGTGCCGCTTCAATAGCCAACGTGATGTCACCCAGCCCATTAGCTTTACCTAAAATAAATTGTTCTACAAATAAATAGTCACCAATTTTTCGACCAGTGCTAACATCATAAAAATGCAATCCTTGGGTGAGTAGGCCTTCGTACTGAAAGGCAGGAAGTTTAGTTAAAATTGGACTGTGCACAGTGACGGCAATGGCATCGGAACCAGGCAAAATGGCTTGCCCTCCGGTGATGATTTCGCCATGATGAGCCAGGGTAGAAATAAAATTATCTTCGTAGAAAAACTCGCCATTGTAACTTGGGCCATCATCCTTCCGGTAATAAACGCCGTCATCCGTATTGGTTTTTTCCAAAGTGTAACCAACTGGTTCCTTAAAAGCTTTCAGTAAATCTCCCACCGCATACCCAATCACCAGAGTACGATTACCAAGATAAGTGCTATAGTTAAGGTGGCCTGTCTGATGCGCCCAGCGATCCATTAAACCAACTACAATCGAACCGTCAGAAGTAAAACTTATTTCGGAGAGAATAGGCTGGGCATAGGCGCAAAGTAAGCCCCCTTGTACATTAAGAGCTTCGCCAATTGTAGGAATCATGGTCGTTTCCCATGTGGAAGCCCATGGCATCCAAGCACCAGATCGTAGGGGCTGAGGATTCTTCAGGTGAGCATTTGATGCCCTTTCCCTGGGGTAATTTAAGGGGAAAGCCAATTCTTCTGTGAATCCCTGTCCAATATTTTCCGGGTCAAAAGATAACACATACCCAAATAAATGCTCTCTGGACTGCGAGTAGGAAGCGTCTGAAATCACTCCAAGAAAACCCCGTCCCTCATGAAATGTCAATCCCCAAGGCCTTAAGATCCCTGATTCACTGATAGTTTGACCGATGATTTCGAGTCCCGCCAAAAGGGCTTCTTTTCTTTTACCAGAAAACTTTGATACAAATTTCAGTTCGATCATTTGGTTCTGAGAAGTGACATTCAATTGCAACACGGCGGCTTTTCTCGAGCTACCGGCAAATTCCACAATATCAAAATTCTCCACCAGCATTTGGTCCCCATGCATAATATCAAAAAGTCGGTCACCGACCACAAGGTCTTCGGGTTCTGCAAAATGCAATAGCACCTCATAGGACTCATCCTTAGGTACCGGAATATTATAGGTAAAGTCCCCCTTTTTGAAAGTCTGATAAAGATCACTAGAACTGGTTTGATCCGCACTATTGAGTACATTGGTCACTGGTATTTCACTATATCCTGCCTGACCACCGAACGAATATTTATTCTTATCCCATGAGACCGCGTTTGGATCGGTAAAAGCCTCGGCACCATTATTGTTGGAGTTACCTCCCGCATTGATGCAATTGCGGAAGCGAAATAGAAGGTTAGGCAACCCTGGAAAATCCTCAATGGGAACATTTTTGATCAATGACTGCCTTACATCGAGATGCTTTTCGCCGACATCCATAGTCATCAGAGATCTTTGATTGAGATTAACCATCCACAATGTGCGGCCATCTTCAGCCATTTCGATATCACCATAACCGACCTGGCCAACTTTATCAAAAGCATCAAGGTCATAGCTCGCCCGGCGTGTCCGGTCTTCTATGGTTGAGAGGGCATAAGGCATGGTCTCATCGATTTCGGCGTCAACAACTTCCCGGCGTACCGAACCTAAATCTATCTGGGGGCCCAGGGAAGGCATAATACCTTGTAAATCTATTGAACCAATGACTGGCTTTGCTGACGTATAATCAAGAGTATAAACAGCCCCGATACCAGCTGGCCCGAGTCCAACATGCCGTTTTAAGATAGAGGCGGTAAAAGCCCGCTTATAGGAACTTTGATAGGTCACACCCCAGGTCGATCCAAGGTCACTAATAGAAGCATCAACTATCGGATCTGGGCCAGAACCTCCAAACATCTTGGCGACGCCACGGGCTGCAAAGGGAAACCGGTCAAACGCCGGACTGTCCTTCTTCAACAAAGATGACCCCTTTTCATAACACGGGATCAAAATGTTGGTCTTATTCGGATCGAGGGCCGGTTTTCCCAGGACCGGCACTTCAATCGTTTCACCATCTTCTGCAAAAAAAACCGAGGTTGCACTATTTTTACCGGCTAGAAGTCGTGCATTGTAGCCCGTGACTACAACTCTTAGCCGGCTTCTGATAACAGTGCCTGGCAGTATATAGGTGCCCATTGCATCATCTAGGAAGGGCAATTCATTTCCGTGATCATCGTAAGCGCTTACCTGGAGTCCAGTGACCAGAGATTCGCCACTGTCCTTAATACCGTTGTTATTCAGGTCTTCAAAGGTGAGTACTATGATGTCGGCATGTAGAGATGGCAGGAGTATGACCAAGGCAATGATGTGACAAAGTCTTGATAGGAATCTCATATGTCTATAGTTTCAAATATGTTTACCAATTAGCTACTCTGAAGTGAAGTAAGGCTAATTTGCACAAGTAAAGATAGTCAATCTCCCATATTCATATGTTAATATTTCAGAAAATCAGCACTTTATATATCAGAATATATTAATATTTGGATACTTTTAAAGAGATCAGTAGCCTTTTGGGAAGTGGCTGTCGGCCTGGATCTTAAATTGTTAGAATTACTCCTACCTTCGTAATTATATGGTTGATTAATTCAAACCCAGCCAAAAGATGCTCCAATGAAATACAATAGAAAATGAAAAAATCCAACGGAGGTTCCAATCTGATAGCCGCTTTGCTATTCATGCATGTGAATCAGCCGTGACTACCCACAGACCTTGTAACTTTTTATTTTATATTTAAAGCAAATCAGTGTAGCTATGCGGCTTTATTTGTCTTCGCTTTATTTTATATTATGGCAACTCCCGCTATTTGCCCAGGATCAAATCCTGATTGAAGCTGAGTCATTTGAGGAAAAAGGCGGCTGGCTTATAGACCAGCAGTTTTTCGATATCATGGGCTCATCCTATCTGCTCGCACATGGCCTTGGCACACCGGTGGGCGATGCGATCACAAAACTAAAGGTCGCTGAGGGCGGAGATTACCATGTTTGGGTACGTACTAAAGATTGGGCACCATTTCCAGTAGGCCCGGGCAAATTTTCACTACTAATTGGTGACGTCTACGAAAAATCATTTGGGGCAACTGGTCAGACTGGGTGGCAATGGTATGACGGTGGCCTGGTGAAACTCCAAAATCAGACTGAAGTCGGTTTCATCCTCAAGGACTTCACGGGATTCGATGGCCGGTGTGATGCTATTTATCTCACAAGGGACCATACTTTTAAACCTCCCCATGATCAGGGGGTGCTCCATAATTGGCGAAAAGAACTTCTGGGACTTGGCAGAGTGCCGAAAGATGCCGGCATATTTGATCTGGTGGTGATCGGAGGTGGCATGGCTGGTACCTGTACCGCCCTATCTGCGGCCAGGCAAGGGCTTAAGGTTGCCTTAGTGCAAAACCGGCCTGTTTTGGGAGGCAATAACAGCTCGGAGATCAGGGTGCATCTCATGGGCCGAACTGATCAGAATGACTTTCCGGTATTAGGCCGAATCGTGCATGAACTGGACAATGGAGATCCGGGCAATGCTAACCCAGATGGTAAACGATATGGTGATGAACGCAAAGAGCAAATTGTCAGACTGCAACCTAATCTTTCACTTTATCTTAACCTGCATGCCTATGCAGTGGAAACCGAAGGCAATGAAATACGAACAGTCATTGCCCGAAATATCGAAACCAATGAAGAACTCAGATTTCCGGCCCGTCTTTTTGCCGATTGCACCGGAGATGGCACAATTGGCTACCTGGCAGGGGCTGATTACCGAATGGGGCGCGAAAGCAAAGCCGAGACAGGCGAGACTTACGCGCCAGATGAGGCCGACGACTTTACCCTGGGCACTTCCAATTTATGGCATACGAGTATTCAGGATTCTCCAACTTCTTTTCCTGAGACAGCCTGGGCTTTGACCTTTTCCGATGAATATTATCTCGACACAGATAAAGCTGATTGGCAATGGGAAACCGGCTATGGCAATTTTAACACGATCACTCAGGCCGAAGAAATCCGTGATCATAATTTCCGTGCCATCTACGGAAACTGGTCTTTTCTAAAAAACAATAAGTCGGATAAATACGGACACCATAAATTAGACTGGGTGGCACATATTGGTGGGAAAAGGGAATCACGAAGACTCATGGGAGATTATATTTTAAATCAAAATGATTGTACCGGTGAAATTGAGCGCCAACCCGACGGATTTGTCACCGCGACCTGGACGATTGATTTGCATTTTCCGGATCCGGAAAATCAAAAATACTTTGAGGGTGAAGAATTTTTTGCGGCCACTAAACACATTAGGGTCGCTCCCTACAATATTCCTTACCGTTGCTTATATTCCAGAAACATAGGTAATCTATTTATGGCCGGAAGAAATATCAGTACTACCCACGTAGCTTTTGGTTCGACCCGGGTGATGAAGACCTGCGGCATGATGGGTGAACTGGTCGGTTTTGCGGCTGGCCTGGCTATCCAGCATAACACGAGTCCGCGAGGAGTCTATGAAAATCATTTAAATGAACTTACCAGCATGGTATCCGGGGTGAAATATTCGCGGCCGTAGTATATCGCATTGTTCAATTTGTCGGTCTTCATCTTTGTTTTTAGTCCAAAAAATGAATCTAAGTCAGATAGAATTGAGTTGGATAAAACATTCGATATTTGGTCTTATGAAAATTATTTCTGAAAATTGCTCCGGTGTCATCGGAATACTTGTTTTGAGCACTTTCCTGTCCATTTCATTCCTACCCCCCATTTTAGCGCAACCGACAGTAGGATCAGACTCTTCTAACTTGCAAATGGAAAGAGCCAAAGATATTGTCCTGGAATTAGTCTATGATGATCAAAACCAACCTCAATATTATTCAAGTGAAATATTTACCCAGGTTTGTGAAACTGGTGAATGTAAACCCGTCCGTATAAGACTCAATTGGGATCTATTGGGTAATTATTTAAATTATGCAATGCCTAAGGGATCGATACTCACTAAAATGGATCACATACCATTTAATGCGACCGACTATCAAAAATTTGCCTCGATATTAAATGACCGTTATAGTGTTCTGGAAGATTTCAATTTATCCCAATTAAAAGGTCCGAAGGAAAAGGCTACTGTTCAGGAAATCGATGGCATTACTGGTGCCACTCCTAAGTCTATTGAAAATGCGATCGTACCCGGAGCGGTTTACACATGCTATACGATTTGGCATTTGGCACATGTCTCTATTAAAGATACTATTCTGGAAAAAAGTCAACTCTTACGAAACGAAGAAATATTATATCATTTTATCGACCATGAAAATTCGGATTACCAGCGATGGGCCATTGACAATATCTTTCAATTCTTTAGACACAGCCAGCAGCTCGTTGATCAGGTTCTCCACCTTTTCCAATCTGACAAAGTATTTCTCAAAAAGCATATACTGCAACAAATTCCTGATTCACTATTGGCCCAAAGGAGTATCCAAAATTTGTTGTGGCCACAATATCCCGGCCTCAGCTATTCGCTTCAGCTCATCTTGCTCAGAAGGTATTCCGACATTCCGGTAGATCAGGAAGTTAAGGACCTGCTGGAGTCGTACCGGTCTCAATCCAACCAGGAACAGCTGAGTTTATTCCAACTGATCCGGACATCACATTAAAGGTAGCTGTGCTTATATTCTCCATTAAAAAAGGTTAAATCTTTTCAAAAGTCTCATAAAACGATCTACTTTTGTGTCCCTTTTAATGCAGCATATGACAGGTGTGGTTCTGCATTTACTTTTTAACGATTGAGACAATAATATGACCGTATACATACTTTTCATACTTGGTTTTATCATTCTCATCAAGGGTGCAGACCTGCTGGTAGATGGGGCATCTTCTGTTGCCAAACGATTTAATATATCCAATATCGTCATTGGTCTGACCATTGTCGCTTTTGGCACCTCTGCCCCCGAATTCATTGTTAACATTTTTGCCAGCGTACGGGGAGATACCGACCTGGCCATCGGCAATATTCTTGGCAGCAACATAGCCAACATCTTGCTCATTTTAGGTATTGCTTCGATCATTTACCCGATGACCTCCCTGGAAAACACGGTTTGGAAAGAAATACCACTCAGCCTTTTGGCCGCGCTCCTGCTGGCTGTGATGGCAAACGACATGCGGCTGGACGGCGCTGAATACTCCGGATTGACCCGAACCGACGGATTGGCCCTGATTGCCTTTTTTATTATTTTTCTCTACTATTCATTTGGAATTTCTAAAGTGACCGGAGAGCAAGTTACGGACGAAATTAGTGTGCTCTCTCCATTAAAATCCTCTTTGTATATTTTGGGTGGACTAGCCGGATTGGTTTTTGGTGGCAAATGGATTGTTGACGGCGCGGTGAAAATTGCGGAAGGGTTTCAGATCAGCCAGTCTTTGATTGGGCTTACTGTAGTGGCCATCGGCACCTCCCTTCCTGAATTAGCCACATCAGCGGTTGCGGCTTACAAAAAGCAAAGCGATATCGCCATTGGTAATGTTGTTGGCTCCAACATTTTTAACATTTTCTGGATTCTTGGCTTTAGCTCGTTGATCACTCCCATTCCTTTTAAGACCAGCTCCGACATCGATGTTCTGATGACCATTCTCTCCAGTCTGATCCTTTTTCTGATTATGTTCATTGGTAAACGCCACACAATCGAGAGGTGGCAGGGAGCAATGATGATCCTGCTATATGTAAGCTACGTCACCTATCTGATCATCAAGGGGTGACTTGTACCCTATCATCAGTCTACGCAATTACATTCATAGCGAGAAATGTCCATGGAGTGGTTCATTTCAGAATCAGAGTAACTGCCTTACCATTTTCCTTTAGGCCATGCACTCAATTGACTTGTAACCAAGTCGTTGCTGTATAAGAGATACAGATCGCAAACGACAAACAAAACAATAAAACGCTAACACAAAAAATCATCCACCTTAAATTTTAATCATACCGTCATTTACAAAATTTATCACCTTATTTACCCAAAATGTCGGATTTGTGCTATCCAAGTCGGTTTTATATTATCCATGTCTGAAATGAATCAGAAATAGTCGGTTCTCTTCTACATGGCAGGCTATAGTCTGCCTTAATTTTGCTTCAGGAACTTTATACAATTTCCAAGCAATCTAAAGACAAACCTTATGAACCGGACAAATCAGGAAAACGCACCGACACCATTCCACCAAATCCATCTGAATCAGTTCATCGAAGACCACTCTTCCGAATTATTACTTACCCATATCGAAGATCTCGAAAGCCAGGGGCCAAGCCATCATACATTCCAATCAAAAAATGACACCGAAGTGCAGGTTGTGATGTTGACCGTGGTCAAAAATAAGGACCAGGTGGTCAAAGCTACCGGCAATGTCGTAAAGGGTCACTTTGTCAAGGAAGGAACGGCCTGGCAGATTCACTATGGCATTCAAATGCAACACAACAATGAGGTTGCCATTAATTCGCAACTTGCCTGGAAGGTATTTGACTTCATTCAAGCCCAGAAAGCCGCCAGTCAGGATTATAATTTGTCGGTAAGAGAAAAGGAAATACTCAAGCATGTGGTCGACGGTGCCACCTATAAGGAGATCGCCTCTGAACTTTTTATTAGTCTGGAGACCGTGCGCACCCACATCAGGCACATTTATGAGAAGATGAAAGTCAAGTCAAAATCTCAGGCGGTAGCAACAGCCTTAAGAAATCGATTATCCTTTATATAAGCGGTTTTAAAAATCAGATATGTGGGAACATGGCTGATCCAAATCAAGAAAAATATATAGCCCTCAATTTTTTGATCGCATGATGACGATTCACACATTTCGGTGTTGTTGGACGTGCATCAGATATGAAGAATTAATTTCTGGAAATTTAAAAAGACATGAAAAAAGCGTTCGTAATCATTAGCTTAATTCAAATACATCTTGTGCATGCCCAAACTCCACGAATGGTTGTGGAAGGTAATAGCCGTATCGTGGGTCTGGTGGATATCCATGTCGCGAGCACAGATACCAGCTCAATTTATGTCGGAAACCAATCCGGCATCAATACGATTTTTACCTCCGCACGATTTAATACAGCTTTTGGCAGCCAGGCTTTGCGGTCAAATACCGGGGGTATGAACAATACGGCTGTTGGACAAAATTCATTAAAGTTCAACACTAATGGTAGTCATAATACAGGAGTCGGTGCTCAATCTCTTATGGAGAATACTACCGGGGCTTCTAACACTGCCGTTGGTCGTTTTTCACTTGTCGTTAATACCATAGGGCAGAGAAACACTGCCGTTGGCCACGGGACTGCCAATGCAAATACTAATGGTAACGACAATACTAGTCTTGGTAACCTATCTCTCCAGGCGAATACCTCCGGATCTTTCAATTGCGCTATCGGCTCCAGTGTATTAGGTAGTAATACTAATGGAGAAGGCAATGTCGCCATGGGTGTGGGTGCCCTCGACTTTAACACCGAAGGTAATAAAAATACGGCCTTCGGAGGTGCCTCTCTTGCCGTAAACACAACTGGTAGTTTCAATACTGCTTCCGGTAAGGAGTCGCTTAGAAATAACAGCACTGGTGACTTTAATACCGCAGTTGGTTTTGAGACTCTCATTTTTAATACAACGGGAGTACAAAATACCGCTGTTGGATATGTCGCTCTTAGATCCAACTTATCTGGCAGTCATAATAGTGTCCTGGGGTCGGAATCGCTCTTTAATAACACTGCTGGAGGGGAGAGTACAGCAATAGGTGTAGCTGCACTCATTAGTAATTCGACAGGTACTTCAAACACGGCAATTGGCAATCATTCACTTGATGTCAATACGACCGGCAGCAATAACACTGCCTTAGGCCATAATTCAGATGTTAGTGTCAATAACCTGGTCAACGCTACGGCGATTGGCAACGGTGCCATTGTCAATGCTTCCGATAAAGTCCGGATTGGTAATACCTCAGTTACCGTGATAGAGGGTAATGTAGCTTTTTCGCCCAGTTCTGACAAAAGGCTAAAAGAAGACATAAAGACCATCGATTTTGGTCTCGAATTTATTGCCGATCTCCGGCCGGTGCAATATCATCGCATCAATAATCCCGAACACAGCCTCGAACTTGGTCTAATCGCTCAAGAGCTTGAAACCACTCTTGATAAATATGATGCCGATCAGGTTGGTATGATTGGTCAAAGTAGCGATGACCTACTCACGGTGCGATACAACGATCTTTTTGCTGTACTGATCAAAGCGGTACAGGAGTACAGAAAAAAAAATATCGATTTAAAAAAAGACAATGATCTTCTGAAGAGCCAACTCATAAGGATGGATAAAGAGCTGTCAGATGTCAGGACACAAATCTCAACGTCCAGAGCGGCTCAGGACTAAGGGTCCTCTTAACAATAGTAATATCCACCGGATTTTATCAACCTTAAAGTTTTCTAATATGCAACGATTAATCCTCATTCTCAGCTCGCAACTGATCCTTTGCACCCTCACGGGCCAAAATCCGCAACTGGATGTAGTTGGCAATAGCCGAATCGTGGGTCTGGTCGATATCCACTTCTCCGGCACTGATTCAAGTTCAACCTATGTGGGTTTCAAATCCGGTGTCAATATGAGCCTTAGTGGTATCCGTCGGAATACAGCTTTTGGAAGCGGGTCTATATTTGCAAGTATTTCCAGCGTAGACAATACTGCAGTGGGATACAATTCCTTGCGTCTTAATATCAATGGCGGGAGAAACACGGCCGTTGGGGCGAGCGCACTCTCCTCAAATACTGCTGGAAATGATAACACTGCGGTCGGCCAGGCTTCATTGAAAAGTAATATTGGAGGTACCAGCAACACTGCAGTTGGTACCGAGGCTCTCATGACAAACATTTCAGGAAGCCACAATACAGGTCTTGGCTACCAATCTCTCCTAAAGAATACATCCGGATCTGAAAACAGCGCAGTCGGATCAGGGTCATTAGCCAGCAATACGACTGGAGCACGTAATGTTGCCCTGGGCGTTGACGCACTAGGCTCTAACATTGGAGGTAATAATAATACAGCTCTTGGAGCTACCTCGCTCGCCTTAAATACGACAGGTAGTTCTAATACTGCCTTAGGTGCTGAGTCGCTTAGTAAGAATACTACCGGTGGCTTCAATGTGGCAGTAGGTCATGCTGCTCTCCTTTTAAATACAACGGGAGTACTAAATACTGCAGTTGGAGATAGCACCCTCCAAAAGAATTTGTCAGGCGGCAGTAACGCTGCTTTTGGTGGGTCAGCTCTCTTCAATAACACGACTGGAGGAGAGCACGGCAATTGGTTTTGGTTCACTTCGCAATAATTCGACCGGTCAGCAAAACACGGCAGTAGGGTTTAATGCACTTAGTGTCAATACCATCGGCAGCAACAACACCGCCATAGGCGATAGCGCCAATGTCAGCTCTAATAACCTCACCAACGCCACCGCTATCGGCCATGGCGCCATTGTCAATGCCTCCAATAAAGTCCGGATAGGCAATGGCTCGGTGATGACGATAGAAGGCAATGTAGCTTTTTCACCGAGTTCTGACAAAAGACTCAAAGAGGATATAAAGACTACCAATCTCGGTCTCGACTTTATCACTGATCTCAGGCCGGTGCAATATCATCGAATCAACAATCCGGAAAATAAGCTTGAGCTGGGTCTTATCGCCCAGGAGCTCGAAGCCACTCTCAAAAAATTTGGTGCTGACCAGATTGGCATCATTGGTCAAAGCAGTGATGGTATGATGACCCTACGCTACAACGACCTTTTTGCCCCCTTGATCAAGGCATTGCAGGAGCTCAAGGAGGAAAATATCGAATTGGAAAAGACCATGATCTTTTCAAGAGCCAGCTTGCCAAGATGGAAACGGAACTATTGATGATCAAGTCACAATTATCTATCTCTGGCGCGACTCAAGATTGAAACTTCTATTCTTAAAATAGAGATCCATGATATCGCACCACAAAAACTTGAGAAACTCTCAAAAAATAAAGATGACTCACATCGAATCAAACCCTACCCAATCAACATAACTTAGGAATTTATTTCTTGATAAAAAATTAAAAGCCAATGGAAACCTCTGACAAATCAAATCAAAAATCGGGCAATGCGGCAGGATTCATCTGTGCAGTCCTTACGATATCCTTCTTTTCGTTCACTCCTGATAAGTATCTGGATTTGCTCTTTAATCCCGGCAGTGAATTTTGTCCGGTCGGATCAGCATTTCTGGAGCCCGCTTTTCAAAATTCGCCCTATTCCGATACCATTAGATGGTCTCCCCCGGTTGATACCGTTGTTTTTGGACAAACAATACCGATTGATAGTTTTGACGTAGTACAGATCACTGGTCTACCTCCCGGCATAACTTTCCTGTGTGATGACCCCAATGCCAATTGCTCCTGGGTGGCCAATCCACCTAATGCCACGATCGCCAATATCAAGTTGAGCGGTAATCCCGCAAATGCCGCTCCCGGCAAATACAAAGTGAAAATTGAGGCGAAGTCTTATATTACAATTTTCGGATCTCCCCAGTCATTTACCAAAATCGATAGTTCGTTATTTATCTTTCTTTGTCCATTTCAGAATAGTTCTACCCAACTGGAGGTGGTGCAATTGAACAATAGTCTGACTTTGGGAAACGGCCTCACCAGTGGTTATTATTTGGGAACAATCAACGGTGTCACCGGAAATGGAATTATTAGTGGTTCGGTTGAGGCAAGCTTTTTGGGTGGCAATCAAGTATTATTAGATCCTCAATTTCAGGTTGATGCCGGAGCCCAATTTTTGGCAGGAATTTGTCCGGAATAATCCAGACCCAAGGGGTCATAACCCTGATATACAAGGGGTTATGCCTAAATCAAAGGGGTTCATGCCCCTTGGAGAATTCTTCTGATATTTTGCAACCGTTCAAATTTTTCATCATGAAATATTCCACTAATCTTGAAGTTGAAAAATCGATCCCAAGTCCATTTGTCTGGATCATTCTAACAATTAGCTTTTTTTCATTCACTCCCGATAAGTCCCTGGATCTTGTATTTAACCCCAACGCTGAATTTTGTGCCGTAGGTTCTACATTTCTAGAGCCTGCTTTTCAAAGTTCTCCATATTCCGATTCTATTAAATGGACTCCTCCCAATGAAGACGTTTTTAGCGGATTTACACTGCCCATAGATAGTTTTGAAGTAGTACAGGTGACCGGTTTACCTTCAGGCTTGACCTTTCAGTGCGATGATCCAAATTTCAATTGCAGTTGGGTAGCCAATCCACCTGCATCAGTAGCCCATATCATATTGAATGGTAATCCTGACAATGCTACTGCGAGTAAATACAAAGTAAAAATAGAGGTTAGGTATTGGGCGACGGTCTTTGGTCAGCCCATTTCTCTTACGAAAACTGACAGTTCTTTGTTCATCTTTCTTTGTCCCTTCCAGAACAATTCGACCCAACTGGAGGTGGTGGAATTAGATGCGGTCTTAAGTTTGGGCAACGTACCAAGCAGTGGCTACTACTTTGGCCTCGGCACTGTACACGGATCAGGAACGATCTCCAATCCCAAAAATGTACTTTTCCTATCCAACAATGATGTTATCTTAAAGACACAATTTCAGGTTGATGCCGGGGCCCAGTTTTTAGCAGGAACTTGTCCGGAGTAACATAATACGAGGGGAGATCTTGAATGATCCAGTGGAAGGTTTTATTCCAATAAGTATTTCAGATCTTCCTTTGCAATACTTATCTGTTCCTGACCTTCGATGAGTTCAGCGGCCAGGATTTTTTTTCGAGCCTGCAGTTTCATGATTTTTTCTTCGATGCTATCCTTCGAAATAAATCGGATTACCGAGATCGGTTGTTCCCTGCCAATCCTGTGAGCTCTGGCGATAGCTTGCATTTCTACGAAGGGATTCCACCACGGATCTAAAATAAATACATAATCGGCCCGGGTGAGATTCAGGCCCACTCCGCCTGCTTTTATCGATATAAGAAATATTGGATATTTTGGATCATTCTGAAAACGGTCAACTTGTTCTTTTCTTTTTTTCTGTTCTGTTTTTCCGGTAAGTTGGCAGTAAAAAACATTTTGCTTCTGCATTTCCTTAGCAAAAAGATCGAGGTGCGTAGTAAAGGAAGAAAAGATCAATACTTTATGACCTGATTTTAATATCGAATCAAGCTGATCTAAAACCTGATTAAACTTACCCGAATCATGAGGATAGTTTTCGTCCAACAACACCGGATGATTCGCAATTTGTCTCAATCTCAAAAGTGATCGTAACACGTGAAAGTTAAATTCAGGCGATTGCTCCGACATGGCTAAAAGCTGATTTCGGGCTGCACTTTTTTCTTCTTCGAATAACTCGGCCTGCTGATCAGTCATCGGGATTAGTTCGATCTGCTCGGTGAGCTCCGGGAGATCTTTTGCGACTTCTTCCTTTCTGCGTCTTAATATAAACGGACTCACCATAGTCCTCAATTCCTGAAGGGCTGATTCATCCTGATAGCGTTAAATAGGAGTTAAAAAATGTTCTTTAAAAAAAGAAAATGATCCCAATAAACCCGGGTTTATAAACTGCATTTGTGACCATAAATCTGCCAACGAATTTTCGATCGGGGTACCGGATAGACTTATTTTGTTTTCCGTTTTAAGGGTATTAACTGCCTGAAATATTTTTGACTCTCTATTTTTAATCACATGGCTCTCATCCAATATAATGTATTCCCAGGTCGTCTTCTGTAAGATCCGGATATCTCTCAATGCTGTCTGATATGTAGTGAGTATAATATCAAATTGATCAAGGTTAACTCTTTTATCACTTCTTTCAACACCGATATAAGCACATATTGAAAAGTGAGGGCAGAATTTCTGTATCTCCTCGATCCAATTAAATACCAGGGATGCTGGTAATAAAACCAGAGCACGCAATGGAGTTAATTCGTCAAAACGATGTTGTTGAAACAAGGTAAGTTGATTGGGGGTAGCCCGGTCATTCTCCTTACCCTTTAGTTGATCTTTGGTGCTGCTCAGCACAGCTAGCGTCTGCAATGTCTTTCCCAGGCCCATATCGTCAGCCAAACATGCACCTAATCCATTCGCCTGATGCTTAAGTAGCCACCTCACTCCCTCCAGTTGGTAGGGTCGCAATTCGGCCTTAAGATTTTTGTCTTCGCCATACTCAATATCCGCATCATCGATCACCACCTTACCCATACCCTCTGTCAGATCTTCGCTGTCTTCCATCAACGTATACTGACTCTTGTTGATACGAATATCATCTCCACTGCGCTTACCAAATCTCGCCAGAGCCTGATACTTGGTCATCCAACTTTCAGGTATAATAAATACTTCTCCGTTTGGCAAAATGAATAATGGATTATCTTGACGAATGGATTCCATTAAATCAGCAAAGTAAAATGTAAATTCTCCAATCTTAATACTACCCTTGATATCAAACCAATCATTGTCCACAACGGTATTCAAATAGATCTCTGCCTTTTCGAGTCTGACTGTATTTCCTTCTATTTTCGGCGCAACCAATTCAATATGGTTCGCTTCAAAAAAATGCCGGTGATTGATCACCCATTGAATGATATCAAACTTACCCTTTTGTCCTTCAAGAACATATCTTCTTGCCGCATTGCGCTCCAGACCAGCAATTTTTAATTGCTTTAGGAATTCATTTTCTTTTTCTGACCGGATTATTTGTCTGATTGTGACATTGCCATCATTGTCCATGATCAGACGGTTGCGTCTCGCCGTAGGGTCACTTGCATAAAAAAATGCCTCCTCATAATGAAAAACGAGATCGAGGATGTAGCGGTTTTCAATAAAATCTTCGGTAAAATAGGTCGAGACTCTAAGTATTTCTGTCAATTGCTCCACCTCAAATCCCTCTGCGTCGATATCTACCTTATTGACCACATCCATGATGAATTTTTCGAAATAAGTCTTGGTAATACGCTGAGGAATAAAGACTTCCTTCTTTTTAATAAATGGTTTTATTTTATTGCCATTGATAAATTGTAATTCATATAATTTGTAGTCGATCAATAGATATCCTGGTTCATCCAAAATAATATGCACATCGTGATTATGTGGAATAATGAGATGTTCTTCAGCACGCAGCTCCAGTCTGTACTCAATCCCCTCCTTCATTTTGATAAATGAAAGATTTGGCCTCAACGTATCTATGGAAAATCGGATTCGGATTTGCTCTAAAAATACCTGGCGTTGAATATCGAGGCAAAGTGGAACCTCACTGCTCTGGACCAATGTCAGAAATTGCTGCATTTTTCGCTGCACATATTGGTTGATCAAGGTCCCTGTCTTAGGGTCGTTAAAAATCTGCTCCAGAGAGATCTTCTTTCTGCTCTTGGCATTGTATTTTTCTTCCAAGGCAGCAGCGCTCAGTTGATAGCAGATCTGCAACAGCTGCTCATGGGGCGTTCCTGCAATCGGTATCTTGTAGGAATCGACATTTTCGGGCACCGCTTTAGCGATCATGTACCCCAAAGTACCTTCCGGTCTCTCCTCAACAAAATAGGCTGCCGGCAGATAGCAGCCTGTGCTTTCTATGCAATGTAGACTGTAGGAAATGATTGTTTTTCGCATGATTCTTCAGAACAAAAGTCGATTTTTTCAAGAGATTTCCAACTGCCAATCACGAATTGAAGCCTGCAAGGGAAAGATGACCACATTATAATTTGGTTCAGATCTCTCCATTCGCAAAAATTAATCTAGAAAGGAGTCGCACCACTCAAACTACGACTATCAACAAAATTGGTAAAATATTTGTGTAGTCCTTTTTAAGACTCATGATGATAAAACTCAGACTTTTAATACTGTGCTGTGCCTGCCTGTCAGCAGATGCCTCGTTTGCACAATCTCAATGTCCTCTCTCGGAGGCACCAGTCAATCTCGTCAATCCCACCCTTGTAGGTAATGGCACTCCTGGTAGTTGTACTCAGTCTGTCCTTCAAACGGCTTTAAATGCTGGAGGCCATATCTTGTGTAATTGTGGCAGCGGTCCAGTGACCATTGTCCTTTCATCGCCTCTCAACGTCACTCAAAATACCGTGTTGGATGGGGCCAGCTTAGTCACACTCGACGGTAATAATCTGACCCGCATCATCGATAAAGGACAAAACGTCGATTTTACTTTGCAAAAACAAAGCTGATGAGAGGAAAAGCTCCCGGACCGGGTGGACATTTTTCCAATCAGTGTGGTGGAGGGATCTTGGCCAGAGGTGGAGGAACCTTAAAAATCATACAATGTCATTTTGAAGACAATACGGTGACCAGTACCGACGGATCCGACATTGCCGGAGGGGCAGTTTACGTCATTGGGGAGCATGAGGGCATTTTTTCCGCTTGTACATTCGTAAATAATTCGGCCAGCAATGGAGGGGCTATAGGCGGCTTAGGTAGTGATATTGTCATTGCCAATTGCAAGTTTTACCGCAATGCAGCTGTGGGCACTTCCGGTGGTCTTCGGGGTCATGGAGGAGCCATCAATCTGGACGGAGTCGAATTGGCTGCTGCCAATAAAATCTATTCGGTCTGTGGCAGTGAGTTTATTGAAAATAATGCCGAGGTGCAAGGAGGAGCTACCAATACGGTATTTTCTGACAATGTAGGAGCGAGACTGGATATGGACCAGTGTTATTTTGAGGGAAATTATCTTAGGGCGGCGGATGCTGGCAATGGTGGAGCCATTTTTCATGTGGTCGACGACATTTCGGGAGGTGTCAATGAGCAACAATTTCAAGTGACCCGTTCTACCTTCTATGCCAACCATTGCAATCGCCAAGGAGGAGGCATCTGGGCTCTAATCAATGGAAAGGGAATTATCGAGAATTGTACCTTTTACCGGGACAGCACCGCACATCCGGTGCATGGACTCGGTGGAGGAGCTTCTCTGCTTGTACAAACAGCTAATCAGGGAAACTGGCTTGTCAGGAACAATACTTTTAGCCAAAATTATGCAGGTTTATGGGGTGGCGGTGTCTTTGCTAATGGTGTGGCACCAACCACCTGGCACAACAATATTTTATTAAACAACAACACCTCCAATTCCAATCAGTGGCTGGATCTCAATGTAAACCGGACAATGAATGTTCAGCTGGGCAGCAATATACAATGGCCCCAACTTAGGCCAAATGGCAGTACTGACATCAATGCCACTCCTGCTTCGATCTATACCGCAGCTGATCTTGCTAATGATTTATTGTATCAGGGCGGCCCAACCCCTACCCTGGCACTGGGAGGCACCGGCCAGGCGATGGCTACTGGTTCAGGATGTCCGGCTACCGACCAGCGACTAGCTTCCCGCTCTGGAAGTTGCGATCTCGGCGCTTTCGAATATAATGCATTGGCCATCACTCTCGACGTTACAGTTGGGGGTGTCCAACTTGGTCATAAACATTTTTTGGCTGGTAATTCAATATCTGCCGATATGCTCCTCCTCTCTAAAGGAAAATTTGTCTTCGATGCGGGCGTTGAAACCAATCTACAACCAGGTCTGGTAGTCGAATTAGGAGCTACCCTTGAGATCAAATAAAAGGGGCAGCCAATTACGATCATATTTGTTTGATGGGTATTAGCGAGAAGTGGTCAGACTTCACCATTCATAAGGTCACTCTATGATTCATACCTTAGTGTGGATTACACTAGGCCATCTCATTAAATTTAAGACCTGAAAAGTGGTAACGTTCTCGTGCTTCTAAAATAACTATCTTTAGGTACCACCAATAAAATCATGATGCGAGTACGCCTTATACTGACGCTGTTTACCTTGCTATTTATTTATGGATTCAGTTTGTCCCAGGATTTTACGAAGATCCTTCAAGAAAAAATAGATCGTCTTCCTGCCGGACCACAGCAAGTTGATCTGATGGTTCAACTGGGCAAAGCATTACAAGCCGAGAAACCCAGACAATCGATCCAAACTTTCGATGACGCACTAAAGCTTGCTCGCTCAATATCCTATGAAAACGGGGTAACCCAAGCATTCTATGGTCTTTCTATCACCTACTTCACATCCAGTCGAGCGGACAAAGCTATCCAGACTCTTGAAGAGAGACTCGAATACTTAAGGAAAACCAATAATACGAATAGCTTGCTGGATTACTATTTGCTTTTAGCAAAGATTCATGGCGAAGAAAAGAATCTGATTGAGCTGCGAAAATATCAAAACCTATCAACATCATTACAAGATCGACTGGTTCAAGTTGAGACGGAAAAGAAAATTGCTACAATCGAAGATAAATTCCAGGAAGTAAACGCCAAAGTGGTTCAACAAAAAAATCAAGCTCTTGCCGATTTACAAGAGCAAGAGGCCATCAGTCTTCGTAGGCAGTTGGAGATTTCCCATTTGCAAACTCAAACCGCTGAATTGGAGAAGGCCAATGCCGAAAAAGAACAAGCAAGATTGGCCAGCGAGAATGAAGCCATCCAATTAGAATTTTCACTGAACAAGAAACTACAAAATCGAAATAGGCTGATTGTGATTGCAGGCATATTATTGCTACTCGCAGGGGTAATCATTCAACGATTTCGAATCATCCAGCAACGGAAACTAGTGGATTTCGAACAACAGAAATCTCAGAAACTACTACAAATTGACCGGCTGAAAGATCAATTTCTCGCAAACACATCGCACGAATTGCGAACTCCATTACATGGTATCATTGGTATTGCAGAAAGCCTTCATGATGGATTGTTTCACGACGATGTCAAACAGAGAAAAGGGAATTTGGGAATGATCATCTCTGCTGGAAAGCGTCTCAACAATCTGGTTAATGACTTGTTGGATTTTTCGAAAATGCGCAATGATGATTTAAGACTTCACCTTAAACCGGTTGATATTAGAGCGGTGGTGGACGTGGTCATGCAAATCAACGGGTCTTTAGCATCGGCCAAAGGAATCGTTCTGGTCAATGAAATTCCGCCTGATGTCCCAGTACAAGCTGATGAAGATCGACTCCAGCAAATTCTGTTTAACCTGATAGATAATGCCATTAAGTTTAGCCGGGAAGGTGTGATAGTGGCTACAGCTGAAGAAAGATCCGGTTGCCTGGAAATCAGTATTCAAGATCAGGGCATTGGTATTGCATCTGATCGTCAGCATGCGATTTTTGAGGAATTTATGCAATTGGATGGCGATGCTGAAAGGCAACAAAGCGGAACTGGCCTGGGACTTAGTGTCACCAGAAAATTGGTTGAGCTACATGAGGGAACGATTAGCGTACTCTCGACAGAAGGTGCCGGATCACGATTTATTTTTACCATGCCAATCTCCACCGATCAACTTCCTCAGGAGAATTTAAAAGCAAAAAACTTTGACACCCTTGTATCACTTAAGGATCCTTCCGGACCAATTTCCGAAGATGACACTGAGCCACTGATTGACCAAAACAAAATTAAAATTCTGATCGTCGACGATGAGCCGATCAATCAACAGGTTTTAGAAAATCATCTGTCAAAACAGCATTACGAAATATCGTCGGCGATGGACGGTGCAGGAGCTCTTAAGCTCATTGAAAATGGAAATTCCTTTGATCTCGTATTACTTGACATCATGATGCCCCATATGACAGGATATACAGTCTGTCAACAAATCAGAAAAAAATATCTGGCCTCCGAATTGCCGATCATTATGATTACGGCAAAAAATCAAGTATCCGATCTGGTGGAGGCCTTAGCTTACGGAGCAAATGATTATTTGGCAAAACCCTTTTCAAAGGACGAGTTTTTAGCCCGGATTAAAACCCACCTGGATCTTTATTCAATAAATAGTGCCACCACCCGCTTTGTCCCGAGCGAGTTTCTACGCGCACTTGGATATGGGACCATTACTGATGTTAGATTGGGTGACCATCAGGAAAAAGATGTCACGGTATTCTTCTCCGACATCCGTGCATATACTACGATGTCAGAGACGATGACTCCTGAGCAAAATTTCAAATTTGTTGGTGCTTACGTCAATCGAATGGGGCCTATCATCAAACGATTTGAAGGTTTTGTCCTTCAGTATCTTGGTGATGGTATCATGGCATTATTTCTTGAAAGTGCCGATAAAGCAATTAATGCTGCGATCGTAATGCAAACAGCAATCAGACGCTACAATAATGGCCGGACGCAACGCGGTCGAGTCCCCATCGTTGTGGGCATGGGCTTACATAGTGGGCCCCTGGTGATGGGCATTATCGGTGACACCCACCGGAACGACCCTGCCACAATATCAGACGCGGTTAATGTTGCCTCACGCATGGAAGGTCTTACTACTTTATTTGGTGCTAAAATTCTGGTGACCAAAGCAACCATGGAACGACTGGAGGAACCCCAACATTTTGACTACCGATACCTGGGCAAGGTATTGACCAAGGGGAAAAAAGAATATGTTGAAATCTTTGAAATACTGGGTGGTGAATCGGATGAAAGAAAAGCACAGAAACTACAAACGAAAGTGCAGATTGAACAGGGAGTTAAAGCATATCTAGAAAATGAATATAACCTGGCGATAGTCAAATTTAATGAGGTGCTGGATATTGACCCGGACGATGAAGCAGCCAAATATTATTTGCAAAAAGCATCAGCTGCCCTCAATGTAATGGTCTAAAGAGCTTTAAAAGACTGCTCAATTGTTTCAATTCGGCTGATCTGATTAACTCCCAATGTTATTATGTACCATGGGGCGTACCGATAATTTTTTTTACTATTTGATCTCCCTCAGTTTTTCCTTAAGCAAAGCAAATTCAAGAGGTTTAGTCAGGAAGTCATCTGCACCAAGTTGCATGGCTGTATTGTAGTTCTCCTCATCGCCATATGCGGTTATCATCATCACAACAGGTGGTGGATTTTTGTAGGTCATCTTTATCTTCTTTAGTAATTCCAAACCACTCATCCCCGGCATGTTGATATCGGAAAGGATCAAGACCGCTTCATGTGGCTTGCTTTCCAGATAAAGCAGTGCCTCTTCACCAGAAAAAGCAAACGCAAAAGTCATTTCACCATTCCTGATTTCTTTTCCGGAAACGTTGCTCAAACAACACTTGCACATCTTGTTCATCATCAACAACTAGTATTTTCATGCCTGCTGCTAAATATTTTGAGGTAATGTAATCGTAAAAGAGGTTCCTATATTCTCATGAGATTCAACTTAATATCTCCACTATGAGATCTAATAATATCAAAGCTCAGTGATAGCCCCAAGCCAGTTCCCGCTCCGGTTGGTTTGGTAGTAAAAAAGGTTGAAAAATCTTGTTTTGGATTTCTTCTGAGATACCATTGCCATTATCAATTAGTTGAATTTCTACTAAATCCTGTAAATTCCTGGTGACCAAGGAAATTTTAGGTAAATAATTACTGGATACCTTATTTCTTTTTTCGGAGACCGCATAAAAGGCTTGGTGATTATATTGAGCAAGACTCTTCCAATATCCTGAGGTACAACCTCGATCGGCCTCAATAATTCATCAAAAGACGTCTCGATGGTCACATTAAAAGATTTATCCTTCGCGCACATCCCATGATAAGCCAATCTGAGGTACTCATCACAAAGAGCATTTATGTCAGTCAGTTCCTTCTGTTCGGTATTTGTCCATGAATGCTGCAACATACTTTTACAATAGATGCCGCTCGTATACCATGAAAGCAAATTTTACCATTATTATCTTGTAGGTCCGTCAGAAGCTCCTTTGCTGCACCAGTATTTCCCAAAGCTAACTCTTTGGTGATTTCGTCTGCCAGCTCGCTGTTTACTTCAGCAAAATTATTTATAAAATTCAATGGGTTTTGGATCTCGTGAGCGATGCCCGAGGTGAGCTCTCCGAGTGTGGCCATTTTCTCCGACTGAATCAATTGGGTCTGTGCAGCTCTCAAATCCTCAAGTGATTGTCTGAGCGCATCATCGGACTTCTGCATCGCACTTCTAAAGATGGTAAGTTCCTCATCCACCTTCTTGCATGCATTGAGAAGGGATGTTTTGGCCCCATCATCCATCGACGATTCCTCTATTATTTTCAATATCTTTTCGAAAGCTTGGTGCATGGTGGATATGATCTCACCCTCCCGGGTCTACTCCCTAATTTCTACTCAAGATAAGATATCCGCTGATACTAGTAGATTGAAAGTCCAGTCCATCAATTTGATTCATCGCAAAGACTCTAGAGTAATTTAATCTCCAGGCTCCTATCAGCACTTGCAAACTCGCCATTCGATAACGTCCTGACCACAGGCTATTGCTACATACAATGGAATTTTAGAGCGGACGGGGCATTACCCATTTCAAAAATGAAGCTAGCGGTTTCAAAATTTGTCCTCGCAACTTCGTAATTTTACGATGATGAATACTAAAAAGAGGATACCGGTCTTCCATCGCCGTATTTTTTGGGATGTAGATTTTGACAACCTGGACTACGATCTAAGGGCCTCTTTCGTTATCGAGAGAGTCTTCGAGCGAGGAGATGTAGAGGATATCCGGCAGTGCAGGAGATATTATGGTGATGATCGGATTAGACAAGCCCTGGTTAAAGCCAAATGGCTCCCATTACATAGTATCCATCTGGCATGTGCCGTATTAGATAACAAACCTGAAGATTATAGATGCTACAACTTAGCGCAATCCGACCCGAGCTACTTTATGTATTAAGGCAGTTAATGAGTCTAGGTGAGCTTAATAAGTTTTATTTGGTTGGTGGCACCGCCTTAGCTCTTCAATACGGACACCGGTTGTCAGTAGACATTGATTTGTTTTCAAGTGTGGAATTTGAAAATCAAATGTTGATCAAGGTTCTAGAGCGGGAAATTGATGGATTCACCTATCTGAGAGCAAATAATCCGATAGGTCTATTTGGGTTTGTAAATGACGTCAAGGTTGACTTTGTCAAATATCATCAACATCTGCAAATTAAGGAAATCCTGAAAGTCGATGGCGTACGAATGCTTGATCCTCTCGAGATCATGGCCATGAAAATTTCTGCAATACTTAGAAGAGCTGTTAAGAAAGATTTTTGGGATGTCGCAGAATTATTAAAGCATTATTCCCTTCAAGATAGCATCGATGCATATTCTGAAAAATTTCCTACTCAACAACTTTTGATATCTATCCTTTATGCACTCACATACTTTGTCGATGCTGAAGATAGTGAAGAACCGATCAGTCTAAAAGGTCAAACCTGGCCAGAAATCAAGAAATTCATTCAGAAAAAAGTGCGGGAATATTTGCAATAATTTTAGCGCCACAAAGTGATTTTTTCGAATAAAACTCCTGCTTCAATGATCTGAGGAGGTGAGATATCGTCTTGCCCAACCAATTCATGATTTCCAAACTCATTGGAAACGGAATGATATGAAAAAAGACCCCGTAGCAGAAAAAAAAATAAATGTCTGAGTATACGAAAACAAATCATCGAAATCAAACAGATTTCATTGATTATTCCAGCACTTCATAGATCGTGATTGGCTCGGATTTATTCTTTAGTGGCATTTCCCCAATTTTCTTACACTTAAATGATTCTTTAATTTCTCCGTAGGCCATCTCACTAATCACAATCTGACCAGGTTGGGCAACCGACTGAAATCTTTGGGCGATATTAACCACATCACCAATAACGGTATAATCCAATCGCCGCAACTGAGCTGATCCGATATTACCAGAGATCATTTCTCCACTATTAATGCCTATGGATACTTTCGGTGAATACGTAAAGTGATCGGATAAGGCTGGAAGTGCCTCGATTTGCTGGCGCACGGCGAGACTGGCATCAATAGCCCGGTCCAAATGATAGTCACCCCGAAAGACTGCCATGATCGCATCACCGATAAATTTGTCGACCAATCCTCCCTGATCGATAATTTGTTTGACAATCACATCAAAATAGCCATTCAGTAGCTTAACAACACCATCGGGAGACTCTTTTTCACTGATCTCGGTAAACCCACATATATCAAAAAATACGACCGTGGCATCTACGGTTTCATTGATCATTAGTGCAGACTCAAATTCACGACTATTCATAAAATTAAGTACAGTATCATCTACATACATTCGAAGTATATTGTTCTCCTTGATGGCCTGCATGGTTTTGCGCATTTGGAGCACGTGTTTGATCGTTTTGATCATAGTCAATTCCAAATCTTCAAAATTGATGGGTTTCGTGATAAAATCAAATGCCCCCCGATTCATTGCGGTGCGAATATTTTCCATATCCCCATATGCAGAAATAATGACGGATTTTAAGAGATAGTGATCTTCACCTAGCCTTGACAGAAGGGTTAAACCATCCATTTCCGGCATATTGATATCACTTAAGACGACCGCCACATCATCATGAGCAGCTAGCTGCTCAAGAGCTTGTTTACCATTATGAGCAAAAACAAATTCGTATTGTTTCTCCCGAATACTCTTTCGAAATTTCTGCTTGATGAGTACTTCTAAATCCGGTTCATCATCCACCACCAGAATCTTTGTCATGAGGCTATTCTTTTTAGTTTTTCTTTCAGTACACTAAATTCCAACGGTTTAGTAAGAAAGTCATCCGCACCAAGTCTCATGGCGGTATTAAAGTTTTCTTGATCACCATAAGCGGTTATCATCATGACAACCGGTGGTGGTGTTTTATAGGCAGTTTTGATATTATTCAGAAGCTCCAAGCCACTCATTCCCGGCATATTGATATCCGAAAGGATAAGCACAGAGTCATGCCTATTATTTTCCAGATATGTCAATGCCTCCTCGCCTGAAAAAGCAAAAACAAAGGTCATTTCATCATTCTTAATTTCCTTTCTGAAGCGCTGTTGGAACAGAAATTGTACATCTCTTTCGTCATCAACTACGAGAATTTTCATTTTGGTCTATTGTGAATTGATGGGTAAAGTAATAATAAATTCGGAACCTCCGCCCTCTTCCGAGTGAACATTCAGCTGGCCACCATGCGCTTTGATAATATCATAACTGAGACTCAATCCCAACCCAGTACCCTGCCCGGCAGGTTTCGTAGTAAAAAAGGGTTGGAAGATTTTGTCTTTGATTTCAGCTGGAATGCCAGGGCCGTTATCGGAGATGGTGATTGCGAGAAACTTACTTCCCGAGGAATCCACCCCGTCCGTCGCCTTTAGGCTTTGGCCGGCGGCGACCTTGCCCTGCTTCGACGAGTTCAGCCCAGGCTCGGGGGATAACTTAGTGCTGATCGAGACCATCGGTTTGTATCGATTTAAATCGGACAGATTAGCTGGATCTCCCGGATCGGCTAAATCTGTCAGATTGGTTCTCAGCTGCTCAGCACAGGCTTGAAAGGCATTGTTAACGAGATTAAGCAATACTCTCCCAATGTCCTGCGGAATGACTTCAACTAAGGGTAAGCCGGGACCGAAGAACGTCTCAAATTTTATATTAAATGACTTATCCTTGGCACGCATTCCTTGGTAGGCCAATCTTAGATATTCATCGCAAAGACTATTAATATTAGTGAGCTCCTTTTCACCCGAACTGGTTCGTGAATGCATTAGCATGGATTTGACAATATCTTCTGCCCGTTTTCCATGATGATGTATCTTTTCCTGATTCTGAAAAATATCCTGAGCAATTTCCTCGACCAGCTTCCGATCTATTTCTCCGTTTTTACCTACTTCGTCGTTTAGTTCTAGTGCCAGTTCTTTGGATACCTCTGAAAAATTATTCACAAAATTAAGCGGGTTTTGAATTTCATGAGCAATTCCAGCTGTCAACTCACCCAATGAAGCCATTTTTTCAGACTGAATGAGTTGTGCCTGGGTGGTCTTAAGGTTTTCCAAAGATCGACTCAGTTCTGCCGTCCTTTTCTTCACCTGATCCTCAAGAATAACATTTTGATTGGACAATAATGCTTTAGTCTCCTCCTCAGCCTGTAATTTTTCATCGACCACAATTTTGAAACGGTAAACCATGGCCAATCCAAGCGCCAGTACCGGGCCTAAGCCGATAAACACACCACCGTATTGCTGAATGTCCTTAAAGCCTAATACCGATGATATTGTGACATATAATATACCCAAAAAAGGGGTGATTGCGCCAATACTGTAAAACCTGGCCAGCTTATTATTTGAAAAAATAAAGTAGCCAAGAATCAATACAAAACAACCTAAGGCTAGGTATATAGTGCTTAACATAATAAAATTAATAATCCCTGGAAAATTGGGCTGCAATGAGTATACAAAAGCCAAAGAGAAAAAAACCACAATGCTGATGATGAGAATATTATCTGCCTTGGGAAAATACTTTCTTGTATTAATAAAAACTCTTCCAAACAATAAGGTTACTATAAACTTAAAAGATCATTATAACCCAAAATTAGATTAATCAAAATTGGGTTTTCCGGAAAAAGAGAATCAATAAACTGATTTCCAGTCATATAAATAATTATTGTCCATAAATTAACCAGGACAAAGATTAAGAACCAGACATAAACCCTCTCCCTAAACCAATACCAGAGAAATAGTCCGACGAGCAACATGAAAATTAAAGATCCCAACACAATCTGATTAACTGTACCGAATCGATTCAAGGAGGTAATGTCGACTCGATGCGATACCAAAGTGGTTGCAAATTGACCTTTGAAATCTTGATCCGAGACCACTTTGATCCAGATCTCTAAGGGCTGATTGGAAGGCAGGTTAAAATCAATCAGCGTTGGATAGAAAACATGTTTGACATCTCGCTGAGCATTACCCACCCCGATTCCTGAATAGCCATCATCCACCATCTTGCCATCGAAGAAAAAGTAGGCATTAACGGTATTGGGTGCCGAAATAGATGCGCCGTAGCTGCCAGTTTGATTGATGTTCAGTTTTTCATGTTCATTGCCCACTGGACTGATTAAGACCATTTTATACCAATATGCCCGGTCACGCCTTACTGAAAATTGATCACCTCCTTCGATGATCGTGCCATCTTTGATGATTCCGGACCTTATTTCCTGAATCGACAGTGACTGTTCTCCTTCTTCTATAAGCCATTCCTGGTTTGGTAAAACCTGTTCGAGGAGATCATCATTGACCAGATAGGTCGGTACCGAAGGTAAATTGTTCTGTCCAAAACTTGGACGCTGGTAACAACCGATCAACAGTAGTAGAACAAGTCGGAAAACTTTCATAGGTTACTAGGGCGTTTGGCCACAAAATTCGGTATTTGCATGCTAAGAGTCCTATTTTTTCATGATCTATAGCCCTCATTTATTTCCACATGATCAATGAGTCAGGTTATAGGTAAATGAATTACAAACTCCGACCCATCCCCTTCTTTACTCTGCAGATTTATGGTACCTCCATGAGCTTTGATAATATCATAGCTCAGACTCAATCCCAACCCTGTACCCTGCCCTGCCGGTTTTGTGGTAAAAAAGGGTTGGAAGATCTTATCTTTGATGTCCTGCGGAACTCCCGGGCCGTTGTCAGAGATGGAGATTTGGAGATGTCCACCCCCTGCACCCTGCTTCGACAAGCTCAGCACAGGTTCGGGCAATAGTTTTGTGCTGATCGAGACAAGTGGTCTATAATCAGGCTCCTCATTTGCTAAAGTTACTTCAGACAGGGCCTGAAAAGCGTTATTGATTAAATTTAACAATACCCGGCCAATATCTTGAGGAATGACCTCTACCTTCGGCAAATCCGGATCAAGGTGAGTTTGGATGGTTGCATTAAATGATTTGTCTTTGGCTCTGATGCCATGATATGCCAATCTTAAATATTCATCACAAAGTGCATTAATGTCTGTTGGTACTCTTTGTCCTTCACTAGTCCTGGAGTGAAGCAGCATCGATTTAACAATCGCCTCGGCACGTTTACCATGGTGCTTAATTTTTTCCTCGTTCTGAATTAGATCAGCGATAATACTTTCGACCTCCTTCAAATTACCCTTTTTCAATTCATCTCGTAATTCAGCAATTAATTCTTCATTCACCTCCGAAAAATTATTCACGAAATTCAGTGGGTTTTGAATTTCATGCGCGATGCCTGCTGTAAGTTCTCCGAGCGATGCCATTTTTTCGGATTGAATGAGTTGCGCTTGGGTAGCTTTTAAATCAGCGTAGGCCTTTTCGATTTCCTTGGCTTGTGCCAGTTCGCGCTCCCGGTTTCTTTCTCGTTCCCGTCTAATGGTTCTTTCTTTCTGAATTTTGTGCACCATCCAGACGCCAATCGCAAATAAAATTGCATAGATCATATTTGCCCACCACGTGAGCCACCAAGGGGGATTAATGTTAAACTTTAGGCTGTCTTCTGACCATTCACCAGAATCATTTTGTGCTTTTAATCGGAACGTATATTTCCCCGGTGCTAATTTAAAATAGTATACTTCCTGATCATTCCGGCCATTTTGCCAATGCTCATCATGGTGTTCTAATTTATACTGAATATCTCCCTCTTTTGTGGAGGTCAAATGATTTACATAACTCAACCTAAATGTCACATCATTCTGATCGTATTGCAATTGGATACCAGCTTCAGGTACTTCATTTGTCGTTCTAAATATTTGATCTCCAACAGCTATTCGGGCGATCGAAGGTTTTGGGCTAAAGGAATTAGAGTCCCTTTGAATTTCTCCTGGTCTGAATTTGATATATCCTTCTGAGGTGCCTAAGTATAAAAACCCTTTAGTTGAAAAGTATCTTGATCTCGCTAACAAGTCATAAGAATTTAAGAGGTCGGTCTCCATCACCAAAGTGGTGTTTGATTTTGAATCATATTGGAATACACCATTTTGAGTGATTAAGAACAGCTTAGACTCTGCTTGCGGCAGTATGTCTTGCACGTATGAATCTGATTCTAACCTACCCGTTTCATCAATCACCAAAGTAAAGGTGTCCTTTGAATAATCGTATTTACGCAAACCGCTTCTCCAATTCCCTACAAACAAATCCTTGCCTTCACTCAATTCTATTGCATGAGGTGTGTCCTGTACGTTATCTAGAAATTTGTATCTCTTAACGGAATTAAGGTCGCTGTCAAGCTTGATCAATCCAAAATTTCCTAGCGCAACCCAAATATTCTTTTTATGATCAATCAATATATCACTGATGAACAAGGCTGTTCTATCTGTGCGATCAGGAATGTCCAGAGAAATGAACTCAAAATCATTCTTATCGGCATGAAATAGGAAAAGTCCGTTGGAGGTACCGACCAAAATACTATCCGGACTAATTTCTCGTGATTTATACACTTCCAATAGGTCGCCAATAGCCAAATCTGTGTCATAGACAGGATGTATTTGACCTTTTTTATCTATGGTATTAAAATACACCAATCCTGCTGTGGTTGAAATCCATAGATGACCTTTGGAATCAATTTGAATATCAAATGGATGCCACTGCCCAGTACCAGGAATATGCCAAGATTCCTCCGTCTGGTCATCCGGACTCAACTTGTAAATACTATTTTCTGATCCAGCGTAGATGTAGTTATTCTTGTCCTCGCTAAAAGCGCCGACGGGCTCTCCCAAGATGTTTTCTCTTATATGAACAGGTTGAAGGTTGACTTTGAATAATATTTGATCATTGGTGGACGGCGACCACCCAGTCAACCAAATGAGATTATCTTTCGTAAAAAGCGCCCTCCAAAAATTATTATAGGGCAATTTGTATTGATCCGACCTGCTTCCATTCAGATGAATGCAGGTACCCTTTATTGGATCGTAGAGATTGATACCGTTGGTAAAGGTACCAATCCAAATTCGACCCAAAACATCCTCACCTAGAAACCGGATATGATCAGCGGCGTATTGGAGATTTATTGCCAGAGGTCTACTCAGTTTTGAAGGATTGGAGGGGTCAAATGGATGGCGAGTAAATTTGCCAAGTTCTCTATCCATCGTGTAAAGACCATCATCTCCGGCTGTACCGACCCAAAAGATTCCCCTACTGTCTTCAAAAATAGCGGTGACACAATTATCGACCAGGCTACTGTCATCGGTTCCATTATGATACCTCAGTACCGTCTTAGACGACGGGTCTATCTTAAATAGTCCCCCTTCAGATTGCTCACCATAAAACGGACTGGAAGTACCGGCCCAAAGAAATCCAGCTTTATCAAAATAAAGTACCCTTACGTGTTCTGCTTGGAGGATTTCGGATGCCTCGCCTTTTACAAAATCATGTTCAAATTGCTTTGTTTCCGGATTCCAGTAGTCTATCCCTGCGACAGTACCAATCCACATCCCTCCATTCGGATCCTCAGCAAAACTTCGGATGGCATTGGATCGGATACTCAGGCTATCATTTTCATCATGGATGAAATTCGTGAATTTTTCAAATTCAATGTCGTACCGTGAAAGACCACCTGAAAAGCTGCCAATCCATACATATCCATACCGGTCAACGAGTATGCATTCTAAACGATCCGAGATTAATGATTCGGGATTGTTCCTTTCACTATGAAAGGAGGTAAAGTCCTGTCCATTATATTTAATTAGACCTTGACTTCCTGATGATATCCAGATATTTCCGTATTGATCCTGTGAGATGCCATTGGCACCGTTGGCATTATACGTCGCCGGAAATTGCACAGGGGATATCTGGAAATCCTGCGCAGAAATATCTGCAGCGCATATGAAAATTAGGATGATCAAAATATTTCGCACGGACTTACTAATTTTAATAGGGTAAAATAACGGTGAATTTCGATCCCGATCCTTCCTCACTCTCCACTTTCAACTCACCCCCGTGAGCCTTCACAATATCGTAAGATAGTGATAATCCTAGTCCTGTACCCTGACCGCTAGGTTTAGTGGTAAAGAAAGGCTGAAATATTTTATTCTGAATGTGGTCTGAGATACCGGGTCCATTGTCTTTAATAAAGATCTTTATCTGCTGGTCCTCTAACTTTGTTGCAATTTCTAATGTTGGTTTATAGTCAGCAATTCCTTTTTTTGCCTGTTCTCCGACGGCTTGAAACCCATTATTGATTATATTCAGAAATACCCTACCCATGTCCTGATGTATCACATTAATATTTGGTAAATCTTTGTCGAGCTTTGTAATTATTTCTGCATTAAATTGCTTGTCTTTTGCTCTAAACCCGTGGTAGGCAAGACGTAAATATTCATCGCACAAGGCATTGATATCGGTCGATTCTTTCTGCCCGGTACTCGTACGACTATGAAGCAGCATCCCTTTAACGATGGCATCGGCACGCTGGCCATGACGTTGTATTTTCTCTAAATTATCCTTCAGATTGGAGGCCAATAACAAACTCTCTTCACGATCTCCTTTATTAATTTCTTCCGTCATTTCATCAATCAGCTCCTGACTCACTTCTGAAAAATTATTCACAAAATTCAGTGGATTTTGTATTTCATGAGCGATACCAGCGGTCAGCTCTCCCAAGGAAGCCATTTTTTCGGATTGGATAAGCTGAGTTTGCGTGGCTTTGAGATTCGTGATCATGCTTTCGAGGGCAACATTTAACTTCCCTTTCTCCTTGAATCTAATGAAAAATATTAATGCCAAAATGATCACAAAAAACAGTCCTGCCATACTAAAATTTCGTACTACTTTTTGTCTTTCTATTTCAGACTGTTGCACTGCCAGTTGTTGGTCCTGGCTTGCTTTCTGAAGAGCCTGCATATTTTGAAATTCCAATTGTTTATTTAGGCTGGTGATTTTTTCATTTTGTACTCCGCTAAAAAGCGAATCGCTCATTTCTTTATACCTTACCTGACTTTCATAAGCACGCTTGTAGTCATTGATTTTGACATAAGCATTCGAGAGAGCCTGATAAATAGAGGTCTGAACCCTAAAATCATCGGCAGCGGCAATCTTTTCTGCTTTTTGTAACCACGTCAGCGCCTCTTTATTTTTTCCCTGAAATAAAAGCACTTCAGCGATACCTTCCAGAGCTTCCGCCTGCCGCTGCTTGTTCCTACTCTCTTCACTAATTATGGCAGCAGACTCGTAGTATTTTAAGGCATTACTATATTCACCCATTTGAAGATATATTTTGCCCGCATCCATATAAGAGTCAATTTCGAAGTCACCACCGCCCAATTCCGAATATTTTAAGGCTTCAAAAATATGGGTCAGGGCGAGCGGTAAATTACCTTGCTTTTGCAAAACTTCAGAAATATAGTTGTGTGAACTACTGACGTGGGCATAATCCTCCAGGTTCTTTCTGATCGCAAGGGCTTGCTGGTGGTTTTTTAGTGCTTCGTCCAAATTGCCGGCTAGCCAATAGATCACCCCCATATCATTGTAGACTGTTGCAATTCCATTTGAATCGTTTTGCTGGATAAAAATATCAAGCGCTTCCTTCTGGTATTTCAGGGCTTCTAACGAATCGTACATAAATAGAAAACCATTGCTTAGCAAGGCTTTGGTAATCATGAATGTGTCCCCAATTTCCTTTCCAATTTGCAGACATTCCAAATTACTTTCGAAAGCATCTCCATACGTGCCCATGTATCGCTGATTGAGACCAATGTAATAGTAGGTCATGCCGGCATTGTATCGATCTCCAATTTGCAGGTATAAATTTAGGGAGGAGTGGTAGTGGGCCAAAGCTCTACTAAAATCAGCCCGGTCACTATAGATGGTCGCAATCGATGAATGGGCAGTAGCTATCCCTGAGGAATCACCGATTTCCTCCCAAACGGTGAGTGCGGCCTGCAAGGTATCTAACGCAGTGGGATCATTTTCATAATAAAGTATTTGACCGATCAGCTCTAATGCCTGAACCTTAAGCAGCTGGCAGTTCTTCCCATATTCAATATCTCTCGATGGAAGCCGAGCAATCAATTGATTGGCTAACCTTATGGCCAATGTCGCATACTTTTGACAGCTGTCAGGGGTATCGTTATTATAATATTGGGAAGCAATATCAAAGAGTCTTTTGATCTCGATGGTGTCAACTTCTTTCGCATTTGATGATGCCTGCTGCGCCAATGCCTGACCGGCCAAAAGAAAAGGTAAAGTGTGCCTGAAGAGAACAAGAAATAGCGTAAAAATTTTTACCGCTTTATTCATACCAATATGATTAGATCGCGCATACTCACATATAAAAGTGCTAAAAAACTCTGAAGAAGCCACTATGTAATTTCGGTAGTGTCAAGAAATATCGATGATTCAGACAGCGGTTATATCGTCTGGCCTATTGCTCTCAGTCTCTCTCACTGTTCCTGTAAACGGATTAAAATCCACTGTTTGAAAAATGAATCGAGGTTACATCTCTATGAAAGCCACTCACGGTCAGATTCTGGCATTATTCACCGTCGATCATGAAGCTACCTGATTGTGAAGAAAAAAATGAAATAATAGCCATCTATGGTACTATAATGTAAGGATTTGGAACTAATTGAACAAACCCGATGGCAACTCTCGCCTAGCTTTGTATAGTTAAATAGGGAAATCTAAAAAAACTATTTGAGTTATGAAGCTTCTTCTTCCAATCCTCGTTTTGCTAACAAACTTGCCAGGTTATACACAGAATTTAGCGGTACATTTAGATTGATCTCTTCAGTTAGGTAACCCTTTGGATTCTTTCCCACCGGCAGGGGTGCTCAGATGGACCGGAACCAATTTTGAAGTGACCGATGGAGTTTATTGGTACCTACTCACAGAACCTAAGTTTGGATCCGTAACGGATATTGACGGCAATGTATACTTGACCGCTTATATTGGCAGCAGAGAATGGATGCTTGAAAACCTTCGAACTACCCGGTTTAAGGATGGCACTCAGATCCAACTCTCTAGTTCGAGTCTGGACTGGGGCCTTGCCCTCAGTTCTTATTGCTGGCTCAATAATGATCCAAATACAAACCTACCTTATGGAAAATTATACAATGGATATACTGCGACCAACAGTCATGGTCTCTGTCCAGCGGGTTGGCAGGTTCCCTTTTATGGTGATTGGGCAGGCTTAGCTCTGGATCTGGGCGGACAAGATTTTTGTGGAGGAAAACTCAAAGAAACGGGGAATTTACATTGGCAAAGTAACAATGCCGAGGCAACCAATGAATCAGGGTTTACCGCTTTAGCAGCCGGTCTACGGAGCGGCAATGGTGATTTTGTCAATCAGAAATTGATTGCTTATTGGTGGGCTTCCAACGGATCCGGCCAGGATGTTTATTACTCCAATCTCTATCATTACAATGGACGTTTAGATATCAACCTGGCCGATAAACTCAATGGGTTATCCATAAGGTGTGTCCGCAATTAAATTAAAATAATCGAAAGATGAAACTACATCAGTTAAAAAATATAATTGCACTGGTAATCATTTTTTCATTCAAGGCAGGAATAGTTGCCCAAACAATTAGTCTTTTCGTCGAGGGAGGTCTGAAGATTGGTAATCTAGCCGATTCGCTGGCGGTGCCTGGATCGCTACGTTGGAACGAACCCAATGTGGAAGGCTATACCGGTTTATACTGGCTGAAGCTCAATGGATCTAAGTTGTCTTTTAGAGGAGGAGTTGATTATGGCAATGGCCTAATATCTGAAATTGATGGTGGGATTCAGCTAAATGCCTACAACGGACCAAGTTTTAGTACAGCCAGTCCGGTCTATCCTCGCGGTACTATCCGTTGGTCTGGCAGGGATTTTCTAGGATGGAACGGAGTGTTTTGGGCATCTCTCACCGGAAGACCTCTATACGACGTAGATAGCTATACCTACCAGACGGACACGATCGGGAGCCAGATCTGGATGAAGGAAAATCTCAAAACAGCGAAATTTCGCAATGGCGATCCGATTCCAGAAGTTGACTCAGGCAGTTCCTGGGCTGCTCTCACCACTGGTGCATTCTGCTGGTACGAGAACGATGGTGACAGTGAATATGCCTATGGCAAACTCTATAACTGGTATGCAGTGAACGACTCCAGAAAGCTCTGCCCGGTTGGATGGCATATCCCCACTGAAGCAGACTGGAATGCACTGATCACTTTTCTGGGTGGAGTCAATTTGGCTGGAGGAAAGATGAAGGAAACCGGTTTGCAACTTTGGGACGATCCAAATACTGGTGCGACCAATGAGAGCGGCTTTAGCGGCCTAGCTGGAGGTTTACGCAATTTTAGTGGCAATTTTGTATTTATGGGGGGCAGTGGATCCTGGTGGGGTACTCCAGCAGGTAATTTTGGAGATGCATATACTCAATCTCTAAATACAAATACCACTTCAGCTGTAAATTACTATGAAGATCGGAGATCCGGTGCTTCGGTCAGGTGTATCAAGGATCCCTGAGCCATTGGGCTGTGATTCAAAAAATCATATCAAGTAGTCATTCACGATATTTGATTGCAAAAACTGCTTTCACGTAGATTTGATGGTAAGTAGTTGTTGTGCAATATTATTTTCAAGTCTTTCCAAGCATATATGGCCCGAACCTACGGTTCTCTATCATTGCTACTGAACTTGGTCAACGAATTGAAATCCATTGTTGAAATATTGGTTGAGGCTACGCCTCGAATTAAACCCCTCAATTATTGGATTGGCAATTGAATAATAAACTCAGTTCCAATTCCCACTTTCGTTCCCACCTTCAATTCTCCACCATGCGCCTTGACAATGTCATAACTTGTCAGAATCACACCTGGCCGGCTTTTTGACGGGGATTTACACTGCTTTGTTGATTTCACGGATTTGATTATCATCATACCATTCGTTTAAATTGCATGCTCTTACTACCAAAATTTATCAGTAGCGCGACTCCAAGTCTATACGCTTTCAGGTAGTTTAATGCCTGTGCTAAATGGACATCTTCCAGTTCCTTCAATGCTTTTAGTTCTACCAATACCTTTCCTTCCACCACAAATTCAGCTCTCCTGGTTCCGATCGGTTCTCTCAGTTCTTTATAGAAAATATCCTGTTCCATCTCTCTTTTAAAGGTGAGATCAACTTGTGACATTTCCCAAGCTAAATCCCTTTGATATATCACTTCCAGCCGGCGGGCCATATTGCCCTTCGGTAGGCAGGCCTGAAAACCATTGCCCAGAAATTTATGCACTTCAAATGCAGCCCCTATGATCCTCTCGGTGATCTCTTTATATTTCAACTCCATAATCCGTGTTATCCTTTAATCCTTTTAATCAGTGATTCAGACAATGGGCAATTGAATGATAAACTCTGTGCTTTCTCCCACCTTACTTTCGAGCGTCAATTCCCCTCCATGTGCTTTTACGATATCGTAGCTCAAAGAAAGTCCAAGTCCGGTTCCTTGCCCAGTTGGCTTGGTGGTGAAAAAGGGCTGGAATATCTTTTCTTTGATGTTTTCTGGAATTCCTGGGCCGTTGTCCTTAACGCGTATTTCCAAGGAGTTTTCAAGCTTTTTAGTGCTGACAACAACAAGGGGCTTGTAGTGGTCGTCCCTCCCTGCTGAAGCCCTGGACGACACTGCATAAAATGCATTGTTGATTAGGTTTAGAAAAACCCTGCCGATATCTTGAGGAATCACATAGATTTTTTGCAGCTTTTCATCAAAGTCTGTTTTAAAGTCTGCATTGAAGTTTTTGTCTTTGGCGCGCAAACCATGATAGGCCAGTCGCAGATATTCATCTGCTAGTGCATTTATGTCGGTGAGTTCTTTCTTGCCTTCGCTTGTTCGGGAGTGCTCCAACATACCTTTGACTATACTGCTCGCCCGTTGACCATGATGACGGATCTTTTCGAGGTTTAGCTTGAGATCTCCTGCTATTATCTTTACTTCTTCTATGTAACCGGAATCGATCTCTTTGTTCATATCATCTACCAATTCTGAGCTTACCTCCGAAAAGTTATTTACAAAGTTCAACGGATTTTGAATTTCATGTGCTATGCCGGCAGTGAGTTCTCCTAAACTCGCCATCTTCTCCGAATGGATGAGTTGGGATTGAGTCAATTTCAATTCTGACAAAGTGCTTTCTACTTTTTGCTTTTGTTGCTGGAGCAATGCATTTGCCTTTTGTTTATGACGATTATTGCGAAATAGTATTAAAGCAATAATTAAAAGAGCAGCCAGCCCTGACAACAGTCCATAAATCCTTAATTTTTCCCTATATGAAGCTTCTGCCTGTTCCAGTTGTTTTTGCCTTGATTCTTCATTTGATAACAGATTTTGTATTGTTTGAAGGTTATTAACTCCAAACAAGTGGTCTTTCGCAGTGGCAGCCATTTTATAATATTGAAGCGCCAGTGAAGGTTGGGTTGAATCATATAATTCTGCAAGTAAATTGCAGTTATACATAATTCCTTTTTTAAACGAAACTTGCTTAGCGTAGTTGTATCCTTTTAAAGCATAGAAAATGGCGGAATCTCTACCGTTAAGCTTTATATACAAGTTTGAAATATCTGCACATATTCTGGAGGAACCTATTAAGTCGCTGCTTTCCTGGGCCTCTTGTAATCCTTGAGTATAACTTAGAAATGCTTGCGTATCATTTCCTCTTTTTTGTTCGATATGCCCACCTATCGCATAGACATATTGCATCAAATCTTTGAGATAATCTTTTTGCTTAAGCGCTATGTTGACATGAAAAGCTGCTGAATCAAGCTCATCAATTTTCTCATAAGCATCTGCCAAAGCATAATGGTCTATGGCGACTTTGTCATCCAAATGATTGACTTCATCTATTTGCAATGCCTTGATAATATAGGCTATTGCCATGGGATAATTTTCCAGTTCGAAATATACTCCACTAATCCGGCGGTTAGCCCTGGCAATATCAAAGCCACTTTTACTTTTCTCGGCAACTTTTAAGGATCGAAAAAGTAGTTCAAACGCTTCTGCAAATTTTCCTTGGAATTCCATTATGCCGCTGAGGCCTGCCAATAGCCTTGCCTCCGCCCAGGCATACGACTTTTCCCTGGCTAAATGAAGTCCCGCATTATAATACTTTAATGAAGAATCAATATTGATGCGTTCGTAAAAAGATGCAATGCTCTCGAACGCTATAATCAAAATTGAGTCGTCTTTTGTTAAATGAAGCTGTTTTTCAAGGCTAGCTAAACTTTTACTCCATGTTGAGTCAGATAGGTTATCATTTTGTGATAAACAAAACAGTGGTAAACCCATCAAAAAACTAATGTGAAGGTATCTTTTAAACATCTATCTTAAACTACCAGTTGAATAATGAATGTTGTTCCTTGACCTTCCACGGTCGCCACTTTCAATTCCCCTCCATGCGCCTTGATAATATCATAACTCAAACTAAGGCCTAGCCCCGTTCCCTGTCCTGTAGGTTTAGTGGTAAAAAATGGCTGGAATATCTTTTCTTTGATGCCGTTAGGAATTCCTGGGCCGTTGTCCTTAACGCGTATTTCCATGGAGTTTTCAAGCTTCCTGGTGCTAACAACAACAAGAGGCTTATAGGTATCGTCCCTCATTACCGACGAATTGGAGGACACTGCACTTCCTTTCGACTTGCTCAAGGCAAGCTGCTCAGCACAGGCTTGAAATGCATTGTTGATTAGGTTTAGAAACACTCTGCCGATATCTTGAGGAATCACATAGATTTTTTGCAGCTTTTCATCAAAGTCTGTTTTAAAGTCTGCATTGAAGTTTTTGTCTTTGGCACGCAAACCATGATAGGCCAATCGCAGATATTCATCTGCCAGTGCATTTATATCGGTGAGTTCTTTCTTGCCTTCGCTTGTTCGGGAATGCTCCAACATACCTTTGACTATACTGCTCGCCCGTTGACCATGATGACGGATTTTTTCGAGGTTTTGCTTGAGATCTCCTGCAATTATCTTTACTTCACCTATGTAACCGGAATCGATCTCTTTGTTCATGTCATCTACCAATTCTGAGCTTACCTCCGAAAAGTTATTTACAAAGTTCAAAGGATTCTGTATCTCGTGCGCTATGCCGGCAGTGAGTGCACCTAAACTCGCCATCTTTTCAGAATGGATGAGTTGAGATTGAGTTAATTTCAATTCTGATAAGGTTTCTTCAATTTTTCCTTTCTGCTTTTTCAATAGAATGTTAGCTTTTTGTTTGTTACGATTGTTGCGAATCAGTACGAATGCCAGCAAAAGAGAAAAACCTAGTGCAGAAAGCAGAGCAGTAAATTTAATTCTATTCGTTGATTTTTCTTTTTCTTGAAGTGCGGTCTGTTGTCGCTGTTGTTCTTCCATCATAAACAGTTGCTGTTGCTTGAGCTTTTGCGGGCCATACAGACTGTCTGTCATTGCCTGCACGTAATCATGGTAGAAAAATGCACTGTCAATATTGTTTTGAAGCCGGAAAAGCGAGAACAAAAGCTTACTTGTTTCCAGCAACTCCAATCCCTGCGCAGATTGCGTTACGTGACTAAATGATCGCCTTGCATAGTACAGGCTGGAATCATAGCGAAAATCCGAGGCATACAGTTCGGCAATTTTTCGTTCAATCCTGCCGTTATTTATTCTGTCGTTTATCATATGGGCATTTTGCAATGCTTTATTATAATATACCAATGCAGAGTCTTTTCTGGCGAGGCTGAAGTATGCATTTCCAAGTCGCGACAGGATAAGTGATTTTAGCGGGCCGTGGTTTATTCCGGTAGACATACTAAAAGCTTGTTTCTGATAAAACAATGCAGAATCGGACCTCTCAAGTAGATCATAGGCATAACCTATATTAGAGAGATTGAAAGGCACGGCTGGGTTTTTGATAGGTGATTTCAGAAAGATCTGGTTAGCTTCTAACTGATATGTAAGGGCCAGGTGATACTCCCTAAAATCAAGGTACGTGATGCCAATAAATGTAAGACTTCTCCCTTGGCCTTGCAGATCTTTTATTTTACGGTTTATCTCAAGGGCTTCGAATTGCATTTTCAACGCTCTCGGATATTCTCCCAAAAGCGAAGTGCTTCTCCGCAATTGCCTAATGCTTTCACCTCACATTCGGTGGACTTCAGCGCTCTTGCGAGTTCCAGTGCCTTTGTTGCGTATTTCAGCGCTGAGTCTGGTTTCGAAAAATAATAGTAACCGCTAATTTCCAGCAATAACTCTAATTGATCGTTATCAGGTAGTCCATTGCTCACTGCTTGCTTCAGGCTATCAATATGTGGAAGCGGTTGCCCTTGGGAGGTTGACATCAAAATCAGAAAAAACACCACAGTTAAAAAGATTTTCATACCTAATTTTCATTAATTAAGGACAATTAAAAATGTTGAACCGATTCCCACTGTTGTCTCCACCGTCAATTCCCCCCATGCGCCTTGACAATATCGTAGCTTGTCAGAATCACACCTGCCCGGCTTTTTGACGGGGATTTACACTGATTTGTTGATTTCACAGCTTCGATTATCATAATACCATTCGTTTAATTTGCATGCTCTTACTACCAAAATTTATCAGTAGCGTGACTTCAAGTCTATACACTTTCAGGTAGTTTAATGCCTGCGCTAAATAGACATCTTCCAGTTCCTTCCATGCTTTTAGTTCTACCAATACCTTTCCTTCCACCACAAATTCAGCTCTCCTGGCTCCGATCGGTTCTCTCAGTTCTTTATAGAAAATATCCTGTTCAATCTCTCTTTTAAAGGTGAGATCAACTTGTGACATTTCCCAAGCAAAAGCTCTTTGATATATCACTTCCAGCCTGCGGGCCATATTGCCCTTCGGCAGACAGGCCTGAAAACCATTGCCCAGAAATTTATGCACTTCAAATGCAGCCCCTATGATCCTCTCGGTGATCTCTTTATATTTCAACTCCATAATCCGTGTTATCCTTTAATCCTTTTAATCAGTGATTCAGACAATGGGCAATTGAATGATAAACTCAGTAACTTCTCCCCCATTACTTTCGAGCGTCAATTCACCCCCATGCGCCTTGATAATATCATAGCTTAAAGATAACCCTAATCCCGTGCCTTGTCCAGTGGGTTTGGTGGTAAAGAAAGGCTGGAATATTTTGTCTTTTATTTCCGGTGGGATGCCATGGCCGTTGTCGGATATGGAGATTTGGATAAACGTACTCCCGGAGGAATCCACCCCCAGCCCCCTCAAGGGGGTTAGTTTTGTGGTGATCGACACTAGGGGTGCGAAATGAGGGTCCGACTTCGCTAAGGGTACGGTGGCCAGTGCACCTCGACTTCGCTCAGCACAGGCTTGAAAAGCATTATTAATCAGGTTAAGCAGTACTCTGCCAATATCCTGAGGTATAACATTAATTTTGGGTAGTGATTGGTCAAATTCGGTTTTAAAATCAGCATTAAATGATTTGTCTTTGGCCCGCATCCCATGATAAGCTAGTCGTAAATTTTCATCGCATAATTGGTTTATGTCTGTTGGCACTTTTTCACCTGAACTAGTCCGTGAATGATCGAGCATTCCTTTGACGATATCACTGGCTCGTTTTCCGTGGTGATTGATCTTTGCAAGGTTTTCTTTGAGATCTTTTGAAATCATTTTTACTTCATCTAGGGGCTCCTTTCTCCAACTCTTCGTCGAGTTCTTCTAGCATTTCACTACTGACCTCCGAAAAATTATTGACAAAGTTTAATGGATTTTGAATTTCATGAGCGATACCTGCAGTGAGTTCACCGAGACTGGCCATTTTTTCTGATTGGATAAGTTGTGATTGGGTGGATTTTAAATCAGTCAATGTTTCCGCCAAAATATTATTTGCTTTATTTTTTTGACGGTTGTTGCGAAAAAGAATAAAAGCAACCAATAGGAACACACCTAAACCCGTAAGCAAAGCATATTGTTTCAACCTATTTTTGTAAGCAGTTGTTTCTGCTTCAATTTCATAATCCCGTTCTTTTTGATCAAAATCGGTTATATTATTTAATGCATATTTTTTATTCAGGTTGTACAAGTCTTCTTCAGCAGCTATTACCTTTCTGCTATAATGAAGTGCCTCTTTAGTATCTATTGATTCGTACAATTCTGACAAAAAGTTACCACTTCCGATAATTTCAGTAAAGTAGTTCCCCTGCAAGGCGTCAGAGAGGCTATGTCTGGCGTAAAAGATAGACGAATCAGGCTGGCTGTTCTGTTTGTATAATTTTGCTAAACTAAGGTTGACTCCTGCTGCAATCTTGGCGTTGTTTTGCTTATAGGAAATTTCCAGTCCTTCTTTAAAATACTTTATTGCCAGTGTTCTGTTTCCCTTTTGCAAATACACCTCACCCAGGGAATGCAAAGTCCATGATATGATATCAGAATTAATTGTTCTTGCATTTTTCTCGGCAAGGTGGCCATAATAAAGCGCTGAATCCAGTTGGTTCAGTCTTAAATAGGATGCAAGAAGATTTGCTTGCCCGATATTATAGAGGTAGTTATTATTTACTCCCCGGCAAAATTCCATTGACTGGTGGTAATAGCTGATGCATTTTGAATATTCTTTCATATCCAGATAAATGTTTCCTATATGGTCGAAGGCCGTGGCTTTTAGAAATATGAAATTGTATTTTTCTGAAATCTGTAACCCTTTTAAACACAGTTCCATTGATCTCGGGTAGTCACCCATATTATAAATCGCCAGGGCCAAATCAAGCAAGGCATTCACCTCGCCTTTCGGATATTTTATTTGTCGTGAAAGATCAAGTGCCTTTTGTCCGAAAAACAGGGCAGAATCTGAATTCGTAGTTGAGTACAAATTACAGAGCTTAGCCATAGTTAATACCCGAATGGTATCTGGTTGATTGAAATATAAAAGCAGCCTTTTGTAGATATCTGTATTTGTATACAGTAGTTGTTTACCAATGTTCTCCGCAACGTGAAAATAGTATAATGAAGAATCCTGCTTCCTGTTCCCGTAAAAATAAATATCTGACTCAGCTGCGATCGTCATGCGGAGTGTATCATTTTCCGTATTTGAAAGTTGTTCGTGGAGTTTGTCAACAGAGTGATCCTGGCAAAAGGCAGTGCTGGATAAAAATGCAAAGTGAAAAGCGATCGTATAAATCTTCATCCTGGATATTTTACAAATGGTAACTTAATAACAAATTCTGAACCTTCTCCCTCTGCGGTTTTTACTATTATTTCCCCACCATGCGCTTTGATAATGTCATAACTTAAGGATAGTCCGAGACCGGTGCCTTGACCAGTAGGCTTAGTGGTAAAAAATGGTTGAAAGACTTTCTCTTTGATATTTTCGGGAATGCCGGGACCATTGTCGGCGATGGTGATTTGGATAAAATTGCTGATCGAGGAATCCACCGCGTCCGTCGCCTTTAGGCTTTGGCCGGCGGCGACCTGCACCCTCAAGTGGGACAATTTTGTGGTTATCGAAACAAGTGGTTTTAAATCAGAGTCCGCCGCCGCTGATTTATCTGACGAAGCCTTGGCGAAGTCAGAGGCCACGTCGGACAGAGCCTGAAAAGCATTATTGCCTAAATTTAATATGCCCCGGCCAATATCCTGTGGGATGACCTCGACTAGGGGCAAACCTGGATCTAAGTGCGTTTCGATGGTCGCATTAAATGTCTTGTCTTTGGCCCTCATGCCATGATAAGCGAGTCGTAAATATTCATCACATAGTGCATTAATGTCCGTTGGTTCCTTTTGGCCGGAACTTGTCCGGGAGTGTTGCAGCATATTTCTTACTATACTCTCCGCTCTCTTCCCGTGATGTTTGATTTTCTCTTCATTTTGAAAAAGATCCTCTACAATATTTTCAACCTCCTTCAAATTGCCATTTTTCAATTCATCTCGTAATTCAGCAATTAATTCCTGATTTACTTCCGAAAAATTATTCACAAAATTTAAAGGATTTTGTATTTCATGAGCGATACCAGACGTGAGTTCACCCAGCGATGCCATTTTTTCTGAGTGGATCAGTTGGGATTGGGTGGATTTGAGGGTTGAAAGTGTCGATGCCAAAATTGAGTTTGCTTTTTGCTTTTGACGATTGCTTCTGACCAAGATATAAGTGATCAGTAAAGTAGAAACTAAAGCCGCAAAAACACCGAATATCCAGATACGTTGGCTTCTATTTTCCTGTTCCTTAAGTTCGCTCTCAGTTTGCAACATCTCGATTTCACGTTGCCGTTTTCTCAATATTGCCTGCACTTCCAATTCTGAACGCCTTGACTCATTGTTAAGTGCTTCATCCCTATCTTTGAGCACGCGAAACTGTTTTAAATACTCATAAGCCGCCGCGTTCATACCTGCTTTCTCATATAAGGTGCTTAATAAGTCTGCTGCCCGAAACTGAATCGATAGGTAGTTCACTGTTGTAGCCCACTCATATGAGATTAGAGCAAATTTGATTGCATTTTTCAGGTCACCGGTGTTATCGAATAAATTGGCAAGATCTACGGCAACAGCACTACTACCTCTAAAGTCACCGAGAGATTGATATGTTGCCATCGACTCCAGAAACACTAATTGAGCCTCCTCACTCCTGCCTTCATTCAATAAAATATTTGCTCTTAGCCAAAGAACTTCTGCATCAAACCATCCCATTGAACCAGCCACTCCAACCCTAAGGTATTCCCAGTAATCTTCTGGAATTTCCTCAGCTTTATCAAGCATCAATAAACTCTCCGAATTCAATAAATAGCTAAACTGTATTCCTTTATCAAATCCAATTTCCCTCCGAAGATTCATCTCTTTGTGCCCGTACTCGAGTGCCTTTTCCGCATCTCTAATATACCATTGATAAACTCCGGCGATTCCCAAGTAAATATCCTTCAAAAGGTCTTTTTCACCTAGATTTTCCAGTAGTTCCTCCGCTTCAAAAAAGAACTCCAGCCCTAGATTTGCTCTGGAATTATAGCCATATGTCCTTCCAAGAATAGAAGCATACAGAGCCTTTAAGAAGGGATCAATTTCCCCTGTATAAATATCTATCAATCTACTTTCTAAGGCCCTTGAATCCTCATACTTCCCCTGCTCCCAAAGTGAATTAACTTCTCTCGACAGAATCATCACCTCGTAATATGTAAGGCCCACACTATGAAATAGATCTCTGGCCAAGCTCAGATGCTCAGCTGATGCATCCCAGTCACGATCTTTGGTGGTTTGGTAAAGGGCATTTTCGATATTAGCGACTATTTCAGTATCATTAGGACCATCAAAATATAATCGTGCTTTTTCCAATTTTTGGATAGTACTGTCGAGTTCAATTCCTCCTTTATCAAACGATCTTATCAACCCTCCAAAAATATCAAAGTTCGAATATTGTCTTGAAAGTCTATTGCCATACACCTCATAATAAACATCCATATTTTTAAAAAAGGCATCACCTGGAATTGCACACTGATTGAAAAGCGCCATGCTTTTCATGTACAATCCCTCTCCATTAGAAAAATTCTGCTTCCTTGATAAGAGTCTTGCTTCAGTGACTGCTCTTAAGCCATTGATAAAATCCAGACCATGAAAACATTTTTCAGCGTAATCAATTAATTACATGACACGGTTCGTGTCCTTTTCAGAAAAGTCACCAATAGGAACGGTTAAACTGTCTGGTCCTTCTTGCTTTAGTGTATGAGTGTCCTGAGCCAACAAATTGAATGTGTAGCACAACGAAAAAAAGATCACAAAACGATTCATATTCTACTCAGTTCCTACTGGCAAATAAATCATAAAATTACACCCTTCCCCCTCCTTCGTTTCTACTTTCAACTCTCCTCCATGTGCTTTCACAATATCATAACTTAAGCTCAAACCCAGCCCGGTACCTTGTCCGGCTGGCTTGGTAGTAAAAAAGGGTTGGAAGATTTTATCTTTGATATCGTCCGGAATACCAGGGCCATTGTCGGAGATGGTTATTTGCACCATTGATAATTGTCCACCCCCTGCACCCCCGCCAGCGGGGGACAACTTGGTGCTGACGGAGACTGTTGGTTTATAATCAGGGTCCGACTTCGCCAAGGCTACGTCGGACAGAGCTTGAAATCCATTATTCACTAAATTCAAAATCACCCGGCCAATATCCTGAGGGATCACACTAATTTTGGGTATCGACTCGTCAAATTCGGTTTTAAAATCAACATTAAATGACTTGTCTTTGGCCCGCATACCATGGTAGGCTAATCTTAAATATTCATCACACATTTGATTTATATCTGTAGGAATCTTTTCTCCCGCGGAAGACCTTGAGTGATCCAGCATGCCTTTGACGATGCTACTTGCGCGCTGACCGTGGTGATTTATTTTTTCGAGATTTTGAGACAATCCGGTGAGAATTTCTTTTGCCTCCTTAATGTCACCTTTCTCTAACTCGTCTCTTGCTTCAGCAATCAATTCACCACTGACCTCAGAGAAATTATTGACAAAATTTAAAGGATTTTGAATTTCGTGGGCGATGCCGGCGGTGAGCTCACCAAGGCTTGCCATTTTTTCGGATTGAATGAGTTGGCCTTGGGTGGCTTTCAAATTGGAAAGTGTATTTTCCAAGATCAGATTAGATGCTTTGCTCTTCCAATAATTTCTAAAAAGAATGATTGCCACCACCAAAATGGTAAACAACCCCGCTAATAACAAATATTGTTTCAGTCGATTTCGGTAATTGATTTCAGTCATCTGAATCTGCTGCCGCCGAGCTTCATCTTTCGCTATCATGTCCGACATAATCTGAATATTGCCGGCACCGTATAGTTTGCCTTGATTTTCAGTAGCTAACTTAAAATAGTAGAGTGCTTTCCGTGAGTCATTTAATTCATATTGCTCAGCCAGTATTTTGCAAGCACTGAGAATTCCTTGGGTGTAAGAAATCCTATTAGCAACATCCAGGCCCTTTTCAGCATAGTAGATGGACGAATCTAATTGACCTGATTTCTTATAGTAAAGTGAAAGATCATTGTAGGTATTGGCTGAGTGATAAAATTCATTATTCCCATCAGTCATTTGTAGTACGGTATAAAGATCGGCCAGTGCCAATGAATCTCTTTTTTGTCCCAAGTATAGTCTGGATCGAAGATTGAACCAGCCAGGCCAAACCTCGTAGAACTCGCTGTAGAAATGGTCCTTTGTATTTTGAAATCCCTCGTAAGCTCTTTGAAGAGCTATAAAGGCAGAGTCTATCTCACCTAATTTCTCATAAATCTGGGCCTTCAGAAGATGACCCCAAGCAGCTGCGACTTGATCTTCTGGGTTCTTCTCTCCTATTTCCAGCATCTTGTGGCAGTAGAAGATTGCCTTCTGATACTCTTCTAATTGAGTATATAATTCAGCCAGGTTAAAATATGTTGGACCCAAATATGAATGCTCAGGCTGAGTGCTTCCATTTAGTTCGATGGCCCGAAGACCTAATTCCAAAGTCCTGGGTAAATTAGCTTTGTTTATATACGCTTCCCCTAAAAATCCCAGGGCGCGAATTTGGGAACCGTTCTGCTCACTTTCCTCACTTAATTGCAGGGCTAATCCAGCGTACTTTAAGGTTGAATCAGGACTAGAATAAAGATATCGTGCACTTATCTGATTCAGAATAGGTATTTTCTGTTCGACACTGAGGGCAACCGCCAATTCTTGCTTTAAACTGTCGATATGGCCCAGCAAATTTTGAATACCATTTTGAGCAAAGGAATTTCCGCATAAAAAAATTAGCACTAAATAAAGGAGGATTCTCTTTACCATCTCAATCGTAATTAATTGGAATAGTAATAGTGATGTGGCACCCAGAACTTTTTGTGACACTAGCGTCAACTCACCACCATGGGCTTTTATAATATCGTAAGATAGCGATAATCCCAAGCCAGTCCCCTGTCCCGTAGGTTTGGTGGTGAAAAATGGCTGGAAGATTTTGTCTTTGATACCGGCAGGGATACCAGGACCATTGTCGGAGATGGTGATTTGGATAAACGTACTCCCGGAGGAATCCACCCCCTGACCCCTCAAGGGGGATAGTTTTGTAGTGATCGAGACTAGGGGTGCATAATCAGGGTCCGCCTTCGCTAAGGCTACGTCGGACAGAGCTTGAAATCCATTATTCACTAAATTCAAAATCACCCGGCCAATATCCTGAGGAATGATCTCTACCCTGGGCAAATTTGGGTCAAAGTGAGTTTCGATAGTCACACTAAATGATTTGTCTTTGGCTCTAAAGCCATGGTAAGCCAGTCGTAAATATTCGTCGCAAAGGCTATTGATATCTGTTGGTTCTTTTTGGCCTTCACTAGTGCGAGAATGCTGTAGCATCGATTTGACAATTGCTTCAGCGCGCTTGCCGTGGTGTTTAATTTTTCCTCGTTTTGAATGAGATCAGCGATTATGCTTTTTACCTCATTCAAATTACCCAGATTTAATTCATGAACTAATTCATGGATTAATTCTTCATTTACTTCGGAGAAATTATTGACAAAATTCAATGGGTTTTGAATCTCGTGGGCTATACCGGCCGTGAGCTCACCAAGTGATGCCATTTTTTCAGATTGAATGAGTTGGGCTTGGGTTGATTTTAATTCAAGGAGCGTAGCATCTACACTTTTCTTGGCTTCTTCGAGCCTACTAAAATCTTCATATCGGGCATATGCCACTGAGAAGGTATTCGTCAATGCCTGGACCAATTGAAGATCATCGGACTGTAAAGGTGTCATGCTGCCTACATAGAGCATTCCCTGACTAAAGGGTGAAAAATGCAGATGAAAGCCATCCTTCGGAATGGAATTTAAATACTGCTCAGGTGTGGCAATGGCTCCTTGCTCAACCAGTTGATCCGCTTGAACTTTAAATTCCTTCTCCCCCCAAAAGGTGACAAACATCTTCTGTTGGCGCCAGTGATCAATGGCTATGGCCAGACTTCCGGGTTCATCAAGGGGTATATGGAATGTTCCAATGGCAAGACCATCAGGAGTTGATAAATACGTATGGATTAGATTTTCTTTTTCATCAATAATAAACACACCGCAACGGATAAATGGAACGCCCAGTGTATTCAGTTCCTTCCAGACCAAAGGTGTAATACGGTTTAAATCGTCCTTGGTACGCATACTGGAAACTTCACCACGAACCCTGTCGAGTGAAGATTGTTTGACCGCCTCCTTAGCTCGTAATTCTGCCGCTTTCAAATCCTGGTATCGGCGGTAAGTCAGGGTAAAGACGTTGGTAAAGCGTTGGTAAAGATTTTCCTCAACCGAAATAATAGGATTTTTTGTAAAAACAAATAGTCCTCCTTCTTTAAATAGAAATACACTGAGATAGTGCTTATCTTTCGGCACCGATCGTACAGGTAATTTATAGTTCGGAGATTGGTCAAGAGCCTGGTAATAATCTGTAGCATCCTGTCCTTCTAAAGTGTATTTAAATAATTTTTCTCCTGATTTCCAGTGGTTAAAAACTCCCTGAGTGAGAGGATGAAGCGTCATATCTATTTCACCCGAAATATTCACTGTCTGATCAACTCCTTCCGTAGAAGTAGTCCAGGTTTGCATAGTCGTGTTTTCTGTAAAGACGAGGATCCCGCATCGCATTGGTTTGCTGCCTAAATTTTCCAATTCATGAAACAGAACAGAGATGGCCCCTCCAACTGCTTCACTGGTATGCATGGCCATGGCTTTGGCCCTAACGCGTTCCAGTGACGCTTCAATCTGCGCCTCGCGGGTTTGTGCTTCAGCTTTTTGGAGATCGAGAAAACGGGTATAGGTTTGTTCAAATACTTTTGCAAAGCGTTTTAGGACTTCATTTTCATTTTCAGTAAATGATTCTCGTGAAAAACTGTTGAGCTGAATTCCGGTGTACTTTACCCATGCATAGGAAGGCGTCCAGAATTTGCTCTTTAGAATAGACTCCTTCCTGTCATCAAGAAGGTATTTGAAATCGGAATGTTCAAAGGCCCAGTTAAACCATTTATTCTTTTGCTCAAATGAGCAACTTGCCATAAATGAATCATTTCCGTTTTCCATTTCCATCCAAAGTGCATTCACAGGATAAGTATCCGTGTATGGAACATACCAACTCCTGTGAAATTTTTGGGTCGGTGATGCTACCCAACAGAGTACGTCTTTATTTTCATAATTAAATATTAAAAAGTTTGCAGCCTCGGCCAGTACGCCCAGTTTTAAAATTTGATCAAAAACGATTTCAATCACCTCCTGTAACTCATCGCTCTTGTGCATGGCCATCGATCGTGAGCGCACCCTTTCCAATGCCACCTCTATCTGAGCTTCTCTTGCCTGTGCTTCAGCTTTTTGAAGATCGAGGAACCTCCGGTAGATCTGACCGAATACATTGGCAAAACGTATCATGATCTCATGCTCATCCACTGCTAAGGGATGAAGCGATACCACATTAAGTGAACCTTCATGAAAAAAGAATGCTGAGATCGCTTCCTGCTCATTAAATTTCTCCGGTAATGGATAAGACAGATAGACCGAGAGTCGTTTATAGTAATCGCCTACTTCCTCGCCCTTTCGGGCACTTGAATAATATGGCTTCTTTTCCCTCCAGGCATTGACCATATTATCAAAAACCGGGTGCGTGCCTTTGGGTACAACTCCCAGTATTTTACTTCCCTTTCCTTCTTTAGTTTCTGATCGTGACCATATTTCTGCAGCCTCCGTTTTACCATCAATGGTACAGATGCCGATACGAAGAGCACTGATCGATAATCTTTCAAGTTCTGTCAGCATTACATCAGATGCTTCCAACAGTTCATCGCTCGACTTCATGGCGAGGCTTCTGACACGAACCTTCTCCAATGCCAGTTGGATCTGAGCTTCCCTGGCTTGTCCTTCTGCCTTTTGCAGATCGAGAAATCTAACATAACTCTGTTCAAAAACCCGTGAAAATCTTTTCAGAATATCAATTTCATTTTCGGTAAGCCTCCTTTGGTGATGAAAGTGGATGCCAAGGCTCGAGTGCTTTTGAATGGCAAATGCTTGGGTGAGGTTATCTTGTTCCAAAATCCATTTCTTAAAATCATCCGGCAGTGTCTTAAACTCAGTATTTTCAAAGGCATACTTGAACCATGTATTTTTTTCTTCGAAGGAATAAGTTTTGGATATAAAATCCTCTCCGGATTCTTTTGCATTCCAGATATCCAGTACCACAGGAGTCTCAAAAAAAGGTGTTCTGAAACAGGATGGGTATTCGGCTTGGTCGTCTCCAACCCATATATCCTGATCTTTTGAGTTGTCAACTGGTATAGCAATAAAAGCACCCCCATCAATAGCAAAATTTAGTTCCATCAATTTCTCAAATATCACTTTCACAATTTCCCAAAGTTCATCGCTTTTATGCATGGCTAGCGAACGGGATCGGACTTTTTCCAAAGCAGCTTCTATTCTGGCCTCATCGGCTTGTGCTTCTGCTTTTTGGAGGTCGAGGAAACGGTTATAGGCCAGATCAAAGTCTTTTGAAAACCGGATGAGAATGGCCAAGGTAGCAGCGGGAAGTGGTGTTTGGCAAATGAAGCCCAGCGTACCATTGGAAAAACTTGCCTCTGACCAAACCAGTCGGTCAGGCCATTGATCAAGTTCTGATTCAAGTCCCAGAAGCGAAGGAAGTGACTTGAGATATTTTTTAAAATCTTCTAATTCATCACCACTGAGATCCCGGAGCAACACAGGTTCCTTTCGCTTCCAATCTTGATATGTCTTGATTAACCGGGGATCTTCAGTCATCGGGACTCGTAATTCACCTTCCGGAGGTCTTATCAGCGTTCGCTCTGTAACAATCCATTGAATCGCTGTATCAGTGTTAGTGTCTATGATCACTATATAAACCATAGCACCTTCTGGGACAACACAAAGAGCATCCAATTGCTGGTGCATAACAGCAGTTATTTCTTCCAATTCACTGCTTGTTTGCATTCTAAGGACTCGTGACCGAAATCTTTCGAGGGCAGCTTCGACTTCCAGATCTCGTTGCAGCAACTTGATTTGAGCGGTGGCGGTTTCTAATTGCTGCTGCAATTTCACTCCTGTGGCAGAGAGGCTAGATTCTGATTTTTTTTTTTTTAGTCATATGCTAGTGTAGTAGTGTCAGAAGGAATACAGTTTCCGACAAACCGCAAAGTGATGTTAATGCCTTCTAATCTGGGGTTTAGGATTGTCGAAGATTCTCTGAACTGCATATCTCGGACGGATAGAGCGGTATTTATTCGGATTCAAGGATTTCAAAGATTTTCTCGTTTTATGGGAGGCTATTGAAAGATAACCTTTTACTTTGAAAAGCGACTCTTTTGTCAATGGATTGAAATCCGTTGTTGAAATATTGGTCACTGCTACTCCTCTGCTGAAACCATTTCAATCATCCGAACCCAGTAATGCCCGGAAGGCCGTCGAGCAATAGTGATAAGATGGTAGAAAAAGCCTGCCTCTGGCTTGTCGTGGGGAAGTCCTCATTAGTACGGGATATTTTGGAAATGCTGCACTAGCAATTCTGGCAGAAACAATTCTTGATAGCACTCCCAAATAATTTGTATCTTTTCCAAAGATTGAAGGACTTTCCTGAACAGGCCTTTTACCTCAAACTTTTTAGAACAAATTATCTGTATTAAATACAAGAACCATGAGTCAACTCACACTGCAAGCTCCTAAACAATCCACTGTATTAATTAGTGTCATTTTAATTCTTCTTGGATTTTTTGGTTCTCTGATATCACCAGGATTAGCTGACAATGGTGATTGGTTTTTGTTAGCTGGCTATGTCCTGCTTCTCTTGGGTGTCTATGTAAAAGGATTATAAAGAAATTCTCATCGAGGACTCATCAAGGCACTCATAAGCTCATCTTCATAATCGAGCGACAAACGCTGATGATCAGGAAACTGTCTACTATCCGCCTCGTAATATTCCTGGAGTGCTTCTCCATGGATTTCCCCAATAAAATAAGGATCTCTCCGCTGCCAGGTAGCGACTACCTCCGCAGTCAACGGATGTTGGTCATAGGCAAGACTTCCGATCACCAGAGTTCCTTTCCCATATTCGTCCAGATTAGCACTCCAGTCTTCCATGGACTTTGTTTCTTCGTTCATGATCAGAAATCCGCACGACCGGGATTTGATTCCCAAAAGAGAGAATTGCTCGAAAAGCAACAAGGACACGTCAGCCAATTCGTTGCCCCGCCGCATTTCCATGGCGAGACTGCGCACAAGTTCCCAGTGCGGCTTCGATCTCCAAGTCACTGGCCAAACCACTGGCCTCCCCGGGATTTGTCGGCCAGTTGTCCTTCCAATTCAGCAATGCGATCCAACCATTGGCTAGGTTCGGAATCTTCGTCTACAGACATGATTATTCTTTAAAGAGTCACTATGGTGATTAATTTCCGGATAATTTTTGGTAATTAAATTATTGAATTTAAATATGCTGGATTTAGTTGAGATGACTGAGCAAATGGAGCACCGTCAGGAAAACGGTAATTTTTACCGGACGAGCCTCTTTCCTGTGCAACGGGTTGAGCCAAAAACTCACTGAAATTCCTTCTTCCTTAAAGGATAGGTCGCAAGGAATATTATAATCATTTAAATGATTTCAAATTGTCAACAGCTTTGAAGATTACTTTAATCAACGTGTATAAGAAGAAATCAAATACGAAATCAACTATTGCATATTTAAGAAAATCAGCCAGAAAGCCTCCCCTGAAAAATTTGAGACAACCATTAATTGATCATTTTACAATAAATCTAACTTAACAGTGGTTTTCTACAACCAGTCTATTCTACAAAAATTTTAAATAATGATCAACGATTTCAAAGTGACTAAATATAATGTTCCATCGCAATCAGCTTTAAAGCCCCTTATTCACAAATTAAAATTGATATGATAACAACGGAGAAACTGGTCTATCAGCATGACAATCATTATTACGAGGGTTCCCTGAGTTGGGACGATGCAAAAGCCGGTCCTCGACCGGTAGTAATGATAGCCCATACCTTCCGGGGCCAGGGTGCTTTTGAAAATGAAAAAAGTGTGCATCTGGCTGGTCTTGGCTATCTCGCCTTTGCCATTGATCTGTATGGGCAAGGGCGCAGGGCAGCGACACCTGAAGTAGCCGCCAATCTGATGAACGAACTCAACGACAACCGGCCTCTTCTTGAGGCCCGGCTACTCCATACTTTAGAGACCATAAGTCGACATCGGCTAGCCAATTCAAAAAAAGTGGCAGCGATTGGTTTTTGTTTTGGTGGAAAATGTGTCCTGGATCTTGCCCGGTCTGGAGCAAATGTAATCGGAGTAGTCAGTTTTCATGGCATCTATGATGCACCTGATCATCTTGAGCATACGCCCATAAAAGCGGCAGTACTTATTTTGCATGGTTGGGAAGATCCTTTGGCCAAACCTGATTCATTGGTTGCTCTCGGTCAGGAACTCACCAGAAAAGGGGCCGACTGGCAAATACTTACATTTGGTCACACCGGACATGCCTTTACTAATCCGAATGCCAAGGATGAAAAAGGAGGCATGTTTTATCAACCTACATCGAATGCCCGGGCCTGGCGAAAAATGCAGGAATTTTTGGGAGAGGTTTTCGAGGATGTGTTTGGTTGAAACGTAGGGAACACAAACGAGGGCTTCCCAAGCCGGGAAAACCTTGGGATTCCCAAGCCCAGAGTGAAGCGGAGGGATTGGGAGTCTCACTTACATTTCTAATGCCCAATGACAAAATTAAGGGGTCGCACTTATGGTAAACACGGGTGGCAAAGGGTGACATCATTCATGATTAAGATACTCTCAGATGCTCTCGTATCTGCGGAATAATTATCTTAACAATTTCCTACCTTTATCAACCATAAATACAATTATAAGAATGAGTAACGACCGAAGAAAATTTATTCATAAGGCAGGTTTGATGTCTGCCGCGACTATCATCGCACCACAGTGGGCTTGTAGTTCGAAGAGTACACCGAGTGAACAATCCCCTACTGAGGAAATGACGGCCAAACCGAGTCTCGATCAATTTGGTATCCAACTATACACTGTACGTGATGTAATACCTGAAGATCCGCAAGGCGTCATTAAACAACTTGCCTCATATGGCTATAAACAAATAGAAGGGTATGAAGGTCCCCAAGGTATGTTCTGGAATATGCCACCCAAAGACTTTAAGAAGTTTCTAAGCGATCAGGGATTGACCATGATCTCAAGTCACTGCAACATCAAAAAGAATTTTGCCGAAAAAGCAGCACAAGCTGCTGAGGTCGGAATGGCTTATCTTATTTGCCCTTACATCGGACCCCAGAAAAGTGTGGAAGATTGGAAAAAAGTGACCGATCTATTTAATGATTGCGGCCGTATATGCAAGGAAAATGGAATTCGATTTGCCTATCACAATCATGAATATACTTTCAAATCTTTCTCGGGAATGATACCACAGGATTTTCTGATGCAAAATACAGACCCCGACCTGGTAGATCATCAAATGGACATCTATTGGGTGGTGACCGGAGGTGCCGATCCTGTAGATTTCTTAAATAGGTACCCCAACCGTTTCAGACTCTGCCACGTGAAAGACCGTCTGAAGGATTCTACCGACAGGGATGCCTCCTGTGACCTGGGTACTGGAATTATTGACTATCCAAAAATTCTCAAAATTGCCGCAGAAAAAGGTGTCAAATATTATATCGTAGAGCAAGAACGCTACGATAATTCGACTCCGCTAAAAAGTGCTGCCGTCGATGCTGAGTATTTAAAGAAATTGGTATTTGTGTAAAGAGTTTAAGGCGGGATTCCCAAGCCTGAAGTGAAGCGCCAGCCGCCGCTCTAAACAGCTTCGGCAGGCAGAGAAGGGGCTTGGCAAGCCCTCGGGATAGGGATTTATCCCACGCAGACCAGGGGGCACAAGGAGCGATGGGAGAAAATCTAAGCTAAACTGGTTCGTTTCCGAGTCGTGAGCTTACCAATCCCTGCGGGTTTGGCAGTCTCACTTAAGTGCGAGTCTGGTTTAAGGGCGGCAAGACAGAGAACCGAGGCGAAGCCGCAATCCTCAAAGGCCGTTGTTGTGCATCTTCGCCAACAACATTCGAAATAGAATGCATGGGGAACAAATAGATTTTTTCCGAAATTATTATCGAACATCTACAATCTGCAATCTCCGGAGTCTTACTTAATTCGTAAAGCCCCTGGAAGTGAAGCAGAAGGATTCATTTCTTCTATCAACAAATCTAAAGGGTAAGCCCGTTTAGAAATCAACAATCACCGATCCGCAATCATCATGTGATCGCAATCACAGTATCCGCATCTGGAAAAATGCATCTTATGAAAGAAACAATTGGTCAGATGCGTAACAGTTAGTGAAATCAATCGAAAGAATTATTCACTTCTTTAGAGAGGTGAATTTCATCATTAACTAAATACTTAGATTATGAAAACGACCAAAAATTATTTGATGATTCTGGTTTTGATGCTCGGCACCGTGTTCACCTTCACCCAGTGTGAAAAGGACCTTCAATCAAAAGAAATGAATAACTATGCATTAAATCATGAGAATGGGTTTGGAAATAATGCGAGCATTCCTGGCACCAATACTTCTAATGCAAACATTGACGTTGGCGACTGCCTTTCCACTCATTTTACCCTCGAAGACCTAAATGAGGCGGAAAAGGACGCGATCCTCTTTATGAGGGAAGAAGAAAAATTAGCTCGCGATGTTTACAGCTTCTTGTATGAGCGATGGACCCATCCTGTATTTATGAATATCAGCAGATCGGAAGAACGTCACATGACAGCTATGTTATGCTTGATACAACGCTATGGGCTGGAAGATCCCGTTGGAGAAAATGAAAGAGGGGTTTTTATCAATAAGGAATTGGCGGATCTCTATCCAGTATTCACCGAAATCGGAACGAGGAGCCTGGAGGATGCTCTGACCGTAGGAGCCACGATCGAAGATCTTGACCTGGCCGATCTGCAAGCCGCGATCGAAGAAGATATAATAAACAATGCAGACATCCTGGCAATATTTGGGGAATTAAGCAAGGGGTCTCGAAATCACCTGAGAGCTTTTAGTGAAAACCTAAGCCGATACGGAGTAGATTACACGGCACAATACATCAGCAGCGAGGATTTTATTGAGATAATCCGTACTGAACGAGAACGCGGGGGTAGCATCTGCTCTGGACTGACTGAATGCAGCTACGATGGAACCGGAAATCCAGATAAATGCCATGGAGAGGCAACCGGCATTTGTAGTGCTGATTGCAATGGCAGTGGTACAGGCAACAGTAGCGCTCCGGGAAATGGTCGTGGCAAAGGCCAACAGAAAATAGGAGGACCCAATTAAATACATGCAGGGTCGAACCAAAACCGGGTCATGACCTCTCTTCCACGAGGTCATGACCTCTCGTATGTTTGCATTGGAATTAAACCAAACAAAAACGTCTTAACTTTCATGATTATCTCACAGGAAATCTGTAATCAATTTTCAGACAAGGAAATCATCCTCAAATCCTTGGAGGATATTGACTTCTTTTCCTGCCTATATCAGCGGTATGAAACCAAGTTAACGTTTTACATTCACCGGATCTCGAAGGTCACTGACGAAGAAGCCGAAGACATTCTCCAAGAAGTATTTATAAAGGTTTGGAAAAGTCTTCATGCCATTGACCCAGCCCTTAAGCTATCCAGTTGGCTGTATCGTGTAGTCCACAATGAGGTAGTTTCGCGTTGGCGCAAAAATAAATGGTCGAGAGACAATCCTACTATAGCCATCAGCGACGATATGTTGCAAAGTCTTGCTGATGATATGGAGCTCAAGAAACCCACTGAAGAAGTGATCAATCAGGCGTTGTTAAAAATATCAGAAAAATACCGTAAAGTGCTAGTCCTCAAATATTTTGAAGAATTGAGTTACGAGGAAATTTCAGATATTTTAAAAATGCCAGAAGGCACGGTTGCAACTCGATTAAACCGGGCTAAACAATCCCTAAAATCGGAGATCGGCAAAATTATTTTAGTCTGACAAATAGCAGCCATGGAAAATATAAATAAAATACTTGATAGAATCAAGAAGGATGCAATAAGACCTACTCCAAGATGGCTCTTTACCCTCAAGAATGCTGCTATCTGGACTGGCTTTTTAATGGCTGTTCTATTGGGGGCATTGGCCTTTTCGGTTATTCTGCTTGCTGTACAGCAGACAGATTTCACTATAACTTCGCATCTCTCTCACACAAAGTTGGAATTATTTCTCGGACTCCTCCCCATTATTTGGCTGGTATTACTTCTCTTCTTTTTGGCTATTGCCATTGCAAGTATTCGAAGCTCATGGCGGGGCTATAAGTTTTCGATCTTGCGGCTGCTTACAATTTGTGTATTTATGAGCATCTCTCTGGGTACTTTGTTTTTTATAGCCGGAGGATCACAGCGACTCGAAAACGCTTTTGCCCTAAATGTGCTAACCTACGAAAGCATTGAAGAACGAAAAATACAAGTCTGGAGCAATCCAGCCGAAGGATATCTGTCTGGAAAAATCATAGGAGTAAATGATCAAACACTGATTCTTGAAGATTTTAATAAAGACCATTGGGAGGTCAATTATTCCAAGGCTTTTATCGCTCCCATCATTATCCTGGAACCAACAGAAAAGGTTAAAATAATAGGAAAAATGAGCGGCGATAAAAAGTTTAACGCAGAGGAAATCAGACCGTGGGGTGGCCCGGAAAACCGAAATGGTCTTAATAGATTTCGACAAGCCAATTGAATAGTATTGATTTTTCCTGAACCATAGCAAATCTACAATCTCTCTAGCGTCTTACTCAATTCCTAAAGCTATTTATCTTTACGGATTCAATATCCAATTCATGCCAAGAGATAGCAAAGCGGAAAAAACGATTCAGGAAAAGATGTTTCAGGAAATGAAGACCAGAAATATCTTTGATCAAGCGCACCATTATGTGTACAGCTATCTAGATCAAGTGTTTGAGCGCAATGTTTTTCCTACCGAAGAAGCCATCACTGACCTACGCATCTTTGATGAAGAAATGCCGATCGAAGATAGTGATGCAGAGGCAGTAATCTATTTGCTTCATCGATATGGCAATCCAGCCACCGTGGCATCCCTGGGAGGTCGATACTTTGGCTTTGTAACGGGTAGTGTCGTACCCGTAGGATTAGCAACAAAAAGTCTGAGTACGTATTGGGACCAGGTATCGGCCATGTATGTGATTTCTCCCTTGGCCTCGAAACTGGAATCCGTTGTCGAAAAATGGCTTGTCGACTTATTTAATTTACCAACTGGTACTTCGGCAGGTTTTGTCAGTGGCACATCTTCTGCCAATCTCTGCGGTCTCGCAGCTGCGAGGTACCGATTACTATGGAAACAAAATTGGGACGTCAATGAAAAAGGATTATTTGGTGCTCCAAAAATAAGGATCGTTACCGGACAACATGCTCACTCAGCAGTATTAAAAGCTGTGGCCATACTGGGTTTAGGCAAAGCCAATATCGAATTTGTGGACGTCGATAATCAAGGCCGCATCAATGTGGATGAAATACCGGACCTTGATGAAAATACAATAGTCATTCTCCAGGCCGGCAACGTCAATAGTGGTGCTTTTGATGATTTTGAACCTATTATCAAACACGCTCGTTCAACCGGAGCCTGGGTGCACATTGATGGGGCCTTCGGACTCTGGGCGGCAGCAGTTGATTCACATAAGCACCTCACTGCGGGCATCGAAAATGCAGATTCCTGGGCGGTTGATGCTCATAAAACTTTAAACACACCTTATGATTCCGGTATTATTTTATGCAGGGATAGCGAAGCCCTTTCTTCAGCATTACACATGTCAGCCGGTTATATTATCGAGAGTCACGAAAGAGACGGTATGTTTTATACCCCGGAGATGTCAAGAAGAGCCAGGATTATCGAATTGTGGTCTATTATGAAGTATTTAGGAAGGGACGGTATTGATCAAATGATTTCCATTATGGTAGAAAGAGCCAGGCAGTTTGCCCAGGAAATTAGGGCAGTCGAGGGATTCTCTGTAGAAAACGACGTGGTCTTCAATCAAGTTGTGATCAGATATCAGGATGACGAACTGACTAATCAAGTACTCCAAAAAGTGCAGGATTTGCGTGAATGTTGGGCGGGAGGTTCCACCTGGTTTGGTAAAAAAGTAATCCGGGTGAGCGTCTGCTCATGGGCTACCACCAGCGAAGATATCACGCGATCGGTTAATTCGTTTAAGCAGGCCATACTTTCGATAAATCGTAAATAGTGGTAACCCTTTTGGATCTTTGATTCTCCATAAAGTCATCAGAGATGAATGCCAGACGATTCTTACTGAGGCACAATGGCGCACACCATTGCCTCATGTTGGATATGCAAAGGATTCAGCACGAAGCCTTCTATGCTCACCTGTGGAATCTAAAATTTTATCTTCGATAATTTCCGAATTACAGCTCAACAGTATCTTGGTACCAGAGGAAATCATAATTTGTGGTATTAGCAGATCATTAGCTAATGACCAAAGATAAAAAAGAGAATAAAACAAAAGTCGTCACAGCAAACCACAGCTACCGCTGGCCTTTGGTGTCTGTGTTGATCTTTACTTTACTTGTCTTTATCCCTGCATTGGATGCCGATTTTGTAAATTGGGATGACGAATCCTATATCGAAGAAAACCGGACTATTCAGGCCCTCGATCTTGAGCACATTCAAGAAATGTTTGATCCGATGCGGTCTCTAATCGGCAATTATCATCCACTTACAGAATTGTCTTTTGCGATTAATTTTGCCATCTTCAAACTAGATCCCATCGGATACATAGGCACTAACATCTTAATACACCTTTTAAATACGATATTGGTGTTTTTCTTTTTTTACCGCTTCTCAGCAAAAGATGTGGTTATCGCCACCGTTACCAGCCTCCTCTTTGCCATTCATCCGATGCATGTGGAGTCAGTCTGTTGGATCTCTGAACGCAAAGATGTGCTCTATGTCTTTTTTTATCTATTGGCAATGATCACCTATCTCAGCTTTCTGGAACTTGGACAGAAAAAATATTATTTGCTGACTCTTTTTCTGTTTATTTTTTCTCTACTGTCAAAGGCACAGGCGGTCACCTTGCCCCTGGTCTTATTGCTCCTGCATTTCTGGCACCAAAAATCCAGTTTTAAAACCCTGCTCATAAATCTGGGTCCTATTTTTATTGGGTCTTTTTTATTTGGACTACTGGCTATTAAAGCACAAAATGAGGCATTAACAATGATTCAATTAGGACTTATGGATCGACTAATCGTGAGCAATCTCGGTTTGTTTATCTACGTATTAAAATCAGTTTTACCCATTAATCTGTCGGCTTTGCATCCGTATCCTGAAGGGCTGGATTGGCCGGGATACTATTACCTATTACCGATATTTGGTTTACTATTTTTTTGGTTGCTTGGCTCGAAGTTTTCGCAAAAACCGGGTCGCATTTTTTGGACTCAGTTTTTTCATTTTAACTATATTTCCGGTATTGCAAATACTACCGGTAGGCATGAGCATGCATGCCGAGCGTTATACCTATTTGCCTTATCTGGGATTATTTTTTCTCATGGCATCTGGATATAGCAACTTGTCCAACCATCAATTTTGGTTAAAATCGAAACCTCACTTTGCGACTTTACTCACTCTTGTCATTATTATTTTTGCATTGATAACCTTTAATCGAACGAAAGTTTGGAATAGTTCCGAATCGCTTTGGCTGGACGTGATCAAGAAATATCCGTACAACTTTGTGGCCTACGTCAACATCACGAATCACTACATTTTTGAAGAGCAATTGGATAAAGCAATTGAATATGCCGATAGGGGCATCCTCACGGTGGGACACAATGTTTATTTCTACGACAACAAATCCTATAGTCTGCTAATGGCCCAAAAGTATCAGGAAGCGCTGAAAGTGATAGAAACCGCTAAGAAGTTAGTCCAGCCCGATGCTCAACTATTTGTCAACGAAGGTGACAGCTATCTGGGTCTTAATTTGCCCGATCAAGCAATCGCCAGCTACACTCAAGCCCTGCAAATAGATCACGGACATCCGACGGCTCTGATTAAAAGGGCCAACATCTATCTCAACAACCTTAAAGACACTGAAACCTCCATTCGTGACTTATTGATCGTTCTCCGGTCTAAACCCAAAAACATCGATGCACTCACCAGTCTGGCTGCCGCTTATCACCAGGCGCAACAGCCTCAGGAAGCCATCTCGACGATCGACAAAGCGATCGCACTTGACCCGGAAAATCAAGCCTTGCAAGATCTGAAACCTGCGTTTGGGACTCGATAACTCAGGGAATACTTTCATTTGCAATCGATGAGAAATAACTTTTTATCTTAGCAATTCGAAAAACATCTGACAGTCTCAAAGGCCTCCAATGGGTCGTGACCCCTTGGAGGTCTCGGGACTTAAAAATTAAAAGAGACATTTGAATCATTAGAAAATAGTTAAAATTATGACCATCATCGAATCGATTAAAAATGTGCTTCTTGGTAATAATCAGGGAAAAGATAGTCCCGAAGGTTATTGTCCCAATTGCTGGGGTACCCAACAATACAGCGGAAAGTTTTATGAGGCCATCAAAAATGAAGGGATTGACCTGGATCACATTAGTTTGAAAAAGGTTGGATACAAGATTATGTGGATAAAAACCTCAGTGACATTAGACTGCAAAATGAAGATGAAAATCTGGTCTGTCAGCATTGCAAAGTATCTTTTAAGCCTAGCAAATAATATCGAAGGTACAGACCAAAACGCCGGCTCTGCAACTCGGATTAGCAGCCCTGATTTGTCTTAAATTGGCTTTAGATCTGGTCAAAAGCTGAAATGAGTAATTTTGTCAATTTTTTAATCTCATCACGAAATAATTACCAATGACTGCCATTGGATTTGGTACTGCCGCCATTGGAAGACCTCAATACATTAATCTTAAGTCAGAACAAAAAACCTCTGTGTTTAAATTGACAAAATTCAAATTGGAGTCGATTGAGGTTATTCAGAAAGCCTATGACATCGGGATCCGTTACTTTGACACCGCACCGGGATATGGCATCGCCGAAGAAATGATGAGCAAATGGTTATCTCATCAAAATGATCCCGATGTCGAAGTGGCTACCAAATGGGGCTACACATACACCGCTGATTTTAACCCGGACGCCTTGATCCATGAAGTAAAGGATCACCGCTTGGTCAAATTAAACGAACAATTTGCAAATTCTAAAAAACTCCTGCCCTATTTAAGTACCTATCAGGTACATTCAGCCACCTTCGAAACCGGCATTCTGCAAAACCGGGAAGTTATCCATCGATTAGCAGCAATTAAAGAAGAATATAATTTACGGATTGGCATTACGACCAGCGGAACCAATCAAAATGACGTCATCCTTGCAGCATCGGAGGTTATATTTGATCGAAAAGTTCTTTTCGACACTTTTCAGGTAACCTATAATCTTTTTGACCAACAACTACAAGAAATCATTCCACTATTTAATACTTCGGGCCTCCGACTGATCATCAAAGAAGCGATGGCAAACGGAAGGGTATTTCGCAATCCGAATTATCCTCATTATGAAAAGAATTATCAGATTTGCGAAGAACTTGCCCGAAAATATAAAGTCGGTGTCGATGCGATTGCTTTGAGATTTGTCATCGACAGCATACACCCGCACACTGTATTAAGTGGCGCCAACCAAGTCAGCCAGCTACATCAAAACATGAAGGCTCTCTCATTCAGATTGACCAGCGACGAAATCGATCAATTACAGAGATTAAAAGTAAATCCGATCGAATATTGGAATGAGCGCAAAAATCTGACCTGGCAATAGAAGCTAAAATGTTCGAAAGCTAATTTGGTTTAATATTGATTATCATGGGGTCCCGTCGATTGTCTATTGCTGACCAGTTGATTCGCAACAATAGCTACCATTCATCTATTTATTACTTTGAACAAGTTTTGATTCTTTCCAAACACGATTGTGCATGATTCAACTAAACTTAAACGATACCTTCAATAAAGAGTTACCGGCTGATCCCGTCCGGGAAAACTATCGACGGCAAGTTCATCAGGCTTGCTTTTCGTACGTCACACCTCGGGTACCGTCCAAACCGGTGATAATGCATGTGTCTGATGAAATGCTGAGTGCCATAGGGTTAGACCCGCAAGATCGGATGGACCCTGATTTTGCCCCAATTTTTTCCGGGGCAAAACTAATCGCCGGTACCGAGCCTTATGCTATGTGTTATGGTGGTCATCAATTTGGCCATTGGGCTGGTCAACTGGGCGACGGCCGGGCCATCAATCTTGGAGAAGTAGTGCATGAAGGCCAGCGTTGGGCGTTACAACTTAAAGGCGCCGGAGAGACTCCTTATGCACGTTCTGCCGATGGTCTGGCGGTGTTACGCTCTTCGATTCGCGAGCATCTGTGCAGCGAAGCGATGTTCCATTTGGGAGTACCAACCACCAGGTCACTTTCTGTCATGCTCACGGGAGATCAAGTGATGCGTGACATGTTGTACGACGGCAATGCAGCTTACGAAAAAGGGGCAGTTGTGTGCAGAGTGGCCCCGAGTTTCATCCGGTTTGGCAATTTCCAGATATTTTCAGCCCGAAGCGATGAAACAAATTTAAGGTTGCTGACCGACTATACAATCCGGCATTTTTATCCTCACCTTGAGCCTGACAAAAAAGAAGGTTACGTCCAATTCTTTAGTGAAGTGGTATCCCGCACGCTGGATATGGTCATAGATTGGCAACGGGTAGGTTTTGTGCATGGGGTAATGAACACTGATAATATGTCCATTTTAGGTCTCACCATAGACTACGGCCCATATGGGTGGCTTGAAGGCTATGAGCCAGACTGGACTCCTAATACGACGGATAAAAACACGAAACGGTATCAATACGGCAATCAACCCGGTATCGCACTTTGGAATCTCACTCAACTGGCCAATGCCATTTTTCCACTGGTAAATGATCAGGTAGCATTACAATCCATTTTAGATGAATATAAAAACCAGTTTTTTATAAAATATGCAGCGATGATGCGGCGAAAATTAGGATTGAACAAAGAGGAATCGAGCGATGTACAATTAATTGCTGATTTAGAAAATAATCTGCAAAGTATGGAGACCGATATGACGATTTTTTATCGCCAATTGGGTCAGTTGGAAATTGGCTCTTCTTTTGAACAATTCATTCGATTAATCGATAAAGCATTTTACCAACCTTCGCTGCTTGATGATGGTGTCCAAAAAATTGGCAAACCTGGTTTGATCACTATATGGTCCGATTAACCCAAGAAGGAGTAATTGATGCTAATCGCAGGAAGCAAATGGAATCCGTCAACCCCAAATACGTACTGAGAAACTACATGGCACAATTGGCGATTGATCAGGCCGATCAGGGAGATTATTCACTAATCGATGAGATACATCAATTACTCAAAAGCCATATGACGAACAACCCCGCCATGAAACATGGTTTGCCAAGCGTCCTGAATGGGCTCGTCATAAGGTCGGATGTTCTATGTTGTCATGCAGTTCGTAAAGTCTGCAGTCAAAAAATGGTTGATCCCGGGTAGTCGGTAAGACCCTCGATTTTAATTTGCGGAAATGAAAAGGATGCCAAAAGAGAGTTGAGTAAAATTATTAATCTATTTGGATATGGATGGGAGTAAGTAGATATGGGTAAAGACCCCGCTGCCAGAGCGATTGAACCTCTTTGCATATTAGGTGCATACCCGGGTTTCTAAATAATAAATGGACTCATGCTTTTAAAGTAATAATTAAGTCAATAATCCGAAGGTGGTGGCGATTTAACCTGATAATCTGGATCGGGGACAATCCAGGGTCCAATTTCTTGCCTAATCAAGGCCCCTGTCCAGGTCTTTATATTCACGAACCATGGTTATTTGAATGCTCGATCTAAATAGCTACCCCCAATAATTATTCGGTGCTCACGATTTAATCCTCGGTTCCAACACCTGATAGACTCTTATCTTCTTCTCCTTACCTTTGATTTTGATCTTTCGCCAGTTTTCGGTGAGGGTGACTTGTTTGACTTTTTCGAACATAGACTGACTGATCAAAATAATATTTTCAAGACCCCGGCTGAGCGATTCAATTCTTTTAGCGACTACTACTTCGCTTCCAGTAATCGAATATGACAGTTTATCATTCGACCCCAAATTACCGGCAATGACAGATCCGAAATTAATGCCGATACCAACACACATAGCTTTCTCAAGAATCTCCTTTAACTCGTTATTGATATCTTTTAACCTCTTCTTCATTGCAATGGCGCAATGAACCGCCGAGATTTCAGGATCAGTAATTGAATTGGGAACCCCAAACGCCACAAAGATCTCATCTCCTACAAATTGGATAATCTGGCCATTGTAATCACTGATCACCTCCGACATAAACGAATAATAGACATTTAACACCTTGACTACCCCGTCCGGGCTGAGACCATCGATCATCGCGGTAAAATCACGTATATCACAAAATAGAAGTGCAGCTTCTACTTTTTCACTGATCATGATATTTTCCGTACTATTTTCCGCCAAGGCCTTTTTCACAATCGCTGCAGGGACATATTTCGTAAAAAGGGATAACGTCTGTTTTTGGGTATCAATCAATTTATTGAGTCTGCGTTTAGACCGTTCAATCTCTTGCAATCGTCTCTTTTCGGCTTCCCTTGATTCCTGCAACATCTTTTCCATCCTCACAACTTCGGTGACTTCTTTTTGCACCGCTAGATACTGATGGATCATTCCTTGTTCATTCCTGACTGGAGTGATCGACCATTCCATGCGAAATTCGGAGCCATCTTTCCGGTAGTTGACCGTCCTCCCATGCCAAACCTGGCCTTTCTCCAGTTTTTCACTCAGATCCTGAAAAATGCCCAACTCGGTTTTAGGGCCCTGCAATAATCTAGGACTCTTACCCAAAACTTCCTCCCGGCTCCAACCGGTCATTGTTTCGAAAGCCGCATTGACATAGAGAATGAATGGTCCTGGAGCCCGAAGGTCAGCGGTTGTGATAAGTACGCTTTCCGTCATTGACTCAAGCATGAGTGCGGCATTAATATGACTAAAACTCTCCATTGGCATCCTTTGCAAGATAAAAGATTTACTTGATGCCGATGAGCCTTCCACAAAGAAGACTTTAGTCTGAGAGAGATTTGCATACTCCATACAGTATTTAAGTCTTGACTTTGATTCTATTAGATCACAATGACGAGCTTGGCTGGAGTTGCAATAGCCCCTGCTCTGGTTCCTCCTCTCTGCACTTGTAACTTAATATTGATAAAAAAATAATTCAATTTAAATTTCCAACTTATGCAAAGACAATTCGGAAAACATTCAGCTCAAAAAATACTTGGCGATCCCAATAGAATGCATCATCTCTCTCTTACCTTGGCGATTGTTTTTTTAACCCTCAGTATATTGCCAATGAATACGGTGACTAGTATTTATCCTGACCATCGGTCAACCATTCCAAGGAAAACCTCACAAAAACATTGTCCTGATAATTGTCTTTTTCGAAAAACAAACCAATATCTCCATTGGCAAGAACGCAAAGTGACGAGTATGCTGAACTACCTTTAAAAATGGTCTTTCCGGGAGACCAGCTCACCCCTTCATCGTAGCTAATTCGTACGGTCATATTTTCCCGGTCTTGACTCGAGTTTGGGTTGGAGAATATCAACCTATTGAAACCTGCACCATCCTTCACAGAAGTATATCGAATAATACTTGCGTTACAGCCTGGATCTACCAATGTTGAGTCAGGACGGCTAGTCCAGGTTATACCCTGATCTGAAGAGGTGTGGACATATCGTAGTCCCTGACCCTCAATCCTGCTATTGATCATCCAGGTACCATCAGCAAGTTCGATTACTTTACTTTCATTTGCTGGCTCAATTGGTGTATCAATCAATGACCAAGTCTTTCCATGGTCATTGCTTTCGAACAGATGGAGGCCATGCTCCAAATTAACCATGGTGTGTAACAATTTTCCCGAATGAGTTTGAATGCCCCTTCCTGAAGTAATAAATTTAAAATCATGATGCCATTCAGGCTTTGAAATTAGTGAAGTAATATCGATCGGAGCAGTCCAGGAGACTCCATTATCCCGACTTTTAATAAATTGTAAATAGTAAATGTCTTTTTCCTTATCGAGATCCATGTAATTATAAAAGAGGAATATTTCATCAGTCACTTGATCAACGATCATCGAAGGATCAGATGCCGATTGACCCAAAGGATAATCGACGATAGTTTCTATTTCCGACCATGATTTTCCACCATCACTGCTACGCCTGATTACAATATTAATATCTCTGCTAAACTTTAAATCACCGCATGATGGTACCCTCTCATCAATGGCCGCGATCAGATCACCGTTGGGAGCGGTCACTATGGCTGGTATTCGATAACACGAAACACCTTCCTGCATATTCGCATTAAATAAACTCTGGTATTCGATCAAATCATCGTCAGTTTGTGCATAATTATTGTGGGAATAAATGATGCCAAAGAATAGTAGAAAATGATTGAACAATAATAATTTCATTTTTCATTATTTATGAAAGCTGCCTAAATACTTTTAAGGAATATAGTTCAAGCCTGATGTTTGGCTCTTAGATCCATATTTCATGGTTTGGCAGCAGGATCCGAGCAATTGGCGATAAAGGCCAAAAAATCGCTTCCATTTTCCACCGAAAACTCAGGTAACAGCTCGATTTGACTACCTGCTTTAAAGACAACCGAACTACCACTTCCTATCATTCCCGAAGCTGTGATCGAATTAGAAGCTTGATAGTTACTAGCGGGAATTGTCGGTTGATTAAGAGTAATAATTGTATTACAGATCAATGGAAATCCTCTGATTTCACCTCCGGGATAATCACCACTATGAATATTGAAATAAGCTTTGCCCTCGTTTAGAGCTGCTTTCAGTGCTTCAAAAGCAGAAGCTGTGGTCCCTCCATGACCAGTAATGTAAGATGCGTTATAACTCGAAGCAAGGGTCATGTCGTAGGTCTGATCCATTGCACCAGAAGTTACACCTGCCGGAAAACCTACAAAAGAGGGCGTTGTCGTTGCAACCCCTGCCGTGCCAGTCCCCGCCACAGCTGTTTCAGCATGAATATGAGCTGCTGTGGTCATTCCGGAGAGCCCACTAAATGAGGCTTGTATCCTCATCGTGTTACCAACGATCGTCACAACCGCTAGACCAGTGCCGGCAGAGGCATTTGGGGGAGATTCATTACCACCCGATAGGTTGGCACTGTAATCCTGTGCGTTCGCATCATATGCAACTACAAGGCAAATTACCGAGAGCAAAAAATGTTTCGTCAGTTCTCGAAAATAAGCGTAGAATTCTTTCATAGTCTTCTCTATCTAGGTTTAAAAAAAGGACAATTAACTGGCGTTGTGCAGCCCCTATGGCGATCTGCTCCCTCAGCGATGGTTTTTTGACTTCCCCAAGTTATTACATATTTCCACAGCTTCATCAACACTTTATGATAAAAGGAATATGCCACTCTAAACCAATTTCAGCAGGCTTATCAACTGTGGGCTACTAGTCTGCCGGTTGCGATAACTTTCACATATCAGAAAAAACAGAATTCTACCTCTAATCGATTCATTAAAGTTTAATGGAAACTACAATCCATCAGGGGCTCAAGAAAATACTCGAAAAAATGACAACTGAAACTTAAGTTGAAAACTCAATAGTTCATCATTTGGTATAGTATCGTTTCAAAACCTCTTTCACGCCAGGGGTAGCATCTTGGAGCAATCGTTGGTAGTAGTTGTCACTTTCTGGTTCGTTTGGATAATGCAGACTGCATCCGGCCTCCAAAAATATTTGAGCCAGCTCCATATAAATCTCCCGCCGTTCATCAGCGCCTCCCGAATATCGCGAACCATGAGTAACCCAACCGATGGGAGAGCTTCCATGTACCGATTCAAAGACATCTATGGAAGCACCTGCTTCAATGAGTAAACGGGCATTTTGCGGCTGCCCGAACCAGGCTGTTTGATGCAAAGGAGTTCCGTCATCCAACGCCCGGGCATGTAGATCGGCTCCGACTTCGATCAATAGCTTCACTGTTGCTACATCATTTCGACCGGCCACATCTGCCAGCAAGCGGTCTTCTTCAGGATTGCCGGTTCTTGCAACTTCTGGATTAGCAGCCAATATTTTAGCAGAGGCATTTAGATCACCATTGACAACAGCCACGGCAAATTGATCCGCTTTGTTTAAAAAGGTATCTGCCCCCAGTTCGGCGAGTTTTTCTGCTAAATCGTTAAACCCTCTCCGTATGCAATGTGCATAAGCTGTTTTACCACCCAACGTTTTTGCATTGATATCGGCTCCATATCGCACCAGGATTTCACAAGCTTGAGTTCGATATCGTCTGGCGGCTACATGTAATAAGGTCTCCGAAAAGTCACCATATCGCAGATTTGGATTGGCTCCGTTTTGAAGTGCTTCGATGAGAATCTCATCTCCATCGGGTCCATATTCGAAATCAAGAAAAGTGTGTAAATTTTTCATATTCATGTTGGCACTGATTATCCCGAAATTTATTCCTTTATTCTATTATACCTTTTGAGAATTTCTACAAGTCGATCTTCCGGACACTCGTACATTTTATTTCCATTGGCACCTGTCATCGTCTCTGCTGCAATAGGTGCATTTATAATAGCTTCTTCCGTAGCATAAACGGTTGCTTTGAGATGGGGTCTAAATGCCATTTTGGAATCACTTTCCAATTCATCTCTGTATACTCTTTATTGAAAGTCGGCTCAACCGTAGAAAACGCCAGAAAAATATCTCCTGAGCTGTTACCACTTGAGCTTCCCGTTCTCGCCATACCCAGCGACACCATCTTGGCAACTTGTTTTAAATAATTTGGCAGCAAAGGTGCGTCGGTGGCAACAATTACAATTAATGATCCATCCGATCTCGGATCTCTAAAAATTGGTTGCAAATCTTGAATTTCCTTACCAATAGGCACTCCGGCCACAACCAACTCATCTCGGTCTCCAAAATTTGTTTGGGCTAGAACTCCAATAGTATATTCTCTAGAATCTATAGTAATTATCCTTGAAGATGAGCCGGTACCCCCTTTAAAACCATAAAGCCACATACCAGATGCCACCACCTACATTGCCTTCTTCGATTACTCCACTTTTAGCACTATCCAGAGCTTCGAAAAAATGCTCTTTCCTCACGTGAAAACCGTAAATATCATTAAAGCCACCATCCCAGGTTTCACCAACAACGGGAAGGCCAAACGCTTGTGATCTTGACCCAATGTATATTTGAATTCTTTAGGAAATCTTTGGTGTACTCATAAATCTTCGAAATCAACAGATATGCGTCTTTATATACAGGTAAATCACATTAAAGATTTTAATTGTTAAAAGGACTAATTGCTAAAAAGCGCGAATAGCACGCACAAGCCTGTAAGAGGACTTAGCGTCTGGCAACACATCATCGTCAACAAAGAAATCCTGCCGCCAAGCAGCGAAAGCATTGAACTCTGACGAACTCCAATAACGCAAATCTGCAAAACCACCGATATTAATATTTGCTCCACTTGCTCCCTGCCCGATCTTCATATACATTTCATTCAGTTCGTCCTTAGATGGTAAAAACCAGTCATTAAACCCATTCAGATCCAGATTGGCGCATATATAGGCTGCGATGCCAGTTGTTGTACAATCTGATTGTATGTCTATTGTATTTTGCGCACCTGTCCCTATAGCTGTACCATCGGCCCCGGAGATTAATGTTTCAAAACATCCCCATTCGGATCCTGCACTTGTGCTTTGATCCGTAGGTGCCGCCACCAATCCAGTTCCATCTGGCTCCATGTAGAATATAATGCCCCCAGCATAATTCAGGCCCATAAAGTCTATTGTAGGTACATCTGTATTGATAATATTGAATGGGGTTTCTCCGGCATCTAAAAGCGTCTGTATGCCGTTGGGCAAGCTTAGGAAGTAATCCATGACACTTGTATGTGAATCTGGATGTAATGAAAGCCATGATAAAGCAAACCCGTCATAATAATTGATTAATCCTGAGCTAGTGTTATATATAATCATTCCTTCACTTGGAGATGCTATGGAATCTCTTTGTGAGCTGGACATTCTCGGAGGTAGAAAGCCCTGCTTAGTAGATTCAATGTCAACTATTTGGCCAGAGAGTTCTGTTGTGAGTACAGCAGTAAATATTAACGATGTAATTACAAAAAACGATATTGAAGTGTTCATAATTTTTGACCTCTAAAATTTGGATATTCGGGTGATATTGCCCCCCTAATTTTTCAACATATGCAAAGAACATAATGGCAGGACAAAATTACAATTTTTTCCTTCTCATGCTTTCACCTTTTAACTCGACCCTATGCGACGTATGTATAATCGGGCCAGAATAGCATCAGCAATAGTTTCATCTCCAATTGCATGATTCCAGGTGGCTATCGGTAATTGACTAGATATGGTGGCCTTCTAAAGAATGAAGCTCCTCAATCAGCTCTAAAAGATCATAAAATCCTTTTTCGATGACCGGCAGTCACCTCATCCATATTCAAGCTCATGAAACCCCTGCTTTCCTTTTGACAGCACCAATGTGTAGAGAAAAGTAGAAGAAGTAATACGAAATTACAGCATTTCATTAGCATCAATTTTCTATATATCACGAATAAATCCATCCTTGCGGATGCGGAAACAAATATTTGACTTGAATTCTGCATCCGAAATCAAATACAGTCTTATTACGACGTTTTATACGTCCGAATATTTTATAAGGGAATAATTTTTTACTAAATTTTGTCCTACAAACTGACTTTATCAAATTTATAATCACTCGCTTATAAATAGCCCTTAGATCTCCACATTTCCCTTTCATCACCGTTGCGATTCATAATAACTTCGCAATGATGATCTATTTTCATGGTAGGTCTGTTAGGTAAGGTGTAAGATGGCCACTCCGGTTGACCTTTAGCTCCAGGTTTTCCGGTTTTGGCGAAGGAGGTCCACATTTCAGCCATGTTATGAGATGCAGCAAATCGTTCTGGTCGGTTACCGCCCTGAACCCAGGATGAATTGCCCCCTTTACTCTCCACCAGGTTATTAAATTTAAAAGGGATATCCATCGCGTGTGGAGTACCAAATTCGTAATCAGTGCCTGGAATTTTAAGCTCGGATTTATAGCCGAAATTATACAGATAGGCAGGAGCACCATTTTGAGCGGCTTTTTTTTCAGCAATATAGATGGATCCTAAACCCGAAAAGGCCATGGTAGCGATTTCACAATGGATATTGCTGGGCGTTGCTGTTGGCCTGGTCATTTTATAGGTTTTCAAGATAGATTCTGCATCTTTTCCATACCGTTGTTCCAGTCTGGTTTTTAATTCGGATTCATCCAGATTAAACGATTCCAGATCTTTGCTTACCATACCAAAAAAAGTATATTCATCTTCATTCCATCCTATCATCAATGGTTTATTGACAGATAATGACGGAGCTACCGGATCAAATGGATGTTGTGGCAATGATATTCCGTCAACTACCGGGCTAAAAGAACCAGGTCTTGCTGGGCCTATGCCAATTGATTTAACCGATGGGTTTTGAGGATCAATTTTTAGCAATTTAACTTGCATTTCCATCAAGTCGGCAATTGGTACTTCCAGTAATTTTTGCCAGCTATTCACCGGAATGTTTAATTCTTTCAATAAAAGATGGGTGGTTTGATCGGCTATTTCCGGCTCAGTCATACGGATGCCCGGACCACTTTCAATCGAGGCTTTGTTAAAATAAGGGGCCGCCACTGGCATTGCGTAGAGACAAGATGTTTTTGCTCCACCACCCGATTCACCAAAAATCATCACATTATCAGGATCACCACCGAATTGCACGATATTCTCGTGAACCCATTTCAATCCTTCGACAATATCCAGCAGTCCCATGTTACCAGACCCGGTATACTCTCCTCCCGCTATTTGATCCAGATACAAATAGCCCATTAGACCCAGACGATGATTGGTCTCGACCACAACCACATTAAAATTGCGGGCAAGATTTGCACCATCCTGCGAAGCACTGCCCCCAGATCCATGAGAAAAACCACCTCCGTGATTATAAAACATAACCGGCCGATTGCCATGATCAGTAGCCGGGGTCCAGATATTTAAGACCAGACAGTCTTCCTGTGGATCTGGCTCATTAATCCCATGCGTCTGGACTGGATTTTGCATTGATGGCGGACCCAGTTGCATAGCATCCCTGACTCCGGCCCACGGCTGCAACGGTGCTGGTCTACGGAAACGACGGACTCCCGAAACACTTCCAGCGTCAGGGACTCCTTTAAAAATATTCACTCCATTATCCCGAAAACCCTTCAGTTTGCCATACCTGGTCTCGACCTGTACAAAATCTAATTTATTGGATGACCTGTTGGCAAACCCAAGGTTTGGAATTAACATAAAACCTGCGACTGATAAGGAAGTCTGTGAGAGAAATCGTCTTCTTGATGGCATGCAATTCATGTTATATTCGATAAGTTTGAATTAAAATTAACACTAACAAATGAGATCGAGTTGATTCTCATCTCTAGAATCCATTTTATAAAGGTTTGAACCAAAAATTATCCCAATCTCTAAAGCGTTCTATTCGCTTGAATTCGAAAATGGCAGCATCCAAATGGGACCGTCAAATTAAGTTATTCATAACTGCTAATCTGGTTGACCTAACAACAATCCTGATTTAAGACAACCATGACATCTTGGTGCCCGAGGTACCTGGCAGCAAATTCCACATCCCGGGGTTTTGGTCTAATCACCCTAATCAGATGCATGAAGGATGCTTTGAGTTTGAATTCGGTCTGAATTTTCAACTTCCTTCCCAATTATTATAAACTTAAGTCAAGTTTTGCCCAACTTAGCCTTTGCTTCGATTTTGAGGGGAGTACCAGTCTCTGAGAGTTCCTGTGTATTTATCTTCAATTTTGTTAACCATTAACCAGTAGTAATTTGGATTATCGATGAACACACAAATTAAATAGATACAGTTTAGCAACGGTCATCGGTATCCTGATGGTCTGGCCAATAATTGCTGTAATGCTAGCTGTACATCTGACACTTTTGCTTAAAAAACATTTTGAGAGAACATTTTAAAGTAACTATCTGGCAGATTGCTTTTTCGAATTATGGGAAGAAACCATTTTAATGACTTAATCAAGAATGAATGACTATGGGTCGTTTCAGGTTGCTGACCTTCATAGCTTTCCTTTTGATTGGGAAAACATTTCTTTTCTCTCAAACAAACGGCATTAACCGTGAAAAATACCAGGTTCATATAAAAAAGACAGATAAACCACTATTACTCGATGGTGTTTTTGATGAAGAGCCATGGAAGACAGCGGAACTTGTTGGAAAGTTCCACCGTGTTACTCCTACTGACACCGGTTATGCAATAGCACAGACTGAAGTTATGGTCACATATGACCAAAGCAACTTATATATTGCCTCTATCTGCTATGATCCCTCTCCCGGCAAAAGACCCATTCAATCTTTAAGAAGGGATTGGAACTTTGGCAGCAATGACAACTTTATGTTCTTTATTGACACGTATAACGACCTTACAAATGGTTTTGCATTTGGTGTTTCCGAGGCAGGAGTTCAAAGAGATGGGATAGAATCAAACGGAGACGAGGTAGCATATACCTGGGATACCAAGTGGAAGTCGGCGGTAAAAAGCTACGATGATCGCTGGACAACGGAGATAAGCATTCCTTTTCGAAGCATCCGCTATTTTGAAGGATCGCAAATATGGGGAATAAATTTTGGACGTCTTGATCTGAAAACCAACGAAAAATCGGCATGGGCACCAATGCCCCGTCAGGCAAAGCACAATAATCTGGCTTTTGCCGGAACCCTTATCTGGGATGAACCACTACAGAAAGTAGGTCTGGGATTTTCACTGATTCCATACATTGCAAGCAAGTCTTCTGTTAATAACGAGGCCGACGGACAGACAAAGTGGAATGGCGATGCCGGATTTGATGCCAAAATGATCCTGTCAACCTCGCTAAATCTCGATCTCACGGTAAACCCGGATTATTCCCAGGTGGAGCAAGACGAGCAGGTAACAAACCTCGACCGTTTTGAACTCTTTTTTCCAGAAAGAAGACAATTCTTTCTTGAAAACACCGATTTGTTTGCCAACCTCGGGAAAAGCGGTATTCAGCCTTTCTTTTCAAGGAGAATCGGGCTTAATGCACCGGTATTAGGAGGTGGCAGGTTAAGCGGACAGCTTGGAGACTGGAGAATCGGATTGATGGATATGCAAACGTTATCACAGGATAATATACCGTCAGCCAATTTTTCAGCCGCAGTTTTACAAAGAGGTGTTTTTAGTAGGTCAAATATTGTGGCATTTCTTGTCAATAAATTAGTTACCAGCGATTATATCGACACATTATATTCAGGGTATAAATCCAACACAGTGGCCGGACTGGAATATAATGTGGCAAGTCCGAACGATAGGTGGACCGGCAAGGTTTTTTATCATCAGGCATTTTATCCCGGTGTTTCTGGCAACTCGACAGCTACTTTCGGCAGTATTCTATACTCCACACCGTATTTTAAGGCCGCCTTTGACCAGTCATGGGTCGGCTCCGATTATGTGGCAGAGGTAGGCTACATTAGACGAAGTGGTTATCTAGAGTCGTCTCCATCTTTAGCATATACTTTTTACCCTGCCAATAGTAAAGTCCTGACTCACGGGCCAAATGCTGAATTCGAGATTATTCTTAACCCGCAACTGGATATGACTGACCGGCAGACTCAGCTTGGATATTTGATTGGCTGGAGAAACAGAAATCAACTGACTTTACAGATGACTGAACAATTCGTCAAGCTCAACCGATCTTTTGATCCCACCAATACGGGTGGGCTAAACTTGAAAACGGAAGTAATTATGATTGGAAAAGTGCCAGTACCAGTTTCGCTTCTGACACACGCCGCCTATTTTATTACGAATTCAATGGTGGCTATGGAGGCTATTATAACGGAACCAGACTGACTTTTGGAACTACTTTGAATTACCGGGTACAACCCTATGGAAGTATTTCAGTTGCAGCAAATTATAATGATATAACTCTTCCAAATCCCTATAGCAGCGCCAAGCTTTTCTTAATAGGGCCCAAACTTGATCTCACCCTAACCGATAAATTATTCATTACAACTTTCGCTCAATATAACAACCAGATTGAAAACTTTAATTTGAACATCAGGTTTCAATGGCGCTTTGCCCCTGTCTCGGATCTGTTTATTATTTATACCGGAAATTCATACACGGGTGATTTCACCAATAAAAACAGGGGCTTGGCTGTCAAGTTATCTTACTGGTTTAAATAATCGTCCAACTCTTTGGTCCATTTGAAATCATGTTAACCTTGACTAATGACCGCAACTGCCCAGCTCTAAACACCCAAATAAATACCCGGAAAGCGGTACTTTATTTCATCGTAAGAAAAAAATCTACTGGCTGGGAATAGAAATTATAAAAGAACTTCCTTCTCCTGCTGTGGTCTCCACTTTCAATTCTCCGCCATGACCTTTCGTGACAATATCAAATGCCAGTGACAACCCTAAGCCGGTTCCTTGTCCAGTTGGTTTAGTGGTAAAAAAAGGCTGAAATATTTTTTCCAAAACAGGTTGGGGAATACCGTTACCATTGTCTTCGACAGCAATTAAAATTTGATCATCCGTTTTCTTCGTAGTGACAGTCACAGTGGGGTTGAATCCCTTTGATTGTTGTATTTTTTTCTCATTGACCGTATAAAAAGCATTGGTGATTAGATTTAAAATCACTCGTCCCATGTCTTGAGCAATGATAGGTAAACTTCCTACCTTATCGTCATAATCCGTAATCAATTTTGCGTTAAATGATTTATCCTTTGCCCTCAGCCCATGATAAGCCAATCGAAAAAATTCGTCAGTTAATTTATTGATGTCGGTTAGTTCTTTTGTTGCGCTACTATTTCGACTGTGTTGTATCATACTTTTCACAATGTTGTCTGCACGTTTACCATGGTGATATATCTTTTCAAGATTTTGCCTGATGTCACTTGCGATGGCCTTGGCTTCTTCCAAATCTCCTTTTGCAAGTTCCTCATTCATTTCCACCAACAATTCATTACTCAATTCAGAAAAATTATTTACGAAATTCAAAGGGTTTTGAATCTCATGGGCGATCCCTGCAGTGAGTTCTCCCAGGGAGGCCATTTTTTCCGATTGGATGAGCTGCTTTTGAGTGTTTTGAAGATGGTCCAATGCTTTTTCTAATCGTTGCTTTTCTTTAAAGAGCATTGCTGCTTGTTCTTCTTTCACCTGCAGGTCAAGAAAACGAATATATGCTTGCTCAAAAACTTTGACAAAGCGCTTTAATATTTCAATGTCTGATTCGTTTGGTACGACACCGGTATGGGAAGGAAGGAGGATGGCCGAATTTTTTGACCAGGCAAAGGAGAGCGAGTGCTTGTCATTCTGAAAAATCCACTCTTTAAACTCATTAGGAAATTTTCGATAATCAGAGTGTTCGAAAGCATGTTTAAAAAAGCTATTTTTTTCCTCTACAGAAAAGGCTTTAGAAAAGTATTCGTCCCCATTTAATCTTGAGTTCCATGCATCATTAAAGATCGGATGGTCAAAATAAGGCAACAGGTAACGACCAGAAAAAGTAAAATCCGGTGATGCCATCCAATGAACGACATCTTTTGAGTCTTTAAAATAAGTACAAATGATAACGCCATTGGCATCTAGGACTACCCCTAAATCCTTTAATTTTTCTACCACAATAGTCACCACTTTTTCCAACTCATCCGGATGCTGCATGGCCATGGTATGGCTTCTAACTTTTTCTAAAGCTGCTTCAATTTGAGCTTCCCTAGCTTGTGCTTCTGCTTTTTCAGATCGATAAAGCGAGTATATGCCAAATCGAAAGCGGCCCCGATTTTAGTTAGTATGCTTTCCATTTCATCCGAAGGAAGATTTAATAAATCGATGACTAATTTTCCATTGTTCAGCTTCTTTACTACATGATGCAATTGTTTTAATTGTGTCTGCTCAATATATTTTTCAATTTTATCACCCACACTTGTTTTATCGTTTTCTCGTAGCCATTCCACATATCTTTCGAAATCTTTTTCATTTTGCATTTCTAAAAAATAGCTTTCTGGATTTTCCCAAATTCGTTTTACATACAAATTGGGATCTCTTTTTTTGAGATTGAAAGTGATGTCAAAAGGTAGCTGATAGCCATCATTGACCTTTTCCAGAGAAGACAACTCCCACATTCTCACCTTGTCATGGCCTTCATCTAGGAAAATTGTGGCTGCAATCACATCTGGGATATCTAATGCCATCACTTCGTCTTTAAGTGTTCCCACCACTTCTAAAATCTCTTCAGATTTGTGCATCGCCAATGCTTTGGCCCGTACCCTTTCGACGGATAGGTTTATCTGTGCTTCTCTCGCTTGTGCTTCTGCTTTTTGCAGATCGAGAAAACGAGTATAGGCTCGTTCAAATTCTTTGGTGAATCGGCTCAATATATTTTTCTCATCTTCAGAAAGTAGTGTTCTGATCATGATGCCGAAGCATCCATATTTCATATACGCATCCACATAGTAAACACCGTCTTGATAATTTTCAGCTTTGAATTGGTCTGCTCCTCTTAGCAATTCCTCCCAGGTATTAAAATAATCTTTTACACCTTCGGGCGTAATTGGATTGACGTGAATGGTTTCCCCACTTTCCCAAGCGACGTAACATTCGGCAATCGAAGGTTCGGTCTTGTCAAGCGGATAAACTACCGATTTAGTTTTCATGTTTGGAGAACCTTCCAATTTTTCTTTTTTGTTTACTTGATTTTCAAACCAGGTTGCCCAAAACAAATGAGTAGATTTATCTTCATCAGGTAACCATAAATAAGAAAACTCCGAAGCGATACCCAACAAATGCAATTGCTCATGAAATACCTGAATCGTTTTATCCAGTTCATCGGAATGCTGCATGAGCATACTTTGGGTACGAGTTCGTTCGAGCGCCACTTCAATCTGTGCTTCCCTTGCCTGCGCTTCCGCCTTTTTGAGATCGAGAAACCGGGTATAGGTTTGTTCAAAGACTTTGGCAAAACGCTTAAAAATATTATGTGCTTCGGGTGCAGGATCAAAAGTGATAAAAATAATATACCCATATTTAAAAAAGGCCACATGATCGATCTGAGAGGTAGGAAAAGAAATGCCAGTGGCCTTCATTTTGAGCAATTGTTCTCCAACTCCCGGTAAGCTGCATAGGTATTCATAGTGCGCAGGACATGCCTTTTCATCTGTTTCTCTAATAAGCAATATCTCTCCGCTTTGGCCTACTTCATAATATTCAAGAAAAATTCCCTCCCGAGGTGTTCTATATTTCGGAAATACACCTTGGCCATTACTGCCCCATTCCAGAGAACCTTTTTCGTCATCATCATAGATATTGAAGGCACAAAACCAGGTAGAAATACCCAATTTCTGAACTTGACCTACTAGTTCAAGCGAGAGATCAGCCAGTTCCTCACTTTTATGCATAGCCATGCTTCTACCTCTGACTCTTTCCAAAGCTGCTTCAATCTGAGCTTCTCTGGCCTGTGCCTCCGCTTTTTTCAGGTCAAGGAAGCGAGTGTAGGTTTGTTGGAATACTTTGGCAAAGCGCTTGAAGATATCATGTGCTTCCAAAACCTCCTCATGTGTATGAAATGACAAATATCCACAATTGAAAAAAGCAAAGTGGTAAATCATTCGCTCAGGAAATACATAATTATTAGCCCTCAGTTTTCTTATTACATCGCCAATACCTGGCAGCGTGCTTAAATAGTCAAAGTGTTTTTTCAATGCCTCGCCAGCTATTTCTGTTACAAAAAATCTTCGCCAGCGCTCATGGATGTGTATGTTGCTTTATATATCGCGCTTTCAGTATGGGGTAAATTAAAAGGAGCCTGAAAACCACCTTCAGGAGAAGTCATCCAGACTTTTGCATTTTTTTCTTCGTTATCCCAGATATTAAAACCACAACTCCCAGTTACAATACCCAGATTTTTTAACTGCTGAAACAATATAATAGCCGCATCCTGTAGCTCATCACTATTTTGCATTGCCATCGTTCTGGCCCTTACTCTTTCCAGTCCCAGCTCTATTTCTGATTCTCTCATTTGTGCTTCCGCCTTCTGAAGATCAAGAAAGCGGGTATAGGTTTGTTGAAATACTTTTCCAAAACGTATGAGTGTGTTATTCTCACTTTCCGAATAGGGAATACCTGAAAAATTCTCGATGTACAGGCCAACATTCTCAAACAACACAGTTGAAATGGCAAGGCCTGGGCAACTAAAATAGTAGTCCGATGTTTCCTGAGGCACACCGGGAATTAACTCAAAAGCTCTTTGTAAAATTTGTTTTTTTCATCAAAAGTCAGTTGGTTGGCAAAGAAATCCAGGCCCCTTTCTTTGGCTGCTATAAAACTATTCCAATGCGGTGAATCAAAATAAGGGATGGTTACCTCAGAGGGAACCTCGTGTCGGTCAGCCAGCCAAATATGCATATCATCGTTTGCCTTATAATCAATGATAAAGCCAGTATGTTCTATATGGATATTTAGAAAAACGAGTTGGTCATACACCACTTGAATTACCTCTTTGAGTTCGTGGCTTTTTTGCATGGCCATGGTTCTTGAACGAACTTTTTCCAAAGCCAATTCTATCTGAACTTCCCTCGCCTGAGCTTCCGCTTTTTCTAAATCCAAAAAACGCAAATGCGCCAAATCGAATGCGCCAGCGAAGCGAACCAGAATATCAAGATCTTCCAAAGGAGGGTTTTTAACCACCCCTGGCAAACTATACCCGATCTCTCCGTGAGTCGTCCGTGCCATGATGAAAGTCAAGCCTCCAATATGGCGAATGTCATCTTCACTGGGTGCTTGTGGATCTATATGCTGAAAATCACCAAGCGTGACCATTTTATGCACATAAGCGAGTGCTTCTTCAGTATCCATGGGATAGACAGCCGTGGGTTCATCACCCTTTTCCCAGTCGGACAATAAGGGGATGTCTCCGTGAATGTGTCTTGGCAATTCCATGACAAAACCGATACGAGTGCCATCGCCAGAGGTCATCGCTTTCTCGTATTTATCAGGCTTGTAGAGCATGTGCCAGAAGTAATGGGCTTCGTGACCTAGTTTGATAAATTCGCTTCGCATCGTAACCACTACATCCAGCAGGTCAGAAGATTTCTGCATAGCAGTTGCCTGTGCCCGAATGCGTTGGAGGGCAGTTTCAATTTCCAGCTCCCTGTTTTTTAGTTCAAGTTCTCTGGTTCTGCGTTGTACGGCTTCCCGGAGTTGTTCGTTTTCAGCACTTACCTTATCAAAGCCAATTGTTTCTCCTGCCTCTGCTTTTGAGTCTGTCGTCGAAAAATGCTGGTAGATAAATCGCCAACCCTCTTTATTTTCGCGTAAAACAGAGGAAAACCGAAATCTTCCATAATAAGCCCATTCGGTTCCATTGAGAAACCAGGCGTCAAATACCTGGGTTACAAAAACGAGTTCGCCAAAGCATTCCAGCGTTATTTTGTTGTTCCTTAAATCGGTCTTTCCCGAAAGTTGATCTGCAGTTGCTTTAAAGAAATTTGTAGTGTCAGTTCGGTTTAAAAATACTTCATTATTGGTAGAGCCAATAAAATGATATTCGTCATCTAAATAGAAATTATAAGTCTCCACGTCACCATTTAGATAGCTATGTAGCCAGGTGTTATAGACTGGGAGAACTTCACTTTCTATTTCTTTGATCAATTTCATGGTTAGTTCATTTTTGGAAAATTCTTGTGCGAATGTTATCTGTGCTTAGTGGTTTTCAAAATGAAGTACAACGGCGGATATAAAACGTGTTTCTGTCCAGCTGGACAGCTATGAATTTTTCGCGTTTATTTGCAATAAGTTACTATTCTTTATCACTTATTCTGCTTATCTCTTCATCTCATAAAACGATTTATAAACTCCACCGCCGAATTATGAGCTGCCTCGACAAGCTCAGGATCACCATCTCTTAAACCGTGTTCGGCACCAGGGATGGTCACTAATTCATGCTCTACATGGTGTATTTTCAACTCTTTGTCCATCATCACCGACTGCTCATAAGGCACATCGGTATCATTTGAACCATGAATAAGCATCGTTGGAGGATAATCATGAGTTACATTCTTTACAGGCATATATGGGAAAAACTTTTTTGCTTCGGTATGCGGATCCCAGCCAGAGACAGCCTTAGGCCATAGTCCATACTTACGGCAATACCTATAAAACTCGTCACCCTTACCCGTTCGATCACGGGAATCCGAGATTGGTACACCACTGACCTGAGCCCATGCTTCTTCTTCACTGATATCACTTTTGTGATGTATGCTTGGAGTGCTGTACCAATCACCTATCAAATCACCATATCCATAAAATGCAACCAGCACTGTTGGTCGGGGTTTGACCCGAAATCCGGACGTTAACGTAAGATAACCTCCGGCTGAATTACCGGTAACAGCAATTTTACTTACGTCGATCTGGAATAGTTCAGGTCCTTTCTCATGAATCCAGTCAAATACATCTTCAATATCTTCGATAATATCCGACAGCATTGTCTCTGGAGCCAGACGATAATCGACAGAAACTATCGCATAATCTTCTTCCAGAAGCTTCAAACAGAGCTTATCATTCTCCCAATCGCGATGCCCCATTATAAGGGCTCCTCCATGAAACCTCACGACAACAGGCCGGATGAATTTGTCGTCATGTCTGTGCACAACTACTTTAATTTCCAATTCCCCAACCTTTTTATAAGTATAGGCTTTTACTGATACTTCCTTCTGCATGGCAAAAAGCTGATGACCAAAGGGATATAAGACCCCATTGGTAGCTGTTAGTTTAATAAATCCTCTTCTTGAAACATTTTTCATGTCTTTCCTCTAAATTAAGACGGCTCTTGCGTATTTATAGTGGGTCGATTTTAGTCTATTTATCTTTCTTCGAAGCCGCAGAATGTAGAGTCAGGGTGAGCCTGCTGAACCCTGCTCTCTCTTGTTAAAAGTTTTTCTTTCTTCTCAATATTTTCACAATCCGACTATATACGATTTCCGATAAATTCCAGTCGTATCCGTCAAAATCAGTTGTATTCACAAATTGTACAACAATCGCGTCTATATCTTTGTGGTATTCGGCAAGGCTCTGATAGCCAGGAACCAGACCTCCATGTTTATATACATAAATGGAGGAGTAGATTTCCTTTTCACCTTCATCAAATACGGAGCCATCGTTTAATGCCCTCAGGAATAAACCCACATCCTCTGCTGTAGCCAACATTCCGTTTTCATTAGCTTTCAAGTCGGCATCAACGCCAACGTAATAGCCACTCATTACGTCGGCTATATCTACCTCGTCAAGCGAAAAAAACGTGTTGTTCAGATCGAGTGGTACCAATATTTTCTTCTTGATATATTGCTCATGACTATAACCTACCACTTTGTCAATAATCTCGCGAAGCAACAAATAATTCGTATTTGAATATTCATATCCCTTATCAGGTTCAAAACTAGCCGGTAAATCAAGGGCAAATTCAAGGGCTTTTTTCCCGTTTTCCTGTTCGTTTTCCCAATAAGCGGGATTATTGGTGAAATTAGGAATACCACTCCGATGTTGCACCATCAATCTCAAGGTGATTTTTTCTGCATTTTCAATTCTACCCACAAGTTCTGGAAAATAGTCAGCGAGCGTTTCATCTAAAGACAAACGTTCATCTTTGACTAGTTTGGCGATAGAAACTGCGACATACAGCTTGCTGATACTTGCAATCTTGAATAAGGCCTTCGGGTCGCTGGGTATTTTGTTTTCACGATCTTTCCAACCACCTGTGTAAAATACTGGGGGCTTTCCTGCTTCGTCCACATAAACAATCATCCCATCAAACCCATGACCAATTGCTTCATGTACTTGTTCTTGAACCGTATGAGGTAGTGGTAAAATCCATGCCTTTACCAAAATCCATGGCACGAACCACAAAGAGCATATGCTTGCTATAATGAATGCTATTCTGAGTATTTGTTTGATTCGCTTTTTGTCAACTGATTTCATATACATTGTTCGTGGCTGGCCTAACTATTTTCTTTTGGCCATTTAGATGCATTCCATACAATGGTAGCTGTCAATATAGATTCCAAAATAGCCAAGAACACATAAAATCCATACCAAGGAGTAAGGCTTCCGACTGCAATGAGAACCATCATTAATGTAAATATTGTTCCGAATACAATGTTTAACCACTTATTTATTGTCGGCTTTAGCATGATAGAAAAAACAATCATTAAGGGAGGTATTGCCATTATGAAAGATGCAACAAACAAGAATACTGGGGAATTCAACACATTTTCTCCAGTAATCAAACTGTCTACTTTTTCAGGAGTATACAATTCGAAATAATCTCCATACAAATAGCAGAATGTCACCGAAGTCCACAATGAAGCGAGTTTTATTTTTATGTTAATATCGAAATCCTTCATATCGTTTGGTTTCTATTTCACTTTTACTACTTGCTGGGTGCTCAGTTGAATTCAAATGTTACAATTGAGCGTTCGGTTTTTGTATTTGTTTGCTCACGGTCCTGCTATGTGACGAGCGTCTGAACGGGAGCATGGACATCATAGCTTTTATTATCGAGGTTTTCTATGTAATTAGTATAGCCTGATTTTCAGCTATATCTAATACCTCTTTTAACGATAGCAATTTACCCGATTTTACCAAATTTTCGATTTCCAATTCCGACAATTCTTTTTTGGCATTATCGAGATAAATTTTCCCTTGATCATTGTCACCATAAACATTGACAATGCCCTCTTGTTCTGCAAAATATTCGGCAGCCGAAGCAATTTCAATCGCTCTCGCTGGACGCCCTTCCACCATCTCGATAGCGGCCAATCCAATCATGGATATTCCAACACCACGTGTACTGCCGACTTCCTGATAGGCTTGTATAGAGTCAAGTGTATATTTCCGGGCAGCTTTTAGGTCCTTCATTGTCAAATAGACCCATGACATTTCATTAAGAACACGAGCTTCCTCAGGACGGTCTCCTACGACTTGATATGAAACCAAAGCTTGGTGATAAAGATCAATGGCCTTGTCAAAATTAAAGGCTATTTTTTCAAGCATAGCCAGACCACTCAGGGATAGTCCGCTTACCTCATAGTCTTCTATTTTAAGCAGAAGCCCTAAACTTTCTTCGTATTTTTCCTTGGCTATTGTCAGGTCTCCAATTATGGTATTGAAAATACCTTGAATGGCTAAAGTAAAACTCAGCTGATAATTATCATTTAATTTCCGACCTATCGCTTCACCTTCTGAAAGGTGTTTTTTGGCCAGTTCCATATCTATCCCTATGTATGTAAAACCGAGCATTAAAGTAGCTCTGACCAACAAATTAGGGTCATCTAATTCTTTTGCCATTTTATGTGTCGCCAATGCCTTTTCATTAGCTTCCGCGAATTTGCCTAAAGTCCAGACAGCTAATGTTAAGGTTTGCATGGCCATACATTTTCCAATGGTAGGCGTTTGATTTTCAGAGGTTTTGAAAAAGGCATTCACATAATTTTCTGCGGTGATATGCTTGCCTCTAATGTGCCAGTATGTTTCTAACTGACCGCAAATCGATAATCCTAACTCCCTTGCCGTATCATTCCCAGTGTTTGCTTTTTTCAAGCAATAATCCAAGGCGGCGTGAATATTCGCTTCTTCCAAGGCACCCTGCTTCATCCGTCGAATTTGTTGTTCACCCTGAGTTCCCAGGTTTACTAATTGAGCCACTTTAAAATAAAATTCCGCGTGCTTTTGAAATACAGTGTCCATTTCATCTGCTGCTTTCAACTTTTCGACGGCAAAATCACTGATAGTCTGCAACAGATTAAAACGACCTCCATCCAATTTTTCCACCAACCCCTTATCCAATAAGGACTCGATTTCGTCCATTGCTAAAAAGGCATCGTCTTCGCTTTTATAACATACTCCCTCAACTGCTTCTAATGTAAAACTTCCGGAAAATGCCGCCAGTCTCCGAAAGAGTTGTTGCTCCGGTTCTTTGACCAACGAATAGCTCCAGTCGATGGTTGCACGCAGGGTTTGATGTCTCTCGGGCAAGTCTTTCGAGCCGGTGGTGAGTACATCGAGTGCCCGGCTTAATCGTTTCAACAATTCATTGGGAGGTAAGATTCGGATTCTGGCGGCAGCCAATTCCAAGGCCAGTGGTAGTCCGTCCATACGGCGACAGATTTCCACCACTGCTTCTGCATTGTCTTCTATTAGTTCAAAATCCATGTTTACTTTTTGGGCCCTGCTAACAAACAGTTCGATACCTGGATAATTCAGAAGGGAACTCATTTCCACCTCCACTGGAAGCGGAAGGGGATGCAATGCATACTCCTGCTCTGCTTTGATTTTAAGCGGCGTGCGGCTGGTGCAGAGGATTTTCAGGTTCGGGCACATCGAAACCAATTCGGCAATTTCCTGCGCTGCTGATATAACCTGTTCGAGATTATCCAAAACCAGTAGCGCTCTATGATCAGAAATGAGCGCTGCAACACCTTTCACAAGGCCCCGACCAGGTGCCTCTTTAATATCCAAGGCTGCGGCCAGTGTAGGTATGACCTCTGTCGCATCAGTCAAGGTAGCCATGGAAACGAAAGCGATACCATCCTGTAATTCGGACTTCAGACGCTTGCAGATTTCCAGCGAAATTCTGGTTTTGCCCATGCCACCCGTGCCAGTGACAGTGACGACTTGGTTTGATTCCAACAATCTAAGTAAACTTTCAACTTCTTTCTCACGGCCCAATATTGGTGTGGCAGGCTCTGGGATAATGCTTTTCAAATTAGCCATTTTTTCTCCTTTGCCGTGCAAAAATTTGGGATCGGGAACGATGAGTCCTTCCGCTGAAACGGCATATATTTCAAAGGGGCGTTCCACATTTTTCAAATTGAATTTACCGAGAGGCACAAAATCCAGGTGCACTTGATTTTTAATTTGATCCTGTACCGCATCTGAAATCAAAACGCCACCAATATTAGCAAAAGACTCAATGCGTGAAGCAATATTTACGGCGTCGCCGATAATTCCGTCTGATTCAAGCACTATATTTCCTGCATGGATGCCAATCCGCATGGGCACGTCAATTGGTGTTTTCAATGCTTTTTGCATTTCGATGGCGCAGCCGACCGCATCAATGGAATTTGAAAATATGCTCAAGGTGCCATCTCCAAAATATTGAATGATCTCGCCATTGTATTTTTCATGTTGATGTTCAATTACTTCTTTGTGGCGATTGCGTTTTTGCAGACCCAATTTTTCATTCCGTTGCATCAAGGCTGTAAAGCCTACCATGTCAGTAAACATGATAGCGGCTAACCTTCTGTTTAATTCTTTTTTCATTTTTCAAAGTTACCACTTACTATTCATAACTGTTCATATTACCTAATAAATGAATCTCAGGATTGTGAAGGATTTTTCTGTTAATCTCTGATCATGGCTCCCAGCATCATGCGGCGGGTGTGGCGAAAGCCAATCTGACATGATCATCGCTTATTAGCGGTATTTTTTTAGTTTAATTTTCAACATAAGTAATTTGACCGCAAGTAATTATCTTACAACTTTCGTAATGCTGTCCACTTGTACAAAAACCAACTTGAAGACCTAGTGCTAATTGAGGATTTGCTAAATGATTTTCATCCAGCATCCAGTTACAGTCTGAATAATTTCTTCTTTCGCTATAGGTCAAAAGTGAGTAAGCAACAGCACCGCAGATATTGGGTGCTCGAGTATTAACTAAGGTTCCTATCGTAACAACATATTTTTCTCCCGGTGCCAGGATCCTGTTGAATTGGTTTGAGCCATCCCAGTCACTTATTGTCCAGTTTTTCATGACTTGAACTCGACCTTGTCTATCAGAATATAAACGAGGAGGTTCTGTTAAATCCGGCCACAAGATTATTTTGTAATTCACATAATTGCCGGAGATCGGATAACTAAATTCTAATGGTAAATCTATTTGAAGTTGAATCGGAACTGTACTGTCGTTGCTAATAATATTCGTGACATGTACTATAAAATATTCAGATCCAAGCGAATCTGTAAATGCCGTCCCACGTGTTGGTGTGGTTTCAATCTTTAGTCCAGTTCTTGATTTGGGCAACTGGTCTAGGCTAGTTTTATATTGTCCTCCTATTGATTTTTGCTGTAAACAGGAGTAATAAATCAGAGCACATAAAAGTAGGACTATTGTTCTCATCATTTTGGGTTGATTTATTTCAATTATCGCTAACGTTTAGTGTATCCGATCGGCCATCCCGAAGGGTGGCTGGCGTGCTATGCAATGTTGTAGCGCCTTTTATTTCTATTTAGTACACTAATAACTAATTTCTTAACCGTATCCATTTCTTCAGGTTTGCTTGCAGCAATAAATAGGGTTAAGCTTGCCAGAGCTTCATTGCTCATAATTGAAATTCCCTCATTGTTTGCTAGTAATCTATTCTTCTTTAGAAACATTAAAAAGCATGCAGCACCAATCCTCTTATTGCCATCTGCGAATGCATGATTTTTTATTACCAGATATAGCAGAGTTGCTGCTTTCTCTTCTATACTTGGATAGAAATCTTGAGTGCCAAACCCCTTTTCTATTTGGGAAATGGCACTTTCAAATCCTTTGTCCCGTTCCAAACCAAATATTCTCGATTTGAAGTCCGATCTCATCTGGTCGATCATCGATTGATATTCTTCTTTATCTCGGTATATTGGAGACCTAGTCGTTGATCCTTTACTGTCGAGATTTTCATGATCGTAATCATCCAGCAAAGTCAGTCCCTGAGCAAATTTTCCCAACCACTCAAGACCTTCTTCGTTCGATTTTTCTTCTATGGCGCGGCCAAGTATCTGGATACCTGCTCGCAAAACCCTTACTTCTTGATCTGTTTGTTCTAACCGCCTCTTATTTATACTAAATCCTTGAAATAAGTATTCTTTTAGCCGTTGACTTGCCCATTGTCTGAACTGTGTACCTCGTACAGATTTTACTCTATAACCAACAGAAATAATTACATCGAGATTGTAATATTTAGTCTTTGATGTCTGCGTCTTCCCACCTATTGCCCCATGTTGAGTGGTATGTGCAAATTCTGCACATACCACTTCTTCGTTAAGTTCTCCCTCTTTAAAGATGTTTCGTATGTGCCTCCCAACAACAGTTCTATCTCTTTCAAATAATACACCCAATTGTTCTTGATTCAACCATACGGTCTCATTGTCAAAAGTTACTTCCACTTGGGTTCCTCCATCCGAACTCTCGTATATTTCTATGTTGCTTTTATCGTTCACGTTTCTCTACTCTTAATGCGCTACAACGTTTAGTATATGAAAAGTAGGCGATTTCGAAGTAGCAAACTTTCGGTTAGCTAAAAGTTTGATACAAGTCAAAAGCCTTGATTTTACTGCTATTTCGCCTATTTTTCATATACATTGTTACCTGCTGGCTTTTTATTTTTTCTTATCAAATTTATTAGTCCTACTGTCAAATTCAGTAAGACCAATGAGGGAATGTAATAAAACACTCCAATTATGTAAAACCACAAAGTCGCAATTGAAATAATCTCAAACCAATTTGTCATTGAAAGATTTCCGAATATGTTACCACCAAAAACTAAAAATATCAAATACATTAAAAGGCCAAGTCCGAGTTGTGGTATTAACGAGTAGTTGAAAAGGAGTCTGATTTTTGTCAAACTGAAAGTCATTTTGTGTCTCAGTTGATTTAGCGTCAAGACAAGAGGCAGGACAAAAAATAATACTGTCAGAGTTGTTATTAGTATGTATTCTATGTCTGAATTTGTTGTCATTACGTGCAGTTCAAGTTGAAATTCACAAATCCATAGGATATAAATCCAATTATTAAAATACTCAATAACAACAGAGCATATTTGGTCTTCATATTTGTCGTTTTCCAAATTGAAACGGTCAGAACAGTTTGAAGTCCAAGTGCAACTAACTCCATTAGAAATAAGACTGGTCCGCAAACCCAATTGGATTTGTTTTGGTCGAGGACGTAAGTTATAATAGTCAGTGCAAGTAATACGACTGTCAGTCCTGTTACTGAAACTTCAAGGGTTCTATTTTTGATAGTTGTCGTCATTTTTAGCTTGCAGCGAACGTTCTAGCCGTATGCGGCGGCCATCCCGGCGGGTGGCTGTCGTCATGACGGCATGTTATCTGTTGGCTAATCTTCATTTGGAAGATATCCTTCTTTAAATCTACTAATTAGTTTTACTATTTCATCCTCCCATTTGCAATCCGTGTCAATAATGTGAATTTTGTCTATGTCGACCTCTCCATTAAATGATAAGTTTAATCCAAACCATATCCCTTCGTCCAAATCTTCGTCTCCCACTGTCATTATATGATATTTAGATTTAGGAAATTCTGATTCGCCAATATCACGTTCCACATACTCATTGTCAGCTTGATTGTGAATATAGACATGATTTTGTCCGATGCCACATATGTATCCAACATTATTTGTAATTGATTTGCTAATGATTTCGTCAATTAATACTTCATTATCTAAGTTAGAGATTAGAATTAGGCACCAATTATTATTCGGCATTTGAGACTCCCATTCATCCTTTGAAGTTGAATAGTATAGTTCTCTATCAATGTAATCTGTTTGTATTCTCAATCTATTCTTTAAAGTTTGAAACACTATTTGCTCATCTCTACATATATGTAAAAGAAAAAAGACAGGGCAAATATTGAAATCACTATTATGTTCAATGTGCCTGATGATTTAGTCCAAGCATTTGGCTTTTCAAATTGCTTAGCTTTACGTTTGAAAAATAATGAGAACAGTATGAAGACAATTCCCACAATAAGCTTAATCTGGGTTCCCAGTTCAATGGCTTCATCCACATTTATAGTTCTGGGCCATAATAGGTAGTCCAAAACCACTGCAAGGCTTAAGAAACTACAGATGAATGACAATATAGAATTTGGTTTCTTAAACATTAAATATTTTGTTTTGCTTACAGACAACATCTGGGTACCCGGAACTTTCTGTCTCTGTTCCGGGTATATCACCTATGTGCACATCGGCAAATTAGGTCTTTTGCACAAAAATCAATGGATACGCTCCAGTTTTAGGGTTAGGATGCTAGGCTTCCCCATGCCATCTATTCGAGGCGCTAAAAACCTAACCATAACGGTTATTAACCGCTAACAACCGTTATTTGCCACTAGTGCCGAATCCAGAATGAGCGCTTTTGCTCTTACAGAGCAGTCGCAGGAGCCAACGATGCGGAATTTGAACTATAGATCCGAATTCAAGGTATCAGGACAAAGAATCACGGAGCTAGGTTGATGACAACGTGGAAACTAACTTCTTGAAAGGTAGTTTAGGCACTTTATTGGTGAGTGTGCATGACAAATCTCCCTCAAGCAACGCACCGGATAAGCACTGGACGAGCCCCCCCACTTGATTTTCTTGGTCAAAAATCATAGATCCAGAGAAAATAATTTTCGCAAGCTTATTGAGATACAATCCACTGACCTTAAACAACAAATTGAAAGATAGGATGGCAAAAGCTAACAAATATTGACATAAAGAAGAACGACTAGAGCAGCGACATACGAAAGGCCTTCAAAGAAGGACTAGGGATCGGCCTTCGGCATTTTAGGCGAAATAGACGAAAAATCCGTTAAAAACAAAATGGTGTTTGAGCTGATCTGAACGATCACAGCAACCCGGAAAACCAAATAATCCCGGACTATGCGGCAAGGAAGGAAGACTAAGAGCGAGTTTCATTTTGTTTAGGATTTTACGGTTATTTCGTCGTTAAGAAATGCCGAAAGCCTTGACTTTTTGGTTCTTTTGGGTCAAGCCAAAAGAACAAACAAATAAAATCAAATTTTTTCCCTGGTTTTACATACTAGGGAAATATGTCATACACACTATTGGTGATACCGGTTTATGGATTTTGTAACTTTAGCAATCAATAAGGTCAAAATGATCGATTATAGGCTATATGTATCGATTGATCCAAACACAAGATTCGGCAAACCATGCATCATTGGAACTCGAATCTCCGTATATGATATCCTTAGTTGGTTTGCAAATGGAATGACCCGAAGTGATATCATCGAAGATTACCCGGAGTTGAGCTCGGAACAGATTCAAGCATGTCTTGCATATGTCAGATAAAGAACACAAAGTCAGGGTGGCATCGTGAGACTGTTATTTGATCAGAACATCTCATACCGAATAGTCAAGAAGATAGAAAGGGAATATCCAGACTCAGGACAGGTCAAAAGATTGGGGCTCGGAAACTCTACAGACTTGGAACTTTGGAATTATGCCAAGCGCAATGGCTATACCATTGTGACCTTCGATTCAGACTTTATGGATTTAGCAAATCTCAAGGGACACCCGCCCAAATTATTTGGCTAAGAACTGGGAATACAGAAACCGATTCGATCGCAACGTTGCTCTTAAATAAAGTTAATCAAGTCACTGATTTTTTAAACAATCAGGACAGCAAGGATTGGGCCTGTCTTGAAATGAAATAAATGAGCACTGCGGCACAACATCATGTGCCACGCTAGCCTGCCTGAGGTCAGCCATCAAGTTCAGATGAACCACTTGTGCCATTCGATCATCATCAAACTGTAACGTTTCCTTTGTCGATGACACAAATAATACCATTCCTCGTGTCTCTCCCAGACTACAAATCACAAGCCATCTCTTTCTAATAATTTCCATATTTTCAACTTCCATAATCTATCGAAATGCCAAATTTTAATATTGATGCTAAGCAGCAGATGACCTACGATGCCATCGTGATCGGATCAGGGATAAGTGGGGGCTGGGCAGCCAAAGAACTCTGTGAAAAAGGACTCAAAACCTTAGTGCTCGAAAGAGGAAGACTGGTGGAGCATGTGAAGGACTATCCGACCATGAATGATGATCCCTGGGACATGGAACTGCGCGGAGCGATCACTCCTGAAGATAAGAAAAAGCATTTCAAAAGTATGCGAGCGGGATTCATAGGCCAGGAAACTAAACACTTTTTTGCCAACGACGCTGAAAATCCCTATACCGAAGTAAAACCTTTTCTTTGGATCCGAGGCCACCAAATGGGAGGCCGCTCTCTGCTTTGGGGCAAGCAGACCTACCGGTGGAGCGATCTTGACTTCAACGCCAATGCTCAAGACGGCCATGGTGTAGATTGGCCGATACGTTATAAAGACATATCACCATGGTATGAGTATGTGGAAAAATTTGCCGGGATCAGCGGAGAAGCTCTGGGGCTACCACAACTACCCGATAGCCATTTTCTTCCTCCGATGGAGCTCAATTGTGTAGAAAAACATATCAAAAGTAGAATAGAGAAGGATTTTCCCGGAAGAAACCTGATCATCGGCCGGGTTGCGCATCTCACTGAGCCCCTCAATGGCCGAGGTAAATGTCAATTCAGAAATCGATGTAGCAGGGGCTGCCCTTACGGTGCTTATTTCAGCAGTAATGCCGTCACCCTTCCGGCGGCAAATGCTACCGGGAATCTGACGATCCGGCCTTATTCGATTGTCCAGTCTATCATCTATGATGAATCTAGGGGAAAAGCAACCGGAGTGCGTATCATCGACTCCGAAACCAATGAAACTCAGGAGTATTCAGCAAGAATTATTTTCTGCAATGCTTCTTGTCTTAGTACCACCCAGATCCTACTGAATAGCAAGTCCAATCGATTTGAAAATGGATTGGGAAATGACAGTGGGGAGTTGGGACACAATCTGATGGATCATACTTATCGAGTGGGAGCCATGGGTAAAGTGGAAGGATTCGACGACCAATATTACAAAGGCCGGCGACCCAATGGCATCTACATCCCGCGTTATTGGAACATCAACGAGCAAACCAAGTCCGATAAATTTGTGCGTGGTTTTGGATATCAGGGAGGCGGCGGCCGCGGCGGCACCCAAGCAGCAGCCAACCAGGAAACATTTGGGGCAGCTTATAAAGACAGCATCCTGAAGCCAGGACCCTGGGAATTCTTTATTACCGGTTTTGCCGAATGTCTCCCCTATCATGATAATCATGTCACCCTGGATAACAATAGTCTGGATAAATGGGGGCAACCCACCCTGGCTATCGATTGTGAGTTTAAAGAAAATGAAAAGGCCCTGAATAAACAGATCCGCGAAGATGCGGTGGAAATGCTTGAAAAGCAGGACTAAAAGACGTACTGGGCTTTGATAACGAACACGAACCGGGATACGGTATCCATGAAATGGGGACCGCAAGAATGGGACGTGATCATAAGACATCGGTACTCAATGGTACCAATCAAATTCATGCCTGTAAAAATGTCTTTGTTACCGATGGAGCATGTATGACATCGTCATCGTGTGTTAATCCATCGCTCACCTATATGGCTATTACTGCGCGGGCTGCACATCATGCGATTTCCGAGCTTAACAAACAAAATATTTAATCACATGGATCGAAGAAAAGCTTTACGCAAGACCGGATTACTGGCTGGGGCAAGCGTGGTTTTACCCACTTTCCTCGCACTCCTGCAATCTTGCAAGACGGAATCACCATTGGAATACCAGCCGCAGTTCTTTGATGCAGATGAGGCCCGATTTATTTCCGCTTTGATTGATACGATCTTACCACGTACGGATACTCCGGGGGCATTGGATGTAAAGGCTGACATTTTTATGGATAAGGTATTTGCTCAAATTTATGATGCCGCTGCACAGCAAAAAATCAGGTCGGAAATGGCTGCATTTAATGAGTTATGCAAAAACAAATACGGGAAAGTATTTTCAAAACTTGGAGAAACCGAGCGCACTGCTGTTTTACAAGAAGCTGAAGTTACCTCAGGAAAATTTAATGGTAGTGTGTGGGGTACAGCTGTGGGCAAACAAGAACCGGTCGGCTTTTACCGTAGTATAAAAAGTATGGCCCTATGGGCATATTTTTCTTCCGAAGAAATTGGAAAAAATGTTTTGAGTTACGATCCCATACCACAGGAATTTAAAGGGTGTATTCCACTGGCTGACGTAGGTAATAGTTGGAGTTTGTAAGGTTTGCGATCGGTCTAAGCTGTAGTCTTATATGGTCGAGGCATTAGAACAGAAAGTCTATGGGAACACATCCAATCAATCTGGCTTTTAGGTTTCTACTTGAATTAGCCGCCCTGGTGGCCATAGGCGAATGGGGATGGCGGCAGACTGAAAGCTGGTCTCGGTTCATTCTTGCTTTTGTCATACCTTTAATATTGGCGATGACCTGGGGTACTTTTGCCGTTCCGGATGACCCCAGCCCGTTCTGGCGCAGCTCCGGAAGTCGTATCTGGGGTTCTTCGCCTTGCCTTAGAGTTAGCCTTTTTTACACTCGCTATCTGGGCTCTATCCAATTCTGGACAGGTTAAGTTGAGTTGGATCATGGGTATCGCAGTGGCCGTTCACTATATCCTCTCCTATGACAGAATTCAATGGTTAATTGGGCATTAAGTTTGGTATTTTGAAGTCACAAAAAAGTATTTGTTCATTTTTTGCGTGCCCAAAAAACGAACCAAAAAAGGGCACCTTTCCTAATGTGCTTTCCTCCGCGCAAGCTTCAGCTCTTAAAATGCTGCTTGCCACCCACCCGCTGCAGCCTTTAGGTTTGTATTTATTAAGATTACATTCATATTCTAAATATTCATATTCATAATAGGGGGTTTTAGGGGGGATCAATTTATGTTAATTTGTGGATAAGTTGAGGCAAAGAGTGGCACTTTAGCCGCTGCCGTAGAAGTCATCGATATTCTATGAACCGTTTTAATCCACTCTTTGCTTTTAGGTCAAAGCCAAATAGAAAATTGGGAGTAAAACCCATTATTAAGGTGTTGGTGTTTGCCTAAGAACTCAACTACTTGTTATTTTCAAATCTATTAAAATTTTCACTATGTTTTCTCAACTTATCATTGGTTGCGACATTTCTAAAGATCACATCAACTTTTGTGTTTTTTAAATGGCACCGTTATTCAGAACATTCAAATAGATAATGATCTGAAGAGTCTTCGGTGCTTCGTCAAGCGGGCATCTTCCTTTTCTAATGACCTGGCCTTAGACGTGGATCCGGCAGACCCCATTTTTATTATGGAGTTTACAGGCATTTACAACAATTTGCTTTTGGAAGTATTACACAATCAGAGTAAGACTTGCTACGTAGTCAACGCAGTCGAAATCAAAAATTCACTTGGGCTCACAAGAGGAAAGAATGATATTGTTGATGCGCAACGTATTGCTGAATATGCTTACCGCTTCCATGATAAACTTTCAATCTGGGCGCCATTAGAGGCTAACATCCTCAAATTGAATGGATTAAGAACTCACCGGTCCCAGCTTATTAAGGTTAGAAAGCAGCTGACACAAGGTGCCCAAGACAATAAGAAATTTCTGGGATCTGATGTGTTCAAGGTAATCGACAAGTCTAACTCTAAGATTGAAAAGATCTTAAACGAACAGATAGACGCTGTTGATGAGAAAATATTGGAAACGATTAAAGCCGATTTGAAATTGAAGACAAACTATGATCTTCTTACATCGGTACCGGGTATTGGACCCATAACTGCCAGTGCTTTGATCTGTGTCACGAAAAACTTTACTCGATTCGATAGTGCTAAAAAACTCAGTTGCTATTGTGGTGTCGTGCCTTTTGAAAAATCATCCGGTAATAAAATTGGCAAACCTCATTTGTCCCATGCAGCAAACAAAGACCTGAAAGCGCTGCTTCATCTGGGAGCTGGTAGCATTCTCAATTCAAAACATTTTCTAGGTCAATACTATCGCAGGTTGGTAGCAGATGGAAAACATAAGAGCTTGGCCAGAAACAACCTCAAAATAAAATGTTGACTACAGCTTTTGCTTGTGTCAAAAGCAAATTCCTTCCAGATAGACTATCAATACTCTGCATAGTTATCAACAATCGATTCTGGGGAATTTAATGATTAACCATTCAAAATGTTATATTATGTATTAAAAATAGTTACAATTATCCTTGGAAAACCCATAGAAAACGGTTCTTTTCGCTTCAAGGTACACCGTACCTTGACTGCTGCTTCGCATCAGATCGCTCAAGAATATGGACGGCAGTTTTGGAATTTTAGGTTTCTATTCGGCTAATCAGCGTTTTTGGATGCCTGCCTTCCCTGCTTTTAGCTCCATTGATTTAAGCCGCGACGCATTTTATTCGCCACAGCACCACAACGGAAAGGACCATTACCGATCACCATCTGTTCGATCCGACGACATCACTGACCTCTGATATAGCCATAAATTTATGGCTAACCACTTGGTTAAAGTTTTACAAAGTTCTTGAACCAACTCATAATCCGTTACTCGTACTTTTTATGGGGTCCAATTCTAACTGTGCTATTCTAATGGCCTAAAACATTGATTTTGAGCACATGTTTTGAAACATGAATTTATTTTTGGACGCTTGTGAAAGATCCTTGGAGATGATATTTATTTACGATCGGCGAAACAATAAAAGCATAGTTCACAATTAATTCTTTTTCAACAGATTACAACCTCAAATAGAGTCAAATGGATATTCTAAATACGGTATAGAACCTGAGTTACATAACGATCTTTTCTTCCGCTGTCGTTTGGATTTAGTTGGCGCTCTGGCACTTTATTTGCGTCTATTTAGTATCGCTTTTTGCCTGCATTGTATATCAATCCTATTTCATTGCGATCACAACATTTCCTTTTTTATGTCCTCTATCTACGTAGCTGTGTGCCTCTGCAATTTGTTCCAGGAAATATTGCCGGTCAATAACGGGTTTTATCTTTCCTGCCTCCATTAGCTCTTTGAGAAAAATTAAATCCAAAGTCCTTTTTTGTGGCGACCTTAATCCGGTTGCAGCGATTTTTGCCTTTTTACCATCGAACATCGAAGTCCATAAAACATGTGGAAAAATTCCCATCCCGATACCGGCTTCGAGAAAGATTCCCTTTTCTTTTAGTGAACTTTTAGTGGCTGAAAAAGAAATTTTACCGACAGCATCAAAAATCAGGTCATACTTCTCATTTGATTTAGTAAAATCCTCCTTCGTATAGTCGATCACCCTGCTGGCTCCAAGAGATTTTACCTTCTCTAAGTTTGAAGTACTACAGACACCGGTGACATCTGCCCCAAAATACCGGGCAACCTGTACTGCAGCAGCCCCTACACTGCCTGATGCTCCATAAATCAGGACACTTTGTCCAGCCTGAATATTTCCCTTGTCACGAAGAAATGGCAGTGCAGTTAAGAATCCATCTACACTGGAGGCTGCTTCCTCATACGTAGTGTTAACCGGCTTAATCGATAATACTCCATCTTCCGGGATACTGATGTATTCGGCATTAGCTCCAAACCCAGGACCGGCAGTACCGAAAACCTGGTCTCCTTTTTTGAATAATTTCACGTTTTTGCCAACAGCTTCGACTTCACCAGCTAACTCCTCTCCAAGGGTGGTGATTTTTGGTTTTGTGAGGCCGGTAAACAGTCTTGAAAAATAGGGTTTACCCTTGCGAAAAGTGCACTCCGTCGCTGTAACTGTTGTTGCATAAATTCTGACCAGCACTTCATTTTCTGCAATAGCAGGTTTATCTGTTTCTATTACTTGAAGAACCTCGGGTGGTCCATATTTCCTGTATACCACCGTTTTCATCTTTTTCAGATCCATAATTTAATTCTTTTTTTGTATTCAATAATTTCTAGATAAGTCTATATGATCTCTGTCATGATACAAAGGTAAATAGAGGGGAAATGAGAATCGTTCGGGTTTTGAAATCAGAACCAATTACTGCACCGCCCTTTTCCAGTATGCTTTGGGAGTTTGTCCCATCATCTTTTTAAAAAAAGTATTAAACACAGTCTTGGAATTAAAGCCACTCTCGTATGCCAACGCAAGGATAGTGAGGTTTCGCTGATTTGGATCAGTCACTTTGGATTTGAACATTTCAAGCCGGTATGTATTGACAAATTCTGCAAAGTTTTGATCAAATCCCTCATTAAGCAACTGTGACAGTTGATTGGCCGGGATTCCGATCATTTCAGCGAGATCGCGCAGGGTCAAATTCACGTCAAGGTATGGTTTGTTAGTTGACATCAACTGCTTCAGTCGATCCTGGTATTGTTGGAGCAGATCCTTGTTAAGCAATGATTTTCTATACCTTCGTTTTTTCCCCTGAAAAGAAGTCTTTTCTCCTAAAATCTGATGCATTAATTCCTGAAAACGTGAATTGGAAAAAAGCGGCTTGAGAATGGGTTCTATGGATAGATATACCAGCATGGGTAGCCGGTAGCCAACCCCCTGTTCAATCAAATCAAGAGCGGCATCATGATCTCCAATCACGGTCCGACAGAGGATAAGCAGGTTCATGGCTCTTTCCATCAGATCCGTTTGCAATGCTGATTCCAGTGCTGAAATCCCAATTTGCGCACGATCAATATCACCCATAGCCGCCTGAGCCAGAGTGACTCCACCCAGTTTCAACAAGTCATTTGGCTTGTCAGGAAGGTTTTGAAAGAAAGCCAGGCTTTCGGCAGTGCGACCATGCAGCAATAATGCCTGTCCGCGGTATAGGATGGACACCTCTGCATGGGGTTTCAGGCTCATGCTCTCTTCAAACAGTTCGATGGCCTGAATATAATTTTCTTGTGCGTAAAAGATAAACCCCTTGAGGTGGTAATTGATGTGAGAGAAAGGGTCGATCTCCAGGGCGGTCTCAATATAATTTAGCGCGGCCCGATATTTTCCTTCAGCCACCAGCACAGAAGCCATGGACTGGTAGAAATCAGCGACTGGACGTTTTTCCAGGGCTTTGTTTAAATGTCTATATGTACCTTGCAGATCCCATTTTTGTAGAAAACAAATCCAGGCCAGATGGAGTTGACATTCAGGCAGGTTTTCGTCCAATTCAATTGCATTGTCCAAAAAGGACTTTCCTTTGGCAAAAGCCTCACCTGCCGGCATTAGTCCAATCGTGCCTAGTAAGGTGTATCCAAGATGTATTCCCAGGTGGGCTTGGGGAAAATGGGGATATGCACCGACCACCTGATGTAGAATCGAAATTCCTCTTTCAATATCAGGCTTACTCATCTTGAGAATCAGATATCTGCTCTGCAGGTAGCGCTTATAGACTTCACCTGGAACCTTCGGGTCGTCGACGAGATGGTCTTCAATCTCAAAATGTCCCAGGTGCTCTCGCAATCTATCGGCTATCAACAGACTGATTTCATCTTGAACGGCGAAAATATCATCAACTGACCGGTCAAAAGTTTCTGACCAGAAATGAAAATCATCCGCTACATCAATCAACTGGGCAGTGATCCGCATCTGGTTACCAGCCAGGCGAATGCTTCCTTCCAAAATTGCAGAAACATTGAGCTCCTTGCCGATCCGTGGGGCAGGAATATTTCTATTCTTAAAAAAAAAAGAGGAGGTTCTCGATGTGACTTTAAGTCCTTTGATTTTTGCCAATGCATTGATGATTTCTTCGGTCATCCCATCGCTAAAGTATTCATTATCCTCACTGGAACTCATGTTTACCAGAGGTAATACTGCAATGGATTTCATTGATTTTTTGAGTTTCCCTTTGAGCTCGGAAGGCGCAGGAACGGTTATCCCATTATTAGTGACCGAAAATACCTCTACAGGTTTTTTGATATTCTTGAGCTCAAAGGTTCCAAGTGACCGTGTTGAAATTTGCTTCTGGTTTTTAGCTCATCATTTAATTTTCGCGACAGTAGAATTGAACCCGCCACGCCCATGCTTTCAATTCGTGAGGCAAAATTCACCCCATCTCCATAAACTTCGGTTTTGCTATAAACAATATCTCCCATATGCAACCCCACTCTTACGGGTACAACAGGATCTCCTTCTATTAAAAGTCTTTGTATTTTAATCGCGCATTTAACCGCCTCAATTGCACTTCTAAAAATACTTAATGTACCATCTCCATAATATTGTATTATTTCTCCCTGATGCCTTTCATGTTCTTGTCGAAATACCTCCCGGTGCCTCGACCTCACTTTTATTGCAGTGTCTTCATCACTTTCCATCAAAGCTGTATATCCTACAATATCAGTAAACATAACCGCTGCAAGCTGACGCATCTTCCCCTTCATTATGTTTCTCTAGGTCAATAGTTCGTGACCTTATCAGGCTTCGATTTGCGAAAAACCAGAACTGATGAGATCATATTTATTTAATGTTTGGGTGAATTGAATAGATTGAAAATATTCTTTTTAGCGGTCTATAGTTTAGCCACTGTTCCAATTAAATCTCACTAGTGAATTGTTGCGAATTTAGTTTTTTTTGCAATACTTTTTCCAAATGTGTCTAAATCGTTGATTGAAGAAATAGTTTGTCAGCTTAAAACCTATTACTTTGTCGGATCGTTCTAGAACACAGCATGACAACGGAAAGACCATTACCGATTACTCTCCGCCAGAGATAAAAAAAGTCTGAAAAATTGATGGCCAATATCCTGAGGCCGAGCTAAAGCGTGCACCATCAACCATGGTACTGCTTTCTAAATTGAAACTATCATCACTCTTAAACAATGATCCGATACGCCCTGCGTACTTATCCAGAGTGCCAACAAGTTCTTCTCTTAAGTATTTTTCATGTTAAATTCTGATTCCGATTTGTTATCCGGTTACAATTCAAATCAGGAGAAATCAAGATTGCAGGATGATCTGGAGATCCATTGGTCATCTCTCTTTTATTGATGGAAAGCCCGTTGATTTTCAATTGATACGCGTCACTGTAGTTATTCCAGAAGCTCTCATCTCGTCTTCTCCGCCGCCGAGCGGTAGGATCTAATTGGTTTGAGATCAAGCTGGTGCTATCATTTGAAAACAAAAAATGAATCATCATGATTATTGAAAAACAATAATATGATTATCTTACCAGGCTTTATCAATCAATAGCCATGGAGAACCCCCGACTACATCTGGCAGAGCAATTTGTGCTTTTCACCCGCAAGAATCTTTTTCTCACCGGACGGGCCGGCACTGGCAAGACCACCTTCCTGCGAAAGGTGCTTCAAAAAACTACCAAAAACCACATGATCGTGGCACCCACCGGTGTAGCCGCAATAAACGCCGGAGGCATTACCATCCACTCCCTCTTTCAGTTTCCATTAACAGCATTTACGCCTGACAACCAGCCCACCGATTTTAATATTGCCAATAACCGGCATGGCCTGGCCAAGCACCTAAGATATAATCGTGATAAAAATCAACTTTTTCGGGAACTCGAACTACTGGTCATTGACGAAATCAGCATGGTGCGGGCTGACTTACTAGATGCAATTGATTATGCGCTGCGCCGGGTCAGGCAAATTGATCAACCATTTGGAAATGTGCAACTTTTGGTTATTGGAGATTTATTTCAATTAGCTCCGGTAGTCAAGCAAAATGTCTGGAATATTTTACAATCACACTATACCAGTCCTTATTTTTTTGATGCCAAATCCTGGGCAAGTAGTTATCCAATCACCATCGAACTCACTAAAATATACCGGCAAAGTAATCAGGAATTTATTGATATTCTGAACCGAATGCGCTATGGAAGCAGCACACAGCAAGATATTGAACGATTAAATCAAAACTATAATCCTTCTTTTGATCCGGTAGACGAGAAATACATTACCCTGACCACACATAACCATAAGGCCAACCGGATCAATGCAGATAAAATGAAGGAGCTACCAGGTAGTCCTAAGATTTTCAAAGCAGAGATCAATAACCAATTTAACGAAAATGCTTATCCCGCCGATTTCGAACTTACATTAAGAAAAGGAGCTCAGGTGATGTTCATTAGAAATGATGCAGAAGGCCGTTATTTTAATGGAAAACTAGCTGAAGTGATCTCCATATCCGGTGATGACCTTAAGGTGCAATTTGAAAATGGTGATACTTTATATGTGGAGCCAGTAACCTGGGATAACAAACACTACGAATTAAATAGCGATACAAATGAAATCGAGGCCAAGGTGATGGGTAGTTTTACCCAGTATCCATTGCGGTTGGCCTGGGCCATTACCGTGCATAAAAGTCAAGGGCTTACATTTGATCGAATGATTGTCGATCTGGATGACTCTTTTGCCTCGGGCCAGGCCTATGTTGCCCTGAGTCGTTGTACCAGTTTGGATGGTCTGGTTCTGCTTTCCAAAATGCAGATTCGCAATGTGATGGTGAATGACCAAATTGTCACTTATCACGATGAGGCTCCCAAGGCAGATCAACTAAGCACGATACTTGAAACGGCCAAATTGAGATTTGCCGGTGATGAACTCAAGTCAATATTTGACTTCAACAAAATTGCTTTTCAAGCAGATGACTGGCTAGAATTAATCGAAGACAAAAAGATTCCGCAAAAAGAAAGTGCTGAAAAACTGATACATCAAATTCAAGAGCAGTTAAAAGCATGGGATAAAATAAACCGGAGCTTTCAATCTGAATTGCACTACCTGGTTGCTAAATATCCCACAACTAAGGATGCCTCGAAAATACATGACCGAGTGGTTAAAGGAATAGATTACTTCACGGGCCACATTTATGAAAATATTATAATACCCGTACATCAACATGCGGAGAGCCTTACTTTCAAAACAAAAGTCAAGAAATATCTGGCCTTTCTGACCGATTTTCAAACATCAGTATGGGCTCAAATGGATAAACTTTATCGAGCCTCGTTTTTGGGTCAGGATATCTATAAAGATAAGATCAAATACAATCGTCAAATATTGACGAAATCCGATTCTGCCGCCAATCGAAAAAAACCAAAAAAAGGAGCAACCTTTCAAGACACATTAGTTCTTTTTAAGCAGGGCAAAACGGCAGAACAAATCGCGGAAATTAGTAGTCTTGCTCCTGGCACGATTGATAGTCATTTAGCAAAATTAATCGGACAAAGAGCCATTAAAATTAGTGAACTCATGGCCGATGACCGGATCGAAAAATTATCCTTTTATATGTTGAAGAACACCGATATCAGCATGACCGACTTAAAGGCTAAAATACCCTTTGATGTAGAATATGGAGAATTGCGAATGGTACGTGAGCACCTGAATAGCTTAAAGGAGGGTGATTAGGTAGTTAAGTAGTTAAACTAAATGGGTTATTAGTTAAGTGGTTGAGTAGGTGATTAGTTAGGTGGGTGAAGTCTTGAAGTCTCATACTTTTTATTGACAGTTTTTACCAAACTACTCAACTAAAGTGTTGTTGGCGAGGACGCTGTAACACCCGCCTGGGGTCGGTGGGCTTACCAATCTCTCCGCTTTGCTTCGAGCTTGGGAGTCCCACTATTGCCTTATTTCAGCATTCGGCATTCGAAATTAGCCACCGCCTCACTCTTTACCATATTTAACAAACTCCCCATCCAGCATAGCTTTATTTCGACTTCCCTCATAAATCATCATTCGAAATCGAAAGATAGCCGTGTCTCCCGGCTGAATTACCAGAGTCCGGTGTTTGGGTTCTTTTAAACCCCTACCCTTTTCATAGTCATATCGACCGATTGGATTGGCAGCAAAACATCCATAGCCACGTGCATGCCAGAAGGTCGGAAAGTTAAGACTGGAAGGATGATGGAAGATAGTCATTCCGATAGGCCTATTATCTTTTTTTCCCTCAAGATTGACCCAGGCTGACTGTTTGCCCCATATATTTTTTTCGGTTTCTTCTCCTTCTGCATTAAGATATTTACCGGTGCTAGTGTAAAGGGTACCATTGGCATCTTCGGCCAGCCAATCAGCGACCCTTATGGCAAACATACCTTCTTTGGTGTCTTCAAAGGTTACGGTTGTATCAATGGCAGTCATTTCAAAAGTGAAATCAATCGAAAACTCATCCTGGTCTACACGAAATAACATGGTCCTTTTTTCTTCCAAAACGGGTTTATTATCTTTATTGATCCAATGGTTGATCGATTGTATGAGGGCTGTATCGCTTCCTGTTTCTTTCCTCAAAAACCCAATGTGCCGGATCTGCGGTAATTTATCTAACATGGTAAGAGGAACCATATCATGGGGATTGGCCCAAAAACTGGTACCATTAACTTCGTTATTGCTACCATACGTAAATGAAACACCCGTATGGTGCGGATGATCATGGCTTTCTCCTTCAATATCCTTAAATGGATAGTTTCGGGTTATCATCTCCCCTGAAGGACTCATCAACGGGTGCAGGACTGGCTTTGAGAGGTGATTCCCATACCGGTAAGAGGCCATCAGGTGATCGCCGGCCATTATGTCGATCTGGGATTCATGCTGCTCAAATCGAACCACTTGGGACATTGCACTGGTAGCTACAAATAAACTACAGACGAAAAAGCCCAGCACTTTTTCATAAATGAATAAATCGAAATCTCGTAATCTTATCATGGTCTACATCTCAACAGTGAAATAGTAAATTCTCTAAATTCTCAAACGGAGAGTAAGGTATAAAACTATCTCTAGTTTACGTTCCCCTGAATGGCCCTGTTTTCCAAACTGGATGAATTTCTCAGGTATTCTACTGACGGGCACTTGTTCGTAAAATTTCTTCTCATCTTTATGTCTCCATTGGTGTTTTAATTAGCAAAGGTATTGCATGCAGTCAATAACATATGATTATCTGGTGATCGGTGCAGGTGCTGCTGGTCTGCAACTGACCCTGGCTATGCTGGAGGATACGTATTTTCATCATAAAAAAATCGCCATCATCGATAAAAGTGATAAAGATCAAAATGATAAAACCTGGTGCTATTGGGAGGTCGGTGCTGGCAGCTATGATGAAATCATTGATCACAGCTGGGACAAAGGGCTTTTTATTACAAATGAACAACAAATAGATTTAAAGCTATGCCCGTATAAGTATAAAAAACTAAGCTCACTGGCTTTTTATCAGTATGCCCACGAACAAATAAGAAAATCAGACCAGTCAGCTGGGTAAAAGATGAAATCAAAAAGATTCAACCTGGCAAACATATCGAAATCGTTGGGGCTGAAAAAAACATATTTTGCTTCGCACGTTTTTGACAGTAGGATCGATGCCGGTTTCGACCAGGATAAATCATATAAGAAAGTTTGGCAGCACTTTAAGGGATGGGAAATTGAGACAGAAAAACCCGTCTTTGACCCTGAAGTGTTTACCATGATGGACTTCCGTTTGAAATGGAAAGATTCCACAAGTTTTACCTATGTGCTACCAAACAAGCCGACTCGAGCCCTTATTGAGTTCACCTTTTTTGCACCTTTTTTTATACCCGCCGGCGACTATGACAAATATCTGCAAAGGTATATTGACCAATTTCTCAAGGTGGGAAAATACACCATCAAAAATGTGGAACAAGGCATTATCCCTATGAGTGATTATCCCTTTCACCAGCATCATCAGAAAAATATAACAAAAATAGGTACCGGGGGAGGCTGGGTGAGACCATCATCAGGGTATTCTTTCAGAAATTCCTCGCGTTATGTAAAGCAATTAATTGAAAATATAAAGTCAGGCAGATCTGCTCATCAGGGTATCACGCGTAACCGGTTCAGAACCTACGACACTATATTCTTGATCTGCTCCAGAATCATAATGAAATGGGTGAATCACTATTTACTTCGATGTATAGCAAAAACACCATTCAGCAAATTTTTAAGTTTCTTGATGAAGAGACCTCCTTTCTTGAAGATGCCCGGCTTATTTCCACTTTTGAAAAATGGCCATTTTTGAAAGCTGCAGCACGCCAAATCTCTAAATAATGTGCCAACATCAAATCTTGATGAATGGGAAATGATCACTAAAAGGCAAGAAGTAAACGCTTGGGAGATAGAAGTTCAGGAGAGCTTTAACTTATTCCGTGCAATCTGCATCAATGAACTTTAAAGTCAGAGACTCAAGTTTCGGTACTCGTTACCTACATATTCTTTCCCCAATGCTTGGTCCAGAGAATAATTTTTTTCCACTTTTTGACAGCAAAAAGTGGAGCAAAAACTGCCGTCGGCTCGTCGCCATAAGGCTTTGGCCGAGTCTCTCCGCCAAGAGGCTTCAGCCTCCGGAGGACGGAGACTGTATGCTCGGTGACCCACATCTCAAGTTTTCGCTGGAGGAACGAACGATTTCCACTTCTGTGGAATAGAGATTCAGTGAATCTCTAAGTGAGTGAACCGCTGAGCGGATGGGGAGGCATGGTTACATTCGTTTGATAATCAAATGTTTGTGATAAAATAAAATTGGTGAATCAAAGTGATCTTATTACTTAATCCTCTGGATAAAATCCAACGCTCCAACTTGAGTGTGGGACCCCACCTACACATACTAAGCCGGTGTCACCGTATCAAGAATAAATTCTGGAACAAAAAGAGTACTTTATTAACCAAGATTTTTTGGAGATGATATTTATTTACGTCAGAGAAACAATATAAAGTGTAATTTATAATTGATTCTTTATCAATAGATTACGATCTAAAATACAGCCCCATTAATATTCCAAATATGGTACAGAAACTTGGGCCATAGAGGTGCTATTATCAGAACTGATCTACAGGTAATTTCCAGAAATATATCATTCGAAAGTTTTTTGTTTATTTGCAAAAATTAGATAGAATGAAAGTGGTCAACTTCATTATCCTAGTCATGGCATTGTCGTGTCCGCTAGCAACCTTCGCACAAAATCCAGATAAAACAAAGGCTGAAATACAGGAAGATACATCTAAGCAGCAAGACAAAGAGAAGAAAAAGGAAAAGAAATACTCAGATCTGGTGACCGACAGCACAAAGACTATGGTTGGAATGATCACGGTGCATCAAACTACAGACAAATATTATTTCGAAATTCCTGATTCACTTTTGGGTCGTGACATCATGGCCATAACCAGGATGGCAAAAGCTCCAACCGGTGCCGGCTATGGAGGCGAGCAGGCAAACCGGCAAGTGATCCGCTTTGAAAAAGGGCCTAAGAAAAAGATATTTATTCGGGTGGTCAATTACATTAACGTAAGTACCGATACCACCCAACCGATACATACTGCGGTTGTGAATTCAAATGAGCATCCGATCGCCGCTGCTTTTGACATTTTGGTTACGCGGCCTGACACCTCTGTGTTGGTTGATGTGACTAGTTTCTTTGAAGAAACGAATCAGGCATTTAGCATTACACCAAGCTTTAAGCAACTGTATAAATTGCAAAAACTTGAAAAAGATCGCACCTATATTGAAAGCATTCATACCTATCCAATCAATGTCGAAATACGTACGGTGCAAACCTATTCCGTGACACCTCCTTCCAATAGTCCGACGGAATCAGCCCGCACACCTGGTACCGTCGATTTAGTCGCCGGAGTTTCAGCCGGAGTGATCACTTTTGAACTCAATACGTCTTTGATATTATTACCAAAAACTCCAGCCCGACCTCGCTTGTTTGACCAGCGGGTTGGAATTTTTGCCAATGGTTATACCATCTACGATGATAATCAACAGCGTAGCGAAGAGCAGGTTTTGCGGTGCGATGGCGCCTGGAAGCCAAGAATGAAGCAGATGCTCAGAGACAAAGGCAAGGCCAATTAATTGAGCCCCAAAAACCAATTATTTATTATATCGATCCTGCCACTCCATCTAAATGGAGAGCCTATCTAAAACAAGGAGTGGAAGATTGGCAAACAGCTTTTGAACAAGCCGGCTGGAAAAATGCCATCCTGGCCAGAGAGTGGCCGGAGGCAGACACGACCATGAGTCTGGAAGATGCCCGGTTTTCGGTGATTCGGTATTTTGCTTCCGATATCCAAAATGCCTGCGGCCCGAATGTCCATGATCCTCGAAGCGGAGAAATCCTGGAAAGTCATATCGGATGGTACCATGATGTAATGCGACTGGTTAAGAACTGGTATACCACTCAGGTAGGTGCGGTTGATGCAAGGGCCCGGCCAAATACATTTGATGACAATTTGATGGGTGAGCTCATTCGCTTTGTCGCAGCTCATGAAGTTGGCCATACGCTCGGCTTGCGACATAATTTTGGAGCCAGTCATGCCACTCCAGTCGAAAAATTGCGGGACCAGGCCTGGCTGTCAGAAAATGGTCACACGTCTTCGATCATGGACTATGCCCGATTTAATTATGTAGCTCAGCCCGAAGATGGTGTTACCGATCTGATCGGTCGAATTGGTGCATACGACCGCTGGGCCATCGAGTGGAACTATAAACCGATCTACAATACAAACTCTCAGGAGGAAGATCGTAAGATTTTAAATAAATGGTATTTGGATAAAGCAGCCGGCAATCGTGCTTTACACTTTCTCACAGAACAAAGCACATTTGACCCGCGGGCGCAATCCGAAGACCTAGGGAATGATGCCATCCTAGCCTCCGAATATGGTATTAAAAACCTGCAGCGAATACTCCCTAATGCCATAGAGTGGACTAGGGAAGAGGCTAAAGATTATACCCGGGCTGAAGAAGTGTATGACAATGTTTTTGGCCAATTTAGAAGATATATAGGTCATGTGACAAAGTGGGTTGGGGGTATTTTTGACACCCCAAAAACATTCGATCAATCCGGAGTCATATTTGAACCGGCTCCGAAAGACATGCAAAAAAGGGCAGTTTCCTTTTTACAAACGAATCTGTTTCAACCACCGATGTGGTTGATGGATCAGGAAATAACTAATAAAATAAAAGCGGAAAATGGAGTGAAACAATTAGCCGATCTCCAGCAATCCACGATCAATAGTCTGTACAGTACGGATCGACTGCAAAGATTAATCGATGCCAGTGCACTAAATCCTGAAACTTATAGCCTGGAGGAATTTTTTAACGACATGCACAATGGCATCTGGTCTGAGTTAAAAACAGGAAGCATACCTTCGGTCTATCGAAGAAATTTGCAAAAAATACATTTGGAAAAAATCATCGCACTTATAGAAACGGCTGCTTCTTCAAATGGCACCATTGGCACTTATTTCCGTTCAACATCTTCGGTAGATCCGGTACTGACCGATATCCGGTCCCTGTCCATGGGGATGCTTAAGGAAGTGCATGCTGATCTGAAAAAGCTGATTAAAAGAACTCCTGACCGATTAACTAAATTCCACTATCAGGATTGTCTAAAAAGAATAGAAAAGGCCCTCGAAATGGAGGATGAGTGATCAGTGATCATGAGATGACAAAATAGAAATGCCAAGGAAAGGGTTCAAAATGATCAAAGACCATCAAGTCGATACTACCAGGTAGTTCGACTAGATTACAACAAACTACTTTTTAGACTTCTTAGTCTCTTTTTCAGCCTTTCTCTGCTCCTTTTTTTCTGCTTTCTTAGCCTTCTTTTTTGCGTCTTTCTTCTTTTCTGCCTTCTTGGCAGCCTTTTTCTTGTCTGCTTTCTTATCGTCTTTCTTAGACATAGTATTCTATTTTAAAAGGCAAAGGTAGCTAATTAATTGGAAGCAAATCTTGTATAATAGTCACTGCCTAGGACGAAAAAAATATTCCGGATCAAACGATAGAGGATAATCCTATGATTTCATGGTCATTTTTGAATCAAGGTGATCCTGTCGACCCATTCGTGCTTAGATCAAATGTACGGATAGATACTTGGGTAGACTCTCAACGACCATCATCGAAGAATATTTCAAACCGATCTGTTAAGCTCAAAGAAGTTCCATGTAAAAAATTGGGATTATACGGGACACTTATTTCCTTTTTGGCCAGTTTGATAATTCTTCGATGAATAATACTTGTTTTCAAGATAAGTTAATTTCATTAAAAGAGACCAACTCAGGTCGGTCAATAAAAAATGGGCGATTAGTGAAAGTTTTAATTTAGTCGGTCTTTCTCATTCTTTCTCATATTTGATCGATCACCTTAACCTTTTGATTTTTTCGTCAAAGTTCCCGATGATTAAAACTTTCTCTATCTCCGAATGGGTTGAATGACCTTAAGGGGATCCATCCATATATCAACCATTTACATCTCACGGTCTTCACTTGAAAAAAGAAGTTTCATTCATACGGAATGAAACCTCTTCAATAGGAATTTTGAGTATGTTAAATATTACGACTAAATTTTCTTCCATGATTTAGTTGCACGACAAGCTATATGTGCTTGTGGCCCCATCATAACCATCAATAATAATGTAGATTGTCACTGGATTTGCAGTGTTGTTAGTCACCACTACGACTTCTGTTGCATTTACAGTAGCAGATCCAGCGAATACTGTGTTTGGATCACATGCCGTTGCTACTACCAAATCGAGATCGTCGTTGTAGCCCGAAAGGGTGATCGTTCTTGCGTTGTTCGCAGGAATCACCAGCGTGTGTATTTTTCAGGCCCGGTTAAATCTGTGTAAGTACCTCCTTGATAACTAGTCCAATTACTGGCTCCTCCAGCATTATTACCCTGAAAAGCCTGTCCGCAGGTGATCACATGGGGCGACGCACAGGTGCCTGTCGCTCCTCCTCCACCGTCGCACATTAGCACCCCATTGTAAGCACAACCGACATTGTTGGCCTCAAAGCAATTACCTGCGGGGACCTCAAATCCAGCATTCAGATTGACATTGGGGGCCGAGAATACTGCGGCTCCATTGACTGCTACTGTATTCTGCGTTGTGATAGAGTTTGAAGCAAGGGTATTTCCCATAGCCGGTGCATTTACCGTTATATCAACCGTACATCCCGGACCCATGCCGCATTGTGAATTGAGCAGACCCGGCCTTAAATTAGTGATGGCGGCCATCATTCTGGTGGCCTGACCTTGCGTGAACATATTCATACAGTCATCGTCCACATAGTCCATGTAGTTCATAAACATATCACCGGCGTTTGCACATGAAGGACTAGGATGGGTAGGGCAGCCACCGTTATCTGCATCTTGAAGTGGCGTGTCAGCTACACCATCATCAGTCACACATCCGGCATTAAACCAAATATGTTCAAGCATCAGCCAGTGGCCTACCTCATGGGTTACTGTACGTCCCATGCCATAAGATCCAGGCACCGGATTAGGCATTGCCAGTGATCCTATCGTACTGGCTCGATGTACAGCAACATCATCAGCAAAAGAAGTTCCTATTGGAAACGTAGCATATCCAAGAATGCCATCACTATCGCATTCGTCATTGTTAATTTTTTGCACCGTAAAAATATTGAGATATTTTTCCGTATCCCAACTGCGGGCATTGACGATGTTATTTGAAATGAAAGTACTATTCCAGCAAGCATTTTGATCCAAAGCCAAATTATGACGAATGATACCCGTTGTTGCTTGCATATCGGGGTCCACAGTAGCGAGACAGAACTGGATCATAGTATTGGCAGCCACACCCTGAAAAACCGCCGGTGTATTTCCGGCATCCGTATTCATCCGGGCAAAATCAGCATTGAGTTGACCCAACTGAGCTAGTAGTAGTGCGTCCGAAAGATTTTCACCGGTACCAGGAGCATCTCCATTGTGTACAACCTGAAAGACTACCGGGATGTTGACTTGCGCACCGGCTCTGGCATATGGATTGGCTTTGATATAATTCTGAATTTGGCGCTCCAAAACCTCCCGTTTTCTTTTTAATTCTGGATTGGCCTCATTTTGTTTGTCACGAATAATAGCACTAAGACATTTCTCTTGTGCAAGGGTTTCCATGCTAAACGAAAAGAGTAAAAACATGACCATGCCGACCTGCAGATATCGTCGCAGTGGAAAGTATATTTGAAATACATTTCTTTGAAAGAGTAAAGTTGCTGATTTCATTCAGTATTTGTTTTATAGTGGTAAAATTCGATTTTATACAACTGTTCCATACAAGAACTCCCGCAAAGATTAGGATCCTGTCCAATTACTCAGTATCGCTCTCCCAATAAATGGTCTGGAAAATTGATTGTGCATTTCTTGAAATGATCTTTGAAATACAGCTGACCGGGGTTCAGAACAACTTATACTTACAGATTTGAGAGTGGGTTCGGCTATTTGTTGCACCGCATTTTCAATCTGCAGAAAACCCAATTCAAATCCACGTCTTACCGGTCCAGCAGTATTTTTTACCCTCATTTTTTCCAAGAGATTTTTTCGGTGGGTTTTAGCCGTGTGAATACTGATGTAGAGCTTTTCAGCAATTTTGTCATTGGTGTTTTCATGAGCGATCAGCTCAAGGACTTCCTTTTCGCGATCTGAAAGTAAATTTAGCATAGCGTTTGAGTATTTAGTGTTTCTGGACTTAATTTATCTGTAGCAGCTCGGATGCGATTAATGTACCCTCACAAATGCTCCTCGATTGATCTGATTTGACGACAGCACCTTCATTAATGTCCTTGTGGTTGTCTTTACTCTTTGGTCTATGTCAATAATAGTAGAAGACCTTTAAATTCTTGATTAAATACATCGTGGTTGAACAAAACAAAACGGTTCAATCGAAATTCATCAAAGCCTAATTACATGATAATGTATAGGTGCTGGTCGCTCCATTCCAGCCATCCACAATAATATAATAGGTCACGGGATTGGCTGTATTGTTATTCACCACCACGGTCTCGTCACCGATTGTGGCAGACCCATCAAACACAGTGGCAGGGTCACAGGCCGTGGCGATAACTAAATCTAAATCATCGTTTAATCCCGACAGCGAAATGGTTCGAGTCGTATTACCAGGAATAATCAGGGTATGTATCTTTTCAGGGCCGGTCAAACCATCGAAATTACCTGCCTGGTAGCTTGACCAATTACTGTCTCCTCCTGTATTGTCACCCTGATAAGCCTGTCCGCAGTTGATCACCTGAGGTGATGCACAGGTACCTGCTCCACCTCCTCCACCGTCACACATTAGCACACCATTGTACCCACAACCGACATTGTTGGCCTCAAAACAATTACCAGCTGGAACCTCGAAACCGGCATTTAGATTCACATTAGGTGCCGAGAAAACAGCTGCCCCATTGATCGTGACTGCATTTTGAGTAGCGATCGAATTGGATGCAAGAGTGTTGCCCATGGCCGCTGCGTTTACTGTCACATTTGCCATGCATCCACCTCCTCCTTGATATTCCAACGTCCAAGTAAATGAATTTGAAGACAATGCATCATCCCACTCAATATAAATAGGTACACCCATAGTGACCGGTACATTTTCCAACTTTACTCCATCCGCCTGATTTTGGGTACATCCTCTATCTTCGGTATACACTACATCATTTATATTTAACGTGGCGCAAGATCCCGTATTTACGGTATAGACGTGATTATGTTGATTGCCAGCACCAGCTAGTCCACAAGTAAGGATGTTGATCATACCGGTCATCGGCGGGGTAAAACGGTACCAGTTGGCATGAGTGCCAGGTCCCCCTGCGATAGCACCATTGCCTTGGCTGGGTCCTGGGGCATTAAAGGTACCTGGCTGGGTCAATTCAAACGCTGTGGCACACGTGTAGCCTTGTGCTGCACCTACCGGAAGAGTAAGTAAAGGTGCATTCCAACTGGGATAATTATCATCAGTATTACCTTCAGCTGGATTGCCGGCACTGTTTACCCAAACTCCGAAGTAATAAGTACCGTTAGCTAACGCGGCAAAATCATTGGCGATGCCAATGGTATGTGTTTGTCCAGGATTCAAAGCTGGGATGGCTTGGGCTGCTCCAAAAAAATTCACATTATTATTTCCTTGTGGAGCATAGAAAAAATTGGCACTTGATGCTCCAATAGCGGCACTGCCATCGTTTTCCACAATACAATTCGTCACTGTCACCACACTTCCATTTATAGACAGGTACCTAGCGACCGAATGGTTAGATTGGCTGGAACATTGATGGTTCCACATCCTGCATCATTAGGATAGAGCATGTTAATAGCGGATACGTCCCCTGCACTTAAACCAACTCGTTGTCCGATATTCGATGAAGCGGTACCTGGTGGTATATTAATCGTAATGGTGGCCATGCCATTTGATGAAAAGGCATCGGGTCCGTAATGCATAATTGAACCATAATCATAGGCACCAATATCCATTCCATCGTTGTATTGGTCAAAGTTGAAAGCATTGGCGGGCAAAATATTGGCAACATTTATCGTCACATAGGTATTACGATCGGCTCGTGACTGCTCATGCCAAAATCCTGCGGCATGTAACACTTCATGCACAGTGGAGGAGATGCCACAATTAGGAGACAGATTAATAGTTTGCTCACCACCAACCATACCAACATTTGAAGAACAGCCTTGTGCATTAATGAATTTTACATAGTTGGCCTCGTTGGTATGGGGCACCATGCATATATTTGAATTATTGATCAAATGATTGATGGCATAATTGATCATATTTACATCAGGATAACCCGCCTCAATTTCGTAAGGAATCGTACCATTAGGCCATCTATTCGTGCCCGAATTGGTGATAACCGCTCCCCTACTGGGGCCAAATAAATCCTTTTCCAGCCCAAGTATGATGTCGCCTTCAACGATCACGTATCCGTCAATGACCTGAACGGTTCGTTCGACCGGTTCCTTAGTAGGATCTGTCTGAAAGAGCAAGGTTCTTAGTTCGATCTCGTCAGGACGTGCATCTGGTCTAAAATGCTCAGTATGTTGAGCTATCCCAAAATGAGTAGAAAATAGCAAAAGGAGAAGGAGAAAGTAATTCTTAAAGTAGGATGAATTTGTGCTCCCTCTCTGGTTGCTAGTTTGAAAAAAACTTACTTCAATTTGTATAATTGATAATTTCATTTTGTCTGTTTATAATTAAATCTATACGCTTTCGACTATACGCATTACCAATTCGGTAAATACGGTTCTTCGTTCGACCTATGATCCTGTTCGATTATTAATTAGAGACCTTTGCACAAACGGTCGGGGAAAGCCGCTAGGTGGTTCTATTGAAGACTTTTGCATGTATCCCGAGCGAGTTTCAGATTCGTACCGGTTTAGCGGTTTAATCATCGGCTCAGGGGTTTGACAACCTGATCTTTCGACCTGAAGATAACCCAACTCAAATCCTCTTCTTACCAACCCTGCGGTATTTTTCACACCCATTTTTCCAGAAGATTTTTCCGGTGGGTTTTAGCCGTGTGAATACTGATGTAGAGTTTTTCAGCTATTTCGTCATTAGTATTTTCATAAGCGATCAACTCCAGGACTTCCTTTTCGCGATCGGATATTGGGTTTAACATAGCGTTGAGTATTTAATTCTTTTTAAAATCTTCTTTGGAGTATTTATAATACTTAATCTATTTGACTCAGAAGACTAAGACCGATTTAACGAACGACCACAAAAGATCCATGAATTGCCGGATTCTTTGGTAAACGGAAATTCATGGATAGCTTTCGTTGATCTTATCAAACCTTTTTTTATTAAATTATTGACAACCTTCAATTCTTGCTTCAAATATAGAAGTTAATGGAACCGTAAAATTGGGCTGCAATTCCACATTATTTCCTGCCCGGAAGATCACATTGTTTCCTACTCCGACAGAACCTGCAGAAGTTAATTGGGTACCAGCCTGAAAGGTACCCGCCGCGATAGGATTGTCATTTACTGGCAGATTGGGTGGACAGTTACCCCCTCCACCAGTGCATATTTCCAAAGTCCAGCCCCGGAGCACACCAACATCTCCAGCTCCATTATCATTAACCATTAATATCCAATTGCCCATGGGATTTTGCCCATTGAAGGCCGATAGCAGATTTTCAGGTCTCTCAGTAGCCACATCACTGAGTGGGCAATCTAGTGCTCCCGCAGCGCCATCATTCAAACTGATGTCAAACCCGCTTGCATCACCACCACACTCATTTTGAATCAGTACCACGGAGGTTCCCATAGGACTCATTAAAGTGAAAGTTAAATCACCCAGAAATGCATGAGTTCCTTTCAAATTTGTGATATTCACACCGGCTATGGTACCTCCGGTCGGTACATTAATCGTTGAGGTAATCGTTGCTTGATCCAGGATATTAGTAGGGACGTCACCTGCAACATAGTCCATACATCCTCCACCTCCTGCTTGATATTCAAGAGTCCAGGTGAAGGGAGTATTCGAAAGGGCATCATCCCACTCAATATAGATAGGCACCCCTGCGGTTACGGGTACATTTTCCAATTTAACTCCATCTGCCTGATTCTGAGTACATCCTCTATCTTCGGTGTAGATCACATCATTTAGATTCAACGCAGCACACGAGGCGGTATTCACGGTATAGACATGATTATGCTGGTTTCCAGCTCCGGCTAATCCACATGTGAAGATCCGGATCATGCCCGTCATTGGCGGAGTAAACCGGTACCAGTTGGCATGAGTGAATCCACTTCCTGCGATAGCACCATTACCCTGACTGGGTCCGGGTGCATTAAAAGTGCCCGGCTGAGTAATTTCAACAGCTGTGGCACATGTGTAACCTTGTGCCATTGCTCCTTGAGTACAGATCTCCAATGTCCAAGTATTTAACATACCTGCATCGTTAAATGCGTCATTATCAGCAACTGTCAACGTCCAGGTTCCCAAAGGGTTCTGTCCATTAAATGCTGATAAAGCATTTTGGGGTTGTTCGGTATTACCTGTATTGTAAGGACAAGTTATAGGATTGGCTGCTTGATCATCTAGGCCCAGGTTAAAATCGATCCCTCCATTGGCATTACAAGCGTTATTTATCAGGGTCAAAACAGTTCCTTGAGGGCTTTGTAGAGTAAAAACCAGGGCACCAATATAGGTGTGATTTCCTGTGAGATTCTTAATATTCACATCGGTAATAGTACCTGCAGTCTGAACGTTAACAGTGGATGTCACGCCAGCAGGAGTATTGTCGGGAATAGGGATAGGAAGTCCTGTTGCAACATAATCCATACAATTTCCATTGCATCCCATCGGTGCATTGAGCACGACTGGATTCTGATTGTAGTTCGTGAGACAGTTTGGAGTAGCCTGCAACCGCACTGCGGCGTTATAGTTGCCTGGTGCCAGATTGGTAAAAGTATTTCCAACTTGCCAGACATTGCCGTTCACGGTAAATTCCAATGTTCCAGCACCTGTAGCATTGACGGTTATGGAACCAGTTTGGTTATTACAGTCTGGTGGCTGGGTTGCAGTCACCGAATTAATGGTTGGTGGCGTATTGCAAGGTGGATTGGTCAGACTATTGGTACTGACTGTAATATTATAACCGCAGGCGCCGGCCTGAGCATCCGCAACGGGGTTGGTAAAATTGACCACCACGACCGTTTTCCAAGCGACCCCAGCATTAGTTGTTTGAGCTATCCCAAAGCCAACAAATCCTTCCTGGTTAGCATCACCATAATCATCATCGTAGTCCTGAGCCAACATTGCATGTCGGTGACCCCAAGCACTACCAGCATCCTCGTCTATCCAGCCAACAATCGCATCAAGGGTTACATCTGACATCGCAATAGTGCCACTGCTACTGGCATGGAGGTTTTCGATTCCCCTCCAAATTCAGTACATCCACCGGATAAGCACCACTGATTCTTCCTGCGGGACAATCAGCATTATTCATCGTAGGATGACAATGTTCGAATATATTATTATTGATATTATACTGAGCCCAATTTTGTGACACCTGATCAATATTGGCCTCGATGCCATTAAAAGGCAATCCTTTTACTACGCCCATTCCGTAGTTGATCCCAGCCCTTGAAGTTCTTTCGTCATTCATGACAAATAGAGCTTTCTGATCGATTGAGTAGCCATCCCAAACTGGTTGGGTTGGAAGATCAAGGTTCATTATCGCATTGGCACCCAGTCCTAGTTGAGTTTCTTCCTGTCTTCGCGCCGTATTAAAAGTATTTTCGATATTGGCCACGGTGGTCCAATTATGTGGCACGTTTACGTCCATGTTCAGATCTTGAGGATCATTAGGTCCCTGAGCTAACAAGGAAGAGAAGTATAAAAAACTACATAAGAGTAAAAGAATTCTTTTCATTTTTTTTCAGATTTTGTTTGGCCAACATCATTACTAGCCAAATGATGGCGTTAATTGTTTTAGTGATACCAAAAATAATCCTCTTCAATTCCTGATTTTGGTGAATGGAAGGAAAAGGCCCATGAATGGCAGATATATTTGGTGAATGGAATTTTAAGCCGGAATCCGGGAGTCCGAAGCCGGAGAAAAGGATTCGCAACCACACAGTAGCCCTTGAGATTGGCAAGGGGTGATATACTTTCCCAGGACATAAGTTGGAGACTAAAGTCCGAATCGAGGGAGTCCTAAGCCTGAGGTTGGAATTTTTGTTTATTCTCATGCTTGTGTTTCTAACCAAAAGTTCGTCGTTGTTGTAGCGTGTCTTAAGTGAAACTGATGACAAACTTTGCCTACGGATTAATAAACATTAAAGATGAGAAGGTTAACCTGGACAAGGTTTTTACATTTTGGCAAATGCTTAGTTTGACCCCCAAAGGCTTGGTACATTGTGCCTCAGATTTAGTCTATTGTTTCATCCACAAGAAAACATAGGGAGATTAACTTGATGATAGCCGCTGCCACAAATCTTGAATCATCTGTAATTCAAACACCCATGAAGACCAAATATGCCTGAGACGTGCCTACTTAATATGTTCAAATCGGCGATAAATCTTCCCTTTCGAGTTTGTGATATGACCTCATGGTGCTTATCCAGTACTTTTCGGAACTCCAGGTGCCGATGGATATGATCATAACTGACCTGATCCCGCCACTCACCTTGAATCAGACACCGGTAATCGGAGATCGTGTCAGACTGTACGTGCCACAGCGAGTAACCAGCGGGCCGGGCAACAATATTGTGAATGACCCGATTGATATCAGCCAGCGCTGAAAGTAGTGTATCTAACGGAATGCCCCGAATCGTGCCGTTCAGCATGATACTCTTGACTACATTTGGGGCGATTTTAACCTGCTCCAGGCATGTTCGTAACGAATTGGAATTGCAGGAAGAAAAACAATAAAGGAGCATTGCTCCCCATATTATTTGGAAGGTTTGATACCTTGTTGTTACAGAATTTTTGTTAAATCCGGTGGACTTCTGTTTAATGCTCTTGATCCTCACTATCGATCCCATCTGTCAATCCAAATTTTTGCATAATCAGGATAAACTCAGGATGCCCACGGAGCAGGTCAAACTTCGGGTCAACTTTAATATCGGTGGGAAGAACCCCCGAGTCAGCTGCTGATTTAAGATATGATAAGCTAGCCTCTACATCATTTAATGCACTGTATGCTACAGCACGGGCAATGTAATGTTCTGCAATAAAATCCTCTCGGGTATCTATAAAGGACAGTACCTCTTGATGATGACCTAACCGGCCAAGGCAAAAAACCCTCGCATTGTCGATGGATGGAATGCCCGGATTTAAAGAAAGGGCCCGATCAGATTGTAAGATGGCAGCTTGATAATCTTGGTTATATTCATTGTTTTTAGCAATCGCCCAGTGATACATAAACGAGTTAGTAAAAAGTACCTCACCCTCCTTAATCAACTTATCAACCAAGTGGTCAGCTCCGGAATACATGCAATTGACAATGTGACCCGCATAAATGACTGGATAAAGAGGATCTAATTCTATGGCTCTGGTGCTATAAATCACTGATCTCCCGACTTGTCCAATTTCACGTAAAAGTAAGCTGTACCAATAATTAGTGAGCGCATCGTTAGGGCTATATTTTAAGGCAATCTCAAAAGATGTTTCCGATTGTCTCCATTTTTTCTGATCCTTATAGAGACTTCCTAATGTTGCATAAGCAAGTCCATTCTTGGTATCCAATTTGATAGCCTCTAAAGCGAGTGCTTCTGCTATAGAATTGTTTTCTTCTCGATCTTCATAAGTCAAATTCGCGAGAAGTTGATAGGCATTTGCCTTGAATGCCAGAGCCTTGCTATATCCTGGATCAATATCCAGTGCAATGTCAAATCTACGGATGCCTTCTTTGATTCCTTGTTCAGTACGAGACATTAACAGATTTCGGCCAATTAAGAACTCATTATAGGCTTGAAAGTCAACCGGCGATGCAGGTGAGATTCTTTCGCTGACTTGCGCGCTAATGCGCTGATTGAGCGCTAAAGCAATGTCCATCGAGATCTCACTCTGAAGTTGGAAAATGTCTTCAACTTTTTTGGTATAATTTTTTGCCCACACATGAAAATCATCAGCCGTTCGAATCAGCTGTGCAGTGACCTTCACTTCATCTTCGATCTGTCGCACACTGCCTTCCAAGAGGTAAGCCACCTTCAATTCCTTGGCGATCTCCTTGATGCCCTTTAGGGTATTTTTATAGGTCATTGAAGAAGTACGGGATATCACCTTTAGGTCTGCAAAGTAGGCCAGGTTGGTTAAAATATCTTCCACGATGCCATCAGTAAAAAAATTGGTTACTTCAGACCCAACATTTTCAAAGGGAAGCACAGCAATTGAATTTTCAAAATGGCTATTATCCGATATCACTTGTGCTTGCGTAGCCTTCCATTTGGTTCTCGTCTCCGAAAAAATGAAGACCATCACTGAAATGACAGCAAGGCTGATGATCGAGTAATAGAGGTACTTCCTGACTGTTCCAATTTTGCTAAGAAAAGGTAACCGACCGACTGACTCTCCTTTAGGTAATTCAGAGTTAGTAATTTCTCTTTCTCTAAGCTCCTCGCGGAACTGCTTCCGGTACATACTAGGGGTTATACCGTACTCTTCCACGAAATATTTACTGAAATTTTGAGGACTGTCGATGCCGCTAAGGTAGGCGATCTCCGAAATATTGTGGTCCGGACCTTCCAAATGTTCTTTGGCAATAGCTAATTTAATCTTTCTTATAAAAAGGGAGGTCGACAAGCCGCTATGTTGCTTGATACGACGATGCAACTGTGACCGGCTTATATGCAATTCATCACAGAGAAACCCTGTCGAAAATTTAGGGTTATGCAGGTTTTCCTTTACAATTTTTTGAATCTTCTCTATTAATCCCTCTTCCAAGCCTTCTTGTTTCTGCCGTATAGCGCTGATTTGAGCATCAAATTTCAGCACTTCCAATCAAATCCTTAACAACGTCTCAAAAACTTTTCATCTATCTTCCCTAGGAGGATGTTTAAATACTCACCTCGCGCTGATTTTACAAAATATAACTTTATACTAGAACATGATTCATCCGTTATCGCCATTCCTGACTTTGTTGAGACTCAGTCTGTTACAACTTCCAGTAGCATCCTTCGTCTCGCCGCGTCAGAAACGACGATTTACGGAGTCAGCATCAAGTTGCGTATTTCAACAGCCTCCCAGTACTTGTAACAAACGACTCTATTCAATAACAAGTTCACTGTTTAAATTATGTTGAGCAACCAGTCCCAAAAGATCCCTCAATAACCATACCGCTGGCACCCAGATCATTTAACGAGTCTATCACCTAAACATAAATATCAATGATAAAATTACAAATTTACTAGCCTAAATGTTGCGATTAAGAGATGAAAATCCATCAAATGAGTACCAAAAGCGAGCCCGGAATTTCATTTTTACAGTTGTTCGAGGAGAATGATGGCATCGGCTTACAAATGACCCACGCAGAGTTCTTCAATGCAATTTCTCAGTTGTAAAGAAGTGAAAGGCTTGTACAAGAATGTAGTTTGGATCAAATTATTCAATTTGGGTTAATTATCTTTCCCATCCCCAAGTAAGTCAATTTTGTAGCACAAGTGTGATAATTAATTGATTAAATATTACATATTGCCATCAAGTATATATGCTCAACACTTACGATCCTGAAAGGGGAGAACCGCCTCTCTCGCTCTTTGCCAGTACATCTTTCAATACACTTGCCTGTTTACTTTCTTCTAGTAGTAGGCTGTAGAAGTCACCTTTTAGGGGATTTAGGGGTCCATGACATGTTTTCTTCCATGTTAAATCGTTACCAATGCGAGTCTTCTTCCGCTTCACTTGATTCCATTTCAGCCCAATACCATGTTCTGTTGTTATATAATACTTGGAGAGCCACAGATGAATATCTAGATCGAAATTACTTTTATGCGAAAAATTGAGACCCACTATATACACCGTAGACCCAATCTTTTAATTGAATTCAGAAATTAGTTGCTCGTGATCATTTGCAGGTGGGTTCACAAGTGAAGTCCCTTTCTTAGCGACTTACTGTCTTATCTTTGACCAGCACGTTTACTCTCCCCTACAAAAATATAAAGATGAGGATTAATTCGAGGATGCAAAGAGCACACTTGACAAGCTAACCGAATTATTTGAGAGAAATTCTGTGGCTACTGAAGAAGAGATAATTGCTACTCTACCGAACAATGGAGCTGGTCGGAGTGTAAAGACTGGAAACACATACTTTAGATAGACCTAAAAAGCAAATCAATGAACAACTTATTCAGGGGCTTGATAGCCGGCTATGGAGCAAAGAAATTAGGAGGGGGTTGTTTTGGGACCATTCTAGTCTTTATTTTGATTTATATGGCTTTAGGACAATGTAATTGAGGAGAGGCATTCCACGAGCATTTCTTCCATGCTGATCCCTGCGGCATTATTTAGGGATTCCAAGAGCTGTAGCCCTCCCGAATACTATTCATGGCCTGTTCATACTCAATGTCTATCCGGAGAGTACAAGGGGAATCCCAAACTAAAGAGAAAGTTCTCGCTTCATGAGCTCCATATTGTCCTCGTGAAACTTCTTCATGATCTTTGGAAATTTATATCGATCAAAAAGTTTATCCAGATCAAAACTCGAACCCGATCTGATAGACGCTTCGAGTCGATCCAGGTAAGACCGACTATCTCCTATTCTTCGAATCATCTCAGTTTTACCATGAGTAAAATCTCCATGTCCGGTAACTAATATTTTCACATCCCCACTTTTTATGATCGAATCTAATTGATCCAGTGTCTGACTGTATTCAGCAAAGCTATGGTAGACATAGGGAAATTCGATATTACTCAGATAATCGCCCACAATTAGAACTCCATTGTTGAGTTGATGGGTCAAAATACCATCCCGATTGTGTCCCGGTGCCTGATAAAAAGTAAATGATTCACCTCCTATGCTTAATTTCTGAATTTGATCGCTGATTTCTAAATCAATCACTGGATAGGTCACCGGATAGTTTCTTTCAATATAGTATTCGTCATCAAACGTCATGATTTGGTTTAAGACATCCGCTTTCTCTCCATTTCTTACAAAATTGCTTGAGGCAATACAGCGATAATGACTAAACCTTCCATATCCAATAATATGGTCATAATCCGAATGGGTAAATAATAGGTACGGTTGTCTATTAGCCTTGATCGACTCTACGTAACGCTCGATAAAATCAATTTCGATAGGCAGCCAATTCGGATCCACTAACAATAAATAGTCTTGCCCTACCAGCAAGGTCGAAGTGGTCCGAAACAAACTACTTTCAAATATGATCAGATCTTTAGTCTCCAGCTGTATTTTCATAAGTACTTATCAAATCAAATGATTCAGTCGAAGATATGTAATTTCAGAAAGTCATTAAACAATCCAACTTTGGTCATTTTACTGCAAGGATAATAGACCTTATTCGAATTATTCCCAAGAGTGTTCACGTAGGAACAACATCCTTTCACCCAGGTTTGTCTGAGATTGGTCTAAATAAGACCTAAAATCAGACCCCGAGCGTAGCCCCGGGAACACTATCATAGGTGATTTTTGTAACTTCAGGCTGCAACATCATTTCATGAATCTTTGGTTTACTTTTACTTTAAGAGCTATTGAATATGAAAATTTATTCGACCAAAATCTGGATTGACTAAATTCACTGATCATCTTCAAAATAAACATTTAAATAGGCATGTCAAAAAATAGAAGAGATTTCATCGGCAAGTCAGCCATAGGAATTTTTGGCCTTTTCCCTCCATTAAGCCAAATCAGGAGTATTCAAGAATCTACTTTGGGGCATACTTACCACACCTCGATCTCTGATACGGGAGGCCTAAGTGCCTCCTATCCGACGACCGACCCCAATCTGGTTCAAAAAGTAGTGGGAGCGGCACACACTCAATTTGATGTAGTCAAAGAACTGGTCGCGAATCAACCTGAATTAGCTAAGGCATCTCATGATTGGGGTTTTGGTGATGTTGAAACTGCCTTGGGTGCGGCATCGCATATGGGGAGAAAAGATATCGCCGAATTTCTGATCGAATACGGGGCACGTCCTGATATTTTTGCGTTTGCCATGCTTGGCAAATTTGCAGCCGTTAAGGCCATGATCGAAGAAATGCCGGGAATTCAAAAAATACGTGGACCCCATGGATTTACTCTAATGCATCACGCCACTATGAGACTTCGCCGTAATAATGTTGATGGCACGGAGAGGGAAGTTCAGGAGGTTCTGGTTTCATATTTGACGACTATCGGTGATGCTGATATTAAAGCCATGGCCCTTGAGATTAGCGAGGAAGAAAGAGAAAAATATTTGGGTAAATATGCCTTTGGTGAAGCCAGCGAAGACTATTTTAATGTCACCATCAATGGTATGAATAATCTATCATTAAGCCGGGCTGAATATACCGGCCGAAACTTGCTCCGAGTCGATAAGGATATTTTCGCCCCGGCAGGCGCACCTTCCGTTAAAATTCAATTTACGATAAAAAACAACCAGGCTGCTTCACTAACAATCCATGATCCGATTCCGGTCGTCACAGCAACCAGGGTATAATTGACATACTCCAAAATTCGTCCTAACAAAATCTAATGAGATTTAGAAAATGTTCTCTTTAAATACTGTGGATCAGCATGGGTCAATTTAATGACATAAAAGATCAATGAAATACGGTAGGACGCAGGATTCATTTGATTATTTACTATCCTTGACAGCTGATATCACTGTCAAAAAGGAGATTCTTAGTTTGAGATGATCCAAGATGATCCCTAAGTTCAGTATTGATACCCGCTTATACACAATTTCTTGCGGCTAGTCATTGCTCATCTACTTCGCAAGATTCATGGATCAAGATAATTATATCACTTGAGAGCTTAGAGACGAGTCGAAGATTGATCATATGGGAACAAGAAAATAAATAAGTTGTTTGTCCGTAAGCTATCAACATGCCTTACCTTACTAAGCAAGGCATAGCCAAGATCTAAAAAATAGTATTTACCTTTGGGCTGTGGAATCTTATATCTTGTAAACATACAGACCACCACATTTCGAAACAACCAAGCAATAACATATTTGATCTAATGTAGATCGCAAATTTGAAAGGCTCCATTTGAATATAGACCATGAATTAATCCAGGCCGTTGCCGAGGGTGATCAACAAGCTTTTGCAGAACTATACAAGTTGTATTCGGATAAGGTATATAATACAGCACTGAGTTACGCTCAAAACAAAGAAGATGCAGAGGAAATCACCCAGGATGTGTTTACTAAAATTTATCGCAAGGCTTCCAAATTTAAAGGTCAATCTTCCGTTAGTACCTGGGTTTATCGAATCACAGTCAACACTTCATTGAATAAGATCAAATCGAAAAAGAAGTTTTCCTTTTTACAATGGGGTAATTCCGATATTGACAAGCCGGATTTTGAACACCCAGGGATCCTATTGGAGAAAAGAGAAAGTTCGAAAATACTTTTTAGAGCGATCGACAGCCTGCCGGATAGTCAGAAAACAGCCTTTATTTTGAGCTTTGTGGAGGAATTACCCAGGCAGGAAGTGGCTGATGTTATGGAGACTTCACTTAAAGCAACGGAGTCGTTGCTTCAGAGGGCCAAAGCCAATTTGAGAGAAAAATTGAAAAAAATGGTTCCTCACCAAAGGAAAAAGGGATAAACATTGTCTAAACTAAATACGAGTGTAGAAATCATGGAGAAGCCTAACGAAGATTGGATCGATGACATTTTTAACAGCCTGTCAGGCAGCCAAAGAGCTAAGCCTGCCGCAGATCTATTTGCCAAAATTGAAGCGCAAATCAATCAACCTGAACCAAAAATTATTTCAACACTCAAGTGGCAACCTGCCATTGCAGCTGCCATCTTGTTACTGATCTTAAACGTTTTTGCACTCCGGTCTTACACTCAAAGCGGTATGCCTTCCGATTTAGAATTAAGTATGGAAAATGATTATGAAACTTCGCTCATTTCCAACTTTCAACTGTATGACGAATGAAGCAATTGACATTCTATAAATATGCGGCCCTTTTACTATTGTTGCTTAATCTGGGCTTGATCACATTCTTTCTTGTTACAAGACCAAATCCACCGGACAGGTCTGATGATTTTCAAGCTAGAGCGATTGAACTCCTAAAGATGAATCAAACCCAGCATAGGGAATTTGTTGTCTCCGTCGAGAAGCACAAAGAGCAAATGAAGTCGATCAACAATCATCAGAGAGATTTGCTTCGAATCTATTTTAGCGATCTCTTGAGATCAAATTCAAATGTTGATTCCATTTTACAACAAGTTCAACTAGTTGAGCGACAGAAGGTCATGTCTACTTTCCAGCATCTCCAGGAACTAAAATTTCTTGTAAAAGACAATCAAGGTGCTGACTTCGAGCGTTTTATGAATCAAGTGCTGCAAAGAATTCTTGTAAAACCACCAAACAACCCGCTCGGACGATAAATCAAAATTTATCAAATATTTTAGATTTTAGGACTATGAAAATCTGAAAATTAAGGTAATTCACAGACCGTCATTGTTCAGTAAGAAGACTTCTTCAGATCTATTCCCTTCTTTTTGTTTCCATTAAAATCAACTGCCTCAGGCATTCTTATAAAAAACAAAAAATGAACACATCAGCGAAGGATTTCCAGCCAACCGATGTCTAATGGGAAATTAAACTAAAACAGACACTATGAAATATCTTTTTTTTTCCTTTTTAATAGTTGGGACCCTGATACTAATAATCTCTTCCTGCACTAAGGATCCTTCCAGTGCTAATCTAAGCACTAGTACCTCGCTTCATAAAGCATTTTCTGATTTTGATACGAATAACACAGATATTTATTTGGATGGGGATGAAGTCGTGATCGAAACAAATGGATTGCCCAATCATAGTACTGTCTATTGGGGTAAGGGCCACCCGCTCTATACAGAACCAACCGTCGCAACCGGTCTCACCCCAAGTATTATACCCAACTATGATGCTTCTGCGACTTTGAGAGTCTCCGTGAGACCGCAATTGGCAAGTCGCAGTACCGCCACTTCTCTGGGAGCAATCGGCATTTCAGTAAGTGGTGCAGCAATTTTTAATGATTCAGAAGGCAATGGTCCACTATCCGGTGCTATAGCCTCGCTTGACTACGCCGGAGGCCACATTGGACCTTCAGAATATCATTATCATTTAGAACCCATTCCATTGTCAGACGATGATGATCGATTAATAGGCATTATGGCCGACGGTTTTTTCATCTATGGCAGAAAATGTAATTCTACCGGAAATTATCCAACAGATCTGGACGAATCAGGTGGCCATATTACTAAGACGCAACATACGGATGTCGGAGAGTACCACTACCATATCATTAATGAGTATTACATCGGATCCAGTATTTTGTTATTTGGTGGTAATTATCAAGGTAGTCCCCGAGCAATTAATTAAGCGGATGATTCCGGAAAACAAAATCTCTATTCTAAAATATCTTTTGTCTGCCATCATGCTGATTTTAACCGGATGCCAGATTAATGTCCCACCAGGCCAAGATGCAATTATCCAAGCACCTGCACCAACCATGATCGAAATTGGAAAAGATCAACTTAAATTGCATCCGGATGAAGGGATGTGGTACTATTCTGGCCAGCCGTTTTCAGGTTTTGCAATAAGCAATTATGCTAATAATTGTCTTGCAGAGCGAATTGCGTATTTTCAAGGGAAAAAAGATGGAATAGCACAAAAATGGTATGAAAATGGCTGCCTTCAAAAACAATCAACCTATAGCAAAAATCATCTTGACGGAGTGGTGTATACTTGGTCACCAGAGGGTATTCTAATCGCAGAATCCTATTATAAGGAAGGCGTAAGACACGGTTTGCAGAGAAGATGGTTTGTCAATGGGCAATTGCAGAGGAGCACTCATTTTAATGTGGGCGTGGAGGAAGGCATGCAACAGGCCTGGTTGGAAAACGGGAAGACCTATGTCAACTACGAGGCCAGAAATGGACGAATCTTTGGTCTTAAAAAAGCAAATCTTTGTTATGAATTGGATGATGAAGAAATTCAATATTAATACTAACATTTTTATACTCATGAGTCTCGCGATCCTGATAAGCTGTGGCCCTCCAGACGATCCAATAAGTAGAGTGGATACCTTACCCTATTACGATGAGGCTACCTTTACACCTCATTGGTTTGATCCTAAAGACGAGATCTTGACCCAATTTCATCATATCTCTCTTTTCAAATTAATTAATCAGGATGGTGACACCATATCTGAAAATACTTTTAATGAAAAGATATACATCACTAATTTTTTCTTTACGGTTTGTCCTGGCATTTGTCCTAAGATGACCTCAAACATGACCAAGTTACAGGAAGCATTTTTAGAGGATAACGATGTGTTGCTACTATCTCATTCGGTGACACCTGAGCGCGATTCAGTACCTGTTTTGAAAAAATATGCTGACAAAAAAGGAGTGATTTCCGATAAATGGCATTTAGTAACCGGTGATCAGCAAGAAATATATAAGTTAGGCAGAAAGGACTATTTTGTAGAAGAAGATTTAGGATTACAAAAAAGTCCTGATGAATTTCTTCATACGGAAAATTTTATACTCATTGATAAAAATCGACATATTCGTGGAACCTATAATGGTCTCAATAAAACTTCAGTAGAGCAGCTGATAGCTGATGTAAGGACATTGCAAAAAGAACGATGAATGGCACCAAACAAATGCGAACTGCACATCCAAATTCAAACTCAAATAAAATAGTTGAAAATCTACTAAGCGGTTTTTCGGTATTTTTTAATTTGCATTTGCACTTTGGTACCATCGTTATTAGAGATATTCATTTCTGCTTGTAACTGCTCTGAAAAAACATGAATGAGCCTATACCCAAATGAACCACCCAATGATTTTTGCTGCTCCTGGGTAATCCCGATTCCATCATCGTGCACGGTTAATGATAACTTCTCTCCTATTTCTTGTAAGCGCACCGTAATAAGCCCAGTTCGTTTGTCCGGAAACGCATATTTCAAGGCATTGCTTACCAATTCGTTGACAATCAATCCAATCGGGATCACACTATCGACATCCAGGTTTACATCTTCTACCTCCAGGTTGAGCTGTATTTGATCTTTTCTCACATTGTAGGAATCAAACAAACCACGGATCAATTTGATGAAATAAGCCTGCATGTCTACCCCGGTCAGATTATCTTCCTGGTATAAATTTTGATGAATCAAGGCCATCGATTGGACTCGACCCTGCCCTTCCTGCAAAGCACCCAGCGCGACTTTATCACTTATATGCTCCGACTGCAAACCCAGCAAGGAGGAAATAAATTGAAGATTGTTTTTTACCCGATGATGAATTTCTCTCAATAGGATATCTTTTTCCTGTAGTGCCTTGGTAATAATGACATTTTGTCCTCGCATTTTGCGAAATAGCCGAAAAATAATCAGCATTAATGCGCTAACCAAAATGGATCCGATCGTGAGACCAATCAACTGCTTTCTGGCGGCGGAAAGCCGAGTGTTGGCTAATTCCTTTTCGGTGGTGAGCAGCGTGATTTCCTGTTCTTTCTTTTCGGTTTCGTACTGTATATTTAGCTTGGAGATTTGATCACTGGTGTTTTGATTTAACATACTGTCTTTTACCTGGATGTATTGGTCCTGGTAATCCATGGCGGTCTTATATTGTCCCCTATCACGATAAAGCAGCGACAGTGCCTTGTAGACATGTGACTTGGATTCAGCTGCATTTGTTTGGTCTGTAAGATCTTTTGCTCTCAAAAGATAAATCTCGGATTCCCCGGTTTTATTGATTTCGCGATACAATTCGCCTAGCCGGATATAGATTTGCGTGAGTTCATACTTTTGATCCATTTTTTCACGAATCGCCAATGATTGTTGATAATTGGCCAGAGCCAGGTCATATTCTTTTTGGCGGGCGTACATGGTGCCGATATTTTCATAATCATACCCCAGACCATTTACATAATTAGTGATGGAATCCAGGTGTTTTCCTTCGATATAATGCGGAAGAGCTTCACTGTATTTGCCTTGTTCGGCGTAGAGATTCCCCATATTAATATGGACGTCGGCCTGGGCACCCAATCTTTCTGCTTTGATATTGAGGTCGAGTGCCGTCATATAATAGGTTTCAGACTTGTCGTATTGCTTGAGTTTACGATGAATGGAACCGAGGTTATTCAAGCTATTGAGCATTGAGATGGAATCACCCAGCATTTCATAATAATCCATCGATTGAAACTGGTAAGCCACGGCCTTGTCGAGATCACCCAGTGCCTCAGTCACGATGCCAAGTTGGTAAGTGACGGAGGCCAGCATTTGAGTATCTTTTTGGGTGATGGCAGCTGCCTCAAAGGTCTTAAATAGATCCCTGGATTCCCGATAGTGGCCTCGAACCCGCTCCATCGTAGCCATTAAAAAGTGAAATTTAGCTTGGGAGTAGGTATCACCAATTTGCGCCGCATAATGGAGAGAAGAATCGGCATAGATCTGAGCTTGGGCTATATCTTGTTGAATGCTGAAAAAACTCTTGGTAAAATAATCATTGGCGTACCAAAGATCATCTTTTACCTTTTCACTTTCCGCTTGAGCTGACAAAAGGCTGGGCAATAAAACCAAAAGAATTACGAATGCTTTAAGTCTATTCATGCGCTTAAAATACGAATTGAATAATTATCAATTGTCCATTATCAATTATCAATTGAACTACTGCACATTAACCAGCACATTGATAAGATCTGTATCTACGTCCGAGTTTTGCAAAGCCTTGCCCAAGGCCTGACCAATGTGGAGTTTGCTCAGATCGGCTTTCATTGCGACTCCAGGCCGGGATGAAGTGACGAGTAGATCCCCTCTTTTGATCGGACCTCCTTCGTTACAGACTTTGGTTGGTATGATGCCGATGACACCCATCGGTATATGCCCGGTCAGATCATCATCGATATTTTCTTCGGTAAGCAGTACCCCCGGTTTGGTGGCATACACCCCGGCAACCAATGAGGAATATGCCACGTTAGATTTTTCTATGCTACGATCGGTATGGGTAGATATCACCATGACATCGCCATATTCATAGTTCTGAACCTTTCCTTCTGGCACCATGGCTTCCGCGATATCGGCACCACTACTCACGGTGCCACCATTAAAGTAGCCTTTTCCTGTCTTATCTATTCTGGCCATGTTGGCATTTGACGACTGGAAAATAGCGAGATTACCCCCTGAACCATTGTGATTGATGACCAGGCCGGTACCAGCGCCATTCGTCAGGCCGTAGATGGCGGCTGCGGTGTTGGCGGCATTGTTAATTTCAAATTCGCCTCCCCGCCAAAGACCCGAGGTTTTTGCCCTTAACACTGCTTGGTTGTTGTTTGATGCGGTATTTTCAAAAATGCCCGCTGGTAGCATGAGGTTCGCATTGTTTACTTCTAATTTAGCTAATGGGACCCCACTATGGCCAATAACCACGCTGCCCGTAGAACGGAAAATGTCGAAAGCATTATTTGACCAGTCATCACCATCTACCCAATTCAAATTGCCTGATCCATTCGTTCCGAGGACTTGCCCTGTAGTGCCGTCAAGATCCGGAAAGGAGTAATTTTCAAAACTCACGATGCCATTTTTCTAATGACCAGGGCATTGGACGGATTGCCGAGATCTCCATTACCTACAATAACGAGCGGACTGGTGGCCGTGACCTCCGTTCCGCTTGTCACGATGCTGTCACTAAATACGCCCATCGCAGTACAGCTGTTTCCTGTGGCAAAAGTGTGATATCCCAAAGCTGTAGCACCATTATTTCCATATGCTTTTGTACCGGCACCCAAAGCCGTCGCACCATTATATCCGGATGCTATCGTATTGGAGCCCAAAGCCGTGGCACCATTACTTCCAGATGCCAATGTAACAAAGCCCAAAGTTGTAGCACCATTATTTCCGGTTGCTTTTGTAAAGCACCCCAAAGCCGTAGCACCATTATTTCCATATGCCCAGCTATTGACGCCCAAAGCGGTAGCACCATCATTTCCAAATGCTCTTGTCAGGGTACCTAAAGCCGTAGCACCATTATTTCCATTTGCCCATGTATTGATGCCCAAAGCTGTGGTACCACCATTTCCAGTTGCCAGTACATTAACTCCGAACCCAAAAGAGCCGGCTTTCACCGAGTCTGGAGACCAAAAATGAGCGTTTTTCAATATTCCCCCTCTTAGAGAGCCTTTTGTATAATCTATCATGACAAAGGTGTCATTTATAAATTGCCCATTAAGGGGCAACGTTTCTCGACCGAGTAGCATATAATCCGTCTCTACCGTAGCCTGGCTATATAGCGTCAGGAAGCAAGGCAATAACACCATGGACACGTATAATTTTTTCATTGTATCTGATTTAAAAGTTGATGGGATTAAAATTATGGTCTTTGTAATGATGGTTGACTATACCTGGGTATAGTTTTATACTACACTTTTGATTCAAGTAGGGGGCATTCTTAAACCCCCTGGAGATGGCTCATAATTAATTCTTTATCAATAGATTATGATCTACCATACACCCATATAAATATTCCAAAAAATGGTGCAGAAAGTTGAGGTTACTATACTTTAAGGTGCATGCTCAGAGTGCACCTTTTTCTTTGTTATTTGTTTAGTTGATCCCGTGTCCGATCCCGGGTGGATTTAGCTGAAAATTGACACCGGTAGGAAGACGGTGGCAGAGTTACTGTATTTCACCACGGGCTTCGGGATCCGATCCTCAAGCGGATTACCATGATTATGCTGTTGCCACAAATCTTCGTATTTTTCATGAAGGTATTAAACTGATAAATTCCCATGAAGGTTGCTCATTTGTTTTTGATCCTATTAATATATTGGAGTATGGTGAATTGCAGCGATCGCATGGAGAATGAACCTATCAACGCTGCACGTTACATTGAGGTAAGTCCTGACAATCCATCCTATTTCTCCTTCTCGGATGGCTCATCCTACATTCCGGTAGGAATCAACATGATTAATCCGAGCGGTCGAAATGGTGAAAACCCGGATTCAGCTTTTAACGAAATCGAGTTATGGATGAAAAACCTCGCGGAAAACAGAGGGAACTACATCCGAATCTGGCTCAGTCAATCTTTTTGGGATATCGAAGAAGAAGCCGGGAAATACAGTGAAGAAAAAGCCCAAAGGATTGACCGATTCATTGAAATGGCCAGAAGATATCACCTGAGAATAAAGATTACTTTTGAACATTTTCGCAGTGTGACGCTGGAAGAAAACCCCCAGCGCTGGGCGACCAAATTTGCCTATCACACGTCGCAAGGTGGTCCGCTCGACAGCATCCGGCAATACCTCACATCAGAGGAAGGTCAACAACTTTTTCTCAATAAAATTGACTATTATCAGAAGCGTTATGGCTCGGATACCTTGTTTTTTGGGTTGGAATTATGGAATGAAATGAACGCCATGAAAGGCCCGGAAGACAGCATCTTTTTTGCCTGGAACGAAAAGATGCTAAGTGAGGTCAAAAAGCGATTTCCGAAAAATCTGGTCATGCAGAGTCTGGGGAGTTTTGATTCGGAAAATGTCAGGCCGATCTATAAAAGATGATGTTACTACCTGGCAACGAGGTAGCCCAAGTGCATCGCTACCTTGATCTGGGAGCCAAGATGGAAATTTGCCAGGCTCCAATGGACAATATTTGCGCTTCAGCAATCCAGGAACTGCTATCGTACCATCCAGCCAAGCCGGTCATCCTGGCAGAAACGGGTGCAGTGGAACCCGGGCATGCTGGCCCCAGTAAATACTATCCGCTTGATACCGCCGGCATTTTATTGCATGACATCCTATTTGCACCATTTTTTTCGGGGTCTGCGGGAGCAGGTATGAGTTGGCATTGGGAATCATACGTGCACAAAAATAATCTTTGGTATCATTATCAAAGATTCAGCGAAGCGAGTGAAGGCATTGATCCAATTGAGGAAGCCTTTGTCCCTTCGATAATCGCAACAGATTCTTTACGAATATACCAATTAAGAGGAAAAAAGACAAACCTCCTTTGGCTACGCGATTCAAATAACACCTGGCAATCGGAACTTGACCATGGCATTCCTGCACAAACGCGGCAGGGAGTTCAGCTTTTAGCTGCAGATTTGGGAATATCCACTTTACCCAATAGTATGGACGTCTATGATCCCTGGCAAAATATCTGGAGCAAGATCAGCAGAGATGATTTACGGTTTAGGCTGCCAGATTTTAAACGATCGATTATTGTGCGGTGGAGTATGGAATAAGACTCCGACCTATTGACGTTTGTCAGAAAAAAGATCTTCAATCTTTGATACATCGAACAGAAAAACCAGTTGTACGACTTCCACTACCAATCCCAGGTTCACCACTACCACCAAATGCCATGGCGAATGAGAAAGCTCCGTCCGTCGTACTTGCCCAGTATATGCCGACGATATCAACTTCATCGACCGTGCCTTGGCCACCACCACGAAGGCCATCTAAGGTTAACTTCAATGGTGAGGCAAATGCACCTGCGGCATCATTGCTTTATCCAACTTAGTCGCTCGCCATCCCATTCATCTTCTGTTGGGAGTCTGTAACCACTGGGGCAAGGGTTATTTATGCCACTTATCCCCTGCCATAAATTGTTGTTATATTGATGTTTAACCAGGATTTGGCAAGGTGAAAACAATTGTATGATTGAACAGGATTGCCAGTAAAGAGATAATTTTTTCCAGGTCTTTCTTTTTTATTCTTTGCAACAACCTATGTGTTCCTTCTTATTCTTGTTAAATCGACAATAAAAGGCATCAGTAGTAGTAAAGGAATAATCCAGATAGCCCAATAAGAAAAATATTCAAACCAGTTATCAACAGTATAGACATACTTCTTTTTACCAAAAATCTCAACTATAAGGTCTGTAGTATATGGATCCTTTGCATCCGGGTAATACAAAGCAGCCATTTTACTATATGGCATTCTCACTAATTCAGGGTTTGCCTGGATAGCTGCAGTATCATATGGAACAACGACACCAAAATCAGGATCAAGGATGTAAGCCGATGTTTCATCAAGTTGTGCTCTAACTACCACATGTCGCCCTCCAACATCAAGTAACTCTGCCTCAATTCCATTTTCTGCCAACACCCCTTTAACAACGATAGAATGAGTAGAACATAGTCCTACACCTCTTTCGAGGTCTTTTTATAATTGCTGAATTCATATTGTTTGTATTTTTTGGGGTCTATATACGAGGCCAGGTACAACAGGTAATTTTCCCATAAAGGAACCCGCAAATAATACTTATCAATTCCCTCGGCTTTCCAGTAATGCGCAAAGCCATCGTTAACCACTTTGTTTATTCTGACAGCAAAATCCTTATTTGATTCTTGCTCTTTCCTTTTTAGCAACTGCTTTATTTGGGGGTATTCTATCGTTACATCCCCGATCCTGTTTCGCAAAGTTTTTTCCTCAGAATAAATGTCCGGGTTCCGCATTGACCTGAACAGTCCATAGGTATTAATTCCAAGCAAAAAGAAGCCAAGGAAAAAAATAATTTTCTTACCCGTGTGCATTTTAATTATTTTAGTGGGCTAGTCAAATAATCTTCTATATCCCGCCAGTGATTGAGCATGATTCTGCGTTTCATCTTTAATTGTGCTATTAAATCCTGCCCCGGTAAAAAGGTATCTTCATGTAGTTGATCATTTGCATGCCATAGCAACTCCATGCCACCCTTTTCTAAAAGGCCAATGAGTTCTTGGGCATTATCCAGTTCATTCCGCATAATTTCATTAAATCTCAACAGATCAGGATCACCAGTCCATGTTGTCTCTTTATTGGGTAAATGGACTTCTCCGTTGAGTCTTGCAGCGTTTCTTTCCCTGATCGCCTGGGCTTCTGCAAAGTTTCCACAACTTCTAATGATGCTCGCATATATCCGGAGCGAAGTTGCCATTTTTTGAATGAATCCTTTTTTAGGTGCTGAGCCACCAATGCTTTCCAATAAAAGATATACCTGCCTTATTTTAGAAACATAGTTTTCGACCAATCCGGGTTGAAGCAAATGATGGCTGCCGTGTATATCGGTATAGTCCATCCGGGCTTCCTCTTTTGAAACGTTAAAAACATAAGGGAGAAAATAAGATTCTTCCTTTTCAGTAAGTCTTTTTGGCGCTATCAACAATGGCCGGGTCATATGCCTGGCTGAAACACCCCAATACAATGCACTTACATTGGGCATGGCCGCTTTCTTGAAATTGACCGCCTCATCCAGGGCAATAAATGCATTAAACAAACGGTCCGCATCGTTTTTACCCGCCCAGTCATCACAAAAATGTTTAAGCTCCTGAAGTGTTGATATCAGCCCATCAGGCCCGTGATTTTGTAATTGCCTTTCAAGCACATCGATCAAAAAACCGAGTGCATCCAGACTTTCATACCCACGATCATAAGCCGCTTCCGTACCAATAAAGACGGTTGTGGCCTGATCAACTAATCTTGTCCCGTTTAGTAATGATAATGGATTGATGATTTCCGTGACCGGGTAACTTTCACCAATAAAACCCCGTATAACCATTGATCCTATTGAATGATACCCTTCGAAATAACAATCCTGAGGCAAGTGGTTTGCAATATCCCTCTCCTCTTCTTCCGAGAAATTAGATTCGCCAGCGGATAAATAGATGTTGATTTTTTTCCCGGCACGTGATGCCCCATTTTTAAAACTCTCCATCAACTTGGCTACTCTTTCTCCGGCCGATTGGTTTTTACAATGATCCGGCCCATTGGGTCCGCTGTATAGCCAATCCATCCAGCATATACCTGCGCCTGCATCATTTGTTTTAAAATAAAATGTTTTAATTTCCGGTACGGTCCTGAGCATTTCAGCCATCATACCGGCATACATTTCCTGGGTTTCGTCGACACTGATGCAGGGCGCAAAAACTTCCACATTGCTTCTTCTGGGATGATCAATACGAGGCCCCCGCATATTTGGGTAGGCATCAAAAAAGGAGGCAGGAAGGAAATTAGGCTCGGACCCGAAAAAAGCTGCTTCCATATCGTTCTCCCTCAGAATTCTGGCTTTGTCTATTAGCAATTGCCTATTCTTCTTTACAAATTCTGCAGGGAGAAATGGAGCAATCTTAGGGTCAGGAAAAAATTTGTATGGCGTCTGCTTGTTGGCCGCATACTCATGCCATGGATTTCCTCCTTCGGGAATTTCATAATAACCCTTATCGGCCAGCGTACTAATGTTGATCTGAACTGTACCATACTTCTTTAACCGCGCTGCCTGGAGGACTAATTTTCTAAATTCATCCAGGTCCTTGATGCAGGTTTTAATAATAAAGATTCGTCCTTTCTCCTTACTTGTTTGTAGCGTAAAAGATTTAAGTGCTTCAAGCTGTGATTCACTCGCGACACCCCTTGCCCCACCTTTATAAAAAAGAATCTTGATAGTTGAGAGAGGGAGGATACATCTCTGCCTGTGCAATGCCAGACGGTATACTCAAAAGATGGGGAGAAGGAGCATGTTTGCTATGCTCTTGCATGACTTAGGCATCCGGAGACATATTTTCGTCCACTAATGAATGAAAGTATAAATAATTCTACAACCTTTCAATATATTGCAATTATATCTTAAAAATACTGAAAACGAAAATATATATTCCGACTAAGCTTACAATACATTATTTTTTATGTATTTTGATAAAACAAGGCCAAGGGTTGCATAGAAAAATCGAAACAATACCGTTTTACATCTTTGGATGTACCTCCTCTTGGGTGTAAAATACTTATAGCCTGATGACTATGCATAGATACCAACTATAATTTGATGACGTAATCAGGGACGAGTAAGAAAATCATGGAAACAACGACCAAGAAGTCAACCCGAGAAAAGCTCCCCATCGAGTTAGAGAATAATTTAGGAGGCACTATGGAAGGGTTGCAAAAAAACCTCAGACACTGAATGAACAGGTACACGTCAGATTGCAATCCTTTATCCACGCTAAAGCAGAGCGAAGTAGATCAGGGCACAAAAAGTAATGTAGTTAATCGGAAGATTGGAAGCATTCTAAATAATCCATATCCAGCAGCGGTGAGATAAATTGAGAGGAACAAAGAAGTGAATTGAAACAACCTGATTCCTAACTTGACCGAATCAAATTGATGTAATTAATAATTAATTCCCGAGTAAGTAAAGAAACGAAAAACAGAAATCATGAAACTAGAGGTTCCCATAATTGCTTTAGTAATTACCTTCGTTTTCTGCTCTATTATTGCTCTGGCACAAACTTCAAATCCAGACTCACCGGAATTGCCGGGTCACTACTTTCAAATATTGGAGGCCGGAATTACAAGGATTGAAAAACGATTAGATGCTGATCGAAAAGTGCACCTTTCTTTACCGGAAGTACAAACTTTTCATCATTTTCCGCATGCTATCATCATACCGGCGGTGCTCTATTCAAAAGCATATCCCGCAAATAAACGGTATAAAGATCCACACATGCTTCAACTAGCAGAACGCATAGGGGACATGCTGGTGACTGAATATGAGCAGGGTCAATACACTGCCCGGCATGACAACGATTGGGATACTTATATGTGGCTCGAAGCCTACCGGTTGTTGGAAAATGAACTTGGCGAAGAAAGACGGGTACGCTGGCAAAATATACTGCTGGAAAATTTGGCATTGTTGGAACCAAAGCTGGTTAAATCCCAGGATTATCCCTGGTATAATGCACCATATATTATTACCTCACCTAACCATTATGCTATCTATGCCTCAACACTTTTGGTAGCGGGACATGTATTTAAAAAATCTGAATGGGTCAAACTGGCGACAAAAGTATTGCACCGCTTCTGTGTAAAGGAACAGACTGAAGATGGATACTGGGGGGAGCATAGTCAAGCGGGACCAACCACAGGTTATAACCACGTAACTGTCACCCAAATAGCGCTCTATTATGAATATTCAAAAGATCCTGAAGCCTTAATTGCTCTCCGGCGTTCGACAGACTTTCATCAGTATTTCACGTATCCTGATGGCACACCGGTAGAAACCATTAACGACCGCAACCGATACTGGGGCGTCTCAATGTGGGGTCATTTTGGATTTTCGAACTTCCCCGATGGGCGTCGCTATGCAACATTTTTAACAGGCTTTTTCCCCCATGGGAGTGATACGGAATCTTCAGGTGATGATATAGAATCTTTGGGCAGAATAGCGCAGAATGTAATCTACTATCACGAAGGAATAACTGCGTCTATACCGCAGGATCAACTGAATTACGTGCATGCAATGAAGGTGCCTGCTGGTATCCGTAAAACGGGTCCCTGGGTAGTTACCTACTCCGGCATCATTGCACCACCCGTAAGTCTTAACAATTTCTTTCTGGACCGCCAGGGAAATTTTAGCGTCTTTAATAATAAAACAGGATTAATCCTAAGCGGTGCCAATTCCAAACGTCAACCTGACCTCGCCACTTTTACTGAAGCCATCGGTAGAGATAGTATTCACATGCCCGTGAGCAGCCACTTTCAAATGAATGAGGAGATTGACCGGCTTGCACTCGCCTATAACGTATTCTTTGCAATCTTGGAAGTTCCCAAATCAACGGAGAAACAACTGAAGTTTCGCTTCATTACTACTTATAAATGGGGAGATGCGGTATCAGGATTTAATCTGCAGTTTATGTTGAAAGCAGGACAACAGCTCGAAACTGGCACCGGACGAAAAATAATTCTAGGCGAAGAGATGATTGAATTAGGTGACGAAGAATTAGGTGGCCTGATCAAACATAACGGCTGGACATTATATCTGCCTTTGGGAATGCGACTGACATGGCCGGTCTATCCATTCAACCCTTACAAGAATGGACCGGAAACAGAATTGACAAAGGCGATTGGAAGACTATCCATGCCGCTGAAGGCAGAAAACCAAGAGTTGCCGTTTGTGCTGGAAATAGAATAATACAGCCTTTATAGGCCGTTAATGTCTTTATTGCAATAGTTGTCGGTTCCGACATCACTAGGAGGAAGTCGAAATACTCATCTCGCGCTGATTTGCAGAATATAAATTTCTACTGTGAAATGATTCATCCGTTCCCGCTTTGTTAACGTTTTCAATTTCCGCAAACATTTACTCATAAACGATGGACTATTCTCTCTCTATAATCACTCTATGTTCCGGGCCAGTAATATCTGCCAGATTCACCACCCGAAATACGATTTCATTACGGTTCCTTTTTAATTCGATTTCTACTGCATTTGAGACAGCTTCCCACTCGATAGTTGACCCATCTCCATCAAGCAGTTCCTTCATTTGATATGTTTTTAAATTCGGTGTAATTGAATTTAGTCTAATTCTTACTTTATTTCCCACAATCGCAACTTCTGACGAGATGGTATTGGGTGTCCATTCAATCGCTTTACGATCTGAAGTCAAATGCAGGTATGAGGTATTATAAGCCCAGTGCGGTTTGCCGTCTCTTATCCAAACATGATTTTTAAAGTAACCATCCTGGTACATGACCAGGTCGCTGCTGTCATTGGGCCAATTGACATATTTATTGTTATATTTATCCCAGGATATCCAGGTATAAATTCTTGCAAATAATTCCTTTGATCTGTTCTTCAATTCGGGATAAAATTCTGTAGGGACACGGTCAGGTCCTTCCATCAGTGTTATATCCGCTGCCCTATTATTCAGATATGCATCACGAATTTCCAAGGCAGATAAGGGAATACCATTTTTTTCGAAATGGTAGTTATACTTCGCGTCTGATAAAAACCACTTGTGAAACGTGTTCAACCATATTTCATTAATACCATGATGCCCTTCTCCTAAGCCATCTGCGACACCTTCACCGGCACCAAGACAACGGGTAACATAACCGTAAGCGTTCATCACTGCATTTTGTACAACCATATAATGCCCGCAATGAAAGCCATGGCCTTTTATAGCTTCATCCAGTATACATTCGGCAGAACCACATCCGGGATAAGGTCCGACATTATCAATAGAGATATGGTTCTTAATCCAGTTTCGTAATAACAATATTCTTTTGAGTTCATCGGTTTCTCCATGAAAAATACTATCCAATTGATACTTCTCCTTTAACGCATTAAATTTGGGATTGGATAAATCTTCATAACCAATAAAGACCGTTTTAGGATTGAATTGGGGATTGTCCACTTCCACCGCATGAAATGGCTTTTGCTTCGTGCAGTTTACCATTAAAAGCATCAGCACGATAAGAATTCTCAATTTATTTTTCATTGTCACCTAATCTAATAAGATTTTCTGGATAAGATACTTTTTTCGCCCTCCGATCCGCCGACAAAAATCAGCCCATCAATCGTTACAATCCGACCACCAAATAATTGAGTGCGAGTGTTTGAAAAGGGCTGTCTTAGATGGACAGCCCTGACCTACTTTACTCTACTGCTATTTATTCAAGAAAGGGAATCGCTTCTGATAAACTGTTCATTACTTCCAGGGATTAGCCATCGATTCCACCATACCTGGATGTTTATGGGGAGCATCCGGATTTGCATCCCACCACACTCTCTTCAATAAATCATCCTTTCCTCCTAACCGGTCAATGGCCTCTTGAAAGTTCTTACTGTTAATTAGGCTTTCAGAATTGGGATAGTGCTTTCTTCGGGGAGAAACTCCAGCCAAGGTACTTTGCTCATTTGCATCGACGAGCACTCTGGGGTAACCTGTTCTTCTCCATTCGCTCCAGCCTTCCAAAGAATTTGGTAGTGCAATCAGCTTTTGGTTTATAATCTGTTCCAATTTCTCTTCATCCGAACCGACAAGGGTTGTAACCCCAGAGGCCAGAAATGCATCTATTTCACTTTGTTTCATCTCCTTATAGTCAAGATACCCAGCCACATCAAAACCCGATCCATAAACCAGCTCTAGAAGTGCAGGCATCTGACTTTTACCTCTCATGTAAAAATCCCGCACCTCTTCAATACTTGCCGTAATACCATTCCTAAAATACGTATTGGCATCCCCTGTTCTTAAATTGAACAAAGCAGCTTCAGCCAGTGCAAAATAGACCTCTGAGCTTCTCAAAATGGGTTTCTCCACTACAGGTACGTACCCAAACAAGCTGAATAAAGAAACGGATCCAGAACCATATGGATATTTATTCTCAACCGGTACGCTTCCCAAAAGCGGCTGTGCACGAAATCCAAAAGGTGCGTGAGGAGGAATTAAAGTTGAGCCATCCAGTTGGGCGGTATCTGCAATCACTTTGGTACGTGGATCAAGTGGATTGGAGGGAACCGAGCTCCCCACCAGCGCATCCAATAAAGCCTTACCAACTAGCTGATGCCCAACAAAATCTTGTCGCTCGGCCGGATCGTTTCCATTGGCTATTCGAGTATAATCTGCGTTCCGATGAGCTTCAATATCGTCAGTGGTGAAGATGGCTGCATCATCACTCCTGCTCAGTATTAAATCCGCTTCCTGCAAATCACTTAGATTTTGCTTTGCCATCTGAGGATCAACATAACGTAGCCGCAAAGCCAGTCTTAAACGTAGGGAATTGGCAAATTTCTTCCATTTTGTTGTATTCCCTCCGTAATACAGATCCGCATTACCGAAACTTTTCTTGCTTGCGTCCAAAGCGGATGCTGCTTCACTCAGTTCTTTGAAGAAGTCCTGGTATATGGTTTTCTGTGTGTCGTACTTTGGAGCTGGGATAGCTTCATCGGGTGATTTATTAGCTTCTAAATAAGGCATATCTCCATAGATATCGGTGGCCTGGGAATATACCCAAACTTTCAGGATCCTGGCAATCGCATTTTTATTTACGAGCTCAGGGTCATTCTCCGTTTTCCGGACAATAGCGGCTAGATTATTAGCATAAGAAGTATAGGCTGCATACCACGCACCATCATCAAAACCGTCAACAAAGGGTGCATTATCGACACGGACAGTCATACCACAATAATCTCCAATATCTGAAGCCCCCAGACCTCCGCCTATTCCGTATTGTACCCCACTTAACAAGAATTCAGGAGTGACCAGATCTTCTGTAACTAAAGCAGGATTTGTGTTCAGCTCTTTAAAATCTTTCGTGCAGGCATTCATCAGTGCTATGAGTAAAACCAGCAAACCCAGATTTAATTTATTATATGCTTTCATTTTCTTCTAATTAATATGATCCTGAAATAATGCTAAAAAGTAAGATTAAGGTTGACACCAAAACTTCTTGTTGTGGGAAGGCTAAACACTTCAACACCAGTTGCCCCAGCCGAGGTATTAAGATTTGTTTCAGGTGATATACCCAGGCCTTGCATGTGCTCCTCGATATACCATAGATTTCTTCCCACAACAGAAACCCGCAACCCGGTAAAAGGTGTCTTTTTAATTAAGCGCGGTTGGAGGGAATATCCTAAAACCACTTCTCGCAACATAATAAAGCTGCCATCCAAAACAAATTCCTCACTTATTTGACCCCATGCCCGGGAGGACCAGGCCTGATTTCCATCAACTAGGGTTGTATTCGGTGCATAACTGGTCACATTGTCACTTGCGTCCTTGATTTCCACTACACCAGGCAGTGGTTCTGAATGTTCGCGGTATCGTTCAGTGAACTTCGCTGTGCCATTGGCAACCATTCGGTATTTAGTATCAGATGTAATTTGATTTCCCTGTACAAAATCAATTAAGAAATTCAGCGAAAACCCTTTAAAAGACAAACTATTATTTAAGCCACCAATCCATTTAGGAGTAACATTTCCCAAAATACTGAGGTCATCCTCTCTCGCGTACGAACCATCACTTCCAACGATTATTTGGCCGTCAGGTGCTCTTTTGTATTTGTAGCCAACGATGTTACCAAATCGCTCACCGGTTCTGGCTTCAATTTGAGCGACTTGTCCGGTTCCATTGAGAAAATAGGTTTCTATTCCTGGTGCCAGTTCAATTATTTTAGACTGGTTTCTAGCATAATTAAAAGTGACATCCCATCGCAAACTATTACTAAGCTGAATCAAGGTTGCATTCAGTGCAATCTCAATACCCTTATTCTCAATATTTCCGGCATTGACGATCTTGGTAGCATACCCGCTGGCACCCGAAACCGTGATGGGTATAATCTGGTTTTTGGTATTGCTTTTATAGTAAGTAATATCCAAACCAAATCGGTTATCGAAAAATCTTAAATCAGCACCGAACTCAGTCGATTCCTTTAGTTCATTTTTTAAGTCAAACAAGGGAATCGTATTGCTCTGATAAGCGAGGCTTTGTCCATTAAAAGGAGTATTGTCCAGAAAATAACCCGATTGTGTTAAATAGGCAGCTCCATCATTTCCTGCTTGTGCAAAAGATGCTCTTATCTTGCCAAAAGTTAGCACTTCTGATTGCATATTTAGGGCATCGGTAAATACTAAACTTGCTCCCACCGAGGGATAAAAGAAAGAATAATTGTCTTGACCCAGAGTAGAAGACCAATCGTTACGTCCGGTTACATTGAGGAACAAAAAATTCCTGTACCCAATTTCGCCAGAAAAATAAGCAGATTTCATTTCTCTTTGCTGAAAGGAATAATAGGGTACTACCTGCCTGGCATTACTGATATGATAAACACCCGGCACTTTAAAATCTGAACCCTGCCATCCCTGCAACCGGTAACTTCTTTTTAGTAATGAACCTCCCAAAGAAAGGGATGCACTGAAGTTTTCAGCAAATTTATCTTTGGTCGCCGTCAGCAGAACGTCACTGTTACTTTCCTTCGTCAGAAAAGTTTCATCGGACAACCTACCCGTACGACCATTGGGAGAGCCAACCGGCCGTTTTTCCAGTCTGCGTTCTGAATACTGGTCAATTCCCGATCTGGCCATCAAACTTAACCAGCTGGCAAATTCGTATTGGGCTGAAACAAAGCCAATGACACGGTCTCTGACAGCATTATTCTTATTTTCATTGACAAGATAGTAGGGGTTCACTGATATTGCAGGCCAACTCCCCGCCTCACCGGTAGTTTCATAATATTCTTTCAAAAATGGTAATGGCACGTATCTGCCCATTGCAGCGAGGTCTCTGACCACATTATTTGAAGAAAATATACCTAACCCAGGGGGGTTGTCTGAATTCTTACGTATATAGTTGACCTTACCATCAAAAGATAAGTGTTCTGTTACTTTAGTTGCCGTCCTTAGAGTAATAGATTGCTGGCTCTCTTTATGGTTCGGTATGATTCCTTTTATTGTGGTATTGTTAACGGATAATCTTGCAGAAGATTTCTCTGAACCCCCAGAAACAGCCACCGAATTATTGGTAACGACCCCTGTTTCGAAGAAGTCTCTTACATTATTTTCAGGTTGCGGTAGAAGCGCAAAAGTTGTAGGAGGCGTATTTGGATAAACAAAGGGATTTACCAATAATCTACCATCAAGGGGAGGTCCGGTGCTTTCAAAATGCCAGGAGGGTATGTCCGGGTACTCAACCCCGCCAATATTGACGGTACCACCGTATAAATTGATGTCTTCATATCCAGTCGCATATTTATTCTGGAGTGTGGGGAATAGGTTCAATTTATCTATTGTAACATTAGAGTTTACCTCGACAGTAATGCCTTTCCCGCCTTTACCTGATTTTGTGGTGATCGAAATCACGCCATTGCTCCCCCTTGATCCATATAGGGCCGTGGCATTAGGGCCTTTCAAAACGTTTATGGCTTCAATATCCTGCGGATTAATGTTACCAATACCATCTCCAAAATCCCGTCCATTAGTAAAAAGCTGGCCTTCATCATACTTACTATTATCTATCGGAACACCATCCACCACGTATAGTGGCTGGTTCTCGCCGGTCAGTGAGCTCATACCACGGATTATAACTTTGCTTGAACCACCGACCCCGGAAGCAGAAAGTGAAACCTGAACACCGGCAATCTTACCGGTCAGGTAATTAGCAACGTTGACATCCCTGGCTTCCGTTAAGTCTGTTTTGAGTAATTGTTGGGTGGCAAACCCGATAGACCTGCTTTGTTTCGCAATTCCAAGGGCAGTTACTACCACTTCCGATAGAATCTGTACATTCTCTTCCAGTCTGACATCTAGATTTGACGCTCCGTCGAAAGACACTTCCTGGGTTAAATATCCGGTATAGGTAAAAACAAGTACTTCACCTTTCGACAATGAGATAGCATAACTTCCATCTAAATCCGATACTGTCCCCCGGCTGGATCCTCGGACCAAAACATTCACTCCAATAAGAGGGTCACCATCTGTCAGTGAAGTGATTTTGCCGGTGACCGTACTTTGTGCGTAAGAAGATTGAGTCAAGACCGAACCAATTAACAATAACCAGAAGGCCGTACAAACCCGACGTCTCCTTAATAATCGATCGGCACATGCAGTAGATCTCTTTTTCATAATGCGCATAAGTTTAATTATTAATGAATAGGCCACAAATAATAGAGATAATCACATTCTTTTACTTTGTAAAGACATCCATCAAATAAATTGTCTTTTAAATAATTTTAAAATTACCTCAAGTTCATACAGGTAAATATAAGAAACTATATGTAAGTATATAAACAATACTTAACTTTCGTATACTTTTTTATTTCACCTCGTAACTTACATCCAGGCGTGAGATACAAGGTGCTGGCAGTGTGATGAGTTACGTGTAATCGTTATTCAAAGTACGGAAGTGCCCTCCGATAAGAAAAAAAGCTAACTTACCTAAAAAAATGTTCGTAAGGTTTCGAAAGATCTTATGATTACTCAAGCACGCTTGAACCGGAAATAAGCATTAGACTCCCTATTCCCTGTCTGTGCTGCAGCTTCGGTCAGATAGGCAAGCCCAAATTGTTGCCCGCCCGACTGAACGCCGTACAGGCTGGTAAATACGGACACATCATCGATTTTTGAGGCCTGTCCGGCTGACCAGACGGGCTCACCCTTGATGCTGACCATCCTCTCCAATCCACAAGTGGTTCACTTGCTCGAAGATCTGCAAGATCTTCGTCTTGGCATCTGGCCACGAATCACTCATTCATGCCCTCAAAAACCTTCCCGAGACCTCGGGACTCTCGTCTTTATTGTCCGGTCGGCTAGCCGTTCGGACAGGGCACTTTGGGCTTTCATCACAAAACCGTAATACATAATCCCGGTTGAACCCGACATGCTGAAGTATATTTCCGAAACATGCCAACCGGAATTCGACATGAGGGATCGCAATTGATCTATTACCCAAACCAAAAAAACCAACCCAAGAGGACCAAATCATAGACAATAGTAACCAAGATATATTTAGAAGATGGTTTTCTGCCTGTCATCTCCCCCACCCTCTGGGTTTCGGTTCAGAGATGATAACAAAAGGTTGACCCGAGGTCCTGTCAGAACAACCCCGCATGACAGTAGCTATCTGACTGCTCGCATTTTGCTGTCAACGCAATCGATTGAATGTGTGGTTCTTACGTCTAGCAACCTTCCTCAATCTCTATGTCAAATTATCCTCATGATCTGATTCTGGCGTCATCCTCGTGACCTATATAAGGATACAGCTTAACACCCTCGACAACTCTTGCTATGCTACCATTGACTGAAGGAAGGTCCGGCTTCAAGCCAAGATCAATCGATTTAAAAAAACCTAAAATCTGAGCAAGCAGCACATATACAATACTAAGCAGGTCTTCGTTTAAAGAAGAAGTCCCCTCCAAAGGTTGTAGTTCCAACAAAGTATCGACCGCTTCATCGCCCCTGGCTTGTTCTATAACTCCCACTCGATGTAATCCCCTACCCTCTTTCATATTTGATTGCACCAGGTCCCGCTCGTAAAGTTGAACGTAAGGATCGTTTGATAATAGAAATACAATTAATGATTCATTGTTGATGACTGCTTTAGGTCCATGCCTTAATGCGAGATAAGAATCAAACGAACAGGTAACCTGCCCATCACATAATTCCTGTAGTTTCAAGTGTGATTCGTGTGCTGCACCCAACATGGGTCCCGAACCCAGAAATACTGCCCTGCTGAATTTTAGCTTAGATACTGTTCTTAGCGGCTCCGTAAAATCAGCTATCAGTTTTTCAGCATAGGCAACTAACAGCGATATTTGATCTCTAAGTAAAAAAACATCATTCGTTCTGGCAACAAGGTAACCGGCCAACGCCATAGATGTGAAGCTACTGGTCATGGCCAACCCTTTATCATTGGAGCGTTCCGGAAGAATAAGTATCAGATCAGAATCACTGTACTGCATCTTTGCCAGCTCGCCAAGCGGATTACAGGTGATTACCATATGGTAAACTTCTCTGCAGACTTGATTCGCCAAATCAATAGTTGCTTTGCTTTCGGGGCTGCTGCCGGATCTTGCAAATGAAACCAATAGCAGGGGTTGGTCCGAAGAAAAATATCGATGCGGGTGGGTGACCAGTGATGTTGTCGCGATTGCTCTGGTTGCAATTCCAGTATATTCTCGCCAGACTCCCTCGAGGATGTCTCCAATGAAAGCGGAAGAGCCGGCTCCAGTTAATATAATTTGAAGATTTTCTATAGTAGAAACCGAGTTCCAGAACTGTTCTATCTGGCTCCTTTTTGAAATAGTCAAATCATACACCTCCTTCCATAGGTCGGGTTGGCTACAGATTTCACGTGCCGTGTGTATCCCCCCTATCCTTGTAAGTTCATCCTCAGATATCCCTAAAAAATTAGCCATTTATATACTTTTTTTTTCTTAGAAAATTGCACCCTAAAATTTCATTTGTCAACTCTTTGTATCTGGAGTTAATCTTCTAGGAGGCTGTTGAAATACTCACCTCACGCTGATTAATAAAAAATAAATGATTACTATAACGTTATACATTCGTTCTCGCCGTCCTGATTTTGCTGATCCTCAGCCAGTTATCAAGTTGCGTAGTTCAACGCCCTCCTACAAAAGTTAATTGAATACGCCAAACCATCGCTTGGCATTTAGAAAATAAATTTTATCCACGACCTCCTTTGGCAATCCAATTCCTTTAAATGTTACATCGACCAAGTCGCTGATCATGGCATCCCTCGTCACAAAGTAGAGCCAATCTCTATACCAAATATCATGCATTGATTTTTTAAACACCTCTGCGTCGACACTTCCATCATCATCGAGATCGGTCGCGTACAATAATCGATCTTGGTATTTTATAAAGAAATTTCTAACTTTCTCATTATCTGCATGCGTCTGGTAAAATAATTGGCCCATGCGGGCCGCTAAGTCAACTGCCGACTTAGGAAACCGATCTAAATACCTGGCAAGAGAATCCACACTCCATTCCAGACTACCCAGATGTGCACCGATAAAGGTCAAATCCGGGTTTCTGTTTAGGAATCTATCCCGGGCCGCAATCTGATCTTCATATGTGGGTAATTCAGGATGAAGGTACATATGGTATTCTGGGTGCTGTGCAAAATAACTGCTATCATTATTTGTTGTCATTCTATTTAATGGCAGCCAACAGTTTTTTGGTTCACCCAAATGGCCAACGACCGGTATTCCTCGTGCGATCAACATCTTAAATATAGGATCAAAACGGGGGTGATCAATCATGACGAATTCATCTGAAGAGTCCCTGGTGACCATTCCAATGTTCTTCCAGATTTTTACACCTATTGCACCGTCGTCGATTGCTTTGTTCAACCAAGCTATGGTTCTTTCGGTCCAACCTGGCTCGTCCCATCCCTCCATTGAAAAAGAAGTGACATTTACTACTGTTTCAGGAAACTTAATCGCCTGATGACGACAATAGCTATCTTGTTGCAGGACAATGTCCCAGCTATTTTGTGGATCCAGTGCAATAGTTACAAGCTGGAAGTTATCCTCTTTTGCCTGTTGTACAAAAATTTCGCGGTTGGTGTGAATGTGCACATGCACATCAGCTTTTTTGACGCGTTCATAGTCTTCTGCCTGATAGTATTTCATGACCGGATTGCATGATATTAAGGCTGCTAACAGCATTATATTCACGAACTTCATCATATAAATTGCATTTGAAGAAGAAAAACTTCTGGCCTTTGTGGATCGAAATCTAGACTTCACCTTCTTCTAATTGTTTTTCTTTCAAAATGTTCATTCTATCTTCATCTTCAATTAGAAACTTTATGAAAGATAGAAATTTTTATTTAATTTCGAATCATCTTACAATTTCATCTAAAATGAAAGCATTGCTTTCTAAGATTGGCATCCTAACCCTCACTTATAGCAGGAATGGCATATATGAAGGTATAAAGTCGGCCAAACGGAGCGTGGCTTCTTCTTTAGGATTGGCTTTACTGGCTTTTCATACCTACGCATTCGCTACTGACCTTTCTAATTTAGGTCTGTATGTCATACCTTACCCTCAAGAGGTGATTCTGGGTGGAGATGAATTTAAGTTCGCATCTGTAGTGCCTATCTACATGGATCAAAAATCAAGTGAGGCGGATCTGTTTGCAGCTCTGGAGCTCGTCAATGATTTGAAAAAGCAATTTGGAATTGACGCTGAAATTGTAAAAAGTAAATTAACCGGATCGATCGTATTATCTCGCGAACCAACTTTTGCTGAGCTGGGAGACCAGGGGTACCGTCTCGAAACCTCGGGCTCTGATGTAATTATTCAGGCAGCAGGGGAGGCAGGCTTGTTTTATGGGACCCAAACGCTTTTACAACTGATCAAAGCGGGTAAAACCGGGTACATCATTCCAGGTATGCAAATCAGAGACTGGCCCCACATAAGTGAACGTGCTGCTCACTATGACACCAAACACCATCAGGATAAAAAAGCTTATGTAGAAAGCTTCATTAAAGATCTGGCACGGTTCAAGATCAATATTCTTGTTTGGGAATGGGAAGATAAATTAGCCTATCCCTCCCACCCCGAAATTGGTGCTCCGGGCGCCTTTACAATCGAAGAGATACAATACTTAACCCACTATGCCTCCAAATATCATATTGAGATGGTCCCACTAGTGCAGGGATTAGGCCATGTAAGTTTCATTTTAAAATGGGCTCAATATCAAAACCTCCGGGAAGTGGATGCTTCAAACTGGGAGTTCTGCCCATATAAAGAAGGAACCTACGAACTATTATTTGATCTTTGGGAAGATGCTATTAAGGCCACTCCAGGATCAAGATACATACATATCGGAAGTGATGAGACATATGAGTTGGCCGCATGCGATGTATGCAAATCAAAGGCAGCAGATATAGGTAGGAGTGGCGTCTATCACACTTTTGTATCAAGAGCCGCTCAACACCTAAAATCCATGGGGCGTGAAGTGATGGTTTGGGAAACACCCATGGGTTGGGAGCATGGTCGGTCACCCATTAAGAACATACGGCCTGAGGAAGGGCTCGTGCTTTCCGAGAGCTATGAGTATGAAGAGGCCGATTTTAAATACGCCAAAAAAGCGAAAGAGCTTGGATTTAAAGTATATGCATACGATCCCAATCCCGGAATAGAACAAGCTTTTTTACCCTATTTCTACAAGGAGAGAGGGAACAACATCGCCCCAGGTAGTTTACAAGATTCTTACGAATATCTTTCCTCTACTGCTCTTTCGGGCGCATTTGATGGGATGATTAACACATCCTGGGACGATGAAGGCTTACATAATCAACAATGGATGTTGAGCTTCGTGACCTCGGCAGCTTTCTCCTGGAATGGGAAGAACCCACCCCTCAATGAATTTACCGAGACTTTTTTTAGAAACTATTACGGAACAAGTGCAATTGATATGCAGGAGTTGTTTCAATTGCTAAATGAAGGGGCCTATTACTTTCAATCAACTTTTGAGCGCAAAATCTGGCATCATGGCGATATCGGTAAGACCCACTTACCTGACTTACCCAGAGGAGACGCCTTGGAGTATGATCCTTTTTGGACTCGGGAATATGGCGAAATTTTACAGAGATCCAGTCTTATCGAGGGAAAGATGAAAAGAGCGTTGTCTATTATCAGCAGCAATCTGGAGTTAGGTATTAAAAATAGCTATGATTTGGAAATTTTTCGCACCATTGCCAATTTGATTCGACACACGGCCCTGGTCTATGATGATCTGGAGAAGTTGGAAAAATCGATCACCGCCGCTCATCGCAGTCACTTTGAAAGTCACGATGTGGCCTATCAACACTTGCAAGAAGCTAACGACTTAATCACTTTTTCACTAAACCGCAGAAAAGCAGTCTTTGAGGACCTAGTGAGCACCTGGGAGAAGACAAGACTTCCCAAAGGAATGTCTACAGCCAACAAAAAATACTTTTTTGAGCAAGATCGAGCCCGGCACTTTGCCAACCGAACAGCAGATATGACCTATTGGATCTACGACGAACAGCTCCTGGGACTAGAAAAATACCAGCAGCAATTACAGGATTATCAGGATTACTATCGGAAAAGGTATCTGAAACCTTGATCTAGTGATCAACTATTCAATTTAGTCGGTTGGTATCAACAACTACTGAATGAAAAAACCATCCCAACTCGCTCTTATATTCGCCTGGTTAAGCGATTAAAACCTTAATTCCAAGAGAATCAAGTTTACTTTTCACACTGCTGGGAATTCCGGAATCAGTCACAACGGTATCAATCTTTTCGATTGGTGTAATTAAGGCAAAACCTCTCTTCTGAAATTTGCTCGAATCAGCCACAACAATTACTTCTTTAGAAATCTCAATCATGATCTGGTTCAAGTGAGACTCTTCAAGGTTTGGGGTGGAGACTCCATAATCGCAATCAAACCCATCGACACCTAGAAATAATTTATCACAGTAATAGTTTCTAATTCCCTTTTCGGCCAGAATACCGACAAGTGACATAGAATTATTCCTGAGTGTACCACCCGGTACGATTACGCTAATATTCTTATTCTCAGCTAGATAGGTTGCAACATTCAAGGCATTTGTGATCACCGTTAGATCGCTGAAATTACCAAGGTTTCTTGCTATTTCAAAAGTAGTCGATCCCGAATCCAGGATGATCGTATTGCCCTCCTCAATAAGACCTGCTGCCCTGACTCCAATACTTCTTTTTTCGGGAAGATGCTTCTTCTGTTTGTCTGACAAAGGATAATCGGCACCAGCATAGTTGGGCTTAATCTGCAGAGCACCACCCCTTGCGCGAAGCAACATCCCCTTCTTTTCCAATTGCGTCAGGTCATTTCGAATCGTTACTTCACTCACGCCTAATGACTGACTTAATTCAGTGACGCCAACTTGCCCGTTCCTATTTAATTGATCGAGGATTACGATCCTCCTACCTACGGTAGATGTCCTGCCTGATGTCTCCATTCTATCGACAATATTACAATTTCAAATAACACATTCTATAAAGAGAAGCGATTTATATACTTTCGTCAATATTACGCGAGATCTATTGATATCTTGCGAAATGTTTCTATAGCCCTTCAACCCTGGATTTGCCTCCTGATTTCATAGGACCCAACCCCTCAGAGTATAAAGTAGAAAAGTATTTGCAAATATAAAAAATTCAAAGTAATGGGCTGTTGAACATGTATCTATCATAGGTCAAAATTTCTTAAAACAATTTGAAGAACTATTAGGTGGAAAACAAACCAGAAGGTAGTTCTTTCCCGACTTCAGTATTTGATTAAACAGAATTGGAAAATAAATTTCTGCCTTTTTTAACCTCCATTCAATTGAAAATAAAAGTCCACATCTAATCCACTATTATCGTCAATGACATATCCTGATCCAGGATCACCGTTTCCGCTTTTTTATTACATTTCACCAAATAGGTATTATCAATTTTTTTTTCACCATTCTCAAATATATAATCCAATAATTCAATAGTAAACTCGCCCCGAATATCTGTATTGCCGCGGCCAACAACTTTACTGGATTTGTCTTCAATGAATATTTCAGAATCGGCGACTGGTTTCCCTGATCCATCGCTTATATTTATTTTTAAAGTCCAGTAAATTTCAAAGCTATGATCTTGATCAGTCATATCAATATCGAATGCTGCTCCATCTATTTGATTGGAATTGAATAGTATATTTTTTGCATAGCAAGTAGTACATGGATCCCATCCCATCCTAAAAGGCTTAAAAGGGATCCCGGTATCTCCCCATTTATATATTTTATTATAAGAAAAATTCGTATTGGCGGTTCCACCATACATCGTTGCGATCCATGCTGCAGGGACATTGGTATAAATCTGATTGTCGTAGAAAGATCCTCCCTTTCCGTTTAAACCCGGGCAAACATAGAATGCGGCGGCTTCTGCTTTTGATGATGGGTCCTTTTGATCCACATAAATTTCATTTCCGAAAATGTAATTTTCGCCACCACTGGCACTATAAAAAACAGCCCAGGCCATTGGTTTATACTTCGGGAATTCCGGAAAATCCCTACCTTCAACATAAATTGTATTATTATACAATTTATTCTCGGAAGCACTTCTTTCACTTCCTGGTGAGGCATTGTAATCGGCAATGCGGATCGCTGCGACACTGTATTCTTCCTGCCCATATTCACAGGTTGGAGGTGACGATTTTACTTTTATCCGGTTACTAAATACTGCCATTCCCTTATGTACAAATATTTCGATACCCGAGCCAACTTCGGGTTCAATTATATTTTGAAATATATGCGAACTATCACCAATCGCCATGATACTATAATGGTTTGTGACCATCTGATGGTTTACAAAATAATTGTCATGAATACTTGAATATTTTCCTTTGAAAACAAGACAACCCTGGCCTCCCATAAATTCAGAATACGCCACTTCCGATGGCAAAGGACCGCGTAAATCAACGGCATAATACTGAGATCCATGACGGTTAATTAGAAATGGATTGTCCACTTCAAAAAAACAGTGCTTAATAGCAGCCTGTGGCACATCGACCGCAGTGCAATTAATTCCAGAAGAAATAATATGCACATTGTCCAGTATGATTCTGACATCTGACGCAGTAGATTGAATTCCCCAGGATAAAACTCCATTTGTTCCATTTTTTATTATGCCATTTTTAATAAGAATGGTACCCCTGCCTTCTACCACCGGAATACCTTCTGCCGGCTTACCGATTACTGCTACATCCGTGTAATCAAAAAAAGCACTGTGCACAATTTCATATAAATCTTCATAGCTACCATAGGGATGGGTTTCCCCGACAATTCCAATCCCCACATCCATAGCTGGCCTTATATCGACTTCGTCGATCAGGCAATCCACCTCAGCCCTCACCCGTATGCGATACCTACCAGTGGGTAAATTGTTCAAATGAGCGGTAATAAAACCTCCCCCAAGCCTGGGAGATTTTTGCAACACTGGACAACTTGGCTTAATGCCATCTCCATAAGCTGTATTTACGATTATGGAATGCTCATTTTCATCTTCAACAAAAAGACTTATTTTCATTTCATTTGCCAGATCACCCCTCATATCTGAGTAATAGTGCCCCGTGATACCGCACATAGCAAAATATGAACGGTTGGCTACGGGCAAATAAATATATTCTGAACCCAATTCATCACCTGCTCGAAGACTTAAAATCTTCGCACCGACAAAGACATGTGCATCTTTCGTATTGACGACTTTCGCGCCGGGCGCCTTAGATACATCCCAATGCCTGAGTCCATCTTCAAATCCCGCGTTGGGAATATGGTTATAGTTGGCATCGGCGTAGGTAATCGTATATCCATTTAAATCCAAAGTGACATCCTTACCCAGGAATATTGCGCTCTGTTCGCAGGAAATATCAGCTGTTAGTACATATGTGGCGCCAACTTTACCATAGTTGCCCGGTTTGTTGATAGCCGTTTCAAATTGCTCTATAGCCCGATGTTCCGTTTTAGAGTATTGGCCAAATAAGATGCACGGTGAAAAAATACAGATACAATACAACCAACCATGATTTCGAATGTCGGAGTCTTTCAATTCAAGCCCAATGGTCTGCAACCCACTTGTTATCATAAACTAAATTTCTTTTACTTCAATGTTCCAGGGTTTCCATTTTAAATAAATTGAGCTCTTGATGAATCCGTTTCCAAAAATGGAAGTTCCCCTGATCTCCTGTTTTCGGATTCAATACCTGTGTAAAATCAGTTTTTGCTTGCTATAAAGCAGATACCAGTGATGACCCTGACATGTACAGATCAGTCCTCCACTTTGAACACTAACCGCACCGAAAATACTAAATAAATAAGTATTCGTAATGTTTTACTTATAAATAAAAACTATTCGTAAATTTCATATTTCGCATATCTTGCTTAACAAGGTAAAAATTAGAACCAGCTCAATAAGCCCGCCTGTGGGTAAAAGGCTGCCTGGCATCGCTACTAATCGGTTTTGGCTGCAGCTGTCCTATAAATCAACCCAACCGTCAACAGAAGATAGCGATTTTCGCTGCCTAATGGTTCATTTTACCGCTTATGGATCAAATCCTGTCCTTGAAGGAACTGGATCAGATACTTGGGATAAAAAAATAAGAGCATGGGGATATATCCGATACGAAAATTCTCTATATAAAATGTGATACCCGGGATATGATGGAGGTGACACGAGTCCGAAATATTAAGGTTATACCACTTCCAGGGATGGCATTAGCTGGGAGCAATACAGCGAGTTTGCAGCTACGGAAAGATCACAGTTCCCTGCATGAGGGGCCCTTCTAATTAACCTTCATCACAATGCAGCAGCACATTCCTCCATAGTTTAGCATGCCAATGGATAGGCACAAATTGGCCGTACATACCTAGTTTCCAAAAAAAATACGATCTCAAATTAATATCGGTAAACCCCCAGTGTCAAAAGATCACACTTACTCATTAGCTGACATTAGAACAATGGCAATGATTGCAATGATCATTCCCCCCAGGATAATCCAGTGCGGCATCACCGAATAAATCAATAACGATAAGACAACAGTTATCACAGGGGCGCCTGCATTGGTAACCGGGCTCACGATTATAGCCTTGCCATATCTAAATGCATAAACAAGACATAGCGCTCCGACCGCATTTAATAATTGTATAGCCGCCGTTAATAAAGGACCGCTAACGCCCCATGTAATATCCTGATCAAAATCAGTCATAAAAATAGCGATCGGGATTAATAGAATACCGGTCAGAGTCATATAGAAAAAGATGCTTTCGGCTTTCATCACATGGTTAGCCAGTTTCATAAAATAAGCTTGAAGACCCCAAGCCAGGAACACCAGTAGCGACAATAATATCCAGAAAATTCCATTATCGTTGCCTTCTGCAGGTTGATAAGATAGTAAAGGAACAGCCAATAATGCCAAAACTATCCCAATCCAGGATCCAAGTGAGGCCTTCTCTTTCAGAAAAATTATTGATAAAACTATCGTGACAACCGGTGACAATGAAATCAGTGGAAAAACTACGTAGGCAGGGCCCAGGATTAAAGCCTGAAAGAGTACCAGCTGACCTGCGGCCCCAAGAAATCCAATAACGCAACCGTACCAAATTGATTTTCGGTCAAGCTCCAGTTTCCAACCTATACTTCTCAAGACAATAACCGCAGGAAGTAACATGACAATGGCCCAGACACAATATCCTAATGTGGCGGGAAAGCCACCCTTTTCCGGTATTTCTATTAAAGCACCCCATAGTCCCCACAACAAGGCGGCTGCCAAAGCATAAAACCACCAAGACCGGAAATTGAGCTTACCATCTACCCTAGTCAACATTATTCATTGTTTTAAACATCTTTCTTTCACGTTACCGCATTGCTGAATTTTACATTGACCTAACCATCGACTTCTTAGCCTGGGATTTGACCCACACTAAGAAACTGAGGATCACTTCAGAAAATAGTCTCTCCCCAAATAGTGGCTGTGCGGCATACTCTTAGTATATATTGTAACTTCCGTATTTAGTCAGGGTGATTTTCTCTGGCCTTAGCAATTCCTTGATAAGTATTATTCGACTAATATAGTTTTTTACAAATTAGAAAGCTTTTGAAAGTGTGATAATTTTTCTTTAATTTCGAATTTACTTTCACATTATGCAATTTTCCTCAGATTTAGCACAATATAATAGCTACTGAAGAAACCTTCATAATGATTATTACGACACATTCTTCATTGCAGGTTTGTGAAAACCTGGATAAAACTTTACCGAGGATAAGGAATATGAGCAAGCCTTTCGATGTATTGGTGATTGGTGAGTTAAACATTGATTTAATTCTTAATGAATTATCTGCCACACCAAAAATCGGTGCTGAAGTTCTCGCTAATGAGATGAATCTGACGCTGGGTAGTTCCTCAGCCATCTTTGCTGCCAATATCGCCAGCCTGGGCCTCAAAACATCGTTTCTCGGCAAAGTCGGATCCGATCTTTTTGGAAGATTTACAATGGAGGAATTGAGAAAGGGAAATGTAGACACGACATCAGTTTTGATTGACGCAACTACCAAGACAGGGGCAACCATTGTGCTCAATGAAATGGAAGACCGGGCAAATGTGACATTTTTGGGAGCCATGGCAAATCTTAAAATGACAGACATCCCTTTTGAGCTGTTTGATCAGTTTCATCACCTACATATTTCCTCCTTCTACTTTCAAACAGGGTTAAAGGAAGACATTGGCTATATCTTCCAATCTGCCAGAAAAGCCGGGCTAACAACTTCTTTTGACATGCAGTGGGATCCCTTGGAAAAGTGGGAGATCAATTACGATCAAATATTACCACATGTGAGCATTTTTCTTCCAAACGAACTAGAAATCATCCATTCCACTAAAAGTCGAAGTTTGCCAGAAGCAGTGAATAAAATAAAAGACCTGTGCGAGATTCTAACGGTAAAAATGGGTGTCAGGGGATCCATCATGTACTCAATGGGTAATTCTATCGAACATCCTTCATATCATAATCCCAAGGTCATTGATGCCATCGGTGCAGGTGACAGCTTTAATGCAGGATTTATATATGCTTTCCTAAAAGGATATCCGGTCGATCAATGCCAGAAATTGGCCAATATCATTGGCGCAATTTCAACGACTATGGCAGGAGGTACTACGGCATTCCAGAAAAAGGTCAGTTTCAGGCTATAGCACAAAAGCATTTTGGAATTAATTTGACTGACCAAGGATTTAACTTCCGACAGCTATGATACTTTGCGTTTGTCCTAACCCATCCATAGATATTTTGGCCGAGGTTCGGGACCTTCAGATTGGGCGGGTAAATCGAATCTTATCCCAGCGGGAATATCCCGGCGGTAAAGGCGTGCATGTAGCCATGGCGCTGGCAGAATTAACCGGACAATCAGAACTAATGGGTATTTGGGGAGGGAGACCAGGAAAATGGATCGTTGACATTCTTAAAGCTAAACGAGTACACTGTGAAGGTATTTATATTAATCAGGGTAGCCGCCGATGCTACAATTTCAAAGATATACTTAACTCAAAAGTCGAGACAGAACTACTGGAACCAGGTCCTGAGATGTCAATTCAGGACTATGAGTCATTTGTGGCGAAAATTAAAAAGGCTAGTGCGGATTTCTCTATCATCTGTGCCAGTGGTTCCTGGCCAAAAGGTGTGTCAGACCGGGCTTATCTGGATTTGATTCTCGAACTTCCCGGAAAAAAGGTGTTTCTTGATTGTAGTGGTCAGCAACTTGATCAAGCATTGTCTGCACATCCATATTGCATACATATAAATATTGATGAGGGGTTGCAATTATTTGGTTCTCCTGATCCGATAATTATTGCAAAACAACTGAAATCACACTGCAATCTCGCTGCTGTTTCTGCCGGAAAGGACGGTTTATACCTCATGGATAATGAATCTTGTGTTCATGCCCATTTGCATCTGAATAATATTTATAGTACAGTTGGCAGTGGCGATTGTCTCGTAGCCGGTATCGCGATGGCATCCCAAAATAAAAGTACCTTAATTGATATTGCCAGGTTAGGTGTAGCTTGCGGAGCGGCTAATTGCATCCATCCTGAACTCGGTATGCTATTGCAGAAAGATGTGCTTAGATTAAAAAGTAAAATTAAAATTGATCAAATAAATTTATGACGATTCAGGAAAAATTAAAGAATGTCAGCTCGAAAAGCTCTACTTGCCTGCAATTTCTATAACTACGAAACATTGCATAGCATTTTGGCCGCCGCACATGCTGAATCTGCCCCGATCATATTACAACTTACCGAGAGCTCAATAGAGTATCTCGGCATGGACATGGCCGTAGCTATGGCTCCGGGCTGGATTGGCCCAATTTGAAGTAGAAGGTTGGCTACATCTGGACCATGGTGGATCTATTGAATTAGTACAGGCTTGTCTGGATGCGGGCTTTGATTCGGTGATGATTGATGCAAGCGATAAACCATTCGCCCAAAATTTGGCAACTTCCAAAAAAGTCGTAGATATGGCTCGTCCTTACGGAGCCAATGTTGAGGCTGAACTGGGTTTCGTGGCAAAGTTGGGTCAAACCCATATTGAAGATGGATTTACCCGGCCTGAAGAGGCGCGAATATTTGTAAAAGAGACTGGAGTACACGCATTAGCGGTAGCAATTGGCTCAGCTCACGGTTTTTATAAAGAGGAACCGAAACTCGATTTGGACCGACTTAGCGAAATCAGAAATCAAACCGATGCCTGTCTGGTATTGCATGGGGGTTCGGGAATTCCTGATCACGTCCTCCGGGCGTCGATACAACGTGGAATCTGTAAGATTAATCTTGCCACCGAAATAAAAAATATGTTTATGACAAAGTTGAAAATTTTATTTCAGGACAATGACGAAATTGATCTTAGAAAAGTTTTTCCTCCGGCAATAGAGGCCGTTATCAAACTGATTTCCTATAAATTAAAAGTGATCAATCATAAATAACAGCATAAGATCAATTTTCACATAAATACTAATACAGCTGGGGTTCTTTAATTTAAATTTTGCGATCGATTTCATTTTTCAAATGAAAATCAGGTCAAAAAGGCAATTATTATTATAGCGTAAATCCTTAAGATAACTTTTGATGGATCTGGCAAAACTAATGAACGATGCAGTATAATATATTAATCAGCCGGGTTTTAATGATCTCAATGGCCCTATTTTTACTACATCCTTTGCTTTGTGCCCAAAATAAGGCAGGTCAAGTTATTTTTCGACCTCACGAAATCGATGATGTCCTGATAAATCCAGGGATTGGCTTTACGACCTTTCAGCGCTTTAATGGCGATACTTTGAATGCAGGAGAAGGCTGGACCGAAGGCTTTCCGATCGACTATCAGCCATTCAAAGGGGCACTTAGTACCGTTGGTTATCCCCAAACCTCGATTGCCTATTGGAGAATTTATTGGAAATTTCTTGAGCCAGAAATGCAAAAGTATCGCTGGGACCTGATTGACCAGGCCTTGGACACGGCCATGCGGAGAGGTCAAAAATTGATGCTGCGGATTGCCCCCTATGGCACAGGTCCAGTAACTGATGTTCCTGAGTGGTATCGACAAATGGTAGGTGATGAGAATGATTGGAACGAAAGTAAACCCGTAGAAAACTGGGCGGTTGATCCTGAAAACGTCAACTACAGTATCTATTTTGGTGGGCTGATCCAGGCATTAGGTGAGCGGTACGACGGTCATCCGGGATTTGAATCAGTGGATATTTCTATTGTAGGCGCCTGGGGAGAAGGTGCAGGATCTGAATTATTGACTCAAAAAACCAGAGAAAAGTTAATTGACGCCTACACTGACGCGTTTCAAAAAACACCGTTGATCACCTTGTTAATGGATGAGAAAACCAATCAGTATGCACGATCTAAACGATATGTTGGCTGGAGGGTAGATTGCATCGGAGATCTTGGATTTTGGGCTAGTGAACAGAATGGGTGGACCCATATGTATGACTTTTATCCTCAATCAATCATCACTCATGGTGTAAAAGATGATTGGCAAAATGCACCAATTAGTCTGGAAATTTGTGGCACATTTCTGAGATGGAGAGATCAGGAAGGTTATCAGAGTGAAGATGTGAGATATATCTTTGATCAATCTTTAAAATGGCATATCTCATCTTTTAATGCTAAGTCTTCACCAGTTCCGTTAGAATGGCAATCTCTCGTAGATGATTGGCTTAAAAAGATGGGATACCGATTTGTCCTGAGGCGATTCAGTTATCCGGAATCGGTAAAACGGAATGGCAAGTTGCCATTCGAAACATGGTGGGAAAATAAAGGTGTTGCCCCTTGTTATGTGAAGTATCCATTAGCCGTTCGATTGCGAAATCCATACCATACCACCACATTATTGACTCACGCCGACATTACAACCTGGTTGCCGGGCGATAACATATACGACGATGCAGTTTTTGTTCCTGCCGATCTTCCACCCGGGGATTACGAGCTGGAGATTGCTCTCGTTTCATTGCCTGATAGATTCAATTTGTTGCCACACCCAGAAGTTAAATTGGCTATCGCAGATATGAAAGCAGACGGATGGTATATAATGGGAAAAATCGTGGTCGAATAACCAATGCAGTATAAATCCTTTTATGGATAAATTATGATAATTCACTTTTTAGTGCCATTTTCCTGTCGGCATTTTCGATCATCTTATCGGCACCGACGTCCAACTATTCCGTTGTTCCAGATTTTACAGGCCAAATAAAATATAAAGTTATCCCTGCTAAATAGCAAGTGAGGTCTCGAATCATTCCCAGATTCAGACTGGCAGACTTCAGGATTGGGAGCTGCAGAAAGATCACCGTCAAAGCGAACTTACCGTAATGTTGGGTCTGCAGGATAAACCACTAAACGGCGATCGCTCACCGAACCACATTATACGGAATGGAAAAATACAAGAAATTGTAGTAAAGCCATCAAGTAATCAGAATGTATTTCTAGTTCGAAATTTTGATCCACCTGGTTTCTAACTTTTTTTTCCTAGGTTTATATTGACTTGAACCGGCATAGCTATGGCCTAATTTTTATTTCATATTATTTTTGAAAAAATGGCTCACTTCAAATATTACATTCCAGTACTATGTATTAACCTTATGTTATGTGGTTGCTCTAAAGAGACTTTTGGCCAACTTAAAGTCCTGAACTACTTAAAAGAAATATCTGGTAACTCCACCATTGCCGGCCAACACAATCGTGAACCCAATTCAGACCCAGCCCGATGGACCAACTATATTTTCGATTTGACTGGAACATATCCTGGTTTATGGAGCGGCGATTTTTTATTTCAGGCGGAAAACATCCAACATCGGTGGACAATGATCTACGAAGCTGAAAATCAATGGAAGAGAGGCGCCATGATCAATCTGATGCTGCACACCTGTCCACCTCATCGGGGCGAACCCTGCCAATGGGATCCCGGTATCCTGCATGATTCACTGACTGATGCGCAATGGACATCCTTGATCACCGATGGCACAGAGCTCAACCTTGCCTGGAAAACCAGATTAGATACCATCGCAATTTATCTGAAGTACCTGGCCGATCGCGATGTTGAAGTCCTTTTTCGGCCGTTGCATGAAATGAATCAGGATGCATTCTGGTGGGGAGGCCGCCCTGGACCAAATGGTACGGCAAAACTTTATCAAATCACCCACGACTATCTGGAAAAGCAAAAGGATTTGAAAAATATCATCTGGGTATGGGATATGCAGGACCTTACTCGCGATCTGAATGCTTACAATCCAGGTGACGCATATTGGGGATGTTTTTGCATTTGATGTATACGCCGATGGATATGACCAGTCATGGTATGATCAAATAGTAACAATCGTTGGTGAAAAACCGATGGCCATCGGAGAATGTGGCGTTTTACCTTCACCCCAACAATTAGACCATCAACCCCGGTGGACTTTCTTTATGCCCTGGCTGAATTAGTCAAGGAAAAAAAACCCGGAAAAAGATATCAAGGATCTTTATGATCTTGCGCGGATTATTACCCTCGACGAAATGCCTGGTTGGTAAAGACTGCAGACTGCTTTTAAATACATGAAGTATATAATTGTATGGGATGACCGCGGACCTCAAGTGCAAAAAAGGAAGCACCAAGGCGAGTTTTTAGTATTCAGGTTTTCTGTGCCTGTTTTAGGTTTAGACCATACAGCCTTGAGCTTTTGATACTTTTGAATCAAGCCAAAAGTACATGAAGTATTGAAATATAAAAGATTCCTTTAAATAATAAATAGTCCTTGATCAAACACCGCAAATGAGATTCGCGGCTCACTTTGGTCCATCCAAATATTGCATGCAGCCTCGGAAAACCAAACCTAACCGTTGGCGCTATTTAAAAAGGCATCAAAAGGATAAAGCGTCTTAAACACCTTGCTGGAATGTTCCAGAAAGTCAACACCCAAAACATCTTTGTCCTTCAGTTTATGCGATGCTAAAAAACTTTTTTGTTTGAGGAGCTCTATGTCCGCATGATCGGGAGGAAAATCCTTTGGCGCTCTTTTTAATTTTTCACCTTCGATGGTTCCAAAATATTCTTTAAAGGATTTATTGTTCAGGATTTTCTTGAATTCAGATATCTCTGAATAAATCTTCTCCCTTATTGCCCTTAACCACTTGGATTCGGGCAAGTAGGCCCCTCCAGCCAACATTGAATCTCCTGGTTCAAGGTGAATATAATAACCCGCCCGGGTATGAATTTCAGATTTCTTTGGTGCGCTAGTAATGTGAGCACCGAAATGTGTTTTGTAGGGTGATTTGTCCTTCGAAAACCGGACATCGCGGTAAATACGGAATACACAATCTTTCGCTGTAAAGTGGGTAACAGCGGGGTCGAATTTCCCTATTTCAGCGATGAGACCACCAATAAATTGATCGAATTCTTCCTTGGCCACCTGATAGCGCTCCTTATTGGCATTAAACCAATCACGATCATTATTTTCCCTGAGATCTTTCAAAAACTGAAAGGTAGATTTACTGATTTTCATAGCTTGACATTTTGATCATTGAAGATATCAAAAAAATGATTTAGGGTTAACGCTGAAGGGCAGGGATCGAATATAAATATAACTGACATAATTAATGAGAAAGCTTAGGCAAAGGACATAAGGCTGAGTATCGAGCAACCCTGACCTCCGCCTAAGCCTTCTGAAATTAACTCATAGAATGTAAGGCCACCCGGTTGCCTTCGGTATCCAGAAAAATAGCCATGTATCTATTTTCGCCGATGCTTGTTTTTGGCATGATAACACTGCCTCCTGCTGCCTGCACCTTACTCAGAGCAGTCCCTAAATCTTCACCGCCATTGAGATAAACTAAAGTGCCTTCTGAGTTGGGTTTGTTTTCATTACCATGAGTGACACAACCTCTGACACCCTGATCCCTGGTAGGAAAAAAAGCCATTTTCATTTGAGGGTTATCCATAAACTGGAGTTCAATTGCCAGGATTTCTCCGTAAAACTTCACTGCCCGATCCAAGTTCTTTGCCGGCAATTCAAACCAATTGAATTATTCCCATTCCGGGTCAAAGCCATTGATTCCAGAATCCGATCTGGACTATATCGATTATAAAAGTTGGATAGATTGGAGGATCGCAAAATAAAATGCTCCAAATAAAATCTAGATTAACCAAAAGACCTTTATACCGCCTGTAGTTGTCCATAGTGATCATTGTTTGAAAACGAAAAACTTAGCGTGAGTTTTTTAGAGAAAAAACGCATCTTTATCAACCATGAAACGACGTAATTTTACGCAGTTGATCACGCTTGGCTCAGGCGTGGTCGTTGCTCCTCAAACTTGGTCGGATTCGTTATTCGAGCCAGGACACCAAGGATATGTGAGACAAGAATTGGAAGCCGAACTCATTGTGGCAGGAGGAGGCCTTGGTGGAGTGGCAGCCACGATAGCTGCTTTGCGCAATGGTTTAAAGGTGATTCTCACAGAAGAGACTGATTGGCTGGGTGGACAAATGACAAGCCAGGGAGTACCTCCTGACGAACATCAATGGATCGAAACTCATGGTGCGCCCCAATCTTATCGTAACTATCGCAACGCTATCCGAAACTACTACAAGTCGCATTACCCTCTTACGGCTGAGGCTAAACAACGCATCGATTTAAATCCCGGTGATGGAGCCGTTTCCCGACTATGTCATGAACCAAAGGTGGCCGTTGCGGTCTTACATCAGATTTTGGCGCCCTATTTAAGTAATGGCAGCCTCACTTTGCTTCTGAAACGTAAGATAATCGGGGCTGAAGTAAGTGGTGATCTGGTCAAATCACTGGAGTGTAAGAATCTACATACCGATCAAATTACTAACTTGATTGCACCGTATTTTATCGATGCTACAGAGTTGGGAGATCTCTTGCCATTAACAGGTACGGAATATATTACCGGCACAGAATCTAAATCCGACACAAATGAGTTGCATGCGCCCGGGAAAGAAAATCCTGGTAATGTTCAGGCCTTTACCATGTGTTTCGCCATGGACTATGTGCCTGGCACCAATCTCACGATTGACAAACCGATCGATTATCATTTATGGCAAAAATATATTCCCGACTTAACGCCTCCATGGTCAGGCCCCTTGTTGGATCTAAAATATTCTAATCCAAAAACCCTTGAACCCAAAGTGTTGGGATTTGATCCTACCGGACAACCGACCGGCGATGTGCTTAACCTTTGGAACTATCGAAGAATCATTCATCTCAAGAATTTCAAAGAAGGCTTCTACCAAGGTGACAGCACAGTCGTCAATTGGCCCCAGAATGATTTTATACCTGGTAATTTAATAGGGATTTCAGACCAAGAATTTCAAAAAATCATCGGACAATCCAAACAATTAAGCCTTTCGCTATTTTATTGGTTACAAACTGAGGTACCTCGTCCCGATGGCGGACATGGATGGCCTGGTTTAAGGTTAAGAGGTGACATTATGGGTACCGAAGATGGAATGGCCAAGTATCCCTACGTGAGAGAATCCCGGCGAATAAAAGCACTTTTCACCATTAAGGAAGAACATGTTGGTGCGGAGAATCGATATCAGGTTTCTGGGCAAAGTTCAGCTGCCCAATTTCCGGATAGTATAGGAGTCGGCTACTATCATATCGATTTGCATCCAAGTTGTAGTGGAGACAACTACATTGATTTTACTTCATTGCCATTTCAAATACCATTGGGCGCTTTGATCCCGCAACGAATGGAAAATGTCATTCCTGCCAATAAGAATATTGGAACTACTCATATCACCAATGGTTGTTATCGCCTGCATCCTGTAGAATGGAGCATTGGTGAAGCAGCGGGATTACTCATTGTTCAAGCCATTCAGAATAGGGTTTCGCCAAGGACTATTTATCTAGATAAAAATAAAATGCAGGACTTCCAAAAAAGACTGAAAGGCGAAGGAATAGAGCTCGAATGGAAAAATTAAAATGAATGGCAAGTCATGATTTTCTAAAAAAAATAGGAATTAGTTCTCATTTTATTGCTTCTGTGAGAGCCCTGTCAAAATCCACCATTTGCTGTAGTTGGTCTAGATCCGTTTTTTGGACAAAAAAGATTGCTAGAGTCAATCCCTTTCCAATCGCGTATTTATTTTGTTTAGATTTCAAGAAATACTTATCTTAATCGGATAAAACCTCAGCAATGGCACCTTCTCCGACTCCAAAACAATTATTAGACACTTTTGATCATGTGGTTGTATTAATGTTGGAAAACCGATCATTTGATAATCTCCTTGGCAAATTGTATCCGGAGGGGGCTCCTGCAGGCAAATCATATGCCGGGTTGCAAAGTGGTATCTTTCTAAATCCGGTTCCTAAGCGTGCCAATGAATCCGACAAATATCCCGATGTCGGTCCCCTCCCGGCACAGGATTATTTTCAACCTTTTCCAGATCCAGGTGAAGTGTATCAGCACGTAAATACGCAGTTGTGGAATCAGGTGGATCCTGATAATATTGGTGTCGACGAAAGTAAAATGAAGGACCCATACAACATCCCAGAACCCACTCCATCAGCTACTATGAATGGCTTTGTCAATGACTATCAAAATACCTTAATTGCCCTGGATCCAACCAAATATCCGGATTATGCCAATCCCGATTATGAACATTATAGCGTGATCATGCAAACCTACTCTACCAATCAGGTCAAAGTAATGTCAACTCTGGCGAAGCAGTTTGCGGTATTTGACCATTGGTTTTGTTCAGTACCGAGTCAAACATGGTGCAATCGTGCCTTCTGGCACGCTTCAACCTCTGGGGGGAGGGTAATTAATCCTTTGGGTGAAGGTGGGTGGTCTTTTTCCGATTGGCGGGACAGAGTTTGGAGTCAAGGAACCATTTTTGATCGCCTGGAAGCAAAAAAGATTTCATGGAATGTATATGCTCCCTTGGTTTTAAGTAGTCTTACCTACTTAATCCATGGACTATACCTTAAGTATCCTTTTCACCTTCATGGGTTTAGCAAATTCCAGAACCATATTGACGAAGGCAAACTACCCCAGTATTCATTTCTTGAACCGAAGTATTTTGGCCAACACAATGACCAACATCCTTCATCGATAGGCAAAGGTGTCATTGATTACAAAACCAAAATTGGTAGTGTGATTCTCGGTGAAAAATTGATCTATGACGTCTACAATGCTATCAAAAATAGCGATTACCAAGACAACACACTGCTCATAATCACCCACGATGAACATGGCGGTTGTTTTGACCATATAGTGCCCGGTAAAACGGTTTCTCCAGACAATGAAACCAATACCGAAAAAAGTTTTGACTTTCAAAGGCTGGGCGTCCGGGTACCGATGATCATGATATCATCTCATATCCAGCCAAATACTATCATGAGCGATGCTTTTGAGCATACTTCCTTTATTTCTACCCTAAACAAAAAATGGGATACCGGATTCTTAACTAAAAGGGATCCAACCTCACGCACGTTTGAATCAGTCTTTACTTTAGAGAAGAGAGCAAGTTGGCCCGATATTGCTGCACCAAATATCCCAGATAGCTCAGACGACGCTTACCAAGGCGATCCATTGAATGACCTACAGAAGTCAATCATATATGGCATATCACAGGTGGTTGATCAAGTAAAAGGCAGCAGGATTGGTCCGGACATCCTAACCCATATCTCCACAAACGCGATTGCCATGGCTTACCTGGAGGCCCATAAGGAGACCTTGGGAATAGTAGATGAGTAATGCTAAACCGTTCTTCTATGAGGTTTTCAACTGAAATATAATAAGGTGATTACCTTAGTACTTTTGCTTGCTATTTCAGAGCTATCGTCTGAACTTTTGATATAATACTCACCATATGAATCACCCCAGATCCTAATATTTTTCCGTATATTTGCGGCAACTTGTTGGAATAGTCGCTGTAGGTAGATATCCTGTTCGTATTATTTGCCCTCACCAATAAAACTTCAAGGTCGATTATCTTTTAACAAAATAACTAGTGTATGGCAAAATCTCAGCAGTCCTTTAATAAGAAAGAACGGGAAAAAAAACAGAAAAAAAGAAGACAAGAAAAGTTAGAAAGACGAGAACAGCGGAAAGTTGAAAAAGAAGAACAAGGAAAGCTAACGTTAGAGGAGCAATTCTCCTATGTAGACGAAGACGGAAATCTTACATCTACCCCACCTGATCCGACGAAAAGACGAAAAATCAAAGCAGAAGATATCATATTAGATAATAGTCCAAACACCGATCCTGTAGCTATTGAAGAGCACTTTGGCATGGTAAAATTCTTTAACCAGGAAAAAGGATTTGGCTTTATAATAGACTCTCAGTCCGGAGATAGCGTTTTTGCGCATTCGAGCAATATTGCCACAACCATCAAAGAGAATGATAAAGTCTCATTCATCCTCGAAATGGGTCCAAAGGGTACCGTAGCCACAAGGGTCAAATTAATTGCCGCCAGCTAGAATTACTCATAGACTTCATGAGGTTCTAAAAAAGCTTACCTTGAAAACAACTCAACGGATAAATTGATGGCGATTTCTCAAGCCATTTACTCCATTTGAATACAGAAGAAATCTCAAACTCAATTGGTTTTCGTATTGCAGAAGTACCTAGTGTCATGTCACATGTGATATGACGTATTAGAAAATTTATTTATATTTGACCAAAACTATTAGTTATGGTTAAATATAGGATTGCACTTACAAAAAATGAACGTGATGAGCTTATGTCGATTATTAATAAAGGACGTCACAGTTCACAGACATTCCGAACGGCTTATATACTTTTGAACTGTGATGAAGGGAGGTATGCAGATAAGATAACTAATGAGCAAATTAGCCAGGTTCTTAAGGTCGGGATGCGAACGATAGACCGAGTGAAAAGAAGTTTCTCGAGGAAGGTTTTGAAGCCTCTTTAGAACGTAGACCTAGTCCGCGTGTTTATGAAAAGAAGGCAGATGGAGATGTGGAGGCGCACTTGATCGCACTGAGTTGTAGCAACCCACCAACGGGATATGGGAAATGGTCCCTCCGGTTGTTGGCAGACAAAATGATCGAGCTTAATTATGTGGAGGATATTTCTTACGAGACCGTTAGGCGGATTTTAAAAAACGAACTCAAACCTTGGAAAGTCAAAGAATGGGTAATTCCTCCGGAATCCAATGGACAGTTTGTAGCAGATATGGAAAAGGTCTTGGAAGTGTATAAAAGGCCATATGATCGATATAATCCCGTGATTTGTATGGATGAAACAAGTAAGCAGTTAATTCGTGAAACACGGATAGGCATACCAATGAAGAAGGGGCAAGATGCCCGTATTGATTATGAATATTTTCGTCATGGAGTTTGTAATATCTTCATGGCTAGTGAGCCATTAGCGGGGAAACGATTTGCCGAAGTGACCGATCTGAAAACTAAAAAAGACTGGGCAAAGTTTATCAAGGACCTTATAGACACCTATTACCCAAGGTCGAAAAGAATCACCTTGGTATTGGATAATTATTCAACTCATTGCACAGGTGCCTTTTATGAAACCTTTAAACCGAATATCGCCAAACGATTACTGGATAAGATAGAACTCATATTCACACCAAAACATGGCTCTTGGCTTAATATGGCTGAGATCGAACTAAATGTCATGAATAAACAATGTTTGAACCGGCACATAGACAGTAGGGAGCAGATAGAAATTGAAATTGAAGCATGGCAAAATCAACGAAATAACAAGAAAAATAAGATCAATTGGCAATTTACCGACAAGGACGCTCGAATAAAATTAAAAAAACTGTATCCGTCAATTTAAGTGTGACATGACACTAGGAGGCTGTTGAAATACGCAACTTGATGCTGAATCCGTAAATCGTCGTTTCTGACGCGGCGAGACGAAGGATGCTACTGGAAGTTGTAACAGACTAAGTCTCAATAAAGTCAGGAACGGCGAGAACGGATTAATCATGTTATAGTATAAAGTTATATTTTGTAAAATCAGCGCGAGGTGAGTATTTCAGCATCCTCCTAGCCATCATTGAACTTCCAACTTCACGTTGAACCTTTATATTCTTACCGATGTTCCCCGGTCAAAGTAATCAACTGGTTTTTCTTTCATTGGAAACCGTCTCTCAATAATTTCTGTCTTAATCTATTTAATCAGTTTTATGGTGTTATGCCTAATCACTCACCAGAATCAGATGAGCAGAGATCCTCGTTTTTGGTTTTGAACAAACGTACCGAATAGATCTACAAAGAACCTCTTTCTACTGGCAGGTCTTTTCGCTGGTTCAGTTAGCATGTACTTTCTAGCGGAGTCATTTATAGACATTACAATAACTGACGCAAGTTGAATTCGACGGGTAAAGCACAAACATCTTCTCATATTTTCTGTAAATTGCAGTCCCTTGATAGACGCACACACACTGTAAGCATGTCATGTAAATCTTACTTTTCCACTAACCTTTTACACGTAATAAACATTGTACTTATTAGTCTTTCCAATTTACAGGCTCAATCTTTGATAAGACCCGTTTGCGTCACGGTTGAATATAATCGCTGGCTACAAGATGAGTATCCAAACTCACTCCCTTCCGAAGATCATTTTGAAAATTGGATTTCTTTGAGAATTGCGGAACGAGAGCAAAGTAATCGACGAAATTTAAATAGTGTGACAATAAGAACAATTCCCGTCATCTTTCACATCATTCATTATTCCGGGCATCCCATTGGTACTGGATCTAACATCACATCCGAACAGATTCGATCACAAATAGATGTCTTAAATGAAGACTTCAGGCGGATAGGTAATGGATTTAACAATCTTCCCACTGGTGCCGATCCTGAAATCGAATTTTGCCTGGCCATGATTGACGAGGTTGGGCAAACACTCGATGAACCTGGTATCATGCGCTGGTCAAATATGCCCAATTTCCTAATGGTTCCGGTTTACCTGGTTTTAGCGGAACTCCGGGGCCAACTAATACGGATGGAATCGTGATCATACCTATCGCAACCGGCACCATCGGAAGTGTTGTTGCTCCATATAATACCGGCCGCACGGCGACGCATGAGGTAGGACATTGGCTTGGATTAAGGCATCTTTGGGGAGACGGAGATTGCTCTGTTGATGACTACTGTGGTGATACACCACGATGTTCTGATGCCTTCTTTTCTAGTTTTCCTTCTTGTTTTACCCCCAATCAATGCGGGGCAACCCGAATGATTGAAAATTATATGGACTACTCAGATGGTGGTTGCATGAACGTATTCACGATCAAGCAAAAATCTCGTATGGATGCGGTCTTAGCAAACAGTCCTAATCGACCCTATTCCGAAACTATACCAACCGTTTGCCATCCCTTTGAATATGCCAAGATAAAACATACACCAAAGACCATGCGTTCCTGTGGTGCTGCCAACATTAATTTTTCCAATCACTCAGAGGCATTGCCAAGCTCATTGTCATGGACTTTTTCAGGGATCCAACTCACTCCCTTGACATCGACACTGCTTTCACCGAATATTACAGTATCTTCTACCGGATTGCTTAATGCGCAACTTGAAGCGTTCTTTAGTAATTTATCCGAAATAAAATCGACTTCAATCAGTGTTATTATTTTGCCGCCTAATGATACCAGGTGTCTTTCTCCCACATGTTTTGACGGGGTTAAAAATGGAAATGAAATAGGCATTGACTGCGGGGGATCTTGTGTGGCATGTGACGCAAATTGTGATAAGGCCTTGGTTTACAATGGTCCATTTGAATTGATCGAAGATCAAAAAGCTGTGAATCTCATTGAGGCAGGTAATCTAACCGGAGCTGGTAACATCCAAATTAATGCAGGTCAGACTATCACCCTGCAAGCGGGGCAAAATATTATCCTGCAACCGGGATTTAATGTTAGTCCAAGTGCAGTTTTGCACGTCCAGATTGGAGGCTGTCCGTAGGGTAGTATGGATGCTAAGACTCAGGTGGGCTTGCCAATCCCTCCGCTTAGCTTCGGGCTTGGGAAGCCCATTGGTCAAGGCTGAGGTTCTCTAATTCGCAATCCGAAATCAGCAATCAAAGTGAGGCAAAGCCCCTATGGAGAAGGACGTTGTTGAGCGCCCCACCGGCAACATTCGAAGTAAAAAAGCATGGACCCAATTTTTTTTCCAAATGGTCTGGAACCCCAAATCGGCAATCAGAAATCAAAAATTCCACTGCTAATTTAAGCTTACTGATCTACTGCTTCTAACAGCATAGCCAATGCGGCATTGCGCACTTCTTCAATTTTACTGCCTCCTTTATAGTGTGTCAGCATGACGACGACCAAATCATATGACGGGATGATAAAAGTATATTGACCACCTGCACCGGCCATAAAATAGGCATCCTTCGGAATGGGAATGTTACCATCACCGTTAATCCAGAAAAAGGCTCCATAAATAAGCCGTCCGTCCGCTTGCCAGGCCGGAGCTAATGTGCTAACAAACTCGATAAAACCTTCTGGCAGTATTCGTTCTCCATTGCTTATTCCATCATTGAGATAAAGATTGCCAAGCCGGGCCCAATCACGAGCGGTGCCAAATTCGTATCCCTGCAGGAGAAAATTTCCGTACGGATCGGTTTCCATGACCATATTCCGCACTCCTATCTTATCGAAGAGCTCTTGTTGAGGGAAATTCCAATAATTCTGACCTCGTCCTTCCACACCCAAGCGAATAAGATAATTGATTAAAACCGGATCCGAATTTCGGTATCGACCAATCGTATTGGAGGGCCATTGTTGGGGTCTGGTCGCTGCCCAATGAAAAGAGTTGATGGCTCCTGTATATACATAGAGATGATCCGGATAACCAATGTGAGGATCAAAATCGGGGTCTAGTGGTGCCCGGAATCGCAAACCACTGGACATGTGTAAAATATCAGAGATAGTGATCTTTGACCTTGGATCATCAGGATCCATTTGCCATTCGGGTATAGGTGCTGGCTGATTCAGTGAATAAACTCCCTGCTGGATTAAAACACCCATTAAGGTAGCGGTCAGACTTTTACCCATGGACCAGCCCTCTAACCGGGTATTTTGGTCAATCCCGACACGGTATCGCTCTCCAATTATTTGTCCTTTATATGTCACCAGAAATGCAGCCGTCAGTAATTCCGGATCAGTAAAAACCGTATCTACTGCTCTTCTCACTTTTATTGCGTCTATTGATAAATCAGTTGATATCCAGAGCTCGTCGCCTATGGGCCATGCCGTTTTTTCGGGATCGGATAATTTAGATTCAACTTTAACCGGAGTGTAGAATAAAGAGTCTTTGCCTTCTGGCAAACAGATACAACCTTGATCTCCAAAATACTTGGCCGTACGCACTACTCCATTGGGTAAAGTCACATGAACAGCTCGTCCTTGAAGATCCAAACTTCTTTTCAATTGTGAACGGACCTTATACGGTGCAGTGAAGTAGCCAATATTTTCTGCTGCAAAATCAAAATCCAATCCGCTAATAAAAACTGCCGAACAGAGAATTTTAGCAAATCCAGAAGCGTGATACGACAAAGAGTCTCCGGGCACCGGTTCATAGGGCATATTCAACTCAAATGAATCGGCGCGCTGGATCAGACGTTCATCTTCAGAAAGAATGGAGTCAGCACTGACATTTTGATCATGAGGATTCGTGCATTGGATCAAAGTAAATAAGAAGAGCGAAAGAAGGAGGCAAAGGTGCTTCATGCCAGAGGATTTATTTCTTTTTGTCAAAACATGGAATTAAGATCAATTAAGATATTAAAATATCGAGGCTAAAACGAAGCTTCGTTCCTTTGAAACGCCATTTTAAAGCAAGAAAAAATCAGGCCGAGGCTGAGGTCGAATCAAAAAGCAATTTTCCAAAGCCGTTTTTGTGCGTCCCCGCCAACAACATTCGAAATCAATTAACATGGGCTCGGATAAGTTCCAAAGGTCCGAAATCAGCAATCAGCAATCTGAAATCTACAATCAAAGGCGGATCCACTGATTGAATTTTGCACTTTCTACGATCGCATCAATAACTTTCATATTATTTACTGCGTCATAAAGTGGTGTAGGCACCTCTCTGTCTTCAATGATCGCAGTTGAAAAAGCATCTCCCTGTAGTGCATATTGATCACAAATATCAAACTCGAATTCCTGCTTTTCATCTTTAGTCACCAACCAAAGTCGGGTGGGTCTATCAGTAGGAGCATTCACGGGAATTTCAATTTCAATATAACCTGTGGTGCCAACTATCAAACAACTTTGAAATGGCATCAGCTGAGTGGCACAGGTAAAAGTCGAACATCTATTATCAGAAAAATCGAGCATACCAGAAGCAATTCGATCGGTATTTAAAACCGGATCGTACTCCACCAAACCTACCACCCGTGTCGGTTCTGCGTCAAAAATAAACCGGCCAAATGAAATGCAGTAGCATCCAATGTCCATCAACCCACCACCTCCGATGTCGGCCATGTTGCGAATATTGTTAGGATCGTCATTGTAATATGAAAAAAAGGATTGCAGGTTTTTTACCTGTCCGATGTTCCCAGCTTGAACCAGTGCCTTGGCTTTTAACCACTGCGGATGAAAGCGGTACATGAAAGCTTCCATCACTTTTAGATTTGGATATTTCTTGCTTGCTGTTGCCAAAGATTGTGCCTCCTCAGCATCTAGTGCAATTGGCTTTTCACATAAAACATGTTTACCCGCTTCGAGAGCTTTGATCGTCCAGGGCACATGCAGATGGTTAGGAAGTGGATTGTAGATCGCTTCAATATCCGGATCAGCTAGAAGTGCCTCATAAGAATCATAGGATTTAGGAATACCAAGGCTTCTGGCAGCCACTTGCGCCTTCCCCTTCTCGCGGGAAGAGATCGCTGTAATCTCACAAAGTTGACTTTTAAGCATGCCCGGAATTACCCGGTTTAATCCAATTTTGGCAGTACTAATGATGCCCCATTTTACTTTTCGCTGACTCATATCTTAATAGTAATGACAAATTTTATTGATACTTAATATGTCCCTTAAGATATGAATTTCCAAACGGCGGAAGAGATCCGCCGCTACAAAATCGGTTATCCGACTTATTTCCGATCGGCAGAATAGATCTGCCTCTACTTTTCCTCCACCTGACACCTGACACCGGGCATCGGACAGCGGACATCGGTCATCCGGCATCGGTCACCCGGCATCGGTCATCCGGCACATTTCAAATCGGCAGAATAGATCTGCCGCTACATTTTCCCTCACCTAGCTCCGGACATCGGACACCGGACATCCGGCATCCGGCCTCGGTTACCCGACACATTCCGATCAGCGGAATAAATCTGCCGCTACAAGATCCGGCTTCGGCCACCGGACATCGGACACCGGACATCGGTCATCCGGCATCGGTCATCCGGCACATTTCAAATCGGCAGAATAGATCTGCCGCTACATTTTCCCTCACCTAGCTCCGGACATCGGTCACCGGACATCCAACATATTTCCAGGCGGCGGAATAGATCTGCCGCTACAGTTCTTGTACCTGAGATCGGACCTCGGACTTCCGGCTTCCGGCTTCTGGCTTCCGATACATTTCCGAACGGCGGAATAGTTCCGCCGCTACCTTTCAGGCATCGGGCATCGGGCATCCAGCTTCGGACACATTTCCAAACGGCGGAAGAGATCCGCCACTAAACTTCTCCTGACGATCTCTCCCGAGATGTCGGGATCGATTTCAGGCCACTTGCTCTCTTCCCAGGCCCGCCGAAGCCTGGGCGAAGGGGCGACACCTGACATTTGACACCGGACATCGGTCTTCGGAAGTCGGACTTCCGGCTTCCGGCTTCGGACTTCCGACTTCTGACTTCTGACATCCCTAAATCATCGATCACCATGCTGACAATCATCATTTAAAATGATTCAGGATTTTAAATTCGGCCATTTAAATGCCGTTTGGACAACAGTCATTCTATCATGAAATCAAATCGAAAAAAAATCGTGCCCTCCGAACGAGGCGTAAAATTGATCCATAATCCGGTACTCAACAAAGGTACTGCCTTCACGGACCAGGAAAGGAAGATATTGGGCTTACGTGGCCTTCTCCCTCCTCGGGTAGCCAGCCAGGAACTTCAGGTAAAACGGGTGCTATCCAACCTGCGATCAAAGTCTGATGACCTGGAACGGTATCTCTATTTAACTGCCTTGCAGGATCGTAATGAAAATCTTTTTTATAAGGCAGTCATGGAAAATCTGGCGGAGATAATGCCAATTATCTATACGCCAACGGTTGGTCAGGCATGTCAATCTTATGGCCACATCTATCGCAGATCACGCGGCCTGTACATTACCTCGGAAGATCGAGGCTCGGTAGAAGAAGTCCTGCTCAATTGGCCACACCGTAATGCCAAGGTAATCGTAGTCACTGACGGAGAGCGCATTTTAGGCTTGGGTGATCTCGGTACCGATGGCATGGGCATCCCTATCGGGAAATTATCGCTCTATACAGCCTGTGCTGGCATTCCACCCACCCAATGTCTTCCCGTCACGATTGACGTGGGTACCAATAATGAAAGTCTATTAAGGGATCCACTATATCTGGGGTTGCAGCAAAATAGAATCGAAGGTCAAGCATATGACGAACTTCTGGACGAATTTTTTGCAGCTGTAAAAAAAGTATTCCCCCACGCCCTGATTCAGTTGGAAGACTTTGCTACAAAAAATGCTTTCGGTCTGCTCAATACCTACCGGGACAGAGCTTGCCTCTTTAATGATGACATTCAGGGCACCGGAAGTGTTGCACTGGCAGGCCTCCTCTCTGCCCTCCGCATCACCGGTAAGCGGCTAGAAGATCAAAAAATAATCTTTCTGGGCGCAGGTGAAGCCGGAGTTGGAATTGCTGATTCGATTGTAGATGCCATGATCGATTTGGGACTGGACCCCGGCGAAGCCAGAAAAAAATGCTGGCTGGTCGATTCGGAAGGATTGGTGTGTGACCAGCGGGCTAATTTGAAGAAACATAAGTTACCCTATGCCCATAGTCATGAGATAGTATCTACTTTATTAGATACAATTAAAGCCATAAAACCTACGGCCATCATTGGGGTGAGTGGCCAACCCAAGCAATTCACCCGGGAGATTGTGGAAGAGATGGTCAAATACAATGTACATCCGATTGTCTTTGCGCTTTCGAATCCCACTTCTAAATCAGAATGCACCGCTGAAGAAGCCTACCAATGGAGTAATGGCAAAGCCATTTTTGCCAGCGGCAGTCCCTTTAATCCGGTTACTTTAAACGGCAAAACGTTAGTCCCTGGACAAGGAAATAATGTTTACATTTTCCCCGGTATCGGTCTCGGTATATTGTATAGCCGTGCCACCAGGGTAACAGACCGGATGTTTCTCGAAGCAGCAAAAGTTGTGGCGCAAAATGTTTCGCAAGAAGAACTAGACCGAGGGCAAATATATCCTTCCATCGAAACGATCCGTCAAGTAAGCGTCCGAATTGCAGCCGTAGTAACCCGCGTGGCTATAGAAGAAAATCTTTCTGACAAGGTGATCCCCGAAAACCTGATTGAAGATATTCGGTCATATATGTACACCCCCGATTATCCCGAGTATTTATGAGAGAATACCCACTAAACCATGAATAGACACGAGCTTTCTAATTCGTCTAATTCGACGATTGAAAATCAACACTTAAATTAATAATCTCTGGAATTCCAGCTAGTTTGAGAGGGTCAACAAGATATGGAGTATAATTGCTAAATTTGAAAAACTGTTAAAACACCAATCAGGGCAAGTTAATCCAATGCCAAGGCAGTCATTCGATGGTTTCCACCTTATATTTGATCTATTGGTCTAGGTCTATGAGTTTGACCAGCAACTCCAAAGGATGAAGAATTATGATGCATTGATTTACCTATTTTGTCTCATTCTCCAGAATTCCCTGGGTCAGACTAATCTGTATCTATCTACCTCCGGTGATGATTTCAACCCTGGTACCATCGATCAGCCTTTGGCTTCATTTGACAAAGTGCTAGCGCAAGCAAGAACTATCCGGGGACCAGTCACCATTTATCTGCGCGAGGGTAAGTATTATCTTGATCAGTCCATCGTTTTTACGCTGGAAGATAGTCGTGGCCCCGGAGAAGAAATGGTTATTCAGGCATATCCTGACGAGAAGGTGGTCATTAGCGGAGCCATTCCTTTGGATTTAACTTGGGAAGATTACCATGGAGGTATTCAGCGTACGAGGGTGGATAAAAAAATAATTTTTGATCAGCTCTATGTGGATGGGCTACTGCAGCATATGGCGAGATATCCCAACTACCACGTAGAAAACAAATATTATGGGGGTACTGCCGCCAATGTCATCGACTCAATAAAAATATCGGGCTGGAATAATCCGACCGGAGGTTATATCCATGCACTGCATAAGCACGAATGGGGAGGATATCATTATCATATCGAAGGGAAGGATAAAAATGGGGCTTTAATGCTCACCGGTGGCTATCAAAATAATCGAAAGATGGGCATGCATGATGAGCACCGGTTTGTCGAAAATATCTTTGAAGAATTGGATACGGTGGGTGAATGGTATTTTGATAAAGCTGAAAGTATACTTTATTATTATCCAGAGGCTGATCTAGATCTTGCCGACGCAATAATTGAGGTCCCCCAATTAAACCATCTTTTCGAGTTCCTGGGAAATGAAGAAAAGCCGGTGAAAAATATCACTCTGAAAGATCTGACTCTGGTCCATACTACCCGTACCTTTATGGAAAACCAGGAACCTTTACTGCGGAGTGACTGGACGATCTACCGGGGTGGTGCCATTGTTTTTGAAGGAGCCGAATCTTGTGCAGTAAAAAATTGCCAAATACATGATTTGGGCAGTAATGCTATTTTTTTCAATGATTATAACCGGAGCCATCAAATATCCAGCAACCATATCTATAATGCTGGTGCCAGTGGCATTTGCTTTGTCGGTGATCCCTTGGCCGTGCGATCTCCCAGTTTCGAATATCACCAGAGGGTACCTCTGGCGGAATTGGATAAAACACCGGGACCAAAAACAAATAATTTTCCCGCTAATTGCATGGTCTATGACAATTTAATACACCACCTCGGTATTACGGAAAAGCAAGTGGCAGGAGTGCAGATTTCGATGTCACAATTTATTACGGTGAGTCACAATAGTATTTATAATGTGCCCCGTGCCGGCATAAACATTGGAGACGGCACCTGGGGTGGGCATGTCATCGAAAATAATGATGTGTTTAATACAGTATTGGAGACGGGTGATCACGGTTCCTTCAATTCCTGGGGGCGTGACCGTTATTGGTATCCGAACTATGATACATTAAGTAAGATAGTGAAGGCTTATCCGGAATTAATTCTTCTTGATGCAGTGGAAACGACGGTCATAAGAAATAATCGCTTTCGTTGTGATCATGGTTGGGATATTGATCTCGACGATGGATCCAGTAATTATCATATTTATAATAATTTATGCTTAAATGGAGGCCTCAAACTCCGTGAGGGATTTTACCGAAAAGTAGAAAATAATATTATGATCAATAATAGTTTTCATCCCCACGTCTGGTTTGAAAATAGTGGTGATCTATTTATAAGAAATATTATTACCCGGCCTTATGCCCCAATCCGGCTACAGGGATGGGGACAAGAAATTGATTACAACTTATTTCCTGATATTGGATCGCTGGAAAAAGCACACGAATTTGGCACAGACGCTCATTCTAGCTTTGGAGACCCAAAATTCAATAATGAAATCCACGGAGATTTTAAAGTTTCTCAAAATTCGCCGGCAATAGATCTGGGCTTTAAGAATTTTTCGATGGATAGTTTTGGAGTGGTTAGTCAGAATTTGAAGAAAATAGCGGCTAAAATCCCGTTGCCTGATTTTCAACCTCTAGACCCGGACAGTCCAGGGGATCTAACTGCGGATTGGCAAGGCATCACCATCAAGAATATGACTACACTTGGTGAGCAGTCTGCCTCCGGTGCGAGGGAGATTAGTGGTGTTATGGTTTTATTGGTAAATTCCTGGAGCAAGTTTAATGGCTTGATTAAACCTGGTGATGTAATCCTGAAATACAATGGCATAGATGTGAAAAACCTTGAAGATCTTGAAGCATCTTTTGGAATGACCGGGATTGATCAGTCGGGCGAAGTCCTTGTCTTTCGGGGTCAGAAAGAATTATTGATCCGGTTTTGAATACTGGAAAAAAAAGTGATTTGCCAGACAACGGGAGCGGTATTTTTCCATGATCCAAAAAACTCTTTGAAAGTTTCCAACATCACTGTCTTAATACTTTATTGTAGAACCCTTACCATGGATTTGATTTCTTACTTTGAGGAGAATATCAGAAATACTTATAAATATGATGACCGCAAGACTTTTCTTTTTGTTCCTGACTCTTTTGGGAGCCAAGGTGCAAGCTCAATTTCAAAGTGAATTTAGCGACATCCCAAGAATCGATGTTCACACTCATGTAGCCAATGATATTCCGGCTATTTCCAGATACTTTGATGTGCGAAACATACTCCTGGATCAGCATGCAATCGATCTGGCATTCTGGATAAATCTGGGAGATGGAGATACTCCCATCATCGATCTGGATACGGTGCTTAAAGCAGGCAAGGGCCGTATGTCATGTGCTATTTCAGACTATACAGCGCATGACGGGCTTATGCATTCACCTTCCTCTCTTAAGGGCTTTATGGACCAGGGGTTTGTGGGATATAAAATCTGGTCTGGTCCCTGGTATCGAGTCCTTAAAAATAAGGAGGAAGGATATCCATATGTTGATGATCTGGCTCATGAACCTACCTTTGCCGAAATGGAAAGAATCGGAATGGTTGGTGCGTCTATCCATGTGGCCGATCCCAATGGACCTTGGAATGATAGAGGGGATTGGCTTACCGATCCAATCGAATATTGGAAGGAGATCACAGCCTGGCATACCGTGCTCACCAGACACCCTGATCTGAAAGTGGTCATGGCACATAGTAATTGGCTTATTTGTCAGGATGCCCAGATTGATTATTTGCGCTATCTGCTGGCTACCTTTCCCAATTTAAATCTAGATTTAGCGGCAACTTTCCAATATTTTTACATGGTCTCGCACGATAACTTACGAGCTTTTATAATCGAGTGGTCAGATAGAATTTTATTTGGCACCGATATAGGTAGCTGGAGCGACGATGCGGTAACAGCAGAGCGTGCTCAACAGTATCTCCGTGCTTTTAAAATATTAGAGACTTCGGAAATAGTCAATGGTGGTTTTTTTGGAGGACCAGAGATCCAAGGTTTAACATTGCCAAGGGAAGTGCTGGAAAAGATTTACTATAAAAATGCCCTTCGTATCTATCCCGGAGTAGGAGAAAAGATGATTAAATTGGGATATCAGATTGATTGAGGTAACAAGTATCTAGTGGTCACAACTGACCCAAGGAAGGTCAAAGGAAATATCTACGATGTGGCCAACTTTATTCCTAATATTCAATGTCCGGTATTGGTTGGTGTGGGTCTATTTGATGAAACTTTCCCACCGGAAGGCATTCTTGCCGGCATGAATCAAATGACAGAAAATAAAGAAATATTACTATTACCCCGTTCTCAACATCAAGACTGGAAAGGATCGCAGGTACTGTACCGGGATAAACGCGACGAAATTTGGCTTCCCAAATTAAAAGCAGGAAAAAAATCCTCTTGAGAAATAATTCAATATTGAGACTGATTCGGGAAAAAATCATCGTCCGGCATTGAAATCTTTTTCAATCAATTTGTGCGAAGCACAGGTTCTCTATTATTCTGCCCGATTAAAAATGGAATACTTAGACTCCATGCTTGATTTTCAGCCTGCACTTTGATCTGTATTTCCGAGTCACTTTCGGCAGTTATTTCAGCCGTGACCTTCGGTGCGATGCCCTCCGATGGAAAAAGCAACCAAACAAAGGTGCTACTCTCATTGATGTGAGTACTATATTGACTTGCAATATTGGGTTCATAAATATTGTATTCCGGACTATACCATCCCTGCATCTCCGGTTGCTCCTGTCCCTTTATCAATTCTAATTCAAAGTTTTGGTTACTAACAGGAATGATCATGAGATTACCCCTCTCATTATTGGTCTTAGTGATTTTCCCATCCATTTGCACCTCACAGCTGGGATGCCAATGCCACAAGCCATCAATTCGTCTAGGCCGGTCAGTGATTATGCGATCTATAACCACCCAAAACTCGCCCCTCACATAAAATAATGACCGTAAATGTTCAGCTTGACCCTCTACATCATTAAAATCCTTGACTGAATGACTGGCAAAGTCAAAATCATCTGCTATCATGCAATTTTGGTCATTGATGGGTTCAGTGGCATGCGTGGGACCTGGAGCCTGACCTTTTCCATCTATCAGAATTAAATTATGCCCGGCACTGCTTTTAGCATAGGGTCTGAATTTTTCGGCCGTCTCTCCCGTGTATGCAAACCGACCAGCATCCACAAGTAAGTCTCTACCATAGGCAGCAATCGATACATGCAATTTATCATTGTGTTGATGCCCACTCCCCCACGGTCCGAGATCAAAAAATGACCAATGGGCATCGGTATCGTAGCCACTGCGAGAGATCAACTGACCCGCCCAAGGATAAAAATAAGAAGGTCCATTGAGAGGTCTTGTCCCTGATTCTCCATTCGTAGCAATATACTGCCACTCTGGTTGATGAAAGACTTCGGCAGCTCTCAGGATATGTTCACGGTCACTACCCCGATCACCATCATTATTGAGCGCACGAAAACCATCCGGCCGCATAGCATGTGCAATATACCGGTACATGTCTTCAATCGTTTGGTTATAAAAATCGGGCAACTCTATCTTTGCATTATCACAAATATCTTTAAACAACTCAAAATTAAATAGCGAGACATTGTGATAATGCGAAGTCAATTCGGTTTGCACTCCGTCAGGATATACCAGGTCTTTCATACTTTCGACCATGGCCACAATCGAATATTCCAACCACTCTGATGACTCCCGGTATTCAGGAAAATTAGTAGCAATGGTGGCCAGTGCGGAGATTTCCATAGTCAACCAATTATTGCCTCCGTGAAAATTTCGATTATAATGGGCATGATCCGGAAGGCTGCTCAACATCAGAAGTCGGGTAGCCGGAGATAAGAAATCACTATCCAACAATTCATAGAAAATCCGAGACCAGACTTTGGCCCTGCAGCAACTTCAAGACCTCGCCATACTGATGTACTACTCTTCATCGCCGGATAAGGCATACTTTTAATGATAAAATCTCGTAAAAATCCATCAATATATTGGGCATATTTTGGGTTGCCAGTTTCAAAATATATCTCCAATACATGGAGGATCTGGCTGTGTCTATTAGAGAGCCAAGCCCACTCCCTGTCGTTGTTGGGCCCTTTATAGTACCAGTCCCGGTGGCCATCGTCACCATAGGGTACTTTTGCTTTTACATTCTGCACGATAAATACATTTTCCAGAGTGGTATCGGCTTCTGCCTCCGTTTGATCGCTTTGAGTGGGTAACTCCTTTCTAAGAAACAAAGCATTATTCCCATTTCGATAATATACCAAGAGGCTTTCACAGGCTTTAACCAGGTTTCCCTGATCATGAGCAGATTTTACTTCTTCAAGTCCTTTAAGGTCCAAATTGATGGCACGAAACATAGATTGAATCGCATCAGGATAGGAAATGCACACATCCTCTACACTGACGATTTCCTGCCAGGGTTTCTGGGCAAGCAAACATACGCCACTTAGAAGTAATAAAATCCCTATGGATAATGCTCTGAGGTTTACTAAAATCATTTTATATGTTTTTTTTTGAAACGGTCTCACTGGTAAAAATAATGATAACACCGTAAATAATCTGACAAAATAAAATCGATCATGGTTTGAATAGTGAGAAATTCCAAGAAGTAAAAAGCATAATTTTAGTTTTACGATTCAGATCACAACGACGCAACCTGCAATTGGATAAAACATCTCTGACTAGAACCAAGGATTTTCAACCCAAGAATACAACAATGATCAAATGGAAAACCTTTTTGCCAGTTTCCTGATAATTAAGACATTTTCATAATGTATTACTATGCCACCGTAAATAGTTCTCTCAATTCCTTATTACTCAAATTACCTACCCAATTTTCTCCTGTTGAAACGGTCATATTTGCCAATTTCTTTATACTTTGGATCATTTCGTTGATGCGCTCTTCAAAAGTGTTTTTCGTAATAAAGCGATGCACCATAACATTTTTCGACTGCCCAATGCGGTAGGCTCGATCCGTAGCCTGTGCCTCCACCGCCGGATTCCACCACAAATCATAATGAATAACATGGTTTGCTGCGGTAAGATTTAGACCGGTACCAGCTGCCTTTAGGGAGAGTATGAATATCTTATGGGCACGATTGTTCTGAAAACTATCTACCATATTCTTCCTTTGCTTCAAACTGCACCCACCGTGGTAGAAAAGGGGTTCTTCCCCATACCGGCTGGTAATAAAGTGTTTGAGTAAATTGCCCATTTCCGTAAATTGACTAAATAATAACACTTTTTCGCCACTGTCTATAATGCTGTCCAACTTATCAAACAATAGAGCCATCTTGCCACTAAGCGATACATCAAGGTCATTGTTTTTAAGAAATTGAGTGGGGTGATTGCAGATCTGTTTCAATGCAAGGATCATTTGCAACACAAGACCTTGTCTCACAAATAGCGATTTTTGCGAGGAAGTGTCAACCCCCTCGATGTCTTCCATTGCCTTTTGCAGAGTCCTTTGATAAAGGGCTGCTTGCTTTTCGGTCAACACTGCAAAGCTATCCGCTTCAATTTTGTCTGGCAGATCAGCAATGATTGATTTATCCGTTTTTAATCTTCGCATCATAAATGGGGCGGTCACTTTTTTCAATTTACCGGCCGCTTCCATATCGTTATATCGCTCGATAGGATTTCCATAGTTTTCGGTAAATTCCTTGATGCCACCCAGCAGACCTCTATTACTATAGTCAATAATACTCCATAGCTCACTGAGCCGGTTTTCAACTGAGTACCACTCATCGCGATAAAGTTTTCCGCCTTTATGCTTTTCACCGCCTTAGTTTGTTCCGTAGAAATATTTTTTATGTTTTGAGCTTCGTCAATCACCAGGGCAAACCACGACTTTTTCTTCAGTTCCATGACATCGCTGCGTAGTGTACCATAACTCGTAATCACCACATCGAAGTCGCTAATGGCTTCCATTTTCCTGGTGGTGCCATGATAAATTATTGATTTCAAAGAAGGGGCAAATTTGACAATTTCGCTCTCCCAGTTTGACAACAATCCAGTGGGAGCTACTACCATCACTTTCGATTGAGCAAGCCATCCTTCTTCCTTGTATTTTAAAATAGCAGCGATCACCTGCACCGTTTTCCCCACCCCATGTCATCGGCGATAACGGAGCCAAACCCAATCTTTGCATTGCGATACATCCATGAGTATCCACGTTTTTGATATGGCCGTAAAACTGCCCTCAGATCTCCGGGCAATGGTACCTCTTGAAACTCAGTGAGTTCGCGTATTATCTTCTTTACCTGGGCACTCATTTCGATTCTGGCACCCATGTACTCTTCACTTAAAGCAGAACGCAGTATCTGAAAAGCACTTAGTTCGTTGGTGCTATTGAAGTGTTTGTAGATCTTCTCCAGTTCGGCAGGATTTACATAGATGTAATTGCTTTTGTACTTAATCAGACCGTCTGATTTTTTCAATAATTTTTTAAAAGCATGTGGTGTCATCACATGTTCACCCAATGCCATTTGCCAGTCAAAATCCAGCAATTGATCAAGCCTTATGAAAGATTTGCCACCCTTAGCCTTGGCCTTTACCCGGATAGTGGGTTTTGGTTTGAGAATATATTGCAACGATTTAGGGAGCAATATTTCTACATCAAGTAATTTCAGGGCAGGAATGATGCTCATTAAAAAATTTGTAAAATTGGCATTATCCATCACAATATCCACACTCCCATCGCTGTCTATATAGCCATCCAATCCTGTGATAAACTTGCTTAGCTGCGTCAGACCTTGTAACACCTCATATTTGACCGATTGATATCTGGGTTCATTCAATATATCCTTGAGTGCAATCGGGATTTTGTCTTTCCCTGCATCTAACAGGTATATTGAAAGGAAAAAGGAACTATTCTGTAATTCTTCCACCACTATTTGTGGATTATACCTGGCTTGCGTCAGATAGTATTTTTGTATCCAGGCTACAATGCCACCTGCCAGGGCACCTTCTCCTGGTTTCGTAAAACCATAATTTAAGTCCCCAAAAAATAGATCCTGAAAAAGATTATTTCCTTCCTTTGTTTCCTGAGAATGCATAAGCTCTGTAATCAATAATGATAGCAGATTACATGCCGTGTCCAGTTCTATCTTTTTTGATGTCCTGCCTTCCATCCATACAAAAATATCGGGTGGCAGCATGACATCCAGTTTTTCCACCAGAGACCTTACTTCTCTACTGAGCATCGCCGGAAGCCAACGTATGGTATATTTATTGTTTTTCAATCTTACGATCTGCGGCACCACGGCTCCGTTTGCTAGTAAATGCAGGGATAGATGCATGGCACTAGTCAAGGCAGCGCAAGATGGTTGGTAGTCAGCTCTTCTGTTAATGCCAACCTCTCCAAGCTGAGCTAATAAATCGAGCAGGTTGACGTCTTTACCGTCCATCATCGATTTCACTTTAGCATCTGGATCAACGCTTACTTTTACTATACTGTAGTGATTTAATTCGACTCGACGATTTGAATTAATTTTCATTAAGTCGTGCAAATCAATTTTCCCAGCAACTACTTTTGTCGTTTTTTTGACAATGCGATTGAGGGCGGTCGCATACTTGTCTTTAAAGTCGCCTCCCTCCTGATAGAATGCAGGATTGTTTTCTAAAAGTGAAATCAGAGAATCTGCGATGGATGTGAGGCTTGAATATTCCAGCTTATCATAGGCAGATTCAGGGTTATCATTTTTCCGTTTATTTCCTTTGCCCGAAAAATGTAAATCCCTGAATGTGGGAATTTCAGTTGACACATTATCCAACTGAATACCAAGTTTTTGCATTTCCAAGGGAAGATCCAGATTATGTAATTCAAATATCAAAAAAGGATTATTGTCAATCTCGGCACATATCTTGTAAATCACCGCTGCCAGATGTTTGCAAGGGACGGCCCAGTCCGGACAACTACACTGCATCTTGAAATCACTCCATTGCTTGGGAAAGACTTTAAGATCACACTGCTCGGCAATCTCTAAAACAGCAGGATCGAGCTCTTTATTCAATAACTTGGATATAATGGTTGGTTTCTCGGTTAATTTCTTAATAAATTTTCCACGCTCCGGATTAAAAAAAGGTGGTAATATAATGTCCACATTATAAGGCTGAGACCGGCTACCTTTTACTTTAGCTTTGATCCGATTTTCATTGATATCGATTCGACTTACAGCTCCTTTGCGGGCATAACTGCTTCCTCTTGGCAAGCGGTTTGAATAGTCAATATTGGAGAGGGAATTTAGAAATTGTTCGCCCCACCAGGTTTTTCCAAAAGAAGATGCCATATGATTGTATCGAGTGAAAAAGTAAAGGGCAAATTTGAACAAAAAAAGATACATGCATTAGGAGTATTGGCTTTCGCATCGGTTTTTATGACGATACCGAGTCAAGCTAATTCCGTCAGGCATCTCGATACCTTGTCATCGGCTGAGGCTTCACCGGATTGAACTTCGCGAAAACAGGTGGCGAACAGAGCGTATCCACCTACTTGATTACTAGTACGTTAAGATCAACATCTCTACCCTGCAACGGGAATAATCATCACCCTCAATTGCATGATAACTAGGAGATTAAAACACCAATATCCTCTCAAAACGAAATAGAATCTATATTTAGTTAGAGAATTGAACTATTTTAGTTTAAAATTTTGTTCTACCTAAAAGCAATGTCATGAAATCGATCACCATTTATAAACTGGACGACAAACTGGCTGACAAACTTGAACAACTTTCGAAGGACATGGGTCTTAGTCAAAACAAGATTATCAAGAAACTCCTTTACCAGGCACTAAATATGGATGAAGAACCTGCTCCAAAACGTGATCTATCATGTGTCATGGGAAGCTGGTCACAACCTGAGTTTGACGAGTTCGAATCGTCCCTTTCTGCATTTAAAGAGATTGATGAGGATCTATGGAGATGAGAAGTGTAGTTATTGATACCAACATCTATTCGGCATTGTGCCTTGGTGACCCTGATGTCACGAAGGCAATTGAAATTGCAACCACGGTCATCGTGCCGGTTTTTGTTTTGGCTGAAATACTATTTGGATTCAAAAAGGGAAGTCGAGAAGGATGGAACCGGGCCAACCTGCAAACTTTCCTAAAGTTGCCGGGTGTAAATGTTCGTCATACCACCTCAGAAACAGCAGAGATATTTTCAGAAATTACGTTGACATTGAGAAATATTGGGAAGCCCATTCCCACCAATGACATTTGGATAGCAGCTATAACGGTTGAAACTGGCAGCGTTTTAATGACACGGGACCACCATTTTGACTTTATTAGTAAAATTAGGTTATGGAAGTAATGCGATGGTGGTTCAATTATCGAAAAAATGAAAATCTAGCGAGTCGGGATTTTCGATCTAAGGATGAACATTACTGATAAAATCACTAGCTATTTTTGACAGTTGCTATTTGCTTTTAGTGAGTGATTCTCAAGTTAGATCTTCTTTCAAACCAACATCAAGAACATCACTCATCTATTTTATGAACCAACAATCCGCTGCGCAATTTGGGTTCAAACCAGGTCACTTTTGGTGGCATGATGAGATCATGATCTGATATATCGAATAATTGCTGCATACTCACCGGAAACATCGAAAAAGCTATTTTCATTTCACCACTGTCTACCCTTTTTTCTAACTCACCAAGGCCTCTCATACCACCAACAAAATCAATTCGGGTGTCTTTTCGGAGATCTATAATATTAAAAAGCGGTTCTAATATATTTTTGGATAAAATGGTGACATCGAGTTGCTCGAAGGGATCCGTTTCGTCAAAAGTACCGGACTTAGCTGTCAGCTTACACCATCGATGATTGAGGTACATGCCAAAAGTATGAACTGATTCAGGACGATATTGGCTTTCCTTTGGCTCAACCTGAAAGTCTTTGGCCAATAGAATCATCAACTCATCTTCAGTAAGTCCGTTAAGATCTTTGACCACTCGGTTGTAATCCAAAATCTTTAGTTGATTATCGGGAAAAAGTACCGCCATAAAATAATTATCTCTTCCCCCATCAGATGGATGACCATTCCGGGTATTTCTCAATTCCAGGCCAACCGAGGAGCTGGCTGCAGTGCGATGATGTCCATCAGCAATATAAATGGATGAAACCTCATTGGCAAAGGTAGTGGTGATTTTCTCCAGAATTTCCGGCTGATCGATTACCCAAATCTGGTGTCTGATACCATCATCAGCAACAAAATCATAGATAGCTGGTTGACCCACTACACTGTCTACTATGGCATCTATGGCACTAACTTTATGATAGGCAAACAACACCGGTTCGTAATGCAACTTGCTTAAAAGTATGTGATTTTTCCGGTCTTCCTCTTTTTCAGAGCGGGTGAATTCGTGTACTTTGATGACTTTATTGAAATAATCATCAATGCCGCAACAACCCACTAATCCGACCTGCTCATGGCCATTCATCGTCAATTGATAGACGTAAAAGCACTCTTTATCATCCTGATGCAGAATGCCCTGACGGATCAGATTGTCAAAATTCTCTTTCCCCTTTTCATAGATTTCACGGGCATGCTGGTCGAAATCTTCCGGAAAATCAATTTCTGGTTTGGTCACATGATAAAATGAAATTGGATTGCCTTCCGCTTCATCCCTGCTTCATTGGCATTTAAGACATCATATGGTCTGCTGGCTACTGCTTTGACCCGGTCGCTCTTGGGTCGAATGGCTTTAAACGGAACAAAAACGGACATAGGAAGTGAGTTTGAATCTCAAGAATTTTCAAAAAAAGGTCAAATTTAGAACTTCGTTGCTTACTGCCAAATTAAAAATGGATGATTGTTGAAGGGGGAATGTTTGGGATCCTCTCAGTATCTTCTGTCGTGAAGGCTGTATATAGAGTTTGAGGTCAAGGATTATATCATCTGACTGGTCATGACAACCTGGTCATTCGTGGAGATTTTGATCAACTTGTTCCCGAGATTGATAGCCAGTCCCTGCAATTTCTCGAATTGGTAACCGACACTTCAAATTTAAACATGGAAAAGGTTGCGGAAATCGGTACTACCTATCGAGTAAGGCTTTTCCTACTCTTATATCTACATGAATTGAACGAACTTGAATGCTTATTCCCAGATGATCTCGAAATTCATGAACTTCCTTCCATTATTGATATGCACATATGCACAGCAGGCCTTCCTCGCGCGATACCAAGTCGATTTCTTTTTCAGTAGTTAGTCTAATGTCTTTTAGAATTTCATCTTTGTTTCTTTCGCCTTTTCACAATCATCATTTTACCTTTTTTCTGATGGGGTTGACCTGTCTGTTTTGTGGAAAAAAAAGTGGTTCTTCGCAATAAATACGTGGATAGGCCTTTGGTTTTTTCAGTGTTGGCTTTCAGTATTCCGCACAACGCTTGGTAAATGCGATGCAGCGATTGCGGGCTTCTGACTTATCAAAGCGTTACAATTCTAAAACGGGCTAAAAACCCTGAATTTACTACTTTATTACCTACCTTGAACGTACAATGTTATAAAGAATTATTCTTGTTTAACACCTTTAATTGTATGATAGTAACCATATACTTTCTCAACATAACTGAGCTTAAATGCAATCGTATCAGATTTAAACTTTCCATTCGCAAAGGCTCTAGACATTGAATAATCTTCAAATAGTGTGAGTGAATCATTAATATATATAATCGGACTTACCCAATTTTTTACGAAAGACAATTTGTCTTCAAAACAATTCTGTGCGCAGTCAGATTCTATTGGTCCACCACACGATGAGGTCTCTGATGTTTTGCACTCACATTGAACCGACTCCTGGGAATATTTAATTAATAGTCGGTTTTTTAAATACTTTTCTATAGTACCTTCAAAAAGATAGCTAATACTACCATCATCGGAAGCAAAATAGCTTTCAGCTATGACATTAAAAATGTAATCACCAATATACTTATTTCTATAATCATAAGTCGAATCACTTAAATATGAAGTTGTTTCAAACAGAAATTTTTTTGTAACAAAATTATCTTTTGAATCAGTTACATTTAGTTTAAATTCAAAATCATCAATCAGCATTAATGTAAATGGACCTTTACCAGTTAAACCACCAGGACTTTCCCATTCGTAATAATACGGTGGAATTCCATTTAAAACTTCAACATCAAATGTAACCAGTAAACTATCTGAAAATGAAATAATGCTAGAAATGTCAAATTCTATATTTAGTGTAATCTTATCGTTTTCAGGTTTTTCGCAACAATAAAATACAAGGACACACAACAGTGATATTTTTGTCATTGCTCTTAAATCCATGTTCTTCAGTTTTATATCTAACTTATCCTTATTAATGCCATACAACTTGTCAATATCCAATCAAATCGCTCTTTTATCTAACCTTTAGATTTCTCCCATTTTTAACTCACACAAGATCGCTGCTACCTCATCCCTACTCACCCCTCAATCGATTTCTAAGTACCCTGTATCATAAAACCAGGATCCTTCTTAAAACGCTTCCAGTCTTCCAGGCACTGACCCCAAAGATGATCAATGGCGGCTCGTTTTTCGGCCGCCAGATCCAGATAACCATTGTCGGGTGTACCGCGCAATTCAACCAAATATCTGAGCAGATTGAAACACATAGTGGCCTGACCACAGATGATGAGAGTATTCAACGTGTCTTCGAGTTTCTCGGTTTTAGTAAACCAGAGGGTCGTACCAAAGCTAGTAGCTGTCTCGGCCACCAATTGAAGTTTTGCACCAATAACCTCACCATAAGACCCGATCAGGATTGGATCGCAACCGGGAATATTCTGAAAATAATCGGGCTCATTCCGTTCACGGGCTCGCTTAACTTCAAAATCTTCCCTGGTCAATTCGCGGATTAAATTGGACATCCTTCGAAATCGATGAGCTTCCGATGCATAAAGTCGGCCATAAACCAGGCGGCGAACTGTCTTTAAAAATACCTCACCCACCAATGTGATCAGAGATTTAATCCGGTCGACAATCAGTGGTTCCAGATTTTTAAAGGGAATTTTTGCGAATTCCAAACTTTTCAAATCCTCAATTGGGATGTCATCGGCAAGCTCTTTTCTAAATATTCTTTGGCATCTGAGAGATAAATGCTGATTTTCTTTTTTATCCTGCTCATGAGTAAAAGCAGAATTACAGCAAGTAAACCTAAACTCAGAAAAATACCCGTTGTCAAAGAATCACTCCAATTCATCAAGAGATACATCGCTGAAATGAAGAATAGAACGAGAAGACCCCATTTCATTCGACTATACCATTTAATAATCCTCGATCTGACACTGGCATAATTCCATTTTCGCCATCCCTTGTCACCTTTGTCATCTAAAAATTTAAATGGATTCATATAGGGTGAGGTTACGTCTGATGCAATAATCAAATCATAAGGCTCACTTGCAACCCGGTTTTCCGAGAGAAGAATACTATCCAAACCCTGATTGTCATAAATACCACCATCCATTAGGCCTGCACTATGCATCAAAGGAGCTTCCTCCGCCAGATTCAAGGCTTCAGAATGGACAAAGTCACGCGGCCATTCGATGGGTTCAAAACCGCCGGTAAAACACGAGGAAGCAGCAATCACATCTGCCAATTTTACCTCTCCCCAAATCGACTTTTTTGCGGACTGGTGAAAATTGCCAAATCGGCCACCACTCTGAAACCGAAAAATAATACCCGTTCTAAATTCGGTCGCATTAAACATTACTTCTTCCAAATGACTGCGATCCATATTTTCAAAAATATCAAAGGTCTCACCATTTGTAAATTCGGCATCATAGATTTCAGCAAAAGCATTGATCAGGTTTTTCCGTTTATTCGAATTCGTCCATTCCGCCCCATCGTTGAGTTTGGCCAGACCCAATCTGACCAGATCTAAACTACGTAGCTTATCCACGATAAAATTATAAATCTCGTCAAAAGACTTGCCCTGTTGTTTTTGCAGGGCATAGATTACTCAGTAATGGTACCTCCACTCACCGTTGAAATTGCTTTAACATTCTCGAGCAAGGGACGGCCTGCAAAACGCAATTTTTGCAGATAAGACATGGCCCCAAGATGAAATGAGGCCGCTCGGTAACCACCACCGCTGCAACAAAGTGCAATGCGACCAAAAGGTTGATCAGGAATCTTTCCAGACATTTTGGTATTTTAATTACAAATTAGTTAAATTAGCTTGTCAATCAACCCCAGTCACACCTGCTTAGGAAATGCGGCGCTAGAAAAAACCCCATAAGAACCGGTAAAAAGATTTTTTCTAACTTCCCGCCTTCATTAATAAGCTCCATAATCATGCAGTTTCAAAAACTCCTCTTTGCCTTTGGCCTCTGGCTTTCGTTCCTGATAGTCATCCATGCCCAGGAGACTTTCCCGCGGAATGATGTCCTTGATGAGCGGGCAGATGCCTTTGCATTTACTCATGCTACCATCATCACCGAACCGGGAAAACAACTCACCGATGCCACACTTTTAATTAGGAACGGGAAAATCGAAAAAATCGGTAATCAAGTGGTATTCCTTCCGGATATCAGGTGATTAGCTTAGCCGGTAAATCCATTTATCCCTCTTTTATTGACCTGCACACTACCTATGGCATACCCAAGCAGGAACGCAGCCGTGGCGGTAGTCCCTTTGGAGGTGCCGAACAAATCGAGCCAACGACCAAGGGAGCATATAATGCCAATGATGCCATCAAATCGCACTATCACGCCAGCACAGAGTTTAATGTGGACGCCAAGTCTGCCGGTACATTTCGCGAAGCAGGCTTTGGTACCGTGGCAACTTTTAGGGAGGATGGCTTGGCCCGGGGCACTGCTGCACTGGTCACTCTGGGAGAAAATACAGCCAATGAAGAAGTCATCATCCCTCGGGTAGCAGCTGAATATTCCTTCAATCGCGGGAGCACAACGCAGAGTTATCCCCGAAGCATGATGGGCTATGCCTCTTTGCTGAGACAAACTTTCCTCGATGCAGCTTGGTTTGGTAGCCTTAAAGAAAAACCGTTTACCGATCAGGCCCTGGAAGCCTGGATCGAACAACAATCATTGCCTCAGATATTTGACGCAGGTAGCTGGATCAATGTATTGAGAGCAGACAAGATGGGAGATGAATTTGGAGTACAGTACATCCTTAAGGGAGGAGGTAACGAATATCAACGGATTCAGGAGATTAGAGCAACCGGAGCAGCCCTGATCATTCCGCTCAATTTTCCAGAGGCTTATGATGTAGAGAACCCCCTGGATGCAGAGCGTGTGTCATATGACGATATGTTGCACTGGGAATTGGCCCCAGCTAACCTGGCAACATTGAGTAATCAAGGTATCACATTGGCAATCACTACCGATGGGTTAAAAACTCCAAAGGACATGATGTCTAATTTAAAAAAAGCTATATCCGCCGGAATGAGCAAGGAAGAAGCATTAAGAGCTCTGACCCTGACTCCGGCAAGATTAATGCACGCCGAACATTTAGTAGGCAGCCTTAAACCCGGGATGTTGGCTAATTTTATCATTACCAACGGTGATATTTTTGCCGAAAAATCTGTCATTTATGAAAACTGGGTCCAAGGTCTGCCCTATCGATTAAAAGAAATGTCAGAAAGTAATCATAGCGGAAAATACGCATTAGTCGTGGGTGGTATGACCTACGAATTAAACATCGAAGGAGAACCCGGATCCAATAAGGCAAAAATAAAACTCGACGACACTACCAGCGTCGACGTGAATGCCAAATGGGAAAAGGACTTGGTAAACTACACCTTCAAGCCTGCCAAAGGTACCGACCAGATTAGGTTGTCGGGCTGGAAAACACCAAATGGCTGGCAGGGCACCGGGCAAATAGTAGATGGAAGCTGGGTCAACTGGACGGCAACCCGCACTGGTGATATTGATGTAAATGAAGCCAAAAAAGAAGATGAAAAACAGGCAGAAAAAGCCAACCTCGGTCAGGTAATCTATCCGTTTGTTGCTTATGGCACACCTACGATGTCAAAGGCAAAAAAATACTAATCAAGAATACCACGGTATGGACCAACGAAGCAGACGGCATCTTAGCAAATACCGATGTATTGCTTGAAAACGGTAAGATTGTCCGGATTGGAAAAAATCTTCCGGTTAGCGCCGAAGAAATCATTGATGGCACTGGTAAACATCTCACAGCTGGTATAATCGATGAGCATACGCATATAGCTGGGGGAGGCAACGATGTATTGGCAAACTCTTCAATGGTCCGTATTAGTGACCAGCTTAATTCAGAAGATATCAACATCTATAGGGGTCTGGTTGGAGGAGTTACCGCGGCCCAGGTCTTACATGGATCAGCTAATCCGATCGGCGGCCAATCAGCCATCATTAAATTGCGCTGGGGTGCAGCACCTGATCAATTAAAAATTAATGGCGCAGATGAGTTCATCAAATTTGCTTTGGGCGAAAATGTAAAGAGGTCGGGCAATGATGCCTCTATTAGATTTCCTCAGAGCCGGATGGGTGTCGAACAAATCTATGTAGATGCATTTACCAATGCCCGTGAATACGAAAAGACATGGAAAAAATACAACTCATTGAGTGCAGCAGAAAAAGGAAAAGCCGACAAACCACGCAAAGATCTTGTACATGAAACAATGCTCGAAATACTTAATAAAAAAAGATTTATTACTTGTCATTCTTATGTACAATCCGAAATCAATATGCTGATGAAGGTCGCTGAAGATTTTGGATTTAATATTAATACTTTTACCCACATACTTGAGGGTTATAAAGTAGCGGATAAAATGCGGGAGCATGGTGCTGCCGCTTCCAGCTTTTCCGATTGGTGGAATTATAAATGGGAAGTGCGTTATGCGATCCCATATAATGCCGCCATATTACATCGTGAAGGAGTGCTCACTGCGATTAATTCAGACGATGCGAATATGGGCCGGAGATTAAATCAGGAAGCCGCCAAATCTATTAAATATGGAGGCTTATCTGAGGAAGAAGCCCTCAAACTAGTGACTTTAAACCCTGCAAAAATGTTGCACCTTGATGATCGCATGGGCAGTATTAAAACAGGAAAAGATGCCGATGTGGTCCTTTGGACAGACCACCCGCTTTCGGTTTATGCCAAAGCAGAAAAGACCATTGTAGATGGTATTGTTTATTTTGATATAGACGACGACCAGCAACGGCGTCTGGATTTACAAAAAGACCGAGCCCGGCTTATCCAGAAAATGATTGGTGATAAAAAAGCTGGCCGGCCAACTCAGCCTGCAGCTAGCAGACAACAGATGCTAATTCATTGTGAAAGCGTCCTGGGAGAGGAAAACCATGAAATGCATTAATCTCACATATCGAATCTCAGAGTAAATCCCAGGAATTCATCAAAGGAGCAAATCATGAAGAAATATATTTTATTCTGTCTATCAACAATATTAATTGGAAGTATTTTCGGGCAAGTACCCACGCCCGTTAAACCTCAGGAAAAACCCATATTACTGACTGGGGCTACTGCTCACATTGGTAATGGCACAGTGATTCAATCTTCGGCCATTGGGTTTGACAAAGGAAAATTGACCATAGTATCAACCGCATCAGCAGCAGGAAATACAGCTGGATATGAAATAATGGATGTGACCGGAAAACATATTTATCCCGGATTCATATTAACCAATTCAATTGTTGGCCTAAGCGAGGTTAGCAGTGTCCGGGCAATGCGTGATCAACAAGAAACAGGTTCCATCAATCCCAATGTAAGGTCAGTCATCTCCTATAATACCGACTCCGAAATAATTCCAACCTTTAGATTTAACGGAATTTTATTGGCAGAGACAACACCTCAGGGTGGTCTGATCTCCGGCTCATCAAGCGTGATGGAAATGGAGGGCTGGAACTGGGAGGATGCCACTCACACGGCCGACATCGGTATTCATCTCCATTGGCCAGTTAAAACCCGACGTCAATTTGACTTCAACACCTTTACCGTTGATCCAAAGCCCAATGATGAATATGACAAGCAGGTCAATGAATTAAAGAGACATTTCGAAGATGCCTGGCATATGGCAAATTGAATAATCCAGTAAAAAACCTAAAACTGGAAGCGATGCAAGGTTTATTTAGCGGAAAACAGCGTCTGTTCATTCATGCAAATCAGGCAGAAGAAATCATCGAATCAATTAATCTGGCCAAAGAAAGCGGAATAAAAACTGTTACATTACTCTCTGCCGAAGAGGCTTTGCATGTCGCAGATTTTCTAAAAGGAAAGGATATTCCCGTTATTATTCCACCAACCCATAGCCTACCGGCCAGAACTGATGAGCCCGTCGACAGACCCTATGAACTACCCTATTTATTAACCAAGGCTGGTATCTCGGTAACTCTTTCACACGATGATGCACTAGCCAATGCCCGTAACTTACCTTTTTATGCCGGCACCGCCGTGGCTTACGGCATGGACAAAGAAGAAGCACTAAAGACCATAACTTTAAATCCAGCTAAGGCTTTGGGAATAGACCAAAGAGTCGGCACATTAGAGATCGGAAAAGATGCCACATTATTTATCTCGGAAGGTGACGCCCTCGACATACGGACCAGTATTTTAACTCATGCATTCATCAGTGGCAAAAATGTGATGCTGGATAATAAACAACAAGCCCTTTATAAACGGTATTCAGAAAAATATGGACATGGGAATTGATTGTAGATTGTAGATGTAGATTTTGAAAATATAGAATTCGAATAATTGACTAATAGCCAATTCTTCCAACCATTTAACGACAAATGATTTAACCTATTAACTTCGATTAACCAATTACCGATTTAACTATTTAACCACTTACTAATCAAACGACTTAAGACGACCTTAACTAATTAACTAATTAACCACATTACAAATGAACACAAGACCTGGATTTATCCACATGGTATATTTTTGGATGAAAGACGAAGTCACTGATACCGAGCGTATGGAATTTCACGTCGGAGTTGCGGCATTGACCAAATGCAAAACAATCCTGGATTCATTTATCGGACCTCCGGCTGGAACCCCCAGGGAAGTTGTCGATAATAGTTATGAATATGCACTTCTTTTATTCTTCCGCAATAAAGAAGATCATGACATCTATCAGAATGATCCGGAGCACCATTTTTTTATTGCGAGTTACAAACATTTGTGGTCCAGGGTGCAGATATATGATCACCTGCCTGAATAATGTCAATACCTTTTTGGCAAAAAATTCAAAAGAGCACCCCTCTCATTTGTAGCGGTGCTCTTTTAATGCTAATATAGGTCCCAAAAATTGATCAATTTGTTGCCTACTAAATCTTAAAATCGCCAGGCAACTCCTAATCCGACGTTGAAATAACTTAAGTCAAATTGATGATTGGTTTCATTCATAGTGACGTCACTGGTCAATAACTGATACTTGACACCTGGTCTCAACTGCCAGCGATCAGACAAATTAATATCAAGACCAGCCCCTACTTGCCAGCCCCAGTCATGCCCTGAATCAGCTACAATATCTCCTCTGTGTTTTCTATCTCCAGATGATTATAAATAGCACCAACCCGCACATAGGCATCAATCGGAGATGATCCGATCGTTTCAAAATATTTCACGCCAAATGCATAGCCTGTCTCCTCAAAATCGGAGCTAGTGCCTGCAAAAGATTGATCGGACGAAAACCGGTTCCAGGCCCAGCCTCCATAAACTCCGATATGATTAACGATTCGAAAATCCATGATACCCTCCAGCCCAAATCCGGTCTTTAGATCGGCATCTACCAGGTCTTTGGTGGTTAGCGAAGCACCACCTCGCACCTCCAACGAAAAGCGTTGTTGGCTGAACATCAATAATGGTAGCACTATTAGCAGTGTCACAAAAAAATATCTAAGATTTTTCATGATTGATACTTTTATCAGGTTATCTAATATTCTTAAAACTTCTACAAAATTCAAGAATAAAAAATCTGAAAGCACTGACCAAAGTCAAAGATTCACCTGATTCGAATCAGAAATTCCCCAATCAGATGTAGGATTAGAAAGGGTGGTTTAAAGCACAATTCGGTGTTTGACGATGACCTAACTGAGATTAATGAATTGTCTTTCCAGCCCGATTGATTGTGTCATTTAATCTCGGCTTCCCGCATACATTTCAAACTTCACAAACCGACATTCCAGGGGACCGTTGAACAGGGGAATTTTACGTGAAGGCTTCAGCCCTACTCTCTTGATTGCTTGCAAATGTGATGAAATAATCCATGCTTGCCACCCAGAAAAATTCTTTTTGAAATGATCACCGATTTTCGAATAAAAGTCAATGGCATCGCTGAGAGCTAACCGGGCATCATAAGGTGGATTAAAAATCAGCATTCCGTTTTTAGACTGAGCCACATAATTGAAAAAATCCCCCTTTTCCCAAATGATTCCTTCCAGACCTGCTTTCTCAGCATTTGCTTTGGCAAAATTCAGAATATGCCGATTAATTTCTCTCCCGATCAAAATCGGGACCTCAACTGGAGGTTTTGGTCTTGCTTGATCTTTGATAGCTCTCCAAGCATCGGGATCGAAATCTTGCAGATGCATAAAAGCAAAATCATTCCGGTAATATTGAGCCGGGATGTTCCGAGACATCAGCGCAGCTTCCATAATAATGGTACCTGCACCACACATCGGATCCACTAAAGGCAATTTGCGATCCCAGCCAGATAAATAAATTAATCCTGCAGCCAAAACTTCGTTGATGGGGGCCGGCCCAGTCTCCAGTCTATAGCCCCGCTTAAATAAGGTGGCACCGGAAGTATCGATAGATATAATACAATCTTCGCCCTTAATGAAAACATTGATTTTCACATCGCCATCTTTCTGAACTGATGGCCTTCGACCAAAGCGATCGCGAAACTGGTCGACTATAGCATCTTTACATTTCTGGGCCAGGAAGTGACTATTCATAAAGAGGTCAGAATAGCAAACCACATCAATGACGAAAGTCTTGTTGATAGTAAACCATTCATACCACTTTATGGTCTTCATCAACTCATAAAGATGTCGTTCATTTTTGATTTCTCCCGTAGCAATTGGCTTGAGAACCGAAAGAGCAGTTCGGCATAAATAGTTGAGTCGGTAACCTAAATTTGTATCACCTCTGGCAGAGACAGCCCGGTTTTCGATTTTTACGTCGATCGCTCCAAGCTCCCGTACTTCCGTTGCTAGGACTTCCTCTAAACCCTGAAGTGTCTTGATTAAATAATTTTGCAAAACATTTTAGATTATTAGACATTCATGTTGAAAATCGGAAATTGCTCAAACGATTTGTTTGACTATACCTGAAGAACGCCTGTATTAAACTTTTCGATCTCGCTATAATTTGCAGCTTCAATAACCATGCTGATTATCTTTCTGGTTTCAAGTGGATTAATGATCGCATCTACCCAAAGCCTTGCAGCAGCATAGTAAGGTGAAGTCTGCGCTTCATACTTGTCTTTGATTTCTTTCAGCATTTCAGCCTCTTGTTCTTCACTGGTGGGTTCCCTTTGATTTCATAGAACCAACCTGTATCTGCAAAAGCACTTCTGCTGCCTGAGCACCTCCCATTACTGCAATTCTTGCCGTAGGCCAGGCTACTATCAATCTCGGATCGTAAGCCTTGCCACACATGGCATAATTTCCGGCACCATATGAATTTCCGACAATAATACTAAACTTGGGTACTGTGCTGTTGGCCACTGCATTCACCATTTTGGCACCGTCTTTAATGATGCCTCCATGTTCAGACCGTTTGCCCACCATAAATCCGGTCACATCATGTATAAATACCAAAGGCAATTTTTTCTGATTGCAAAGCATAATAAATCGAGCGGCTTTATCAGCGGAATCGGAGTAGATCACACCACCAAATTGCATTTCACCGGTTTGTGTTTTGACCAACTCGCGATTGTTTGCTACGATACCTACCGACCAGCCATCAATGTTTGCATAAGCACAGATGATGGTCTTCCCATAGCCTTCTTTGTAGTGAATAAGTTTTGAGTCATCCAACAAACACTTGAGGAGATCAACCATACTGTATGGTTTTGACCGGTCGTCAGGTAGGATCGACATTAATTTCTCCTGGCTCAGCGGAGGTCTTGGAGATGCTCTCACAAAACCAAATTGTGGAAAGGGAACAATATGCTTCACTAAATCCCTTATTCGATCGAGGCATGATTCGTCATCAGGCATTTTATGATCGATAATGCCAGAGATTTCACTTTGGGTCGAAGCACCGCCAAGTGTTTCCTGGTCTACATTTTCACCGATAGCCGCTTTCACCAGATAAGGACCCGCCAGGAAAATAGAACCTGTGCCCTCCACTATCAGCGATTCATCTGACATGATTGGCAAATAAGCTCCGCCCGCTACACAACTTCCCATTACAGCAGCAATCTGAGGAATGCCAAGTGCAGACATGCGTGCATTATTACGAAAAATCCGGCCAAAATGTTCTTTATCCGGGAAGATTTCATCTTGCATTGGCAGGTATACTCCTGCACTATCAACCAGATAAATGATCGGAATCCGATTCTCCATGGCGATCTCCTGAGCCCGCAAGTTCTTTGCCGGTCATAGAAACCACGCACCAGCTTTGACCGTCGCATCATTTGCAACTACGATGCATAACCGTTGCTCGATATACCCCATCACTACGACAACCCCGGCGGCGGGTGCTCCTCCCTCCTCTTTATACATCTTAAATGCCGCCAAAGCTCCTATTTCGAAGACAGGAGCTTCAGGATCCAGAAGGCGGCTGATTCTTTCACGTGCAGTAAGTTTACCTTTTGATTTATGTTTTTCGATTCTTTTTTTGCCACCTCCCTGATAGATTTCTTCTAAGCGATGATTCAGCTTTGAAATCGCCAGTTTGATAACATCTTCATTTCTACTTGCTTCAAGATCTATTTTTACCTGAGCCATACTTACCAATCTTAGATGGGCGAAGGTAATGGATTTCGAATTGCTGGTTGCTGATTTCGGATTGCTGATTTCGGATTCAGACCATTACGGAAGAGAGACCTGAATTGTGAACTTTTTGGATTTCGATTGTTGTTAGCGGGGAAGCAAGACAACGGCCGGCTGCCTTCGCCTCAGCCTCAGCCTTCCTCCGATAGTAGATTCAAAGCATTTTTGAACTTATCCGAGCCCTGGATATATGATGTTCCGAAACGCTTTTTCGAATCCAATTTAAACTTTGTGCCTTTTGTGTCTCTGTGGGAAATTTGCTAACCTTCCTTAACTACTATTTTACTGCGATGGATTTCCAACTTCCCTTGTTGTTCTAGTTTTTTTAAAAGACGAGAAACCGCCTCTCTCGAAACATTAAGATCATTGGCAATCTCCTGGTGTGAAAGATTATTTAATATATGACCACTGATCAGCACCCGGTCTTCCAAATAGTCCCATAACTTTTCATCGAGCTTGGCAAAAGCTAGTTTGTCAATGGTGTCAATCATGGCAAAATGCGTTGATCGTACATATTCATGACAAAATTTCTCCAAGCTGCGTACTTGCCCATCCAGTCTTCGGCTGATTGTAGTGGAATGGCGATAATGAGACTATCTTCTTCTGCTATCGCCTTGATCTCGCTACGTTTACGGATCATACAACAGCTGAAAGAAGCAGCGCACGAATTGCCCTCAGACAGGAAATACAAGAGCAACTCTTTACCTTCATCGTTTTCCCTTATAATCTTGATGAGACCCTTAACGACCAATGGTACAAACTGAATATAAGCTCCGTAGTCTATCAAGACATGGCCTTTTGATATTTTTTTCAAGCTAGCAGAGCGTACTATTTCCTCAACCAGTTCGGTTTCTTCGGCCAATTCTGGAAAAAGATCAATGATATATTGTTTCATCTCACAAAAATAAGAGATTAGGACTATATTTCAGCATGATGTCAATAAGTACTCAATGTGACCCTTGTCACGAAACATCACCCGGCATTCAGTTATCTTCAGCAAGAACTTTGATCGGGAATCGATAAATTTGTTTACTATAAAAAAAACTTACCATGAATTTTAATATTGATCCGTCTGTTTTTGAAGAAATCGCCAATGAAATTAAGAGTGACGATAGTCCGGTAGGTATCGACGCTAAGAAGACCCATGTCATCATTATTCAAAAATTGCAGGCCATTGAGGAACGACTTCGTAAAATTGAGGAAAAACTCGAGGACCTGGATAACTAAGTATCAAAGGTGTGCATGACAAATCTCCCTCAAGCAACGCACCGGAAAAGCACTGAACGAGCCCCCCCACTTGATTTTCTTGGTCAAAAATCATAGATCCAGAGAAAATAATTTTCGCAAGCTTATTGAGGTACAATCCAATGACCCTAAACAACAAATTGAAAGATAGGATGGCAAAAAGCTAACAAATATTGACATAAAGAAGAACGACTAGAGCAGCGACATACCAAAGGCCTTCAAAGAAGGACTAGGGATCGGCCTTCGGCATTTTAGGCGAAATAGACGAAAAATCCGTTAAAAACAAAATGGTGTTTGAGCTGACCTGAACGATCACAGCAACCAGGAAAACCAAATAATCCCGGACTATGCGGGCAAGGTAAGAAGACTAAGAGCGAGTTTCATTTTGTTTAGGATTTTACGGTTATTTCGTCGTTAAGAAATGCCGAAAGCCTTGATTTTTGGTTCTTTGGGTCAAGCCAAAAGAACAAACAAATAATATCAAATTTTTCCCGGTTTTACATATGAGGGAAATATGTCATACACACGTATCAAAGTATCTTTAAAAAAAAATTCCTGCTCTAACCTGATGCAGCCGTCTCGCCGTTCCTGGTCTTGTTGATCCTCAGTCAGTTACCCAGGTAGCTTCCTTAGTCTCGCCACATCAGAAAACGACGATTTACGGCTTCAACATCAAGTCCGTAGTTCAACACCCTCCTAGAATCCTTCTCCTATTTTCCTCAACTACGCATACTTAGGTTTCAGAGGAACTTAAACGACAAAAGTTTGACCCTGGCCTGGCATATCCCTCACCTTTCTTCTCAGGAAAAGAAATAAGTCGAAAGGACGAATAGCATGTCTGACACTAACTTAAGAATCGGATTAAGAAACAGAGTATTGTTTTTCTTTTCGAGGCTTAGGCTTCTTGCTTAGTGGAGCAAGTCGATATTCCAAAAATTCTGTACAAAGGGCAGAAAGATACCAGCGACGTCAAGACAAATATAGCACCCAAAACCACAAGTAAAATACCCAAAATCCCTGTAACCGTACCGCTAAAATACAAGTATGCAAATACAGTAGCCAGAATTATTCGGATCACGCGATCCAGGTTTGACATATTCTTTTTCATAGGTTTTCTTATTTAGAATTTAAGAAATCAATTGAATGATTAAACTAATACCATAAGCCAAGATAATGCAGATCATACAAACCAGCACCAACTTCAGCCAAAAGGGTTTGTTCTTCATGCTCCGAAATGTACGGAGACTGACAATAATACAAGGTGACAAAGATCACACAGCTTGAAATTAATGGTCACCCGGTCAAAAAAGATACCTGGAGAAAATGGAAAGCTTTTTTTAGTTGACATCCAGTTTTAATACGATTCGCTCACGGGCGAGCTTCAACAGACCTTCCTTTTCCATCTTTTTCAGTAATCTGGATACCACCTCCCTTGAGGTGTTGATCTCCGATGCTATCTCCATGTGCGATATGGGTAAGGTCTCTGTTTCTAAAAGTTGGGACTTTTCACGCAGATATTTCAGTAACCGATGATCAACATGATGAAAGGACAATTCATCAACCAGTTCGATTATTTCATCAAATCGTTGAGCAAAGGCTTGTACAACAAAGTCATTCCACCCCGGATAGAGGACTCGAAAGTCAAGTACAGCCCTGACCGGCAGCAACAACCCTGTGACATCGGTTTGTGCAATGGCCCTAACCAGGCTTGATTCCCTTTTGAGGGACGAAGAAAGAGTCATGGCACAACACTCACCGGGACGCACATAGTAAAGTAAGATCTCCCGTCCAGTATCATCATTGCGTAGCACTTTGAGTGACCCGCTCAACACGAGAGGAACGGCTTTTATGCTTTCCCTGAAATTCAGGATAATTTCGCCTTCTCGCGCTTCAAAATATTGTGATTTTTCCAGAATATCCCTGCGTAATTCTGTCTGAACGATTTCAGGAAATTCTGCATGAAGCAGCTTTTCCAGACTTAGATCTTTCATCATAATGCATTGGCCTTAAATACCTTGGTAATTTACGAGCAAGTTATCTACCACATTGTGATTTTTATCACAGTATACTATGATAAGGCTTAGTAGGTAGAACCAAGTCCCTCCTTAATTTTCATAGACCTTCATCACTTGTGATCAAAATAAAACAACTTGAAATTCAATTTAATCCGTTAAAAACTCCTTTATTAGTGGCATGCAGACCAACCGAACGAGTAACTTTTTGGCTAATTGCCCAGGCCTCACTTCTGAAGAGATTACCAGCTCCCGAAAAAAACATGGTAAAAACATATTTGAAAAAAGGGAGCGAAACCTGGCCCTGAGGCTGATCATCGAAGTGTGCACAGAACCTATGTTTATTCTGCTCGCAGTCACGTGCTCGATTTACATGATTCTGGGGGAATGGCGTGAAGGACTAATCATGATCGTTGCCCTGATATTTGTTGCCGGTATTTCTATATTTCAGACCATAAGAAGTAACAATGCCACTAAAACACTCCGGAAAATTAGTCAGACAAAAGCGAAGGTAATTCGCGAAAGCACTCAACAGGTCATTGCAAGGGAAGACATTGTGATCGGTGACTTAATTATTGTTGAAGAAGGAGATCTGATTCCCGCGGATGGTGAGGTTTTAAAACCTATGATTTCAGTGTCAATGAGTCTCTATTGACCGGAGAAGCCTTTTCATCACCAAAGTTTACCGATCGGGATCCTCAGATCTACCTAGGCACACAGGTAGTATCAGGTTATGCGTTGGCCAAGGTCACCGCAGTGGGTAACGCCAGTCAAATTGGACGGCTGGGAATATCCATGCAGGAAATAAAGACGGGTAGAAGCGTACTCCAGACACAGATTGACCAATTTGTGAAAGGCATGGCCATTTTCGGTGGAATTGCCTTCCTCCTGGTTTGGCTGATTAATTTCTTGTCCACCAGACTGCTCTTTGAAAGTCTTCTGCAAGGATTGACCCTTGCGATGAGTGCGCTGCCTGAAGAAATTCCGGTTGCCTTCAGCACATTTATGGCGCTAGGTGCCTGGAGATTGATTAAGAAAAAGGTACTAACGAAACAGCCCCAAACCGTCGAAAGTCTTGGATCTGCCAGTGTGATCTGTCTGGACAAAACAGGCACGATCACGGAAAATAAAATGGTCGTGGAAAAAATCTACGCGCTCTCAGAAAATAGGATTGTTCCCCGGGAGAATGTACCACAAGCGCTACTCAGCAAGTTTTGCATGATGCTATGCTGGCAAGTGAGGTGCAACCCTTTGACCCAATGGAACTGTCAATCCACCAGGCATATGCGCAGATGACTTCACAAGACATCCGCCAGAAGGTCAGGATGGTCCATGAATACCCATTGGATGGTAACCCTCCGATGATGACGCATGTCTATCGCAATACGAAGGACGAATTGCTGATTGCTTCCAAAGGGAGCTGGGAAAAAATATTGTCGATATGTGAATTAACGGCAGAGCAAAAAAAGCAAATTGAGGAAATAACCAATCACTTGGCAGATTCGGGTATGAGAGTGCTTGCTACAGCCCATGTGCTACAACCCAATGAGATGTTTCCTGAAAAGCAAGAAGACTTCAATTGGCTTTTCAGTGGATTGATCGCTCTCTCGGATCCACCAAAGAAAAATATCAACTGGGTTTTTGACCAGTTTTACCAGGCAGGCATTAAAATCAAAATGATTACGGGTGATTACCCCGCGACGGCAATCGCGATAGCCCATCAGAGCGGACTACGCAATGCAGATGAATACTTAACAGGTGAGGAAGTTGTAAAAATGGATGAAAGGAAATTATTGCTCCAGGTGCAAAATATCAATGTTTTTGCCAGGATGTTTCCCGAAGCCAAATTAAGGGTCATCACAATACTTAAACAATTGGGTGAGGTCGTTGCAATGACTGGAGATGGTGTAAATGACGGACCTGCATTAAAGGCTGCTGATATTGGTGTAGCTATGGGAAAGCGCGGAACGGAGATTGCTCGCAGGGCAGCTGATATTATCCTGATTGATGATAATCTCGAACATATGGTGGAAGCCATTAGTGCTGGTAGAAAGATTTACCATAACCTAAAGAAAGCTTTCCGATATATCATTACAATCCATATCCCGATTATTCTGGTAGTGACTTTACCACTGGTACTCGGTTGGCAATTTCCTAATATATTTAGTCCAGTCCATGTTATTTTTCTGGAACTAATAATGGGCCCTACCTGCTCTATCATTTACGAAAATGAGCCGATTGAGTCGCATATCATGCAATCCGGTCCGAATAAAAATCAGGAATCACTTTTTTCCTGGCGTGAATTATCAGTGAGTACTGTCCAAGGTTTGGTCATCACTTTTGCCATCCTGATCATTTATCAATATGCCGTGAGATCAGGCTATAATGAAGAAATAACAAGAACCATGACTTTTACCACGCTGGTATTTAGCAACATATTTCTGACCTTGGTGAATCGGTCATTTGACAAATCTATCTTCCACACGCTTCAATATAAAAACGTTCTAATACCAATTATTTTGACCATTACTTTGGTGGTGTGGTTCAGCTCCATCACTTTTAAAGCAATGCGATTGTTATTTGAATTTGAAAACATCAGTTGGCAAATGATTGGTCTTTGTCTAGCGGCCAGTTCAGCTGCCGTTTTCTGGATTGAGCTGGTTAAATGGTGGAAGAATGCCTGAAGCCGTAAGTCCGAAGTTGGAAGGGAGCAAGGGCTTGACATAGCCGAATCGAGATCGTCATGAGAAGCTGGAAGTGCAGCGGCGGATCTTTTCCCCCAACCCGACAAACTTAAATATGTCTTTTCTCATAGCGGCCTGTCTTCTTACCAAGACGGATGCGGAAAATGATGGATTTCATCTCCTGGGGATTCAAATTCTCTACGTTAAATCCATGGGTAGGTCGGCTGGTTTCGCTGGGCATCAGAGGTGCTAACTTTTTAACATATTTAAGAATTGCACTTTTAGCTTCTTCACCCCTTAATTCTTCGTAAAGCCCCCAAGCGATAACACTCTGCCAATTACCCATATCTGTCATCTGGCTTACCTGGAAACAGACTCTTGGATTACTTCGCATCATCGATATCTTCTTACCTGTTGCTGAATGTCCAATAATGGATTCTCCGTCATAAACGTAGGTAATCGGTACCACATACGTTTGCTCCATATCGTGACAGCCAATATGTCCAACAATATTATTCTTTAGTACCACATCGATTTGTTTCCCTGAAAGCTCACCTAACATAATTACAAACTATTTACAATTTAAAATTTGTTCTAAACAAGCATGTAACTCGAACTTCCATAGATCAATCTATATAAAACTTCAATAAAGTTAAGATACGCGTGACAAGTCTAATAATTGACAATTATACAACTAAAGACTATATTTAACTATGATCACGCTCAGGGTTTCCATTGACTGAGATCATATTAAGTCACAAGATATAGAAGCACTTTTAAATAAGATAGACCTAGTAACATGCAAAACATCCTGGTTCCAACAGATTTTAGCCCACTCGCAAAAATCGCTACTGATACAGCTACTAAAATGGCTATGATTTCACATGGAGAGATCACCTTCTATCACTCTGCCACTGAAATACCTCAAGACTGGAAAAATTGGCCACTGAATGAAAAAGATAAATTCCCGGAGAATCAAAAAATAATGAGCCAACTGGTCCGGAAAATGAACTCACTCAAAAAGCATTGCAAGTCGCTAGGCATACCTTGCCAGAGCATTGTCCGTACTGGCCCTTTCCTTGAAAATCTGGAGGAGGTCGTGATGCAGGAAAAAATTGATTTGATTATCATGGGTAGTCATGGGGTCAGTGGCAAACAAGAATTTTTTATTGGTTCGAATACCCAGAAAGTCATCCGTAGAGTTCATTCTAACTTGTTGATTGTCAAAGAACCAATCGACGAAATACGTTTTAAAAAAATACTCTTTGCAGCAAGTCTGGGTATATCTGATCAAGAAGCTTTTGCTGATTTTCTTTCCATTATTAAGATATTCAAACCCGAAGAAATTCATCTGGTGACGATTGACACTCCGGGCTTTTTCAATCAACCCACCATATTGGTGAAACAGAGGCAAAAGGACTTTAAAAAAATGGCTTCGAATCTCCAGTTAAAGACGCATTTTGTGCGAAACTTCACAATCGAAGCGGGGATCAGGAAATTCAGTGAAAGCAAAGGGGTTGATCTGATTGTCATTTCCAATTACGAAAGACACCCCATAAAAAGGATCTTTTCGGGAAGTACAGTCGAAATGCTGGCCAACCATTCCAACCTACCGGTACTTAGCCTGGACAAGATTTCGGATTTCTGATTGCGGATTGCGGATTAATTGCGGATTGTAGATTATTGTAGACTGCGGATTGCGGATTGCGGATTTTAGACAGTTTCGTTTCGAGAAAACTTTATTCTGAGCCCTTTACTTTTTTTTTTTCGAATGTTGTTGACAACGACGTGCAACAACGGCATTTGTCTTAGCCTTATCTTGATTGTAGATTTCTGATTGTAGATTGCGGATTAATTGCGGATTTTAGATTTGCGGATTTTAGACAGTTCGTTTCGAGGAAACTTTATTCTGAGCCCTTTACTTTTTTCTTCGAATGTTGTTGACAAAAACGTGCAACAAAGGCATTTGTCTTAGCCTGCTAGGCAAGAATCCCCAGATGGATGATCCGACTGCCTGTTTGAGCTACCGGATGCGAACTTTTACCAATGATTACCCCATCTTCTTTTGCCCAGTATTCTTTGAGGATATCTCCGAATATATTGCGTAAGGTGGCGATCTTCTCTCCCTTCTTCACCAAATCCGTCACTTCCGGATGTACTTGCAAAAAGCCTCCATCATCGGTATATTGCCAATAAGAATGCGAGCATATAATTGGATCCTGTTCCGCGGTTTCGATGGCACCTTGCCGGATGTTCAGATACGTCAGCGTATTTTCGATCCCCACAAGACTAGCTCGGATCATATCTTTCTGAAATCGATTAGGATCTCCAACTTCCAGAGTGATCCCCTTTATATTCCGGGTGCTTAAAAAGCCTCTCAATGTACCGTCGGGAGCCGGACTATCCACGATGATTTGTGCATTTTGAAGTCTTGCCAAATTTGCATTTTCTTCATCGTGCATGTTTGCACGGATATAATAAGAATTTACCCTTCCAAAGCTTGCTGTGTGAAGGTCGATTAAATAGTCGATGTTTTGTAAAATCCGGTTTACAAATCGAAAAGCATATGTATCACTTGTGTTGCCATCTTCCTTACCCGGCATGATGTGATTTAAATCCTCCCCGTCATTAAATTTACGCTGCATTTGCAGCAGACCCGGCACATTGACAACTGGAACACCGATGACCGTGCCACGCATCTTTTCATTATCGAGCTCTTTAAAAACTTGCTGGACAATCGGTATTCCATTTAGTTCATTGCCATGTACCGCAGCGGTTATTGCAAGCGTGGGGCCTGACTGCACCCCTTTTGCTACCATAATCGGCACATGTATGGGGATCCCCAAACCATCATCTATCAGCTTGATATAAAACCTTTTCCGTGCTCCAGGAGCAATGCTCTCCAGATTAAGCTCATCAATGATTTCTATTGCGTCTTCCAAAATGCTGTTACATTTTATAATTCTCAAAATAAACAAGAAGTAGATCGACAGTGTGATCCAGGACCGGTTTCTGATGTTGCAATTCCATAGGTCCGATTCCTCCAACACTTAATGTATTGATTTCGGAAAGCACCCGTTGACCTTCATCATTTACCAACGTATCCATTCCAAATATTCCGACACCCATCTGCGCCACTGTTTCGTGAATGCATATGGCCATCTCTACTTCACGCTCATCTGCCATCGAAGCCTCCGAACTACCCCCCTGACTCACATTGCAAAGCCACGAGCCCTCGGCTGGCTTTCGAAGCGAGGCACCAACAATCTTTCCATTCACAACGACAATCCTCTTGTCTCCCAATCGAACATTTTGCAAATATTGCATGGCCAGGTATCCGTCTGCCTCAAGCTGCTCAAGAACATGACCATCCGAAGCAAGATCCCATTGATCACCGTTCTGAGCTATGATCTTCCCTTTTTCGACCTTGAAAATACCCTTTCCACCATAATTCCTTAAGGGTTTTAGGACCAAGTCAAAGTTCCGATGAAAATTTTTAATGTCATCGATGGTATGGCACCATTGCATTGGTGGGCACCACTGGGGAAATTGAAGTAAAAAATCCTTACCCCCTGTGCGCATGATTCCATTCGGCTGGTTAATAAATCGTTCCTGAGGCAAATTTGCAGACAAATAATCAAAAAATAAGGAATTTATAGGATGAGCAATTCGTAGAATGACCAGATCGAAATCAATCAGAGCATACATTGGTCCTGTTTGTAAAAATAGATTTCCACTTGGATCAAATGAAAAATCAGCATCTACCGGGATACCGGAAAAAGACAGGTCACAAAGGCCGTAGAAAAAATCCTGATTGCGGGGAGTTGACCGGCTGGCGACAATGACTTCCCCGACCTTTTGATGTTTTCGAAAAGACTTGGCTAAGTCATAACTTGAATTGGTAATGTTGTGTTTAGCGTGATCTACCAAGATCAAAATACGGTAACCCATACTACCTCTTGATTTCACTTATCAAGGCCTCGTCATCATCTAAAGTCCGGAATAATCTGGATCTTAGTTTACCCTGAGGTCCAATTAGTTTTTGGGCAAGCTTGTCGATAGCAATCGTACTCAATACTGTTTGGATATATCCCTCGATCAAGTCATCCAGACCGAGACCCAAACGGTTAAAATCCCTTCTATCCGTCAGTACCAATCGGTTTGTGTCCGTTTGCCAGAGGCCATCTGCATCGAGATATGACAAGTTGGTACCCAGGATGTCCCAACTCTTAGTGTTTTCATCGATCTCATCTGTTAACGGTGATTTTGCCCGTCGAGCGTAGACACTTATTGGTCTGATACCTTTTGGAGTAGCACTTACCATCATTCGAATATCAGCTACATATGTCTGGCCCCGCTCATTTGGCACCGTACCTACATGATAAAATTTGCCCCCTTCACTACTGGAACTCCAGGCATAGTTACCGATCAGGCTTTGGACAATAAACCTTTCGTATCTTTGGTCAAGATTCATAAACGCATCAAGTTCCTTCGGGTTGATGATGGTCCAAACACCCTGCCCAGCATTGGAATAGGGATTTTTAATGACTGCATGACCTCCCAATTTAGCAACCCAAAGAGGGATTTGATCTCTGCTCACGTCCCTGATGGTCATTGGCGTAATGATTTCGAGTCCCAGTGGTGATAGTTCGGTATTAAAAAATCATATGCTTTGGCAGCCAGCATTTTGTTGCGGCCCCCAGCTAAACACGCAATTACGGGATTTATGATATGTGTTTGGGACTTGACCGGCAGCCGATTCCAAGGTTGTTGGGTCAGGTAGCGAAACATCATGCGGATCGGTTTCCAGGTCCGTCCGCTCTTTACGTAGAAAACTCCGTTTTCAAACTTGAGTTTCGAATCATCACCAAAATGGTAAGAAAGGTAGTGTACTGGCTCATTAAAAGCATTGGCCATAGCAGCGGCATAACCTGATGCTTCCATTGGGTTTTTGTCAAAAATAACAGCCAATCCTCCATCGATAGTCTCTTTCCGACTTTGTAGATAGGGCTTTATAGTGCGTTCCATCAATAATCGATACCCGCCTTCTTCTTGATTATCATCAGCCAATGGCATCGACTTCTGCCCGGATGGGCAGGAATTGTTCTCAATAACCAGCATTCGACGCCTGCCATCCTCACTAGTTACATGCATCAGATCAGCTCCAGCCCAGAGAAAGTGCTTAGGGCGGTACTCCAAAAGCTGGAGCAAAGATGTTTTGGAAACCTTTGGGTGCAGATGGCAATACCGTTGCACAATTCGCTCCTTTTGGAGGTGGAGAAAAAAGTTAACCAGGGGATGAATGGTGGCATTAAGAGCCTTAGGGTACCAATGTTCATGCGGCTCGAATTGCCCCGGTTTTACTAGCCGATAGTCAGCAAATGCCATAAATTTAACGAATTGGCCTGATTAACATTCTGACGTTAAAAATGGATTTCATTGCACAAGATATAACATCTTGAAGTCCGTTATCTCAAAATCTTCCTACAACTGTTCACTCAACAACGAGCAACTATGTAAAATTTTATCCCAGATTTAACGCTAATGTTGCTAAATTCGCATCCTCGAAAATAATATTCTTGATTGCCTGTTTGTGGCGATCATAAAACTTTGGAAAGTGAAACATGATTAATAGCTACTTTGATCTGATTGATCAAACTTACTACTTCCCGCAAGAGGGATTTGATCTAAGAGACAATTGGTTACATTTCAATGGATTGTCTTTAAAATACCTGATTGAAAAATATGGAACACCATTCAGGTTAACTTATCTGCCAAAGATCGGATTTCAGATAAAAAAGGCAAAGAACCTTGTGAATAGAGCAATTAGGTCAAACGGAGATCAAGGAAAATAGTACTATTGTTATTGCACCAAGTGCTGTCACTTTTCACATGTGATTAATGAAGCGCTGAGACATGGTGTACATCTTGAGACCTCATCCTCATTTGATATCGATCTTATTGAGAAGCTCTGGGAATCAAAATTAATTGAACAAAACATTATTTTAGTCCATAATGGCTACAAAACCGATGACTACCTTAAGAAAATAATTAAATTAAAGGAACTTGGTTTCTACAATTCGATACCGGTACTGGATAGCAAAGAAGAATTAGAGCGCATTATTAAGCTGACCAAACAGCCACTCAAGATAGGCATCAGGATGGCCATTAACGAAGAATCTTCGTCCTCCTACTATACCAGCAGATTAGGAATCAGACCCTCAGAGATTATCGATTTTTACAACGAGAAGATCAAGAAGAAGAAAAACATTGAGTTGAAGATGTTGCATTTTTTTGTTGATTCCGGGATTAAGGATTCGATATATTATTGGGGTGAATTTAAGAAAGCACTCCAGCTCTATGCCCAATTGAAAAAAATATGTCCTACTCTGCGGGCGATAAATTTGGGAGGTGGCATGCCAATACGCAACAATCTTGCTTTTGATTTCGATTATGACTATATGATCCGGGAAATTGTCCGTAACATCAAAGATGTTTGTGATCGGGAAGGCATCGAGCATCCAGACATTTTTACAGAGTTCGGAAAATATACAGTCGGTGAAAGTGGAGCAGTCGTTTTTAGTGTCTTAGAACAGAAACAACAAAACGATAATGAACTTTGGTACATGATCGACAATAGTCTGATGAATACCATTCCGGACAGCTGGAGTATTTTCGAGCGTTTTATTCTCTTGCCAATCAACAAATGGGATCACGAGTACACGAGGGTTAACATTGGTGGATTAAGTTGTGACCATTCTGACTACTATAATTCGGAAGATTTAAATCAAGAAATCTACCTCCCCAGAAATAATCCGGACGACAAACACCCAATGTATATTGGGTTTTTCCACACAGGTGCCTATCAGGAAGCGATCAGTGGATATGGAGGGATTAAACATTGCCTGATACCTTCCCCAAAACATATTGTGGTCAAACAGGATAGCAAAGGTAATTTTGAAGAATATGTGTACCGGGAAGAGCAGGGTGTCGATACCATGTTAAGAATACTTGGGTACCAGGACAATCGCTGAAAGTGAATTTTGAAAAGTTAGTTTTCTTTCCAAGCCAGAGGATGCAGATAGCCGAAGGAAATTCGAAATTGTAGAAGTTAGTTTTTTCCAAGCCGGAAGTAGATCCTCCTCTCTCGAAAAGAACAAGCAATTAACCAGGCATCTCAGCTGGAAGATATAGAATTTCTTAGAAAGAATGACCACTAAATTAACAATTAATAGGCTCTATTTTTGTGGGAGCCGGAGGATGTAGATATCCTCTCTCACAAAAAAACACAGCGATATTAGTATGACAATAAAATAGCTCGTCTACAATGACGATACGAGTAAGTTTTAAAAATTTATAAGAATGCAAATCACCAATTTTATCAAACATCATTACCGTCACTTTAATGCAGCCACATTAATCGATGCTTCTGAAGCATATAAGCAGGTTTTAGTTGATGGAAATAAAATGATGGTCACTTTGGCAGGTGCGATGAGTACCGCTGAGCTTGGTCTCTCATTGGCAGAAATGATCCGCCAGGACAAAATTCATATCATTTCTTGTACTGGGGCTAATCTGGAAGAAGATATTTTTAATCTGGTCGCACATAATCATTATAAACGAATACCGAACTACCGAGATTTGAGCCCCCAAGATGAGCAGGAATTACTCGAGCAGCATTACAATCGGGTTACCGATACCTGCATACCAGAGGAAGAGGCCATGCGCAAGATCGAAAAAGTTCTGGTGGAACATTGGACCAGAGCATACAAAAAGGGAGAGCGCTATTTTCCCCACGAATATCTGTACCAGATCATCAGGGAAGGTAAATTAAAGCACGAATTTCAAATTGATCCGAAGAATTCCTGGCTGATTGCCGCTGCGGAAAAAAACTTGCCAATCATCGTGCCGGGCTGGGAAGATTCGACGACCGCCAATTTTTTTGCCGCCCATTGTATTCGCGATGAATTTCCGCCCAGCATTGTCAAATCCGGAATTGAATACATGATGTTCCTTTCAGAGTGGTATAAGAAACAAGCGGAGACTTGCAAAATCGGATTTTATCAGATCGGCGGTGGAATTGCCGGTGATTTTCCGATTTGTGTCGTACCTATGCTGTACCAGGATTTAGGCATCCATGACATCCCTTGCTGGGCCTATTTCTGTCAGATTAGTGATTCAACCACCAGCTTTGGATCTTATTCAGGTGCAGTACCCAATGAGAAAATCACCTGGGGTAAGTTAGAAATCGATACTCCAAAATTTGTGATCGAATCAGATGCTACAATTGTCGCACCCTTGATGTTTGCCTATATTTTGGGCTGGTAGGAGTAAGTCGGAAGACCGGAGACCGAAGACCTGACATCGATCCGACATCGTCAGGATAGATCGTCAGGAGAAGTGTAGCGGCGGATCTATTCCGCCGTTTGAATCCAAGCCCAAAGTCGGAAGACGGAAGTCACAATGTAGCGGCGGATCTATTCCGCCGGTTTGTAACCAATTCACAATAAAACATTCAACCAGCGCGAGGCATGTGACTACCACCGATAAACTACAAAAGTGCTTCTAGAATCTCACGCGGCTAGATGATCTCCAAATCACCTGTTTCCAATAGGAGAAAAGCAGGAACAACCTCTAAAATCCATATATGTCTTCATTCCACCTTTTGTTGATCCTTGCAATGACTCTCTGTAGCCAAAGGCCGGAACTAATAATTGATCTAAATAATACATTTCTCATAATTACAGGTTTAGCATTTCACTCACTGAAGGCATCCAGAACAGATCAATACTCGCTGAAGTCCGGATCAGGACAATACAAGCAATGCTCCGCCCAGATCACCCAGGTGAATTAATCAAAAAAAATGGGGGAAAATCAGATTACGATAAACCTATAAGAACTAGCATTACAAATCAATAAGCCATATTAAAGAATCACAAATGATCTATGATTGGCTTCACTTAGCTACTCATATGGATCCCCTAGCGAATCAATATAAGTCGCGCTTCTGCATTGAGTATTGAGGTATCTTAACGTATTGTGACAAGCATGGTCATTAAACCAAATTGTCATTGGGGATGAGTGTATTCTAAAAGTAAGTGCAACTTAAAGTTATCTGTCTGAAAATATCTTTTAGGAGGAGCTCCTAGGACCTCCATTTTTGCACTATTGCATGAGCTAAGTTATGTTTAAAATACTATGAATCAAATTTTTTAACATATTCAAAAAAATCATAAAGTATTGAGTATCTGATAATTAAAATTAAATATGATACGATTACTACCCGGTTTATAGTAGATATATTACTATCAGTAATTATTAGTTTTTTATCAATATAACTATTGGGTATTTATTGGGCATTAGGAAATGAAAGTTTTTCGGCGACTTCAAGGCCATGCATCAGTAAAAAATACGCGTCGCCATATCATGTTGAGGAGGAAAGAAATATCTCTTTTTCCAGCAATCACTGATCTGGACCTTTGCTACTGGACACTGTCAAGTCAAACATTATCATTTTTTACTGTCATTAAGCGATTTCTTTTGGTTGTAATTCCCGGTCCTCCGCGTCAATAGGTAAATGGCTGCGTCTCCCGCTCAACGCTAAAACTATGAATGCGGTCGCCATTCCAGATTACTCCGCGTACAGAGAAGGTCTTGAACTATTAAAAATCATAATGAACTTTCTAATATCGCTAACTGAAGATTGTACCAGTGTGGATATATTAGCCTCAATAATTAACTCATTTACTATCTTGATAAAAAAATCAGGACTTGCATCATCTCCTTATATCAGACCTTAGGACACATTGTCGCGGTGAGATCCTATCGGATGCAGTGAATCTGGCCATTTACTCCACCGATGCCAGTATGTACCAGATCCGGCCAGTTGTTGTTGTAATACCACATGACGAAGAAGATCTTATCACAGCCGTTAAGATCGCCTATGATCATCGCATCCCCATCATACCACGTGGTGGTGGAACCGGTCTGGCCGGACAAGCTATTGGCGAAGCAATGATCCTGGATCTCTCAAAAAATTTTCGAAATATCACCTCTCTAAATGTCGACAACCATTGGGTAATCGTGGAGCCAGGGGTAGTCCGAGATGTCCTTAACGAATTTCTGGCACCCCACAAATTACACTTTGCCCCGGATCCTGCCACGAGCAGTCGGGCAAATATCGGAGGTATGATCGCCAACAATTCTTCCGGCACAAAAAGCATAATTTATGGCAAAACCATCGATCATGTTTTGGAAATTAAAGTGTTGTTAAGCGATGGAACCATTCTCTATTTAAAAGAGCACCCGCCTGAAGAATATGAGCAAATCGCTAAGCTGAGTACTCGCGAAGGAGAAATATACCGTGAGATAAAACTAATTGTCAAAAATAATCTCGATGAAATAAAATCCCGGTTTCCCACGGTTATGCGGCGGGTGGGTGGATACAACCTCGATGAATTTAGCGATACTGACCACTGGAATCTTAGTAAATTAATAGTGGGTAGTGAAGGTACCCTGGGAATTATTTTGGAAGCTAAAATAAAACTGACTCCTCTCCCCTCTTGTACCATTGCCTGTCTCAGCCACTTTGATTCAATGAATGCTGCCATCCGTGCTGTTCAAGAAATCATCAAATACCATCCGGCCGCCGTTGAAATTATCGACCATACGGTCATTAATTTAAGCCGTCAAAATATTGCCACCCGAGATAGTTGCCGGGTGATTGAAGGTGACCCAGCAGCGGTATTAATTATCGAATTTCATGGTGAAGACGAAGAAGAAACTTTTAAGCAAGTGCAAACAATGGCTTATGATCTTCAGCTGAAAAATATTGGTTATGCCCATCCGGTATTTAAACAGGGACAAGCCTACACCGACATCCTTAACGTAAGGAAAAAGGACTCGGGCTAATGATTGGTATGAAGAGTGAGCGTAAACCCGTGGCCTTTATAGAGGACGTGCTGCCATTCCACTTCAACACCTTCCGGACTACATCATGGAGGTAGATGGTATCTGTCAAAAATATGGTGTCGAAGCCATTAAATATGCGCATGCCAGCGTCGGAGTCATTCACATCAGACCTATTTTAAATCTCCGTGATATTGGCGACATTCAAATTTTCAAAAATATTGCTGAAGAAACTTTTTTATTGGTTAAAAAATATGGCGGATCCTGGAGTGGCGAGCATGGAGATGGCCTGGTCCGAAGCGCATTTAATGAACGATTTTTCGGGCCGAAGATATACCAGGCATTTAAAGATATCAAAGCGATCTTTGACCCATCT
>JADJTQ010000005.1 GCA_016711125.1 Saprospiraceae bacterium | reverse complement strand
AATCTAAGTGGTATCTGGAACAACGAACAAATCATTTTTGAGGCCTCCAGTTCTATTACATCCATCGATATTATTGGAGCCTCGGCACAAGTCATTTATAGTGCCGGTCAGGGAATCGATCTGAATGGCGGATTTGAAATCAGCCAGGGATCAGAATTGCATGCTTTGATCCAAGGCTGTGACATTCCAGGTATTGTCAACTTGCAAAGATCCATTGAATTACCAAGTGCCCTTCAGACAAAAGATGGGATTGAATTATCGATAAAGGCCGTAAAATATGCCAGAGGACAGGTGACCATATTTGACAAAATAAATCATCGGAGACTTGCGGAGGTTCAAATACAAGTTAAGCCTGGCTTAAACAAAATCCATTTCGATGCCGATCCATTGGATCCAGGATTCTATTTTTGTAAAATTGTCTTGGAAAGTGAAATGCATGAAGTCAGATTGGCGATTGATTGATTTGGGTGAAAGGGAACCAAACAATAAAGAGCAATCTATAAATTTCGATTACTAAATCTAAATCTCATTGTAAGCAATGAATCCCAATCAAACATTTGAAGGTAAGGTTGCCATTGTCACAGGGGCAGGATCAGGTATTGGTTTCGATATCGCCAAAGAACTGATCAATCAGGGAGCATCTGTCATCATCAATGACATTAATACTGAACTTATTAATGCGGCTCATCAAAGGCTAGGCGCGGTCCGCTCTTGTGTGCCTATCGCAGGCGACGCGGGCAACCTGGCCCATATTGACGATATGATAAATTTAGCGGTCGATCGCTTTGGAAGATTAGATATCAGCATCGCTAATGCAGGCATGACAAGTTATGGCGCCTTTCTCAAAACTACAGAAAAGCAATTTGACCAACTCATAGACCTAAATCTCAAAGGATCGTACTTTTTGGCCCAAAAGTCTGCCTTACAGATGATCAAGCAAGAAAGTGATGGTAGGATTTTATTAATGTCTTCGGTGACTGGTGTACTTTCTCATCCATTTTTAGCTGCCTATGGCATGACTAAGGCAGCAATCGGCAATTTGGCGAAAAACCTGGTACTCGAAATCGCCAGATATGGCATTACGATCAACGCAATCGCACCGGGAGCGGTAGCAACCGAACGAACGATGTCAATGGACGTTAACTATGATAGGACCTGGGGGCAACTAATCCCAACCGGCAGGGCCTCTTCACCAGGGGATATATCTCGACTTGCCTTGTTTTTGGTCTCCCCACAATCGGGACAAATCAATGGCCAAACGATTGTGGTTGATGGCGGCATAACTACCCTATGTGCAGTACCACCCGATACGGATGAACCAAATGGTTAAAATTCCAAAGCGCAAATTCCAAATTCCTAAACTGTTTTGCTCCCAGCTTTGGTGCTTTGAAGGGAAATTCCAAATATCAAATTCCAAATTCCAATTGGTCTTGGTCTCAGCATTGATGCCTGTATTTTTGAACATGGTGCTTTGAAGGAAATTCCAAATATCAAATTCTAAATTCCAAATGTATTGGTTTCGACTTTGGTGCTTGGTGCTTGTAATTTGGTGCTTTTAGGGAAATTCCAAATATCAAATTCCAAATTCCAATTGGTCGTTGCTCTCAGTATTGATGCCTGTATTTTTGAACATGGTGCTTTTAGGGAAACTCCAAATATCAAATTCCAAATTCCAAATGTATTGGTCTCGACTTTGGTGCTTGGTGCTTGTAATTTGGTGCTTTTAGGGAAATTCCAAAGCCCAAATTCCAAATTCCAAATGTATTGGTCTCGACTTTGGTGCTTGGTGCTTGTAATTTGGTGCTTTTAGGGAAATTCCAAAGCCCAAATTCCAAATTCCAAAAGGTCTTGGTCACCACTTTGGTGCTGTTAGGGAAATTCCAAATATCAAATTCCAAATTCCAAATGTATTGGTCTCGACTTTGGTGCTTGGTGCTTGTAATTTGGTGCTTTAGGGAAATTCCAAATATCAAATTCCAAATTCCAAATGTATTGGTCTCGACTTTGGTGCTTGGTGCTTGTAATTTGGTGCTTTTAGGGAAATTCCAAAGCCCAAATTCCAAAGCCCAAATGTATTGGTTTCGACTTTGGTGCTTGGTGCTTGTAATTTGGTGCTGTTAGGGAAATTCCAAATATCAAATTCTAAATTCCAAATGTATTGGTCTCGACTTTGGTGCTTGGTGCTTGTAATTTGGTGCTTTGAGGGAAATTCCAAATATCAAATTCTAAATTCCAAATGTATTGGTCTCGACTTTGGTGCTTGGTGCTTGTAATTTGGTGCTTTGAGGGAAATTCCAAATATCAAATTCCAAATTCCAAAAGGTCTTGGTCTCGACTTTGGTGCTTGGTGCTTGTAATTTGGTGCTTTTAGGGAAATTCCAAAAGGTCTTGCCCGTTCAAAAATTTATTTAATTAGTTCCTGAGATAAATATTCTTACGAACTGATATGCCGCCAGGCTGAGAAAAACCAACCCCAAAAAGCGGTTGGTATACTTGATAATTCGTGACATTTTAAGTAAAATGTAGCGACTCATTTTGACATAACCAATAAATATCAAAATTGCTCCCACAGATGATCCTAGGGACACAATCAAGATTTCCCGAAAGTGAGTAAAATCAAAACCATTACTTTTTAGCCAAACAGCGACAAAAATTCAAGTAGGAATAATTAAGAAATTCATAGTAGCCACCGCAATGCCATATCCAAAATGCTTTGAATCACTCATGTTCTGCATAGGTTGAATCGGCTTTACCTTTTTTATGATGTAGAACATTCCCAACAATAAAAAAATAACACCTACTATCCAATTAATAGTCTGAGTGATGATGGCATTCTTAATAATAATATCAATAAAACAAACCGAGATAAATGTATAAACCAATTGAGTAACACCAGCCCCCAGAGACACCATAATTCCTGAACGATAGCCCCTGGTAATGGTGCGTTTAGCCGCTGCGAGGTTGATCAAACCCGGAGGTATCGCACCTAAGGCACTGAAGGTAATACCGAATAGAAAAAGCTGCAATAGATTCAAAGCAGGAGTTTAATAAATTTTGAACTATAGTTCTCTGATCCAAACATTACGAAAGCGCACCTTATCTCCATAGTCTTGCAGTAAAAGCGGCATCTTTTCTGGGTGCTTAAAGTAGTGAGGCTCACCGATATAAACATTGGGACCAATTAGTTCGGCATGATTTTGAATTAAGACACCATTATGAAAGGCCGTAATATATGCCGGTGTTTCCAATGTGCCATCTGCTTTAAATTTGGGTGCCATAAAAACAATATCGTAGGTCTGCCATTCACCCGGAGGACGTGATGTATTTACCAGTGGCATATGTTGTTTATACATAGATCCAGCCTGACCATTTGAATAGGTATTGTTTTCATAAGAATTAAGAATTTGAATTTCATACATACCCATAAAAATACTCCGCTATTCGAATAACCCTGATCCTTTTTACCCGTATTTTGCGGTGCAAGCCATTCAATATGTAACTGTACGTCACCAAAGGACTGTTTCGTTTCAATAGCTCCGGTTCCTGGTTTAACTATCAATTGTCCATCCTTTACGATCCATGGCGCTTCTGTAAACTCAGGATGTTGCAGTTTCCAGTTGGTGATTGATTCTACCTGATCCATTCTTGCTCCATAGCCATATTTGGGCTTATGCCAAGCGGATAGACCAGAACCATCAAACAGAACGATCGCATCGGAGGGTGCATCCGTATAGACACCCGGAGTTACTACGGGAGGAACTGGATCCCACTGTTCAGATGCCAACCAGGGTTTGGTCTCTTGCAAGGCGGAAAAATCGATATCAATGGGTTGAGCATATAGATTGAAGGTTAGAGCAATAAATAGGAGAAGATAGATTTCTCTCATGGCCGGCAGGTTGATTTTCTCTCACCAAGGTAATGAATCTCCTTAAAATCATGATATCAATTGAATTAGGAAAATGCCAAATCAGGCTGACACCAGCCTACTTCAGTCTTAAAGAAGGTATCTTTAATGCATGATTCTTCTCCTTTGCATCTTGTTGACGATCCCATTGGGGCACCACGCTCTTTATCTCAGCACCTGCGAGATTCTTATTGAGGAAGATTGGACCTGGCAGGGCTCCATTCGGATCTTTCATGATGACCTGGAAGATGCCTTGCAAAATGCTACTGGGAGCCGGCCAAATTTAACGCTGGATCTAATCCATTTAGAGCAAACAGACATTGAGTTATACCTGAACGAACATTTATTTTTCAAGACAGAATCCGGCAGACTACCTTATGAAATAGTGCAAATAGTACGGACTGAGGATGTCGTTGAAATCAGATTGAAGGGCATTCAAAGTTGGAAATCAACCCATATTATTGTCCACAATGACTTGCTTATCGAGCTTTTTGAGTCTCAAAAGAATATCATGACCATTCGAAAATCCGATCAACTCTCTACCCATTATTTCAATAAACGTACGACGGTAAAAGAGCTTAATTAACGCTTCAAGTGAACTAACTTTCTATTGATCGGAGTTAAACAAATCGATCAATATTTGAGAAGTCACTTTTACTCCCGTCTCAATACTTGGCTCCGGATCAGGAAAATAAAATGGTGAGTGCAAGGCAGGTATACTCTCACCATGTTTAGCTGCTTCTTCCCTTTCCTTGGGTATGGTGCCCAACCAAAATAAAACGGTGGGGATCTTGTGTTCAGTCTGACCATAACGGGAAAAGTCTTCGGCCACCATCTGAGGCGAGGCGCTAACAACATTTTGGTCTCCAAGTATTTTAGTTGCCGAACCCATCATTTGATCCACCAAAATCGGATCATTAAAATTGGGTTCTGTACTTTGATCCGGGATAATCACCTCGGGATGAAGATCCTCAGGTAAGCCCGCTGAAATAGCAACGCCTCTGGCGATTTCCCTGATACGTCGATGCATTAGCTTTCGCACATCATCCTTGAACGTGCGCAGCGTAATTTGCATAGTAACTTCGTCGGGAATGATGTTGTGCTTGGTACCCCCATGAATGGACCCTACGGTTAACACAGCCGATTCAACAGGGTCAACACTTCGACTCACGATGGTTTGGAAATCCATGACCATTAGCGATGCCAGCACTATCGGATCGATCGATTTATGGGGAGAGGCGCCATGAGCACCGCGCCCAAAGACCTTAATGTCGATGCTCTCAGCCCGGGCCATGGTAAATCCTTTGCCAAAACCCACCTTACCGGCCGGTATATCCGGGCTTGAGTGCAGCCCCACGCCATAGTCCGGTACTGGAAATTTCTCATAAAGCCCAGCCTGAAGCATCATCTTTGCACCAGCTCCAATCTCTTCAGCCGGCTGTCCAATAAAAATGGCAGTACCAGACCATGTACCTCGCATGGCACTCAGGGTCTTCGCTGTACCGAGCCAAACCGTCATATGCATATCGTGACCACATGCATGCATAGTCCTGTTTTCGATATCGTCAGCGTCTTTCATGTGGTACTCGCTCGCGTATGGTAAGCCAGTCTTTTCCACGACCGGAAGCCCATCCATATCTGTTCGATAAAGTACTGTTGGGCCTTCTCCATTTCGGAGCATGCAAACAATGCCAAAACCACCAAAATTTTCAGTTACATCAAAGCCGATTGTCCGCATCTCAGCAGCCAATTTAGCTGCGGTTTCTTTTTCAAAAAGAGATAATTCGGGCTTCCGGTGTAGTTCCTGGTAAAACTTAAGCAAAGCAGGCAGTTCTTGTCTGACAGTCTCTGTAATTAACTGCGAAGGATTGGGCTCTACTACCATCAAACCCAGCCATCCTATCAAAAGCATTCTAATCATTATATTTCTTTCCTTTATTCCTCAAATTAAATTATTCAGCCTTTTGAAATAGGAGTTTTATATTTTATAAGCAATATACTTGATCTTATCTCTTTTCCAGGTATAGGTGATGTGCAGCAGTCCATCACTCCCTTCAACTACAGCAGGATACGAGTATTCACCAGGCTCCGACTCCAGAGTAGCGATGATCTCCCAAGATAAACCATCCTTTGACCGGCCGAGTACCAGGGGAAAACGGTCGCCTCCCCATTTACCATCGGGAGTGGCAGTCGGATTATAAACCAGATAATGAAGGCCATTAGATGCCGTGACTCCATCGAACCCTGAATTGGGATTAGGTAGGATTGTCGATGACAATGGAGTCCAGGATTGTCCCTGATCATCGGACCAGGATTGAACGACGCCATCAATTTTGGTGCGGCATAAAAGCTGCAATCGATCGCCGTGCACCAGGATCGTGGGTTGAATAGCATCGATATCTCCTCCCCGGATGGGTCCTATGCGCTGCCAGGCAAGACCCTCGTCATCCGTAATTTCCATATGCACTTTCCAGCCATCATGCTCGGTGCTGGAGGGACACAATAGATGATGACCGTCGGACAAAACAATCGGCTTATTTTTAATCGGACCCAAAATATCCTCTGGTAACCGGCGCGGGATAGACCAGGTCGCTCCGTCATCGTTACTCTCGATGATCATGCCCCACCATTCACTGGGACTCGGGCCTACTTTGTAATATAACGAAATGCGCCCGGAAGAATGTCGAAAAAGCACGGGATTCCAACATGGATATCGTTTGTCTGCATGTTGCATGCCATCGGCAATCTCAAGTGGTTGCAACCAGGTATCTTTTACTTTTCTTGAAATCCAAATCCCAACATCCTGATGTTTTTCGTGGGTGCCTCCAAACCAAGCGGCCAATATTCCCCTGGGTGTTTCACAAAGAGTCGATGCATGACAGCTCGGAAAAGGAGCCTCTTTAAAGATAAACTCATCTTGCATTACCTGACCTCCCACTGAAGTCACAATAAATAACAATAAAGCAAGAGCTGCCTGAAGACGTAGTAACTGCGTGGACATTTGCATGGAATAATGATTTAGAAAGGTACAACAATTAGTCATGGGCGACTAAATTAATAGCTTGTTTGCAATCGTTACTAATGACTTATTGACTATTTTGGCAACATGACAGCCAGCCATTACTCTTTCCAACAAGAACATGTAGAAAATCCTCCGAGCACCTTCCTATCCAGATTAAAGTATTTAGGTCCGGGATTTATCCTATCGGCATCGATCGTTGGTTCTGGTGAGTTGATCGCCACTACATCATTGGGGGCCAAAGCCGGTTTTGTCACCTTTTGGGTCATCATCGTAAGTTGTCTGATCAAAGTCATGTTGCAGATCGAATTTGCAAAACATACCATTTTGCAAGGAGAAACGCCAATGCAAGTATTTAATAAAATGCCGGGCTTGCGTATTCGGCAAGCGCATTGGAGTGTTTGGTGTTTTTTTATACTCATGATCACAAAAATGCTTCAATTGGGAGGAATTATTGGTGGTGTTGCTATCATATTAAATATTGCTTTTCCTGCCATTTCAGTATCAATCTATGCTCTAGTACTTGCTATGGTGGTGTCACTCATGATATTCAGGGGTTATTACCAGTTTATTGAAAAATTTTCTTTGGTCATGATCGGCTTATTCACTCTTTTCACATTTGTCTGTCTCTACTTTTTAAAATACACGCCATATGCAATCTCGATTGATCAAATTTGGGAGGGTCTTCAGTTTAAACTGCCTCCAGCTACGGTAGCTATTGCGATCGGTGCTTTTGGAATAACTGGTGTGGGGGGAGACGAAATTATTGCCTATAATTATTGGTGTCTGGAAAAAGGATATGCCGCAAAAACAGGTGCCCGTTCGGATAGTGATGCCTGGAGACAAAGGGCTAAAGGATGGATTAGGGTGATGCAGATGGATGCACTTGCAGCCATGGTTGTATACACTTTAATGACAGCTGCCTTTTACCTCCTGGGTGCCGCTGTTTTACATACCACAGGTGATCTACCTGAAGGTTATGAGATGGTCGAGAGCTTATCGAGAATGTATACAGAATCTCTAGGACCGGGAGCCAGGATATTTTTCATGGCCGGCGCTTTTATGGTCTTATTTTCTACATTATTTGCCGCCTTGGCGGCCTGGACCCGGCAATTTTCGGATGTATTTGGACAGCTAGGATGGATTGATTTTTTTAATAATGATCAAAGAAATAAATCGATCGCTATATTAAGTTGGGTATTCCCATTTTTGTGGGCGATCATTTTCATCTTTATTAAACTTCCAGTTGCCATGGTACTTACAGGAGGAATTATTACTTCGGTAATTCTAATTTTGGTGATCTGGGTGATTATCCATCTGCGATATAAGAGACTTCTTGAGCAATTCAAACCGAGGATGATCTATGATATCTTACTCTGGATAAGTATCATTACTACCATCGCAATTGCCATTTATGGTATTATTCAATTGTTCAGTTAATCAGATAAGGGCTCGGAAGGATTTAAGACCAGTTGCAGGGGAAGTAAGCCGGGCACTGAATTATAAATAAATATTGTCCGGGAAAAAATGTCAGCCGGAAACGGTTCAACCGCTCCGCGGTTGGTGACCCTACACATGAATACCTGGAATTTCATTCCAGGCTATTAGCCTTTTATACGATTCAAAAATCTTTAATTAATGAGATGATACACATGTTTAAATACAGGCAAGTCAGGTACAACGCCATATTTTTTAAAAATTTAACCGCTTCGTGGTATTAAATAGCAAAGGTGTTAAATAGTTAAAAAGCCCGCACAGCGCGAACACTAAGAGGAATCGTCTTACTGCTGGCGACCGCGTCACCACTATAGAAGGTGAATAACCATGCGCTTATTGCATTGCTCTCCGTACTCGACCAATAGTTCGCCGCATTCGACAACAACGTAAATCCGCCAACAAACAACGCCTTGTTTGCATGAAAACGATTATGCCATAAAAGGCTTAGTTCATCAATCGAAGGCAGGTACCATCCAGCACCCAGACCCTGCACGTAGGTTTCAGCCTGACTATTGGTCATCAGCCCCATATTGTGTAAGCCGTCCCAGCTGCGGATAGCATTCGTAACACTAGTAGGATTTTGCCATTCAGCCAGCGATTCTTGCTTGTGTACGATCAAGCCATGATCCTGGCCATTACTGCCCTTGTAAATATAATAAACGATTCCGCCAGGGTGTCTTTGCCCAGATACCGGGGACTGACAATGCTGCTAGTGCTGATTACCTGATTGGTAATGCTAATTCCGGTACCAGCCGTGTATACATTGACCGAATCCTGGTATGTACCCCCATCGGTCAGGCTTACTGTAAGGCCACTACGGGAGATGGTTTGTAGCTCATTGGCAACTGAACCGTCTACTTCGACTGGAAGGCCAATAAAACCTCCGTTTGATAGGAAAATGGTGTCGTTGGAGATGGATATGATCTGATCGACGCTTAGGGTCGAGGCGTCTCTTACGGCAAGGGTCCCGTCACCTAACCTGACCACCACACTATCGGCTGTGTTAACCTTTTCCATTTTTGCTATTTTGGTTTTTCCCTCCACCTCCAGATGGTTTTGGGCATTGAGCACTGAAGAAAGACATAAGGGTAAGATGATTGTTCGAATTAATTTTTTCATGTTATTTGTTTTTTCAATTTATACATTGTTGGCGACCGGAAATGATTTTATCTAATTATACAACTATTCCGAACAATTTTAAGCTAAATGCTCCGAATGCAGGCTCTATCCAATTACGAGTTCTGGATCTGGGAGCTCCTGCTGCAAGAAGAAATGATATCTCTATAACAATGACCAAACAACATCTCTGACATCAGAAGCAAGGAACTTACCGAGATCCTAGAGCCATTTGTGGAGCGGGCTCTATGATCCTTTCGGCTGCTTAGTTGGGCTGTGGCGTGTATTCTAAATTTGCAAGATGGTTTTTGGCACCGCGTACTGCTCCCAGATCCCTGGGGAGAGACTGTTTATCAATTAATTCGAGTTATTTGATACGCTTTGCGTATACATCAATGATCTCTGTTAATGCGTTTGCAAGAGATGCTATGGCCAGGGGAATATTCCAGTTATCCCGGTTTCTTTTTTCAACAAAGTTAGAAATGGCACGCACTTGCAGACACTTTTGGTCCACTTTTAAACAAACATAAAAAAAGGCAGCTCCCTCCATACTCTCGACAGTGGGTTGATACCTTTTTGTGATCTCATCGATTGCGGTCTGCTCACCATGTACAAGATTAACCGAGATTCCAGCCACAAGAGGATGTTTAAATGCGGAATAATCAAAATCTGGCAGTAGCTTCCCTTCCTTAAATGGAAAGGAATCTGCCTTGATCAATCCCACTTCAAATAAATCAGTGAAGCTTCCATCAGCATGCTGCACACCCAGATCAGAAAAAATATCGGAGCTGACCAGAGCTACTTCACCTATTTTCAACTCCGGATCGAAGGAGCCCCGATACCAGCATTAATTACTAAATCATATTTATTCTGTGCCAGATGCAACGAAAGATTTGTAGCGGTGGCAACTCCTCCTATTCCTGTAACCAAAAAAAAGATTTCATGGTTTTTATATCGAACCGGAGTTTGTCGATCCGCTGTTATTTCCTGAGCGGAAATCTTCTTATAGAAGTCATTGATTTCCTCAGCGGTTGCAGATACGACTAAAACCCTCATGTCAATTTTTTACCCGGTATCCAATACCTCCCAGCGGACTGAATCCTAATTCCTGATGAACACTACTTCCGGCATCAAACGAAAAACCCGATGTTAAAGAGTAGCCAAAACCAAAACTTACCAGAGCAGGATTCGTATTAAATCCAATTCGTATTGCCAATTCTTCTAAAAAAGAATATTGAATACCCCATTTAATATTTTCTTTAAAATCAGAGACTTTTTCGACTTCACCGGAAATCCAGATTTTAGGCGTGGGGCTATAGGCAAGCCCAAGTAAAAAGATGGTAGGAAGAGTCTCATTTTCCAGCCATTCTATTTGGAATGGATTATAAAGATGGGCCCCAAGTATAACGGACTGTGATATTTCAGATTGAATGCCAAATTCAGCGGTTGCTGTTGAAGTTTTGCCATAAGTGGGAATTCGAGCTTGAACCAAATCAAAACGAACTCCGATGGCCAACTGGTCAATCAATTTGCGGGCATATGCGATAGCAAATAGCTGTTCGTTATAATTTTCATATCCATGGTAGAAGAGAGAGACTCCAAAATTCCCGAATTTAGTTGGCACTGCGCCTAATAAAGAATAGAAATTTAGACCCTCATTATTAAACCGGCGCTCAGCCGAAGCATAGGCAGAGAGATGATCTAGATGGGCAAGGCCAGCTTCATTCCCATACAACGCGAGAATCGTTCGGTGGGTTGATTTAATAGATCCAGCGGAACCTCCGCTGGCTCCGGGCTAATTGACAAGACATTCTGAGCGTGAAATACATTGCAGACAGCGATCACAAAAATGATTATTAGGGAGGCACTGCCAAATGATGTTTTCAAGGCTGCTTTTTTAAACAAACTCCAGTAAAGTAAGGCAAATATTGCAAATTGGCATTTCAAAAAAAAGAGCGTCCAAAGAAATTTGCCTGGCAAAGCAACATTTTGGACGCTCCGAATTAAACGCTGGCGAAAATTCTTCCTGATCTGTTAAGTTCTCTTTTCTTTACCGGGTGACACTGGGTGAATCGGGCCCTTCTTTTTGATTTGATCCATCACATACTCAATAGCGGTCTGAAGTTGAGTGTCAATACCTTTTGCCAAAGACGACGGGTCTTCCTTAACTTCTATATCAGGATCTACTCCGTGCCCTTCTTTAAACCAGCTTCCATCTGGATTATACATTCTAAAGGTTGGCACCGTCACGCTACCACCATCAATGAGTGATGGAGCTCCGGAAATGCCGATTAGCCCACCCCATGTTCGAGTCCCAATGACTGGTCCCAGACCTGCTTTTTGAAAATAATCTGGAAACGCATCACCTCCAGATCCACTCCATCCGTTAGCCAACATTGCCATTGATCCAAAATTTGCAACCGGAGGCCATTGCCAATCTTTGCCGTCTCGGACTGACCAGTAGGCCAATGGTTTACGATTCAGCAATTCAATAAATCGATCAGGAATCTGGCCGCCATTATTAAATCTTTCGTCGACCACCAAGCCTTCTTTATTCCACTGGGCATAAAACTGCCTGACTAGCTCTTCTTGTCCATCCTGACCGGTGCTGGGCACATATATATACCCAATCTTGCCTCCTGAAGCCTTATCTACTTCCCTTCTATTTTGCTCAATCCATGCTAGGTTGCGGAGGCGAGTCTCATCCTTCAAGGTCTCAACAAGAACCGTTCGTGCACCAACAAACACTGGTTTATTATTGACTGTCAGTTCCACCGTCTTGCCTGCCAGACCTTCAAAGGCACCCCAGGGATCACTGTACTCGTTTAGTAAGACACCATTAACCGCGAGTATGAAATCTCCTTCTTTTACATTGATTCCAGGTAACTCCAATGGGCTCCTTACTTCATTGTCCCAGTCAGCACCCCGAATGACTTCTCTTACTTTGTAATGACCCTGATCAAATGCCCAGTCTATCCCCAGGTATCCGACACTTTTTTCTATGGGAGACTCCTGATCACCACCTCCCCGATAAGTATGTGAGGGATTTAATTCAGCAATCAATTCACCAATGATAAAATTGACATCGTCCCTATTCATAGCGAACTCCAACAACGCTCCATATTGTTCTCGAAGTCCAGTCCAGTCAACTCCATGCATTCCTTTATCATAAAAGAAATCCCGTTCAAAACGCCAGGCATCGTTAAAGATTTGACGCCATTCTTCCCGGGGATCAACCATAAGTTCCATCTCATTAACTGCCAGCGTCTTATCCATCTTTTGATCAGCTGCGACATCGATGATTGCCATCGTACCAGCATTTTTTGCCACAAGCATTTTTTTCCCATCAGCCGAGACCTGAAAGGCATTGACTCCTGAAATAATGGGTTTCTCTTCCTGATCTTCCAGTACAAACATCTGAACTGATCCTTCCCCCTCCTTCTGAACCACTATTTGGCAAACGATGATAAATCACCTTACCCGATACAGCAGCAACCCGGCCAATATTACCAGGACTTGGTGGCAACATAATTAGCCTGCGTTCAAAGCCATCAAAGTCGATTTTGACTTCCTTGTCCACCTTTTTTTCGTCTTCTTTATCATCTTTCTCTTCTTTGTCTTTTGCCGCCGTTGATTCGTCATCGAGTTCAATCGCCACCGTATCATTGACAGGTGCCAATGGTGATGGAACATCGGACCTTAAAGTGATGGCAGCCAGCCCCGTGGCATTAGGATAGACCCAGCTGTTATCGTAGTCAGAATAGACCGGGTCAAAATTTCGATTGGTGGTGAGATAGAGATACTTTCCATCCGGATCAAATGGACCTGCATGATCTGAATAGAATCCCGAAGTGACTTGTCGGGTTACCTTATTCTTCGTATCATAGATGAAAATAGCGGAATTGCTATTATCCAGACTTTTATCATAACACACCCACCGACTGTCGGAAGACCAACTGACGCTAAAATTTTGCAATCCCCCCTTCAAAAGAGAAATGTCCTTATCCATTTGCTCTACGCTACCACTACTTACATCGGCCAGCAAGATCGCCATTGTCTGATCGACAAAAGCTACTTTTTTACTGTCAGGCGACCAATAAAGGCGATATCGGAATCCCGGTCCTAATTTGGTAATTTGTTTTTCGCTATTTCCATTCCTCAAATCGCGAATGGTCAATTCATATTCACCCGATTGATCACTCCAATAGGCAACATACCGGCCATTGGGTGACCAGGCAGGGTACCGCTCAGCTGTACCTGCCGTACGTGTCAGGTTTTGTACAATACCCTTCTCGACCGGCAAAGAAAATAACTCGCCCCGAGCCTCAATCACGGCCCGGTTGCCATCTGGTGCAATGTGAGCATTCTCCACATATTCAGCAGCACTTACTTTATGAGGTTTGATGGAGATAAGATCACTGGTCACATCTATTTTAATTTCTTTAGTCAGATAATCTCCAAGATTCATAATATACATCTTGCCACCGGCTTCAAAGACCATATTACCAGGGCCTAAAGATGGCATATGAATATCAAAATCCGCAAAGTGAGTAACCTGTATGTTCTCTTTGTTGCCTGTATCGTAGCACCAAATGTTGTATTTTTTTTCAGAACCTTTGTCTGACAAGTAGAAGATTTTGTTTTCAGACCACATTGGCATTTCATCATTGCCAACATGATTGGTAATGTTTTCTGACTCAAGAGTCTGCAAATCAAATATGAAGATATCGGCTGCCATCCCACCTTTATAGCGTTTCCAATTACGGAAAATGCGCGATTTATCGGTAAAGGCTATTTTGGTAGCATTGGCATTGAGAGATCCGAATTCACCATATGCCATTGGAAGCTTTTCTGGCAAACCACCTTGCTTAGCTAACTTATAAAACTGACTAAATCGTTGTTTGCCGCTATTCATTGAACTCGTAAACAATAAACGGCTCCCATCGGGATACCAATCCTGAATGCGATCGTCCATACCATGGTGAGTGACTCGCTCTGGAATACCTCCCAGCGTAGGTATCACATAAATATCTATATTACCATCATAATTTCCACTAAAGGCAATCAGACTACCATCGGGTGAAAATTTCGGAGAAATTTCAGGCCCAACTGGCGAGCTTAGCCTGGTTGCAGTTCCACCTTCAATAGGTACGATCCAGATATCTCCTCCATAACTAAATGCTACATGTGTTTCTGAAACATCAGGATAGCGAAACATCCTCGCACTTACTTGAGCATCAACTGCAATTGCAGATGTTGCAAGAAATACCAGAAGTAATGACTTTATTAGCTTCATAATAGACTTTTTAACATTTGACCAAATACTTTGGTGCGGAAAGTACATAAAATAGTGAGTTTGCCCATAAGGATTACGATTGATGATCAACAAACAACTATTGACAACCCACAAAAATCGACAAGGGCATTTAATTTGAGGCAATGCAGACTTCACCAGATTAAGGTAAAATTACAAAGCTTTCTCGCAACCATTTCCGGACTGTCTACAATTTCTGACCACCGAGTCAAGATCCGGTGTAACGAAACCAAACTCTATTCCCCATCATAAATGGATAGCGGTAGTCTGACGCAGGATTGAAGTTCTCTTTGATAGTGCGTGGTGAAACCCAGCGATACAAATTAAGCACAGATCCTGCCTTATCATTGGTTCCACTTCCTCTGGCGCCGCCGAATGGTTGTTGGCCCACTACCGCTCCTGTCGGCTTATCATTGATATAAAAATTACCAGCAGCATGGCGAAGGGCACTCGTAGCCTGCATGATCGCATTTCGTTCGTTGGCAAATATCGCACCGGTAAGGGCATATGGAGATGTTTGATCCACCAATTTCAGGGTTTCCTCATATTGAGTTTCATCATATGTGTAGATCGTGAGAACCGGACCAAATATCTCATCACACATGGTTCGGTAAGCTGGATTCTTGGTGGTTATCACTGTGGGTTGAATAAAGTACCCCTCGCTATTGTCAAAATTACCTCCTGAGATGATTTTTACATCTTTGTCACTGTGAGCCCTTTTAATATAGGAGCCAATGCTGTTGAAAGCCTTGGCATCGATCACTGCATTCACAAAATTGGAAAAATCTTCCGGCGAACCCATCTTAAATGACGCCAGGTCCTCTTGTAGGTATGAACTTACGTCTTTCCAAAGATTGGACGGGATATAAGCCCTGCTCGCCGCCGAACATTTTTGGCCTTGAAATTCAAAAGCACCGCGAGAAAGTGAAGTAGCGACCTGCCTGGCATCGGCTGATCGGTGAGCAATGACAAAATCTTTACCACCAGTCTCTCCCACGACGCGGGGATACGAACGATAGCGTTTAAGATTTTCACCAATAGTTTGCCATAAGAGTTGAAAAACACCTGTGCTCCCGGTAAAATGCAGACCATCGAACTCGGGATGTTTAAAGACGACTTTCCCTGCTTCCGGTCCAGAAACAAAAATGAGATTAATAACCCCATCAGGCAGACCGGCCTCGCGCAATATTTCCATGATGACATGAGCCGAGTAGATTTGAGTCTCTGCACATTTCCAAACGACGGTATTACCCATCAAGGCCGGTGCACCTGGCAGGTTGCCGGCAATCGAGGTGAAATTAAATGGAGTTAGGGCAAAAACAAAACCCTCCAAAGGCCGATATTCCAATCGATTCCAAATACCTGCAGCACTCTCCGGTTGCTGCTGATAAATATCGGTCATAAAGGTCGCATTAAAGCGATAGAAATCTGCCAATTCAGCGACACAATCAATCTCAGCCTGGTATATATTTTTAGATTGGCCCAGCATCGTCGCAGCGTTCATCCGGTCGCGGTATGGGCCAGTCAACAACTCAGCAGCTTTCAGGAAAATTGCAGCACGTTCATGCCAGGGCATACTCTCCCACTGAGGTTTGGCACGAAGGGCCGCTGCGATGGCATCACGTACATGTCTGCTATTACCTTCACTATAAGTGCCAATTGTTTCATGAAGTGCATGTGGAGGATGAATTGAGTGTTTATTTCTTGTACGCACCTCTTTGCCATCGATAATCATTGGAATATCCCACTGGGCTGTTTTGAGATCAGCAAGGGTTTGTTTGACACTAGCCCTCTCAGGGGACCCCGGGGCATAGTCTAAGATCGGTTCGTTGTAAACTACCGGTAATTCAAAAATAGCATTTGACATTTGTGACCACTTTTAGTTGGATCAAAGATAGCTTTTTGCAGATTTCTTCAGGATGACCTGGATCAAACAACTCACAAACTAACGGCAATCTGTGGTGGAACGAAGGCATTAACATCGCCTCCCCCCTTGATAATTTCACGTACGATGGTCGAACTTATATGGGAGTAGGCAGGACGGCTAATGAGAAAAACTGTCTCCAGGTCATTAACAACTATCGAATTGATTTGACTTATGGTCTTTTCATAATCAAAATCGGAAGCATTTCTCAAACCCCTAATCATGTACTGTGCCTCAATCTTGCGGCAATAGTGTGCGGTCAGTCCTTCATAGGAATCGATTACAATGGATGTTTCATTAGCGAAGACCTCCTTTAACCAATGCAGTCTCTGCTGCAGAGGAAAAAGATATGATTTCTGTGCATTTTCGCCTATAGCAACTACAATGCGGTCAAACAAGGATTGCCCTCTGGACAATGTCAACATGACCACTTGTGATGGGATCAAATGAACCCGGAAATACCGCAACTTTCATGCAATGAATGATTCGTTGCTGTTAAAGGTCGTAAAAATTGTTGGCTTTAAGACTTGGTCTGAACTGTGACGAAATTAATGACTGAGTCGCTTACCAACTCGGTTTATCAATCTCGTATCTGAATAATTATCTTCGCCAGTTAAACCAAATATGCACATGGACTCACACCTGAAACTTTTGGAAGACGAGAGCAGGAAACTCGACATTGATCCCGTGGAAAGGGAAAGTCTTCTTAATAAGACCATCCAATACAGTAATAGGTTTCTCGAAGAAATCGACGATTTGCCAGTATATATAGCAAATGACAATCCGGTCAAAGAACTCATAGCGCTGTCCTTTGAAGAAAAGGGGCGACCACTCGATGAATTATTGGAAGTATTGCAAACATCTGTCGATCGTACCGGGATTAATCCGGCGGCTCCGGGACATCTGGGGTATGTACCGGGTGGAGGTGTTTTACCACGGCTTTAGGAGATTTTTTAGCTGCGGTTACAAACCGATACGCCGGAATTTATTATGCCAATCTGGCGCGGTGGCGATGGAAGATCAATGTATTCGCTGGATGGCGCGATTGATTGGTTATCCTGATAATCATGCGGGAAATTTGACATCAGGTGGATCCATAGCAACTTTTGGCGCTTTAACGGCCGCACGAGATCACCACAACATCACACCGGAAAATGTGCGAAACAAGGCGATCTACCTAACCCAGCAAACCCATCATTGCATACACAAAGCTTTGAGGATAGCCGCACTGGACTATGCTCATCTCCGGATCGTACCGATGAATGACGCCTATGAAATGGACGTGTTTTCATTGCAATCGATGTTGGACCGAGACAAAAATGATGGTCTGATGCCATTTCTTATTGTGGGATCTGCGGGTAGCACAGACCTGGGGATCATTGATCCATTGGTTAAAATGGGACAGCTTGCCAATGCATATGGTTGCTGGTTTCACGTGGATGGAGCTTACGGAGGTCTCTTCATGATGGTTGAACAATTCAAATCCAGACTTGCCGGAATTTCTCTTTCAGATTCAGTCGTCCTAGACCCACATAAAAGTTTGTTTCTTTCCTACGGCTCTGGGGCGGTTTTGATAAAAAACCGCGCAGCAGCTTTAAAAACGAACTACTACCGGGCAAACTATATGCAAGATGCTGAAGGAGATCATGCCATTTTGAACCCAGCTGATGTATCGCCGGAACTCACTAAACATTTTAGAGGACTTCGAATGTGGCTTTCCCTGCAATATTTTGGAATCGCTCCCTTTAGAGCCGCCCTTGAAGAAAAAATACTCCTAACCAAATACTTCTATCAAGAAGTATCATCATTAGGTTTTGAAGTTGGTCCGCAACCCACCTTGAGTGTTTGTGTTTTTCGGTGGAAAACCGGTGATGTCGAGAAAGATAATTTATACAATCATGAATTAATCGAAAAAATATTGAAGTCGGGAAAGATTTTTATATCATCAACTACTTTAGACAACATTTATTGGTTGAGAATATGTGTGATGGTATTCAGGACCCACAAAGAACATATCGATCGGTTCTTATCCTTATTGAAAAAGATTAGAAATGACCGATAAAATATTTTCAGACCTATACGATAATAGTGGTGAGTATTGAAATGAATTGAATTGTGCAATTCTTGAAGACGCAGAATATGGAGTCAGGGTAAGCTAAGCAGTTCCCTCTCATTTTAGTCGACACACTATATCTCCTGCCCCCATGGTCATATAAGGTTTCGAACCTACGGCTCTTATTCATTCCTACCGAATTTTTCAACAGATTGAAACCCGTTGTTGTACTATTAGTCGAGGGTACTCCCCTATAACATCTAAATCCAAGAAATCGATTCCCGAGGCCGCAGAACATAAATTCTGCTCTATCTTCCTGTTCGACACGATCACTCATGCTCCGCTGAAAATTGCCAAAAGCCATATTTTTCACTAATTATCCATTGCCAACCCAGTTTACACATTTTGGATAGAGCAAAAAAAAATGCTGGGTTTAAGCATTTAATCTCAAACCCAGCACCAACTAAATCCAAAAGCCTTTTTCTTGTTAGGTAAAATGATGATTATTTAATTAGTATCATTCGCTTAACCTCTGAATAATTCTCTGCATCAAGCCGGTAGAAAAGGACAGAAGTCGATGGCAATTCCTCACGACGGATTGCCACTTGATTAGAACCCTGATTAAACGAGCCTGAATATTTTCGTACTACTTTGCCATTCGTATCAAAGATGGTTAAATTGGCATGCATGGCCCTTGGGAGGGTAAATGTAATACTCGTCTCAGACATAAATGGGTTGGGATTATTTTGCTCTAATCGAATCATTTCTGAATTTATATTATTGTTGATCAATCCACTTACTGAAAGATTTATTACATCATCAGTATTGTCCGCATTTTCCATAAACTTATTATCAGAAATATGATTCAAGTTATTTTGCATCCTTTCAAATTCGCTAGCGTCACCATTTGGCATGGCGCTGCAACCGGTGTAGTCCGATTGGACGATCAGGACGACATCACAATAGTCAATCGTTTGACTTGGGTAACTGATGACCCACAATCTTACCAACCTGGTGCCTATATGGTCGCAACCCAACTCCAGAAAATCTAAATCACCTGCAGCCGAATCATCATCTGGTGAACCATCCAACAACTCAAGTCGAAACTCAAGACTGTCATCACCGCAGGTTGGGCTACTGCTACGGTCAAATTCCGATGCCCAAATTATAGCATGAGCGGTATCGACCGTACCGTCCTGATCACGATCCCAGGGAGTGAGACGCGCTGTCAAGGAGGTGTAACAAACCGGTGACGGCTTTTTAACCGACTTTATGGAGAAATCATAAAAACATTTGCTTTCATTATTGCATTCATCTTCCAAATGCACCTCCAGACGATAGGTACCGGGAAATAGGTTTTGGGAAATGATAGAAAAATCTTGTTCAATCCCTTTCAGGGAGCCCTTGCCGGAATCCTGAATCTTTAAATTGTTTTGATTACCGATACTCCTGATGTCCCAATGGTACTCGGTCAGTCCGCACAAGTCTTCCGCTTTGACCTGCACTTTGAGATTATAAGCGCATGCACCCATCTCAATGGTATCTCCATCCATGACCGGCCCAACAATGGAACAGACCGGAGAAGTTTGATCGATGATAAAAATCTTTTGAACACAAGAATCAAGAACCAAACTGTAGTCTTCCCACCAATTCTTTTTACCGACTCTCCTCCTGTACCACACCAGTCTGCAAAATACCAGGTGCGAAGTATCTTATAACAGGCCTCCTGGCCTCCCACTATTTTGAATACTTTATCCTTATGACCTATACCGACTATTCGGCAATCATCATCCATTTTATACTTTGCATATCCTGAATTCCCGGGGCCAGCATCACCGATCACATTTCCGCTTGAGTCGTATTGCACTCCACAAGCTACAATGGTAGTGTCACCGGGTATGTCAAACATATATTTGTTTAGTTCGCATTCACTTCCTACGTAGATACGCTGATGACGCACAATAGTGTCTGCGGAATGCACTGCACTAGTACCATCGTGGTCAACATAAAATGAATCAGGACAAGTTTGCCAGATCTTAAACTTGCGATGCAAATACCCCTGACCGCAATGGTCAAACTCACACCATACTTCCTGTTTACAAAATACGTTCTGCTGACAGTTCACCTGGACAATGCCATTCTTAAAATTGATTGTATCAGCATAGTAATAACAATCTGTCATCATTGAATCCTTCCAATAGTAACCGAGATGTTCATCGTATAATTTAATCCGCTCTTGCTTGGTAGTGCAAACACACATACTGTCAACAAATGGAATGTCAAGGGTAAACTTCACTCCATCAGCATCAACGTAGTTTCCATATTGATCTTTCCACGCTTTCTGATATCCTCCGAATATTTGATCTAATTTATCAAAGGCATCCTCTTTTCCATATTTAGCTTGATCTACGATAAATTCAATATTGACCGGATGGTTTTCACCTGGATAACTGAATTTCTTATCTCGGTACGATTTGCAGGTTATCGTCTCAGAATCCCTTACATCTTTAATGACTTTTGCTGGAGTCTTGTCCTCCACTTTTACATTATTCCAGACTTTCGTCCAGTTGCACCAATAGTCCATTACAAGCATTTCGACAGTGACGTATTCGCAAGCATCATTACAATCGAAAGCAATAGCATCACTCCATCCACCCCCTAATTGTTCGTATAGGTCGACGATATTTCCAAAGTCGGGTTTAAAGGGCGAAAATCTTTCTGCCGTAGTTTGATTTGGATCTTCGGGCTGACAAGTATCAAACTTTGACCGGAATGTCGAGCTATTATAATATGCTTCTGCAAATTTCTCTTTAAAATAATTTTCGGTAGCACCATACAAGTGATCATTACAATGCAGAGTGGCATACTTCATAAGATCGTACAGCCAGGCATTGTAAATGAGCTTCCCGCAAGGAGTATCATCCTCGCAAAGCCATTGCAATGTTTTTGCATAATGGGCTTCTACTTCATCGATTTTTTTGTCGGTTTCAAGATTAGCCAACCATAGTGTGTCATGATGTTCGTTGACAAAACAGGGGCTAATATTGTTGCAAAGGTCGACGCATGATTCTTGCCAATCCGCTCTCCTGATAAGTATCAGATTTACCTTGCAATTATCTGAGCTGCCTTCATCAAATGCCTTATAATCCAACCAGACTTTTTTATCACCTAGGCTGACAGTCACCCCTTTATCCATTATTGCCACAGGTTTGATTCTATCCTTGATATAAATGATGCAACTATCGGTGGCAAAATTGTGACAACTGTCATAAGCCTCGTAAACAACCGTGTAATGTTCACCGTTCTTTGGCAATTTTACTCTTTCATGACTTAACCAACAACTGTCAGCTCCATCATAGGTCAGAATAAAAGTACCAACCGTTTCGACGATGGCTTTTACCTGCTTGACGCCGCTCCAATCATCTGAAGCATATAGGGGAGGAATGTATGTGTGAGCAGCGCATTCAGTAGAACTGGTACTCACTATATTGGGTCCGTAAAAAGTCATGGTTGCTTTCGAAGGAGACATCCAACTTGCTCGCATAGATAGGCTATCACCCTTTTTAAGCGGTACAGCCAACAAACCATCACGGCTGGCAGTGAGAAATACACTGCTTTGAGCATTTCGTTTAGCCGGAAAATCAACTTGATCTCCCTCCTCAATAATGGAGTACTCAATTCCATTCACAAGGAGATAAAAAGACAAGGAGGCATAAACGGAATTAACATTAGCCTGATTTAGAAAAAGAATATTACTGAACGGTGCCCAGTCAAATGTCCATCCGAATTCAAAGGTTTGATCCTCAAGAGCAACTCAGGTCAATTCAGCATCCTGGGAGTAGGAATCGAGACCGTTTAGGGATTGATTTCCATCGATATCCAGGATGGGTGTTGGATCGAAGTAAGAATTTATCTTCAGTTGATAGGGTAACCCAGATTTATCAATGGTCTTGTAGGGATCAAAGTAAGAGCCAATCACGGGGTCACTATTCGGATTGGCCACCACACTCCAATGATTAATGGACAGCGGTCCTGAAAAAAGATCAACCGCCTTACAATACAGATCAGGGCCGACCGTATCCAGGTCATAAAGCCAGAACTCACAACGCCAGTAACCCGGAGATACCTGTCGAGCCATATTGGGTGAAGTACCTGCTGGCGGGCTTACCTGACAGATCAAGTCTGCCGGACCGTAACAATTTTGTTTAAGATCGACCGATATCCGGTAGAGATTACCGCATTCGCCGTGAACTTTGTAGCTATTCACATAGACGTTAAGTCCACATTTGTTGTCCAATACAGCGGGATTAAATTCCAGCATTCCATCATTATCTTTATCGGAGATATTAACGAGCCACAAGGTATCACAGCTAAGATCTACATCTTCATAAGTGATAAAGGGACCAATTCTTTTGGTGGTATCGGTGCAATAGAGGGTATCTTTTTCTGTGCAATAAATATGACTGGAATCAATCTGACCAAATTGCAGGACAACAATGGTATCATAAGCAAATCCTCTTCTTCCCTTTTTGTCATATGCCTCCCATTCCCGCAGAATCACTTTGACGGTATCTTGTACCCCAGGCTCACAATCATAGGGTACTATCCAATCGGTGACATAAGCCGCATCAAAGGGTGCTTGACATGGTATATAAGCTGACGGACGATCGGTTAAATCCGGTGTTTTCGCAAACTTATCAAAACAATAAACGGTGTAATTTCGACCGTCTACCTTAGGAGCATTAAGTTGTTTAAAGGTAAGATTAGACCAGCAAGTGCCTCCTTGAGTCTCCACGGTGATGGCTAGGGTTTCGTCAATGTAGCGACAAGCGTTAAATATAATCGTACCCGTATACACGGTGGCCGGTCCAAAAACTGGGGTACCAAAGCTACGCGAAATGGTTACCTTGGCTGGGGCCGCAGCGGGGAAATTGGTGATGATATCGGAGAGATTGAAAAGTGTATTGCCATTGATGTCCAGGCTGGCATTGACATTTCGGCAATTAGGACCCACTGCAGATAAGATGTTTGCCGCACAAGAAGTCACTGTTAAGGCCAGGCCAGGACCAGCGCTACCTGCAAAACCACATGCAGCCCCATCTCCCCAAGAGGTACAACCCATAGGAAACCCTCCACCCGGCTTGCGAGCTGACCATAGACCCTCCACTCCATCGCTAGCTACCACCCAACACCACTGACCCTAAGTCCCATAATTGGCAACTGCCTGAACCGAAATCCAATATCGGCCAGACGTGAGTACAGGACAGGCCGAAAGATCAAAAACCGGACTAACGCTATAAGTCGGATCGACAAATAACTCCGAATATAATAAGGTACCTGGCAGAGAACCAGCACTAGTATATATCCTCACAAGAAATGAGTCCGGAGCGGTGGCACCCATTCCTATCACCGATATGCTACTTAGAGCAGACGCAATGGGCAGGGCAAAATCTTCGGCTACCTCTACATCAAACTCATTCTTTCCAGGTTCAAAGTCTTGTGATGGAGCAGCATTCACGAGAGTCATTGTTTGAGTAAAAATCGCTGGGCTCGAACAAAGTCCGACGTCGGCCAATGTCAAAAACTGGCTCGTGGTTGACGTCCGTATATCAGCATCCAAATCTGCAGCAATATGTAGAGCTCTTGGCTGGGCAATCGCCATAAATGTGGTCAACGAATATACTGCCAGGGAAAAGGCAACGAGCTTTAGTTGCTGTGAAACCCTATTTTTAGCTACCAGATACTTCAGGAAAAATCTCATCATTCTTGTTTTTAATAGCTTTCAATGCAAACTCAAAAGAGATTTGCAATGCAATACATATTACAAACAAAAATAATACCAAACTTTTTGTAGCTCAGTGGATTACCTCGAAATAGGCCTATTTTCTGTCATTCGGATGATTTCGATGATGCTTTGATAGGTCGGAAGATCATTTTGGAGAAAATCGGTTGCTGACATCCACTTGAAACCGGTGATATTTTCTTCCCTTTGAATTTTGACTGCCATGTTCTGGTCGAGCAACTCCATCAGGTACCATGTAGTCCGTTTTAAAACACGACGATTTTTTTGATCAAAATAGGTATGCCAGGTATTGCCTAGTTTTGAGATGATTTTGCAAGATTGACCGGTTTCTTCACTGACTTCCCGAATCGCCGCTGCCTTCTTTTTTTCGCCTTTATCTACTTTCCCTTTGGGAAGATCCCATTTGCCGAGCCTCTCGATAAATAGAATCTCTTGTGCCTGATTCAAGCAAATTCCGCCTGCAGCTCTGATTTCGCGATAAAGTGAACGATAGTCATTAAATAGTTGATCCGGATCCAGTGTCTCCAGTAAAATGGTCATTGGACCGGTTGCCTTTTCCAATTTATCAACATAATTGAGGATGGATTTCTTCCCTGAGAAATAAGGTATGGTCATAACATTTTGACAACCAGATAATTGAGGTTTATTCTGGGTGGCGATAACCAGACAATTGTCATTTATGTAGATTTTGTACATTTGAGCGAATTTTTTGAAAGGTAATGGATTATGCTCATAAAGTAGCAGAGCTTCTTCTGCAAATCAAGGCGATCAAATTGGATGCGAAGCAACCATTTACCTGGGCTTCTGGCATTAGATCACCAATCTACTGTGATAATCGAATTGCTTTGTCATATCCTCATGTACGCAGCATTATTAAAAAGGCGATGATTGAGCAGTGTCTGTACCTGCAAGCTTTTGATGTAATAGCAGGGGTAGCTACTGCCGGAATACCTCATGGAGCAGTATTGGCTGATGCCCTGGGTTTACCATTTATCTATGTGAGAAGTAAAGCGAAAGAACATGGGAGACAAAATCAGATCGAAGGTTCACTTACGCTGGGTGCCAGAGTTCTAGTTGTTGAAGACTTGATCAGTACAGGAGGAAGTAGCATCGATGCCATTGTTGCGTTGCGTGCTGCCGGAGCTAAGATATCAGCTTTACTATCGATTTTCACTTATGAGTTGGATGTGGCGCAACAACGAATGAAAGAAGCCCAGATTAATCAATATTCGATCACTAATTATACGACACTTATTGCGGTCGCAAAAGAACTTCGAGTAATCGAACAGGATGAATTGGAATTGTTGGCATCCTGGAGACAATCACCTAATGACTGGAATCCCATTTAAAAATAGTTGTTGTGATTTTAGCAACGGAAATAAATTATTCAAAATATAACTCGGCCATGCTGGACTCTAAGCCTAAAAAAAACCATTCCATTTAACGCATGAGGTCGTAGGGAATAAATCTCTCTTCTCGTTAAATTGGTAAAGTTAGGTCAACACCTTTTTGAAATTCTATTTGTTTGTTTTTAGATAGTGACTTTTCGCATTAAACACAAATTTTATCATTTATGACGATCCTTAATAAGACATCCGAAGCATTTCTTGAAAAATACATAAATAATGCTTCACCGACAGGATTTGAATCCAGTGGTCAAAAAATTTGGTTAGAATATTTAAAACCATTAATTGATGATTGGGATCTGGATCACTATGGTACTGCTTACGGTATAATTAATCCAGGCCAGGACTTTAAGGTCGTTATTGAGGCCCATGCAGATGAAATCTCATGGTTTGTCAATCACATTACCAAGGAAGGCTTTATTCATGTGATAAGAAACGGTGGTTCTGATCATGTAATCGCTCCCTCCAAGAGGGTGAATATTCATACGAAAAACGGTATCGTCCGAGGGGTATTTGGTTGGCCAGCCATTCATATCCGAGATGGAAAAGATGCAAACCTTAGTCCGGCAATTGATAATATTTTTATTGACGTTGGTGCAAAGAATAAAGACGAGGTACTCAAAATGGGAGTGCACGTTGGGTGTGTCATCACCTATGGCAGCACGCTGGAGGTACTAAACAACAAGTATTATGTAGGGAGAGCGCTTGACACTCGTATCGGTGGCTTCTGTATTGCCGGGGTGGCTCGATTGCTCAAAGACAAAAAGAAGAAGTTGCCTTATACGCTCTACATCGTAAACGCGGTACAGGAGGAGATTGGGCTTCGGGGTGCTGAAATGATCGCTCACAGGTTAAAACCCAATGTTGCGATCGTGACGGATGTCACGCATGATACAACCACCCCGATGATCAGTTCATCTAAGCATGGTGAAACTGAGTGTGGAAAAGGTCATTCATTAACATATGCACCCGCAGTGCATAACATATTACGGGAACTTATTATTGATACTGCGGAACGAAAAAAAATACCCTATCAGCGATCAGCTTCATCGCGATCTACCGGTACTGATACGGATGCTTTTGCATACAGCAGTGCTGGGGTACCATCTGCTTTAATATCGTTACCGCTTCGGTATATGCACACGACAGTTGAAATGGCCCATAAAGATGATGTGGAAAATCTAATTAAATTGATCTACGAATGTCTGCTTAAAATCGAAAACGGGCATAATTTTAAATATTTCTAGTCGGAGCTTTCCACCCCTTGCCCCCTAAAGGGAGAATGGCGACCCACTGCCTGCTGAAAGAGGGTGATATGTGCACCCCTTTACCCCCGCCAGCGGGAGATACGTGACCAAAGAAATAGTTAATTTGGAGGCTGATCGAATATCATCAAACCGATCGAGAAAAGTTGTGTCCATTTTAAGAAAAACAATTGACCTTTTCCTCTATGGCAATTTTTTAATTGCTCTCTGCGCTGCCTCATTGGCGTATCAGGTGTTTCTGTTAGATCATCACTTTAGCTGGTACACACCTTATCCCTTTTTTATATTTTTTGCCACCCTTTTCCTTTATTCGGCCCATAGAATCATCGGGTTCACCAAGCTGGGACGAACCCACCCAAATCGCAGAATGTCAGTCATTATTGAATTTCAACTGCACATCATCATTTATGCGGTAATCTCCTTTACAGCTATGCTCGCTATCTGTTGTCAATTATCCTTTAAAGTAATAGAGAATCTTCTATTTCCCGGATTGTTAGCACTGCTCTACGTACTACCCATTTTTAATAATCAAAAAAGGATTCGAGACTTACCCTATGTCAAACTTTTCATCATTGGTTTAGTCTGGACCTGGGTATGCGTGGTCATACCATTAAAAGATGAAAACATCAATCTATCCGGACAACACTGGTTAATCATTATCGAAAAATGCTTGTTTATCATCGCAATAACCATCCCCTTTGACATACGCGATTTAAGGATCGATCAATTGCACGAGATTAAAACGATCCCGACGATTTTAGGACCAAAAAAGAGTATAATCCTATCCATTACTTTACTATTACTGGCTTGGATGGGGATGAGTTTCAACTATCTGTTATTGAATCTTAATTATGGAGTTTGGTTAGCTCTGAGTATTAGCTATCTTTTTTCCATGGTAGTCGTGGGCGTAAGTAAGGAGGGGTCGCACGACTATTATTTTTCCGGTCTTCTAGATGGCAGTATTTTACTCCAATTTTTATTGATCTTGCTTATCGCTTAGTTACAATCAAAGCTCATCATCCAGAAGATCCGGTCTTTTTTTCTGGGTGCGTTCCAATGCACTCTGTTCTCTCCAGTTCTCAATGGCCGCTTCATGACCAGAAAGTAAAACATCCGGCACCTTCCAGCCTAGAAAATCAGCGGGACGTGTATATACAGCAGGAGATAACAATCCATCTTGAAAGCTATCCAGCAGCGCTGATGTTTCGTCATTTAATACTCCAGGTATGAGTCTTCCGATCGCATCGACCATAACCGCAGCAGCCAATTCCCCACCTGAAAGAACGTAATCACCAATACTAATTTCACGGGTAATGCAATGTTCGCGAAGACGCTCATCGATGCCTTTGTAGTGACCACAAATTAACAATATATTTTCATGTAGAGAAAGTTGATTAGCCATCTGCTGATTGAGCTTTTCTCCATCGGGTGTCATATAAATAATTTCATCGTAACTCCTCTCCTTTTTGAGCGTCTGAATGGCCAGATAAATTGGTTCTGCCATCATGACCATGCCGGCACCGCCGCCATATTGATAGTCATCTATTTGTCTATTTTTCCCCAGACCATATGCGCGTAAATCGATGACGTTTACGTTTAGCAGACCTCGGGATTGAGCCCTCTGCAGAATAGAATGTCTGAAGGGACTGTCAAGGAGCTCGGGCACGATGCTGATAATATCGATATGCAAAATCACGGATTTAGGAGATTAATTAATGCGCTAAAGATGGTCGTCAGAGGATGAATTAAACAGCTAAATATTGGAGCGTTACCAGGTTTGACCGTCAATCAAACTACCTGATATGATCCAGAACATTCACAATTCAGATCATCGGTTGTAAAACGATCCATCAAAAGAAAATTATGAGATCAGGAAGATTTTTTTGCGTTGGCATAATTCTCTAAAAAATAAGGTATCGTTCGAATACCCTGATAAAAATTATAAATCCCAAAGTGCTCATTTGGTGAATGGATGTCATCTGAATCCAATCCAAATCCCATCAGCACTGCTTTTACACCTAAAATATCCTCAAATAATGAAACTATCGGAATACTTCCTCCTCCCCTGGCCGGAATCGGTTTTTTGCCAAAGGTTTTTTCCATTGCATCTGCTGCTGCCTGATATTCCAAACTATTGGTTGGCGTAACGGCTGGTTTACCACCATGGTGAGGAGTAACTTTGACTTTGACGGCATCAGGTGCAATCGCTCTAAAATGCTGGCTAAATAATTTGGTAATCTTACCTGGGTCTTGGTTTGGGACCAGGCGCATACTGATCTTGGCGAAAGCCTTGGATGGAAGTACAGTTTTGGCCCCCTCTCCGGTATATCCACCCCAAATACCATTAACATCAAGTGTTGGTCTGATGGATGTACGCTCTATGGTGGTATATCCTTTTTCCCCCATCAAGCCATCCACCTTCAATTCAGCTTTATACGCATCTTCATCATAGGGTGCGGCATTCATTGCTATGCGATCCTCATCAGAGATTTCCAAGACATCGGTGTAAAAGCCCGGTATGGTAATATGTCCGTTTTTATCTTTTAATGATGCTATCATGCTGGCCAGAACATTGATTGGATTACCAACAGCCCCACCATAGACACCGGAGTGCAGATCTTTGGCCGGGCCGATTACTTCCACTTCGACATAACTTAGGCCCCGCAACCCGGTTGTGATACTTGGCGTATCATTGGCAATGATCGAAGTGTCTGATATACAGACTACATCACATGCGAGCAATTCTTTATATTCTGAACAAAACGTCTCCAGATTGTTTGATCCTACCTCTTCTTCACCTTCAAACAAAAATTTAAGATTGCATGGAATAGCCTGGCAACGGTCCATGCTTTCAAGGGCCTTAATGTGCATGAAAAGTTGGCCTTTATCATCGCAAGATCCGCGGGCAAAAATCGCACCATCGGGGTGGATTGTTGTCTTTTTAATCATAGGTTCAAACGGAGGTGATGTCCAGAGGTCTAATGGGTCTGGAGGTTGCACATCATAATGGCCGTATACCAATACAGTCGGCAAAGACTTACTCACCAAGCGTTCACCATATACAATCGGGTGACCTTTGGTCGGGTATATATCAACACTCGCGGTCCCTGCGTTCTTGAGATGATCTTTGACTGCCTCAGCAGCTTTGGCAACATCCCCACGATATTTAGAATCTGCACTGATACTTGGTATCCTCAGGAGTTCTAATAGTTCCTCGAGAAATCTCTCTTTATGTTCTTCGATATAACGCTGTACGTTTTCCATGTTACAAATATTTGAAAATAGTATCAATAAAAGACATCAATTGTAGTGCTCATCAAGGATTGTCAACAACATTTTTTTTGACAAACCTCTTTGCAATTTTCCCTTAACAGCCACGGAGATATCACCTGTCTCTTCCGAAACAATAAACGAAACGGTATCAGAGTTTTCAGATGAACCCAAGCCAGCCCGGTGCCTCAGACCCAAACCTGAGGGCAAATCAGGATTACTCGAAATGGGTAATACACAACTTGCTGCATGTATCTTACCCCCGTAAATCACCATTGCTCCGTCATGCAATGGACTGTTTTTTTGAAAAATGCTCCTAATCAACTCTTCGGTTATTTCTGCGTTGATGATTTGTCCGGAATCAGCGTATCCTTCGATATTTAAATGCTTAGGCAACACAATCAGTGCGCCCACCTTTTCGGAAGCCATTTGCCATATTGCATCGCCTATTTGTTTAATATTTCGTTCTCGGCTACCCCGGAGTGAACTTTTAAATACCTACCAAGGAGTCCAGATCTTCCCTGCAGGGTGGTATTGCCAATATAGAGAAGAAAACGGCGAATTTCAGGTTGGAAAATAATAATCAAAGCAATGAATCCAACGCTAACAAACTGCCCCAGGATTTCGGATAAAAGAGGCATATCCAAAATGCCGACAATACCCCATACGACATAAAGCAAGATGATACCAACAACAATATTTAAAGCAATACTTCCCTTTAGGAGCCGATAGACTGCATACAATAGTAGTGCAACGATAATTATATCGAGAACATCCCAAATTCTTAGGGGCAAAAATCCGATGTCGACCAGACTAACGATTATTTATCTAATTTTTTATAGATCACGTCTTCGTTCATGTTGTAAAACATAAAACTCAACATATCCGCATTTTCTTCAATTAATTTTCTTGTTGGCTTGCCGGCTCCGTGTCCGGCGCTTGTCTCGACCCGAATCAGGGCCGGATTACTGCCTTGTTGTTTACTTTGCAACTCAGCGGCAAATTTAAAAGAATGTGCTGGCACTACTCGATCGTCATGATCAGCAGTCATAATAAATGTAGCCGGATATTCCATCTCTCTAATATTATGTAAAGGTGAGTACTTGATAAGATACTCAAAATCATCAGGATTATCACTGCGACCATAATCATCGGCCCAAGCCCATCCTATGGTAAACTCGTGATAACGTAACATATCAAGAACTCCCACTCTGGGAATTGCTACCTTAAAAAGATCCGGGCGTTGAGTCATTGAAGCACCGACCAGGAGGCCACCATTCGACCCACCCATAATGGCTAATTTATCAGGAGAGGTATACTTATCATGGATCAGAAATTCGGCTGCAGCCAGAAAATCGTCAAAAACATTTTGTTTGCGTTCTTTTGTTCCTGCCAGGTGCCATTCTTTGCCATACTCCCCTCCTCCTCTTATATTTGCCACTGCATAGATGCCACCATTTTCAAGAACAACCAAAGTAGGTATGCTAAATCCGGGTGTCAAACTAATATCAAAACCACCATACCCATAGAGAAGAGCAGGATTTGTGCCATCTAATTTAATACCTTTTTTGTAGGTAATAAAAATCGGTATTTGAGTGCCATCTTTGCTAGAATAAAACTTTTGGTCGGTTTGATAATCTTCACTTCTGAAGTCTACCGTTGGTTTTTTAAAAACCCGGCTTTCCAATGATTCGGTATTCAACCCAAAAATGGTGAGTGGATAAGTATAATCAGTGAAAGCATAAAATGCCTCACGATCATCTTTCGTCCCCGAAATCCCACTAACCGAACCAATAGCTGGCAAAATGACTTCATCAAGATATTGACCAGTATAGTCGAAGGTCTTCATGACACTCTTGGCATCGACCAGGTATTCTGCGAAGATCTTATGCCCAATCAGTTGCACGCCACTCAGCACTTCATCACTTTCTGGCAAAATCGTTTTCCAATTAGACTTATCAGCAGCATTCATATCAATGGCAATCAATTTCCAGTTAGGTGCCTGCTGATTGGTTCGAATAAACAGTATTTCATTAACATTATCCACCACCTCAAGATCACTTTCGAGGGTCTCTTCTACCACAATCCTTTTACCTTTATGATGTAAATCGTCGACATACAATGCGTTTCCACTCGTAGATTCCGAAAGTGATATACAATGAAACCTTTCGTCTTCTGTCGTCATGCTATAGTGGTTTCTCTGTGCTCTTGCTGCATCTTCGATGATCAATCGGTCATCAGACTGGTCCGTACCAAGTTGATGATAGTATATTTTGTGGTAGTTATTTTGACCTGAGAGCTTATCTGATGCGGAGGGAGTGGGGAAACGACTATAAAAGAACCCATCACCGGCCCAGGAGATCCCGGAAAACTTCACCCATTCAATTCTATCAGCCAGAAGGCTACCACTGGTTAAATCCTTGACATATATAGTGTGCCAGTCACTACCCCCTTCCGACAGTTGGTAAGCCAATTTGTTCCCCTGGTGATTAAAAGATATCGAGCCAAGTGAAATAGTACCATCAACAGAAAAAGAATTTGGATCAAGCACCACTGCAGCTGGTGCCTCAAGCGATTCCTGTACATAAAGTACGCTTTGATTTTGCAGCCCATCATTCTTAAAGTAATAGTACTTTCCACCTCGTTTAAACGGAGTACCAAATCGCTCATAATTCCAAATTTGTTCCAGTCGCTTTCTAATCAGATCCCGGTATGGGATTTGATCAAGATATTGTTGAGTTACCGTATTTTGTGCAGTAACCCAGGATTTCGTATTTTCAGCATGATCATCTTCCAACCATCGATATGGATCTGCAATCTGATGTCCGTGGTAATCATCAAAGACTGAATCTTGTTCAGTCAGCGGATAGTCAATCTTCATAGAGATAAGGATAGAGTTAGTTGCTGGCTCTTTGCAACCCGCTGCTAAAAACAGGAATGTGAGTCCAAAACAAACTGCTTTCATATAATGGATTTTAACAATATAATACCTGGAGGATCTCTGAATTGTGATAATAAAAACTTAATTTTGTTGTGGTAAAGTCAGTCGAATCTGATGCTGGACCAAGTTATAAAATTGTTTCATGCCAAGGTCTATATGCATTTGAGAACCTGTCTCGTAGTTGGATTGATTTTGGTTGGATACACAGTATCAGCTCAGAAAGTAGTTCGTAATGCCGCTGGTGAAAAAATAATCCAGTATGAAGATGGAACCTGGCGTTATTATGAAGGTCGAGACTCCATGTTGGAAAATGATCTGTGGGAAGACATTTCGAAGAGCGACGAATTAGTGAATGATACTTTGTCAAATGATCAGAGAACTGTCTATGACTACGTTTTGTTTCAAAAGTATATTGCTGCGGCGGTCAGATACGAATCTCAAATGCTTGATAAGGTGGATGCAAGCAGTATCAGAGCCCATTCGCTGGAAGATCAGATTTTATCTTTTGAGAACATCAATGATACAACAGGTGTCAACCAGGCAAAAGCCGAATTTAAACTACTAACAGACCAAAGGCAGAATGAACAACGTCGCCTTTCATATGCAAGGACACTAATCAAAAAGATCTTAAAGGTAGGTAAATCTGAAAAAGATGCTAAACTGGCAAAGATCTACGTACCCGGTCTCAACACAGAAGCAGACCTTAGGGAGCAGGAAGATATGCTAGCTGACAAATATCCGTCAGTTCAACAAAAAGATGGTATGTCTGGCGAAAATCCACCTTCGTATCCGTCAACAGAAAAAGTACGAATCGGACAATCAGAAGAACGTGATTCATTAAGCAATTCACAACTACCTATTGATACAACGATAGTTGATACCGTTTCTTCCAATGCAATCAACCCCGACACAAGTGCAGAAATATCCTACGCTCAACCGGTGCCAAGCTCAAATAATGGTAACAAGCCGGAAAATAATCGGGACTCGGTGGCCGTAGTCTCAGAAAACTTGCCGTCGAATTCGATGAACCCCAATGAAGAAACTAAAACCACAGACTCAATAGCAGAGCCACTTATGCAGGAGCTAAAACGTGATTTAAGTCGGACTCCCGACCAGGTCGCCCAAAGAGAACAAGACAGTGTGGCGTTTAAAACAGATCTTTCTGATCAAAGTAACCTCGAGCAAAAACAGGAAGAAGCGACTCCTTTCAATCCAGCAAAAACCATGACACCACAACGTGCAGTAAATGAAAATCATTGGTTTTCTGCACTAGCTGGTAAGTCACCAGAATACCGTTGTGAATTTTCATTTCACGGTATCGATGAATTTACGAAGACTCAAAAGAAAGAATTGAAAGATGAACTCTTTTTTAGCTACACCGACGAACGATTAAAATCATACCTGAAAGACCAGGACTATATGTCTTGCCGGGGTTATCTCACCAGTATTTCCGGGGGATTTCGTTACCTGACACTTGTCTTTAGCATTGCATCAAAAAATGCGAATCGTGAATATGGATACATAAAGAATGGAAGCCTATTAAATCTAAAATTGTTGGATGGCGAGACGGTTTCACTGTTTACGCAATCCGAAAATCAAGGACTACTTGATCCGAAATCGGGTAAAACAGTCTATAAGGTGAGATATCCGATTGAGTATCAAAAAGAAAAGCTATTACTGAAGAGCGGTATTGACAAGGTCAGAGTGGTCTGGTCTTCGGGATATGAAGATTATGAGGTCTACAATATCGATTTTTTCACCAATCAATTCGATTGCCTAAACAGTAAATAATTCATGCTTGGTTTGCAATTACCCACGGATCCCAGGTGGGTCAATCTTGCCGAAAAGAGTCTGGAAGAAATCTTAACCGATCATGCATATTGTGAGCAGAAGGCAGCTACATCCTGCATCAGTCTCATTCAAATGTATCCCCAACACACCCGTCTGATTGAAGACCTCGCTCCAATCGTTACCGAAGAATGGGGGCATTTTCGCCAGGTATTGGCAGAACTGAAGAAGAGAAATCTAAACCTGGGAAGACAGCGTAGGGACCTTTATGTGAATGCTTTATTGGATAGCCAGAAAAAGGGTGGAAGTCCAGAAGACAGACTACTGGAAAAACTACTGACCTGTGCAATGATTGAAGCCAGAAGTTGTGAAAGATTCCGCCTACTCTCTCTCCAATTACAAGAAGATGACCTTAAGAAATTCTATCATCACTTTATGGTGTCTGAGGCTGGCCACTACCGCCTTTTCATCGATTTGGCAAAATTCTATTGTGGTGAAGACAAGGTGAAAGCTCGCTGGCAGGAATACCTGGACAAAGAAGCGGAGATAGTCCAGTCATTAGAATTGAGAGGTGATCGCATGCACTAAAATGATGTAAGACCTTTCAACGGCCGGTCCACCACGGGCCGGGTCGCGAAATTATGCACCGCTTGGTCACAGGATCTATCTAAGCGGGATACTTTTAACTTCTTGGTACTTTTTGAAGCTGTTCACCATTGTATTGCACGACATAGGCAGATTTGAAACCAAGGTCTTTTACCCTGGATTCTACTATCCTGGCTTCATCTAAAGAATCAAATCCGCTCAGCAGCATGATGGTCCATTCATTTTTTTGTACCGACGAGAGTTTTCCCAGCATCTCTACTTTAGTACCATCAAATATATCCGGGTTGAGATAAGAAGCGAGACGAACCATATAACCCGCTTCGCGGACCTGAAGCACTCTTTCCTGCTTTTTATGATTCATGTTACCTGCAAGTGACTGGGTCAAAAAAGCATCGTGATAGGCGGGTTTATTGTTAATTTTTGAAAGTGCTCTCTCAGCCATGGATCGATCGAAAAACTTTCCAACTTTCACCTTACTGACCAGACCGTCCTTTTCTAAAAATACTTCACCGTACTGCTCCAGGTCCTTGAAGCCGACAAGATTGATTTCTGTGGAGTGCTTTGCCAAAATCTGAACACTATAGTAATTGATGCCTTCCAGTCTTTTGTCTTTACGCATAACGGCAACTTCCGTACCCAACCTTGACGGAATTTTTTTGTGATCGATTCTCGAAATGTAAACACGCTTTAATTCAAGGCCATCCAATTCACTGCCGGTTTTAAACTTGTTTTGATAAGGATGATAATCCGGATGCTGGACAAAGACTTCATAATCGGTATCCGGTGTCAGGTAGATGGAAAATTCGCCCTGATTATTTGACTCTACCCGTTGTATGTACTTATCCTGAAGGGATCTCAGTTCGAGATTAGCACCTGAAACGTATAGGTTACCATCAACAGTATCTCTAATATGACCACTGAAGGAGTTGGGTGACCGGCTTAAATAAATGTTGTATGTTTTGCCATCACCAGGTATTTTATCATAGTCGACCATGAGATCGAGATTGGCATAACCTCGCTTGGCTATGCGAACGTAGCAGGCAAAGCCCTCAACCGTTTCCATCGAAAAAAGACCCTCATTACTACTTTCATATACAGGATGACCACATGAGCTAAAATCAATCGTAAAGCACGGAATGCTTTCTTTGGTCTTCATGTCTTTGACAGTGATCCGTACTTTTTTGGTGATCGGATTCAGGGCAATGGAAGACTCAGTTGGTATAAAGCTATCCGCCAGCGAAGCCGTCTGAGCCGCCGTCGTTAGGGAGAACAACGAGATGATGAGACCTGGAAATGTTCGCATTTACAACAAACTTAAGGTAATTTTCTATACAAACATATAACAATTTTCTTTAAATTAAAAACATCAGATTATCAATATGTAATACATTATAAATATCTTTAATTTAAAGAATTCAGACGGACGCTTCTTTGTCGGTGTAACTAATTGAGTGCCATTTTATTACATGATCAATACTTCATATATTTTGTAAGCTCAATATGTTGTGTACCTTTAAGCTAGTCATGTTAAAAAGTAATATCCCATTCCTTCCCTGCCTAATTTCGAACCTAACATTTGAATTTTTAGACTAAATTTACTTCCCTGAGCAAAATATCATCACATACAACCTATTACGTATGACGAAGATCAATGTACTATTTATTATTACTGTCTTTTCATTCTTAGTTACCTCCCTTGTCAGCGCTCAAAGCCTGTCCTATAAGCCGGGAGAGATCATATTGTGCGTTCACCCTGACGCAGACCTAAGCATCATTACACAACGCCATGCTCGCCTGGAGAATCACGAAACTGATTTTAAGCTAACGAAGTGCTTGAGTGAACATATGCATATATGGAAGGCCACTTTTGATGAGGGCAAAATCGACGTTGCACGGATGATAGCCGATCTTAGTGGTGATAGGGAAATCTTCGTTGTTCAAAAGAATCACTTTATTAAGCCAAGAAAGCGGATACCCAACGATCCAATGCTTCAGGAGCAATGGCAGTGGATCAATACGGGGAAAGAGGCATTGCTGACTCAGATATAGATGCCGAAGAAGCCTGGTCACTGGCAACGGGAGGAGTGACCCAATTGGGAGATACCATCGTAGTCGCGGTCATCGATGTTGGAGTAGACTATACTCACGAGGATCTCGCACAGAACATATGGAAAAATAACTATGAAATTGCAGATAATGGTATCGACGACGATCAAAACGGATATGTGGATGATGTGAGAGGCTGGAATGTTCTGGAAACTAATGACAATATCGAAGCGGAGCTCTTCGGAGGAGGTGTACCTGACGAGCATGGAACGGAAATATTAGGGGTCATAGGTGCTGTAGGAAACAATGATATCGGTATTACTGGCATCAACTGGAATGTCAAACTGATGAATGTTTTTTTTAACTCTGATTTGAATGAGGCAGACATGATTGCCGCGTACGGTTACATTCTGCAACAACGAAAAATCTATAATGAAACAGGTGGAGCCAGAGGAGCTTATGTTGTTGCAACTAATCTGTCTTATGGTGATGAAGATCTTTCTCCCGAAGAAACACCGATCTGGTGTGCGATATATGACAGCCTCGGCAATCAAGGCATTTTGAATTGCACCGCTACGGCCAATACCAGCATCAATATTGATTCGATCCAGGATGTACCCACCTCATGTGCCAGTGACTATATGATTGCCGTCACTGCAACTAATCAATCAGATGTGCGCTCATTTGCAGCATATGGAAAACATGATATTGATATAGCCGCACCAGGTTCGCAAGTATTTACAACCAGTATCCCAGGTTACGATTTTGTCAGCGGTACTTCTTTTGCAAGCCCAATCGTAGCTGGAGCCATCGGACTTTTGTATTCATCGCCTTGTGGAGATCTCGCTGCCCTGGCCAAAATTGACCCCGCCGCCGCCGCACTCCAAGCCAGGTCATTGATACTCGACCAGAGCGATAAAATTCCGTCTCTCGCAGAGGAAATTTCTTCAGGGGGCCGATTAAATATTTTTAACGCACTAAATAAAACTCTTGCAGCTTGTCAAAGCTGTATAGCTCCTTTTGGGCTTGAGGCAGAGGTGTCATCTAATGATCCAACTTCAGTAGAGATAGCTTGGCAACAGGCCGACTCCGTCTCTTCGGTGCAATTTAGTTGGCGGGCATTGGGAGATACAGTGTGGATAAATATGGATAGTGTCAGTAGTCCAATCTTACTGACTGCTCTGGAGATATGTTCGACTTATGAATATCAGTTGGAAGCAACCTGTCTGGATGGTACCAGTGCGACTTCACCAACCATCGGATTCATGACCGGCGGCTGTTGTCAGCCGGTTACAAATATCTCTGCACAAGCGTTATCAGATACTGTCATTGATATCAGTTGGCAAGGTGCAACCACCGATGTAGGATACGTTTTGATCTATGGAGAGGTTTCAGATTCCGTGCAATGGGATACCGCCGTTGTGACGCAAGGTGTCAATTCGACCACTATAGGTGATCTCAGTAGTTGCACCACTTACTTGCTCTTTATCCAATCAATTTGTATTGGGAGTGGTACTGCGTCCAGTGATACTCTTATGATAAGGACACTAGGCTGTGGTGCCTGTTTAGATTCCACCTACTGTGAATTGTCTGTTAATGCTGTTGGTGACGAATGGATTGAAAGTGTGAAATTGAACACGATCAATCTCTCCTCGGGTTACGACAACGGGTATGGTGATTATACGGGCAATGCAACTCAATTAAAACAAGGCAATGCTTACAAACTAAGGGTGATCCCCGGTTTTGCTACTGATACTATGGCCGAGCATTATTTTGCCTGGATCGATTTTAACCAAAACGGCAATTTCGACGATGAAGATGAGCAGGTGTATGCATCAGATACAGCAATTTCCACCATGTTGGAAGCGACTATCAGAATTCCGGATAATGCACCAGTGGGCCCTACACGCTTCCGGGTCATGATGCTTTTTGACCCGATAGACGATATGGTTTCCGGTTGTGCCACTACGATAGATTTGGGTGAAGCCGAAGACTACTGTGTTGAAATCATCATTGATTCATTGTTATGTCCGCTACCGACAGGTCTGGATACCATGAATTATCAGGGTACTTCGACGATGGTAGTGTGGGAGGAGGTCGACTCAGCTATTGCCTATGTGATCAGACATCGCAAAGTTGGTGATGATGAATGGATGGAAGTGGTCGATACAACCAATATGTTTGAATTAAGTGAGCTGGAAGATTGCGAGGTGTATGAGGTTCAGGTACAGGCAGTATGTGGCCGGGATACCAGTGGATATGGAGATACTTTAAGGATCGTTGCATTTTGTTCAACCAGAGCGGATGAGATTGCTTTAAATTTTGAAACCAGAATATTTCCTAATCCCTTTGAACACCGGTTATCGGTTGAAATAAACTCCGAAACCAATCAGATGGTGGAGGTCAAGCTATTGCAATTAAATAGACAGGAAGTACTAAGTCAGAGGCACCAGGTGATATCAGGCAAGCAAGTCGTTGAACTAAATCAGGTGGCATCGCTGCCTGCTGGCATGTATCTATTGAGCTTGCAGAATAAAGATGGGCGTCTGATCAGGAAGGTATTGCGGCAATAGTGTCTGTAGCTGGAGACCACAGTGCAGAAAGGCCTCTGATTTTAAAAGTCATCGGTAGCCGGCCGCGGCCCGGGGAGAGTGCTACCGAAGCCTGCGCAATTTGATTGAATCGCAAAAAGAAGCCGCAGAATGTAAATTCTGCTTTCTCTGTGTTCTACAGAAAAAGGTGTCACCTTTGGTCGGAACATGATCTCAGCGCAATTTGAAAAGTCGTCACCCTTTGCTCGGCTCATATGTCCATGCGCAAGCGCGACAACTTATGTTTTGCTTGCAAAGCCGCAGAATGTAAATTCCGCTCTCTCTTGTGTCCGCCAAATAGCTCATCCTATACAAAAGAATTTTGCCAGTGGTCTGTGAAAAAGTCGTCACCCTGTCTTGAAAGAAAACACGGAATATAAATCCGTCTAGTACTCTTTTGCAAGTAGTCCATTGCTGCGAAAAACAATACAAGCAATTTTCTTAAATAATTCCCTAATTCTTTATTTGAGTTTGACCACCTGCAGGAATACAGTCCTGAATGGCAATTGTCATTATAGCATTTGACTGGACTTCAAATTCCAGAAGTAATTCCACCTCTTCACCGGCTCTGAAGTCAATGTTTTCACCACTCGTGATAATGCCGTCTGACGATAGCTTCTTTCCCGCATGGAAAAGCATCTGATGTGGATCATTAGCCAAAAAAGTAGCATCGATTACCATGGTAGGTGTGCACGGGACGGGCCCACAGGCTGCTGATCCTAGAACCATGATCATAGCTGGGCAAGTATTCATGTTGCCAGCATTGTCGGTGACCATCATTGTCACACTTTGTTCTCCTACATCGGCACAAGTAAAAGCAGACTTATCCAAAGTGGTAGTTGCAATGCCGCAATTATCACTTGAGCCAGTATCGATTTGCCCAGGAGTTATCGAAGCGAGTCCCGACTCACTATCTAGCGTAATTTCAATATCCTGACAAACTGCGCTGGGTACCTCGGTGTCACCACCCGAATAAGTTACAAAACAACTTATAGAATTGTCACAGGCATCCTTGACGTTAAACTCATGTGTGAATTCCCAGGCTACATCCGAATTATTTTCACCGGCAAATGATCTAGTATAAACTGCAATTGCGACACTACAGTTATCGGTATGAAGAGCTGCTACACTTGTCTCTAAAGTAACAGGATCAAACCCATTGCTATTGCCCAAACATTGATTGATACCGGTCATGTCAAGTGAACTGCAATCAATCTCATTATCACTGAGTCTGGGAGCTTCCGTATCTCCACCTGAATAAGTGATGTCACAAGTTGTTGAGTTGCCACATCCATCGCTAATAATGTATTGGTAAATAAAACTCCAATCACAATCGCTATTTGATTCACCTGCTATTGTATTTGTCAGTTCTACCTGAACACCTCCACAATCCGTGTAAATGGCTGCAATGGAGTCTTCCAAACTTGTAGCATCGAAGGTCATTGCGTCGGACAAGCAAAGATTTTGTCCTGCATCATGCAAACTGCTACATTCGATCTGACTGTCAACCAGGATGGGAGCTTCCGTATCTCCACCGGAATAAGTCACCTGACATGTGGTAGTATTTTCGCAAGCATCTTTGATGATAAACTCAAATGTGAAACTCCAACTACAATCATTATTTGAAGATCCCGGAGTGGTAATACTATGTGATGCGGTAACCATTCCATAATTATCAGAATATAAAGTCGATACTGCTGACTCCAACGTAGACGGATCAAAGCTCAAAGCCTCGGAAAGACAAATTGTTTGTGATATCAAATTCAGACTATTACAATCGATCTCACTATTTATCAATTCGGGAGCTTCTGTTTCTCCACCGGAATAGGTCACCTCGCACCAGGTGTTAAGTCCATTGACGTCAAAGATTATGTAAAAATGATCTAAGGTCCATGAACAATTGGAATTTTGAGGGTTTGCATTAAAACCATAATATCCCACGCTAGAAATTCCACAGTTATCCTGATACAGATCAAAAATATCTAATGCAAGTGACAACCCGTTAAATTGTTCTGCCTCGTCCAAACCCATGTTTAGTCCGGTCATATCCAGATCAGAGCAACTAGCCCCTGGAATAGTTGTGGGAATTTCTGCATCTACAACAGATACCAGCTGATTACAAAAAGACTGATTTCCAGACTGATCTGTCGCAGTCCATTTTACCAAAGTTTCCCCAATGGGAAAGTAATCAGGAGCATCGTGCTGGATCATAGAAATATTGCAATTGTCACCAATTGCAGGACTTCCCAAATTCAGGTCACCATTAAAGCAGATCTCAGGTTCAGTGACCGTATAAATATCAGGAGGACAAGAAATAGTCGGATCCAAGTCATCTACAACTGTGACGACCGAATGACAAGTATCAAAATTACCGGCATAGTCGGTGACCGTCAAAACAACCGTTTGCATACCTTTGTCCAAACAGCTAAAATCAGTTTTACTGAGAGAAATATGAGCTATACCGCAGTCATCCGTGGAACCGCTATCAATTTGCTCAGGTAAAATAGTTGTTACTCCTTGCCCATCAAGTAGAATCAGGATATCTCGACAAAGAGCTATAGGTTGTTGATGGTCTCCACCCGAGTAGACTACATAGCAACTGACTGCATTATGACAAACATCTTTGACTGCGTATTCGTAGGTAAAAACCCAGAATGAATCTGAATTGGCCTCATCAGCTACTGTGTTGATAAATTCTGCCATCACGGTTCCACAACCGTCGTCGTACAGTGAAGCAACCGGTAGTTCAAGTGTTGAAGGATCAAAATTTAGTGCATCAGATAAGCAGATTGATTGGTCCGTCATGTCCAAACTGCTGCAATCCACTTCGCTATTGATTAATTCCGGCGGGGATCTATCTCCCCCCGAATAGGTTATATCGCAGTAACTGACATTGAAACTTGGGTCATAATGTGCAAACGTATACCTAATAGTCCATTCACAATCAGAATTTGTGGGATCTGAAATGGTACCCCAATGAAAGCTGATTGTGTAACCACAATTATCAAAATAAAAGGTTTGCGCCTCTATAAGAAGTCCTAAATCCGCATTTATTTCTAGTGCCTCCCCTAAACACATATCCAGATCACTCTTGTTCCAATAGGAACAATGAGGATAAATGGAGTGCGGTGCTTCATTGTCTATAACTGTCACTTTCTGTGAGCAACTGGAAGTGTTTCCTTGAGAATCACGAAATGTCCAATTTACCAGGGTTTCCCCCACTGGAAATATTAAGGGTGCATCATTTTCAATTGTGATACCACTGCAATCTGGAGTACAGGTGGGTGTTCCAAGGTTGACAGTTACAGCTGAGCAACTCCCAGGATCTACATTAAGCGACACATCTGGTGGGCAACTAACTGACCCATAAAAATCGTGGACTACAGATAGTGATCCTGAAGATTCCACCTTAGTTTCTTCTGCGATGTTTAATTCATCTTCTTTGCTAAAATGAAAGAATCCTTCAAAGCAACGTTTGTAGGTTGATACCAAATCATCTGACAGACCAATAGAGTAAAAGGAAATGAAAGCATGTACACTCTTTGGTGCACTCCGAGTCGGAATGATCACTTTACTTAAGAAAAGAAGAAAAAAGATTAAAATCGATCCCGTTCTAACTAGCGATGCAGTGACTCGCATTGACCTTTACTTTTTCAATCCCAACAGCAAATATTAAACCAAGTATCCCATCGAATGCCACTCATACTTGGGTTGTGATACCATTCACCCTCGCAAGGTAAACTCTGTGACCCAAATCAAAAGGCATTGCCATTCCGAATCCTTAGCTGAGATCAACCCATTCAAAGAATAACTGGTGTAGAGGGTCCCGGAAAATAGTTGTCGGTATCCAGTGTCTTTTTGTTTTATTCTGCTTTACCAAATCTCAAATAAAACTACACAAGTCATGTGTCATTTACTTGGGCGCTAAAATTCCTCTCTCAAAAGCAGATCGAATTAAATGTGCTGTATTGCGAGCTCTGAATTTCTGTAGCAAAGATTTGCGATAAGTGCGTACCGTCTCTGAGCCTAAAAATAGATCACTGGCAATTTCGTCGGAAGAAAATCCTTGTGAAATCAATTGAAGTATTTCTTTTTCACGAGTGGTCAACGTAACTCGAATATTCGAAACAAACATCGAATTGCAAGCAGTTTTTTGCATAGGTCGTGATTTTAATTTTGATTCGGAATATGAGACAAAGCAAAGTCCATTTGAGACACAAAAATCCTGTGGGTCGATAGATCTCATAGTGTCTATTTCAATTCTCAGTGATTAACACAATCGTCGATCAAAGCATTGAAAACCTTATTCGGAGACACTTCAAATCCATTCAACAGATTAATGCTTCCCTCCGCTTTAAATGTGACATTGTTTTTATTCATCACTGCCGATGATTGTATTTCGAAAGCATTATCGTATGTAGTATTGTCCAAAAATGAAGAAAGTGTAAGGAGCTCTTGCAGGCAGGTAGAAACCAAGTTGTCTGATGTGTATAAACCTCGTCCGTGGCTCGCGGCAAATACCCGATTGTCAGATGCCCGGTATTTCACCATATCCATGCGGATGTTGGCCATGCCGGTGTTCATGGGAATCCAATCGGTGCTGGCCCCATTGAGGTTGGCGGTCACCCATACACCCAGTTCCGTGGCAATCAAAGCCTGATCACTGTTGGCTGGATTAATCATGGCCCACCTAACCGGCATGTCGGGTAGGTCACCCTCCACTGCTTGCCAAGTCGGAGTAGCAGCATTACCATTTTGAGTTTCATAGATGCTGGTCACTCCATAGTTACTGAGCGTGACAATAATGTGATTTTCGTTGCCTTCTTCAATTTCGATGCATGATATATAACGCCCTTCAGCAAAGCTTTCACTAAAGACCAGACTTGCCGTATTGGTTGTCCCGGTGTGTGCATTGTTGACCCGATAAACGGTACCGTTAGCAAACCCAAAATAAACCCGGTTGGAAACATTAGGACTTACCCGAACGGATGAAATTGCATAAATGCCACTATTGCTCACATTATTCACCCCTGGGAAATCGGTTACCTGAACAGACGTCAGAGTCTTGCTAGCGACCGAAACTCGCGAGAAAAAGTCTACGGCGCTAGATCCATATAACATATTGGCCAGGTCGTCATAGTCGGTCGGATTAATGAATCGGCCATTATCGCTGCCACTGACCTCTGTATTTGAGGACCAATTGTTTTCGGTGATAAAATAGTTATTGAAGGTGTACGAAGATATCTGTACATTTCCATTATCCTGGTCGATATGACAGAAAGCTCCATCTCCGCTTGTGACTTCAGAAGTATTGTTGATGCCAGCAGAAGTGAAGCGAAGAGTCCCATTATCCTGAGCTCCGGCCAGCATGACATTTGAACCCGAAGTGGGATGTAAATCAGCTGCATAAAATTGGGTTATATTCAGACCAGTCCCTTTGAATGTGATGGTGGGGGTAGCTGCCGTACCATTATTGGTCTTGTAGACGCCCCCATCGTTACCAAACCAAATTTCATTGCTATTTTCAAAAACGATAACATGATGATCGGCATGAACATATTGTTTGCCACAGCCACCCCACCAACTTGATATGGTAGTCCAATTGACACCCCCATCTATCGTTTTAAATAGATCAACTGATCCAACATAGACGATGCCAGCGTTCAAAGGATCAACTGCAATGGCCAGATCATACCAATCCTGACCCCGGGTCCAATCCGGATTGACCGTACTACAATTATCACCCGACCAATTAATATTCGTAAAATCAAACCAGGTCATGCCTCCGTCAACTGTTCTGACAATCAATGGAATACCATTGTTGGCATCATTTTCAATCAATGCATAAATGACCGCTGCATTTGAGGGGGCACAGGCCAACTCTATCCGGTCCCAATTGGCACTTGAAAAGAAAACCTTGTACCAACTTGTACCTGAGTCAGTAGATTTATAGATCCCATCATATGTAGGATCTGATCCGAATCCCGCAAACAAGTCACCATTTGCCGCGATCTCAATGTCCGTAGCCCAATCAGTTCCTGGGCTGGTAGCGCAATTGATTCCATCACCAGCATATCGTGTCCAGTTGGTCCCCCCATCGGTGGAGCGTAAAATTCCACCGTGATTGCAGAATCGACTACTAGTTGCAGCAAAAACATACGAAGCAGCACCCACCGCTTTCACTACAATCTTATTGACGAAATCGAATTCTACTGTGCCCGTCGAAGCAAAGTTTGTCGACGACAATTGCGTAAAACTCGCTCCACCGTTTGTTGACTTCCAGATTCCAAGCCCTCGCACACCATCGGTATTGCCCCAACCCTCTCCGGTGCCAAAATAAATGATACTGAAATTATTGGGGTCTTGAGCGATCGTACTTACCGCCATATTGGTAAAAAATTCGTTGATCGGTATCCAGGTGGTTCCTCCATTGGTAGTTTTCCATAGACCCCCGGCGACTCCGCCAACAAAAACCGTATTACCCGTGGCATCACTTTTATCAATGAGGATAGACCTCGTTCGTCCGGAAACGTTATTAGGCCCCCGTTCATTCCAGGTCACACTGCCGATGGCACTCTCACTATAAACCGCATTATTCACTTTATTATCGAATTGCTGCCTGGCTCGGAGCAGACGTTCTTTGGGCACATAACCTAGAGACGGATCCTGGGTCATGAGAAAGTCATGACGAAATCGGGCTTCGGAAGCCAATCTTTCACGTTCTGAATCTCTTTCTTTCGGAGGAATAACTTGTGGCTGAAGACTTTTAAGAACTGCAAAACAAGCTAAGATAACAAGGGTACAGGTGCTGATGATCCAGTAAGATTTTCTCATGTTGCTGCTGATTTAGTGTGTTTGTAATATCTATTGCTCACTACATCAAAAGTACCTCACGCACTTCTCATCGTTAATCCATGAAAACCCAGAATTGGTTACAGATCCTCCTAGATATTCAAGTACAGGGAAACATATAGGTGAGATATAAATGTGTCCTAGTAGTCAGTCAGGTTTATGATCAAAATAGGTGGATCTAGTGTATTTGTCAGCTATTCCATGAAGCCGCAGAATGTACATTCTGCTTTCTCTTCGGCAAAGGAGGAAGCGAAAAGGTGTCACCCTTTGCTGGCTCAATTGCTTCGTGTCACCCTTTGATCGAAGCATAATCTTGGAGCAAGCGAAAAGGCGTCACCCCTTTCTAGGCTCAATTGCTCTACGCAATGGCGACACCTGTGTTTTGCCCTCAAAGCCGCAGAATGTAAACTCTGTTCTCTCTAGTATATATAAAAAGGTGAGATGCTCAATAGAGGACGTCTTAGGAAATCATCTGATTGGCTTCTTCAAATAGAATGCTTTATACAATACATCATTAACCACCACTTTGATTTTAAATCCATCTGACAGGTCCGCATTATTTCGAAGGATGATTTGGTATAAACCAGAACTATAAAATTCGTCATACATCAAATAGGCCATTTTTCCTTTATCCAAATTGAAATAGGTGATATCTACTCTTCCCGACTTAATAATTTCCAAAGGTATTCGCACCATTGATTGGCTGTCCCAGAAATAGAAGTCGTCATTAGTCGATACAAATTCAGCAGCTTTTGAGGTTGATACTAGATTAAATGATGACATCGAAATGCCCCCCACACATGCATCGATATTGGCTGTCATATTTGAGCCCGCATTTATTAAAAAGCCAGGATCCAATTGCAAAAAACTGCCTGCCTGCAAAAAGATTTTTTCAGCCATTAAGTTACCGCTGGCATCAATCCAGGTTGAAGATATCTCCGTAGTGTTTTGCGTTAATGTATAGTCAAGCATAATATTAAAGTCTGAACAAGGGCTAAAACACCCCGTGGCATTCGCTGATGATTTCAAAGGATTTTGTGGACATCCATCTAAACAGTCACGAATTCCATCACCATCGGAATCTATCGCACTATCCACAACTCCGCATCCACAAATACCGGGGGCGATCTTGTTGGGATCAATCGGGCAACGGTCCAATGCGTCAATGGTACCATCATTGTCCGTATCCGGAGGTACCGAATCCACAATACCACATCCACTAATACCCGGAGCAAATTTCAAACTGTCTTCCGGGCAGCCATCCTGACAATCGAGTAAGCCATCTCCATCCGAATCTTCTTCAGTCTGGCTACAGCCACAAATACCAGGAAGCACTTTATTGGGATCATTATCACATTGATCGATACAATCTGCGGCTCCATCACCGTCTGTATCAGTATCTACTACTCCACAGCCGCAACCTCCAGGTGCTATTTTCAAAGGGTCATCAGGGCAGGCGTCAAGGCAATCCATAAGACCATCACCATCGGTATCGACCTGGGTATCAGATGATCCACAACCGCATATGCCGGGTTGGTTCTTATTTGGATCAAAGGGGCAACGATCACTTACGTCTGGGGTACCATCGCCATCAGCATCAGGTGGTGTGAGGTCCAAAACTCCACATCCATTGACTCCAGGGGTTACCTTCAAACTATCATTGGGACAACCATCCTGGCAATTTAGTACTTCATCACCATCATTGTCAGCATCAGCAACGCCGCAACCACATGATCCAGAAAAGATCTTGTTAGGATCGTTCGGGCAAAAGTCGAGGCAGTCACTCACTCCATCTCCGTCACTATCCGTATCTGCTGTAAAACATCCGCATGTGCCCTGCAGAATTTTAGCTGGATCTGTGGGGCATTCATCGTCACAATCAGGAGTGCCATCGTTATCTGTGTCTACCTCGTTAGTGGTGCAACCACATTGTCCCATTTTAGTTTTGTTGGGATTGTTCGGACATTCATCCTGGCAGTCTGCTACACCGTCGTTGTCAGCATCGGGCCCCATTAAATAGAGGGGCACCTGGCAAGATAACTGCTGTATACCATTGAAAAAGAAGGTAACCAGAATAGTGTCAAAACCGAGGTCATCACAATCGAAAAAGATTGACTAAGTATGATCGAATCCGGAGTATCGCAGTTGTCTTCAAAGAATATGGGTAAATCATCTGGTGATAAACTGAGTAAAAAACTCTGATCCATCACAAACCCGGTATCGTAACAAGTAATAACAGGACCCAGTGTATCCAATACGATCAGTCTGGACAAACAGGTATCGGCCAGCAAGCCATCGCTCACCCTGACTTCAATAAGATGCTCACCCGGGAGAAAGGGCCCGGTCGGATAAAGAGTAATACTGACTGAATCTCCGTCTGGGTCGAAGGAGTTTATACCAAGATCTAGAAAATCCATATTGGTATTGCATTGTGCATCGACATAAAGCCAGAGGGTATCGCAAATGGCTAGCGGTGGCTGGTTAACCGGTTGACTTGCAATAATCACACTCGATTGACATGTTGATTTATTCCCATACACATCAAAGACCTGAAGTGTCACCTCCTTCAGACCAATGTCGTTGGTGTCGAATTCCTGTTCACTGATTACCAATGAATCAGGCATTGAATCACAATTGTCTAGAAAAGAATAAAGAAGGTCTAACGGATTCAAGTAAGCGACGCCCATGCTATCAAGGAATAATGTGGTATCGCGACAAGTAATATCCGGAGATGTGGTATCGAGTACTGTCAGGCTAAAATTGCAAGTGTCCTGTAAATAACCATCGCTGACATATAGACTTAGTTGGTGGACCCCTACCTCATATGGTCCTACAGATGACAAAGTATATTGAAGAAAATCTCCATCCGGATCAAAACTACCTACCGCCAGTTGTGCAGCACTGGATGATGCCGTACAAGATTGCGACACATAGAGCGCCGCATTACCACACACCGCAACTGGTGGTTGATTACAGGGGTTGGCCGAGCCCTGCTGAGGACGGTCTGCGATCGCGATGTCGTAGATTTCAAATAGTTGATCTTTCACGATAACCACACTATCACCTGTCACTGGAGCCCTTCGTATCGTCTCGTTACTATGCCAGAAGAGTTCATTATCCCACAGGGTTATATTGGTGGGTGACTCTGTTAAGCCGGAAACCACGTCATCTCGGAAATTCCCATTCAGATCAGATCGTTGAATTTTATTAAGGGCAGAGTTAGTCCAATAGATCACACCATTATCCAAATCCAAATCAAGTCCATAAGCCTTTCCCTCACCGATCGTGAAGTCAACAAGCACCTGCAGATTATTACCGTCAGTTTCACAACGTCGAATTTTGCCGTCATTCGAATCTGTCCAATACAACAGCCCGGATACCGGATCACATTGAATCTTAAGGGGAATTGGGTTTGGAAGATAATCCAGGACTCTCACCACTGAGCTACCCGAACCATCAAGCGGCACTTTATGGATGGCTTTTGTCTGAATTCCCAACAGATAGAGATCACCATGAACAGGATCGAGATCGAATGAACGGAACGAGAAAGTATCTGCTTCAAAAATCGTATCAAGGACCATACCATATAGGTTGGTTTTAAGGATCAATCGACCATCACTAATAAACAGTGCATTTTGTTCTCTATAATACTTTAGCTGAATTGGTATTATCAAACTGGAGTTTATAATAGAATCATTGAGGTCGGCCGATAGTTTATGCTCCCATACTACAATACCATCAGTCCAATAGAGGAGATGATCGTAAGTGCCGCTGCTCACAGTGACATTGACTGAACATCCAGCAGTATTGTTGGATGGATCTTCAGCCATCAGAGTAAGCGTGAAGGCACTATCCAAGTCATCACAGGTAAAAGTTGTCTTTCCTGATACGATCCAGATAGAATCAACCTCGCAATTGTCAGTAAAGAACTCCGAAAAAGCCTCTGGATTCAGCGATGTCATACCACTTTGATCCAGCGCCAGTATCAAATCCCGACAATTGGAAACGGGAGGTTCTATATCCATCTGACAGGGATATTCTGTAGTATCAACCAATATCAGAATCACTTCACACGTATCGGCAAGGTGTCCATCGAAGGTGACAAGAAACACGACATTCGTGCCAATCAGAAAAGGTCCAGCGGGAAAATAACTAAAACTCAACGAATCACCATCGGAGTCATACGAGCCACCGTCCAGCTGTTCCGCCATGAACGACACCATCGCGAAAGAATCGGTATTTAAAAGCACAGTATCACAAATCGCGATTGGAGGTTGATTGGGTTGATCTTGAGGCAAAATCGTAACTTCAGTCAGAGCGCTTCCGATATTACCAGCGCTATCAATAGCATAAACCATCACCTGATTGGTTCCAAGATGAGTCGAATCAAACAGTACCTGACTGGCATAGACCGTGTCTGGATTGAGATCACAATTATCCGCAATGGAAATATATAAATCATCGAGCAAAGCCATAACCTGACCATTCTCATCCAAATACAGACTGAGGCTATCTCCAGAAACTACTGGAGCGATTGTGTCGAAAACAATAATCGCACTGGAGCATCCATCACTAAGATTTCCATCACTCACCAAAAGATCAACCTGAGAAATACCAGGACCAAATTTGGTCGGTGATAAGAAATAAGATAAACTATCTCCATCGGGATCAAAGCTTCCACCATTAATTGCATTTATGGCCAATGTAGCCAGGCAAGATTCATCTACATAAAGGGTGACGGTATCCTGACAAATGGCATGTGGGTTGGTGTTACATTCTTTTTGTTTAAACCCTAATTTTAAAAATAGGGCCGTTCGCTGATCGGATAGCAAGGTATCCAATTGCATTGTGTTTTGATCATATACCCAAATTTTGTCATAATCTGTGAAGTATATTCTTTCTTGAGCCCGGTCCAGAACCAATCCCACCGGTCCATCCGTCAGTCCTGAAATGATGTCTTCTATTTGACTACCATCCAGGTTTGACCGCTGAATTTTGTTTTGGGTATTGTTTGTCCAATACATTTTACCGGCAGCGAGATCAAGGGCGATATCGATCGGTCTGCCTCCACCGATAAAATCCAATACTTTCTCTCTGTTAGACCCATCCAGATTGCAACGCCAAATATCATTGAGAATATGATCGGTCCAATACAATTTGCCGGCCAGGGTATCAATACGTAAAGCATAGGGATTGGCAGATCCACCATATTGCAATCCTCCTATCTGAGCCAACCCGCCACCGTCCAAATTAACTCTGAATATTGAATCAACATCGTGCTCGATAAAATAAATATGATTATTAGTCAGGTCTATATCAATACCAGTAATCCTATAATCAGGGTTATAAACAACCGTGTCCAGAAGATTGCCATCAAAATCTAATTTAATAATCTTATTGTAGGCGGCCACGTACACATGTTGACTATCCTGATGAACAAAGAGATCACCAGGTTCGATCAATTGTTCCTCAATGATTTGCCATTCACTTTCAGTAATATTTAATACACCTAGATGAGCATCAAAAAGATCGGTCCAAAACACCATCGTGTCTCGATGGTTAAAATTAATCCTTAGTTCTTCTTGACAGACACTGATGTTCCCCATGGTATCCCGAACTTGGAGTTTGTACTGATAAATTGAATCAATATTCTGGCAGGTAAATGTAAGGGGAGTTTGGAAAAACCAAATACTGTCTACGAGGCAGGAAGTGTCAAAGAAATGAAAATAATCCTCTGCATCTAAAATCGCCAGTCCATCAACATCAAGATCGATTTCAATTGCTAGACAATTAGAATTACAGCTATCAGCTGATCCACGGGATAGCAGTTCAGCAATCAACAAGCTAAACCCGGAGGTGTCCAGTAAATCAACTGCACCATTAAAAAATGGAACTTCAATACTTTCAGGTAAATAATTATCAACACTTAAACAGATGTGATTGCTATGTGAAGGGTTCGAACCATAATAAGCCAGAGACTTATAACTACAAATAAAATAGACCACAAATAAAAACATTCTGGCCATAGCTATCGGAGTGTAACTCGTCTTCATGATGATGGTGTTGGTCGTGAGGTAAATTAGCTAATTTAACTTGATATTCTACTCATGCACTGACCCATTTACAAACTGATTCAAATATTTACCGTCACTTTTTGGATTTGTTGATGCAAAAAGATCGAATACATATTGAGCTCCAGCTTATAGCAGGTTGGATTAAAAAAAAATAAATTCATCTATTCCAGCATTTTTGGGTGCTTGCCTGACTAATCTTAAAAATACTCTATTATCTCCGGGATCGATTGATCGCCTTGGTCTGATTGATCGTTTCCAACTACTAATAAATAAAATGAACATGCTGTTTGACATTACCACGGTAATCGTCGATCTTATAGTCAGATCCGAATCGTAAAATACTTCATTTTATAATCTCGATAATTGGAGGCATCAACATCTAATCTTGATCTTAATCTGATACGTAACTTCCATATTCAGATCTGTTGGACAAGTAATATATCTAAGTCTATTTTGCTAAAAAAATGACTCTTGAATAATAGTGCGATCAACGCTTATTGCTGCTATGGAGATTGTTCTCTCTCATCACAACCCGGCGAGCAGTCGAAACACCTTCGGTCTGCAAAGCCGCAGAATGTAAATTCTGCTCTCTCTTCTACAGATCGCAAACGAAAAGGTGTCACCCTTGGCTTGACTCATTTGCCCTGCACAAAGTGCGACACCTAGTCCGAGAAAGTGCCCAGAGCCCTTAATTGAAAGGGCAGGATTAGACAATAGTGCACTGAAAAAGTATCTGCCAATTATTCAATAGGCATCTGAGCATGTCGGGAGAATAATTGATAGTGTCTCCCCAATAAACCGAAATAGATCTTTCTTAAACCATACACTCGGATTCTTATAGACTGACTCTTAGCACACCAAACTCAAAGGCAATCCGAATCAGTTGTGCAGTATTTCGTGCTTTGAATTTTTGTAAAAGCGATTTTCGATGAGTTCTAACAGTTTCAGAACTCAGAAATAGGTCTTCGGCAATTTCATCTGTTGAAAATCCAAGAGAAATCAGATCCAGAATTTCATTTTCCCGGCTGGTGACTAAAAGTCTTGTTCTACCTATTTGCTTTCCGTCAATCACTTGCTGTGGCATGGCATTCATTTTTTCAACTATGACTTTATGATTGAATGCAGTTCCGGTAGATATTTAATCTACCGGAACTGCTATCTCCAAATTTGCAATTGATGATGTTTATTTATTTTATTCTTTAATTTTTGCTTCATTGATAATGCCAGCGAGAATACAATCCTGGATAGTAACTGTTAATATCCCATTTTGCTGCACTTCAAATCCCGGAAGCAATTCCACCTCCTCGCCTGCTCTGAAATCAATTTCTTCACCGCTTGTGATAATGCCAGCTGACAGTAGTTTCATTCCGGCTCTAAAAGCATTTGGTGAGGATCATTAGCCAGGAAAGCAGCATTGACGAACATGATTGGTGTGCAATCGGCATAGGGGTCCACGCAGGCCGGTGATTCATTAACAGTGACGGTCGCTTGACAAGTGCTGCTATTTCCCGCCTCATCGGTGACTGTCAAGGTAACAACTTGTTGCCCGACATGAGAACAATCAAATTCAGTGACATCCAAACTTAGCGTAACTGATTCACAATTATCATAAGAGCCATTATCAATTTGCTCGGCCGTAATGGAAGCGGTACCGGCATCGCCTTCCAGATTGATCTCGATGTTTTGACAGATGGCGATAGGTGCTGTATTGTCTTCAACCGTAATAGTGACATCACAATTTGCCGTATTGCCGTTGCCATCATCGGCCGTCAAAGTCACTGTAACCGTCTGTCCATCAACCACAGTTTGGGTAGAGCCAGCTTCAGGACTTTGGGTCACGGTTACTGTACCACAATTGTCATCCGTTGTAGCCAAAGTTGTGTAGTCTGGTATAATGATCTCACAGTTGGCAGCAGGATTTAGGGTGCCACCATCCGGGCAGGCAATCATAGGTGGCGCATTGTCTTCAATCGTAATTGTGACATCGCAATTTGCAGTATTGCCATTGCCATCATCCGCTGTCAGAGTCACTGTAACCGTCTGCCCATCAACCACAGTTTGGGTAGAGCCAGCTTCTGGACTTTGGGTCACCGTTACCGTACCGCAATTGTCATCAGTAGTTGCCAAAGCTGTGTAGTCAGGTATAGTGATCTCACAATTGGCAGCTGGATTTAGGGTGCCGCCATCCGGGCAAGTAATCATAGGTGGCGCATTATCTTCAACCGTAATTGTGACATCACAATTTGCCGTATTGCCGTTGCCATCATCGGCCGTCAAAGTCACTGTAACCGTCTGTCCATCAACTACAGTTTGGGTAGAGCCAGCTTCAGGACTTTGGGTCACTGTTACCGTACCACAATTGTCATCCGTCGAAGCCAAAGTCGTAGTCAGGTATGGTGATCTCACAGTTGGCAGCTGGATTTAGGGCGCCACCATCCGGGCAAGTAATCATTGGTGGTGTATTGTCTTCAACCGTAATTGTGACGTCGCAATTTGCAATATTGCCATTGCCATCATCGGCCGTCAAAGTCACTGTAACCGTCTGTCCATCAACAACAGTTTGGGTAGAGCCAGCTTCCGGACTTTGGGTCACCGTTACCATACCACAATTGTCATCCGTCGTAGCCAAAGCTGTGTAGTCAGGTATAGTGATCTCACAATTGGCAGCTGGATTTAGCGAGCCACCATTCGGGCAAGTAATCATAGGTGGCGCATTATCTTCAACCGTAATTGTGACATCACAATTTGCCGTATTGCCGTTGCCATCATCGGCCGTCAAAGTCACTGTAACCGTCTGTCCATCAACTACAGTTTGGGTAGAGCCAGCTTCAGGACTTTGGGTCACTGTTACTGTACCACAATTGTCATCCGTCGTAACCAAATTTGTGTAGTCAGGTATAGTGATCTCACAATTGGCAGCAGGACTTAGAGTGCCACCATCGGGACAAGTGATGGCAGGATCAATTTCATCCAGCACCGTAACCATCGCCGGACAAGATTCCGAATTTCCCAGTGCGTCTGTCAGTGTCACCGTTACCTCTACGGTGGTCCCAGCGACAGAGCAGTCAAGCGGACTTGCCGGATCAAAAGTAAAAACGCCCGTCCCAGTCATATCCATGTGAGTATCTACTACATCATTTTCGTCGAAAGTCGCCATACCATTTTCATCGAGGTAAACTGTCGCATCCTTGCAGGTGATGGCCAGGGATTTTGCACCCCATATTGAAGGTTAGCAATGTTGTTACTGAGGTTTGTTTCAGAATCCGTACAACCACCACCTCCGTTCAATTTAAAAGATGTATTGAAAGTCGAATTTCCAACATCGTCAATGGCCGTAATCTCAAATTCTGCATTGCCAAGAACATTTCCAATATCAACCAGCAATTCTCCGACGATTTCCACCTGTCCGAAACCGGTAAATATAGTCCAATCATATAGATTGCTAAGAGGGGCCGTACTCAAATCGAAATTCTCTTCAAGCTCAAATAAAGAACCTAATCCTACCCGTACTTCAGCACAACCTGCGTGCAGAATATTGGTCGAATAATTCCCAACCTGAAGGCGAAGTTTATAGGTGCCATTCTTTTTCAATTGACTGGCCGCAACGGGATTATTATCCAGATCCAAAATGGCTATAGATCCAACACCTGGATCACTTTGTGCATTGGACCACTGCGCGACTAAAATCAAGCCAATAATGGCAATAAAATTACTAATTGTCACAGGTATCCGATTTGAGCTGGAAAGTTTAAAAAATCTTGGCATTTCTACTATGTTTAGCTGTTGTGCTTTCATGATTGATGGTTTTGGGAATTAGTCAAATATGATGTTACTGACGACACCGTTATCCAGATTGTTGGCCTCCTGGGCAACACTGACAACAATGGTAGTCAATGGGAAATTAGATTCATTCACCGTTTGTCTCGTCATTCTTATGGAAACTTTGCTCTGGCCTGAGCATGGAATTTCCAAACCATCTTTTAAGACTAATTTCAGATAGAATTCATCGTTATCATCAACATCATAGTCAGCATTATTCGTCATGGGAGCGTTTGCGTCAAAAGTCAGCGCATACTCACCTGCGACCGCCTTGGGAATTCTAATTTCAGCTGAGGTTGCAGAGCTTCCACCGATCTCGGTAAGGGTATAAATGATTTCATGTTGCACTCCATCGGTAAGGAAGAATGTCCCGGTTGGCGTCGAAGATGCAACCACGATATTGACTGCATCACTCGGTGGTTCATCAACCGTAATACCCAATATTTCTTTGGTACAACCACTCGCATCAGTCACCATAATATCGTACGATCCCGTAGCTAAATCCGTGAAGAGGCCCGTACTTGCCCCGGTCACATTGATAGTTGGGCCGGAGGTAATCACATAACTGAATGGAGCTGTACCAGTAAGAGGTGATATTTGAATGCTACCCTCTGTAGCACCATGACATTCATTGTGAACCACCACGGGAATATCAAGTTCCACTGAGATTACGGTAACCGTAAAATTGACAGGAGGATGAAGGGTTATCGCCGATATCAATCGCAATGACTGTAATAGTAGTGACACCCTCACTAAACTCGACACCATCTAAGGTTGTGAATTCATTCGTCATGCTGGATGTTGCACCACTTAGTGTGTAATACACGGTGGCTCCACAATTATCCGTGGCAGTCACATCCCAGCTTGCATCACCATGTAGGTAAGAGCAAGTGATAGTGGATGGAGTGACTGATTGATCTGATGGACAGTTGCCCAATGTAGGCGGCGTAACATCATCGATTACGACATTTTGTGTTTGAGTTGCCATATTGCCATTTCCATCATCATAGGTCCATGTAACAACTGTGGTGCCTTGTGTAGTGATAGGTAGAAGAGCATTGTGCGTGCCTGTGATTGCTCCAGCACACACATCGGTAGCGCTTGGTGGAGTCAATCCGGTGACCTCACACTCTGTAGTGATATCCGGAAGAGTCGCAAGATCAGGTACCGGATCGATGGCATCATCAAAGGTCACCATTTGATCGGTCGTAGTTGAATTTCCATTGCCATCATTAAATGTCCAGGTGACGGTGACCGTTGTACCGTCCACGAAGACCAAACCTCCAGGCATGGTACCTGCAATCATCCCAGCGCAGACATCAAACGTCACAGGTGTGGCGAGGTTCGGATCGCAATCTACGGTAACCGGATCAATGGTCGGTGTAATGGGTGCAGTGACATCATCGTAAATGTACATCTGGGTTGCCATAGTCGAGTTGCCATTACCATCATCGAAGGTCCAGGTAATTTCCGTGCTGCCCGGTTCAACAAAATCCAATTCGTCGGTGGTCGAGCCAGTAACTATACCTACACAATTGTCTGTGGTGGTTGGCGGTATCAAAGTGCCTTCACAATCGACCGTCACTGGCGACAAGATTGGAGTCACCGGTGGTGTCACATCATCGTAGTTGTACACTTGCATAGCTGAGGTACTATTGCCATTACCATCATCAAATGTCCATTCGATCGTCGTGCTGCTGCCTTCCACAAAACTCAACACATCTGTTGTCGTGCCTGTGATCGGACCAGCACAGACATCTGTTGTCATCGGTGCTGTCAAGATGCCTTCGCAATCCACCGTCACTGGCGACAAGGTCGGTGTCATTGGTGGCGTTACATCATCATAATTATACACCTGCATAGCTGAGGTACTATTGCCATTGCCATCGCTGAAGGTCCAGGTAATGGTGGTACTGCCTCCTTCCACAAAATCCAATACGTCCATTGTTGTACCGGTAATAACTCCCGCGCAAACATCAGTGGTCGTAGGAGCTATCAGAACTCCTTCGCAATCAATTGTGACAGAACCCAATACCGGTGTCTCCGGTGGCGTCACATCATCATAATTGTACACCTACATGGCAGTGGTACTGTTGCCATTGCCATCATCAAATGTCCATTCGATCGTCGTAGTACCTCCCTCCACAAAACTCAACACATCGGTTGTAGTACCAGTGACCGTACCGGCACAGTTATCTGTGGTGGTCGGTGCCACCAGGGCATCATCACAATCGACGGTGATGTCAGCAAGAACGGGCATTACAGGAGACTCATCATCAATAACTGTAACCGTAAAAATACATGTGCTAGAGTTTCCTGAAGCATCTGTGGCAGTGTAGGTCACTGTCGTCACGCCTGCACTGAACTGAGAACCGGGAAGGTGCGATTTCGTCCACACCACAGGCCCAAGTTGAGTGCAATTGTCCGTTGCTGTAGGTTCGATCCAAGTTGCCGTAGTAGTACACATGCCAGGATCAGTATCTAAAGAAATATTCGCAGGACATCCATTGATCACTGGTGCAGTTTGATCAACAAACAGGACGTTGAAAGAACAAGTACTTGAATTGCCATTTATATCGACTACAGTCAACGTCTGTGATACCGATGTCGTCATTGCTCCAATGATGGTTCCAACTGCCACTGATTGAGTCACAGAGGCTACACCACAAGCTTCATTGATTGTAACATTTGAAGTCACATTCGGCATCATCGCTGAGCAAGTGGCTCCTTTTGGTACAGTAATATCACCTAAACAAGTCAACGCAGGTGCTGTATTGTCCATAACATTGACCTGAGCTGTACAGGCGGAGGAATTTCCAGAGGCATCTATTGCCGTCAGAGTAACAGTCTGGATTCCCACATCCGAACAGGAGAAACTCGTTTGGTCCAAGGACAATTGGATAGCTGAACAGTTGTCAAAACTACCAGCATCAATCATAGCTGGTGTCAGCGTTGCATCTCCACTTGCATCTAGCGCAAGATTAACGGCTTCAATCTGACATATGGTTTGCGGGGCAGTTTCATCTACTAATTGAACTGTAAAAGAAGTCATCGCGGTATGACCGCATTCATCTTCTGCCATTACCTCAATCGTGATATCATTACCATAGCCAATAACAATAGTCCCAGGTTGGTTAGGAGCTAACTGAGTCAATGTAACTTGACTGCAATCGTCAACGGAGACCAGGCTTGTGAAATCAGGCAAAGTGGCTGTACAGTTGGCAAATGCGCCTACATCAAAAAGGACAGGTTCAGATGGAGGGGTGAGGATAGGTGTTGTTTGGTCACTACCCTGAACTGTATATATTTGATTTATCAGTCCATTCCCATTTTCATCGAACACAGTGTAGGTATAATTCACCTGCCAGCTGCAATTGCTGCCCAGAATTTCAGTTCCGGTTAAAGTGGCACTCAACTCGCTACTACAATTGTCCGTGTAAGTAGAGACTGCATAAGATTCGTCAAATGCTGCTTCGACCTCTTGTTGTAATGGTTGGCAGCTTTCGATACCGATGATAGGTGATGGGAAAGATCCGAGGGGTGCAACATCGTCTTCCACCGTCACGGTGGAATTACATGTCGAAACATTTCCGTTTACATCCGTTACCGTCAGGACTACCGCATTTGATCCCACATCAGAACAATCAAAACTACTGATGTCTATGGACAGACTAGCAATCCCGCAATTGTCAGTCGAACCATTGTCGATTTGAATTGCTGTTATACTCGCAAGTCCACTGCCATCCAATTGTACCGTAATGTCTTGACATACAGCAATGGGTGCAACATTGTCTTCCACCGTCACGGTGGAATTGCATGTCGAAACATTTCCGTTTACATCCGTTACCGTCAGGACTACCGCATTTGATCCCACATCAGAACAATCAAAACTACTGATGTCTATGGCCAGGCTAGCAATCCCGCAATTGTCAGTCGAACCATTGTCGATTTGAATTGCTGTTATACTCGCAAGTCCACTACCATCCAATTGTACCGTAATATCTTGACATACAGCAATGGGTGCAACATTGTCTTCCACCGTCACGGTGGAATTGCATGTCGAAACATTTCCGTTTACATCCGTTATCGTCAGGACTACCGCATTTGATCCCACATCAGAACAATCAAAACTACTGATGTCTATGGCCAGACTAGCAATCCCGCAATTGTCAGTCGAACCATTGTCGATTTGAATTGCTGTTATACTCGCAAGTCCACTGCCATCCAATTGTACCGTAATGTCTTGACATACAGCAATGGGTGCAACATTGTCTTCCACCGTCACGGTGGAATTGCATGTCGAAACATTTCCGTTTACATCCGTTACCGTCAGGACTACCGCATTTGATCCCACATCAGAACAATCAAAACTACTGATGTCTATGGCCAGACTAGCAATCCCGCAATTGTCAGTCGAACCATTGTCGATTTGAATTGCTGTTATACTCGCAAGTCCACTACCATCCAATTGTACCGTAATGTCTTGACATACAGCAATGGGTGCAACATTGTCTTCCACCGTCACGGTGGAATTGCATGTCGAAACATTTCCGTTTACATCCGTTACCGTCAGGACTACCGCATTTGATCCCACATCAGAACAATCAAAACTACTGATGTCTATGGCCATGCTAGCAATCCCGCAATTGTCAGTCGAACCATTGTCGATTTGAATTGCTGTTATACTCGCAAGTCCACTACCATCCAATTGTACCGTAATGTCTTGACATACAGCAATGGGTGCAACATTGTCTTCCACCGTCACGGTGGAATTGCATGTCGAAACATTTCCGTTTACATCCGTTACCGTCAGGACTACCGCATTTGATCCCACATCAGAACAATCAAAACTACTGATGTCTATGGCCAGGCTAGCAATCCCGCAATTGTCAGTCGAACCATTGTCGATTTGAATTGCTGTTATACTCGCAAGTCCACTACCATCCAATTGTACCGTAATGTCTTGACATACAGCAATGGGTGCAACATTGTCTTCCACCGTCACGGTGGAATTGCATGTCGAAACATTTCCGTTTACATCCGTTACCGTCAGGACTACCGCATTTGATCCCACATCTGAACAATCAAAACTACTGATGTCTATGGCCAGACTAGCAATCCCGCAATTGTCAGTCGAACCATTGTCGATTTGAATTGCTGTTATACTGCAAGTCCACTACCATCCAATTGTACCGTAATGTCTTGACATACAGCAATGGGTGCAACATTGTCTTCCACCGTCACGGTGGAATTGCATGTCGAAACATTTCCGTTTACATCCGTTACCGTCAGGACTACCGCATTTGATCCCACATCAGAACAATCAAAACTACTGATGTCTATGGCCAGACTAGCAATCCCGCAATTGTCAGTCGAACCATTGTCGATTTGAATTGCTGTTATACTCGCAAGTCCACTACCATCCAATTGTACCGTAATGTCTTGACATACAGCAATGGGTGCAACATTGTCTTCCACCGTCACGGTGGAATTGCATGTCGAAACATTTCCGTTTACATCCGTTACCGTCAGGACTACCGCATTTGATCCCACATCAGAACAATCAAAACTACTGATGTCTATGGTCAGGCTAGCAATCCCGCAATTGTCAGTCGAACCATTGTCGATTTGAATTGCTGTTATACTCGCAAGTCCACTACCATCCAATTGTACCGTAATGTCTTGACATACAGCAATGGGTGCAACATTGTCTTCCACCGTCACGGTGGAATTGCATGTCGAAACATTTCCGTTTACATCCGTTACCGTCAGGACTACCGCATTTGATCCCACATCAGAACAATCAAAACTACTGATGTCTATGGCCAGACTAGCAATCCCGCAATTGTCAGTCGAACCATTGTCGATTTGAATTGCTGTTATACTCGCAAGTCCACTACCATCCAATTGTACCGTAATGTCTTGACATACAGCAATGGGTGCAACATTGTCTTCCACCGTCACGGTGGAATTGCATGTCGAAACATTTCCGTTTACATCCGTTACCGTCAGGACTACCGCATTTGATCCCACATCAGAACAATCAAAACTACTGATGTCTATGGCCAGACTAGCAATCCCGCAATTGTCAGTCGAACCATTGTCGATTTGAATTGCTGTTATACTCGCAAGTCCACTGCCATCCAATTGTACCGTAATGTCTTGACATACAGCAATGGGTGCAACATTGTCTTCCACCGCACGAGGAATTGCATGTCGAAACATTTCCGTTTACATCCGTTACCGTCAGGACTACCGCATTTGATCCCACATCAGAACAATCAAAACTACTGATGTCTATGGTCAGGCTAGCAATCCCGCAATTGTCAGTCGAACCATTGTCGATTTGAATTGCTGTTATACTCGCAAGTCCACTACCATCCAATTGTACCGTAATGTCTTGACATACAGCAATGGGTGCAACATTGTCTTCCACCGTCACGGTGGAATTGCATGTCGAAACATTTCCGTTTACATCCGTTACCGTCAGGACTACCGCATTTGATCCCACATCAGAACAATCAAAACTACTGATGTCTATGGTCAGGCTAGCAATCCCGCAATTGTCAGTCGAACCATTGTCGATTTGAATTGCTGTTATACTCGCAAGTCCACTACCATCCAATTGTACCGTAATGTCTTGACATACAGCAATGGGTGCAACATTGTCTTCCACCGTCACGGTGGAATTGCATGTCGAAACATTTCCGTTTACATCCGTTACCGTCAGGACTACCGCATTTGATCCCACATCAGAACAATCAAAACTACTGATGTCTATGGTCAGACTAGCAATCCCGCAATTGTCAGTCGAACCATTGTCGATTTGAATTGCTGTTATACTCGCAAGTCCACTACCATCCAATTGTACCGTAATGTCTTGACATACAGCAATGGGTGCAACATTGTCTTCCACCGTCACGGTGGAATTGCATGTCGAAACATTTCCGTTTACATCCGTTACCGTCAGGACTACCGCATTTGATCCCACATCAGAACAATCAAAACTACTGATGTCTATGGCCAGACTAGCAATCCCGCAATTGTCAGTCGAACCATTGTCGATTTGAATTGCTGTTATACTCGCAAGTCCACTACCATCCAATTGTACCGTAATGTCTTGACATACAGCAATGGGTGCAACATTGTCTTCCACCGTCACGGTGGAATTGCATGTCGAAACATTTCCGTTTACATCCGTTACCGTCAGGACTACCGCATTTGATCCCACATCAGAACAATCAAAACTACTGATGTCTATGGCCAGGCTAGCAATCCCGCAATTGTCAGTCGAACCATTGTCGATTTGAATTGCTGTTATACTGCAAGTCCACTACCATCCAATTGTACCGTAATATCTTGACATACAGCAATGGGTGCAACATTGTCTTCCACCGTCACGGTGGAATTGCATGTCGAAACATTTCCGTTTACATCCGTTACCGTCAGGACTACCGCATTTGATCCCACATCAGAACAATCAAAACTACTGATGTCTATGGCCAGACTAGCAATCCCGCAATTGTCAGTCGAACCATTGTCGATTTGAATTGCTGTTATACTCGCAAGTCCACTACCATCCAATTGTACCGTAATGTCTTGACATACAGCAATGGGTGCAACATTGTCTTCCACCGTCACGGTGGAATTGCATGTCGAAACATTTCCGTTTACATCCGTTACCGTCAGGACTACCGCATTTGATCCCACATCAGAACAATCAAAACTACTGATGTCTATGGTCAGGCTAGCAATCCCGCAATTGTCAGTCGAACCATTGTCGATTTGAATTGCTGTTATACTCGCAAGTCCACTACCATCCAATTGTACCGTAATGTCTTGACATACAGCAATGGGTGCAACATTGTCTTCCACCGTCACGGTGGAATTGCATGTCGAAACATTTCCGTTTACATCTGTTATCGTCAGGACTACCGCACTTGATCCCACATCTGAACAATCAAAACTACTGATGTCTATGGCCAGACTAGCAATCCCGCAATTGTCAGTCGAACCATTGTCGATTTGAATTGCTGTTATACTCGCAAGTCCACTGCCATCCAATTGTACCGCAATGTCTTGACATACAGCAATGGGTGCAACATTGTCTTCCACCGTCACGGTGGAATTGCATGTCGAAACATTTCCGTTTACATCCGTTACCGTCAGGACTACCGCATTTGATCCCACATCAGAACAATCAAAACTACTGATGTCTATGGTCAGGCTAGCAATCCCGCAATTGTCAGTCGAACCATTGTCGATTTGAATTGCTGTTATACTCGCAAGTCCACTGCCATCCAATTGTACCGTAATGTCTTGACATACAGCAATGGGTGCAACATTGTCTTCCACAGCCACCGCTTGCTCATATTTTGTCGCATTCCCACCAAAATCAGTCACTGTCCAGGTGATCTTGTAATCACCTCCCACATTTAATAGAGCAGGTAAGCTGGCAAAATTATTACTGACGGTATTAACTCCACAATTGTCTGTTGTGAAGTTGTCCTCGACATATTGATTGGTTGGTAGCGTTATGTTCGATTTTGCTGAAGTGCAAACTTCGAGATCATTGTTGATGGTAATTACCGGAAGATTAACCATTGGATTGTCAAATGAAGGCGGTGTATTGTCAATCGGACTGATTAAAACATCGTCAAAATTATTACTGCAATTGTGATCTTGGTCAGTAATGGTCCAAAGTAAGGTATAGACACCAACCCCATGATTAGGGGTAAATTGAGCATCTGGGCTCAATGCGTCAGGTGAAAAGAATCCCAGAGGCCCACTCCCTGCGGGGCCACTAACAATTGACCATGCACCAGTACCCACCTCGGGTGAGTTTGCAGCCAAGGTGGCCGGTGAGGAAGGGCATACCTCTTGATTCGGACCCGCATCAGCCGTCGTGGCACTGGGCCATACGGTTACAATTACTGATCCCGATTGAGGTTGACTACATTCATTGGCATCTGCCACGCTGACTAGGTCGTAGGTAAAATCTCCCGGCATATCCGTGGGCATGGGAACATCCACCATACTTTCTCCCACGTTGGTTGAAACGTTCAGTGGAAGACCGTCATTAATGGTGTAGGTAAAGGTATATGGTGTGGTACCGTTAGCACCGGTGAAAGTGACATTGGGAGAAGCTGCATCCTGGCACAAAGCAGTAGCACCGGATATACTGGCAGTGGGAAGTGGGTTAATAATAATGTTCACTACTTCGCTAGTCGCCATATCACATATATCACTACTTGCTACTGCATAGTAGTAGGCAGATCCTGCAGTTGCTGTGGATGGTGAATAGGTAGGACCTATTCCAACTGACGTACCGCCAATTGTACTATTTATCTCGTTGCTAAACCACTCGTAACTGATTGTTCCCGTGCCACTTGCACTTACGGTCAGCACCATTGCTGTTGCGTCTTTGCAATAACTTGATCCCACAGGTTGGACTGTTATTTCCGTTAATGGAGTAACGATCACCTCTGCCACATCACTGGTTACTACATCACATACATCACTGCTTGCAACTACATAATAATACGAGATGCCAACCTCTGTCGTAGATGGTATATAGCTCGATCCGGTACCAACCGAGGTGCCTCCAATTGTACTGTTTGTTGTATTACTAAACCATTCGTAGCTGATCGTGCCCGTTCCCGTAGCTAGGACACTCATTGCTGTTGCGGTTGCATCTTTGCAGTAGCTGCTCCAATAGGTTGGACCGTTATTTCCGTTAATGGAGTAACGATCACCTCTGCCACATCACTGGTCGCTACATCACATACATCACTGCTTGCAACTATATAATAATACAATGTGCCAACCACTGTCGTAGATGGTATATAGCTCGATCCGGTACCAACCGAGGTGCCTCCAATTGTACTGTTTGTTGTATTGCTAAACCATTCATAGCTGATCGTGCCCGTACCTGTGGCCAGGACACTCATTGCGATCGCCGTAGCCTCTTTACAATAACTTGCTCCTCCAGGTTGAACCGTTATTTCCGTTAATGGGGTAACGATCACCTCTGCCACAGCACTGGTCGCTACATCACACACATCACTACTTGCAACAACATAATAATATAATGTGCCGACCACCGCGGTAGATGGTGTATAGCTCGACCCGGTACCAACCGAGGTGCCTCCAATTGTACTGTTTGTTGTATTGCTAAACCATTCGTAGCTGATTGTGCCTGTGCCCGTTGCCAGGACACTCATTGCTGTCGCAGTCGCATCTTTGCAATAACTTGATCCAATAGGTTGAACCGTTATTTCCGTTAGTGGGGTAACGATCACCTCTGCCACATCACTTGTCACTACATCGCACACATCACTGCTTGCAACAACATAATAATATTTTGTTCCGACCACCGCGGTAGATGGTGTATAGCTCGACCCGGTACCAACCGAGGTGCCTGCAATTGTACTGTTTGTTGTATTACTAAACCATTCGTAGCTGATTGTGCCCGTGCCCGTTGCCAGGACATTCATTGCTGCTGCGGTTGCATCTTTGCAGTAGCTTTCTCCAATAGGTTGGACCGTTATTTCCGTTAATGGGGTAATGATCACCTCTGCCACAGCACTGGTCGCTACATCACACACATCACTGCTTGCAACAACATAATAATATAATGTGCCGACCACCGCGGTAGATGGTGTATAGCTCGACCCGGTACCAACCGAGGTGCCTCCAATTGTACTGTTTGTTGTATTGCTAAACCACTCATAACTAATTGTCCCTGTACCACTTGCACTTACGCTCAACGCGGTAGCCGTTGCATCTTTGCAATAGGTCGCTCCAATAGGCTGCTCTGTGACGAATGTCAATGGAGTTACCGTCACCGTAGCTGAACCATCAAAAGTACCAATACAACCTGCCCCGCTTTCGACCGAAATAATGTCGTATGATAGCGTTCCAGGTTCAGAAGGTGCTGGAGCGGAAATCGAGTGGACAGCATTAGTTGCCGTGGTCATATAGTTATTAGTCCCATCGGTGTAGGTTATTTCCCAAGGACCCGTTCCAACAGATGTGAAAGTTAAGTCTGGTAATGTTGTGTCATCACAGACTGTCCCTCCACCCGAGATAACCGACATCGGCGTGGTATTGGGTTGTACCTCCACATTAAAAATACATGGTAGGGACGGATTGCCAGCCTGATCGGTGGCGATGTAGGCTACGGTATGTATACCTACAGGGAAGTCAAAACCTGGTGCCACGGCTAATGGAGTCATGGCCCCTTCAAGCAAGACTGTCTTAGACCAGGTAAAAGTAGAAGAACAATTATCTGTGGCAGTAGGCTCAATCCATGTGGCAGATTGTGTGCACTTGCCATCGTCTGGCATAACCACAATTGGCCCAACAGGACAATTAACAATATTCGGAGCAGTTTGATCACTAAACGTAACTGTTATTGAACAGATACTGCTGTTGCCTGCCTCATCAGTTACCGTAAAGGTTAGCGTAAGGGGAGGTGTTGCTGCTCCAATAATAGTTCCCGCCGGTATACTTTGGGTAATCGTGAGATTTCCAAAGACCGAACAATTGTCAGTTACTAATCCTGAAGTAATAAGTCCGGTCAGATCAGGAAATTCGTTGGTGCACTCGGGACCTTTGGCAATCAGTTGGTTTGGGGGGCAAGTGAGAGAGGGCGCGTCATCGTCACTGACTGTTACCATGAATGAGCATACCTCTGTTAAATTGGCACCGTCTGTAGCGGTCCAAGTGATGGTCGTTGTTCCTAATTCAAATATGGCTCCGGTTAACGTGGTTCCACTAGATGGTGTTACTCCCGCACCGCTTGAGGTATAGGCTAATGTTGGACCAGCTGTGCAATTATCTGTCGCATTGGCATCCCAGCTCCCATCCGCATGGGTATAGGTGCATGCGTCTGAATCTGTCCCCACGGGCTGATCTCCGTTCACCAAACAAGTGATTTCAGGTGCTTCATCATCGTTCACTGTTACCGTGAATGAACATATATCTGTTAAATTGGCACCGTCTGTAGCAGTCCAGGTGATCGTCGTTTCCCCCAAGGCAAACACTGCTCCGGCTAACGTCGAACCACTTGTTGGTGTAGCTCCCGCACCGCTTGAGGTATAGGCTAATGTAGGACTACCTGTACAATTATCTGTCGCGCTGGCATCCCAGCTCCCATCCATATGAGTATAGGTGCATGCTTCTGAATCTGTACCCACGGGTTGATCCCCGCTGACCAAACAACTGATTTCAGGTGCTTCATCATCGCTCACTGTTACCGTGAATGAGCATATATCTGTTAAATTAGTACCGTCTGTTGCTGTCCAGGTGATCGTCGATTCCCCCAAGGCAAATTCGGCTCCGGCTAATGTCGAACCATTTGCTGGTGTTACTCCCGCACCGCTTGAGGTATAGGCTAATGTTGGACCAGCTGTGCAATTATCTGTCGCACTGGCATCCCAGCTCCCATCCGCATGGGTATAGGTGCATGCGTCTGAATCTGTCCCCACGGGCTGATCTCCGTTCACCAAACAAGTGATTTCAGGTGCTTCATCATCGTTCACTGTTACCGTGAATGAACATATATCTGTTAAATTGGCACCGTCTGTAGCAGTCCAGGTGATCGTCGTTTCCCCCAAGGCAAACACAGCTCCGGCTAACGTCGAACCACTTGATGGTGTAACTCCCGAACCGCTTGAGCTATAGGCTAATGTTGGACTAGCTGTGCAATTATCTGTCGCAGCGGCATCCCAGCTCCCATCCGCATGGGTATAGGTGCATGCGTCTGAATCTGTCCCCACGGGCTGATCTCCGTTCACCAAACAAGTGATTTCAGGTGCTTCGTCATCGCTCACTGTTACCGTGAATGAGCACATATCTGTTAAATTGGCACCGTCTGTAGCAGTCCAGGTGATCGTGGTTTCACCTAAGGCAAACACTGCTCCGGCTAACGTCGAACCACTTGATGGTGTAACTCCCGCACCGCTTGAGGTATAAGCTAATGTTGGACTAGCTGTGCAATTATCTGTCGCACTGGCATCCCAGCTCCCATCAACATGGGTATAGGTGCATGCGTCAGAATCTGTCCCCACAGGTTGATCCCCGCTCACCAAACAACTGACAACCGGCATTTCATCATCACTCACTGTGACCGTGAACGAGCATATATCAGTTAATATAGCGCCGTCTGTAGCGGTCCAGGTAATGGTCGTTTCCCCTAAGGCAAATTCGGCTCCGGTTAACGTAGATCCACTCGATGGTGTTACTCCCGCACCGCTTGAGGTATAGGCTAATGTAGGACTACCTGTACAATTATCTGTCGCGCTGGCATCCCAGCTCCCATCCATATGAGTATAGGTGCATGCTTCTGAATCTGTACCCACGGGTTGATCCCCGCTGACCAAACAACTGATTTCAGGTGCTTCATCATCGCTCACTGTTACCGTGAATGAGCATATATCTGTTAAATTAGTACCGTCTGTTGCAGTCCAGGTGATCGTCGATTCCCCCAAGGCAAATTCGGCTCCATCCAAACTGGTTCCTGTGGCCGGTGTAACACCTCCAGAAGAACTATAGGTCACTTCTACTTCTGTATCACAATTATCCGTTGCACTCGCGTCCCAACCAGTCCCACTGTGTGTATATCCACACTGCATTTCTTCATTGTTGGTGCCTACTTCCTGATCTTCTGTTACACTACAACTAATCACTGGTGCATCATCATCACTTACAGTGACATCAAAACTGCATGTAATTATATTGATCCCATCATCTGCAGTCCACGTAATCGTCGTTGTTCCTAATTCAAAAATGGCTCCATCCAAACTGGTTCCTGTGGCTGGTGTAACACCTCCTGAAGAACTATAGGTCACTTCCACTTCTGTATCACAATTATCCGTTGCACTCGCGTCCCAACCAGTTCCATTGTGAGTATATCCACACTGGGTTTCTTCATTGTTGGTACCTACCTCCTGGTCTTCTGTTACACTGCAACTAATCACTGGTGCATCATCATCACTTACAGTGACATCAAAACTGCACGTAATTGTATTGATCCCATCATCTGCAGTCCACGTAATCGTCGTTGTTCCTAATTCAAATATGGCTCCATCCAAACTGGTTCCTGTGGCCGGTGTAACACCTCCTGAAGAACTATAGGTCACTTCTACTTCTGTATCACAATTATCCGTTGCACTCGCGTCCCAACCAGTCCCACTGTGTGTATATCCACACTGCGTTTCTTCATTGTTGGTGCCTACTTCTGATCTTCTGTTACACTGCAACTAATCACTGGTGCATCATCATCACTTACAGTGACATCAAAACTGCATGTAATTGTATTGATCCCATCATCTGCAGTCCACGTAATCGTTGTTGTTCCTAATTCAAATATGGCTCCATCCAAACTGGTTCCTGTGGCCGGTGTAACACCTCCTGAAGAACTATAGGTCACTTCTACTTCTGTATCACAATTATCCGTTGCACTCGCGTCCCAACCAGTCCCACTGTGTGTATATCCACACTGTGTTTCTTCATTGGTGGTGCCTACTTCCTGATCTGCTGTTAAACTGCAACTAATCACTGGTGCATCATCATCCTCATAGGTTACTTCCACATCACACATCGCACTATTCCCTGCAGCATCCGTTACCGTTATGGTATAGATGATCGTCTGTCCATCGGTAATCTCTATCGGTGTCCCTGCCGCCACACTCTGGTTCACTGGAACAACCATCGCCAACCCACAGTTATCCATAGCATCGGTTACTAAACTTACCAAATCTGGTACCACCGCTTCACAATCCTCATTCCCGTTCGTCGTCACCGTTTGTGGCCCGGGGCACGTGAAAGTCGGAGGTGTTACATCCACCAACGTCACCACAAAAGATACAAAACTCTTGTTGCCTGCACAATCGCTAGCTTCAATGACAATGGTTCTGGATCCGCCGTAACCAATGATAGTAGAGCCTGGAAGATTGGGAGCTAATTGATTGAGTGTGACAGCACCGCCGCAATTATCGTTTGCGTCTAACGCCTCCATCAACACGACTCTATAGTCGGGTAGTAAAACAGAACAATTGATACCTGCACCTACATTTAGTGTTTGTGGGCCTGGATTTGTTAGGGAGGGGGCTGTATTGTCGTCTATCGTGATCACTTGCGTATATACAGCACTCGTATTCCCGCAATCATCTGTCACAACCCAAGTGTTTGTATAGGTCCCTTCTTGGGCACAGCCTACACTCGGAACATATGCTCCACTCGTCTTTACTATATCACTTACATCTCCGTCACATAAATCACTCGCCACCGGAAACAAAGCTTGAGCATCTGACAAACCCTGGACTTCACTACACTCTACCGTTCGGTCTAAAAACTCAGCCGCAGTAGTCCAGCCAGGTGCCGTATTGTCCGTTATCGTGATCACTTGCGTATATAGGGCACTCGTATTTCCGCAATCATCTGTCACAACCCAAGTGTTTGTATAGGTCCCTTCTTGGGCACAACCTACACTCGGAACATATGCTCCACTCGTCTTTACTATATCACTTACATCTCCATCACATAAATCACTCGCCACCGGAAACAAAGCTTGAGCATCTGACAAACCCTGGACTTCACTGCACTCTACCGTTCGGTCTAAAAACTCAGCCGCAGTAGTCCAGCCAGGCGCCGTATTGTCCGTTATCGTGATCACTTGCGTATATACGGCACTCGTATTCCCGCAATCATCTGTCACAATCCAAGTGTTTGTATAGGTCCCTTCTTGAGCACAGCCTACACTCGGAACATATGCTCCACTCGTCTTTACTATATCACTTACATCTCCATCACATAAATCACTCGCCACCGGAAACAGAGCTTGAGCATCTGACAAACCCTGGACTTCACTACACTCTACCGTTCGGTCTAAAAACTCAGCCGTAGTAGTCCAGCCAGGTGCCGTATTGTCCGTTATCGTGATCACTTGCGTATATACGGCACTCGTATTCCCGCAATCATCTGTCACAATCCAAGTGTTTGTATAGGTCCCTTCTTGGGCACAACCTACACTCGGAACATATGCTCCACTCGTCTTTACTATATCACTTACATCTCCATCACATAAATCACTCGCCACCGGAAACAAAGCTTGAGCATCTGACAAACTCTGGACTTCACTACACTCTACCGTTCGGTCTAAAACTCAGCCGCAGTAGTCCAGCCAGGTGCCGTATTGTCCGTTATCATGATCACTTGCGTATATACAGCACTCGTATTCCCGCAATCATCTGTCACAACCCAAGTGTTTGTATAGGTCCCTTCTTGGGCACAGCCTACACTCGGAACATATGCTCCACTCGTCTTTACTATATCACTTACATCTCCATCACATAAATCACTCGCCACCGGAAACAAAGCTTGAGCATCTGACAAACCCTGGACTTCACTACACTCTACCGTTCGGTCTAAAAACTCAGCCGCAGTAGTCCAGCCAGTGCCGTATTGTCCGTTATCGTGATCACTTGCGTATATACGGCACTCGTATTCCCGCAATCATCTGTCACAATCCAAGTGTTTGTATAGGTCCTTCTTGGGCACAGCCTACACTCGGAACATATGCTCCACTCGTCTTTACTATATCACTTACATCTCCATCACATAAATCACTCGCCACGGGAAACAAAGCTTGAGCATCTGACAAACCCTGGATTTCACTACACTCTACCGTTCGGTCTAAAAACTCAGCCACAGTAGTCCAGCCAGGTGCCGTATTGTCCGTTATCGTGATCACTTGCGTATATACGGCACTCGTATTCCCGCAATCATCTGTCACAACCAAGTGTTTGTATAGGTCCTTCTTGGGCACAGCCTACACTCGGAACATATGCTCCACTCGTCTTTACTATATCACTTACATCTCCATCACATAAATCACTCGCCACCGGAAACAAAGCTTGAGCATCTGACAAACCCTGGACTTCACTACACTCTACCGTTCGGTCTAAAAACTCAGCCGCAGTAGTCCAGCCAGGTGCCGTATTGTCCGTTATCGTGATCACTTGCGTATATACGGCACTCGTATTCCCGCAATCATCTGTCACAATCCAAGTGTTTGTATAGGTCCCTTCTTGGGCACAGCGTACACTCGGATCATATGCTCCACTCGTCTTTACTATATCACTTACATCTCCATCACATAAATCACTCGCCACTGGAAACAAAGCTTGAGCATCTGACAAACCCTGGATTTCACTACACTCTACCGTTCGGTCTAAAAACTCAGCCGCAGTAGTCCAGCCAGGTGCCGTATTGTCCGTTATCATGATCACTTGCGTATATACAGCACTCGTATTCCCGCAATCATCTGTCACAACCCAAGTGTTTGTATAGGTCCTTCTTGAGCACAGCCTACACTCCCGGAACATATGCTCCACTCGTCTTTACTATATCACTTACATCTCCATCACATAAATCACTCGCCACCGGAAACAGAGCTTGAGCATCTGACAAACTCTGGACTTCACTACACTCTACCGTTCGGTCTAAAAACTCAGCCGCAGTAGTCCAGCCAGGTGCCGTATTGTCCGTTATCGTGATCACTTGCGTATATACGGCACTCGTATTCCCGCAATCATCTGTCACAACCCAAGTGTTTGTATAGGTCCCTTCTTGGGCACAGCCTACACTCGGAACATGTGCTCCACTCGTCTTTACTATATCACTTACATCTCCATCACATAAATCACTCGCCACCGGAAACAAAGCTTGAGCATCTGACAAACCCTGGACTTCACTACACTCTACCGTTCGGTCTAAAAACTCAGCCGCAGTAGTCCAGCCAGGTGCCGTATTGTCCGTTATCGTGATCACTTGCGTATATACGGCACTCGTATTCCCGCAATCATCTGTCACAATCCAAGTGTTTGTATAGGTCCCTTCTTGGGCACAACCTACACTCGGAACATATGCTCCACTCGTCTTTACTATATCACTTACATCTCCATCACATAAATCACTCGCCACCGGAAATAAAGCTTGAGCATCTGACAAACCCTGGACTTCACTACACTCTACCGTTCGGTCTAAAACTCAGCCGCAGTAGTCCAGCCAGGTGCCGTATTGTCCGTTATCGTGATCACTTGCGTATATACGGCACTCGTATTCCCGCAATCATCTGTCACAATCCAAGTGTTTGTATAGGTCCCTTCTTGGGCACAGCCTACACTCGGAACATATGCTCCACGTGTGAAAATCAGCTCCAGGATCGGTGCAGTGCCTGCCGCTCCAGGATCGGTCAGAAGCTTTTCAAATGGAATGCGGTGATCCTATTAAGTCTTTTCCATCATAGAAGGTTCTAAATCCGCTCCAGGATCGGATCGCGGTCCACGCCCTCATTGGAGCATTACAAGATCACAAATTGCTCCTTGAGCTTCTTTTGGCTCCTCCGTGATACATCCAGTTCTTCACCATTACTCATTCGCACATAGTTTTCCGCACCATTTATATATTGGCTGACATGCATCTTGTTGATCAAGGATCTACTGTGAATACGAACAAACAATTCTGTTGGAAGACATCCTTCCAGACTCCTCAGAGTTTTGGTCACCAGGTACTTCCTTCCTTCAATGAAGTATAGCCAGGAATAATTTCCATCAGCAATACAATACATCAGATCGACTGACGACCGAAAGGAATAACCATCGGCAGTGGGAACCGCCAACTGATAACGTTGTATTTCAGGCTTCATAACTTTCTATTTATACTTCTCTAAAATACTACGAATTTTGTTCTCATGTAAGCACTATTGTTGCAATATCCGCACCTATTGTTACAAATACTGGTAAATGGATAGGTTTATAGTATATAAGTAATAGATTTACATGATGTGATTCATCTGTCAATGCCTCGATTTACGTTTCTTACCGAACTTTATGGCAAGGTGGCAAGACGATAACTCCGAATATCTTTATTTTGCTCCTACATTTCAATGAATACTGCAACGTACCAATAAATCAATTTCTAAAGTCCAGTGCTAATCACTAAAACTCGATAAACAAGCAATTTGGCCTCATGAATGTGACTGCAATGCCGTCAGTTTGATGATCGTCAAATCAATAATTGAGTACAATTATCACCTTCGGCATTGAAGCTATTATTTCACTGCTACAGCAAATCCACTTAAACAACTTAATAACCGATCTATCTTAGGGGTGATTATTTTTATTCAGCACGAGAAACGACTAAATCTGCGAAATGGGCATTAGCCAATCTGCACCACTTTCATGGATGTATTCTCCTGAAGCTAAGGTATTTTAAGTAAGTCATACGCGAGTTTAGACCAAGTCATCAGGGATATAAGACTTCTTCTGCGAAGGTTATCATCTTCTCCTATCAAAAGACTGTTGTCCGACAGGTTGTTAGTATTCCATTTTTCTAAAACACATGGCCCAATATCAATGGTTAAAACAGCACCTTGTTCCACCTCAAATACGGGTCGCAACTGCACTTCGTATCCAGCCTTGAAAGAAATAACTTCCGGACTAGTAATAAGGCCATTGGCGATTACTTTCTTCCAGGCATGAAAATCAGACTCATGGGGATCATTAGCCAGGAACGCTGCATCAATATCGATGACCGGTATACATGGTGGGAAATCCAAAAAAGGAAATACTGTCACGATCCCAGTGCAGGTGCTAAAATTTCCGAAGGAATCGGTAATTGTCAGCACTACTGTATTCTCTCCTTCATTGTCAGGAGTGAAGTCCATGATATCCAGGCTCAACGACGCGATTCCACAATTGTCGGTAGAACCACTATCGATATTAGCTGCCGTGATAGATGCACCGCAAGTTTCATCCAGCTGCAAGTAGACGTCTTGGCAGATAGCAACTGGGCTTTCGGTGTCTTTCTCGCAGGAATCTTCGGAGATAACGAGTGACGCCAAGTTGTTGAGTGAACCAAAGCTCTGACCAATCGACTGGATGTCTGATAGCAGAAACAGTAAGCAGATCAGATTTCGGCTCAGACTGATTCTATGTTTTGATCTGGGATTGTAATTGCAAATCCGGGTCTGAACCTGGACTAAACCACACGCTTCTTTACTGTTTGAAACTTGCTGAACAAACGACATAAATGAAAGGAAGTGCTTTTGATTGGTTTTAATGATCGGTTTCATTCCACAATGATTTAATGGGGAACTATTGCCTGTATTGGAATGATGTCGCCTTATGCTCAATTCGATCACAATTTAAAGCCACAAACCGGGTACTGCCAGATGATTATTTCAATCCAATTTTAAAGCACCGATCTCAAAAGCAATCCTAATTAGCTGGGCGGTATTACGGGCTCTTAGCTTTTGTAGCAGCGATTTTCTATGAGTACGCACTGTTTCGGAACTTAAAAAAAGATCATTCGCTATTTCGTCAGACGAAAAACCCAACGAAATCATTTCAAGAATCTCCCGTTCTCTGCTTGTTACCAGGATACGGGTATTATGGGTGGTTTTTTTTACCTGAGATGGGCTAGCAACCTTTTGCATGGTGTATTTTTATCAATCAAAAAATAGATAAATGGAGAAAATCAGTTGCGAGATCCTATAGCAAACCACAACTGATTTTCTCCCTATAATCTCAATTAATTTTTGTTCTCCGAATTAACCGATGGTACAACACATGGTTCAATATCGATGGTTAAAATGGCTCCTTGTTCTACTTCAAATACCGGGCGCAACTCGACCTCGTTCTCCGCTTTGAAAGAGATAATCTCCGGAGAAGTAATTAGGCCATCTGCGATTATTGTCATACTAGCACGAAAATCATCCAGGTGGGGATCATTAGCCAGGTAGGCTGCATCAATATCTATGACCGGTACACACGGAGGAAAACCGCAAGCCTGCGAAGCTATTACTGTCACCGTTGCTTGACAACTATGACTATTCCCCGAGGCATCAGTGACCGTAAGCATTACCATATTTTCACCTTCGTCAGCACAAGTAAAATCCGTGATATCCAGAGCCATCGAAGCGATGCTACAATTGTCAGTTGAACCATTATTGATATTGGCGACCGATATAGAGGCATTGCCAGTTCCATCCAACTGAACATTGATGTTCTGACATATAGCCACAGGATCTTCGGTATCGTTTACCATAAAATCAAAGATTTCTGAGCCCTGACATCCGGTAGCCGAATTGGTGGCAGTAAATTTAATTATTAAGGTGCCATTTGCTGCATCTGAACCTACGGTTAAAGTAGCTGTTTGGTTATTGGCTGGCAAGATCGTAGAACTACTGGTTCCCGATGGGTCTTGTAAAATTTCCCAGAGATAAGTATACGTCGCACCTGGTACTACAGCACCCGAGACCATTCTCGTAGCTGCCGGGCATAAATCGTCTGTCGTTCCACTGGGTATGATATCAACTTGAGGATTCAAATTAATGACAACATTAACGACAAATGCTGCTCCGACACATCCATACTCACTAGTTGGAGTTACGGTATAACGAACAGTCAGCGGCTGACTTCCAAAATTGGTGATCGTATTTGATACTTCACCGTCATTGCTCACCACGTTGCTTGCCCTTGGGTCAGGAAAAAGCACATTAACATTCGGTACAACCGTCACATCATAAGTATAAGTCACTTGACCTACTTCGGCCATAGTAAGATTATTCAGATAAATGTCCAGGTCAAATGAATATGCTTCACCGGAACAAGCTTGAATGGTCGTCGTTGGATCCGCATCCGGTATCCCTGCAGTCGCAGGGTTTGGACTGCCATCGAAAGCTTCAATCAGCCAACCACAAAAGTCAACATTCGGACTAGCACTATCGCCGGTACCCGGTCCTTCACCGGATGGGCCTGAGGCATCACCCCACCAATTGGCAGTGGCATCGACTGGTGCATTCGTGCTTATAACCCCATTATCATTATCAAAAATATTATTATGATTGGCGATGACTGTGCTTGCATCTGCCGCATCAAATCCTACGTAAATCCCCGTAGTATTTTCTGAGATATCATTACCGGTTATTTCAGCAGCAGTACCAAGAGCGAAAAAGGTCGAGACCAAAATTCCCGCCGAGGTTGACCCATCCGACATAGCTACACCCTTGTTATTTGAGATGGTGTTGGCATCAACTTGTACATTAGCTCCCGCTGAGATATCAAGTGCATAATCAAGCCAGTTTCCTGTGCCCTTGCCTGTATACATATTATTCTGAAATAAAGATCCAGTGATACCATTCCCAAAGTACAAAACACCAACCCGGCCAATTTCCGTAAACATCGAGTTGGTAACATCTACATTGCCATTACCAAAGGCAACAATTGCGGTACCTGCGTAGGTTGGGCCACTCTCATTGTATTTTATTTCATTAAATGCCACCTGATCAACAGTCCCAAAGCCCTGATGCCTGATAGCTTGATGCACTAACTTACCAAAACCATCAATCGTGAGGTCACTTAGATGAAGCTCAATGCCCGGATTGACCAGAATGAATGCTCTGGCGTCACCACTGGAGCCTGTGTTTACTCCCGGTCGAAGTGTAGTCGTTGCTTTTCCTTGTCCCTGAATGGTCAATGATTTGTCGACCACGATTTGTCCGGGTTCGGTATGATCTGCGACTATGACTTCTATCACGTCACCGGAAGTCGCGGCATCGATAGCATCCTGCACGGTGCAGTAAATGGCTGACGTAGTTGTGTTGGCAACCGGACCAGATTCAGCTACAGGTATACCCTCATAGATAGCGCCCAGCCAGGGGCAGAATGTCACATCAATACTCACAGCATCACCAGTACCAGATCCTTCACCCGATGGACCGCTGACATGACCCCACCAGTTGAGGGTCGCATCAATATCAGCGCCTGTCAGATTATCCACACCCGAGGTGATGTTATCCAGGATATTATTATTGTTGACCTCACCAGTTCCTGCACTTTGAAATCTCACTCCGACTTCGTTGGCTGTAATTGTATTTTTCGTGATTGTGGCATCTCCCGCATCTACTAAAATCCCAATAGCATTTCCCGTGATTGTAGCAAGATTATCTTGAATATCTGCTGAAGCGTCAGCTCCTTCTACCAGTATGCCTTGACCTGTGGTAGTATTGGTTGTGACTTCCGTATTTCCCTGAATAAGGGCATTTACTGTTGCTCCATTGGTATTACTTGGACTATCTTTCACATAAATGCCTTTTTCCAGATTGACCGTAAGATCCACCTGATCTATAACGCAATCTGTATTACCAGCATCAGAATTATATCCTTCATAATTGTTCACAAAGATGCCGATATCCACATTAGAGGCACTGCCACCTTGAATAAGGACAGGGGCGTTGGGATTAACATTCCAGACTTCAAAACCCTCTGAAGGGTTGCTAATCCCGGTCCCATCAATCTGATTGTTTATCACCTGACCTACAGCATCGGAGAAGACTGGCCAACAGAATTCCGTCCCAGACGGTTTCGTTGGCGTCACTAAGTCCGGTTATCGTGTTATTGGAAACGGTCAATGGTGCTACCGACCCACCCGTATGCAGATTGTAAAAGATGCCTCTTCTCCTAGCTTGAATTGTATTATTGTCAATGACCTGATACATTGGGTCGCCTGGATTGGGATCATGAAAATTTCCGGTTTGGATTCCGATCCTTACATTGGTCATTACGTTATTGGTGATTCGGGTATAGTTATCGTTATAGATTAGTACCCCACCACCCCAGTAATCGATGACCCCCAGGGAATTATAAGTGCCAAAGTCCATAAAAAGATTATCATCGACCAGGTGACCAGATGTTGGAGGATTACCATAGTTGTACCAACCGAAATTATCTACTCCGAAATAGGCTATGTTTTTGATGATATTGTTTGTGACCTGAAGACCATTGAAAAACAATGTATTGGTTGCATCTGCGACCACAATACCATCATAGACATCCAGATCAGCACCATTGGTCCCAGGCCAATTGGTGGTCAGATTTGGGTTGTCTCCATTTAATGTCAATCCATCTATCTTCACATCATCAGCTTCAATTGTAAATATGGCATCTGCTCCTGAAGTTGCCGGATGTACGATAGCCTCAGCCATTCGCATACCCGTATTTGGAGAAATCCCACTATTCGGTCCCTCGATGATGACCGATTTATGGACAACAACATTTTCATAGTAATTGCCTTCACTCACGATGAGGGTATGACCAGCCAGCGTCTCCGGATCATCAATGGCAGCCTGGATCGAGCAAAATGATTCACCAGTCTGCATGTTGTTGACAATACCTGAGCTTACCCCAATATCGCGGGTGTCCATTCCATTCCCAGTGAAAGTGTTTCCTGTGATCACGTTTCCACAGGTCGCAGGAGAATTGCCTCTTCCAAAATAGGTGTCGGCCAGATTTGCCTGATCACCATCAGCCGGATAAGGCAGATGACCAGCTTGCTGCTGGATTCCGATATCGTTGTTTTGCACCGTATTGTTGGTCACGATATGATTAGTACCCTCGATGACGATTCCGAATCCCTCACTGGCAGAACTCTGAGTATAGCCAGTAACGATATTATTTGTCAAGGTAACTCCGTTAGGAATGTCAGCATTACCAGGTAGTACGGCTCTTCTAATAACCACGATTCCACCTTTATCTCTTGCGTCACTACTACCGGAAAAAGTCACCTGATTACCATCAACTTCCACTCCGCCAGCAGGGTTCTTTATTTCAATGCCAAACCTTCCACCACCGGTTATGATGTTGCTGTTTACGGTGTTTGTACCAACTGTTGCATCCAACCCCACCAAACCAATAGCATTATCACCACTTCCGATATCAATCGTGTTGTCCGTAACAGTAACCGCAGAAGCCGTCCCATCTTGCAATTCAATACCACAACAGTTACTATTGACCACCAGATTATTGTGAAAAAAGGATATTTTGCTTAAACCCATCCCAAATGACGATCCCTCTTGATCCCGGACCATGATTTGATATCATAGAGTTTTGGACCGTAACACCGTCAACAGGTCCGATGGCATAGAAACCCGATCCTCCGGTGTTGTCCATCAATGCCACTGCATCTACCTTTAAATTATTATTGGCACCATTGGCATAAATTCCGGCATTGCTGTTACCACTAGCTCCAGCATAGTTCTTGATAGTCAAATGCTGGATAGTTACATTTTCAGTACCCGAAGTGATAGTAATGCCGTTCCCGGTTCCGACCAAACTGGAACCATCGAGTATATATAAAGTTTTATCGGTTGTACTTCCCTGCAGCGTCAACTTTTTATTAATTACTACTCTTTCCGCATATGTTCCTTCGGCTATCTCAATAATGTGACCATCGTCCGTATCTGCATCATCAATGGCAGCCTGGATACTACAGAATAGTTCTGCTGTCGAAATATTCTGAACCCGGGGTATATTGATGAGAAAATTGTCCCAAAATATGTCATAGGTCACTCCCGGATTTGTAATATCAATAGCTTGAGAAGGGTCATAATTATAACCTTGTAAAATGACATTGTCAATACGAACAGAACCATCCGGTGCACCGGTTGTAGTTGTAGTTTCCAGATCTTCTACGCGGTAAATGAACTCTCCATTTGGTTGCAGCTCAATTTCCAGGGTATACCAACTATCATATATAAATCCACCTGGCAGCCCCATATCGATCCAGGCTCCAGTTCCGGTCTCATAGCCTCTAAAACGTGGTCCTCCTCCTGTTATGTCACTAGTGAATTCCAAAATAGGATATCCAGAAATAGCTGAACTAAGATCAACTGCCGTTCCCCAGATGCCAGCTTCCCTTTTATCAGAAGTAGCCCAGGAAACTGGAATATAGAGCTCTATCTTCATACTCTTAGTCATGGCCGGAAGATCATATTTCCTCCCTTGTGTATTATAGAAAGCCCCCTGCTGCCCATTAGGCCTGTTGATTGCTCCTTCTGTCGTGCTGATAGAATGCTTTAGTACAACTCCTCCTGGAATAGCTTGGCTCATGAATGCCGCTGGTGAATACCGGTCTACATACCAGACACCAGCTGCCTGACTTGGACCGATGCTTATTGCTGTTGAAAAGTTCTCAAGTTGATTACAGCTTTGAGCCCTTATTTGCTGGCCATTGTAGAGTAAAAAGGACAATAAAATTAACTTTAGGAGAACTATCCTTACGGAAAATTCAATCCGGTAAAGGGGTAGTGATTTGTTCATAGGAATTGCTATTTACGGTTTAGAACGTGTTTGAGCTGCAGAAATTACGGTTTGCCTCAAGAAATGAGATCCCCATTGATGGCTAACAGTCCAGAGCGTTCACACACAAACGCTAGCCTTGGTAGACGATTTCGGAATGCTCTAACAATCTAGAGATCGTCTAAGCCAAGTCACTCTCAAATGAGCATCAATAAATGAAAACAAACTTTAAATCCTACTACGGACGAGGCTAAGCTAATAAATAAAAAGTATTTCCCATTGAGATCAGGATGAATTGGATAGAACTACCGTTTAAAAGGACGAAATTATGTTCTAACAGCATGAAAAATGGTATTTCGAACTACTTTTGTATTGAAAGCACGAGCACTTATTCGCATCAAGCCACCCTCCTCCAGAGTTGATATACCAGCTGCCATGGTTAAAATATTGATTCACATGAGATGACAGTTCTTTCCGAGTCAATTTTCATATTTTGGCACCTGAAAAAAGTGGTTATTCACATGAATCATAACTTACTCACCTCCCTTAAAGGTCTGGCCATGGGAATGGCTGAAGTCGTACCTGGGGTTTCTGGCGGAACCATCGCCTTTATAACCGGCATTTATGAGCGTCTTATATTTGACATTAAGAAAATAACGCGATTCCCACTGGGGATTTGGAAATATCAAGGCTTTAAAGTCTTCTGGGAGCATATAGACGGTACCTTCCTATTTTCACTACTCACAGGGATGGTCCTCGGTATACTGGTCGGTGTTCTGGGCATCAGCTACTTACTCGAGTTTTACCCTTCAATAATATGGGGGTTTTTCTTTGGTCTGATCATCGCATCTGCTATCTACATTGCACGTAAAATAACACGCTGGACCTACGTCGAGATATTAGCAGCACTGATCGGTACCGCGATTGCTTACTATATTACTATAATAAGTCCTACGCAAGGAACTGACAATCTAATGTTTGTGTTCGTGTCAGGCATGATAGCTATTTGCGCTTTGATCCTACCTGGTATCTCTGGCAGTTTTATCTTACTACTCATGGGCATGTATACGATCGTACTGCACAATGCAAAAGAGATGATTTCAGAGCGAAGCACATCATCAATGCTTCTGATTCTGGTGTTCCTGCTAGGGTGTGGTGTGGGTATCACTCTCTTTTCTAATGTACTTAACTATCTCTTCAAACGATTTTATCAACCAACGCTGGCTCTGCTGACCGGTTTTATGATCGGTTCACTCAATCGAATCTGGCCATGGAGAAATCCAGTAGTATGGCTCGACAAAGAATCCGGAGGCTATGTCAACATCATACCACCGGGATCAGATTTGCACCTGTTTCAGGTAGTGCAGGAAATGAATGTTCTGCCCAACAATTATGAAGGAACAGCGTATCTGCCTGTTGTCATTGTTTGTTTTGTGCTGGGGCTGGTCATTGTCTGGCTGCTAGATCGAAATGATCAAGGGCAGAGGGCATAGGGCATAGTGCAAAGGCGGAGGGCATAGAGCGGAGGGCATAGAGCATAGAGCGGAGGGCATTGGAATACGCCAATCACTAAATTTCGGGCTTCCGGCTTCCGATTGCGGGCATGAATCTCCTCGCAGAGATCGTGTGGTGACTAAAGTTTTCTTCGATCATTTATCTGTCTAGGGCTTTTGCCGATTCCTACTTTCGCTTGGTCTTGCATGCTGGGATAATATTTCTCACTACTTTAGTATCTTGAGTTTATGCCAGGACCCATCAATAATATTCATGATAAATTTTTCAAAGCACTCGTTGCGGACATTGGTTTTGCTCGTGAATTTCTTTCACAATTCCTGCCAACTGAGGTAAAGGATATCATAGACTTATCCAGTCTGACCTCTCAACAGTATGGATTCGTCAACCAGCATTTACAGGAATACTTTGTCGATGCAGTATTCTGTTGTCATCTTCAAAACCACTCCGAGGAATGTCTTATCAGTATCTTACTTGAACATAAGAGCCAGATTGAAAAACAAACATCCTTGCAAGTCCTTGGATATCTGGCCCAGGCATATCTGAATCAGTGGCAGAATGGAAAGAAACTCCAACCCATTATTCCAATAGTCTACTATCATGGAGCCCGAAAATGGCAAATGTATTCAATAGTGGACCTGATGAGTGTACTACCAACTGCCCTTAAACCATATATACCGGACTTTGAATCCGTCTTTATCGATGTGGCAAGGATGAATGATGAAAGCATCTTTGCTCTTCAGCATACGCTCCTAAGGGCAGCAGTATTAACCCAAAAATACAGTCGTGATCCCAAAGCTCTGTTGGATCGAATCCAAACAATCTTTGGGACTCTGTCTCCGCAAGAGGCGAGAAACTTATTACCACCCCTCGTTGTTTACTATTTTGAAATTGTCGATATTAGAGATGAAAAGCTAGTTGAGTTGCTGGCCGAACTTCCTCCAATGATAAAATCAGATATTATGAGTACGTACGATCAAATTATACAAAAAGGGATTGAAAAAGGAATTGAAAAAGGAATTGAAAAAGGAATCGAAAAAGGAATTGAAAAAGGAATTGCTCAGAAACAAAAGGACGTAATTTTAAATGCCCATAAGTCCGGTGTTTCACTTGATCTGATTGCCAATATTGTAGGAATTACTGTAGAGGAAGTCAAGCAAATATTGAATCAAACTGGTCAAATCTAGCTCTAGTAAGGGAGTGATTGCAACCATCTTCCGGCTAATTCATTTCGCAACTAACCGAGTTTTCTTAGATTATCTCTCGTAAACCAAAGCTCCCCAGGATCGGACAACAAGTCGGCCCATGATTTAATCCCTGACTACGTAATAACCTTTTTGTCCAATTATTTTCTACATGCCCACTCCGGGAGATCGCAAGCTCTCTGGGATCCTGAAGCCCGGAGGTATTCTGGAGCCCCCTTCATATTTTCCCTAAAGCCAAGCGCTCCAGGATCGCAAGTCAAGACTTCGGACTTCCTCCGCCAGTGAAGCCTTGCGCGAAGGCGGGCAGCTTCCTACGCCCTGGGAATCCTAATACTTTCAACCAACTCCTGTATTTCTTTAGGTGGTGGTGGAGTAAAAGCGCTCACAGTGATAGCAACAATGAAATTGAAAATCATGCCCATGGTACCGATGCCTTCCGGTGATATACCAAACCAATATTGGGCCGGGGTTCCACCGCCGTATTTGAAATAGAATATATATCCCGCAGTGAAAATCAACCCTACCAGCATGCCAGCAACGGCTCCCTGCATATTCATTCTCTTAGAGAAAATTCCCATAACGATAGCCGGAAAAAACGACGCCGCCGCTAAGCCAAATGCGAAAGCCACCACCTGAGCGACAAATCCCGGTGGATTCACTCCTGCGTATCCAGCAACGATAACAGCTACGGATATAGCAATTCTCGCTGCCCTTAACTCGCCTTTTTCTGAAATATTGGGACGCAGCCACTTTTTCAAGAGATCATGTGAAATTGAAGTACTGATCACCAATAGAAGTCCCGCGGCCGTAGACAGAGCCGCAGCAAGTCCACCGGCCACTACCAAGGCCACCACCCAATTGGGTAGATTGGCAATGGAAGGATTGGCCAGGACCATAATGTCTCGATCTACCGTGAGTTCACTTCCCTTCCATCCTTTCTCCTGCTCCATTTTTGTAGCAAACTCAGGGTTTTGATCATTATAGTATTGAATCTTGCCATCATTGTTTTTGTCAGTGAAGGCCAGCAATCCGGTTTTCTCCCAGTTGCTAAACCAGGCTGGCATCTCACTATAATTCTTATCCTGCACTGTTTGGATCAGATTGGTTCTTGCAAATGCTCCAATAGCAGGTGCTGTAGTATATAATATCGCTATAAAAAGAAGGGCCCAACCGGCTGATCTTCTTGCATCAGATACTCTTTTGACTGTAAAAAACCGGACGATCACGTGCGGCAGCCCTGCAGTACCGAGCATCAGAGCTGCGGTCACAAAAAACAAATCGACTTTGCCGGCATGTGAAGTAGTGTACTCCCTAAATCCCAGATCCGTCACTACCTGGTCAAGCTTATCTAATAGATAGGTCCCGTCACTTAAAGTGCCTCCAAGACCCAATTGCGGAATCGGGTTTCCTACCATCAGTACTGAAATAAAAATCGCTGGAACCAGATAGGCAAATATGAGTACGCAATATTGAGCAACCTGAGTATAGGTGATACCCTTCATGCCACCCAGCACTGCATAAAAAAAGACGATGCCAACACCAATGGTGATACCCCACTCAAACGGAATATTGAGAAATCCGGCAAATGCAACTCCCACTCCCTTCATTTGTCCAACTACATAGGTAAAAGAGACAAAAAGTGCACATACCAAAGCAACAACCCGAGCCACCTGAGAATAGTATCTTTCTCCAATGAAATCCGGCACGGTGTACTTCCCAAACTTGCGAAGATATGGAGCAAGTAGCAGTGCCAGCAAGACGTATCCACCAGTCCATCCCATCAGGTACTGGGCTCCTTGATAACCCATGAATGAGATAAGCCCTGCCATCGAAAGAAATGACGCGGCAGACATCCAATCAGCTGCCGTGGCCATACCATTGGTGATGGGATGTATTCCCTTTCCTGCCACATAAAATTCAGCGGTTGAGGAGGCCCTTGACCACCAGGCAATAGCAAGGTACAGTGCAAAGGTCAAGCCTACAATGATAAAAGTCCAGGTTTGAAGTTCCATATATCAGGGTTAGAAAAAGATGAGATTTCAATAGTTAGATGACAAATAAATAGCCTTCTTTTCAACGATTTAGTCGTCATGCACATCAAATTTTCGATCCAATCGATTCATTAGAATCACATAGACGTAGATCAGAACAACAAAAAAATAAATGGAACCTTGTTGGGCAAACCAAAATCCGAGCTTGAACCCACCAATACGAAACTTATTTAGAGCATCCGCCCATAAGATACCAGCACCATAAGACACGACAAACCAAATCAATAGCAGGATGAATAAGTATCTGAGATTTGTCTTCCAATAAACTTTGCGATTATCGTTGTTTCCTTCCATGTTTGTGTAAATCAATTAGAGGCAGTTAAAATAGACAAATTTTCATTCTCCCTTGCCTAGAAGAAATTCCAAATCTCAAATTCCAAATTCCAATGGGTTTTGCTCACACTTCGGTGCTTGGATTTTGGTGCTTCCAAGGGAATTCCAAATTCCAAATCTCAAATTTCAAAAGCAAGTGCTCACGACTTTGGTGCTTTTAATTTGGTGCTTGGTGCTTCAAGGGAAATTCCAAATCTCAAATTCCAAATTCCAATGGGTTTTGCTCAGGCATTGGTGCTTGGTGCTTCCAAGGGAAATTCCAAATTCCAAAAATCCAAAAGCTATTGGTCGCAGATTTGGTGTCTTAGTGCTTGGTGCTTGATACCCCAAGGGAAATTCCAGATTCCAAATTTCAAATTCCAAATGCCATTGGTCACAGATTTGGTGCTTGGTGCTTGATACCCCAAGGGAAATTCCAAATTCCAAATCTCAAATTCCAAAAGCTATTGGTCACAGATTTGGTGCTTGGTGCTTGGTACCCCAAGGGAAATTCCAAATTCCAAATTCCAAAAATCCAAATGCTATTGGTCACAGATTTGGTGCTTGGTGCTTGGTGCTTGATACCCCAAGGGAAATTCCAGATTCCAAATTTCAAATTCCAAATGCCATTGGTCACAGATTTTGGTGCTTGGTGCTTGGTGCTTGGATTTTGGTGCTTGTAATTTGGTGTTTGGTGCTTTGAGTTTAAAAAGGCAAAATCTTTTCGACTTTCTTCTCTTTAATATACCAATGAACGATTCGCTGGGTATCCCTGCTACTTTGTATGGGTTTGACAGCTTCCTTAAGATCATCCGGACTTTGATATGCGGTACCTGAATAGATATAACCATAGCCGATCACCTGGCCACGTTCGACCATGACTACCGACTTCTCTTCTTTTTCCCTGCCCTCATCAATAATGAAAAAGTTGTCTTTGACTACGCTCTGAAGATATTGGATCGCTTCCTCGACTCGAGCATTGTAGTCACCAGGAGCTTCTAAACCCTGACATGCTCCCAAACATTGACCGATCTTGAAATTGAAGCAATGCCCAACCCCGGTTTTGTCACCACAGCGATGCTGGCAAAGATTAAATTCTTCAATGAGCCCTTCGAGATGTCCTTTGGCATAGGCTAGCTTTGGATATTCTTTAATGATTTTAAAATCAACGGGAATATTCTTTTTAATCTTTTCGGCAATCAACTGGATATATCCGCTGTCATCCAGGTAATGATATAGTGCAAAGGGGAAAAGTTTTCTTCGCAATTGACGGTTTACATCAGGCTGCAGTCTTTTGATTTCCTGCTCTTCAAGTAAAAGTGCTACTAATTCGCTGCCCGTCACCTCGCAGCTGATATCATGTACTCTTTGAGCAAGTTTATTGGATTTAGCGGAATTTTCTGCAAAATGCTGCATGATCCTTTTTTTAATATTAATTGACTTACCGACATATATCACCTCACCCGATTCATTGAAGAGATAATAGACACCACACGCTTCAGGCAAATCATGGAGCTGCTCCAGAGTTATCGGAGATGGCAACCTGGAGGCCCTGATTCCGTAATTGATGATTTGGTCAATGGCGTGATCACCACCTTTTTCAAGCAATTTGTCAAAAACCTTGGCAGTGGCAATCACATCTCCCATTGCCCGGTGACGTTGATCATTGTCGATATTGTGATATCTGCAGAGTGCGTCCAAACCATGTTTGCGCAATTCGGGAGTGATCATTCGGCTCAATCGTACCGTGCATAGTTGCTTACGCGCATAGTTATACCCGAGTTCTTCAAAAGCCCTTTTGATAAAGGTATAGTCGAAGCGCACATTATGAGCAACAAAAATGCAACCTTCTGTCATTTCAACCACCTTCCTTGCAACTTCGAAGAATTTAGGAGCCCCGACCAACATCTCATCGTTGATGCCAGTTAGCATTGTAATCTGCTTCGATAAAGATCGCCCGGGATCAAGCAAGGTATCAAAACGATCAATTATGCGGGTGCCGTCATGAATCGCAATCGCAATTTCAATAATTTTGTCCCGTTTCATTAACCCTCCGGTGGTTTCTATATCTACAATAGCATATTTTCGTATCATGGAAGGATGAAATTAAAAAAAAATGTCATGTATTATACTCTGTTAATCACTTTTCTAATAGCAATCAGCCAATCTGCTTGCACCACCACTCCCATACCTTCACAAATATCTGATAGTGAAGTCAAAGAGGTCTCAGGGGAGGTGAGACCCGGCGCCTGGCAGCTTCAAGAATATCTTACGGATATCGAAGGGAAAAAAATAGGTCTGGTGGTTAATCATACTTCCACCATTGGGAATAGGCACCTGGTCGACACCCTGCTCTCATTAAATATGAAGATTATAAGAATATTCTCACCCGAACATGGTTTTCGATGCAATGCTGATGCTGGAGCCCATATTGAGGATGAAAAAGATCCTGAGACCGGTATTCCAATTGTATCGCTGTATGGTAATAAGCAAAAGCCATCTCAAGCAGATCTTAAAGCAATTGACGTTATGATCTTTGATATTCAGGATGTTGGAGCCAGATTCTACACCTACATTTCCACCCTGCATTACGTTATGGAAGCATGCGCCGAAGTCAGCAAAACTATACTCCTTCTGGATCGGCCCAATCCAAATGGACATTATATGGACGGGCCGATCAGGGAAGATACTTTCAGATCTTTCGTCGGCATGCATCCTGTGCCCGTAGTTTATGGGATGACAATCGGAGAATATGCCCAAATGATCAACGGCGAAGGTTGGTTGAATGAAGGCATAAAATGTGACTTAAAGGTGGTAAAGTGCGGCAACTATGACCATCAGACTATTTATGATCCTCCTCTGGCTCCATCTCCCAATCTTCCCAATCTCAGATCAATACTATTATATCCTTCACTTTGCTTTTTTGAAGGCACTCCTTTGAGCATCGGCCGGGGTACAACTTCGCAATTTCAAGTGATTGGTCACCCGGATATCAAGGATGCAACATTTACTTTTATACCCAAGCCGATGTTCGGAGCAGCAAACCCTAAACTTAAAAATGAGACTTGCTACGGTGAAGATCTTACTGGTCTTTCGATTGAGTCGATACACAACCAGCAAGAAATCAATCTTGAATATGTGATCCGTTTTTATAATCGATTTTCAGACAAGACCTCTTTTTTCAACCAGAATGGATGGTTTGATAAACTGGCCGGCACAACCAGCTTAAGGAAGGAAATCATCGCCGGCAAAAGTGCCAAGGAAATTCGTGCATCCTGGCAGACAGACCTAGTGAATTTTGCGGAAAACCGACTAAAATATTTGTTGTATCCATAACAGTACTCAATTCTCAGTCTTTAGTCTTCAGTTCAACTGCCTACTGCCAACTACCTGACTGCCAACTGTCAACTGCGGCCTCCCGGCTTCCAGCTTCGGGCTTCCGACTTCCGGCTTCCTATTTCTTACTTTCCACGAGTTTAAGATAATCCTGTATCAGGTCATTGGGTACCAAAATGGCAAGACTATACTGCATGATCTTCCAAGATCCGTCAGACTGCTTTTTTAATACCCCGGATCCCCGGCAGGTGCCCATCCAGGTATCGAGAAGCTCATTAAACCAAGCAATTTCCTGATCATCGGAAAAGTAGACTTTTCGATCTTTCGCGGTAAACTTCCAGGCGTTACCTTTGTCAAAAAATGGCTTTGCAAATTGATAGAAAGCGGATTTATTCCAACTTTCACTTGCATCGGTACCTAAATAAAATCCGTCGGCACTCAAAAGGTCAAAATACTTCTTAGCATCTGCTTTCGAGGCAGCGGCATGCCATCCATCCATTAGGGTATTGATAGCTCCGGCTTTACCTCCTGGGGAGCAATCGTTTCTCCTGGTATCGGAAATCTGAACGATCTTCCATCCAGATGTGCTTTTATAGAATTGAAAAGCATCGACTCCACAATGCTGAAGGGCACGATTGTGGTAAAAAATCGTACTCAGCCCAAACCGTAGCAAGATTAGCATCGATTTTGACTTCCATCTCTGTGACACGTTCCTCAAGTGATCCCTTGACCGCCTGACCTATCATCTGAGCAAACTGGTCCACACTCAATATGTTGATTTTGCCAGTGGCATCAGTGCTCATCAAACGGCCCTCAGGAGCAAATAATGATTTTATTTTGTTGGCATCACTTTGATTCATGGCCAGGAAGAGGTCACTCACCATTGCTTTGACCATGGCTATGTCGTCACCAGCAGGACTGGAACCCGGAGGACTTTGAGTTTCTTGCCCTTCATCTGGAATGTAGGTTTTGTCTTTCTCTTGTTTTTTCTGATAAGGGCTATTAATCTTAATTTGCGCATGTAGGCAAATGGGCAAAGTGGCAATGATCACGACTAATCTCAAGTATTTCATATGACCGTATTTACTACACATATGTACAGATTCGTTAAAATATGGATAAATTTAGGCGCCTTAAATAAAATCAGCCAAATATGCATAAACTTTGTTTTATAATTTTAATCTCTTGCCTGATTGCCTGCAATTCGGAATCTGCCAAAACGCTGCAAGAAATAGCAAACCTTGAGGCGAAACTTGCTGAGCAACCCAGTCAGCAAATTCTCCAGGAATTGCTTGCCCTATATCAAGATATGGCATCAAAAACCAGGGATGAGAAGCGGCTTGATTTCTTGTGGAAGGCAGGGGAAACGGCAAGAGCTGCCAGGGACTTTCAAACCGCTGAATCGATCTTTAAAGAACTATATGAGAATAACAAGGGTACCGATCTGGCTGCCAAATCCCTGTTTTTACACGCTTTCATGTGTGATGAAGACATGAAGGATCATGACAAGGCGCGGGAGCTCTATCAGAGCTTTCTAACCTCCTACCCTGATTCTGATTTTAATGATGATGCCCAGTTTCTACTTGATAATCTTGGAAAAACCGATGAAGAGATGCTCGAACTATTGAGTAAGTCAAAACCTGGATCGGAGCAATAAGTGGACTTGACCCTGAACAACAATCGTTTGATTTTAATCATTCGTCGATTTGCAGGAACGACTTGACCGATAGGAATGTCTTTATTAGATAAAAGCTAAATCGTACGATGCTAAACAGAGTAAAAAAATGGTTAGGTATTGAGGGGGTCAAGGTCGAACTGCTATTGCCCGAAGAAATCAAACACCAGGAAGGGTCTATTAAAGGTACCGTGAGGTTATCCTCGATGAACGCTCAAACAGTCACCTCGTTCCGTTTCAAATTAGTCGAAAAATACATTCGGGGTCGCAGAAAGTCGAAACTTACTGACGAATATCTCCTGGCCGAGATGGATGTTCCCATGCTTATTGATGTACCAGCTAACCAACCAGTAGCTTATGCATTTGAATTGCCATTTGAAATTATTCGATCGAGGATGGATGAACTGGAAGGAAAGAACTTTCTGCTTAGAGGTTTAGTCAAAGCTGCCAAGTCGATCAAAGCGGTCAAATCAGAATACCGGTTAGAAGTAGAGGCAGACGTGATTGGTACCGCACTCAACCCCTTTGACAATAAAATCATCAATATCATATGACACTTACACAAATCTACGTAACCAACTCTTGCCCAAAGGTTTAAGCCACGATGTTTCAAGATCTACTTTAGTTCGGATAAGATTGTCAAAGACCATCGTTGATTCATTGATCTCACCTGACTTGTAGAGTTCGACAAATCTGGCCTTAGGTACTGTATAAATCTCACCATCCTTTTCATAAGAAAAAGTGAATCTATCAAACAGATTTAACTGATATTTCTTTTCGATAGCCCGTATAAAGCTCACAGAGCTATCAATCGAGCAGCCACTTGCTGCATTTAGTTGCTCATCGACCATCAGAATAATGAATCGATCATGCAAAATTGTACCAGAGGCAGCCAGTGGTTGTTGATGGGCAGACCAAGAATCTATAAATTGATCCAGATCATGACTAAGCTCAGATAACTTAATTTTAGGAATCGCTTCGTCACTTTGGTATATCCAAATACGAGCGGTTGGGCTGAGTTTTCGAAATTAACTTTCATGCTTTAATCGATTGAATAATAAGCTCTGATAAATCCAAAACCATAATTTCTTCACTTTTGTTGCTAGCCGTCATACCATCGGTCAACATGGTTAAACAAAAAGGACAATTGACTGCTATGATATCAGGATTGGTTTTTAGGGCTTCTTCTGTGCGTTCTATGTTGATGCGTTTTTGACCGGGCTCATCTTCCTTAAACATCTGAGCACCCCCAGCTCCGCAACAAAGTCCGTTAGTGCGATTACGTTCCATCTCAACCAAATCACCCTCAATCTGACTTAAGATTTCCCGGGGTGCTTCATAGACACCATTTGCTCTGCCAAGATAACAAGAGTCGTGATAAGTAATTTTTTTTCCTGTAAAGCTTCCCCCTGCAATTTTTAGACGACCATCGTCAAGAAGACTCTGGATAAGCTGGGTATGGTGGATGACCTCATAATGCCCACCTAACGCTGGATAGTCATTTTTCAAAACATTAAAACAATGCGGGCAGGTGGTTACAATCTTACTGACATTATGAGTGTTGAGGGTTTGGATATTTTGCAGCGCCAACATTTGAAAAAGAAACTCATTTCCTGCTCTCCTCGCCGGATCTCCAGTACATTGTTCCTCCTTTCCTAAAACTGCATATGAAATTTTACTGGCATTTAAGATTTGGACAAATGCTTTGGTGACCTTCTGGGCACGAGGATCAAAACTACCGGCACATCCGACCCAAAAAAGTATTTCCGGACGATCACTCTGTCCAGCCACATCTGCCATCAAGGGTACTTTCTTATCCATCATTCCATTTTATTAGCGGTCGATCCAGGCATCCCGGGCGGCTGATACCTGCCAAACGGAACCACTATTTTCAAGGCTATTAAACATGGGAAGCCAATCCTGAGGTCCTCCTGCCAAAGTCAGTATATCGTAGCGCCGCATCTCAAGAATCACTTCCAGTGGGTTGATCAAAACGGGACATGCTTCAACACAGGCGTTACAGCTCGTACACGCATATAATTCCTCGCGAGTAATTCGGTCGAATAAAGACTGACCATCTTCAAAATTATCCTTATTAAGTTGTACATCGGTACCTCGTAATTCCTCCTTGATCCAGTTACTATTAGCCGAGCGTAACTTCTCTCTGACTTCATCCGCCCTGTCTCTAACATCCATGATCACTTTGCGAGGTGACAGTTTCTTTCCGGTTATGTTGGCTGGGCAAACCGCAGTACATCTTCCACATTCTGTGCAGGTATAGGCATCCAATATATTTTTCCAGGTCAGAGCTGTAACATCCTTAGCTCCAAATTCAGGGATTTCAGCCGATGTCATGGGAGCGGCTTCAGGAGCCAGACCCAGCATAGATTTCACTGCCTCCATCACTTCAGGCATATTTTGCATGGTGCCGGGTGGTTTTTGTCTTGCCCAATACGTATTAGGAAAAGCAAGTAGAATATGAAGATGTTTAGAGACCGGCAAATAAAGAAGAAAACCAAATACCATTGTCAGGTGAAGCCACCATCCAGATCTTTCCAGAAAAATGAGAGTTTTGAGATCAAGGCCAGAAAACAGGGTATCTCCAATAGAACTGCTGATCAATAACTTGCCCGTGTCAGGATAATGCGCGACTCCAAGGGTTTGCAATTGAGTGTCTGCCCCATTCATGGTAAAAACCCCAATGATGAGAAGGATTTCACCTAAAAGAATCAAATTAGCATCCCTTTTAGGCCAACCGACCATCTCCGCTTTTTCAAATCGACTTATTTTAAGGACATTTCGTCGCCAAAGAAAAATGACCGTAGCAATAAAAGCTAAAATCGACAGGCACTCGATCAGATTGATGATCATCGGATAAAACCAGCCAAGACCAGAAGCAAAAGTACGGTGATGACCAGAAACTCCATCGATCACAATCTCGATAAGTTCGATTTGGGTCATCATAAAAGCAACATAAATTGTCAAATGGAAAATAGCAGGAAGGAGATTCTTAAACATCTTCTTTTGCCCAAAAGCGACCAACAGAACATTCTTCCACCTTTTACTTTGATCCGGGGATCCATCATACGGCTTACCTAACTGAATCTTGGCCCAAATCTCGCTGTAAGACCGGTAGGCTTTGAGACCAACGACCAGTAGCAGTAGCAGAAACAAGATTTGTTCAATACTCATGTAAGACCTATTTTGTAAATGGCTAACTTTGATGCTTGTAGTTTAAGCCCCGTAAAATTTTTGATTTTAATTAAAATTATTAAGACCCGACACCAGGCCTACAAGGATATGAAAATACTAAACCAAAGTCAGATCAAGCAAAAAATCAGGCGATTGTCATTTGAGATACTTGAAAACAACTACAATGAGAAACAGATCATATTGGCTGGAATCAATAACAACGGGATGAATTTTGCCAAACTCCTACATAAGGAACTACAAAAGATATCCAAGATTAAGTTTGTCTTAAGTCACCTTACTCTTAATCCGGCGGCTCCTCTTGCAGAACCGATTACAATAGATCTGTCTCCAAAAGAGATCAAGAACCAATCTATCCTTATTATTGATGATGTGCCCAATACGGGTCGCACCATCTTTTTTGCCCTAAAACCATTAATGGACGTATTACCTAAGAAGATCGAAGCAGCCGTACTAGTCGACCGAACTCACAAATCCTTCCCCATCAAAGTTGATTACGTCGGACTATCATTGGCCACAACTCTTAAAGATCATATTAATGTCCAACTAAAGGGATTTGACGAGATGGCGGTCCATCTGGATTAGGACTCCCTAATACCGGAATTAGTGCCTTACTCCAGCGATTTCTTCTTGGAGCCGCTCGATTTGATCCATAGCGGCATAATATCCCAATTCATAAATCTCCTTGGATTTACTGAAGTTAAAGATGTGATAGTTATGTAATCCAAGGGGTTCGATGATCATATCACAAGCATCGTAATTAAGACGAGATCGATACCACAAGCTGATCTCAAACACTCTGGCAAGGATGCTCTTCAATCCACTAAGCTCATTATTGGATTTTTCGACCTTGGTCACAACATTACTGGCGATGAGAAAATCGCATTGGTTACGTATTGGGTCAGCAGGCATATTATTCATTACGCCACCGTCAACATAGTAGTTTCCATCAATTTCGACCGGTTGAAAGATCCCTGGTATGGCTGAAGAAGCGATCACCAACTCATGGAGCGGACCATGGTTAAAAATCTCATGTTTGCCAGCGTTTAGATTAGTCACTCCGACGTAGAATTTTTTTGAAGACTTTCAAAATTGTTTTCAGGAATGAGCTGTTTGAGTTGTTTGTAGATATAGTCCTGGCTACTCAGGCCTCGTTTTGGTAATACAAGTCTGAAAAGTTTGTAAATATTGCTTTGTTCCGAAATGACTTTGATCTCTGCGGGACTAAACCCATGAGCATAGAGTACTCCAATGATGGCCCCTGCTGAGGTACCACAAATCACGTCGGGATAAATGTGACTATCTTCCAATGCCTGTAATACTCCGATGTGAGCAATACCCCGGGCACCCCCCCCTGAAAGGGTAATGCCAATTTTACCGGTTGTTTTCATCTAAAATGGACAGCTTTAGCTATTCGCATAACGAATATAATCCATTAAAAATGCCTATTAAAATAGAATACACTGGGACTTGGCATTCCTCCCTGCGCTGTAGCCTTTTTTAGACCGGCAAGACAAAGGGATTGTTGATTGCCCGATTCAGGATTATTCTGGCAGGTAAATACCATCATATTATCGATTTTGTACAGAATGTGCGGCAGGGTAGTCGCGAAACAAAAGGCCGTCTTTCTAGACGGCTTTTGAGCTTGTTCTAAATATTTCTAGTTAAAAATATAGCGAATCCCTACTCGCATACGGTAACGTGACGAAAAACTGGAGATGTCATATTTTTCTTTGCCGAGCCGGTCATTGGTGAAGCTAAATCGTGGAGTTTGACCGTCCAAACCCTCATATTGATAGAGGTCGGAATTATTGAAGTCTCCAACTACCGTATAGATGGTACCCAGGTTTTTACCCAATAAGTTTGCAAAATTCTCAATATCCAGTGAAAATTGAAAGCGATGAACACTATTTCCGGTGCTTAACCCAAAATCCTGACGAATGGCAAAGTCCCACTGGCTGACAAATGGAGCTCTTGATCCATTTTTATCCGCATAACCGCCGCGCTTGTCCCTCAAGTTGGGGTCATCTTCGATAAAAGCATCAAGCAGGCTCCATTGCTGAGCTGGTGACAATCCATTTTTTTCTACTAAAACAATATCACTCTGGGCAGCGGGAACATAAACCAACGACCTATTACGACTGGTGCTTCCAGTCTCATTGTTTACATTACGGCCGCCTGATCCTCCAATCACGTAGGAAAATGCATTACCTGATTGTCCTTCGTAAAATAAAGAAAATGTGGTGGAGGTCGTTCCTGATTGATTCCACTTCAACTTATAAGACACGGCACTGATTAGTCTCGAACCAAGGCTATAGTCTGATCTACCTAATACGGGACTGTTGCGCCCGTCAATGCTGACTTGACCTCTCCATTGCGATGAGTTTTGCGATGAGGTACCTTCATTAACTGCTTCTGCATCGCCATAGGTATAAGCCAATAATAGATTTAAACCCGAGTGCCATTCTTTCGATATCATACCTGAAAGATTGTAGGTATATCCCTCATTGGTATTGTTACCAACATAAATCGCACTATACGTTCGATCGATGCTGCTTCGCGAAAAAACAGGACGATTGTCCTTACCCGCCCAATTAAATGAGGGAGTTGGGTCTGAGTTTACATTTATATAGTTAACATTATTGAGGGTTTTGGTATAAACTCCCTCGACAGTAAATTTCCAACCCGAATCGATAATCTTATCTAAGGCCAGATTGGTGCGAAACACTTGAGGATATTTGAAGTCTTTTACAAAAATATCGACCTGTCCAGAAGGAATGCTGAAGTCTGGATTGGTATATTGATTATTGATATCGGCCTGAAATCCATTGGGGGCCGCACCGGCAAAACCTATGGCCAGACCATTGTTGTTAAACATGGCCCCCGGCCAGACAAAAGGAATTCTGGAAGTGAAAATCCCTAAGCCACCTCTCAGTACCGTTCGGTTATCACGGTTGAAGTCATAACTAAATCCAACCCTGGGAGAAAACATCAGTTGACCATCAGGTGCCTTACCACCTTCGATATCTTCGGCAATATCATATTTAGCCTGAATAGCAGGTAGAGTCCTACTATTGAATGTAGGATCAGTGACAGGATCAGAAGTAATAATAGGTATGTCAATGCGCAAACCGCCAGTAATTGTTAGTTTATTGTTCACTGACCATTCATCTTGTCCATAAAAACCCAACTGCATTGCTTTGAAGTCAGCTGCCGCCGCTGTCCCATCTCCAGTAATGTCATCTACCAGAGAGTATGAGCGATCATAATCAGTAGGTGCCTCATTATTCAGAAATGCATCTACAGACGCAAAATCGTAAGATCCATAGTTTTGCCCAATAAAGACATTCCGAATGTTATAAAATTCATTATGCGTTCCTAGGGTAATCGTGTGATCACCTTTGTATATTTTCAAATTGTCAGTAATCGTGAAGATCTTTTGATCGAGGAAATTGGCGGTAGAAAATTCTTCGGTACCCAGGAATATATGACCGCTTCCGTCTTGTATGTCCACCCAAGGAAAGTCACCGCCAATCGGGTCTCGATCATCAAGTACAGAAGTGTAGCCAATAATCAAATTATTAGAAAGACGATTACTGAACCGAGAATTCAATTCTGCAGCAAACGAGTGGGTGGTGCTTGGAAAATAGATTCCCGAATTAGAAAAGAAAATAGCATCCGCCCGATTTCCAGATGCGCTGGTGCTTGCGCCCTGCGTATACTGATGTCTGACCGTCAGCTTATGTTCATTACTAAGATTAAAATCCAATTTACCGAAAATCTTGGTACCGTCCAACTTGTTTAATTTACTGCCAAAATCACCAGGATCATAGCTGTAGCTATTTTGGAGGAAGCTCTTTAATTGATTGAGTTTATTCGCATCAGCATCACCCCTATACGTTCCTATATCAAAAGGGCTGGGAGTCTCATCCCTTTGCAATTCAACATTGGCAAAGAAAAATACTTTGTCTTTTACAATGGGACCACCTAATGAAAATCCATAAAGTTTTTCACTAAAGTCAGCCAACTTTGCTCGATCATTTCCAGTCCTTTCTGACAACTTACCGGGAGTCTTTCCAGACAGATCTTGATTTTTGACAAAAAGATAAGCGGTACCACTCATCGTGTTGGTGCCTGACTTGGTCACAGCGTTGATGCCCCCTCCCGCAAATCCACCGAGGCTAACGTCGTATGGAGAAAGCACCACCTGGATCTGATCAATCACATCGATGCTGATTGGTGATATTCCTGTAGACCCTCCATTTGTACCAGAAGAAGTTAGTCCGAAAACATCATTGTTTACGGCGCCATCAATGTAGATAGCATTATACCGATTATTGACTCCGGCAAACGAAATTCGGCTCACCGAAGTGCTTGCCTTAGGGGTTAGCCGGGTAAAATCATTTAAATCTCGATTCAATGTTGGCAAAGAATTAATTTCATCTGCACTGACCTGGGTAGAGGTTCCGGCGTTTTGTCCGGTACTACCCCGCGTCGATACCACCTGAATTCCCATCAGCTCGATCGCTTGCTCCTGAAGAACAATGTTGCGTTTTTGAGCCTCCCCAAGCCTTAGCGCAAGACCATCGATCACATTGTCTCCATATCCGGTGTATGATGTAGTGATCTTGTAAGGACCACCAACCCGCATATTGGCTATATTAAAAGCACCATCGATATCGGTTGAAGTACCATAACTGGTGCCCGAAGGTATGTGGATGGCCACAACATTGGCTCCAATTAAAGGTTCTCCAGCTTCATCGGTTACGGAGCCACTCAACGTAGAGGTAGTAACCCCTTGAGCCATCAGCCGAGGTATCATGGTAGCACTGGCCATCAAAAGTAAGAGCAGACGGCAAAACTGATTTTGTAATAGCTTTTTCATAGTTGCTAGGTAAAGTTTTGTAATAAAATATTCACTCGCAAAATAGGCCCTACTTTTTAACTCCAGATTAAATTGAGGTTAATAATAAGGCTCAGCATCAAGCAAAAACATATTACAAAAGTATCAAATTAAGGTATTGTTACATCCATGAATTACTCACATATTAACTTTTTACTAATTTGATAGACATACCTTGAATATGATGAAAATGTTTAAAGTTCAACAACGATTTGATATCAGTTTAATAGGCAATAGTACCAGATAACAGAACTAGAACTCTGACTGACCGGCCGGCGTGAATATCTCGGCTATCATACATCGGGCGCTTCCACCCCCATACGACTCTATGGTATGGAGTGGAGCATGCAATATCCTTCCAAACTCAGCAAGTGCTTCTTTTTGACTTTCAGTGAAGATTCCAAAAGCCTGGTCTGACATCACAACATGACTATGTCCCTTCAAATCACGTATCTCAAGCACATTACCAGCAAAATGCTCCATCTGATCGAAGCTGATGTCAATAATCTTGCGACCGGAGCGTTCCAACTTATCAACAACATGTTTTTGCTCATCCTCATTTTTGATAGACTGCAGGCAGATTACTGCAAAGTGCCTGCCCAGGCACAACATCACATTAGTATGGTATATCAACTGTCCATTGCGATCTTTGGCCACGAACACCACTCGTTCATAACCCGTCAATGCACAAAATTTATCCAGGATCGTTGGGTCTGTCCGGATGCTCATACATGCATAAACCACTTTCTTGACCCGATCGAGTATCATGCTTCCAGTGCCTTCCAGATACAGCTCCTTTGATTCATACTGCTCCAGTGAATAGCGTCGATCAAATTTGTATTCCTTCATCAGCATTTCAACAACATCTTCTCTCCTCTCTTTTCTCCTTACTTTCGATTGCATTGGATAAGTCACAATAGCTCCATTAGCATGCGTAGTGATCCAATTGTTTGGAAAGACAGCGTCGGTCTTTTGTGGATACTCAGTGTCCGCTACAAGTACTATATTTACTCCTGCTGCACGAAGTTTTTCAACAAATCCATCAAACTCCGCGAGAGCCAAACGTTGGATTTCTCCAGGGTCTATATCTCCCTTATTTTTTTGAAATGCGTTGTTCATTGCGGTTTCGCTATTAAAGCCAAAGTGAGAAGGCCTTACCATCATGATTGTATCAGTACACTGTTTGTTCTTCATCTGAAAATTTTCTTACCGATCAAAGATAGATACATCTTAAAAAGATCCGTTATTCTTCATCGTGACTCGCCTGCCTCATAAGATATTTACCAAGATAACTGAATGCCGATACTCCGACCGCATCATTGAGTAATTCGCAATCTAAGAGGTCTCTCAAATCTGCGATGGGATAAAGACTCACTTTCAGATCTTCCAGTTCATCGGGTGATGTCTCAGCGACAAGGGTAGCTTCCTGGGCCAAAAAGTGATAACATGCATTGTTTACGTATGCTGGATTGAGAAAAGATTTTCCTAATAGGGTCCATGAGTCGGCGATGTGACCCGTTTCTTCTAATAATTCGCGCTTAGCTGCCGCAAGAGGTGATTCTTCTCCATCCATTAACCCGGCTGGCAACTCAATTAATTTACGATTGATCCCAAAACGAAATTGTTCAACCAATATCAATTCTAATTTCTTGGTAATTGCTATGATATTAATGGTATCAGATACATTCAAGACGATTGCTTTCAATACCTTGCCATTACGGGGATTCTGCATATGTCGAAACTCGGCCTTGAATAGAGGCATGCACGGGCCCTCCTCTCTATGAAGTAATTTCCAATCACTAAGTTCGTTCGTCTGCATCTTTGCTTAGTTGAAAATCACAAAATAAGAATAATTAGGTGCTGAAGTAATTACCCGTAGGTCATTGGTCTACTAAAATTCAATCAACATCTGTGATGATCGATGCCTTTCATAAAGATCGGTATTGAGATGGACAGGTGAAATATCACCCATATGCTTGTTTACTGCCAACTTAAATTGATCACGGATGATTTGGGCAATCTTACCTTCTCCGCGCATCCCGGGTTCCAAAACGGCTGTCTCCTGTTTTTCCACCATGGCAAGATGCAATTTTATTAAGGACCTTGTCCCTACGCTCAGGCATCACGATCGAAAGCCAATCGCTAAAAATGGTTTCAACATCGCCATTCAGCCGGACGACAGTGTATCCAGCACTTTGAGCTCCCATTAAGGCACTGATCCGAACAATCTCCATCACCTCATGATCATTGATACCTGGAATGATCGGAGCTACCATTACTGAGACGGGGATACCTTCTTTGGCCAGAAATGCCAGAGTTTGAAAACGACGTTTGATCGTGGAGGTCCGGGGCTCCAGTTTTTGCCGTAGATCATCGTCGAGTGTAGTGATCGAAATGATCACCTTGACCAAATTGTCTCTACTAAGATCCGCAAGGATGTCTACGTCACGCTGTACCAATGCATTCTTGGTAATTATTCCAGTGGGATGCCGGAAGTCATGAAAGACCTTGAGCAATGAGCGGGTCAATTTCACTTTTGCTTCGATTGGCTGATAACAATCTGTATTGCCGGAAAGCACGATGGGAGTTGCCTTCCATTTGGGATTGCTTAAATGATGGTGTAATAAATCTGGGGCATTGAGCTTTACCATGATCTTTGATTCAAATTCCAGACCCGCACTGTAACCCCAATAAGGATGTGTATTGCGAGCATAGCAGTAGACGCAGCCATGTTCACAACCCTGATAAGGATTAATTGAAAAATCCATACCCACATCCGGGCTCTTCACTTCATTCACAATGGTCTTCGGATATACCGTGATAAACTGGCTATTGCGCAAAGAGCCATCATCCACATCTTCCTTCAAGGGCCTTAGTTGAGTTCTGATTAATTGAGCATAGGGGTCTGGCGTATTGAGCTGAGCCCCTCGTCCTCTGATGTGCGTATCCATTTGTCGTATTTTTCGACTAATTTATGACGAATATTTCGTCTTTGCAATTTTATAATCGCAGAACTTGAATAACGTGTCAAATTTTTCTAACGGAAATATAAGGCATGGGACCTTAGATCTATATATTTGCAATCGTTTTAATATGATCTAATATCCGCCATATAGAGGCACACTAAGGCATGGGCAGTTGCCGTTGGTAAATATGTTGAGGGTAAACATATTGTAATACAAACCTGTTTAATGGTTTTAGTAATCCCTGCTGATAATAACTTTGATTTTAAATTCTTAAATAATATGAAAATTTTCAAATACTTGCTGATTTTGTCAATCGGTCTCACTATGCTTAGTGCCTGTGAAAATTTGGGTACGAGCAAGGGAGTCTCACTTTCCGGTACGGTTTCAGATGCCCAGGACTTACAACTTTTTTTTGATCAAGTAATGCTCAATACCACACAGGTGATCGCAAAAGCACCGATTGCGTCTAATGGTGCCTTTGAAATTAATCTGGAGGAAAAACTTCAGCCGGGCATCTACCGCATAAGGGTAGGATCTCAAAGGGCTTTCTTTTTTCTGGATGGCACTGAGACAAAGATGAAAGTTAACACAAGTCTGAACCAAATCGGAACCCATGAATTTGTGATCGAGGGTTCAGAGGCTGCAACTGATATGCTTGCCAACATGAATAAAATGCGAAAGCGAGAATTAAGTGCAAGTGATATCCCCGCATTAATTGAAGGTGCTTCCAATCCGATAGCAAGTATGCATTATGCCATGGTTGGCTTGCAGCCAAATATGGAGAATATCAGTACGATGCGGAAGGTAGCTGAAAGACTCAAGGAAAAATATCCTGAATCTCAATATACGACACTCTATACCACAGAAATCGACAACGTGGAGAAGCAACTCGCTAGAACGCAGTCGCAGGAGGTAATTAAGGTTGGCCAACCCGCACCAGATATTGCACTGCCGAATCCGGATGGCCAAATCATGAAACTCTCTGACTTAAAAGGTCAGGTTGTTTTGCTGGACTTTTGGGCAAGTTGGTGTGGACCATGCAGAAGGGCCAATCCACATGTGGTACAAACCTATAATAAATACAAAAACAAAGGATTTACGGTTTTTAGCGTCTCCCTGGACAGACCAGGACAGGCAGAAAAATGGAAACAAGCTATTGATCAGGATAAGTTGAACTGGCCAAACCATGTAAGCGATCTAAGGTATTGGAATTCTGAGCCTGCATCGGTATACGGTGTGCGTGGAATTCCAAAAACTTTTCTGATCGACAAGGACGGTATGATCGCATCGACCTCAGTGAGTCCCTATGAGTTGGATGCTACTTTAGAAAAATTGCTTTAAGTCGTCTCCAATCTTTAGAAAGCACTAAGAGAGTAAGGCAAGTAGCGCAGTAGCAGCCATTGCGGCATTAAGAGATTCAGCTTGGCTTTGGGCGTGTCTGGGTATCGCAACCGAAATCACATTCTTTCGATACATTGCTTTGGAGACACCATGACTCTCACTACCGATCACTAAGATGGAGGGATTGTCAATTTTTAATGTATGAACATCGGCACCAGCACTTTCTGCCAGATATACTGGAATTCCTTCGGGCAATAATCCCGGGAGCTGGTCAAAATCGAGATAGTTGACAGTCACTCTACCTATGCTACCCATCGAAGCTTGTATGCACTTAGGATTGAAACAATCAACCGATCCATGAGATAAAATCACATGCTCAACTCCAAACCAATCGGCCGACCTGAGTATGGTTCCTAAGTTTCCTGGATCTGAAACGCCATCCAGATATAAGATCCAATTTCCTGAATATGTTGGCGCAACTGGTAGTGGAATCTCAAAACGGCAAGCACTTCATCGAGCGTAATAAAACTACTCACTTGTTTAAGCGATGCCTCCGTGCGACGGTAAAACGCCATCTCAGTCTCATCCGCAAATACCTGATCGGGACATTCTCAGGAATCAATGGCATATACAGAATTGATTTTAAGTAGATTATCTTTCAGTAGTTCCTCGACTACTTTTCTACCCTCTGCAACGAAACAACCATACTTTTGCCGATACTTTTTTAGTTTTAGTGATTGTAAATATTTTATCTGAGCCTTTGAAACTTGCTGACTATTCATATTGGGTTGATCAATCTCATAAATTTAGTCAATTGTTGAAGATCGCTTCTCTTCTGGTTCCTGTATTGCTTCTCTATTCTTCCTGCAATACCAGTAAATACCTGAAAGAAGGAGAAGATATCTTAGTGAGAAATCAATTGAAATTTATCGGTGGAGATTCCATTCGTGATAAAAGTGTGCTGAGATATGAATTGCAGACCCAGATCAAACAAAAACCCAACGATAAAACCTTTATCTTCTTTAAACCCCGTCTATGGTTTTATTACCGACAACAGGAAAAGGGTGATACCACAGATTTCGACAAATTTGTCCAACGCAAACTTGTGGAACCACCCAGTATCTATGACACCCTTTCTACCCAGATAGCCGCTCAGGCGATGCGGGAGCTATTGTTTAACCGGGGTTATCTGAAGCCCCAAGTATGGTATTCCGACTCGGTAAAGAATTCCAGGGTTTTTGTAACATACTTCATTAAACCCAACGAACTTTATACCATTGAGTCATACGACCTGCAGGCTCCGGATACGTTAGTCAACACATTTCTTCAGGAAGACATCAATAACACCTATCTCAAACCAGGATTACCGGTATCCAATAGTGCCTTGTACAACGAAAAACTAAGGATACTCAAAGATCTCCAGGAAAGGGGTTTTGCAAATCTGTCATTGGGCAACTTTAGTCCACTGGAAGCTTTCGACACCAGTGATGCAACCGTCCAAATGCGACTTCGGCTTTTACCTGGGCAAGATGGTCGATTCAGCCAAAAATATATAGGTAATGTAATTGTCAATAATCGTTTTGATGGCCCAGATCAATTGTCTGGCAAAAAGCTCGTCATCGACTCCATCCAGTTCTATAATTTCGACACTAAAAATCGTATTAACCCGCATTCGTTACTAAACTATATTAAATTAAAACCAGGTGAATTATATAAACGCGAGGATTTAACCATTACCAGAACTCAATTACAGCTTCCAGCCATTCAATTTGCCGATATTAATACGACACAAAGACAAGATGAGTCTAATATTGTTGATTTCGAGATCAACTTGCTGCCCGCAAAACGCATTGAAACTAATTTGGAATTTGAACTAAATCGTACTACAGTAAGCAGTCAATCATTTATCGGTTTAGGAACCAACCTGGACTTATTAATAATAATTTTCTCGGTGGGTCAGAGAGACTTTCTAATATTTTAGATTTAAGTTTTGAGGTTGACCCCAAATTGTCCGGGATTTTTAATGCCGTAAATTTTAATTTCTCAAACACCCTGGAAATCCCGAGATATGCAGATTATTTTGGACTCTATCGTGCTTTGCAGAACGCAAATATACTTTCGAGCGAAAAGTATGATCGGATAAAATCCAATGGTACTTCGATTATTGATCTAACCTACGAATACGTTGACCTGTTCGACTTTTTCAATTATCACTCTCTTACGGCACAATATGGATTTAGGTCTACCATTGCTTCAACCTCGGGCCGCAAAGGAATCCAGGTGATCCACCCTTCTATCACCTATTTTAATCCTACCATCCGCGAGCAGTTTGATTCGATCTACACGGAAGAAACGTTTGCGAGAAAATCTTTTGCCCCCCAACTATTCACCAGTATTTTTCTGAATAAAATCAATTATACGATCGAACGACTGCAGAGCACCCGTGGTTTTTCATCCGCATTCATCGGTGCATTTGAGATAAGCGGTACCGAAATTTATTTAGCTAACCTGATAGCCAATCGATTAAATCAACCGTTCCGCATAGGAGACCTAACCTTTGCTCAATTTGCCAAGCTTGAAATCGAGGGTCGACTGTATAAAAAACTAGGCGGAGAACAGGCACTTGCTTTTCGCGCAAACTTTGGCATTGGAAGTGCTTTTGGGAGTTCTGAAGTGATTCCGTTCGTGAGACAATTTTATCTCGGCGGTCCCCTAAGCATGAGGGCTTGGCGGATCAGAGAGCTTGGGCCTGGAGGCTATCAAGATACTTCTGTAATACGTCGTAACAATAGTCCATTTTTCCAAACTGGTGATCTAAAGATCCTTCTCAATGCTGAATATCGCTTTGACATTTTCTGGCGTATTGAGGGTGCCTTTTTCTCGATGCTGGAAATATCTGGACCATAAAAAGACGAACGAGAAGGCAGTACCATCAGCAAAGATTTCTTAAGGCAAATTGCTCTTGGATCAGGTGCCGGCATGCGATTTGATGCTGATTATTTTAAAGTGATATTGGATGTTGGTCTCAAGGTTAGAAATCCTTTTCCAGATGAAGCAGGTAGTTATAGTGCACTAAAGGGCCAAGTTCCTCTTAATGAAATTATTAACTGGAATTTTGCGATTAACTACCCTTTTTAGCCCGCAGAGGGATCTAAGAACGTAGGATTCCTTAACCCCACGGGATTAGTAAGTCCGGCTTGTGAATGCTCTAGCATTTATTTGCCTCTAAATTCGGTCTTCCGACTACAGGCCTATTTCCTCTCGCAGAGAGCGCTGAGCTCGTAAAAGGGAAAGTAGGGATTCCTTAGCCAAACGAGATTAGTAAGCCCGACTTGTTAATGTTATAGCATTTGTTTGCCTCGAAATTCGGTCTTCCGACTACAGGCCTATTTCCTCTCGCAGAGAACGCGGAGCTCGCAAAGGGAAAAGTAGGGCTTCCTAAGCCCAACGGGATTAGGAAGCCCGGATTGAGAGCATCAAAGCATTATTATACGAGTACATTTCTAGCAGAGACTTCTTCAAGTAAAAACTACAAGTGAATTGCTTCCGGTTTCGGTCTTCGGTCTTCCGACTTCTCTATTTAAATAAAGATCGGCGTCCAAAATCTTTGCATATAGGGCATTCAGTAGGATTGTGCCCTCTGGCGGGACAAAATTTGCGTCCAAAATAGATCATCTGTAAATGTATTTTGTTCCAGGATTCGATTGGAAACAATTTCTTCAAATCCTTTTCTGTTTTTTCGACACTTTTACCTGTACTGAGTTTCCATCGGAAAGCCAATCTATGGATGTGCGTGTCTACAGGAAAAGCAGGTTTGTTAAATGCCTGACACATAACAACAGAAGCTGTTTTATGACCTACACCTGGCAATTCTTCAAGTAATTTCATATCGGCAGGCACAGTACCGTTGTACTTATCCAGCAATATTTTCGATAGACCGTAGATGCCCTTAGATTTCATTGGGGAAAGTCCACACGGCCTGATGATCTCCTGTATTTGGTCAAGACCTAGTCGTTCCATCGCGCGGGGATTGTCTGCCTTATCAAACAAGATCGGTGTTATTTTATTTACGCGAGCATCCGTACATTGGGCAGAAAGCAATACTGCAATCAATAGGGTGTAGGGATCCTTGTGATTTAAAGGAATCGGTGGATTGGGAAAATAGAAATCCAGCCTTCGATTGATTTCCCTGGCAATTTCAATTTTAATCACGACAAAAAATTCTTTTATTCTGTTTTATTTGAAAGTCCTCCCAGAAAACTCATCGTATCCAATCCATCTGCATAATCATCCAACTGAGGGTATTGGGCAGATCCAAATGGTACAACCTGAAATCCATCGAAGGGCAGATTTCCAACAACGCATTGGATTTCATCCTGGTGTTTAATAAGTTCTGCATTAAGGTCCTCTCTGTCTTCGTAGAATTCATAATGTAACACCGCAACCCGGGAGGCTATGGATGCATTTTGCAAAAGCAATAAACAGTCATTGCTCATGTATGCTTCACGATTGATCAAGGCAGTGGCAAGATGATAATCATAATTATTTTGGTATTTGTGATGATCAGCCACTTCTCTGAAGTCATTTAAGAGGGTCAGCAATTTGGCAAAATCGTAATTGCCCGGAACGTAAATCTTAGTTACATTTCGACAGCCAAGTCCGAAATAGGAAAAAATATCATTTCCTAAAAGCCGCAGTTCGTCATCTCTCTCTTTTCCGGTCAGGACAGCCACTGCATTTCTATTTTTTCGAATAATATGAGGATGTCTTCCGAAATACTTTTCAAAATACCTGGCTGACTGGTTACTGCCGGTTGCGATTACTGCATCAAAATCTGCAAGCCTGTCGGTAAAGATTACCTTATCGCTCAGATCCGGGCTCCAGGTCAGCATTTTGTTAATCAGACCTGGTATTAAAATCCGGTCGCGTTCACTCAATTTAACCAAGGCAATATGATGTGAACAAAGAGTGCACATTAAATCATGAAAACCAACCAGAGGAATGTTTCCTGCCAAGACCAGTGCTACTCGAAAAACCCTATCTCGCGGCGAGCTCTTATATTTTTCTAACCAAATATTTAATTTGCTTTCTTCCAAAAATTCGCTTCTTATTGAAGCAATTGCCTGCCTCACCTGTTTCTCTGTGAACCAGGGGTTTTCAAAAACGGCACCAGCCATTAAATTCTGCAGTTCAGCATCATTTTCATCTATCCAAAACCCGAGTTTGATGAAAGCTTCATTAATTCTCATCAGCAGCCAGATCTTCTTTGCGGGTATTAACATAATTGCGCCACTTATCGACCAAATCGGTAAATGCCTGAGGAGGAGGTACGGAAAATGTCAATCGCTGTCCGGATTTTGGATGTTCAAAACCCAATGTTTGAGCATGCAATGCCTGGTGAGGCAAAATTGAAAAACAATTCATCACGAACTGCCGGTATTTCTGAAAGACAGTTCCTTTAACAACTTGGTTTCCTCCATATTTATCATCTCCAAATAAAGGGTGACCCATCTGACTCAAATGCACCCGTATCTGATGAGTACGACCGGTTTCCAATTGGCATGCGATCAAACTAACGTAATACATTGGTTCTAAAACTTTGTAATGGGTCACTGCACGTTTACCCAACTCCTCTTCGTCAACCACCCGATGCCGGGTTCTGTCTTTCGAATCCCTGCCAATATAGCTTTCAATCGTTGACTGACTTAAATCTGGTTGTCCCCACACTAGAGCCAGATAACTTCTCTCTGAAGTGTGCTCAAAAAATTGACGGGCAAGGTGGCTAAGGGTAAAATCGTTCTTCGCAATCACCAGAAGACCCGAGGTATTTTTATCAATCCGATGCACCAAACCCGGGCGATCTTCCGAGTTGCCTTTCAGGATGGGCAATTGCTGATGTTGAAGATGATACAAGAGCGCATTGACCAACGTACCCCTCCGATTGCCTACTCCTGGATGCACCACCATGCCAGCTGCCTTATTGACCACCAACAGGTCTTCATCCTCAAAAATGATGTCCAGGCGATCTCCTCCCCCTCGAGTTTGATCTCATCATTACCTGATTGAGGTACCAGTACTTCGATTTCATCGGAGGGTCTTACTTTATAGTTTGATTTAACCAGTCCTTCATTAACTTTAACCGCCCCGGCACTAATGGCCGCCTGAACTTTACTGCGAGAAACTCTCCAAAGACGATCCATCAAGAACTTGTCAATCCGTAGAGGTTGTTGTCCAGGTCGACGGTCAAAAACAAACGATCATAGAGATCCTCATCGGTAAGGTCGTCTTCTTGCATAATTCAATTTACTATCTTCGGTACCTTTATAAATCAAACTTAAAGTTGTCCATGAAAAGCCAATTGGGTATGCACTCTTCCTGCGTGCGCGAAATTAAGGAAAATAGAACCACTAAGCCCCATGTATTACCGATCTATGCCACTTCTTCGTTTGAACTAGACAGTATTGACCAGGGCATCAATATTTTCACAGGCAAAGAAAAAGGCCATGTCTATAGCCGCTATGGAAACCCCACCATGGAAACCGTCGCTAAAAAAATTGCACTTCTGGAATCACATGATCTGCCCGGCATCGAAGCTGAAGCAATTCTGTTTAGCAGCGGAATGTCGGCAATTTTAACCTTGATGCTTGGTATGTTAAAAAGTGGTGATAAGATACTTACACAAGCCAATCTTTATGGTGGCACCACCGAGCAATTCCTGAAAATTTTGAAACCCAATGGAATCGATCCGTTATTTATAGATTTAGCTGATTTGGATCGGGTCGATCAGGCTTTGAACAATGACAAGGCGATCAAGATGATCTATGGTGAAAGTCCGGCTAATCCTACGATGGCCTGTCTCGATCTCAAAGCTCTGGCTAACCTCGCTAAAAAACATGGTGTTACCACTGCCATTGACAACACTTTTCCGAGTCCATACCTGCAACAGCCCTTTGGATTTGGAGTTGATTTCATTGTACACTCGACTACCAAGTATCTGAATGGTCATGGAAACTCACTGGCCGGTGTCCTGGTAGCCCAAGATGCACAATTACTCCATGAAAAAATCTGGCCAATTATGAAACTTGCCGGCACTAATGGCAATCCATGGGATGCCTGGCTGATCAACAACGGCCTTAAGACGCTGGCACTTCGAATGGATAAGCATTCGGCAAATGCCATGTGGGTAGCTGAATATTTAACCCAACATCCGAGAATTAGCCAGTAAATTATCCTGGTCTACCGGCACATCCTTCCCATCAATTGGCAACCAAACAAATGAAAAACTACGGAGGCATGTTAAGTTTTGAGATCAATGGAACCTCGATGCTGCCATCTCCTTCATGCGAAAACTTAATTTTTGTATCCTCGCTCCTACCCTTGGTGATGTTGATACCCTGATTTTGCATCCCGCTACAATGTCACACATTAACATTGATCGTAAAATTAGGTATGAACAAGGCATTACAGACAGTCTGGTCCGGATATCGGTCGGTATTGAAGATGTCAAAGATATTATCGCAGATCTTGAGCAAGCCCTTGTTTGACATTACCAGTATTACTTATTGCGAGCCAAATACTCCCCGGTACAGTAACATTAATTCGTTGATTCTCTCCATCAAGATGGAGGATGATTATGCATTAGAAAATCTATTGCGGCCTGAAATAGCTTCAATATAGGGCGCTTCGCTGGATTTTCTTTCACCGTAGCGGTGTCAGGAAAACCCTTATTTTATTGCTCTTCCAGGCCTCATGACAAAGTTCTAATGAATAGTCCCGGTGTAACCTTCCAGTGGGAATAAGGGTTTCTAATATTATTCCAGGATTAACCTGTAGTCCCCTGAAATCGAAAAAGGCAATCTGCGCGCAGATTGCCTTTTCTTAAGCACGGGTCATGATGTTGAAAAGTTAATCCATAAGTATCATTTTCCGTACAGCTGTGCCGTCATTCGTTTCGAGTTTATAATAGTATACGCCTGAATGCGGCATATCTCGTGCGTCAATGCTCCATTCCTGGTAACCCTTGTGAGCTACACCTGTCATCTGTTTTACCATGCGTCCACTAACATCATAAACTGTAAGAATTGTCTGTGTCGACTCCGACACACTAAATCCAATCGCGGTTTCGTGACTCCATGGATTTGGCCGGTTTTGCAACAATTCAAATCCATGAGCTATACTTCCATTCACAAAGTTCAAGTTTAAAGGGTATTCTAGCCCCCCTTGATCATAAGCTTCAGCCCTGGTTACCTTGCTGGATATCGTCATCGTTTCGCTAAGATCCACTTGTCCGGTCTGCTCAACTATGAGGGTAAAGAGTGCGTCGTCTTCACCAATGATCATAGCATTGCCGTCGGCAGGATTCCATGACAAGGTCACCCATCCATTAGCCTGATGAGTTAGGTTTAGATGTTCTCGATTAAGGTTCAATTTTGTCCCCGGTAGCACATCTACAATCTTTAATTGAGAAGCATCAAACTCTAAAGTAAACTGAATACCTGCAATGGTCTCCTGCTTACTTGGCAGGAATGTAATTCTGTTGCCTTCAATAAATTGACTCACCAACAGTGTCATTGCACTCCCCGAGCGACCTGCTTTTAAGGAGGGATCGTTGCTGCCATTCACATCACCCACCTTGACGCCAATGAAATCTGCTTTCATTGACTCTAGCATTTGATCAATGTGATAGAAGCTCTTATTACTTTCCTTTTCAAAAAATCTCCAACTATCGCTGGACGGCAGGTGGTCGATCATTCCCAGGATTAATTTTCTCAACTGAATTAAATCGATCGCGGATACTTTCCCGTCATTATTGGCATCTGCGGCTTGTAGTTTGTACCATGAATCCAGGGAGGCCTTTCCCAAAATATCCTTCTGTATCGCTACCAGGTCACTTGTAGAAACACCATTTAGTGGGTCAGTGTCTTTTTGTGGTCGGACAAATGCTTCAACACCCATCGTCACATCCAATTCATAGCTTCCTTTCACTTTATCAACTTCCCACAGTGCAACACCGCTATTGCCCTCCACCATCACATCCACCAGCTCAATCTCAATACCCTCTTCGGTTAGAATTTCACCGGTCAATAACCCTGTTGCGTGAGCCACAGCCCCGCAACCCTGAGCATTGTTTTGCACAACCAACAGCACCGTGCAGTAGTCCCAACTACCACTTTCATCGATGACATATAATCTCACCTCCTGGGTGCCTTGATCTTTGCATCCTAAAGTCAGGCTCGTTGCTGAGCTTGCAGGTAACACCGGATCTCCTACAGCAAAATCAATTCTAAACGCTAGTTTATCATCACTGCTGCCACATGCTGCCTGACTACTAACGTTAAATTCACTTGCCCAAACTACAGCCATAGCAGTGTCAATAGCTCCGTCACCATCTGAATCCATCGGAGTCAGATCAGCCGTAAGACTAGTGATACAAACCGGTGTTGGCTTTTTGTTGGCAGTGATCACAAATGAAGCGTCACAAACGCTTTCATTTTGACATTCATCAGTCACAGTTACTTTCAACTTATAACTACCCTGCCCAAGGTCTTCAACATTAATCTCAATTGAACCTGAAGGATTGCTATCCAGTTCTCCATAAGCTGAGGCGATGGTAGCTTCGGTTTTAGTATTAATCAATCGCCAACTGTAACTAAGTAATCCACATTCGTCTTCAAGGGTGACCGAAGTGTTTAGATTATAATAACAACCCGCAGCCTCTATTTCACCAGGAATCTCATCAATGGTGCATATTGGCGGCTGCGAATCATAGACAATAATTTTTTGAACACAAGTCAAGTATTTACCTGCGTACTTTGGATTTTGCCACCATGCCTTTTCGATTGGCTTATCAAGACCACACCAATCGGCAAAACACCAGGTTCGGATGATTTTATAACAAGCCTCATCACCTCCCACGATCTTGAACACTTTATCATAGTATCCAATACCCACTAACCGGCAATCGTTATCGAAAACATATTTAGCGTCTCCTGTAGATTCCGGACTCAGCAAGCCCGCTACATTGCCGCTTCCATCAGGATCATATTCGATTCCACAACTATAGATGATGGTATCTTTTGGTACCTCAAACATAGCCTTGGTAATATCACAATCATTGGTTACCCATATAGTCTGATACCTTGTAATAGTATCAGCAAAATGACCCGATGCTTCATCAGTGCATTGACCAACAAACTTAAAGACCCTCTTGATAAAACCATTGCCACAATGATCCAGATTTACCCAAGGTTTCTCTTCGATGCATACTAAACCACAATTGTCAGCAATCTGCCCATTAAAGCGTTCGTATTTCTTCAGGTCATACTTTGCACGGTAATAAGTGTAGGTTTTCCATATATAACCTAGGTGCTCGTCGTAGACCAAGGTATCTTTTGTCACTTTGCTTGAATCGCACTTAAGGTCGTAAATTGTATAGGAAGTCTTTTCTGCAACTGCCCCATATTGGTCTTTTTTGACCTTGTCATAGCGACCTAACACACTCTGGAGGCTATCAAAATCACCAGCCAGAGCCAATTCGACCGCCGGTTCATAGTAGGTCTTATAAGCACTGCAGCTCACCGTTGCATCAAAAAGTTCACAAACTACTTCAGGTGGTGTCTTGTCTTCGACTTTTACAGTCGTCCAGCACTTACTCCAATTACACCAGTAATCCATAGCCAATACTTCGACCGTGACTTCCTGACATGCGTCTTCACAACAGAAAGGCACTGCATCACTCCATCCACCGCCAAATTGCTTTCCGATGTCAAAGAGAGCCCTTCCTGACTCCAGCTGATTAGCAAAAGCTATGTGGAGCAAATCATTGAACAGAGATTCAAGTAGACCCTCCGCACCGCGAATTGAAAAATTCAAAAAATGCTGCTTCAAGGCTATCTGCTTCAATATTTTTTACACAGGGTATCACAGATAAAACTAAAGACTCAAATACATCATCAAACGAATCATCACCTATTCCGTCTCCAATCAATTTATCCAGATAATTTGCGTCAACAGCATATGGGTGCTCGATACATTCTAACGTTGCATACTTGACCAAATCGTAAAACCATCCCATTAATACGGGGTAACTACAAACCTGGCCATCGTTGCACAGCCACTCAATGGCTTGCTGGTAATGTGCTTCGACAGGATTGATATGTTTGTCACTTTCCAGGCGGGCACACCAGACACTATCGTGATGCTCGGTATTAAAGAGAAAATGAATGTCATCGCACAGGTTAACTCCACATGCCGTAGCCCAATCGGTCCGTCTAGCAAGTAATAGTGAAATACCACAATTGTCCCAACTTCCTTCATTGAAACTCTCTGCATGCACCCATTCTATGGTATCACTAACAGTAATGTTCAACCCTTTATCACAGATCATCACTGGTTTTACCCGATCAACAATGAACAGGGGGAAGCTATCTGCAACGGTTAGGTTATGACAACTATCCATGGCTTCATAGGTAACATAAGAAATCAGAAATTGCCCATTGATGAAATCAATCTCTGAGACCGGAACCTTGAACTTTTGATGACTTTCATAGCACTTTAAGACAGGATTGTAGGTCATAATCGTGGTCCCGTAACCAAGCACCGTCGCTTTGACAATTTTTACACCTGAGCAGGTGTCGGCAAAATTGATATTTGGCACATATACATCTGCATAACACTCATGACTAGAAGTACTTATTGTCTGAAATAAAGCAGCAGTATCATATTTAGTGACATAAGGTCCGATTGTATCAAAAACCATCAACCACTGGACACAGGTATCAAACGAACCAGTACAACCATTTTTAATAAACCACTCACGTTTGATTGTTATTGGACAGCTGGAATTAAATTCTGTGTCTTTGTATATGACCAGGATGTCACAAACGGAAGGAGGGGCTGGCCACAAGTGAATACTGTCTGCCAATGGAAATCCCGTAACTAGCGGAGAAGGATGTCCATTTTCATCTTTTAAATATCCCGTATGGCAGTACACGCTGTCTCTCATAGGAGGACAGATAATAGTGTCAGGTAGTGCTCTAACCGAGATCGTATCCATGCAGAAGTATTCCTGCTTATCGTACACAAACTTAAATGTCCTTTTTATTTGTTTGATGATGTCTTCGCAATCACCGATCAAAAGATCATAATCAACGACACTACCAACCAATGTATCATAACATTCAAATACCATTCGACAGCCAGGAAAGGTGTCATTGGCTTCCTGATTAAGTACAAAGGGATGCGTACAGTCGATCGTGTCCGACTCTCCAGGGATTATCATGGCTGTTCCCGGTTGAATCGTAATGTTGACAAAATCGCTGATCATAAGACAAGGATCATCAACTACCGTCAGAGTCAACACAACAGAACCATTCAAAACATCTGCCGTATCGGGGCAATACATGGTGGCTTCGCCAAACCTGGGTCCAGGCATAAAAGTCCCACTACCGGAAGTAGACCAGATAGCCTCATTTGCTAAGGTCCCGTTAGGATTAAAACTGGCCCCAAGTGAGGTCAAGTCTACACAGCTAAACCCACAAATCGTATCGTCCATTCCTGCCTCGACCAAAGAGGAATTACTGGGTAATAGAATGAGAGTACCCATAACCGGACAATCAGCCAGACCGCCGGTCAGATCTGCTGACCAGAAAACGGTATCTGGATAAGGCGGCGCCATCGTATACATCTCGGGATTGAGGATCAGCAGATTCTTGTCCACATCACTATAAAATGCGATACTGGAATAATTAAATCCATTGTCCGTGACAATTGCCCCCAGATCTACGTCGGTCCCATCACACGCAATTTGAACATACTCAGGCATAGTGCCACCATTGGGATCAACAATACTAAGGGTAATCTTCGCTATCGAATAGCACATATCATCACCCGGCAGACTAACCCGAGCATAAACACAAGAGTCCGGTCCACAAACACGGATAGGAAATGCAGTGATTGGATTAATCAAGCTATCGCCGAGCAATCCAGCAAAAACAGTGACATTATTATTAATACCCGCCGGCAATACACATGCCCTAATCTCCGGCAAATTGAAATCGGCACAAATACCCATTCCCATAGGGTCTACACATGCATATAATGTACAAGGATTTGCCACTGGCCCTAAAAAGCCGAAATCGATACTGTGATCGTTTTCTCCCAGCGGTCCAGTGGTAAACATAGCCATGGCATATCCTGGCAACATGCTAGCGTCACCATCGGAATCTAATTCATCATCACCGCCTTGATCAGGATCCGGAACCAGGCCCGAAAATCCGAGCGTCTCCAGTTTTGCCAAATCAATACGTATGCTGTAGTTGTGATTGGGAAGCAGGTCTGTAAAGATAAACTGTCCTCCATTTATGCTTGTCTTCATATCAACTAAAGCATCACCATCTTCTTTGTCATGCAAGGTCAGCATGATTCCGTCAATACCAAATTCTTCAGGATCTTGGATACCATTGCCATTGCCATCGCACCACACATAATTGCCCACCTCGCCGCCAATGAATTCAGCGGCAAATTCCATATCACCTAATCCATTGGCTTTGCCCTGAATAAACTGATCTACAAAAAGGTAAGCTCTTTCCTTAACCCCTGTCTCAGTATTGTAAAACTGGATACCCAGGTGTATACTCCATCATTTTCATAATTCGGGTTTCCAGCACCCACGTTGATTGGATTAAACACAGTATTGACAACTGTTTTCGTTCCCCTCAATAATGCATTTCCACCGGTCGAAATCTCTCCATGGTGAGCGGCTGCTGCCACAAAAGCATCGTCATAGAAAACTCACCCCGAAAACTGGGCCCATCGTCAGTTCGAAAAGGTCCAAGGTCTTGCTGTTCGTCCTCAATTCTAAAAATTCCATTTCTTCGATTGACCCGAAGTAAATCTCCAGGGCCATAAGCAACAATTAAGGTGTTATCTGTTGTGTCTGCTGGATAGTTTCGATATCCTGTTTGATGGCCCCAACGGTCCATAAGTCCAATCGTCATTCCACCATCAGAGGTAAAGTTAATATCTGAAAGAATGGGTTGGGCGTAAGAACACAATAGTGCTTTGGTTGAAGACAGTTGCTCTTCTTTGGTGATGATTACTGTTTGGTCCCAATCCGAAACCCAGGCTTGCCATTCAGATGACCGAAGTGGTTGTGGTTGGGGTATATGGGCATTGGAAGCTCTCTCTCTTGGGTAGCCCAGTGGAAAGGCCAATACTTCCGTAAACCCGGAGGCCATGTTATCCGGGTCAAAGCTTAAAACAAACCCAAACAAATGTTCTCTTGATTTAGAAACTGAACCATCGGCTACGACACCCAGATATCCGAGACCATTACGAAAAGATAAACCCCAGGGTCTTAATACACCTGATTCCATGATACTTTGACCTACAACTTCGAATCCACTTAATAAAGCTTCTTTTACTGAAGCACCCTGCTTTGCTATGAAGTCAAGATTTAAAACTCCATCCGTGGCCTCGACCTGAAAGGTACGGGTTATAGCTCTTTTATTCCCACCGGCTTCCTGTACAATGTCAAATGAAGATGCTAGCACCTGACCTTCAGCTGAGATATCGAAGAGCCGATCACCGACGCCATAATTATTAGGTTCGGCGAAATGTAATGTTACCGTGTATGTTTCGGCTATAGGTACAGGTACCTGATATGAAAATGTACCCTTTCTAAAGGTCCGATAAAGTGGTCTATCAGACGTCTTATCGGTTTCATTGAGTAGGTTAGCCACCGTGATTGCCGCATAACCCCCGGTACCTCCTGTACCATATTTATTTTTGTCCCAAGCTACCTTATTTGGATCCGTAAAAGGCTCAGCCCCAGTGTTATTTAAGTTACCACCGGCATTAATGCACATAGCATACCGATAATTAAGATTTGGCAAGCCCGTCATATTTGACAAGGGGAAACTTTTTACCGTCTGAGTTCCAGGCACCACATCAGGGTCTGAAACATCAAGTGAAACCAAAGATCGTTGCTTTAGGTTGACCATCCATAAAGTCTGCTCATCTTCTTCAACATCAATATCACCAAAACCGATGGATCCGATTTTAGCAAATGCATCCATGTCAAAAGTGGCGGTACCTTCTGCACTGGTGAGCGCATACGGCATCGTTCCGTCGACGTCACCGGTCACGTTTTCCTAAGTACAGATCCAAAATCCAGGGCCGGGCCTCCATTTGAAGGAACAATACCTTCCATCTTGAAATTATTAACAACCGCACTTCCCGATGAGTAATCGATCATGTAAAGACCAGAGATTCCTTCGGGGCCCAAGCCCACATGCCTTTTTAAGACCGCGGCAGTAAAAGCCCTTTGATGCGTATTTTGGTAAGCCACCCCCAGGTAGATCCTATTTGTTCGGTCGTTGCATCAATCTCCGGATCAGTCTCGCTACCACCCTTCGACTGAGCGATACCATCGACACCATATGGAAATGAAACAAAAGCAGGTGTTGCTTTTCCTTCAGCGGGACCACCGTCATAACACGGTATTAAAATTCTACTTGTTACTATGTTATAACTTGGGCCTGTACTGACCGGCACTAAAACTGACTCACCATCCTGAACGTAAAACACCGAGGTCGGACAAGCTACACCTGGCAAGAGTCCGGGAGCATATCCAGTTACTCGCACTCTTAGCCGTGTGGTGATCAACTCTCCTGGCAAAGTAAATGTACCGTGGCCATCATCCAGCAACAGAATTTCATTTCCATTGGCATCCGTAGCTGTGACCGTCAAACCCGTTACTAATTCTTCTTCCTCATCTTGTACCCCATTATTGTTAAGATCCAAAAATGTCATGACCGTAATTTGGCCTGACAAATCAAAGGAAAACAAGAGGGTTAACAATACAGAAATAGACACTACTTTGCGTAAAGCAATTATCTTCATGGTGCTCAGTTTTGGTTCCTAATTGACTATAATTTGTTGAAAACTAGTCAATTATATCTGTAACTTAATCTTATTTAAATAACTCTAATATGTTCAAGTGACACAAAAATACCCAGATATTGTGACATTTTAGTTAAAAATCAACCATTGTCCCAAAAATCTCAATCAAACAAGACTATTTCGTTTTTGTTTGGATTTGGTGCTTTCTAATCGCCTCAAATATAGTTCGAATATACATATATATATCACATATATATCAAATTTTGTTTTTTCAAACACACAAATGACGTAAAATGAAAAGGCCTCATTGCATCACTGCAACAAGGCCAATTGAGTAATCAAATGGTATTTCTTGCCCTACTCCAGTAGGATCATTTTTTTGGTAGTTTGATGACCTCCGGTCGACACCTGAAGCAAATAAAGACCTGGTGCACCAAGCTGATCACGAGAAACCTCCATCTTATGGAGGCCCTTTAGATATCTTTCAGAACGATGTACGAAGACATGGCCCGTGAGGTCAGAAATCGTTATGTTCACAGACATCGCCTCAGGAATTTGTAGTTGAAAAGCAGTGCTGTGGCGAAAAGGATTGGGTACGTTTTGGCCTACAAACATGCTTGTTTCGGAGAGTTTGGGCAGCAACTTGAGTGGGATCGTCCGATCTTTATTGTATAGTTCACTATTCAGTCGTAATGATGTCAGAGCAATGGCATCCGAAAGTTGACCATCTCCCAGCGTTTTCAATCGCACCGTAAACATTTCTCCGTTTTTCACAGGACCTTCCTCTCTGTTAATCCAGCTTATCAGTAGTCGATTATCTAAATTGGACCACTCGCCTTCTTCGAGTCCAATCCTTTCTCCCACTACGCTAACAAGTTGAAGTCGCCCCTTGTCAAGTGACAATTCCATCTGCAAACCCTCCATGTCTAGTGCCTCAGTGCTGAAGATCGACACCTCAAGATCCTGCCCAGCCAGGAACCTTTGATCTGTATAATAAACCATAACTACATCCTGCAGACCTCGACCCACATCACTATAATTAGTGATATCGCCATTAACATCGCCAATCTTTACCCCAGTAAAGTTAAGGAGAGGCTTATAGTCTATCCCGAGTGAAAGCAAGGATTGAGATTGCTTGTTCACATTGAAAAACTGCCAGGGATTCTGAATAGGCAATGAATCTATTTTTCCTAATAATAATTTCCGAAGGGTAATAATGTCTAGTACAGAAACGGCACCATCATCATTGACATCGGCGGCTTCCAGTTGAAATCCATTTTTCAGGGGCTCTTTTAACAGCAAATGTTTGGATATGCGAATAACATCTGAGGTGTTTATCCCGTCTAATGGATTATCGTATTTTTCAGGCCATAATTGGTAGCTTGACCCATCCATAGCATAAGACTCAAAATCATACCGGCCATGATTATTGGTGAGCACTTGTCTGGTTTCATCTGAGTTCTTCAATAATATGAAGACTTTGTCGATTCCGGCTCCCTGGATACTGCTCACGGTACCCTTCACTTTTCCGAGTTCACCTCGGCATCCTTCGACCGGAGCGATGACGGTAACCAGGACAAGGCAATAATCTGCATTCCCAGATTGATCTACAACCCACATTTCCACCTCCTGAACACCAATATCTTCGCAACCAAACCCGATTCTCTTTGCGTCGAATCGGGAGGCACTAACTGGCCATTTTGATCCAGCGTACCGGTACCTTTCAATCTTAAACGAAAATCAATATCCAGAAAACAATTATCATAGCTGCTTACGTTGAGTTCTTGCGCCCAGATTTCACCAACTGCCGTATCAATCTGACCATCTTGATTGACATCTACGGGCAAGAGTCTTATGGTCGCACTGGTGAGACAAACAGGAGATGGCTTGATGCAATCTCTGACGTAAAATTGATCTGTGCAATATGTGATATTGTGGCACGCATCCTCAGCCTGCCAAACCAACTTATAGTCACCCAGTGGCAGATTGAGTACCTCTGCGTAACTTGAGTCACCCCGATCAAGTGGTAAAAAACCGTATTCAGTATTTTCATAAAGTACCCAGGAAACTCTAATATCATCAGCCGGAGTACAGTCATCTGTTACGGTAATACTTTTGCGAAGATCAGCAGTGCAGCTGGCACCAATGCAAATGGCATCGATATCACAATCTGAGATTATGGGTCCCTCCGTATTCTTAATATAAATTACCTGATCAAATTCATAATAATGATAATTCTGATTCCCAATCCAATCTTCATGGTAGGGAGTGGTCTGCCGGCACCAATCAATTACCGCCCAGGTTCGAATGATCTTCAGACAGGTATAATCCGCATTATAGAGAATCTCTACGATGCGATCTTTATAATGGATGCCAATTTCGCGGCATTCATCTTCATGTTTTAACCTCGGTTCGTTCGTTTTGATGTTTACGTATCCACAGCCATAAATGGTGGTATCCTTGGCCGGCCAGATTATTTCATGTTCTTGTAATGGGCAATCGTTATATATGTTAATCCTTTGGATGACCTTGAGTGAGTCGGCTTTGGGACCACCGCAGCCTCCTTTAAATACAAAATGTCTCTCAATCCAACCTTTGCCACATCGTTCGAAATGTACTTTTTGAGTTTCATAGACAATTAGATCACAATTCTCAAAAACCAGGCCATTGAGGATCGTGTCTTGGGTGAGTTTATAGTATTCAGTTTCCGATGAGGTAGTTTCACATAATCGATCATAAATAATGGTCTCACGATTTTCCAACGTTGTATAGTTGCTAATTTTAAAGCTCTGATACGAACCGAATACCTCCCATTGTCCCTGCTCGACACTATCTCTGTAGTAATTATTGTAAGCCCAACATGAAATATCTAAATCGGGCAAATAATGCTGAACCTTTGGCACTGATTTATCTTCCACCAAAACATCAACCCAGATTGTCGAATAGTTACAATAAGCATCGAGAGCTATGATTTCAATTGTCACTTTTTGACCACTGCAGGCATCCGTGCAAAAGAAAGGAACCTCTTTACTCCACCCACCACCGATCCGGTCCCAGTCGTCGATATTACCCGGATGATGTCCACCCAGTTCAAAATCTTCCGTGCAAGTTGGAACTGCTCCGTATAATTTTTTAAAATGATCGTATTGATCCTTTGGATAAGATTTGCATTCGAAGGTGCCCTTTCTGCATAAATCATACTGCCAGGCATTCCATAGCAGCGGACTACATGAACCACCGTCTTCTTTCAACCATCTCATTTGCTCAAAATAGTGAGCCTCTACTTCGTTGAGATGCTTGTCACTCTCCAGATTGGCACAATAAACCGTATCATGCTCATACCCGCACAATTGTGTGAGATTATCGCACAGGTCGACTCCGTTCTTCCACCAATCCACTCTCCGTGCCAGTATAATTTCGATGCCGCAATTGTCCCAGGTACCTTCATCAAATACCGATGCATCAATCCAGGTCACCTGGCCTTCACCATTTAAGCTTACGACCGGGTGTTGATCTACGACCATATAAGGTGCCTGTTTATCTTCTGCGACCACAATCAACGTATCGTATGAAGTATTATGACACAGGTCTCTCAATTTGATTGTAACAATATGTTTTCCCTTTGCGAGATTTTCGAATCTCAGATGATCTGCTTCAGGGCTACCATTGATGTAATTAATATGACCATTGTCCCAAACCAAATCAACTATGATGCTATCGGTACTCGTACAAAAATCATAGACAGTAGGTTTTGGAAAGTAGCCATAGGCTAGACAATCGTAGTCCAGAGTAGGAAAATGAATGGTATTGTAAGATTTATTGCTGGGAAGTCCATAGACATCGTTATGTATTTCCTTCACCACATTCGGAGAGTAAAACTTCGCCCAGGGGCCCGTTGTATCGACAACTTCAATGATCTGATGGCAAGTATCTTCATTAATCATTGTTGGTCTAATCTGACTCAGGTACCAGTAGCGATGTATAGTATAGGTGCCAGGACATTTATAGGCGTATAGATCTTCATACTTAATAGTGAAATCACAATAAGATCTTTTCGTCCAAAGTGGATCTCCATTAAAAGTAGGGACTCCTGATGTCAAAGGCTGGTCGGGATTGAAATAATACATGCTATCTGGGTCAATCAGCAGCCGATCGCAAGAAATGATCGTATCGGGAGGACAAACAATCATATCGAATATGACCCTTTGAAGAAAAATGGTGTCCTCACAAGTACTTCTATTTTGATATTTATCCACAGCTGACCAGGTTCGTACGATGTAAGCATCAAAAATCGGGTCATTAAAGAGCTGTATCCATTCAAATCCTTCCGGTTCTGCTTTGACACTTTGCAGACAATTATCAATTGCCGTTGGTACCTTAAAATGAGGATGAAAGGATCCCAAGCCAACGGATCGCTACAAAGCGCCGTATCATTTTCACAAAAATCTGTGGCGCACTCCCATCTTTTAAAAGCACCTTCGATACACAAGCTCTTCCTGACAGGGCATGTACGACTTTTGCGGTTATGATCTGGCCCAAATATTGAATGCCCACTGGGTTTGGAACAGGTATGGTTCCATCGATCGAAAGCTCGACCACAAAGGAATGGGGACAATCAGGGGCTCCTGTCGTGAGCAGATGCTCCGGCAAGATTAGCTTCTCGCAATTTTCATCGAAAGGGATACTTAGTTCACTAAAGCAGTTAAATGGTCTCCGGGCTAAATCATCGGCCACAGTTATCTGTAAGTCATTTTGATACCAGCAGGATCCTTGGTGTTCGATACAACTTAGCACATAGGGGCCGCCATTTAGATTTTGCCATTGAATAGTGATTGATATACCATTTGTTGGTCCGATAATCTGACCTCCACTGCCAGCTAGTATCCAATTATAACTACTGCCATCAGTGCGATTGTCATCTGTGATGGTATATTGCGTCTGACTCCCGGGACAAACTTCGTTCGTCCCAAGGATGGGATTACTGGATAGAAGACATGGTTGAGCATAAACCGACAGCGGGATAGCCATCAAATATGCATAGACCAGGGTCCCTATCCATATTTTCTTTGAATTTGACATAATACCATTTTAGAAAATTACTCACGCTATTTCTAACAAATATTATGCCAAATCATAATATGTATTCTCGTAAATATGAATTATTAAAGCATTATATAAATACTTAATATGATCACATATTCCTTCGGATTTGAAGGCCACAGGCCCTTAGAGAGGTATGTTACCATGCTTCTTCCTGGGCAATTGCCTCACCTTGCTTTCGAGCATGGCAAATGCCTTGATCAACTTAAAGCGAGTTTTTGCCGGTTCGATGACCTCATCAATAAAACCTCTGGCTGCCGCTTTATAGGGTGGGCGAATTTTTCAGCATACAGCGATTCTTTTTCCTGAAGCATGGCAGCGGGGTCATCCGCCTGACTGATCTCCTTTTTAAAAATAATCTCAGACGCTCCCTTAGCTCCCATGACAGCGATCTCAGCGGTTGGCCAGGCATAGTTAAGATCTGCGCCTATATGTTTCGAGTTCATTACATCATAGGCTCCACCATAAGCCTTTCGTAAAATGAGGGAAATACGCGGTACCGTTGCTTCACAAAATGCATAAAGCAACTTTGCGCCATGTGAAATGATACCATTCCATTCCTGCTCGGTGCCAGGTAAAAAGCCAGGCACATCTACAAGGACCAGTAGCGGAATATTAAATGCATCGCAACATCGGACGAAACGGGCCGCTTTCTGAGCACTATAAACGTCCAAAACACCTGCCAGTCTATTAGGTTGATTTGCAACAATACCGATGCTCCGACCGGCTATCCTTGCAAACCCAATCACGATGTTGTCTGCAAAGACTGGTTGCACTTCAAAGAAAGAAGCCCCGTCTACCAGTTCGTAAATTACTTTTTTCACATCATATGCCTGATTGCTCGAAGGGGGTAGTATTGTGTTCAGCTTCGGGCGCAATTCATCACACGCCTCATATGGCAGCCGCTCTGCAGTCTCTTCACAGTTCTGCGGTAAAAATAATAGCAGAAATTTGAGGCACCACCCCCGAAGCCAGAGTATTGCGGTAAAAAATATCTGCATAGCCTCCCAATGAATCAACCCCTTCCTGTATGCGGGCACCGCCAGAGTCATTCAGCCCTATCACAGGCGCCCCATTCTGCATGGCCAAATCCATAATCTTACATATTTTACCGGCATGAGTTTCGGAAAGTGAACCTCCAAAAACAGTGAAATCCTGAGCAAATACGTAGACCAATCGACCGTCGATATTACCATAGCCCGTGACGACTCCATCTCCGGGATATTGCTGTTTGGCCATATCAAAATCAATCGCCCGATGCTCCACAAACATCCCGATTTCCTCAAAACTACCTGGATCCAAAAGCAATTCAATCCGCTCTCTCGCGGTGAGTTTGCCTTTTTCATGTTGTTTTTCAATTCTTTCTGCTCCTCCACCTTCGAGAGCAACTTGGGTCTGTTCCTTTAGCTGGAGCAGTTTGTCTTGCATGTTACGTTATTTATGATGTGAGCAAAAGTCCATTTCTCAAAGTTAGAAACAAAAAAGGGATCAACGGTTTCGTTATGAATCTCTAGTTGTAGCTGTCGTCGATCCTTCTAAATGAATATCTCGAAATAAAAAATTGTCATACTTTTGTCCACGAATTTTTAAACCTCTAAAAATTACTAATTTATCAGTGATCCCCGCTTGTCGAGACGAGTAAATGAAATGGAAGAATCAGCCACCATCAAGATGACGCAAATGGCTCGGGATTTAGCGGCCAAAGGTCATCAAGTGATCAGTCTCAGCATTGGAGAGCCAGATTCTGACACCCCCCAACACATCAAAAAAGCTGCTATGGAGGCCCTTGAAAAAGGAGACACCAAGTATACTCCTGTGCCTGGGACCCTGGCCTTGCGTAAAGCCATCGTTGAAAAATTTAAGAGGGACAATCAACTTACCTTTACGGAAGGTCAAATCGTAGTCAGTAACGGCGCAAAGCAGTCGATTGCCAATGTTGTTTTGGCGCTAATTGAAGAGGGTGATGAGGTTGTTCTTTTTGCCCCATATTGGGTTTCGTACAAAGAGATCGTGAAGCTGGCGGGAGGCACACCAATTGAAGTGAAAGCGAATATCACTCAAGATTTTATCATCACCGCCCAGCAACTTAAGGATGCGCTCACAGATCGCACCAGGCTTATCATTTTTTCTTCTCCTTGTAATCCGACCGGTTCTGTCTACACTTATGACGACTTGAAGTCGCTTGTTGCCGTTCTGAAGGATTACCCGGATGTGGTAATTTTGTCTGATGAGATCTATGAATACATCAATTTCACTTCCAAACATGATAGTATCGGATGCTTTGATGAGATCAAAGATCGTACTGTGACGATCAATGGATTTAGTAAGGGATTTGCGATGACCGGCTGGAGGTTAGGCTACATGGGGGCACCCAAATGGATTGCCGATGCCTGCAACAAGATCCAGGGTCAGCTTACTTCCGGGGCTGCATCGTTCAATCAGGCGGCCGCAGCGGTTGCCCTTAATAGTTCATTGGAGCCAACTCACGAGATGCGAAAGGCCTTTCAGACCCGAAGAGATATCTTTGTAAAATTACTAAGTGAAATTCCCGGATTTCAAGTAAATAAGCCTACGGGAGCATTTTATGTATTCCCTGATGTTAGCTACTATTTTGGCAAATCAATAAATGGTCAAACGATAAGCAATGCCGATGACTTGGCTCTGTACCTTTTGGAAGAAGCACATGTTGCCATCGTAAGTGGTAGTGCATTTGGCGCTGACGAGTGTATACGCCTCAGTTATGCGGCAGCCGAAAGCGAACTGCGGGAAGCCGTAAGCCGGATTAAAAAGCGATGGCAAAGCTTGGTTGATTGGTCAATCGGTGGCTAATGCCTCCTTTTTTAATTTTTCAGCGAGTTCCGGTCCGAGATATCGTTCGATCAAATTATGAGCAAGATAGATCAGAGGTGTTAGCACAATGGCCATGATAAACTTATAAATATAATTTACGAATCCAATTGCAAGAACCAGCTTGATGCTCCAGCCGGCACCAATATAAAACGCTACAAATAAAACTACGAAACTATCTACAAATTGACTGACTAGCGTAGAACCGGTGGCTCTGAGCCATATCATCTTTTCTCCCGTGTATTTCTTGATTCGATGAAAAATCAGCACGTCAAGCAACTGACCAATCAGGAATGCGATTAAAGATCCGACTATGATCCACATGCCCTGCCCATAAACCAGCCGAAATGCATAATTGTAGTCGGATACTTTTGATCGAATGGCTTCCTGACTCTCCTGACTTAAGGAAGGTGAGATATGACTCGTGCTCCAGAAGTCGGCTGGCACCAGCCTAATGGCCAGGAAAAACATAAAGAAAGCATACAAGATCAAAACTACAGCCATAAACGATAAAATCCGAACTCCCTTCTTGCCGTAATACTCGTTGATGACATCCGTCATTACAAATACGACCGGCCAAAGCAAAACTCCGGCAGTTAAATTAAATGAAAGATCGTCGATGCCAAACAGATTAAGAGAAAGCGGAAGAAAACCAAAACTTTGTTCGAGTGAAAAGATTTTGACCCCGATAAACTCAGCTATCAGCGCATTGGCAATAAAAAACCCACCCAGGAAAAGAAATAATCTGGCTTGCTTATTCTGTAAAATCATGCTGTGACAAGATGCGGTTTATCTTGTTAATTTTTTAATGTCGATTCGATTTTCTCATATGCAACCAGGTCATTTCTCAACCGATTTGGATAAACAATAGAAGGCAGATAGCTGTTAGCACCAATAAAGTCAGTAGGAAACCTATTTTTGCAAAAATATAAGATCGACAATGGCTACCATTCCAATCAACTTAAAAGAAGGAACCATCGATGCCGATGACATCATAGTCGGAATAGACTTGGGCACCACCAATAGCCTGGTCGCCTATATGCGTGATGGTAGGCCAATCACCATAAAAGATGATGATGGAAAAATGCTCTGGTACCATCCATTGTATATTTTGATCAGCAAGGAGAGATCATTGTTGGTAATCAGGCTAAAGAAAAATTGATTGAACAACCGGAGCGCACCATCTTTTCTGTGAAACGCCTGATGGGGAAAAGTTATCGGGATATTGAAGAACACAAGGAATTTTTCAGTTACCATATTATCGATGATGAAACAGAAAGCCTGGTCAAAATAGAGATCGGAGACCACTTTTACAATCCTGTCGAGCTATCGGGACATATCCTGAAATATCTCAAAAGCCGTATTGAAAAATTCTTAAAAACAACGGTGACCAGGGCGGTTATTACGGTACCCGCTTATTTTAATGATGCACAAAGGCAGGCTACCCGTGATGCCGGTAAACTTGCAGGTCTTGACGTTTTACGGATCGTTAACGAACCCACCGCAGCTAGCCTGGCTTATGGAATAGACCAAAATACCCAAACCGCTCAAACGATCGCGGTCTATGATCTCGGAGGGGGGACTTTTGATATTTCCATCCTTCGCCTTGAACAAGGTATTTATGAGGTGCTTTCTACAAGTGGTGACACATTTCTGGGAGGAGATGACATAGATCGCTCCATAGTTAACTTCTGGTTGACCAACCATGACATTGAAGAGTCGATTATAAAAGATAATAGAAACCGGCAAAAACTACGGCTGCTGGCTGAAAGGGCAAAAAGGCATTTAACTTACGAAACTTCATTTGAAGGCGACTTTAACGGAACTCCCCTGCAGCTGGATAGAGAGGAGTTAGAAACCATTTGTAAACCCATTGTCCAAAAAACCTTGTTTGCTTGCCAAAAGGCATTGCAAGATGCTGGTATTAAGGCAAGCCAATTAGATCATGTTGTTTTAGTAGGTGGTTCAACTCGCATACCTTATCTCAAAATGAAGTTAGTGGCTTTTTTGGTCAAAAAGTAAATGATAGTCTTGATCCAGATGAGGTTGTAGCCCAGGGAGCTGCAATTCAGGCGAATATCCTTGCAGGAAAACAAAGAGACATGTTGCTATTGGATATTACTCCATTGTCATTAGGTATTGAAACGGTGGGTGGACTTATGGACGTGATCATCGCACGAAATTCGAAGATACCAGTCAGCGCTGCCAGAAACTATACCACTTCGGTAGATGGTCAAAAAAACTTACGAATATCCATTTTTCAGGGAGAACGAGATCTTGTAGAAAACAATCGCAAACTAGGCGAATTTATACTGAAGGATATCCCACCGATGCCGGCTGGAATTCCCAAAATCGAAATTACATTCATTATCGATGCGGATGGAATATTAAAGGTTCGTGCCAAGGAACTTCGCTCACAAAAAATGCAACAAATTGAAATTAAATCCACTTATGGCATTAGTGAAGAAGAAATGGCCAAAATGCTTCTCGATTCACTAACTCACGCTCAAGAAGACATCGCTGTAAAAGCACTGCTGGAAGCCATCAATGAAGCCAACCACATCATTTTGAGTACTACCAAGTTTATCAGTCAGAATCATGAAATATTTGATCCTCTGGTGCTGGACAAACTGAATCGATATAAAGAAAATCTGAAAGAGAGTATTAATTCAAACAACAAAAATGCTATCGAAAAGGCGATGAGGACCCTTAATGTCTATGCAGAACCGTTGGCTCACCAGGCGATGGACTACCAGATTGCAAGCGCAATAAAAGGAAAAAGTATTGGTAGCTAAAGTCTCTACTAATGTTACTATGAAAAAAAAATGGCACCTTGGTTTCCAAATCTATTGGGTAATCTTTGTCGTTCTCCCATTTTGCAACTTCGCTCAAAATAATCAGCTTCTTCGCCAGGAGATTGAAAAAATCATCGAGTTTGATACCGATATAGGATCAGATGATATGCCGGATTTTATCCTTGGTATTATTGATCATGATTCGGTTTACAAATTGGTTTTTCAGGATACGTTGCATACTCAGCTTTCGGATTCCAGTATTTTTGAGTTGGGAGGTCTCACTAAAGTATTTATTGCAGATATGTGCTATAAACTGAGCGATGAAAAAAAAATAGACTTACAGGCAAAAATCAATGACTATCTCCCGGTCCCCGTTCGGAATAGATTACTGGATGACATTTTGGTTAAAAACCTGCTCACTCACACTTCAGGATTTATCAACCGACCTGCCAACCTGGGTGAAAGGGAAGTTGACCACCAGGATCCCTATGCCCATTATTCGAAGTCAGATTTGTTAAATTATTTACCTTCTATTGACATTCGAATGGAAATCGGAACTTATATTTATTCGCACATTAATTATGCTCTGTTGGAGATCATCCTCGAAGAGGCAACCGGACAGACTCTTAGTGAACTACTGAACCAATATATTTTCAAAGCCAAAGGGATGCCAAACACATTTTTTCAAGATCTCAATAAATATCCCACCCAAGGGTATGACCGCGCAGGACGTGAGGCAGATCTGTGGCACTTTCAATCTTTTGCAGCCAGCGAGGGACTTAAAAGTACCTGTGGTGATCTCACCAACTATATGCGTAAGCAACTCATGGATCAACAGGTTGGTCAATTCAAAAGATTATTAATTCCTCAGGTACAATTAGAAGGAAGTAAAAATGCGTTTGTAGCTGACGGTTGGCATCTTTTTAAAAACAAACGACCCGGAAACCTCTATTTACATTCTGGCAAAACCACCGGACATGCTGCTTCAATTCATTTTATTGTTGAAACCAAAACGGCCGTGGTTTTACTCACAAACAGCCCGGTCAATATGGATGGATTAGCTACTTTAGTACTTAGGATGATCAATGATAACTGGCGCAGAAAGAAATGAGTAAAAAATCGAATAAAATAAAGGGTGGAGGATTGGTGTATTCAACTGACAAGGAGACGATGGCTGACCTTTTTGCTGGAGTTAACATTTCAGGAGACGATGCCGTAAAAGACGCAATAGACGAATCAAACATCATAGATCAACCCGAGTCAAATATTTCTTCAGACGACAGGGTTAGAGTCTGGTTAGATCGCAAGAGCAGAGGTGGTAAAGAAGCAACGATCATTGAGGGTATCACCTGCAATGCCGATGATTTAAAGCAACTAGCCACATTTATAAAAACAAGTTGTGGTGTAGGTGGAAGTGCCAAAGAGGGTCAGATCATTATCCAGGGCAATAGAAGAGATAAGGTTGTCGAGCTCCTAAAACAAAAAGGGTTTAAGAATGTAAAAAAAGCCGGAGGTTAATTTCATGCTTTTATAGCCTTAAGGATACGTTGTTTACCGCGGACGTCTTTGATAACACTCACATCAGCAAATCCTGCATCATGCACTAATTTTGCCACCTCACGGGCTAGAAATTCATTGAGTTCTAAAAATAGATATCCACCATCTAGAAGATGTTCAACCGAGTATTTAATAATCGAACCATACATCTGTAATGGGTCTTGATTTTTGGGAAATAAGGCCTGCTCCGGTTCATATCGCAATACATGCTCATCCATCAAATGGCGCTCCGTTTCCTGTATATAAGGTGGGTTGGAAATGATATAGTGAAATACGCAATTTTTAATCGTTTGATCTTTTACATTGGTAATATCATCTTGAATTAAGTGAACGCTCGCTTCAAGATTGCGACTATTCTTTTCCGCCACCCTAAGTGCATCAACACTTTTATCCATAGCATAGACATTCAGAGTAGGAAAATTCTTTTTTAGCGTGAGTGCAATGCATCCGGATCCAGTACCGATATCCAGGACTTTCAAGTGCTGTCGCTCTTCCTTCTTTAATGAACTAATCACCTCAAATACCAACTCTTCGGTTTCGGGTCGAGGTATAAGCACATGGCCATCCACTTTGAATCTCAATCCATAAAAATGGGCGATGCCCGTGGCATATTGCAGAGGCATACCCTCATTAATCAATTGTGTAGTCTCCATCAGGACTAAACAATCTTCCCGCGACAATTCTTTTTGACTGGTCTGGTCTGCAACATTAAACAAATCCTCCATGACCATCAAAGCTAGTCGCTCTCCTGCTCCGTGATCTTTATCTAAATGGACTGCCAAATAATCCAAAGCTTCTTTTACCGTACTTACATCATAAAGGTCCATAGGTAGCTAATTAACATGAGCAATGAATATGATACAAATAAGGATTGTGGTACATAATCTTTAAATTTAATTCCATACTTTCTGCTCAATAAAATCACCATAATTATCTTTTCCACCCAGAAAGCCAGAACGGTACCGAGAGCAATGCCAACCAGACCTAAGTAATTCACTAAAATAAGACTGGATGCCACATTGACAAAGAGTTCGATAAAACTGATCCATAACATATCAGCATTTTTACCGAGACCAACAAGCAGTGTCTGAGGAAACACCCAACGACTGATCATGAGTAAAAGGTAGGCATTAAAAATTTGGGCACTTTCCCGAAATTGGGTATCATAAATCCATTCGAAAAGAGGTGTCGTGAAAAATAGAAGTAAAATAGAAACCGGAAAAAAAAAGTGCATAAATCTCCGACTTCCCTCTTTAACACGTGATAGTCCATCTGACTTATTTTCGACGTAAACAACGACCATTGAGGCACTAAAAGCTCCCGCCAATGCCAGGGCTCCTGGCAGTTCTCTGGCACCATATCTAAATATGGCAAAAACACCAAGATCACTATAGGTGTGATTAACTAGCCATACATCAAACAGCTGGGACAGAAGGCCACTCCCTGAATAAAAAGTGAGCGGGATCGCAGCATAGAGCAATGGCTTCATCCACTTGCCTGGAAGCCTGAATGACCAATTTTTAAAAACCGAAATGACAAGAACCAGATGTTCAATTACTGCCCAAATTAAAAGACATTGCAAAAGGTTTAACAAGCTCCCACCAAAAATCAATGGTAAAAGAACGGCCAGTATATTGCCCACCGAATAAAACCCCGTATATCTGATCAATGACTTTGGTTCACTCCGAGCCAAGAAAATATAAGGCGCCAGAATTGCATTCATATGAAAAAGTAAAAAACCCAAAACCAACAATAAATGTGATATTTCCTCAAGCCCCAGGACATTTGAAAAAAATGGAATTTTGAACAAATAGATCAATAATGAAACAAACCCAGTTGCCATCCAAGCAAGTAAAAACGCGGCAATACAGACGTGTCGTTTCTCGGAAACGGTTGATTTGGGAAAATTTGCTAAAAACGATTGCAGAAGACCGCTGAGACCCAGAAAACTGATGATCATACCCAGAAACATCCAAATTTCATAAGTGCCGATGTTCTCCACCGACAAAGCACTCCTTGCCAGGATAATTCCAACTATAAAAGTAACTGCTTGACGGCTAAGCGAAAACAGTTGGAAGCCTCTTGATGCATCCAAATCAAGGACATTCAAGTGTTTGAAAATCCAACTCAAAGTCTGATGGTTTGTTCGGAAAATCGCACGCCCATTTGTGACAACTCACGCAACACCGGGTTATAAACTTCCGGATGAATGGGGATACAAACGCCCCGAATAGAAATCTGGTCCTGCAATAATAATTTAGTGCAGATGGCTAAGGGTAAGCCCACTAATTTAGCCATTGCTGTATCTACAGATGAAACACCTCTTTGAACCATGCTACTGCTTTGACTCCAATCACCATCGGAGTTGGAATATTCAATGACATGATGCATGACTACCATATCTTTATCTATCGTCTTTAAGGCTAATTTCTCAATCAGGAGATCCTGCAAAAATTCCGCCATGGTTGCTTTCTTGGAAGGAAGAGGGCTGCTATCAAACAACCACATTATTCGACTATCTATCTCCAAAGAATTTACGCCCAGACGATCAGCTAATTGCTCTGTGATTGGTCGATCTCCCCCTGGTAAAAAGGCTTTTAATAATGCACGGTAAGTATCAAACATCCCTCCATCAATTATAACTTGGTCATCAGTCAAACCTAAACTTACCAAAGCAGCCCAGCCTCTGCAAAATCCAACATGACGCAAGGTACCTCTAATCAAGGTCTTTACTTTTTGCAAGCCATAGATATCGGCGTAGGGTAGTGAATCACGATTCGGATACATTTCAAAATCACCTACACCAGGTACTTCAATTAGTTCTGCGTTACGAAATAGTTGTTGATAGGGAAGATATTTAATCAATCCTTGCGAACGGAACCTTGCAGTAGTCTGTCCAGCCAAAACTACATTGCGGGGGTTCCAGGTGATTTTGTAGTGCCATGGATTGTCATCGTCTTCCGGGCTAATCAGTCCTCCTGTATAAGACCTGAACCCGGTAATCTGGTTACCTGTCTTTTCGATTCCGGCGATCATTTGCATGGCAGACATATGGTCAATGCCAGGATCTAATCCCATCTCATTCATAAAAAGCAAATTGGCCTCATGTGCCCGCACATTCATTAATTTCATCTCCGCATTCAGATATGAGGCTGTGAGCAGGTGGGCACTGTAGGTCAGGCAATCTTCAGCTACTAAAACGTGTAGGTGGGGGGGTAACATGGAGATCACCACATCTGCCTGGGAAATCAAAGAATTTCTCGCCATCTGGTCATCCATATGAAACGAAACCGCTTCTCCCCGATCTGACAACCCGATCTTATTTTGGGCAAGTTGCAAATCTAAATCCGCAACGATCACCTTCCAATCACATTCAATTGCATTGGATAATAAATACTGAATTAATGAAGTAGCTGATCTACCTGCTCCTAAAACCAGGATGTTTTTCATAAAAACATAAATTACCCTCCAATAATCCGAGAAATTTCAGTGAAACCCGCATCGTGGCTGAAAAATTTTATCAACTTGAAAAATGAATGGGTTCAATATTGATCTCCAAAATATCCTGATGTTTGTGTTATTTTCATGGATGTTTTGCCGACCAACGACCTTTTTAACCATAAGAATATGAATAAGTCCTTTGAAATTAAGTATAAAATCTTTCACAACATTTCGGAAATCGATCCCTTAGTACGTCAATTATTAGATCATGCACGTATGGGTTTGAAAAACGCATATGCCCCTTACTCAGGATTTACGGTAGCTGCAGCATTGTTGTTGGCAGACGGCCAGTTCCTGGTTGGCACCAATCAGGAGAACGCCAGTTATGGTCTCTGTCTATGTGCTGAGCAGAACGTCTTGGCTATGGCAGGCAGTCAATATAAACATCTGGCTATCGAAATGATGGCCGTCACTGCGCAGTCAAAAGGTAAAACAATAGACTACCCAATCTCCCCATGTGGAGCTTGCAGACAAGTGATCAGTGAACATGAAGACCGCCATCAGCAAACGATAAAAAATAGTCCTGCAGGGTGAATCAGGACCGATATTGGAATTTGAATCAGTCAAAGACCTACTACCTCTTTCCTTTTCGGCAAAGGACTTGGGTAACACGGATTGAAAATTTGGCGATCGCATCAAACACCTGAAAATCATTCGGTGACTTTCAATTATCTGGGTCTATCCAAGTCCTTCGTTTTTCATCCATGACAAAATATGTTCAACATCCTCAGGTTCATCCACCGCCAGAGGCGCCTCTCCAACCAGAGAAGTCATAATTTCGTACCCGGCTTCCATCCAGCGTAATTGCTCCAACATCTCATATTGCTCGAGGTCCCCCCGCTGTAGACCAGCAAGTTGCATTAAGGCCACCCGTCTAAATCCGTAAATGCCCAAATGACGATAAACCGGCATTTCAAAGTCATGATTACGCTGATAAGGAATCGGAGCCCGGCTGAAGTACATGGCCCTACCATCCAAGCGTCTCACGGCCTTAACGATACCTGGGTTTGAAGCTGGAGCACGGTCCACCATTGGGGAGAGCAAGGTTCCAATTTCTACCTTGTCATCGGAAAACAGGTTGCAGAGGGAGTCGATATAAGATGGTGGAATAAAGGGCTCATCACCTTGAATGTTAATGATCACCTCGGCCTGAGTTTTTTGGGCCACCTCTGCTACTCTGTCGGTACCAGATTGGTGCAACTCAGATGTCATAATCACCTGCATTTTAGCGTTGATACAATGATTGTAGATGAGTTCATCATCAGTAGCAACCACTACCTCGTTGAGATATTTACTTTTAAGTGCCTGGTGATATACCCGATAGATCATCGATCGTCCGCCAATATCAACTAGTGGTTTACCGGGAAAACGACTTGATTTATAGCGAGCCGGAATCACTCCAAGGAAATGCATTTAATTAATATTATGTTTTTATATAATATATATACTATTTTTGTACAGACATCTATGAAAGGAACATTGTTAAAATTAATATACTCACCGCTATTTTTCATGGTCTGCGTGACAACATCTTTAGCCCAGGAGACTATTACTGACGCTGCTTTTGTAAAAATCGACCCCAAATTAGGAAAAGTGGTTTATCACCGCGTATTAAATAATCAGACCCTTTATGGGATATCCCGGAATTACGGGGTTCCTCAACAGAATATTATCGAGGCTAATCCTGCCCTAAGCCAAAATAAGATCCAACTCCCTACGATCCTTACTATTCCAATTGCCGAAGAGCAGATTGTGGCAAGATTACCCCTTTTTAAAAACAGAAATGAATTTTTGCCCGTTTATTATCAAGTTCAGACAAAAGATAATTTGTTTCGGGTGAGTCGAGTCTACTTTAAAATACCGACGAATCTTCTGGCTAACCGAAACAACTTGGAAAATGAACAACTCAAAACAGGTCAGGCTCTCCATATTGGGTGGATCAAGCGTGATTTTGATCCGCTTGTTGTTGAGACTGGTAAAATCATTGACCCCGACGATGCACCTGCGCCCGACAAACCTGAATCAAAGACAGAACTGGGTCTTCGATTTTCCGAAGAATATGAGCCTGCAAACCTCGTGAGCAAAAATGAGGTTGCATTCTGGAAAGCTACCGGAGGTGCCAGGGGCTATTTTGTAATGCACAGGCATGCCGATCAGCAGTCGATCATCGAGATTAAAAATCCGATGCACGATGTTACTATTTATGCCAAGGTGGTAGGTACCATACCGGATCATTTATACCCAAAAGAAGTTGACATGGTGATCTCGCAAGAAGTTGCGCAGGCATTGGGTGCCGTCGATGCCAAGTTTTTTGTGCGGTCCAGGTATAAGGCTTCCCGTGCCAGTGCCAGTCGATAATTTTTAAATAGCTTTGTCGGAAAATTCAAACTATTGAAAATTCACAAAAACATCCTTGAGACGATAGGAAATACTCCTTTGATTCAGTTGAATCAAATCGTAAAGGATCTTCCATGTCTCGTACTGGCTAAAGTCGAAACATTCAATCCCGGGCATTCGATTAAGGATCGAATGGCAGTAAAAATGCTGGATCAGGCAGAATCTGAAGGTCAAATTAAACCTGGTGGCACGATCATAGAGTGTACTTCAGGTAATACAGGAATGGGACTGGCAATAGCAGCTTGTGTCAAGGGCTATAAATGCATATTCACGACTAATGATAAACAGTCAAAGGAAAAAATCGATATTTTAAAAGCACTTGGCGCAGAGGTGATTGTATGCCCTACCAATGTTGGGCCAACAGACCCTCGATCGTACTATTCAGTTGCCGAAAAACTAAGCAAGCAGATTAAAAATTCGTTTTGGTTTAATCAATATGATAATCCGGCAAATACCGTTGCTCACTATGAGAGCACAGGACCAGAAATCTGGCAGCAGACCGATGGCAAAATCACTCATTTGGTAGTCGGAGTTGGTACGGGAGGCACCATTTCCGGAACGGCTCAATTTCTAAAAGAAAAGAATCCGGCAGTTCAGGTTTGGGGCATCGACACTTATGGTTCGGTGTTTAAAAAATATCATGAAACAGGCATTTTTGACGAAAAGGAGATATACCCTTACATTACAGAGGGAATCGGTGAAGACATTCTGCCTAAAAATGTCAATTTTGGCATCATTGATCACTTTGAGAAAGTAACGGACAAAGACGGTGCTCTGGCAGCCCGCAAACTGGCAAGACTTGAGGGCATTTTACTTGGTTATTCAGCTGGCAGTGCAATGGCTGGATTGCTGCAAATGAGTGACCGGCTCACTAAAGATGACGTGGTAGTAATCATATTTCATGATCATGGTAGCCGCTATGTAGGTAAAATCTATAATGATGATTGGATGCGCGAACGAGGCTTTTTAGAAGGAGAGCTCACTGTTAAAGATCTCATCGATTCCAAGCTGGAGAAAAGCTTTATGTATGTAGAGGCCCATCAAGACATCCGGTCAGTAATCGATTTAATGCGTGAACACGACATATCGCAGATGCCGGTTAAAAAAGAAGATCAAATCATCGGTTCAATCACCGAAACTCAAGTCATTCAGTACCTGCTGGACGATCAAAAAAGAGCACAGGACACGACGGTAGGTTCTCTGATGGGAGCGCCTTTTCCCGAAGTGGAAATCGAAACACCGTTTGGTGAGCTAAGCCGGGTAATCAGCAAGCAGAACCCAGCTATTGTGGCCAAAGACAAGGCAGGCAATTACCACATTATTACCCAGTATGATATCATTCAGAATATTTAATCAGACCTGCTGTCTTTGAAGGCACTGAATTGGGTGCGGTATTTGATAATAAATGAAGCAAAAAGCAGTTTAATGCATGTCTGACAACCAAAATACTTTGAAGTTCCTTTACTTAGTCGTGCTTGCATTTCTAACTTTTCTGTTGCCTGCGCAGGATCTTCAGTTTTCACAATACTATAGCTCTCCCATGCAGTTGAATCCAGCGCTCACGGGAGGTTTTGCTGCGAAGTACCGGGTCTCCGCAATCTATCGGGATCAATGGAAAGGTCCTTTGGGCCAATCAATAGGCAGTTTCGGAGCCGCGCTTGACCTGCGTTTTGAAATTAATTCGGGTGCCTTTAGTGGTGATGCTGCGGGAGTTGGCCTTCAATTTATCACCGATCAGGCAAGTGCGGTAGATCTTTCAACCAACATGATCGCCATCTCAGGTGGCTTTCATAAAACGCTGGCACGAAATCAGAAAAGTACATTTCTGCCGGTGCTCAATTGGTTACGGGTCAGAGAAATGTATTGTACGAAAATCTGGTGTTCCAAGATCAATTTGATGGTGTGAATAGTTTTAGCGGGGCAACCGGAGAAGACCTACCAAGCAATAATTTCGGATTTAGCGATGTTGCTGTCGGAATCAATTTTGTGTCAGCCACGAATGCTGCAGCTCAATATTTTGTCGGTGCCTCCGCACAACATCTACTTGAACCCCAATTTTCTTTCTACAAAAGAGACAGTGATGAAAGCCAACAAAACCGATCAGACAGCAGACTGAAGAGAAAATATACCATCCACGCAGGAAGTACTTTAAGGAGCAGTGATAATCTTAGCATTTCTCCCGTCTGCTTCTTGTCAACCAAGGAGAATCAATCCGGGGTGTATTAGGCAGCATTTTCATTATCGAACCCAATCATACGGATGCCTCAATTTTCATGTAGGTGGTTGGCTGGCTGCAGTGCGTGATTTTGAGGGAGCTCCCAAACTGGATGATTTTGGAGCACTGATCGGAATAGGTTTAGGCGATCTGCTGATTGGTTTGAGTTATGACTTTAATCTTCGGGACATAGTCAAGTATCAGACCGGTCAAGGTGCCTTTGAATTGTCTCTCACCTATCTGGGTAACTATGAAGATGAGGGAGGAGCTTGCCCAATGTTCTAATTACATTTAACTCGACACTATACTACTCGTCGAGCGGTACATTTTCGATGATTTCTAATCCATATCCGTCCAACGCCACTCGTCTTCTTCGATTCTTTGTCACCAATCTGATCTTTGAAACCCCCAGATCTCGAAGTATTTGGGCCCCTACACCGAAGTCTCGTTGTTCACTTATTACAGGTTGTGAAGAATCTTGAAGTTCCTTTAATTTTTGTATTATACTATTGTTTTCACTGTGCCTCATATACAACAGTACTCCACTTTGTTGCTCCTTTATTGTGGCCATTGCCTGGTGCAATTGTATGCTGTGATTATCAAATAAAATCCCAAGTACATCACCCGTTTCGGTCGAAGAATGAACTCTTACCATGTCGTCCTGGTTCCAGGTGCCCATCACAATCGCCAGATGGGTATCACCGGTAGTTAGTTGATTGTAAGCGACTACTCTGCAAGGACCCCATTTCGAGTCTATAGTCACCTCCAATTCCCTGGAAATGATTCTTTCGGTCGACATTCTGTAAGCGACCAGATCTTTGATTGAAATGATTCTAAGCTGATGCCGTTTTGCGATCTCGAATAATTGTGGTAGGCGTGCCATACTTCCATCTTCATTCAAAATCTCCACCAGCACACCTGCTGCTGAAAACCCCGCTAGTCTCGCCAGGTCAATTGCTGCTTCGGTGTGACCGGTCCTTCTTAGTACTCCTCCATTTTTAGCCTTCAACGGAAAGATATGACCTGGTCTGCCAAAGTCGGCTGGTTTGGTTTTTGGATCGACCAATGCTTTGATACCGGTTGCCCGGTCATAAGCTGATATTCCGGTAGTGCAACCTTTACCTTTGTAGTCAATTGAAATGGTGAATGCCGTCGCATGCAATGCTGTGCTTTCCTGTACCATTAAATCAAGCTGCAGTTCTTTAGCTCTTTGCTCAGTGATCGGTGCACAAATCAAACCCTCCCAAACTTGGCCATGAAATTGATGATTTCGGGGGTAACACATTCGGCAGCGCATATAAAGTCTCCTTCATTCTCCCGGTCTTCATCATCGACCACTATCACCACCTTTCCGGCCTTGATCTCTTCTACGGCTTCTACAATGCTATTTAGGTTGGTCATGATTATTTTTTCAAAAGAACTTGATTGGTAAACAAATTATGCATGATTCAGTTTGTCAAGTGGCTTACAACAAATTTCCCAACTCAGATGCTCTTCGATATATTGCCTTGATTTCTTACCCATTTTGAGTCTTTCCCCTGGCTCAGACAATAATTTTTCGATAAGATTCCGGTATTCTTCGGGATTCGTGGCTTGAAATACTAGGTCGTTGATGCCCCCTATTGCCTCAACCACTTGCGGACTGGTGACACAAGGTATCTCCATTGCCATGGCCTCAAGTATCTTATTTTGCACACCACTACCCACAAAAATCGGAGCAACAATTATTCTCGCGGAAGCGTACGCATGTCTAATATCGGTGACGTAACCCGAAACCTCGACACCTTCTGCAGCAAGCTTCCACACGGCATGGGTAGGATTTGCACCAGCGATTAAAATGCTTAGACTGGGTAGTCCTTCACGTAACAATGGGGCAATTTCCGTCACCAAATAATGAGCTGCCAATATATTAGGATGATAACTCATATTTCCAACAAAAACTAAGTCATATTTCTTATCAATCTCCGTTGGTCTAAAAAAATTTGTGTCGACTCCATTTCTCAAGATGTCAATTGATTCCGTGACACCTTGGTCCCGCAGAAATGCACGATCCGTATCAGAAATGATGAATCGATTATTAAATGATTTGGCCCATCTTCTCCCTGTCGGGCGAGTAGTTTCTCTTCGATCTTCCAGAGCTTAGACATCAAATGGCCAGCTTGTTCAGATCTCCTTGCAATCTGAGCGAAAAGGCATCCATCAAATCAATCGACATCTCTCCAGCATTCTGACCAACTACATAAGGTGCCATTCTTACTAGTTGCACGTAGATTCCATCGGGCCGGGTCTTTTCAATTATGGCATGTATTTTCTTCTGTGTTGCATTATGGACAAAATAACAATATTAACCGGCAGTCCCCGAAGTAGACCTAAAAGAGCATGAAAATAATTGTTCCATGTCGCGTGAGGGATGACGTAAATTTCCTGGCAAAATTCTTGCATTGACTTGACCAATTTTTTATCAAATGGCTGCTCAGCTAATGAAACCAGAATGATTTCATGTACCCTGGATAGGTAACGGATTTGATGGTACAAGCGTAACTTATCTCCCTTTTCCAATGGTAGCGGAAATCTTGAAGATAAGACCAGGAGTTTCAATGTGATTTTTTACGATTTTGTAATAAGGCGCAAAAATATCACTCCTTTGATAATAACCTATTAAAAGCGAGGCATCTTTCTCACTATGGCAAGAGTGACCAAGTTAAGTCATGGATTGCTTTGGGTTTTATCCGCTTCTCTATCTCTCAGAATGGTTATGATTGAGCGTCGCCAATTCGATAGACAAATTAAGAAATAAAAAACATGCTATTGTCCCCTCATTTATTGTAGAGCTGGTAGCTCTCTTCAACACTTCGAGCCACCGCAAGATGGTCAAAATCTTGCTCAATCAGTTTTCTGGCATTTTGACTTATCCTTGACAGATGCTTTTGGTGGTGGTAACAAAATCGGAATTTTCGTATAAATTCTTCAGCACTATCAGCAATTAAGACATCATGTTTGTCTCGTGCATTGATGCCTTCCAGACCTAATGTCGTAGTGATCACTACCCTTCCAAGGGCCATTGCCTCAATGATTTTAGCCCGCATTCCACTTCCCGAGAGTAGTGGTACCACGGTCAACGGATGTTGCTGGAGAAACTTTCTACTGTCTTCAACCTCTCCTTCAATTATGATATTGTTACTCTGCAGTTGTCTGATCCAGTCCGGACAATTTCGACCCGCTACATGCAATTTTAGTCCCGGGAAAATCAGATTTAGATGCGGCCAAATCGCCTCAATAAACCAATTCAGTGCCTCGATATTCGGCATCCAGTCTAGTGAGCCGATAAAAGAAACCGATAAAGGGCTCCCCCCTTTTACTTCCCGGTAGTCAAACTCACCCAAATCCAAACCGATGGGGACTGCGACTGAGTTGCCACAATAGCCCAATTTCCTGAACTTTTGCTCATCTATCGGAGAGATGGGCAATAATTGATCGATTTGACTCAGTTGATCGATTTCATATTTCTTAAGTTTCCTGGCAGAATAATCAAAATACCAACGGCGTAAAGCTGTTGGCTCGTTAACAGACATTCGTTCCCAAATCTCATGTTCCACATTATGGGCCCGCAACACCACCTGAGCATCGGAACACTCTCTGATGACGTCAATGTATGGAGCCAAATAGAGTGATTCCAATTGAACCACATCAAACTTCTGCCGATTGAGAACACTGATCAACTTCTGACGAAAAGCTTCATTATCAAATCGACTGATATTATAAGAATCGGAGGAAAATAGATTTAAAAATGCATGCAATGGCTTCACTTCATTATCCAACTTGGTATGGTGAATCGCCTTGTAGTATGACAAGTTGTGTTTAATCCTGTTGACCTGCACCGGATGCTTAGTGGTGTTCATTGCAAGCAGGGTTATTTCATGCCCCAACCGATGCAATCCCTGAGCCAGATACGATACGGCGATGGATTCGCCATCTTTCAACGGATATGGAAATTTCTTACAGAGTTGGAGTATCTGCATGGTGATTCGTGGGTTTCGATGACTTCCACTGATAACAACTTGCAAGGTAGGAATTTATTGTACTCACTAGTCCATGTATATTCCGGGTTGAAGATATTTCATTATTGGCCGCCCCGAGTCTTATATTTGATGCTTTGTTCACCATTGACTCAACCATTGATCCAGGCAAAAGACATTCATAAATACTACGGTAAGCTACACGTCTTAAAGGGCGTCAATGTGTTCATCAAGTCAGGGGAGATCATATCGATCATTGGCAAGTCTGGTGCTGGAAAGACCACCTTGCTCCATATCTTAGGTACACTTGATCGACCGGATGAAGGGATAGTAAGTTATCACGATATCAGTATCAACCAGTTTAATGACAAACAACTTTCCTTTTTTCGCAACGAGAATATCGGATTCATTTTCCAGTTTCACCACCTTTTGCATGAATTCACCGCACAAGAAAATGTCTGCATTCCGGCATTTATTGCCGGTAAAGACAAAACTCCCACTACTAAAAGGGCAAAGGAACTTCTGGGCTATTTGGGCCTTGGTGACAGACTGACCCATAAGCCCAACCAGCTCTCAGGGGGGAGCAACAACGCGTTGCCATTGCGCGGTCACTAATTAACAATCCAGATGTGGTGCTCGCCGATGAACCTACTGGTAACCTAGATACCGTAACCTCGGAAGACATTCATGAATTAATCTTCCAGCTCAGGAAAGATCTAAATCAAACATTTGTTATTGTTACTCACAATCAAGATCTGGCAAAAAGATGTGATCGCACTTTGGTGATGGCCGATGGGCTCATTATTGATTAATACTGCAAGTCTTTGGCCAATGATAACCACTTTTCGGAATAGCTCCCATCTGGGTCAAGTTTTTTCTCCTGATGGGCAAAACTGATAACTTTTTCATGTGTGGTGTCGACTCCAACGCCAGCCACGTGGTTCCAGTTACCATAATTGCTGCAAGGATCGTAATCCAGTAAAAGAGACTCAAAGAGTTCAGCTCCAATTATCCAGTTGACTTCCATCTCACGTACTAAAAAATTGGCTAACAACACCCTGCCTTTATGTTCTAAATATCCGGTTAATCTCAACTGTGACATGCACGCATCAATTATTGGAACCCCGGTTTTTCCCTCAAGCCAGTTTGAGGCACGATCTATACGATCATTGAGTCCCATCATCTTCATCTGCTGAGGACCATCCTTAAAAAAAACCAACTCCTTGTACTTCTTTCCCATCAGGCGATAGTAGTCTCTCCACAATAAAGACTGAACTACGGGTGATGTGCTATTGAAAAACTCATCATTCGAATTTATCATCATATGATGATAAATCGACTTCGGCGAAAGGCAACCCTGACTAACCCAAGGTGACAGATGAGTGTGCATATGACTCTCTCCACCAGCACTTTCTACATAATTAATGAAGTAATTCTTCATGCGTTCCATTCCAATCTGCTCACCCCCTCTGACGAATTCAGAATCTTCCGACAGACCGAAATTGTCGTGTCCGAAATCACTAAGCATCGGCAGATCACCACATTCAACGTCGCAGTCCAGTGTTTTTATTTGGGGTATTGCGAAAGGGCTTCGAATTCTCACAAAATGCTCAGTTTCCTTCTTAAATGTGGCAAACTGATCTGGAGCGTGGGTTATAGGAAAAGGTAAATCCTGAGTATAAAGTAGCATTTTACCTCTCTCAAATCGGATTTCCTGACCTATTGACCAGAGCTTCTTTTCAAGTTGATCCTGCACAAAGACTTCCTCTGATGTTCTCTCCCGGTTACAAAAAACCCAACTCGTTCTTAATTTACGAGCTAGTTCATATATTTCTACTTCCGGATGTCCTACTCGCACAATCAGCTCACCACCCCGTTCTCGCAGGTCTTCCCGGAGCGCTCTTACCGCCTCTTTGATAAAGCGGGCCCGATGTACTCCTGTTTTTTTGAATCCATAACTTGTGGTGCCTTCAAAAACCCGTGTATCGAAAACGTAAACAGCCACTATGCAATCCGAGGAATGCACTGCCTCCACCAAAGCTTGATTATCATGCAATCGAAGGTCGGATCGAAACCATACTATGCTTCTTCGTTCCATCTTATTAGAAGTTTACAAGTTGCTACAATTTTACCTTGTTGTTTATACTTTACATACCTTCGCACTTCAAAACAAGCAGGACGACTGTTTGTTACAATTTTCTATGCACTATCGATTTAATGACTATGCGAAATTTATTCTTTTTGACTTTCTTAAGCTTAGTGGCCTGCCAGTCAAACGAGGCTGGAAGCAGTCAAAATGTGCCAAAAGACCTCAGATCCTTGCACCAGGAGGTACTCGCCATTCATGATGAAGTGATGCCAAAGATGTCACTCTTAACCGGATTGCAAGCCCTGCTGGGTGACAAACTGAAAGAATTAAGATCAATTCAGCCTGTCGAAGTGGAAAAACTTAAAGAAGCCAACCAGGTACTCGGTCAACTCAACCGTTCGGAGAGTGCCATGTGGGACTGGATGGACGGTTTTTCCAAATTTGATTCAATCCCTGCCGAAGAAAAGGAAGTATTTTTACTCAACGAGAAGGCATCAGCAGAGGATATGAAAACGCTGATGCTCAACAGCATTAAGGCCGCCGAAGAATTCATTGTCCAAAATCCAATCCAGGTGCCAAATGAGGGAAATTGATCTGCCTGCAATTTTACTTTTGCTCCTTTTATTCCTAGGCTGCGGCTCTGATAACAATCCATTGCCATATCTTGGTGAGTCTGAAGAGGTTGATGGTAAAATGCAATATTACACAGTTCCTCCATGGGAGTTCATAGACCAGGACAGTAACACTGTATCTAGCCAAACCATGTCTGGCAATGCTTACATCGCAGACTTTTTTTTTACCTCTTGTCCTACGATATGCCCTAAGGTCAAAACCCAAATGTTGAGGTTGCGCGATAAGTTTCAGGATCGAGAGGATCTAAAGTTCCTTTCGATGTCCGTAGATTACCGGAAAGACAGCGTACCCGTGCTGAAAAGATATAGTGAAAAACTTGATATTCAATCTGGTACCTGGCATCTCGTTCAACTGAAAAAAGAGGAAATCAATGCAGTGGCCAATCAGTTTTTTAATGTCGCTTTTGAAGATGATTCTGCTCCCGGAGGATTTGATCATAGTGGCAGATTAATCTTAATTGATGGTCAGGGACATATTCGTTCCTATGGAGATGGCACTGATCCTGAATCTGTGGATAAACTTGCCGGTGACATCAGGAAGTTATTTCATGAAATGGATTAATTTCATCTTTCTGATTTTGCTCTTGACAGCATGCGGATGTCAGCAGAACCCCTATCAGCAAGGTGAGCGATTATACAGTTTACATTGTGCCAACTGTCATATGGCAGACGGCAAGGGATTGATGAGTCTCTATCCTCCTCTCAATACACCAGAATTCCAAGACTATGCTGACCAATTTTCTTGTATTATCCGGCAGGGGCTTTCTGATACCATTACAGTAGTGCAGAAGGAATTCATTTTTCCCATGCCTGCCATCCCCGAACTAAACAATGTGGAAATATCCAACATCTATAATTATATTAGACATACCTGGCAACCTCATCTGGCTCCTAAAACCGCAATTCAGGTACAGTCAGAACTGGACAATTGTACAAAATAAATATTTGAAACGTTTGAGATATGAGTCGGAAGAGGGAGGCCCGAAGCCGGAAGTCGGAAGTCCGTAGTTGGGCATCAGGGTGACATCTCTTACGAATGGTGCTATTATAATGTTTCAGTAATATATGTAACTGCTTTATTTTGTAAGATCTTGGATAAAACCTCTCCGATCTCAATTTTGTGTGTATTTTTGATTTTTACCGTTAGTACTATGAAGAATTGCGAATTTGTAATAATTTTGTTATTTCCTTTTTTGCTGTCCGCACAGGATCTAACACTGACTTTTGATCATCAGGCCGACGGAGCTTTTATGGTCGAAGGGTGCGCGGAAATAGCAGACACACTGGTCTTTGCCAGGACCCTTACCAATGATAGTATCACCTATAATTTCCTGCTTCAGGGCTCAGCGACTGCTGGTGTCGACTATACGATTGGGACCACCGAACTTACCTTCATACCCGGTCAGTCAGAATTAAGAATACCGATAAGCGCCATCAGCGACAATATGGCTGAAGACCGGGAGACAATCAGCATCATCGTGATCGACGAGACAGGTAATCGATTATTAAATCTAAATATATTGATCCTTGATGGCCTCGAAGTCGTGATCGAACCTGACATGATAGAAGTTTGTCAGGGTGAATCTGTCAATTTAAGTGCCGTAATACCCGGTGAATATCTTTGGGTCGTGGGCAATGATACGCTTATAGGTAGTCAAATCAGTTTCATTTCTAGCGAAGAAATGACCGTCAAAGTATTCACCTCGTTAGGTGATTGTCAGGCAGAGGACGAAATACTGATTAACCTTCGCACCGGCATTACTTTCAATGTAGTTGATACTGCCTATGTATGTCTGGGAGAGCAAGCGAATATTACGGTCGATATTATTGGAAACCCGACTGGAGACTATATATGGTCGCCATTGGATTCGACCTTAACCGTGTTGGCTGATCAGTCGATCCAGGTAAATACCAATGAGACCCGCACTTATTATCTCATGTTTACCAACAGTGACTGTGAGGTTCTGGATTCAGTTGTGGTCAGAGTCGATTCTTTACCAGATCTGCCTATCTCTATTATTCCTGAGAAAGAAACATACTGTCCGGGTGAAAAGGTAACCTTGTTCTCGCGATATCTCTATCCACCCGATTTTCCGGATGTGGAGTTTAAATGGGTTTATGATGCAGGAGGACCTCTGAGTGCCGATACTTTACAGAATTTCACTTTTACTACGGAAGACACCTCGTATTTCCGACTCACCGCGACAAACAATGCCTGCACCGTGACCGATAGTGTATTGCTGATCGTCATCAATCCTCCGGTCAATCTCTCGGTCACTGATACAACTGTATGCCCTAACCAACCCGTTAAAGTTGTCTTGCTCAATGCGGCCCAATTTGACGAGATCATGTGGAGTCCGGAGACTGGCATAAGTTGTACTGACTGTGCTGATCCAACCATCAGGGTCTCAGAATCAATGACTTTTACGGTGACCGGTATGAGTATGGGATGCCCGGCATCAGGCTCAGTAAATGTGAATATTTTCCCACCCGAAGTAATACCGATAGATCCGGACACAACTGTATGCCCTGGTGAACCGGTCAGGTTATTTAGCCCGGATGTTGTTCTCTCCGAAGATCTGGAATGGTCAGGCCAAGCCCTTGATTGCAGTAAATGTGATAGTCCCGTTGCATCTCCTAGTCAAACAACAGCGTATCAGGTGATGGGCACCAAACCTGATGGCTGTTTGGGTATCGGGGGAGTGGTTGTGCAGACCTATCCCACACCCAATGCTTTTGTTTCGGCAACACCTCCAGGTCCGGTTGAAATCGGAACTACCATTTCATTAACTTCAGGTCTACCGGAGTCCAATACGTTTAAATGGTCAGTTAATGGCCAAATGATCGAAGGCAATGCAACTTCAATCGATGCCACGGTGATCGCTGAGGGGGATAATGTATTTAAAGTTGAGGTGACCTCACTGCAAGGTTGTATGGGTATGGGACAAACCATTGTAGTCGGCAATCCACCCAAATACGAAATTCCCAATGCCTTCACACCGAATGGCGACCAGATGAACGATAGTTTCAAAGTCCTCATCTTCGGCAATATAGAGCTCATGGAATTCAAGATTTTCAATCGTTGGGGACAAGTGGTTTTTGAGGGCACGGGAGAAAATGGTTGGGATGGTCGCCACAATGGTGAAGCTGCTCCTGCTGATGTTTACGCCTATCAGGCAGTGCTGGAACTACTTGATGGCAGCACAAAAACTGTGCGTGGCGAGGTGACTTTACTCAGGTAAATGAGACAAAGTCCGGCTTAGACCGCAATGGACCATTTCCAATACTTCACATTGGTGTGACAGGCTCCGTTTGGCCTCTATGACGAGCATCATGAACTTGTTGCAAAGATCAATAGCTGATTGGCGATAGCTCACATCTAGTGAAAGCCAAGCTTTTCAAACCAAATTCCAGGATCTTGACCCGAACCCGTACCTCCTAAAAAGAGAATGAGCGTCTGATTTGACTCAAACGCTCAATACACCCTAAAAAATTAATAAACTATGAAAACAGTTGCCTTAAAATATTCCGTGAAAGATACACTTTACTTTTATTCTAACCAAAATAAATCCTCCCATACAAATTTAATTTCCCCCACGACAAAAACGCAGAACTTCGTATTTCTCGAGCAGTTTCGGTCGTATGAGGGTAAATGTTATGGGAAAACATTATATGTGTTAAATTTCGTAAAAAGTTGACCACCAGAGGAAACATTCTGATATTTCGAATCGTTACACCTGTACCTTATAACAAATTTTAGTTTCTATCCTATGACAACAAACAACGAACTTTCAGAAGCCAAGAGTGAGGTTTCTGTAAGTGAGCCCAAAGACCTCGTTCAATCCTTTTTGGTAAAGCAATTTGACAAGCTTACATTGCAGAACAACTGGGGACTGAATTCGAGGGTAAAACGTACCTTCAGTCGACCTTAATCGCAAGCTGTTTTTACGTTAACGACTTACGCAATCCAACTTATTCATCTGCTTTTTAAGCTGGCCTTCAAACTGTGTGACCTATTTTCATACTCTGTTATTATGCTTGGGCTTAGGACGACCACTGGTTTCCTAAAACTCAGGGGAAATTCAGATAGAATGTGATTGACATAGAGTGGTAACTCTAGGTTTGAAGATGCAATGATTGATCTTACCCGCGGAGACACCAGTGTACTAAAATTGAATTCATAAAAATATATTTAGTGTTCCTGGTGTCTCTGTGAGCATCTGCACAATTAGTGTATCATCTCTTCCCAAGGTGTTAACCTTGTATAAAAATCGAATCATAAAAAGTATTTGTTTTCTTGTGCCTTTGTGAGAGATTGCACAATTAGCAAGATGATCTTTCCTACGGAAACACTAGTACACCAAGAGCCTGTTTCTGGATTGTGATTTCTTTGTGCGCTTGGTGCCTCAGTGGGGATCTTACCAAATACTGTTGGTCAGGTCATTTCTTCAGAGCCACGAACTGCACAAGCATCGAAAATAGATTTTCCTCGTGCTCCTGATACATTGCTGTAATCAATCGGTTGATCTTTCCCAATGAAACTAGGGATTACGATATCTTTGATTTCGGCACAAATGAAGCCTTCGAGTCCCCGGGTGAGCGTTAGAAATTGAGAATATGTCCACTATCCCTCAGAATATCGGGCGGCCAATTGCTACAGTCGACCACCGCAGACGGCTTGCCTTGTGGTCGTTCATCATCGATCCAAATATCCAAATTACCTTTGTAAAACTGTACTAATTCATCTGGATATAAAAACTCCTGATCATCATTGGAAAGTGAAGTAGTAAGAATTGGTCTTCCAAACTCTTTAAGTAAAATCGTTAAAAAATAGTGATCTGGAATTCTTATTCCAATGGTCTTGCGTTTATTTTTAAAATGATGAGGCACCTCTTTACCCGCTTCCAAGATAAAAGTAACAGGTCCGGGGCTATTTCGATTAATAAATTTATAGACTTCTTTATCAATCTGTCTGATTAGTGCCGCTGCTCCGGACATATCACCACATAAATAGGACAGGTTGGCCTTAGATGCATCGATATTCTTGATCTGACATAATTGTAAAACCGATCTTTTCTGCCAGGGATCACACCCTATGGCAAACAAAGTATCGGTAGGATACGCAATAATTTTACCTTCCAGAAGGGCCTGACAAACTTCCTGGACCTTGCGCATCGAGGGATGTGGAGCCTGTATCTTTAATCGTTCGATTACTGGATGATTTTAGCTTCACTGCAAGGTAATTAAAAATGAAAGACTATAAGATTCTCCTAAAAGAGATTCTGTATGATGAGATTAATTATCCAGTTCGTCCAGCATATTGGCCAACATATCACCAAAACTCATTTTTGTGTCGACCAGTTCTTTCGTCAAAATATTAAATTCAGACAGGGCAAATAAGATTAATTCCTGGGAGCTCTGTAATTCTTCCGGATGGCCAGAGATTTTTTTAGCCAGGGCCCTCAGACCGGGAACCTTATCCAATTTCTGCAAATAAGTCTCGTCCTTTTCATCTAAATAAATCTCCAAACTGTTGCCCCGAGAAAACCAATTCCTGATGTCCTCAAAAAGGTCCACGTCATTTTTTCGGAGACTTTTTTCGGGATTAGGCAAGTGCCGTAAAAACAATTCCTTGATAGCATCACCCATCAATTTCAGGGCGACTGCATAGGGGCCCTCCTGCTCTCCTTCATAAACTAATTCTACCTTTCCGGTAATCGAGGGAATGATTCCCCAAAAATCACTAAGCCTGACTGTTGTTTCGGATTCACCATTGATAAGCATCCGTCTTTCAGCAGTGCTGATGAGGTTTTCAAAGGCAGAAATACTCAAACGGGCTGATACACCGCTTTTTTCATCTATCAATTCAGAATCTCTTGCCACGAAGGCAATCTGTTCAAGTAATTCATGCAATAGCTCAGGAATTTTGATTTTTTCCTGATCCTTCGACAACTTCGCCTCCTGCCGGGTGATTCGCTTTGCATCTTCTATCGACTCGGGATAATGGGTCAGGACCTGGCTTTCGATCCTGTCTTTTAGAGGAGTGATAATACTCCCCCTGTTTGTATAATCTTCAGGATTGGCTGTGAAGATAAATTGGATATCAAGGGGCAATCTCAATTTAAATCCTCTGATCTGAATGTCTCCTTCTTGCAAAATATTAAATAATGACACTTGAATTCTGGCTTGCAAGTCAGGAAGCTCATTAATCACAAAGATCGACCTGTGGGCTCGGGGAATTAATCCATAGTGAATCACCCGCTCATCTGAATACGGTAATTTTAGCGTAGCTGCCTTGATTGGATCAACATCACCAATCAGGTCGGCAATACTTACATCCGGCGTTGCCAGTTTTTCGACATATCGCTCACTTCGATGTATCCAGTCAATAGGGGTCTGATCTCCCATTTCGGCAACAAGATCTTTCCCATACCGGGTTATTGGATGCAACGGATCATCATTTAGCTCATTCCCTTTAATAATTGGCATCCACTCGTCGAGGAGATTAGTCATCAAACGCGCTATCGCTGTTTTTGCCTGTCCTCTTAAACCCAAAAGCAAGATATGATGTCTTGACAGTATGGCTCTTTCAACATCGGGCAAAACAGTTTGGTCAAAGCCAACAATGCCAGGAAACCGCACTTCTTTTTTTTGGATCTTGTTAATAAGATTCTCTCTCGTTTCATCTTTAACCGAACGTGTCGTATAACCTGAAGCTTTTAATTCGGCTAATGTTTTTATGCTTTTCTCCATATCCTTTCATTCATTTAAGAATGCCCTCCTTCATTTGAATTTTCTCAAAAAATAGTTCGATGGCCGACTCGTGATTTTCAGTGATCCGGTATTGAATGCAATTGCTCAAGTAATGATTAATGTCAATTCCAGGAAAATCGGACATAAATTCACTTGCTACCTCCTTCACCATCTTCACTCCTGATTGTAGTGCTTGATCAAGCTCCGCCTCTAACTCCTTGTTAACTCTCATGGATGCAACCCAGACAGCAAAAACGAAAGGTAGGCCGGTCAATTGCTTCCATGCTTCTGACAAATCATATTGGTAGGCAAAACGACCTCTCGTTTTCAGTGCACGATCACCAATGATGACGGCACCACAACTAATGTCAAATGATCCCTCGTATCCGGCACCAGTTTCTTCAAAAACAGAGGTACATCCAAAATAATCCTCAGCTAAAATCCTCATGAGTTGATTGGAGGTTTTGGATTGATAATCCAACAGGATCCGTTTAAGTTTTTCAATCGGTTGATGAGCTACCAATAAAACTGATTCGACTGGACCGTCAGAGCAAATACCCCATTCGGTGATCCGCCTAAAACCCTGAAGTTCAGACAGATCAGCTAACGGGACGATCCCGATATCAGCCAAGCCTGACCTCAGTTTGTAAGAACACTGAGCGGGAGAGTCCTGAGTAATTAATAATTTTTTCCTGACATCGTGGGCACTCAGACCAGCAAGAAATGGCTTAGTATTTAAGTACTCCACTGCCGATAGGCTAATTTTTAATTCTGTCATATTTTTACTTACAACACCGATAGCAATTTAAAGTTTGAGCGGCCAAAGATAGTTTTTTCCAATTTGAGTCGAGGTGGCCCATCTATAACACGATTGTACTACCGAGATAATTTAAGGTCATTAATTCAAGTGGATTGACACAACTCGACCCGACGCTATCAATTTGGTCAAGACTTCGTTGATCGGGGAAGCTATGGGCGAGCTCCTCCGCCTAGAAGCTACGGGCTCCAGAGGACAGCGTCTGACTGGGAGGCTACTGCCTCAGGAGGACAGCGTCTGACTCCTCCCGCTTCCAGTGGGATAAGCTCTGTAGGGGGAGAACCGGCCTTTGATCACATCACCAAATGCCTATTTAATAGCTCCAGATGAAGTCCCCTTATAGGACCCTAATAGGGGATTTAGGGGTCTTAGTTTTGGTTCATGTGTCAAAAAAATTCAACTATACAACAGGTAATGAAAGGTAACCATTCAATCCATCTTCCTCAAACTGTGAACTTGAGAAATCATTGACAACATGATAAAGGGTATCACGTTCGATAGGTTGCAGACCGACACTTCGGATTAGTTTAACAAGCTCAGCGGTTGACAGCGCAGGATTTTGCTCTTCGGAGCCTGCCATCGAATAAATTTTGGTGGTATCGTCAATAGTACCATCGACGTCATCGACCCCAAAAGATAGAGACATTTGAGCAACGGTACGTCCGATCATCGGCCAATAAGCCTTTATGTGGTCAAAATTGTCCAGGTAAATCCGGCTGATGGCATAATTTTTCAGGTCTTCGATGACCGAAACTTCGGCCAAGTGTGACATTTGGTTTCCCTTATTTCGAAATTTTAGCGGAATGAAGGTTTGAAAACCTCCTGTACGATCCTGCAGCTTGCGCAATTGCTCAAGGTGATGTACCCGGTGCTCATACTTTTCGATATGGCCGTAAAGCATCGTGGCATTCGATCTGGCTCCAAGTTGGTGCCAGATTTCATGAATCTGCAGCCATTGATCGCCAGTACATTTATCTCCAGCTATTTGTTCACGAATTTCCGGATGAAAAATCTCCGCTCCTCCCCCAGGCAAAGAATCCAAACCTGCCTCTTTCATACGAGCCATACCTTCTTTATAACTGATTTTCTCCTTCTTGAAAATATAGTGATATTCGACAGGAGTTAGCGCCTTAACATGTAAGTCCGGTCGATGTGCTTTGATTGCCTGAAAGAGGTTTTCATAAAATGAGACATCATATTGAGGTAGCACACCACCCACGATGTGGACTTCTGTAACTGGTTTTTCATCATAACTCTTTACGATGTCCATGATCTCATCATGAGAATACTCCCAGCCTTCTTCTCTTTTCTTAATAAGTCTGGAGTAAGAACAGAATGAACACGTGTATATGCAAACATTTGTTGGCTCAATGTGAAAGTTTCGATTGAAGTAAGTTCTTTTGCCGTGTTTGTTATTTCGAATATGGTTGGCCAGCATACCCACCATTGAAAGATCGGCTTCATTAAACAGGTAGATACAATCTTCGCTGCTTATCCGTCCACCCGAAAAAACTTTATCTGCAATGTCTTTCGCCTGTTTTGTCAATGTCTTTTCAATCAGAATCCTTTCCGCAATCATAATCTTCGATCTTTAAGTGACAAAAGTAACCTTTAGCCTGACAGAAATGAAACAGCTGAAAGCATCATAGGTTTGGACCTGCAAATTTTACTTCATGGTAAATCGAATAACATAAGAAAGCTTTTTCCCACCGAAACACAAGAGACCACCATAACGAGCTTGTAACAATGTCCTTTGTGTACTTAGTGCCTTCTTGGGAAAGCTCCTTTAATTGACCAGTTTGGTTTTCCCACCAGGGCTCAAAAGTTCACCAAGCTAAGCTTGTGACCATGATCTCTGAGTAAATGCCCAGTGCCTTAGCGCGTAATCTCAAAATTGACCAGTTTGGTTTCCCACTAAAGCACAAAGGCTCATGAAGTTATGCAGTGACTATCTAATCTCTGTGAGTGGTATCTTCGTGAAAAATCTCACAAATCTAAGGGGTTAGGTAAAACTAATCAGTCGCTTTTTACTATTCAATCGGATATCAAAAAACAGGTATAAATGCTACATCTATACCTGTTTTTTAACGATTTCGAAAGATTGATCAGATGAATTACCTAATCAGGATTTCGATATTATTATTTATCAATTTTTTGTTGTGATGCTGTTTCTTTATTTGCACAGACATTCACCAGTTTTCTAACGAAAAATTCCCTCGAAACCGTTCTTGATTTTGTGGCAAAAAGAGCAAATTCCTTTTGCCAATTGCGTTGCTGGTGGAGTCATATCTAATAGGTTATAAATTAATAGCTAAACATCCTTAGCTGTCTATAAAATTAACTGGGCTTCATGTTATTTTGATAATGTCAATTTACATTAATTTAAATCAAGACGCAAGGGCAAGTGGTATTTTTTGTAAAATTTCTTGTACTTCTACCTCTTTAGTCTCAGTACTGAGTCAAAATACTGCCACCTGGTTAAATAATTCTGGAATAACCCCTAACTTATACTATTCAAAACAAAACAACATCAGATAAAAACAACTCTTCTCGCTTTTAGTATACTTATCTTCTATATCTCATCAATAAGTCTGACCGCTTAAGACTGGGATGTCAATAACGCCCACATACGATTTACCTATGAAGATACCCCAGGACCTCCTCCCGTCGGACCATTGATTTCCGGAGGAAAATGGGTGTCGGAAATAACTTTCACAATCACGAATTTTTCACCCGGGGTTCGTAAAAGTTTGTCCTTGACTACATTTTGGAGAGAAATGCATTAGTAATCAGAAATGATAATCTTTTTATAGGATGTAGCATTGAATGATCAATTCCCTTCAATTTGCTCCCCTGGCAAGATTGCGCATTTATAATAACACTTCTGGTGATCTGGCGGATTGGGTATGGATGTGGAATGCAAATAATTGCTTCACTTTCCATGCTCATCAATATATTGGGGCAGTTTCGATTTTCGCGGCCCGACATAATGAAAACCTTCTGCCCAACCTAATCCATACTTTTCGCCCAAAATTCGATCGGACTGGATACCACGCAAAAACTCAGAGTCGTGGTCCATTACAAAATGCTGAATATAGTTCCGATTGGCTGCTTCAGCATTGTCACCTAATATGCTTAATGTCTTACCCTCGGCTCTTAGTTTTTCAAGCAAGATGGAGCCAGCATCTCCGGCAGGTCCCTGGGTAATATTCACCCTATTAGCATCAATTTTCTCTTCGATGTGAGTGGAAATATCCACGATCCGATTTACCAGTTGTGGGCCTCTTGCGAAGTAGTATTTTTCAGACACCGCATGCGGGGCTAATCCCGCATCCATATGCTCCGGATAATCCCACTTTCCACCAGCCATCCAGCAAGCCGCCTCCACCGCACGTGCGGTCACATAGTGATCCGGATTTTCTTCATAGTGACCCCAAGGATCATAACTGATGACGGTATCGATCTTCGACATGCGAATCAGGTAAATGAGCCTGGCCCTCAATTCGATGATACTCATATTATCCATACGGTGGTTTCGATACCCTAGATCGTAAGTTTTACTAAGTCCCAGAACCTGAGCCACTCCCTCATTATCGATTTCATTATTGCGTACGACTTCACCAACTGTTGCTCCCTTGCCGGCGTGATCATCATTGCTGGTACGTATAAGGTATCCCGTATATCCTTCTGCTATGAGTTTGGCCACGGTACCGCCCGCAAAAAGGGGTATGTCGTCGCAATGTGGCTGTACAGCAGCCAATACTTTTCCCTTATGGGGCTTCCCCTCCTGAGCTTTTTCGATGACCATTTCCTCATCAGATACAAAAGTGCGGTACTTCATAGAGGGCATGAGGGGAATTGCTAAACTATTTTCAATAAAAGCTCGTCGATCCATACAAAGCACGGTTGAAATAGGATGAGTATTCCCTGAAAATAATATAAGTTCTGGAATGTATTTACGTACTCACTATAATAATCTACGAATTCGGGTTACATTAAGCCAAATCGTTAAAATACCTCTCAGTTAGATCAAGAAATGAAAAGTAAGAATAAATCTTTTGACTTCTCTATTTCGGTAAATGAATCAGCTGGAGTGAAGTCTCGTTAACTTAATATTGTGCTTTTAATTTAAATCATGAAGATTAATAGATTTCGATAGTTAGCACGATCTATGGATTACCTCCCTTCTATTCAGAGTCAGAAATCCTCAGCTTTAGCGGACTGCAAGCAAGCAAAACTGCAAAAAACCTAACTTTGTGAAGATGTCTTTAATCCACTATTCCAACTTTAAGACGGCAAATTTACCCTTGTTCCATCCGTGAACCAGTAGATACAACTGCATCGATCCATCACCTGACTTCACAGTGTGGGGCCAAACATGATGAATATTGGTTAAAATGGGAATATTCAAATCCCCGGGCACAATTGTGGACAGCAACCTTTCTCCGGTATGGGCATAAATCGGTGCAGACTTTTGGTGCCGATGGCCTGCAATGCATTAAAGAAATAGTGTTCATCCTTATATGATACATTGCAAACCAGACTTTTTTCGGGAATGTCTCTAAATAGTTCGACAAATTTGCCACCCTTGGTAAATTTCACCACTTGACCGGCGGCCCGATTGGCTACCAATATATGACCGTCATGTGCATACACACCATGGGCTGTTTGAAATTGTCCCGGCTCATCACCTTTACCTCCCCAGGCAAGTCTTCCCCAGTTCCAGGAACCTTCCTTTTCTTCAATGGTCAAAATAAAATCACCTTTTGAATAGCCAGTCGATGCATAAATAATTCCATCTAAATAAGTAACATCGGTCACCCCAAAATTGCTTTCGGGCGATGAAAAGAAATCGTTGGCCGGTTCAAACTCAAATTCCCGACCGATGGGTTTCACCAGATCACTGACGATGGTCCCGTCGATGTTAAGCACAAGCACTCTCTTGCCTTCCTGTGCCACAGCGAGATATTTTTTGAGTTGTGGACGAAAAAAAACGATACCATGAATGTTGTCTTTCAAGCGTTCATCGGTACCCAAGCGTGTCCATTTTTAAGATCCGGGCTGATCGTACAGAGACCATAGCCTGGGATACCTGTATATACGATTCCGGTTTGCGGGTCTTCATTAAAACCTCCATGCATGGCTGCCTCAAACTCTGCTGCATCACTGGGAAAGTGGGCCGTCAATTCTTCATCCCACGAAAAAATAAACTCACCCTGGCCTGTCACGAGTTTTGTTTGATGGTTAGCCGATGCCGACTTGATGTGATCATGGCTATGAGCCCCATGTTCATGATCATGATGGGTGCCTTGCGCAAGTAATGCGAAGCTTGATATTAGAAACGATACTGCTAAGGAGAGCTGAAATGTTGTTTTTTTCATGATGGTTAATCTACTTATGATTTTGACTTAAAGATAAACTTCTCTGGCTAAGTGAAGTAGTACGAATAGTTTTGAAAGATCCTCATGGTCCTTAATCTGGGTTTTGCTAAAGCCAGCATACTACTACTGACATCCCGAGTTCATTACTTCAAACGTGGCATACAACTCCCCAGTCTCAATCGTGAGGGTATTTGCCTTCAATATTAGATTTGTCGCCTGTACATCTGAAAGTATGATGCTATCGGCAGCGATAATTCCATTTAATTCTCCGGTTAAAATGGCCATCTCATCCATAACCAGACAAGAAGCATTCATTATTGCCGCCCTTAACTGGTTGCCTGGATAGGTGCCAAATCCTGCTTCAAAACTTATTCCCAGCGATGTAAAGTGACAATAGCTCATGATGGTACTATTTTCTACCGGAGTGATTACATCGCACGATCCACCTTGCTGTGTATAACAATTATCTACAGCCATGTCAAAATTAGGCCCGTAACTACATGAATGAGTGTGTTTAAGTCCGATCACATGTCCCAGTTCATGACTCACCACCTGAATATTCCAGCTAAAATCACTTTCCGAAATTGGAGTAACGTGAGCCGTCATATTTCCACAAACCGCATAGGGTCCCCGATACCCTCCAGTGTAATTAACTACATTGGCCGGTCTAGAATTCATGCACAATTCATTTTGCCATGCATTTCCACCCCCTAAAATTCTTCGCGTTATAAACATCTTTACTCTGCCATTGGCTTCCTCTTTAACAACTCCTCCAAACTGATACATCAGATCGATTGCTGATAAACCGTCTGACCAACCACCGGACGTATCTGGGATATAGTAACTGGCCAATGAAATGGTCACATTTTCAGCGGCGTATATCAAGGCCACCTGTTCATATATCGCTTTTAGCCAATTAGCCACTGCTGCCTTATCTCCACCAAATGCCAGATAAGTAAAATAGTCTGTCTCGGCATAAATGGTCAAACAGCGGTCGAGCGGCATTTTCGAAAACTCAAGATTAGCCGGATTAAAAGGGGGATCTGATACAATCATTTCCGGTGTCATCAAACAACCTTGAGCAGTAACTCTGCATAACGGAATTAACGCCATGAAAAGGGTTAGTTGTAATAAAATTCCTTTCATTTATAAAGATTTGGGCAATAGATTTTAGTGTTACCAATGGACCAAAGATTTAACAAACCCTGCGCCCCAGTAGCCCCAGGTTTACTTGTATTCAATTTGTTGGGATCTAAGTTTTCTGAGACAAGTTGTTTTCTTGGTCGAAATATATGACCGAGAAGCAATGTTGTATACTACTTGTTAAATTGAGCTTAAACTTGAATCATTTTACGACATCAAGCGATTTGTCCAAAGAATCGTCGGCACAACTATACGTCTAGAATTGATTACGAAACAAGAATATTCTCTGATTATATCAGATCACATATATTCATAGACATCCAGAGGAAATGGGCGATACCAGTGATAAATCCATGTAATAACTTATGAAATTCGACTACCGATCCATCAGAAATTATGTGAGATACTGATCAATGTTATCTCGGTTAATACTAAACCCACCACAGCAGTTTCAGATGCTATAGTCCAATATCCTTAATTTTCGCTTTCTTCAAAGAGTTGCTTCAAAGATTGATAGATAGAGGATATACCACGTCCATCCAACTCAAACGAATTGCCGAAATCCTCAAAATGATAATTATAATGTTACCTTCTCAAAGAAAAGCAGAGTAGTTTTTAGATATTCAGAGACTGTGCTTAGGGAGATCCAATGTCTACCGAGCAAATTCTAAGGGCCTGGACATTCCGAACCGTAACAAAAAGTGTGAAAAAATGGAAAAGAACCAAAATCCCCTTATAAGAGAGATCTGATTTAGAAATTAATAGAAGAGAATTGTTCATAACTACTGCTTTTAATAGTAATTACGAATTTGTGTTCGTAGCAATGAATTACAAATTGCGTGCCAAGCAAATTACGTTGACCTATTTCTTAGGTCATGATTGGTAATTACAAAAACTTGTTGTCCGTTGGCTGGCCAGGCAACCTTCCGGATTGATCTGAAAAAGTCAGGATCATTGCAATGAAATTAACGCATGGTAGAAAGTGGGTTTCAAATGATAGCATCCATTCAACTGCACTACCAGCACCATGAAGAAAATGGTAGTAAATTTGGCGTTCATTCTCTGAACCTTTTTCGTCCTGCTGAGTTTATCATTAGTGCATCACACAATGGTTCGTGACCTTATCAGGCTGCGATTTTGCCATAATCCAGGACTAATCTGATCACATTATCATTTATTTTAATGTTTGCGTCAATTGGATAGATTGATAATATTCTTTTTAATAGATTATGGTTGAATAATTCGGTGGTCAAATCAGAGATCGAATAGGTTAATCGAAGACTTCTTTTCAACCCATTCCGTTGAATACATTTGCCAATTGATGCTGTGGTTAGCGCGGCGTTTACATGAAAATGTATTTTCTTTTTACTTCTTGCTTGACTATTCTGTAGTCCTGTAAATTGTTTTGAATCTCTAAAATTGAATTCCATTTGAAACCTGGCTCGGTAAGCACACAGGATGGCAAGCCCCGTCATAATGATATCCGTACTGAAGAACATCTTCGTAGTATTTACTTCCCCAGTGGTATTCAGGAATTCTACATAGCAGAGTTTTACATTGCGCTTCAGACCAACACTATTAACCACCGCGGCATGGATTCGCACGTCATCATCTTCGTATTCTTGGGTTACCCGCCGTTTATCGATTTGTTTCACGTTGATTTTACCAGCATACTGTTTCGGCCGGCCTTTGCTACCTGTTTGCCTTCCATTATATAAATAGCGAAGATTCGCATCCTCTCTCAATCGACCCACAATATTTAAATCCGTCTTCTCACAGATCGGATCTATGAATTTCCTCTTAGTGAAATAGGCATCCACGGCCAATATCGTACTGAGCTTACTTAACTGGGCTGATCTTGAGACAATGATGTTCGCATAGTGATCCACAATACTCTGGCCATCCTCCAAGGTGGATTTCCGGGCACTCGGTGTTTGAATCGCTTCCAAATGGTAGGCCGTATTCTGATCTACATCGACCACCGCTATTCCCGCTATTTCCAAGCCCCGCTTATGCTTTCCGGCTGTTCCGCTATAAAAGTAACCGATTCCTGGGTATGCTTACCACTCTTATTCAGATAGGTTGGATCAAAACCCAGAATACAATTCGCTCCACAATATTGCTCCACCAATAAAATATTGAAGGTTAAAAAGTCAAAGTCTCGCTCAAATCCCATTCGATAGGTACTTTCATGGTACTTACCATATCTTGCCAGTTGTAAGAAATTAATCCGGCCTCGTATGCTTAAAAAAGCATAAATGTCTCTACAATAAACCGGCGTCGCCATTCATTAATCCTGGCATTTTATTTAATATTGTACTTATAAGGCTTACGCCTTGGGTAAATGCGTTTGTAGTTTTCATTTTGTAGTAATCTTGAGACTCTACAATATACGCATTTACCTTTTATATATATGATTTATTCATAATGTGTCCCCATCTAACCCCGCGAACCATTGTCACAAAAACACGAATAAAAATCATGAAAAATTTGAGTAAGGTCGATCTTACGATGCTTTTACTGGCATTCTTGTCTTTAGTTGTATCTGAAGTCATGTGGTTTTCGGGAGAGCAGGAGGCAGCTATTTTCATAGGCCTCTGGGTACCTTCTATTCTTGGTTTCGCCATCTATCTAAAGCTTTTAAAAATCGAAAAGAAATGATGGATTTAATCCCCTACTTCGGTGGTCTTGTCACCTTGCTCTTTTCGCTAGCCTTTTATTGGGGCATTCAAGAACTTAGAGCATATGGTGATCAGCGAGAAGATCAATCTTAACACTGATCATTTGCAGACAAGACATAGTTTGGATTTATTGATGCATTTCAACGGTAACTATTGTATGGTTCCTTAAAAGTTCACCAAAAACTCCCTTGGTTTTTGTTTTATCCAACCCAGAAAACATGAATAATCCACTGTCAGCCCTTCGATTCTTATAGCTCTTCAAAAGAAACAGCAGGTGATTGAAAGGCTTCAAAAGAAAATAGAGACTTTAGAAAATAGATAAGGCAATGATGAGATCAGGAGTACTGTCAAAGAGCAGGTAGCACTCCTTCAATATTGGAGTCATTAAGAACAGAAAGAATATCATGATCAAGAAGAAGATCAATCCTAAGTAAGGATCAGTATATTGACAGCACTATTTGTCACCACTACTATTTCTTTTCCTAACTTTTTCAGCAGTGGCAAGAATATAATTTCTAATCAAAGTGACGTCCTGCTCACTGAGTCTTCCTCCAAAATTTGGCATACCCAAAGAAAGGAGAGCCCCCTCCCGCACTATTTTATGAAAGCTTTGGAAGGTTTCTCTGCTTGAATAACCCAGGTCGGGAATGTTGCCTCCACCGGATCCAATACTCGCATGACAAAGGGCACAATAGGTGGTGAAAAGTGAGGCACCCCGGGCAATCTCCTTTTCAGTGGCCTCCGTCCTAAGTTCGATCAACTGCTTTTGCTGAGGTTTGGGATATTCGGGATAAGGAGATTTTCTACCAAGTGCATAAGTAAAGATGGTGCCAGGGTAGATATGGTCTGTGAATTTCATTTTTTGACCAACCCCTCCTCCCCATCCTGCCACGATGGTGACATATTGGATGCCATCAACCAGGTAGGTGATGGGTGAGGCAATCACGCCAATATTCAGGAATGCATCCCATAATTTTTCTCCATTTTCACCATCATAGGCTACAAAATGCCCATCTGTTGTTCCTTGAAATACGAGCCCGGAGGCAGTGGTAAGCACTCCTGCATTCCAGGGTGTCGGGTGATCGATCTGCCATACCTGTTGCTTTTTAATAGGATCCCATGCGATGAGTTTTCCTCGTGGCAGTGGCCCTTTAATGAGTGAATCTGTGACAAGAGGCTTATCGGGATCATACCCAGTAGCAGCATTCCAGCCATTGCCCACCGCAAACCCCGATTCATGAGATTTCCAATTGGGATCGGCACCGTATACAGATCCATTATCAAGTGCCGGGATATAAACCAACCCGGTCACGGGATTATAAGCCATGGGATGCCAGTTATGACCACCCTCATAATTGGGAGCAATCATGGCATTTACCTTCTCGTATCGACTGAATTCGTTTTCTAAGGGACGACCCGACTGAAGATCAACTCCCTGTGCCCAGTTAACATAGACGTAGGGATCAGCCGACAACAGTTCTCCTGTTCTTCGATCCAAAACGTAAAAAAATCCATTCTTTGGTGCCTGCATAAGCACTTTTCGAGATACCTCTTTGATCTCCAGTTCGGTAAGGATCATATGTTGCGTGGCTGTATAGTCCCAGGATTCACCGGGTGTGGTCTGATAATACCAGGCCAGTTGACCATCCTCAACATGGAGCGCCAGGATTGATGAAAGGAATAGGTTATCTCCACCTCCCGGACTGCGATATTTTCTTACCCACGGTGATCCATTGCCGGTGCCTACATACAGTAATTTTAGTTCTGGATCATATGCCATAGCATCCCAGGCGGTGCCACCTCCACCATATTTCCACCATTCCCCGGTCCAGGTCTTGGCTGCCATTTCCATTGCAGGATTCTCAAACGGCAGCTCGGGATTACCTGGAACCGTATAAAACCTCCAGATTTGTTCTCCTGATGTCGCATCGTAGGCTGTAACATAACCGCGTACACCGTATTCAGCCCCACCATTCCCTATCACCACCTTTCCATCCACTACCCGAGGGGCACCAGTAATCGAATAGTATTTAGAAGTATCCGCCGTAACGACCTCCCATTGCGGGACACCTGTAGCAGCGTCAATTGATATCAACCGTCCATCAATAGTGCCAACAAAAACGCTTCCCCGATACATCGCAAGACCACGATTTACGACATCGCAGCACGCCTTTTCCCCAAATTTTCCAGGGACCTCCGGATCGTATGTCCAGATTAAAGTACCTTTTCGGCAATCGACGGCATAGACGATACTCCACGATCCGGTGAGAAACATGATACCATCTACAACCAGGGGAGTAGCTTCCACACCTCTTCTGCTGCCCAACACCAAGGACCAGGCGAGACCAAGGCTATCGATGTTTGTGGACTTGATTTGCTGCAATTCGCTGTAGCGGTTCTCGCTATAATTTCGGCCATGTGTGATCCAATCTCCGGGGGTCTCATCTCCCCGGACAAGTCTTTCATCATCTACTTGCGAGGTAATATGGTTGATGTGTTCCTTGGAACCATTTTGAACGACTGGTCGACATGCCGTCAGAATAAAGAAGTATGAGTAAAAAAATAAGTATCCGAAGATTTTCATAGCGATAGAATATTATGTAATAAATAAGTAAGTCAAGACCGGATCAAAACGATAGTGGAAGTCGAGATTGAGTAAACTATCGATTGGATCCTAATTGTCCTTCATGTTATACGGGATTTTAAGAACCGTTTTTTTTCTTCTGGATGGCTCATTTGCAGCCCATCATCATATGCTACTCACTTCAAATGGTCAAAATTGTTAAGCATGTATTAATAATATGTTAAATTATTCAGTTTAAATTCCGATTTATGCCATATCGAAATAGTATTTCCTTTTCCTGATCTGTATCCGAATTAATGCGACCAACAAGGTGAACAAGTCCAAACTAACCATTGGATAAATCGATAAACGCTAAATAAATAGCTATTACTGCTAATCCATAACTACCTTGTAATCAATCATATATAGAAATGTATTTCTAGTTATTGAATTTTCATGGGGTCCCTTGCTAATCGAACAATCTTAAATTTGCGTTGTCTTAATAATTGGATTCGGTTGATTAAAGAGAAATTCTTCAGGGTTTGATCAATGATGAAGTTCTTTAAAATACTACCAATTCGACAAAGTTATTTAACTAAATATTTAAATTATGAAACATTGCATTTTCTTGAAAAAATTGATGATGATCGCCTTAGTCTCTTCAATCTTTGGAGTCTCATCGGCTGCCAACTCGTCAATGGTGGAAAAAGCTATTTTTGAAGGGCGTCAAAACTCAAGTAGGTTAGCTTCGGAGCTGATAGAAACGAAAGAAGTGTCGATTACGCTCCTAAGTGAGGTCGAAACATTCCAACTGGGAATAAAAATATTCGGAGGCGAAAAAGGACTTACCGCCATTGGGAGTGGATTCGCTCAAACAGCACCAGGAGCCACCGAAGATCTAAATCCAGACCTCGACACCAAGCAACCTCCCGCAATAGAGTGTTTGTTGAGTTTTGCTTCAGACAATGATCTCAGGAATCAACTCATTAAATTGATTGAAAAGCCCAATCTTTCATCACTAGAAGCAAAAAATTTAGAAGCATGGCTGCATGTGATCATCAATCAAAGGAAGGAACTCGTGGTTCTGTTAGTAGAAACGGACAATGACTTTGTAGATCAATACCTGAAATCTAAATTGAACTATAAAAAATTATCTCCCACTACAGCCGCGGGTCGGTACACAGTGAAAGTTACCTTAAAAAACGGATAGTACAAGCCGTGATAATAGAGCGAAACAAAGAGCTGAAGTAGTATTGCTTCAGCTCTTTTTTGATTGCAATAGGAATTGGTTATTTTATATTTATAGTCGGTCGATTTTAGTCGATTTATCTTTGTTCGAAGACGCAGAATGTAAGTCGGGCTGAGCTTGCCAAGTCCCTGTTGACTCTTGTTGTCAAAGAGAGGAAGATCTATCCGGGTAGCGCGGTTCGTTACCTCCCCGCGCCCCCACAGACCCGTACGAGCGGCTTCCCCGCATACGGTTCCTCCGAATCAGGGTTTCGCTAAAGAATAGGAATGATATATTTTCGGACGTAATAGTGGTTGCCACTCCATCAATAAATTGTTGAAGTGGTCCCAGTTTTGGAGCGACCTCCTCGTCGATTCAACCATTTAAATAATAGTTTAAATACTTCAAGGTAGTAGCGCCGAATACCATTAAAATTAAAGGTGATGCCATAATAATTGTAGTATCCGCGTAATTTGATATTTACTTTTGCTATCAGATCGACCGCTCGCATGTTCCTATTGCGCTTAATCCAGGCCATTCTCCTTAAAGCTCCGGTAAATTTCTTCCGACTCGTTTTACGCTTCAATACTTTATACCCTTTTCTGCTCTTTCCAAGATAATGGGTGAACCCAAGAAAATCAAAGCTGCGTTCTTCGCCCTTACCTGTTCCTGCTAGGTCTATCAGCTTTGTCTTCTCCGGGTGTATACGTAACCCATATTTCTCAAATCGCTTTGGTAAAACCTTGAAGACACGCTTCGCATCTTCCAGATCACTGAAGCCTAAAACAAAATCATCTGCGTACCTCACTATCATGCTTCTCCCCTTTCAGTAGTGGTTGTATCACTTCCGAATACCATGTATCCAGTACATAATGTAGATAGATATTGCTCAGTAGTGGGGAGATGGAACCTCCTGTGGTGTACCCTCTACAGGGTAGGTAACCTGGCCAGATTCCATGATGCCCGCCTTGAGCCATTTATCTATCATTTTACGTACCAGTCCATCCTTTACCCGTAGGTCCAGAAAACTTCGTAACAGACCATGGTTGAGCTCCCTGAAAAAGTTGCGAATATCCGCATCTATGACATAGCGTATCTTCCCAAAACTTACCTCTTCAAACAGGTAATCTATCGCTTGGTGCTGACTCCGACCCGGCCTGAACCCGTACGAGAATTCTTTGAATTCTTGTTCGTACACTGGTCCAAGTACCCCCTAGCACTGCTGTCTGCAGTATCTTGTCCTCGATCGTCGGTATGCCTAATGGCCGTGTCCCACCGCTATCTTTTCCTATGTACACGCGGCGGACGTTTGGCGCCCGATAGGTTCCTTTCTTGAATTTGTTCAGAAGCTCTGTCATTTTACCTATTCCTCCTTTTCCATAGCTCTGCCATGTCTCTCCGTCCACGCCACTTGCGCTTTGTCTATTCAATCTTTTATATGACCCATACAGGGCATATATATCGATAAAGCCGTGCAAATTGTGCAACGTGCTGTCCTTGTGTTTCCTTGACAGTTGTGCTATCTGTATCTCTTTCGTTGACATCGTATATTATAAACTGGTATAATCAATGTGTCCAAAACACAGTCCCCCGTTTCGTGCTGCTCCCTTCCCTACTCAGTGGCTTTCCCGGTTAGGATTTCCCACCTTTCCAACGGTACTATGAAGCGGCGAAGACTCCCTCTGTCATTCCTTCACCTTCGGTTTCCCTCGGCTTGCGTACCTGCTCCTGTCATCGCGTTTCTTCGCTGCAGGATGATGATGACACTGACCACCCTACACAGGCCTTTTGTTCAAGAGCTCGCCCATTTGCCCTTCTTCCCAGCAGGAGACAGTAGGGTCTCCCGTGTTCCCGTACTCGCCCTCTATGTCTCTGATGCATTCTTTGACCCCGCCCGGACTTCGGCAGGATCGCCTTTTGGCCCTACCTCCATATTGTCCCAGCAAAGTTGACTACTAAGACTCCAGATTTATCTACCCTTTCGAGGCTCTATCATACACCTTTGACACTCGCTGTCTACGCTTCGTACCATCCTCTCGAATGATTACGCAAGACTCGCTTCCGGAGGTTGGCTAAACCTTGCCGGATGGGGGTCGATACCCATTGGCGTGTGATGAGATGTTTCATTACACTCATGCTTTAATATTTATATAAAGCGCTGTGTGTAGTCCCCATCTCACGGACTTTCACGGCGCGACATCTTCCGGTAGTATAGAAAAATATAAATAATACTTTACCCAAATAGGAACCGCCCGCCTCTATTTTACTGGATTAAGCCCTTTTTTAAAAGCCCCCGTTTTATAGACAAAGGTTTGATTGTTGTCCTTGAGTATTTCCCTGATCTTATTTTCCGGATCAATAACAATGCGAAGATTTCCTGAGAATTTCACCTGATCAAATTGAATGCTTTGCCTCTTCGCCAAGAAATCTACCGGAGCTTTGATTAAGGCCACTGTTTTCTCTTCTATCGTTATTTCACCATCATACAAATGCACGCTAATGTTTTCCGCGTCAGCATTACCCAGATTATGAATAACACAAGTAACAACTTCGTCTTCGAAGACTGCGTCCCACAGATCAATGGCCAAATCAGGTAATGCTTTTATTTGTTCTATAGGCCTGATCTGCTCAACTTTTATCAATAACGGAGTGCAGGCGGGAATCGGCAAAGTGACAATGTCAAACCGGTTCAAGCCCCTTTGCTCTTCCCATAGGAGTTTCGCAGGCCGCTTATCACCTTTGGGATCTTCATAAATACGAATAAAATAGTCACCGGATTCAATTCGACAAAGGCGCATTTCCAATTCTCTCGTCTCCTGGTCAAATGAATAGGCTACCACTTCCAATCTCGTATCATCGGCATACATTACAACCCTTGGCAATATCGGGCCTCCTCCCGACGGCCAGGTGACCGCGAGCTCCATATGGGCATCTAATCTACTACCCCTGTCGCCCCCTAATATATAAGTATACATATTATTGGCTCCAAAAGGTGAAAAATCGTCCCGGTGTACATTCGATTCCGTGAAGCGATAAAACGAATAGTCGTCCAGTACCGAAGTATAAAGTCTGAATTCGCTGGTAAGGTCATTGAGGCTTTTTGATATATAAGGTCGCTGTGGAACATCTTTGCCCCAATACCAATTAAAAATATTGACCGAAGATTTAAAACCATCAGCAAAATAATTAATCGGTGTTTGCTCCATTTTGTCTAATCTCCATGCAGATTCCAGTTCCCGTTCAAATGCGTAAGCCTGACCTAAATTATTTAATACTGTATTATAGCGTTCACTAATAAAGTCACCGATATGCATTCGATCCATGGGATAGATATTGCAAAAGCCATCCTTAAAATAGTTGGTTTCTTCGAGGCCTTTGTGACTCGCATCAATTAAATATCTCGACTTGTCATTACCATCTAACGGCAAGTCTGGCTGATGGAAACTCAAAAACAATACGTCATCATTCCATCCTCCGCCTAACTGTCCATCTTTGTTCTGGTGATTTGACCACCAATCTACAATTGCCTCCCGTTTCAGATTAAAATCACGCATATAAAGGGCCCATTCGGGTGCCCCATTTGGATTTGGCAGACTAACCAAGTCGGTTCTATTTGGATTAATCGGTTTTCCATCTTGAAATCAGGACCACTCATCTCGATTAAATAGTTAGCGATAAAATGGTCAGGTTTCACCCGTTTAATCGCGAGCGCCGGCATAATCATATCAAATGGGCCTCCATAGCAATAGGGACCTTCCAATGTGACCGATTTACCCGTAAATTGCCATGGCATGAACTCGTACATCTTTGCATACTGTGCCTCTGCTGAAACGATTTCCTTTTTGACATAGTCATCCAGTGAAATATAGGCTTCCGTTTCCTCAACGAATATAGCAGCCTGATTTCTACCGTCACCAAAGGCCATCTCAGATCCACCGGAAGCACCGATATCGATCCATAATCGGTCTCCCTTTGCCACTACAATGTCCTGAAAATCGATGGTGAGAATCAATGTTTCGAATTTTTTATCATACCCATTTAAATTCACTGCAAATTGATTCCAAAATCTTGATGGTACTGCCGGGTCCCGAACCCGGATAAAAAGTGCTTCTTCATAATTCTTGGTTTTTATCGGGAAGGAAAGTGTAAGCGATTTAATCCCCATGGCACTTTCATAAGGTTCACTCAATATATTTAATCTGGAAAAAGATCCGATTTCGATATTGGTTGCTTCCTGTGGCCCTTCAACCCTCGATGCTACAACGAAATTTCTTTCGTCGCGTGAAGTCAATGCATGTATAGCAAATTGTGTGCGGTTGTCGAGCCCTTCCTTTAAAAACCCCAGGGTTAGTTTTCTTCCGATCACTGTTTCATTTTTTACCGCAGATTGGTAGTGATATAGTCCAATATTTTGAATACGCTTTTCACCCGAAAGCGGTAGATTAATGTCTCCGGAAAAACCTTCGGGTGTACCGAAACTCTCAGTAAACGGAATTCTAAAAGTGGCATCCTCTTGCAATGGAATGGTGGATCCGTAAAAAACTCCTTGCCATCCGGAACCTGAAAAAGGTCAAGCATTTGCAATTGCCGGGGAGTCGAGGCTTGCAGGCTGACATTGGTGAGGTTTCCGGTCAGTGTCACATAATTTACTTTCGACCCGAGATTCATTTTAAGGTCAACTTTTTCCGCATGAAAATCCGCATCTCCCGGAATAATTGTAAACATCGAATACGGATGTGGCCAGGCTATTTCATTGCGCCCATCGACCACAAACCAACCCGGTACATGCTCATCGGACACCTCTTGTGGCCAAGCTTCCGTGATTTGAGCAGCATGGTCCGGATCTATTATTGGTAATTGCTTCGTAAATGAAGCTCCACTAATTTCTCCAACAATTGTTTCACGGGTGATTTCTCTTTGGTATAAAATGGGTTCTTCACCCGGGGCAGTATTCGAAAATATTAATGCCTTTATTTCTTTTTGGGTGATCGGCCGGTCGAAAATATAAAATTCGTCATAGATCAAGCCGGCGGCAGGTAAATGAAATAACCCGGGCAAGGCTGTTTCGAACCAAGCTTGTTGCCCCCAGGAGGAGGCTATTAAATTTCCATTAATCCAAAGTTCCATACCATTGGCCCAGTCCCAATTAAAAGTTACATGATTCCATTCGGTCGAATTCCATACTTCGGTGCTTTCTATTCGTTGGGTGACATAACGCGAATCCCGGATATATGCTGACAATACGTTGGCTTCATCTACTGTGATCCCCAAAAGATCCCGCTCCTTCCTTCCAAAACCGACGCTCGTTTGCTCAAATATGGGACCAGCAAAGGGTAAGGTACCCCGAGCCCAAAAAGCCACAGCTCCTAATCTTGCATTGATTCTACCACTACCCCAAATAAAAGGTTGATTAAATCCCATTTGGTTGTCAGGATGGGTATTAAAGATCACCGCTGTTACCAAATCCAAATCTATTCCCGTCATATTATTGACATCGGGAGTTTGGGGTATTTCTTTCATTCTGATACCATTTCCAAATTTCCCGGGAGGAAAATCTATTTTCCGATCGTCAAGTGATTTTTTACCAGACTGCTCAATAATATCCTCAGTAAAAAAAGCATCGTCATCAAAGGACAAATGATAACTTACCGGAGATGTACGAAAACCTGTGACTTCCTGTTTATTCTGGGACCAACCTTCCGAAGGTATCAGAAATAAGATGGTGATGACTAACAATAAGTTTGGTACTATTTGGAATTTATTCATCTTAATCTGGTTACTGGAAAGTGATAAAACAGCTTTCTCTATTGCTATCTATAATTTATTATGATTGAATGGTCATGTAAAACCATGACTTTTTCAACCACCTGTTCAAAGTGATCAAAATTACTTGATATCATTTTCAGGTATCACTAAAGTTCCGGCTTTTAGGCTCTTTGCACCGATATCAATAAGTGCATCGCGGGTTAATTTTTCGTCTCCCCAAATTGCCAGTTCGTACTCCACTCCTATCTCGTAACCTTTTTCCAGTGTATGAGGTTGATCGAAAATACTTTCAAAAGAAACATTTGAATGTAAATCGACATAGTTGCCGCAAATTACATAATGCGTTGGCAAAGGGTGGGTGAACTCCTTGGTCAACATCAGCATATTTCCCCGATCAGAACTGTATAGACCCTGGAAGGTAGGTCCCGTAGTATGCTCATCCTGTTGACCATTATAGATTTGATTAACAGTTTCAAATGTTCTCCATTTAAGTTCATTATCCATAAATAGGACATTATCGTACCACCAGTCTTCAGGTTCTACCCCCTTAAATGGAAAAACATCAAAAAATTGCACACTTTTATAAGGCCATTGTTCCAACACAGTAAAATTTGCCCGAACATTGATATGCATGGCCGGAGCATCGGCTCTGGCGCTTACTTCAAACACCGACTGAGCACCATCATTGGCATTATTGCTCGTGTATCTAAATACTACCTCATCCGGACCATTTTTCACAATCTCGAAATCCCTGAGTTGATCGAGCATCTGCTCGGGACTGTAGCCCATATATGCAAACCATTGCAAAAGATTTTCTGTAAGCGCCCAATCATGATGCCCGTAAGCACGCATGTGCCGGGCATGTCCATCCAGTAGTGAGAATTGCAGACCGGCCCAACTGGGTCCCGTTTTGCTTGAGAAGATCATAAAATTACGACGAGGATCCCGTGTTTGATACACGAGTTGGATACCTTCGGTCTCTTCAAGAGACAGTTTTTGCGGCTTATCCGTTAGTTTAATGGTAACGAATGCAGCATTGGCTGGCCCTTCCGGCTGATCGTGAATTGGAGCCAACGGATCATCGGCAATACCGCCATCGGTACTGAGTTGAGGTAATAGCGATTTTCCATCAAGTTTCAGGTTGACTGCACCATGACCTGTAAGACCTATAAACTTTAAGCGGATAGTTCTCGAAATGGGATCAGCCGGTAATCCTATCTCTACTGGAGCATCTCCGGTCTTGCGAATTTCATAACATCCCTCCTGGTCATTATACCCTTTACCATTGCCATGAATAACCCCTCCCTCTACCGACAAAGTCACAGGATCCCGTTCCGCTTCAACAAATGCCCTCGCATTCTCCTGATCTCCAACCCAGGCGAGACGAAAAAGTGCATTAAAAGAAGCCGTGGGATTAGTCTCGTTTTGGTTAATTGGCCACAGCAGACTCAGACCATTTTCAGTTTGTAAAATCTGATCGACAAATTTACCCCGCCCTGGAGGCCAGGGCGCTCTTTCTCCCTCACTATCGATGTAATCCGGAAGGGTTCTTTGAGTATATGCCTGCCGATGATAGTCCGGCCATCGAAAATAACTTGGCGCTCCTGTCAACCCAAAGGAACTTCGATAGATATAGGTATTGTGTTCCATCTTACCGGTCTTCCAGTACAAAGCAAGTCCGGAGTTGTCATTGGTCTGGTCCTTAGCAGTAAGAAATAGTTGCTGGCTTGGACTGGTCATGTCGATAGATCCCTTTTTAAATGACTTTAAAACATGGCTGGTTGCGATATCCAGACTACCATAAGTCACCGCTTCGTGAGCGGCCCGGTTTTCAAACATCGCAGCTGCGGTGATGAAAATCTGTCCATCGGGATGCAACCAGGCTTCTGTCATACCGTGCCCATGATAAACCTGATTGGAATCGTACAAATTAAACAACACCCTAAGACCCAGGCGTTCACTGCCTTCCTCGAGGAATAAAATGCGAGGATTCTTGTCGTAAGATTGTCGCACTTCAATGATGTCTTGAGAATTCAGGCTCTGCACTTTAAAAACCATATCGAGTCCTGCAAGTGAATTGAACCCTGGCCATTCTCCGTTAACCAAGGTCATGATGCCGCCCTCACTATCATTAAAAAAAACATGGGATAACCCAATGCGGCCCTCAAAACCACCATTTCTGGGAATAAACACTCCACCGGAAGTAACCTGGACGGATTGAGTCATCCCAGGAGGCAGCAACTGCTCGGCCACCTTCACTTGGGCCCATCCACCCATTGGAACCAAAGCACTACTTAACGTAAAAAACAAGCAGCATTCTAAAATCGGTAGCATGAAAATCAATGGTTGATTCATGATCCAAAATCTTACCTTATGTAACATAACTATCATAGTCTTTAGTTTTAATTGATGCTAATCTCACTTTTCAGGACTCGTTTATTCGGTGATCTGAAAATTTTCAGAATTTTATTTAAAGATCAAAAAAAGCAGTCTAAGGGATGAATAATTCGCCCTTAATTTCAGAAACAGTTGATAGGGGGAAGATTCAGCCCCCATCCAGAGCTTGATTTGAAACCTGCCTGATATGGCTAGAGTATACATAAGGATAAAAACAGTCTTTGTTAAAGCTCCAGCTATGACTCGATTGATTTACTGGAAAAATTGGTTTTCCTACTTTCTACCCTGACATTGAAGATCTCCGAATTTGGATTATGTCTTTGAACTATCAATAACTCGTCACTTAGAATAATTTACAGAAAATTGACTTTCAATCGTCAAATTATGCACTAGTTTTGTCAAAGCATATGCGGGTTCAACAAAAAAAATGTCAGATCAGTGACTTTACATGAAAATCCTCAGGGTAATTACCGTTTTTTAAAGGGTATCGCACCCTATTCCAGCGGCGTTGTAGCGATGCCCGGATTTGAGATTATACGGGTTAGAATGGTTGATCCCATCCCTGTTCGTCCCTCTGGTTTCGACCGGATATCCCGGATTCTAAAAGATGCTGGCCGGCCCATGGAGGCACTTTGCGCTATGGAACTGCGCATACCTGAACCACTGAGCTTTGATGGATTTAAGGATTTTAATCTTGCCTATCAATCGATGTTGAAGGGGCGGAGATTACTACTGGGAGATGTTAACCCCATCGCTCGTACGAATATTGCACCTGCTGTGTTTATACCTAAAGAACCGTCTATACATGCCTTTTCCTACACAGCATTACTAAATGAAAGCCCGACAAAAACAACATTTATTGTTGCTGGTGCTGGTGATTTACGAGATCAATCCGATCTGAGTCCTGCTGCTATTATCAGACCTAATGAGATCAATTCTGAGGCAATGCAGGAAAAAGCTTCTGTAGTCATGCGGGTCATGCAAGATCGCCTTGCCGGCCTGGAGGCCGGGTGGGAAGATGCGACTGACATCAATATTTATACGGTAAGCCCGCTTCATTCGCTTTTAATAGAGTCCATCTTAAAACCAATTGGTGCCGCGGCACAAGAGGGCGTCCATTGGTACTATAGTAATCCACCGATAAAGGGCCTGGCCTTCGAAATGGATGTGCGTGGAGTTGCCAAGGATCTAACCTTTCGCAGTTAGATCACTGCACTTTAATTTTGACATTCTATCAACTATTTCAAGCGCTTGGGATACTTAGTACTAAGTAAGGTGCAGACCGAAGTCCGGAGAACCAATCAGATATAGCCATTTGTTTGAGTGAATACGGAGAAACAGTGACATCTATTTTTGGGATCTGGATAATTTCCCTCGTAGTTATCTTTAAGTTGAGACAATTTGCAATTTTGTATCTTAAGATTCCGATATTCTGACCTAATTTGATTTTATGATTTGGATGATGCTTTCTTCAATTTTGGCGACCAGTCTCTGGCAAAACGCTATTGTTGCTCCCGCCAATTACAACTCATTTTCAGATCCGCAAAAAATCGAATTCGAGTCGGATTCGATCAGGGCAATCGCTCTTGAGCCCTGGACGTACTTCGATGATTTTGAGGATCGTGATCTCGGAGCCTGGGCTTCCTATCCTATGTGGCAGGATATTGCCTACAACCAAAATTTCAGAGTCAATGAAATCATACCAGGCGATCCGAACATTTCCATTGTGCAAAAAGTGACGCCCTATACGGCGGTCGATAATTATGCCGGTGCTCAAAAGTTACTAGACATGTTTTTAGTGCCCGGATCGACCATTAGTTTTAGGTATTTTTTAAAAAGTAATCAACCTTGTGCCTGGTTTAAATTGAGATTTGCGGCGGGAGACTTGGGAAAATTAGATTTTACGATTAATGACCTCAAACTGAATCAGTGGTCGTGGATCACGGTGAATTACGATGATATTCTTCGGCAAAATCCAATAATCTCCGTTGATGATAAAATCAAGATTTACGCGTTGGCATTTTTAGCTCAATTTCCCAACGCCGATCCCGATATGCCGATCTACCTTGGTTTGGATGATATCGGTTTTAAGGGAGCGCGGCCAGCTGCATTCCAATTTATCGAACCGGACATGTACAAACTCCCGGAATTCGCTCCCTACATACCCAAGTTGCACTATTATCCCGAAAGCACGTTTCATCTGAGCGGAAAATGGGTGGCAGAGGTACAGAAGGTCTCTTTGGAAATCACTCCTTTTGCGAACAAAGATGTAACAATCTTCCAAGGAACTTTATCAAAATCAGGAGAGACCTGGAACCTCAATTCTCTCCAACTCGATTTTCCAGAAGGTCTATATTTTGGTAAATTGAAAGCTTATGACTTAGCTTACCAAATTGCAGAAACTACATTTACCTTACATATAGCGCCAAAGAATATGGCCGGTCAACATCCAAGGCTTCTATTTAATAGTGAAGAAAAAAAGGAAATCGAGACGCGCTTTACACAAGATCGTTTTCAAAAAATTTATGGAGACATTCGAGAAAATGCCAAACAATTAAGGATTAAAATTCCAGTGGAAAGTCTTCATTTTGATCTCGACCAGTTTCCGGATGAGATCTGGCTGCCCAGCTGGGATTCTTGGGGTTCGAGAATCTATCACACTGGCAATGCTCTACGTCAGAATGCACGGGCTTATGCCTTTCACGGCGATCAGGAAGCGGGAGAATATGTTAAACAAATACTGCTTGTTTTGTCAGCCTGGCCTAATTGGACCCATCCATGGCAAACCAAACGAGGCCGATTCAGCGAACACCGTACGGGTGATTGGTCGCATAGGCTTGCCGAGTCCTACGATTTGATTTATCACTTGATGAGCGAGGACGAACGCACACAGGTTCGTCAAGCTATCATGAAAACATTGTCACTGGAGTTTACCTCACTTATATCTATAATGATAACATCACTGCGGCTACGTCCAATTGGTTGGCAATGACCGTTGGTGGATCATTAATGTGTCTCAGTGCGGTGTTTGACGACGGTGAAGACACCCGGAACATCGAGCCTTATTTTACAGGCAGCGTTCTTAAACTAGACAAATTTCTTCACAAAGTAACCGACTCGAAAGATGGTGCATGGGGTGAAGGCTTTGGCTACAACGGTTATAGTTTTTCAAATCTCTCTTACAGTTTACCATCAATTGACCGGGTATTTAATATCGATTTGTCCGGGCCTTTGCCTGGGACTTATAATGAATATATCTGGGCAGGATACGTCAAAAATAAAAGGTGGTTTGAATACGGTGATTCGAAAGGTGAAATGACAGGCGGAGCCAATTGGGCATATCTGCTAAGTAAGAATAAAGAGCCCCGGTTGAGCTGGTTTTGTGACTTGCTCCAGCAAGAAAATTCTTCAGAAACTTTGGAGGCACAAGAAGGACTTTCGGAAAAAGAAAGTTATGAAGAGGTGATTTTTAATACCACAGATATTCCAAAAAAGGATCCTTTCTCCGAAAATCCGGTCAGGTTATTTCGCGAAATTGGTACCACGGTATTTAAAAGTGGATGGGAAACTGACGATTTTGTATTTGTAATGCGAACCGGACCTGCATATAACCATCAACATCTTGATCAGGGCAGTTTCTGGCTGGCAGACCGAGGTCAAATTTTTGTACAAGAAAGGCCTCTAAGTAATTCGCATTATTATGATGATCCTATTTATGAATCCTGGTTGACGCAGCCGGTCGGCCACTCCACGATTCTGGTCAATGGTAATCACCAAAGTCAAAGGGTAGGTGATCATCGTGACTTTGCACCTGGATTTAATGATTATGCTTTTGTCAGCCATTTTCTTGATGGCCAGGATGCCGCCTTTGTTACGGGTGACATTGGAAGATTATATTGGGGAAAAGTCGCCGATCTAAGTAGAAATGTACTCTATTTAAAGCCAAGCACCCTTCTTATGCTCGATGTGGCAGTTCCCTCCGAAGAAAATGCTGAGATAACCTTACTCTATCAAGCTGAGCATCTGTCAGATATCCAAGCCGGAGCAAAAAATTCTTCCATCGTGAAGGATGATGTGACTTTGCATCTAAGACATTTGACTCCATCCATCTCGACAGTCAAAGCAGTTGAAACACCACATTACTTACGAACACTTCAAAGTAACAAACCCTTGGAGAGGGAGGGCATGCTCACGGTAAGCGCCAGGACGGATGGGCGACCACTGGTTATTGCCAATTTACTGACTACATCCACTTTGGGTAATGAGCCGGTTCCAGAAATTGAAATGCACGATGATGTTGTTTTGGGTTCGGCCTCAGGATCCAACTTTGCCTTTTCAACCAGGCCTGGATCTCCATATCAGATCGGAAATTTCACCACAGATGCTTTGGCAATAACCTGGAATGAAAATCAAGTCTTCGGTGGGCAAGCGACAATTTATCAGGATGAGAATATCGGATTGAAATCAAGTTTGCCGATAACGTTTGAATTCAAATCAAAAGAATCTATAAAATATTATATAGAACAAGCGGGAGAGCTTGCAATCACTTTAGGGGAAAAACCTGTAGCAATTTTCATCAATAATCAGGCCCAGGAAATGTCTGCATACGATGCACCTTCAAAGACTGTCAAATTAATAATACCGGCAGGTGAAGGATTCATTTCGATTAGATAGATCCAGCTTTCGAGTGACTTGGGAAATGCAGTAAGCAGAAGGCCCCTAAATTCCGTTTCGTCAAATCTGTTATACAATGGGTTACCTCAAACTTTTTGCAATCGTACATATTTCTCTATAAATTCCTGACGCAACAGCGCATCATTTCAGTTCTGGGATGGACATTTCGGTGTCCCTCAGACACATTATATTGATAGAATCCTTTGATTTAACCTCTATTAGTATTCAATGTCATGAAAAAGATATTTTTCTTTCTGCAGATAGTGATTACAAGTTCGTTCGTTTTTGGTAAAGTGGCACCTGAAGCTTTGTTTTGGAACACTTCCATTTATCCAATCGTCCACATTATAGCTCCATCCAAGAATTATTTCAAGACGGGTGATGATGTTTATGTGAAATTGATTGTGAGCAATAATGCCAGCTATGTATCTTATGTTGATCTTTTTCTGGGAAAGCAATTCATTGGAAGGGACAATTCCAGTCCTTATGAATGGTGTAAACCTAATTCAACCAGCCATGTCCAACTCCGCAATATGACTTCAGGTAAATACTCCATTTCGGCAGTAGTGAAATACGTCGACAGCAAAAAAAAGGTGCTATCCCGCAAATTTAAAGTAAAAAGTCCATATGCTGCTGCCAATCAGTATGGTGTGTGTATGACATATTTCCCTCATATGTAAAACCAGGGAAAAACTTTGATATTATTTGTTTGTTCTTTTGGCTTGACCCAAAAGAACCAAAAAGTCAAGGCTTTCGGCATTTCTTAACGACGAAATAACCGTAAAATCCTAAACAAAATGAAACTCGCTCTTAGTCTTCTTACCTTGCCCGCATAGTCCGGGATTATTTGGTTTTCCTGGTTGCTGTGATCGTTCAGGTCAGCTCAAACACCATTTTGTTTTTAACGGATTTTTCGTCTATTTCGCCTAAAATGCCGAAGGCCGATCCCTAGTCCTTCTTTGAAGGCCTTTGGTATGTCGCTGCTCTAGTCGTTCTTCTTTATGTCAATATTTGTTAGCTTTTTGCCATCCTATCTTTCAATTTGTTGTTTAGGGTCATTGGATTGTACCTCAATAAGCTTGCGAAAATTATTTTCTCTGGATCTATGATTTTTGACCAAGAAAATCAAGTGGGGGGGCTTGTTCAGTGCTTTTCCGGTGCGTTGCTTGAGGGAGATTTGTCATGCACACAGTATGGTTGGTTAAAGAAACTTAACTAAAAGCATCCTAACGGGTAGCCAGTCAATATCGGAAGGGAAGCCAATCTTACTTCAAAATGGAACCTTGTCATTCGCCAACCTTTGGCATTTTAGGTATGATGCCGATTATAATATCATTGTAATGCAACAAGAAATTCGAATTCCGATATAACATCTCAGAGGGGTCGATTCGTGAAGTGTTGGTTTGATCACTGTGGCTAAAACCAGTCTAATTTAAGTCTTGACTATTACCATTTCATGTGAAATAATTCTATTGATCACCGCAGGCAACCAATTCCGATATTCTATAAAGACCACATTGATGTCTCCACAACTCACTATTCCTTAAATCCAAAAAAGAATGATTTCTTTGCAATATCATTCCTTCTCGTGGAGAGCGATTACTAAATACTGTTTATAAAGGTAGCGATGATGCAAACACGAAAACTAGGTTACAGCGACTTAAACCTTACGACGATCGGTCTGGGCACCTGGGCGATGGGAGGAGGTGAATGGAAATTTGGTTGGGGACCCCAGGATGATAACGCATCTATTCGGGCAATTCATAAGGCGCTTGATCTTGGTATCAACTGGGTTGATACTGCTGCCATCTATGGGCATGGTCGCTCAGAACAGGTAGTGGGAGAAGCTATTAAAGGCCGTCGTGATGCTGTCCTCATTGCTACGAAGTGTGCCAGGGTATGGGAAGAAGGGAGCATTGAAATTGGTAAATCGCTTAAACCCGCCAGTGTCAGACGAGAAGTGGAAAACAGTCTTCGTCGATTAGGGACCGATGTGATCGATCTCTACCAAATCCACTGGCCGGAGCCAGACGCAGAAATTGAAGAGGGTTGGCAAACCATGTCTGATTTAGTTACTGAAGGGAAAGTGCGCTACGTGGGAGTTTCCAATTTTAGTCTTGAACAATTAAAGAGGATACAGCCGATTCATCCGGTGGCCTCATTACAACCACCCTACAGTATGTTGAAACGTGATGTGGAGGTCGACATTTTGCCATATTGCCAGCAAAACGACATTGGTGTCATTGCATACAGTCCTATGCAAGCTGGACTACTAACCGGCAAATTTGACAAAGATCGGGCAGCCCAATTGCCAGCATCCGATTGGAGGAGTCGGAATCCTTACTTTTTAGAACCGCAGTTGAGCATGAACCTGGAGACGATTGCTAAACTCCAGAGCATTGCTAGCCGAATTGGCATCAGTCTGGCCAATCTTAGTTTAGCGTGGGTACTTCGAAGACCGGAATTGACTGCCGCCATTGTTGGTGCGCGTAGTCCACAACAAATTGAAGAGACCGCTCGGGCATCAAACATTCGATTGAGCTTGGCAGACCAGGCAGAAATTGAATTTGTTCTGCTCGATCGGGAAAAATTGATCGCTTCCTGAGCCTTCTCTACTTGCTTGCAAAAGGGCGAACATCCTGGGAAAAAAAATTGCAAGATGTCACCATACAATCTCTGGATTATTTTAAATTATGAAAAAATGGAGGATCCAGGTCTGGATCTTTTTCTTTAACCATTGATTCTCCAGGTATTCAGATCGAATCCACTCGAAGTGGATTGGCTGCAAGACAACAAGGTTAGATTTAGTAAGTATGAGTCAAATTTATCATAGCGACCACCGAAAACTTCAAAAGCACTTTAACACGGAGCGATTAGCGGATCGCCTGGAGGAGTTGATTGTGAATGATAGACTATCTGATGAACAATGTCGCTTCATTGAACAACAGAATATGTTTTTCATAGGTACTGTCAATGAAAATGGTCAACCCACGGTCTCTTATAAAGGAGGGCACAAAGGCTTTGTAAAAGTGTTAGACAATCAAACAATCGCTTTTCCGGGTTACGATGGAAATGGTATGTACCTGACCACCGGTAACATTCTTTCAACCCAGGAAGTGGGTCTTCTTTTTATCAATTTTGAAAAGCCCAAAAGATTAAGGTTGCATGGGATCGCTGGTTTTTACCTTGATGACATGCTACTTTCGGAATATAAAGATGCCAAATATATTGTGAGGATAAAGATTTCAAATGTCTTTGACAATTGTCCCCGTTATATTCACAAGATGCAGACGGTAGAAACCTCTGAATATGTACCGCGAGAAGGCTTTGAATCACCAATTCCCGGTTGGAAATTAAGGGCTGATATTAAGGATACTTTGCCGCCGGAATAAACAAATCAGAACCAATCAAATTCAGGCATTACGTATCAACCGAGAACCCGCTTGTAATTTTCCACATTATAGCCTGCGTAAGGTTTAGCTTTATTAACCAGCTCTTCCATTTTAAATTCGGACAATTCTTTAAGATCATTTAGCGATTGCACATTCTACTCAAGTTTATCCATGCTGTCACAGCCACTGCATAGTGCAGAAATAGGTAAAGAATATACGTACTGGTGCAACTCCCGGAAGGAAAATCCAGCCAGAGAAACCATATCAGGGATATCTTCGGTGGCCAGAGAAGACGGAGTTGTGTCAATTCTTTTTCCCATCATGCTACCTCCCGACATTGTTTTCATGGCAATAATTCCATATTCTCTTTTCAGTAGCTCTGGTAAGACCTGCAGCTGAAAGGATTCAAAACTTGGATCGCAAACATTAAGCGGCATTTGGCAAGTATCCAATTCAATGCCTCGATCTTTAAGTACACCAAGAACATGCAGATGCACTTTGGGCTTTCGGTGGCCGGTAAATCCAATATATTTGGTTTTTCCATTTTCCCTGGCCTCCAGAAAAACATCCAGCACACCGTTGGCGAGACGGTCATCAAAATCTTGTATGGTGTCTATTGCATGTATCTGCCAGAGATCCACCTGCTCGGTTTTTAGGGCCGTAAGAGATTCTTCGAGATGCTTACGGGCGCCTTCTGCCGTTTTAGCGGGACTCTTTGTCATTAGAAAAACTTGGTCCCGGTATTTTGGGGTCAGAAAACGGCCCATATATTCTTCTGACCGGCCTTGATGATAACCCCGTGCATTGTCAAAGAAACGAACCCCCATTTCTATGGATCGTTCCACCATTTTTTCGGCATAACTTGGATCTTCTGTAATTCCCAAATGATAACCTCCCAAACAAAAGCAGTGACCATGGTGCCATCACGAGTCAATCTGCGTTTGGGTAATACATCTCCGTAAGCATCTGATGAAGTGGAAGCGAAAGACCAATTATAGAGCAGACCCATCGTGGTTAATGCAGATGAGTTCTTAATGAATTTACGCCGTGTTTCCATCGGTAATAATTTCTATTGGTTGATAAAATTTGTGGCCATGACCTCTGATGAAAGTTCTTTTCTCAATGAATCTACTTCCGAAAGATCGTGCTCTCAAGTTAGTGAATTGTCGTTGGTATGCCTAAAAATTCCATCACTAATAAGGAATTAGGTCATACAAATAAAGATTCAGTTCTAATAACGTACAATCGGAATACCATAGGGCCCATCTTTTAGCAACAATAAAGTTGGATGGTCCGAATCAGAACTGGAAATCGCATGTTTAATCGACTTTTCAATCATCAATTTCATCGCTTGATTGGCAGGCAGTTGCCGTTCTTCGTTAGTCAATAACTTAATTCCCGCCAAGCCTGGTAAATCAGCATATTCAGATTCCGGGATCTCAAGTGCACAATAATATAGGTTGTTCTCTTTTTCGATCACTTCAAAAACCTTACACCACATTTGCACCTGCCACTGCTCCTGAATCATTTTCCAATGAGACTCACTGATAGTCTGCATAAAGCCTTTCCTGCCTTTTTGCGCCAATAGTCTCAAGGCTTCTCTATAGCCCTCACCACCGATGGGGTCATGATCGGTATTTTTAGCCACGATGATGATCTTTCCTCCCTTGGTAACCGCCCTTGCTGCTTCAATAGCTGCTTTGGCTGCCTGGTAGTGATTAATGCCGACAAAACCTGCCGGTATAAGTACAATGTCGTACCGCTGGTCTAGTGACACGGTTACATACTCATTGATTTTTGCAACTGCATCCCGATGGGCTTTGATCATATCTCCGGCAAACACACCAGTCACTTTTTTATCCTGATCGAGGGTCACATTCACCAGAAAATCACATCCGGCCATGGTTGCGATTTCGCAGGATTCTTCATGTAAAGGATTTCCTTCAAGGATTAAATCAGCTGCTTGAACTGAGCTGAGAAACCGGGCACCGTGGAAAAGGGTCAATGTTTCTTTACCAACAATAGCCGGACAGATGCCCTTTCGACCACCTGAGGCACCTGCCATGAAGTGACTTTCTACCAGGCCGGTTACAATCTTCAGACCGGCTTCATAATATCTTTTATTGATCACCGCATTTGATCCCTTTCTTGTGTAACCCAGTGAAATCAGATTCTCCTCTTGTTCATATTCGTGATTAACTACTCGAATATGGCTTAGACTCATTGCTCTCAAGCCAATCATGTTTTCAATTTCAGCATCCTCCATATTGCGATGGGTACCTGCTCCTATCAATATGCAGATCTGCTGATCTAAAAAACCGGCCTGCTTTAATACTTGCACAATCGAATATATCAGCCCATCCTTTCCATAATAAGGGACCGGTCGGGTATTGTCGGAAACGACAATTACCGCTTCACACTCCGGATTTTGAATTATTTTCCTCCGGGCAATGGCAAAAAGTGCCTCAGACCCTATGGGATTTGTCAAAGCCCAATCAATCGCATTGGGCATCGGTAAGGGGGCTGGTGGTTGTAACATACCTACCACTGCAAGTGATTGAGCGCACTCAAACTCAATGAAACCGGTACCGTATTCTACCTGATGTTGCATGTAGGTAAAACGCATAATAACAGACTTCTGCGTTTATTACGAAGATAGAGAACTAACTGATATGGCCGAGTTACTTCGAAAATAATCAGACACCCATGAAACATCCCTAGAACATGCCAAAAATTAGTCTGATCATGATTTCATGAAACCTTCTTCAAAAAGTGTTAGCCTCTCTTAAAGATATAACGGGTGATAAAAATACCATTCCCATCTGTCTCCCCACCGTTGCTCTCGACCCCACTAACCACAAAAGCCAGCTGCCAACCTTCAGAAATCATTGAGTTAATTTTTGCGCTAATCAAAGCATCATTGGAAGCAATGTTTTGGAAATTAATCCCCACTCCGCTATAGAAGTTTAACAATTTCGTTTCCTCCATTTTGTCGATTTTGGCATCTTTTCTTTTGACACTACCCTGGTTGGAATCAGTACCGTGAGTCCTTGCTGTAGTAAGATCTTCGAGAGATGCAGATTCACCATGATCAATAATCCGGGATCTTCCAATACCCAGTGGTACTATGGATTCGACACTGGTAATTACTTTAAATTCCTGGGCAATCAATTCGTTGCCGAAGAAATGCATCAACAACAAAAGTACGTACGTGTTTTTCATAATGGTTGATATTTAAAATGTGATTTAGGTCAAAGCTATTATTTGCGTAACTGTGAATCCGTTAATGAGTCACTAAATTATCTTACTGCTACGTTAATTATCCCCAATGAGAAATCTCCTCACTTCGCCTGCTAACCGATGCGCTGGCATCTTCATCTGGGTTTATCAGGGTTGTCTTCCAAAAAAACCCTATCAGCATTTCTCTCTTGAATCTCAGAGTACTTTGAATCCTTACCGGTATTAGATCGCCAATGAGTGTAATTTGAATGCAATGATTCTTATCTTAGTTCTTTCGCCATTATCAGAACTTTTACTTATTTAGCTGTCTATTGCGCCGGCCTCCTACAAAAGCAACCATGGAGGCTCTAACTTATCAACTAAAAATCAGAAACTAATGAGTCTTACGCTAAAGCCAGATTGCAAATATGCCATCCTCGGTACCCACAAGTATGGGAGTCCGCCTCACTCCGGAAGGAAGGCAACCGGTACACTGCAGCGATCTTTTCGAATGCATGCTACTAGTGCCGAAACGAACGTTGCCAGCATATCTTCCCTTCTGGGACTGCCCGGCAAGGTATTAACCGCCTTTGTCAAGGGAAGCCCGATTGCTTCTTATATTAAAAGTAATCTAAAAGCCAGGCATCTCGATTTTGAAGGTCCCGAAGTCGATCAGGGCGGACCCTGGGGTTATCGGCATCAGATCAACATTGCAGACAGTGGATTTGGCATAAGAGGTCCAAGAGTGCATAACGACCGGGCAGGCGAAGTTGGACGAACGCTCAATGTGAAGGATTTTGATCTTGAGCGAATTTTCGGAAAAGAAGGCGTGCAGATCGTACATCTCTCCGGTCTGATTGGAGCACTCTCACCAGAAACCAGTACATTCTGTCTAGAGATAGCTCGCGCTGCCAAAAAATATGGATCATTGATATCGTTTGATTTAAACCACCGGGCAACTTTCTGGGAGGGCAGACAAGACGAATTAAGTGCCATTTTTACAGAAATAGCTTCGCTTTCAGATATCCTGGTAGGCAATGAAGAAGATTTTCAACTCTGCCTGGGAGTCAAAGGACCGGAAGCCGGAGGTCAGGGGCTCCAGGCCAAAATTGACGGATTTAAGGAAATGATAGGCCGGGTAAAACAGACTTTTTCGAATGCCACTGTATTTGCCACCACCTTGCGACAGGCCGTGAGTGCCAATGAACATCTATGGGGCGCCATCATGCTGGAGGGAAATAACTGGCATGTCATCGAACCCCGGAAAATTGAAATACTTGACCGAATCGGTGGTGGCGATGGATTTGTCGGTGGTCTCTTGTATGCTATCCTGCGAGGTTGGGACCCGGAAAAATGGGCTCAATTTGGATGGGCTACTGGTGCCCTTGCAACCACCTCGTCTACCGACTACGCGCAGCCATCTGACGAAGAAATGGTATGGAGTGTTTGGGAAGGGAATGCGCGGGTAAAAAGATAACATACCAGCGCTCATGCTGTTTACACTATAAGGCGAGACCAGTTCGCTCGATCTATTGTAACATCGACTAAAGACCTATGATCTATTTTCAACAAGGTTCGGAGACAACAGAAATATCTTCAAAAGAGGTAAAAAAAGCAGTCTTTTCTGCATTAGCCAAATTGGGTAAACGAGAAAAAGTACTTGCTGTGCCTCCTGATATTACCCGCTTGCATTCGGGTGCTGGTGAAATCACAACTTTCTTATACGAATATTACGGCGAGAAGCTAACCGACATTATGCCGGCGTTGGGCACACATGCCGCTATGACCGAAATAGAAATGGATAAAATGTTTCCCGGAGTTAACCACGATTTGTTTCGGGTGCATGATTGGCGTAATGACGTGATCACAGTGGGCACGATTTCAGGGGAAAAGGTTTCAGAAATCACAAATGGACTGGTTGGAACCGAATGGCCGGCTCAACTAAATAAATTGGTGTGCCATGGGGGTCATGATCTTATTTTATCGATCGGTCAGGTAGTGCCCCATGAAGTGATCGGAATGGCCAACTATAATAAGAATCTTTTTGTGGGAACCGGTGGTGCAGCCGGTATTAATCAAAGTCATTTTGTCGGGGCTGCCTATGGTATTGAGAATATTTTGGGTCGAGCCGACAATCCGGTGCGAGATCTCCTGAACTATGCCTCTGATCACTTTATTACAGAGCTACCGGTGGTTTACATTCAGACCGTTGTAGCACGCAATGATGCTGGCAAACTAGTCACCCGCGGGTTGTATATCGGAGATACCGTAGAGGTTTTTAAAATGGCAGCTGATTTATCCTTAAAGGTGAATTTCAATTTATTGGAAACGCCTTTAATAAAAGTCGTCGTATACCTCGATCCTTCAGAATTCAGAACAACCTGGTTGGGTAATAAAAGTGTTTATCGGACCCGGATGGCCATGGCAGATGGTGGTGAACTTATAGTGTTGGCACCCGGGCTCAAAGAATTTGGTGAAGATCCTGAAATTGATCGTTTAATTCGAAAATATGGCTATCGCGGCACTCCGAAAACGTTGGAAGCTTTGGAAAAGAATCAGGATTTACGGGACAATTTAAGTGCTGCGGCCCATTTAATTCAAGCCAGTAGTGAAGACCGTTTTTCGATCACCTATTGTCCTGGTCATGTCAGTCAGGCAGAAATCGAAAGTGTCAATTATCGTTACGCCGATCTCAAGACGATGATACAAAAATATAACCCTGAAAACCTCAGAGAAGGCCATAATACGATGCCGGATGGCGAAGAAATTTTTTACATTTCCAATCCAGCGCTTGGATTATGGGCTTTCAAAGGAAGATTTAATATTTAATTTTCGTCCGGTCATGCTATGGATAAGTAATTGCTTTTATTAGTTACTCCAGAAGATGCATTGAATAAATATGTACTCATCGAGAATCAAAGGACCGGCAGATATTAGAAGCTCAGTTGAATTAATTTTATTGATCATAATTCGAAGATAAAATAATGAAGGAAAAATCGGATATAGGTATGATTGGCTTGGCAGTAATGGGTGAAAAACCTGGCTCTGAATATGGAATCAAAAGGTTTTACTGTTTCGGTATTTAACCGAACTGTGCCAGGCATCGAAGAAGGTGTGGTCAAACGATTTGTAGAAGGACGTGGCAAGGGGAAAAACTTTATTGGCAATGGTGATCTAAAGGAATTTGTTGGAAGCATTGCCAGACCCCGTAAGATCATGATGATGATTAAGGCCGGTAAGGCGGTGGACGATATGATTGAACAACTATTACCACTTCTTAATCCTGGTGATATCTTGATTGACGGAGGAAATACGCACTTCCCTGACACGAATCGAAGAACTGCATATTTGGAAAGTAAAGGAATGCTTTACATTGGCACTGGAGTTTCAGGTGGTGAAGAAGGCGCATTATTAGGTCCTTCGATTATGCCTGGAGGTTCGAAGAAGGCATGGCCACAGGTGAAGTCTATTCTTCAGGAAATTGCTGCCAAAGTCAATGGAGAACCGTGCTGCGACTGGATCGGAGAAAACGGTGCCGGCCATTTTGTAAAAATGGTGCACAATGGTATCGAATATGGTGACATGCAATTAATCTGTGAGGCATACCAAATTATGAAAGAACTATTAGGTATGTCGGCCAAAGAAATGCATGAAGTTTTTGCTGAATGGAATAAAGGAGAACTGGATAGTTATTTGATCGAGATCACTAGTCATATTCTAGCCTACGAAGAAGATGGAGAAGCTCTTGTTGAAAAGATCCTAGACACTGCCGGGCAGAAAGGAACCGGAAAATGGACCGGGATCACCGCTTTGGATCTTGGAGTGCCGTTGACGCTCATTGGTGAGGCGGTTTTTGCCCGATGTCTTTCAGCTCAAAAGGATGAGCGTGTACACGCTTCTAAAATCTTAGAGGGCCCAAAATCTTCTTTTACGGGAGACAAAAAAGCCCTAGTCGAAGATGTCCGACAAGCCCTTCTGGCATCAAAAATCGTATCATATGCGCAGGGTTATGTATTAATGCGGGAAGCCGCCAAGGAATACGGATGGGATCTTAACTATGGTGGCATTGCCCAGGTTTGGAGGGGGGGCTGTATTATACGTTCCGTATTACTGGGAGAAATCAAGGCAGCATTTAATAGAAATTCCGGTCTGACCAATCTATTGTTAGATGATTATTTTACCAAAAAGATGGCATCGGCGCAATCAGGCTGGAGAAATGTCGTAGGAACGGCCATTGCCCAGGGAATTCCTACCCCGGCATTGGCGGCTGCCCTTACCTACTATGATGGTTATCGGGCCGCCCGTTTACCAGCCAATCTGCTGCAGGCTCAACGCGATTATTTTGGAGCCCATACCTATGAGCGATTAGATAAGCCAAGAGGAGAATTCTTTCACACAAACTGGACAGGTAGAGGGGGCGACACCTCTTCGACAACGTACAATGTGTGAAATCGTATTTAAAATGTTAGTCGCCATCGAAATTTTTCAAATTATTTAAGACTAATTGAAATTTTTGATCTTCTGATGGCTTAAATTTCTTGTTTAATAATGCATCGACTTAAGCATTGCAATTCAAATCTTCACAAAAATAGCAAGAATCTTTAACAACCGGGAAAGCAAATTTTTGATTTCAATCACGTGGGAAATACTCATTAAGGATTGCATATCTAAAACACAACTATGAAGGAAAACATTAATTTCTTTTTTAATCGGCTATCTGAAAAATTATGGTTTAAGCCACTTGTCTTTTGTCTATTATCGATAGCAGGAGCTCTTATTGCGCATCTTGCAGACGATACCTTCATGACTGACGTTGTCCCTAAAATTGAAAAAAGCTCTCTTGAAGATCTACTTTCAACAATTTCTGGAATCATGTTAGTCATAGCAATATTTGCAGTAGGCTCAATGCTTTCAGCATTTTCTGCTGCCAGTAGTTCAGCTACGCCAAGATCCTTTAAACTTATTGTTTCAGACGATGTATCCCAAAACGCAGTATCCGTTTATATTGGCTCCTTCATATTCAGTATCGTAGCTGACATTGCATTAAAAAACGGGTTTTATAGTGAAGCTGGCTATTTTATTCTTTTCATTTTAACAATAGCAGTTTTTTCGTTAGTTATATTGACATTTTTAAGATGGGTGGAGCGAATATCAAAACTTGGTCGACTTGGGCATACTATAAAAAAAGTTGAAGAAGCAACAGCCAATGTAATAAAGAAAAGAATTGAAGAACCACTTATGGGTGGTTTGCCAATAAAGAATAGAATTAATAGAGGCATTCCTGTTTTTAGTGATCAGATCGGCTACATCCAACATATTAACGTTGACCTGCTACAGGGATTGGCTGAAGCCGCTGATGTTATTATTACTTTAAATTGTTTGCCAGGAACATTTACATCTCCTGACAAACCACTGGTATATGTCGTTTCACAACAAAACATATCACCTAAAATTGAAAATGAAAAATTAAAAAAGGCATTCATCATTGACGACAGTCGTTCTTTCATGATGACCCCCGCTTTGGTTTGATTGCATTGAGTGAAATTGCCAGCCGGGCTCTATCACCCGGGATCAATGATCCAGGAACTGCAATAGCGATCATTGGTAGTCATGTTCGGCTATTAGCTTTATGGCTTGAAAAAGGTAAAATAGTGTATCCAGGGAAGATAAAATATGATCGAATCGAGGTTCCCGAAATTTCACTGGATGACATATTTGATGACGCCTTCAGACCGATTGCCCGTGATGGAGCCAGTAACATTGAAGTTATGCTTCGTCTTCAAAAAGCATTTTCTACAATTGCTTATGTTGGTTCTCTTGAGGTAAAGGAAAAATCAATATATCACTCCCTCCAGGCCTACCAAAGAGCAGAGTTAGCAATTAAAAATAAGATTGATCTGGATCTGTTGAAGGGAGAATGCTTGTATACAAAGAATTAGTTATTTTTCTTCTTCTCAATAATTATGGAAAAAATTTACATTAATTTAATAAAAAGCTGACGCACAGTAAAGAGGCCATATATAACTTGGCTACAACGAGCTTAGCCAACCGGCTTTAGAATGAATACATCACTTGACCCAAGTAAAATTTCACATTATTATTGAAGGCTATTATAATACATTTTGCAGTCTGTTTCGTTGCCAGCTTCACTGCAAACCCCATAATCGACACGTTTTTCAACTCAGATCTTGCAAATGTTCAAATTATTCAACATGTCCGGCACGAACATCTATTAGGATAATTCCGTCATTTGCTCCGCCACCTTTTTTCCAAATGCACGGGCCATCTCCACCGCACCCTCGACGTTTGAATCAGTTCTTCGGGAGGCACTATTTGGCTTCATCAACCAGTAGGTTTGGGAGCCCAATAAATTGGCTCCGGTGCCATGGATAAAATCATCAAACATCCTTTTTGATCTTGAGGTGGCTCCACTACCGAGGGTAATAGCTGCCACATTTTTTCCCGCCAATTCATTACGGTTTTGACCGATATATTTTTCATAGCCCAATCAGGAGCCCAGTTATAGGTATTAGCACAGAATACATAAAGATTGTATTCAGCAGTTTTTTGCCGCCTCGCTGCCTTTACCGTCATTACTTTGACAGAGTATCCATATTCGACCAAACTCTCCGCAAATCCGAGACAGACTTGTTCATCGAGATTATAAAAGGGATCCGCATCGTATAGTATGATCGCAGACGGCTGCGAATCATCAGCCATAAATATCTTTTCACGGGACGGTCCCGGCATTTCTACAAATATGGTTAGAGCACCCCAGAGAACCAAGATCGTAAGTACTATTTTTAGAAAACGTTTCATGGTCTAAAAATTTGTGATAAAATATTTACTCTTCATTTAATACCAACACAGGAATATCCGACATCGATAACAGATGCTTTGTATGGCTATGAGTAAACATCCTCTGAAAAATATTTTTTGATTTATGGTAGATGACAATCAGGTCTACATCAAAAGTGCGACTTTGCTTTTCCAATTCTTTATCGATATCCTGAGCGTTGATCTGATAAAATACTAATTGTAAGGCAGAGTTCTGTGATTCGATATATTTCCTGATTCTATCTTCGCTGTTGACTTCAGTTTCTTCAATACCCTGGCTCACATGTAGATAGCGCACGACCGGCGAAAAGGGTTTGATCAAATCTAAAGCTCGCCACAATTCATAGGGATCGGCACTTGACAATTCAGAAGCATATGCAAGCTGTATGACCGGCCTGAATAGTGCTCCTTCCGGTATGATCAAAACCGGACAACGGGCTTGCTGAGCAATGGCTGATGAACGTGTGCCTAACATTTTGGCCAGGGTGCTTTTGTGGCTCCCTCTTGCTCCCATGATAATTAAGTCTACCTTCTTCTTTTCTGCAATTGACTTAATGTTTGGCACAGGATTTCCGAATTCTACTTTTGTTTCGGTTCTGATCTTGGTATCAGCCCAGCCAGTATTGAGACCCCGAGCAATCTCAACTTGTGCTTGGATGGCAAGTTCAGCTGCCTCTTTTTTTGCCTGATAAGCAGAGCCTGAAAGTAGAGGCATATCCGAAACCGCCATTTCCATTTCGACTACATGCAATAAGATAATGGATGCCTCGATCTCGGAGGCAAATGCCAATGCATAAAAAAATGCATTATTAGCGTTTTCCGAAAAATCGGTTGGTACAAGGATCTTTTTCATAATCGATAAATCTTTGTATGTCTTGAAGTTATTATTTAACCCTACTCTTTGCTATAAGTTAACTCAATACAATCAATGATCCCGATCACTCACCTTACCTTCAATTCCGATCATCGACCCGTGATATATTGCTTTATTATATTGCTTTTCCTGTATTAAATATTACTCGAAATCAGACTATCATCAATGGGTGTACTCAGGAAGCCTCATGATTGTTGTCAATCACAATCTTCTGACACCCATGAATTAAATCAATAGCTCCAATTCTGAATACCTCGAAGACACGGCATCGACCAGTGCCTGATTAAGTTGATTCTTTTCAAGGTGTCGATTGGCAATTTTATGAATTCTTCTGGCCAGATCTTCGTCATGCAAGGTAGAGCGCACCCAGGATTCGAAGTCGCCCCGGGCCAGATGGTAGTCCAGAATGTCTGAAGGCACAGCGGGTAGTATCCGCATAAAGTCGTACATGCTTGAAGCATTGGGAATCTCCACAACGGATTGACTTCGATCAAAATGAAACTGCTTACTGACTGGCAATGGCACCTTTTAGATATTTATGTAAATGCCGGATATGGGGTACCGTTCGACGAGTACTTTCGATCTCAACCACACCTTGCTTTAGCTTACAGTGATCAATACCCTCTCTAATAAAAAAATACACTTGCCGATCTGTAAGTGACTGAAGATGATCATAGTCTACAGGTTTAAAAGCCCTTTCATGGACCATGGTCTGTATTACTTCCCATTGGCGCCCATCGTTTAGATGCGTGACCATTAAGTGATCGAGATGTTTTAGTATGCCCGGAGCAATTTCATCCGGTCGATAACTTAACAATGCAAAACCGCCTTCTGACATTCTTTCAATCCACATCTTTACCAGAGACGACTCACTATCATGACAGAAATAGTGTGCTTCGTCGATTAAAAACCAGTGGGGTTTTCCCCTTCTTTTTCGAAGGTTCATTAATGTTGTCATTAATTCTTCCACGTAAGAAATTTTCTCCTCATGGACATAAAGCGACAGATCTAATATCAGACTCATATCTGAATATTCGAGTAAGGTTGAAACTTCTGCCAAATGCGGAGGCACTGCATCAGGTCCACCCAATAATAAAGTATTGGGAAAAGTTTTTAAACCCCGGTAGTCACCCTCCGGGTCTATAATACAAATCTGATACTCCGATCGAAGGAGCTTTTCGGCAATTAATCCAGCCAGCCATGATTTTCCACTTCCGCTGCTCCCAAAAATACCGGTATTTTTCAGAGCCAAACTTAGGGGATCAAGCATCATAGAAGTCCCATCGTCTATCTTGCCCAATCTTATCTGTCTGCCATCGCGACACTTTACCGGAGGCAGTCCTTTGCTATTTAGCATGTCCTCCAAAACTCCCTCACTCCCTTGCCATTTTCTTTATCGAGTACAATATCGGCAAGCTCCTTAATGCCCGGATCTGCATTTTGCACCGCTACTGCCAATTCAGCTTTATCAAATAAACTCCGGTCATTTTCTGCGTCACCAAATGCCATCACATTATGCACCGAATAACCCAACTCTCGAAGGGCTACCATCAAACCGGTTCCCTTAGTCGCACCAGGGGGTAGGATCATCACCGCCCCTTTATTATACTCCACCGTAACGGCATATCCGGTAGAAGCAATTGCTTCTACTACCTGTTGAGTATAGGGTTGGGTGGTTGCCACGATGGCCATTCCTTTTTCCAACGGAATGTTGAGACTATATAATTTTTTCACAACCTCTGGTGAAAGGTGACCGAATGGGAGAAGAACCGACTGATTAGCAGGAAAATAGATCGTAGCACCATTTTCCGCCACAATTGCCTCACAAAGATCTTCAAAGGGTCCAAGTCTGTCAATCTCATTCAATCGTCGACCCGTCACCAATACAATAGAGTGTCCTGCTTTTCTTACTTTTTGAAGAATCTTCCAGGTCTGAGCTTCAATATGATCATCAAGGGCAATTGTACCATCAAGGTCTATCGCAATTATTTTAAAATACATCGGTTACATTTAGATGACTTAACTGAAACTTTCCACTTAACTGCTTTTCCTTTGCACTTGCTTTTTCTGGGCTGGCTCAGCCGCTTTTTTACGTGGACTTACTTTAGGCGGAGCAGGTCTGACTTCCGGTGATTTAGTTTCCGGTTTCTTTATCACCTTATTTCGGTGATAGTCCTTTGCCTGGTCAATCACCCTTGTCTGATCCTGCTTTTCGGGGGTCCTAGCTTCCGTTTTTGGCGGGAAAGGTACTCTTTGCATATCTTTAATGACCGGCGTAGGGACTTCTTCCTTTTCCATAATTTTCCTTGACGTCGACTTTGGTTCAATCGCTTTGTACTTTCGCTGGTATTTCTCGACGTATTGGGTCTTTGTCATGCTTTTTTCGGGATTTCTCTGGTTGTACTTGATCCGGTTTTCTTCCATCTCGCCAAACATTTTTAGGTTGCTAGCCAGCTGCTTTCGGTTTGCCAGAAATTCATCCGAAATTACCTCTCGATTCTGATCTTTCCATTGGGATACTGCAGAGGTAATGCTGCCGCCAAATTCACGATGTGTCTGGTAGTGATCGACAAATTTGGAAGAAAGGTGACTGTAGCGATAGTGGTGATATGGCCGGTTAAAATACCACCAGACAGTGTGGTATCTTGGCAATCCGAAAATAATAATCGGTCCCCTTACGTAGGGATAAAAACCCCAATCGTACCAAATCGGAAACGGGCGCCATCTGGGATAGTCGTACCAATAGGGATAACCAAACCAGAAAGGGTAATGGTGATGATAATACACGGAAACCCTTTCCACAATTTGGATGTCGGCATCATAATCTTCCACATAATCCCGATCGTAGTAGACATCATCGAAGGGGTAGTCTTCATTATATTCTTTTATCGAGGCTTTCAATTCTTCCTGAGCTTCAGGATCATTTGCAATGGAGGCTTTCCAATCTTCTAATGCCTTACTATTTTCTGCAGCGAGAACCAAGTTGAGGCTATCGGCCTTTTTCAGAAGCCAGTTCCGGTTAGTGATATACAAATTGCCGACTAAAATTGCCAGTTCCAATTCATCACAAATGATGGAAAGCACTTCCGGTTGATCTAGAAGTTGCTGAACGGCTTTTTGTAGCACCGGATTTTCGACTTCGTAAATTTTCCGGGCATCGGATTCAGTCTGAAGTTGAAGATGAACCACCTGACGTATCAGTCTAAAATCGGGTTCGCGAAGTCCCATTACTTTTACCCCCACTTCATCGGGATAATTTGTGATCAGTTTTTCAAGAGATTGCTTGCTCATATCACTAGCTGCCAGGGATTGAAGGATGCCCTCAAATCGGGTGAGATCCCAAATGACCTCCTGTGTGTGACGATCATATTCAGCAATCAGATCTTCAAAAGACTGACGGCTTTCCTCCTGAATTCTTTTGAGTTTGATCATAATGGCTGGCCGGCTGGCAACCTCCAATACGGCAGTCCGAATTTCCTCGGGATACAAAGCAATAGCTTCAATGCTTTTACGCTCACTCTCCGTGAGATTTTCAAGTAACAATTTCTCATTTTGTGCAGATGAAGAGACGGAAAAGACTACAAATGCAACAACCCATGGGATATAGTGAGCATTCATGGTTTTAATTTTTTAGGTTTAAAATCATTCAGGTGAATTGTAAAGCCAACTCATCAATGACAAATTTGACTCAAATACAAGTGCTATGAAATGACCCAGGTCAAAACTCATATTGATACTGCTCATGAGAGACCAGTCGAGATTCTTTCCGGGTGAGAAATTTTTGCTCAAAACTCAATAATCTTGGTAGTTTTCTTACATCCAAAAACCATTTTTTGTCCACCAAAAAAAACTGTCGCTAGACTGATATTAATCATGGCTCTCTTTGATTAAACTCATCTATACAGCCCCTGGTAATCGATAAATTTAATGGATTGAAATTCAAAATCGGGAAGTGTCTTGATTCTATTATCAGCCATTACTTTATTCTCGTAGGAAAAACGGTACAATATGCTATTAGCATATCTCTGACTTCATAAAAAAGATCGAATCAACCCGTATTGAAATTACTAATGAATTCTAAAATTAGCTATCATGAAAGTGCTCTGTCCTGTCGATTTTTCGATTGCATCTGTTGATTCAGTGTATTATGCAATAGGATTAATGAAGGAGTTCCACAATCCGCATATTGAGTTGCTACATTGTAGCTTCCCGGGTGACGTGTCAACCATGTTTGACGAATATGTTGAAAAACAACGTAAGGTCATTCAGGAAAATCTGAGTGCCTTGACTGAGAAGGTATCCAAGGAAGCACCAGGGATCAAATGGAGCCAGCAGATTATTCACGGTAATCCTATAGATGAGATTTCGCTTTATCTGAAGAAGAAAGATTTTGACATCGTCGTCATCGGCACAAAAGGTTTGCAGAATCCGGAAGACAGGTTATTTGGAAGCATCACGGAATCTCTCTTTGAAAAATCGAAAACCGCAATCCTTGCAGTGCCCTGGGATATGCATTTGATACTTTGAATTCGGTTGTGTTTTCGATTGATGATGACTCAATTAGCTCCGAAAAAACCATAGACCCACTAGTGTCGTTGGTGAAACAGTACAGAAGCTCCCTGAAGCTTCTGCATATCAAGGAAAATGAAGATAGACCCTTAGAGTACAATATCGATCTGGATTATTTCCTAAAAGGAATAAATTATGAGTATTATTCAAAATCTACCGATAGTTCTGTTACTAAATCGATTAATGAAGTCTGCCGTCATGAAGCTGCTGACCTGCTATGTATGGTGCATCGGGATCGCGGCTGGGTATTAAACCTGATACATCGCAGCCAGGTGAAAGAAGAACTGGATGAATTGAGTATGCCAATATTGATTCTGCATGATTAAACCAAAATCATGTAACAATTCAATAAAATTTAAGCCACTGATTAATTGGAAGATTTTCTCATTAAATTCACAAATTTCATCTGGTGAAGGCGATAAACATTATCCCGTGTAGATTACCACCTAAGGCTTGCCATTCCTTGATGCTTTAAGGCTGTCTTTCCTTTGCTTCCGGAAAAATCTTCGCAATAGGAAATTGTGTTGTAGCGCCTCCATATCTTCATTAAATCTTGCGGTACCTTGCTCGATATTCTTCAAGGTATTTTTTATGACTTGGGCTGAAGTGTCATCGTAGATAAGATCGCCTATCGGGCCACCTCCATACTTTATGTCATCAAGCAAAGTGTCAAATTTGGAAGTGGACTCCTGCAGATTGGTACCAGTTTGGTTTAGGGCTTTCATAAGGCTGTCCAGCTTGCCGGAAATTGACTCATTAAGGGATATCGAAAGCTCCTTCAAATTACTCATGACCACTGTATCGTATATTATTCGATTTAGTAATCCCTGTTGCTTTTCAATCTGTCCGAGAGTGGTATTAAGGCGTTGGATCATAGAAATGGTGAGCATACTACTTTGGGTAAGGTTTTTTACCAATGATCGTATATCTGTCGAGACCGTACTATCCTGCAGGAGTAAATTGACCGTACCCGGCCCGCTCTTGACCCGGTCAGATATTTCTAACAGATCTCTGGCAAATAAAGCAATATTTTCATTGGTACTACCCAGGGTGGCGATCAAATCTGCCGTGCCAGGTAGTTCGGCTGCTTCGATAAAATCCCCATCTTCGATGACCGGTGCATTACCATTGCCAGGTGTAATGTTAACCAAGGCACTTCCAACAATGCCATCAATACTTAAACTAGCTACCGCATTCTTTCGAATAAAAGGTTGCACCCGATTGAGAAGCTTGAGATCTAAACGTACCGTAGAGTCTGAAATGATCACAATATCTCGTACCGTGCCGACATTAATACCCGCATACCTTACGTTATTGCCAGCTTGCAAACCACCGGCATTGGTAAAAATCGTACTTATGTTGATATTAGAGCCAAAAAGACTCTTATTGGCGCCAACAAAATAAATGCCGGCAATTAAAAGCAAGGAACCAATAACGACAAATAATCCCAATCTTACCGAACTTAATTTTTCACGTTTCATAATTAAAGAATGCTTTTACATTAGGGTCATTGGAGGTCACTAAGTCTTTATAGATACCCGTGGCATAATCAATCCCCTCTTTTAAAATAACAAACCTGTTGGCAATGCTACGGGCAAAATCAATATCATGACTTATTATCAGCGAAGCAGTTTTGTAGATTTTTTGAATATTTAAAATTAATTGACTGATTTCCCTGGCAGTTATCGGATCAAGACCGCTACTTGGCTCATCATATAAAATGATCTTTGGTCTTAAGATGATAGTCCGTGCCAATGCCACTCTTCTTTTCATGCCCCCCGAAAGTTCCTCCGGCATAAGATCAATCGCTTCAGCCAGACCCACATTTTCGAGCGCTTCCAGAACTAATTGATCAATAGACTCATTGACCATTCGGTCTTTGTGACGTCTTAAGGGGAATTCGAGGTTTTCTCGGACCGTCATAGAATCGTATAATGCGCTTCCCTGAAATAGAAACCCTACCTCAGCCCGAAGCAAATCCATTTCTGCCTTAGGAAGATTTAAGACATCTTTACTCAATACCCTGAGTGTGCCCTTATCGGGAAATGCTAAACCCACTATGCACTTCAACAGTACCGATTTGCCTGAACCTGATTTACCAACAATAACTAAATTCTCCTCATCGTAAAGCTCAAGGTTAAAGCCCCTCAGCACATGATTATCACCAAAAGACTTATGTAGGTTTTTTATGGAAATCAATAGCTTTTTCCTTCCGAATTTAGCGTTCATCTCTTCCTTCGCAAAAAGTCCGTGTCCTTCTGTCTGCATCATAGTTCATAAAAAATGTCGCTAATCATTACGGCAATAAAATCGATAATAAAAAGCAACAGAGAGGCAATGACTACGGCCGAATTTGCAGCCCGGCCCACTCCAGCCGTTCCCTTCTTGGAGGTGTACCCTTTATAACATCCGATCAGACCAATAGCAAATCCAAAGAAAAAGCTTTTGACAAATGAAGGTATAATATCACTAAATTCAAGTACCTCAAAAACTTTCGTGAAAAATAAGGTAAAGGATACCTGACCTTTTAGGTTTTCCATAAGGTAGGATCCAAAAAGTGAAACACTATCTGCAATGACCACCAATAGTGGAAGCACCAGGGTGATGGCCAGTATTCTGGTTACGACCAGATACTTGAATGGATTGGTGCCCGAAACCTCCATTGCATCTATTTGCTCAGTAACTTTCATGGAGCCTAATTCAGCCCCAATACTTGATCCGATTTTACCGGCACAAATGAGCGCGGTGATCATTGGCCCTATTTCCCGTACTATGGCAATACCGATCATTGAAGGCATATATGCTTCTGCTCCAAACTCCACCATAGTTGGTCTGGTCTGCAAAGTCAAAACTACACCCATGATGAATCCGGTGATAGCAACCAGGAAAATGGATTTATTCCCCAGGATATAACATTGACGCAAGAATTCCCTGAATTCAAATGGTGGCTTAAAAAGTTCTCTAAAAAACTTGATCCCAAAACGATAAGTTTCTCCGGCTTCCTGTAAGAAAAGTTTTACACCATTCATCGTCTCGATAAGTATTTGTCAGAAAAATTACTAGTACCGTCCAAAACCATCAATTTCACTCTATGCTCACGAAAGAATCAAAAACGACCGTCAATTCTAATGATTGGCATCACCTGACCTCATGATACTAATTGATAATTAGCAATACTGACTATCGTCATAATCAGGATTGAGAATTATTCTTTCTTCATATAAATACTTAGCCTATTTTCATAAAGTTCAAGGTTCTTGCATTTAAATTGACTTCTTTATACAGAGCAAGACCCATCATAAAATTGCTAAAATGAATATTGTCATAGGAAATATATTAGATCAAAGGATAGAAATGGCGGAGCGCAAGGGAATTGGACATCCGAACACCATTTGTGATGAAATTACGGAGCAAATCTCATCGGCACTTTGTCGCTATTATCTCAATGAATGTGGAGTAATACTGCATCACAACGTGGATAAGGCATTACTAATCGGAGGTCAATCAAATCCGGCATATCGCGGTGGTAAGATTACTGAACCTATCTCGCTCATCATTGCGGGCAGAGCAACCCACAAGATCGGAAACAAGGAGATTCCAGTACATGATATCGCGATTGAAACGGCAAGAAGTTGGTTGACTGAACATATTAAACATCTGGACGTAAGCAAAGACGTCGAAATCCAATCAAGAATACGACCAGGAAGTGCGGACCTTATTCAACTATTTAATCGCCCTGGAAAAGGGAGAAGTTGCTCTGGCCAATGACACCTCATTTGGTGTCGGCTATTTTCCCTACACATCGCTAGACCTAATGGTCATCAAGATCGAGCAGCTTTTGAATAGTAGCAAGGTCAAAGAGAGTTATCCATTTATCGGGGAAGATATTAAAGTGATGGGATGCCAAACCCATCAAGGTACTCAATACACGATTGCAATTGCTATGGTTGATCGGTACATAGGCAATCTGGCAGATTATATCCACAAAATCGAAGTGGTAAAGTCGCTTTTAAATGAGCAGGTCAAAATTGACAAGTCTGACATTTTCATCAATAGCGCTGACTCTTATGAAAACGAGAGCATTTATCTGACGGTAAGTGGCACCAGCGCAGAAAGCGGTGATGATGGCCAGGTCGGAAGAGGTAATCGGATTAACGGTCTGATAACACCCTATCATCCTATGAGTCTGGAAGCGTCGTCGGGCAAGAACCCAGTGAGTCACGTAGGCAAAATATACAATTACTTTGCCCACGATCTCAGCAGAGATCTTGTGAAACAACGTTTTGCCGACCATGCCCAGGTATTTATGGTTTCGCAGATTGGCAGACCTATTACTGAACCCGCCGCGATGCATATTCGACTGACCAAACAGACAGTGGATCATCAGAAGATTCAAGATTATATTCATGCTAAGCTACCTACCCTCGCCAGCTATTGGACAAAGATTTTAGCCACAGAACCAAGAAAGTTTGATTTTCCGTGAGATTGATTAAATCAGTGTCTAGCAAGGATCTATGGCTCTTTGCCTGATACCTACTGATGAAAAATCACAATTAAATTACAATTTCTAAATCATCAAAATAGCTAATGTTCATCTGCCAGATCATTTAATCCGTTCAACACATCTTCATTCAATATCAGTTTCATTCTTTCAGGCTCTTCAAACAAAGGGCTATGAGCTGATTTCTCAAAGGTGTAAAATCGTTTTATATGTGTCTGCAACTGCTCATAATATGGTTTAGGTACTTTAAGCATCAAATTGGTTACGAGCATTTCATCCCATAAAGGGTGAACACCGGAACGGGATTTTCCTTGCCACATATTGATTTTTTCCTTCAAAGTGTAGCCCCGGCACTTTAAAGACGGAATAAAAATACCAGTGATTACCGAATTCATATCATGGGTCGTGCCAATGCCAAGGGTATGCATGATCTTGTCACTTAAATGAAGATACGCATCAGGCGTACTGTTCAAAACAGGGACTGACTCAAGTTGTTGCACCATGTTCCTGTTTCCATTCTCTTTGTAATGCTGTAGCACATATTCGTAAGCCAATCTTTCTGATCGGAGTTGGTCGGACATCTGGGCAACACCGATATAGGCATTATATAATTCAGGATTTTGGGCTGCTGCTTGTATGCCAATATAGGTTCCTCCAGAATGACCCATAAGATAGATCTTTCTTGACCGAAGCGGTGGCGCAAGTAGTTCGTCACCTCCAACACGTCATTTATCAATTGCATTGAATTCATGGTTTCCGGTGGAATTTCAGTGCTGTATGAGATGCCTGAACCACGCTGTTCCCAACAAACAACGGTAAAATAATCTTCAAGACCCGTGGGGTATTTATGAGTAAGGAAATATAGGGGCATGCCCCCGTGTACGTAAAGCAACACAGGATGCGTTGAATCTTTACTCGTTATAAACATTCCCAGCTTTACTCCACCACGTTCACAAAAGCTTTTTCCGAAAGGCTGCTCCTTGCCAGTGTATTGCCCGTTTGATTTAAATACGGTTTTGGCTTACCGGGGCTGTATGCCAGCAATACCTAGACAACAATGAAAATGCAAATTAAAAATAGAATTAGGGATGTTAGCATTATTCCTTTTATCATTTTTACGAGTCTTTTAAAAGTTGGGTTAAGCTTCATCTTTTTTGGTATGCATCATGACTTCGTGCACAGATCTGCTGTACGAATAAGGCATTTTGTCAGAGTATCCAAAGCGAACAAGTAAAAATGGATGGCATTGAGGCCGAAATGTGCTACCAACTTTTTTACGCACTTCGATTTCCTCGCAGGGCATGTTTACATGGGCATGACTAATATTCAGTTTTGTAGACGTTAATCCAAATCTCTGAAATGCCCTACCCATGGCCACCCAATGTGCAACATCGTTCTGTTCGGCAACAAAAAGAACAAATCCGGTGGAAAACCTAATGTAATCGTCGAAAAGCAAATTCTTAAAATGTCTTTTTGGTCAAGTCAATATTGATCAGACAATTACTTTAGATTGTTTCACCCGATCAACAACCAATGAATCTTTCACTCTTTCACCACCAATGAGGGTAAATTCATCTTTGATCTTCTTGCGATTTAAATTGATAATCCAGGATGTCAGATCAGGAAAATACCGGTTTAAAAATTCGGTCAAATGACCAAGAGGCGTGAGGGTAATCTGAAATTGCCGCTTTTCGATCAACTCGCAAACGCTTTTTGCAACCGATTGCGGTTTAGCAAGATGAATATTCTCCCGTTTTGGCAGATATATCCAGGAACCATCTACATCGAGTATTTTTTTGTCGGGGTCATTTTCGGTGAAACCCACAAAGACAACTCCCACATGTATTCCATCGTCTTTCAATTCGATTTGAAGAGCCTGGGCGAGGGCAAATTGAGCCATTTTTGACGCCGTGTAAGTAGAATTGTACGGCATGCCGCGAAAGCCCCCTACACTATTAATATAAAACAAGATGCCCTTTTGATTTCTTTAAACTCGGAATAGCATATTTACTTAGGTAAGCCGCACCGGTGTAGTTCGTATCAATTACTGTGCTAAACACAGAGTCAGCCATTGCTTCAACACTACCTCGGCTGCTAACTCCTGCATTGTTAACCAATATATCTAAACCTCCATATCGGTTTATAGTCCTTCTGATCAAGTTTGCACATTGCCTTGGATCCCGTACATCCGCAGTGATAGCATCAACTGATATACCCATAGACCTTAACTCATCGCGAACGTAAAACAACTTTTTTCTATCGAGGTCATTCAGCATCACTTTTGCATCGCGAAGCCCTAACTCGATTGCAATTGCTTTTCCGATTCCTGGCCAGATCCGCTTACCAGCACTATTTTATTTTTGAATGAAAACGGATTCATGATTTCTGGTTTTTACAGATCGTTAGGCATCACCATTTCACAACAATTTTGCCGATGGATTTTCTTGACTCGAGAAATTCATGCGCCTCCGCCAACTGATTGACACTATACTCCCCTCCCACAAAAGGCTGTAGAATACCCTCTTCCGTCAAAGCAATGACTTTTTGCATAGCTCTCGATACTTTTTCCGGATGATCGTCTCCGATCTTTAACATATTTACTCCGATCATTCCCTTGGCTTGACTTAGAAACTGTAAAGGATGATAAATACCAAACTGAACTAACACTCGCAATTTACCCCATATTGACTTTGCCTGGTTCATAGATGATACTCCAAAACAAATAATGCGACCACCTGCATTAAGCAACTGAAAACCTTTTTTTACAGACCTACCTCCTACAGGGTCAAAATAACATCTAACCCATTTTCGGGACTTAGCTGGCGAACTGTCCCGGCGAAATCATTTTCCACATAATTAATCGGAAAATCAACACCATTTCCTTTTAAGTAGTCTACTTTAGTTTGTGAGCTACAAGTTCCATAAATGGTACATCCAAAATGTTTGGCAAGCTGAACCAAAGCAGTGCCTACTCCTCCGGCAGCAGCATGGATTAGTACGCGGTCATTTTCTTGAAGATTGGCCATATCATTGGCCAGAAAATAAGCCGTGCTGTACTGAGTAGCCAACGCTGCTGCAACACCAACAGAAAGTTCATTAGGTACCGGATAAACCACAGGCCCTTCTCCCACTGCATATTCGGCATAACCTCCGAATCTGGTCAGTGCTACAACACGGTCACCAGGTTTCAGATGACGAATATTTGTACCGCACTGCTCCACTCTACCTACTACTTCATATCCCAATATTGCAGGTAGTCGAGGTGCCCCCTTATACAGACCTAACCTGGCCATAACATCGGCAAAATTAAGTCCAAAGCCTTCAACCTTGATTAGCACCTGGTCTGCTCCCGGTGCTGGTTTTTCAATTTCCCGGATTTCGAATGCGGTCGCTGCCGGGCCGTATTTAGTCAAATAAGCTGCTTTCATCATAACGTAAAGGCGTTTTTAATGAGTTTGGGGTCAAGCATCTTCTTCCAAGATTATTTTCCAACTCGTTTTCTAACAGTAGTTCTCACCCAAAGTAATCCTTTCGGTGGGAAACCGATTACCACCAAGACAAATACCAGGAGAAAAGATCACTAGAATCCGAGCGTAGCCGAGCCACCCGACATAACCAGATGGCGCAGGTTTGCTTTTAATCAGGATGATCTCTTCGCTGATTATTTATTGGCATACATCTATCCGAACCAATAAGTTTAGACTTAATACGCACAGTAGGTACTAAGTGAAGTCACTTGGTTAGATGATATAACTCAATTCATCACTGTTTATAACTTAATACCAATTTGTCTCACTTCAAAAATCAGCCGAAATCAAATGATCTTGAGTATTATCACCGACTACCTTGATTCAGATCACTGAGAAATACCCTAGTAAATGCTAAATATGACACAGAAACGAACTAGTAAAAATTGATCAATATGTTAAATATCGAAAAAATATTAACCCTTGCTGAAACAAATAATCCTACCTGTATCAGCATATACATGTCTACTTCAAAAAAAGGCATGAATGTTTTGAATAGTGAGGATCAACTGGAGTTTAAAGCCACTATCCGTCAAATTGAAAAAGAGATTGGTAGCCGTTTCAAGACTAAGCGTGAAGTACACGATTTTCTTGTGCCCTTGTACGAGTTGGTTATGGACAAAGAGTTTTGGCGAAATCAACAACAGGGTCTGGCTGTTTTTTATTCAAATCAAGGTCTCCATCGATTCCGACTACCCCTAGCAATAGCAAAAAGGCATGTGGTATCTAATCAATTTATTCTTTGGCCACTGATCGAGGTTGTACCTACCCAAGAGCAGTCTTTCTATCTTCTGACCTTAGGTCTGGACGATGTTCATCTCTACGCTGCAAATCCTTTCAAAATGAAGAAGGTGTTGAAAAATAAACTAAATCAATTAAGCTTGGAGGACACTGTTGGGAGCGACTTTGAGGAGAAACAGCTACAATTTCATAGTCAGAAAAGTGGTTTTACAACTGCCATTTATCATGGCAGAGGCGAAGGCAAAGATGATGTTAAGAGTGAAATCCTGAAATATTACCGATCGGTAAATGACGTTGTAATGACCAAATTAAAGGACAAAAAAGTTCCTTTACTCTTGAGTGGTTTGGATCATCTGGTGGGGCTTTATAAAAGGGTCAATAAATACTCTTACGTTCACGAGAAACATCTTACCGGCAATCCTGAAGATTGCAATGAAGAAGCCCTGCATTAAAAGGCATGTGCAATGATGCAATCCATATTTAGTCAGGTCATAACTGAGAAAGCCCAGACCATTGCTCAACATCTGGATACTGAGAAAACAGGAACAGATATCGAGGACATTCTGCCCAATGCATTTGCCGGCAGGATCGATTCATTGATTTTAAATGCTAACGCCGAACTATGGGGGATCTATAATCCCCGAAAAGAGGGCTTGAGACTTGATCCTGAACCTTCGATTTCAAATGTCAGTCTAATGAATCTGGCCGCAATAAAAACGATGGAACAAGGAGGCCGGGTTTTTATAAGCAATGGACAATATTTACCTAGCAAAGAGACAAAGCTATGTGCACTCTATAGGTATTAGGAGGCTTGCTCTGCTTTCAGACCTGTGGTCCCTTTAGTTTTCTCCAGGTCGTGATTCAGGTGTAGATCGTCTCGCATGTAGATCAATTGGGTATGAAAACAGATTTAGCTTCAACAGAAGTAGATATTAGTATCATTACGAAGAACCCTTATTGCCTTCCCATCGATTATTTAGTCGAGTCTCTAGGCACCAACGTAGATACGGGATTAAATCATGCAGCGGCAGCGGAACGAATTAAGATTTTTGGTCGTAATCAATTAGAGGTTCAAAAGGCCAAATCTCGCTGGGTCATTTTTTTGCAGCAATTTCTCGATCCGATGGTATATATTCTCTTGTTTGCCACCGGTTTAGCAGTGATATTTGAGGAATGGATAGAAGCTGTAGCAATTCTGGTAGTGATTTTAATTTCGACGATGATCGGATACTTTATGGAAGCACAGGCCATAAAATCCATGGACGCTTTGCGTAGGCTAGCCTTGACAAAATCGAGAGTGATTAGAGAAGGTGAAGAGCAGATTATTGCTTCCGAAGGCATCGTGATAGGTGATATTGTTCACTTAAAAGAGGGCGATGTGGTTCCTGCCGATGGTCGAATAATCAATCATCAGAATCTGGGTGTCAAAGAGGATGCCTTGACGGGAGAAAGTGGTCAAGTGGAGAAAACCAGCGAAATCAATCCCGTCAGTACTGCATTGACGGATCAGACCAATATGGTTTTTAGCGGTACGATCGTCAGCCGTGGCCAAGCGAGAGTGGTGATCACCGGCATCGGCCAGAATACTGAACTTGGCAAAATTGAAAAAATGAGTCGGGAAGCAGCCTCGGAAGGGACACCTCTTGATAAAAAATTGCTGCGCCTTAATAGAATGCTTATTTGGGTATGCGGCATACTCGTTTTAATTGTGACTGGATTAGGTCTTTTGCAGGGCCAGGATCTGTGGCTCACCATAGAAACGAGCATTGCACTTGCCGTTGCGGCTATTCCAGAGTGATTACCCATCGTAGCTACTATTGCTCTTGCTCGTGGCATCCTTAAATTAGCCCGGAAAAATGTGATTATTAAGAAAATGGAAGCAGTGCAGACCCTGGGTGAAATGAGTATCATTTTTACAGATAAGACTGGCACACTTACCGAAAATAAAATGACCGCCCACAGTGTCCATTTGCGTGACTTGCAGATTAACCAATGGCCTCCCAAAAATCCTACCCTCATAAAGAACCATTCAGACTTTAAGTCCTTGTTGCATGTCGCCGTTTTATGTAATAATTCTGATTTTAATGATGATAGAGGAGACCCACTCGAAATTGCGCTCTTTGAGTTTGCAAGAGATCTGGGCTGCAATATTGAGGAATTACAGAAACAATTTGTCAAGATCGAGGAAATCCCTTTCGATTCGACTACACGGTCCATGACTTCGATTTACCAAAAGGAATCAAAGTATTTCACATTTACCAAAGGAGCAAGTGAAAATATATTGGCCCGCTGTCGGTCCAGAGCCGGCGACTACTCCACTGATTTTTGGCATCACCAATCAGATCGATTAGCATCTGATGGTTTAAGGGTATTGGCGTTTGCTCAATCCATCACCGATTACCCAGCAGACCATAAAAGTGATAGTCTGGATTTTTTGGGCATCATCGGATTTCTCGACGCACCTCGATCCGATGTCAGACAAGTAATAAACACCTATCACGACGCCGGAATAAAGGTCATCATGTTGACCGGTGATCATCCGAACACCGCAAAAAAAATAGCAGAAGATGTCGGAATACCTTCGGCCGGCTCTCCGACAACAGTCATTACAGGAAGGGATCTACCTGATCTGACAAAGATAGATAAAGAAACTAGGTCGCGAATATTGAATACTTTGGTATTTGCCCGGGTGATACCCTCACAAAAACTCGATCTCGTGCGATTTTTTCAGAAAAATAAATTTATTGTTGGAATGACCGGTGATGGTGTCAATGACGCTCCGGCTCTGAAAAGAGCGGATGTCGGCATCGCCATGGGTATCCGTGGAACGGAAGCAGCCAAGGAGGTGGCTGATATTATTTTGAAAGATGACAGCTTTGGATCCATTTATTCTGCGATTTATCAGGGACGCACTATTTTCGAAAATATCCGCAAGTTTGTTGTCTATCTCATGTCGAGTAATCTTGCCGAAATTGCAGTTGTCGCAGTGGCCGCTTTTTTGAATTTACCTCAACCGCTCTTGCCCTTGCAGATTCTGTTCCTTAATTTAGTGACTGATGTTTTTCCTGCTTTGGCGCTTAGCACCATTGAGGCAGATCAGTCGATAATGAAGAAACGGCCTCGTCCCATTGATGAACCGATCATGACTCGCCATCACTGGAAAGTAACCGTAACATATGGCCTTTCGATTACCCTGGCTGTCATCGGCATTACCCTCTATAGCCACTTAGGTCTCCGATTGGACCATCAGGTAATCAATAATCTGGCCTTTTACACACTAGTGCTAAGTCAGCTATTCAATATATTCAATGTACCATCGACAGGAGCTTCACCGATTGTAAATGAAATCACAAAAAACCCGTATGTATGGCTTTCCCTGGTTCTAAGCATACTCACCATTGTATTGGTAAAACTATTTCCGGTTTCCAGTAATATTCTATCGCTCGTCTTTCTTTCAGGCGATCAATATCTACTGGTTGTTTTATTTTCTTTTGGTTCACTAATTTTTTCCCAACTATTAAAGAACATTTTTAAATTATAGTTGGCTGTTCCAATATCAGTATAGAATTAATAGATTATGAAACCTTGAAGCTAATTAAATGAAATGCTTTTGAACACAATTATCCTCTGTTATCCGACCACTAAACAACATTGAGCAGGCCTTTACAATTTCCAATGCTTCGCATGCGCTATGTATTGTTATTGTCTTTACAATGTGGACCCTGCACCGATCCGGAAAAAATTAAATCCGCTGCGATTGAGTGTAAAATAGGTCCTCATTACTACAGGTTGCAATCTCCAGAGTCAGAGGTGATTTTAGGTTTATCAGACTTGATCCCAAGAAGAAGATCCCTGCGGAGATCTGCTCATGTGACAGTGATCAAAGTCGGAAGGCCATAGCTGAAAAGAATTAAACACCTCCTTTCCTGGAGATGGTACACCCGTTCGAGCATTTCTTAGGCAAGGTCATTTGTACCAAATATTTATTGGCAAGTTTGATCTGCTACCGGAATATGGGGTCAACTGAACTCCTGTATAAACGCTTTTATTACCAATAATCAATGTGGTCCGGCATTTACCGGATTTGGAACGATCCTCCACTACAAAATCAGATTAGATTTCAATTACCTAACTGGTGAAACCATTGATGAACAAGCTACAGGGACAATCTTAGACAGGGAATGTATTCTCTTGGAAGGAGTCAATACTAAGTTAATCCAGATCAAGACTAACGGTAAGCAAAAAGAGCTACCCAAGTGATTCTCATGGATTTTGTGTCTCCGTTGGCTGAGGACTCCTGGGTAGCTATAACGATAAAGGTAGATAAATCTCCTGCAAACGAGCCATGTAGCAGATTATTTGGAAACCTTCTAAGGAGGTACGGCAATCACTTCTTTGATGTATTCAATGACCTACTTTAATCTGCGCGAGGTAAGTATTTCAACAGCCTCCTACGAGTGCATATCCTTCAACTGTTCCTTATCCATCACTCCATTCTGTCTTTCACGAGGTCTTGGCAATACTTCTTCCGGGAATGGAAAAAGAATGGTTGAATTCTTCTCCGAAGCAATGTTCGCCAAAGTCTGATACAATCTTAGCTTGATAGCGGAAGGCGACTGGTCAATTATTTTTCCTGCTTCCAGCAGTTTAGTAGCCGCTTGTTCTTCCGCTAGCGCCAAAATCACCCGTGCTCGTCTGGAGCGTTCTGCTTCAGCTTGGCTAGCCATCATACGCCGCATATTTTCCGGCAATTGAATATCCTTAATCTTGACATCAATAATGATGATGCCCCACTCAGCAGTCTCAAGTTCGACAATATGACGAATGTTTTTACCCATTTCCTCTCGTTTAGAAAGAATCGTATCCAATTCTGCCTTTCCACACACATCCCGTAATGCCGCTTGAGCCAATTGGGTTATAGCAAATTTGTATTCTTCCACTTCCAAAACCGCCCGTTCCGGATCATCGATCTTAAAAAAGACCACTCCGTCTATACTGCACGGAACATTATCTTCCGTCATCACTTCCTGCGACAGAATATTGATGGTAATCACGCGGATATCCACAAACTGGACAGTTTCCACAAAAGGAATAATCCACCTAAATCCAGGCTCCAGGGTCATAATGAATTTACCGAATCGAAACTTCAGTGCTCTTTTGTACTCAAAGACAATTCGAATACCACTGAGAAAAAATAATCCAAGGATAACTCCTATTAAGATTGATACTTGCATAATCTGTGTTTTTGATGAATCAGATAGAGTTAGTGTTTTTTAAGGAAAAAAGCAATGATTTCGATTGGGTTTAAGCGGATAACTCATCATCAGGGCATAGTATGTCCATGTTTATCTTGCTGTTCAACTCCAGGAAAAAGGCAATTCTAAGCGAGACAATGTGTATATTCGATCTTGATCTTGCAAGCCCTTTAGTATGAGAACAATCATGAGAAGACTATTCCTATTCATTTTACTATTGCAGCTCTATGCCGGGAGCAACAACGCTCAATCGATCAGTATCCAGGAAAGACTGGGATATCATGCAGGAACTAAATTATTGATCATTCATGCTGATGATATTGGTGTATCTCATTCGGAGAACATGGCAAGCATCTATGCGATGGAAAATGGATCAGTCAATTCGGGTAGTATCATGGTGCCTTGTCCGTGGTTTCCCGAAATTGCCGCCTACGCCAGCAGTCACCCGGAAGCTGATTTTGGCCTGCATCTCACCATTACGAGTGAATGGAAATATTTGAAATGGGGTCCGGTCTCATCATGGAATACTGTGCCCGGATTGGTTAATGACTTTAATCACTTCTACAGCTCGAGGAATGATGTGAAAAGTAATGCAAGTGCTGAAGAGATTGAAAGAGAAATTCGGGGTCAAATTGAATTGGCGTTAAAATACGGAATACCAATTACCCATCTCGATTCGCATATGTTTACCTTGTATCTCAAGCCGGAATATTTGGCCGTTTATAAAAAATTAGGCAAGGAATACAAATTGCCTATTTTGTTAAATGCTGAATATCTTACGCTCTTTGGTTTAGATGCTGAACAGCATATCAACGAAGACATCGTGGTTGACAAGGTATATATGGCCTACCCACCAGATTATGAAAAAGGTATGGCCAATTACTATTCTGAATCGATGCGAACCATGCAACCAGGATTAAATATCATTTTACTTCATGCAGCATACTGCAACGATGAGATGCAAGCAGTCACCGGAGTTTCTTCGGGTTATGGCGCCGAGTGGAGACAACAGGATTTTAATTTCTTCACGAGTGACGCGTGTAAACAACTGATCTCTGATGAGAATATTCAGTTGATTACCTGGCGAGAAATTAGGGACAAATTGATTAAATGACTAAACGGCGATGACAGACATAGGACTGACTTCAATTACTTGACTCTCTCATGTTTGTTCTCTAAAGTTGTGAATCCACAATTCACCATCGTTTAACGAGTACTATTTTCTTGTACTTCCGATTCATACGGATCTGTTCAACATCGCACTGAACAGGTAGCCCATGTTAAGATACTCCCAATGGTACTGCAACCCTATGTTGAAAATGCAATCTGGCATGGATTAATGCCAATGATGGATCATGGAAAATTAATACTCCAAGTCAAGAATCTGGGTGATCGTATCCAATGTATGATTGAAGATAATGGCATCGGCAGAGAGGCCTCGAGAAAATTAAGCTTAAAAAACCCAAAGCATAAACAATCGATAGGAATGCAAATCACACAAGATCGAATTCAGTTATTAAAAGAAGTATATAATGTTGAAAACTAAAATATCGGTCGTTGACCTGACCCTACCTGATGGAAAATCGGGTGAAACAAGAGTCATTGGTGAGATTCCTCTGATTGATGAGTGATGTAATCGCGCAAATTTATTTGCCACGACGACTATGATTGTAGGTTAATCAAATACTTTCGCCCGGGAAATTGAAATGGCCGGGCACAAGGACATCTCAAATGACACCAGGCTTCAGATAGGTAAATGTATGTTCCTGCCAAATTGCCACCATGCCGCTTTGACTGGATTATTCAAAATATAAGTGACAATACTTTCAAACTCCCAGCATTTCTAATCATATGATCATAACTTTCGCGCCACCAAATTTGCCGGACCTCTGAGGCAACCGATTTGCATATATTGCGCTAGGACCCTTGATCTGCTTCATGATATTTTGAAGTGGTTCGAAATACAGACATCAACATCTATAGGCAACTGAATTGAAGTATCTATCAAAATATGCACATGATTTGACCTAATACTATATGCAATTAAATCATACAAATCCCCATCGAAACGATGCAATTCATCCGCTACCACTTGAGCCACCTCCTTCAAGGCAAGATATCTAGGACCAGTTTTAATTTCTTCAAGAAGCTTTTCAGACTCAAAGAAATATTCATTTCTTACTTTATACTTTATCTCATCGTAATATTCCTCCTTTTTGAGATTCTTCATGGACTCTTCATATCTTCCCTTTAATTGTAAAAGCTTGATTTGAGGTATCGATCCTTTAAGTCTAAAAGTCACAAAAAAGGATGCCCCTAAAGGTTGAAGGGGTGGCAAATCTTGCCTGTAGAATTCCTTAAAATTTCGATCACTCATTGACTTATAATCAAAGAAACACCTGTGTCGCGTAAATTTATTTGCAGCGACGACCAAGGTTCTCGAATGTAGCAAACGCTTAGGCCCGGGCAATTAAAATTGCCGGGCACAAGAAACTACCTCATCATTTCCCCATCCACCAATCTCCATATGCTCAGTGGATTATTTTGCTTCAAAGCAGCGGGCAATAAAGTATCTGGAAAATCCTGATAACAGACCGGCCGGGCAAATCGCTTCATAGCATTAGTACCGACGGAAGTAGATTGACTATTCGTTGTAGCCGGATAAGGCCCACCATGTACCATGGCATGACATACTTCAACCCCAGTAGGAAAACCATTGATGACGATACGGCCCACCTTTCGCTCCAGAATACCGATCAGCTCTTGATAGTCCTGCAAATCTTCGGCCGTACCATGAATGGTTGCAGTTAGATGACCTTCCAGGACTCGGGCAGCCTCTATTAATTCCTCTTTTGCAGAGGCTTCAACTACAATACTGCTTGGTCCAAAAACCTCTTCGGCAAGCTCTGGGTATTCAATCAGTGCTTTGACTGATGTGGTGAATATTTTTGCAGATACCCCAGCAGAACTTTTGGCTGGTTGCCCTTCAGACAATACGGATACATCCTTGGTTTTTGAGATGCGGTCCAAACTCCCGGAATAAGCATTTCGGATGCCCGCAGTTAGCATCGTACCTCCTGCATTTGCATTTATCTCATTTGCAAGTACTGACTTGAAAGCGGTGGCCGCATTTGCCTCGACCAGTACCAGACCCGGATTCGTACAAAACTGACCAACTCCTAAAGTGACTGATGCAGCGAGTCCTTCCGCAATCTTCTCTCCCCTATCCTTTAGCGCTCCTGGCAAAATAAAAACCGGGTTGGTGCTACCCATTTCAGCAAATACAGGAATCGGCACCTGCCTTGCATTCGCAAGATCAAATAGCGCATTGCCTCCACGGAAAGATCCAGTAAAACCCACGGCCTGAATCAGGGGGTGCTGCACCAGTTGCATACCTGGCTGATGTCCAACTCCATGCACCAAACTGACCACTCCATCCGGCATTGCACACTTTTCAACCGCATTCAACATTGCTCTGAATACCAACTCAGAGGTACCTGGATGCGCAGGATGCCCTTTGATCACCACGGTGCATCCAGCAGCGAAGGCCGATGCAGTGTCTCCCCCTGCTACTGAAAATGCCAAAGGAAAATTGCTTGCCCCGAAGACAGCGACTGGTCCCATAGGTCGTAACATCTGTCGAATGTCCGACCGGGGTAAGGGCTTCCGGTCTGGCATTGCAGGATCAATTCGTGCATCAACCCACGATCCTTCTCGCACTACTTTTGCAAATAACCGGAGTTGTCCAACGGTGCGCCCTCGTTCTCCTTCCAATCTCGCTTGTGGTAATGCGGTTTCATCCATAGCCCGTTTGATCAGAAGCTCACCCAACGCCATAATTTCGTCAGCAATGCACTCAATGAATACAGCGCGAGATTCATTATTAATCTCCCGGTATTTTACAAAAGCAGTTTCTGCCAATACGACAGCAGCATCGATCTCCTGGGCTGTAGCCTCACCGTAATGACACTCTAAGGCTTCACCTGTCATTGGATTATATGCCGTAAATAAATCTACGCCCTCATTAGAGCTTCTCTTACCGATATATTGTCTTCCAGTTAATTGCATCCCTTAATAATTTCAGATTTTAATTTTTTTTTTGATTTGCTGCTTTGCAAAGGTACTTATCAATTGAGCGAATTATCGGCTCATTTTTATGACATTTCTAATCCTTTTTTTGCAACATAGTTAATTAATTTCCCGATGTGATCAATCTCGATAATAATTTTATCTCCCACTTGTAAAGTGAAGGGATGATCGGGCACCAGACAGGTTCCGGTCATTAGAAAACAACCGTTTGGAAATTCACATTCCCGAAAAAGATATTCTGCCAGTTCCACGTGAGTCCTTTTCATTTGACTGATTTCTACCGATTGGTCATACATAATGTGACCTTTTCGCTCAATCTTTAAATGAATATTCGTAGAAGGATTAATGGGCTCTCCAGTGAGTAAAATACCAGGGCCCAATCCAGCACACTTCTCATAAGTCTTTGCCTGGGGTAGATACAGTGGATTTTCACCTTCGATACTGCGACTACTCATGTCATTACCAATGGTATATCCCTCAATAGTTCCAGCTGACGAAAGAAATAAGGTCAATTCGGGTTCAGGTACATCCCAGTTGGAGTCCCTTCTGATATAGACTTCCTGACCATCACCAACAGTGCGATCCGCAGTGGCTTTGAAAAAAATTTCAGGGCGCGCCGCATCATAAACCCGGTCATAGAAATCACCTCCACCCGCTGCTTCGGCTTCCTCCATTCGCGCAATTTTACTTTTCAAATACGTGACCCCGGCGGCCCAAACTTCCTGTTTACCAATAGGAGCATCGCTGGTAAAGTCAGGCATGCTATCTAGTCGGGTCTCTGCGTGTAATTGACTCTCAACATAACTGAACAATCCTTGTCTATTGATAAACTGATCCCAATCGGTATTGGAAATTTCATACCATTGATCGGCTCTTTCAATTAGCACATCGCGACCTCTTTTGTAAATTCTAATCATGTGTTTTAGCTGATAATTTTTTCGTCTGGCCAAGAAACTTGTTTTTTGGAATTCAGATGACGTGGCATTTGTGCATTCACTGATTTCAGATAATTACCTAATTCCTTGGCTAGTTCTGTTGCCTTTTGAGAATGCGCTTCCAATAGGTTATTTCGCTCGGAGATATCATCGCCAATGTTGAATAATTCAAAATTTTCGTTTGCATGATAATAAATTAATTTCCAACTGCCTTTTCTGATCGTACTTGATGCACCGATACCCGGCCCTGTTGGTCCCCATTCGTTCGGAAAATGCCAAAAAAGGGATCGATCTTCACGAACCTGTGTTTTTCCAGACAACAAAGGTACAAAGCTAACCCCATCAATGGTTTGTGTTGTTTCATATTCCTTGATTCCGGCAATTTCCAAGATCGTTGGAAAGAAATCTTCGATAATCAAATAGTCCTGACAAACTGAACCTGCTGTCACTCTACCCGGCCACTTCACCAACATAGGCTCTCTGATTCCACCTTCATGCACTGACCCTTTGCCGCTTGACAACGGAGTATTGTGAGTATGCGGAGTACCTCCACGAGCAACTGCACTTAAGCCACCATTATCTGACATAAATAAAATGACGGTGTTGTTGGCTATGTTCTTTTCATCCAGAAAATCAAGAATGTCTCCCAGCGATTTATCCATCGATTCGACCATAGAGGCATATTTGGCTTCTGTGGAATCCAAACCCTGATCTACATATTTTTGATAAAAGCGTTGATCGGCCATCAGTGGAGTATGTACCGTATAGTGGGCTAAATACAAATAGAATGGTTGTTGTGATCGTAGAGACTCATTCATCGCTTGCTTAGCCTTAATAGTCAGAGCTTCAGTCAGATTAATATCTTGTCCGTAAAACTCGTCAAGACCTGGTACCGGCCATGGGGTACCTTCAAATTCTGCCAGGTTACCAAAATTATCCCGGCCGTAATAACTCTTTGGAGCCCCTGCAGCATGACCGGCAATATTGGCATCAAAACCTAAATTCAGAGGATTCTCTCCTGATTTGCCGATGGCTCCAAAATGAGCTTTGCCCACGTGAATGGTCTGGTAACCTTGTTCCTGCAACAACTTGGGAAAAGGAGTTGCCAACACCGCATGCGGAATTGGTTGGTCAGCAACAACTCCATTTACATTCCACATTGGAAATTCTAAAGTTTTATGGTCGATTTCCATGGGTTGTAATTGGTCAGGTTGTAAGGTCCAATTGGTGACCCGGTGTCTTGCGGCATTCATCCCGGTCAGCAAACTTACTCGTGTAGGTGTACAAACAGGTGTTGCGTATGCCTGGGTAAACTTCATACCCTGCGATGCTAGCCTCTCCATATTCGGTGTCGTGTAGAGCCTATTGTAAGGTGTCTGTTCACTCCAGAATGGTACCGAAGTGTCTTGCCAACCCATATCATCGATAAAAAACAAAATAATATTGGGTTTTCCGTGCTGGGTGGCTTCATTTGGAGATACCCCACAACCCGCCAAAATAATCAGCAGACACAGTTTGAGACGAAAAACGCACGCTATCATTAGAACTACTTTTGCTACTGATGAGGATTACATCGCGAAACTAAACATATTTTGATCCTTCCCGAACTGTGAGGCCCGAAAGTTTGTCTCTGTGCTTCCCTAAAAACGACTTGACCTGAGCGGGATTAGTCTTTGAAAATTCGCGTAAGGCCCACCCTGCAGCCTTGCGAAGGAAAAACTCCTTACTTTGGCAGACTTGCAAAATATAATCCTGGAGGAGTTCCCAATCGGTAGCATCTTTGTATTTAAGCTGATGGATGACCGCTGCACGCTTTAACCACAAATGCTCTGAGTTTACCCATCTATTGGTGGTGTCTGGTTGCAGTTGTGGATGTCGCAGCATTAAGGTCCCTGCATCGATGCTCAGTGCATCTACCGTGTCCCACCACGATTTTCGCAAAATCAAATTTTCTAAAACATCGATAAAGGCAGCAGGTTGTTTTTTGACCAAACGACGTATCAGGTCAGCACCCACATATTGCATTTCACGCTCATCATATTGCCAGAGCTGATCTACTAACTCCGGTAATTCCACTGTAGTGGGATATTGATCAATTTGAAAATAATCACGACATAGAGATCTCCTAAGTGGACTACTTATACCATAGTACTGAAATTGATTCTTCATATATGCACGCATACTTTTTGCCCGATCAGGGTCAGCATGAGCCTGGAAGATATCAGCAAGGTCCTCATCACTACTTGTGCTCATATTTATGAATTAATTCTTGTAAGTAAATGAAGGATTACACAAAAAATAGAACCTGAAAAATTCACCTAAACTTATGAAAATAGAAAGAGAATCGCATCTCATACATATTTTCTTCAACCTCAACCATCGAGGGTATCTAAAGATGCAGATTTAGGAATAATCCGGACAGCGATAAAAAAGTTCTTCACATCCAATGGGGACTTACAGTTTCGAAAATCAAGAGAAAAAGAGACTCAGCGCAACCCTGGACAACCAAGATCTCGTATAGGCATTTTAAACGACTTCTAGCTATGATTAAAAAAACCTTGATCATCTCAATAAAAGCCCTCTTCTACCTGTCATACACGGTTGTCATAGCCCAGAATGTAGGTAATAATTCGATCATTGGAACTATCCTTGATTCGGCATCAGAGCAACCCCTGGTTGGAGCAACGATCTCGGTCAAAGATAGCGGGGCAGGAACCTTTAGTAATTCAGATGGCAGTTTCACGATCGATAATCTACCAGACGGGAAGTACATCCTTATTATTTCTTTTCTAGGTTATGCTGAACAGAAAATTGAAGATATCAGTCTATCGGGTGATACGATCCGAAATCTTGGGACTATTTTCCAGGAGGAAGGGGCATTTAGCCTCAATCAAATTACAGTGACTCCCGGTAGTTTTTCGATCATGGGCCAATCTAAACTTTCGAGACAAACACTGACAAGCAAAGACATTCAAAATATGTCATGGGCAGAAGACATCACCCGGGCAGTTGCGAGACTTCCGGGTATGTCATCCAGTGACTACTCCAGCAAATTTACGGTAAGGGGTGGCGAAGCAGATGAGGTCTTGATATCATTAGATGGAATGGAACTCTACGAGTCTTGTCATCAAAGAGATTATTCTGAAGGCCTCTTCAGCATCGTTGATATTGAGACCATTGATAATATTGAATTGATGACAGGAGGATTTGCAGCTGATCACGGCAACAGATTGAGCGGTGTTTTTAATATGAAAACAAAACACATTGCTGATAATTCCAGTCATACATCGCTGGGATTGAGTGTCATGAATGCGAGACTATACACAGACGGTAAGTTTGCTAATAACCGTGGATCTTATATCTTTTCAGCAAGACGAGGAATGCTGGATCTTGTATTTAAAGCTTTAGGAACAACGGAAAATCTACCTTCTTTCTATGATGGAATGTTCAAAATTGAATATGCTTTAAATGCCAAGCATTATTTATCATTTCACGCATTGAGGGCAGGTGACCGGGCAAAAATAAGGGATATTTCCGAGACCGGTGATTATGACATTTATGACACAAAATATGGCAACACCTATGCCTGGGTCACTCTAAAGTCCTTTTACAAACAAAATCTATTTTCACAGACATTATTATCGGCAGGAAATATTAATCATGACCGATCCGGTGGTTTCGAAAAATATGACAATAGTGACAAGGGTAAGTTCACACTATCCGACCAAAGAGATTATTCGGTGTTTGGATTAAAACAAGATTGGAATTGGCAGCCTTCGAATAATTTGTTATTGCGCACTGGCTTTGAAGTCAAACAGCTTACTGCCAACTATCAGTACAGAAATTCAATCAATGAAATAAGAGTTAATACCGATGAAGTGCTTTATAATTTTGATCAGACAATTGATATTTCAAGCGCACCAAAGGGACAACAAATAGGATTTCATTTTACAGCGAAATACAAAATACTGAATCGGTTGCTAGCTGAAACGGGACTCCGCTATGACTATGTATCCTATACTAAAGATAAACCAATAAGCCCTCGGTTGAGTTTCGCTTATGCCCTGGGTGAAAATACTTTCTTAAGAGCGGCCTGGGGGCATTACTACCAAAGTCAGTTTATCAACAACCTGGACGTGAATAATGACAACATCAACTTCAATAAAGCAGAACTTGCCAAACATTATGTACTTGGATTTGAACATCTTTTAAATAAAGGCATTAGTCTTCGCATCGAAGCTTACTATAAAGATCTGTCCAACATCAGCCCACTTTGGCAAAATATGCGGGATCATCTCGAGGTCTATCCTGAGGCCCGTAATGACAATGCCAGAATTGTTTTTAACGGATCAGAAGCAAAGGGTATCGAGTTCTTTTTGAAGTACGATCAAGGTCACAAACTATCATGGTGGTTCAGCTATGCCTTGGCTAAAGCGACCGATAATATCAGCGATATTGAATTTGATGGCCTTCTGACGAAGCGAACTGGTAAAGTACCAAAATTGAATGATCAGCGACATACGGTTTATACGGACATCAATTACCGACCAAGTGGCCGTTGGTATCTTAATTTATCCTGGCATTACTACCGAGGTTGGCCTCGCACGGACTACACTTACCGTGCTCAGGTTTTACCGAGTGATGAACTCCATTTCTATCAAGTCCACAAACTCTTTAATGCAACCATTTATCCAGCTTATCACCGGATGGACATTCGAGCTAACCGAAAAATAGACCTTAAAACAGGAGAGATGACGGTTTTCGTTCATCTGGTGAATCTCTATAATCGTAACAATCTAAAGAAATTTGACTTGGATACCACCAATGAGCAAGGTGAAATTTCACTTGATGGTCAAGGAAATTATATAGCTTCCAGAGATGACAAATACTGGTTGGGCTTCACACCTGTTATGGGAGTCAGATGGGATTTATAAATGCGCCTTTAGGGTTAGGTATTTGGAAGATTGATTTGGTGAAGGTTGTATTAAATCGCATTAATTTCTGTCAAACAATAATCTTGCACCATGTCCTGGGGAAAATCCATTCAGCTCATCGTAAGCAATTTGGCCATTGACAAGGGTTTTCACTATAGAGCCTTTGAATTCCTTCCCTTCCAGTGGAGACCAGCCGCACTTGTAATAAATATTTTCTTTAGAAACATCTAACGGTTTATTGAGATCCAATAATACCAAATCAGCCCAATAACCCTCCCGAATAAATCCTCTCTCCTTTACTGAAAAACAAATAGCGGGAGCATGGCACATTTTTACAACGATCTTCTCAAGACTAATTTTGCCTTTGTGATAAAAATCAAGCATCACATTTAAACCATGTTGTACGAGCGGTAATCCAGATGGCGCTTCGAGATAGGGTTGCATTTTTTCCTCCCAGGTGTGGGGAGCATGATCGGTGGCGATGACATCAAGACGGTCGTCTAGCAATGCTTCAAACAAGGCAGTTTTATTCTCCGATTTTTTTATTGCTGGATTACATTTAATTAAGTTGCCGAGCAATTCGTAGTCACTGGCATCAAAATACAAATGATGCACACACACCTCGCTGGTGATTCTCTTTTGTTCAAGTTTTAAATTGCTCTCAAATAACATGAGTTCTTCTGCCGTGCTTATGTGAAGTATATGCAACCTTGTTTGATATTTTTTTGCAAGCTTCACCGCTAGACTCGAACTCAAAAGACAGCCTTCGGAACTACGAATTTCCGGATGGTGTTTTGCACTTAGATCGTCTCCATAGGTCTTTTTAAATTTCTCCAGATTGTAAAGTATGGTTGATTCATCTTCGCAATGAGTTGCTATCAACATGGGAACCTTTTCAAACAGCTTTTCTAACACCTGGGTATCATCCACCAACATATTGCCCGTACTGGATCCCATGAAAATCTTAACCCCGCAGACCTTACGAGGGTCGGTAAGCAGCACTTCTTCGAGGTTGTCATTAGATGCTCCCATATAGAAGGAATAATTTGACCTGGAACTACGTGCTGCAATATCATATTTATCCTGCAAAAGAGATTGAGTCAATGCGGGTGGCTTGGTATTTGGCATCTCCATAAAGCTGGTCACTCCACCTGCAATGGCAGCCTTGGATTCGCTTTCAATGGATGCTTTATAGGTCATCCCGGGCTCTCGAAAATGCACTTGGTCATCAATGATGCCCGGCATTAAAACCAAACCTTGAGCATTGATCTCCAGGTCACTGTGCCTGTCAATAGAAGCTGCTAACTGCTCGATTTTTCCCGCCTGAATGAAAGCATCTCCTTGCCAAACCCTACCTTCATTGACAATGGTAGCATCCTTGATCAATATCGAATTCATTGGTTGTAAATATGGGGAGACAATATAGAGCTTTATTAAGATTTGATTTTTAATTGTAAGGCGATCCCTTCCATCGAAGTGTTCACCAATCTCCAGTGGAGTCACTTTATCACTGAGTCGACATAGTTTTAAGTCTTGTCGCCTCAGCCACCCCCTTTCCCGAAAATCATTACCTTTATCTCTCTTATCGTTATAAAATGAAAAAACCAGTAGTAGGGGTCATAATGGGGTCCGATTCTGATCTTCCGATCATGAAATCAGCTGCAGAAATTCTCGATCAATTTTCAATTGAATATGAAATAACGATTGTTTCTGCGCACCGGACACCCGGCCGAATGTTTGAATACGCGCGAGAAGCACACCAACGTGGACTAAAGGTAATTATAGCGGGAGCAGGTGGGGCTGCTCATCTACCGGGTATGGTTGCTGCTTTAAGTCCACTCCCTGTAATCGGAGTACCCATCAAATCGTCCAATTCAATCGATGGTTGGGACTCGGTCTTGTCAATTTTGCAAATGCCGGGTGGGGTACCGGTGGCTACTGTGGCATTGAATGGCGCAAAAAATGCCGGTATTCTGGCTGCTCAGATCTTAGGTTCGGCTGACCCCCAGATCATGGCCCGGGTGATAAAATATAAATCTGACCTTGAAGATGCTGTTTATGAACAGGTGAACAGTTTAAAAGAAAAAGGGTTTTAACGCATGTGAATCATCTCAACTTTAGCACTCGATCTATTTCTCTGCCGAAACCTTTCACCACAATGCTTTGGTGTCTAATATCAAAGATGGCATAAGAGGTATCATGAGTATCCACCATTCCCTTTAAAGTCAGATAGTGTATTCCTTCATCAGTGCCATAATTGCCTTCATGATTATGACCATTTACATAGGCCTTTACACATGGATGATCTCGAATGACTGACGCGACTTCACCAGCATTCCAAAGATTATGCACATTTTCGGGAAATACAGGAAAATGGCAATATAGCATCACATTCAATTGCAATTGATCGGCGTCCACTAAGAGTTGCTTTAACCAATTCACCTGCTCTGCTCCTATTGCACCATTCCATTTTGGCGACGTGACTAGATGTTCCTCATAGTATCTGCTCGACTTTTTGTGCTTATCGCTACTTTCAGGATAGGCGTGAAAGCTAAGATCGTTGCCGTCTAAAATGATAAATCTCCAGCCCTTTAAGTCGAAATAATCAAATCGCGATGGTATACCCAATAACGATGGGATCTCCTCCTTTTTTTCCGGATCCACCGAAAAATCATGGTTACCAAGCACATGATACCGGGGCATGATCAGCGAATCATAGATCGGTTTTACGACCTGAAAACTTGCAAAATCCCGGTCAATAAAGTCTCCGAGGTGAATGACGAAGTCCAGATTCGAGTCATTGAAATGCTTTACACAAGCGGAGAGCTTAGTCTGAGATTGTGCATATTTTCTGATGCCCTCACCAGGATCACTACAAAACTGACAGTCAGCAATTACTCCAATGGAAAATCCATCTTCCTGGGCAATACCATCGATATGGAAGAAAAAAAGAAAACCAGAGGTGCCCAAGAAGAGAAAGCATTTAGAATAAAAAGATTTCCAAAAGAGTTATCCATGATTACCTGCAATTGATCAGTACAGGTAAGATAGACAATCAAATTCATTCAGGAAATAATCACAAAGATTTCGGAAACAGCCCCGAACCCAAACTAGTCACAACCTAAATCTGATTTCGATTGTGCATCATTATTGGGAAAACATAAACCAGATGGCACTGCACTGGGAACAAATCGACTTACTTCTGCATCATGGAGACCATTTTCCAAGAAATCCAAGATGGCCAGCTTTTCCGACCCAGTGAGCTCCAATGGTTGAAATAAAGTAGAGAGATGCTCTTGGGTGACCCTTTCATTTTCAGATTGCGCTTTAATCTTGAAGTCAAGAACCTCTTCAAGAGAAGACTTAGAACTCCCGTGGAAAAAGGTCACATAATCTTTGAGATTATAAAGTTGGGGTACCTTAAATCTATAGTTGTCGTTCGGATCCTTGGTAAACATGGCACGACCAAGATTCCTCGCATCATCGGGTCCGGTGTTGACACCACCTTGCAGATAAAGATCCTTGGTGCCCAAGGCATGAAAATTCATACCACTGAGGGCAGGACTATTGTGACATTTATAACACCGGGCTTTGCCAAAAAACAACAGAGCGCCTTCCTTCTGTGTCGAAGTCAAAGCATTGCGATCTCCCTTTAGCCATTTCTGAAATGGTGCTTTGGTGGTCAATAAGGTTCTCAAATAAGCACCCAGAGCAAAACTGATTGCCTGGTCCGAATACCTTTCGTGGACCTCCAAATCGGGAAATGCAGTGTCAAATAGATCGCGGTATCCATAATCATTGAGAACGTGTTGATTCACAGACATTCTATGGAGTTTTACCCCCTCTATATTTTGACTTTCCAATCCAACAAAGCCCCGATGATTGACCTCAGGAAGCGTTCCCACCCAAACATCTTCGGTGCCTTCATTCACATCATGAGCTCCAAACAAACCACTCCAAAGTGTGTTAGTCATATATGCGACGTTCAATACGGTGAGTGGCCTCACACCCTGAGCATCCAGGGCATCTTCAGTATAGGGTGCCAATATACTTAGTACTTCCAAACTCTCCAAAGCCCGGCGCCCCGTCGGCGATACCTTGCATTCGACCGGGTAAAAATCCTTTTTCAGGCACATGGCAGGTACTGCACGAATAAGTCTCATAGCAACTTTTATCTCTGGCATCCTGAGCCAGACCTGTATCAAAAAAGATCGCCCTTCCAAGTTTGACCTTTTCGCGAGTCACGCGATTAGACGGATCCTGATTAGGCAAGAATTCGAATTTATTTTCATCAGCAAGGATAAAATGGAAGAAGCGGCCACTGGGTGAAGCCGCATCTAATGCATCGACCAATTCATTATCCAAATCATTAGAGTCACGTTTGGAGATCTGATCGGTTGATTCTTTACTGCAAGCTAAATAGAGTGATATACTTAGGAAAACTAAGACGGTGAATTTGAAATTCATGTTTTGAGTTAGGTTCAGTTTTTGGTATGCCGGATTCAGGATCCAACCATCAATCAAAAATAGGAGATTCACAATAAAGTCCAAAGTGACGAAGATCATTGTCGAGAGTGATGTAGATCACCATCTTAATGCTCTTAAACCAAATCTAAAACTCGAAATCGTCGTAAATACCCTGCTCAAATGGGAAAATTAAACAATTGATTATCAATACATTTAGGAAGCCTGAAGTCAGACAGGGTTAAACCTCGGAGAAGTAAAATGAACAACCTGGCATAAAGCTGCTAGCAAGTGCAAATTTTAGACATAGCCCATTTGACACAATGGTAGAGGGTGAGCAGTTCTTTTTTGTTACTTTGTCACTAATCAAAATAGTTAGATGATCAAATTCTTTTTTACGGTGGTTGCAATCTACCTAACACTCATGTTGATTCCACATGAACCCATAATCTCCCTAATTTTGAAGCCCTTTATTGTTGGCACCTTGATCCTTTGGGTATTGCAAGCATCCTTTGTTGACCCTCAGAGCAAACGATTGTTAGCATTGGCGTTATCATTTTCTCTGGCGGGTGATATCTTTTTGATGATTCCCGAAATTCGACTGGTCTATTTCAAGCGGGGTTGATCTCCTTTTTGTTTGCTCATATTTTCTATTTGGTCATATTCTCAAAAGGATTTAAAACCAAACAGAGAAATCTCGGGATTCTTGTAGGCAGTACAGTGATCTTCCTTTTTATATGGTCTTATTTTTTTACCATGATCCGACACTCCTTGGGTAGCTTATTGATCCCGGTTATGTGCTATATGCTGGTCATCCTCACCATGGCCTTGATGGCGATCAACCGAATCAGCCAATCCCCTACTCACAGCTATTCGTTTGTGAGCATCGGGGCAGTCCTTTTTTGTTATTTCGGACTCCATCCTCGCGCTTAATAAATTTTACTCACCTGTGCCAGCTTCTGGATTTCTAATCATGAGTACTTATAGCTTCGCTCAATACTTTATCACAAAAGGAATTGTGAATGAACAAAAGACCTATAGTTCGAGGCTGGGTATAGATGAAAAAAGTATAAAACCCTGATTGGAGATCAAGCTCGGTTATACTGGAAATCTAATGCAAAGTGTTGATTTCAATTTCCATTTTGCGACCGGTTCTCCTTATTTCTTAACTCGGATTAAATGACAGAAGGGCTGCTCACCACGGGCAACCCTTCCATCATTACGATAAATTCCTAACTGTTTCTTACTTAAATTTAATCTCAAATTCGACTCTTCGATTGAGTCTTCGACCTTCGTCAGTTGCATTGGTGGCAATAGGCCGTGTTTCTCCAAAACCAACATAACTCAAACGATCGGTGCTTATTCCTTTTGCTATTAAATAATCGTAACATGCTTTTGCTCTGCTTTCTGACAGACTAAGATTCGTGTATGTTTCTCCGGTTGCATCCGTGTGCCCTGAAATCGCCAATCCATAATCTGCGTACCGGTTTAATATATCCAGAATTTGATTCAAAACCGGGGTAGATTCTGGTCTCAGGGTAGCTCTTCCGACATCAAACTGTACCGCCCTTTGGGCAAAATCCAAAAGCTCTTTGACCTCTCTCCGTACTACCGGACATCCGTTATTACTTGCCAGACCGATCGTACCTGGGCAACGATCGATACCGTCATGGACACCATCACCATCCCGATCCGGACATCCATTAAATTGCTTAAAACCCGCATCATTCGGGCACAAGTCATCTGAGTCAGGTACGCCATCGCTATCTGCATCCGGGCAGCCCTTAGTTGCTATCGAACCCGGTGTATCAGGACAGGCATCCTCAGAGTCAAGTACTCCATCTCCATCTTTATCGGTAATCGGGCATCCATTATTTTCAATCGTCCCTTTCAAACTGGGGCATTCATCTTCATTGTCAGACACTCCATCTCCATCTGTATCGGGACATCCATTTAACTCAATGCTACCAGCAAAATCAGGGCATTGATCTTCTGAATCAGCAATACCGTCACCATCGGTGTCTGGACATCCTTTCAATTCGAGTAAGCCAGCGATGTCAGGACAATTGTCTTCTTCATCTGGAATTCCGTCACCATCAAAGTCAGTAGGTTTTAGTGGTATTTCCGGCATTGTTGCCTTCTTACCGATCAAATATCGAAATCCAATGCCGTGTTGCAGATTATTTCTATTACCTTCTAAACCAAGGTGATATTCCAACTGCACATTGAAGTATGCATTTTTTCCCATTTTCACATCCAGCCCCAATCCAATCGGTATTTCAATGCCAAAACTCCCGGCCTGTCTTTCATACACGGCGTGCGCACCAGTTAAGACATATGGAATTGCCTGAGAACCTGCTTTCCACAATTGACCATGTACCTGAGCTCCAATGCTCACAATGGCATCGTTCTTAAAGTCATCGTTAAAATTAACGACGCCAACCCTCAATGGCACCGAAACATTAATGTAGTTATTGATATTGCGCTGATAAGACACTTCAAATCCATTTTTATAATTTCTTAAATTACCATAGTTGCCTGTAATTGGGCTTTGGTAATCCAGAAAAAGAGCCTTAAAAGACAGAGCATCTGGCCTCAGCGGGTTTTGCGATTCAACCGAAGCGAGGCCCAGAAAAAGTGAAAATGCAATTACTAAGTAGAGGGTCTTCATTTCAAATATTTAGAATTTAGCAATTTTCGATTCAAAACGTACGTCAAAAGTACCTTTTCAATCTACAAATAAAGAATTTTTTTAAATCATTAACAACTAAAAATCAATTATTTCCACAACAAAAACCATTCCACAACTCTTCTTCCACTATCAAACGATAACCACCTCCATCTTATTTTTGGGGCAAGTATATGGTTTGTTTCCCGCTCATCCATGGCCAAATGGTCAATATCTCCTGCAAAACCTCTACATATCTCACTAATAATTGATAAGTAGAATACATAAAACATTGTTTATCTGATGTTTGTCACCTTTTTCGATCCTTAAAAATACATCCAAGCACAATAATTGAAGTTTAAAGATTTTTTGCTTGGATTCGTCGACTTTCTCCTAGGATAAATCTAGCGAAGTGGACTTGTGCTTTGTTTTAGCTTAACTATGCAGTATTATTTTAAACTATTGAAAAACAATGAAAACGATTATTCATAAGAATGTGATCCTGGTAGTCACGATATTCAGTTTAATAACAGTGACCCTCATGGCTGATTCTTCTAAAGTTTCCAACTCGATCTTCACAGTGGAGGAAATGCATCTTCAGGAGGTCATCTTACAAGTGAGAATGGATAGCCTGAGAACCTCTGGTAAACTCTATATCATTCGAAAAAGTGAAGACGGAATTCACTATTCGACATTGACAGAAATGGGAGACCCTGCACGGGAGGTTCGGACTCTCGTTTTTGCTGATCATGTGCCTGTGAAAGTGCTTACTCATTACCAATTAATTGCTCATGACAATGGCAGTGAGGAAGTAGTTGCCACCATAGTCTTTGACCCAGAAGCGCCAGTCATCGACCAAAGCTTGAATATTTCAGTAAAAGAAGGCGAACCCGGCAATAGCCGGACTATGCTGATTGATCCGCATGCTATCTGAAGTGTTATTGCAGCTGCCAGATTCAGACTTTAATCAGGGTCACCCAACAAATCTTACTATGACGAAGCTTCAAAGTACCCGGTCGTGTAGTTCTTCTTGACATTTGCCCAATCAAAACATCTGCCATTCATCACAACGTATACCCCGGATTCGAGGCATTGCGCAAAGCCAAGGGCACTCCCTAAATTGAAAAATCCGTCAGAGGAAGTACCAAAGGTGTAGGGGTATCATCGCGCCAGTCAGTACAATGGTCTTGGATAAATTTGCCGATGCTATAAAAGTCGCAGTCGCAACCATCGTATCCGTTCCATGGGTAATTACAATCTTTTCGTGTTCAGTAGACTGACAAGCTTGCAGGATTAACATACGGTCGTCTTCTGACATCTGTAAACTGTCTTTCATCATGATCGTCCTAACATCTACATCGACACCGCAACGACCACGCTTCAACATGTCATTAACATGTGTTTTAGAAAAAGTAAGCTCGCCGGTTATATAATTATACTCTTTGTCGAATGTGCCACCGGTAATGAAAATCTGAATCATCCGTTAAACCTCGCGCTAGATGACCTTATCTGCACAACTACTACTGGCAAATGCATCAGGTTTAGCTTTGAATACAAAGCCCATGCTCATGATATATCCCATGGCTTCTTTCAGTGCTGTGTTTGATTGAAATCCGGGATCAGTATTTATGTCCGCATGAACTTCCAGCTCAACGTGATACCGGTCTAACAAGTCACAAAGAGCATAGGCTACCTCAACTGATTTGGCTACTTCAGTGATCATACGTTCTTTTATCCCCATCTGAATGGTGACCCTCGAATTATTGATAAACATGAAACCACCCTTCTTTTCACGTAAGAATACAATGACTGTGGCAAATTCAATTAGATCATGATAACTCTGAGAATCGGTCCCAATGCATACTTTCAACCGGTGTCCAGCCGCATGTTCCTCCTTGATTGTTCGCTCTACTGAATCAATTAGAGGCCGACTGATCTCCTGTCCATTGAGTCTTCTCCATCGTTGGTCGATAAGCATAGGTCAATTTTTTTCTTGCATCAATTTAGTCAGTTTTACATAATTCCTTTAATCTATTGAAATTAATTATGTGTTAAATCATCATCTACAGGCTTATAGTGTGCCAAAGACCAGGCATCTGGTACATTCGAAAATGTGAATGTGAGAACCAGTTGGGTTCAAAAAAATGATGCCACCGCATAATCAATGAATTTTATCATTTTTGTGATTAAAGTCTATTGATGATGAGATTGTTCACCCTACTTTTTTTCTTACCCTTACTGCTGTCTTGTCAGCAAAAAACGTCACAGACAACTTCCTTTTGGCCAGAAGATAACCTAGTCAGAGTAGTATGGCAATTAGTTGATGATGCTGCTATGGGAGATGATAAGCGAACGTCATCGTTTACCATCATCAATGAAGGTGACACTGCGATCAGCGGGTCATGGCAACTGTACTTTAATCAATTGCCCACTACCTTCTATTTACCACCTACGGCAGAGAATCAATATGATATAGAGGCTATGGGTGGAGATCTATACAGAATTGTTGCACTTGATTCTTTTCCAGGAATTCCAGGAGGAGGTTCACAAACCATCATTTATCAGTGGCCTGTTGGTATGATTAAAAAAACTCACTGTCCACACGGTCTCGCTTTCGTATTGGATGATGGGTCGGTGCATAACGTCACTAACTACGTACAAGAGCCTATTCCCACAAGTTTGACTTTTGACAAAGGAGGAAAAAAGGAACCCATCTATATATCTGCCGAAAGCAGATTTGACCAATACAAATATATTGAAGATGTGCCTACTGACCGTTTAAGTCCAATCATACCAACGCCACAGAAGATCGTTTACGAGAAGGGTAATTTCGCACTAAAATCGGGTATTCAAATTTTGCACGACATCGGTCTTGAAAATGAAGCAACTAATCTGGCAGAAACATTAAATCAGGTGTTGCAAAATCCTGCAGTAATAGGCTTGACAAAAGACAATGAAGAACATAATATTTATTTAAGACTTGATACCATTAATTTCTTTGAAAGTCAAGAATCATATCATTTAAAAATCGGAGAAAATACGATCCAAATTGTTGGTCCATCATCAGCGGGAATATTCTATGGAATCCAAAGTCTTAAGGCCTTGATTCCGGCTGGGTTTTACAAAGTACCTGCTGATCAGATTATTATACCCTCACTATCGATTTCAGACAGCCCTCGCTATGCCTATCGCGGTCAGCATTTGGATGTTGCCCGCAATTTTCAACCCGTAGAAAGCATTAAAAAAATCATTCGTTTAATGGCTTTTTATAAACTTAATAAATTACATTTCCATATTACTGACGATGAGGGCTGGAGATTGGAAATTCCGGGACTTCCAGAACTGACTGATGTTGGAGCAAAACGCGGACTCAGTACGAGTGGAGAACCAATGCTACCGCCTGCATATGGCTCAGGTGGTATAGCCGATGGTCAAATTAGTGCCGGCACCGGGCATTACACTAAGTCGCAATTCATTGATTTACTGCGGTTTGCGAAACAACATCACATCGAGGTCATCCCCGAAATTAATGGCCCCGGTCATGCCCGGGCAGCAATCATAGCAATGAAAGCACGTTATGAAAAATTAATGAATCAAGGCAAGGAGGCGGATGCGCGAGCATATTTATTAAGTGATTTAAATGATGCTTCTAAATATTCTTCCGCACAAAATTATCATGACAATGTGATTTGTGTCTGTCAGGAATACACCTATACCTTTCTTGAAAAAGTGATTTCGGAAGTTGTCTCCATGTACCGAGAGGCTGAAGCCCCATTAAGTATTATTCATACCGGTGGTGATGAAGTACCCCATGGTGCCTGGAGTGAATCGTCCGAATGTAGTCGTTTGATCAAAAATGAACAGAATCTTAATTCGGTCGATGACCTACATCCTTATTTTGTACAGCGCTATCTGGACATCGCAAAAAAATATAACTTGAAGATTGCTGGTTGGGAAGAAATCACCCTCAAACACACGTCTGATGGTAATATTCCCAATCCGGAATTCCTAAATAAGGGAGTCATCTCCTATGCCTGGAATGCCATAGTAGGCGGTGGGGGTGAAGATATGGCCTATCAGTTAGCAAATCTGGGCTATCAAGTAGTCATGTGTAATGCCAGCAACTTATATTTTGATCTTGCATACACCTACGAACCCGACGAACCTGGGTTGTTCTGGGCCGGGTATATTGACACTAAAAATGCATTTGAACTTACTCCGTCGAATATATTCTTAAGCATTTTGGAAGATGAATTGGGTAATCCATTGGATGGAATTACTTTATCCAACGAACGAATACCGTTGCGACCAGGTGCTGAGGAAAATATACTTGGAATTCAAGGCGCTCTATGGTCAGAAACGCTGAAGAATACCCAGATGGTTGAATACTCGCTTTTGCCAAAAATGCTTGGATTAGCCGAAAGAGCATGGGCTGCTGCACCACCATGGTCAAAAGCAAACTCAAGACAGGCACTTAAACAATCCATTGATCAGGAATGGTCAAAATTCACCAATCGGGTTGGCAAACTGGAATTACCAAGGCTAGACTATTCAAATGAAGGATATTTCTACCGGATTAGTCCGCCGGGAGCAAAAATTGAAAATGGAAAACTATGGATTAATTCGGAGTATCCCGGTCTGCAATTACGATACACGACAGACGGCACGGATCCCAATCCATTCTCGACTGAATACCGGGGTCCCGTGGAGTTGTCTTCAGATATTAATGTGATTAAAATCAGGGCATTTAGTACCAATGGCAGAGCAAGCCGGTTGGTCGAAGTGCAGCCAGTTGCTGAGTTGATGAATTAGTAAATAAATACGGGGACTGGGGCTTTCAACTAAATGTTGATTGCGAGTCGTATTTGGAGAATACCTTTTAAGTAAATGGAAGGCTATCACCAAGGTGATAATTCTTTACCCATTCTATTTAACTGCGTATAGATTTTTCACGTTGACCCTCCATATTTTTTGGTACTTTTCTATATTTTAGTGCACATCTCACCTTCCTTGCCTATCTTTAATATTCTTAATTAGGTATCCACCAAGAGATACAAGACCTAATATTGAAAATATGAACCGTAAAAGACGACAGTTACTAAGAAGTCTCCCATTGGGAATGGCCGGGGGCTTGATGGCTGCTGGAGGTGAATCACAAACAACCGAAAATCAACTCTATGCAGACGAGACTGGACGGCATGTATGGATAGGTGCCGTAAGTCAGGATAGACTTCAAGTAGGTAGCAAGCAAGAAATGATCGAAACCATACTAGGGTTCCTGGAAGCAATGAAAGCATATAAACCCGATATAATTTGTCTCCCCGAAACGTTTAGTTTTGTCCCGGGTATGGGTGGATATGGAGACACCGCCGAGGCAGCACCTTATCCCTCACTGACCTCTTTTAGACAATTTGCCAAGCAAAACAGTTGCTATTTAATCTGTCCAATAATTATTAAAGAGAATGAAAGAGCATATAATGCAGCTGTGTTGATAGATCGAAGAGGAGAAATCATCGGCAATTATAAAAAAGCCCATCCTACCATCGGCGAAATGGATCAGGGTATCTATCCCGGTCCACTTGATCCACCTGTTTTTGATTTGGATTTTGGGCGTATTGGCATACAGATCTGCTTCGATATTCAATGGAGTGAGGGTTGGAAATTATTGAGTGCTAAAAATCCCGATATCATCTTTTGGCCTTCTGCTTTTTCCGGAAGAACTCTTGTGCAAACCAAAGCCTGGGAATGTAAATCTTACACTGTGAGCAGTACTATCAAAGGAGCGGCAAGAATTTGTGACATCTCCGGTGAAGTCATAGCACAAACAGAGTTTTGGAATCGCAATTATATTTGTGCTCCAGTCAATCTTGAAAAAGCATTAATTCATACTTGGCCTCATAATCAGCATTTTTCAAAAATTAGAAATAAATACGGCCGTCTGGTTAGTCTTAAGACCTATGATGAGGAAGAATGGACCATTTTGGAAAGCCATTCTCGCGACATCAAAATAGGGGAAGTATTGAAAGAATTCAACATACCCACTTTCGAAGAATATTTGGCCGTAGCGGATCAATCTCAAAATGAAAAGAGGGTCTGAAAGGGAACAAAATGAGCCAAACCCCATAATCAACCAGTTAAAACAGGAACTAAGCATTTTGCCAACCTCCTCATTGTAGATCTTGATCCGGGTGAATACCTCGAAAGCGGTTAAAAACGACAGTCAAACAAAATACTTAGCACTTGAAGGACTCATACTTCAAATACAATCTATTCCCATGATCCGAAATTGATTTAATTTTCCTTACTCGAAATGGTACCGATGCAAATAAAAGTACTGACCATATTTTTCATCCTGTGTACTTCTCTTTGGTTAACGGGCCAGACCGATTTCGATAAAACCTGGTCTGAAGCCATGGAGAAGACCACTGATTCCACGAAAATCGATTTTCTACTTGATAGGACCTGGGATTATTCCAGAATGGATCCAAATCTTTCGCTCAAGTTTTTAAATGAAATGGATGTTCAGTTTTATAAACGGACAGTGAATTACAAACTGGATGTTTGGTACTACTACATGGGTGTTATTCTAAAGAACTTAGGAAGATTTCATGAGAGTGACGAGTACTTCGCCCACTATTATACTTATCATAAGGAAAGGGGAAACAAGCGCCATCTGGCTGCTGTTCAGATGGCAAGGGCCAATCTATATGCCGATCAGGGTCTTTGGTCTCCTAGTATGGAAGCTGTCACTGAATCATTAAATCTGTATGAGACACTCAATGACAGCATGGGTATCATCATTGCCACTTCCAAACTGGGAGCCATCCTGGTTGAGTTATTGCGAATAGAAGATGCATTGGTTTATCACCGACGTTCACTTGCTATCGCTGACGCCATCAATGATACAGCTCAACTTGCCATTGCGCATTCCAACATTGCGGTCGGTTATGAGAAACAGGAACGTTACGACTCATCAATAATTCATTATCAAAAAGCTTTTGAACTTGATGAAAGATCCGGTGATGAATATGCCTTGATTTGGGATCGCAATAATTTGGGCAACATCTACTTTAAACTAGAAAATATACAACTGCTCTCCCCTATGCATTAAAAGCCTGGGAAGACGCAAAAAAAGTAGGGAATCCTAAAATTATTTCATACAGTCAGTCTTTGTTAGGCAATATATATTTCAAATTAAAACTTACTAAAGAGGCGCTCTTTCTTTTTGAGGATTTACTGAATGGCAACGTGGTCAGCTCATCTCAAGACCTGGTAGATGTGCATGGTTCGCTCTATGAAGGTTACAAGGCGATGGGAAATATTCCCAGTGCTTTTAAGCACCTGGAAATGTATCATGAACTTACCGACAGTCTTTTAAATCACAGTATCACAGAGCAAATCAATGACCTGGAAATTAAATACCAAACCGAAAAAAAGGAAAAGAATTGGAACTGGCCAACTCTGATCGCCAGATAGCTGAATTAAGGTTGGATAATGCAAGCTATAGAAATACACTTCTGATCATCCTTATTATCTTGGCCATAGGACTTATATTTTATTTTTTCAAATTAGGTCAGAAAATCCGAAAGCAAAATTACCAGATTTCATTAGCACTAACTGAGAAGGAGACTTTACTAAAAGAAATTCATCACCGGGTCAAGAACAATCTGCAGGTAATTTCATCTTTACTCAGCCTGCAATCTAAATCAGAAGATGATCCGAATGTCGTTTCTGCGCTCAAACTTGGTCAGGACCGGGTGAGGTCGATGGCATTGATTCATCAAAACCTTTACGAAGAGGATAATCTAACGGGAATCGAGATCAAGATATATTTTGAGAAATTAATTCAAAGTCTTTTTCATTCATACAATATTTCTCCTGAACGTATCGCATTGCAAATGAATATTGAAGATCTCCATCTTGACGTGGAGTCCGTCATACCTTTGGGTTTGATCGTCAATGAATTAATTACCAATTCCTTGAAATATGCCTTTCCGAAAGAGAAAACAGGCATCATTACGATTAGCCTTCAAGAAAATCAGAATAATCTTCATCTTCAGGTAATGGATGACGGAATTGGTTTTGATCAAACCGACCAAAAAATGATGGGAAAATCATTTGGGTTTCGATTGATCAACGTTTTTAAGCTGCAATTAAAGGCGAACATGCACATAGATTCCTCGAATGGCACGACGGTTGATATGCACATTAAAGAATACAAACGAGTGAGTTAAATTGAATGAATATAAAATTCACCTCTGGAAACTGAGTGGTAAACCCACCCGAAACCTTGCTTTTCGTACGAGCCGTCATTTTCTGATGGTAAACTGAAACCAATTGTTGAACATATAGAATAGCAATAGCCCAGGACTGCAGATCAACAGGAAGCAGGGCTAAAGATGTTAACGTACTACCCCAATGACATCACTCAAAAAGCTGCTTGAGATTTGTCGAATACCAATTGGCACGTTAAGACCATTTCTCTGATGAAAAAATATTAAATTGGTGCATGCTCATGCCTCACATTATTTACGGATATATCATTGTTCCTTTCTAAACCTACCAACCATGAAAACACAAACACAAAAGATCTCAACTTTAGTGATTTTACTAGGACTTTCTTGCTTTCCTGTTTATATTGGGGCAGACTTTGAGCCCAGGAAATTACTTGATGACCAGACCATTATGGACGATTTGATTGTCCAGGGAAGGTCTTGTATCGGTCCGGACTGTCTTGATGCAGAAGCCTTTACCATCGATGAACTTCGAATAAAAAGACAAAAATATAAACATTCATTTTGATGACACCTCAGACCCGCCATTTAGCACTACTGACTGGAGAATAGTGATTAACGATTATATTTCGGATGGTCTAAACTTTTTCGCTATCCGAGATGTCACGGCCGACAACGAAGTCTTTCGTCTTAGTGGCGGAGCTCCAGCCAATTCCATTTTTCTCAGTCCATCCGGAAAACTCGGGATTGGAACTAATAATCCAACAGAACAACTAACGGTAAATGGTGACCTAAGTGCATCAGGAACTGTGACCCCCTCTGATAGTCGATTGAAAAAAAATATCGAATCATTCACAGGTGGCCTTGGATTGATTCAACAGATGAATCCTGTCAAATTTAAGTATACGGAAGAATCCGGTATACAATCTGATCAAGCCCATCTAGGATTAATTGCCCAAGACCTTTTGACTTTTGCACCTTATTTGGTCAGGCAATATAAAATTGCTGATAAAACTGAAACGACCTATTTGGCCATAGTCGACAGTGAAATTAAATACTTATTAATCAATGCCGTTAAGGATCAGCAGAATCTCATTCAATCTTTGCAAAATCAAGTTAATGCATTACAGTCAGAAAGAGACGAACAGTCAAAAAGTCTTGTTTTGTTAGAAGAACGATTGGCGAAGATCGAAACTGCTATTCAGTAATATTTAGTTTTACAGCCTATCAAAATCCTGATGCGTTTTAGGATATCAAAACACTAAAACTTCCGCAAAATTAATGTTGAAAGAATACCGTTTTTTCCGAATCCAGCTTCTATAACCGAATTGTCTTTGCCACCTCCCGCAACAAAGCCCATCGGTCAAAACCCTGGCGACCATAGTCCAAACCTCGCCTGACAATTACGAGTTCCAGGCTAGAAGAGTGCTATTAAGACTTAAGTTCTCCCATCCAAGGGAACTGATGCTCATCTAAAGTGAATCATTTTTATCTTGTAGCATAAACAGCACTTGATGAGCAAATTTACTTTCTCCCTATCGATGATTTTGGTTATGTTTTCCTGTCAACAAGAGAACAAAAAGGATCAACCATTAAGCGAATTCGAAATTGAAGAAGGTTTTCAAATCGAACTTGTGGCAAGCGAACCCTTGATTTCGGATCCGGTCGATATGGAGATTGATGAGCTTGGCAGGTGGTTTGTCGTCGAGATGCATGGGTATCCTTTAGACGTATCGGGCACCGGGGCTATCAAAAGATTAGTAGACACTAATGACGATGGTCTACCCGATCAAAGTACGGTCTTTATGGATGGTTTGATTTTTCCGACCGGTATTCTCCGATGGAAAAAAGGGTTTCTAGTGACAGATCCTCCTCACGTAATATATCTGGAAGATGCTGACCAGGATGGAAAGGCAGAAATCATCGACACGGTCCTGACAGGATTTGCCCGATCCAATCCTCAACACAATGTGAACAATCCGACTTACGGGCTGGACAATTGGATCTACTTGAGTCATGAGGGGGCGGTTAAATCTCAACTATTTGCCGAAGTATTGGGAGACCAAGGCACTGAGGTTCACTTTCCAGGATCGCCTGATGTTGCCGGATTACCCCAGAATGCCAATGGGTTGGGCGTTCGATTCCGTCCGGCTCCTCCTGCCGCTGAAATGCTTTCTGCGAAGAGCCAATTTGGTCAAACTTTTGATCCATGGGGTCACCACTTTCAGACAAACAATGCTACTCATCTATTTCATGCGGTGATCGCTTCTCAGTACATGGCGAGAAATCGAAACCTTTTGATTCCCAGCGGCCAGCAGTACATTCCGAAAAACGGTAGGGGCTTCGATATTTTCCAATAACTGTCAATCCAGATCATCAGTTGCTTACTGACATAGGTGCAATGACTTCTGCTTGTGGTATACATTGGTACCAGGGAGGCGATTTTCCCGAAACATATCAGAACAGTATCTTCACCGCTGAACCAGTGCACAACATTATTCATGTCGATGCAATTCATCACAAAGGGGCCACTTTTGAGTCTGTCGAATTACTAAAGGGGAGCGAATTTTTGGCTTCTTCCGACTCATGGTTTAGACCAGTGAATCACTACACAGGGCCAGATGGAGCCCTCTATATCCTTGACTATCATCGTAAAATCATAGAGCATCCGGAGTGGCTCTCTGATGAGGTGATCAATTCAGGAGACCTATATCTTGGGATTGATCAAGGTCGCATTTATCGAATTTCGGTTAAGGGAAGTGGTCCCATGCAATTCCTGGATAAAATAAATCTTGAAGCATTAAATTCTGATGAATTGATCCGGATGTTAGAGCACAAAAACAATTGGTGGAGAACTCATGCTCAACGATTATTGATGGACCGGGAAGATGCAGTCATTATTCAAAAGTTAAAAGACTTTGTGCTGACTACGGAATCTACGACCGGAAAAGTCCATGGAATGTGGTTAATCCAAGGTAAGAACTCCATGAACGAATCTGTTATTTTATCCCTGCTCAATGATAAATCGGCAGAAGTACGAGAGAACGCACTAAAAATCTCAGAATTTCATCTTTCAACCAATCAAAATATACTTGAGAAGCTATTTAAGATGGTCAGTGATCCGAGTGAAAAAGTACGGTTTCAATTGTTGCTAACACTGGGCGAAATCGAAAATAAGGAAGCTTTTGAAGCGAGGATGAATCTGCTAACGAAAGATTTAGAGGATCCGTGGGTACAATATGCCGCACTTTCAGCCAAGAATTTGGATATTATTCAATTGTACCAAAGATCAGCCAAAGAATTTCAAGCAGAGGAAACTCCCGGTCGCAAAACTTTTTTTAGAAAATTAAGTGAGACCTTGGTGAGAAGTGTCACTTCTCATGAATTAAATAAATTCCTGAGCGACATTTTACAATCATCCAAATTACATTGGTTTGATCCATTGGTTTTAGAAGGCATAGATAAATCACAGAGTAGAGATAAGGAACTCACCATCAGCAATGAAAATCTTCAGCTACTTGTTTCGAATTTTAAGAAAAATACCGATGCAGATTTTAGATCTGCAAGTTTGAATGTACTTCATGCAGCAGGATATTTCGAAAAACGAGATAATCCCTTGCTTGCCAATGCAATAGTATCGGTAAAGAATAATGAGTTAGATCCATCCACGGTCATTGATGCCATTCGCATTATCGGATGGACCAATGCCAGTGATCATGTGGATTTACTTAAATCAGTTATGGAGAATCAAACAAACCAGGAAGTCCGTTTGGCTGTACTTGATGCTATAGCCGAAATGATAGATTCTAACGGAACGGATCTTCTCGTTTCGCTTTGGCCTGGGATGTTACCCGGAGAAAGACAAAAAGGTGTTGGCATTTTCCTTAAGGACGATACATCTAGACTGGTCTTATTAAATGCCATAGAACAAAAGAAAATCCAGACATCGAGTCTTTCCTGGTCGAACACCGTCTCCTTGCTTAATAGTGCGAATCATGAAGTCAGAACTCAAGCTAGAAATTTATTGCAAGGCAATGAACTCAAAGCAAATGACACCTGGAAGCAATACGAAAAAGCACTTGAACTATCGGGGAGCTCGGAGCAAGGTCTCACCGTATTTAAAAACAACTGTGCCGTTTGTCACCAAATCAGGGGAGAAAATGGTACCGCATTCGGGCCTGATCTATCAACCATGGGAAACCGGAACAAACCTTCGCTTCTTCTTGACATTCTGCAACCTAATAAATCAATAGCCGATGGTTATGAATTGTGGACATTGGAGTCCACCTCGGGCACACTTTATAGTGGGGTGATTTCCAATCAAAGTCCAAATACAATGACGATCAAGGATGCCGCCGGAAAAGAAGAAACACTGGATCGCCATGAGATCAAAAATCTGAAGGTTTCCGAAATCTCGGCCATGCCGGAAAACCTCCACCTGCAAATAAATCATCAGGAAATGGCTGATTTATTGGCTTATTTGAAGAACGAGTAGTAGCGATCCTGAAGCCGTTATTCCGTATTCCAAGGGTCTTAACCTCTTGGATATTTAATAGCGAGGTGCACCAGGACTGCCACATCGGGCTCCCGAAGCCCGAAGAGAGCGCAGGGATTCTGGAGTCCCACTGGTCAACGAGCCACTCCAGGATCGGACAAAAGCCAAGTCCTTTAAATCATAATCTCCCGATAACCTTATACCTCTTTTGGATCCCGACTCAGATCCTCGTCCACTCCAGGATCGCAGCATTGGGATCCTGAAGCCCGAAGTGAAACGCAGGGATTCTGGAGCCCTAGTGGTCAACGAGCCGCTCCAGGATCGGACAAAAATCAAGTTCAATAAATTAATCTCCTGTCACCCACAGTTCCTTTACATCAAAACTTAGATCTCTGTCCGCTCTACGATCGCTAAAAACGACTCACCATCAGATCTAATCTAATTGTACCACCGGAAATTGTGCAATCCTTAAGGTAGTACATCCGTAGGGAATCAATGTAATTTCTTCCTGAATACATGCTGAATTATTCATTCTTATTCGGGCAGGAATCTTTCCAGCAGAGTGATTATAGAGTTGCCAATCAGGAATTCGACAGGCTTTGATTTTTAAACTCAATGGAGCATTTTCAATATTCCATGGCATGGATGAAATCACCTCCACTTTTACTATTTCAAAATCTATCGATTCTATTTCAGATTTGATCAAGCCGAAATTCCATTCGCTTTTGGGCAGAACTTCAAAAAAGGAATGATCATGCCCTTCAGAGCTAACTTCGCGCCACTGATCGTCCATTTTTAAAGCATACACCAGAGGGCCTCTTTCAATACCGACTGAACCCTCATACCAATTACTGGTGCGAATATCCATATTCAAAATCAACTCGACCTTGTCGTCATTAGTCCATATTCGATCTAATTGAATAATTTGATCGTTGGGTTCCTGGACTATTATTTCGTCATTAATCTTTAGCGAATATTTTTTGCACCATTCGGGAATTCGCAGGTGAAACGGAAATTCAATATATTCGGTTGTTTGTATCTTGAACGAAATCTTTTCATCAAAGGGGTAGTTAGTCTCTTCTGTGATTTTTATTTGCTTACCACCAGCTACTTTAATTTCGACTTCAGAGGGTCCGTACACCAATGCCGCTACCCCATTATCAGAAGTAGCATACCATAAATTCTGAATAAATTTGGGCCAGCTTTGATGCATATTAGTTGTACAACAGGGATAGCCCGTTAAAACTCCAAAAACAAGTCTGCTATTATCGTCATCAAAAAAATTACGAGCTTCATCGGTAATTAAAACCTGGTTGACCTGCTGAAAATATTGTTTTCTCGTGAATGCATCATCATGCTGAGTGGGTAATACATTGTAGGCAATTTTTTCCAGATAATCAGCATAAAAAACATCTCCCGTAATCGGTAAAATACTTTCAAAAGAAAACATCATTTCCGTCGCTGAACATAATTCAGATCCCTGGGTCGGATCATTACCATGCAATTGCTCGTCACCTCCATACATACCATTCACAAAACCATGCACTTCCCTCAAGGATCGCAGTCCATTCTTAACTGAAACCAAATATTTATCTTCCGGATGTTGCTGATAATAGATCACTGGAGCCTTAAGTCCCTGAGCAACGTTTACACAATGTAATGGCGGCAGCGGGTTTACCTGCCGGATCATATTACCGGAATATACTTCGGTCCAATTATAGGTCTGATGATGAATAATCTCAGCTAGCTCCAATAAAAATTGATCACCGGTAATATTATAGAGCCAATAGACGACGGCGAGATTATCGGCTCCTCTCCTGTTACCCCAAAAAGTCCAATGCCCCAGAGGAAAATTCGGAAGGGTTTTTAATTGATACTCAAAATATCGAGTCATCAGGTTTAAGACTCGCTCGTCCTTTGTGGAGGAGTAATACTGCTGCAGGACTTTCAGCATTACCATTTTAGGCCACCAATCTTCACGATTCCCTTGCTGGGTTCCCTCTATTTTCTGATATCCGTCTGAAAGAGGCAACGGTCCAAAATAGCCATCTGCACGTTGATTGGCTATGCTCCACTCGATCCAGGGTTGTGCTTTTGTTTTCAAATCTTCATCATTAAGCATATAGGCCAAGGGTACTAAGCCATCCAGCCAATAGGGTCCTCGCTCCCATCCATCGCCCTGACCGCCCAGCCAGCCATTGGAGGGCCCACAAACTGTTTCATAAATGCTGTCTAAATGTCCAGTCAATCCATCACGCTGAAGCTCCAGCATGTTAAGCAAAAATCCCTTTGGTTTGATATCACCGAGTGGCAGGGCGGTATAAGGTTGAGCGATGAGTGGATATTGATTGGTGATGTAAAATGCATTTCTCTCTCCGCTACTCTGACCTTGCACCTTCAGAATACCTATAATTAGTAAAAAAGGTATACTTTATTTATCATAGAATGTTCATATTTGAAAAAATAACTCTTGAAAATGGGCTTTGCAACCAGCAGATGCTTCCTTCATCCCGTCCATGATTTTACTATGCTTCAAAGCTTCAATTTTTCCTTATTTTACCGGACGCTTTCAATTTATTACACTTTGAGTTAATAACAATAGTTAATGTCAAATATCAAGAATTCACTTGTTTTTGGGGGCCTCATTCTAGTCGCCGTAGCATTTCAACATTGCACTCAAGAAGCTACAAATGGTCTTCGATTAAAAAAGGGAGCTCACATTTTTTTGGTTGGTAACAATCTGGGGTCTCGTATGATGAATTTTGGCCATTTTGAGACAGAGTTACATGTCCGGTATCCAGATAGCTCGCTTTATATCCGCAATATGTGTGACCCTGGCGACACCCCTGGCTTCAGGCCACACTCTGGACGGGTATCACCATGGGCATTTCCTGGTGCAGAAAAATTTCAAACAGAGCTGGCCCAAAATTCCGGAAGCCAGGGACATTTCGAGACCCCTGATCAGTGGTTGAATCGCCTGCAGGCTGATATCATTATTGCCTTTTTCGGTTTCAATGAGGCTTTTGCAGGACCAGATGGTTTAGATACCTATAAAGCGGAATTGGATGCTTTCGTCAAATATACCTTGAGTCAAAAGTATAATGGTATCAGTGCGCCGCAACTTGCGCTGATAACTCCCATTGCTATGGAAGATCGCTCCGCAGAGATGGATGTTCCAAATGGCGTAGCTACCAATGAAAATCTCGCAATATATACCCTGGCAATGCATGCTATCGCCGACAGCAATCAGGTCCTTTTTGTGGATGTATTTACCCCATCCAAAACCTGGTATCAAGAGAATGCCGAACCTCTGACGATTGATGGCTCCCAGTTGAATGATCGAGGCTATCAAATCCTCGGCAACTACCTCAATGATCATTTATTTGGTAAGGGATCAATTAATGCGACAAAATACCGGGATCAGATTCATGCTGCGGTGATGGAAAAGAATTGGTTTTGGCATAATGATTATAAAATTCCCAACGGAGTGCATGTATTTGGCCGGCGATACGAACCCTTTGGCCCCGATAATTATCCTGCAGAGCTTATAAAGATCAGGGAGATGACTGCCATTAGAGATAGTGCTGTATGGATGGCAACCAAAGGTGAGACCATGGATCTTACCGCGGCAGATGCTAGGACCAGCAGCCTGCCTCCAGTCGAAACCAACTACATACCAAGTGAGAAAAATGGGAGCACTGAATATCTCTACGGAGATGATGCCTTGAGCCAACTGCATGTACCACCAGGCTATAAGATCGAATTATTTGCCTCTGAGAGGGAATTTACCGACCTGGCCAATCCCGTTCAGATGTCATTTGACAACAAAGGCCGGCTTTGGGTCGCAGTGATGCCCAGCTATCCACATTATAAACCTGGTGATGCCAGGCCTAATGATAAACTTATCATTTTAGAAGACACTGATGGAGATGGTAAGGCCGATAAACAGACGACCTTTGCAGATGGTCTCCATTTACCAATTGGTTTCGAATTTGCACCCGAGGGAGTCTATCTTTCCCAGGCACCCAATCTGGTTTTATTGTCGGATACTGACGGAGATGACAAATACGACAAGAAGGAGATTTTATTGAGTGGCTTTGATGATCACGATACACACCATGCTATCAGCGCTTTTGTGGCAGATCCTTCCGGGGCATTGTTTATGGGTGAAGGGGTATTTCTCCACACCAACGTGGAGACCTCCTATGGCCCTGTGCGAGCTACCAATGGCGGTTTTTATCGGTATCAACCACAAAGACACCAACTAGAGCGAACAGCACAACTTTCGATACCCAATCCCTGGGGCATTGCCTTCGATGATTGGGGGGAGCACTTCTTTGCCGAAACTTCCGGTCCGGATGTACGTTGGATGCTACCGGGATCAGTCAAACCACGCTATGGTGTAGCAACCCATAAATCGGTGAATCTGATCGAGGATGCCCATCGGGTAAGACCCACCTCAGGGCTGGAGTTTGTGTCAAGTCGTCACTTTCCGGATGAGGTACAAGGTGATCTTCTCATCAACAATACCATTGGGTTCCTCGGAATGAAAATGCATACGATGGTTGATGATGGTACTGGTTATAAGAGCCGGCATGAGCTCGATCTGGTAAAGGGAGATGATAAAAACTTCCGGCCGGTCGACATGGAGTTTGCACCGGATGGTTCGTTGTATTTCATTGATTGGCATAACATCCTGATTGGCCATATGCAGCATAATGCCCGAGACCCTTACCGGGATCACGTACATGGTAGAATCTATCGCATCACATACCCATCCAGACCACTGGTTACTCCCGCAAGAATTGACGGCGCGACTATCGATCAGTTGTTTGATAATCTCAAGTTGTCCGAGTATCGCACCCGCTATCGAACCAGGCGGGAACTCAGAGCACGAGATAAGTCGGAGGTACTTAGTAAACTTCGCATTTGGGCTGACAATCTCGACAAAAATGACCCTCAATATGAGCACTTTATGTTGGAAGGACTATGGGTGAGTTGGGGACTTAATCAAGTTGATGAAACATTGCTAAGACAGCTATTACAGGCAAAGGATTTTCGAGCCCGGGCAGCAGCCGTTAGGGTACTGCGCTACACAGGTCATCAGGTTGCCAGTTTAGGTGACTACTTATTGCAAGCAGCCCAGGATGACCATGGCAGAGTTAGATTAGAAGCCATTGTAGCCGCCTCATGGTTGGAGCCCACCAAGGGACTTCCCGTTATTGAAGAGGCAGGCAGGAAACCTATGGATGAATGGATTGTGTATGCATACGAAACTGCTTTAGCGCATCTAAATGGAAGATCGGTTCAGGAGGAAAAAGAAGCCGAGGTAGTTACTCACCTGAAGGGCACTGACCGAGACATGTATATGAAGGGCAAAGAACTTTACGAGCGAGAGGGTTACTGCATCACCTGCCACCAGGCGGATGGTCATGGTCTCGACGCATCGCAGTTTCCTCCATTATCCGGTACTGAGTGGGTGATGGGCAACCCTGATCGTCTGATTAAAATCGTTCTTAATGGAATGATGGGACCGATTGAGATCAAAGGAAAAGAGTATCCAGGCAATGTACCAATGACTCCTTTTGGCGGCCTGATGAATGATCACGAAATAGCTGCGGTGCTCACATATGTGCGAAATAGTTTTACCAACCGGGCTTCGGTGATTAGTCCGGAAAAAGTGGCTCTGGTAAGGGCGGAGACAGCTGATAAAAAAGGGTTTTATTTAGCTGATGAATTACTTGCACAGCATCCAAAACAAATGGTGAATTAATCTGTGAAGTGAATAAATAAAACGAAATTACGGACACACCGCAAAGTTAAAACCAGGCAAACATTTTTATCATAATAAGTCGCAACCAGCTTTTCTAACTGAGGTGTTGTGCTTGAAATCACAGGTCTATTTCATTGCCCTCAACAGCCAGTTCGATTTGAAACGGGCACTCGTGTTTACTAATAAACTCATCAAAAAGTTCATCCATCATGCTGTCGGTGTGGGTCGGATCATGGTGAAATAAAAGAAGACGTTTTGCATTAGTCTTTTCTGCGAATTGTGCTGCGTGATAAAATGAACTGTGACCCCAGCCAATACGATTGTTATACTCACTGGTGCTGTATTGCGCATCATGAATTAAGAGGTCTGCTGATCTAGCAAGATCGTATCCCGAAAGCCATGCTACATCCTCAAACAGTTCTTCTCTCCCAATTACCGGTTCATGATCCGGTATGTACACCAGCGATTTATTCGCATATTCAATACGATATCCGATCGTGGGCCCCGGATGACAGACAAAAGCGGTATTAATGTGAAAACAACCTAAGTTAAAGTTGCTGTTGGAAAGTTCGTGGATGTAAAGGTTGCATCCAACATCACGAATGGATACCGGAAACAAGGGGGAGATAAGAACCTTTTAAGTCTGTCTAGTAGCGATTCCGTGCTGCTTCCAGGACCCCAAATATGAACATCATTGCTTGGTCTAAATAGAGGATTGAAAAATCCTAAACCTTGGATATGATCCATATGAAGATGAGTAAGCAAAATGTGATAGACCCCCGTTTTTTGTCCCTTTTCGTAATGGGAACTCACAATTCCGGTGCCAGCATCGAGAATCAGCGTTTCTCCACCGGCCGAAACTTCTACACACGGGGTACTACCTCCATAGTGAGCACTTTTGGGATTTGAAATGGGATAAGACCCCCGGGTACCAAGCAACCTTACTCTCATTTGGCCTCGTTATCCGTCCAAAAAATGGCTACCGCACCTGAGAACACCTTACTTCTACCAATGATGGGGTACGACGTTACGGAAATCTTGTAGGATGAACCATCAAGGCTCTTGATCCAAAATGAACCATGGGCAGGCTCCTTTCTGTGTAGAGTCCTTACCAATGGTAATTCTTTAGGTAACAAAGCTTTCCCTTTATCATTAAAAGGCTTAAACATCGTCGACCATTCACCCACAGGCATTGAGCCCGTATCAGTAAACCGCTTACCTAAAATCCCTTCCGCTGGTTCATTATAAAACAGTAGCGTTCCCTGGGGATCTACAATGAATACTGGCACCGAAAGACAGTCTGCTAATTGCCTGCTTAAAATAATCTCGATATCCAAAGCCATCGCTTTTAAAAATGAAGGGTAATGGTATCAAGTTATTAAAAAAATCGCTAGTGAGGCTGAATAATTGTGGAATCGCCTTGTTTTCCTCCAACACCTAACCCACTCTGGCGGTGGCCACAAAATTAATCTCTATATCGAAATTTGTCTTGGCCAACCGTAGGGACCAGATAGATTTTACATTGCTAAAAACCATGCTACTCTTCGTATATTGCTGTTGAGAGTTGAAGTCAAAAGCATCCTAACAACCTGACCTTATGCAGACTGATTGAATCTTCAGGCACGGGAAAGGAATAAATCAGCTCGTGTTTGAGAAAAAAAGTATTTCAATGTTGAGCATTTGAATTAAAAAAGAAAAAAAAACTCTAAAATGAGATTCGAACAGAGTTACAAGATCATTATCCTAGCATTATTGTTACTGGACTCTTGCTCCTACCAAAACTCTCCGCTTATAAGAGAGATTTCTTTCAATGTCGGCTGGAAGTTCTTTCGTACAGAAGTAATTGACGGTCAATCGCCGGCATTGGATGATTCGAATTGGAGGATCATAGATTTACCACATGATTACAGCATCGAAGATTTGACTGACCAACAAGAGGTACGACAAATTGGTCCTTTCTCTCAATTAAGTGCGGGTGGTCCCTCTACCGGTCATGTCGAAGGAGGAGTTGCCTGGTACCGCAAACATTTTAGCTTAGCCGAAAAGGATCGTGATCATCAGATTAGCGTCTTGTTTGACGGGGTCTATATGAATGCAGATGTTTGGATAAATGGAAATCATCTCGGAAATCACCCCTATGGATACACGGCATTTGTCTTTGATCTCACGAAATATCTGCATCCACCTGGGCAAGAAAATATATTGGCAGTCGAAGTCAAAAACGAAGGAAAAAAATTCTCGTTGGTATTCTGGATCCGGTATTTACCGAGACGTCACACTGATTAAAACGGACCTTACACGTAGATCGCTGGGGCACGTATATAACTACCCCTTCTATTGATTCTGAAAGGGCCCAAGTGGATATTACAACAACCATTGTCAATGTCTCAACGAATCTGGGCCAGTGGAGGTAATAACCAAAATACTAAATTCAAGTGGAGAGACTATCGCCAGCCTCTCCAACAAAAGGGTTTTTGTTAAATGGTAGCGAAGTGCTACTGAAGGGCGCATGCATACACCATGACAACGGCATCTTAGGCGCAGCCGCATATAAATCAGCGGAGTATCGTAAAATAGAGATCCTCAAAAAGAATGGTTTTAATGCTATACGCACTGCTCACAATCCTCCATCAAAGATACTCTTAGATGCTTGTGATCAAATGGGTATGTTAGTCATCGATGAAAGCTTTGATCAATGGCAACGCCCAAAAAACGAAAAGGACTACAGTATCTCTTTTGATGAATGGTGGGAAAAAGATATCGAATCAATGATTTTGCGCGATCGCAATCATCCTTCAATTATTATTTGGAGTTTTGGAAACGAAATTAGTGAAAGAGCCGATTCATCCGGGTTGGTGATTGCTAAAAAATTAATTGACAAGATCCATACCCTAGACCCTTCCCGACCTGCAACTCAAGCCATTTGCAAATTTTGGGAACATCCGGAAAAGATTTGGAAAGACAGTGAGTCCGCTTTTGCACTATTGGATGTGCACAGTTATAATTATCAGTGGCAACAATACAAAGAAGATCATCAAAATTTTCCAGAACGCGTTATGCTGGGTACCGAATCATTTGCATTGGAAGCTCATGAAAATTGGAAAATGGTAGAAACCCATCCATATGTGATCGGTGACTTTGTTTGGACAGGTATGGACTATTTTGGAGAATCCGGTATAGCCCATACCATCTACAAAGATAATAAAGAGGAAGAATGGCTCGGCCTTGCCGATTGGCCCTGGTTTAATGCCTGGTGCGGAGATATCGATATTCTCGGTTTTAAAAAGCTCAATCCTATTTTCGAGATGTCGTCTGGAAAAACAGTGACTTGGAAATCGCAGTGCACGAGCCGATCCCCGATGGAATGGTTGAATATCTAAGTCCCTGGGCGTGGCCGAAAGAATATCACAGTTGGAACTGGGAGGGATTTGAAGGAGTGCCCCTACTGGTATCAGTCTATTCGCGGTGCGACAAGGTAATTTTGGAGCTAAACAATCAGGTGATCGACACCATCAATATTAGTGAATTCAAGGGGCTCATCAGCCGGATCAATATACCTTATCAAGCAGGAATGCTAACTGCAATAGGCATAAAGGAAGGGAAAAGGTGGCAAGAAAAGTCTTACAGACAACCGGAAAACCTTTTTCAATTGAGAATCGCACCCGAAAAAGAACAAATCGTAGCTCGTGCAGATGATCTGGCATATTTCAATGTCGAAGTTATGGACGATCTAGGAAAATTGGTTCCTGACGCTGAAGTCATCGTTTCGTTTACTATCAGGGGGAAATGCCACCTGGCGGCAGTAGGCAATAGTAATCCGCAGGATATGAAAAGTTTCCAGTCATCAACTGTAAAAACATTTATGGGAAGATGTCAGCTCATCGTCCGTTTATCTGAGGGTGAAAAAAACATCACCGTCACTGCTCAAGCGCAAGGCTTAAAATTAGCAACAACTGGTGTCCAGTTAAATTGATCTATTTTAAACAGCCTGAACTGCCATTTTCAGTGCGGCGGTTCATTATGAGATTAGTTAATTAGTTAACCTAATACAAATAACTAAATTTTCGTCAGAAAAATAATTCCCCACTAAGACACAAATAGCACCAAAGAATCACGCTCTCCAAAATATAATTCCTTGGTGATCTTGGTACCTTTGTGGGATTACGACAACCATAAGTTAAATTGTCCCGCTAAGACACAAATAGCATGAAGACTCTCAAATTCAAAATATAATTCCTTGGTGAACCTGGTGCCTTGGTGGGATTCTGACAAGCCAAATGTTCGATTTTCCCACTGAGACACAAATATCATAAATCCCCTCATGTTACTAAATATAAATCCTTAGCACCTTGACTCCTTTGTGGGATTTCTGTTTCGACAAGGCCAACTTTATTTTTACAAGAGAACGATCTTAAAGGTCTGAGTATGATAATTGTTGGATAATTTCAAAAAATACGTCCCGGCGGCAACCTCAAGGTTAACATATTCAAAAGGAACGATTGATGAACAACGCTGCAATACCTTACCATCGACAGACAATAGTTGAAGGTTGATCTTGGTACCACTATTACTACTAATTTTTAACAATCGGTCTGAAGTGATATTAGGGAATACCTGAAAATAATCTGACACAGAAATCTCACGGGCAGGTGTAGTGCCTAAATTCAAAACTAGCGTATCCATCCCGGCCGTTGATATAAGTGTATCCATTTCTTCGCCATTAATTGCCACTGTCAACTTATGATCACCCTTAAAGCCCGAAACGAAAATTGACCATCCTCTCCAGTCAAGCCGTCCTCATTGGTCCACCATTCGTTAAATACTTTATCAATAAATCCTTGGCCAGCTACCTTTAAGGTCCAATCCGATTTGCAAAGAGAAGCATTATTTTTCCAGTGATTACCATCCCAGAAACCCCACATTAAAAACGCATCGACACCGGGATGGCTAAAAATCATTGTTAAAAAATCGGCTAAATATTTAGCTTGAGTTGAGTCATCAACGTTTTCATTGATATCATACTCTGTGATCTTCATGCGTTTTCCGTAACGAGCATAAAACTCGTCTAAAACCTGCTCGATTTTCACTATCGAAGTGGGCTGGGTTCCAATATGACATGGAAAACCAATTCCATCAAATTTAGCACCACTCGCGACGATTTCATCAAGATATGTTTTATATCGGTCAACCACTGCTTTTCCAGCCCCACCCCCGGATAATACCACATAGTCATTAATGTAGTTAATGAAATCAGGTTGTAACTCCGAGACTTCATCCAATATTTCCGGATAAATTTCACGACCGCTTGTAAAAGCAGGATCACTGGCAAAGGCCATTTCAAGGTCACGCACCTGAGTTATTTCGTTGAGTACATCCCATTCAGTGATTAATTTCGAGAGCACCGGATGAGTAAGCATTTCTTCAATCCTTCCATGAATGCGGTTTCGCAAGTAAGTCAGATCATTTTCATGTGCCTTTAGATCATCAGGTAGATGATCCCATCCGGGCCAGATCAATGTGTGGCCTCTGGTTTTAATCTTGTGATCATTGAGCCATTGAATAGCCGCAACTGTTTCTTCAGGCGTACCAATCCATTCTTCTTCCCAACCATCCCATTTAAGTGCATTTTCCGTCACAGCAACATTAAAACCATGTCCCCTTCCATCCAGATCGAGTACTTTTTCCACATAATTTGCATTAAAACAGCGATTCCCGGGAAACCGGCAGCCCACCACTGCAGACCCAAATCCAAATTCATGCTTTTGCATCTCGACCTTCACCGTAGCTCCTTTTATTGGATTTCCATTTGCATCCTGGACTTTGACGACAAGATCCTTCTTTCTCAGATCTTCGATACGCCTGGATGCCTCATCCCGCCAGGCAGCATTGGGCTCATGTCCACCATAAAGAGCTGAGTTAATGCTTGAGGGTACCTCATTGAGCTGCCTTTGCCCCAAATTAAAAGCCGTGAGACCCCCCAAATGGAATTCTTGTATCTGAGCAGCAATATGAAATCCAAACGTTAAGGCATTTGATTGGTAGAACATAGAGCTCTTAAACGCGATAAAATACTGCGTCCAATCGGGGGTGAAGTTTAATGGCAAATAAACCTCTTTTCTGAAATCGGAAGCATTCTCAGCAAATACCATGACCTCAGAGCTTTGTGATACCTGTCGTGCCCAAAAAGTAATTAACACGATATCACCCTGATTCACTGGATTCTGATTCCCGATGTTGATGCCCGAATCCCAGATATTACTGCCTGCCGCCTTGACTTCATATTCCAATTGAATGCTGAAATTGAAGTTTTCCAATGATTTAAGCTGTCTACTGGCATTGCCATATAGGACCAACTTGTCAACAATCTCTTGTTCTGTTTTATAGAAAATATATTCAGCATCTTCTATGTCATACCCTTCTTTCAAAAACTGAAGCAATTCAAGATGGTATTGGTCCTGACCAGTCACATTTAAACTGCGAAAGAGTGCTAGTAAAAGGAGAACATATAAATTTTTTCGCATAACATCTGATCGTTGAAAATTTGCTAATTCTAATAAAAGTATCATTTTTCCTCTAAGACGCTTATCCACATATTCATGCGAAAGAAAAGGCTGCAGAGTTTCATCGGAGCCTGTTTAATCCACAGGCTTGTTGTGTGATCCGGTACTTGAATAGAAAGTGAATGGATTTCTTCTGTGCACCAAACCCACTTTTGATACTATCTGGTCATAATGAGTCACATCTCAAAAATTGCTAGAGAGGTCTTCAACTCAAGCAAATTTGGTTTTCAGATCACCCTAGGAGGCTGTTGAAATACTCACCTCGCGCTGATTAGTAAAAAATAGATACTTACTATAACATGATGCAGCCGTTCTCGCCGTTCCTGGTTTTGTTGATCCTCAGTCAGTTATCCGGGTAGCGCGGTTCGTTACCTCCCCGCGCCCCCACAGACCCGTACGAGCGGCTTCCCCGCATACGGTTCCTCCGAATCAGGGTTTCGCTAAAGAATAGGAATGATATATTTTCGGACGTAATAGTGGAATATTTACTTTTGCTATCAGATCGACCGCTCGCATGTTCCTATTGCGCTTAATCCAGGTGGCCATTCTCCTTAAAGCTCCGGTAAATTTCTTCCGACTCGTTTTACGCTTCAATACTTTATACCCTTTTCTGCTCTTTCCAAGATAATGGGTGAACCCAAGAAAATCAAAGCTGCGTTCTTCGCCCTTACCTGTTCCTGCTAGGTCTATCAGCTTTGTCTTCTCCGGGTGTATACGTAACCCATATTTCTCAAATCGCTTTGGTAAAACCTTGAAGACACGCTTCGCATCTTCCAGATCACTGAAGCCTAAAACAAAATCATCTGCGTACCTCACTATCATGCTTCTCCCTTTCAGTAGTGGTTGTATCACTTCCGAATACCATGTATCCAGTACATAATGTAGATAGATATTGCTCAGTAGTGGGGAGATGGAACCTCCCTGTGGTGTACCCTCTACAGGGTAGGTAACCTGGCCAGATTCCATGATGCCCGCCTTGAGCCATTTATCTATCATTTTACGTACCAGTCCATCCTTTACCCGTAGGTCCAGAAAACTTCGTAACAGACCATGGTTGAGCTCCCCGAAAAAGTTGCGAATATCCGCATCTATGACATAGCGTATCTTCCCAAAACTTACCTCTTCAAACAGGTAATCTATCGCTTGGTGCTGACTCCGACCCGGCCTGAACCCGTACGAGAATTCTTTGAATTCTTGTTCGTACACTAAGTTGCCAAGTACCCCTAGCACTGCTGTCTGCAGTATCTTGTCCTCGATCGTCGGTATGCCTAATGGCCGTGTCCCACCGCTATCTTTTCCTATGTACACGCGGCGGACGTTTGGCGCCCGATAGGTTCCTTTCTTGAATTTGTTCAGAAGCTCTGTCATTTTACCTATTCCTCCTTTTCCATAGCTCTGCCATGTCTCTCCGTCCACGCCACTTGCGCTTGTCTATTCAATCTTTTATATGACCCATACAGGGCATATATATCGATAAAGCCGTGCAAATTGTGCAACGTGCTGTCCTTGTGTTTCCTTGACAGTTGTGCTATCTGTATCTCTTTCGTTGACATCGTATATTATAAACTGGTATAATCAATGTGTCCAAAACACAGTCCCCGTTTCGTGCTGCTCCCTTCCCTACTCAGTGGCTTTCCCCGGTTAGGATTTCCCACCTTTCCAACGGTACTATGAAGCGGCTAAGACTCCCTCTGTCATTCCTTCACCTTCGGTTTCCCTCGGCTTGCGTACCTGCTCCTGTCATCGCGTTTCTTCGCTGCAGGATGATGATGACACTGACCACCCTACACAGGCCTTTTGTTCAAGAGCTCGCCCATTTGCCCTTCTCCCAGCAGGAGACAGTAGGGTCTCCCGTGTTCCCTGTACTCGCCCTCTATGTCTCTGATGCATTCTTTGACCCGCCCGGACTTCGGCAGGATCGCCTTTGGCCCTACCTCCATATTGTCCCAGCAAAGTTGACTACTAAGACTCCAGATTTATCTACCCTTTCGAGGCTCTATCATACACCTTTGACACTCGCTGTCTACGCTTCGTACCATCCTCTCGAATGATTACGCAAGACTCGCTTCCGGAGGTTGGCTAAACCTTGCCGGATGGGGGGTCGATACCCATTGGCGTGTGATGAGATGTTTCATTACACTCATGCTTTAATATTTATATAAAGCGCTGTGTGTAGTCCCCATCTCACGGACTTTCACGGCGCGACAACCTCCGGTAGCTTCCTTCGTCTCGCCGCACCAGAAACGACGATTTACGGCTTCAGCATCAAGTTGCGTAGTTCAACACCCTCCTATAGATAAGAACTAGTTTAACGTACCCGGAACGCTTCAGTGAAACCTCATGTAGGTCCATCAATTTTATCTATTTTGGACTTCGTTTTTGGCAAGCGTATGTTGATCGATTATCTATGAATAAGAACAGTCTGCTCATTGGTGGTGATTATGGTACCGATTCTGTGAGGACGGTTCTGATTGATGGTGAGCATGGAAAAGAAATCTCCATTGCCGTATCGCCTTACAGGTGGCAAAGTGGCCTCTATTGTAATGCGGCTCAAAATCAGTGGCGGCAGCACCCACTGGATTACCTGGAAGCTTTGGAATCTGCTGTGCGAGAAATGTTAGGAAAAGTTGACGCGCAACTTGCCGAAAACATTGTTGGAATTGGAATCGACACCACTGGATCCACTCCGGTTGCTGTCGATCATAGTGGTACTCCTCTGGCGCTTCTTCATCAGTTTAGGGAGAACCCCAATGCCATGTTTGTCCTCTGGAAAGATCACACAGCCATTCAGGAAGCACAGGAGATCAATCAACTTTGTGCCCGATGGGAAGTGGACTACACTCGCTACGAAGGAGGTATTTACTCATCGGAGTGGTTCTGGGCCAAAATACTTCATGTACTTCGAGCCGATGCAGAGGTCAGGTCTTCTGCCTATTCATGGGTCGAACATTGTGATTGGATCCCTTTGCACTAACCGGGGGCAATGATGTTCGCAAGATGAAACGCAGCCGGTGTGCAGCTGGACATAAAGCACTATGGCATGATTCATGGGGAGGTTTGCCTCCCAATGCATTCTTCACCGCCCTTGATCCGTTGCTTGACCGACTAAATGAACGATTATTCACCAAAACCTACACGTCAGATCAGGTTGCCGGAACTCTTTCAGAAGAGTGGGCAAAAAGGCTGGGTTTAAATCCTGGTGTTACCGTAGCGGTTGGTGCTTTTGATGCCCATATGGGTGCTGCCGGAGGCCAAATTGAGCCCTACCATTTAAGTAAAGTAATGGGTACTTCGACTTGCGATATGTTAGTGGCGCCTATTGAAGAAATAGGTGATAAGATGGTGAGAGGCATCTGTGGCCAGGTTGATGGTTCCGTGATTCCTGGAATGATCGGAATGGAAGCCGGTCAATCGGCTTTTGGAGACGTTTATGCCTGGTTTAAGAAGCTTATAAGTTGGCCCTTGGAACATATCCTCGCCGAGAGTGCGCTTTTACCAGTTGAGCTGAAACAACAACTAATTCAAGAGTGTCTTGATCGGATCATTCCTTTTTTGACTGAGGAAGCCTCAAAGGTAGATCCACGAATGTCGGCTATTGTCGCACTTGACTGGCTTAATGGTCGGCGGACTCCCGATGCAGACCAGTCGTTGAAAGGCGCCCTGGTGGGATTGAGCCTCGGGAGTGATGCTCCAAAAATCTTTAGAGCTTTAGTCGAAGCGACTTGCTATGGCGCAAAAAGCATTGTCGATCGATTTGAATCAGAGGGGATACCGATCAAAGGAATCATCGGCCTTGGTGGTGTCGCCAAGAAATCGCCCTTATCATGCAGACCATGGCAAATATCTTAGATCGTCCGATCAAGATTGCCCGGTCAGAACAAACTTGTGCCCTGGGAGCCGCGATGTTTGCTGCAACCGCAGCGGGCATTTATGACACCGTCGAAGAGGCTATGAAAGCAATGGGTTCAGGCTTTGACGCCATCTATCAACCTCAACCGGAATTAACCGTGATTTATCAAGAACTTTTTAAAAAGTATCTTGCATTAGGTAAGCAAATCGAGGCCTTATCCCTATGATGTTGATGGGACGATATAAACGATTGAAAGAAGAATGCTATGAAGCCAATATGCAACTACCTGCATTAGGCTTGGTACTTTTACTTTTGGCAATGCCAGTGCGGTCGATCGCGATGAACGCATTTTTGCGATAAAGCCTAGTGGGGTTCCCTACCAGGATCTACATCCTGATCATATGGTGGTGGTCGATTTTGAAAATCATATCATTGAGGGTGCTATGCGGCCATCGTCTGATACAAAAACCCATGCGGTCCTCTATGATAACTGGGATTTTATCGGAGGTATCGTACATACCCATTCAACCTACGCAACAGCCTGGGCCCAGACACAAAGGCCTATACCTATCTTGGGTACTACTCATGCTGACCACTTATGCAGCGATATCCCCTGTGCCCCAGTGATGCAGGATGTCATGATTGAAGGAGATTACGAATATCAAACCGGTCATCAAATTATAAACGCTTTTGCCGATCAAAACCTGGATCCTCAAGATGTCGAAATGGTATTGGTGGCAAATCATGCTCCTTTCACCTGGGGTAAGGACGTAAAAAAAGCCGTATACAACAGTGCCGTGCTCGAAGAACTGGCAAAGATGGCTTATATATCCCTGAGCATTGAACCCAAGACACCCAGAATGAAAGAGGCATTGATCAAAAAACACTTCGAAAGAAAACATGGTAAAAATGCTTATTACGGTCAATGATTGAAGGTTTCATTTTTGACATGGATGGCACCATGGTCGACAATATGATGGTGCACCACCGCGCCTGGCAAAAAAAACTGGCTACACTAGGTATCGAGATGTCAATGGCCGAAGTAAAAGAACACATCCATGGAGTAAATGAGGAAATTCTGGAACGGCTTTTCGGCGAGCGATTTACACTGGCGGAGCGTAAGCAGGTAGCTTATGAAAAAGAGGCTGAATACCGGGTAATTTTTAAAGACCAACTCTCCCTGATTCCTGGTCTGCACCAGTTTCTATCAGAAGCTTTTCAAAAAGGAATACCAATGGCTATCGGTACTGCGGCTCCTCCTGAAAATGTGGACTTCGTCCTTGATCGGCTTAATCTACGCCATTATTTTGGTGGGGTCATTCATGCCAGGAATGTGTCCAGAGGTAAGCCCGATCCTGAGACATTTGTCCTGGCTGCCCAATCCATCGGCATTCCAACTGAAAGATGTCTGGTTTTTGAAGACAGCTTGGCTGGCGCTCATACAGCAAAAAATGCCGGATGTCCTGCAATCATTGTGACCAGCACCCACCAGCAGCAAGAATTTGAGCATTTCGATCATATTCTGAAATTCATAAATGATTTTTCGGAAATTAACCTTGAAGAAGTCTTATCGCTGAACCTGTCAATTTAACTGAACGAAAACCATGACTGTACTGACAACTTTAGATTGGATCCTGATCCTGGCCTATTTCTCCTTGATTTTAGGCATAGCTTGGTGGGTCATCAGGCAAAAAAATGACACCTCTTCCGAATATTTTCTGGCTGGTCGAAACCTCGGATGGTTCGTTGTAGGGGCATCGATTTTTGCCTCCAATATCGGCTCCGAACACCTGGTCGGGCTTGCCGGCTCAGGTGCAACTAATGGCGTGGCTCTTGCTCACTACGAGTTACACGCCTGGTGTCTTTTAGTCCTGGGTTGGGTGATGGCACCGTTCTATATGCGATCCAAGGTCTTTACTATGCCCGAATTTCTAGAGCGACGATTTTCTCCTACCGCCCGCTGGGTACTTTCTCTCATTTCTCTTGTGGCCTATGTATTGACCAAAGTAGCGGTTGGCATTTTTGCTGGTGGAATTGTATTTGGAGTCCTGCTGCCAGATATCAACTTCACGGGTCTAAATAGTTTCTGGTTTGGCTCCATCCTTGTCATTCTTCTTACCGGTGCCTACACGATCATGGGAGGGATGCGTGCAGTGGCTTACACGGAAGCCATTCAAACGCTTATTCTGATTTTAGGTTCAATCCTGGTAACCTGGTATGGTCTGGATGCTTTGGGAGGTTGGTCGGAATTGCGCAGTATCGCCGGGTCAGAAATGTTTAATCTTTGGAAACCACTCGTACCTGAAGGACTGGAGGGCACCTGGGCTCCCATAAGTACGGATACGGAAATGGCCTGGTACTTTAATAGTAACTACCCCTGGTTAAGTATGTTGTTTTGTGCACCTATCATTGGTTTATGGTATTGGTGTACCGACCAATATATTGTTCAGCGTACTTTAGCTGCCGCCAATTTGACAGAAGCCAGAAGGGGCACCATCGCTGCTGCTTTTTTGAAATTATTACCAGTCTTTATCTTTATCATACCCGGCATTATTTGTTTTGCTTTAGCTTCGAGTGGTAAGATACCTTCTTTGGCTACGGCTATGCTTGATGCGGACGGCAAGGTGATTTCTCAAAACGCACAACAAGCTTTTCCACTACTGGTGGCTACGATTTTACCTTCTGGCATCCGGGGCTTGGTTGTTGCCGGATTATTAGCTGCCCTCATGAGCTCACTGGCTGGTGTTTTTAATGCCTCCTCTACCCTCTTTACTATGGACTTCTACTCGAAATTCAGACCAAATGCCTCGGAGAAATCGCTGGTCAGAATTGGCAGAATTGCAACTGCCGTAATGGTCATCATCGGTTTGTTGTGGATACCGGTGATTCAGGGCAGCCGAGGTCTATATGACTATTTGCAAGGAGTGCAGAGCTACCTGGCACCGCCTATTTTTGTGGTCTTCTTTTTTGGAGTATTCATGAAGCGATTAAATGCTAAAGGCGCCCTCTGGGCTCTAGGTGTTGGTTTTGCGATGGGTCTATTCCGGCTCGCTGTTGACACACCAGTGGCACTGTCGGGAGTAGCTTATGAAACGAACAGCTTCTTATGGATTGTCAACAGTATCTTCTTTCAGTACTATAGCATACTCATTCTATTGGTGAGTGCGGTAGTAATGATCGGAGTAAGTTATGCCGGACCTCCACCATCTTACGCACAGATACAAGGGCTCACTTTTGGCACTTTAAGTGCGGAAGATCGTGCCACTAACAAGGCGAGTTATACCAGAAAAGATATTATTGCATCGGCTCTGGTACTAATATTAATTATTGTAGCCTATGTATATTTTAGTGGGTGATTTTGATTGCGGATTGTAGATTGTAGATTTAATGCCGTTAAGTTAAGGAAATTAAATTGTTAGTTAGTGAGAAGACATGTATAAAGATTATCTTTAATATATAGGCCAGATTGTAAGCCAAATCGGAAGGATTATCGAGAAAAATTAACCAAAATATAGACCATGAGTTCGAAGAAGAACACTTTAAAAGCCAGTCTAGAGACGGGCAAGAAAATGTATTAGTCCGGGAACGTTTTTCACACTGAAGAAGTTGATTTTGATCATCATGCTATTGAGAAGTTCTTACCAACGAGAGATTGACCGATTTTGTAAGGAGATAATAGGTGGAGACTATGATATTAGGCAGGTGAGTAAAAGTGCACTGAGTCACACGTAAGAAATTGAATCCTTGGGCATTCCAGCGATTAAATGAGGTGGCAGTAGAGAGTTTTATGAAGGGGCTGAAATTAACGTTTGGCGAGAGATGCGGGTATTAGCAGTAGATGGAAGTAGACTTCGTTTGCCACAATCGGAAGACATAGCCAAGGAATTTGGTAAACAGGATTTGGACCCAATGCAAACAGTGAAACCAGCCTTGCGACCTGTTCATTATTATATGACGTACTAAATCATATCACCATTGATGCACAGATCGGTCCCTATACAGAAAGTGAGAGAAGCTTATTGGACAAGCATTTTGCCAAGATAGAGCGGGGGGTGACTTGTTGTTAGCAGACCGCGGATACCCTGGTTATGAGCTGATGCTCAATCTGTTAGATAAGGGTGTCGAATTTTGCTTTCGCATGAATGAGAATTGGTGGAAGGCGATCAAGAGTTTTAATAATTCCACCGATGAAGATGCCTTGGTTGAGTTTGAACTTCCCAAGAAAGTAGGTGAGCAATATGGTAAAGAAATATTACCGGTTCGATTAATAAGGTAAAATTCAAAGATGGAAAGTCGATAGTACTTCTGGGACCAGTCTACTAGATAGGAAGAAGTATCCACATGATCAATTCAGGGCGCTATATCGCGTAAGGTGGGACATAGAGGAGACCTACAAATTACTAAAATCAAGGATTGAAATTGAAGCCTTTTCTGGAAGAACTGCTCGATCAGTAAGGCAAGATTTTCATGCTAAGGTATTTATGATGAATCTTTGCGCAACCTTGTCTTATCCCATTGAAGAAAGAGTTAAAAAAGAATATCATCAAGAGAAGACAGGGAATAAATACAGCCAAAAAATGAATAATACAAATGCTATAAGTTTGACAAAAGATAACCTAATTCAGCTACTGTACGTATTCAAAGAATCCATTTAAAAGCATTCCTTCAAGCCTTTGATAAAATTATAGAATCCACCCGTGAGCTAATTAGGTCAAAGGAATTATCCACGAAAAAAACCCAGGTTCAGATCGAAGATATATCATACAAACTATAAGTCTTTATAGCTTAACAACGGCAAGATTGTAGATTATAGATTTTGGAAATTTTGAAATTTGAAATTTGGAAGCTCAGAAATAGTTTTAAAGTTCTAGTCCATTTTTAATACGCTTATGATTGAATTAAAGAATTACGAACTCTGGTTTGTTTCCGGGAGTCAGCATTTATATGGTGAGCAGACACTCCGGACCGTGGTTGAAAATGCTAGCGTTATTGCAACCCATTTGAATGACCAAAACCATATTCCGGTAGCCGTTATATTTAAAGGTGTCTTGACAACTCCAGATGCCATCTTAAGATTAGTACGAGAGGCCAATTCTGCTGAAAAATGTATTGGTCTAGTCACCTGGATGCATACTTTTTCTCCCGCTAAAATGTGGATCGCCGGTTTAAAGATTTTAGCAAAACCCCTACTCCATTTTCACACTCAATTTAATCAGGATATCCCGTGGAATTCGATTGATATGGATTTTATGAATCTAAATCAATCAGCCCATGGAGGTAGAGAATTTGGATTTATCAATACCCGTATGGGTATTTCCCGAAAAGTTATTGTAGGTCATTGGAAAGATCAATCAGTCCTTGAAAAAATCGGCCATTGGTCACGGGTGGCCCTTGGTTGGGCAGACAGTCAAAATATGAAGATTGCCCGGTTCGGTGACAATATGCGCGAAGTAGCCGTCACTGAAGGAAATAAGGTATCGGCGCAAATACAATTCGGATATGCAGTGAATGGTTTTGGTTTGGGTGATTTACAGGAGCATATTAAAGATGTACCAAAACAAACCATAGATCAATTAATTGCTGAATACGAAGAATCATCACATCTGAGTTCATCCGTACAATCCAATGGCGCACAACGGGAATCGATATGAAGCGGCCGGAATTGAGGCTGGTCTTCGTTCTTTTTTTAAAGGGGAAGGCAACTTCACAGCTTTCACTGACACCTTTGAAAATCTACATGGCCTGAAACAGCTACCAGGCCTGGCGGTACAACGACTCATGGCAGATGGCTATGGCTTTGGGGCGGAGGGTGACTGGAAAACGGCGGCCTTAGTCCGTACCATGAAAGTGATGGGGCATGGATTACCGGGAGGCAATTCTTTTATGGAAGACTACACTTATCATTTTCAACCTGGAAATATGCAGGTTTTGGGTGCTCACATGCTGGAGATTTGCCCCAGCATTACAACCAACCAACCCTCTTGTAGGAGTCCACCCTCTGGGTATCGGAGGGAAGGAAGACCCGGTGCGACTGGTCTTTGACGCTGATCCGGGCGAAGCGTTGAATGCCTCGATGATCGATCTTGGCAATCGGTTTAGGTTGTTAATCAATACCGTGTCTGGTGTTGTTCCCGAAGCATCTTTGCCCCATCTTCCGGTTGCCCGGGTTTTATGGAAGCCGCATCCAGATCTGCCCACAGCCGCAACCGGTTGGATTTTAGCGGGAGGAGCTCATCACACCTGTTATAGCCAGAATATATCAGCTGAGCAACTCGAAGATTTTGCCGAAATAGCAGGGATCGAGTGCCTTGTGATTGATAAAACCACCGATCTACGGAGATTGAAACAGGATTTTAGGAACAATGAGGTGTATTACCGATAAGATGCTTCTTTTGAGTCGATATAAAGTATCGAACTCCCGCTAAATTAGTTTAATCTTTATAGTGTAGCTGCACAGGTTTAGTTGAAATTTCTCGATAAAAATCTCTAACATATTTAAGACAGTCCTTCCGCTCTCCTGAAGAAATTAAATCTGTAATTTTTATGAACGTCTCAATTTCATCTTTCTTGCTTTCAAATAATTCAATTACTTCAGGCAAGTATGATTCATTTTCTCTAAATCCAAGGTAGGTCCGTCTTAGCGTCTTATTATCTTTAACTTTGGTATGAACGTATGGGGCGTTGACAAATGCAGCGAAATCGAAATCATAGGCAACCGGCAGCCATTTGCCACCTGATTTCAGCATAATCAGTTAATATTTCTCTCCACCAAATAGTCCATATCCGAATTACCGATCATGTATTGAAACATAGCTACGATTTCATATTTTAGTCCATCGAGACTATCTTTGGGAGTACCCATGCAATCGCATAGCTCACCTTTTTGGGCACGGGCAAATTCCTTTTCACTTTCAAGAAAAATTGCCTTCTTCTCCACCTTACGATCACTTACATTATCGATATAAATAATGTCCACCAACTTTGCTCGCAAGCTAAGCGGTGTCACTATTTGAAAAAGTTGGTAGGTCAGAAACTCTTTTACCAATACTTCTTCGCCCTCAGTGGCTTCAAGGCAATGAGTGACAATTTTGTATTCATCTTCATTATCCAGACCAAAATCCTCTAACTCACTTTTATCAAAATCAAATTTTAATGGTGGAAAATCACAATACCTTCTCCTGGATTTACTGCGGACCGATACCGACACCGGGAGTCCGAATGTCTGATCGTCAGGTAAAACAACTTTAAGGGTGCAGGGCCATTCTTTGTTGGTCAATTTATTAAGAAGCAAAGAATCAAGATTAAGTTGTACTTCCAACTTAGAAACACTCAATTGATACAACGTGTCAAAAACGGTCGTACGATGATTGTTTTGGCTAAAAGCCATCTTCGAAAATAGGCAAAGTAAAAACGCGATAAACAAGGTATTCTGTCCCATATATCTCACCAATTCTCCCTTTGATATTAACATATTTCTCAAATTACAATAATAGATGTGGTCAGTGGTATACATACTTAGATATCTGTGCAATTCTAACCTTAAAATCTATTAAAACAAAACATTCGGTCCATAAAATTGATCAATGGTGCTGGTAAAACGAGCATGATCTTCCCGAAATGACTAAAAATTTTGAAAGAATGCTTAGCATTCGATTTGCATTTTTGCCAAAGACAACATAGCCTACGATATCAGCAGCCGAGATTAGAGCAAATTATTTGATGACCTTTAAAGCCTGATGCTCAATATGTCGTGACATGATGTATGTTGCTATTCTCAATTTCACCTAAATATAGATCCATCTCCTTTCTGATTGAGCCTCACTTTGACCATAGACTTGAAGGCATCATAGCTTTTACCAATTACTCAGAGTGCCACACAACAAACAGATCGAAAACCCTAGAGGAGGCTGTTGAAATACGCAACTTGATGCTGAATCCGTAAATCGTCGTTTCCCCGGGCTAGAGTTCCAGATTTTTACCTTGACCGGTGCTGCTTTAGTACTTGTTTAACTGCAGATCACGTCGGTAATGCTCATGCGTCTGACTTAAAACATCATTTTGATAGTTGATGGTCTGCGAAATTATAAAAGCAGGAAACACACCAAACCAATTTGCAATTTGAAATAATACTCTGAATTTCATATGAAGGACCTATTCGTTACCGCTACAAAGTAAATACTAATTCCGACAAGTGACATGCAACAGTTTTTACGGGATTTCCAGAAATCCGAGTGACTCTTGACCCCTGAAGAGTAGCTTTCTTCTTTCATGAAGAAAATGGGATTACAGGACGTTCCGCCTGGCATTTACCTGGCTCAACTTGAATTTGATAGAAATTTAATTAAGTTTCGTGTCAAAAATTATCCATTATACTAATTTTATCAAATGGAAGGAGATCAATCAGAACTCAAAGTTTTTATCTCAGGCGGGGAATCAACCTGTGAATCCTGTCTGGAAAAACTAGGCTCGCAGGCCTGGATATTTCTCGCCGGAAAGCGTAGTGCATTATGTTTAAATTGTGCTGATCTGGACCACTTACTCTTTCTCCCTTCAGGCAATGGTACTTTGACCCGACGGGCAAAGAAGTATTCTACTCTAAATGCGGTGGTCCTGAAATGGAGTAATGCCAGGAAGCACTATGAGCGTCAAGGTATTTTAGTCGAGGAAGAAGCGGTTGGTCAAGCTGAGGCTGACTATTTAAGGATGAGGAATTAAGGGCGCATCGACGAGAACGTGCTGCAGCGTATAGGGAAGAGTTGGATAAGAAGTATGTGGCCGAATTTGCGACACAATTGAAAAAGGCTTTTCCCGGCTGTCAATCCTCTCGCGCCAAACAAATCGCCGAACATGCTTGCCGGAAATACACTGGTCGAGTGGGTCGATCTTCTGCAGCCAAGTCTTTTGACCCCGAAGCATTACTACTGGCAGTTGCTGCCCACCTGCGCCACACCGAAACGGAGTATGACGAATTGCTCATGAAGGGTTACGATCGGCGTGAGGCTCGAAGTGAGGTCCAGGAGAAAGTAGAGGCCATACTTGAAAAGTGGAGTAAATGACAAACATTTAGAATATAATCACCTAAAAGCCTACATGCCATATTCATGATTGATTGGAAATTCAAATTTGAGCTTGTATATTTTCCTTTTTGATATCGCCACATTTCCATTTAATCACTTTTAAATGACCGGCAACACTTAAATTGAATTAATTTCGAAGCTGAATTAAAACACTTCTGACACTATGAAATATTTATTGCCCGGCCATTTTTTCTCATTTTAACAGGTGTCAACCTGCAGTTGCTGGCTCAAAATCTCGAAGGGAGCAAACAACGTATTACGATGCATAGCAAAGCATTAGAAGGCAATCTGATTGGTGACAGTCCCGATCGGGAGGTATCTATCTATCTTCCCCCAAGCTATCAGAAAGACCTCAATAAACGATTTCCTGTATTGTATATGCTTCATGGGTTTACCGATCGTGATGACAAATGGTTTGGCTTTGAGCAACATTGGATCAATCTCCCTGCAATCGCAGATTCTTCCATCGCGGAAGGTAATTCAATGGAAATGATCATCGTAATGCCCAATGCCTACAATTCCTTTAAAGGAAGTATGTATTCTTCTTCGATAACCATTGGCGATTGGGAGACTTTTGTTACTCAGGAATTAGTTGCTTACATCGATGAGCACTATCGTACCCTTGCCACCAGTGAAAGCCGAGGCTTAGCTGGCCATTCGATGGGTGGATATGGTACTATCCGTCTGGGAATGAAATATCCGGAAGTTTTTTCCTCCATTTATCTATTGAGCCCTTGTTGCATGGGAGCTAATGTTAATGAGAACGCCGGTCTCATTAAAAATACCCGCGCAGTGGCCACAAAAGAACAATTGGAATCTCAGCCATTTTTTGTTTCCGCAACGCTGGCTGGTGCGGCTGCCTGGGCACCTAATCCCAATAATGCACCGCTATATCTTGATTTGCCCTATAAAGATGATGCGATCGACAAAAAGATTGCTGATAAAATAGCGGCCAATGCCACCCTATCGGTTTTGGATCAGCACATCTACGGAATTAAGCAATTAACGGCCATAGGCATGGATGCCGGAGAACAAGATTTTGGAATTTCAGGAACTACCAAAGAACTGCATGAACGTCTTGAAGCTTATAAGATCCAACATTTTTATGAGAGTTATCAGGGTGATCACGTTAATAAAATAGGTGAAAGAATTTATCAAAAAGTATTGCCTTTTTTTAGCAAAAATTTGGAATTTGAGAATTAGCCCCAGTACTATTTAACCTAAAAATATCTTTTTTTGCCACTCCCCTCCACGGCTGCCTTATTTCCATTAAAAAAAGTGGCTTGTTACTGATATGGCCAGAATGTCTGCACTTCCATTTGGTTGCCTGACTTTATTCCTGTAAATTAAAGCAGTCAATCTGGGCAATGAATATCGAACAAGAACATCAAAAAGCGAAAGCGAGCATTAACGCCATCTGGCAGCGGGTTTACCGATTTTTAGAAACTCTTTTTTACCCTATCGAATGGATTGGGCATCGAATATTTCTTTTGCCCTTCCGAAAGTTTCTGGAATCACTCGATCCTCTAAGTTACCGGTTGGAAGGTACCCGTTTGCGAAAAGTCATGCAGGTCGTCATTTACCCACTTTTCATGACTTTGACTTTCATAGTCGGGTTTAAGCTTGTCGAAAATGGCTTTACCATCAGGAGTTTTCTCGGCACAATAGTGATGTTTATTATTCTGGGATTCATTTTTGCTCCTCTCGAAAGACTGATGCCATTTAGTCGAAAGTGGTTGGGTGACAAAGATACACCTACCGACTTCATGCTTTTTTTTGGCGGTAAATTTTGGGGCGATTACATCAACCAACCTATTCGAATCGCGACCATTGCTATAGTGGTTCAAGAGATTTCTCCGGAAATCGGCCAGGGTCTTTAGCCATCCTTCTTCCCCTGGTTTCATACAGGTCTTAATCCTTCTTTCGGTCCGCGATTTCTTCCGGTACTGGTATCACCGATGGATGCATGAAAATGAATTCATGTGGCGCTGGCATGCTATTCATCATTCTTCAGAACGATTATATTGGTTTAATGGTACCCGTTCACACCCCCTCGAAGGCTTGGTGTCAAGTCTGCTCTGGGGCATCCCTTTGGCTTTTGTGCAAGCTCCGGTAGCCATTGTTTTTGTCACCGGACTACTTAGCCGTACCATTGGTCGCTTTCAACATACGAATATGGATGTAAAATTGGGGCCGTTTGATTATATCTTTTCTTCTCCCAAAAATCATCGGTACCACCACTCCAAAAACATTGAAGAAGGTAATTCCAACTATGGTGGAGATGTGATTTTTTGGGATATTTTATTTGGAACCTTTTATTTGCCAAAAGATAAAGAGCCTAGTGACGATATTGGTATTGGTGGCATGCCCAATTATCCGCAAACATTTATTGGTCTGATGCTGGCTCCTTTTACTTATACCAGCTTGAAAAAGGAAGCGCTTCGGATAGCGGAAATGGAGAAGGAGGAAAAACAGATGGAAAAGACCGATGAGACAAACGTTGATGAAACGGGTCATCATCTGGCCTATTATACCAAGTGACGTAGAAACTGAGCTTAAATTAAGCAGGGAAAGCAAACAGAATTCAAAATTTCGAATCAAAGAAAATCTTGAATTTGTAGATATCAAACCGCACTATTGCATGCAAAATCAATGGTCTAACTAAGGCATTGTAAATCTCCTATTAAACTCAAATATATCTTCCATCTTGGTTAATGGTTAGTAAGTGAGTCTTTTGAAGATCATTGAGAAAAAGAATAAAAACAAGGCCATAGGTTGGAGTTGAGGATGGAATTGAAGCAGACCTTAATTCTTGGAAGAAAGTCGTCAAAAATTAATGATGTCCTGCCGGTGCAAATCAGGCGGAAAGAACCTACATTGTAGTTGGTTTCAATTACCTCTAATTTTTAACTGCGATGAAGATTCTATTAATTTTATTGATCTGCCTGACCACTTTAACTCCAACAAAAGGCCAGTACATATTGGATGTCGAGCATACCGGTGTTAATGGCGGAATGGGTATCCGAAGCAAGTCTACCGCAAGTTATTCCGTGGTTGATATTGATGCTTTCAACGGTGATGCGGCGTTGCGTTTTTACAGAGAAGGTATTGGAAAGTGGAATATTCGTAATAATCCTTCTACGGATGCTTACCAGATATTTCAATTAGGTGCTGGCGTAGAAAGGATGCGTATAGATGCGGATGGACAAGTATTTATCCCTTCTAACCTGATTGTATCCGGCACGGTAGTTAAAGGTGGGGGCGCATTTAAAATCGACCACCCGCTGGATCCGGCAAATAAATACCTAATGCACAGTTTCAGGAAAGCCCCGACATGATGAATATCTACAACGGCAATATAGTAACAGATGCTAACTGAAAGGCCACGGTTCAGCTTCCCGATTATTTTGAAGGGCTGAATATGGAATTTCGATACCAGTTGACCGTCATTGGCGCTTTTGCCCAGGCGATAATAAATAAAGAAGTTAACAATAATCAGTTTGAAATCGCTATCAACCAACCCAATGTAAAAGTTAGCTGGCAGGTAACCGGTATTCGCCAAGACCCATATGCAGAAAAAAATCGAATTCCGAATAGTGTTCCGAAAGAACCTCAAAATGTTGGAAAATATTTGCATCCCGATGCTTACAACCAACCTGCTTCAAAGGGAATCGGTTATACTGATTCAAATGGAAGCGAGGTTAATTCTCTACGGGAATTAAAAGCAACGGAAATGAAGGCGGCAGTTCCTACAACCGATGGAAGTCTGGATCATTGAACAATTGGAAGCTACTATTACAGCCAATACTTACAACTGAACATAGGATTGGATAAGTTTCCAAACAACACACCATCAGATTAAACCTCACGTTTGACAATTTTGAAATTTTCATCCGGAGATTACATCCTTTCGTCTATCATTGGGTTTTGAGGAAACTAATTCATCCGCAATTAAGTTTTCTCCAATAAAAACAATGAAGAACCTAAATGCTACAATTCTCTTTTTTTCGGTCCTAACTCTGGTCTTGATAACTTCTTGTGCACATCCGGAAAACCTCGATGCTTGCGTGAATCCATCGGACACCAGGGGTTTTCTTTTCGGTCTGATACATGGCTTTATTGCTCCTCTGACTTTTATCTTTTCTTTATTTATGGATGATGTGGCGATCTACGCGGTCAACAACAGCGGTGGTTGGTACGACTTCGGTTTCTTGTTAGGCATTGGGGGTTTTAGCGGAGGCATCTTTAGAGGGTCCAGGAAAAAAAGATAAGTAAAATGGCCTCCAATCCCTCTTTGAACTAGCTGCTAAATAGTTAATCGATCTATTTGCAGCGAAAAAGTCAGCATAATGACCTTTCAACCATTGAAGGTGTGCCAGAAAGCCACTACCTTGTAGCAAATTTCGATCATCATTAAATTTAACTACTATGAGGAATCTATTATCACTATTAATTTGTCTGACCGCTTTTGCTACTACGGCAAAAGCTCAGGGCGACGTTGCCCAAGCGGGCGTGCAAGGAATGTTTGCTTATGCATCCGGTCAAATCGAATCACTGGCAGAAGCAATTCCGGAAGACAAATATGACTGGAGTCCAGCGGAAGGCGTACGATCTGTAAAAGACGCCATCTTACATGTTGCACAGGCTAACTACTTTTTTATGACTAAACTCGGGGTTGAACTTCCTGCAGGAGTCGATATGATGACTTTGGCTTCAACCTCCGGTAAAGATAACGTCGTGAAGTTGCTCAAAGCCTCCAATCAATTTACCAAGGATAAGATCACTATGGTCGAAACATCGACTTTGGGCGATAAGGTCGAGATGCCTTTTGGAGACTTTAATCGCATGTCAACCCTACTTCTGGTCATGGAACATACGGGAGAACATAAAGGTCAATTAATCGCCTACGCACGAGCCAATGGTATTGCTCCACCATGGAGTGAATAAAAGCAATCTAAGAAAAGCTCAAGATAAATGGGATGGTTGTGATGATCATCCCTTTTTTATTTTAGTTTTAGTCCGAGACGTTGCAAATAAATGAGTCGGAGTCATCAACCATTTGAATTATGATCATGCAATGTGATTTTAAAAGATATAGTACTGGCCTCTTGTATTGTTTGATCATAGTTTTTGCCTTTGCATGCAACCAAACTCAATCTCCTGGGACTACTAAAATCCGTCTCATAACCCACAATGTCTACTATGGATTTACTAAAGTACCCGAGAGAAAAAAGAATTGGCTTGAATGGATGAGAAATCAAAACCCGGACATTGTTTCTCTCCAAGAATTAAACGGGTATACACCAGAACAATTAGCGGAAGATGCCAGTAGCTGGGGGCATCCATTTAGCATACTCCTCAAGGAAGATGGATTTCCCACCGGCGTGACATCACGCTTTCCGATCGAAGATATCCAGCGCTATCAAGAGGGATTTCACCACGGCTTGATCCGAGTGAAGATTCAGAAAATCTATCTGTATATCATCCATCTGCATCCGAGCAACTGGGAGTTCCGGCATCGCGAGATCGATCAAATTCTAAGTAACATGGAGACATTACCGAAGGGCAGTTCGATCATTCTGGCGGGAGATTTTAATACCTTTTCACCCATGGATGGCAAGTACTACTCACATGGACGACTAGAGGTGTTCTTCACCCAACTAGACAGTCTTTATAAAGGGAATAACCTTAACAATGGACAACTGGATTTTGGGGTTATGGAGAAAATCGATAATGCCGGATTAGTTGACCTGGAATTTACTCATCGTCCTCAGGACTATCTCTTTACCGGCACTTTTCCTGCCCTAATTGAAAAGGAAGGTGAGCATGGTGACCTGCGAAGATTGGACTTTATTTTTGTTAATGATCAATTTGACGGTGAGGTTACCAAGACGGAAGTAATTGCCAATGATACAACCCAGTATTTGTCAGATCATCTACCAGTGTTAGCAGAGTTCGAATTGTTTTAGATGATTCTAATGACGAAATATCCAAATCCTTGTTCACAATATCTTATTGTAAAGACGAGCGTTGAGTTACTACCCGGCATATTTCTGGATTCGGTTCGCCGACTCAGGTCTTCCGGAATAGTAGGGATTCCTAAGCCCAACGGGATTAGTAAGCCCGGTTTGCAACCGAAAAACGGTCAAGAAAAATCATGAGACTTCTTCACTAACCACTGCAAGATTGCACTTAACTACTTACGAGTCAACTACTTAACCATTCACGAGTCACCCACTTAACCACTTCACTATCTAACTCCCGGCTCCCTGCCTTCCGGCTACCAGCTTTATTTGCTCTCGCAACGTAGGAGCAGTTGCAAGTTCATTTGCTTATGATTGTCTGAACATTTTTCGATATTTTGTTCTCCTTACTCTATTACACAGATGCTTCATGAAAAAATCACTGCTAATAAAACTACATCTATATTGTGGCCTCTTTACCTGCTTCTATCTGCTCGCCTTTGGGGTTAGTTCGATTATTCTAAACCATAAAATGGAGGTAGATAATAAGACCGTCAAAAAGACATGGCATAGTCAAGTCCAGATTGATCCTAATTTAAATGACAATGAGCTGGCCGAGAGTCTCGGAGATCAGCTAGGTATAATGGGCTGGTTGCCTCCCTGGCAATTTAAAAAAGACAGCACGAATTTCAATCTTCAAGTAACTCACCTTGCTAAAACCAGTGAGTTGGAAGTTAATTTAATTTCCGGTGCTGTAATAGTGAATGAAATTCCGAAGGGCTTTCTGGCTACACTCCATGGACTGCATTTTTTTAATGGGAGAATTCCTAATGCTCCATTCTTTCTGAAAACCTGGATCGTCTATCAGTGGCTTGCTTTGTTCGTGCTATTCATATCACTGGTCTTAGGCTTATGGCTTTGGCTAAAGTACAGCTATCGAACCTGGGAGCTATTAGTATTTGGTGGACTCTTTATTTTTTCATGTCTAATTATGCTGCTTTTATGAAAATACCTTATGTCTTAATTAAAAAGATACACCTGTATGCATGCCTGTCTACCGTAGCTGTCCTAGTGATGTTCATTGTCACCAGCTATCTGATGATCCATCATAATTCGTTCGATCATGAAATGGCAAAAGTAGAGAAAACGGAGGGTGTAAATGAGATTCCCACTACACCTCATGAATGGAGAGCATTTGAAAATCAATACCAAATCAAGGGTCGATTGACCCGCGAAGGTGTCAACCAAGATGGAGAGTCCTTTCGCGAATATGCAAGTGCTGCAGGGTCTACCCGGGCAACCTTTAAAAGTGAAACCAATAAAGTCGTATTTGCAATTAATCTAAAAAGTAAAGCTGATGCTCTCATCGGTATTCACCGTCAGCGAGGTTATAGTGGTGCATGGCAGTACACACTTTATGCATTGCTTTTGGATCTGGTAGCTGTCAGCCTTATCACTTTTGCTATCACCGGTGTGATCATGTGGTTTAAATTATTAAAGAATAGTAAAACTGCCTGGGCCATTTTCGTCTCAGGTTTTATTTACTTCTTTCTGACGATCATCTTATTACTTTATTGGTAATTCGTTTTTATGAATTTGATCTAAATCGTTGCATTGAAGGCATCCCTGTTATACTGTGGTCTGCATCCCTGTCGACCGCACGCACATTTTATCCTGGATTTTCTCATTCCAATGGCTCTCCGTCTGGTACTTTTTCCGGCAGGTATTTTCCTACTTCGGATTAAACAATGTCCAAGCCCGGCGAATATAGATTCGCCTCTCTCCAATCGATCATTCTCAGTCTGACAATTTCTTCAGTAAGTTTTTTTACACTTTTCCATCCACATCGAATACCGGTTCGATGTTCTCTTTTAATTCTTAATAGGTAAAACAATCTTTGATGGGAATTGCTCCGAATGATGAATTTGATTCTTTGCGATCACTCCTTCCCTTTCATCATAATTATTACCGCCTGTATTTAAATTTCGGGCAAAGCGCGGAAAATTACTGCTCGTGACTTCGATCCGTATTTGATGTCCTTTTTCAAAATAATTACTCGTCGCCATTGGGGTAAATTCAATTTTGTAAATCTTATCCTTCTCCATCCATATTTCCTGATCATATCCTTCACGGTATCGCGCTTGTTGAATAGTTTCGTCCAGATTATAGGCTGTACCATCTGGATATACATCGATCAATTTAATGGTAAAATCCGTGTCTTTTGCATCGGACGAGACATACAAGGTGCCCTCAATAAATCCACCTCACCTCGACACCTTCATTTAATGGTGCTGAAGTATAGACAAGAATATCGTCTCGCAATTCCATCTCTTGCTGATCAAAAGCGCCACCTTGCACCGCATTTCCGGTACAGCAAACATTGCCACCGTACGACATGACGGGTTTCATGGGATCATAGATGAACGAATCTGCTTTGGCATTCTTACTTACCGAGGTCACCAGCTTACCATCGCCAAGACGGGTATTTGCATTTCCATTACTTGTCAAATAATATGATATTTCACTCACTCCTTCCGGTGGCCAACTTTCAGCTGTTTGCCATTTATTACTACCCATCGTATAGTATTGAATTCGTGGCAAATTCCTAATGAACTCGGCATTTGGGTTTTTTAGCCAATGATCAAACCAACCGTAGATCAGTACATCATAATTCAATCTGGCGTCCCCCACATTGCGTTCTCCTATTACCGTTTCTTCAGTAGCCCCTGCATACCCGCAGTGTAAAGTTGGAGCGATAACCAAATATTGATTATCTCTCACAGTGGCTTCTTCAGCATTGGTGCGGACGTGATTAAAGAGGGCAATATTTGGACTGATAGAGACGTCGTACCAACTCGCAAACCAAAAACTGGGAACTCCAAAAGGCATGTCATCATGATAGAGACCCCCACTGTACCATGCTGGGTCATTCGGTTTACGAACGATCATTTTGTCAAAAATTTCCTTCTTTCCATGGATGTTGGTAATAATATCCTTTAGTGGTAGATGTGACAGAGCCACCGCCATATCTATCTCCGGATTTTCAGGTCCCAGATCATAATACCGCGATATTCTGATCAAATCTTCCTGGCTTGCTCCAGCAGGAACTCGTGGCTTAAACCTGTCGTGCTCAACTCCATATAACCAAGAGGTAAAAAGCAATTGATGTGCCCCTCCCCGGTACCAATTACCTTGTTCGACTATTGATCCTACTCGCCCAACCCCAGCCCCAAAACCCATAGGGACCATGGCGGCGTGCGAAGGATGATCAAGGGCGGCCACCGCCATCTGCCATTCGGCGGTTGAGGAGCATCCGTAGGTTCCGATTTTACCGTTCGACCATGGTTGCTCTTTCATCCACGTAAATGCATCATAGCCATCGGTGACGGGCAGACCTAAAATATCCCATTCACCCTCTGAAAAATATCGTCCTCTTTCGTTCTGAACTACATAAGCATAACCTCGGTTCACCGCTTCCAAAGCTTGCCGCATAGTCCCAGTTTTCAAGGTACCATCACCCCAGGAATTAAAATTGTAAGGCGTACGCACAAAAATAATAGGTACTTTTTCATCCGACTTTGGCCGATAAATATCTGTGCATAAACGGACACCATCTCGCATTGGCATCATCACTTTCTGATCAATAATGGCGACTTCTTGAAGCTTCAAGACAATATCTTCCTGGCTATTTGCAATCGTGGTGAGATTTAGAAAAAATACTATTGCTACTATGGTTCGCATTTTCGAAATCATTTTATGCATGGACGAACTCACAAATTAAACAATTATCACTAATGTAATTATTTCTCGCAAAGTATAAACCCCTTGGTGGATTGTTGATAGCTCAGGTGGATGGAACATGTTTAGTCAGCTAATATGATTTGCTGACGATCATCCTTGAAGATTGGCGGAAATGGCCCATTTCAAACTATTTCTCAATTGAAAAGAAGTCTCACTCCAAGATCTTAACTCCTCATACAAAATTGATTGAGCGGGAAATGGGGATCGAACCCACGGCCCTCAGCTTGGGAAGCTGATGCTCTACCACTGAGCTACTCCCGCGAAGGTAGAAAATTACGAAAGTAATGATAAGTAGGAGCAAAAACTCTAAAAATCTCCATGATCATTTGCATTAACTTCTTGTACCCGTCACTTGTATAGCAATTCATGTTTATCCCTGACTTGAACTCAGAAAAATATTAATTTTGCCTCCAGAAAGATTATTATCAGCAATAATCTTCAATCTGCCATCTAAAATCTGAAATCAACCTGTACTAAACGACATTGAATCAACAATCTACAATCGCCTATGATCTGGGATGAACTCACAAGTCCAATAATTGATTCACTTGACCGCGATATTCCGGTATTACTACCGATCGCGGCTACTGAACAGCACGGACCTCACCTTCCATTAGCCACAGACCGGATGATTGGATGGCATTTTGCTCACAGTGTTCATTTGAAGATACCCAAACAGATTTTGATCTTGCCACCCGTCGCAGTGGGATGTTCGAATCATCATATGGATTTTCCAGGCACGCTTACGGTAAGCCATGAAGCTTTTGCCACCTATGTCGAAGAAGTTTTGGAATCCGTATTGGCCCATGATTTTAACAATCTGGTCATTTTAAATAGTCACGGGGGTAATCAGGGAATTGGTCAGGTCATTCTTGAGCGATTAGGTCCTGAAGTCAATCATTTAGTCCTCGTGACCTGGTGGAAATTGGCTTCCGAGGCTTTGGCGAAAATTAGTGAAACAGGACCTGGTGGGGTTGGGCACGCGTGTGAATTTGAAACTTCTTTAATGCTGCATATTGCACCACATTTAGTAAATAAGGACTTAATTGAACCGGGAGACAACCAAAAAGACCTTTGGTTGGGCAGAAGCTGACATGTTGAGAGGGTCAAAAGCAAGTCTTTACCGTACGATGTATGACATGACTCCAAATGGAGTTTTTGGGGATCCCACTAAAGCCAGTGCTAAGAAAGGCGAACAAATCTCAAGCCTGGTCGTACAAAGTCTTAAATATTTGGTGCTCGATCTGATGACCAGCACTGAATAGAAAGATAAGCTCTGGGGCAACTTTCAATACAGCAAGCGAAAACTTAATGAAATCGTAAATTCCCAGACAAAAGATATAAATTTTCTAACTTAGTGACTTTGAAAATTAAATCAAATTATCATGATTATCAAAGATAACAGTCGAAGAGACTTTGTAAAAAAAACAGGGTCGGCAGTGCTTGCCAGTTCCCTGGGTCTTAACATCCTTTCAGCTCGTTCGAAGGCCTCAGGTATCAATAGCGAAACCATAAAGGTAGGCTTGATCGGATGCGGTGGTCGAGGCACCGGAGCAGCTTTACAAGCGACTCGTGCAGATAGTAATGTGGTATTGACCGTGATGGCTGACATTTTTGAAGATACTCTGAAAGAATCTCATAGTGCGTTGATGGGTGAAAATCCTGAAAAAATCAAAGTCGATCCGGCTAATATGTTTATCGGGTTTGATGCTTATAAAAAAGTACTGGATAGTGATGTAGATGTAGTCCTTCTTACAACACCACCGTCTTTTAGGCCAGGTCATTTAAGGGCAGCGATCGAAGCCGGCAAGCATGTTTTTTGCGAAAAACCAGTAGCGGTCGATGCTCCCGGCATCAGGCACGTAATTGAAAGTGCTAAGATGGCCAAGATGAAAGGATTGGCCTTGATGTCGGGTTTTTGTTGGAGACATGATGATCCCAAGAATGCAACCTTTGCCCGCCTTTTGGACGGAGCCATTGGTGACATTCATACGGTTTACAATACCTACAACACTGGCGAACTTTGGTTCAAAGACCGTCAGCCCGGCTGGAATGACTTTCAAACGACAATCCGTAATTGGCTCTATTATAATTGGCTTTCAGGTGACCACATAACGGAACAAGCAGTACACAGTCTGGACATGATGTCCTGGGCGTTTGGAGATGTGATGCCAATTAGTGCAACGGGCACCGGGGGTCGACAAAGTCGTACAGAGGATAAATTTGGTAATGTCTATGATCATTTTGCCATTGTATTTGACTATCCGGATGGCAAAAAAGGTTTCCATTTCAGCCGGCAGCAGAAAAATTGCTCCCGAGCCTATGGCCTGGATATCACAGGTGATAAAGGCCGATGTAATATTCATGTTTCTAATAACCATGAGATTATTGGAAAAAAGAATTGGAAATGGGAAGATGATAAAAAGGAGCGGAATGATATGTACCAGACCGAGCATAACGAACTTTTTGCTTCGATCAGAGCAGGCAAACCCTTTAACGATGGTATCATGATGGCTCACAGTACACTGCTGGCTATTTGGGGCAGGATGGCTGCATATACGGGCCAAACGATCAGCTTTGAGGAAGCATTGAATTCAAATGAGACTCTTGGTCCTGATCTTAATGCCTATAGCTGGGATCTAAGGTGGCCATTGAAGGACGTTGCTCAACCCGGTATCACTAAATTTGCTTAAACAGATCCTCATTCAATGAATCGAAGAAATTTTCTTCAGCATACAGCCATGGCTACCATCGCTGTCTCATCTAGTCCTTTGCTCAAATCAACACCACTTGCTGACCGGCCCCTTCATAAGAAGAGCATGAAGTTTGGTATGATCGTAGAGGACGTACCTTTGGTTGACAAGTTTAAAATGCTGAAAGAACTGGGATTTGACGGGGTGGAACTGGATAGCCCTAATGATTTGACCGAAAAGGAAATTCTGGCAGCAAGAGATGCTAGCGAAATCCTCATCCCTGTGTCGTGAATTCCATTCATTGGAAATCACCCATGTCACATCCGGATCCTTCGGTACGAAAAGTTTGTACTGATTCGATGATTGATGCGCTGCATAAGTGCAAACTTTATGGAGGTACTACGGTGCTGCTGGTTCCAGCAGTGGTCAGCAAAGAAGTATCATACGATGAAGCCTGGAGCAGGTCGGTGGCAGAAATTAAGAAAATTCTTCCTGAGGCACACAAAACGGGGATTAAGATTGCCATTGAAAATGTCTGGAACAATTTCCTTTTAAGTCCAATGGAGGCAGCTCAATACATTGATCAATTTGACAGTGATCATATCGGCTGGTATATGGATGTCGGCAATGTAGTACGTTATGGCTGGCCAGAGCAATGGATTAAAACCCTTGGCAGCAGGATACTTAAAGTAGACGTCAAAGAATATAGTCGTAAAAAACAACAGGAAGAGGGAATCTGGAAGGGTTTTGACGTTGAAATTGGTGATGGAGATTGTGATTGGGCTCAGGTCAATAAAGCATTGAGAGAGGTAGGTTATTCAGGCTGGGGATCTGCCGAGGTACCAGGAGGAAATCGGGTACGACTAAAGGATATTGCTGAAAGAATGGATCGGATATATGCCTTGTAGCCAAAAAACAGCTAATTAAAAAAGTGTAATAAGGGGCATCAAACTAATTGTGTGCCCCTTGTTCTTTTATAGCAAATTCTACCTAATAAAATGCGAAAAGAATCGATTGAGGAGCATTATCAAATTAATGAAAAATACATTCCTGAGTTGTATTTATTGCAGGTGGAAATGGTCAAGCTGCAAAAATATATCAGCGAAAACCATCTAAGACTTCTCATTATTTTTGAAGGCAGGGATACGGCTGGAAAAGGATCGGCAATTTTTCGTTTTACGCAATTTCTAAATCCCCGGGAATATCGGGTTGTAGCTCTTGGCAAACCCTCTGAAAATCAGAGGGGCCAATGGTATTTTCAACGATATCTCAAAGAGTTACCGAATGTCGGTGAAATCGTCTTTTTTGATCGCAGTTGGTATAATCGTGGAGTCGTTGAGCCCGTCATGGGATTTTGTACCGAGGACCAGTATAAGCTGTTTATGAAGCAGGTCAATCCCGTAGAGAAAATGTTAGTTGATGATGGAATACTGGTGGTGAAATTCTGGTTTAGCATCGAGTATGACACCCAAGCAGAGCGCATTCAGGAGAGACTTATGAGTCCCTTAAAAAGGTGGAAAGTAAGTCCAGTCGATCTCGCTGCCCAGGAGAAATGGGATGAATTCACCCACTATAAATTGGAGATCTTTAACAAGACGCATACTCTGGATTGCCCCTGGATCATTATCAGATGTGAAGAGCGGGAATATGCCCGTATTCAGGCCATGCGATATATTCTTTCTTTGGTGTCATATGATGGTAAATCGAATGAAATCCAAAACCCGGATGAGGATTGTATTTTTCCTTTTAAACCATATTAATTGGAGGGTTTAGTCAAATTTGTTCAAAATGATCTCCTACCCAATACATGCTTTGTGTCCTTGGTGCCTTAGTGGGGAATTTCAGATAATCGTTAATTTCCCGCAGAGACACAAAGTACACCAAGTGTTTGTTTCTGAAGTCGAATTTCTTTGTGCGCTTAGTGCCTTTGTGGGATCAAAACTGTTAGTCCGGTTATTTCCCACAGAGACACAAAGTACACCAAGTGTTTGTCTGAATGTCAAATTTCTTTGTGCGCTTAGTGCCTTTGTGGGATCAAAACTGTTAGTCCGGTTTTTTCCCACAGAGACACAAAGTACACCAAGTGTTTGTTTCTGAAGTCGAATTTCTTTATGCGCTTAGTGCCTTTGTGGGATCAAACTGTTAGTCCGGTTTTTCCCACAGAGACACAAAGTACACCAAGTCTTTGTTTCTGAAGTCTAATTTCTTTATGCGCCTAGTGCCTTTGTGAGATCAAAACTGTTAGTCCGGTTTTTCCCACAGAGACACAAAGTACACCAAGTGTTTGTCTGAAGTCGAATTTCTTTGTGCGCCTAGTGCCTTTGTGGGATCAAAACTGTTAGTCCGGTTATTTCCCACAGAGACACAAAGTACACCAAGTGTTTGTTTCTGAAGTCGAATTTCTTTGTGCGCTTAGTGCCTTTGTGGGATCAAAACTGTTAGTCCGGTTTTTTCCCACAGAGACACAAAGTACACCAAGTGTTTGTTTCTGAAGTCGAATTTCTTTGTGCGCCTAGTGCCTTTGTGGGATCAAAACTGTTAGTCCGGTTATTTCCCGCAGAGACACAAAGTACACCAAGTGTTTGTCTGAATGTCAAATTTCTTTGTGCGCTTAGTGCCTTTGTGGGATCAAAACTATTAGTCCGGTTATTTCCCGCAGAGACACAAAGTACACCAAGTGTTTGTTTCTCATGACTCCAGATTACCGAGAATCTTTCGATGGATTCCCTTTTTGATTAGATTTACATTGAAATTTATCAGGAGAGCCAGTTTAATATCTGTAAGCTTCATATAGGTGAGCACCGTCTTATGATGTACTTCCAGAATATGTTCCACCGATTTTATTTCCACGATCAGTTTATTCTCCAAAATAATGTCAGCTCTAAATCCGAGGCCTAGAGATTCGCCCTTATATTGGGCGTCAATTGCCTTTTGTCGACTAAAATTGATATTTCTTCTCAATAACTCAAAAACCATAGCCGCCTCATAAACGCTTTCCAGAAGGCCTGGACCAAGTTCTTTGTGAATGTGATAGGCAATGTCAACAGAAGTAGTTGCCAGTTGATTTTCAGTCATGGTAATAATCAGTTGAATAGCTCAAAAAAAAGGGTATGACAATTTGCCATACCCTTTTCTGTAAATGGTTGATGACTAAAAAGGTTTTGCCGCCTTCTCTCCCACCATCATAAATTCATCGACGACAATTTCGGTCACGTATTTTTTGACCCCTTCTTTGTCCTCATAGTTGCGGGTACTGATCTTTCCCATGACCGCCATTTTTGCTCCCTTGGTGCCCAACGAGGTAAGCAGTTCTGCAGTTTTACCCCAGGCAACGAGATTATGCCAATCTGTGTTTTCTACTTTGTTGCCATCTTTTCCGACAAAGGAATTGTTGGTTGCAAGGGTGACTTTCGCCAGCCTCTTTCCATTACCAAGATCGATGGCTTCAGTGTCTCTTCCTAAATGACCAATAAGCTGAACTCTGTTTACTAAGTTTTTCATGACTTAAAATTTTATTTGTTAGAAATTTTTGAATCTCTATCACCGATTATTTCGATGACTTCACAAAGTTGCGGTCTGGTCCAGCATTCATTCGGTTATTAAATGTTTACTTTCGTTTACAAGCGGATACAAACGATTGTTGTCATTTGTTGTCGATTAAAGTATTGATTATCAACGATTTAATCTCAAAAAGAAAATTCAGCGATTCTACAAGTATTCTTGAAAAGTTTAGAAATTATGTGCGGAGTGAGTGCATTGCAGAGAGGATTGAAGCATTTTGATACACTTAAGAAAGCATCGTTGCACCGTTATTCAGACATGAATCTGTGGAAAACGTCAGGTTACTAAGACATCAGACTCTCTTCATAACTATGGTTCTTTTACTCGCTCTTCTACTTTTTGCAACATTAATAAAGTAAACCCCGGTGAGCATAATTGCTGCAGCAATCATGGACTGCAAAGTCACGATTTCTCCATTAAAAAGCCAACCTAGTAGTAAGGCAACGATTGGATTGACATAGGTACCCGTTGCTACCTTTTCTGGGGAGACCTTAGTCAGTAAATAATTAAAAGCGGAAAAGGCCAAAGCACTTCCAAACAAAACAAGAAAAAGTACTGAGTAAAGGGTCATGGTGTTCCAACCACTCACCGGCACCGATGCAGGTTCGATTAAAAGACTCACGAGAAAAGCAAATAGACAACCTGCAATCATTTGCATAGCATTGTTTACAAACGAACTCTTTGGCATATCGGAGCGCGAAATGAATATCGATCCGGCACCCCAACAAATCATACTGGTCACAATAGCGAAAATCCCGAGCCAGTGATTCTGGCCAACCACGATGTCTTGTTGACTAACCAAGACATAGATGCCAGTCATGCCCAGGGCGATACCAAAAAACGATAGTAGGGTCGGTGGTCTGCGATTCAATACCCAGAGCATCAAAACAACGATCAATGGTTCTGCTGAAATCAGTAGCGCTGCAAAACCCGAATCGACCGTTTTTAGTGCCCACGCTACGCCGGTGGCTCCGACACCCAGAAAGAAAACTCCAACACCCAGTGCATTGCCAGCTTGCGCTCTGGTTGGCAGCTGAATTCTACCTGCCAAAAAATCCGATCAGCAACAATAGTAGGGCCGCTGATAAAAACCGAATACCAGACAAATAAAAAGGCATGATCTGCCTAACCGCAAATGAAACGAAGAGATAGGTGGCACCCCAAACAACGTAGATCGTCAGAAATGATCCACTAATGAGCCAGTCTTCTTTAGTTATTTTACGCACATTGCGATTTTTTGAAGGTGCGAAGGTATCAATTATGAAAGTATCAACCAACCGGGAATTATTGATGCAATTCGTGCAATAATTTAATTTTCTAAATCCCGATTTATACGGTATCTTGTTCAAAAGAGAATTATCCTGACAGGCAAGGACAATTTCAGCAAATACTTGACCCTGTGTAGATAGTCTTCTATTTCTAATAATTTTTAATCTCAGTTAATTGGCTCCACCATATGCAAGTTTCCACTTTATCTTTTCTAATCTTCCTGACCTTTATGCAACCTTCCACCCTTAAAGAATCAATCTACAACGTAACCAAAATTAGTAGTTCCCTGACCATTGATGCCGATTGGGAGAAGGAGATCTGGCAGAAAATTGATGCTTTAGAAATAAAGCGATACATGGGTGAAGAGCCTGCTCATTTTCCCTCTGTCCAGGCTAAACTGGCTTATGATGATCTGGCTATTTACGTGATCTTTCGGGTAGAAGACCAATATATCCGGGCAGTGGCTAAAAAACATCAGGATGGGGTGTACAAGGATAGTTGCGTGGAATTCTTTTTCAGCCCTGAAAATCATAGCAATCAGGGTTACTTCAATTTAGAAATGAACTGCGGAGGCACCATGCTATTTCATCATCAGGAAAAACCTAGAACTGGTAGTGTGCAAATCTCCGAAGAGGATATAGATCAGATTTCGGTAGCTCACAGCTTGCCGAAACAAGTCCTTGAGGAAATTCAAGATCCCACAACCTGGACCGTGGAATATCGTATTCCCTTCAGCATATTGACGAAATATCATGACCTGACAAGACCCCAATCAGGCACGATTTGGCGGGCCAATCTTTACAAATGTGCGGATGACACCTCTCATCCCCATTGGCTCACCTGGGCACCAGTCGAAAATCCAAAACCAAATTTTCATTTACCTGAATTTTTTGGGCAGTTGAAGTTTATGTAAACTACCTATTTAGATGTCAGAATTTAGGGTTTCCCAATCAAAACTTCATCTAGGATTCTTCATTCTCCTCTTCTTTTTCGCTTGTCAGGATCGAACCAATCTGTTTGTGTATCCACTTGGAAACGATGCTAATCAAGGAACTCAAAAGCGGCCATTTGCGTCCCTGGAAAGAGCTCGTGCCGAAGTGCATAGTCTTTTGAAGAAGGGTCAAAAAAAGGACATCCAAGTGTGGATCAATCAGGGAATCTATACTGTAAATCAACCGCTTATTTTTGGCCCCGAGATCTGGGCAAGGTGACCATAAAATCATATATCGTTCAAAGGGTGAAGCAAAGCCAGTTATAAACGGAGGTGTGGTCCTTCGCCACTGGCATCTAGATATCAGCACTGGTATCTGGAAAACAAAGATCTCCGAAGCAAACCTTGGAAATTGGACTTTTAGAGAATTGTTCATTGATAATCAACGGGTATCACGAGCGAGACATCCCAACCGTGGTTTTTTAGAAATGTTGGAAGCTGGCAATGACCGGCGCACGAATTTTCTATTCAGCGAGAATGATTTTCCTCAGCCAAATCTTGTAGAAAATGTTGAGCTGGTATTCTTTCACGACTGGTCCGTTACCAGAATAGGTTTAAAAGAAATTGATTTTGCAAATCGACGCATCACTGCAATAGATTCAATTGGTGCCAGATCTCTTGCTTTTTTCAACCTGGATAATTGGGAGCCACATCCCAGATACTTCCTGGAAAATGATCTCGCATTCCTGGATCAGGACTATGAATGGTATCTGGATGTCGATCAACATATTTTATTTTTAAAACTACCAAATGGTAGTCTGCCTGATTCACTTCAAATCGTCGCCCCTTTTTCAGAAAACCTTATTAATGTCCAGGGTACCGAAAAAAACCCGGTTAGGAACCTTGAATTTAGAAATCTAGACCTTAAATATTGTGCGTTTCAAATACATGATAATAGATATGCAGGCATCCAAGCCTGCCATTATGATCGGGTCTCCGCCAAAACTGAATGGGAAATCATCAGTAGTGCAGTAGATGCACAATGGGCTCAAAATATTGTTTTTGAGAACTGTCACTTTAGCCAACTTGGCGGATCTGGTCTGCACTTGGGCACCGGATCAAAAAACTGCATCATCAATCACTGTGAATTCAGTGATATTTCGGGGAATGCCATCATGATCGGTGAGGGACAAGATCGGCTGATCGAAGAAGTACCCTGGTGGAAGAAAGCACCGGAGCAGATTGCCTGGGGAAATGAAGTCTCGAATAGCAAAATTTCAAAAGCAGGACAACAATTCTACGGGGCTGTCGGCATTTGGTGTGGACTCACTGCAGGAACCAAACTTGTCGATAATGAAATCTACGATTTGCCGTATACCGGTATTTCTGCGGGATGGATGTGGAGCCCAGAGGATACGCCATGTCAGGGAAATCAGATCATCGGCAATCATATTTATACCATTATGAAAATGCTTAGTGATGGTGGCGGCATTTACATGCTTGGTAAACAGCCGGGAAGTCTCATATCGGGCAATTGCATTCATGATGTTGATATTAATGCAGGTCGTGCTGAAAGCAATGGCATGTTTATTGATGAAGGGAGCACCGGCATCACCATCGAAAAAAACTTAATTTACCATATTGCTAAATCTCCATTGCGATTTCATCGGGCGGGAAAAAATATCGTCCGTGAAAATATCTTGATCAGCCCGGATTCGATACCTGCCATTCGATATAATAATACCGCAGAAGAGAATATAGCGCAATTAGACAACCAATACCTTGCAGAAATGGATTCCCTCAAATTGTCCGACTTTCTCGAGCGCTGGCAAAAGGAAAATATCAGGAGTTTCGATTAAATACCTAACTACTCTAATTTAGATTTCATCTTCATCAATTGACCGATTCCTCCCGGTTGCTCAATTTGTTGATAAAAAGATAAAACGTAATCAAGCATATCTTTTTTCGAAGAATCAGACACATAATTCGAGAGATCGATTAGCTGCAGTAATTCATGCTTTTTAGCAATGAAAAGACTAACGCTTACAGAAAGATCATCCTCCGATTGGCCACGATATTGCCACAGTCGTTCACGAACATGCTTAATAGGTAATGTAGGATAAGGTGTGGCATATGGTGCATTAACTAAGCCTGAGTAGTCAAAATCATAAGGTACTGGTGTGAGATAAGGATTGTCATCGATCTTGATAAATTTGATATTATGACGCTGGGTCAGATTCCAGTCTGTGTTTCCGATCATATATTGAAATAAAACCAAATTTTGATATTGCACTTTATCCACTGGTGGCAGTTCCTTTATTGCGTCTTCCAGAAGATCCCCTCCCACCCGATAGCTCATTTCATCTTCATCCTCGATAAAAAAAGAGAAATGACGAATTGAGTCTGATTCGGTGTAGTACCAAGACCGACACAGTTGAACCTTTAACGAAACCGGTGTTATCAAATGATACATCTGATACACTAGAAATTCCCGCAGCAAAAGGTCATCGTCATCATTATTCTTGTGACAATGCGTCACCAATTTATATTTCTTGTATGCCCCCCAACCCAACACCAAAGCCATGGAGTCTGGCAAATAAACATGCAAGGGGGGAAAGTCACAAATCTTTTTTCGGGTCACACCGCGGCTTGCCAAACGAATGGGCACCGGTTCTTCCCTTCCCAAAGTCATGGTTCCGTCTATTTTACGTTCATCTTCCAGATGCTGCTCAAGATCACTTTGGCTGAAGGAAAGCGTGAGATCCAGTATGCTATCATTTTGTATAGCAGCCAGGAAACCGGGTCCATCTTTATCCTTTGTTTCTTTCTCTATACTACATGAGAGAATACTTCCCAAAGCAAGAACATTGAAAAGAATCAGACACAGCCTGAAATATCTTTGCCAGGACAAAGCGAAAATGTAATGATGTAGGAACTGGTCAGCCATTTGGAGATTCATCCCGATAATATATGGAAAGTTTCTTGCTCCGATAAGTGAATTATCATAGCCAGCAGGAGAAGGCTTTCTTCGGGAACGACAACGCTATCGACCCCCTTCTCATTTGCCAATAGCTATTTTTTTCCCAGCACTGGTTGCTGCATCCTGCAGCATAAGTATCGGGAGCATACATATAATACAAATATCCCTTCTCCGGACACTGTGCGTCAACATTTAAAAATGCGAACAGAGTAAATAAAAAGCCAAGAATTATCTTCATCAGGCATTGTTACGAGAGACAACAGTAACAAACTTCTACAACTGTACTGAAGAAAAATAATTCAAGTTTTCAACATTACAAAAAGTCTTCCCTTACCGGATTAAAATTATCCACCAATCTTGCCGTCTTGCTAAGCAGTTTTATCGTATGCTTTTTTCCGGAGGGTACAGCAAATACGTCTCCTGCTTTTAGACGCTGATCAGGTTCATCTTCGCAATAAAAAACAACCTCCCCCTCGGCCAGATAACAGGTTTGAACGTGTGGATGGCTATGAGGCGGTTCAGCCTCCGCCCAAGGTCCGTCGGTAAAATCGAGGACTACCGTCATCAGATCTCCCGTCACAATCAATCGACGATATAGTCCGGGTCTGACCTCAATAGATTTGGTTAAAGCAGCTTTTTGTACTGACATATTTAATAAGTATGGTGAAAGGTAAGAAAATGATCATTGGGTATCAAACATCAAAACAGTCTTAGTGCCTGATTCGATCCGAATAATTTACGCTTCATTATTAGTTGTCGGGAAAGACCAAATTGGGAAAAATCCCTCGACATACTACCTGGCATACCAAAGCAAAAAGCAGTACTTTTCCCTCTCGGTAATCGATAAAATGACCACTTCGTCCAAATTGTATTATGATAGACCTGGAAGCACTTACCAAACTCAGGCAAGCCTTACATCAACATCCCGAACTATCGGGATGTGAAGTTGCCACAGCTGCCAGGATACGTCAATTTCTCAGTCAATATGCGCCATCCGGCATCCTGGATACACTGGGTAAGACCGGCTTGGCAGCAATCTATAACTTTGGCGACGAAGGCCCCAGAGTCCTCTTTCGATGCGAACTTGATGCCCTACCCATACAAGAAGACGCTGAATCTTTACCCCATGCCACTTATTGTGTGGGGGTGTCGCGTAAGTGTGGTCACGATGGCCACATGGCTATTGTGGCGGGATTGGCATCTATTTTAGAATATGCAAAGTACCGTGGTGGAAAGGTCATCCTTCTTTTTCAACCTGCAGAAGAAACCGGAGAAGGAGCAAAATCCGTTCTGGAAGATAGTAGATTTCAGTCCATAAAACCAGACTTTGTTTTTGCTTTACATAATTTGCCCGGATATAAAAAAGGTCTGATTCTGCATCGAGGTGGAACTTTCACGGCTGCTGTAACAAGTCTGATCATACAATTAAAAGGAATTGCAACACATGCAGCCGAACCGGAAAAAGGCATTAATCCTGCTCTAGCCATTGCCGAGATTTTAAAACAAAGCGATCAACTGAACCTTAATGACCCTGAAAGCGAAGTGTTTAGCCTAATCACTCCCGTCTATTGCCAAATGGGCGATAAAGCTTATGGCATGTCGGCCGGAGAAGCCGAATTGCATTTTACTTTACGTGCCTGGACCACCCACAGACTAGATAATCTAACGCAGAAATTTTTAGGTTGCATTCAAGACATAGGGCAAAAACATCAATTATCAATCGATCATTCGTTTCTACAGTCTTTTGCTTCTTCCCAAAATAGTGTAGAAGCCAACAAATATATTCTGGCAGCTGCCAGAATCAATAATCTGGAGACCCTCGAAATGAAAAATCCATTTAAGTGGGGTGAAGATTTTGGACTATTTTCACAGCATTTCGAAGGAGCCATTTTTGGCATTGGAGCCGGAATCGATCGACCTCCGTTGCATCACGAGGATTATGATTTTCCCGATGATCTGATCGAGACTGGCATCAAAATGTTTGCGACCATCTGCGACCTTATTTTATCTAACTAAGTCAAATCTAATTGACAGACCATCTATTGATTGCATCTAGCCATCATGTCTTTTAAGTTCTCTGCAATATGTCTCCATCAACTTAAAGTACTTCCTAAATAAAGCATAGCGATCTTTCGTATCATGAGGGGCAGAGGACTGCATTGCTTTAATGGCATTTACTTTAGTTTTGACATTGGCCCGGTAAAGTTTGTAAAATAGGAAAAGATCTCTTTCTTCTGTATTTAGTGACATATTCATCTTATTTGAATATTCCTCCAAAAATAAATTGGCAAGGTCACTGCGATCATAAAACTCAAGATCCATACAAAAAAATGCCACTTCATTTAAAATGTCGATCTGGCGAAAATGCTCATTAAATTCAATGCAATCAAAAATAACCGGCTGTGCCAAAATAAAGATATTCCCAGAATGCAAGTCTCCATGACAATCTCTGACGAACCCGGAAGACGAACGTGAGACTATTAGCATGCGATGGTCATCTATAAATCCATCGGCCACTTCAATAATCTCTTCCAGTAGTCGAGCATCCTTCTCACCCAAGATTCTTTTGACAAAATCAGTAATTTGGCCAATATCATTAAAATCCTCCTGAAGGTCCTTCGGTGTAGCTCTATCTGAAATGACTTCAGCTCCGGTATGAAATGCTGCCAGTAGATGGGCAAGCTTGATCATGTCTTCATTCGACACTTTCCTTTTCATTAGCAACTTCGACATTTCGCACTGATTATCCATTCGGCGCATCATTACGGCGTAATCTATAATGTCTCCTGATGCATCAATCGAAATACCAAATTTATCCTGAGTGATTGGCACCACTTTTAGATACATCTCTCCCGTCAGCCTCTGATTTAATGACACTTCTGTTATACAAAATTGCCTCCTTTTTTCCAGCGTTGAAAAATCCAGAAAACTTAGCTTGAGTGGCTTTTTAATCTTAAACACATACGTATCACAGAGAATAACCCAAGAAATATGGGTTTCAATAAGTTCTTCAAAAACCTGCCCGTCCGGAAAAACTCCCTTTTTAACTAATTGTGATACTTCTGAATGGGTCATTGCCTTCAATTTTGATTGATATATGACCTTGCCCTGGATATCATTTCATCCAAAGTCAACTTCGAACTGCTCAATACCAAACTTGGCTTTGAAATATGTTCATATTCTGCTTTAATTTTCTGATAAACAGCATAGTCTGCATCACTATCCAGTCGTTTGACGCTAACTCGATCTTTGACCGTCATCTCGTCGGCTGTAATTTGGATGATCTTCAACAAACCACCTGTTTTACGGATATGTTCAAAATAGGGCAGGCGATGTATCGACTTAGCGAATGTAGCATCAACCACAACTACCTGACCCAGATTAAGATACTCACATACTCTATTAAACATCACGTCATAAACCTGCCCCTTTTCCTTGTTTGAGTATCCCGGATTTTCAGAGACCTCTTTTCGCACTATATCACTATTTATATGTTTCGCTCCGATCCTTTTGGCAAATTCGCGGGCAAAAAAGGATTTTCCAACCCCTGGCAAACCCAGAACCATGATCAAAGTATTACTTAACTTATCCATCTACAATGAGTGTAACAATATCTATTTTATTCTGATCAATTTTGTGCCTTTTGGTTCTCTTAAGCCACCATGAGACCCTTCTAAGTCACTGATAAAAGCAACTGCATACCAATCCCAACCCTCTATTTGTAAAAAGCGTTCTTGCTTAAAGACTGAAATTTAGACCCAACATAGTAAACAAAGGATGACTCTCATTGCTCTAAACCATGATTTCCATCAAAGTGCCCAACATAAACCCGGTCCCATCGATCTTTGAATCAAATAAGCTGAGTCGAATGGGCATAAATGACAGATAACCAGGCGCTGTATTCCAAGCATCTATTTCTGTTCACAATTCATCTCGGGGCAACTGGAACCTTTGCGTGGTGGATTTGATTTATCTTGCGTTTAAAAACTCAACTGACAAAGCTCATACCGTTACGTCCGGTAATCAGGTGATTTATTAAGCCAGACTTTTAAATACAACATGACATTCTAAATGCATTGGGTGCACCTCCGGGATAATCTGAATATCATCTTGACGAGAAACAGTGAGCAATTGTGGATAGGTCCAGACTTAATTAGGTCACAAATCATCAACAATTTCAAATTATCATCACATTACATAAAAAATTATCCATTTGTTTTTAGTGTCCAATTCCTGATGTGACAATATCTTATTCTGTCAATAATGATAGTTAGTGCATTTTATTCGGCCCGCAAGGAGTCGCTGAAATCCTTTATCATTTCTTTTCACTAATTTGTCAAAATGGCCCAGTCTTTGAATATTAACAGGTCAAACACAGATTCGTAATTACTTTAAAAAATTCAGTAATTATGAATAAACTCATCATAACTAATAGTAACTCTCAGGACGTAACTATTGACCAAAATCAACGCTTTTTTAAGATCTGCGTGATTATTCCAGTAATCATGTACAAGTACGACTCAACTTGATCAGAGCAGTCCTCGTCTCACCCCCATTTATGCAATAATTCTAATTGTTAATTTCATTTAAAGCTATGTGATCATGAAAGTGTCATTATTACCCCTGCTATGCCTTTTAATAGGTTATACTACAATTTCAACCGGACAAATTACTTCTATAAATTTAAAGTACAATGATGCATTTTCCGACGAAATGACAGTCTATATTAAGGTGAGAAATCCTTCGACCTTTAGAGCTGATCGAGCTATGGCAAGTGCCACACCTCGATTTAAACGAACAACTGATTATTCCCGGCAAAAACTGGATTTTAGCAATTCCAGTACTTACGCACTAGTATTTAATCAATTGAACAATTTTGATCTGGTAGAAACGGATGACGACATTAATATTTCCTGGAAATCGAATTTTAACGATTTGATTGCACGATTAGAGTTGGTTAAATATGCTGAATCAAATGCTGCTCAGCCCGAGATGGTCCAAACAATCCATAATGTTGATGCAGGTTCAAGAGTTAGTTTCCGCGTCAGCGAATTCAACAATACACAACCGGGACTATACCAAATTAAAGTCTATGATGAGGCTGGCCATTTTATAACCTCTACCCCCAGACCATATAAGCCAAAGACAACTGACCTGGTAAGTATCTATCCGAAAGAGACTCCTGACGAAGTTATGATCAGCCAGATTCCTGTAAACACGAAAACAATTATCAAGGTCATTGATGATCTTAACCGTGAATGTCTAACTAAAATTGTTGATACAGATCAAACTTTTATCAATCTGTCAAACTTGAAGGCGGGCAATTACAAGATTTCTATTCAATCGGGAACATTTAGATTCGAAGAATCAATCGTTAAAATATGAGATTATAACTCAATTCATGCCTTCACCATTTTAATTATTGAGTAAAGCAAATGATTCGGTTTTAATGGATATTTTGATGGATAAGCTGGATCAGTCTATCTACGTCAGCCTGCTCGACATATGTCTGGCCGATCACTACTCTAATCACATATTTCTGGTCGATCTTTGTATGTGAAAGATATGCCAGACCACTGCTATTCAATTTTTTAACAACACCTCATTGATTTTATTTAAGGCTTCAAGTGACATCTCTTTACCGGATGGATTATGTCTAAAACAACAATAATTCAGTATTGGTGTGGTGACCATTTCCAAATCGGCATTACCTTCAACCCATTTGACAAAGTGTTGACTAAGTCGAATGTGATGCCTGATTTTTTCACGTAAACCATGTAGCCCGTAGCTGCGTAAAACAAACCACAACTTAAGAGCACGAAATCGGCGACCTAACTGAATGCCCCAGTCCCGATAGTCGTTAACTTGACCCCGGGTACCGGTTTTTAGATATTCAGGTAAAATTTCAAAAGTTTTAATGAGTAAATCAGCGTTTTTTACAAAATAGATGGTACAGTCAAAATTAGTGAACAACCATTTATGAGGATTAAACACGAAACTATCCACGTTATTCACGCCGTCAATCATCCATTTATATTCTGGCAATAAAAGTGCACTTCCAGCATATGCAGCATCTACATGCAACCATATTCCATATTTCTTACAAATGGAGGCCACTGCTTCCACACTATCGATAGCCATCGTACCGGTGGTGCCGAGAGTTACGATCACAATGCAAGGTGTTTTGTCCGATACCAAGTCATCCTTAATAGCACTTTCCAAGGCAGACGGAATAATGCGTCGTTGATGATCCACCTCAATTTTAATCACATTGTTACGTCCAATACCGGCTATGCCGGCTGCTTTTTCAATGGAAGAATGTGTCTCGGAAGAACAATAGATTCTTAAATTATTAGGTACTCCATGGTCATTTGATCTGAATCCGGTAGCTACTTCCCTTGCAGTTATTATTGCTGTCAGGGAGGCGGTAGAGGCGGTATCGTGGATCACGCCTTCCCATTTTTTTGGAAGCCCGAATGCAACCTTAAACCAGTCCATCATGCGTTCCTCCAATTCAGCTGCAGCGGGCGATGTTTCCCAAATCATACACTGGGTTCCTAATGCCGCGGTAATCATCTCAGCGAGAATACTTTCGGTCGAACTATTTGCATTAAAATAAGCATGAAAATTAGGATGCTGCCAATGAGTGACACCAGGGAGGATCAATTGCTCGAAATCACCAAGAATGGTTGATATGTCCTCCCCTTGCTCGGGCATTTTTAATGGAATTCTTCCCTTGATATCACCCGGTTTCACCTGAGATTTAACCGGATACTTTTGGATCTCTCTAAGATATTGATCGATCCATTTTATGACTGGCTGACTGTCTCTTTTAAAGTGCTTTCTATCTAACATTGCCATATTTAGCTAATTGCTCCATGAAAACTCCCTCTATAAGGATCCACCTTCCGCTACCTACCTCTATCAATCCTAAAAAATTTGCTATGTTCCGGTTCATGCTTCATGTGATTCTTGCCAATCTCTCCTTAAGAAAATTGATTTTCCAATCATTTGACATTACCCTTGAAGTCCAATCCCTTAATTTGATAGAAGAACACCTCCAAATCAATGGATCTGCCAACCTACGCTAAAGACTTGAATACGATCAACCTCCCTTTTCGGAACTGAGCAGTTCTGCTTTTCATAAAAAAGACCCATACTTCGCTTATTAAGCCTAACTAATGTTCCACTCTTGTCTTATCTGGTGCTCAAAATTAGGCATTCGATGCCAGAAGTTCCATCGATCAATTTTCTCATAGTGATCTAAATGTAGGAATTTCCAAGATATCTACGGCATCTCCCAAATGGCGAGCACCAACAATCCCAATAAGGTTGCAAGAATTGAGAACATATTTCGGCCTCTCAAGAAAAGAAGTCCCGTTTCAGCAGTCAAATTTGCCTTCTCAAAGTACTTTCATCACAAATTATGGAGAACAATTCATTAAATTTTGATATTATTAACCCTTATCGTGCTAGAAAATGCTACACCATCTACCAATAATACTCTTGGGACTTTCGACCTTGGTGATTAGTTGTTCATCATCACATACAATATCACGAGACAAGAAAAAGATGGTGGAGATGCGCAGCATCGCTATTTTACCTATTGAAGTGATTCACCTTGGGCGGTTGCATGACGTAACTGATCAAGCGGAAAGTCAACAATTGGGTATTGAAAGAGAAGGTTTTATATTGCAACGTGACCTATATCGATATTTTCTACGAGACATGAAAATATACGAGCTTGAACGAACCTACCTTCAAGATTTGAAAACGACCAACGATCTCCTGAAAGATCTGGAGGTCCAAAGTGCCTCTAAAATCGAATTAAGTGTGCGTGAAATCTCCGACTTTCTAGGGGTGGACGGCATCATCACGACCAGCATAGACCAATTGGCACCTGGTAATGCTCTCATGGCAGGCTTTATGAATGGCAGACTCAGCAACGACAATAACATTATTTTGTCTCTGTCACTTCGTAGCAAATATGGACAAATCTATTGGAAGCATAATGATGAAAGACCAGCCGGACAGGATGCCGTGTACGAAGTTTCTAAGGAATTACTGAAACGTGCCAGTAAGATGTTCTTTAGCGTCTATCCTACCAAAAAGCTAAATAAGAAAGAAAGGAAAGAAAAAGAAAGTAAGAAAAAAAAGTTTCAAATCGGAAATAGTACGCTCGAAGGCTAAGATCTAAGATACTTTTATCTTTTATCAAACAATAATAGCGAACTCGGGCATTAACCCACTTCCTTACGCAACACTTCCAGAGGTGCTTTATTAACTATCTCACGGCTATTCAGAAGTCCAATTAGTACCGTAAAAACAACGACTGAAACAAACATTATAATGACCGGTATCCAGTTTAGGTGAAACTCCAATTCCATTTGAAACCTAGCTATGAGATAACTAGCAGAGATTGCGATCAGCGTTCCAGTTAGGGCTGACAATGTTCCTAAAAGAAAATATTCTGTAATATTAATCCGATTAATTTGCTGCTTACTGGCACCAAGTGTACGAAGTAGAACACTCTCTTTTATTCTTTGATATTTACTTAGCAATAGCGAACTCAGGAGAACTACCAGACCGGTCAGAATACAAAATACGGCCATGAACTGAATAATGTAGGAAACTTTGGTGAGGATTTCCCGGATAGTTTCCAGAACCATACCCAGATCAATGACAGAAACGTTAGGAAAGGTTTTAACGACTAGATTTCTGACCTCGGCTGTTGTAGCCGGATCTGGTGACTTTGTAACCAGGACATGAAATTGGGGAGCATCTTCCAGGATGCCCGGTGGAAAAAGAATTAGAAAACGGGCACGCATGTTTGCATTGTCTATTTTACGTATGCTTCCTACGTAAGTCCGAAGCATTGCACCCTGAACATTAAAAACCAGTTCATCACCGAGATCTATGTCCATCGCTTCGGAATAAGAAGTTGCTAGTGAAATGAAAATGCTGTCAGATACACCATCCGCTGTTTTATTAAAATCACCCCGTATCAATTTTTCATTATCATCCAAATAGTTGCGGTATGTCACTCTTGACTCCCGATGAATAGCCCAACCTCTGGCTGCCCGGGTAGTATCGCTGAGCCAATCCGATTTTGATTTTCCCTTCCATCCTTCAAGCCGCATGGTAACAATTGGTAATTGTTGAATCAGAGGCATATCTCGTTGACTGACAAGCTGAGCAAGGCTGTCCTTCTGACTAGATTCTATACCAAAGAAAAACATATTGGGTTGATTGCCGGCGTCCATTGATTCCACATTTTTTAATAAGAATCCCTGTACAATAAATAACGTGGTTAATACAGCCGTACCCAAACCAATGGAGACCAATAAAATGGCGGTTTGATTATTGGGTCGATATAAGTTAGATATACCTTGTCTAAGTTCAAAACTCCACTGTCGTGGAAAATACCTCCGGAGCAAAATGATAATTAATTGCGCTACTGCAAAGAGGAGTACAAAAGCCCCAAATAAGCCCAGGGTAAAATACAGACTCAATTTCCAATCTCCAGTCATCCTCAATAAAAAAAGGATTAGTGACAGGGCGATTGCCAAATAAATAACCAGGTTCCATCGATCACTCCATTTACTTCCTGGATTGTCAACGAGCCTTAAGGTGCGCATCGGACTGATATTTTTAGCGGACAGGAGTGGTAAAAGTGAAAACAAAAGCGTCATGCTGAGACCAATCAAAATTCCTTCAAGAATCGCCTTCCATGAAATCTGAAAAGCTACTTCAAAAGGAAGAAAATCATCTAATATCTCCGGCAATAGCACTTGGACCAAACTGCCCAAAGATGCTCCCACAATCACACTTATTGCCCCCACAATCAGTATCTGAAAAAAATAGATGAAAAAAGCATCTCTGGGTTTCAATCCTAGACAGCGAAAAATCGCAATGGCTGGTATTTTACTTTTTATATAGATAAAAACACTACTTGCTACTCCTATACAGCCCAGCAAGAGAGCCACCAATGCTACTAAATTGAGAAAATTATATAGTCCATTGAAAGCATCACTGACATTGGCCTGACGATCACCAATGGTCTCCATGCTCATGCTCTCCTTGCGAAATTCGTCTACCCGTTCTTCCTTCCATACATCGATCGGAAAAGTAGGGTCTACCAGGTAGTAATACGAATAGTTAATTAAGCTACCCGGTTGGATTAAACCCGTTTTTTGTATGTATTGCTGGCCAATGTACACCATTGGGGCAAATGACGATGTCAAGCCTACATTTCCAATTCCAGCTTTCAAACTACCGGAAATGACAAAGCTCTCTTCCCCCAGTTTCAGTCTGTCACCTATCTTTAGATTTTGCTCAAGCATCAAGGTTTCATCCACCAATGCACTTTGGTCAACCTGGAAAGAATGAGCTGCCTCTGCTGGGGAAGTCTCGAGTCTGCCATAGAAGGGAAAACTACCATCCAATGCCTTGATCCGTACAAATTGTGATGTACCTTTGTCAGGAAAATATGCCATCGATAACATTTCCACCTCTGAGGCTTGATTGGCCTCTAGCGAGTCTAATATTTTCTGAGAATTAGGTCCGAGGGGACGATTTCCTGTGACTGCCAGATCAGCACCTAGTAGTCCGGCTGCTTCTCTGTCGATATCCTTCAATAGATTGTAGTTAAAGGAATTGATAGCAACCAGAGCGGCAATGCCGAGGATGATGGAAGACATAAATAAGACTAGCTTACCCCGATTTTTTCTACTATCCCGGTAGGCCGTGCGAAATAAAAATAGCCAACTAGTCATGTACAGAGTTGATATATTGATCCGAAATAACATGACCTCCTTTCAGCCGTATAATACGATTGGTGCGATTTGCTAAATCCAAATCGTGCGTCACTATCACCAGAGTAGTTCCTTCTTCGTGATTAAGTGCAAAAAGTAATGCCTCGATTTGAGATCCAGTTTCATCGTCAAGATTACCTGTGGGCTCATCGGCGAACAGAATAGCCGGAGCACTTGAAAAAGCCCTGGCAATGCAAATCCGTTGCTGTTCACCGCCGCTAAGCTGCGATGGATAATGATGAGAGCGGTCGGATAGCCCAACTCGGGCCAACAATTTTTCGGCAACTGGCATCGCAGTTTTGTCTCCACGCAGTTCCAGGGGTACTGCCACATTTTCTATAGCGGTCAGGGTAGGGATTAATTGAAAATCCTGAAAAATAAATCCGATTTTTTGATTCCGGATTAAAGCCCTTTCATTTTCTGACAGGTTATTTAGCGACTGACCGTCAAGTATCACTTCACCTTCGCTGGGATAGTCAAGACCAGCGCACAAGCCAAGTAAGGTGGTCTTACCACTACCTGAAGGACCCACTATTGAGAGCGTCTCCCCTTGATTTATACTAAAATTGATATCTTCCAGAACGGTCAAATTGTTCTGACCACTTGGATACACCTTGGAAACGTCCTTAATTTGGAGAATTGTATGGTTCATGAAAATCAATAAATCACTCGTCGAAAGTAACAGAATTATACCTGAGTTGTTTAGTATTGGGTAATTTACCCCATTGCTTTATCGGCAGCTCAAGTTAAGACTGTCTGACCGAGGCTACCAGAGTAGATCTGGTTTTTGTACAGTTGACTTAGAAGGACCGACCAGAAAAATTGATCATTAAACCGAAACAAAGAACACTTAAATATAAAGTTACAAGACGTGAGATACTCGACATTGATAAATTTTCCGTTAGTTTTTGGGTGCCTTTTGGTGTTAGGTATCCTGCTAAGCTGCCAGACAAATACCCAGAAGTCATCAAATACATCGACCGAATCAATGGAACTTACGGCTGCAGTACCTGAAAAAAAAGTCATCGTCTTTTTTGGCAACAGTCTGACCGCCGGATATGGACTGGAGGACGGTGAATCGTTTCCAGACCTGATTCAGAAACGGCTTGACTCATTATCCCTGCCTTATCAGGTAGTAAATGCCGGTATCAGCGGGGAGACTACTGCTGGTGGGCTCAGTAGAATCAATTGGACTCTTAGTCAGCCGGTGGATATCTTCATTCTGGAATTGGGAGCCAATGATGCCCTCCGGGGTTTTGATCTGAATGCTACCACAAGCAATCTTCAGGGGATAATCGATCAGGTGAGAGCCAAGGATAAAAATATCGACATCGTCATTGCCGGCATGAAAGCCCCTCCCAATATGGGTGAAAAGTACATTAAAGAATTTGATCAGATCTATATTAAACTGAGTCTAAAAAATGAATTACGTCTCATCCCATTTCTCTTGGAGGGGGTCGCGGGTAATCCAGAACTCAATCTTACCGATGGCATGCACCCAAATCCAGAAGGCCAAAAAATCGTAGTTGAGAATGTTTGGATGATTCTGAAAGACGCTCTTTGATCGTTTTTATGCAATATTTAATCTGCTCGACGGCCGATTGCGAAACTCTGGTCTAAACCAAGCTATCTGAATTGAACGTATTCACGTTGGTTAAAAAATAACCTCTACCAAAATGCCATCAAGCCAGTGAGATATTTCAAGTCTGATCCGTAAAATTTTCGACTTTTATACAGCACTGAGGTCCATTTAACCCGCCTCAAATCTTACCCGGGCCATAAATCCTTAAGAGAAATTTGACATTTGGAACACCAAACTTCTAATTAAAAGTTAAACATCAATCATTGTGAACAAAAGTCTCACCGGCATATCGTTAACTACCCATTCAAAAGGCCACCTTAAAATATTTCCTAGGGAGCACATCTACTTCATCAAAAAATCCTGTCATGAAAAACAAAGATGCTGGCTTTCTATTCGTCCTGTTAATAATTACGAATTGGTGTTGCACTAAAAACCAGGCTGACGAATTAATTACTACAGATGACCTTATCGAGAAAGCTCTCGATGATGAACCGGGCATTTGCACCGAATTATTTGCGAAGGACCACTCACGTGCTTTTGGCCAAAAAAATCTATTCTGGGCCAAACACCAATTACGTGTGCGATTTATGGGTGGATCAACATATGTACAGAATAAAGTAAAATACTTTGCGAGTCAATGGTCACAATATGCTAATATAACTTTTCAATTCGTTGACTCAGAACCCAGCGATATTCGCATTTCATTTAACAGCAAAGATGGCTCATGGTCATATATTGGTGCCACCAATGCTTACATTGCTTCTGACCGCGCAACAATGAATTTTGGTTGGTTCAGCGATCAAACATCCGACACCGAATTTCGCCGAACTACCTTGCATGAATTTGGGCATGCCGTTGGTCTCTCTCATGAACATCAACATCCAGAAGCATCGATCAACTGGAATCGTGAGGCTGTATATACCTATTATCAAAATACTCAGGACTGGTCGAGAGGTGAAGTAGACCGGAATATATTTCAAAAGTACAGCATCAGTTCAACGAACTATTCTGATTATGATCCACAATCAGTCATGCACTACTACATACCAAAATCACTGGTGATCGGAAGTTGGGCTCCCACTTCGAATACCAATTTATCTGCAATCGATAAGCAATTTATCGGAAAAATCTATCCTTTGGGTAATGGTACAGAACCCACTGAATCTAAATTATGTAACTGCCCCGAAGACCTATCGGTCATTGCTTGTGAAGATTATGAGAGTTATGAATCGCAGGCAGGATTTAATGTTTCTAAAAACTGGAAATCCTGGTCATCATCAGCCAGTCTGGGAGAATTACAAAACTACAGTTGGGGCAAAGTATTGAAAATAGCCCACTCCCCCACAGCAAATCCCGATCTACTCTATTTGCCAGGGGTTTTAGAATCAGGTAACTATTCGATACGTTGGAAAATGTACGTTGGGGAAGGGAGTTCTGCTTATTTCAATATTCAAAAGTATGAAAAACCCGGTCAAGAATATGGAGCCCAATTCTTTTTCGACAATAATAAGGAAGGTAAAGTACAGGCCAACAACCGGCAAGCCAATTTCACATACTCGCAAGACAAATGGCTAAATATACAATTGGATTTAAATTTCGTACAAGACATGATTTCCTTTAGTGTCGATGGTCAAAACATTGCCAGCTGGCCTGCTAAGTGGACAGCTACATCGGGATCAGGTATTTCACAATTTGGTGCAATAAACTTTTTTGCCATCGATGAACAGAGCAAATTCTGGCTGGATGATTTTTGTGTGAGTACAGGCGGTTTTCAAAACTTGACATCGTTTGCAACAAGTCATTTTGATCAAAGCGCACCTTCTAGCAACCACTCAATAGTGAAGCAATAAATCGAACCAATCTTCTCTGGGAATCTACATATATCCGAAGCGCTCCAGGATCGCACCACTAGGATCCTTTGAGCTACAGACTGTATTGAAGCAGTAGGTCAAAACCAATGTCCTGGAAAATCTCCATATATCCGAATTATTTGGAGTATGGAGATTTTCCAATTTATTTAACCAGAAATGGATTTCTTACCAAAAATTTCAGAAGATAAATGTGCGATTTTTATAAGGTAAGATATTGTGTTGTAAGTGATTCCATACGGCTTTGGCAAGGACGAGTTTTTCAAGATCTTTTCCTTTACGAACCAGGTCACCTACACTATCTTTATGGGTAATGTGTTCAACATCCTGGGCAATAATAGGTCCCGCATCTAAGTCCTGGGTTACATAATGGCTTGTGGCTCCAATAATTTTAACCCCCCTTTCAAAGGCTTGATGATAAGGTCGGGCTCCGATAAATGCAGGTAGAAAGGAATGATGAATATTAATTATTTTATTAGGGTACCGCTGAATCATCTTTTTTGAGATAATCTGCATATACCTTGCTAACACTAAAAAATCAATTTGTTCTTTTTCCAATAATGCCAATATCTTTTCTTCCTGGTCTGATTTATTGTCGGGATTAATAACAAAATGGAAGTAGGGAATTCCGAATTGTTCAGCAATGGATCTTAGACCTGTATGGTTTGAAATAATGAGCGGTATCTCGACGTTCCACTCACCCGAAATGGTTCGCTGAAGCAAATCGTATAAACAATGAGACATTTTAGTAACAAAAACAGCCATGCGCATTGGAGTGCCTGAAATGTGAAGCTGAAAACTCATTTCAAATCTATCAGCAATCTCCTTCTTAAAATCATTGCTAATCTGATTAGCAGCGAGTTCAAAACCCTCCAATTCCCAAGCAACTCTCATAAAAAATTGTTCCGACTCGATATCGACATGTTGATCCAGGTCAATAATATTGGCTTTCAATCTAAAAAGGTAGCTAGTCACTGCCGCTACAAGTCCTTTTTGATCTGGGCAATGTACCAGTAAAACAGCAGCGGGTGAGGCATCAGATTTTTGCTTCATGGTTGTAAAGATAGGCTAAGTTTTCTCTAGTTTTATTTGACATGGCCATCACTTGACCCGGGGTATTATGATATTTGACAGTCGTTCGAATATGGAAATCAGAAAATTCATTCCAAATTCATCTTCAATATACCCTCGGCAAAATCAGTAAACTCTTCTTCGTCAGGTGCTAAAAACATTTCAATACCAAGTTCGTCACAGAGCGATTCCAGAATTAGTGCTGCTTTCGACGAGTCGATTAGTATAGTAGCGGGGATACTTCCCAGAGCCGTTAATTCTTCAAGCATAAACTTTTGCAGTGCTCCATGGTCACTGCTATCTTTAATCAGTTGTATTCTGTGAATTTGACCTGAATCCCGCATTATCGAAAAAAGCAACGATGGGAAAACAGGACAGTCATCACCCTCCTCTTTAATTGGTCTTGTTAAGATCATCACCCCAAAGCAATGCTCAAGATCATCGGATCTAGGCACTTCACGCTTAATCCGATTTAGCAAAAATGGATGGAGCACCGGTAGGGCCAATTCAGCCTGTAAGGCCGGAGGTTCTTCATAATAAAAATCCAGATTCCGTTCATTTTCTAACGACCGGAGCATAAGATGTTTGCTTCCCTCCACCAGTTGGAGGCCAGCTTTCTGATAGTCTTCAAACAGTAGAATCGAGATTCGCAATACATCTGTGATGTATTTCAATTGCACCTGGTCGGGCATTACAGGATAATGGTAAGGCATAAATGATCTAACCTGGAAAAATTGATATTGACCTTTGGGATTGATTTTCAGCCTTTTAAAAATCTCAAGATCTTCCTCTTCCATCTCATTTCTATTGCCATAGTAGATCTTCAACATGATTTGGTTCAAGACTGTATCTCGTTGATCTGTTTCCGTTCCAAAATCGTCAGGGCCAGCTACCAACTTATTAAATCCTTGAAAACCCTGGACTCCCAGGTAAATCACCAAGGACCGGTGTTCACCTCTACTACCCATAATGCTGACCCAATCAATTTCGCCACTTCGGTCATTTTCAATTCCAAAATATTGTCTTTCATCCCAATACTTCCAGGGTTCAAGCTTGCGGAAGTCCATGGCAACATCAGCAAATGATCTTAAAGTTGATAAAGGGTAATCCATGCTATAAATGTAAAATATTTTTTTGTGGTCACCCCTAAGCCTAATCTATGCCGCTAATTTATATGACCGAATGACAAATTCGGAATTGGCACCATGCGCTCCATCAAAGGTATATTGGGCTTTCAGACGATCCGAAAAGGCACGCACCAACCGGTGACCAAAGCTGTTTGGAGGAATGGCTTCGAGCCGGTAGCCGATCCCATTGTCTGATACCTTAAGCAACAGCTCTTTTTCCTGAATTTCCTTTAATGTAACACAGATGCAGCCAGCTTGGCTTCCTGGAAAAGCGTACTTAAGCGAATTACTAACCAGCTCATTAATGATCAGCCCCATTGGCACTGCCGTATCGACATCAATGGTAAGATCGTCTACGAAAAATTGCAGCTGAATACGATCCTGATCGATCTTGTAGGTTGCTAGTAGTTCCGAAACCAATTGCTCCAGATATTTCCTAATGCGTATGCCTGCTAAACTTTGTCCTTCCTGATACAAATTCTGGTGGATTAAGGCCATTGATCGCACTCTACTCCTACCTTCATCTAAGGCACGTTGTGCTTTATCATCTTCCGTACTTCTAGACTGTAATCTTAACAAACTACTTATCACTTGCAGGTTGTTTTTAACCCGGTGATGAATCTCCCTTAGGAGAAACTCCTTTTCCTGCAAAGACTTGCTGATTAAAATCTTTTGAGCATTTAATTCGCTGTATAGTCCTTTTATTTTTTGACGACTTCGATACAACCAAAATGCAATTAAAGTTAAACTCAGAAGGCCAAGCCCAACTACTCCAATAATTCTTTTCGAAGCCTGAATTCTCAGGTCCTTAATCTCATTTTGAGCAGACAATAACTCAATCTCTTTTTCGCGTTCAATTCGTTCATATTCAGTAAGGGCATCAATTTTTAACGCCTGATCGGATATTGTTTCATTGAGCATGCTATCTTTCACCAGTGTATACTTAAGATGATAGTCATACGCTCTCTCAAAATCCCTCCTCTCAGCGAAAACTTTTGCGAGCATGAGGTATCCTTGCTGAAGTTGAGGGACAAGGGAAAACTGTCCTGCCAATTGCAATCCTTCTCTGATAGCGTTTTCTGCATCTTTCAGGATTCCGTGTTTCAAAAGACTAGAACCTAATTGTAAAAGGGTCGTTGCGAGGATTGCCTGGTGCTCTGAATTCCTTCTGATCTTTACACTCTCTTTAAGTGAATTTATTGCTTCAGGCATCCTTCCCATCTTATCAAAAAGCCGCCCCCTGTTTTCAAATACAAACCCCATCCCGTACTCATCATTCCGTGCAATATTGATTCTTTCCTGTTTCTCATAAAAATCCAGTGCGAGTTCTAAGGAATCTAATTCGCTGTAAAGATTTCCTAAATTATTGAAGATATCTGCTAACCCACTCGAATCACTGTTTTGCTCATAGATAGTTAGAGCTTCACCATAATTGTTGATTGCTTTATCATACAATTTAAATTTTCGATATAGCCCAGCTTTCGCATTTAAAGTCATGGCAACACTCAGTTCATTTCCAATATGCCGATAGAAATTAATGGCTTTATTATGAAATTCGAGTGACTCCTCATAAAGGTCCATCTGATTTAAGATAGATGCCAGTTGATAAGCAGAAAAGGCCATAAACGAGGTATCTTTCAGTCCTTCCGATCGCAGATAGACCGTGTCCATATGCTCACGGGATTTACCAAAATTACCCTGGTTCTTGTAAATGACACCGAAGTAATAGTGGGCTTGTCTTATCCACCTCTCCTCCTTCGCATTTTGGGCCATTTTCATCATCTCGTCGTTCAATTCAAGAGCATAAGCTGAATTGAGTCGGGAATTTGCCCAAATCACTTCACGGTAAGCACCCATCTTAACTGAATCTGGAACCTCGGTAGCCAAAATCAGCGCTAAACTGTCCAAATGATCATCCTGGGTAAGTCCATTTGTCGTAAAACCTAATAAATAAGGACACCAAACCAGTTTTAAATATACCTTGATACCACATGATTAATGAATATTGGTAGAGCGAAATGAATATCATACCTTGACAATAAGTCTCAAGGTATCATTACTCTCCGATAGTAAGCCAAACTTCGATTTACTTTTTACCTAGACTGGCGGCTATAAATAGGAAAATCCTTCAATAAATTAGTAACCGTTTCTGAGTATTTGCAATAGTATTGGGTTTAATTTATTGAATTCGCGGAGTTTACTTTGATGACTAGCTCAAACTCACTACCACATGTACTCCTGATCGGTGTTTACCGGGCAATAGAAAATTTCTGTCCGCATCTTCGATGATCAAAATCCAATCACAATTTTTACCTGAGGTATGTGGCGTATAGGTTTGGATCCCTAATGTATTACTAGTATGGATCGCGAAAGAAATACCATATCTTGGATCATACCAAATTTCCCTTGTTTTCGCGTTCTTGAGCTTGCTTTTATCAATTGTGAAAGATTTTCCTTTTGGGCTGTAAATGATCGCATAGGAACCGTCTGTGGCTCTTGCCGATCTGATTTTTGCTTCAGATTGATCAGACCCAGATACAATCAATGATTGATCAGGTGCCAATAAATGGAAAGGCCTGGCTTCAAAAAGTTTTTTAAGGTGTTTCATCTGAAAGGCACCTGGATGATCCAGTGCGTCATGCCAGGGAATCACAGCTCCCAGTACTGACTCGTGCTGCTCATCCCACATTTGCCAAATGCTGGCATGGCCATAAGTATGACCACAGGCTCCTGACAGAATAGACCAATAGGCAGCTTGACGTGCATCATAGTCGGTAAATAAATCCATCCGGTTTGACCCTGCAAAGTAGAAACCAGCTTGAATCAGTTCGTAACGTGGTTCTCCATCAAGAGTAGGTTTTACTGGAGTCAATTGATAATCATGCTCGGCATACAGGCCGTTATCATGGTCATGAGCGCCATGGGAGGATTGGAACATATTAAAATCCAGCCAGTTTGCCCTGTGGAAATAGTCGGAAGAAAAACCCGGACCACGTGGATGAAATGTCATCAAATGATTACCGTCATCTCCTACCCGAAGACCTTCGGCCATGGCTACAATGATGTTTCTTTCCTCGACATTATTAATGTTTTCATCACCACCCAGTATCCATATGATTGGCTTATCGCGATATCTTTTTCCGAGATATTCTCCAAAATCCCGGGCATTGTCGGGTGTGAAAATCTTCGCATTTCCGTTGGTCAGACTCCAATACCTTCCCCATGTTGGTAACATGCCAATGACAAGACCTAAAGACGCCGCTTTATTGACGATCGCATCCACATGGTTAAAATAGGCCTCCACTGGTTTAGCAGGATCTGCATCAAGCAATGGTAGGTCACCATTGGCATTCGGATCCGTCAAACCATCTCTTTCGGCAAGTACTACCGCCTGAATCACTGTAAATCCCTTGGCTGCTCTATTTTCCAGGTACCTGCCTGCCTCTTCAATTGTCAATCGATGAAATAGTTCCCAGGCAGTGTCACCCAGGTAAAAAAAAGGAGTTCCATCTCCATTGACTAAATACCGATGATTATCGCTTACTCGAAGATGCTGTCCAAATATCCAATTTCCGAATAACTGGCCAGTCATTAAGAGAGAAAAAACGAGAGTCCATTTAGTATACATACTCAATTTTAGATGATCATTTAAATATATGAAATCGCTCGATTATCCATGCCCCTCACTGGCCATGGACTTTTAATAAAATCGGCAATTACACCAAATCCTGTCAATGACGCTTCGTGCAATTGGAAATACTGATGTCATTTATAGGGAAAGGCCAATTGCAATTTGGAACAGCCTATTGAAACAGGATTATGTCATCTACCTCTAATTCGTTTTAAGACTTTCTCATATTAGTGATAATTTGATCACCCCCCAAACCACTTGCATCACGTGTGTGTGACAAAAAAATGCCTTTTGACCTAGATTTCAAAGGGACCTACCGAAATGAGATCTTTAAAAGGTGATCACGGCTTAAATATCTGAAGTCTCTACATCGGTATACTGCTATATCAGATTTAGTCACTCGAACTAAACTTTTATCTTGATTTTCTAGATAAAAGATATAACCAGGGTGGGGCGCAGGATTTATAATGTTCCCAGGTGCCGGGTGCAGCTTCGTCATCCAGGCCCATTTCCTCCTGGAGTTGCAATATTTCAAATCCGCGTCCAATTAAACCATTGATGATGGTTGACAATGTGTGCCGATATTCTTTGGGGCTTTTGAGTTTCATTATTTTATCTTCACGATCCGAAAAATTCCAATGAGGGTCTAATGTTTTTATAGGCTGGCCATCTCGATAAGGCTGCCAAATTGGATAGCCCCTACCCTGCCATAGTTCATCTTCCCTCCATTCATTTCCCCAGCATCCATCTTTCCAGGTGCCATGAACAAATGGATTGTGAAACATCAGATCATAAATGGCTCCGGGTTTAAGGAGTCTAAATACTTCGTCAAACACTTCCTCCACACTTGGAATATAATTAATTGAATAAGGTTGGTATATGATATCAAACGTCTGATCCCTGAGTGCAGTCAGCTCACGCATATCTGATTTCAAAATTTCTATCCGCAATTTATGATGATCGGCGGCAATTTGATCTCTCTTTAATTGTTCAGCGCTGAAATCCACTACCGTAACGTTAGCTCCCAACAAAGCAAATGCAATACTCTGCTGCCCACCTCCACAAGCAAGACAGAGGACACTTTTTTGTTTCAAATTATCAAAATAAAGTCCATTTTTATTGAGATACTTTCGGGCATTTTCTGCCGATAGTTCCATCCATGGCCTTGAACATAAGACATCATTTTTAGCCAGCTCATCCCAAAGTTCTTCATTAATTGGTGTTATTTCTTGAATCATGATCTTCTAAAGTATTATTTCAAAACATTCTCAATGTTCTATGATATTGATCATTTTTTTCCAAATTCATTTCTGTAATCGTTCTTAAAATCTAAATTCAATGTTTACAAATGGTGTCATTCACCTTCAACCACGCTTCTAGTTCGCTGTCAATCTCGTTTTTGTCTTTGATTCCCAATGAGTAAATATAGAGATGATTCTTCTATTGTCATTTTTTGTTCAGAAAACAAGCAACCTCTAAAAATACGGGGAGCGAGTTCCAAACTATCTAAATTTTCCACATCCGGTTTCTGAAATCTGTTTTCTGTCCCGTTGGAAATTTGCCAAAGAAAAAATCTCGCGACCAGTTCGCGAATCCATTTCCAAATCAATTTCCTGTTCTGTTTTAGTAAGTTTCAAGCTAGTATTTTTGCAATCTCGAAGAACCGGCCATTAAATTTTACAAAGTTCGCCAAAGGCAAAAAGCCTTGATAAAGAGCTTCAGTGTACCTAGGAGGCTGTTGAACTACGCAACTTGATGCTGAATCCGTAAATCGTCGTTTCTGACGCGGCGAGACGAAGGATGCTACTGGAAGTTGTAACAGACTGAGTCTCAACAAACTCAGGAACGACGAGAACGGATGAATCATGTCATAGTAGAAATTTAAATTTTGTAAAATCAGCGCGAGGTGAGTATTTCAACATCCTCCTAGGAGGGTGTTGAACTACGCAACTTGATGCTGAAGCCGTAAATCGTCGTTTCTGGTGCGGCGAGACGAAGGAAGCTACCGGAGGTTGTAACTGACTGAGGATCAACAAAACCAGGAACGGCGAGAACGGCTGCATCATGTTATAGTAAGTATCTATTTTTTATTAATCAGCGCGAGGTGAGTATTTCAACAGCCTCCTAGGGTATCTACGTAATTCCGTTTCCCATAGCCAATCATAGTCTGAGTATTTATTCGACTCATCACGAGAAGCATGCGAAGCAGTCATAAAACAACGAATGCGAAATCAATCTAGATATTAGCTTATTTCGCTACCTCCGTAAAATACCAACAGGAGGGAAACTCAAGCCATTTCTTTGCACTCGTACTGGAAAGAATGATCGCTACGTATTCATATAATAAAAGATAACATCGTTAGAATATCTGAAATAAATTCAGCATTTTTAAGCACTGAACTAACCTAATCACTTCCATACGTGTCAACGACTGCATCAGCCAACATTCAGTTAAAAGGATTTGGAAAAAACATTACGCCAGGACAGCTGGTGGCATTATCCTGCCTTTATTCTCTTCGGACTCACATCGTTTCTGGTCTATGGCCTATGGTCTGCGCTTCAAGCAGATTTTTATTGGTATAGCGCCGGAGGAACCGGATTTGGAGGCTATCTGGCTCCATTTTATTCACCCTTGCTTTTTATCAAAGAGGGGGTAGAGGGTGCTGCGCCGATGAGCCACTCGCTATTTGGTGCCTGGCCAGCCTGGTGGCCAGAATGGATTCCTCCTTCGCCTTCCTTATTAATACTCGCTGTGCCAGGGGATCTTTCGATTTACCTGTTATTATTACCGAAAAGCCTACTACCGGGCATTTACCGGGACGCCACCTGCATGTGCAGTAGGTGCCTTACCCCGCACGGGAAAATCGGGTTACAAGGGAGAGACTGGTTTGATGCGAATCCAGAATATCCACCGGTACACGATGTATTTTGCCATGTTATACATCCTGGTATTTTTTTATGATGCCTATTTATCTTTTTTTAGAGGCGGACAATTTGGCATTGGAGTTGGAAGCATTTTATTGCTGGGAAATCCTATTTTATTAGCTATGTACTCCTTTGGCTGTCATTCAATAAGACATCTTATATCCGGCCGAATGGACTGCTATTCATGCAGTATGATTGGAGAGGCATCACATGAAGGTGGAAAAGTAGCTACCTGGCTCAATCGGCGCCATGAATTATTTGCCTGGTTGAGCCTGGTCTGGATTATGATTGCAGACTTTTATATTCGCATGGTTTCCATGGGATATATGACCGATCTCAATACCTGGGATGGGTAAAACTATACGCTTAATATGTTAGATGTATCGGGAATCAAAGTCATTGAACATGACATCCTTATTGTGGGAGCGGGTGGTGCTGGTCTAAGTGCGGCTATTGAGGCTTCGGGGATGGGAATGAGCACAGGCATCGTGATGAAGTCCCTGTTGGGCAAAGCACATACCGTGATGGCCGAAGGTGGAATCGCAGCAGCGCTTGCTAATGTTGATGAACGCGATCATTGGAAAATCCATTTTCGGGATACAATGAGGGGTGGGAAATTTCTCAATGTATGGCGAATGGCGGAATTACATGCCAAGATTGCGCCCGAACGGGTCAGACTCCTGGAAGAATGGGGGGCAGTATTTGACAGGACACAAAAAGGTTTAATCAATCAAAGAAATTTTGGCGGTCACCGCTATCCTCGTTTGGCTCATGTGGGTGACCGAACCGGTCTGGAAATGATTCGAACCTTGCAGGATCATGGCATTCATCAGGGCATTGAGACCTATATGGAGTGTACTGCTCTGGATCTGCTAAAAAATGAAAAAGGGGAAGTCAGCGGTCTGGTGTGCATGTGGCGCGAAACCGGCACTTTTATCATTTTTAAAGCTAAAGCGGTAATATTGGCCACGGGAGGAGGAGGCAGAGGCTGGGAAATTACTTCCAACTCATGGGAGTACACTGGCGATGGCTATGCCCTGGCCTATGAAGCGGGTGCCGAGCTGATGGATATGGAATTTACCCAGTTTCACCCGACGGGAATGGTCTGGCCTCCTTCGGTCAAAGGCACTTTAGTCACGGAGAGCGTCCGTGGTGAAGGTGGCCTTCTCCTCAATAGCAAGGGCGAACGATTTATGTTTAACTATATTCCCGAACGATTTCGTTCCGAAACTGCCGACACTGTTGAAGAGGCAGCTCGTTGGCTGGCGGGTGAACCTGGTGCCAGAAGACCTCCGGAACTACTCACCCGAGATGTGGTGGCCAGGGCTATCAATGCTGAAGTCAAAGCGGGAAGAGGGTCGAAGCATGGAGGGGCCTATCTCAATATTGCCACACAAAGATCAGCTGAGGATATTAAGAAAAAATTACCCTCTATGTATCATCAGTTTAAGGTTCTGGCCGAACTCGACATCACCAAAGAACCTATGGAGGTAGGTCCAACTTGCCACTACTTCATGGGAGGTATAAGGGTAGATGCTGATACCACAATGAGTTCGGTACCTGGACTATTTGCTTGCGGAGAGTGTGCAGCCGGCATGCATGGTGCGAATCGGCTTGGTGGAAACTCACTGTCAGATCTTTTAGTGTTCGGCTATCTTTCCGGTAAAAATGCATCTGTCTATGCCGGTAAAATAGCACAGCCTCCAGACGTCGACCAAGACCAAATCAGGAGTATTGTCAAGAATGCTACGGATATATTAAATCGTGAATCGGGGGAAAATCCTTATCTCCTTCATGAAGAACTGGAAAAAATATGCAGTCGAATGTAGGTATCATCCGGATTAGGGAGGAATTACAAACAGGACTTGAACAATTGGAGGAAATCCGGAAAAGATCTTGGAATGTCAAGGCTAAAGGAACCAGTCAGTTTAACCCAGCCTGGCACCAAGCCCTTGCGTTACGAAATTTATTAATTACCGCAGAAGCGGTAGGAAGAGCTGCACTCATGCGGGAAGAAAGTCGTGGAGCCCATACGAGAGCCGATTTTCCTGAGGAACTCGATCATTGGTTAAAATATAATATTGTGATCAGCAAGGGGGCCGAAGGAAACATGCAACTAGATCAGATCGAGCGCCCTGCACCGGATCCTGAACTAGAACGAATTGCCAAATCGAACATTGACGACCTTGAATCAGAAATAACTAAGGAAACCAAAAAAGGAAAGGTCTAGAGATCGAATTTTATAAATGATCAGTCGATTAAAACATGGAAAAAAGAAAGTTTCAAATATATCGGGGAGATTCTGAAAAGGGGGAGTTGGTCAATTTCGAAACCGAAGTCTCGGTGGGAATGGTAGTCCTCGACGCAATCTTCAAAATTCAGACACAAGATGCCAATGACTTGGCGGTCAGATGGAACTGCAAAGCCGGAAAATGCGGTTCTTGTAGTATGGAGATCAATGGGAAGCCCAAATTGGCCTGCATGACCCGTATGAACGAATATAAGCCAGACGAAGTCATCAGGGTAACTCCCATGAAGACATTTCCGATCATTAAAGATCTGGTGACCGATGTATCATGGAATTACCAGCAGAATAAACGAATCAAACCGGTTAAGTTAACTCCCGAAGGAAAGAGTGATCGGGGATATGTGATGTATCAAAAAGATGTTGATAGAATTCAGGAATTCAGAAAATGCATTGAATGCTATTTATGTCAAGATGTTTGCCATGTTTTACGCGATCACAATAAAAAAGATGAATTTGTTGGTCCGCGCTTCATGATCCGGGTGGCAGGCGTGGAGATGCACCCACTTGATACCGAAGACCGCATTCCTGAATTAAAGAAAGAATTTGGATCAGGCATGTGTAATATCACCCGGTGTTGCACCGAAGTCTGTCCTGAGCATATCAATATTACCGATAATGGTATTATTCCTTTAAAAGAAAGAGTTGTAGACAGGTATTATGATCCGGTAACGATTATCGGTCGAAAGCTATTTGGTAAGGGGTAAAAAGAAGCTACCACCCCATAAATCATAGTTTTTTTTCCCAGGGTTACCGTCAGGTCACATATTATTTAAACATCCAAAAGTGATTCCACCCGATCCTCGTCAGGAGAGGATTCCAGCTTAAAATGAGCAATCGTTCTCACACATGCGTTCCATCTTAATACAGCGTCTTGATTCCCGATCGGACTAATTTGCTCCGACCTTTCATAATACTCCAATGCCGTGCGATAATGCTCGTAAGCAATGTACTTCACTCGGGGGCCAGAACGCCCCAAAGCTGCCTTGCCCAAGCGCTCGGCAATCAAGCCAACGTAATACAATCTTTCATATTCTTCCGGCAATTGCTTGCATAATTCTTTGGCTTCGAAAGAACGATCGATTATCGGAAATTGATCCGTGATCGCTAGAATTAGATTGAGCAAAGCTTGATGGTCGCCCGGATGAACCTGCAGGATGTCGCGGCAAATACTTTCGGTCTGCCACGGCTGATTCAATAAGCGGTAATGTGCTGCTTTTTCCAAAGCATGTGGAATAGCCTCCTTGGAGAGTGGTTTAAGTTCAAACATAAGCGATGTTTTTTAGCCGCAAAAAGATATTTGATCAACAAATTTTTCGACAAATTCCTGATCGGAATATACCAATTTTTTACCGTAAAGAAGAAAATAGCCAATCAATTAAATCGTCAAGTATGAACAATGCGAGATTTCTTATGGATTGCTCCCATTAACTACCGTAGCCTCTTGCTATTATCCTGCATTATTTTAAATCATACCTTGGCGCTCCGAACCATTATCATAATATACTGATGGCATCTGAGTCTGACTTTGGTCAAAGTTTAGCCTTATTATTCTCAGAAATGCAAGATCATTGATCAATACTGCTGTCCAAATCCAATCTCACCCCAATGGGTGAGTATTTGTTATCTTTCACTATCTATCTTTGAAATTTACCGGATGATGTACCAGACTTTTTTCCAACTCAATTGAACTTATAATTTAAGAGCATTGCGCTATGAACTGTTATGGAATCATGTTTTCTTGTTATTGGCTGTTCCTGGTTTCGTCAATTTCTTATGCTCAAGGTCTTCTATCGAATCAGACAACCCGGGTGTCAAATCATGTCGTCAAACAAATCAAGCCCAGACATTGTAGTTTGCAGGCTGCACTTCTTATACAAGATTTACAAGCAGGTTCGACTATATCTAATCTAAAGGCAAAGTATACGGTATATGAAAATGATCAGGGCTCCTATATTCCTTCGTTGCTAACCGTTTCGGATGACTTCGATCGAAGAAAATTCAAGGAATATCAAGTTCATGTGAATACTGATCTGGGAAATATTTTTTCGTTACAAATACCCATAGATCAGTATGAAGCATTCGTTGGGACTCCAGGTATTAAATACATTGAACTGGCCAAAAAAGTATATCCTAAATTGGATAAAGCATTGATTAATTCGAGGGTAGATGCCGTGCATAACGGCCAGAATTTATCGCAATCATATAACGGTAAAGGTGTCGTCGTTGGGATTATTGATTTTGGATTTGATTATACCCACCCCACTTTTAGTGACCCAGAGACTGGAACACTCAGAATTAAGCAAGTTTGGGAGCAGAATAATCTATCTGGAAATCCTCCCCCTGGTTATACTTACGGCCATGAATTGGCGCAGGAACAAGCGATAATCAATGCTGGTACGGATATTTCACTTTCCGGCCATGGTACTCATGTGGCCAGTATAGCGGCTGGAAGTGGAGGAGTGTTAGAAGCGACATATCGTGGTGTCGCATATCAAAGCGATATCGTACTAGTTTCCTTAAATGCCCGGGATGGGACTAGTGGAAACAATACTGGTGTCATAGATGGGATTAATTATATATTCCAATATGCGGAGTCGGTAGGCAAACCTGCGGTCATCAATATCAGTCAGGGACATCATACCGGACCGCACGACGGAACCTCCCTTGCCGATCAAGCCATTGATGCCATGTCTGGACCAGGTAAAATTATCGTTGGTGCGGTGGGAAACGAAGGAGATACGGATGGATTCTATTTACATTTTGATCATACATTTGATCAGGAAAATAGTATTCTTAGCTATTTAGTCTGGCCAGATGAGCTCAGTGCCGGGATTGCTCTGGTCGATATTTGGGGTGAAGCAGGAACTGATTTTGAAGTCAGTATAGAAATATTCAATCCTCAGACTAGGATGCTGGAAGTCTCTGGTGAAGTCCTTCGCTCGGACGATCCAGTTTCATTTATGAGTGGGAAATTGGTAGATCTCGAAGGAGACACCCTGTATTACGAAGGTGGGATCGAGGTCAATCCGCTGAATAATCGACCTCATGCACAGTTTTACATTGATAATACAGCGCAGTCCACCGGCAATGATGTCCATTTTGAAGATCTCCTGGACAATGACTTCGTGCAATTAAGATTTAAGTCTGATCGCGGCACCATACATGCCTATGCCGCCAATAATTCGGGTGCAGCCTTTTTTACCGATCTATCGGGGATAGGTGCCGATGAGTTTACAATGGGAACAAGGGTACTGGGCGGAAATCCAAGATCGACCATGGGTGAGTTAGGAGGAACCGCGCACTCGATTATTTCGGTCGGTGGCTACACGACTAAAAATTCATTTGTCAACAATCTGGGCGAATCATATTCTATTGAAGATGTCATTGGTGCAAAGTATTTTAAGAGCAGTCAAGGTCCCACACATGATGGCAGAATAAAACCTGATATCAGTGCCCCAGCCAATTTGATCGCTGCCGCTGAGAACTCCTTCTTTGCTGATTTTGATGAAGTACTGGGGGTAGGCAAAATCAGCAACCCCGGAGGAAATGATTGGAAGTTCAGCATTAGAAGGGGAACGTCTGCCGCTGCTCCTTTGGTGGCTGGTATTGTCGCCCTTATGCTGGAAGCCGATCCTAATTTAACTCCGGAAAAGGCGAAGGATTTATTGGCCGATCACGCAAGAAAGGACAATTTCACTGGATCGGTTCCTAATCATGTATGGGGTTATGGCAAAGTTGATGCAGCTGGGGTCATGACCAGCCTGGATCAACCGACGGCTACGCATGCTCATTTCGTCGATGAGCAAACGAAAATTTTCCCAAATCCTAGCAAGGGAACCTTTTCTTTACAATCAGAAGCGGTTGGTCCGATTGAAATTAAAATAATAGATTCTTCCGGACGGCTTCTATATGAAAGAAATTTGAGTCTCACCACAGAGCAATTGACCATTGCCCTGCCGAACCCAGCACCCGGAATCTATTTTTTGCACCTGAAACAAAAAGACCGGACTACACAAAAGAAATTGATCGTTCTCGAATAAAACTGATTTATTGCAGGTGGTGACACATCTTCGTATAATGAGTCAAACCACAAGATTTTCTATAAAACTCATTTATCAGAATCACAACTATCTTCATCTTTACCTTCAATCCGAAAAATGATTCATAAAGATATTATTGTGCCCAAAGGTCTGAAGAAATCATTGATCTTTCGATTTCTTCATCTCCTTTCTTAAACATTGATTTTACATTTTTCCATGTCTCTGGCACATGAAATGCTTTCTATAAAATCAGCTCTCTGGAATAGGGTATCCCCCCTGTTTGATCACTAGCTTAGCCGGATCAATTTTTCCCACCACTCAGAAGGTCCATGACTTAGAGTAACGAAAAATAATCCCTAAATCAAGTAGTCATCTCACTCCAAAAGAGTCCGTTTGGTGCAGAACCAAACGGACTTATCTTTTCCAGAAAACAGCTGATTCCGGTTTAAAGATTTTAAAGCTCCAGGGGTCGGATTAAAGGGTGACATTAAGAGGTGCTCAGCTCCAACTTTTTTTTCAAATACTCATCGACTTCATCAATACCCTTCTGATTGTCTGAAAGAACGACCAATGTATCATTGGGTTCTATAATGGTGGATCCATTTGGCGTCAAATATTGATCTTTTCGTTTGATCATGGCGATAATAGCATTCCTGGGAAAACCCAAATCCACGATCTTCCTATTGACAACGTAGCAAGATGGAGAAACCTCAAACTCTTTCATTGCAGCTTTTGGGATATCAGCAACGAATTGATCAATTGCACTTAAAACTTTCTCTTTTTTAGGCAATGCCACTTTTAACCACGTCGCAACGATGGAAAGCGTTGTACCCTGAATTAGCACTGATGTGACTGAAATAAAGAAAACAATATTAAAAATCATGTCCGCTTTCTCAATTCCTGCCAATAGCGGATAAGTTGCAAATACGATAGGAACTGCCCCCCTTAAACCTACCCAGAAATGTAAAAACGCCTGCGCAAGTTCATTCTAAAAAGATCAAACTGAGAAAAACACCTAATGGCCGGGCGACCAGAATTAAAAACAGGGAAATTAGCAATCCAATTCCTGCAAAAGGAATAATTTGCTTCGGAAAAACAAGCAATCCCAGGGTAAGGAATAATACAATTTGCATGATCCAGGCAAGACCGTCGTACATTTTTAAAATGGTCTTTTTATGGATTAAATCCTGATTGCCAAGATAGACAGCACAAATATAGATGGCGAGAAAACCATTGCCGCCAACAAAGTCAGTCGCCGAAAAAGTAATAAACATCAGGGCAATGACCAGACCAGGATAGAGTCCTTCAAAATCCAGTTTGATTCTATTGATGATAAACTTGCTCAGTTTCCCAAAAGTAAAACCCGCCAGAGCACCGAAAAGCATTTGTTGTAAAAACAAAGGAATGATTGAAAAAATACTCTGATCCTGATTAATGACCAAGGTCAGAAAAGCTATGGTAAGAACATACGCCATGGGGTCGTTACTTCCACTCTCCAGTTCCAGGGTGGGTCTTAAATTGATCTTTAGAGCCAGGTTCTTAGAGCGTAGAATCGAAAATACCGCGGCCGCATCCGTGGATGATACGATGGAACCCAATAACATGCTTTCATAAATAGTAAAGTCAGTCGCCAGCCAAACAAAAGTACCAAGTGAAACCGCCGTCAGCAAAACACCTAAACTAGATAGTGCAATCCCCTCCCGGAGAATCGGTTTTACTGTTGCCCAGTTGGTGTCAAGACCACCCGAAAATAAAATAAAATTCAGCGACACTATGCCTATGAATTGAGCAGCTTTAGGATTGTCAAAATGAATGCCACCTATTCCGTCAGAACCGGCTAGCATGCCGATAACTAGAAAAAGCAGTAAAGTGGGAACACCAAATTTATAAGAAGTCTTACCCACAACGATGCTGGCTAGCAGCAATAGAGATCCAACCAACAATATATTCTCAGTCGTTAAATTCATTTAATTTTGATGCTATCAGACTTGGCAAATATATGGATTCTTATCTACAGTGCTGCTGAAAGAGCCTTTGTGCCCTACCTTGTTACTCTTTTTCAGGATTTTACACATACTAATTTAACAAGTGAAGCGATTACCACCAGCTCTTATCAACGGATTTTGATCTATTCTACACCCAACCGCTTGCTCTGAAAATAGTATATAAAACTGAGTAATGATTTTCTAGAGTCTTTCCTACTTCCTCTTTAATTTGATTAAATTCTTGTAGTCCCATGAATTTCTTCTGCCCTTCTTAGCCAATGAATTTATGTTTTTGTATTTATCTGGTCCGTGGCAGCGTATCGCATCCTTGCTGCCTTGAAGCTACTCTCTCTTTGCAATTAACTTTCGTCAAAAGATTGTCCGCTCCAAAACAGTAGGTTATACAACTTTTTAACCTAATTAATTAATTATCTTACATGCTTATTGTCTATTTTTCTTAACTGTATCCTCATGAAAAATCAATCAAACAAACGCCGTTCTTTCTTTAAACAATGTCTGGCTACTACTGCCGGGGTTATTGCTACATCTACCGGAATTGGGGCTGCGCAAAACTGGATCGCTCCAGCATTTGATAATACCCAAAAAGCCGCTATTAAGATCACTGATGTTAAATGTGCCATTATGGGAGGCAGTCCGGTCGTTCGCATTACAACAGATGCCGGCATTGACGGATATGGGCAGGCTGAATCTTATAAACCCTATCTCAAACCTTATGTCTTATTTTATAAGGATTATATGATTGGCGAGGATCCGACCGACGTTGCGAGAATATTATTGAAGATCCGGCGGATGGGGAGTTTCAAGCCATGGGGCGCTGCGGTTAGCGCAATCGAGTTTGCGCTCTGGGACATAGCGGGCAAAGCAGCCGGAATACCGGTATACAAATTGTTTGGAGGAAAGATTCGTGACTATGTACGATGCTATAACGGGGCAGTACCGGTGAAAAGAAATGGAACCGAACCAAAGGATTACATTGAATGGGGACAAAATTTCAGAAAACTTGAACAGGGATTTACGATCGTAAAACAGGCAGTCGGATTCCATGGACATTACGATAGTAGTGTCCCGAATTTCACCTACAATAATACAACTCCCTCTGCCAGTCCAAAAGATAGAGGTCGTCGAGGACCATTGACTGAGCACGGATTAAATATTATTGTTGAGCGCGTCGCAGCTATGAAGGAGGGATTGGGAGAGGGAATTGGTCTCGCACTTGACTGTGGCCCCGGCATGCTATTGTCTGATGCGATAAGGCTTGCCAATGTTTTGGAACCCTTCAATCTGATGTGGTGTGAAGATATGCTTACGGGAGACTATACGCCGTATGTGATGGCTGATGATTATGTTGAATTGACCCGAAGTACCACTACTCCTATACATACTGGGGAGCAGTTATATTTAAGAGAAAACTGCCGGGAACTCATCGAAAAACATGCTGTAAGGATACTTGGTCCTGACCCTGCCGATGTCGGAGGAATAGCAGAGATGAAATGGATTGCTGAATATGCCGATCTGCACAGTATCCAGATGGCACCACATGGAGTTTTCGATGGGCTGATTGGTCTGGCGGCGCATGTTCAGGTGGGTGCCGCAATGCCTGAAAATTTCATTGCTTTTGAATATCCGGCACCAGCTGATAAATGGTGGTACGAAATTATTACTGGACTTCCTGACCCTATTGTTAAAGATGGTCTCATTGCAGTATCAGAACGTCCGGGGCTTGGTGTCGAATTTATTGTAGAAGAGGCAAAACAATATCTGGCGGAGGACGATAAGAATTTTTTTGATTAAATCTTGAATACACTTGCACTTTCCTCCGCCATTTGGAAGATATTTTTGATCGTCTAGCTGAGTCTTTTCAGCCTCACCATACGTATGATTAAGTTCTGGTAGTCTCAATTGAATTTCTTGTGATTTTCCTAGTCAGCGCGTTTTTGCTTCATGTATTTATTTGTTCAATTGAAGTTTATCGGATCTCTGCAAGATTGAACGTCCCGGTTCAATATAGTATCTTTTGAACATTGGAAGAATTCCTCCATGCTACTTTTTTACTGGTGTTAAATGGGTTAATACACAGAGCCAAATATCATTGACTTTATGGTAAACATCCGTTATCCATTCATCGGCCTCTAAGGGCTGACCTTGCCAGCTGCCTGTATTTTGTCCTCGCCCTGTCACCAGTGCTGTATCTCCATAAATTTTCACCCTCAAAACTTTCTTTGTCATCGATGAGTGCGATAACATACCCTGCTCCAGCACGTAAAAAAATCTTTCCTGAGGAATAATGCCGCCTTGACTGTCAACCAGAACCCATTCGGGAGTAATACAATGCTTAATTTCGTCAACTTTATTAGAAATAACGGCTTGATTAAACTCGTTCTCAATTTTTTGAAACACGGCTATCAGTTGTTCGTCTGTCATGGTGATGTTTCATTTTTGAGTGCCTACTGACCACATATTACCTGCAAAGTCCCTGAAGGTGGCTCGCCTGTCAGGTTCTCCGTCTCGTTCTTTCGGTTGCTCAATGATTTCACAGCCTGAGTCAATCGCCTTTTTAAAAACCTCATCAACATTTGTTACGTATACATGCAAAACCAGTGCAACTGGCGGAAATCTATCAGACGAATCACCAAGCATTACGACCGAGTCATCGATTTGGACTTCAGCATGCATGATTGAACCATCAGGCAGATCATAACGCCTCAATTCCTTTGCATCAAATATTGCCTTCATTAGATCAATAAATTGCTGGGCTCCGTCAATGATGAAGTAGGGTGAGACGGAATTGTAACCGGTCGGTTTGAAAGATTTACTCATACTTTCCATGGTTTTAATCTCTAGAAATATTTTTGATAAGATACTACTGTTCGGGGCAAGTCCACAATAAACCAGTCCTAATTCCCGATACAATTCCATCGTCCATTTTTAAATTATTATTGTACAGAATCCAACTTTTTGATTGATCTGGCCAGGCATGCAATGTTGGGCGTCTGTTGTTCTAGTCAGAAAATCGATTTAAAGGCACTTTTGCAGGATTGAAATTGATTCCTAATTCTTTCGTAGCAAGGTCGTTGCTATAAACCATCGTCGGTTGGCCCATCGGTTCTTGATTATTCAACATTAATGTAATATCAGAGACTTTATAACTTTCGCTTGATAATAAATAATTTCTTCCGTGAATTCCTTTTATTGTTGCCGCTTTATAAACACCTTCCGCGACATCTTCTACATCTACAAGTGCAAAAGCTATATCATTATCATAGAACATTTGAATAAAGGGATTTGGTGCGATTTTGTTTTTGAAAAGGAATTGTAAGCCCATGGATGTTGAATCCTGTCTTTGTGACAAGGCTTTGCCCATTACACCTACAGGAGATACGGAGACAATTTCAAAACTTAAGTTTGGATTGCCCGCGATGAATTTTTCGACTGCCTGATTAGCAATGAACTTTGCCTGTGCATATGGGTGACCTTCCTCACTCAAGAATGGGGCGTCATCCTCGCTAATTTGGTCGCCTTGACTTTTATTATCAGGCAGAAGTGGAAAATTAGTATTATATGCAGCGACAGATGCTATGAATACCACCTTTTCGATCCCCGGTGTTTTTTGAATTGCTTCAAGAAAGTTTTCAGTACCCTCAATAGTTGGGTCAAATAATTCAGTTTTTGGATCTTTAACATCAAGTTGAAAAGGTGTGCCACCATGTACTACAACATGGCATCCGTTCAAAAAATCTTGGATATGTGATTTATCTTCAACATTTAGCTGCACAATTTGCAAATGCTCAGAATTTGGCAACTGTTTTAAATGATCATATTTTTCCTTTTTATAAATATCTGTGGTTGATACTCTTACTTCATATCCACCGTCCAGAAATCTTTTAGTGTTATAGCTTCCGATAAATCCTGAACCTCCGATAATACCTACTTTTTTCATTTTAGATTTTTTTAGAATAGAGTTGAAAATTTTATGATGTTGTGTTAGATTTTTTTGTCAATGACCACCAACGTGCTGGACCAGCGCAGTCGTTTCTTATGTAAGCTTCATGAAAAGAAAGAATTGATTCCAATGTAGTACTATTTATCATTCTGAAAACGCCTCAAAACAATGCGACTTGGTCCCATGTTGAGCAAAATCGCCATTCAGCGATGGTGTCCTGAGAAGAATATAACATTTTTCCGAATTTCGGACGAATTAATAACCAAAAGAATTTTCTGAGTTATGCCTTTTCTAACTGTTCACACTAATTCGGTCTTCGAATCCACTATGCATCTTGATGCTTGAGATACTTAGCCCCAAATTCCACATCTCGGTCGACTGGTCTTATTACGGTACGTCGTATGCTTCAAGGAATACTTCAAGTCTGAATTCGATACTGAATTTTCTACTTCCTTCCCCATAATTATAGACTAAGTCAAGTTTTACCCAACTATAGCCTCTGCTTCGAATTTTGGAGAGGGAAGTACCAACCTCCGAAAGTTCCTGTGTAATTAGCTTCAAAATTGTTAAATCGCAGTAATTTGGATTAATGATGAACAAACGGATCAAATACAGATTAACCAAGCTCTGCACTATCCTGATGGTCTGGCTAACAATTGCTCTAATGCTAGCTGCAGATGAGACTCTTTTTCTTCTAAATTTCGAGGGAATGTTTGAAAGTAGCTGCCGGGCAGATTACTACTTTCAACAAACACTTGTTGCTGGTCTCAGTAGAACATTCGTCGGTGCACATTGCATCGGTCTTCTTGAAGAACTTTATTTCGAATAATGAGAAGAGACCATTTTAATGACCTAATCAATAATTAATGGCTATTTGTCGCTCCAGGATGCTAATGTTGGTTATTTTCCTGTTTATAGGTAAATTATTGCTTTTCTCTCAAACAGGCGGCATCAACCGGGAAAAATACCAGTTACATATAAAAAAGACGGATAAACTAGTAGAACTCGATGGTGTTTTTGATGAAGAACCATGGATGACAGCAGAACGTGTTCGAAAGTTCCATCGTGTCACTCCTACTGACACCGGCTATGCAATTGCACAGACTGAAGTTATGGTCACATATGACCAGAACAACTTATATATCGCCTCTATCTGCTATGACCCCTCACCCGGAAAAAGACCCATTCAGTCCTTAAGAAGGGATTGGAACTTTAGCAGCAATGACAACTTTATGTTCTTTATTGACACGTATAACGACCTGACAAACGGTTTTGCATTTGGTGTTTCCGAGGCAGGAGTGCAAAGAGATGGGATAGAATCAAACGGAGACGAGGTAGCATATACCTGGGATACCAAGTGGAAATCGGCAGTACATAGTTATGATGACCGCTGGACAACGGAGATCAGCATTCCTTTTCGTAGTCTCCGCTATTTTGAAGGATCAAAAATATGGGGAATAAATTTTGGACGTCTTGATCTTAAAACCAACGAAAAATCGGCATGGGCACCTATGCCTCGTCAGTCAAAGCACAATAATCTTGCTTTTGCGGGAACACTTATCTGGGATGAACCACTGCAAAAAACTGGGATGGGAATATCACTGATTCCTTACGTAGCAGGAAAGGCTTCTGTTGATACCCAGGCCGACGGACAGACAAAGTGGAACGTCGATGCCGGATTTGATGCCAAAATGATCCTGTCAACCTCGTTAAATCTCGATCTCACGGTAAATCCTGATTATTCCCAGGTGGAGCAAGACGAGCAGGTAACAAACCTCGACCGTTTTGAACTCTTTTTTCCAGAAAGAAGACAATTCTTTCTTGAAAACACCGATTTGTTTGCCAACCTTGGGAAAAGCGGTATTCAACCTTTCTTTTCAAGGAGAATCGGGCTCAATGCACCTGTAATAGGAGGTGGGAGGTTAAGTGGACAGCTTGGCGACAATTGGAGAATCGGAGTGATGGACATGCAGACACTATCGCAAGATATTAATCCCTCAGCCAACTTTGCAGCAGCAGTTTTGCAAAGACGCGTTTTTAGTCGGTCAAATATTGTCGCATTTCTTGTAAATAAATTAGTTACCGGTGATGATTTAGACACTTTGTATTCAGGTCATAACTCTAACATAGTAGCCGGATTGGAATATAATGTGGCAAGCCCGAACGATAGGTGGAGCGGCAAGGCTTTTTATCATCAGGCATTTTATCCCGGTGCATCTCGTACCTCCGCAGCTAGCTTTGGAAGTATTACCTATTCCACACCGAACTTTAAAGCTGCGTTTGACCAATCTTGGGTTGGATCCGATTATGTAGCAGAGGTAGGCTACATTAGACGAAGTGGTTATTTAGAGTCTTCTCCATCTTTAGGATATACTTTTTACCCTGCCAATAGTAGAATCCTGACTCATGGTCCAAGTGCTGAATTCGAGATCATTTTTAGCCCTGAGCTGGATATGACAGACCGGCAGACTCAGATTGGGTATTCGATTGGCTGGAGAAACAGGAATCAACTAAGTTTTCTGATAAATGAACAATTCGTTAAGCTCAACCGATCTTTTGATCCCACAAATACCGGTGGCGCTAAACTTGATACCGGAAGCGATCACGATTGGAAAAATGCCAATGTCACTTTTTTTTCTGACACCCGCCGTCTGTTTTATTACGATTTCAATGGTGGCTATGGAGGCTATTTCAATGGAACCAGACTGACTTTTGGCACTAATTTTAGTTACAGGGTACAACCTTACGGGAGCATATCAGTCACGGCGAATTATAATGATATTTCCCTTCCAGATCCCTATAGCAGCGCTAAGCTTTTCTTAATTGGACCGAAACTTGACCTGACCTTAACCGATAAATTATTCATTATAACTTTCGCTCAGTATAACAATCAGATTGCTAACTTTAATTTAAACATGAGGTTTCAATGGCGTTTTGCCCCTGTCTCAGATCTGTTCATTATTTATACCGGAAATTCATACACAGGTGATTTCACCAATAAAAACAGGGGACTGGCAGTCAAGCTATCCTACTGGTTTAAATAATCGTCCAGCTTTTTGGGACATCCAATCCATCCAAACCATGTGCTCAATAGTTAACTAATGACCTTAATTATCAGCCCGGTAAAGCACTTAGAATTACATTTTGACATTTATTCGGCCACACATTATCGTGCCATGACAGGATTGATTATAGTCTGCCTGAGTTTAAAAAGTATGGGTTATTTGGATATTACTCCATATCCAAAGGATGGCCAAAAAAAAGTCTGGATTGATACGGTACGAGTTTCTTCTCAAGGAAGTGGCAGCACCTACTATTTGGTAGGTATTCCTCTTGTTTTGGAATCGATTTAAATATGTCACTGAAACAACTTATCTTTTCAAGATAGAACAACAGGCATTATTGGGCAATTCAACTTTTAGGTTATGAATTTAAAAAAAGAATTTTAGGCTTATGAGTATTAATATTTTTTTGGTCTTTCTGTTGAGCCTTTTTCATCATGGATTATCCACAACAAATTTCGCCCGGACGATCGATTTAGGAAATGATAGTATTCAATTGAAATTTGATCGGAGTAATGGTGGCTTTATTTCTTTGGAAGATTCTCAGCGAAAGGAAATAATATGTCAGTCGGCATCTACCGAGAGCAATTCACCATGGGAGTTGCTATTGGAACATGAAGGAACCAGTGAAGTACTTGACATAGAGGATATGAAACATTTTAGTTTCGAAAGGCCTAATGAAGAGACATTGGTTTTGGTCTGGAAGGGTCTCAAACGCGAATCGAACGAGACATTTGAAGCGACAGCGACGATTACACTTGAAGAAGGTCAGTCTTTCGCTAAGTGGCATTTTGCCATTAGGGGCCTTGGCGAGCGTTTGGCAACAGAGGTCACTTTTCCCAGAATATCTGGTGTGGACATGTTGGGAGAATCAAATCTGGCAGTACCACATTGGATGGGTGGTTTACTCAAGAGTCCTAAAAAGTTTCTGTCATCAATGGGAAGGGCGAAGAAATTCGGTTGGGCATATCCGGGATTTTTGTCAATGCAGTTTATGGCTCTTTATGATGATTTGGGAAAGGGATTTTATGTGTCTTGCGATGATACAGCCGCTTATCAAAAAAACTTTGCCCTCTCATTAGATAGCGCTGGCCAGATGGTCTATGAGATGGAGAATTTCCCGGAACTGGTTTTGGGAACGGATTCTTATAGTTTGCAATATAAAGCGGTGGTAGGAGTATTTTATGGTGACTGGATCAGTGCGGCAGAGCAATATCGGGAATGGGGGGAGCAGCAACATTGGTCAGCAAACAGCCGGTTAAAAGCAGGTTTGACTCCTAAATGGCTGGAAGAGACGGCACTTTGGGTTTGGAACAGAGGCGTTTCAGGCAAAGTGCTTGAACCTGCTGTGGCTATGAGAAAACATTTGGATTTGCCAGTCAGTGTCTTGTGGCATTGGTGGCATGGTTGTTTGTATGACGACGGCTTTCCAGAATATATTCCTCCAAGAGAAGGTGCCCAATTATTTACTAAGAATGTGGAATGGGCAAAATCACAGGATGTAAACGCGTTGGTCTATATGAATCAACTACAGTGGGGAGCTTCCACCAACAGCTGGAGCAACAAGAATGCCATTACCTCTGCGGTGAAGGACAGAAAGGGGAAATTGATATCTCATGTCTACAATATTTTTACTGAAAATGCGCTCATCAACATGTGCATTACAACGCCCTTTTGGAGGCAAGAATATAGCGATCTCTCTGATACTGTTATTAATAGTTATGGTGTCAGTGGTATATACATGGATCAAGCCTGTATCAGCAAGATGTGTTATGATAAAGGGCATAATCATAGCATTGGTGGTGGTAACTATTGGCAAAAGTATTCGGGTGTGCTGACAGATCAGATCCGATCAAGGGTTAAAGTTGAAAACGAAATAACGTTGTCGGGGGAGGGAGTTAGCGAAACCATGTTACCTTACCTTGATGCGTTCCTGGCTTTACAGGTGAGCCAGGAACGATATGGGGGCGTGTACGGATGGGAGCCAATACCATTGTTTCAAGCTGTATACCATGAGTTCGGAATTACTTACGGTAATTATTCATCACTACTTTGTCCGCCATATGATGCCCTTTGGCCAATAGAGAAGAAACCAGCAAATTCATTGGAAGTACTAGACGAATCTTTTAATGGTCAATTTTTAATGGAGCAGGCGCGATCTTTTGCCTGGGGAATGCAACCTATGATTTCTAACTACAGACCATTCTTGAACTTGGAGCGAAAAGAAGAGATCGCATATCTCACCCAGCTCGTAAAAGTTAGGAAAAAATGTTTGAAATATTTATTAAAAGGAAGATTTATGAGGGTTCCTGAAATGTCAATTCCTGTAAAAGAACTTGCAATTTCCAGACTTTCTATTTATGCCGGTCAACAGAGTAATGTTACCACCTATCACAAAGAATATCCAACCATTTACTCTTCAGCATGGAAGTCAGATGATAATTCACTGGGTATTGCAATTGCAAGTATCAGTGACGAATTGTTTCCCATTAATTTGGATTTTGGCTCTAAGGAATATGATATATCAGAAACGGGAGAGATATTCCTCATCGATATTGATGGCAGAAGACCTTTAGGTAGATATTCAAGCGGTAGAATTCTAATTGACTTCAAATTAGAATCCAGAGGAATATGCATGATTGAAATTATACCGGATTGACCCGGAAACGCAACTATGTGGAGGGGTTCATAGATAGCCTTGACGGATTTAGAGCACATACTCCCAAACCAGAAATAAGGACCGATCCCTAACCGAAAGTTTCTTGCGCGTGTAACAATTTTGTCACTTTCATTTAACCTACTAGGTCTCATCTGCTCATAGGTGAGGTTTCTGATCACTTTATTTTCTCCTCCTTGTTTTCTTTCCTCCTAGGAGTGTGTTGAAAACAAAACCAGAATCGGCGAGAACGGCAGATCCTGTTATAGGTAAATATCTATTTTCATTAGATCGGCGTTAGGTGAGTATTTCAACCGCCTCCATAGGCCTCTATTCCATCTTCTTAAAACGTAGGGGATCTTTCGACTGCATTAAACTAAGCGATCGTAGAAAGAAGCTCCATTCGCTTACTGTGACCTACCGCGTAACCACCAGCTTTTGAATCGGACCATTCCCAATCTTTACCAAATAAAGTCCTGGAGCCATGTCCGAGACATCAATCACATCCTGAGCACTCGATCGATGAAGTGTTTTCATTAATCGACTCTGGAGGTCAAATATCCGGACGTCAACTGCTGCACTGGTTTTCCAGGATATATTTAATTGAGTACTCGCCGGATTAGGATAGATCTGTAGATCTTGGTAGCGACCCACCTCTCCGACCGGCAGGATCATATCACAAAATGTGCTATCCGGATTGAGCTCCAGATAAAATAATGGCGTCAAATCGCGGCCTTCAAAAGCTGCATAGTCAACCGGATAACGTTTGATGCGGAAGGTCTGATTTTCATTAGCGATCAGGGTGTCACCCTGGGTAGCGCAGTTACCTCCTCTCAGAGGAGTTTTATATTCCCAAACTACCTCCTGATCTGGGGTCAGCTCAAAACTATAACCGTCGCGGCCAGAGCAGATTAAATAATTATTATTTGACAAAAGTTGCACACTAGAAAGTCCACTACTGTACATTTTAAGCGTATCTGGGTGGCCAAAATTGAGATCGTAGTTTGCCGGACCCCACTTTCCATTTTCCAGGGTATAGGCCCAGGAATACATGTCCCACGGCGGTTGGATTACACTGATCTGGCTATATGAGCCCTCAGCAAATTCATTATTAAATAAAGCCAGCTTTCCATATTGCGGATGTGAAGGGGCGACAAATTGCTCCAGCCAATGAACATCATGTTGAAAAAAAGATCGCTGATCATCAGCCGTGCCCTGGCCGTATGCCTGCGGATTGCCCCACCGGTACATCAGGTCTCCTCCCCTGCCACTCAAACCCCCGACATGGCTGGCTGCCTGAGACCTGGTGGTACTATGATCAATGATATAAATCTCACTGAGAAAGGGACTGCTAACTACAATCTGATTTAAATCTGCATTAAAAGCGATTGCATTCGAATGCATCCAATTGGCGGTACCATCTCTCACAAAATTCAGATTGAACAGTTGCGGATGGTCGGCCACTACCCCGTAATTGGCCTTTGTGCTGTCGTAATCCTGAATCATATGATCCCAGACGTGCCACTCCCAAATGATGCTATCCAGCGCAGGACTAACCTCCAGTATAAAATCGGCCCACAATTCACTATCCTGCAGCAATGCCGTATCTCTGCCTGCTTCAATTGCTTCTTCGACCGTCTTCAGTTCCCAGGCAATCATCAGAATATTACCATTTGGCAGCACCTCGATGTCATGATGCAGACGGGCGGTATCATTGTTTAAAGTAAAACTCCACTCCAGGTTGTTCTCCCAATCTCGAATCTCAACTGTAGCGCCACCACCGCCGGCCCAGATCCGGTCGTTGACCACCACATTAGGACGTTTCGCTTTCACCAAACGTCCATCCGGCTGAAGATATGCTGTGTTCCCCGGGCGAATGTCGATACTATCTTCCCAGACATGCACAACTTCACCACAGTTATTGAAAAGATAGACATTGGGTTGATTGTGAGGATAGATCAGATTGTAACCTTCGTATGTTTTTTCGGGCTCGTAGGATAAGAGACCCATGGTGGGTTGGGCCTGTAGCACGAATGTGTAGAGGAATATAAATAGAGGGTAAATTTTACGCATGGTAAAGGAAATAATTTGCGACGGTAAAATAAACGAATATCGATATGGAGTCGATTTTTTGCAGTGGTTACCAGATTAAACGAATTAAAGGAAGGAATTGCTAGCCTTTTAAGTCGCTTTTTGGCTGAACTACGTTCTAACCAACCATTGTCAGCGAGTCAAGCTCCACAATATTAAAATGCCAGACCTTCTTCGATAAGATGAGCAAATTCTGGTTTTCGTCGCCCAAGTTCTTTCAATTGGTACTCTAAACTATTCTTAAACATAGAATTCTGCCATCTGACCGATATTTCCCGGCACTCCAATAACAATAACCATTCGTTTGGATATTTGACGACTAATTTTTCAAGATTGGTGAAATTCTGGGACTCTTGTGCGGCATTTTGTCTTAAAGTCCTGACTTGCTGATAGGCCAATTCAAGATCTTCCTGTTGCCGGTTCTTGGCCATTGGTTGATCTTTACTAATTTCATGGGTCATTAAATTAAATGAACTCAGATCGGCCGGGCCGGCAAAACCGCTAACGACCTCCTTGCCAACCGCCATATCATAAATACCTTCGTCGGGGGTAAATATAATCTCATCCCGATACTTGACGAGGCAATTTTTAAACCGGATCAAAAGGATCTTGCCCTGGAGATTTCGGATGCCGGTAATTACAGTGCCTTCCACCGTTACTCCTCCTTCAAATTCGAGCTTGACATGCCGGCCTTCATAAATACTGTAGACCTCCAAATCGCGGGGATACATATCTTCAATGGCAAGATTGATGCCTTTCAATTTTCCCACCGGACTACCAAAACCGTGAGCGTGATTTAATATGCCATGCCCAATGAGTTCCTTTTCGCGGTAGGCTAACGCTGTCTTACCCGCAGGGAAAAAAGGCCACCTTGTCGCGATCGATTTCAATCACCTTCGAAAATACCCCGGTTATCTGAATGCCAGTACTCAATTCAATGGTTCCAAGTTTCTTCGAATCGATCAATTTTTGCAATGCATCCAACCCTCCCCTGCGCAAGGCCATTTTATTAGCATATTCTTCGATAACCAAACTCAGATGGGCAAAATCGGGCGTGACAAAAAGTTGTGGCTGGGGTTTTGTATAATCGAAATTCTGCCGGATTGCATCGATCGAATATGGGAGCTTTTTAACTCGGTCTGTCATGCACCACTTACTTTCTCCGATGGATGATAATAGCCCAGCACCATACATTTTATAGTCATCGACACTGCCGATTAATCCATATTCCACACTCCACCAATGCAGATTTCGAATGGCAGTCATTTCTGATATTTCTTGCTGATCCTGCAGCAAGCTGATTTTTTGTTCAGCTGCATCAATGGCTTCCGGGTTGGCTTTTAGGGAAGTCTTTAGATCCGTAAGGGCGCGGACAGCTAAGTGGAGATCTTCATCTTTAGCCGATGAAATGGCCCGGCATCCGATCTGACCCAACCGGCGTAAAAACTCGCTATACTCGGGATTGGCAATAATCGGAGCATGACCAGCACTTTCATGGATGATGTCAGGTACTGGTGTATACTCAATATCCTGCAGCGAGCGGATATCGGATGCAATTACCAAAACATTGTAGGCTTGAAATTCCATAAAGGCATCAGTCGGGATCAGTCCGTCGACGGCTATCGCTGCCCACCCGATCTTTTGCAAAATCCGATTCATGCCGTACATGCTGGGAATTTCTTCCGTGGAAATACCACATTGATGGAGTCCATCTAAATATGAATCGTGAGCCACATGCTGAAGATGGGCGACATTTCTTCGCATCACATACCGCCAAACCGCTTGATCGATGGCCGAGTAATTATCATAATTCTGCGGCTTGACAAATTGCAATAAATGTTTCGGTAAACGGTCTATCACAGGATTGGATGGAATGCCTATTTGATCGAAGAAAGACATAACGTCAGTTTGCGGAAAATCCTTTTATTTTCTTATATTGATTATATAACATCTGCGAAATAGCATTGGATGATTCAATCAATTCTTGATTTCTAAGTTATCGAATTATAAATAAAGATATTGCTTTCCTGGCGATTATTAGTGATAGTCTGGTTGACCAGCCCGATGCGAATCCACGGCTCTCATTTTCTATTAGGCCTTGCTTGGCCAGCAAGATTTGCTCCTTTGTGACGTTGTGCCGAACACCTTTCGATGCAAACTTACATTTGTCACCCTGGTATTAAAATTACCGGGCACATTAAAGGGTGCCTCTTTTTTCCTGCTCCCGTTCAATCGCTTCAAAAAAAAAGTGCTTTGAAATTTCGCTTGCCAAAAGAGGTAGCCCCTTTTCGTTGAATGATTTCAAAAAACATGGTTGGACGTGGATTAACCGTTTTAGTGAAAATTTGTAACAGGTATCCTTCGTCATGACGATCGACCAGAATTTTTAATATCCGGAGTGCCTGGATCAATTCGTCAATTTTGCCAACCCGTTTTTCCAAGTCTGTATAATAAACCGGGGGCACATCAAGAAATTCGACACCACGACTTATAAGTAATTCAACCGTGTGGATGATATCTTTCGAACGCATCAAGAAGCTCGAAAAGGCTGGAATTATTAAACAGTATGTGGCCATCCTTGATCATCACAAACTAGGTAGAAAGCTACATGCGTTTATTGATATCTCTATTAAGGACCATTCTAAAGGAGCCATTGATGCTTTTGTAGATGACGTGGTAAAACATCCTGAGGTGATGGAGTGTTATCATGTGACTGGTGAATCCGATTTTCTTCTCAAGGTACTGCTGGATGATGTAGAACAATACAATCAGTTTGTGCTCAACAAATTATCAACCGTACCCAATATTGGTAAAGTAGAAACACGATTTTCCTTATCGACTAGGGAAGACACCCATATTATTAGGATCTGAAAATAGGAACTAAGGGTCAAAAGGTGTGTCAACCTCCTGTCCCCTCAAGGGGAATAGTTGACCAAGAGACTGCAGGGAAGATGAAAGCCCGAGTGTCCACCCTGCCCCCTCCCAAGAGGATATCAAGCCCAGCCTTCAAAGGGGAAGTTAACTTCTCCCATCAACCATAGTCAACTCTTTAATATGCTCGTATCCCCACGGAGCCCGCTGTGATCTAGTCAACATTGCATTAGCTTCTTCATCACCCCTGAATCGTTCGTTTGCCGCATCCCAGTATAATTTTCGATCCAGTTTCATAGCGATATGACTAACCAGGCATACACTACAGGTGCGATGCCCTACTTCTGCCGGTGAAATTGGCTGTTTTCGCGATTGAATGCAATCCAACCAGTTGCCATGATGTTCCTCACTTACGTAGAGATGTACTTCGTTTTCTCCAATTTTTGAATTAAGTATTTTCGGATCGCTGGCATCAAGCGCCTTAGCACCAGATGCCTGAGCGACTGGGTCACTAGCTGTAGCCTGATAGTCACCCCGGCTCACAAAGATCCAACCATCACTGCCCTCATAGCGAATGCCATTAGTGTATCCGCCACTGATAAACATCATCACATCATCGTCATATTTGGCTTTTACCATAAAATCTCCATGAACGTCCCACAAGCCCGATCGGGGAAATTCAGCAATCGCTTCGATCTCTTCGGGACCGGTAAATTCAGTATTCATGCCCCAATGTGCCGAATCAATATGATGCTGACCCCACCCGGTGATCATGCCTGCACCAAATTGCTCGCAACGCAGCCAACCTGGCCGGTCATATCCTATTTGGGGATGAACTCTGGTTTCGGTATAATAAGCCTCCGGGGTTGAGCCCAGCCACATATCATAGTCCAAATTCTTTGGGGTGGGCATTTCGGGTACCGATGGTCCTGCCGGGTCACCAGGGAGTCCGATCCGTACTGTATGTAATTTGCCAATTCTACCGTTTCGAACCAATTCGGCTGCTACGCGAAACTGAGCTGATGATCGCTGTTGGGTACCCACTTGCAAAATCGTGCCTTTCAGACGAATAACATCAGCCAGTGCTCTACCTTCAGCAATCGTCAGGGAAGTCGGTTTCTGCACATATACGTCCTTACCTGAAAGGGCCGCTTCAATCGCAGGCTGGGCATGCCAATGATCGGGTGTACTAATGATCACCGCATCAATATCCTTATCAAGAAGCAGTTCCCGATAGTCCTGATACGTTTTGACATCAACGTACTGGTCACTTTGTTTCTTTTCCTTATAATACTTCTCAACTAATTCTTTGCCTTCTTTTGCCCGTTTCATGTCTACATCTGCGACAGCCACAATTCGGGCAATATCATACTGCATAGTACCAGGAAGATCATGGGTCCGGGCGATCCGGCCACAACCAATTTGGCCAATATTGATCTTATTGCTGGGAGCATTCTTACCAAATACCGAAGCCGTTACAATCGTTGGCACAGCAATCATACCAGCAGCACTGATAGCTGATTTTTTTAAATAATCGCGACGATTCATAGTTGTTCTTTTGAAAGTATTAATTAAATAATTTGTTATCTGAGGAAAGCCGCCTACCTCCTCCATATCCACATACATTATGAAGACAAACCTAAATTTAGAAAATATTACCGATTAATCTTGGCTAATCATTTTGCACATACCCACTCGATGCCCCCTAAAATGTGCTTGAGGAATACCGGATCCTGATAATGCTCAATAGCATGCCCTAGCGCTGTATACCATTGCTTTCCTCCATCAAATTTGTGGCACCAGGCCAGAGGCACCAGATCGCCAAAAGTATCACCCGGATATTCCTGCTTTTTTTCATCAATGATATTGGGCAGCCGGGCAGCCAGCAAAACATGATTGGAAGGATTTAGTTTATTGATAAAATAACATTCATCTTCCCGGACCCACACATCAGGAAGGAAGTTGGTCGAAGGATGATCCCTGTCGATGATTTCAATTTCAAATTGCTGAAATGCAGGATGGCGCACAAATCTGCCACCGACTAATTTCCAATACCATGGCCAATTGCGTTCGGATCCGGTTGCAATATGGATGCCGACAAATCCTCGCCCACTTCTGATAAATTTCTGAAATTCAAGTTTTTGTCTTTCGGAATCAAAAGTCTCGTTATTTGTATTGGAAAAAATAATGGCATCATATTCCCAAAGTTTTGGCGAAGTAAAAATAGATGCACTATCGGTATGATCGACTGAAAATCCATTTTCGACACCCAGCTTTTTAATGGCGGCAGCGCTGCTGGCCAAATTATCATGCACATATCCTTTTCCGTTTTTTGTATATACTAAAATTTTTGTGCCAACAAGACTATTGGGCAAGGTCATGACTACTTTAGCCGGGTGCGCGTAGTCATTCCAAATGATATCAGCTTTTTCTTTTGAAAGGTCACCATCGTACACCAACATACGGTATTTTAAAGTATACGACTTTCCCGGTTCCAGAATCCAATCGCGATCCTGGGTTGGATTAAAATTGATAAAAACATTTTCAACTCCTTTATTAGCACCCGTCGGCCAAATCCTCAATAATTCGGGAAAATTAAAATTAGCGGGGTTGGTCATAAATAAAATACCGGATTTTCCCGCCATTGATGGGCCTCTCACGTCACACCACTTCGCCCGGGTTGCATTAGCATTTTCTTTATTAAATCCTTCGGAGGTTAGTAGCTCCGCATTTGCATCATTCCACTCGGCTTTTGCCCGGTATCCAAATCCCTGGTAGCGGTATTCCTTCATAGTAATCGGACTTTCACTAGCACAGGACAGCGTAGACACCACATCGACCAAAAAGGTATTGTTGGAAGCATCCGCATTCCAAACTTGCAGAGACAATTGCTCATCGATAGCAACTTTGTCTTCAACTCTTTCGCTATCAGCCAGTACCAAATGCTGGTGCACAGTTGAAATCTTAGAAAAAACATCTCCTGCCGTCTTTGCTGGCCTACCATTGACCACTACCGTTCCTTTTTTTAATCCTAGATTCCAAAAATCAATTTCTTTTCCTTCAAATTCTGTGTGCGTCCAGGGATTCCAAATACCATAGTGATGATGATGATCCGGCGGCTGAATCCGGGTAAGCTCCTCACCTGCAGGCGACCATAGGGGATGAATAAAACCCCCACGGCTAAATTCCGGTGCCACTCCATCCGGCAAAGAAGCCTTCTCCACCTGATAGCTCAAGACTCTTTGCTTACCAGACATCACAATCATTGATTTTCCATCATCGATAATCTGCATCCACGATGGCTTTTTACTTTTGGGTACCTGCCACAATTCAAAAACTCGTTCGCAATTCGGAATGGTCTTACCCTGCATCACCCACCAAAGCGTTGTTTGCATGCCTCCTTCCAGCTGTGATGAAACAACAACCTCGTGACCACCCGCCAATTCACGCAACTCAAGATCGTAACTTTCCAAATGAATGGGGAGCCCGTCAAGCGATGAAGAAACCACTGAATTAAGACGCTCCTGGGCTCCTGTGTGTACCGTGAAAGTGGCCAACTTTTGGGCACCGGCTTGCCCGGATAGCCCTAGCAATAATAGTCCGATAAAATGTCGATAAAATCTATTCATGATATAAAATGAGCTACAAGAAAATGAAGCGGTTAAGATAGGGATAATCTGGTAAGAAGTCGGATCCGTAGCCGAAAGGAAAAAGCCCGATGATGGAAGTAGGAAGTGGGAACTCGAATGTCCGAAGTCGGGCACGACCAAAGAGGGCCAGTGAATCTATGTTATGGTCTTGGTCATTGATAATTTTTTTTTGGACAGAGTGTGTTTTTTGAAGCAACTCATATTTTTCCTGAGCTGGAGAACATAGGTCTTCCTCTAAATCACAAATATTTTCGAAAAACCAAAGATTATAATCCGGTGTTAATTAAGCCAAAGTGCTCGAAAATGGAATTTTTGCAAGCTTGTTTTTTTGGAAGCCGAAGCACAAAGTTGCTTTTATCTCTTTCCTAAAAAAGAAGAGGCATCAATCCCAGAGGTGAATCGCATGATCTCTTCTATGGTTTAGGAACAAATCAAAATGGTCGTCCAGTGGATAGCCATTTTGATTGAATTCCTATAGATTGAATTATTACCTCAATAACCTTTTTTAATCCATACGAACAATCGGTTGTATTAGGCGATTATTTTCGTTCATCAATACCAGATAATACATGCCATCCGGAAAATAAAAACCTTCAGATGTTTTGCCATTCCAACTCAATAAATGTTGTCCTTTGGAATAAGTACTCTTTTCCAAATCGTAGATCTGGCGACCATGCAGATCATAAATTTGAAGATGAGCTTCTCCTTTTTCGGGTAATTCAATTTCAATAGAAACCTCACCCCGACAAGAAATTTGGATATACTTTGAATTTAATTCGGTTGACCGTAATTCCATTAGCAGGGTAAATGCAACGCCAATATACAAGTCACCGTTTGGTGCTGTGGCATAGCTGATTGCAAAGCCATTATTGGCACAAATGGATAGAAGGGAAATTCTTGGTCGTCAACTAATTCTTTACTCTCAGCTAGGTTTGCAGATGCAGACAAATAAGAGAAGAAAGTCAAAACAATGTAACAATCGAAGCACTTATCTTTTTGTTTATAATGGTTAGCAGCATTTTCTCCAAGTATTTTCCCGCTTCCATACTTGGACGTAGGAAGAAATGATACCAGTGGAATAATTAATAATAATTGCAGGTCCTTCATAATTGTAAATTTGGATTACTTGTGTTTTGGCAATGAAAAGACTTAATCGAAGGTTTTCATTTCCACTAATAATTGATACTGGCTATGAGTCCAGGTTCAGAAGTAAATGCAGAGAACAGGGAAAAGTAACCCAATTGGGACGATGATTTATTAGAATAACGAAGAATACCGATGTTCACTTGGGCAAGTTTTTTGCCGAAGCAGAAGCATGTAACATATGAGATGCCTCCTCTCTTTTATTTAACATGATATTCCCGGTGAGCAAAGATAGCCGAAGCACCCTATCTTACAGAAATGTTGGGATAAACAAAAGAGCCTGCAAATCTCATATCCCCATGAAAATAAATTCCTGGTTGTTTAGTCAAAACCAAGGCTAGATTGAGCACAATCACGGAACCTGGTTTCTGATTAGTGATCGCCGCAGAGAATCAAAGAAAATCGAACTATGTGTTCAGAAGGAGGTCTACGGGAAAGCGAAAGTTCTGAAAAGTCAATTAAAATTTGGTATATCATTGTTTAGCTAATTTTCAAAATGATTTGCGATCTTGTCGATTAATAAACTGATGCTTAGATCTATGAGTATCAACCTCCTGATCATCCATGATCATCAATTATTCATTGAAGGACTGAAATCGATCCTCCAAAGTGAAATCGGAATCACTGTAATTGGTGAAGCTAACAGCTACACCCAGCTGGAAAATCTATTGCAAAGACCATTAAAGCCGGATGTGATCCTATGTGGAGCAGAGACGATGTCTGCAGATAGTAGATCTCTTGCCATGACAGTTTCAAAGCTTGATCACGAGATGGCCATTCTAATTCTGAGTCCCTCCGAAGATGTTAATGAAGTATATTGGAAATTGGACAATTGTGTAATGGGATATCTAACCAACAGATGTGGCAGGAGGGAACTCTTAGAAGCAATTCATAAACTATCATGTAAAAAAAATTATTTAAGTCGAGAGACTGAGTCGTTTATTAATCAGCCGGTTACAACTACAGATGACATAGGGACAATTCTCCTCACCCATCGAGAAAAGGAAATTACGACTTTAGTTTCTTTGGGCAGAACTTCAGCTCAGATCTCTGTGCAATTAAATATCAGCAAACTTACGGTCGATACGCATAGGAAAAACATTTATAAGAAACTAAAAATCTCTAACACTGCAGGTCTGATCCGCTTCGCCCTCGGACAAAACCAATATACCCATTTGTAGGTATTGAATAGGTGCACCTAGTAGCCTACCTTTAGATTGGTACTCCCGTGCTGGAAAGTTAGTAATCGGTATAGAACGTAATCAAAATGTAGGCCATGCGATCAATCATTGTCCTGCTCATGTATCCTCTCTTATACGGATTTGTCCCGGCTGATCCTCCTGCCTTCATTAGTTCTGAGTTTAATGGGAATCATGCGGTCAATCAAGGCAATGCGGAATTCAGTACAGTTCAGCATCAAAGAGAATTACTTTTTGAAATAAATGATGGACAACAACCATTAGCCGAAAAGTTTGTAGCTCAAAGTAGTTCCTATCGAATAGGTTTCTCCGAGGCCTATTTTCTCATCGAGTATAGGGGCAAAAACGCTCAACTTGAACAGCAAAAGATCACATTTCTAGGTGGCAATCCGGAGGTTGAGATCGTATTACAGAAGCCATCCGATGCAAAAATCAACTATTACAATGGTCAGGATAGTTCGGATTGGTTTCGGAATGTGAAATCATTTGAACAACTTATTTACATAGGCCTGTATGACGGGATTGACGTGGTCTTTTATGGGGATGATCATGGAAGAGTGGAATTTGATTTTGTTTTATCCGAAGGCGCAGATCCGAATCAGATAAGACTCTCGATTCCAGAGACCGAACTTTATCTTGATTCAACTTCGGGAAAAGTACAGCTTAATACCTGGTTAGCTCTTGACAAGCTTGCAATCTATCAGAAATCGGGATCGTCGAGCATTGAGATCCCTGGAAGCTATAAACTCAAATCAATCGGCGAGCTTGCTTTCGATGTTTCAGAATATAACCATGACTCAATTCTAATTATTGACCCGGTAGTTATATATTCGACCTATTTAGGTGGTAGTGAAGGTTCGGAAACGGTTGCTGACATCGCAGTTGATGATCAGGGCAATGTTTATTTGTTAGGTCAGTCGGATTTTTCCCTTCAATGGTACATTTCTAAATTAATTCCCGGAAAATTGGATTTTGAATTTATCAATTGGTTTGGAAGTACCGATGGCTCTGAAGTACCGCACCAGTGCATCTCAGCTTGACAGTAAAAATAATATCATTGCTGACGGGAATACAAGAGATGCCTCACTACCCACGAAGAACGCTATTCGCCCCGACTTTAATGCTAATGACATTATTGACATCTATCTGATCAAGCTGGATACTACCGGAGAAATTATGTTTGCCACCTATTTGGGCGGTGAAAAAGTGAATCCGTCGGACAATCCATTGGATCTGAATGGCAGAGATTATACTGGAGGAATTGCAATTGACAGAAATGACAATATATATATTACCGGAGAAACAGATGGCCTTAATTTTCCGACCACCAGCAATGCTCTAAATCGTAGCAACGTCGGAAATTGGGACCTTTTTTTAACAGAATTTTCTCCTGCCGGTTCTTTATTGTATTCAACTTTCCTGGGGGATTCGAAAATGATCGCATCAATACCGGAAATGATGTTAAAAATGGCGTCACAATCGATACATCGGGTCGGGTATATTTAATAGGCTGGACGCGGAACCCGCTTTCTGAATTTCCAAATCCGGATTTGGCTTTTGACCAAAACAATGACACAGGCACTAAGTTTTTAATGTCCATATTTGATGGCATCTCCTCCACCTTTGTCTATTCGACTTTATTATATGGATTTGAACCTAAATTCATTAGAGCTGATAGTCTAAACAGGATTCACCTGGCAGGTTCAGGTCAATGGATCGATTTAGTGAATCCTATAGCCAACGTCGGCAATCAATATGTATTGACCATAATGCCGTTTGATAAATCAGTCCTCTTTAGCTCATTTGTGCCTTGTGAAGATTGTGAAATTGAAAATTTCGCCCTGGGACTCAATAACCACATGTTCTTCAGTGCAACGACACAGAATGAGAGTGTACAAACGACTGAGCGACTTTTTGAATTCACTTTAGGTGAGAGTGATATCTATCTAGGCGAAATTGACATTGAAAAATCGAAATTGACATTCGCAACTAACATTGGAGGGCGCGGTACAGACCTTGCAGGAGGTGGATTGATTGTTAATAAAAACCTGACAAAACTTTATGTTGCCGGGCAAACACGGTCTAATGATTACTATACCAGTCCTGATGGTCATACGCTGCATGCCCCGGGTAATGGCGATGTGATATTCACGATCCTGGAATTATCGGGAATAGATACTTCACTCCTTATCTTTGATGCCAACCCACAATTTATTGACGATGGCCCTTCAATTGGAAAGGTTGATAATATCAGAGACATCAAAAAGGTATCAGATTTAGTAAATCAGGTACGGATCGGCCGAAGATTGGTCACTGCCGATGGAGCTTCCGAAGTTTTACTAAAGATCCCTTCCGCAGAGTCGGCAATTACTGCAGATTGGAAAATTGAAAAAGAATACGGCAAATTGGAAACACCCTGGGGTTCCGGCACCCTGGAAATTGAAAATGAAATTTTCTTCCTCGCTATTTATATTCCACCCAGACAACTGCCGAAAGGCGAACAAGTTACACTGGTGGATGGAATCGCTCTCACCAAAACCAAGTTTAACATCGAATATGTAAAGGGTGACGGTAAAAAACGAAAATCATCGAGTTTGCCCTGACTCGCCCCCCGGTTGTGCTGGTACATGGTACTTTCGACAATCCGCTCAATTGTTGGAAAAAAGCCATTTCTCCCAGTGCTAACTCCATGTTTCAGACCCTTGAACAGCGAGGATTTAAAGTATTTACGGTGGACTATTCCAGCACCAACGGTCAGAAGGATACAAACCTGCCTTTTACCGAACCGAGTTCTTCGTTCCAGTCCAATCGAAAAGTTGTCTACGAGAATCCGGGGGGAATTAAAGAAGCAATCACATATTACCGAACCGTTTTGAATATAGCTACAACCAAGGCTGACCTAATCGGTCATAGTATGGGAGGTGTATTGCCCCGGGTACTGGCTTCTGATTCCCAACGGGTACCATCGGGATTTAATGCAGACTATTACCGCAGCGAAAATTTTAATTCGGGAGATATAAACCGGTTAATTACAATTGCCTCGACTCACCACGGTTCTGACTTAAGTTATTTTCAAAATTTCTTCAAAACTTCTTGGAAAAATTCCAATTTACCATTGCTCGTAAAGTTAGGAAATACAGCAATTCCCTTCACCTCCTGGCTCGTGGGTGGTCCGAGTGAGACCGGGGCTGTCTACAGCCAGATCCCATCTAGCGCAGCCCTGAATCGAATCGGTCCTACAAAAGTACCAAGTCATGCCATCGTTTGTAGTGTCAACAATGTTCATAATTTCGAATCGAATGTGGGCGAACCCGAGACCTATGCGACTTATGCCAACATTCTTAATGGTGCCACGACCTTCTTTTATTTTTACCGCTCCGGATTGAGAGGATTTCTTGGTAACATGCTGGGTGAATATCGCCGTCTGCCGGCATCTCTCCGAAATACGAATCAAAAGAGAGGACCCTTTACTCCTCTTCCTATTGAAGCTACCCTGACTGCCACCAAACCCAGCCAGTTTGTCACTTTATTGCAACGAATCGACGACGGCTTCACTGCATTTTGGCAAAACTGGCATCTATTGCTTGACGGTGATGATGACAGTTGGATCATAAACGATAAGGATGAAACTCTGCTGCAATATGAAACTGCAGAGTACAATATTTTTGAAGAGGATGATGACTTTCGCAAAGTTGTCGCTGACGAGCGCTGGGACTTAATCGCGGGTGAGTTTTTAAATAATGACACTATAAAAAAAGACCCAAATCTCAATTCAATAGACTTTTTAAGATATCTGATTTTTAAAAATGACTTAAACGATGGAGTTGTACGTTACCAAAGTCAGACCGGTGGCTTAAAGGCTCCCTTTATTACACATTTCGAAAATCACATTCATAGCTACGCACCCCGTTATCCTGAGATCATCAATAGGGTTATCTTGCTTCTTGAAAATGGACTGGAAAATTTTGACACAACTGGATTTCCCGCAGCCGGCGCTCCCTTGCCAATTGAAATTCCTGATCCTGTTTTACTGGCTGGTTTAAAACAACGTCACAAAGAAGGATGCCAGGCCATTTGCTGGTCGGGGATGGTACCATCTCATGCCATGGCCTTTGCCCAGGTGGCTGCCAGCCAGAATGTAATCATACTCACCAGACCGGTGAATCCGGATGCCACTCCACTCATTAAGAATAATGCTGCCACCAAAGGCATGAATTTAAAAGGAAAAAGCTCTAATTGGGGACCACAAAAAGGATATATCCCGGTCGATCAGCGATATAGTAAATTATGGGATCTTTATGAAGATGATCCGGTAGAAAGGGAAAAGGTAATTCATAAATTTTCAGAAAAAACATCCAAGCAACTAAAAGATGCGCCTCATGAAGTTGTGAAAAGGTTGCTCAAGATTACTTACAACTGTCCTTTGCAAGAAACATTTGATGTATACTTTGACCCTCAGGTTGAGGATGCGAAAAAGTCCATTTTCCTTGTTCAGAAAGAGGCTGAAAAATTTGAAGTTTTTCACTGGGATGCCGCCGGTGAACCTGGTTGTCCACTTGGAGATGGTCAAATGATGGCCAACATCTCTCACCTTGATTCGATGCATGCCATGTCTAATCCTAGTGAGGAACTCAAGGATGAAGAGGGAAATCCACGCTTTTATACCGCAGATTATGATCTCCTGGGGGTCGGATTGTTTGATCCCGATCTTGCCGGCCTGGAAGATGATCCATACCTGATTGACACTCTAAAAAACTTTGATAAACAAAGAGGACTAATTACACCAGAACAATTAAGTCTCTTAAAAAAAATCAATGATGCCGTAAGACAAACCGGTTATAGTGGAGGTGACGTTTCTCATCATGGTCCCGAAAATCAATTTTATATCCTTTCGAAACTTGAAGATGGATCCCCATACGTGGATTATCCGATTACCGCTTTTTATCAGGAAAACGGGGTTGGCAAAATTTTGGGCATACCCCGGGGCGAAAAAGGATTCAGAGATATTTATCTCAAGAGATTTATGTCTCAGAAGAGAAGAGAAGGGTATAATTTATACGAAAACATTCTGGGTCCGGGCTGGAAATGGAACCACTATCGTCGTTATTCCTTTGCCCAGGGCTGGGATGACCGTGATGCTCCTGATCTTAAATCTTCACCTGAGGAAATACCTTTTCCTGAGAATTGCAATTGTGACGACCAGAGAATTTTACCTCATGAAATTGCCGAAGTTGTCGAATCTCCAAAACCCCTTGGTACACTTTTCGCGCTTGGTGAGAGTGCATTATATCCAAATCCTGCCCAAAATTATCTTGTCCTGGGATGTTTTGTCCAGTGAAGAACAACCGCTTTACTATTCAATCCTTACTATTGATGGCCGAATTATTGATCGGGGTAAATTCGATTTATCGAGGGGCTCCAATCACCTGGACTTTAATGTATCCAAACTCACTACAGGATTTTACACCGTTGTGCTCTCATCAGCAAAAAAAATGATATCCAAAAAATTCGAAATAATCAATAATTAATACCAAACGAACAATGAAAGCTTTATTGGTACTCACCGCCCTTCTGATTTGGTCTACTGGCATTATTTGCCAGGTACCATTTGCTTTCAATTACCAGGGTATTGCACGTGATGTCCATGGAAAACCGTTATCCGAAAAAAATATTTCGCTTTTGATCAGTGTCGTCAAGGGTTCAGAAGAGGGACTTCTCGAATTTTCCGAACAACATTTCGTCACCACTTCAAGCAATAGATTATTTAACATTCGGATTGGCATGGGCAGTTTCATTTTCGGAAATCTCCGAAATATTGACTGGAGCAACGATGACTATTTTATCCGGACCGAAATGGATATTAACGGTGGTGAAGAATATCTCGAATTGGGCACTACCAGATTACTTGCAGTACCCTATGCTCTTTTTGCCCTGAAAGCAGCGAATGCCGGACGAGGCAGCGGAACTGACAATGATCAACAGACACTTTCATTAAATGGCACTAGTCTCAGCATTGAAAACGGTAACAGTGTCGATCTTGCCGGTATACGGGATGGAGTCAATGACGCTGATGCCGACCCCCTGAATGAATTGCAAACACTGACCATAGCTGGTAATCAACTGTCGATTTCAAAAGGCAATACAATCAACTTACCCGGAGGAGGTGGTAACCCGAATACGGAGAGTTTTTGGAAAGAAATAAAAAGTGGAACTGCCCTCTATTATCCGGGTCTTATTTCCATTGGAATTGACAGCCTGAATCCGGCTACATCGATATTCACCAACTCAAACAATTCGGGTGCCATTAAATTAAAAAATAGAAGTATTATTGGAATGACCGGTGATGTTTTTGTGGATGGAGATTTTGGTCACTACGGAAACAACCGAAATGCACAGACGGCTTACCGGATGGGAACTTCCAATAATACAGGATCGGGTTTTTTGCAATTGTACCAAGGTGGATCTCAAAAACTAGATCTAAGTGTTCATGAATCCGGTTTTGGCTATCTGTCAACGGTAGGTAAAAATGGAAATAATAATGTCCGAATCACAACACCAACTGATTCTCCAAATCAGGGTTTTATTGGTATTGACGATGAAAGTGGTACAATAAAATCCGCGATTTATGTCGGTACATCCGGCGATGGACAAATCTATACCTTGGGCCCAAATGGCAACTATAATACCTTCCTTACCAGTTTAAATGACTTTCCAGATAATGGCTACCTGGCAATTTACAATAGCACCGGGCAAATCAAAGCGGGCATCTATAGCAATAGTTCTGATGAAGGAGTCATTTTTGCAGACATAAAGAATTTTCGCAAACCTCATCCGTTAATGGCAGATCATGACATCGTATATGCTTCCCTTGAAGGTCCGGAGGCCGCTGCTTATTTAAGAGGCACTGCCACGCTGGTCGATGGCGTTGCTAATATCCAATTTCCCGAACATTTCACCCTGGTGAGCTCCAATGAATCCATTACGGTGATGATCACGCCTCTTGATGCCGAATCAAAAGGTTTAGCAGTAATAAAAAAGAGCAATTCAGGATTCATTGCTAAGGAACTCTTTAATGGTCAAGGTAACTATTCCTTTGATTGGGAAGTAAAAGCAGTGAGAGCGGGATATGAAAATTATAAGGTGATTCGAAAGAGCGAAAAGCCCCGATTTCACAATCAATTAAATGAACCCTTGATAGAGCGCGGACTTCAAGGATCGCCTAAAAATTAATAGGACTTGCTGAGATTATTTAAAAAGTTAACGATTTTCTTTCTGAGCTATATCCCGATCAATGAGATGATAGCACAGCAAATCTTACCTGACATCATATCAGCTTCCGGAGATATTTATAAAATAAATAATATTCAACTTCAATGGACTTTAGGTGAAATGCTGGTTGATGACTATATTAACACAACGACCCATTTAGGTCAGGGTTTCCATCATGGTGATGTTGATGGCTCAGGGACTACAGCTATTATCCAAAATTCATTGCTAAACTTCATTGACCTTTTTCCGAATCCGGCCTCCTCCCAACTTTATCTGCAAGCCGGCCAGTATGAATCACTGCGATATATTATAACCAATGCCGAATCTGTTTACTGTGATCTGGGCATCTGGAAAGAAGGAACACCGATACCCTCAGAAATCTTCATCCTGGCTTTTATTGGATCACATTCACATCAAACGATGGAGCCCAAGGCATTTATGCTTTTATTAAATTCTAAAAAATAATTCGATATTACTTCGAGAAGACAAAAGGAGCATGTCTTCAAAACCGGAGCATGTAGATTTTATCCTGCTACAAAGTGACGGAGCTTCTCTCTTCATAATAGAATATTTCCGATTATACAAAGAGAGCCGCGAATCTATCGAGCTGCCGCCCCGTATGGTACATCGGGAGACAGGTCAGGTCTATCTACGCGGTGTTTGTAAAAAACAAAAAATACTTTCACCCGATTAAAACGTCAAAGTATTCCTACTTTCGAGCCAACACCAAACTAGAGCTATCGATCTTAATTGAGCGATCCAGCTTCAAAAAGTAGTGAATGAAAAAACGCATCGACCTCATCATTCTGTTTATATTGGCCAGCGTCATGCTGTCTCCGTTGGCTGCCCAGGAGCTACCATTCCGGCATTTTACGTCCGAGAATGAAATCAATCCCTTGCCTGGCACCTCGGTCACTGCTGTGTTTCAAGATCAAACTGGCTACATCTGGTTTGCCGTGTGTGGCATCGGCCCCGGTACGTTATGACGGTCACCAAATGGAAGTATTCACTCCAAATGGACAGTGAGCTTCTATGTCTTTTCAATCGAACAAGATAGTATAGGTAGGCTTTGGGCTGGCAGTGCGGAAGGAATTCGGGTATCTGAACATCCTCTGCAAAAATACCGTCCAGGCGAAAAAATAAATTTTACAACCGAGATCGACGGTTTGTCACTACAGACCACACTCATGAATAATCGAGATCAAATCTACGTCGATCGCAAAGGAAATATCTGGACAACCACGCAGGAGGAAATCATCCGTTATCATTATACCGAGGAGAAAACAATGGTAGCGGATACCATCTCGCTAAGTGCTCTACGCGAAAACACAAGGATTGTATATGGTTTTGGAGCCTTGGGTGACGGCCGCATTTGTGCGATCACTGACTCGAGGCATATGCTGTTGTTGTCCCCTGACGACCTACAACTAGACACGATCCTATTTGATCGAGCTTCCGATGCAACCGGTCGAGGTGCCACCCAGAATTTGTTGCTTGATCGCAGCGGCACCCTAGGGGTTCGCGGATTAACGGCGAGATCTGGCAGCTGCTGCCCGGTGATACATCTTTGAACCTCAGGCTAGCACTATGGTGCAAGGCCAGGTGGTAAAAGTCGTCATCGAAACCAGAGAAGGCCATTTTTTAGCGGCCAGCATTGGTGGAGGGCTGATTGAATTTCAAAAAAACGACCTCCAAAATCCGATCGTTTATACCATGAAAAATGGCTTACTAAGTCCAGTGGTCTGGGATTTGATGCAGGATCACGAAGGAAACATCTGGATTGCGACCAACTCCGGTTTGAGCCGGCTACCTGGCGACTATAAGGCCTTTGGCCACTACACTGCAAACTCGGTGGAAGGTGCTCCTCATATGCTGCCGGAGCCAGGAGTGATGTCCGTCCTTGCAGAAATGGACTGGAAGCAAGGAGCCCCCCCCCTGTTGTTGGCAGGAACTGGCGGAGGCATCTCCTTTATAAGAAATGGAGAATCGCGACAGATTCTGACAATTGAAGATGGATTGCTTGATAATGCCATTCTCTATTTGTCGCAAGACCTGAAAGGGAGATTATGGATCACAGGGCGCAAGGGAATCAGCTGTATCAGCAGAGACCCCAACCTATTACAGCTACCGGGATTTAATGAGGCCTCCCGGTTCATGTTGTTGGACCAACCGATGTATCTTGCCAACATGCCTTTTTTACACATGAATGCAGCGGTTGTGACGACGATGTCCAAAAGTCCGGCAAGCGATGAACGGGTTGAGGCGATGCTGTTTCTTGGAGCCACTTCCGTGCTTATACTGGTCGACGAACAGTTTTATTATCTACCCCCCGAGATTTGCCTGCAGCGACGATCCTTCCGGTAGCACTGCGTTTGATGGTAGAGGCTATCTCTATGTTGGAGATCAGGCAGAGGGCATGATACGAAGTAAATTTCCTCTGACTATAGATAAATTGGCCTCGCTGGATTTCAAGTTTGGTACTAATCCTCGCTTTCAGAAAATCCGGTCTATTGAGGAGCAAGTGTTTATCCCACATGAGGTTATGGCAGATACCTTCAATATTGTCATGATATCCCATTTATTCTGGTTAGACTCCGTCATGTGGGTAGGTACCGAGCAAGGTATTGTGGTGATGAGTGGTGATTCTCTGGTAAGTCAATCTCATATTACGGTTAAGGATGGCTTAAAGGCGAATGGTGCCACTGGATTGCTTTATGATCTGCGATCAGCACTAGTCTGGGCCGGTACTGACCATGGCCTGGTGGGAATCGATCCCCATAGCAAAGAGATTCTCCTGACCGTTGAAAAAAAAGACGGCTTGCTCGATGACCATGCCTGGGGCTTACCGGGTCTCGATATCGACCGCAATGGAAATCTTTATTTTGGTACTGCTAGAGGATTGTCCATTTATAATCCGCTATTTGACGCGCCTGACACCATGGCCCCAAAGGTGGTTCTTCGTGACTTTAATCTCCACCAAAATGCCATTGACAATAACATTTTGGAGGTTGAATATGCCGCCCTTAGCTATTCATCTGAACAGGGCATCAGCTATCAGACCAAGCTGGTTGGATTTGATCCCGACTGGTCCGATGCCACCAAAGAAACCCGGATACGCTTTACCAATTTACCTGCCATTAGGATGCCCCGGACTTATCGCTTTGAGGTCAAAGCGCAGGATGAATCAGGAAACATCCTGGAGGTACCTCTCTCCTATTCTTTTGAGATCAATCCACCCTGGTATCTCACCTGGTGGGCTTTTGTGATCTATTTGGCGTTGCTGTTAGCGATGGTTTTCGCTTACGTCCGGTGGCGCACTGCTCAACTTAAAAAACGCCAAAGACAACTGGAAAAAACGGTCACCGAGCGCACCGCGGAAATCGTGGAGCAAAAAGATGTCATTCTAAAAGAAAAAGAGCGATCCGAAGAATTGCTATTGAACATTTTACCCGCCGAGGTTGCCGAAGAATTAAAATTAAATGGCTTCTCGCCTGCTCGTAATTTTGATGAAGTCACCGTCCTATTCACGGACATTAAAGAATTTACCACCATTTCTGAGCAACTCACCGCCACCGAGCTGGTTGCCGAGATTAATATCTGCTTCAAAGCTTTCGACGAGATAACCAGTAAATACCATATCGAAAAAATAAAAACCATCGGTGACGCTTACCTAGCGGCAGGGGGTCTGCATTTGCCCCAACAAACAGAACCTAGAAATGTAGTGCTCGCCGCTCTGGAGATGCAAAAATTTGTCCGTGAGCGAAAAGCACTCAATTTAAAGCGCGGCACAGTAGGCTTTGAAATGCGCTGCGGCATCCACACCGGTCCCGTAGTCGCTGGCATCGTCGGTGTCAAAAAATTCCAATACGACATCTGGGGCGATACCGTAAACACCGCCTCCCGAATGGAGAGCAGTGGCGAAGTAGACCAGGTAAATATCAGCGAAAGCACCTTCCGACTGTTAGCCGACGACCCGCAATTTATCTTCATAAACCGCGGAAAGATATCTGCTAAGAATAAAGGAGAGATCCAAATGTATTTTGTGGAGGAGGTGGAGTGAACTCTGCTGGCCAGCTCTGTGTTTTCAACTTTTGTGAAAATTATTCACAAACCCAATACCAGCCTGCCGCGCCAGCCATCCCCCTTGAGGGGGCAGGGGGTGGAATTACTACCGCCGAGATATTTTTCATACTAAATGTAAAATGTCCTTTCGAAATCCCTCAATTTCATCTTTTATAGGAATACTTTTCCACCCCCACAATGTTGGCCAAATCAGAGATTTGGACCATTGTTGCCCCCTCACGAGGGGGACACATGGGACCGAAAGTTTTGCTATTGCTGAAATGATTTTGTCTTCGAAATAATCTCGAAGGCCAAAACCAAGAAAATGCATTTTGAAAATAAAAAGTGATAAGACCCAAAATTATTTGGCCACGTTTCCCCCTTGAGTGGGCAGGGGGTGGAACTTTTCTCGCCAAAGATATTTTTCATCCTAAATATAAGACGTCTAGATAATCCCTCCATTTCGCCTTCCTAACAGTGACTTTGTCCACCCCTTACCCAGTCAAGGGACTCTTCCGAAAACTGCTTCGCCTTCTCCAAAAACCGACAATACCCATTCGCCCACACCATCTGCTCTGGACTGCGGCAGTCTACCGCAAAAACATTCGGTGACCCGACTAAAATAAAAGTGCATTGAGCCCGGGAGATAGCCACATTGAGGCGGTTAGGCATATATAGAAAGCTCATGCCTCGCGGGGAGTCTTCTGCCGAAGAGCTGGCCATCGAGTAAATTACGATGGGAGCTTCTCACTTGAAATTTGTCGACCGTGCCGATCTCAAAACCATCGAGATGTTGCGATAGTAAAGACACCTGGGCGTTGTAGGGGGTAATGATTAAGATATCCTTTTTCTGCAACAGCTGTTGTGTACCCTGCTGATCTTGCCACTTTACTTCTTTTGAAAGAAGTTCGCTTACCAATTTCGAGATAAAATCTACTTCTTCGTGGCTGGAACTTTGGTTACCACTATGGGAGACAGAGAGATAACAAAGGGCCTGATTAGAAATTGAGGCATCTCCAAGGATAAGCTGATTTTCTAATCCAGGTAAGGAATGAACACGGCCCTCATAATAAAGCCCAGAGATCAGATCGGTAATAGTGGGATGCATCCGTCTGCTCAGGTCAAGAAACAGGCCACGATCTGGTGGCATAGTTTGCTCGCCATCCAAAAGATGATCGAGCGCCGATATCCCCGATCCGGGAGGATGGGCTGCTTGCTGGGGTTGCTCCAGCTGTCGGGGATCACCGATTAAGATTAGATTCTTTGCTGCCCGACTTACTGCCATCACATAAGCCATTGACATTTGTGCGGCTTCATCGATAAATAGATAATCGAGTTTTTCGCGCATATCATCATGTGCCCACAAATAGGCGGTGCCTCCGATAATTTTACCGGCAGAAAGTGCATTAAGTATTTTGGGGTTCTCATTGGTAAACTCGTAGAGTGGTCTCTTTTCTTTCGATTTGCTCTTATGACACACCTCGATGGTTTGTCCATTTTCAGCTGCCAGATCTAGCACCTTTTGCAATAAATTTTCAATCACTTTATGTCCAACGGCTGAAACGCCAATGCGTTTATTCTTTTTGAATAGTGCTAAAATAATCTCAGCGGCATTGTGGGTTTTGCCGGTGCCGGGAGGCCCCTGAATAGGCAAGACGGAATGATCTAAATGAGCGACAATTCGAATGGCTCGATCAGTCATTTTTTCCCTATCAGAGGGATCAAAGGTTCGCATATGTAGATAGCTGAGGTTTTTCTTCAGCAATAGTGCCGCGGTGCTGGCATTGAGGCCGCCAAGACCATCGTGATTTATGATATTTTCGGCTAGATCAAAAGGCGGTTTCAGGACACCAGGATTAAATAAATCCAAATTAAATACATGGGCGGGATGATCGTCTTTGGAATTTTGGGTTTTATTGATGTCTACATATTTTTTCGATAAGAAATATCCTCAATTTGACCAATGGTGACCTCTTGAAGATTATTTACCTTATCGCCTTTTTTTAACCCTAGCTCACGGAAAGGAAAAGTATAGCGATGAATAGGTTTTTTATCGGTGCCACCAACCTCGGCCATAAATTGTAAATGAGCTAGGGCATTTCTTTCTTCCAATAGATCTTCGGGAGCCAATTTAATCAACCGATAATATTCCCACCATTTCGATTTTTCTTCCCGCCGATGGTACCCTACCAGATCTGACATGAGTTGTAGCGCCTGATGTTGTTCGGTCCACTCCATTTCATTTTCCGGGAGCATCGCACGCAGGGCTGTAGCTAGTCGCTCTACTGTGACATCACGGGCTTTGGTTTTATCATTCGCTTCCGGTTCTTTTAGGGTAGGGCGCGAGAGATCGCCATGCATTTCTATCCAGTCATTCCTTAATTTCTCCAGCCAATTACGCAGGGCAAAAGTAGAGCGGCAATCGTCTTCGTTATACTTTTGTACTGGTTCTTTAATTCTGGCTTCGATGGCATCACCATCGCCAAACTCTATATATTTTTGCACGGCCCGCAAAGCCCAGCCCGCCTCCGGGAGTGGTATGGCTCGTTCAAAATCATAGAAGACTTCCAAATCTTTTAGAGAATAACTTTCTACGCTGGCCCGCAGACTCTCTTTGACCACTTTATGTAGATCCACCATCACCTCACCGCGCAGTAGATCCAATTCCACCGCCCGGCTATCATAGCGGCCCATCAATCTTTTTAGTGCGGTTTTTTCATAATGATGAAAATGATAAATATGCATATCTGGCCATTGCTCCATACGCTGCATAATCCAATCCATCAAAGCCTCATACTGCCCTTTTTCGTCTTTTCGATTTAATGCCCAAAAGGGTTGATATTGCAGGGTGGTATCGTCTTCATTATAGCAGACACCAAAAAGATATTCTAGTCCGCCGCCTTCCAAAAAGCGATCGGATTCGATATCAAAAAATACATCGCCAGGAGATGGTGCGGGCAAGATTCCCAGACCCTGGTCAGGCTTGAAAGAGAGGAATTCATGTAGGGACTTAGCTGCCTTTCGGCCTTTGAGTTGTAGCTGCGCTTGCTCTTGCAGATTTAAATAGGTGTTGAGATTTCCACGTTTTATTTTCCAATCGATTGCTTTGGTAGCATATTTTTCTAATTGATTAATCCCGTTTTTTCTAATTCGAAATGTGACTTTTATGGATGCCCGCAATAAAGGTAAGGTGGTCGTCAGCTCGACGACGTTTATCGCAATCGAGCCACCAACTACATTGTGTGCAATTATCAACCGGATGAGGATAGGAATTATCCAGCTGCTCATGCTCCATCTGCTTAAGCAAGTCATTTCGGGTGCGCCGATAATAGGCCGCAAAATCCTGATAGCGAAAACACTCTTCTTCAAATCCAATTTGGTCGGGGCCGGGTTTCACGACATACATGTTTTCCGGTTCGGTGCCCTGGATTTGAGTTAAAAGATCGGTATAAACACAAAGCTGTAGTACCGATCCGGCTTTGGTGTTCATAGCAAGTTTGGCATCGAGCACTTCGTACGACCAAGAGCCCCAACGACTGGGTACTTCCACACGGCGCAGGATATCGGTGAATCCACTCCAAAGTTCTCCTTCCAAGCGACCCTGGATGATGATGTCGACGCCTTTTTGCATGGCTTCAGGGTTCTGATGTAAGCATTGCCCTTCGCCCCATCTGGATCGTGGAGATTGAGGATGCTCAGATCTTGGGACTTCAGGTAGTCGATGTATTTTTGTTCAAAGCGGCGGCCGCGTTCGGTGATCAGATGAAAGTAAGGATCGTTAAAAGGTGGTCTTTCCAGACGACCAGCAGTCACTTCACGGTCCAATACCGTCAGATGTTTGCAACTGCTGAACTTGGAGAGATCCGTGGGGGCGAAATGAAAGGAATTAGGTGTGCTTCCGGCTTTCATTTAGTAGGTCGATTTTTGTACGCTGAAATATAGGAAAAATAATAATGTGTTTACGGTGTGAGGGTGGAAGTATGAGCCCAAGATTTGTGTTCATCAAAATCAAATAGATGTGGGCTAGACAGGCAGTAGGTTCCACCCCCACAATGGTAGCCAAATCGGAGATTTGGACCATTGTTGCCCCCTCAAAGGGGGGAACGTGACCCCGAAAGTTGTGTTCATCAAAATCAAATGGACAGGGGATAGACAGGCAAGAGGTTCCACCCCCACAATGGTAGCCAAATCGGAGATTTGGACCATTGTTGCCCCCTCCAAAGGGGGATACCTAACCCCGAAAATTGTGCTAAAGCCAAGGTGGTTTAGCCTTCGAAATAATCTCAAAGGAGAAAACCAAGAAAATAAATTGCGAAACTGAAAGTTGACCCGTCCTAAAAAAGGTTGACAAACATATTATTCATTATCATCATATATAATTTGGGGTGTGGAAAACGAAAATTTATGTGGATAATTCTTCTGAGACATATCTTTCATCCGATACAAATCTATTCTTTTGTGGGTAATTCTTCCATCGTCTTGTAAGGTTTCCTTGCATTTGATGGGCTTGATTCGGTGTGAGCATGTCAATGCTTAAATGAGGCCTCTTATCATTGTAGATGTTAATAATCAGTGGAATATAGCTTTTAGCTTTCTTTGCATCCAGATCGTCAACGTTGTAGATCCACTCATCTTTTAGAATACCGTTCACTCTTTCTGCAATCGAATTATCTAACGGATCCCCATCTTCTGTCATACTGATTTGTATTTTCTCTTTTAGCAATAATTTGACATAATCTTTGCTACAGTATTGGACTCCTCTATCCGAATGATGTATCAGATTGAGGATACCTTTTGGTTTTGCTTGAAGGCCATTTTAAGCGCGATGACTGCATTGCTTGCCTCCAAGGTATCCGCAAGGCAAAAACCGACTATTTTCTTAGAATAAGCATCTGTGATAAGAAATAGATACAATACCTCGTCAATAGTCTTAATGTACGTTATGTCACTGACCCACAACTGATTAGGCCCGATGGGCTTCATTCCTTTGGTCAGATTCCGGTATTTTCTAAGCCAATGGTGACTCTGAGTTGTTTTGATTCGGTTGCGTCTACGGCGGATTAATAGACCGTTTCTACCTAAAATGTCGAATAGGGCATCACGGCCAATTGATATCTTATTGTCTGTCAACATTTTAGCCAATTTTCTACTACCTATTCGAGGCATGTCCTTGCGTATGTCGGAAACCATATCAAGGATCACGTGTTCTTCAACCGCACGCTTGTAAATGCTTTTTTGCTTTTTTATGCAAAGCCTGTCTACTGTTGCCAAACAATCCACACAATACCTCGAGTTGAACTCTAGGATAAGGTCTTTTACTTTCTGGACTGTTTGGCACCAGACTTTTTTCTAATAGGAATTTTAGGTCTTCTTCAGCAATCTTAATCATCTCCAAGTAGGATGTCGACTTCAATTGTTCGTACTCCAGTTCCTTTTTTAAAAGTCTCAATTGCTCTCGAAGCCTATCAATTTCCTCTGATTTTTGTTCTATATTCATGCTAGGAAATCTAGTGTATGTTCCTGCGAACTTACGAATCCATTTCAATACAGTCGATTTCCCTTTGATACCGTACTGACGCCGGCATTCTTCCTTTGTAATCTTCCCTGACAGGACTTCTTCTACTATCCGTATTTTAAACTCGTCCGTGTAATGGTTTACTTTATTCATATTAATCCTAATTTTGGTTTACAATTCGTGTCAACCTATATCAGGACAAGTCAAGTTGATTGAACCAAAAAATGTCTTGATCAGATATCCCCCTTGAGGGGGCAGGGGGTGGAATTCTCGGCGTTAAATTGCTGCTGACAACTTACGGCGTCAAAAACTACTCTTATTTCGATATCATCACGCCAATGATCAAGCCTACCACCAATGCTGCAACCACCAAAATTAGATTGCGCCTCTCCTTGGCTTTAAGTTGTTTGATGGTGGATTCGTACGCACTTTCTGTTTGTTTGTGCTGCAGTTGAAATTTTTCGCTAATCATTTTCGTGAGATGAGCCTCTGAATTCTCTTTTTCTCTTACTCCTCTTTCATAAATATCATTTAGGTAAGTACCCAAAGCTGATGGGGTGATGCATTTCTTATCGGCGATTAATTCGACCAGGGTTACATCTTTTTCATGACCGACACCAGATATTAAAGCCGGTTTTGATTGAAGCAGGTACTCGCCGAGTCCCACGTCATTGAAGATCTCCAAGCCCTGACCCCCTCCTCTAAACAAGCAGATGATATCTGAGTTTTGGATCTCGGGCTGGGACAGTGTTTTTTTAATCAGGTCCGCCGAGCCCAAATTAGTTCTAACCTGATTGATCCGGTAAAAATCCTTGGTCGATTTCAACATAGATAAAACATCCCGGTCAGTAATGGCACCCATGCCGGTCACAAATGTCAGCTCAACTTGCTCATCTTGGAGAATCCTGCTTTTAATAAGCTCGTCACAATTTTTAATGCCGGCGTTAGCCTTTTTTCGTTGTATTTCCAGTCGTTTAGCATCGTCCTCACTAAATTCCTTTTCCCTTTGCCGAATCAATTTGCTTAGATTGGCATAAATGCCGATGGTCCCCTCTTTGTTAACTTTCCTGGTGATAAATCCCTCAAAATCTATGGCTTTGTCATTGATCAGTTCAGATCTAAATACAGCCGGCACTATCAGGGTGATGGAGTAATCATTTGCTTCATCTTTTAATAGATCATAATAGAACCCGTAATATTCCTTACTCCCCTTGTCCTGGTAAATGCCTTTGATAGTGATGATTTTTCGTTCTTCAGCGGCTTTGATTGCGTTGTTATAGATTTCTACGAGAGAATGCGGTGTGTACATGGACGATTGGGTTGCTAGAAACAAAATAAGAATAATTGAACAAAATGAACGAGCAAATGGATGGGTAAGCAATTTTCATGATCAACTTTCATCTATTACTCTTTTATTTTTTGACCGCCGGTATTGATGGACATTCTGGGTGGGGCACCAAGAAACTAAAACTGCGCCAGTAAAATTTAATTTAAAAAAAGTCATCGACTCAAAATCAAACACCTCGTGTCAACCCAGATTCCTCTCATTTACTTCATCAGACCTAAAACCCTTCTTCCAAATCTTTTAATCTATCGAACGTCCTACCTAAATAGATTCTTCTTGTCGCTTCCGGTAATTTCTCCAGTGTCTCATATTGTTGGATAAATTCAGGATCGTACATCAGCCTTTGTTCGATGATCTTTTTTTCTTCTCCAGTGAGATTTCCACCAAGTAAGGCTTCCAAAATTTGCAGATCCTGGAATTTGTTTTCCTTTTTCATCATTTTGCCATTCTGTAAAACAGGAGAGATTACTTCCTTTTCTCAAACTTCGTGATTAAAAAGCCGGAAAGTAACCCATTCAATCTATTTATTTTAGAATCAGTGAAATGAACAAATAGATTACTTTATTAACAGTTCAATACATGATTTGTCAAGGCTGGACCGTCACTGTAATGGTCTGAAATTAGCCAGACTAAGCCAGGATCGCCAGCAGTGCCGAAACTCCTTTTCTAGTCGATTTGCCTTGATCACTTTTTTACATGAATAGCCTTTTACTTTTTAGTGGAGTCAACCTTGCAAGACAATTTATCTGAATATGGAGGCATGGGTTTTTGTTTACTCATCTCGTTCATTACACTTCTTTTGACTTCTCTTCATATTAGCATCACAAGTATGATATTACTAGAGGTTCAAATCATCCTTGTGTCATAACAAATCTTTTTATAGATCCTGTTCGAACATTGAAGCCAACTTTTTATTATCTTAACACGGAAACTACTAGGTTCCTGCTTTGATCCGAAAACTACTTATTTGTATTCTTTGGCTTACACCTGTCCTTACCCATGGGCAGCTGGATCTTATTGTCCATAAAATCGAGCACGCCGATTTAAGCGATCAAAGTGAAATCAAGGCACTGCTTCAAGACCCTCGGGGATATATGTGGATAGGCACTCGCAATGGTCTCTTCCGTTACGATGGCTACGATTTGGACGTATATTTAAATGATCCCGGGACCTCTAAAAGTCTATCATCCATCCTGATCCATAGCCTGGCACTCGACACCAATGATCGGCTATGGATCGGAACGCCTGCTGGTATTTACCAGTATCTTGACCTTGCCAGCGATAAGGTGAGGTTGCTCCAATTTACGAAGGATAAGGCGTCCGATTCGCAGTATTGGATTAATGACATCCACATCGATCCAAATGGCAAACATTGGTTGGCAACGTATTCAGGTCTGCTTAATTACCAGCCTGGAGATAGCGCTTTCGTGGGCTGGGCACATCCCCGCACCGGAGATACCTTAGCTGCCAATCTTAATTTCATTTTACCCCTAAATGACCACTTGTTATTGACGGGAGGTACCGGATCCGATCTCTTTTTAATTAATACCTGGAATCAAAAAATTGAAGCCATCTCCAAAAATAAAATCGGGATCGAATCTGAGAATCAAATTTATTGCGCGCTTTTGGATTGGCTCGGACGTTTGTGGCTCGGCACCGATCAAGGTCTATTCAGGTCTACCTTAGGTTCTGAGCTTTCGAAAATCCATTTTAAAAGAACAACAAATTCGTTTAATCAACCAGTTAAACTACTCCACCGGCTTCAAGATAATTCGGTTCTTGCCGGATCATCCGATGGAATTAAAATATTTGATACAACCGACCAACTTGTCTATCGAAATTCACAAATTAAAAATGCGGAAGCTGCCTACATCGATGAAAGTCATTTAATTTGGATCGGCACTATCGGATCCGGACTTTTTACTCTACAACGGAGAATAAAGGATTTCAAGAATATCGAAGCTGACCAAGAAGGCGAAGTTAAATTATCCAATCCTAATGTCACCGGTTTTTGGGAAGACGAAGCCGGCTTGATTTGGGTGGGCACCAAAGCAGGTCTAAATGTATATGATCCAAAACTTCATTCACTTTTAGATTTAAAACCCTATCTAGACCTCAATCACCCACTTCGAAACGTCTATGTCACACAGCTGGAACCAGATTCCAAGGGAAATCTTTGGATAGGTACACGGGCCGGAGGTTTCTTCTTTCTGCCCGCCGCCCGTTCGCTAGCCAGATTTCAAAATATTGAATCTCATGAGGTGGATGAAAAAGGAATGATCGAGGGAGAATATCCCAAAACTGCCAGCCTATTTGCCCATGACCGAGATGGCCATACCTGGGTAGGGACATTAAGTACCGGTTTACATAGATTTGACAGCTCTCGGCGGGAAACCCTTCGATTGATTAGTCACAAAAGAAACAACGAGAGTTTACCCATCGATGGGGCTGCCGACCTGTACTTTGATCATGGGAGTAATAAATTATTGATCGCTACGCTCGGAAGAGGACTTGCGATACTGGATCTGCACCAAAAGCTCGATCAGCATGCGACATTTGAAGTCTATCAACATATAGAGGGTGATTCTTGTTCGTTGAGCAGCAATACCATTATGTCAATTGTACCTGATGACCAAGGCCATTTTTACCTCTGCACCTACCAGGTGGCGTCAATATCTTTGATCTAAAGAAAGGGACTTTCAAAAAGATCAGCACCCAGGAAGGCTTGCCATCCAATCAAGTTTGGGGAGCGGTCTTTGATAATCATCTCAAACTATGGATAAGCACCTCCAAAGGCCTGGTCAAATATGATCCAGAAAGAGAAACTGTTGAAAATACTTTTTATGAATCAGATGGTTTGCCCAGTAATGAATTTAATTATTTCTCCTTTAGTAAATCAAGTACTGGATCGCTTTATTTTGGCACTAAAAACGGATTTACCCGCTTTAATCCCGAAAATATACGGATCAATCCCTATCGTCCCCGGGGTATCATTACCAACATTACTGTCAATAATCAACCACTCGAAATCTCATCCGAAGGTTTCTTAAAAAAACACATAAGCTTCTTGCCCGAAATAACGCTGGACCATCATCAAGAAGTATTCACCTTAGGATTTTCGTCGTCCAACCACTGGCTCACGGATGAAACTCAGTTTGAATATCAAATGGCAGGAGTAGACCGGGATTGGGTAAAGGCAAAGTCTGATAGACGTTTCACTACATACACGAATTTGGATCCTGGCTACTATCAATTTCGCCTTAAGGCTGCAAACGACGATGGGGTTTGGAGCGTCACTCCAATAGAATTAAACATTCGTATCCAAGCCGCTCCGTGGAATACTCCATTAGCAAAATTACTCTATATCATATTTGCTTTTGGTGTGCTGTATTTTATTTATGGTGAACAAAGAACCCGGTGGTTGCTCAAAACGAATCTTGCTGTTGAAAGACAGGAAGCGATCCGGTTGAAAGAGCTTTCGGCTTTCAAAAACACTTTCTTCACAAATCTGACTCATGAAATACGTACTCCGCTAACCGTGATTCTGGGTATGACTGAATCGTTAACTGAGAAATCGAAACATAGCCTTAAAAGATTGAAAAATTAGTCCAGTCGAATGGCCAGACCTTGCTCAGGCTAGTCAATCAAATGATGGACTTGACCAAGATTGAATCCGGTGCTCTCAACCTCGCTTTCAACAAAGCGATTTAGTGCTTTACCAAACAACTGCTTGAAGGTCTAATTAACGAAGCGAAACAAAAAAATGTGACTTTTAAATTTACGTATGAACCACAAAATATCACAATGGATTTTGATCCTGATATTATCTCAAAAATCATACTCAATCTTGCCGGAAATGCGGTAAAATTTTGTGCTTCGGGTGACAACATTGATTTTAGTATATTCGAAAAAGACCACCTCCTGACGATCTCCATTGCCGATACTGGATCAGGTATCAAGCCCCAAGAAATCGATCGAATATTTGACCGATTCTTTAGTAGTATTGAATCTGATTCTACTTCCAATAACAGCACGGGCATCGGCCTTGCATTGACCAAAGAACTTGTCCATTTCCTTTCTGGTGATATAACAGTCGAAAGCACCTGGCAACAGGGTAGTACTTTCAAGGTCGTACTACCGATCACACGCACTGCCCCAACCCTGCGTTTACCGCTGCACAGGGAAGCGAGTGTCAACCCACAACCAACCTTGACCCCCGCTGAATCGATCCAAATATTGATCGTTGAAGACAATACTGACCTGATCTTTTACATTCGTTCTTGTTTGGGTCTTGATTTTAAAATACTTGAAGCTCGGAACGGTCATGAAGGAGAACAAATGGCCTTGGAAAACATACCTGACTTAATTATTTCAGATATCATGATACCGTTCAAGAATGGTATTGACCTTTGTAAATCGTTGAAAGAAGATGAACGCACGAGCCACATCCCCATTATCCTGCTTACCGCTAAAGCTACCATAGAAGACCGGATTGTCGGGCTTGAATCGGGTGCGGATGCCTATTTGGCAAAACCGTTTTCAGAACGAGAGCTCCATGTTCGCATTAGAAAATTGCTGGAATTGCGAAGAAAACTCCAGGAAAAATATGCTTCCAATCGGGATAAAGCACTGCAACCAAATGAAGCCAGTGTTCAACCCGATCCATTTATGGAAAGGGTTAAAAAAGTGATCGATAAAGAAATTGGAAATGAAGGCCTAAATCCGAATATGCTGGCCGCCCGACTATTTTTAAGCCGCACCCAATTGCACCGGAAAATCAAAGCCATCACCGGCCAATCTACTACTTATCTGATCAATTTATACCGCATCGAAATGGCCAAAAAATTACTTGCGAACACCGATGAAACGGTCGATCAGGTTGCATACGAAGTGGGGTTTGTCAATCCTGGCTATTTCCGCCGCATCTTTCAAAAATATACGGGAATGAATGCAAGCAGTTTTCGGGAAAATTCCGTCTAAAAAAGGTCAACCCACTAATCTTACGTTTTAATGTAACAATAGTGTACAATTATGCAACAATAGTGCATGGTCGCTTTTCTCAAAGGTGCATAATTTTGAAGCTGACCAATAAGCCCACTCATATGTCCCCCGCACCACTCCAAGAGCACCCCTCACGATCGATTCAGCATCTGCACACTCAAAAATGGTATGCCTGGATATCTCTCTCCAAAGGTCAACCAAGAATTCTCTCACTCGAAGGTGAAATCGAAGGAAATAATGTTGGTATTGAAGCTGTATTACTGAAAAAGAAAAGCATGGAGGACGATGACGATACCTTAAAACTTGAATTAGTCATTCATCAGCGACCAGGCACCTGGAAGAAATTGTCTTGTTGGAATAGGGCCAAATATGACGAAGTACTGCTGGGAAATTTGTACTCGATGGTATATATTTATGTGGAAGGATCGTTGATCGAAAAATTTCCGGTGGAATTGTTGGCAGGATGAATGTATACTACTCTTTTCAAAAACCGCTAGTATGAATTCCGGGCTCTCTTTGAGTTCAAAACATTTTTCAGAAAACAAAGAGGGGTGCATCTATCTGCCCGGCCTTGGAAACATTTGTCTTTATCGCAACCCGAATATAGTTTCGTGGCTCTCCCGGGGTATCAAAAGGTATTCAGAAATGAAGGGAGAGGTGCTATGTCTATTCAGCCCGATAAAACCTATGTGCCCGGCTTGGAAACACTTTGTTTTTATCGCAACACCCGAATCTCGGTACTGTTTTAAAATCCAAGGAAAAGTGATTTGACCCTGATATTGAAAATCACCACTTCGATTTTCAAATACTTAGGCTAAATGTTTGATTTCAATCGTCAAATCATGCCTTGGAAAATCCAAATACATGATGCTGGGTTAAATTTGTTCAGGAATAGGACTTCAGGTGCTTCGGTAGGCCGATGTCCATCAACTAGCCTGGGTTCTATCAGACCAGTATCACATCCTGCCTGAGGCTGGCAAGCAATATGCATCCCTACAATGAGCACGAAAGCCTTACCGGAGGGAGTATCGGTGTTTCACTTAGCATCCTTTTACTCCATCGGTGAAATAGACCGCCTAATCAAGGCTCTGGCTGATCCGGCACTTATATTATCTGCTCTGAAGCATCAAAAAAAAGCATAGATCATATAACATGCAACAATAGTGCCTCACTATGCAACAATAAGAGAGGTCCGGTAAGTCAGTATAATCGATCTTCAACCAATAACACATCAACAACCCCATTAATCAATGTGTCGCATTCACCTACACCTCAATCAGACTTGCGGCGCAATGGACACACTGAAAACCGTGTGTAGCGTCCATTTTACGCTGTGGTTAAGGACTTTCCGAAAGCGGGAAGCCTTTAACCTTTCCATTTTAACAACCCCAAAAAAATGTGTTTCAACTCAAGACTATGAACCATGCACAACAATTGATTGATGACATCAGAGTTGGCAAATCGAGCTCACTAGAAACCCTGTATATCGGCGAAAGGGCTGCCTTTCTGGCCTGGGCCCAAAAGCATTTTCAGTGCCAGGCATCTGATGCTAAAGAACTATACCAGGTATGCATACTCGTCACCTATGATAATATCATCCAGGGCAAACTAATTAAAATCAATTGTGCAGTCAGATCCTACCTGTGTGCGGTCGCCAAAAACAAATGGAAAGAATTACAACGAGCTAAAATGAAAACTCGAAATCTAGACCAAGATCAACTCATGCAGATCATCGATGAGCAGGACCACTGTCCCTACCCAGAACAAATGGTCAATCAACTGACTAAGGGGCTCAGCCGATTGGGTAATGCTTGTCAAAAGGTACTGGAAGCCTTCTACTATCAGAAATTTTCGATGATGGAGATATGCGAGAATCTGGGTTACAAGAATGCAGATACCGCTAAGAATCTTAAATATAAGTGTCTGCAACGCTTGAAAAAAATCATGGACTACCACACAACCACAAGCAACGATGTATCTCAAGTTCTTAATAAATAAAAATGGCCGAGGGACTTGCTACTCGCTGCAAGAGCGCCCCCCAATTGAAAAAGGTACCTCTTCTGAAAGTCAGCTTGACGATGATGGGTTTACCTATGTGGTGCGACGGTTACATTTGATAAACAAATTTGATATATTTCAGGAATACGAATGGAGATTAGAGATAGTGGCCCGGGAAATTCTCAATAACCAAGAGCAAATTGTAATTCTGATCGAAGGAGAGTGAAAGGTGTCTTTACTCGGTTGATGTAATATTGATTATTCACCGCGTTAATGAAAGATCAATTCTCCTTATCTAACGAGGGTGGCTTGATCAAAACAAAAAATTCACCGGATGGTATCCTGATGATTTTCCACTCATAAATCACGATCAGATTTTGTTAATCACGGCAAAAATTCCATCGCGAAACTCCGGTACTTGAATAGTGGAGGAAAAATCGGTAATTTCTTGTTGTTCCACTATTTGCCCAGACCTAATATTGACCCATTTCAATTGATAGTTTCCCGGAGCAAATCTGGAAGTAATGGCCAGCGTTGTTTCCAGCGGCGCAAATGTGTGAAGTGGATCATCATTCATAAGATAAATAAGTTGCATTTTATCACTTCGACAAGCAAAAACTCTGATTTGCACATTGTCAACCACTATTTCACCATCAACATTTTTACTATCAAATTCCGACCAATCAATGGTCTTAGTGAAATCACTATAATTACGAGTCCAGTCCAATTCCTGCTCGGAAAGGTCGGGCCAGGTCTTTTTAGAAGTACTCATGGACACCCATGAGTGCAGATTACCAGCCCCTCCGACTGCCATTGGACCCCAAAGAAAATGTAAAAATCCCCTTTCCAAATCGTAGTCGGAACCTTCCTCGTAATTCATTCGTCCTTCACCACAATACACCGGATCGCCATGTACCAGGGCCTTTCTAATCCGTTCCGCGAGACTTTTCATCATCTCTTCCGGATCATTTCCTTTGGGGTTATAATTATACACCCGCACCTTTTCAATGAACCAGGCGGCCACCGAGATCTACACCGGTATTGTATTGAAAGGTAATGATATGTTGATTGTCATCAGTCATTCGCACGAAATCGAACATCTGAGCTTTCCATGCTTCTGACTTTTTACTGTCATTTACGATATCCCACATCCCTATAGAAGGTTCGTTTTTCCATCTATTCACAAAATAGACATAACGTTCTTTCATTGCTTTCCAGGTAGCAGTGTGATTCACGTCCTTTAAATCGTCGGCATTATTGGTCGTACCCATCGGGTTGTTAGCAAGATTATAGATTTGCTGACTGCCATTCCAACCCCAGTCACCATTATCTGACTTTAAACTATTTTCATTCCAAAAACAGACTGAGAGATAGATACCATTTTCGTACGACCTTTTAATGATATAATCCAATTTCCGCATTCGCTCTTCGTCAAATCTACCCACACTGATCTCTGGATCTGCGCCTATGCCAACCCATATGCGAAGGTAGTTAATACCATGGGAAGACCATTTTTCCAACATCGAATCAATAACATGATCCGATTCCCGATATAAATGAAATCTATTTAAACCGATCGGAATATAGGGGGTTCCATCCTCAAATACAAAATATCGACCATTCTTGTCGATGTGAAGAGTACCATGATCCGGGATGCGCGGCACCAACCTTTCTATAGAGGTATCTGACTGAAATGATGACTTTATTACTGACCGGTCAATAGAGGCAGAAAAGAAAACTGCCGCCATAAGAGCAAATCTATAAAATCGAATCATAACCAGAATTCAGGATGGACTGAACGGACAATTTCGTTAAAACAAACAATATTATTAAGGTAATTTACCCATCCGCGAATATACGTTTTAGGCGCTTCCTTCCTTCTCGCTTGGCCCTACCCTTTACTCCGCAATGTGAGGTTCAGTATTCCGTTCTTCATCTTTGTAATACTCTTCGGTTGTAAGCGTAAGCGCCTTCTACCTTCATTCACATAGCGCAGTACCCCAAGAATTTAACCTTTGACACGTACGGTGCGTACTTCTGCTCCCGATGTACCACCAGGTACAAGTCTCTTCTATGTAGTACGTGATGGTCTTAAACACTTGGTCTGTACTGTGTTTGCTCTTGTCAATACACCCAGATCATCCGTCAAATGAGCGAATTTGTTGCCGCTGCTTTCCAACTCTTCTCCAATTCATTGATCACAACGTTACTCTTTAAATGGACTTTCACTGTTTTACTTATTGTAACCAATCTGAGATCTCACCGTGGCAAGAATAGTAGCTTCTATTTAGTGTCGTATTTTGGAATTCGTTTTGTTTAGCAAACTCATCCCTATCAGATTAGCCTGATGGCCTGACGATTTCATTTTACTCGTTCGGAAATTTATCTTAAGCTTCCTTCTTCCGGCGGCTGAAGCCTATGACGGAGGACTCAGATACAACCTCGCGATGGACACCCTTGCTCTAGTAGTCATGACTCATGCGCGACACATAATAAAAGAGACCGCCTCCTGGCGGAAGCGGCCTCCAAGAACAATAAACCTAACTCAAGAAAAAGACGAAAAAATCTTTACACGAATTATGGATAATTCGGCTCTCAGGCAAATCATCAATCTACATTGTCATGCAAATACGGGTTGTCTCTTCTAATCTCAGGTTCTTCTTCGCCTGTAATGGTCCATCTGGAAACCGTAATCTCTGAAGAATGCGGTACATCGTCCAACTCAACCTTACGACGCAAATAAGCAGGTTCGTTTTCCAATTCAATCACTGCTTGCGGATTATTTAATTTCTTATTTCTGGCACGAAGTTCCTCTTTGGCTTGTTGTTCTCTCCAACTCAAACTTTGGTCATTGGGTGATTTTTCCTGTACCTGGTTATTCACCGCTTTCACATAAGGATCTCCATGCGGGCGCTGTGTCTGATTGTAAGGTGCATCGACATTCAAATCATAACTCTTCTTAAAGTCACCTTCCTTGTAGCCAGTGTCATAAAGACCTCTGTCTTTGGCAGTATGACGCTCATCCTCTAGTGAAACAACAATCTTTTCTTTACGTTGTTCAACAACCTCTTCCATCGATTTTCTATGCTCAAAACCGGTAGCAATCACTGTGACGCAAACCTTGTCACCCAAGCTTTCATCTACACAATTACCCCAGATCAGATCCGTGTCATAACCTGCCTCATCCTGTATAAATTCAGTAATTTCATAGATCTCATCCATGGTCACCTCTTTGGTTCCCGAAGTGATATTCAATAGTATGTGTTTAGCCCCACGAATGTCATTGTCTTCCAACAAGGGCGAATTTAACGCCTCGTCAACTGCCTTACGTGCCCGTCCTTCTCCTTCGGCCATAGCGGTACCCATGATCGACACTCCACTATCACGCATGACGGTATTGACATCTTCAAAATCGACATTCACATAGCCTGCCACGGTAATAATTTCCGCGATTCCTTTAGCGGCAGTAGATAAAATATTGTCAGCATGTGAAAACGCTTCTGAGACCGGCAGATTTCCATGAATCTCTCTAAGTTTGTCGTTTGATACGATAATCAGAGAATCCACATTGTTTTTTAACTCTTCCAATCCTTCCGCAGCTTGCTCTTTCCTTCTACGCCCTTCGAACCTAAAGGGAATGGTAACGATAGCCACTGTAAGAATATCGAGTTCCTTTGCAGCCTTGGCAATAATAGGAGCAGCTCCTGTTCCCGTACCGCCCCCCATTCCAGCTGTGATAAAAATCATTTTGGTCTCTGGTTCAATAAACCGTCGTACGTCATCAATGGATTCTATGCATGCCTGTTTACCGACCTGCGGCAGCGATCCGGCTCCCCGGCCTTCGGTCAGGTGGGGGCCCAACTGTATTTTGGTTGGTACCGGACTTAATTCCATACTTTGATTATCCGTGTTGCAAATGGCAAAATCTACTCCCACAATACCTTGCTTGAACATATGCGTAACTGCATTGCATCCACCACCACCTACACCAATCACCTTGATGATTGAACGGTCTTCCTTTGGAATATCAAATTGCATAATCATAGGATTTAAAAAATTTTAGAATTAGGTTATTGTTTACAAAAATTAATTCAGATCCGGATCTGGTTCAGCTTCAAACCATTGTTTTGTTTTTTGAAAGGCACGATCCCACCATCCGCGTCTATCATTGTCAGACATAGGTGTTTCGAAATCATCCTTAACTAGCTCCTCAAAATGAGGCACCGGCTCTTTTTTTTCGTGTTTTTCTGGCATTTTTACAGCAGTTTCGTAGTCTCTATTTTCGAAAGCATGTTTTAATAGTCCTATAGAAGTGGCACAAATTGGTGTTGCAATTTCTTCCGGATAACCATGTGCCAAAAGGTCAACCGGATAACCAACCCGGGTAGGGATTCCAGTATGATACTCCGCCAGAATATCAATGTGTTTCAGTAAAGACCCGCCTCCGGTGAGTACGATGCCTCCAATTAACTTTTTATCATACCCGGATCTTCTGATTTCCCATAATACGTAATCAAATATTTCTTCCATCCGCGCCTGAATAATCAGAGCTAGATTCTTTTCCGATATTTCCTTAGGCTCTCTTCCTTTAAGGCCTGGTATTGTAATAATGCGGTTGTCAAAAACCTCATCAGCCAATGCGGACCCAAACTTTATTTTTAGTTTTTCTGCCTGATGAGGCATGATGGTGCAACCTTCCTTGATATCACGCGTGACAACGTTGCCTCCAAAAGGGATAACCGCTGTGTGGCGGATAATACCATCATGAAAAATAGTAAGATCAGTTGTCCCTCCGCCGATATCCACCAGTGCGATTCCGGCTTCTTTTTCCTCGTGACTTAAAATTGATTCCGCGCTAGCGATCGGCTCCAAGGTAAGATCAGCCACTTCGAGTCCTACTTTTTCAATACAACGCAGGATGTTATTCGAAGCTGTGATTTGTCCGGTAATAATATGAAAATTGGCTTCCAAACGAATTCCCGACATTCCAATTGGATCTAAAATTCCCTGCTCATTATCGACGGTAAACTCCTGAGGTATCACGTGTAGTATCTTGTCACCCGGAGGTAACACCAATCGATACATGTCATGAATTAATTTTTCAATATCTTCTTGCGAAATTTCATCGTGCGCGTTGTCACGAGTCAAGATGCCCCGGTGCTGCAGACTTTTTATGTGTTGACCTGCAATTCCAACATGAACAACCTTTACCTCTGCCCCTAGTTGCTTCTCGACTGCAGTAACTGCTTCCCTGATGGCGTTGACCGTTTTTTCGATATTGGAAATCACTCCTCTCAATACCCCTTCAGAGCGTACCTTTCCCATACCCAATATCTCGATCTTCCCATACTCGTTGAGTCTGCCTGCCAAAGCGCACACCTTGGTCGTTCCAATATCTATAGATACAGAAACTTCTTTAGGATCAAATTGATAAGGTCTCATTTTAACCAGTTTATTGTTCTTTTGAAAATCATACCTTCGTGGGTGATTTTGTTATTACCTGTTTATCGTACTTCAGATTTATACTTTCAATATTTTTCCAGCCTGTAAGTTTCAGCCCATTTTTAAAGAAACTCTTTAGCTTTAAAATCTTTTCATCAACTTGCGTGTCATCGCCAAAAATTACTTTAAAGTCCCCAACATTTCCTGTCAACCACAGGTCATCATTATTATGGACATAAATCCCCTCCAACCATGCGTCCAACAATTCATCTTCCCTGGCAGCTTGCACTATCCGAAAGGCAGCGCGAAGTGAATTCCCATTTTTCAAAAAATCACGTTGATATTCACTTACCGCTCCTGAGATAATCGGTACCCTGGCCGTAAAATGTTTTGAAAGTGGCAGCTTCACTCCCCGAATATCTAAATAGTAATTGCTCCCATCCAAACCCATGACTCTCAAAACCGGAGTACGTTGTGATATATCAACATGCAATACCTCTCTTGAATCGACATATGCAGCGACACTCACAATAAATGCCTCCTCCAGTAAAATGGTCTCTAAGCCTTCAAGGTCTAAATGATCTACCTCAACACCTACCAGATCCAGATCATATGCCTTAAGTATCTTACGTTTTATTTCATCGACCGTGATTAAATCATTTCCATCGGTCAAGTGCATTAAATGATAATCAACCTTGGTAATTGTTTTATGTGCTTTATCCTCTATGGCAGCTGAAGCTCCCATGAAAAATAGAAAAGCAACCGAGCACCAGCCAATGGCGGACAACATAAGTAAACTCCGGTCTTTATTCCACTTCATTGTTTAATCGTTCCTCTTCTCCTTATTAATCAGTTTTAATATTTCCCTCACTATTTCATCGGTGGCGTTCGGCTTGGCCAACTTCAAACTATTTCGAGCCAATTCATCTAATCTATTTTGATCATGGATCACTTCTAACGAAATTTCGATCAATTCCTGGACTGCCTGATCATCCAGTATCATTTCTGCAGCACCTTGATCCACTATTGCTCTGGCATTGGCCGTCTGATGATCTTCCGTAACATTCGGTGATGGTACCAGGATGGATGCCTTACCCAATCCACAGATCTCTGAAACAGTCAAGGCTCCCGCCCGGCAAATCACCAGATCCGCACACTGGTATGCAAGGTCCATGCGGTCTATAAAAACCACCGGTTTCACGTTAGTAAGAAGTGCTGTTTCACATTGAAGATATTGAGCCTGATAGAAGCTGCCAATTTGCCAGAGAAACTGAACCTTGTCGTCATCTTTAATTCGTATTAAATTCTGATGCATCGCTTCATTTAGACTACGTGCACCGAGACTACCTCCAAATACTAAAATGGTTTGCTTGCCACTTTCGAGGCCAAAGTACTTCAGTGCATCTTTTTTGGAAGACGATCCAAATAAATCAGCTCGTAAGGGATTACCAGTATACACTATTTTATCCCTTCTAAAAAACTTGTCCATACCTTCATAAGCTACACAGATCGTATTGACCTTTTTTGCCAACCATCGGTTGCTCAGCCCTGCGTGAGAATTTTGCTCCTGAATTAATGTTGGAATCCCCATTATTGAGGCCATCGCAACGGTAGGAGCACTTGCATATCCTCCCACACCGATCACTACATCGGGAGCAAATTCTTTAATAATTAGCTGAGCTTGCCTTAAACTGACCAGCAGCTTAAAAGGAAACAGCACATTTTTCCATGTCAAAGATCTTTTTAGGCCACTTATTTTCAGCCCTTTTATTTTATAACCCGCTTGGGGTACTTTTTCCATTTCCATTTTTCCCTCTGCACCGACGAACAATATTTCGGTACTGCGATTGCGATTCTTTAAAGCATCTGCAATCGCAATCGCAGGAAAAATATGCCCACCAGTACCACCACCACTTACAATAAACCGATGCTTTTGCATCATGATTCACCGGCAACAGCCAACTGGGTTTTTTCATTAATAGCCTCGATGTATTTACTCACACTCAGAATAATTCCAAATGAGATACATGTAAAAATAATCGAAGTACCTCCCATACTTACCATGGGTAGGGTCAAGCCGGTCACCGGAACTAAATGCACTGAGACCGCGATATTGGCAAAAGCTTGCATCACAAGTGAGAGACAAAGACCAATTGCCAACATGTCACCCAAGGTCTTTGGCATCTTGGTCGCCAACCGCATGCACCTGAGTACTAAAAGCAGGTAGAGTAAAATAATTACCGCCCCACCTAACACTCCATATTCCTCGCAAATAATGGCATATATAAAATCAGCATAAGGGTAGGGCAAATAGTTGTTTTGTGTGCTCTGACCTGGGCCTACCCCAAACCAACCGCCTTCTGCTATCGCAATTTTAGCCTGTTGAATCTGATAACCACCTTCGGGATTATTAAAAAATTCATTCACTCGTGATATCCATGTTTCCACCCGGACAAAATCCGGAAAAATATACCCTATCGCAATAATGGCGGCCAGCAAGAAAACGCCCAACACCAGCAATATGGTGATATACTTTAAGTGAACTCTGCCAATAAACATCATAATAAGACAGGTCGCGAAAAGAATGACCGCGGTGGATAAATTGGCCGGGGCAATCAGGCCGCAAACAATTAATACCGGCACTATGATGGGCACAAAAGCTCCACTAAAATCCTTGATAAAATCCTGCTTGAAAGCTATAGATCTTGCCAAATAAATAATCAGTGATATCTCTGCAAAATCTGAAGCCTGGATCGTCAACCCGATTCCGGGAATTCGCAACCAGCGACGAGCTTCATTGACCTCCGGTGCAAAAAGCAAAGTACAGATAAGTAAAATAATTGCAATTACTAATAACACAGGAGCGATCAATGAGTATCGCATATAATATAAAAGGTGACAAATGTACGTAAACGCAAGGCCCCCCATCAGAATAATAAAATGTTTGATCAGGTAATATTCCGTGTTGCCACCTCGCTCTTTATATGCAAGCAATTCGGTTGAACTATAAATTGCCACCAAGGAAAATGCCGCCAATAAAGCAACAATGAGCCAAATCAGCATATCGCCTTTTAACTCATTGTATAATCTTCCCTTTATGGACAGCAATTGATTCATCTTTCTGTTGAGTCGGTTCTTGTTTCTCTGGTTATCTTCTTCTCTTATTCAGGGAGCCGGATGAGAGTATCCCCTCATCCGTCGCCTCCGTTTTCTTCTGTTCACTTATTTCACACACATCTCCCCTAGTCGAATAGCCCAATTCATGGACAAAAAATGTAGTTTTCTTCTTATGTCAAGCTCTTATCTATTACTATCTACAAATATATATATTTTATTCAAAGATAGTATGTTACAGATATTTTTTTTAACTAATATAAAATTTATTACATGTGTACTACCTTATTTTTAAGGTGATAATGGTAAAAACGGCTAGAAGTACGCCCACAATCCAAAATCTGGTGACGATTTTTGCCTCGTGCATGCCCCCTTTTTGATAATGATGGTGCAAAGGTGCCATCTTAAAAACACGAATACCTTCTCCGTACTTTTTTCGGGTGTATTTGAAATAAAATACCTGCAAAACGACTGACAGGTTTTCGACCACAAAAATGCCACATAAGATGGGTAAAAGCAGCTCTTTACGTAGCAAAATTGCCATTGTGGCTATAATAGCACCGATAGTAAGGCTACCAGTATCTCCCATAAACACCCGTGCAGGATATGCATTGTACCAAAGAAAACCAATGCAGCCTCCTATGAAACAAGCAGAAAAAACAACAAGTTCTTCGGAGTAAGGCAAATACAATATACCCAGATAATCGGCAAAAAGATTATGCCCTGATACGTAAGCCAAAATGCCCAGAGTAGCGCCAATGATGGCGGATACCCCGGTCGCCAGTCCATCCAGACCATCGGTAAGGTTCGCAGCATTCGACACCGCTGTAACGACGAGAATGACAAAAGGAATAAAGAGCAACCAGACCCACTTGACCGCATTACGGCCTAAAAATGCGAGTATTGATGTATAGTCAAGGTTATTCCCCTTGAGAAAAGGTACGTTTGTAAGCGTGGTTTTAACATAGACCATCTCTTTTGATCTTCCTCGGGCATCAATAGTTTTCACCGACTCTATTACTTTGTAATTTTTTGCTGTTGCTTGTGCCACGTCCATTCGTACCACCACACCATCGTGATAAAGCATCACGATGGCCACAATTAACCCAAGGATAACTTGTCCAATAATCTTGAACCTGCCTTTTAGCCCTTGCTTATTTTTCAGAAATACTTTGATGTAGTCATCTACCCCACCAATAATCGCCATCCAGATAGTCACACCGATCATCAATACTACATAGATGTTATCTAATCTTGCCAGTAATAAACAAGGCACCAGCGTCGCGAGTATGATGATAATACCTCCCATGGTTGGTGTGCCCTGCTTCTGGACCTGGCCTTCTAAACCCAAATCCCGAACCGTTTCACCAATCTGCATCTTCTGCAGATAGCGAATAATCCTACCACCTAATAAAATACTAATAATCAGTGAAAGAATAATGGCCAAACCTGCTCGGAAAGAAATATACTGAAACAACCCGGCACCTGGTATGTCATACTGATCTTCTAAAAATTTAAATAAATAGTAAAGCATATCAGCAAGGGGATTTCCCAAGGCAAGCGATAAAAAAAGAGTTGCAGCCGTTTGGGCTGCAAACTCTTAAACCTGCCTGAGAATGATAAAATATTTTATTGATTAGTTCAGTCATCACTTAAATATTCATGACTTTCGTATTGTAAAGCATTCTTTGAGAACCTCCCGATCATCGAAAGGCTTTTTTATTCCTTGAATATCCTGGTAGTTTTCATGACCCTTGCCCGCCACCAATATGATACCACCTTCATCGATAATTGCAATGGCAACTTTAATGGCCTCACGACGATTGGTGATTGACAAAACTTTATACATTTCGCCTGAAGGAATTCCATTCTCCATGTCTTTAATGATCTGTTCCGGATCTTCAAAACGTGGATTGTCTGAAGTCAATATCACACGGTCACTGTATTGTACTGCCAGCTTGGCCATCACCGGTCTCTTAAGGGCATCCCGGTTACCTCCACAGCCTACTACAGTGACCACTTGCTGCCCGCGCTGCTTGATTTCTACTATGGTTTCAAGTACATTTTTTAGAGCATCCGGCGTATGGGCATAATCAACAAATGCCGTAACTTGCCTGGACTGATCACGAACCACTTCCATCCTGCCAGCCGGTGCTGCCAATCCACTTAAGTTTTGTAACACATCGAGTTTATCCTGACCTAATATCCGTGCAACTGCATAAACTGCCAGCAAATTACTCGCATTAAATGCACCGACTAATGCACTGTGCATTTCGGTACCGTCAATCTGAAGATGGAGACCATGAGCAGAATTGTCAATTATTTTTCCCTTGAAGCTTGCTGCCTTCCTTAATGCGTAGGTATGGACTTTGGCCTGGGTATTTTGCACCATCACCTGGCCATGTCGATCATCGATATTAATTAATGCGTGCGCATCATTTTCCAATCGATCAAAAAATAATTTTTTACTTTTAATATAATGATCAAAGGTACCGTGATAATCTAAGTGATCATGAGTAAGATTTGTAAATACAGCTGCCTGAAAATGACAACCGCTGACTCGTCCCTGATCCAGAGCATGGCTGCTCACTTCCATAAAAACATGGGTACATTCTGACCTGACCATCTCTGCCAGAATTTTTTGTAGACTTATGGCATCAGGTGTTGTTAGCGAGGCCGAAAGTACCTGCCGATCTATTTTATTCTCAATAGTCGAGAGCATGCCTGATTTATGCCCAAGTAAGGAAAATAATCGCTGAGCAAGTTGTACAAAACTCGTTTTACCATTAGTCCCGGTTACTCCTACTAATTTTAATTTTTTACTCGGGTGGTCATAAAAATTAGCGGCGAGAAACCCAACCACCATTCGGGTATTTTCGACCATGATATAAGTGATACCATCAACAAGTTCTCCAGGCAGTCTATTACAGATGATCGCCGTAGCGCCGTTAGCAAGAGCGCTGCCGATGAACTCATGCCCATCAGAGACGGTTCCTTCAATAGCAATAAATAACCCTTGTTCTTTGATAAGCCTGCTGTCGATCTCTACTCCCGAAATCAATCGCAGATAATCTCCCGTCACCAGTTGGTGATCAATTTGATCGAGTATTTGCGAAAGGTTTTTCAAATTCAATTATTATTTACCCCAGGTAAAGCAATATCTTTTGACCCGACAGTCTTGTGCCGGCGGGCACCGATTGTTCTCTTACTCGTCCAAAGCCATTCACTTTGACTCCCATACCGCGGTTTTCGAGAATAAAAATGGCATCTCTGACTCCCATTCCGACTACATTAGGAACGAGACCTTTATCAAGGATTCTGTTTTCAAGCGAAATCTCATTTTCTCCCGGCATGATGATCGCCCACTCTCCTTCGGAATGATCCTGATGATCCAGGTCTAGTTGCTTGATGACCCTTTGTAGGTCTCCCGCATACCCTGCTTGAAAGACCGGCATGGACGGGCTAGCGACATTACGTTCAGGTAGACTTACTTTTGCCATCAATTGAATATCAGTCGCCATGCACTTGTCAGCAATTTCGCGAAATACTTTACCTGCGACCGTAGCACCATAATATCCGTTTTGAGTAGGATTGTTTACCAACACAATACAGGAATACATGGGATTTTCGACAGGAAAGTATCCCACAAAGGATGCCTGATATTTCCGGCCGTCATCCTTCCAGTATTCAAGTCGCGTCGTTCCGGTCTTGCCGGCAAACGTATATTGACTTGATTTAAAAGCAGCACCGGTACCGCTAACGACCACACCAGTTAGTAGCTCTTGCGCTTGTCTTATTGTACTGGAAGAAGCAATTTTTGAATCAATAACTTCAGGTTTAAATCGCTTGACCACACTGGTAGCATCATTTATTTCTGAGACAATATATGGTCGCATTTTCTTTCCACCATTAGCCACTGCATTGTAAAAAGTCAAGGTTTGCAATGGCGTAATCTGAAGTTCATACCCATGTGCCATCCAGGCCAAAGTCATCGCTTGATTCCAGCTGCTGGCATCTGCTTCTTTAATGAAAGGCTCCGCTTCACCTTCGAGCCTGATACCGGTTTTTTGATTCAGTCCAAACTGCTTTAATCTCTTAATAAATTGATCACCGTTTTTCTTCCCATTCCCATATGCATTATCAACAATTCGTGCCATACCGACATTCGACGAAAGCTCAAAGGCCCTACGAATCGTCATATGGGTTTCATCCTGCCACTCCGAATCTTTCATCTGAAATCTTCCAAAAACCGCTCTGCCGTGATTTATAAATACCGAATCATCCAAATTAATCATCCCATCCTCCAGAAGAGCCATGACTGATGCCAATTTGAAAGTAGAACCAGGTTCGGTCGCGTCACCAATGGCATGATTAAAGGCCTCATAATAGTTTTCACCATTTTTATCGAGATTGACAATGGCTTTGATCGCTCCGGATTTAGCCTCCATCATAATCACCAGTCCAAAATCTGCATTATGGGTATTGAGCGCTACAAGTAAGGCCTTTTGACAAATATCCTGCATTCGCATATCAAGGGTAGTTACGACATTCTGACCCCGCTCCGGTTCAATCTCAGTAAGATCATGTATGGGTATCCAAACATTTCCGACTCGCTCCATCAGTTTCTTTCCTGCATCTCCCCTTAAATACTCATCAAAACTAGCTTCCAGGCCTACTGATGGAGCATTGTCTCGATCAAGACCAATAGTTCTTGCCGCTAAATTTCTGAAAGGCTTTAAGCGACGCGATTTTCGTTCTATAAGTAAGCCACCTCTGTATTTTCCCAACCTGATAAGTGGAAAATTCTTAATCTTTTTTAATTCCTCATAAGTGACATTATTCTTTATCAGAAAATAGCGGTCACCGGCACTTCGCCTTCGGATTATCCTCCGTTTAATCGAGGCGGGAGATTCATCCTGAAAAATATACCGGGCCAGATAAATCGACAGCGAATCAACATGCTGATTAAAAATTGATTTGGTCATCGCATCTGAATTTAGATCCATATGCAGATCAAAATAAGGCACCGAAGTAGCCAGTGGATAACCATCTGCACTATAGATATTTCCACGGTCGGGTTCAATATCAAAATATTTTAATTTGGTACTATCTCCTTTTTCACGCCATTCAGACCCCTGAATTACTCCAACATTTATTGTGGCACCGATCAGTACTATAGCCACGATGATCAACATCGCCAGGACGATATAAGCTCGAAGCAACAACTCCTTTTTCTTACTCATCGAGGCTAAAATTTACCGGGTTTTAAGGTTTATTTGATAATTTCTTTGGAAAACTACCTTCATTGCTAAGCTGATTGGGGTTCACCTGCTCAGATAGATTTGAATAGGTAGATTGATATATCGCATCAGACTTGACCGACATGTAGGTCCAGGTCAGTTCCTTGATCTCGTTTTTTAAGGCATCTATTTTTCGGACTTTCTTTTCAGTGTAATGTGCATTGCCAATATAGATCATGGCAAGTAAAATTAAAAAGAAAACATAGGGTAGATTGTCTCCGATTTTTTCAGAACTATAGCTGATAAATCCCGTTGACCGTTTTGTTTTGTTAATATTAAGATGATCGTCTGCCATCGTGTGTTCATTTTTTTTCTGCAATTCTGAGTTTGGCACTTCTGGCCCTGCTATTTCTCCGAATTTCTTCGTCATTGGCAACGATTGGTTTCTTATTAATAGGCCTTAAAGTCCAATCTGCCTTAGAATCATAATGATCAGATGGCATCGAAAATTCTGTCTTTCCATTTCTAATAAAATGTTTGACAATGCGATCTTCAATTGAGTGATATGTTAATACCACAAGACGTCCTCCTGGTATCAACATATCAACTCCTGCGGCAAGAAAATCCTGTAAAGCCCCAATTTCATCGTTGACCTTAATTCGAATAGCCTGAAATACTTGTGCTAAATACCTGGCTTTATTTCCCATCGCCAGGGGCTCGACACAATTTAAAAATTCATGCGTGTTAGAAATTGGCTTCAGTTCCCTTGCCGTTAAAATGGCTTTGGCGAGTGTTTTCGAATTTCTCACCTCACCATAAGTACTAAATATATTTACTAAGTTTTCTTCGCTTTCATGATTCACAATATCCAATGCTGATCTGGTAGCTTGTTGATTCATTCGCATGTCAAATGTATTGCCGCGACTGAACGAAAAACCCTTGGTATCAACGTCCAATTGAAATGACGAGACTCCCAAATCGGCAAGTATACCATGAACTTGATGTACACCGAGATACCGTAAATAATGCTTGATAAATCGAAAATTACCGTGCACCAATTGAAAATGCAAATCCTGGATGGTGTTTTTAAGGGCATCTTCATCTTGATCAAATGCAATTAATTGACCTTTTGACTCCATCCGGTTGAGTATTTCCCGGCTATGTCCACCACCTCCAAAAGTAGCATCGACATAAATCCCGTTTTCCTGCCAAAGTAACCCATCAATACATTGATGCAACATTACCGGTTCATGATACCCGGTGCTCATCAGTTTCCTGCTTCGGGCCTCCCTAAGACCTTTTCAGCCAGATTCGCAAAGTCTTCTGGTTCACGATTTAACCATTCATCGTAGGTTTTCTTATCCCACATTTCAATTCGATCCAGGTAAGCAAAAAGAATCACATCCTTTCTGATGGATGCATAATCTAAGAGCCCTTTGTTCAGTAAGATCCGATCGGCAGTGTCTGTAGTTACGTCACTCACCCCCCGGAAAAAATAACGGATAAAATTTCGGTCTTCAGTACGGTATACGTTTAACTCATTTATTCTTTCAAGTGTGTTCTCCCAAACTTTTTCAGGATAAATCATCAGACATTTTTCAAAACCACGATTGACAAAAAATGTATACGGTCCTCCTCCACCCAGTTGCCGCAATAATGGTGACGGCATCCTGATGCGTCCTTTGGAGTCCAGCTTACATTCATACTCGCCATGAAATTGTGGCATCGTTCAGTGTCTTTTTCTAACCCGTTAGTGTCTCAAATTTAAAGATTTATCCACAATCAACCACATTTTCCCACTTTTTATCAAATCTTTGCCTCTATCAGGCTCATCAGACCCTAGTTAACTCGATTTTTAGACTCAAATAAAGTATCTAATATACTCAAATTAGATACAATCATATACATATGTTAAAATAATTATACAAATAAGCTTATATATAAGCTATTTACACATCTGATAAGATATAATGTATAGATTAGTAGACTATCCAAAAAACATCATTAAGGGTGTTAAAAAGTGGGATTTTATGAAAATATACCTCAAATTAGCATCCCAAATAAGTCACCACTCTACTATCTTAAACCCGGGGTAAAGGGAATTGCGATAGGAAGTCATGAAAGAAATCACTAGTCCCGTCATCCTGTACCAAAATCATTTCAGGAAATGGCTAACTTGGGTAATCGTCCTTGATTGGAACCGATCAGAGGAATCATCATATACTTTAAACCCTACTGACATGGATGTCAACAATCGTAATGAACCTTAAGCAAATGACTAAACCCACTTTTATAGTAGCGATCAGCGTACTGTACTGCCTGATATTCGCCTGTTACAATAACCCCGAAACAACAGCTTTCAACCAAGTTCATCAAAAAGTAATTGTAGGTTATGTGCCCGGATTTCGGGGAGAGCTAGATACCGATCTGATAGATCCACTGAAGATCACTCACATCAATTATGCATTTGTCAATGTACGGGATAGCATGGCGTGGCTAACCAACCTGGTAACAGACTCCATCAATTTTCGTAAACTAAATGCTTTAAAAAGTAGAAATCCGGATCTAAAGATACTGATCTCGATAGGTGGGTGGTCATGGAGTGAAAACTTTTCCGATGCAGTTTTAACCGAAAGTTCAAGAAGGAAATTCGCAGAATCATCAGTCGAAATTGTGCGTCAGTTTCACCTGGATGGTGTCGATATCGATTGGGAATATCCAGGTCAAAAAGGAGAAGACAACATATTTCGCGACGACGATCGAACTAACAATACCTACATGTTTGAATCTTTACGTGCTGAACTTGATCAATTGAGTCGTGAAACGGGTCAAAAATATTTTTTGACTTCGGCTGTGGCCGGAGCTCAGTCATTTCTTGACCATACAGACATGGGTGCCGCAGCAAAACCACAAGATTTTATCAATATCATGAGTTATGACTACTACACGGGCGGCCCGATTGTGGGACATCAAAGCAATCTGTTTTCTCCAGACACCTACGAAAAAACACAATCTGCAAAAAGGGATATTGACAACTTCGTGAAAGCGGGAGTACCCATCGAAAAAATTGTATTGGGGGTGCCCTTCTATGGCCGGAGCTGGATTATGAAAACAGATGAAAATCATGGAATTAACATGCCTCGGGATTCCGTGGTGCGAGCCGGAGGATTCAGCTTTATCCGCGACTCAATGCTGACCAATCCCGCATTTATTCGATATTGGGATCAGAAAGCAAAATCTCCCTATTTATTTAACCCCAACAATAATCAACTGGTTGTCTATGATGATGAAGAATCAATTGAGATCAAATGCAAATACATTTTAGAGTATAATCTTGCTGGGATTATGTTCTGGCAATACATGAGCGACCCTAAAGAATATCTGCTGGATGTGATTAATCAAAATTTCAATAATCCTTAAAATACTATTCAATGCGATTAAAGACCGATACCTCTATTATCTGCTATTATCGCACATTTCTCTTGGCTTCCTTCTGTGCCTTGTCCCCTGTTTGGTCCCCGCTGTTACATGCTCAGTCATCGGAAGATATTGCCCAAATCAAAGAGCTTGTTGGTGCCTATGCCAATGCCCGTGAGGAAAACAATGAAGATAAAATCAGACAGCTTTTTACTTCTGAAGCCGATCAACTAGTGTCATAAGGTGAATGGCGATCTGGAATTGATGCACTCGTAGAAGGGATGATGAGCAGCAGCCGAAATAATCCCGGCGATCGGACATTGACCGTTGAAAAGGTCCGGTTCTTTTCTTTGGAAACAGCCATAGCCGATGCCAGGTATGAAATCAAAGGTAGTCTGGGATCACCTGACCGAAAGATGTGGAGCACTTTTGTCGTCTGGAGGGATCATGGTCTGTGGAAGATTGCAGCCATACGTAATATGTTGCCATCTCCGCCAAGATAACTATGCAAGACTATATCCCTGAAAATCCATTCAAGGCTCCGTTACATATTAGAATACCAAGGAAGCATATAAGACGTTCAAATCTTCAATGAACGAAATATAGTATGACAGAAGTACTGAACTTATTATCTGTTGCATTCAGAAGTGCATGGCGAAATTTGAAAAAACACGTCCTGTTTAACCTTTTAAATAATCTTGGACTGGCCATCACGTTTGCTTCCATTCTGTTAATTGGCTCATACTTATTCTATGAAAACAGCTTTGAAGATTTTCATCAGAAAAGAGACCGAATCTTTCGGGCGACGTATGCCACCACTTCCGATGATTTCAACGTTCATTGGGCCAGAGTTCCGGTTAGCTATATCAATCAACTACCTAGTGATATTCCCGAAATCAACCAATTAATCCGCTTTCAAAATCAAGAACAGAAATATCTGAGGGTTGGAGAGAAAAGATTTAAACCTGATCATGCTTATGTCACCGACCCGAACGTTTTTGATGTATTTAGCTTTACACTGATTGCCGGCAACGCATCAACCGCCCTAGAAAAACCTTACTCAGTAGTATTGACCAAATCAGAGGCGTTGAAAATCTTTTCGCAAACCGATGTTATTGGTCAAAAAATCCAGGTCTCAGGCGACTTGACACCGGTCGAGGTCACTTATACCATCACGGGAATCATGGACGATTTGCCATCCAACACCCATCTTCCCGTAGAAATGTTATTCTCTTTTGCCAGTGAAAAAGAAAGGGAAGGATGGGCGTATGTTTATGTTTCTTTAAAAGATCAGGCTAACATTGAGTCAGTCAATGAAAAGATCGCCGACTTTATTGCCAAATACCAAACTGATGTTGCGCGGGCTTCCGTACAAATTATTTTTCAACCGCTGTCCAGCATCCATCTCGATTCGCAGCTTGCCCGTGAGATCCAACCAAATGGACATCGTATTTACCTGACTATATTTCTTTGGTTTGGATTATTTATCTGGGTTATCGGTATCATCAACTTCTCTAATGTCAATCTGGCAATCACGCTCACCCGGGGCAAAGAGGTGGGCGTTCGTAAAATTCTAGGTGCCGGCCGCAAACATATCGCTCTCCAACTGTTTGGGGAAGCATTTTTTTATAGCTCTTGTGGTCTACTAATTGGTCTCATCTTAGCTTCTTTATTCCTCCCCACCTTGCAGAAATGGACCAGCATGCACGGTTTGCTGCCATTACCTCTTCTCTCAATTGCTTTAGTCGGACTATCCTTGGGCACGGCCGCGTTGACATCCATTTTTCCGATCCTATATGTCACATCCGTAAAAGTTATTCAGGCCATTAAATACGGCAAGAATATGACCGTATCCAGATATGAAAAAATTAATGTGCGCAAAGGGCTAATTGCACTTCAGTTTTGTTCAGCATTTATTTTAGTATTCGGCACACTAATTACCCGGGCTCAACTCAAATACCTAAGTAGCAAAAACCTCGGTCTAAATATCGCACAAGTATTAGCCATACCCAATGTACCCGAAGCCGTTGTCAAAGATTTTCCCACTTTTAAAAATCAGACGAGAAATCTTCCTGGGGTAGTAGCCACCACAGCTTGCATGCAGGTACCTTCCGATGAGATAAGAGATACCGGACCAGTCCTGATAAAGGGAAAAAATCAGGATATAGCAAATGCAGCACAAATGGACATACAAATTGTTGATCCCGATTTTATCGAAACGATGGATTTGATGCTTCTAGCTGGTCAAGGGTTTGCTCGTGACAACAAACAGGTACCTTTTCCCCAATTTAACGAACAATTAACTCCAACCGATTACCTGGCTCAGGCAAGTCGCAAATATGTGATCAACGAAACAGCCATGCATCAATTAGGATGGAATAATCCTCATGAAGCATTGGGGCAGGAAATCAATTTCTCCATTGGCGGATTTAATCTTGCTTACGGTGCTATTACCGGAATCATCAAAGATTATCATCAGGAATCGCTGCGAAATAAGATCGAACCTTTGGTGATGGTTGTAGAGCCCATCTGGTTACACACCTTTCTTCTCAAATTGACACCATCCGATCTTGGTCAGACTGTAGCCAGGATTGAGCAAGTATGGAATGACCTTTTTTCTTACCCAATGGAATATTATTTTTTAGATGACCTTTTTGACAACTTGTACAGGCAGGATCAAACGCAAGTAAAACTGTTGAGCATTTTGTCTGCATTAGCTATTCTGGTCTCACTCATCGGTCTAACCAGTCTATTGACCTATACTTTAAAAAAACGGGCAAAAGAATTAGCTATTCGGAGAGTCATCGGAGCACGCCAAGCCGACTTAACAAAATTGGTCGGGAAGGAATACTTTTCTGTTTTTATATTTGCCACCGCTATTGCGATCCCGGTCAGCCACTGGTGGAGCAACCAATGGCTACAGGGTTTCTCTTACCAGACTACGATTGATTTTTATACTTTTTGCATCCCAATTATTTCTTTTATCATTTTACTCTTCACTATTATTTGGGTTCAAACTTTGATGGCTACTGCCAGAAACCCAATCAAATATCTGAGCGATGAATAACTTCAAATCAAACGAGAGGAGCATTTACATTCTCCGGCTGTTCCTGGTCGATACTATCTCGACCTTGATAGCAGGGGAGGAATTCGTATGGCCGGTGCAGACGAAAATACGGGAGCCAGTTTTACCTCCTACCGCATAGACGAAGATTATTTTGATACCTATGGGTTGAAAATACTTGCAGGTAAAGATTTTTCACGACAGACAGCAGCGGATGATCGGGGCTTCGCCATAAATGAGGCTGCCTTGAGATTATTAGGATTTACCAATTCGGAAGATGCCATTGGCAAGATGATTCGATTTCAATCGGATGAGAGAATATTGCCAATAATCAACGTTTTTAAAAATTATCATCATAAGTCACTACGACACGACTTTGAGCCGACGATCTTGTGGAATTATATCCCAGATCCGCTCTATTACCCCATTCAATATCATGGATCTGTATCCGATCGGATCAAAGATTTGATCAGTAAAACCGAAACCACCTGGGCGTCGGTTTTTCCCGAAAACCCCTTTCAATACTTCTTTTTCGATGATCAATACAATGCCCAATATGAAGCCGATAGTCGACTCGGAAAAATCATTGGCATTTGTTCCCTATTTGCCGTTTTTATTGCCTGTCTTGGTCTTTTTGGGCTCACTTCCTACATGATCTCGGTGAGGACCAAAGAAATCGGCATCAGAAAAGTTTTGGGTGCCAGTATCAAAGGCATTGTACTGATACTAAATAAAGACTTTATTAAAATTGTTGTCTTTGCCATTATCCTGGCAGTTCCACTATCCCTATATTTTGGACATAAATGGTTGCAAAATTTTGCTTACAAATCGTCCATGAGCTGATGGATATTAGTATCGGCGGGATCGATTGCTTTGTTTATCGCCATACTCACCGTCAGTTTGCAAAGTATCAAAGCGGCTTTAGCTAATCCAGTTGATAGTTTGCGCAATGAATAATCAAGATGATATATCACATTCGGTTCGAATCAGATGAATCTCCATGAGCCTTTTCTATCTTCAATAATTTGGGGTTAGATTGCCTGATGAGCAATCTGGGTATATACTGGCAACTATAGAAAATGTAAAGGGTTCTTGCTCATATTTAGTGGGTAAACTGCAATTTCTGCTTTTCTTTAGAACCGAAAGATGTAGATCTTCCTCTCTCTCACTCAACAAGAGAGAGCAGAATTTACATTCTGCGGCTTCGAAGAAAGATAAATAGAATAAAATCGACCCACTATAAATACGCAAGAACCAATGAAAATAGTGCGGATTAATTAAACAAGTTCTCTTTTCCCTGCAATTTATAGAACTGATATTTGTCACTCCCTTCACTGTTTGGTGAATTTTTACTTTGCTCACAGGTGCAAATATGGATCTCGACCCGCCGGTTTAATCTTTGTTCTCTTTCTGTAGTGGAATGGGGAAATAGCATTTCCCAATCACCATATCCTCGATAATACATGCGGTCTGATGAGATATCATTAAACATTTGGAGATAATCATAGACAACTCTAGCCCTCGCCACCGACAAGAAAAAATCACTGGATTCTGCAGTGACCGCTCCCCGATCAGGGTGGTTAATATGGCCTTGGATCTCTACGCAAACGCCCGGGTTATCGATTAGGAATCTACCGACGACCTTTAGTGATCGTCTGGAGACAGGTAAGGGCCTCGATTGGTTACCAAAAAAAAGTAGATTGAGAAGTTTAAAATTGCCCCCGATTTTGATCTTTGACGTCCGGATGTTCAAAGCTTTCTTCGTGATCAGTGGTGTGATAGCGACGGAAAGAAATTGAGGTAAATATTCTTTTGCTCGAACCTCTATAACTACCTCTTCTTTAATTGGAGCCGGCAACCTGTAATAACCCAGCGAGTCACTCCAGGTGCTATCACTGAAATTTTTGGCGTACAATAGTACTTCAGTGCTCACAGGAGCTTCGGTCGAATCATTGACAACCTGACCGAATAACCAGGTCATGCGCTGCCTGGCATACAACTCCACCTCCACCCGTCGATTTGCGGCTTTACCCACATCCGAATTATTTGATGTATCGGGTCTAGTCTCGCCAAAAAATTCGACCCTGAATAAAGATGAGTCATATCCCTCTAGCATTAAAAATTGCTTCACTGATTCCGCCCTTTGCTCACTTAACTTCATGTTAAATTCCTGCCCACCATCTGAATCTGTATGCGCCTTGATCCAAATAAAGCCGGAATCCAATTCTCCTGATTTGTGCACCATCAAAGACAGGTCGGCAGTATCTCTATCCGAGATTTGCCATTCATCGCTTTCAAAATGTAATTGTGTGCTGATTACGAGATAGCTTGTATCAAAAAAGCTTTGAGCATGAGCATTAATACCAAGGAAAAGGAAAATAAAAATTAAACAGATTCGATTCTTCATAGAAGAAAATCAGAGATATAGAGTCCGTGAGCCTACCAATCCCTACGGGCTTGGGAGTCTCACTATTTCTGAGTTGCAATCTTTCCGAGCCGTAAGCTTGCCAATCCCTCCGGGCTTGGGAGTCTCACTATTTCATTTCACCTCTGGAATCGGCTCTTTTATCCCCCACCCTTTGTTCGGTTCTGCTCCCATCTGTAAAATAATCTCACCTCCTTTGATCAGCACGTTGTGATGAATCCAACAATTATTTAAAGGTCTATTATTCCATTGAGCTGACTGAATGTAAACGCTATTTTCGGATTGATTATTTACCTGGATGATAATTTCTTTTCCCGGATAATAATTGGCATCAAGATGAATTCTAATCTCGTCAAATATTGGGCTTCCCAATTCATAAACCGGATCTTGTCTTGCCCCGCCATCCATCGAAAAAAGCCCCATTTTCATTAAAACGGCTAATGAACCCATTAAGCCCTGATCCTCATCACCACTGTAGCCAAAATCCGGTGATAAATCGCTATAGACCTTGTCTATAACCTGCCGGCTCCAATATTGAGTGAGCCAGGGAGCTCCAGCATAATTGAATAAATAGGCAGTCTGCATACTGGGTTGATTACCATAATTGATGTACATGCGACGCAGCTCCTCTTGTGTCTCCCTGTCGTGTGATTTCCCAGAGGTAAAATCATTTTCTAATGCACTTTCAAAAGATCGGTTTAATTGGTCTACAAATTTTTCTTTTCCTCCCATTAATTTAATCAGGCCAGGCACATCATGGGGCACAAACCAGGTCATTTGTGCAGCGGTACTTTCCACAAAACCCTTACCATAGATCAATTCATCAAACGGCTCTTGCCAGTGACCAGCAACATCTTTGATCCACATCCAGCCTTTTTCCGGGTACCAGATATTTTGATAATTTTTTGATCGCCCTGAAAAATAGTGATAGTCTTCTTTTTACCCAAAGATCTAGCTAATTGTGCAAGGGTGGCATCTTGATAAGCATATTCCATCGTCTGACCCGAACCATTTTCGTGAAAACCCTTACCTCCGTTGGGCAATGGATAAGGAATATATCCTCGATCTATGTAATACTCCAGCCCCCCTCCTATTGTAGTATTATGCTCGTAGCCGGCCTTACTCATCATGCCACCTGGTAGGTGATTTTTTTTCAGTGCTGCGTAGGCCAGTTCAACATCATAGTTTTGAATGCCTTTGTGATAGGCACCGACGAAAAATGGTGTTGAAGAAGCGCCAGTCATCACGTAGGTATAATTACCTCCTGATGGCCCTCTTGGCACCAAACCGCCATCCTGATACATGAGCAGCATAGAGCGGATAAATTCTTCCGCTACCTGGGGATAAACCAGCTGCCACAGTGTATTAATCGTCCATTGGGCACCCCAAAAACTATCCGAGTTATAATGATTAAACTGCGGCTTTCCTTGCGTATCCAAAGGAATCTGACCGATACGCATGGTATCTCCGGTCATATCGCAATAAGATCCACTCACATCACTGATAATTCTTCTTCCTTGCAAAGCATGCCATAGGTCCGTATAAAATCTTCTTCGTTGTTTATCACTCCCCCCACGCACTTCAATTTTACTTAACCAGGTGTTCCAATCGGAAAAAGCCTCGTTTGCAATTTGATCGAAATTCCACCCCGGTAATTCTTGAGTTATATTTTGGCGTGCAGCCTCAATACTCGTATAAGAAATTCCGACCTTCATCAGTCTTACTTCGTTTTTTTTCGTTACAAAACTGACGTAACCACCCGTTCGACTTCCGGCAATTTCTAATATATCTTGCTTTAACACACCATCTTTCCAGCCTGCAAACCGATCAAAATCCCGATCAAATTCAATGATAAAAAATACTTTAACCGCTTTCGGTCTCCTTATCGTGGCGCCCATCAGCGCATATCCTTCAAGAGATCGCTTATTGATCATTTTAATGTCACCATAATCAGTATCACACGGACCCAAAAATGTTGACAGATCGATGTGTATATGACTTTCTTCAGATGCCGGAAATGTATAACGGTGCAATCCCGTCCGAGTGGTTGATGTGAGCTCGACCTTAATCTGATAAGTATCGAGGAAGATCTGATGATACCCAGGTTTAATCTGTTCATTATCATGGCTATAGGTAGATCCATAAACGTCAGCACCCAAATGCCCTCTGAAGGGTCCGGTTGTCGGGAATACGGGCACACCAGACAATTGCCAGGCGTGAATATGGCTAAAAGCCCGGATAGTATCCTCATGATATCGATAACCCGAATTCCACGCACCATTGATCACCATATCCGGACTTAAATTAACCATACCGAATGGACGTGTGGCCGAATTAAAAAAGAACCAGCGCGAGTTTGCTGCATCTACGACGGGATCAACCAGATCAGCAGCAGTCATCTCGCTTGGCGTTTGCAAACCTTGCGATGAACTGAAAGTACAGGCAGTAAAAAATAACAGGAGAATCAGGTATCTTTTTAAATACATGTGTGTTATTTATGAGTCATCAAAAAACTAGCTAATCTTTGCAGTGAATCCGTATTAATTAAATCCAACTTTATCTCAAGAAATTGCTGCCACAGTTGTTCATTTTCAGGAGTAGCCCAAAGACGAATCTTTTTATTTTGTTGATGGCACTGTTCGACCAACTTAACTAACTTATTCTTTTCTGAGATATCCAGATAATCATTCTCATTTGTCGAACAGACCTCCTTCATATTTTGACTGATAAAAGGCATTCTGGCTCTATCAAAACTTTTTAATAAGTCAGCAGGCCTTCCATCGATATGAAAATAACCACTCTTGTCAGCTAATAAAAGGTCCATCGGGCGATCACCGGAAATAAGAATCATCACCCTACCATTTCTATTGCGTCTTTCGCTAAATAACATTTTACGGTATGGTCGAATCAATTTTTTCAGTAGATTTAAAACGGTGGCCCCATCATATTTGATATCAAGCCACAAATAAAATAAATCTCCGTATTCGGGATAAATGGATTTTGAATGGGCCAGGTATCTCTGATACAGTGGCTGCAGATAGACAGACTCGAAATCGAGTGGTTTGATGAGAAGGTCTTCCCTATTGTGACCTACAAACAAATGGTCTTCACCTAATAGAATATCTGCTTCGACACTGACAAAACCCAGTGCCAATGCATCCTGTAACGGCCGCTCGTGTAAATAGTCATTGTGGGCATGTGAATTGGGGACAGGGAGCACTTGCCCCATTGCAATAAGAGAGATCTTCCAGCATAAGAAAAACAGGAGCATCCGGTGGTTCAACATTCCAATCATTTAATAAACGAGGCACGAAAACCGGCAACATCATCGACTGTCAGAATAGTGCTGTCATGTACCAATATTCGATACTGAAAGGTGGCCGATTCCCCCTTTTGAAGCTTAAAATTAAGTTGCTGTTTTTTATCAAATGCATTTTGCCCAAGTGTATTTGCAGCAAAGAGTCCATATCCTCGGGCATGCCAAAAGGTGGGATAGCCTGGATTCTTTGGATGATCAATAATGGCCACAGCAACTTCTTCTCCCTGAATTTGACCGTTGAGTCGCACCCATTCTCCCCTCGTACCCCATACATCGTTGCCGGTTTTTCCCATACTACTTAGGTAGTCACCGGTCACGCCATCGTTATTAAGCACCTTGACTTCTGTAGGATTTCCCTGTGCGTCGGTAAAGATTTCGGGTTTATCCGCTGGGAGCTCCAGGGCACGAGTAACCCGCATTCCCATCATTCCTTCCTTGTTGTCTTTAAATAATACATCCTGTTGTGCCGTCAGAGTCGTAGACCGATCGACAATGATTGTATGACCTGACTGAGAAAACTCAAACGTCGTTTTCTCAATCAACAAAGTTTCTTTTGAATTGTTCCAACTTGCCTCGATTTCCAAGGCACCTTTCTCCCCTTTTACTTGAATCTCGGTGATCTTTTGATGTCTTATTTCGCCGTAGTGCTCTTTTTCTGCTGGAATAGCGCTTGAATTATTCCAAAAAATCCAGTCCATTTACATCTCCATAGTTAAACCACAAACCCAGATGATGTGGATGGTCTTTTCGCTCACCAGCAACCGGCATCAATGGATAGCCACGGCTTACCATTCTACCACTGCTGGTGTAAATGGGATAAAGAACGGGCTTCTCAATATTATCATAATACAGGTATTTCGAAAAAAGTTGATTTCCAAACTTTATTTCGACCTCCTTCTTATCCGGATAGTCAATGATCGATACCTTTCGGTGATCTTGCCTATGGTTTTGTGCGTTTATCTGGTGAATATTTATGGAATAAACCCTGCCAAAACCGATAAACAAAAAGTAAGTCTTTCCCGCTTTTTTAATGAATTTCATTTCAATCTTTTTTGGCAATAAACACAAATCTACCCCTAACAGTGGCATCAAAATAGCAAAGATTCTTTTAAGTCTGGTATTCCTCGTTGGATTTCAGCCCAAATTGCAGCGGCGGGTTAGTGTACTTCTGGGCTTTTGATCAACCGTTCACATCGAGATTCAATCCTAAATTACAGGTCAAATTAATCAATGAAACCATGCATTCAATAGTTGTTCCGATACTATAAGTCTTTGCTATGGACCATCAATAATCTGAGCGGACAGATCTATGCTAAGGACACGATGCAGTCGGTACCCCTCTCAAAGTATTTGAAAGTATACGCGGTGGAACTTTGGTAAGGTGAGAATTTCCCATAAACAGATGCCAGAAGAATCCATTGATTACTGAAGAAGGCTACACCGTGGTGTCTATCCGGTCAGTTTCCTACTTGCGAAGGTGATGTCGGAAGTGGCAAAATATCGGCTCGCTACCTTCGTCTTTAACGGAGGGTCTGGCTCGGCTTCCGTCCGGTCTAGAGGCAATATGGGTTATTGCCTATTGGATTGGGAGGGCTCCGTCATCCCTTCAAATCCCAAAAATCATCCACTTTTCCTTTTCCCACAACCGTGGAATAGCTGGTACCAACCGGATCATTGAAAACCAAATCCGTGAGATATTATAAGAAGGCTGGAGAAGGAATGGGTTTCGAGCAATCTGTCCATAGTTCATGTAACGGTGTACACCCCTGGCGTATATGATTTTCCTAAAGATCTGGCTGCCTAAATTGCGGCCCATATTGTTGAAAATTTCGAAGTAAAATCATTGAAATTGATTAAGTTTATTTGTTCTGATGATGAAAATGATCAACTCTACATCGACCTTTTAGCATAATGAAAGTCCAATGAAGACCTCGTTTATTAACTACACTGCCTCCTATACTGATCTTTATCAATTGACGATGGCCCAAGTTTATTTCTTACAGGGGCGACAAAATGAATCCGCAGTGTTTGATTATTTTTTTCGAAAACTACCTTTCAAAGGTGGATATGCTATTTCCGCAGGCTTGAGTGTGCTACTGGACATTCTGGAAAACATTACCTTTTCGGATGATGATTTAGCCTATTTTCAAGAGATTGGTTTTAATCCGGAATTTATAACTTATTTAAAGCAATTCCAATTCAGGGGAAATATCCATTCTGTCCGGGAAGGAGAATTGGTATTTCCAAACTGCCCCACTTTAGTTGTTGAGGCAAATATCATCGAGGCTCAGATCATCGAGACACTGGTTTTAAATATTCTCAACTTTCAGTCACTGATAGCTACCAAGGCCAGCAGGCTACGTTTGGTGGCTGGGGATAAAAAACTCATTGATTTTGGCCTACGGAGAGCACAGGGACCAGCTAGTTATTATGCAAGCAGAGCGGCCGTCATTGGAGGGTTCAATGCCACCAGCCATGTACTTGCAGGGCGCGACTTCCAAATTTCCGTGTCAGGCACTATGGCTCATTCTTTTATCCAGAGCATGCCTGATGAGTTATCCGCATTTGACGCCTATGCTCTAATCCAAAAAGATCAGTGCGTCTTGTTAGTTGACACCTATGACACCTTAAAAAGTGGAGTCCCAAATGCCATCAAAATTGGTCATCAATTGGCTGCCAAAGGACATCGTTTAGTGGCGATTCGTCTTGACAGCGGAGACCTGGCCTACCTTGCCAAAGAAAGTCGAAAGATGTTGGATCAAGCAGGCTTATCCTATGTCAAAATAGCTGCGTCCAATCAGTTAGACGAATGGGTCATTAAAAGTCTGGTGGAACAACAAGCACCCATCGATATTTATGGAGTTGGCACCAATCTGGTAACCGGTCATCCCGATGGAGCTCTTGATGGTGTTTACAAAATGTCGGCTCATGGTGACAATCCCACTATTAAACTATCAGAGAATATCGCAAAAACCAGTTTGCCCGGTATTAAAAGGGTGTACCGACTTCTTAATAAAGATCACACCTGGGCTGGTGCGGACTTAATATCGCTGGCCAATGATCAAGAATTCAAAATGATGCATCACCCCTTCGATCCCTATAAGTCAATGTCTGTGGACCGGCATGATCAAATTCCGCTATTAAATCTCGTCATGCAAGATGGCCGAAAAATAGTTAACGAGATAAACTTAACCGAAATCGCAAACTATGTTCAGTCACAATTAAAGAAGTTACCGGATGAATACAAACGTTTTGAAAATCCGCATATTTATAAAGTAGGTATTAGCACCAGATTGAGGGATCAACGAAATGAATTAATTGAAAAATACCGGATATGAGTCAAGCTCTGCTTATTATTGACATTCAAAATGATTTTACCGAAGGGGGCAGTCTCGAAGTTCCTGGAGCACATCATATTATTCCACTAGTAAATCAGCTTCAAAATCAATTCGAATTGGTGATCGCAACCCAGGACTGGCACCCTCGTGATCACGGTAGCTTTGCTTCGAATTATTCCGGTAAAAAACCTTTTGAAATCATCGATCTTTATGGGCTGGAGCAGGTGCTGTGGCCGGACCACTGCATCCAACAAAATCGGGGAGCCGAATTTCATCAGGAATTAAAGACAAATAAAATTCAGACAATATTCCGGAAAGGAATGGACCCTAAAATCGATAGTTATAGCGGATTTTATGATAATGGTCATAAGAAACAAACCGGCTTGACTGGCTATCTAAAGGGCTTGCGGATCCAGCATCTCTATTTTTGTGGACTTGCTGCAGATTATTGCGTGTACTATTCGATCAAAGATGCATTGGCTGAAGGATTTAAATGTTCACTGTTTGTCGAAGCCACCAAAGCTATTTCAATAGCTCGATTTGATGATATTAAGAAAGAGCTAAAAGATTTGGGGGTAGTCCTGATTGCCAAAGGGTCGTGACCTTGCCTTTTTTAGCGTCCCTGCCAACAACTATTCTGTTTTAAGTCGTTGTGGCATACCCAGAAGTGCCCCCTTTCAAACAACGGCTTTTTTCGCTTCTATCGGCTCCTCAGCCAGCAATACATCGGCACAAATAAATAAAGCAGCAATATCCTCCCTGCCGAGGTTAGCGTCCCCGCCAACACCCAATACTTCTAACCATTCAAAAATCCCTATTATTGTAAGCTGGCTTCACTTCGACAATAAACCAGGCTTCAACTATTTTCTATGAAACTGATTATAATTGCCTTGTTTCTCACCTTGGTAACGGCTTCCCGATCTATCAGCCAAATCGAAAGACTTTATATATCCGGTCCAGCGACGCCAGTATTTACTGCCGGTCAGGATGGCTACACTTGTTTTCGAATACCAGCGATTATTCAATTAAAAAATCGAGAGCTTTTAGCTTTTGCGGAGGGTAGAAAGAATGGTTGCTCAGACACCGGTGACATTGATTTAGTGATGAAAAGGTCATCCGATCAGGGGAATACCTGGAGCAATTTAAAAGTGATTTGGAATGACGAAGAAAATACTTGTGGTAACCCAGCTCCGGTAGTCAATGAAATAAATGGTTATATTTTTTTACTCAGCACCTGGAATCTGGGTTCTGACCGGGAGCCGCAAATCATTGACCAGCGAAGTACCGACACGAGAAGAGTTTTCCTATTACGTTCAAAAGACCAGGGTAAATCCTGGACAAAACCCAAAGAGATAACCAAAGATGTCAAAGCACCAAATTGGACCTGGTATGCGACTGGACCCGGATCTGGCATACAATTGACGACAGGACCAAATGTGGGAAGAATGATCATCGGTTGTGATCACATCGAAGCAGGCACCATGAAATATTACTCTCATGCCATCTATTCTGACAACGGAGGTCGTAATTGGAAACTCGGTGGCTCCAGTATGAAAGATCAAGTAAATGAATGCGAAGTAGCCGAACTTTCAAATGGACAGTTGATTATGAATATGCGCAATTATGACCGGAGTCAAAAGACCCGTCAAATTATGAAAAGTGATGATGGCGGCCTAAGCTGGTCTGGACAACGGCATGACAAGACGTTAATAGAACCCATATGCCAGGCAAGCCTGCTTTCGACCGGTCAGTTCCTATTATTCAGCAATCCGGCTTCTGAAGAAAAAGAGAAAAAATGACTCTTCGATTGAGCACAGATGATGGGATAACCTGGCTTGAATCTTTGCTTTTACATGAGGGCCCAGCAGCATATTCCGATTTGATAAGAATTGATCAGGAAAAATTTGGTTGCCTATTTGAGGCTGGAAGTCAGTCTGCCTATGAGCGAATTGTTTTTCAGCAAATTCTGGTCAAGTAATTCCTATAAATCTTATTTTAAGAACTGCTACCGATCCTCAGCTCAAGAAACAATTTCGCAATAGAATCTTCATTTTTTCCGGACCTATCTCACGCATAAGCCTCATATTTTGTTCTGGGATGTTGCTTATATCAGGATGACTATCGATCGCCAGACTGAGGCTCGCTTCCCGAAGGATATGAAGCATCGGGTAAGGAGATCGATTGGTATAGTTTTCAACATCATCCGGTAGTGTGCCGGCAAACTGATAATCCGGATGAAAACTTGCAACCTGAAAAACTCCGACCAGATCCATTTTCTCCAGAAGGGCATCAGTTAGGACCAGAAAATCATTATAAGTATAAAACTCCTGCAAAACATTGGGATGAATCAACAAGGTTGTTTCGATTTTAATATCTCGCAAAGCAAGTTCTAGTTCAGCATGCAGATCCAGCAGCAATTGCTCTTCATTATCCGCTTCTGTGACAGCATACCGAACCCGCCCTCGCACCTCTTCACGTTTGGCAAATGGACATAAATTTAAGCCAATAACAACGGTATCCAGCCAACGCTTTACTTCTTCCCCAATCTTATACTTATCCAACATACCGAAATGTCCATCAATGTCAAAGCGCAATATACCCTATTTATTATATACTTGCTGGTGCACTTGTCCCAAATGCTGTCACAATTAAATCTCTGACTACGCTCCTGCCGGAACAGAATTATGAAATTGAACCAGCACCCATTTTCCATTTATTCTTTCCAATACACCGCTTAATCTTTGATTGCTCATGACTGCATGTTCTCCGCCGTACATTAGGTCCCAATCCCATATTTCCGTAAACCAGGCGACTTGACCGGAGGCATGGACTCTAATATTCTGATCTCTCACCTTTATTTTGGTGTTCTCAAAAGCGGGCATCATGCTCTCCGCTGATTTTCTGAAGTTCTCCCACCCCGTAAAAATTTCGGATGCATCTGATCCGAAATTAATCATGTTTGAATCATGTGCCATAATCTTAGATAATAATGCCATATCCTCAGTCTCCCAAAATTGCGCAAACTGATCCACCACTTTCTTAACATTAATTTTTTCCATTGCGATATCGATTTTTGGAGTGCAGCCACCAAGTCCGAGATACAATGCAATAATCAGACAGGTAAATAAATATACATTTTTCATGACGTTATAGATTTTGATTACTAAAAGAATTTCACTTATCTTAGATAACTCAAGTTTCGGCACTCATTGCCTATATGTTCATACCCCTATGCCTGGTCGTAGAGAATAATTTTTTTCCACTTTTTGCTGCCAAAAAGTGGAGCCAAAACTGCCGTCGGCTCGTCGCCATAGGCTTTGGCCGAGTCTCTCCGCCTGGAGGCTGAAGCCTCCGGAGGACGGAGACTGTATGCTCGGCGACCCACATCCCAAGTCTCCGCTGGAGGAACGAACGATTTCCGCTTTGGCGGAATAGAGATTCAGTGAATCTCTAAGTGAGTGAACCGCAGCGGACGGGAGGCAAGGCTACATTCGTTTGATAATCAAATATTTGCGTCAATAAGAAACTAGGGAATGAAAATGATCTTGTTACTTAAATCCGCTGTATAAAATCCAACGCTCCAACTTGAGTGTGGGGCCCCACCTAGGCATACTAAGCCGGTGTCACCCCCACCAAGTAAATTCTGGACCAACAAGAGTAGATTTTTTAACCAAGGTTTTTTGTAGATAATATAGATTTATTATCAGAGCAACACTATAAAGTATGGCTTATAATTGATTCTTTATCAATAGATTATGGTCTATTTTATATTCATATAAATATTCCAAAAAAATGGTACAGAAAGTTGAGTTAGATAAGATATTTTCGAGGCCTCGGACAGTCGTTGATCCGATTCTAACTCCTCAGGCCTGCTGACCAGACTAATCCTACCACCTGTCCACCAAACTCATTTGGCAGGCGGAATGAATTTGGCTATTCCTAAGGCAACTCGGATGCTTGATGTTTCTTTTCTTTCTCTGCAGTCTATCCTTTCTTTAGCACTCAGTTAGTAAAGTGATAAAATATTTTACATCGCACCGATTTGTCGCATCAACGAAGCCGCATCCTGATAATTACTCATTGAAGTGAAGCGTCCATTGTTCCATTGGTAAAATTCGGCAACCTTTAATTCAACTTTTTTTCCTGAAGGAGGCACGACTCCTGCAGGTGTCTTTAGGGGACCAGTATGAGTTCCTTTGGCTGTAAACTCAACCGCCACTCGTCCACCTTCGCTTACGATGCTGTCATGGTGAACCACCATGTCTGGAAAAGCCTCCTTAAATCCTTGCATAAAGGCTCGAAATTCCTCTGGACCATTAAAGGTCATGCCGAATGCATGTGCGGTTACTTTCACATTCGGTGAGGCCAATTTGACACACTTATCAAAATTGTTCTTAGAGAAGCAATCATGCACCTCACGAGTTAATTCTTCATTGGAATTTTTCATCTTTTCATTTTATTTTTGGTTAATTCATTCAAAATATTCAGCTTAACATTCGTAGGTATTTCAAACATCCTCTACCTCGATTGTACTGTATTTCATGTCAAGATCCCAGTTAAATCATGCTTTTGACATGGCAGCGGCCAAACCCTTTTTGAAGCTCTGAGTATTCATAACCGGACGGAAATCCACTTCGGCCTTCAGTTCCATAAAAAAAGGTTCCACAATCTCCGGAATTTGGGTGACGTCCTTCAGGTCAAAGAAAAAGAGGCCAGTTCGTTTACCCTCTGAGGTTGTAAAGTAACTTCCTTCGGGCTGTATTTTACTCATTATCCTTTCAATGATTTTACCGAGGGAACCATCTCTTATTGCGGAATTACCTCGTTCAACTGGTATACATACTTTTAATAGTGTGCGCATAATATTTGATTCTATCTGTTTTCAAGAAAAGAATTATTTGCGATCGTCTTTCGAGCCCACAAAAACACACTATCATTGTTAGGGCTAGTGATATTAGGTTCGATTTTACAATATCTCCGAAAGCGACTACTTGCTACATATTAGGAATTGGTTATCGGTTGCTTTGGTCGCCAAGGAGAACAAAAGAGCTTCATTTTTACATGGCATCAAATTTTATTACAAGTAAAAAAAAGGTTGCCTTCCGGATGATCAATTGGTGTTAACTATTATACGGAGTGATTTGACTTTTGGATCACGGCAAATGAAATATTTTACATAATTTTACGCTAAAGCCGATCAATCCGGTCTAGAATTGCAAATATCCTTGGTAATGGCATACGTTGGGATAGCTACTGAAGAGCAACTGATGCCGATGTTGAAGTCGGGTGATGAAAATGCCTTTGCTATTTTATACGATAGTTATGCTGCCTTGCTCCTGGGCGTTATCGTCAGGATAGTCGATGACCGAAAGGATGCCGAAAACCTGCTTCAGGATTGTTTCGTGAAAGTATGGCAAAAAGTAGATAGCTTTAACTCTGAAAAAGGAAAACTAGCCACTTGGCTCATTAATATTGCCCGACATACCGCCATAGATTTCAAACGGTCCAAATACTTTTTCGAAAAACGTAAAAATCAGACTCTGGAGAATATTGGAGATGAACAGTTAGGCAATACCGCTGGTCAAATTCCTGTCGATTCGCTAGGTCTACGGCAACTTGTTGAATCACTGACACCTGACTGCAGGGCAATCATTGAATGGATGTATTTCGAAGGGTATACCCAACAGGAAATTACTGAACACTTTGACATTCCACTTGGAACGGTAAAGTCCCGAACCAGGAAGGGATTAAAGGAATTGAGACTTTTTTATGAATTAATTTAAAATGGTGAAGAAGAATTTTGATTTATCGAGAGAAGAGATCCAAGCTTGGCTGACTGAAAATGATCAGTCGATCAATACCGCAGAAGATATAACTCAGGTAGAGGAAGCGCTTTTACATTTTGCAAATGTTCATGCTTTGCCGCCCAGCCCTTCACTCCGTGAAAAGATACTGGCCAAGATGACTTCACTTAATCATGATAAGAAAAATTGCAGCACTCTTAAACTTGACAAATTACCACTGCTGGATGATTCGTCCAATTGGCTTGAATGGAGGGAAGCAGTTGAATCAATCAAGAGCCCTGATCATTACGAAAATGTCCATTTGTATCCTCTCGAATCCAATCCAAAAAGAGATCTGTTTGTGGTTTGGGCGAAGGACTATGTAGCAACGGGAAGTGCACCACAAAGTAATTGAAAGTTTCCTGATTCTGGAAGGTACTTGCGAATGTCATATAACCAGCGAAGGTGGCTCTACCCGCACCATAAGAATGCGTGTGGGTGATTTCATCACTATGCCTTTAGGCGAAACACATGATATTTGGGTAACCTCCGGAGAACCCACGAAAGCCATCTTACAATGGCTTAAGCAGGTATCATAATTTAACCCAGAAAATGCATTAGAAATGCATTTTCCGCCCAAAGGGCTGACGCGACAAAGGAGTCCTCAGATCCATCTGATGCCAGACAGACATGATATTGAAAATCACCACTTCGTTTTTCATACCACTTTTTAATCGTATGATTTTCAATCGTCAAATTATGCATTGGAAATTCCAAAATCCGTTTCCTTTGCCCATTTTTATGATCTGATTTTTCACGCTCTTTTTAGCAACAAGATTAGCCAACTGCAGACCGGCATTTTCCATTATCAATTCAATCGGCAGGTAATAGTGTTTACTGCATAATTGTCAATAGCTTTAAAGTGTCTAACTTATTCGCCTTCTCTAAAGGATAGATTATTTCATCGAAATTCAATATCGCAAATTAGTGATTGTTTTCGCCACTAATCCCAGCAAAAGGAATTCCGGTAAGTTTATGCATTTCGAAATTGAATGTACTTAAATCATTTAAATTAAACTTTGCAATATCATCATATCCACAAGCGCGGGCTACTACCTTGATCAGTGCATTAGAAGCCCTGAAAAAATTATACAACTGCTGAGCCGATTGATCAATAATAATTCGCTTCCTCAAACTTTCTTTTTGAGTAGCGATGCCTACCGGACAATTATTGCTATTGCAAGCCCGCATTCCCAGACAACCAATTGCCTGCAGTGCAGCGTTGGCCACTGCGATGCCATCAGCACCCAACATCATCGCTTTGGCAAAATCTTCGGCTACCCGAAGACCTCCGGTAATGATGAGCGAAACATCAGCGGCTCCCACTAGATCGAGATGTCTTCGGGCCCGGGCCAATGCAGGAATCGTCGGAACATTTATATTGTTTCTCAAAATAGTTGGTGCTGAACCTGTTCCTCCACCACGACCATCCAAGATAAGATAATCGACCCCTACTTCGAGAGCGAAGTCAATATCAGCTTCAATATGACTGGCTGCGATCTTAAAACCAACCGGAATCCCGCCTGTCTTTTCAAGAACCTGAGTTGCAAATTCTCTAAAATGGTTCACAGTTAGCAAATCTGGAAAAGCAGCGGGGAAATCGCGTTTTCACCTTCTGTCAAGCCACGCACCTTGGCGATCTCCCGGTGACCTTATTTCCAGGCAAGTGACCTCCGGTTCCTGTCTTGGCACCTTGCCCACCCTTGAAATGGAATGCCTGGGCCTTTTTTACTTTATCCCAGGAGAACCCAAATTTTCCCGAAGCCAATTCATAAAAATAGCGTGAATTATTTTCCTGCTCCAGGGGCAACATGCCTCCCTCTCCGCTGCAAATTCCGGTTCCTGCCAATTCTGCACCTTTGGATAAGGCTATTTTGGCTTCTTTAGACAATGCCCCAAAGCTCATGTCTGAAACAAAATGGGCATTTCCAAAAACAATGGCCTTTTGCATTTTGACCAATTACGAGCTGTGTCTTTACTTCTACCTCATCTAAAAGTGGCCGTTTGGCTAATTGAGCAGGAAGAAATTGTATTTCTTCCCATTTGGGCAAGGTATTTCGATCAACACCCATTGCCGCTGAAGGTCCATGATGACCATAATTCTTAAGACCATTCCGTGATAGTTCTCTGATATAACCGGTATAAGGCTCAGTGTCTTCAGGGTTTGTATCGGCATATTGACCTAGATAAATGTTTCGATCAAATGGTTGAGGGTGACTCTTGAGATATTGATTGATTTCATCCTCTTCTAAATAGACCCACCCTTCCTTTATTTCTGCGTGGAATTTGTAAAGGGCCTCATCATTATTGTAGGCACTGATTCCGGTGTCATATCGATAATCCCAGCCATGCACACCACAAATCAAATTTTGACCGTCTATGTGACCATCGGCCATCAATGCGCCCCGATGCAGGCATCGTCCGTAGAGCACCGAAACCTGATTATCGTAACGAATTAGTACCAAATCCAATCCATTTACCTGATGATGGTAGGGAGTTTTTTCATTCAGCGTTTCGAAATCAACTATTTTAATTTTATTCATCACCAAAGATTAAACCACTATTTTGTAATACTACATTGATCCTGCAATATACATAATCGGGGAAGGCTCCTCTTGTTAATCCCCTTTTATAGTCGGGTGCCAGACAGTAAGTGCTTCAATATCGCGGTAAACCATCTCGTAGTGAAAGAACCAATCTTCTGAATTTTTATTGGATTTAATTCATCGTTCTAGCTCGTGACAATTATGTTGAAATCTAGTAGTCAAATTCTTTCAACCTTTATTTTTTAACACTAGTTGCTTTTCATCCTACGTAAAATACTTTAAACCATGCAAAACGTGCAATCAGTTTAACCATTAACCAATGTCGACACTTCCTTTCCAATGAGCGCAATCGACTGCATCAGTTGAGCGTGGGTTAATCCGGCATTATCCATTTGAAAAGTAAATCTCGAAATCCCACCAAGAGCCTCACTATGACGCTTTATTTTGTCAGCGACATCTTTCGGGCTTCCAATTACCAGAGCCCCTGTTGGACCAGCTTGAGCATTAAAATGAGAACGGGTCACCGGTGGCCAACCGCGTTCCTTACCGATCCGGGTAAAGGTCTCCGCATAACCTGGATAATAAGACTCCATCGCTTGTGGGGTATCCCGTGCCATAACCCAATGAGTGCAGTCCCACTTTTAATTTTCGGGCGAATGACCTGCGCTCTCTCCCGATTCCCGGTATAGATCGATAAGTGGCCGAAAACGGTGGGTTTCTCCTCCAATTACCGCCACCATTAGAGGCAAACCCAACATACCAGCCCGAATAAAAGATGCCCGGGTACCGCCGACACCTAACCAAATGGGAAGCGATTTTTGCAGTGGCCTAGGGTAAATCGCCTGATTATCCAGCGAGGCGCGAAACCTTCCCTTCCAGCTGACTATTTCCTGGTCACGGATCGCAAGCAAAAGTTCCAATTTCTCTGAAAAGAGTGCATCATAATCTTCCAGATTGAATCCAAATAAAGGAAAAGCCTCGATAAAAGAACCGCGCCCAGCCACCATTTCAGCACGTCCTTGAGAAATTAAATCCAAGGTGGCGAAATTTTGAAATGCCCTAACCGGATCGGCAGCACTCAAAACCGTAACTGCGCTGGTGAGTCGAATCCGCTTGGTACGTGCAGCTGCTGCAGCGAGAATGATAGCAGGTGCAGAATCCAGAAATTCCTTGCGATGATGCTCGCCAATGCCAAAGACATCAAGACCGACCTCATCGGCATACGCTATCCGATCCAGCAATTCGGCCAATGACTTTGCATTGTTTCTTGAGGCCTCCGAATTCGTGGTCAGATTTGCTGCTGCGAAACTATCAATCCCTATTTCCATACTTCAATTTTAGTAACCTTAATTTTCTTCGATCAGAACACCCATTTTCCCCATTCGATAATCACGCATTGCTTCGAGAATTTGAGTTTCCGTATTCATGACAAAAGGGCCTTGTCGCACTATCTTTTCGTCAATAGGCTTGCCAGCTAAAAGTAAAAATTGACTTTTTGACTCACATGAAATTTCAATGGTGGCCTCATTCCGATCGAAAACGATCAGATTCTGTTTGAACACCTGACCTTGGTCTGGCAGCCTCAATGAGCCGGCAACCACGTATAGCATACAGTTAAACTCCGGCGGTATTATTATTGTCTGACTACCATCTGAATTGCTTATTCCCCAGATAATCAATAAATCACTTTCGGTCTTGATTTTGCCATGCAATCCTGAATATGTTCCGGCTATTAGTTTATTAGTAATTTGCTCATCCTCAGAAAAAAAAACAGGGATTTCCGCTTTAGCCAGAAATTGATAGGATGGAACTTGCATCTTCTTACCCGATGGTGAGTTAATCCAAAGTTGGACGATCTCCTGGACTCCATTGCGTTTAACCAACTCTGAAGAAGGACGCTCGCTGTGGATAATTCCAGCACCTGAATGCATCCATTGCACTTCACCTTCTTTGGCTATCTGGTCATTTCCCCGGCTATCCCGGTGATGCACCTCACCTTCGACAACAAAAGTCACCGGCGAAAATCCCCGATGCGGGTGTGGACCAATACCCTGTTGCCTGGCTAGTGCCTGCTCTCTAAATTTGAATTTCCCATGATGCAAGAGTAAAAACGGATCAACTTGCTTGATATCATCGGTTGGTATTGTTTGCTTGACGATCACCCCTTCCATATTGAGGTTAGTTGCAGGAATGACAGATTGGATTGCTTTGTTCATTTATCAAAAAACACATTTTGTTGGCAAATACTCACAAAGTCGAAAGTTGATCTCCATAGCATCAACTAAGACTGAACACTTAGCTCTTCGTGATATTCCAAACCAGAATTCGGAATTTTAGTTTTTAATCAAATCACAATCGACCACCGTCACACCTGGCAAAGGTCTCGATAAATTGTTATGTCTCAATTCATTAGATATTAAAAACTAAAGAGAAATTTAAAGGTCGAAAGGCTCCAATCTGATTCAAATACTACAAATAACGATTAGACGCCGATTCTCTTGTCGTATGGTCTTTTTTAAACCTCGTGATAATCCAGGTAGAGGCTTTTAGGCACCCTAATTTACAATAGCAGGGAATATTTCGTCGATTTTTATTGTCGTTGGTCGATTCATGCTTGACCCCGCCATCCTACAATGATATCTTCGATTCCAGGTAAGATGCAATTATGTAACAATGGTTCGTGACCTTATCAGGCTGCGATTTTGCCATAATCCAGGACTAATCTGATCACATTATCATTTTGTTTTAATGTTTTGCGTCAATTGGATAGATTGATAATATTCTTTTTAATAGATTATGGTTGAATAATTCGGTGGTCAAATCAGAGATCGAATAGGTTAATCGAAGACTTCTTTTCAACCCATTCCGTTGAATACATTTGCCAATTGATGCTGTGGTTAGCGCGGCGTTTACATGAAAATGTATTTTCTTTTTTACTTCTTGCTTGACTATTCTGTAGTCCTGTAAATTGTTTTGAATCTCTAAAATTGAATTCCATTTGAAACCTGGCTCGGTAAGCACACAGGATGGCAAGCCCCGTCATAATGATATCCGTACTGAAGAACATCTTCGTAGTATTTACTTCCCCAGTGGTATTCAGGAATTCTACATAGCAGAGTTTTACATTGCGCTTCAGACCAACACTATTAACCACCGCGGCATGGATTCGCACGTCATCATCTTCGTATTCTTGGGTTACCCGCCGTTTATCGATTTGTTTCACGTTGATTTTACCAGCATACTGTTTCGGCCGGCCTTTGCTACCTGTTTGCCTTCCATTATATAAATAGCGAAGATTTGCATCCTCTCTCAATCGACCCACAATATTTAAATCCGTCTTCTCACAGATCGGATCTATGAATTTCCTCTTGGTGAAATAGGCATCCACGGCCAATATCGTACTGACTTACTTAACTGGGCTGATCTTGGAGACAATGATGTTCGCATAGTGATCCACAATACTCTGGCCCATCCTCCAAGGTGGATTTCCGGGCACTCGGTGTTTGAATCGCTTCCAAATGGTAGGCCGTATTCTGATCTACATCGACCACCGCTATTCCCGCTATTTCCAAGCCCCGCTTATGCTTTCCGGCTGTTCCGCTATAAAAGTAACCGATTCCTGGGGTATGCTTACCACTCTTATTCAGATAGGTTGGATCAAAACCCAGGATACAATTCGCTCCACAATATTGCTCCACCAATAAAATATTGAAGGTTAAAAAGTCAAAGTCTCGCTCAAATCCCATTCGATAGGTACTTTCATGGTACTTACCATCTTGCCAGTTGTAAAGAAATTAATCCGGCCTCGTATGCTTAAAAAAAGCATAAATGTCTCTACAATAAACCGGCGTCGCCATTCATTAATCCCAGGCATTTTATTTAATATTGTACTTATAAGGCTTACGCCTTGGGTAAATGCGTTTGTTTTTTCATTTTGTAGTAATCTTGAGACTCTACAATATACGCATTTACCTTTTATATATATGATTTATTCATAATGTGTCCCCATCTAACCCCGCGAACCATTAATGTAACATATCAGAAGAGAAATGGTGTTCTCAATACTTTCAATTTAAAAGGTCAATCCCGTTATGGTCTGAAATTGTAATAAAGGTATAAAATGAAAATTCAATTCGATGAAAAAACAATTAGCAAATAAAAATAGCAGGTAACTTGTTCTTTTGCACAATACTTCATCATCAGAACTTTAAGTAGCTTCAGCTATCTGCCCCCAGAGGGCTAGCCAGACGGGTGCACCATTCTGCTTCTACTGACGCTTTTGGTCAGCATCTCAGATTTGTCTTGGCAAAAAATAACTACGTTTTACATAGACCTTATATACAACTCACAACACTATCAAGTAAAACGCCTAACAGTTAAAAGAAAATGAAGACGACGAGTAAAAAAATTTCTAACCGAGAAAAAGAAATCATAAGGTTGATAGCTTCCGAATTAACTACTAAAGAAATTGCAGATAGACTCTTCATCAGCGAAGAGACGGTGAAGAGCCACCGGAAAAACATCATGATAAAGATTCATGCGAAAAATACCGCCGGTTTAATCTATAAATCCATCGCCCAAAATATATTAAATATCAACAGCCTCCTCGAAGCATCAAACCTATCTGCAAGAAATGCTTTACCTCAAGTTTCGGTACTAAGAAACTTACGCATTACGAATACTTTAAATATGATTCTCCGTGACAAATGTGCAACTATCTGATTTTCTCCATGTCAAAAAAGGAATACTCAACATAGTAAATTCGTAAAAAAACAATTCAGAGATTTGTGTTTCATATTAAATACAATGCTAAATTGAGCGGAGCAATGGTACTGACCTATGTGTAATGGAAGGGTTGCAGCCTTAGTTGGATTAATACATCGAATTATATCATTAACCACAAAAAAGATCTAAAATGAAAAAACTTCACTTTACTTTGCTCTTACTTAGCATTTTATTTTGTCGGATCTCCTATGCTCAAGTAAGCATGGAAGTCGTTGCTGCCGGTCTTCGTGGACCAATCGGAATAGAACTAGACTCCGCCGGGAATCTCTGGATTGCCGAATCGGGAAGTGGCCAAAATGACGGCGCCATTAGTGTTATTTGGGCCGACGGAACGCAAGAACGGGTCATCGAAAATCTACCTTCGACACTAGACACGATCCTTATGGAAACATTGGGTCCTGATCGAATTCAACATTTTAATGACCGATATTTTGGGGTGATTATGTCCGGTGGCATTCCCGAAGTGGGTGGCTCTATTCTAGTGTTTGAAAGGGATAGTATTACACAAGGAGGGACACCACTGAGCCTAAATCATGCTGCAAATTCCTTCAACATGGAGAAAAGGGTGTTGAGCCTGGGATTCGCTGAAAGCCATGGGTTTTCCTTTGTCCACGATGGTTCAGATATGTATATAGCTGACGCGGCGGCTGATGCGTTGTTACATCGTGATGGACTTACGGGTGTAATCAATATTTTTGCAACCTTTCCAAAGATTCCCAACCCGTTACCTTTTGGTCCACCGGTATCCGATGCCGTTCCTACCCGCATTATCAAAAATCCTACAGGAGGCTTCTACGTTTCTCAACTTACTGGATTTCCATTCCTCGACGGAGCTTCTAAGGTATATGCCGTCGACCCACAAGGTCAGTTATCGGTAGTTGATAGTGGCCTCACTTTGATTACAGATCTGGCTCTTGCTCCGGATGGTGATGGCCTGATTGCACTTCAGTTTGCTAATTTTCGGGGAGACAGTATGCCTCCCTATGTAATTGGTAGTGCCATTCTTCAACAGTTACATAGCGATGGAAGCAGGGATACTATCGCAGCTGGATTTGGACCTAGTGCCGGAATGGCAGTGGCTGATGTAAATACCTTCTATGTCAGTAATCTGTTTTTTGGCACCGTCATAAAAATTTCACTAACCACGACCGCAGCAGAATCAATCAATAAAAATAACCAATCTTCACTAAAAGTCTTTCCTAATCCCGTGGATGAAACTTTAAACTTATCCTGGAATCAACCAAAGGCCGGTGAAGTTAACCTCAGGATAATTACTGTAGATGGAAAAACAGTCGCTGAACAGAAGTTGGGTTGGTTTAATTCCGGTCCTCAACTAATGAGTTTAGACCGTTCCAAACTGGGTGTCGAAAAAATCGCTAACCAGGTCTTAGTTGTCGGCCTGATTTCCGATTCAATGGTTTATTCTTCGATGATCGTTTTAGAAAAATAATTCAGCCTCCGCAAACTTCCATGATCGTCTGCCGATTAGCGGACGATCATGGCTTTTGCGTTTATTTAACCAGCATTCGATTGGAAAACCCAAGATGTAATTTGACAATTTAAAATCAAGAATTTAGACTATCTTGAAAATCCAAAGCAGTGATTTTTAATATCAGGCCTGCCTGGCGTTAGAAAGAGTTATTTGTAAGGCAATGTTAAATCGACAGATATGTGAGTGCCCGTCAACTGGCATTTTTTGTCACAGGCGGAAAGCAGTACTATCATTAAACCTGGTCGTCTTGACTAAAGTCGATCTCTTTGCTTGTCGACCAATCTTGGACGAGTCTAAATAAAAGATTTAGACGAAGGTCATCAAATATCCGACCATACCCCCACCCAATACGATCCATGCGCTATTTAGCTTTTTGAAAACAAAAACAACAGTCAGGCTTATTATGGCTATCAAAGTAGTTCGAAAATCAAGGAGCGTATCCTTGCCCATCTCCAGACAAACCGTAATTATCAAAGCGACTGCTGCTACATTCACCGCATCTACAAATACACCCAGGATTTTTGACTTACGAATTTTGGGTATTAGGGGATTCAATATCCAAACAAAAAGAAATGACGGTAGAAAAATACCAACAGTTGCCGCAATTGCTCCTTCTATACCATTCATTTGCCATCCAATAAAGGTCGCTGTAGATAGTACTGGTCCCGGGGTAATCTGACCAACGGCCACGGAATCAATTAAAACCTGTCTCGTCAGCCAACCGTTTGCTACCAGTTCTGCATCAAGAAAGGCGAATAATACATAGCCACTACCGTACAGAATGGCACCAACTTTCAAAAAACTAAAGAATATCTTGAGCGTTCCGATTTTTAAGGGATCCGCCGCCGAAAAAATAAACAAAGGGATAAAGTCGTGCATGCGATTTTGATTTCTGCTGATCGAGTAAATGATCACCGCAACTATTCCACTACCAAAAAGAGCCGCTATTTCATTCAATCCCAGTAGACAAGCTACGACAGTTACAAATCCCAAAATAGCTAATTCCAGATTCTTTATAGCCTTTCGAGAAAGGCGGAAGGTCGCCATTAAAATGATGGAGATCACCGCAGGTTTTATTCCGTAAATAAAGGGTTCGACTTCCGGCAATTGCCCATATTTTTGATACAGCCAGGCAAAAAATGAGGTGATCACCACCGCCGGAAAAATAAAACAAAGACCGGCGACAAACAGACCCTTTATACCAGCACGTTCGTGACCGCAATGCATTGTCATTTCGGTTGAATTCGGGCCCGGAATTAAATTGGTTGCTCCCACCAGGTCCAGAAAATGTTCTTCTGACATCCACTTCCTTTTCTTCACTACCTCGTCTTCCATCATAGCGATATGTACAGCAGGACCACCAAAGGCAATGCAACCCAGTTTAAAAAACAATTTCGCAATTTCTGCGAGAGGATTTCTTGGGGTCATTTTAAATCACGCTTAAGATTCTGATGCAGCAGAGTTCATGCCCTCAGGGAAGTTGCGATTTTTACATTTAATCATGGCGTACCAAGAGGTAAGAGATGTATCAACATGCTTCTGGGTCAAGTTGTCAAATTCATATCACAAGCTTTGTCCAAAAGTCAGCAGATTGTTGTCCGGGTCAAGAACCGAAAATTCTTTTTGTCCCCAGGGCTTAACTTGCAATTTTCCATTTGGGTGTATGGCTGTTCCATAGTCCAGAAAGGATTGATACAATAGATCAACATTGTCTGTTCTTATGTAAACTTGTCCATAGTTTTCCTTGGGATCCAGCTCTATGAACTCAAAAAAATGGATTTGAATATTGTCTTTTTGCACCATCAGGTAACCGTCATGGTCAGCACTACCAAATTCCTGAAAGTTCAATTGATTCAAATAATAGTCTCTGGTGGCAGTTTTGTCACGCATGGGTAACTTTGGATTAATGGCTGTAAGCATAATGACATTAAATTATTTCACTCAAGACTAATTGTTATTTCGGTGCAAAAGTGGTGAATTATCTCCACCTAAAAATTGATTACAATCAAGAAATCAAACAAATCTTACACTTATGCCACCCTGGTGAAGATGTCCTCCCCCATAAGTATTTTGTGGAAAGAGAGCAGGACCTCCATTTTTCCTTCCGCCTCCTGGTAAAAAATATCGGCCAACAAGATGATTCAACATTTACACCCAGTCGGGAATGACTTGCTAGCAAGGCTACAGATAAATATATTATGAGATTCCAACACCAAAGCCCGATTGGTCTTCTCATGCTTGAATATATCCTTTGTTTAGCTAAATCCGTATATTTCAGCATCGGTAAAATCTAAATAAGACTTAGAATGGCTAATAAAACCAAAAGACGGGACTTCATTAAAGATTTGGGTACCAGTGGCGTTGGCGCCGGGTTCGTCTCTACGATGATACTAAAAGAGACATCTGGAATTTCGGAAAATGAAAAGGTGGAGAAATCATCGTCTTCAGTTACCGTGGCGAAGCGACAATATAATGGCATTTATCAAGGGGACAACCTGGATCGCATAGCTTTTCCCATTGGGGGGATTGGCGCCGGTATGTTTTGTTTTGAAGGCACTGGAGCTATTTCGCATATGTCGATCCGGCATGCCCCCGAGCTATTTAATAGCCCGGTTATGTTTGCGGCGGTCACCATTAAGGGCCTGGAAAATTCAGCCCGGGTGATTGAAGGTCCGGTACCGAATTGGAAAAAATTCGGAATACGGGGCGCTGGTAATGGATTGGGAGAGCAGAATTATGGATTACCCCGTTTTCATAACGCCAGCTTTAAGGCCCGATTTCCTTTTGCCGATCTGGATTTAGAGGATAGTAACATACCGCTACAAGCCAGGGTAACCTCTTGGAGTCCATTTATCCCAGGAGATCCTGACAACGCCTCTTTGCCCGTGGGTGCCATCGAATATGAACTTTCCAACAATTCGAACGAAAAATTGGAAGGCATTTTTTCCTACAATGCAAAAAATTTCATCCAGGTAAACAATGGAAAAAATAGCATTGGCACCCATACCAATGGATTTATATTGTCTGAAAAGGGCACCGAAGAACAACCGCATCTAAAAGCGGATTTTGCCATTTTTGCGAATGAACCGGCAACTGTCGATCACTGTTGGTTTAGGGGCGGTTGGTTCGACCCGATGACCATGCTTTGGAATTCCTTCAATGGAGGGCAGAGCACCGATCATATTCCGGTGGAGAATGATGCACCTGGTGCATCCCTATTTATTCCTTTTAATTTAAATCCCGGTGCAAGGAAAAGAATAAAAATCCTTTTTGCCTGGTACGTACCGGACTCAAATAAAACACATGGAAATGATCCGGAAGAAGCTCCTTGCTCCGGAAATTCAGACTGTTGTCCATCTCCCCCCGAAAAGGACCTGGCTATTTTCGATAAAAATTTTGAGGCTCCCTTTTATAAACCGTGGTACGCCAGTAGGTTCAAAAATATTCAAGAGGTCTGTAATTATTGGTTACAAAACTACGCGGATCTATACCAAAAGTCCAAACTATTTTCGGATACATTCTACGCCAGCACCCTGCCCGCAGAAGTCATGGAGGCTATCGCGGCTAATCTGACTATCCTCAAATCGACCACCGTAATGCGTCAGTATGATGGGCGATTTTATACGTACGAGGGCTCCGGCGATAATTGGGGGTGTTGCCATGGTTCGTGCACTCATGTTTGGAATTACGCCCAGGCTATTCCCCACCTGTTTCCCAGTCTGGAACGTAGTCTCCGTCACACTGAATTTTGCGAAAGTCAAAATAGTGAAGGTCACCAAACCTTCCGGGCAAACCTGCCCATCCGGCCAGTAGATCATGGCTTTCATGCGGCCGCTGACGGCCAGTTAGGAGGTATCATGAAAGTATATCGCGAATGGCGAATCAGTGGCGATAACGAGTGGATTGCAAAAATGTACCCCATGGTAAAAGCCAGTCTCGATTATTGCATCAAAACTTGGGATCCCCGACATTCCGGTGCCCTGGAGGAGCCGCATCACAACACCTACGACATTGAATTCTGGGGACCTGATGGGATGTGCACCAGCTTTTACCTGGGTGCTTTATATGCTTTCATCGAAATGACCAAGCATTTAAATCAGGATGCCAGTAGCTATAAAACATTATTAGAAAAAAGTATTAACCGACTCGAAAATGAATTATTCGATGGCGAATATTTTATTCAGAAAATACGGGTCGAAGGATTGAATGCGGCGAATCCGGTAGAAGCATCGAAAATATCCATGGGAGGGATATATTCGGAAGAAGCTCTCCAACTTCTACAGAAAGAAGGACCTAAATATCAATATGGTACCGGATGTCTTTCTGATGGTATTTTAGGCATGTGGATCGCCCGTATGTGTGGACTACCGGATATCATTGCTTCAGAAAAAATCGGTAGTCATTTATTGGCGGTGCATAAATATAATTTAAAGGAGGATTTAAGTACGCATATCAATCCGCAGCGACCATCTTTTGCTATGGGTGAGGAGGCCGGGCTACTCCTTTGCTCCTGGCCGAAGGGAGGAAAACTGTCCCTTCCCTTTGTATATTCTAATGAAGTATGGACTGGTATTGAATATCAGGTTGCAGCTCACCTGATGTTAATGGGACACCCGAGAGAAGGCTTGGATATCGTGCAAGCATGTAGAGATCGCTATACGGGCATCGTGCGTAATCCTTTTAACGAATATGAATGTGGTAGCTGGTATGCCAGGGCCATGTCCAGTTATGGCATGATCCAGGGTCTTACCGGATTATTTTATGATGCCGTTGAACGAATACTGTATGTCGATTCTAAAATTGGTGATTTCTCTTGTTTCCTAGCGACCGACAGTGGATATGGGCTCGTGCATCTGCGGGGTGAAAAAGCAAGTCTGGAAGTAGTATCCGGAGAAATCAAGCCTCAGAAAATCGTAATTGGCAAAGGAATAGCAAATCGGTAAATGGAAATCCGCAAGGAAATCAGAGAATGGTCATACTTCGTTGTGAATTCAAGATCCATATGTGAGTAGGAGTAGTATGTCATTCTATTCCATGCATGACATCCGTCAATTCACTCAATTTTTTTACGTAAGTTTTCATAATACCAGGGCCTTGCATCCTGAGCATATTTATCTTCTGCAATAATATCTATATCTACATCACCAACTATATCAGCCATTAGCACCCGAATAAATCCCTTTCCCCTCTGAAACCTGGATTGAATTCCGAAATTCACCCATTTTTCATTAAAGTAATTCATTTATCTCCCGGATGGATTCCAATGGTTATGGCTTAAAAAGGATATCAAGATCGCCATCCATTGTCAAAATCGGCCAATTTGGCTCAATGGACTTTATTGTAATCAGATTGTAAAATGTTGTTTTTACAATTTACCGGATTTGACCTTGTTCGAACCAGACGAGGGTAAAGCGCCCGTCTTTGCGTGAACCCCCCTTCTGAACCACATCCATGAGCCCATCCTTATTAAAATCCGTCACATCTAGAGAAGAGACTCCTGAGACAGTTCCATTGATCGCATCCAATGATTCGGCAAAACTTGCTGATTGGCCTTGACTTAACCTAATTAATATCAAAGTCAGAAATGAGCAAAATAAAATTACTTGTTACATGTTTCATGTTTGGTCAAGTCATCGTATTTAAAATTTAGAACACTGCAAACCAGATTAAAAATCCCAGACAATATCACTATTATTTGTGATGCCATTTTTAGGAAAGGGCGTATTTTCATCAAATAGATAAAGGTCTTCTATTTCCTCTATAATGATCCCTTCTTCCCTCAGCGTTCCATCCGAATTCATTGCCATAGAAAGATCCAGGTTCAGGTGTTTGGCCAGAAATGGATATACGGCAGCTCGTTTGTTGTAGTCGTATCCGTGCTCATCCTCCGGAAGATGTGCATTTTCCACCATTTCTTGTTTACCAAACAACCCGTAGATATATTTGATAAAAGGATACTCAACTTCAGGGGTGGTTTCTGTTGCGTCTGTGCCGACAGAAACCAGCAACAAAGGTTTGGGTGCGATGCATGCTGCAATTTCAACGTTGTTGGTTTTGAAGTCTTTATTTTCATGAATGGGTTTGCCCAGCTCACAGATGCAACCTCCAAAGTGCCGATAAGATACCATGACTACGGGAACGGAAATATAAATCCTGGGATCTACTGCCGCAAGATGAAAAGTCTGCGTGCCTCCACCGGAAGCACCGGTACAAGCAATTCGTTTTGGATCGACACCCTGTGAAATCAGAAAGTCAACCGCCCGAATACCATTCCAAATTTGCAGCTTCATCGTTTCAGGATGCTTATGCTCCCATCCAAAGTCAGCAAGCTGTCCATAACCTACCATGTCGTAAGTGAAAACAACTGCACCCATTCGAGACATAGCCGCACATCTTTTTTGGACATCAGGGCGATATCTTCCGTAATCGTCTCGATTAGGCCAATGCCCATGAGGGCTCAATATGCCCGGTGGCTCTTTCGGCATCTTAGTAGGGCTATATAATGACCCCGTCACATAGACACCAGGTAGACTTTCAAATGCTACATTTTGAACCTGATATCCGTCAAATATCCTTTTTTCTCCATATATGGGATTAAGCGGACATTTTTCCGGAAGTGGTTGCAAGCCCGTTGCTTGCAAAATCTGAGAACGAATTTCCTGAGCCCGGCTTGTCCATGCCTTTGTGGTAGTAATCGATTGCCGGATATCAGAAAGAAATCTTTTGCCCTCAGCTTCTGTCCATTGATATATTTGTCCAGATTTTGACTTTTGTAGATTAGTTTCTCTATCCGCTTTCGGACTGCCGCTGGTACATGAGGTAATTAAAGTACTTATAAAGCAGAGTGCCAGAAAAATAGAAATCCAATTAAAAAATGCTTGCACAATAAAGGTTTATAATTTTAATAACACTGTTTCTGCGAAAATTCATTTATCGCTTTGATTTTATTCATCCCACCCGGTATCACTTGCAAATAGGTTTTACTACAAACCTACCATAAGCGATTAACCCACATATCGCTGCCACCACAAGCCAATAAATCATTTGACTATGCTCTGAATCACCAGCAGTAAGATGTACTACGGAAAAGAAACACATTTCAATGGCTATGACGATTGCCGCCATAGGCACCAATCTACCGAGAGACTTATTAAATGCTGCAAGGATCAAACCCAAGCTACAAAGCAACTCAATCACGCTCAGTGTCAGCCAAATGCTGTGTGGAATGGAACTAAGGGACGGTACGGTTTGCTCCGAATTGGAAAACTTCCATAGTGCACCCATAATAGTATGCAGGGCAAGCAATACCTGAAGAACCCAAAGTACAATATTCATTCTGTACCACTTTAAGTGACTAATTAATCTAAATAGCGGTCATCCCCGGATTTGTGACTAAAAATACATAAAGTCTTAACACGATCACTAATAAAATGGTACTGTAATTTGCATAGAAGTTCTACCTGGAAGATTAACGACGTTCTGACATATGAAGAAATGCACAATCGCTACAAAAGAGTAATGCCAAACTACAGAAATAAAATTGCCGTTTGTAGAGGTATTCCATCTTCATCGACACGAAATCGATCTAAAGATGTTTTGCGTAATCAATCATGCCTTGAAAATCAATAACAATTGCCGGTTCCTCGCCGACAGTCCAGGCATCATGACCCGATGGCAACAGTGAGACATCACCTGGTTTGCAGTCAAATTCAGTTCCGTCATCCATCTTTATCCGAAGGATACCAGATACATGATATTGAAAATGTGGTGCCTCGCAACTGTGGGTTTTCGCTAACGGCTGAACAGAAGTTGCCCATCTCCATCCTGGTTCAAAATACCACGACCAATTGTTGCACCTCCTACTCTTATCAGTTCAAGTCTTCCCTTCGGAAATTCGCGGACTTCATCGGGTTTATCAAAATTTTTCCATTCCGCCATTCTAGTACTGTTTGCTGCTTGTTTCATGATCTTTTATTCACTTTATTACTCTACAAATAAAGACAACATTTCCGGAAAGGAATTGTAAAAATTTCGGTTAGTGATGTATTATTCAGAGCTTCTTACGAAGCTCCTGCGGTGAAAAGCCGGTCCTCCTTTTAATAAAATGCGTAAAGTGCGGCGAGTCGTCAAACTGCAGGTAGAAGGCAATTTCTGAAACCGACTTATTAGTTGACCGCAACTGAACTTTTGCTTCGAGTAGTAGAATGTCATGAATAATCTGCAATGGTGAACGACCGAATGTTTGGCCTACAACCTCCGAAAGATGCTTCGGTGAGATGTGTAACATTTTAGCATACTCATTTACAGTTCGGGTTTCAATAAATTGTTTCTCCACCAAAAGTTTGAAATTATTTGCTATTTGTTCTCGTCTGCCAGTGTTCTTCTTCAACTCCAGCACCCGTGTTCTGTATATTTCACGAACCCTCAGTAGTAAAATTAGGATGAGATTACAAAGAAGAAAATTCTTTTCAGTCGAAGTCCGGTCGTATTCCTCAATGATATTTTTGAACGAGGTTTGTATTAGTTCACTTTCATTCTGATTCAGATTAATAATATGTGGTGCATCAAAATGAAAATACGGAAACTCCTCGGTAAGTTGTTTTGAGATTTGCGGTTTTAAAAATTCAGTTTTGAAATGGATGCAGAAGCCCCTGCAGTCTTTTATATGGTCGCTGGCGTAAAGCATATTTTCAGGAACGATGACCAGGTCATTGGGATTTAATTGCAAGTGGTCGGCTCCAAGTTTTACATCATGCTCGCCCTCCAGCAGCAAGTATATCAGGTTAAACTGTCTTCTCAGTGCCGGAATGGTTTCACAGTTTTTATGCTTGTCTTCAAGCGTTCCCGGCATGACCATCAGGTCAATATCACGCTGGTCTGGATTCCTATTAATGATCCGTTCGAACATCTCGAGTGTTTCAATGTTCAGAATTTCCTTTTTCTTTAATGTTCTAATCTTTTCCATTTTCCAGGTTTTGTTACACTATAGTTTCATGTCAGGCAATGTCGTCCATAGCATTACCACAATGTTTTAGGGATACATGAAGTTCGGAAATCCTGGCACGTTATGCCGAATATTTTTTTGGTTGCATCATACTTACTACAGTTTGTCTTAAGGCCCACTTACACCTATCGGACATAAAAAGGTCTTCCTGAATACAAAAAAATATGAAAACTATCGTTTCCGTACATAAGATGGGGATTGTAATCTCTTAAGAAGAGACAAAAAAAGATTCAATTAAGGCTCAAACTGTATCCTGACTGATGATCAAACTTCTCGCCCCATAGGAATTCCAGCTAAAAGACTCCGGATGTAATCCAGAGCAATTTTTCCAAGGTTACCAGTAGGGTCTGAGCAAAGCCGGGAGAGATGAGAACGGAGGAGTCAGGTAAGAGTAGAAATCCATTTTATCATCTAAATCCACTCGAAGTGAGTTTTTCAACAGCCTCCTAAACATCTTGCACTATGAAGATGGTATTTCCATTCAAATCACGAAAATCAAATTCATGAGTACCCCATGGTGTATCCATTTGTAATTCTCAATCGTACCCGCTCCACAAACTCATCATGATAAGGTTTAATATTCGCAACAAAGCCTTTCATTACTGATTCTCCTGCTATAGGGTCATCCTCGTTTCCACAGTGAAATTGCAAATGCAATTCGCGACCATCTCTTTGCAGACCGGCATAGCCATTGTCGCCGAAGTAATATTTAAAGCCTGTGTATTTTTCATACCATTCCAGTCGCGTGAATGTCTGAAGAGGGTAAGGCAGGGATAATACTTAGTACCGAGGAGTAGTGTTCAAAGCATTCATTTTATTATCTAATCATATCTAATCATTAATTAAGGGTATCCAAAGCTGCTCGGAGCGTCATAATCGTCATGGAGATCCTCACTATAAACTGACAATACTTAAATTTATCAGCAAAGCTCATTAGCTGATCATAAATATTGGGGTCATGACTTTCAAATGTCAACGACATTTGAAAATCTATAATGTTTCATTTGTGGATATGCAAGTTGTCCCGGCTTGAGTCGATCTTTTGGTAAACGGATAAAAGACGAAACATAAAGCTTTTGAAAAACTACGCACCCTTGTATTTTATTGTTTTTAATGTCTCTTCCATTTTTCTACTTATGCCTCGCGGTTTCACGCTTGGCGCAGTGGGGGATTTCGGAGGACGAACCTGTCAGTCTGCTCAAGTGCTATAGATGTACGTATATTCAATCTTGCACGTCTGTCCCCATCACCCCAGTGTGTGTTAGCTGCATTTACTTATGTTTTCTGTGGAAATATTCATGTTCCTTATTCATTGGATTTTGTCGATGGCTAGCTTCATTAATTCTGAGTTCTATCCTTCTGATTTTACCACTAATCGTCTTCGGTAAGGAATCAGGAAACTCTATTATTCTCGGTACTTTGTATTTTGTTAGTCGATGTTCAGCAAATGAAAAAATATGATCGGCTAAGATCTTACTTGGTTTGACACCTTCGCGAAGCATAATGAATGCCTTGACTACGTACCCCTTGTTGCGTGAGGGCTTGCTACCACTGCAGACTCTATGATATCTTCATGTTCTATAAGTGCACTTTCCACTTCAAAAGGGCCAATTCTATATCCGGATGCCTTGATCATATCATCATTTCTACCTACAAACCAGATATAGCCATCCTCATCTTTATATGCCTTATCACCTGTATAGTACAAATTATGCTTGAACACATCTGAAGTTCGTTCCTTATCATCCAGGTATTCAATAAATAGTCCATTGTTTTTTTTGCTCTCTAGTCGTACACAAATTATTCCCTCTTCAAAGAGAGATACCTCATGGCCATCATCATCAAAAATTCCTATGTCATATAAAAAACTAGGTATTCCCATTGAACCAGGTTTCAAGTGGTTTCCCAAAAAATTACAAATCAAAGCAGTTGTTTCGGTTTGTCCATATCCATCACGAATAATTACACCTGTAGCTTTTTTCCATTTTTCGATTACTTCTGGGTTCAATGGTTCTCCGGCAGCACAACATGATCTGAGACTTAATTTGTATTTATTTATATCTTCCTGAATCAGCATTCTTATTACCGTAGGCGATCCACAAAAGGTCGACACCCTAAAAGTTTCCATCGCCTGCAATTGTTCTTTTGCAATGAAACTGTCGGTTTGATAGGCCAATATTGTTGCCCCACAATTCCAAGGAGCAAAAAAACTACTCCAAGCAAATTTTGCCCAACCAGGTGAAGAAATATTATAATGAATATCTCCTCGGTAGCATCCCAACCAAGAAGATGTAGTTAAATGCCCAAAAGGATAAGTAAAATGCGTATGAACAACAATTTTAGGCAACCCTGTTGTTCCTGAAGTAAAGAAATATAAAAAAGGATCATCCGATTTAGTTCCCACCGAACTAGCCTCTATTTCCTCACTATAAATATCTTCAAAATTACACCACCCTTCTTTTTCACCTCCAACAATAATTTTTAATTCTATTTGTCCGCCATGATTCTTTTCTGCCTCATCAATTAGATCAGCTTGGCTCATGTGCGCAATAATCATTTTAGGTAGAACTGTATTTAGTCTTTGCAAGAGGTCATAAGTTGTCAGATTCGTAGCGGTTGGCATTATTATGAAACCTCCCTTAATGGCGGATAATAAACTTATCCAGTTTTCGGGGACCAGTGGCAAAACTGAATAAAGAGTATCTCCCTTTTGACCACCAAGCCTTCTGATAAAATTAACCAATTGATTTGAAGCATTATAAATAGCTTCAAATGAAAATACCTTTTTAAGGTCCTTATATTTCCATATCAACGCATCTGAATTCCCATGCCCAAGAACATTCAACGGATAGAAAATGTCTTCGACCCAATTAAAACATTCTGGTTTGTCGATTTGTAAGGATGAAAGTAAATTCAATTCTCCTTGCTTGATCATATCATTTACTTCAGCGTAATATCTAAGTATATCCATATAGTTTTGTTATTCCAGCTAACGTGTCGGGCACATGTGAAGTTCGGAAATCTGGCGCGAAGTGCAGAAGATTTTTTCAATTTCCTCATATCTCTTTGTTCGTGGTTGTCTAAGCGGAGGTGGCGATCATGAATCAGGGCTTTGTCTCCGATACGTTCGAGCCAAGCCGACCGGAGGGAGGTGCCAAGTGGCCTGATGGTAAAATCCCCGATTCACCTCCAACTCGTCTGCCAACCAGATGGGCAGGGTAAATCTTTTTCTCTTAAAACATTTACTGCTGGTGTTAAGATTTGGCTTCTATGATTGAATAAATTCCTGTTGAGAGTTTCTTCACGATAAAAAAAGCCATTAAATGTCCTTAACGAGTAAAAAGCTTATACCACTCCATTTGATCTTTGTCTCTTTGACTGTGTTGCCATCGACAGCTAACACTCAAGAATTATTGCTGGAGGTGGGTGGAGGAATTAAAATCGGAAACACAACCGCGACAAATCCAGATCCAGGTACCATACGGTTTACCGGTACGAGCTTTGAAGGTTGGAACGGATTCACCTGGGTGACCCTGGGATCTTTCAAAATTACCGGACAAGTCACCGATTATAGCGGTAACACTTACCCTACAGTTTCGATTGGCAGCCAGATTTGGATGGCCGAAAATCTCCGGGTCACCCGTTATAATGACGGAGACCCGATGCAGATTCAAAATGGTATGATTATCATCAATTTTGGAGCCACGGGCACTTTACATTATCCGAATGATCAAACCTCCAACTTCCAGACTTATGGTGGTCTATATAATTTTCATTGCGTGGAAACCGGCAAATTATGTCCAACCGGATGGCGTGTCCCTGACAATGTCGATTGGCAGTTACTGATTGATTTTCTGGGAGGGACAGAAGTTGCCGGCCTATCAGTCAAGGAAACGGGTTTTACGCACTGGTTTCCAGACAATCAAGGCTGCAATAATAGTGGCTTCACTGCCCGAGGAGCAGGTCGTTGGCACGAGACGGGTTCGGCTCAGGATTTTAAGAGTCTGGCTTACCTGTGGTCATCTACTCCTTCTGTCAATCCCCTGTTTGCCGCAGTATTAACTTCCGCAAGTTCAATGGGGCTATTTACTTCAATCTCCAAACTTCGTGGCATGAGTGTACGCTGTGTCAAGAATTAAGGCGATAGGTATTGAACTTGAAGATATACTTCTCAGAAGTCGCAGGTATTCAAACCGGAGTCAGTACCGTATTCTTGGTTGACCCGGCATCTCATTCATTCGATCCTATCCTTCCTCAAGCCATCGTGAGAAGAAGGGATCGTAGATAAATAGTTGAGTGCCATCTCGCTCACGTTGTTCATAAATCAATTCCTTGTCCAGGAGAACATTAACCGCCTGATGTGCTGATGATTGAGCAAGTCCGAATTTATGGAGAAAATCCTTGTTAGTGACACTTTCTACACTCTGCTCATGAGCGATTCCTCGCAAACACTTCCATTGATTCTTGCTGAGTACCGCCTGGAGTTGTAAATAGCTTTGCTCGTAGGTGTAAAGCACTTCGGATTTAATTCTTGCGATCTCTTGCAAACCTATTTCCTGGCTCCTTTTAGAAAAAAGGAGATTACAGAAGTATTGGGTATGATACGTGTGACCACGGGTCCAATTCAGAATTTCTTCAATCGCTTCCAGGCTGATCTTTTGTCCAGCCTGTGAAAAGTGTTTCAAAATGAAATCGGCATATACCTGAGGATCCAGAAGCTGAAGGGCCAGATGATCGACTGAGCTAAAAAAGGGCTTCTTAGCATCGGTGAACAATTCCAGAAGTAAATGTCGTTGACTGCCCGAAAAAATAAATTGGGTGTTGGGTATCTTTTGCAAATACCCCCGAAGGGTGGCATCCATCGAACTGGGGGTTTCATATTTCGATATCTGTTGAAACTCGTCGATCGTGATCTGTACTTTCTTGTTCAAATCCCCGAGCATGCTCATTAGTACATCCATGGAGGATTGCACCTGCTGCCGGCTTTGAATTTGCACTTTAATAAATGGAAGGTTGGACACTGGAACCAAACTGATCACGGGTCTAAGTTACGTAAAAAAATTACCTACTCTTGATACAATTCCTTTCTTGGATTTCTCAACCGAGGTTACGGCACTCATAATCAATTTAGCAATAAACTCCTCATCAGAACGTGTATTATGGATATCGCAATAGATTGTCACAACGTTCTTCCGTTTTTTCAAAGTGTGATGAAAATGATGGATAAGTCCCGACTTGCCGATTCGCCGCATCGAATGAAGCAATAGATACCGCTGATTATCAAAAGCTTCAATTAGTTTTGATAGCTCAGCCTCGCGATCGCAAAAATAGGCAGGACCGGCATAATGGTAGGTAACAAACGGATTCTCCATAGATATCACAATTTATGATTCATAATTTATGAAACGTAATTTATGAATAGATGGTTCACGTAAATCCAAACTTGTCCTATCACTTCTAAGCTCAGGAGTTTCCTTAAGGGCTGATATTCGGGAGAAGGCACTCCAAATCGTTCTCTAATTATTTTACTCAAGTTTCGGTACTCGTGGCCTACATTTTCTTTCCCCAATCCATGGTACAGAGAATATTTTTTTCCACTTTTTGGCAGCAAAAAGTGGAGCACCCGCCCGACCAGAACGATCGTTCGGGCGGGAAAACTGCCGTCGGCTCGTCGCCATAGGCTTTGGCCGAGTCTCTCCGCCGAACGATTTCCACTTTAGCGGAATAGAGATTCAGTGAATCTCTAAGTGAGTGAACCGTTTTCTATGGTTTTTCCAAGGATAATCAACTATTTGTGAAAAAAAATTAGTGAATCAAAATGATCTTGTGACTTAATCCGCTGTATAAAATCCTACGCTCCAACTTGAGTGTGGGCCCCCACCTACACATACTAAGCCAGTGTCATCGTATCAAAATAAATCCTGGAACAACAAGAGTAATTTTCCTAACCAAGGTCTTTTGGAGATGATATTTATTTTATCAGAGAAACGATATCAAGTGTAATTTATAATTGATTCTTTATCAATAGATTACGACTTAAATTACAGCTACATAAATATTAGAAATATGGTACAGAAACTTGAGTTATTTTACTAAAGTGTTTCTTGCTCATATTTAGTGGGTAAACTACAATTTCTATTTTTATCTAGAACCGGAAGATGTAGATCGTCCTCTCTCTCACTCAACAAGAGAAAGCAGGGTTCGGAGGCTCACCCTGACTCTGACATTCTGCGACTTCGAAGAAAGATAAATAATCTAAAATCGACGCACTATAAATACGCAAAAACCACTAAGGTGAGATAAAAATCACCCCGCACAATCGACGCAACTACCAGGAAATAGTGGGTTTAATCTACCAGCGATACACCATTTGCATCTGTGGTGAGTATGTCACTCATAAAATCAAAGTAAGGCCGTAGACATTTAAATGAATTATTCATTTCAACCACCAAGTTTTCACTCAATATTTCTTTTCTTGAAAATCTTCTTTCAAAATAGAATTGCTTATATCTCAATAATTCAATGGCCGGATGTTCGTTCGCAAAGCCCCGAGGAGCCAATGTCAGTTTCGCTCCTTTCATCTCGCCAAAGACTTTCCGTAAAGTCTTTTCACCTAGCACATCTTCCCATTCCCGGTAATTAAGTTCTATATCCTTTCTGATTCTCTGCAAGTCCTCTCTATTGGGAGAAAAAAAAAGCCACGGCAACTAACGCTTCACTATGTCCAATCTGGAAGTAATATCCACCCCTTAGTTTTTTGGTCGCCCGGCGAAAGCCTCCGCCAAAATGATCCTTGTAAGGAGTTTTATCCTTCGTAAAGCGGGTATCCCGATAGATCCGCATCAGCGACCTTTTACCGGACATGGTCTCAATAAAATCATGTTTCTGCATTTTAGCCAGTAGATCATCAGCAAATGAGATCATATTCTCGTGAGCAACCAGGTACCGGTCTTTATTTTCATTAAACCATTCCCGGTAGTTGTTTTCCGATAATTCTTGAAGAAAATTCAGGGTATCCTGTTCGATTTTGGTTGGCATATTAACATTATTATATTATCTCGGTCCTAAACTGCCAACAAAACAGTCGATCCGAAGTTCAAGCACAAACTTCTTTTTAAACATTTTCGAGTGTAAAAGAATGGACTCCCAATCTATCCTGAAGATTAACATTCTTTGTCAAAAAATAACCATAAAGGTCAGACTGGTACCTTTTCTCTTAGATCTGCACTAAGATCATGCTTTAGTGCCCCTTCAGGCAGACACTTCCAAAGTGGTCCCAAATCTTTCCTTATGAGATCATGGTAGAATGCGGGTAGCTTGGTAGTTTCTCCTTCAAAATATTCGCGGAACTGCCGGTCAGTATCGAGCAGTTTGCGAATTTGTTTAAATAAACGGATTCTTCCCCAGCCCTCATTGGAAACTGCCCGGATAAAGTTCATCCATCGGGTTACATATGTTGTCGAGTGACTAAATCTTCTTCTCATGGCTCTCTCGGAAAAAGAGTATTCTGTCACATCAATCAAATAATCATAAAACTGAGGCCATGAATAATTCTTAGGCCTTACATTCATGGCCATATGGTTATTCAACGTATGAAAGGGGAAAGGCAAAAGACGTCCTTCCTGGTAATACTGGAAGTTAAGCGGTGCTGCCCGTCCAAACGAGGTCAACAGAGAAAACCCGGGAAATGCAGCTGGTGAAAGATCGATAAACTTTTTGGTCAATTCAAATGTCTCAGGACCCTCATCGCTGTCTAGTCCGAAGACAAAATTTGCCTGCAAATAGGGAATATAGTCCATGATGAGATTCACATGTTGAGAAACCTTATGCATCTTTTCTCCTCCCTGATTTCTTCCCGATCTGGTTTTATTGCCAAGTTCAAACCATGATTCAATACCTGGCAGCAAAGCTTTAAAGCCATTGGATTTCAGGCGTTGTAAATGTGGTTCAGAAAGAAATGACATACTACTTTCAGCAATAAAATCTATACTGTTTGGAGGAATAGCATCTTCAATCACCTGAAGAATCTCATCAAACCGGACACCAAAATTAGGATCATGCCATGCCACTTTGGGCCGTTTGAATTTGGTAAGAAGAAAACGCAAGTCATCTTTGATTACATCAAAGTCCATAGTCTGATAAGCCACATCCGAATCGATGCAGAAGCTGCAAGTATAAGGGCATCCCATACTACCAAGCATGCCAACGATCTTAATAAAAGGGGCCTTTTTCAATGTCGGTTCTATAAACTTCCAGCGATCCCTTACTCCAGGTAGGTCACCGGGCTGCGAACTGCCACTCAAATACTTTCCAAGGGGACGGTGCTGCGTACAATCTTCCAGAACTTCCTGTAACAGTTCTCTATTCGTAAACCCGAAGACATAGTCAAAATACTTGCTTGCATCATAAGGATAACAACGGGCATGAGGGCCACCCAGTGCTGTTACAATATTCCTTTGGCGCATTTGGTTGCTTATAGCATATGCCAATTGAGCCGCCTGGGTGAAAGCACAAATAAAAACTAAATCCACATCCTTGGGTAGTTCCTTCGAAATGTCTTCCAAACCTGTAAAAGTAATAAACCTCACTTCATGTCCTTCTTGTTCACACCAGTAGGCTATCACCGTTGGCATAATGCTCGCCAAATTGGCATGCATGATCCGTGCCCAAAGGGTCTTCGAAACACTTTTGTGTATCAGGTCGATTATTCCAATCTTCAATTTTCGCATAAATACAATCTCTCTGTCAAACCGCCAACAAGTTTAGATTTCCTGAGAAAAATGACACCTTCGAAAAAGGGCAAAGTAGATCTGACCCCTAAGGAAATAACTAAATGATCAAGAAATAGATTGGCGTTTGTACTTTAGTGAAAGTACTAAAAAAGTGAAAAAAGACCATTAAGAAATCATTTTTAATCTAACATTATCCTCTTAAAAGCCGGGAAGAAGCTTTTTATAAATCTAGTACAGGTTTAAAGTGATGTTTGTCACCAATACAGTTTGATCGAGTGGACCAATTGATCGCTATTGGATATTCTGAATTTAGATATGGATCCGTTTCACAATAGATGTTATCATATCGTAAAAAAGCAGATCTTGGACTTTTATCATTCATCTTTTTGAAGAAAATCAGTAATTCCGTCTGGATCCTCTCCATTGTCAGCTTCTTCACCGATCTGGCCAGTGAAATGCTCTATCCTGTCATGCCGATCTATCTGAAGGAAATTGGATTTTCGATCCTACTGATCGGTATTTTAGAAGGCGTGGCTGAGGCTGTTGCCGGGTTAAGCAAGGGCTATTTTGGAAAGCTCTCCGATCATTGGGGCAAGCGATTGCCATTTATCAAAACAGGATATGCATTGAGTGCCATCTCCAAGCCAATGCTGGCACTTTTTACTTATCCTCTTTGGATCTTTTTTGCACGTACCACGGATCGCATTGGTAAAGGTATTCGCACAGGAGCAAGGGATGCTCTACTATCCGATGAAGCTACTCCCGAAACCAAAGGCTGGGTCTTTGGCCTGCACCGGTCTATGGACACCCTGGGAGCAGTTGGTGGCCCCCTATTGGCCATTTGGTTTCTGAGTATATATCCACAGCAGTATTCTACTTTATTTTATCTCGCATTCATACCCGGGGTACTTGCCGTGTTTTCATTATTTATTTTAAAAGAAAGGTCCAGAATAAAACAATTTACACAGAAAAATTAAGCTATTTTCTTTTCTCAAATACTGGAAAAAAAGTCCATCGAACTACCGGAAACTTGTCATCGGATTATTAGCGTTTGCGTTAATCAATAGTTCGGATGTTTTTCTCTTGCTTAAAATAAAAGAAGCCGGATTCAGTGACACATATGTAATCGGAATCTATATTTTTTACAACCTCATTTTTGCTTTATTTGCCTACCCTATTGGCATTCTGGCAGATCGCGTCGGCCTAAAAAAAATATTTATTACAGGAATTTTTGTTTTTGCCTTGGTCTACACCGGCATGGGGATCGCTCGGAGTCTCCCGGTTTTTCTCTTTTTGTTTTTTCTCTACGGTATCTATGCCGCAGCCACAGAGGGTATCGCCAAGGCTTGGATCAGTAATATCGCCAGCTCGGAAAATACAGCTACCGCTATCGGAACCTATACAGGGCTGCAGAGTATTTGTGCATTGGTAGCCAGTTCGTTTGCCGGTCTGCTTTGGTATCAGTTTGGTGCTGGTACTTTATTTTTTATAAGCGGTATCGGGGCCGTTTTAGTCGGAGTCTATCTTTTGCGGGTGAACATTAAAGCTTGTAATTGTGCCGGCTAGATTTATTAAAGTGTCCTTAAACAAGCCCCCCGAAAATCCTCCGAAAAACAAAACACAAACAAAAACAAAAACAAATCCAGAAGGTGATCCCTATGATCTGGGTCTATATAGTGGAAGTTTGAGATATAGCAACCTAAAAAAAACCGAGGTAATGACACCCCGGTTTTAACAATGTTCCTTAATTTTTTAATCAGATCGTTTTTGCTGTCAATCGTCAATTAGACAGATCAATCATCTCATCCGCTCCGATCAAATATCCTGATCGCGAGTAACGACTCACGCAGAAGTTATCAATGTTAAATAAACTGTTTGTACTCGTGGTATAAAAATCAAGCCCCCAAAGTGCCCGGATCGACCGAGTCGAAGAGTTTATGGTTTTTGAACCGCTAACAGTTACCATCAGATTGTCATCAAATCTTATATGGATTCGATCTTCAGCAAGAGCAACAATCATCGTCACTTTAAACCAGCGATTGGTTGGATATCTATATGAGGTCCAGGTGCCTCTACCCGCATGTTTCACATAGATTCGACCATTGTCCAGTTTGAAATAAAACCCTTGTTCACCGGCAGATCCGAATCGGGATAATTTTTCTGAAATAAACTCTGCCCTTTTCCCAGCGGGCACGTAAGCATCAAAAGAAATTTCAAAGGAGCCACCGATGATATGATAGTTTGTAAAACTTCTTACTGCATTTTGATAACCAAATCTACTGTGATCAAATTTAACTACTGTGTTGGTTGGTCTTTCATAGCTCTCATTAAGTACTTTGCCATCGTTAGAGTAGACTGACCAACTTCGCCACAGGGTAGACTGATCGCTTATACCACTGGTATAGCTAGCGGTCAGGTTATCAAAATTTTCACAAGCCATAGTATAAGAAGGGGTAGAGCATGCAAAGCTCATCCGGTACGAACCTGCTGCCATGTATGCATCCGCAATCGCCAAATAGTTTCCGGGAGGCAAAATGATGCTTATTTTTTCCCAATCGGTACCGGAGTGAAGACTCGTAGCTAATGTAGCTCCAATTCTCAAGGTTGACCCAACAGTATCCAACTTTGCCACAAACAGATCGTGATCAGTGCTCAAATGCGACAAAGTTATCTCTACCGCCTTTTCCTCCCGAAGTCTAAGTATGTAAATCCGATCCGGCCCGGGATAAAAAGTAGCGCTGCTCGTCTCACCAACTGTTGATCCGGTGTGATAGTAGCCACAAGAGAGCGGGTACCAAAGTCTGCTCCTCGAATGCACTTCCAGGTCCGTCATTGATAATTCACCGCTCAAATTGACTGCATTGTATTTTTCTTCTGATAGTTCAGTCATGGCTTTCTCATGAAGACCTTCTTCATGGTATGATTCAGGTATCTCTTCACCGGTCAGAATTTCTATCTTCTCAAGGGTTTTCAACATTTCAGGAGTGTCATTAACCTCATATTTGTCTTGATCACATGCTGTCAGAAAAAACAAGACCACTAACAGTCCATAAATTGGAATAAATTGTCTGACTGATGTGAACGATGTCAGTACACAGGTAATGACATTCAAATTTGACTCCTGGTTTTTTGATTTAAAATTTTCAGTTTTCATGATTTTTTTTGTTTTAATTACCTCTAATACCATCATCATCCAAAGGTCCCTAAAAAACATACACCTATTTTTTTAATAGATGTATATCTATCTCATATATTGCATTTTACAACTTCATTATGCGAATCTTCTTATCCTTGATCAACTGGTAAAACTGAGATTAACAGTTCCTCATATCCCTGCTCTACCTATTTAGGTATGTTCCCAGCTATTGATACAGACTTTAATCCTCATCTCCAGCACTAATGCTAAGCTAGTTTTCAATACATCTGAGGAGGGTTATCATAAAATCTGACATTTTATTGGTTGATTTAGAAAACCAAACACAGAAACCTCAGAAATCGAAAGGCAAATTTGTCAAAAGTAAAGAGAGAGACTTTGCTGGATTACCGCTCCTCTCTGATTCTTTGGGAAATCGATCAACTATTATTCCTGAATCCAAAAATTTTTTTCGTTATTTTTAAGGGACCTGCACTCAATTTTGGTATACATGAGTAATCAATCACGGGATTTGCGAGAAATCAACAGTAAAGCAGGGGAAAATACCTCGCAGACACGTAAGGAAATATACAAGATCATGTACGCTAAACATATCAATCAAATCCGCAACGAATTAACATCGAAAGATCGTTCGGATGCGATCTTTCAGGAAGCCTTTGTAATCCTGCTGGAAAAATTAGAAGAAGCTAACCAGATGACCTTAAAACTGGAAAAAGATATGTTGAAGCAATAAGCGTTCTTTTCAAGAAAATTACCCACAATATTTTACTCAATATCGAGGTATCCGCATTCTACCTCCTGAAAAATTTGAAAGGAAATGATGCCCGGGCCAGGGAAAGGTTGAGCATAGTCTTATTGTCTGCTCAAAATCAGAATTATGCAAAATACCTGGTTCAGTCGCTTTCGATCCGTTCCCTTGACCACCAGGATTTCTTACAAGAAAGCGTGATTATCCTTTTGCAAAACATCGAAAACGATAAATTCAGGCTTGAGCCAGGATCTTCAAATGAAGTCGACAGAAAAAGAATATTTAAATACTTTAGAGAAATCGTCTACCGGCAGGTGCATAAAGTATATCGGGATGATAAAAAGTTAACCCAGCTGGATGACCAATTCGACCACATAAATCAATCTGACTCGCTGAGTACGGCGGATGACAAATTTGATCTGGCTGTTTATCAATGTTTTCACAGCCTCGATCCAGTAAGTCAGAAAATGCTGAAACATTTATTTAGCGACAATCTCAGTCCTAAGGAAGTAGCAAAAAAAATGAACCATCCGGAGTTTCCAAATACCAAGGATATTGTTGAGCACAAATTCAACTGTTTGCAAAAATTAAAATCATTAACGAGTGAAAAACTTCTGGAAATGGATCAAAAATCATTTAATACTTATTTGGAAGTAAGCAAATCGGCACTTAAAAATCTCGACGAACCTTGTAAGACTATTCTTACCAATATACTGCCGCCTATTCATAAAAGTTATAAGGAAATGCTCAGTATTTTAAAGAATTCCAAAATCCCCGAAAAAGAATTTCTAAAAACTGAAGATCAGGTTAAGAAGAGGAAGTACAAGTGCATGATCACGTTGCAGGACCGTATTTGGCAAAATCTATTGACACAAATTAATTAGTGATGGCAACCTTTGATTCTAATTTAGAGTGGTTTGAGGCCTATTTATCCGGTGATCTATCGACAAGAACAAATCTTCGAACAAAAATTAGTGGATGATCCCGGTTTAAAGAAATCATTTGACGAGCATAAAAATTACGTCAAGGTGTCGAATGGGCTTCGCTTTCCAGCTCACTCGAAGAGGTAAAACGGATGCATCAGACCATAAACGATGAGGAATTAAAGTTCGATATCAAAGAGTCTCAGCCAGCATTTCCACTAAAACGCTATTTATCGATTGCAGCGGCCTTGATCCTGGGAATTTTGATAACCTCTCTTTATTTTATTGCGTCGCCCGGCTCTGCTCAAATGGCCGTAATCGACCCTACTGATCCACCTGATCTATATGGTACCGGGGGTGATGAAATACCACTCTTTGAAGAAGTTATACAGGTAAGGATAGAATATATTCCCCAAGAAAATCCCGCAATAGAATTAGCGCAGATCAGACTACAGATCTTTGAGGCAAAAACAGAATCTTTTGTAATCGACACCTCTACACTTTCCCTGGTTCTTTTCACCCCCGTACAAAGAAACAATTAGTAGTTTCAAAGATGACGGATTTGAGGCATTTTATACCATACGTGCTACCGGCCGGTTAATTCCAGTCTTTCAGCTTGTTTCCGATTCTAAAATCTACAGCCTTCCGATAGCAGAGGATCGCTGGGAGCAAATGTTGTTGCAATGAGAGAGATAACGTACATAGCCATTTTCATGGTACTGGTCTTGGGTCATTATGGTGAGATATTTGGCCAATCGACCGGTTTGATTATGGAGGATTCACTATATGACATATTGCCTGGTGGCAATCTGGAAAAAGTCAAAGACCATTTTGTTCCAAAGTCCTATAGCTTAAAGTCCTTTGCCCCCTTTCCGGCCAGTCAGGGAAAAATTGCCTCCTGTGTGGGCTGGGCTGTCGGCTATGGAGCCCTTACTATAGAACGAGCGATTGCCCGGGGCATAACCGATCGGGTTTTTATTACAGATCAAATGGCCCACTCCGCCATGTATTTATACCAGCATATAAAACGAGGAGATGACTGTCAGTCTTTAGCCAGTATCATCGATGCTCTAAGATTTCTCCAGGAGGAAGGAGACTGTCTTGAATCCAGTTACCCAACATCTACGGTTGAGTGCGCTGCCTTACCACAATTGACTGATATCGGGGAAGAGGCGAAAAAATACAGAATATCCACTCCTGGCTATCGAGTTTTTAGTCGAGGCATTGAGGCTTCTGAGAAGATAAAGGCCGTCAAAGCCCATCTATCGGCCGGCCATCCCGTCATTGTTGGAATGTCTGTCACTCCCACATATCGAAACCTGGTTAATAGGGACCTATGGCAGGTAGAAACAAACAGCTCCGGTGGCCATGCGATGGTGGCTATTGCATACAATGATGACACCCAAACTCTGGAGCTAATGAATAGTTTTGGTTCTGGCTGGGGCAAGCAAGGGTTTATTGATATTTCCTATGCAGATTTTGCAGCTTTTTGTCAGCAGGCATTTGTCTTACATAATGACCTTGGTACCAAAGGAATTCGGAGAGATCAGCAGAAGCTTGATATAGGGATATCCACCTCAATTCAGGTTGGGTCCTGGCAAGAGGAAAATAAAACATTTGGGCCTGTCGAATTTGACTATTTGAAGCCAGCCTATGAACCGAAAGAACCGGTGAAAATTTTTCAACCCATTGAGTTGTCCGTTTCAGTAGAAAAAGGACGTTGTGCTTATCTACTAAATTTGGATACTGACGGAATAATCCGGATTATCTGGTCTATGGAATATCCCGACCGCGATACTCTAATCAGAATTCCCGAAGAGGGCTGGTGGGAATTTTCGAGGTCAGGTCAGGAAATTTTCTGTCTTCTATACGGATATGAGTTCCTTCCCGATTTGGAAAATTTTTTACACCGAATTAATTTATATCCGGGAGGGGGTATTCATGACAAAATTTTCAGGGGCTCGGACTTTGGAACTTGTCTTATTGATAAGGTTGAATATACGTCCAAATCCATCGGAGCCACAGCAATACTAGTATCTGGTGAGACAAGCTACCTTCCTATTTTTTTTACATTAAATATCGGTCCATGAAAAAGATCCTTTTACCTGCCTGGCTGATCATCGGCTACTTCACTTGTCTGGTGGCCCAACCTCTGAGCGGAGAAGAATTTGAAATTTTTCCTGAGGAACAGTGGGCGTATTCGCTGGTGGAGCAGCTTAACGACGATGCAACCATCATAATCGGTACTAATGCTACGAACTGGGAATTTATTACTATTGACTTTTTAGAGAAAAAACAACAAAGCATAGTTCTGCCAGTCAACGATGCAATACCGCTGGTTGTAAAAAAATCGGATGATCGAATTGTGATAGGCGGAAGTTCACTGGGTCACCCCGCAATCTGGTACTTGACTAATGACTATAATAATCTGAAAAAAATTCTGGTCGATTTTCCGGTGCCTGGAAAAATAACTCAACTAATCTCCGAAGCAGATCGCAACTGGGTTCTGGTCGAAAATGAATCCGATTTTCTCATTTATCATTTCACAAACCGGTCTTCACAATTGGATCAAATTGAGAGCATGCCTAAGCGTACAAAGGACGAAACCGCAAAACTACTCAGGAATCAATTTGGTGAGATGTATTTCATCCGGTCTTCAAAAATGCATGATGAAAGATATCCCGTCCGGCTCCGGAAATACAATGAAGAAAATACTCTGATGTGGGATAAAAATTACGAGAACTTAGCATGCACAATTTCTCAGCTATTGTTGCATTCTAGTGGCGACCTATTGGCTAAAGGAATTACCAATCGTGCATTACAATCAAATCTGGTCTTTGTCCGATGGGCACCAAATGGTACGCTAATCACAGTTACTGAACAAAATAATCTGGAAAAATTCGTTCCGGGGCAAATTGGTTGGTTAAACCAACATACCTTATGGAGCATTGATGAGATCATTCCATTTGGTGCCAGGTTTCCGGATATCGTGATCTTCAAGTATTCGTTCACCCCGATCGAGGCGATTCATCAAGAACGCATTTCCGGAAAAGGGGTTGAAAAAATTCTTGGAATATCTAACGATGCCCTGGGAAACCTATTTCTTCTTTATCAAAAAAATAAGAAAGGTCAAATTAAGCTCAAATATCTAAAGTTTAATCAGAACCCTTGTGCTGAGCCCCTTGGTGATTTATTGTCAAAAATTCAGTACACTTCATCATCAACCTTAAAGACGCAATCTGATCTGTACCATTTTTCTGCTCATCTCATTAGCAAGGTGGCCCTATCACCCAGTGATGTGCGAATTCATCTACTAGAGACATCTGCAAAAATTCCTGAACAAACTAACCTGGTTCTCACGGAATCCTCGGAAGATCATTTTTGCTATGAGTTTTCAAAATCTTTCTACCTGAACGAAGGTGAAAACGCCATACGCGTGCTGGTCGGAAAGAATGAAAAGACCGTCGCTGATACCTTTTCGGTATACAACATGATTAAACGTCCAAACCTCTATATATTTTCAGTTGGCGTGGTTTATGAAGATCTTAGTTACACCGATAAAGATGCCTCCGATTTTATCAAGCTTTTCGCTGATCAGGAGGGTAGATTATTTGAGAGCGTCTATCATCGTCTTTTGAATACCAAAGAAGAAACCCGGGCCGAACAAATCATTAGTAAACTTAACAGTTTTGGCGAATTACCCATCAAAGATGAGGATTTGGTTTTTCTGTTTTTCTCATCACATGGAGAACTTATCAATCAGGAATTTTCCATCCTGGGATCCAATTATGATTTTCAAAATCCTGCCACCTTCGTTAATTTCAAAAACGAGATCATCCGTCGTATTTCAAAAATCAAGGGAAAAAAGATCTTATTTCTGGATGCCTGCAAATCAGGAAATATCAAGGGTGCCCCGGACGAGTTATCACCTGAACTGGTCTCCTCTATATTCCGGGTCGTTCAATCCACTCCTGGTCTGGTCGCGATCAGTTCGAGCATGGACCAACAATCATCGTACGAAGTCAAAGATCTTGAGAATGGCATATTTACTGCCGCAATTAAAGAACTCTTCTCAAGTAGTCCTGACATCTACGACCAAAATAATGATCAGGTCCTTACGGTCGGAGAGGTATTCCGGTTTTTAAAGTACCGGGTGCCGCAAATGGTGGATTATTATTTTAAGGATCCCAACCGGAAACAAACTCCCAGCATGCCTCTGGAAGGTATCGACCAGGATCTACCCATTTTCTATATATCAAACCGGACGCCATGAGATATCTGATATTTTTGTCCGTAATCCTTGTATCATCTAAGAGTCAGGCACAGGAATGCGAATGTGATAGTATGCGGGATTATCGAGCCATGAAGAAGTTTGCCCGGGAGATGTTTACCCATCCTTGGGATACCACCATTGTATTGAGTGATTGGACAGGAGTCACATTGAATCCAGAGGGTTGTGTTGAGTCACTAACTCTGGCTGGCCTATCTATCAGAGGATTTATTCCCGATTCCAGTCTCGGTGCACTGCGATGTATCAGGTATTTGGACCTTCAAAGAAATAAATTACTCGGAGCCATTCCAGAAGAATTGCAGAACCTTACTTTATTAGAAACCCTCAATCTGTCGTACAACGAATTATCCGGCCAAATCCCTCAAACGCTTGGATTGCTCCTGAACCTCAATAGTCTTTATCTCAATGATAATGTATTCTCGGGTCCGATACCTTCAACCCTTGGCAACCTTACCAATCTTGAGTCTCTGTTTTTAAGAAATAATTATTTTACGGGAGAGATTCCGGCATCGATGGATAACCTGGACAAGTTGATTGGCTTGGATTTAAGTAACAATGATTTTTCCGGTAGGTTGCCAGCCTTTTTTCAAGAAATCTCTTTCCTGACTTTTCAGGTTCATGGAAATCATTTCCGCGACACCGCCTGGGTTAATTTTGCAATTAATAACTTTGGGACTTCTGTAAACATTTCAAATAATGACTTCAATTTTCTACCCTTGATTACTTCAACCGGAATCCGGGAAGAAAAATTTATGGTTCAAAAAAATCGATTCACTTTTGATGACCTATTACCTAACTTTCATCTCTTTTTTAGTTCCGTTGTGTTTAGTGGAATAGAGCCAGAAAGATACAGCCCACAGAAACCGGTGACCGCTGACACTTCTCTTAGGTTTTCCATCTTTGAACCGCCCATTATTGATCTCGCCATCGATCAGAATATTGAAAAAAACAACTACAAATGGTTTAAGGATGGCAAACCGATTTTTTCAGGAAGTGATTCAGAATTGGATCTCAATGCTATTTTTAATTCGGCCAGTCAATACCCAGGAGTCTATCATTGCGAAATCACTAATCAAGATGTACCTCTACTTATCTTGTCAAGTGGTAAGTTTTCAGTTGAAGTTGACCTATCCCCTATCGCAGGCGCTGTCACACCGGGGGTTTTTACTCCAAATGGAGACGGAGTCAATGACTTTTTTATTCTGCCTATTTTAGTAACTACCGTTATTACACCTAATGAATTAATCATTTACAATCGCAACGGGGAAAAAGTCTTTAGACAAAAAGATTATGCCAATCAATGGGAAGGCGTGGATTTGAATCAACAACCTTTGCCGAACGGAACTTACTACTATTTCTTCACTTCAAACGATACCAAGGAATCTGGTATGGTGACTATTTTACGGGATCCATGAAAAGTGAAACATTAATTAGCATATGCCAGAAGGTTTCAGTCAGGAGCATCGGTATCGTTGGGCTAGGAATAGCTAACTTCATTTGTGTCAGCACCGTATGGGCTCAAGATGCCTTCACTGAATTTTCTTTCGATGAATTGCGGGCTTTTCAAAATCCGGCTTTACCAGATCCTGAGTATCTAAGTCACGACGGGTATTACACCAAGTATTTAGAAGTCCAATTCAATCAAGAGTTGCTAAATCTAACCAACGGAGCCAGTTCTTATCAAGGCATGATCAACTATCAATGGTACCCGGACTTTGGAAAAGAATATGCCTTTAAATGGAATTTTGGGGCTGGTGGCTTTATCGACAAATTTGGACCAACTGAATTCCTATCATTTAGTGGCCGGGCCGGTGTGCAGTGGATATCTCCAGCAGGTGACGTTTTCGGGCTGGGTTTAGCGGTTGGATACCAACACCAAAAAATAGATTTGTCCGGCATTGAATTGCTTCAGTTTGGGGATCCGTTGGCAGGATCAGCATACTATCAAAAATCACCAGATGCCGGTCTGGGTCTTTTTTACAATAAAAGGATTTTTAAATATCACGATCTTTTCCTGGGAATGTCCATACCCCATCTATTTACTTTGGAGACTGAGGGATTGGAGGAAAATTGGATGATCAACAAATCAATTTCTTTTCAGGCTGGTGCCAATATTTACAGCTCTGAATATGGCTATTGGGAGCCCAGTTTTTATCTTCAAACCAAGGGAAGGACCATTTTCAATCTCCGGCATCATTTCCGAAAATCATTCTGGTTAGGTGCCGGCTATGACACCCGAAACCTGGCCAATGCGGAATTTGGTATGCGGTTTCGCAATTTGACATCGCAACCTCAATTGGTAAAATCTCAATTAAATTACTGGAGGCTGGGATTCTCTTACCGATTTTGGAATGGAGCCAATAGTTCCATCGTCGGTAATCGATTGGGCTTACGTCTGGCCTATATTTGGAATTAATTGAATCCGTTCTCAGGATGCCATGAAAATCAATAGCCGACTTTAAGTCTGGCCCGGTCTCTGAAATTCAAATTCCAGAAACCGGGTACATCACCTCAATCCTATTTTTTCCATTTTCTGCTACTGGTGGCTTTTTCTCCAGGAAAATCAGCTGGCACTTTTTGAGTCACCCGGCCGGTGGCTGCCCACTCTGCCCCTCGTTGCAAAGTGGTAATAAAACCAACGCATTCCATTGAATAATCCATGTGACCGAGACCGGTATGAAAAATGCGGCCCTTGCCAAAATTAATCGCCATCAGTAAGGGTTCGTGACGTCCAGTACCCTGCACATCTTTGGCCCAGGGTGGCGCATTTTTTTCTACATCTGAGTAGGCTGTAGCCAAAACCGTCATGTTTTCAGCCGGACCGCGTAGACGGTCGTACAATTCGTCTTTGGTGTGTAGCCACTTTTCCGGGAGTCCCATCATAATTGGATGATTGGGCGCTCTGGTCGTAAGCACATATTCTTGTTGAGCCCCGTGAGAACCGCAGCTACCTTCCGAAGGATCTCTGACCATCATTCCGTCGTCATTGTAATAGACATAGGGCCCACTTTCGGTCGAGCGGCCACCCCAACCACCAAGACCTATCATCTTGTTATATTCATCCCAGTCACCCCATGAATTATTGGCAGCATGAACAACCACCATGCCTCCTCCATTTCTCATATATTCTTCAAAAGCTTTTTTAGTCCCTACCGGCCAGGTCGAAGCTTTCCAGCCAAAATTGTTGACGATCAGATCATATGTGCCAAAGTTCGGCGTAAAACCCGGATCGGGTTTGGGCTCCTCAACAGCTTCAGTTTTTGCCCCTGGTATTGGATACATACTAATCAAGGCAGTAATATCTTCCAGGCCAATACTTTTATCAAAGTGAAGGCCTTGCCAGGTATAATGGGTTCGAGCGAAATCCACAGTAAAGAGACCCGTTTGCTCCAGATAATCCTTGATCATCACGCTTGTCATTGGCCATACACCATGATTGCTTTCGCCATCAATGATTAGCACTTTCATTGGTTCAATAGGCGATGACTGAGCAGTGAGCGTATCACCTATCACACAAAGACAATAAATCGACAGGAATGCGAAGTAAGATGGTATGCTCATATTCAGAAATTATCTCGATCAACTAATTTGAACGGTCCGGCCTGAAGATAATTAATATACCGCAAATTACCAATTTAGGCATCCTACTGCAAAAACATACCCCGTGATATGAAATCAAGGGATAAGTCTATAATCAATTCCAATCGTGCTAAAAGTTACCTGAAAAGGCCTTCCTTCTTCGGAGTAATTTACCCTGCGATGGGAAATCACCGGGCAAATCTTCCCCAATTCCCTTGGCGCCTTAAATTGCAACCAAACCTAAAGCAAACCAAACTCCAAACTCCTTCGCACAAGTAAGGCCGTATTATTTGCTCCAATTTTTTGGAGAAGATGCTTACGATGACTCCTGACTGTCTCCATGCTAATATATAAATAGCGGGCAATATCGGATGTTGAATACCCGAACGAAATCAATTTCAACACCTCTGTTTCCCGAGGAGTAATCGACACATCTATTTTGGACATATCCTGACTTAATGTTGGTTCCATTTTATTTAATTTACAATTCTTGATGGTTGATCGAATTATCTCATGATTAGAGTCCTATTTACATATTCAATCGTTAGATTTAGATCTTAACATGAAATGTCAAAAAAATCTTTCCATTATGGTTCTCGCAGAACCAGTCAATAGAAAAAAGCTGGGAACTATCCGACTGAAGATGCTTGGAAAACCGCACTCTTGGAGGCTTCATGTAATAGCCCGATTATTGCTGTAAAGTCTGGACAATCTTTCGTGTAAGATCTGAACCAGTAAGCAGGATTTCTGGTTCCGTATTTTGTGGTGTGAAAGAAAAATCATAAATAGAAGCGTCGAAGTAAGTAAATAATTCCGCCAATTGTTAGACCTATCATTACACCCCATAACAGTTTATAAGAGCTGTGTGCGAAACTAAGCGGAGCTGTGTTGCCATACAGTATAAATCCTGCCCAAAAATAGGGATGACGTTGGGTAGCGATGTTGGTGTGATCTAGAAATTCAATCCTGGCAGCATTTAAAGCCTCATGTTTCTGCAATCCTTTTTTTAATCCGGAATAAAAATATGGCATCAATCGGGAAGTTGTCTCGTCGGGAACCCGCCAAAGGCTCTGAACAGTCGCAGGAACTCCGGCAAATGCAAATGCCCTTCCCAGACTCATGATACCTTCACCACGGTTAATTAATCCTGCACCCGTATGGCAGGCGCTCAAAACAGCAAGCTCGGCAGAAAGATCCAGGTGACAGATTTCTATAGCGGTAAGCTGATCATCATAAATTGAATCTTCGCTAGACGTCAACAGGAATCGATTTCGAGCGGGAAATCGATCATCCAAGATCGCATGAGCACTCATATGAATAACACTAAATTCGTTGCAATGCTGGCGAAAAGTTCGCTCAGTAGCCTGAGGCCCAATGTATACTTCTCCTCCTGTCAGGTCACGGATTTTCTGGACTTCCAAAGGAGAAAATGGAAGTTGCCCCTCACCATCACGTACTACCATCGCCAATAGAGGTTGATCAAATGTATCTATCAGAGGCTCATTCTGAAAATGATATTCTGGTGCAAAGCCTAGAAACTGCCTTTTTGCCTTAGGCTCTAAACGATGCTGCTCTTGCCATGCGGTAAGGCTCTGAGCATAAGAGATGGAATACTGCCTAAATAAATAGGACCAGTCTCTCGGATCGCGGCTACTTTCATCAGACAGTTGTCTACTTAGAAAGATTTCAAAACTCAATTTGGCTTCCAAACCATCGGGAGAAATAATTAATTCCTTGATATTTGGTGAAATGGCGATCGGTCTCACCAGAGCCATGTATAATGCATAGGCAGCTGATCCAAGTTGCTCTTGCGACCGGACCAGATCTATCATGATCGTGTCGGGATTGGCAATATTTGTCACAAACCGCTGAATATTCTTTAGCAGAGTTGAGTCTTTTCGAATTTGCTTTACATTTAAAATCTCTTTTTCTATTGAAAAAACATAAACAAAGTCATCGCAGTCAAAGTATTGAATAATACACTGATCTTCATTTAGATTTCGTTCGATATCTTCTAGTTTTTGAGCCCCTTTTACATATCTGATTGCATAATATTCAGGATAAGCAATTCTGATCGAATCGCGTAGCAATCTCAGTTTTTCCTTTGTATCAAAAATTTGCCTTTCGACACTATCAATTACTATTTGTTCAAAAACCGACTTAGATTTCTCATCAATTAATTCTTCTTCCAAACTTGCAGCGGCGATAGTAAGTGACTTCTCCCGCATCTGCAATTCAGCCGGCAAACCAAAGAGCCCATTTGACATCTTTCGCAACAAGGCATCCAGCATAGTTGAACTCCGGCTTTGTTCACTGAATTGAAGGGCCAATCTGCAATATTTGATACTGTCAGTAAGCGTATACAGTAAATAAGCGACCTCTACACCCTGGGCATAAATATCGATACTTTCCGCTCCAAATTTGAGCTGATCTGCCTCAGCCTCCATATCTGCCCTCATTAAATGCACGATATTTACGGCACTTTGAATAGATTGGAGCGAGTTATACAAATCTTCTACTTCACAAGTTGATTTATAAGATATAAGATAGACCAAACCAGCTACTGAAAATGCATGAAACAAATGTTTCTTGGCGACCATATGCCCATCTTCGATCAAGCTCTGATGCAGTTGCAACATTTCCAAGCAATGATTAATCGTCGTTTTTGCCTGATCAAATCTATCCATCTTTGCCTCGATAAGCGCTTTTGCCCTCGTGTAAGTACTGACATTCGGGTGCGAATCGCCAAGACGCTCCTGGCTGTGTCTGGCTGCCAGATCATGATAATGATATGCCTGTTTTAAATCACCGATCTCCTCATAAAGCTGAGCATAGCTTCGATATACTCTTGCCACCATAAAATTCTCCTCCTGACCCCTTTTTATATAGATCTCCAGTGCTTGATCAAATCGTTTTAATGCGGCTGGCATATTACCAAGAGCCCTTTCACATTCGCCAATTTCGCGGTGATCCTCTCCAATAAACTGGTGAGTTGGCTGGTATAGTGCTGTAATCCAGATAGCTTTTTCCAGGTATTGGATAGCTGCTTCATAGCTGCCTTGCTCCTTCAAATTTTTACCAATAAGGTAATTCAATCTCTGTAAGTCAAACTGAGTTGAATCCTTTTCCTCCATGATCATTCTGGATCGCTGCAAATAACTTAATGCAATATCAAATCGCTTGAGGCTTCCATAGTTGTTGGCTTGATTACTCAAAGCCCCGGCCGTAAACAGGTGATCGGGACCAAACAGCTTTTGTAAAAGGACGAGAAGTTTTTCATTGATTTCGATCGCGGTCTCAATATTGTAAAGATTGAAATGTGCTGTAGAAAGTATGTTATAAGCATTAGCTGTCATGAGATCCTGAGTGTCTCTTGACATGGCAAGATCAAAAGCCTTTTGAGCAAAAACCAAGCAATTCTGGAAATCGCCCAATCGACTGCTAAAGGCAGCTCTGCCATGCACAATCTTGTATTGAGCAGAAATGTCTGTATCATCCAGATTCTCTAAAATATTTTCAGCTCTATCCAAAACTTCCAGACCGGCCTGATAGGTGCCAATTCGATCAAAATATTTGGAGTCTTCCAATAAAACATCAACGTAAGTACGATCAGTTTGCAAATGACCGGAACTATAGATTGCGTAGATCTGATCCAATAAACTTCGAGTCAGATCAAGATCATTCTTCTGAAGTGCGACCTTACTACTATCTAACAAAAGTCCAATCGAAATCGAATCAGTTTGTGAGTGAATGAAGGTTGGATTTACCACCAAGAGCATGCAACATATCCGGATCATCGTAATATTTGCTCTCCTATCCATTAGGAAAAATAACTAATTAAATTCAAAAATTCTACGACAGCTCCCTTAATATGAGAGGCAGTAGCTATATCGAAGAATCAATCTTCCCTATATCGAGAGATCATTTTTCCAAATTATCCATAAATTTTACCAAAGCCTGTTAAGATTTAGGTCGTATATTTGAACAAATGAGTAACCGATAGATATTTGGATATTCTAGCTGAGATTCAGAAGGATGGATACAAGGCGTTAAAGACTCTGTATCAGATGATAAAGCCAGGGTTCTTGCAGCATATGCATCGATATACGTCAGATCCTGACATACGTCTGGATGCCTTTCATGAGGCGATGCTGGCTTTTTATGAGTATTGTATTGCGGGAAAATACAACCCTGAAAAGAGTTCACCCAAAACCTTGGTCTATTTAATGGGCCGGGCTTAACTGATCAATCGAATAAAACGGGAACAACGCAATGTCTTTCAGGAAGATGCGATTATTGAACAGCAGGTTGAACAACAAATGGTCGAACAATACGAATTTTCTCTCGGTGAATCGGAATTATTAGTCAAGAATGCTCTGCTTAAAATTGGAGAAAAATGCAGGGAATTATTACAGCTATTTTTTTACCATCATAATTGCATTCAGGACATTATGGAAAAGATGAACTACAAAAATGAAAATGTAGTCAGTAGTCACAAATCACGATGCATTAAGCAAATTAAGGAAATTTTACAAGAAAAAGGGTAAGATCGAATGCTCTCACTGCATGATTACGAATTAATAGAAAAACACGTGCTCGGAACATTAGATCCTGAGGAGAGCCTGTTGTTTGAAAAGAGGATGAAAGATGCGCTTTTCGTCGAGGAACTCCGGTTGTACCGTGATATTCAAAGGGCATCCATTGATCTGGGAAGAAGTGAGATTAGGAAGGAATTTACTACATGGGACATCGAAGAACAAGAGCAGAAAAAAACATCCCGGATAAATTGGAATTGGACAAAGATTGCCGCCGCCGTACTTTTTTTAATAGCTTTCGGAGTCATTACCACCTACCTAATACCTTCAACATCAACAACTCAGCTTTATCTTGAATATTACAAACCTTATCCCAATCTCATTGACCCGGTGCAAAAAGGAGCTCCTAAGGAAGATGTCAGTTTATCGCAACTTTACGAAATGTCTGATTACGCCCAGGTCGAAAAAATGACACCCAAAGATTCTTTAGAGGCATTCTACTTCGCCTTGAGCCATTTGGCACTAAACCAATTTGAAACAGCTATCACCATACTCCAACCGATTGCCGAAGATTCAAAACATCGATTTTACCCAGCCGCACAATGGTATCTGGCCCTGGCCTATTTACAAACCGAGTCAGACAAAGGTGAAGCGATCTTATCGGTGATAAGCCAGTCAGCCAATCACGATTTTTCAGGAAGTGCCCGTGATCTGCTCGATCAACTTAATTGAGTCATGGAGGTGGAAATATTGATAACTTCGGTTTCTAAAAATTATTCTATTTTTTGTGCTGTGAAAGTTTACCAAGCCACCTGGACTAAAATCTGAAATCAAATATGACTATTCGATGTTTTTTATTCTGCATAAGTCTGATTTATTCAACTCATGCTTTATCGCAAGAAGATCGTCTACTCTATGTGGCCGATGACCAGGGCTATATTAATATCTATGATATTAACGCCGGGCATGAACTGAAACATAGGTTTGAAGTACCGGGCACTGGCGAATTTAAAGGTATCAGCGCTGACGCCAAAAGAGGAAAACTCTACCTGAGTTCATACGTGAATGATCAATTCGTTTGCGTTGATCTTGCAACGGAAAAAATCGAATGGTCTTTAAAAATACTGGGTTATCCCGATAGCCATGCCAATACACCGGACGGTAAATTCATCTATTTGCCCAGACGGCATGGAGGTGGCTGGGATGTCATTGATGCCGACCAGAGACAAGTAGTTGCTTTTATACCGGTACCTTATGGCAACCCACACAATACATGGTCTAGTCTGGATGGTAGCAAAATGTACCTGGCAGCTTTGGGCAATGAAAACTTGTACGTGGCGGATACGAAAACCCATCAGATAATTAAAACCGTTGGTCCCTTTCAAGCCAACCCAGATGACCCTTGGGGGTGGACGCAGAAAAAACATAACGGCCCAAAGGGTATCCGACCATTTGCGGTGACAGCCAATGATCAGTTATGCTATGTAAATCTTGATGGTGTGCTGGGATACGAAATCGGAGATATTGAATCAGGTAAGAGAATAGATCGTGTAGATATCGAAGGTTTTGAAAAAAAGAGAGGTAGCCACCTGACAACCAGCCATGGCGTCAATATCAGTCCTGATCAAAAAGAAATCTGGGTATCTAACGATGCCGGACCTTATGTTCACATTTTTGATCGCACAACAGATCCACACACCAAAATAGCCGATATCCAATTAAATCACAAAAATGGTTGGATTACATTCGGTATCGACGGTAAATATGTCTACCCTTCTTCAGGCGATGTCATTGATGCTCAATCCAAAAAATCATTGCCAAAATAATTGAAAGCGAAAAGCTGCTGGAAATTCAATTTGAAGATGGCAATCCGGTAAGAGTGGGGACACGATAAATGCCATCGTTACAACTTATCTGAATGTAAATTGGTTCTTGCCTACTTTATAGTCGATTTAGTCTACATATCTTTCTTCGAAGCCGCAGAATGTCAGAGTCAGGGTGAGCTTGCCGAATCCCTGCTCTCTCTTGTTGAGTAAGAGATGAGGAAGACCTACATCTTCCGATAATATAGAAAAATAGAAATAGCAGTTTACCCACCAAATATAAGCAAGAACCTATAAATTCAGTTGAGACATACCTGTCGGTTAAGGATTCGAACGCATCCTAAATCAGCAGAATTATATGAGTTAACAGAATATTTTCTTCGGCCCCAACCATCTGTTGCCTTCAGTCTCAATTGGAAACAATTAGCCGATAATTAGATGGTTTAGCTTTTTTTTGATCTGGATGTTAAGATCTCCCGCTTTCGATTGAATAACCCTATAGTGTTAATCATTTTCTATAAATCTAAAATCGTTCATATTATGAAAAAGATATTCATTTTAGGCTTCCTTGTTGCAATCTCTCTCCAGATCATTGCCCAGGTAACCTATATTGGTCCTGCAATATTTGAAGCAGAAACAGAATTGCCAGGTCAAGTGGCCATTGAGGGATACAGTGGTCCGATCGGAGTAGTTGTGTATCCGCCAACAGATCCTGGAAGTATCGGGGTGCGTGGAATCGGTTTTACCGGTGTAATGGGCGAAGGAAAGGCTGACGTGGGTAACGGTGTATATGGCAAGACCAGTAGATATAATGCAAAAGGAGTTCGTGGAGAGTCAAGCGGTACGGCGGGGAATGGAGTCTATGGATTGGCCACCGGTAAAAATGGCTGGGGCGTCTATGGTAGGGCAAACGGAGAAGGAGAATGGGGTGGTTACTTTTCTGGGGGCAAAGGGCTTCTTGCCCGGCCCAGACTCGGAGTCGAGAATTTTAATCCGCAGCATCCGATTCATGTGGGAACCACAGGCAGTAATGGAAATGGAGCGCATGTCACCGTCGGTGGTAGTTGGGTAAATGGATCCAGCCGGTCATTTAAGACCGATTTTCAATCCATCGATAATCAGGAAATTCTTGAGAAATTGTCGAATATAGATATCTCACTTTGGCAATATAAAGAAAGTAATGAGGGTCACCATATCGGCCCTGTCGCCGAAGATTTCTATGAAGCTTTTTCACTGGGGAAAGATCAGAAATATATTTCAACTACCGATGCCGATGGTGTGGCCCTGGCCTGTATTCAGGCTCTATACGATCGGGTTTTAGTTCTTGAAGAAACCAATGGTGAACAAGCTGAGATGATTAGGCAGTTAAGTAAATGCTCAAAATTTGCAAAATATCTCAGCAAGAATGGAAAATAAAAAGCAGTTAGCTGGGTACCTTTTCAGGGTTGAAGACATATCAGGGTATTATTTATATCACCCCGATCAGTAAGTCATTGAGATACTCTGTTTGGACAATTGTTCGGCTGCTCTTATTGACTACTGGTCACAAGAATCAATCTAATGAAAAGAAGATTAAGCCGAGAGAAAGATGATATTATAGTCTACCCATCAAACGATACTGAATCTCCTAAAATGGGATTTTCTCCCGTTGTGTTAGAAGCTACTTTATTAAGTCGGCATAATCAAAAGCAACCTTCCTGTATCATTGAAATCATGTTTTCAGGAATGGAAATAAAGGAAGAGGCTGGCAAGTTTGAAATGCGTGTTTATTGTCGCATGAAATCCGGAGGTAATGGAATTGCCGGAATCTACCTTGAGGTCTTTGAGAAGATAATGCAAAGAATGTTGATATCGGACAGAATGTATCCAGATCCGGATGACCTGTGGCCTTATACCCGTTCGCGATGGAGCAACTTCAGATTTCGTCCGACCCCGAATGCAGAAATAGAGAGTGCCAATCGTCTTTGCAACCTGCAACCTGATTGTCCTAGTTCGCAAACGGTGGGCTTCCAATATCCCATCCAATTGCTGCGAGGAAAATATCTAAAGTTTTACGTCTCCACGTGGTGCTGTGATGATCCGGGAGGCTACCAGTTTGTGGCCGAGAGCCCGGAGGGTGTCTTTGTAAGGGAAGAGTGACTATTGCCATTTTTCTTATAAAGTTGACTCAGTGAAATCGAGATCTTATTTAAAGTGATTTCATCTAATACCAGGCATCTTGAATTTGGAGATCAACTATCAGAAAGGTTCAGTAATTTCACCACTTGATCCTCGCGCATAGAAGAACAAAGAAAATAAAGGATAAGGAGAAGTGCCAGAGCGGTCGAATGGGCCGCACTCGAAATGCGGTGTACTGGCAACGGTACCGGGGGTTCGAATCCCTCCTTCTCCGCCTCCGCCCGCCGTAGCTTTAGCGAAGGCGGGCTTTCTTCTATTAACTTAGCCGTAATTAAAAAATTACTATGTCCAAGGGCTATGGCGGACGGAGTCCGCTTGAAACACACCGATTCAAAGTCTACATCTTAAAATGTAACGATGGTAAATATTATGTGGGTAAAACTAACAACCTTGATGATAGATTGAATCGGCATTCAAGTGGTGAAGTTTCTTTCACCTCTACTCGACTTCCAATTGATCTGGTCACTTATATCGCATTTGATGATGAATGGAAAGCAGCTCAAATGGAAAAATATCTGAAATCGGGATCAGGAAGAGCTTTCGCGAAGAGGCACTTACACTAAGTCGCCTTCGCCCGCCGTAGCTTTCTCTGATCGCCAAAACTTTAGTGACGGCGATAGCGAAGGCGGGCTTTCTTCTATTAACTTAGTTAGTTATCAAAAGATTCATCATGACTAAGGGCTATGGCGGACGGAGTCCGCTTGAAACACACCGATTCAAAGTCTACATCTTAAAATGCAATGACGGCAAGTACTATGTGGGTAAAACCAACGATCTTGAAGACCGATTGAATCGTCATAGTAAAGGCCAGGTTTCTTTCACCTCATCAAGATTGCCATTTGAACTTATCACATACATTTCTTTTGATGATGAATGGAAAGCAGCTCAAATGGAAAAGTACCTCAAATCCGGTTCGGGAAGAGCTTTCGCGAAGAGACACTTACACTAAGTCGCCTCCGCCCGCCGTAGCTTTCTCTGGTCGCCAAAACTTTAGTGACGGCGATAGCGAAGGCGGGCTTTCTTCTATTAACTTAGCCGTAATTAGAAGAATTACTATGTCCAAGGGCTATGGACACCGTCTGACGAAGCCTAGAGCGAAGTCAGGACCCCGTCAGACGAAGCCTGGCGAAGTCAGGACCCCGTCAGACGAAGCCTGGCGAAGTCAGGACCCCGTCAGACGAAGCCTGGCGAAGTCAGGACCCCGTCAGACGAAGCCTGGCGAAGTCTGAGGACGGAGTCCGCTTGAAACACACCGATTCAAAGTCTACATCTTAAAATGCAATGACGGCAAGTACTATGTGGGTAAAACCAACGATCTTGAAGACCGATTGAATCGTCATAGTAAAGGCCAGGTTTCTTTCACCTCATCAAGATAGCCATTTGAACTTGTCACATACATTTCTTTTGATGATGAATGGAAAGCAGCTCAAATGGAAAAGTACCTCAAATCCGGTTCGGGAAGAGCTTTCGCAAAGAGACACTTACACTAATTCGCCTCCGCCCGCCGTAGCGATAGCGAAGGCGGGCTTTCTTCTATTAACTTAGCCGTAATTAAAAAATTACTATGTCCAAAGGCTATGGCGGACGGAGTCCGCTTGAAACACACCGATTCAAAGTCTACATCTTAAAATGCAATGACGGCAAGACTATGTGGGTAAAACCAACGATCTTGAAGACCGATTGAATCGTCATAGTAAAGGCCAGGTTTCTTTCACCTCATCAAGATAGCCATTTGAACTTGTCACATACATTTCTTTTCGAATCATTTGCTATGGTGGTAGTTGATAGATTTGAGTCATAGCCCTAAGAAGCTCATGATCAGACAGATGTGCCGGATTGCATATTTTAATGGATTTCAATCCTGATTGGTTGGGTTTTTCTCTCATAAGTACATGATAGAAAAGGTTAATACGAGAGGCAAGGATACTTAGTACATTTATTTAAAATTGGTAATCATTGACGTACTCCTTTATGTAGTATTCTTTGCACGGCTACGCTTAGTGCCAGTAAGCGCTCGGGCACGGACGTATAAAATTGACTTAAATCTACTGGGAGGGAGAGATTAGACAGATAGAAACTGATAGTCTTTTGTGGGTAGGAGTTCGTTTAGCTTTTGAATGTTATGATTATCGATTCTCAGGTAGACATCGGTTAACCATCGGTGAGGATCTATATCATTGATTTTGCACATGGCAAAGAAGGAGTAGAAAATGGCTGCATATTCGGCACCTTGGTGCGACGCAGCAAACATGAAGTTCTTTCGGCCCAGAGCTAGTGGTCTAATTTGATTCTCAATCAAATTATTGTCCGGTCTTAATATTCCATTGTTGGTGTACTCAATAAGCCCATCCCACCTTTTAAGCATGTATTTTACAGCGCGTTGAAAAGGATTATTTGGTAAATTTGGCTGCAAATTATCCAGCAGCCACTCTTTTAATGCCAACAATATTGGAACGGATAATTCTTGTCGTGTTTTTAATTTTTGTTCGAAATCGTAGGCCTCTTCATCCATTTGCCTTTCGATCAGGTACAGCTTTTTAATTTCCTCGAGCACATAGCCTGATTTTTTCTTGTCATATTCCAATGCTTCGGTGAATTTTCTGCGGCTATGGACCAGACAATGTATCAGGGTAACGGCGGTTTCTTTACCCTTGTCCTCATAGGATACATTTCCATCTACTTGCAGATAGCCTTTAAACCCCTTAAGTGAATCCAGAATATTTACCTTTTCTTTCGTTTTAATGTATTCAAAAAGGACTAACCGTTCATTGGGTGCGGCCTTTACTAAAAAGCATCCTTTTAATGGACTGCCCGGTTTATCTCTTGTCAACACGCGCATACTTGTTTCGTCTGCTTGCATGTAATTGCTTCGATGGATTTCTTCTCTTAAGACGGGGATCAAAATCCCAAGTTTTTTGGCACCCAAAGCCAGATAATTTAACAAGGTTGAGGGTGACATCTTAACTTGATTTCTGGCTAATATTTTAGACTGACGGTACAATGGTAGGTGATCAGCATACTTTTTTACCGCTATATCAGCTGCAAAACTCGCTCCAGCATTCGATTTTGGAAAGGGATCATTTAATGGGGCTATATGAAAAGTCCCTTCATGGTCTAGATAATTAGGACGAACTGTTCTTATTACATAGATTTCCGCAGGCTTTATTTCCAGTTTTTCACTGATCGCCTCTCCAATCCTGTCCATGTTGCTTGTATCCACATCTGGATTAATCACAATTACCTCTCTTCGAAGCGATTCAGATATTTTCTCTCGAACCGGTTGTTCGCCTTTTCCGCTTTTTCTTCCGTACAACTAATTCGACTTCATCCACCGGTCTGGGATCTCCATTGGCTGATCGCCAAACAAATTCGCTTGACCTGCAATTCTGTTGTAAATCGCTCGGATTTAGAACCATACACCGCCTTACGAAGTTGTTCCAAATCAAATTTTAATTGCGCGTTCTCCCGGCGCAACTCTTCGTTGATCTTTACTAATCCTTCATATGTAGGTTGTGCATTATTCACCTAATAAAAATACAAAAACATATGCATATTATTGCTAATGCATATCCAGAAATTTTATATTTATTTTAGGTCTATTTATGCTCTTTTCCTTTCCGGGTTTATATACCGTTTACGTAATTTGGCAGTGCCAATTTCAACTCCTTCCAACATCATCAGTAAGGTCGATATCTCCAATTGCTGTGTCTCGAGGTCTTCTTTCCAATCCGGAAGCTCCAAAGTGCCAGAAGCCAACTTTTTGTAATAAATCACATACCCCGTACGATCCCAGACTAACACCTTAATGAGCGTTCGTCGTTTATTAAGAAATATAAAGCCATCGCCACTTAATAAATCCTTACCCATTTCATTGTTGACCACACCACCAAGTCCGTTACAAACTTTTGCGCATGTCTGTTGGCTTACGATACAGATAATAGGTCCGAACTCCAGGAATGCCAATCATCTTATGGTCAAAATATTTTCTAAGTATGCTTCTGGAACCAATGAAGAGAATCGAACACGTTTCCCATCAGGCATTATTATTTCCATCTGGAAATCCGGATTCCTTACTATCCCAGGATTCACCCGAACGAAAGCCTCGGTCTTCGACCTGGTCGGAGATACAGCACCATTCTCGGTGTCCATGTGCTTTTGATACTTATTCCGCCAGTAAATCAAACTGCTTTCCTTTAATCGAGTCTTCTTGCAGAAACCTTCCTTCGATAAGGTGCCTTCTTCGTAGGCAGCTATGAGTGGAAATATCTCTGTCGCATTATGTCTCTTCATACCTTTGCCTTTATTTTACACAAAGGTGTAGGCTTTTTCTTGATCATCCAAGACGCTCATGCCTGAGCGCTTACCCATGAGAACTATAACTCATCAAATTCATAAGAATGTCCCAAATTACTATCCGATATAAACGATCCAAGTCCGGGCCTCGTGATAACTACGATTCTAGCGTGGAGGACCATCTTATAAAGCTAATTGGTCCAAATCCCAAGATTAAGCCAACTACCAGTTTTCCACAAGCTAGACTAAAAGAAGGTGGTGGATATTTAGAGAGGCATGAGGATGGCCCGGAATTAATTATGACCATTATTGAACAACTCCCGAATTACTTAACTGCGGTCTTAGCTTTAATTGCAATCTGGAAAAATCGACAAAAACAAAGAGGAGAGAAAACCCACATAGAGATTTCTGGTAAAGGTTTTTCACACACTATTGAAATTAAGTCTGAGGCTGATGAAAAGCTAGCACAACAACTCATTAGACACTACAGTGAAAAATAACGAACCGATCATAAAATAGATTGAATGCAGGACGAGATAATTTTAATGGATCGCTGAGAAAACATGAATCAATGCACACTATCTGTACTCAGGGACCAGTGCAAAAAGTGCACTTTCCCCAGCACTACTTTTCCCCAGTCCTGAATTAACCAGGGTACCAATTGGCATGATAAAAAGAAGTAAAGTTTTATAATTACTATGTATGATGCGAAAATGGTCGACCAAAAATACCGACCTTCATCGGGAGAAGAAACATTCTTCAAGTAGAAAGTTTGCGGAATAATCGTCGAGATTAATCCTTAGTACATCGAACTGAATAATCTATCTTTTGATCTCAAGGTAGCAAAACTCTGGAATGAGCTGTACTCTAGATGGTGAGACTGTATTCAAATAACATTATCCCTGATGTTGTGTCTCCAATTTGGAGCTCACAAAGCGCTCGATCTCATCCCGGGTGATTCCGTATTTCTTAAACACGGTGAATACCTTTGATATATCATTGCTCAAAGATTTTAATGAATTGGCTACATCCTTATCTAAGTTGTTAAATGTTAATTCCTCTTCGGTATATTGTTCTGAAAAGTAGAGCCTTAGCAAGTCAGTATAAGAGTAATTAATGGGAATGGAGATGCTTCTGAGTATTTGATCTGATTCAAAAAAATTGATTTTACGAGAATAGTTGTTCTTCCTAGATTTAGTCCGTTTTCAACAAGAGTAAAGCATAGTTCCTCCCCACTGGCACTTTTTACAAAGTCGTTGTAATACCATAATTGTGATGTGAATTTAGCACCACCCTTTGTAAGAGCGCTCACTTTTAATTGAGCTCCAGGTATACTCAATTCCAGATATCCCTCAATAAGGGTCACTTCTAAAGTACTTTTTTTTCTCGCTACTCTCTCAATTTTTTGGAGACTCTTCAGAGCCTGCAATAATTCGGATTTTGCCACAATGAAATTAGTAGATTTCATCTCTATTTTGATTTGTAAATACTGCCCAATATTCTAGGATGGACCGAACATCTATATCATCAAGCTTAGGTTACCATGTCATAGAATCATTGAAATCCAAGGTGATTTTTTAAGGACAATAAGCGTGCCATGCCTTGCAGGCTTAGTCCAAGTATTAAGTGACGGTCGAGGTTTTTCAGAAGCAGTAATTTAGACAGGCATCGTAGCAAGTGATCTAGTTTGACACCGGTATGAAATCTCCTCATTCACCCTTCTAAGAAAAGCCGACACCTCTTTACCCTCTTCTATAATAATTTGTTCTGGTGGTAGTTGATAGATTTGAGTCATAGCCCTAAGAAGCTCATGATCAGACAGATGTGCCGGATTGAATATTTTAATGGATTTCAATCCTGATTGGTTGGGTTTTTCTCTCATAAGTACATGATAGAAAAGGTTTAATACGAGAGGCAAGGATACTTAGTACATTTATTTAAAATTGGTAATCATTGACGTACTCCTTTATGTAGTATTCTTGCACGGCTACGCTTAGTGCCATCGCTCGGTTAGTCTCTTGTAGCGTGCTAAGTCTACTTTTCCATGAGTCTTTGTCGGCGGCGGTTACCGGATATAATTCACTGATGTGCTGTTTAGTAGTACGGTAAGTATTGCTGAGAATGCTGAAGTATCGTGATTCAAATTCAATACTCCTGTACTCCACTTTTACTTTCCCCTCCTTAACTGTATATATGGCCGTAAAGAAGCATTTTAAAGCGTCAATAGTCTCGCCCTTGGGAATACCCCAAAAATTACGAGGCCCTATTGTCCGAATAGTTAACGGACGCCAACCTTTTGTTATCAATTTTCCTTGCTCAGCATCTTCATAATGCAAAGCATTCGAGATTGAAGCAAAGTTTATTGCTATCCATTCCTTTATCCTTCGAAGGATAATTTGCTGGTCTATACCAGGGAGATCGAGAATGTAGCTAAATTCTATTTCGTTAGTAGTTTCATTATAAGGAAGGCTGGGATACCCACCGAAATCTTTCATAAGCTGGTTCCAGGCCTTTCCTAATTCTCTAAGCTCAGTCTGTTGAATTACTGAAATCTGTTCTGATGAAGCCTCTTTAACTAAGTCATTAAGATACTTACGTTCATGTTCTTCCGTTTGACCAACAGCCATATTGAATACGGTGGATGATACAATTAGTAGTATATATCGCATGGCGAGTTTTTTTGTTTGGGTTAAAAAACTAGATGCTGTGAATATAGGGATCATACTGTGATACTATCCTTTTTTTTGGCCCAATTTCTGCTACATATTATGTTATGGTCTATATGAGTTCATAGCATTTGATCTAAATAAGAAAGCAGATACGGTCTGGGATCATGCCACCTATCTAACTTGGAGGGATTATGAGAAGGGCAAGGTCAATCTATATGCCCTTGAGGACTTCTATGTGGAGGTCTACTACGATGAGCAATATCACAGTATTAGGACATTCGGAGCTTTAAGAGCGTTAGTTGTCTTGATGCATATCTAGACGCCTTAGATTTAGCTACCTTTTTCTAATAGAAAACATCCAGTCAAAATTGGCCGACAGCCTATATTTTTATTGACTTCCGAGATTCTATTTTTTCATCTATAGCAGATATCCAAAGATATTGATCTCGGTAGTTAGGATTTGATCGGTCACATCGGAGTAATATTAATATGCAACTCCGGGAATAAATTCTTACAGCTTGCTACTGCATCCAAAGTAATTTCTACCCCATTGATTGCTAAGGACATAAGTTTTACCCTCTATGTGATAAAACTCCCCTTCTTTTGAGAAAAACCGATTAACTCTAGCGATCACGCCACCCCTGTCTTCTGCCATCAACCTTGCATTGACTGTATCTGCATCAAGAATACCTTCAAAGATCTTGAACTTCCTCCTGGGCAAAGCATCGGTAATGTACTCTGGATTATCTGCTGTTTTTATAATTTCAGAGACCAGGACATACATAAGCTGCCTTTTGTTAAGACCATCATAGTTCCTACCAGCAATACTGAGATCATACTTAGTATAGTCCTTAGAATATGATCGTGACTGACGTTCCTTTTGCTTTTTTTCTCTGATCCTTATCTGGTAATCGGCCACTTCTGGGATAGGAATCACAGTTTGGATGTCTAATAGTGTTTCTCCATTACTTTCGTATGGATGCATTCTAACGCACCGGATATCAAGACCAAATTCATTTAGCCACATCACAGACGTTGTTAATTCTTTAGAAAACTCGGCGGACGCAAGCACTATTTTTACCTCTTGGGCAAAACGGTCCTCATCCTTTTCGGTCCAGTCCAAGAACTCAAGCAGACTTTCTGAAGCATCTACGTTCTGTGCATTATCTTTCAAATATTGAGAATAAATCCCAACGAGTTTATCAAAAGTGAGAGTTGATATCATGGCTGCATACCGAATGCTTTGCAGCTCCATGTGTCCTCCATCCTCAGTACGCTTCAGTTCAATAACTACCAAATTGGCTGACCTATCAATGCCGAGAAGGTCAATGCGTCTTCGGCTGTCATCCCATTCTCCAAATTCTTCTGCAACGATTAAAGTATCCGGTGATATTATCTCTATCTGCGATTTGAGCATCTGCTGTAAATCCTTACGTTCTTTTACATTCTGCTGGGCGAAAGTAGTCCGCGAGATCGGGAGGATTTTATTATTATCAATCTTATACAATGGCATCGGTGCTGTAATATTTATATGCAATATATAAATCTTAGAAATCAGAAGACGGTAGATCTATATATTCTGAGAGGTTGCAAACTCCGTTTTGGAGAGAATATCAGAAGCTTTTTCTTAATTTGAGACCTTCATTTATGGACTTGTGAGATTTATCTTTATTTGTTTAGTATTGTTTTCAACCAGCTTGGTAGCCCCAAACCCTTGAAGTGGAAGGTAGTTCCAAGGTCTCAGAGTTGATCAAGGACAATGCAGCAGACAGCGTTGTGGTGAGATTACCGGATGGGACATTGGGTGTTAGGGATGCTTCTTCTTTGGTGGAATACCAGATACTGTCGTCGTCTAATGATACACTTTACTTAACAAATGGTGGTTTTGTTAGACTGACAAATGCTGACTGGCATTCAATGAACGATACCACCCATACGAAAAATATTGTGGGGGTCAACATTGAAACGTAGGTACCTATTAAAAAACTTCCAAACTTCTCAAAATCATAACGTTTGAGACAGAAAAAAATGCTTAATATCGTCTATATAGGTCCGTGACGTCTCTATAGGTAAAATATGCCACTATGCTTCAACTAGGGAGGCTAGTTAATAATTATGCTATTATTTGTCACTATCAAAGATTGGTATTTTTCTTCCCCATTTTTTACAATACGTCTCCAGCACTAAAAGCTCAGGAAAGCAATAAAATCTGGGTGAAATATTTTACAGCGACGCTTGGTGGAATGCAATTCTTAGGTGAAGCTAATGGTGCTGAGACTTACCCGCTCGTGAATTTCGAAGCTTTTGACGATATTTTAAGTCCCGTTGGCTTTAAAGCTCAGGAAGCGACTTCTCGATCATCATGGTTTTCTGGAAAGTGGATGCACGAAAGCGGCAATACTACTATTCAGGTTGATTACCAAGCTAGGCAGTCAAGAATAACAATTACTACAGCTAATTCTTCCATATTTGCAGAGTATTTGGCATTTCTTAAGACCTTTGACGAGCTATTTGATGGTGCGATAACCCTCATTTCAAAATATGAGGGGACGGCAATAGAAAGTACTGATCGACCTGATGGTAGTAGAGAAATAGTATCTCGAGTTTTCAAAGGTGATTCTTTAATAAAGGATGCCGTTGAATTTTATGTTATTGACTGCCAAGTCTCGATCACTTTAGTGAACAACTAATTTTTGGAGTTTCTGAAGGAAATTGACCCAGGCTTACTGGAGTTTGAAATTCAGAAAAATTCCTTAATTATAGCATCTGTCCAAGCGAAGCCGACGCGAGCGCCACAGGACCTCCAGCAGCGGAAACGTAGTGGAGCTGATGGTACTGCATAGCAGCTTGGGTCCTGGTGACCTAGCGGCGAGCCATTCGTCAAGCAGCGAGGGATTTTAAGTTTTTGAAGCGTAGCGTGCTCCAGGAGTGCAGGGAGGCTTTAGCTGACCGGAGCGAGTGGAGATCAAATGCTGAGAAGACCGGTAACTGCGTGTGACTCGGTGAGCGAGACTGCGAAAAGCATGACAAAGCTGTCTGGTGGGAGGGGCTGCGGGTGAGGGCAGACTGCTGTGCTGGAAGCTGGCACGACTTTTTGCTTGAGCGAACTCTGCCGAACTCCTTATTTCCGATAATATCATTTTTCATCTTCATAATGTCTCACAGTCAGTAGTAAATCTTTTTCAAATTTATAAATGTCATCGATGGAGTTAATATGTTCTCTTTTCTCATTTTATTATCTCCAAAAGGCTTATATATTTTTTACCAGAATTGAGATGTAATCTGCAGATAGGTTTTCTGTTATTGTCATCAAGTAGGATTCCAAAATATGATTGTGTATCTCGATGAACAATTCGATCTTTAGATATAATTCGTCTAAGGATCGCTACTACGATCTGATATGCCTCCAATTCTTCTTGCGTAGTTTCGATTTTGGATACTTCTTCCTCAACCACATCTTGTTCAATCTGCTTCTCATTTTCCTTTGTTAAAGCTGCTGTTAATCTATCACTAACTTTATCACTTACATATTGGTTTAGAGCCTTTGCAACAAAGTCCTTGAAGTGCTCAAGTACCTTCTCTGTAAGTCGTCCTGTATAGACCTGATTAGCATAATGCCTTATTAGATCAGGTGTCGGATTTGAGATTTCAGAAGATACAATTTTTTTGATTTCTGCTATGTACTTTAGAGCGCTGGCATTGCTTATTATTTTGTCAACATCAAAATTGGATTTATGGAATTTTGCTATTTCAGCAATCGTCGATTCCTTAAGAGTTGTCATATTAAATTCCAGGAACGGCTTCTCGTCCATCTTATTCTGAGCCTCTAAATCAGAATAGAATCTATACTCTATTCCGTTTGTTAAAAGTGCAAAGCGAGTTTTTGTTACATGGAAATATCTAAATAGTTGGGAATTATGAACGTTTAGATCTTGCTTCCAATTCTTGCATTCAATGATCAGGATTGGAGCTCCATTTTGAAAAATAGCATAGTCAACTTTTTCACCTTTTTAAGACCCAGATCAGCTGTAAATTCGGGAGTTACTTCAGTGGGATTAAAAATATCATAACCAAGTAAGTTTATGAAGGGAAGAACAAAAGCTGTCTTGGTGGCTTCCTCTGTATCTATCTTATCCTTCATCTGATTGATCTTATCAGCAAGTGCCTTCAATTGTAGATTTATTTCCATTAGTTGACCAATTTTTATATGAATAGTGAGAGCCATTCTGAAGCTAAAAATCTCAAGCTTAACCATAGGCAGCTCATTGCTTCATGAACGGGTCTGAAAGTTAATTAAAACTCTTGATTTGCACACAATAGCTACGTATCTCAATTCTAGGCTGCAAGCATCTATTGACCCTCTTGGATTAACCTAGCTTTTCTATGCTTGTTCCTCCGTATTCAGTAGATTTAGCTGCTGAAAATATAGGCGTTAATATGTTTCTACTCTCGAAATCGCCAATTTCTAAAACAGCCAGAAACAGATCAGGTACACCATGAGACTGGCTTGATCTGACTGCCTGTAGGGTATGGCGATACCTGAGAGTAGGGCTGAGTTTAGTCTCACGCCTTTTTGTTACCAGACACCTCAGCGAGACTAATGAAGTCTATACCCTCATGAAAATCATCTTTTTGCTTCTATGCACCCTTACCTTAGCCGCACAAGAAAAACTTGAAATTGAGGGAGCGATCATCGTAGCTGAATCCGAAGATCCGTCACCTACGCTTGGGACAATCCGATTTAATTCGTCAACTATGGATTTTCAGGCTGGAACGGCCTCTATTGGGTATCGCTTACAGGTGTTAATCTGGGCTCTGTCAGCGATATTGATGGCAACAATTACAAGACTATCCAAATTGGCCAACAAATCCGGATGGGAGAAAACCTTAGAACTACTAAGTATGCTCTTGGAGCAGATATTCCCCAGATTACTGCTGCTAATGAATGGTCCATGCTCACCTTTGGAGCTTGGTGTTGGTACGAGAACATGTCTAGCTATGAAGTGCCGTATGGAAAGTTGTACAATTGGTTTGCACTGGAAGGAGATAGTCTGTGTCCACTAGGTTGGCATGTACCTGATGACAGTGTGTGGAATACGCTGATAGACTATCTTGATCCTGGGACGATAGATCCAGAGATTAATGGACCACAGAGCTATGTGGCGGGAGGTAAATTAAAAGAAGTGGGATTTGATCACTGGCCTAGCCCTAACGAAGGTGCAAATAATGACAGCGGATTTACTGCACTATCAGGAGGAAATAGATTTGCAGATGGAGTATTTCATGATGGTATGCTTTATGGCTTCTATTGGAGAGCATCAGAATTCGGATCTCAGTCTGCTGTTTTTAATGCGCTTGGGTACATATATCCTGAAATTAACAGGAACTATTTTGACAAGAAGGCTGGGGTTTCAGTTCGGTGCATTAAGGATTGAGCCGCAGACCCAGACAGGTAGAATCTACCTCAAAAGAAGAATAAGTTAATTACTTCAGGTTCTTCTGACCAAATACTTTATACTTTACATTATCTACAACGATCTGGTATAACCGTCAGTTATGGGTTTTTAATTGCTATTTTTCGGTTAAGCATTGGCATTAGTAATTCCGAGTGGATTCGGAAGTAGTAGAATGCGTCACAACGCCGGTTATACAATGTTGTAACACGTTTTTCAAATGACTTCAATAATGAATATTTAATTAATAGGCCCTTGTAAATGGTATTTATACAAATTAAGAAATAGGTCATTTGGTCCTTCTCTGTGCTCCCTTATAACCCTCCCAACAGAATATTTCAGTCCGCTAACTATTACTTCATCTCCAGGTTCTAATTCTATTGGAATCTGCTCGGTTTCAACAGATTGTAACCTTATTCCTGAAGAGTCATAATATTCGGAAAAATATAATATAGTCTTTGAATTTTTGCAGTATCAAGTTCACTTGGCTTTTCTTGAGCGACTAATCCATAAGTTGCCGTTAATACAAGTAGCAAGAATAATAAATTGGAAATGGTTTTTTCAAAATTCAATTTTGTTTTCATATCAATAATTTTAAATTTTAGTTCTTGTTTTTTATTGTCTGTTACCTGTCTTTTGGACTTGTAACTCCCAAGTTTCTTTGAATTTACAAGTGATGGATTCGTAACCGACCAATTGAAAGTAGTAAAAAAACGTAATTCTAACAATATTTTTACATCACCATTGACGAGAGTCAGACCTACCCAACTAGCCAAGGCCGAGAGGTGTATAATATGTGCTCTGGTTTTGATCAATCTCCTTAATGTAGATATCTAAATAAGGTAACCCCTTAAGGATACTTTTTTATCATACTTCAGCTACTTAAGTGGGTATCGTTCTAGAATAGCATTAAACCGAAAAGAGTCTGTCAGAGCCATTTATGCCCACTCATTGGCTTGTTTATCTTCTCGGCAGCAGTCACCCCAATCTCCCGATTTATGTCGGGTGAGGGAATTACTAACGAATGTGCAGAAGTCTGCGGATTGGGTTAATAGAGCGTTTACTTCCTTTGAGGCAAGGAGTTGGCCTGTTGAGAATTTCATGATTCATGTTTAAGTGTTTGTAAATATTTTCAGATACTGGTATATTGAGGTATGAGAGCTGTCCTAACCATACTTCTGATTCTAGGCTTTTTGGCAATACAAGCCCAGGAGGAAAAGCTTGAGATAGAGGGTGCCATCCAAATCGGTAATTCAGAAGACCCAGAACCTGATCCAGGCACTATAAGGTGGACTGGAAGTGATTTTGAAGGTTGGGATGGATCCGACTGGATATCCTTAACAGGCGGATTTGTAAAGGATGTTGATAACAATTCTTATAAAATTGTGAAAATCGGAACCCAGACTTGGATGGCAGAAAATCTGAAGGTGACTAGATACAATGATGAAACCCTTATTCCTTTGGTGACAGATAATACAGATTGGAACAATTTGACGACACCAGGACATACGTGGTATAATAATGGTGGTGAAGAACCCAGGCATGGAGCCTTATACAATTATTACGTCGTAGCCGACTCCAACACTTTAAATGTTTGTCCAACTGGCTGGCATGTGCCATCTGATCTTGATTGGACCACTCTGACCGACTACTTAGGGGGGTCTGATGTTGCAGGAGGCAAGATGAAGGAAGCTGGACTTGCTCACTGGATTTCACCCAATAGTGAAGCTACAAATGAGAGCGGCTTTTCTGGTCTTCCTAGTGGTTATCTTGGCGGCGATTATGACGGTATTGGAATGTTCACTTATTGGTGGAGTTCTACAGAATATATTCCAGACAATGCCTGGATCAGATATCAGGATTACTTGGTTGGTGAAATATTCAGATTCCAGGCAAACAAATATCATGGAATGTCTGTTCGGTGCCTAAAAGACAACTAAGCGTTGCGATGTTTGCTATGTTTTCATAAGTCCTTGATAGTAAAAAATAACTCTTGTACCTTCGAGCCTTCAGTTGAAGACGGAGCCTTTCTAAGGAAGCGCGCACCCACCCTGTGGGGAAGGGCAGAAAGAACTAAATAAATTGTATTCAAACGACTTATATCCTACTCTGGTGGGGAATGACATAATACTATCCAATTTAGTGGGTGAACTGCTATTTCTATTTTTCTCACTATCGGAAGATATGGATTTTACGCTGCCACAAAGTGACGGGCTTCCCCTCTCTTACAACAAGAGAGAGCAGAATTTACATTCTGCGGCTTTGAACAATGGTTCGCGTGTTTATGGGTTGAAGAAAGATAATAATTATGCGATTTTGAAGTGCCTTCAGCTATTTAATTACAACTATCGGTATTTTGGATACCTTGTTAAAAACCCAAACCATTGATTATCAGGATCCAGAGCCCGAAGCAACGACTTTTCCAAAGATCTTTGAAAAAAGGTCTGGTGATCGGCCTTAAGGAATAAACCGTTAAGAAACAGGTGTAGAAAACCGTAAGAATTCTAAACTGTATGAGTCTTCTACCACAGCACAATCAGGCTCGAGATGACCCCGGACCTAAAGCACAAAGATGGAATACCAAGGCGAGTTTTTAGAATTCCGGTTTTCTATGCCTGTTTTAGGTTTAGGCCTTAGAGCCTTGATCTTTTGGTACTTTTGGATCAAGCCAAAAGTACACGAAGTATTGTTGAAGAAAGATACATAGAATAAAAACGACCCACTGTAAATACGCAAGAACCTCTTTTTTATCAGTTTAGGATTGCACCACTATTACACCCAAGGATCTACTTCGACAGCGCGTGGTAACCTCTTCATTGATCTTTCTGAGAAAATTTACAATCGGCACAGCTTCCGCTTTCAACAGCTCTTCGGGAGGGAGATTATAAATCTGAGTCATTGCTTGCAGCAGCTCATTATCAGATAGGCTCTGAGGATTGCAGATCTGGATAGATCTCAATCGGAGTTCGCTATTTTGCCGCATTTATGCATATGCATGATAGAAAAGTTTAATATAAAAGCAATAGACTCTCTAATAAATCTGCATCTTGGATCTTCTCCTTATACTAATAACCTTTTTAAACCCAGATCCGAAATTTGATCCGTCTGTCCATGGAGAAAGCCAGGTAAATGAATTGATTCCTTCATATCTTGAACAATCAGGTAAAACCACAGATTCGAAATCTACTTCTATCTTTTATCCGGTCCAAAAACTTAAAAAATCGGCAGATCTACGCTATATCTGGACTCTATGCCATCTTTAAGTGCCCCTCGCATAACAACCAATCTAACTTAAAAACATAGGCCTAAATAGCTTACATATTATCTCAAGAAGTATTTGAATTTAACGTACCCGTTTGTTGAGATTTTAAGAATTTTACATTACTTTTGCAGCAACACTCGAATCGAAATTCCCAATATTCAATTTCGATTTATTTCTTGCCTGAAATGATTTTCCTGTTTGTTTATGTGCTCACCGCTCATCGGTAAGGTATTTGTCCTTAAAGATGATCATGCGGAGTATGGGCAGAGCCTTATTAATCTGTAGTATCCGAATCAAGAAACGGGAGTTAAATAATTGGCTCCCTTTTTTTTATTCTGAAGCAGACCAACCTACCTATCTAAACAATTAGTTGTTTCTCTTATTTAGTGGGTGTCACTTTAGCATTCTGATTTTTTTACTTCCTATTCGGAAGGTGAGAATTCTACCTTTCTTCGATGCTCCAAAACCGCAAACACGAGATCTTCTATTGAAGCTGGACCTTTTCCGTCAATCTCTCACTGAGATGAAACCTGTAAAGTCGAACGGATAGATTTACATTCTGCAGACTTTTGAAAAAGTACAGATAAATCAATCGGCCGTGATGGATACCGGAAACCAAAATTATGCTGTCATTCATTTCTCAAACACTCATGGGGATGAGCAGAAGCAGCCACAAAAGCCTGAGAGCTTGTAGTCAACCAAGATATCACTAACACCAGAAATCCTGCCCCAACAAAAAACCACCAATGAAGACCAATTTTAAATTCGAATCGATCAAGCCATTGGCTTACGAGAAAATACGCAATCGGTAAACCCATCAGAATCGAAACCATCACTAATCTGGTAAAATCTTTAGTAAGCAGGAGTACGACATTAAAGACGGACGCACCCAACACCTTTCTGACCCCGATTTCCTTTTTTCGAATTTCACCGGTAAAGGCTGCCAAACCAAAGAGGCCGAGACAAGAGATTAGAATGGCAAAGCCGGCAAAATAGCGTGATAGGCTTGCCACACGTTGCTCAGATGCATATTGCTTGGAATATTCTTCATCCACAAAATGGTATTCGAAGGGAAAGCCTGGATTAAAACGCTCATAGAGAGCCTGTAGGTTTGTTAAAGCCTCCTGCTGCCTTCCTGCCGCGATTCGAGCCATGACCACCCACGTATTTTCAGGAGACCAATGAAAGAACATAGGAGTAATCGGCTCCATGCAATGACTTAAAATGAAAATCTTTTACAACACCAATAATCTCCAATGGATATTTATCCCAAAGGTTGATCACCTTCCCAATTGGATCGTCTTTAAAACCCATCACCTTAATACCAGCTTCGTTGAAGATGATTTTAGTGGTATCGGAGCCAAAATCACGTGAAAAAAAACGTCCTTGCTTCAGCTCTACTCCAATTGTCTCCAGCAGATCATAGTTAACCCGGACATTTTCAAATAAGATAAGGTCGTTTGGATCCTTTCCCCCCACTTTAGACCACTAGTATTATTCTGCTGTCCCACAAGATCATGTGCAATAGTCGAAACATTTTCAATGCCCGGTAGCCTCTTAGCCTCGGTCAAAAATGCATCAGTCGCATCTTCGATTTTTCCATCGATCTGAAAGTGCACCAATTGATCTTTGTCATATCCGAGGTTTTTATTCATCACAAATTTGACCTGTTGATAAACTGTCAAGACGCTGATGATCAATACAATCGATAAGGTAAACTGAAAAATAACCAGTCCTCTTCTCGCCCACAATTCGCCTAAGGTTGATTTTAACTCTCCTTTTAAAACGGTAACCGGTTTAAAAGAAGACAAATAAAATGCCGGATAACTACCGGCCAAAAGACCGGTAATCAGGGTGATCAACATAAATGAGCCCAATAAGTCCGGTGATAGGGATAATACAATTTCTTTATCAGTCAACAAATTGAAGGAAGGTAGGCTCAAGGCAACTAATAAGACGGCCAGGATCAGGGCGATAAAAGCCAGCAACACTGATTCGGTGAGATATTGATAAATGAGTGACCTGCGATCGACTCCAAATGTTTTTTTAACCCCAACTTCCCTAGCCCTTAAAGATCCTTTGGCAGTGGATAGATTCATAAAATTAATGCACGCAATCAACAAAATGAAAATCGCTATAATCGAAAAGAGTTTGACATATTCAATTCTTCCTCCGGTCAGTTTTCCATTTTCATATCTGCCGTACAAATACGATTCCGCAAATGGTTTAAGAAAAAGTGTGACATTTGAGTTCTCGGACCGGTCTTTAACAAAATTGGCTATTTTTTTATCGACTTCGACCGGATCAGATCCGGGCTTAAGGGTCAATACGGTCGGTGGTGAATTACTACCCCAATTTGTTAACCATTCGTTTTCTTTCAGATAATGATCATAACCCATCACGACATCAAAATCGAGTGATGAATACCTGGTGACATCTTCAAAAATACCGGTTATCTGATAGGATTTGCTGTGTTCAAATTCAATGGTTTTGCCCATTGCCGATTCGGCCGTGCCAAATAGCTTTTCGGCTGTTGATTGCGAAATAGCCATGCCAGCTGGGTCTTTTAAAACCTCGTCCGGTTGCCCTTCAGAAAGTTTGAAACTAAACATCCGAAAAAAGTCGTCTCCAGCGTAGTAAACAGTGACTTTGATGTTTTGATCTTCGACTGTCAGCGTCTGTTTCATAGGCCACATGATTGTGGCTGCATACTCCACTTCTGGAACTTCTTCCGCCAATGTCTGAGCAAGGAGACCAGGAGTAGACCAGGTGGTCATGATATCATCCTTGTACTGTTGATGTTCTAAGACACGATATAGCCGGTCACTATTAATATGAAATTGATCAATTTGCAATTCATCGTAAACCCACAAAAAAATGAGGAGAGCACAGGCCAGTCCGGTGGCAAGACCGATGACATTAATCAGGAAAGCGCTTCGGTGCCGGCGAAAGTTGCGAAACGCCATTTTAAGTGAATGCTGCAACATGAGAAAACAGGTTTAACGTAAAGACTTAAAACCCGTTCATTTGGTTGCAGTGGTGCGACTATTTATCGATTAAAAGGATCATAGGCCCGGCTGATTTCAGATTTCAGATATTCGGAGAATACTCCAAGGGGTCAGTACCCCTTGGATACTGTTAGTTACTCATCATATCCGAGCCACCTTCATTCGAATTCATATTCTTTCGTTTAAACAATGAAGTATCTGCTTTGCCAAACCGATAAGAAAAATTGACTCGGACTACCTGCGGATTACGCCATCGCTCATTTTCCTGAATAAAAAGCGATGACTCCGAATAAGAGCCTTGCCTCCTACTACGAAAAATGTCTTCCATATTGATCGTAATGCTTCCTTTGCGCTTCATCACATCTTTTCGGACAGCAGCATCTAAATACCAATAGGGAGTGGAATATCCCTGAGCGGAATTACTGGACCCACCATAGCCCCTGAACCGACCGCCACCTTCATTAGGTGAAAATGCCGTCTTGCTTTGATACTGCTCTGACAACTGCAGGGTAAGTCCAGCTGGTAATTTAATATTCATATTTTCCTTAATAAACCGAGTAAATTGCTCATTAATGAGTCCAGCTTCACATTTGACGCATCAACTTTCGAATTGTATAGGTTGATATTGGAGGTCAAATCGATCCCTTTGGTAATTTGATTACGTGAGGTAAATTCTACTCCGTATGCCTCACTGCTGTTTGAGTTGGCAAATGTCGAAATCACAATTTCTCCTTCGCCCGCAGGATCACCCTCCGTAAATTGATAATTGGTGATCAGATCACGGGCTCTCTTATAATAGCCAGTCACCAAAACATTGTGACCATTCTTGAAAATATTCTGGTAAGAAACCTCGGCAGAACTGGTAAACTCAGGAATAAGATCAGGATTACCTCTTCTCAAATTAAGTGAATCTGAGTAATCCACAAATGGAATCAATTGAAAAAATTAGGTCGATTAATCCGTCGAGTTACGGAAAATTGAATATTATCCTGGTCATTTAATTTACGCGTGACGAATATACTGGGAAACAAACTCAATGGATAATCATTCTTAAAGGTAGATTCGCCTGCCAGAACCCCCTCATAAATGCTACTTTCTGCCCGCACTCCAACCTGATAGCCCCATTTAGGAAATTGGTGACTCACAGATGTATATGCTGCATAAACATTGTCATTAAAAGTGTATTGATCCGTAAAATTGAAGATCTGATTCCATACTTCGGTCGTACTATTATAGATGTAGTTGAAATTATCGTTATCGACTTTTCTAATCGATGCATAGGCTCCCATCTCTAATTTGATCTTGTCAGTAACCGGATTGACGTAGTCGGTCTGTAGGGTTAGGATATTGGTACCTCCTTTGCCATTCTGCCTTTCCTGAAAATTCAGATCACGGCCAATATAATTCGTCAGATATTGATTGTCGTTTTTAAATAGAATATTATTGTAGTTAATATCGGCCGTTAGCTCTTTTCCCTTTTTTGGATACAAATGCTTAAATAAAACTGGCACCACTATTGCGAAAATTTCGCTCTCCATCCGTATTTCGGATATATTCACTAAAAGCATTGCCTGTAGAATAAAGGGAGTCAGTGCGTACATTTAAAATCTCCGGTCTGCCAAATTGGCCTCGCATATACGATCCTTGCACCGTTACCGTGTTACGGTTATCCATAAACCAATCAATACCGCCTCTGATGTTTGCAAAAAAACCTTCCTGATTACCTGACCCCTCCTGATGAATATTCGTTAAGGGTGAGCCAAATAAGTTTTGCCGGTCTGTGGTGTTGTACGACTTGCCCCGGCGTTGACTGTAATTGCCACTAATGAAAGTATTAACTTCTCCTTCTCTTAGATTGATGTCTCCACTAATATTTTTACTTCCCTGCGAGTCGAAGCCCGTCCGAACATTTCCATTGTACCCAATCCGTCGTTCTTTTTTCAAAACGATATTGACGATACCTGCCTGTCCTCCGGATGCATCAAATTTTGCAGATGGATTCGTAATCACTTCGACAGTTTCAATAGCATCAGCTGATATTTGATCAAGCGATAATGTCGTTGGCCGGCCGTCAACAAACAGCTGTGGAGAAGCATTTCTCAACGATAGGTTTCCATCCAGATCTACTGCCAAGCTCGGCACATTCTTCAATGCCTCAACGGCAGTACCACCAGCTGCATTAGCATCTTTATCAACCCGGTATATCTTGCGATCGAGAGCCAACTGGACATTCGTGGCTTCTCCGGTCACGGTTATTTGTTCCAGGTTTGAGGCCTCCTGCATCAAATTAATATTGCCAAGGTCGACATCAACTTTATCGGCCATTCGTGATGGATCAGCACCTGGTCTAGCCCCTCCGTTAGGTCTCTGACCCTGCCCATTTGGCCGACCAATGCCAAAACTTACTTTTTGAGAGATCTCAGCATAACCCAGAAAAGAAATCTTCAAGTCAAACTCACCCATGGTGGGTAGTTTCTCCAGGCTGAAGTCGCCATGGTCGTCGGTGATCTGTCCACTGATCAAGACTTCTGTTGGAGTTTTTGAAATGCTGTCGATTTCTGTCCGAAAAAGAGATACCGCTGCATAAGCTACTCCCTTGCCATTCTCATCGACCACCCGGCCGTAAAATCGGCCCGTATTCATGGCCTCTCTGTTGACAGCGCCAGGACCCGGCGTAACCTGGGAAAACAGATATTGACCGGTATAAAGCTGCTGCATGAGCATGACCAAAACCAAAATAAGTCTTAAATATGGTGTCTTTTTCATAATCTAATAATCTGGAACGTAAAGGTACCGTCAATTTGAATCTTGAAATGGATTAGTAGACTATCAGAGTGGATGTATAGATGAAAAGCAGCAATACGAAGATATCGCATTTTTAATTCTGAACGGTATAATTTTAGATACGCCGAGCCGACTCATTTACATGGTAGTTTACACATCTCTTTAGCCGGCCACCACCAATGGGACGTAAATAACTGGAGATCAAAGGGAGTTGCAGAGATCATGGTGCATCGGTGCTAATTTCTGAAACTGCTGACTAATCTTATGGAAAATGGACTCTGTCAGGTATTACAGAATTTTGTTACTTTCTGCTGTTATCTAAACTCTCTACTTTTGGAAAACGTACATTTCTTATCTGACCAGATTCAGATTTCTCAACTTGATTTTTTCATCAGGATGCTGGTGACCGTGGGGATTGGTTTTGTCATTGGCCTTGAGCGCGACGTCCCTCATTTTCTAAGGGCGAAGAAATTTTTGCGGTCTTCGAACATTTGTCTTGGTGGCTCTGCTCGGTTTTCTAAGCAGTACTTTGGCTGCAATCTTTTCTTTCTGGATCTTCGCAGCTGGTTTTTTCGGATTAACCATTCTGGTTTCGATATCCTACGGCATCAGCGCTAACCGGGGGCAGCTAGGAGGCACTACTGAAATAGCTGCACTGCTAGTTTATCTTCTGGGTGCTCTGGCTTAATGGGTTACATCGAGTTCTGCCTGGCGCTCACAGTGGTGATTGTACTGTTTCTTTCCATGAAGGTAAAGTTTCGGAGCCTAATAGGCAGGATCACCCAGGGTGAGTTATTTGCTTTCATCCAATTTGTCATCATCGTTTTACTTATTTTCCCATTCCTGCCTGACAGGGATTTCGGTCCTTATCAGGTAATCAATCCAAAAGAAATCGGGTGGGTTATCGTCCTAACCTCGGGCGTTGGTTTTTTGGGCTACATGCTTATGAAGTTCATTGGTTCTAACCGGGGTATTTTGCTAACCGGGATCGTAGGTGGTCTGGTGAGCAGTACGGTGGTATCCTGGGTTTTCTCTAAAAAAAGTAAAGTCGCTCCCGAATTTTCAGCGAGTTGTACAGTGGCTATCATGGCTGCATCAACGATCATGGTTATCCGCGTATTCGTTTGGATCCTTATTTTCAACCGGTCTTTGATACACAACCTGCTGCTTCCCTTATTGCTGATTCTTGCTGCTGCACTTGGTGTCACCCTTTATTATTATCAAAAGCAAGGACCACCCAACGACAAGCCGGAAGATCTGCCGCTAGGAGAACCACTTAATCTGAGAGGGCTATTTTTCTTTGGCATTTTATATACTACTATACTTTTAGCCGTTAGTTATGCCAACGATCAATTTGGCCATAAAGGCATCTATCTATCGGGCATACTAGCCGGACTCACGGATATTGATGCCATTACGATTTCGGTCGCTAAAATTGCAGGTGACAGTATGCAAATTATCACTGCCCAAAACGCGATCATCCTGGCTACCTTATCCAACACCATCATTAAACTAGGTATAAGCTTATGGGCAGGTAGTGAAGCTCTGAGGAGAAAGGTCTTGTCAGGCTACGGTTTGATGTTTCTGGCCGGATTGATCGGGCTGGTGATCATCAATCTTTAAGACCTGACCGACCTAATTTAAATTATTGGCAGATATGCTGCGGTACACGAATTAAGCTATATTAAGGCTCGAATTTAGACTAAAACGTCTAAACCTGAGAATCATGTCGAAAGCCATCTATCAATTCCTGGTCTGGAGTTGTCTGTTATTCCTTACGCAAAACTCAATGCTCAATGTCCCAGAGAAACAGCCGTCACTGATTATAATACCCTTTATCTTCCATCAGCGTTTAATCTGGCTGACATGGCCTGGACCGGAGATGTTAACACATGTACACCAGGAACAATATCTCAAACGGTTCTAAATCGGAATCTTCAACGCATTAACTATTATCGGAAATTAGTGGGTGGCCTAACCACCAATATTACCTTTGGTGCAACCCAAACAACTAAGGCTCAGGCAGCGGCTTTTCTAATGCAAGCAAACCCAGACTCGTTGTCCCATTGTCCCGGAAATTCTTGCAACGGACTGACCTGTGCTACCGCCGATGGCATCGAAGGTGCCCAAAATTCGAATCTTGGCTCGGGTCCTTGGGATACCGGTTATAATCCGATAGATCAATGGATTGAAGATCCGGGAGTGGGAAACGAACCCGTGGGTCACCGTCGCGGGATTTTTTATTCCCGCGCCCAGATTTTTGGTCTTGGAATGACATCGAATCGAAGTGCCCTTTGGTTATCTGGAAATGGTGGAAACCCTTCAATATTCACCGACTTTATTGCATACCCTCCCAGAGGTTATATCATTAGAAATCTCGTGTATCCCAGATGGTCTTTTGGTATTCCAGGAGCCAACTTTACCAATGCCACCGTCACCATGGTTAATGCGTCAAATAATAATGTGCCATTAAATGTAGTGGCTAACAGTGGTCCCTATGGAGATCCGACTGTGGTGTGGGAGCCGATTGGCATTATCACCAACAGCAATTTTGATATTAAATATACGGTCACGGTAGCCGGAATTACTGGCGCAGCGCAGACATCCTATACTTATGATGTATGGGTGATTCCACCTGTTTATCCACCCACTTGTCCGATCGGACAGGAATGGGTGCCTGCAAATTGTCAATGTCAGCCGGTGCAAACTTGTTTAATTGGTGATTTGGCTGCTACGATCAGATGTACGAGCTCAAATACATATGATGTTGATATAACGGTCACTTATTTTAATGCCCCGAATACCGGATCACTCGTGATTAATGGACAAAATTTTGGCATTACTACCAGCCCACAAACCGTCACATTACCTGGATTGGCTGCCAATGGTAATGCAGTGAATGTGGTGGCCAGCTTTTCAGCAAATGGAGCTTGTTCGTTAACCCGGAACGGCTTATTCACGGCACCAGCAGCAGGAGCATGTAATTTTGCTTGTCCCGTGGCTTTAAGTGGCGATACCCCTAAACCCATTCCCGACAACTCCGTGGTTAATTCACAAATTACGGTAGGGATAGGTGGCACCATATCGGATATCAATATCGTAGACTTGAAGGGTTATATTGATTTTCCAGACTTTTCTGACGTCAAGATGAAATTAACCAGTCCCACTGGTACCACGGTCCAATTACTTCAGGTTTGCAATGCAATAAATTTCACCAACACTCACTTTAATCTGGTCTTTGATGACGAGGCAGGTACACCAGTACCTTGCAATTTTACCACTGGAATGACTTTTCAACCTTCCGGAAATTTATCCGATTTTGATGGTCAGAACCCTCAGGGAATATGGACTTTTACTATTGAACTCCCTTATTCTAGTGGGGTTGTCCGGTCGCTCGACAGCTGGGCTTTGGAAATCTGCACCAGTATGCCGGTCAATTGCAACACGCCTCCGCCCAATACAGGGACCATTGCAGCTGGTGTATACCAAGTGACCACCAATATGAACTCCGGTGGTGTGATCAACTCACCCTCCATAGTAACTTTTAAAGCAGGCAACTCTATCGAATTGAACAATGGTTTTGAAGTAAAGACGGGAGCCAGTTTTACAGCCGTCATCGAAAACTGTGTTGCAATGTCCCATCGGGAAAGCACCGATTTCGAGATCACTCAAGTACCATTAGAGCTTGCGAACACGGCTCGCCATAAGTTGGAAATTGATTGGACTGGATCCATCGGTCAGACAACTATTCGGTATCAAATTCCTACAGCATCCAAAGTTAATATTGCGATATTCGATTGGAAAGGAAAACAGATGGACCAGATAATAAATTCGATCAACTCCCGGGTTTGTATGCGATACCTTATAATACATCGGCTTTACCTGCTGGCATCTATTTGATTGTCATTAAAACAGAAGTTGGCTCCATAACAAAAAGACATGTACTTTTGGAATCATGGTAAAAGATCTTAGTGGCCAGTTTAGGTCCATGTTTGTCCTGCATATTAAGTCTATGTACGTTTCTACTATTTGCTCAGGCAAAACCTGCAACGAAGCGTGTTGATTTAACCCTAAAGAGCGAAGTCGAAGATCTCCTTGTTTTTAATGATTGGGTTCGCTGGAACGATCCGGGAAGCCTATTGATCACTCATCTCAATGGTCAGGCAGCCCAATATTATCAGTCGCGCGATCAGGAGATAAAAAATTTAAAGACGAAAAATGATTGGATCTCCAGACAAAAGCAGATTAAAGACCAATTACAACAATTAATTGGGCCATTTCCTGAAAAAGGTGCTTTAAATCCAAAAATTACCGGAATTGTTCAAAAGGATGGCTATCGGATCGAAAAGATCATTTATGAATCAAGACCTCATTTTTATGTGTCCGGATGCCTTTTTATACCCGATCACGCCACGGGAAAAATCCCGGGCATATTGAATCTTATTGGCCATGAACAAGAATCTTTCCGGGCAGAATTAGATCAACTTGTGATGATCAATCTCGTAAAAAAAGGGATGATGGTGATGACGATTGATCCTCCGGGACAAGGAGAAAATGTACAATATTTTGATCCAAAAATAGGCGTTTCTTCGATCGGTTACAGTGTCATCGAACACTGTTATTTTGGCAATCAATGCTTCCTTACTGGAACGTCCAGTGCGAGCTATTTTATCTGGGATGCCATCTGGTCTCTTGACTACCTTGTAGGCTGAGAGGATGTGGACGCTGAGCGCATTGGCGTCACCGGATTTTCCGGAGGGGGTACCATCACAGCTTATCTGGCTGCCATCGACGAGCGGGTAAAAGTTGCCATACCCAGTAGTTGGTCGACGGCATCACGTCGCCAGTTGGAGACCAAGGGTGCTCAGGATGCTGAAGCAGAGATCTATCTGAGCCTGGCTCACGGAATAACCTTTGAAGATTTGATTGAAGTAAGAGCACCCAAGCCCACCTTAATGACTTTTGTATCTCGCGACCAGTATCTCACCTTGCAAAGTGCCAGTGATGCCTATACTGAAGCAAAAAGAACTTATGAAGCATACGATAAATCTGAAAATCTAAAATTAGTTGAAGACGACTCGAGACATTGGCTCACTCCAAAAATTCGCACTTCCATTTATACCTTTTTTCAACAGCACTTCAACCTGGAAGTTGACTCAACTGAAAGTGAAATAAATAGTTTGACTGATGACGAATTAAAAGTGACGGCAACCGGTCAGCTTTCTACTTCGATGAAGGGAAAAATGATTTTTGATAATCACCAGGATTATGCAATCGGACTAATTAAACAAATTGAAGAATCTCGAAAAAATATAAACCAACATCTCAGCCATGTTTTAAATAGGGCAAAAGAAATCACCGGTTTTGATTCCCAGAATAATAAGCAACCCACTCTATTTATCAATGGAAGATATCAGAGAGACGGATATTCAGTCACCAAGTATGCCCTATTGCGAGAAAATAGTTATCCGATACCTTTTCTTTTATTTTGTCCAGAGGAGCTGTTAGAAAAAAGACCGGCACTCCTCTATTTACATCCGGATGGTAAAGCTCATGATGCAGAGGTAGGTGGTATCATTGAGTCACTGGTAAAATCCGGATACATCGTTGCGGCAATCGATCCGTTGGGCGTTGGTGAAACGAAAAATACAGCCACAAGGAGTCTGGCACCCGGATATACCGGCGTTCTGATTGGTAAAAGTATGGTGGGTATCCAGGCTAGTGATATCCATATGATTGCCACCCATCTAAGGGGGCTCCAGGGAGTGGATAGCAGTAAAATCGGAGCCATTGCTTTTGATGGCATGTGTCTCCCGCTGATTCACTGTGCAGCCTTCAATCCCTCAATAAAAAATACAATATTGGTCAGACCGCTGATTTCTTATCGGTCGGTGGTAATGAATCGATTTTATAAGATTGGACTCGCCAAAAATGAAGGCGGTGGAACTGGCCATCCCTATGAAATAGATTTTAATTGGGGCATTCCTGGAGTCTTAACTGCCTATGATTTGCCGGATCTGATTGGAAGTATTGCTCCCCGAAAAGTAGTGATGGTTGGAATAACTGATCAAATGTTGACTCCGGCCTCAGAGACACTAGTCAAAGAAGAAATGGAGTTTCCGGTCGAGAGTTATCGACATAAAGGGAGTCACTCTAGTCTCCAAATTATTGAAGGGAAACGTAGTGTCGAATCACTGATCCAAGACCTATTTAAATAGCCAACGGAGGAACGATCAGGCATCTTCGTCTGTCTAATGGAGAAAAAAAATGCATGCCGAATATCTAATAAATCCAAATATGGAGCACAAATAGAGTCATTCCTATTGACTTTGATATTGTTTGATCAGCAACTGCACTAAAGATATCCGGGTCTCGATGTATGTTAAATTTGTGATTAAATTGTCTTGAAGGGCTTTCCAACTTTCCACTGGCTTAAAATCATGTTGTGAAACATCAATGATCGAACTAGTCTGAAAATAAGGTGTCAATTCTTCTTCGATTTCATTAAAAATATCAGAAATTTTTCGAACGTTGAGTACCTCTAAGACTTTTGAAAACTGAATTAGGTATTGTCTATACAGATAGGGGTCCCGCGCTATCATACGGTCCAGTTTATCTTCACTGGAAAAGATGAGTTGATCATCAAGTTGCCGATCTCTCATTTCCCTACCCTCATGTGGATCCTTGACCAGTATATCATCAAAGTCCCAGGGAATAATGCCAAAACGAGTGGAGGGTTCATCTGGTAGTATGTAATAAAAGATTTCATCCGTGTAATCTCCATTCCTTACGAGGTAATTGAAAGCTAACCATGAAAAATAGGCATCCAAATCAATTCGCTCGTTTAAATACTGATAGAGATCTACTCCAGATCGCTTGCCAGTCGATTTAATTTCCTTAAAGACACGCTTACATTCCAGTCTATTCTCTTTGGAGGTGGATTTCTTAAATTTTTCCTTTGTTACGAAATCGGTCGACCCTCTCCTGAGAATACCAGGTGAGCCAAGATCATCCAAGGCATAATCGGCCGGCCTTTGCACCAGCAGATACAGGCCCTCCGATAGGCCATTAATCCTCACTTCTACATAATGATAATACAGTGGGAATAAACCCAATAACGATAGACTTTGAAAGGCCAGTCTATTATGATAATAATTTCGATCCAACGACATGCTGATTAAATAGAAATGGTCGAAATTAAGCCGTTCATCCGGGCCTTCAAATTCGATCTGATCTTTGAGCTCCACAGTGTAACTTTTCCGCCAAAAATGAAGGGTCGTTTTACCTCGCGAATGCATTTCCATTATTTCCATGGGCTTTCCGTTAAAAATGCAGGAATCAGGCGTGAAGGATACGCTTTTCTGATTGCGCTTGATCTTCGAATAGGTGCTATTCGCAATTGACATTTCGATCAACCAGACCGGATCACCTGGTTTTGAATGGCTTATAAGATGGGCAACAGCCGGAATGATAGACCAACCCATTGCAAACAGAATTAAACAAGAACTTCTAAATCGCGATGTTAGCATAACTCAAACAAATAAACTTCTGGCCTCCAATTACGTCGATCGGCGGAATAGATCCGCCGCTACAATCTTCTGGCTTCCGACTTCTAATAATCAATACAATTTGTAAAAACCCGGGTGGCCATCATTTCATCTTCAATCACGTCATAAAACTTTGAAATAAAATCGTGGATTCCATCCCTTTGTCTTTCATTGAGATTTGCTTTGACCAATAATGAAGCAATGGCATCTTTCTTAGTGATGAATAAATCTCTACTTTCTTTCAACTCCTCCTGCGTCTGGCAGGGCCCAAGATAAATCCGATCTCGAACTGATTTGATCGATAGTTTATCGTTAGGTACTGCATAAGTTGTATTAATGATCCCCGCATAATCAAAATCGTAGGGTACTGCATAAACAGCCCTTTCTCCAGGTACTTTGACGACTTCTAGATTATGTTTATTAAGCACCTTCCAATCGGTATTACCGATTAAATATTGAAACATCGTAAAAATAATGTAAGCCTGTCGGTCGAGTGCCTCTGATTTAAAATACGTTATATTTAAGACTTCACCTGCCATTCTTGCAGCCAGTTGATCTTCATGTTCAATTAAGAAGCCATCAAACGAGCTTGGTTTTTTTTTGCCATCGCTATCTAAATAAATCAGTTTAACCGCTTTATCCCGAAAGCTCCGCTCAGTGAGGGTGTTGTAAATCTTATAAATGAGATGCTCTACCTGCACATAAGACTCAGCCAATTCGGTAAAAGAGCAAGCGTTGACAATCTTTAAAGTTGGGTAATCGGCCCAACCCCTTTGCTTCAAATAATCTTTGTTAATCCGTATTTTTGTGGGAGGCATAAAACAAATCGTTTTTCGAGAGTTTCCCCTGGACCGGATTTCCCCCATGGTATCCATTAACACCTCCGTTCCGACTTTTACCGTAAGTTTGGCAGGAATATAGGTGTCGTTTTTCTTAAAAAGATCTTTAAAACTAGCGGCAATGGTTACTTCAACGCTATCGTAAGTCAGCAGATGATCAAAAAAACTGACTTTACCTTGAGCAAAGCCAATCAATGGCAATACTGCGAAAAACACAGCGATCAAAGGTGCGCCCGGGGTTGATTTGAAGCTCATAACATTTTGAACAATAAGTTAATAAAAAATCAATAGATAGGTAAATCTCCATTTATTTTATTGAATCCACCATAAGAAAATTGGTTAATTTCAGTTGATGTATGATACTGTTCAAAGACGTTTTCCGAATTATGGAATTGCCGGAGTTGTGATGGTGCTGATTTTTTGGGCTATCAATTGGCACTTACCGGGATTGCGCTCGCATTGGGCTTTCTTTCCCCTTTGGCTGGGTTACATCTTATTGGTCAATGGTTTGACCCATCTTCGAAAAGGAACTTCTCTCCTTTCCCGGGATTGGAAAGCATGGATCTTCCTATTTATCGTTTCAGCTCCCGTTTGGTGGATCTTTGAATGGCTCAATAAGGTTGCACATTATTGGGTCTATCTGGGAGTAGAATCATTTTCGGACTTCCAATACAATCTGCAAGCCAGTATTAGTTTTTCAACGGTGATCCCGGCCATTTTTGGCACAACAGAATTAATTAACACCTTTCGAATTTCTGAGCGAGTTGGCAAAGGACCAAGAATCGGAAGGCGAAAAAGCACTCAAATTATTTTTTTTATTACCGGATGGCTGATGCTTGTTATTCTCTTGATTTGGCCGGCATATGGCGCCGCTTTCATGTGGATGTCACTGTTTTTTATCCTGGACCCAGTAAATAACTGGTTAGGATATCCATCCATTCTAAAAAAATACCGCCACCGGAAACTGGAAGATCGTATTCAATCTTTGGATGGCGAGTTTGATTTGTGGATTTTTATGGGAATTATGGAATTTCTATTCTTTTCCCAAGTGGATTTATGACGTGCCATATGTAGATTTTTGGCATGTTTTTGAAATGCCTTTACTGGGTTACTTGGGCTATCTTCCCTTTGCGCTGGAGCTTTTTGCCATGCTTCATCTGGTTTTGGGTGTGCTATGCCTGCCGTCGACCTTGCATTTAGGGAATCGCTAAAACTCGTCTATTTTTGTTTGGAATGAAAAAATATTGCCCACATAGCTCAAGGTCCATAAGCTTTTGTAACTTCATCCTACCAGTCGGCTTGATGTCAAGGAAAGCTGGGTCTCTGCTAAATCATTGAAATAAATTATTGGCCCTAGGACCCAAGGTAAATCCTTTCAATATCTCTAATTATTTAATGATCAGGATCCCATTATCAAATCATTCATGAAGCTGATAACCATCTTGCTTTTCCTCATTATTACTACTTCCTGTTTCAGCCAGACCTTGTCAGATACTCGATTGGATATCAAGACTGATAGTATGAGCCTGGGGCAGTTTGTACAATTTACCAATCAATACATTCCCGGAGTTATCTATTGTCCCGAAGAGTTATCGGTTTTACCAGTTGCTGAAACGTATCAGCAGAACATGACTCTGGGTGAACTCTTAGACTTCCACTTGAAACATCATGGTCTAGGGGTTATTTTTCACCGCAATAGTATTGCCGTCATTGTGCGTCTCGAGGACATGGTCAAGCAATATACCTCTGATTATTATCAGGTGCTTGAGGAAACGATTGAGGCAGCTCAAAATAACGAACAGCGGGAAATCGTAATTGGTACTATCGATCAGATCAATAATACCGGAGCAACCCAAATCAGCGGAATAGTAAGGGATCAGGAAACTAATGAAGAGATTATTGGAGCAACTCTGATTCTTGAAGATCAATCGATCGGCACAGCCACTGAACCAGACGGTTCCTACACAATGACGTCGAGATCAGGAAGTTACATGCTTGTAGTGCAATATGTAGGTTATCAGATGCAGCGATTACCCATTAAAGTGATTAGCTCAGGCACTCTCGATATCTCACTTGAAAGATCAACTGTTTTGCTGGATGAAGTCGTGGTACAGGCTAAATCTCAAGACATAAATGTGCAAAGTACCCAGGTGGGTGTCAGCCGGTTGAGCACCAAAGACATCGAAAAACTACCTAGTTTTCTGGGTGAGGTCGATATCATTAAAGGCCTTCTTTTACAACCGGGTGTGAGTACTATTGGAGAAGGAAGTCAGGGCTTTAATGTACGCGGTGGAAATGTCGATCAAAATCTGATTATGATTGATGAAGGGATGATCTTTAACGCCAGTCACGCGCTCGGCTTTTTTAGTTCTTTTAATTCAGACATTGTAAGCGAAGCCGTATTATATAAAGGCACGATGCCTGCCAGCTATGGGGGTCGTCTAGCCTCTGCCCTTGACATCAAAGTGCGAGACGGATCCTTTGAGCGCTGGCATGCCAAGGGCGGTCTGGGTCTTGTCTCAAGCCGGATCAATATTGACGGCCCTCTTATCCCCGATAAGACATCCGTATTGCTATCAGTTAGGAGCACTTACTCAAACTGGCTACTCAAGCAAATCAACATACCGGAAGTCAAAGCCAGCTCGGCTTATTTCTACGACTTCAACTTTAGACTTGCTCACCGATTTAATGAAAAAAATAACCTCAGTGCTTCGGCATATGTGACACAAGATCAATTTTCATTTAATAGAGAATTTGGCTTTGATTACAATACTGCCATGGCACAGATACAGTACCGGAAAATTTTAGGACTAAAGACGTTGTCGACGACCAACCTGGTATGGAGTCGCTATCACAGTCAGCAAGATGACCTGGACAGTACGGATGCATCCCTGTATCAAACGGGATTGGAATATCTAAAAATCAAAGAGAATATCAATTATCTGGGAGACCAATTGCAAGCAAATGCAGGATTGAGTGCCATCTTATATCAGGTAGATGGTAATCAAATAAATCCCACTTCAGCAATATCCCTGATACAACCGGAGGCGAGCGACGCTCAAAAAGGCATCGAATGGAGTTTGTACGCAGACTTCGATTTGAAACTTTCAGTCCGGCTTTCGCTCATCGGTGGGTTGAGGTATTCCATTTTCAATGCGTTAGGCCCACAAAACACCTTTACATATAAGGACCCCTCAAAGCCGTCAATTGAAGGACTTCTGGAGCCCATTCGTATTGATGATGCTATTGTCAAGTCATATCATAATCTGCAACCGCGATTAAGTATGCGCTATAATTTGACAGCTAATAGCTCCCTGAAAGCCGGTTATGGCCGGACCGCCCAGTATATCAATCAAATTTATAATAGTGAGACACCCACTCCAACCAGTTTTTGGCAACTCAGCAATCAATACATTTTACCACAACTTGCTCATAACTTTAGTCTGGGTTATTTCCACAATTTCAGCGATAATCTTTGGGTCACTTCGATCGAAGGTTTTTATCGCAACATAGATCAACTTTTTGATTTTCGTGATTTTGCAGATCTCTTAGTTAACGACCATCTTGAAACGGAACTACTTGCAGGCATCGGTCGGTCATATGGGGTAGAATTGAGTATTAATCGACAGGTCGGGGTGATTCATGGATGGCTTAATTACACTTATTCAAAATCCGAAAGGCAGGTGAAGGGCATCAATGGAGGAAATTGGTATGTTTCTAACTTCGATAAACCCCATGACCTGACGCTGATTACCAATTTCCAAATTAACAAGCGCAATTCACTCTCGATCAATTTTACCTATGGTACTGGCCGACCCATCACCGTACCAGTCAATAAATATCTGGTGCAAAATCGAGTAGTCGTCTTAAATTATTCAGATCGAAATGCTTTCCGGGTACCCGATTATCATCGATTGGATTTTTCCTATACGCTAGCCCAGGGATTTCGTAAGAGCAAAAAATTTAAAACAAGTTGGACTTTCTCCATCTACAATTTATACGGGAGAAGAAATGCTTTCTCCGTATTTCTCGAACAGGGATCAACTGGTGGCACCAAAATAAAAAGACTCGCTGTGCTTGGTAGCGCATTTCCTTCCCTAACATTCAATTTTGAACTTCTATGATTAGGTATCTTTGGCTGTTCATACTGATTAGTTGGTGCGCTTGTATTGATGAGATCAATATTGATCTGCCGGAAGCCCGTAGTCAACAAAAAGTAGTTGAAGGTTATGTCGAACGTGATCAGAACAAATACGTTTTATGGGGTCAGGTTAGTTTGACACAAAATGCTACTGGATCTTTTGCACCTGAACCAATTGGCGCCATGATTGCAATTCGATATAATGGTGTTACCGACATCCCAATTCCTGAAGGTACGATCACCAGAATTCCGATTGATGAATTTCATAATCTTTTTGGAGGAACGCCAGAGGAAGCAAGATTTCAGCTGATTGCCGAAGTAGATGGACAACGATATATTTCTGCTGAACAAAAAATCATACCTGTACCCAGGGCAGACTCACTTAGTGTAAAAACAGAGACCCGTGCCGAAGTCAATATGAATAACAATATTACCGAAAACCGTTATGTCAAATTGCTTGTGCATACACCCCTACTCAATAAAAATAATGAACTGGTTTCCCTAAACTGGGTCGTCAGTTCGGCATTTCAATTTATGGAAGGGATGCGATCAAATCCATTTTATGATGAAAAAACCTGCTATTCAATTTATAACGTCTATCAAAACGACATCAACATTGCAGGAGTGCAGGATTACCCCGGCAAACAAACGATCAATGATATTGAAATTGCAGAAACGCCAAATGATTTTCGCTTCAGCATCGCTTGTTATTTTACCGTGGTTCAAAAATCACTAAGTCAGGAATCGATCGATTATTGGAAAGAGGTTAAAGCAAGTAATGAGCGTACGGGAAACCTGTACGATGTGTTTCCTGGCCGTATCCGCACGAATATCATTAATGAAATTAACGAGGAAGAAATCGTGAATGGATTTTTTCACGCTTCTGAAGTTGATACCATTCGCCTTAGAGTCAGTCCGGATATGGTCGATTACCCTCGGCAACGATGTCTGCTATGGATGGAGCCTGAAATTATCACTGCTGACGATCCGGATCCCTGCCTGGACTGCCTTAAACTTGCAAACAGCAGGCTTGTACCACCGCATTATTGGAAATAAGATGAAAAGAAATTACCTGATATTCTTTGCTTTGCTTGTTTATTATTTCGGGAGTGCTCAAACAACGACCCTTCATTTTGACAAGCCGCACTATCTGGCGGGAGAATATATTTTCTATTCATTCTGCAATGCTGATTTAAGCGCGGATACACTCACCGCAGAGATCAGATTATCTGATGACCGCGAGATTATAGAAAATTATTTCATTTATGTTGTTGGTCAATGCAGTCATGGTTATTTTAAATTACCCTTTGATCTAAAAAGTTCGATTTACCACCTCGAAATTCTGGTTTTTAGTCAAGCATCTTTTAGAGATATTGTAATAGGTACTGCTAACTTAAGTATCTACAACGATGAAGATCTGCCGCGTTTTCAAATTGAGTTGGGTGCAGTTGAGCCTGGTGATCAGTCGGCCCTTCTGATGGATCCGTCAGAAGTACATCAGGTGCAAACCCGGCAATTAGTTCATCTTGAAATTCAGATACCTGACAAGTTTCTTCTAAAGGTAAAGCGAGTGTCCCTTGCCGTAAGGGATCAGCATCTCTACGGTTTGCAAACGACCACCACATTTCAAACACAAATGCCCATATCTGATGAGGAACTATTGAGTGGCATCCCTGTTTTTGGGACAAGAAAATTGATCAATCCAGGGACAATCAAGAGCCAATTGCTTTTTGCTTTTAATCCGGTCAAAATGTTTTATGATGGTACTAAGGTCGATAAACAAACGGATGAATTTAATTTAGAATTAAGACCTTTTTACGGAAAGCAGGAAATCACCTTTCTTGACTATGTCGATAATGAAATTTCGGTTCAGCAGCGACCGGTTCGATTTCGATCTTATAGTGATGATACGCTGATGATCGATGCAACAATCTTAGATCACCTCAAGATCTATAAAGAGGAAAAACAAATAAACCGAATATTTAAGCAAATAGCGCTCCCCATCCACATTGATTCTACTGATCTCAGAAATATTCGCAGAAAACCAAGTTTTCACATTGATGTTCAGGATTATACGATTCGGGGTACCAGCGTCGATTTATTCAAGGAATTATCGACTAATCTCAAATTCAGGTCTGCCGGATCTGAAAACTACCTTGCTCGTATGTTGTATGAATATAATGGTATCACTAAATTCTATAGTCGGTCACCACTTTTTTTAGTCAATGGCAGGGCAACGCGTGACGGCAACTTTATTGCCCACATTCCACTACAGGAAATCGGATTCTTTAGCATCTACTCCAACTATGAGGCTTTGCAACGCCTTTCTCCCATTGCCCATGGTGGCCTCGTTTACATCGAAATGATGGATCAACATTATGCCTTAACTGCTGAGAAAGCCTTACCATCCCTGACTATACAAGGTCTGCAAGCTCCACTCTTATACCCAATTCGTACTGATATCAAAGAGGGATCTCCAGCCACCGGTAGTTTGCTGTATTGGCACCCTGATTTAAAACCGAATGGTAATTTGATCCAGATTGAATTTCAGACTAATGATATTGCCTCTGAATATTTGGTTGAGGCGGTCTTGTTTCTTGATGAAACTGGAAAAACTGAAATCTTAAGGCAATGGGTGAAAGTGGGTAGCCAATAGCTCTCTCAGCGAAATTTTAAATTCTAAATTCCAAATTCCAATGGTATTGGTCACAATTTGGTGCTTGGTACTTTGAAGGGAAATTCCAAATTCCAAATTCCAAATATGTGGGTCACAGTTTGGTGCTTGGTGCTTTTGAGGGAAATTCCAAATATCAAATTTCAAATTCCAAAACTCTTTGGTCACAGCTTTGGTGCTTGCAATTTGGTGCTTGGTTCTTTTTAGGGAAATTCCAAAAGGTTCTTCACTATCTTGGGGACAAAATCAATAATTTGGGGGTCAAGATCTCTTTTATAATATCAATCATCTTCGCCGTCACCATCACTGGCCTGATAAATTGCAGTCAGCAAATCAAATTACCTCCTAGCGATCCGGACAACGGAGGTCTATTCCTGCCTGACAATTTTGAAGCCCTGGTTGTCATAGACAGCATCGGACGAAGCAGGCATATTGCTGTAAATGAGAATGGCGATATTTACGCAAAATTAACATTCAATGATGCGATGAAAGGAGCCGGTGGAACTGTCGGGCTTCGGGATACTAATCATGATGGCAAGGCCGATAGTGTCGTCTATTTTGGTGACTACATCGATGAAGGAGGTTCGGCGGTAGGAGTCACTATTCATAATGAGTACCTGTATACCAGCACAGTCAGACAAGTCTTGAGAAATAAATTGACGCCAGGACAGTTAATACCCAAAAGTGAAACGGAATTAGTGCTCACCGATATCGATGAAAATGTGGTAAAGAATTGGCACACCACAAAACCTCTCGCTTTTGATAATCGGGGCAACATGTATGTACCTTTTGGATCGCCTTCAGATGCCTGTCAGGATATTGTAAAATATGGCCCGGTGGGAATTCCGGGAGGTCAGGGTCTTGATCCATGTCCGGAACTGGAAAAGCATGCTGGAATTTGGCGGTTTGATGCCAGCAAAACAGGACTGACTCTGCAAGATGGAACCCGGTTTGCCACAGGCATTAGAAGTGTAGTGGGTATGCAATGGAATCCCGTGGATGAAAGTTTATATGCTGTCGTAAATGGGATCGATAACTTTCATACCATCTATCCGGATCTTTTTTCGGCTTGGCAGGCGGCAGTACTGCCAGCAGAGACACTAATCAAAGTCAGCGATGGTTCTGACTTTGGTTGGCCATACGCCTATTATGATCAGTTGCAGAAAATAAATGTTCTCCAGCCAGGTTATGGAGGCGACGGTAAAAAAATTGACCGGGCGAGCGCATTTGATGAGCCGGTTTTCGGATTCCCCGGACATTGGGCTCCCATGGATGTTCTTTTTTATCAGGGTGATCAATTTCCGGAGCGGTACAAAGAAGGCGCATTTGTCGCCCTTCATGGTTCGACCGATCGGTCACCGTATCCACAAGCTGGTTACATCGTTTGTTTTATTCCACTACAAGATGGAAAGTCAGACGGAACCTGGGAAGTCTTTGCCGATGGTTTCACAGGAATTGACACCGTCATAAATACCAGTGATGCACTTTACCGGCCAATGGGTCTGGCAGTTGGACCGGATGGTTCATTGTACATCAGCGAATCCAATAAAGGCAAAATCTGGAGAGTAATGTACATGGGAGACAAAAAGCAATTTGGAGCCGCTGAATTGGCCTTAATGGAGAAACGCAAGTCCAGATCCTACATAAAGACTCCGGATGAAGAAAAAGATAATTTACAACAGGGAGATGAATTAAGTGGAAGCATATTATATAAAACCTACTGTGCCACTTGTCATCAAAGGAATGGCAAAGGCGATAATAACCTCTTTCCTCCTCTGGCTGAATCTGAGTGGGTGACCGGAGACCCAGATCGTTTAATTGACATCGTCCTCAATGGTTTACAAGGTGAGATCGAAGTAAATGGAAAAACCTACAATGGCTTAATGCCAAATAACCGCCATTTAGATGATCATGCCATTGCCTCCATTTTAACCTACATTCGCACCAATTTTAGTAATAAAGCGGCGCCGGTGGATGCCTTGCAAGTAGGCGAACTTCGAAAGACTTCCCTAGTTAAATAGCTCAAGCGAAGATCACCTTAAAGATCACTGGGCTTGAACAAACGCCGGATATCTCCATAGTGCAGGAATGCTTATCTATAACTTAGGCCATGCGCCATTTATTATCAGTCCTTCGTCCTCAACTTTCCTATTTCAGATCTCAACTCCTCATTCTCCAACTTCAATTCTTTGACCGCGTTCACTAAGGCGGCCAGGTTACTCCGGTATGACAAGCTGAAAACCTATTGGTGCCACGTTATCACTTCCGTCACTTTAATTGCAAATCCATCCATTATATGATACTTTGAAAGATGTAATAAGGCAAGGAGCTATGCAGATATATGATATTAAATTTCTCATCAAATCTATCACACGATGAAATATTGACGCATACACTCTTGCTGTTGGCTTTTACAGGCCATGACCGTTTCCAAGTCAAAGTAATATATGTATGATTATGGTTATTGCACATTGATTTCAATATTTCCAGTCTACTAGATTTAAAATGGTTACATTTGAATAATCTTAAAAAAATCGACACAGATGAAGACGAAAGGGTATGCAGCCTTCGAAGCAGGTGGACTACTGAAAGAGTTTGAATACGACCTTGGTCCTCTTGGCGACCTTCAGGTGGATGTAAAAGTTGAAACTTGCGGTATTTGCTACAGCGATATAAGCATGATCGACAATCACTGGGGTATGACTACTTATCCCTTTGTACCTGGGCATGAAATTATTGGCACCATAGAAGCGGTTGGGTCGCATGTAAAACACTTACAGATTGGACAACGTGTAGGTGTCGGTTGGGAATCGGGATCGTGTGGTACCTGCGAATCTTGCATGACCGGTCATCATAACTTATGTGCCTCAAGTATTCCAACGGTTCTTGGGCCATATGGTGGATTTTCCGAAAGGGTCCGTGCAAATGCGGGATTTGCTATTCCCATTCCGGCAAATCTGGATGCGGCCGCAGCGGGACCTCTTCTCTGCGGCGGAATTACGGTGTTCAGTCCGATGCTCGAAAATAATGTAAAGCCTGTGCATCGGGTCGGTGTCATTGGCATTGGCGGACTTGGACACATGGCTCTAAAATTTCTGCGGGCCTGGGGCTGCGAAGTAACCGCATTCTCTCATTCACCAGGAAAAGAAACTGAGGCAAAAGAATTTGGCGCACATCATTTTGTCAGTACCTCAGACCCGACTGAATTAATGAACTATGCCAATTCATTTGATTATATCATATCAACAATCAATAAACTTGAGGATTTGACACCCTATCTGGTAACTCTTCGCCCCAAAGGGAAACTGGTTTTAGTGGGAGTCGTTGTTGAACCTTTGCAATTTGGTATGTTCCCCATGCTTTTAGGTGAAAAAATTATTACTGCAGGAGCGATTGGAAGCCCGGCATCCATTGCCACTATGCTCGATTTTGCAGCCAGACATAATATCCTGCCTCTCACTGAGACATTCAAATTCAGCCAGGTGAACGAAGCTATAAAGAAACTTCGCGAAGGAAAGATCAGATATAGAGCAGTCCTCACACATTAAAATAAATGAATTAAAATGGTCAGGTTTTCAGTTGCTGCCAATTTGAATTTGGCAAAACCTGTCTGTTTGGCATTTTAAAAATAATGCTAACCTCTCTCCTATCTAAACTTCAAATCCCAGGAAAAAGACAAGGAATATATCCAGAAATAGTGCCCCGGATCAAAACTAATTTCCTGATGGGTAATGCCACCACTTATTCCCCAGGCATATTTTTTAGCACCAGTGGTAAAATAGTGACCCAGGCCGAAACTTTGTGACTTGAGATTGATGATTTCGACATCCAATCCATCGTATTCAAATCTACTGGTAAGGGGTGAAAATCCCATACCGATTGATATTGAAGAATAATTGTAAGCATCGCTTCGATATTTCCGGAAATTAAACGAGCCTGATTTACTAAAGCCTGCATCATTGGGTATCATGTAAGATCGAACATAGAGGTAATTATTCCCGGTGTACCATCCAACTGAACCGGTATAAATCATCGTTGTACCACTGGAATACTTTAGAGCTCTAAAGCCCAAAGATACCTCCAAACTATTGGGTAATGATTTAAACAATTCAGCCGAATATCTGAAATCGGGAAATATAAATGAGTTGGAAACCCCAAGATTTACATAAGCATAAAGACCCTTGATTATTCTGGGATACATATCGACCTCAAATTGGCTACCCGTTGTTTGAAATCTACGATTGACATTCACCCGTCCGAGAACACTTCCGAATTTAGTCTGCCTGCCATATTTGAATGCATAATATTGCATCGGATCAAAGACTACCGAGTATAGATCGAGAGAAGATGAGAGTCCAATCGTATTTAGACTTAATTTGTTGGCCAGGTAATTTTCAAAATTGATCGCTTTTTCATTGTCCGGATCCTGATCTTTAATCAATTGAAGTGTGCCAAAAGCCTCTGCCGGATTTTGGCCATATATTTGTGCACTGGCTTTCTGATACAATAAATCCTGATCGTTTGGAAAATATTGTAAAGCCCTGTTTGCCATATCAAGAGCCACCAGGACTTTCTCATCCCAGAGTTCATTATTAATGGAGGCTTGCCAAGTCTCTTTTCTGTCAGGATTTCGCTTTAAAACATACGTAAAAGCTTCTCTAGCCTTATCGTATTCACCATCCCAGGAATAGGTGCTTCCAAGAAATGCCCGGATATCATCATAATTAGGATATTTATTCAGCAATACTAATAGCGTGTCCCTGGCCCTTTCCCGTTCCTGGTTAAAAGCCAATTCGCGGGCTCTTTCAAATGACAAATCCGGATCACCATTATATTCATATGACTGTCCTACGAGCAACAAAGCCGAACCAATCAGCGCTATCGTGGTCAATTTTAGTCGTATCATTTTAGTTGAATTGTTCTAAGCTTCCTTTCAAAGATAAATAGTCACTATTATCAGGATAGAGCGCGATCAGGCTGTCAATCATTTGGAGAGCCGTATCGACTTTATTCAGTCTCTGAAAAGCCTTGGCTAGCTTGAATTGTATCTCTGGATTCACAACGCCACTCTTCTGTGCCTTCTCGCCCATAGTGATGGCTTTTTGATCTTGATCGGACCACCAATAAAGATCCATAATGCCCAGATAGGGATCATCATAAACCGGATTTCTTCGAATCACATCAAGAAATTCTGTTTCAGAAGTCACATAATCACCATCCCAGGCCAGGGTTCTCGCCTTGAGCGTTCTAGCATCGCTATGGTTAGGATTTAATCGTAAGAGATGATCGCAAAGCAAACGAGCGGGTACTCTCTCACTATTCCAGGCCAGATCCCTTGCTTTGATGAATATTTCCTCATTGTTTAATCCTTCGATCATTTTTTCGATCAGTGCCAATTCCTCTTCTGAAAAAGTCACTTTCTCTTTCTGGAAAAAATTTTGATCCATCACACTGGCGGGGTAGATTCTGTTGTTTAATGTGACATAATTATTCAACTCCCGAAACTTATTAATGGCCATCAGCACTGAATCCAGCACCATTTTATCAGTAATACTGGTAAGAGTTAGATTCCGCCCGATTTTATATAGATCCTGATGATTGACAAAATACTCATTATATAGGTAGTCATTGACCGAGCCCTTAAACTTCATAAATGGAATCTGCCGGTTGCCGGCAAAGTCTTCTGTTGTGTCAATTCCTTCACCTAGCCAGGATGTTGCTTGAGGAGGATTTATATTATAGTTATTGGCAAGAAAAGCGATCAGACTTGGAGCCACGTCAAGATGTGAAGAAATCGCTGCAAATGTTCGTGGTTGTTTAACCAACGGACTGTAAATCATGAATGGTACATGAAATCGACATATAGCATCTTTGTGTGGAATCGGGATCAACCGGTGATCACCGGTAATAATAAATATGGTATTATCGAAATCTTCCCTTTGTTTGTATTGATTGATAAAGTTTTTGATAGATTCATCGGTATAAAGTAAGCTGGAAAAAACGCTCTTATTGGACTGAAGTACTGAAATTTTGGATTCCGACCAACCTAGCTTCGGTAACATCTGATCAACCATGGCTTCATATTTGCCACTGTTTGGAAAAACAAAAGGCTCGTGACCGCTCACCGTAAAAATCATATCCAAACGCGGCCCATCCCGATCATCTAATGATGAAAGAACTTTTCGAAATAGCTCTGCATCGGGATACCCCCAGGAAAATCCAGCTGCGTTCTCCGGGATCTTCTCAAATCCAGGACCAAAATTGGCCATGTCTACAATATTTTCGACTCCGGCATTCTCTAAAAAATTTATTTTCCGGTCAAAAGCAGACTGTGAGCCATCGTAGTATGATACTTCATAGTTATTTGCCTTAAGAATACTAAGAATGGATAGATGGGTTGGAGGATCTAAAAGCTCCATAAAGCCATCGGCACCGAAAGGCAAAGAACCAAAGATAGAAGGCATTGCCCCGAAAGAACGACCACTGTTACAAACGAAATTTTCCCAAGTTAGTGACTGTAGGCTGAGCGAATCCAAAAATGGGGTAAAGCCCCCGAATTGAGCGCCGTGTCCCATAAAATCACTACCAAGGCCCTCACCTATGATAAATACGATGTTTGGTGTCTTATTTGCGCGTCTAAAAAAAGGGCCTAAAACATCCTCACCTGAGCCTGACCTGAGAAAGGGATAACCATTCTCCGCCAGGTATTCATCGGAAACTTCGACTTCATGGCCCAATTTTGATCTTCCGATATCACTGACCAGATACTCAATTTTATTGCGGACCGAATCCGACAATTCTTGTGTAAACGCCAGTTTATAAGTAAGACAAAGTCCTAAAACTGCAAGCAGCGAACTGGAAACATATTTGTTCGTAAGAAATTTTGCAAAAAACATATGCAGGCCAATAAAAAAGCCTAAGACAACAATGACAGGAACCAAGTACCAAACAGAGAGATCTTCTAAAGATTTTACAGTGGCCACAGAATCACTGATCGAATAACCCAGTAAATCAGATCCAAGCAACAAGAAAGTTTCACTAAAATATTTTACGAGCGCTACTTCTATCAAAATTGTTAAGCCGAACAAACATTTTGCAAATGTCAGACCCCACCCCCTTTTAAATCGATCAACCAGTATATATGGTCCAAAGGCAATCAATCCCATAAAAAAAGCAGCGAGAAAATTATTGATTAGTGAATGGAATAGAGCCACTGGAAGATTCGGAATATCCACACCTCTTGAGCGCACATATACAAGACCGATGGCGCTTGTGATCCAGAATAGAACGGTCAGAGACAAGACCAAACTAAAGTACTTTGTATGATTCTTTAACATTGCGATTAAATTAAAATTTGTCATATTTCAGATGATGCTATTTCTTTTGACCTAATCCCTTCCTCTCCATTCTGCCCCAATGCTTATTTTTGACTAAGTAATAGTCCCAATTGCCTCTTATCGCCGCATAAACTACCACCGGATGAAAGAACAATGGCTCCAGAAATGCCGTCAGGACCAAATGCAAACCATCGCCTTTATTTTTATACTGGTGATAAGTCAACTCCTCAGCAAGTATGGCAACACTAGAAAGGAGGACCGAAAAAAGGAGGATCAGCAGCGAGAAAATCCAAAAATAAGCCCAGGATATATTCCCTAAAAAAGCCAATACGATTACCACGATCACTCCCATAAACTCAATGAGCGGCGCCAGTCTTTCGAAAAAGAGCCAATAGGGATAACTTACTAAACCCAGAGATCCATAACTCGGATTAAATCCGATCTTTCTATGTTTTTTCAGAGTCTCAATGGTTCCTCTTGTCCAACGGTTACGCTGTGAAATAAAGATTTTATGATTATCAGGTGCCTCCGTCCAACAAAGCGGATCTGGAATAAAACTCACTCTGTATCTTAATTTCTGCTCCCTCATGTACCGCCGCATGCGGACGATCAACTCCATATCTTCACCAACGGTTTTAGTATCATAGGCTCCCGCGGCCATAACAATCTCCCGATCAAAGAGACCAAATGCACCGGATATAACTAAAAGGCCGTCGAGCCGGCTCCAGGCCATTCTTCCAAGGAGAAATGAGCGGAAGTATTCCAAAATCTGAGCCCTCTCAATTAATTTTTTGGGAAGATTCACCTCCATGACCTCGCCTCCCTTGATCTGACATGCATTGCCAATGCGGATGACACCGCCAGTTGCAATAACCCGGCGATCGGTAGATTCGAGAAAGGGCTTGATGATTTTTTGCAGCGAATCTTCCACCAGTACACAATCTACATCAACACAAAGTACATACTGACTGGTAGAAACATTTAATCCGGCATTTAATGCGTCTGACTTCCCACCATTTTCTTTATCCACAATAATGAGCTTCTCATAAGACCGGTTAGTGGATTTATAAATTCCTCGAATGGTCTTTGTCTCAATCTGCGTATCAATCAGAATATCCACCTTCTTCAAGGCATAGACATCAATTAACTTACTCATCGAATTATCCTTACTCCCGTCGTTGACGATAATTACATCATAATTGGAATAATGATTAGATAATAGCGACCTGACATTTTCCACAATATTTAGCTCTTCATTGTAAGATGGTGCGATTATAGAAATGGAAGGAGAAAACGGTGAAGAAAGCACATTTTTGTAATTCACGACCTCATTTTTCTTGTAGTATTCAAAGCATTCAATGACCGCGACAACGGCCAAAACAACATATGAAATGATGATTACACTCGCATAAACAAATAAGAGGTACTGAAAGCAGTAGAATACAGTATCAATAATGTTCACTCCTGTCGTTTATATGTCATGATTTAAAAATCTATCTTCCGATTCCGTCAGACTGAATTCCCAGCAAATTTAAAAATGGCCAAGTGCCATTGAAATAAAATCTGAAACTAAACCCTCCGTACCAATCTCAAAAAAAGGACAAAATCTGATTCATATCGTATCTGTTAATATCCATCAGAATGTCTACCTATTCAAGCTGCAAGATCTGATCCGGCTTAGCTTGTTTTTTTGGGATTCTATTTCGTGCAACTACCATGCGTTCTAACTTCTCCAAGGCCTGGATTGATTCCTTCCTGATAATAAATTCTCCATGGGTGGTAAGTCGTTTGAAAAATGTTAAATCGTCCAGGTCAAGAAACTGCGTCACGGTTCTCACAATGGCCACTTGTTCTATCACCTCTCTCCTATCAAAACACATTTTCAGAATGTCTTTGCATTCGTAAATACCCAAATGGGCCAAGACAGACGTAGCCTTAATCCTTATACCGATTTCCCTATGTTTGAGCAGAAGGATTAAAGAATCTTTTACATCGAGCAGATTGTAGATCTCGGTAAGCTTCAGCGCAAAACTGACCACAGAAGAATTATTGGAATGTAACCATTCTGTAATGTCAGGTACCATTTGACCTTCCGAATGACGGATGCTTTCCAACAGCTGAATTTGCTGCCATTCTGAAATCTTGCCTTTAAGGTCATTAAGAAAGGTCAAGCCTGCAAAACCGAAAACATTAGCTTTGTATAGTTGAACCGCTGCTTGGATCTCAATTCTTTTGTGCGAAATAAAATCGTCTATTTCCCCACTTACTTCCCTGTTCTGCATTTCAGTGAGTTCGTTGATTCCATGAATAATGGTAGTCCAATGCCAATTTTTCAATTTTTTCAACGCGTAGTGCGACAGCCCTAAATCATCATATAGCTTGCGAACTTTGTCTAATAAATCACCAGTGATATTGCGATGTAAATCAATCAAGGTCGATACCAGAATAACCCTTTTGAATTTAACTGTGGTTTCTCCATTCAATCTGTTGAAGATGATTTTTTGTTCTTCATTACTGGTGTCTGGATCTGATTCTCCCAGCAGGTACTGAATAATCAATTCATCATACACTGATTTGAATTTCAGCTGATTTTGTTCGTTCTGCCTTAACTGCCCTCGCAGTATTCTTAGATAAATGTTCAGAAAAGCAACCACAATCGCAAGAATGATGGTGATGATAACCATCAATCGCAACAGGGGCGATAGCTGCGCGAAGAGTTCGTATAAGGATTTCACAATCATTTAAAGGAGGCTTATATGCTAATTCTTCAAATAACCATTGGAAAAATTAAATCATTTGCCAAAGCATTCAAATTAACATTTACGTTAATCTGGTGTCACCGATATTCATCTTAAAATACCGGAATGGCAATGGTCTCTTTCTTGATTCGAATTACCAATTCGTTGGGATTAAAAGGCTTACCCATAAAGTCAGTAGCTCCCAGACTAAAGGCTTCCAAAACCATTTTTTCCTGGCCTGCAGCAGAAAACACGATAATAGGTACATCCATTTTTAAAGTCTGCCGTACATAACTCGTGACTTCAAGCCCGCTTAAGAAGGGCATCATGATGTCTGTGAGAACGATGTCTGGTTCATAATTCCTGATTAGCTCAATTGCCATCTGACCGTTAGCAGCAATATAAAGTTCATACCCTTCCTTCTCCAGTTTAAACTTTAATAATGAAGCAAAAACAGGGTTGTCTTCTGCAAGCACAATTGTAATTGGTCTGTTCATAATATTCAAATTTATCTCACTTTGTTTTGAAATGTATCAGCATGTTTCGGAGGTAAAAATGTTCGTTTGCCCACGTAAATAACATGTTATTCTTGTATTTTGATTCGGGAGAATTACTCGGTTGATTTTGACGGATATCCAATTGGTCCCAGATAATTAAATATGAAAATAACTCATAAGGTTGATTCCTTACTTTGACGGGATCGCTACTATCATAATCGTTATGACGATATAAATTCAATGCCTAGTTAGTGAGTTGGCAGGAGTCGGATGACTTTAGAAGTATTTGCGGTATTACCTCGTTGATCAAATCTAGACCACCACTCAAAATCATTACTGAAGCAGATTGATGTGAAACACCCTCCACGGTTCAGTCGTACTCATAGGTAATTGAAGTTGCTGTATAACCTTTCAGTTCTTCAACAAAATAATTACCTATAAGGTCCCCCTTAAGATTTTGTGTAACTGTGAAAAAGCAATTATCATTCCAACTTTGTATTTGATCTATTGTTTCCATTACAATGATGTCACTGACGGTATCTGAAAAGGTCGACAGGTGAATACCAGTGGGAATGAATGCTTCCAATATAAAAATGAAAGAATTATTTGACACTTCGTCAAGCGGTAATATTGGAGTAAAAACAAATGACACATGGACTCGGTAGTGAGAAAGGATCTTAGGCGTGCATGTTACATGAATCTGGGCGGCTCAGAAAATAAGGTCTACTATCCTCCCAATGCCAATTTGAAACTTTAAACTACACTTATTTTTACAATGGATACAATGTTACGGTCCAGAATAAGCAAGTATAAGAACATCAATTCAATCCAAGCCACTGAAGGTTCTAGTGATTTATAAAGAGTAACAGTATCGAGTTGTGTCTCAGCCTGCTAGGCATATAAGCACAACCACTATTAGTCTGGGTAATTGCCATTTAGACCAACCTGCATTTTTAGAGCGAACTGATGAAAGATTATCGATCATCCATGGCCCTGATCATGCAACTTTGTACTGTTTTTAAACAAATACAGGGTCCTTTTCATACATAAAAGTGGATATTCTTAACAAATCACCCATCCGGGTGAGCAAACCACGTCAGAATCGATCTATTTTTACCCAGTCTTTTCAAATCTCAAAAAACGCTGATGGTTATAAAATACACGATTTTGACACTGAGCATCCTGGCCGCTTTCTTGACATCCGGTTATACCCAGGAAAAATTAGTCATTGAAGGTGCGGTCACCCTTGCTAATTCTGATGACACAACCCCGGAAGCGGGTACCATACGCTGGACCGGGAGCGACTTTGAGGGCTGGACTGGATCAAAGTGGGTCTCACTAACTTCCGGAACTTGCGGCGGGCTTACGTTTGTGAGCGACGTTGACGCAAATAGATATCGTGTGGTAGCAATTGGTACGCAATGCTGGACGACAGAAAACCTAAGAGTGCAAAATTTCAATGATGGGAGCCCTATTCCGCTAATTCCGGTGGCCACTGACTGGGCAACTATAACAACACCGCCCTATTCCTGGTACAATGACAACATGATGATCAATGCTGTTCCCTTTGGAGCGCTTTACAATTGGTATGCTGTAGATACTGCATCCAACGGCAATAAAAACATCTGCCCTTTCGGATGGCATATGCCCACAGAGCAAGATTACCAGGAATTGATTAATTATTTGGGTGGAGAATCTGTAGCTGGAATCGACCTAAAAGAGGCAGGAAACGTACACTTTCTGACCAATAATGAGACGGCGACAAACCTGAGCGGATTTACTGCCATACCCGGGGGATATCGAACAGGAACTAGTTTTTATGAAAAAGGCTATTATGCTCAATATTGGACGGTAGCAGCACACAATGCCACCCAAGCAAAATTTGTGGATATTGAGTATGACGGAGAGTATGCCGACATTGCAAATCAAAACAAGAATCGAGGAAACAGCGTTCGTTGTGTGAAGGATTGATGGCACTCTAAAGTTGGGCCTTCGCCGTTTTTAGTGGACACCTTTTGAATAATTATCGCATTGTTCGCTCTTAAAAGCCGCAGAATGTAAATTCTGCTCTCTCTCTTCCTATTCGACACTTCCAGAATTTCGCAAAACCCATTAAAAACGACAAAGAACCCTAAAGTTAGTTGTCCCTCTTCAATAGTCTGTGGTTAATAAAAATCTGACGCTCATTTGCAAATGAAGGGATATATACATGAGGTTGCACCTGTGTGGTGACTCTACAAGCAGCTAAACTAGCCATTGCATTAAGATACCTATCCAGAAACCTAGTTGATTTTTATTTGAATATTTTTTTACTATAAATTTAAGTCTTGAACGCCTCTGGTTCAAACCTCGTTCTTTTCAATCCAATTTATTATTTGCAATAGCCACATTATTAAATCCTACAGATATTATTTAATTGTCTACATTAGTGTCCTACAAGAAATTTATCGTCTAGTGTCATATTTCAAAATCTCATGCTTGCATTCATCCGAAAAATAAGACACTCATTGATTGATTCTGGAGCTACTAGAAAATATCTCGTTTATGCTACTGGCGAGATTGCTTTAGTGGTCATTGGGATATTGATTGCTTTGCAGATTAATAATTGGAATGAAGGAAGGAAAGAAAGGATTAAGGAAAAGGAAGTTCTGCAAGATATTTTAGCCAATTTAAATAGAAACAATGAGCTTATCCGAGAATCGCTTATACTGATGGATGAATTTGATAAATCCTCGAACATTATCTTGACAGTACTGAAAAAGGAACAGTTATATTCAGACACTTTGACAAAACATTTTTTTTCTGCTACTCGGACCGGTGGTCTACTCTTCCCTTTGAGTTCAGAGGGCTATGAATCTTTAAAGAATGAAGGATTTGACATCATACGCTCAGGATTATTGAAAGATCGTATACTGGAACTTTTTGAAGTTGCATATGAAAGGATTAAGATAAAGGCTCAATGGACCATAAATTCTACTGATGCTGAGGAAAATTATATTGGCACTCTATTTAGACAAGAATCAGGGGAGATTAGAATCCCAATTAATTATGGCCAATTGCTAAAAGATGATCGATTTTATTCCATAGTGGTCAGTATCAAAGAAAGTAAAAGAGGATTCTTAAAACAAGATATTATCGATTGTCTTGAAGAAAGTGAAAAACTTATTGATCTAATCAAGGATGGATTGATAAAATAAAGTCTCTCGACCAAATGAGAGCAAATGCATCGACACTTTTGCTAATTGCTCAATAAGCCCATCATATATAGGTCAATGCGAAGTTACGATTGTAAATAATTTGAATCACTCTGTCTGGAGCAATGGCCATTGCAATTTGACTCTGCAAAGGTTACCCACTTGATCGACCATCGCATTTAGTTCATCCAAGTGATGCACTAATTCTCATAGTTCGTTCGAACTATTCATTCTGCACTTGAATGATACCTCCAAGTATTAAATCAAGTCTACCCAGAATATTTAATTCTTTAACTATCGAAAGTGTATCACCGGTGGAAATTACCAAATTGGCATTTGGGGCTATGTGACAGGAGCAAGCCGAAATACTACCAAATGTTGATGAATTAAAATTCGATTCAATCATGGCCATCTTATTCAAGTCCGGCAGCCCATTAGTCCAGGCGCCGGCAATAAATGTCGTAGTGTCGGCACAAATTGCAGACGCAAATTCATAGGCACCCATATCAATCTGCCCGGAAATGTTTCGCGGAGAAAAACCTGAATGCTTCAAATATTGGTAACCGACCGGATGAGCGGGCAATAAATTGGCTGGAATGGAAGAACCCGCATTGATTAAAGGCGATGATTCTAGTGGTTTAAATTCCTGGGTGGCGAAATCGCTAAAAATTGGATCAGATCCGGTTAAATTATTTCCCTGATTATTGATCGTACCTGCCGGTGTACAATGACATGCCACCCATCCGGTTTTCAACCAATTGTGATGCATATTAAAAGTGCCATCGCCACCTATCATCGCAAATTTATTTCCTGCCGCCGAGGTATAAATGACATTATTAAAGACATGAACCGTTTCATCCTGAGTAGATAAACGAATCAGGGTCGTATTTCCGGTACGAGTTGAAATGACTGTATTATTGTAGAAATACAGGTTGCCTTTTCGGTAATCATCGAGCGTTCCGCTATCTCCACCGTAATGCACCATCTGCGAATTGCCGGCGTCTTCCGGCTCAATCAATATATTGCCATATACATGAGTAGTTGCATAACTCGGATGATTTACCAGGACGTCGCTATCTTCAGCATCGACCAGATCCAACTGGCGGTTTCCACTTTCGATCCAATTATAACGTACGACAAGTCCGGCAGAGCGGTCTTTTAAATTGTTACCTCCTGCACCTGTCCTTAACGAGCCAAAGCGGTTGAATTGATAAGTTATATTGATTGCAGCCGTATAGGTATTATGTTCGTAAATACTTCCGTCATTGCCATTGTCGTAAATGTAATTTCGCTCAATTAAAATATCTTCGGTTTGGCCATCATTAGCCCCGATAAAAAGGCCATTTCCACAGTCGCGAAGGGTGCAGTTACGTATGATCAAATGAGCGGCTTTTTCGACATAAATAGCAGCCGCATTATTTACATAGTTGGTCGAACTTCCACCGTCGTTGGTAAAGTTATATGGGGGTCTCCCCGATATGATTTCAAGATTATCAATCGTGATGTAGCTAGGTAGGCCGTCAGCAGGCATATTCGATCCACCAATTTTAATGACACCACGTTCTTCATTCCAAAAGTTTACCCCAGAAACAGTCACTGCGCCACTACCATCAATGATCGGCTTTTGACCATTCGGGCTATTGACGCCAATGATCTCAATCCGGCTGTTTGCGGTTCCTTGCCGGTTGATGACCCATTTTTCTTTGTAAGGGTAGTTCGCCAATGAATGAAAACCTTGTCTCCTGGTTGTAAGGTAGCCCAGGGTACCTGAGAAATGGTCTCTAGTGACTGGCTAGGGCCAACATGATAGTCGGTGGCAAATAATTTTGAGCATGCAACGATGAATATCAGATTCAGCAATCGCATGATTTTTCTTTGAAGAGTTCTTGACTTTAACGCACAAATCATAAGAGGTTGTATAGACCTTGAGAAACCACAGCATATTTCAGACCAGTTTATTAAGAATAAGGCGTTACCCGAGTAACCGCTTCGATCTAGTTATTCTAAAAACTACTCAACCCCACCTATCCGTACCCTCCGACGAGCTGCAGAACCGTCACGAAAAGAACTTCAACTACTTTATTAATTACAAATTGTGCCCACTATCCCTATGAAAAAGCATCGTTCCTTAAATTGAACCTGAAATCCGAGTAGACGCACCGGATGTATGCCAGGTGTGAATAGGCTGGCATTCACCGAAATACTGAAAGCTCTCCAAAATAATCATCGGACTGAGAGCAATTAACCAGCGACCCAAGGGCGTAGCTCTATTATCGATAGCTTCTCTCGACGATATCCGGATCGGATGGACTGGACCCATGCAGGTTGTCACCGCTTCTGTGCCTGTAAAGGCCGATGATACTATTCGGGTCGTCGGGGAGGCAGCATTACATTACATAACTTATTCTTGGTATAATCCTATATTTGACCTAAATTCATGCTAGCTTATTCTTCTCTAGATGAACATTGACATATACCAAATCAATTTCTCAACATGGCACATATAATAAGAATTTCACTGATAGTATTAGCAACAGTATATTCCTTTTCAACCAATACAATTTTTGCACAGAATGATTGTAAGGTTCTACTGGATAAGATTGGAAGCCAGTATACAGGTGATTGTAAAAAGGGACTTGCTGAAGGTGCTGGCTCGGCCCAGGGGGAAGATAAGTATGAAGGTGAATTCAAAAAGGGTTTACCCAATGGGTCTGGAGTGTACACCTTTGGTAATGGCGATGTTTATACTGGCGAATTCAAGAAAGGTCTCAAAGATGGCAAAGGTAAAATGATGATTAAACTAGGTGGTGACCAAACCAGGGAACAAGTGGGATTTTGGATAGATGATAAATATATTGGTGAACATGAAAATCCTTTTGAAATCCAATATAAATCGGCTGATGTATTGTCAGTTCGGATTAGTGAAACAAAAAATCCCGCAAATGATGGGAATGCCTTATTTATTGAACTTCAACATAAAGGAAGAGTGCAATCGAGTCCTGATTTTGGAATAAATGTGACATCAGGTAGTTTTTCATCGAGATACCAAATGGGGACATCAGCAAAAATCATTATATCCAGATTCCCTTTGGGGTTTTCACTAAGCTATATGGGCGAAACCGTTGAGCTCAAATTCTATCAGGAAACCTCCTGGAATGTGAAGATTGATTTTAATAAATAGTAGGGAATGCTGTGGTCTTTGCAGACATCATCCGACTCTAATATTTCTAAAATCTCAAAGTAAGCCTTCTCACACCTTGGATTAACAGTCATCATCATAACATAAAGAATGAAAAGCAGAATTTTTCACCTTGCTTTGATGATGGCTTTAGGTCTTGGGGCCAGGGCCAGACAATCAAACTGGTTAATCCGATTGTGTATAGATTTTATCCGGATCCAAGCATAGTGCAGTTAAAGTCAGACTACAACCTGATTCATTCCACATTTCTTATTTTCCAGGATCCCGGTCATGCTCAGCAAGGATTTGAAGAATTGGAAGCAAATCGGTAATGTGATTGATCGAACCACTCAAATGAATTAAAATTAGCGTTGAATTCGGACCAATACCTCTTATTTACAACGATTCAATTTTTTCAGAACTACAAAAAAAGCACTTAGGGGTAGGGAGAAAAGATCTATCATTTCCTCCTTCTTTACACCAATGGAATTGAATTTTCTTATTATAATAGAGCCATATCTCAACTCCGAAACGCAGGTGGGTTTGGTATGATCGATAACCAGGAAATTTCTGATGCTGTTCTGGATTATGATGTGCATATGAGAGAACAATGAGATTCGACGAAAGCAGTCGAAACAACTATTTGGTCAATAACGATATATTGCTTAATAGTAAAATTTATGAATTATATAGGGTAGAACATCTGAAGGATAGTGTTATTACATATAAAGAGGAAATGAGTCGAGTTGCTTATCCTGAGGATTTGAGATTGCTAAGTTACGATGACTAACGACATTAAGCTAATCCTGAATTCAATGTCATCTGTTCGTACAATTGATGCGTACAAATACCAGAGAGCAAAGCAGGCATTAGAGATGAATACTAGACTTGATTAACTGATTCGTAGTGTCTATCTGGCACATGAATAGCTAATAGAATAATGTGGTCTGTAGTTCGCCCCATGTGATTTAGAGTAGAAAGATTAGTGAACAGCGGAGTCATATTATGATAGCAGTTTAAATTCGATAAATCAACGGGACGTAAGTATTTCAACAGCCTCTTAGAGATAGATGGTTAGTGCCATTAAGGAGATCGTACCCTTGTTAGTGGGATATCGATTGTATTGCTAGCTGCCCATCACCCATTTCTGTCTTCATTTCAAAGTCCATTAGAGTAGTTTCTATCAGAAGATGCTTTAATAAGTTATCATTATAACGGTAGGTATTTTTCTTCCTCTTTGCATTAATCTTTTGATAGGTTCCTGGGGAACCAACCAAGATCGCACAAAAATCACCACATTCTTCCGAGTAGGTTCTACTTATTCCGGAAGGTTCATCAAAGTAAAGCATAATCGTGGTGTGCGTGATCGCCTCATGGACTTCTTGCAGGGCTTTTCCATTTTTGTAAAAGGTATATACATCTCCAACTCTTTTCGTTTGACTATGAGTCCTTAACCTGCCATTGACACTCATTTTGAGATCTGATTCTTCCAGGAAGCCGTTTCTGAGGACTACTTTAATCTGGTATGAGATCTGGGCACGAACGATATTAACGGTCACTGTACTATTACTTTGATATACAGTCAGGTCTCCAATCTTACTCATATGTGCTGAAAATTGGCCGACAACCTTTTGTTTGTAAAGAATTTGCAGATTAATTGTATCGACTGGAGTCTCACAGTATTGCATGGACATCAAGGTTGAAAATAGCATGAAGATTAACATGACATTATGATTCTGTTTCAAACCGAAAATGCGATTATTCGGTGAAGTTGCCAGGTAGATATGTAACTGATGCATCGATTATTGTAACCAAATCCATGTATTACCTTCACAGAACGAGCACCGTATCACTCCGGTCCAGGAAATAAAACATCTAAGTAGATGACGATGGAAGGAGGTGAACAAGTCATGTCTTTGCGTAAACCTAGATGAATCGGCAGGATAATCAGATCTTGATTGACAATGTCCCATCTTCCAGACCTTTGCATCAAAGATCTAGGTTCAAAGTAGCTAGTATCCACTTCTGGTTTGTTACATTTCTACCAATTAAGATACATGTGTCACTACCCCACCATGCATGTTACAATCGTCCTCGATTTCAGATCATTTGTACAGGGTTCTACTTTATTATTTGCGCAATTTTATGTTTGAAAAGAAAATCATCATGATCTGGATCATATTATTATTCAAAATCTGGAAAAGCTATCTTAAGAAACGCAGCAAAGTTCCAGCCAATTCTAATGAAGAATTAGATGATAATGCGTTAACTTTCTAGACGTTCAATATTCGAAATCATGCAACTTATAAAGAATCTCGATTTCAAAACGAAGCTTCCTGATAACCTAAAGAAGGAGTTCTATACTCTTCTACACCTGGAAAGCATTGAAAGAATCTATGTCATCTCATGGCTCGGCATGGTCTTTTTTCTTCTCTTTCTCTTTTTGGATTATCAAAGATATCTGGAAGGTAAATTTGAGGCTGGCAGGATTTACACTTATCTATTTTATAGTCACTTGACCTATGTTCTGTACCTTTTGCCCCTTCTGGTCGTAAAATATCGGAGAAGCTTAATAGAAAAGATGTCTCGCGGACTGACCATTATGGCATATTCCCTGCTCCTGTCAGTCACAGCTATAGGTCTGGCTGTACTTGTACTGACAGACAGAAGCAATTTAATCCTCTATATCATTTTCATTTTTGTCTCAAATTGGGCACTCCCTTTAAATCACGCTCAGCGAGCCATATTCAACCTCACAAGTTTTATTTTCATTGTGATAGCTATACTTAAGATCGGCAATGATTCTTCATCCACACTCACGATCCGTCTGTATGAGGCCTTTGGATTTACCATATTTGCTTTTTTGTTTAACACATTCGATTTAAACCTGAGGAGTGCGAAATTCTTAAATGGAAAACTCCTCGAAACAGAACGCATGCGCATCGAAGAACTGGAAAAATTTAAATCGGGTCTCTATACAAATCTTACACATGAATTCCGGACACCTTTGACTGTCATTATGGGGATGATAGATCAGGCCCGTGAGGATTTAAACGGCAATAACCTGGAAGATTTCGATGAATCCCTAGAGATAGTAAGTCGAAATAGCAATGAATTGCTAAATCTGATCAATCAAATGCTGGATCTCGCAAAATTGGAAAGTAAATCTTTGGTTATGCATCCGGAACAAATGGATCTGGTGAATTTTGTTGAATCGGTGGTTCTGACATATCAGCCCTACGCAGATCGTAAAAACATTGTTTTATCAATGCATTCTGACATTGATCACATCGAAATGGATCTTGATGAAGACAGGATGCTCTCCATCATTCAAAACCTTATTTCAAATGCCATCAAATTTACACCTGATGGAGGTTATGTAAATGTCAAGATTTTGAAAAGGGGACTGAAAGAAGTTGCACTCATCGTTGAAGATTCTGGAATTGGCATTGCCGCTGAGCACCTTCCGTTGATATTCGATCGGTTTTATCAAGTTGAATCGGTAGACATAAATATGGGGCGAGGAACGGGGATTGGTCTCGCACTAACCAGGGAGTTGGTTGAAATCATGGACGGATCCATCTATGTACAAAGTGAAGTGGGGCTGGGATCTCAATTTGAAATCCGTCTTCCCATTCACCGTAATGCTCCAAAAAAGATCGAAAAGACACCCAAAAAGGTTGTAAAGCACCCGGGAGACATAACAGCTGGCTCTTCTACAAAACCCTTGCTTCTAATTGTCGAGGACCATCAAGACATCCAAAAATATCTTGCGGCAATTTTCACTGAGTCTTATACGATTGAAAAAGCCTATGACGGTCTAGAAGGTTATCAGAAGGCCCTGTCAATGATACCAGATATGATCATAAGCGACATTATGATGCCGAATATGGACGGGGCCACGATGATTCAAAGATTGAAAGAGGACGCACGTACGGATCATATACCGATTATAGCATTGACTGCCAAAGCGGACAAAAAAGACAAGATAGAAGGTCTGCGTAAAGGAGCGGATGCTTATATCACAAAACCTTTCGAAAAAGAAGAGTTATTAGTTACACTTAAGGCTTTATTAGATATCCGCAAAAAACTGCAATCAAAATACCGGCAGTTTGCCTTGGTGGACCACAAGGATCCTGCTGGTAGTGAGGGTAATTTTATTGTCAAGATCAATTCAGTTATTGAAAGAAACCTATTAAATCAAAATTTTGGAGTGGAAGACCTGGCAAATATGCTATACATGAGTCGTATGCAATTACATAGAAAATTAAAGGCCATTGCAGATCGATCGGCAAGTAATTATATAAGATGCTATCGATTACATAGGGCTAAACCATTGCTCAAAGATCTGGAAAACAATATTTCGGATGTTGCCTACGATGTTGGATTTGGCGATCCCAATTACTTCAGTAAGAGTTTTCAGAAGGAGTTTGGTATCACTCCCAGTGAATTTCGGCAGAATTAAATAAGTGGAAGGGTAGAATTTGAGGAGCACTGTTGAATGAAATGTCTTCATTCGACCAGGCAACTCTATTTCATAAAATATAAAAAATAATACGATGAATTACGATGAAGGTTTGTCCTATACACTGATTACAGGTGCGAGCATCGGCCTAGGAAAGGCATTGGCTTACGAATGTGCATCAAGAGGAATGAATTTAATCCTGCTCTCACTGCCTGGAGAGAAACTAAATGATGTTAAAAATGATATTATGAGAGTCCACGATGTGCACGTGAAGACTTTTGAGGGGGATTTGACCAGGAGAGCATGTATCACAGCTTTAATTACAGAGTTGGAAAATCTTTCAATTAATATGGTCATTAACAATGCCGGAAAGGGTGGCTCGCATGAAATTGATAAGGTGCCGTTGCCATTGATCGATTCGATCATCGCCCTAAACATCAGTACGACAGCATTTCTTTCATGTGCATTTCTGCCAAAATTAGCCAGACATGAAAAATCATATTTGCTGAATGTTTCTAGTATTATATCCCAGTATCCTGTTCCATTCAAAACCGTCTATCCTGCTTCAAAAGCTTTCATATACTCCTTCACCAGGGGTCTTAGTGAGGAATTGAAGGATACAAATACCAGCGTGAGCGTTTTGCTTCCCGGACCCATGAGCACAAATGGCTCAGTTAGCAGGCGAATTGAGAAGCAGGGATTTTTTGGTAAAATACTTAATCTCGATCCAAAAATTGTGGCCAAGATAGCCATTAGCCAAACACTCAAAGGGAAGAAAGTCATCATACCTGGTAAACTAAATAATATATGCTGGTTACTAATGAAAACTATTCCACAGTTCATTGGTGTTTCCTTGATAGGAAAAATATACAAAAGGGAAGTGGAAGAATATCAATATGCATGAAACTCTGGATGGGACCAGATTTAATAATATACCAGCGTTATGGAATGTAAAACTAGTCCCTACCAATCTTATCAAGAGATTTGAAAGATCGAATTGGGAATAATTAAAAGAAGAGGTCATTTTGGCCATCGAATCCAGAATCCAGTTGAGACAGCATATCAATCAGAACTAGACACGTTAGCCTTTGCCTTGACCAAACTATTCTCAACAGAAGTGGTAGACCTTGCAAATTCTGAATGCTATGCAATTGCTTTCACCCATCTCTTCAATTGGGATCCATATTCCGTTATTACGACTGACGAATTGATTGCCTCTGGAAAAATCAACAGAAGTGAATGTGCTCGTGGATATGTGCCCTGACTTAATAATCAGAAGTTGGGATAGACAGAAACAGTGGTATACGACTTTTAGATGTGATGTTTCAGCTATGAAAAAAATCGTTATTTTCTTGCTCATCTTCAAAGCAATCGAGGAAGGATGGGAGAGTTAGTCAAGGCGGCAGACTCCGAAATCGCTTTGGTATAAGATATTAGAAAGTTAATTGGTTCCATAATTTCTTAACGATTGCTCTTTACCCACAATTCCGGTCCGAATACTTTTACACATCCGGAAACATTCAAATTCATAGAATAGCTAAGAATAGCTCTAATGCGAAATAAATTTTCTCTATTAATCTTATGAAGGCATGAAAAAATAGCTAGAGAGAATTTTTATTTTCCAAAGGTTATGACATATTTTTTACCAGAAGCCATTTTTTCTTTGTCTTAAGAAGTCTGACAGAGGTCACAATCGAAATAATAATCCCGGTTATTAGGGTAAGGGGAATGACCATAAAGCCAAGAACATTTCCCTCCAAATATTGGGTCCATAGCGAGAAAGTGTAGAATCCGAATACTTGAAATAAATGTCTTTCAGCAAAGAAATACAGGAAGCTATTCTTACCTTTAATATCAATGGGGTGTTCCTTCGAAGAAAAAATCCAAGAATAAATGATAAACCAATCGCTTCAGATTGCAATAATTGAAATTGGCTCTTTAAAGTGGATGGTAATCTTAATGATTGGGCTACACCCTGCCCAGTGCCACGGTTTATAATTCCCAAAATGCAATTTTGGCTAATTAATTTTCTCTCCCGGAAGAAACCATTGACAACTTCATTAATAGTGCCATCGCCTCCCGAAGCCACTATTAATTTTCCACCTGAGGATATAGCTTCCCGGACTATTCTTATTGCGTCTCCGGGGTGTTGTATAATATGAAAAAGGCATTCATTACTTAAATATTTAGTAAAAGAAGCTTTCTCCTTACTAAGTGATTTGTTGCGAAGAAAAGGGCCCGAAAGGGGATTATGTATTATATGTATTTTTTGGTCAGAGTTCATTTTTTAGAGAAACTGAAAAGTGATGGAAGGAAGTCTCGAAGTACTAATGAAAATAAAACTGAACTAATGTCGAATCTTGGTCGATGAGCGAAAATCGATCTGAAAGCTGAGTATAGGCACCATCCCTGCCTGTTCTCTGAATCCCCATTTTCTCCGCTCCGGATCGAAGGCTCGGTCAATCACATCGATGTTTTTTATCGAAGCCACATTTTGAATATCGAGTGAGAGGCTCCATGATGAATGCGAACCATCATTTCGTAGTGAAATTCTTATATCGGGGCGAAAATATGATTTGACCCTTTCAGTGAAGGGCTGGCTTTCATCCAGTAAGGGTAAGGAAGGATCAGAGGGATTCCGGTCTATCGAAAGAATCGGACTTACATAACCTCCTAATCCATAGAGGATTCTGGTGCCAATCTGTAAAATAGAGTGTGCGTTTAGATTTATTTCTTTAGCACCCATAAAGCTTGAAAAAAAGTTACCATTAAATCGGGTATTATGGCTGGTGCCATCCAAGCTGGTATATTTTGAGTCAGAAAGAGAAGTACTGAAGATAAAAAAGCCTTGATTGGTAAAGTATTTTTCAAGGGTGAGGTCGACTCCTATGTTTGTAGCAGAGCCTTTACCAGTCAGTGCCTGAGTAGAGTACCCATCGATTTCATTAATTAGTGAATAAGTACTCCGTATATCTTGATCTACGGGTATATTTTTTAATTTCTGGTAATACGGTTCTATTTTCAATTTGTAATTCGTGAAATGATAATTCAGTGTAGCAATTAACTGATGCGATATGATGGGACTAAGCGCTAAATTTGGCTGTTCGATGACACCCAATTCAGTCGTAATTCTGGCAAGATAGTGGCCTATTGGCAGAAAGACACTGTACTTACCGTATCCAAGTGCAATGGAACAATTTTCAGAAAAATAATATTCAGTTCCTAGCCGGGGTTCGATCGATCCGGTATTATTCAGGCTGAAATGGATCGAGTGAATTCCAAGATTCAACGTCCATCTCGAATTCGGATTTATACCAAGATTAGCAAAATGTTGAAAAAGGAATGAATGGCCGGTTTCATTCAGTAATTGCCTGGTCGTTGGAAGATATTTTATCCTTTTGAGATTATAAATTAGTTGACTGGCTAAAACTCCACTCTGAAGAGTTAAAGCTGAAGATAGTTTGCGAGTATAGGTGCTATTTAATGTAAGTTTCTCGTTATTATAAATTTCATCATTGACAGCTGTTGGAATAAGATTCTGATTCAGTGTATCATTCCTCCAGATAGTTTGTTGACCCATGGCGGCTAAGCTCACTTTAAGATAGGACTTGTCATCGATGAGATATTGGTAGTTCAATCCGATAACTCCCATATCGGTATCAAATTTTCGGGTATAATAATCACTATAAGTCTTCCAATTTTCGATTCCCGAAACCACATCTTCGAATTCTTTGCTTAATCCACCCATGCCCCAAATTGATAAATTATGTTTCTTGTTGCGACTTTTGAAGCTTGTCTTAAATGATAAGTCTTGAAAGGTATTGGATTCCCGCTCATCGACCAGATGGATATCCAAAGCATCCAGAATACCCAGGGTTGAATAGCGGTAGTTTACCAGATACGAACTGCTCCCTTTTTTGATCGGACCTTCAGTAGAAAAATCTAATCCCAACATTCCTGCTCTAAAGGTATGTTCTCTGTTTTCCATATTTCCTTTTCTAAAATTGATATCGAAAACCCCCGAAATGGCATTACCATAATTTGCGGCAAAACCACCTGAGGAGAAATCAGAATGGTCGAGCATGCTGACGCTAAAAATGGTAATGCCTCCACCAGATGAGCCGATTCTGGCAAAATGATTGGGATTAGGAATGTCCACGCCTTCAACCCTCCATAACAAACCAAATGGAGGATTTCCCCGGATCACCAAATCGTTTCGATTATCCCTCGCTGGCTTTACTCCCGGGAAACCAACTGCCATTCTACCCGGATCATTGGCGCTTGCAGGATAACGTTGAGTCTCTTCTGAGGAGAATGCCCTGGTGCTCACCATCGATAATGCATTCAGTGGTTCGTGCGGATGCTTGGAGGCCAGTATTATTACTTCTCCCGCCTGAAATGGGGCTTCTTCAAGCTGAAAGTCAAGTACCACTTCTTTTATGGAGTTCACCAGCACATCATCGAGGATCTGGGTGGCGTATCCAAGATACCGACAAACAATCTTATACCGTCCTACAGGGATATTTTCCACCAGGAATTGTCCATCCAGTTCTGACACCACCGCCATGGTTCCCAGTTCTACGGTAGCTCCAATTAATGGTTGTTTATTGATTTTGTCAACCACCGATCCACGAATAGTTTGAAAATGACCCTGAGCCATTAATTGAAGATTTATAAGCAGTAGTCCGTATAATAACAGGCCGGCCAAATTAAACTTTAGATATGAGTGCTTCATTGTCTTACGATCTAAAATTGAATTTAAAACTAATGGCTGGAATTAGATCCGGCGTCGATAATATTCCGCAGAACCACCCACATGAGGACTCCTTAATTTTTGATGCATGGGATAATTCATAAGTAAAACCTGCGCCTATCTCCAAATTTGTAGTCTGAAAATTGTGGATTTCCCGGCCAAGTTGCCATTTCATATACATATTTCTCAAGCACAGACTTCCCATCGTCGCGAATTTAATTGAGCCCTAAATTCACAAACCAGGTAGATCCATCCATTAGTTTTGCATTTCTTGCAAAAGGTAGTATACATCAGCCGTTGCTGATAGTGGTCTCTGCAGGGACCCTGGCAACGATCCGATATAGGTTCCAATTTTTGTTTGTCCGACTTGATTGCGAAGTCCTACATGAATTAATTCTGGAATACCAATTCCTGTGGACAACTCATGAGGTCGTTGCGTCAATACTTCCTTAGGGACGAAAAGCAAGATTGAAATACCTGCTATCGGTATGGGTACCTTAAAATCTGAACGAGTCATTTTTTGCTTTTTTAAGCCATCGATTTGTCCGGCTTGATTGGATCTAAAGGTCAATTGAAAAGGGAAACCAGACAAATTCTGATGTAACAGAGTAGGGGAGATATGTAACCATCCCTTATGTTTAGGACTGATGTAACATATCTTGAACTATGTAACGGCTAGATGTTAAGCAGGGCCTTGGAGCCTCGAGACCTCATGGGTATTTGCACATTAAAAACTAGGAGGCTGTTGAAATACCCAACTTGCGCTGAGTTGAACAAGAATCAAGTTCTCCAATAACATGAATCAGCCGTTCTCGTCGATTCTGACTTCGTTGATCCTCAGTCAGTTACAACCCGGTATCTTCCTTCGTCTCGCCTCGTCAGAAAATCGACGATTTACGGCTTCAACATCAACCTGACTATTTCAACAGCCTCCCGGGTAATATTAAATCGACGAACGAAATTCAGTAGGAGTGGTTCCGAATTCCTTCTGAAAGGTCTTGCTAAAATAATTGGGATCCCGGAAACCTGCATCATAGGCAATTTCAGAAATACTCCTTTTGTCGTTAGACAGCATGTTTCTTGCCTTATGTAGACGATAACTCCTGATATAATTACTTGCAGACCGATTGGTGGTTGCGGTCAATTTCCGGTGAAGCTGCATTCTGCTCATAAAAACACCCTTTGCCAGGTCCGCCACATTGAAATCCGTATTAGATAAATTCTCCTCAATAAGGGCATTGACTTTGTTGATAAAGGCATTTTCCTCTTTGTTAAAATCATCTTTATCGATCGCACTTAATTGTCTGTATTTTTGCCGAAGTGTTTTACGCATGTCAATTAAATTATTGATTACTATCAGCAACTCTTCCCTTCTGAAAGGTTTGGTGAGGTATGCATCAGCACCTGTGTCAGGCCAAGATCTTGTCATTAAATTCTGCCCTTGCTGTTAGAAGAATCACCGGTATGTGATTTGTCTTTAAATCCGACTTCAATTCCTGGCAAAGAGTTAAACCGTCTTTTTCCGGCATCATGACATCACTAATAACCAGATCGGGAATTAGATCAGTAGCCTTCCTGACACCATCATTTCCATTTCTTGCGATTTCCAGCAGATATTCATTTTCGAGGATCGAAGTGAGATAGAGAAGAATTTCAATGTCATCTTCTACGAGGAGGATGAGTGGAGCATGGGAATTGTCTTTTCCTGAGACTTTTGCAATAATTTTTGATCAGGTATTGAAAGTAGGTCAGTCGTCTTAAATTGCTCTTGTTGTTTGACCGCATTACGGGTAGCGGGCAATTCAATAGTAAATTTTGTCCCTTGACCAAGTTCACTGGAGACTTTAAGGAAACCTCCCATGAACTTAATCAGTTCCTTCGTCAGAGCTAACCCGATACCGATACCTGTTGTATTCCTGGTAGGACCGGTCTCGGCAATATAGAATCTATCAAAAATGTGGGGGAGATGTTCCTTCCCAATACCGTAGCCGGAATCCTCAACTTCAATTTGAATCCACTCCTGCTCTTTGGAATGTACTGGGGTGATGTTGATGTGCACAAATCCGTCCTCATGGGTAAATTTCAGGGCATTGGCAACCAGATTAGACAATATGGAGTACATTTTTTCTTCATCGTAATCTAAAAAGTACTCGGGTAATTCACATTTTACCTGCAAGTCAATATTTTTTTTCTCACTGAGCGTCTCGAATGATTTAATCAAAGTTTTCGCAAATTGAATTATATCCCCTTGAATCCAACGAAATTCAATCTCACGTGATTCCAGTTTAGCAAGGTCCAGAATTTGATTAATTAATTTTAGTAGATTTTCACTGTGGCGGTCAATGGTTTCCAGGGAGGATCTGAGATTTTTTTCAGACTGGTCTTTGATCTGTCTAAGTCGATCGGTAATTCCCATGATGATGGTCAAGGGAGTTCTGAACTCATGGGTGAGATTGACATACAAACTAGCCTTGAATTTTTCCAAATCTTCTATTTTCCTTTTTTCCTGCTGCAATAACTGTTCATCCAGATATTTACTAACTCTGAAGTTATAATCTATAGTACCAAATATAAAGGCGGCAAATGTGAAACCAATGATTTCATAATAAGCCAGAATATGAATAGAGGGGATAGGTGAGCTTACTACACTAACGGTAATTAACATTAAACAAAGACTGGTTATCGCAAAAATTATTCTGAATTGGTGTAAGAGATTTAACCACCAATTGGTCACTAATATTAAGGCGATATATAAAATAATCTTATTTTGATCACCGTAGGTCAGAATATCCTGGGTTTGACCCGTCAGGGCGAAATATATCAGAATGACATAGGTAATGATCTTCGGGTTCATTCGACCCTCTAAAAAATCAGATTCCCGGAATTTAATTAAAGCAGCGAAGATAAAATATACAATACCACCCAGGTGTAGGTAAAGCAGATATCGATAAATACTATTTTGCGCATATTCACCACTTTCGATTCTGATGTAGTCTACATATAAAAGAGAGAGAAATATAATCCCGGCGACCCAGCAGAAAAGATAGATCCGCTTTAAATTGTGCTCATGTAAGTTCTTATAGAAGCCCTCTTTAAGCTGGTCGGGCAACCTGGTCTGAAAGTGGAGATTTGGGATTCTTTTCATTTCAAAACAAAGGGTCTTGGTTAGACATGTGTTTAATCAATTCCGGACATTATCAAAACCAACTACTAGATGCTCAGAGACTGGCACTCAAGTTTCGTGCCTTCATGAACCTTGTAAGACAGGTACGGAGTCAAAAATCCATATTGTCTCAAACTTCGATATACCAAACTACGGAGGTCTTGCATATCTAGCTACTTTCAGTCTTCAATATAAAGTTTTATAGCGGAACTTCACAACATAATTGAAATGTATGGATCAGTGCTAGCCCATTAAAGCGCTAAAAGAGGAAAATGACGCCTTAAAAGAACGGCTCTTGCAGTTGGAAGTTCGCTTAGACCGGCTCGATCGTTAACAAAGTTTTGGATCTAATAGAGCACTGCTAAATTCAGATGTTTCTATGACTTTAAACACGCTCATTTTAACCTAGCCTACTGGGTTATTATCGTGGTTCAATCAATTGCACGTTTGTTACCCTACCACGTGGGCAGGGTGAAAAGCCAGGTTAATCAATTGTCAAGAGGCAACACAGAAAAATTATTGCTGAGGCTTTGAATAACTTCAACAACAAACTATTAAAATAGTCAATAGAGAAAATTAGAGTGTAAATTGATTTAATAAAATGAATGCTTTCAAGACTAAAGTTTTATTTACTCCTAGCCACTGAGATTTGGACAATCCCTAAAACCGCATGGCCGAGATTAATCTTTACCAACTAGGTATAGAGGTGGTATAACTCTATTTAGTCCAAAAACTATCGACATTGAAGTGGTTATTTGCAGGTTGATAAGATTTTCACTTATTTATAATTTATATAGGCTGGTGCGAAAAAGCAAACTGGAGATATACCATCTTTGAAACTACATGTCAAATCAAAGTGTGTACATTTCCTTTGTATTCATGGGTTTTGCTCACTAGAACTCCCGTTATTCCATTTCATGGACATAAATGTTCCATTCTGCCAACGAAAAACAGGTAGGTGGTACTTGTATTGCAATTTCCAAGATTGTTGTGGAGAGGCTCAGATACGCATTCTTGATCCGGCGCTCCGTCATCCCCATATACCGTCTAGTAGTGGAGATGTCCTTATGATTAAACATTTGACTCAAGAGGATCAAAGCTTCTTCACATCGATCATGAACCTCGTAGATAGAAACCCAAATGTCTTCCGCAAAGTATCTGAAGATGGGTTCTTGCACTTAATGTCATACTGGTCAAGAATACTTTTTTGATCCTTTTGTTAGCTGCTACAACGCTATTGGCTTCGTAAGATGCCCGTCCACTCTCTGGTGTGTGAAAATCAAATCCCCTGATACAACAGACATACCTTGAAGTATCATTTATCCATATAGAAGGTTGCAAAGCTCTTTCAATCTGCGGAACGAAAAGTGTCTGTGAATACCTTAGTGAAGGGGGCAGGGCGATAATCAGGGATAATGGTATAATCTGCGGTAGCATTGCCAATGTAAGAGATGCATGTGGTTTGACGGAAGTATGTCTGCCCGATGACATCAGATTCACTACCCAATCGGAAGTGGATAGTTTTCCTATTAGATTTCCTAACTGCACTGAAATATGGGGTAGTGTCTTAATTACTGGTGAGATCGAGAATCTCGATAGCCTTAGGCAGATAACCTTCATCAGATTAGATCTTAGGATACAGGAAATCGAGGTAGGAAGTCTAAAGGGATTGGAAAACTTGACCTCCGTCGGAGGAGATCTATGGATATGGCGTAATAAAAGTCCTAGTCTGGTAAACCTATTTGGACTGAATGGCCTGCATTATGTTGCAGGGAATTTCTATTTATTTAGTAATGATGCAATTACTGATTGTACAGGTCTTGAAAACCTGGATTCCACAGGTGGAGAATTAAGTGTATCTGGGAATCCATCTCTCAATAGTCTCCAAGGACTCGAAGGCCTCATCTCGGTAGGTGGTGACTTGAGCTTAGGAGGAACATCCTTGACGAGCATCATGGAACTCAGTAGTCTCACCATCATCGGTGGAAGCTATTCTCCTGGTCTCAACCTAAACAATTTGAGTGGTTTGAAAAATCTGACGACGATTAAGGGTGACTTCTCTTTGGAGAACAATAGCAATCTGAAAGAACTGACTGGTTCTTACATTTTATTTCATTGCTTCCAATTCAGCCTGACTTTTCTCATAAGCTTCCGTTGTGATATAATATTTGGTTAACATAAAACCTTTTTCCCATTGCGGCACACTACCAGATTTAAGAAAATCCAAATATTTTTTAGTGACCAAAGAAAAGTGAGCTTCATGACTAATTCTGAACACATCAGGGATATCTAATCTAAAACCGTTCTCAGATGCTTCAAATCCCACCTTAGGATAATCCTTTTGAAGCGATTCCAATACTGTCTTCATTTTTTCAGACCATTCCGTCGGATCATAGGAACCAATCGGCTCTACGAATAATTCGGCTTTATAATCCGTAGTCTCATCCGAACGAAGCACTATATTGGATTTCGTACCACGATATATGGAATAATAGGTATCCTGACCTCCAGGTTCCGCTTCAAAATCCCAGCTCACATAAGCCTTCCCATAAACATCTTTTAACTTGAAAATAATTTCTCCATTGGAATATACCTCCAGCAGTGAATCCTTACGGATATCCTTTTGAAGAAAATCTGGATAATGATCCAAACCGGTCACTTTCTTAAATTGAGCAGGCTGTAATTCGGTCGCCCATTGTCGTGCCATAATAATCTCTGCATCCGAAGGCTGAAGATTTTCCTCTGGAAAAAGCGTCCACATAATAAGATCAACCAAATGGGTATTTATATCCACGATGCCACTCCCTTGTTGCTCTACATCAAAGAACCATGCTGGTCGGATCAAAGGATTCCCAGAAACAATTTTTGAGAAATAATGCACACTTTCTTGTGTCATGGCGGGCTTTTCAGGAGAACTTTCCACCACCTCCCCGAAAATGGAAGAAAAATTAGCCAGTTCCTTTTGTAAAATGCATGTGATTTCATACCGTTGGGTCATAATGTCATAAACCAACACTCCTTTTCATCTGCAAGATCAATAGCTTGTTTTAGTTTGCTAAAATTCTCACCGTTTATCGCCATGGGTTTGTCACCATAGACATGAATACCATCATTTACAGCACGTAAAATATAATCTGTCTTTTTCTGGTTGTTACCAGCGACTACCAGAACATTCCCAGGTTTCTCGGAAAACATCTTATCTACAAAATCGCATCCGGTGTATACCTTTTCAACCCAATGGGTAGGGTCATCTTCTCGGGTATTGTATTGTTCTATTCTATCCAGATGTGATTTAACTGCATCGTCATCAATACCATAAACATAGGCAACTGAATCTATTTCAGGAAACATATTCATCTGTAGTAAATAAGAGTGAAAATGTCCCGGGTCCAAAGTCATAAGTGTTACCATAAATTCATTTTCGTGTGAATCAGACTTTTCGGATTGACAACTGAACAACATAGTTGTTAGTATAATTACTAAAAAAATAGATCTCATCATCGTTTCGCTATTTTCGCAGTTAAAAATTTGAACTCAAAACCAGAATATGTTCCTTTCCACAATAACGGGAAATTAAATATCTATCTCCAAGCGTTTTCGTTTAAAAATGCATTTTGCCATTGGCCTGTAATTCTCACCAAAGATCTTCATCCGTTCACCATGGGTAATCATAGCATCCAATACCTTGGCCAGTTCCGTAGAAAAAGAAGGCGTTGGACCATGTCCTCCCGACACCAGACGATCTGCATCTAGCTCATTTACAGCGATATCAACTCCACCAGATTGGGGATCTACATCTGGAAATTTCATAAAAACATTTTCAATAGCCGAATAATCCTTATACCCAATTCCTAATCTTCTTCTGGATGATGCGATAATATTTTTGGCTACAAGTCAGTGGAATCATACATTTTGGCAAGGTGCAAGAATCATGTGATGGACCACTTCAAGCGGTTGGCCAAAGAAAGAATTACCACGAGGTAATTTGGGCGATGATGGCCCGAAGTGAAGAGTCAGTAACGAGTCAGATGAGCCAAGAGGAGCTAAAGGACCGACTCAAGGAAGTTGTTAGCGAGTTGCCTCCCTGCAGCAAGAGATATACAACATGAAATACAACGGCGACACACTACATGAGATATCAACAAACTCGGAATCGCGCCGAATACTGCAAAAAATCATCTTTCCAGGGCTGAAAATTATTTGTCAACTCAATACAGGAAAGAAATATGGCAGAATCTGAATCAAATAAGATTTCAGAACGTACACGTGATGGAATCAATCAAGCCAATCGAATGGGCTACTTCACAGGAACCGCACCATATGGTTATACAAGGAAAGAATCCGAAGATCGTACAACCTCTGGAAAAAAAAGGAAGGTTTTAGTTCCAGATGAAAATGCTCCATTTGTGAAAGATTTGTTTCAACGATTTGCAGATAGAGAAGACCGTGGCGATTTGTTCACCGAGTATTCGAAAAATTTGGAGATCAGAAAAAGTCAGTTTTATAGGCTTTCGAAAACCCTATTTACATGGGTCGTATTGATGTGAAGGCGTACCGAGATTTTCATGCTGAAAGGGTTCATGGGGTACATCAAGGAATCATTTCAGAGGAAGTATTTGATCAGGTCCAGCAACGCATTGCCGAAACTGAAAATACAAATAGAGGTCAAAGTTGGGTGAGCGGAGAGGCGCAATCAGACGAATTCTTCTTAAAAGGTGTTTTAGCTTGTAATGTGTCTGAGAAGGTGATGACAGGTTCATATTCGATGGGTCGAAATAAGAAGTACCCTTACTATCATACTACGTCTGGCAAGAAGCGACAAAGAATAAAAAAGTCCACTGCCCACGCCATTTTAGATAAAGCAATAGCGGAGCTGAGTTTCAAATTTACGGAACAAGATGCGGAGGTGGTACAAGAATACATTAATGAGATGATCGACCTTCCAATAGCCATGGTGACAGGCTTTAAGACCAAGGATAAGAAGATCACGAAACAGATTCAAAAAATAGAAGAAGATTACTTAAATGGTTCTCTCCATGCTACTGATTACAAAAGGCTGAATACAAAGTTGCTTGTCGAAAAAGGAAAGATTATAAAAGGCATCAGTAGACTGGAACGCCAAATCTCTACTATCCCTAAAGTTAGTATCAAGACACTCACAAATCTTTGTCAACTATCAACTATATACGTAAGCATGGAAAACACGCTCAAGAGAGACCTGTTAAAGGCAATTTTCCCAGAAAAGTTATCAATAGACGTCCAAAATCGGAAAGTTCGAACCACATATATAAATAGTCTATTAAGTCCAACTGACTCAGCAGCAAAGGATTACGAGACTATAGAAATGAAAAAGGGACAAGACATGTCATCTCGTCCCATCAGGGGTGGAAGACGGGATTCGAACCCGCGACCCCTAGAACCACAATCTAGTGCTCTAACCGACTGAGCTACAACCACCATAAGTTTTTTCTTCACCATACTTTTAGCGAAGTTGGTTCCGACTGCTGCCCGTCCGTAGTGAAACGAGGCGGGAGCTACAACCACCATTTTATTTTACTTCACCAATATATATAGTGCAATTGGTTCATTCACTTTAGAAGAACTTCTTCCTGATCGGTGCTGTATATTTTGCCCCAACTGGGCGAAATCGGCACCACAACCACCAATTATATCTTTTCGCGCCTTCTGCAATCTTCCTGACCATCCATGAATTTGTCAAGGTCATGGAGCTCGAAAGCATTTTAAGCGGATGCAAATATACAAGGTTTCTCTAAATCTAACACATCATGAAACCACAGAGTATGAAAAAATTGTGTACAGTGAGCAATTCGCGTGATAGCCTTTGGTGACGGAACATCTGCCACCTCACCAAAAGTCGCATTGTAGTCCACCAGATAGTGGAAACGATCTTTAAAATGATAGACTAGATTGGGATCGTCGGATTTTCCCAACCTGATCAGACCGGGAGCGATCCATATTTCTCTCAGGTAGAAGAATGGAATCCTACAACGACACTCTTGACTTCAATCCAGCGTCGATATGACTTTTGTTAACAAACAAAGCTGGGGATTGAGCACAGTGCCACTGACCAGTACTTGTTCGCCTATCAATTTCCTTCCTAATTGTCCTTAATAATAATATGGTGATTTCACCTCAGCTTAATAATCTCACCTGGATTCATACCCCAATATCATGAGTCACTCCTACCTGCTATAGAGTGTTATCGAGGGTTTTCAAATCAAAAAACATAGTGATCCATATCATCTTAACAATTTTCTAAAAAGTTGTATCTTAGAAACCGAAGACAATTCAAGCATTTCGTTTGATGTCACCACCTCTCCACTGTCTGCTAACTTTTGAAATCAAAGGATCCTTACTTGATATGACTACAGATAATTTTCATAGTAATCAGCGTTCAGCTATAACCTTAATGAGGTTGCTGATCGGCTGGCACTTTTTGTATGAGGCTGCAGTGAAGATTTTTAATCCAAACTGGACTGCCAAATTCTACCTTTTGAGTGCCGAAAGTTTTACCAAACCCCTTTTTACCTGGCTCGCCAGTGATGGCTTGATCACGACAGTCGATTTTATGAATATCCTCTGTCTGGCCATCGTTGGTATCACGCTGGTACTAGGCGTATTCGAACGGTTAGGCGCACTTGTCGGAATTGCATTGCTCCTACTCTATTACTTTGCACATCCTGCTTTTCCTGGAGCTAGCCAGGCAGGAACAGAGGGCAGCTACTTTCTGATCAACAAAAACCTGATCGAAGCAGCAGCATTGTATGTGATCTATCTCTGTCCTACTGGACAATATTTTGGATTGCGTGGGTTCATGTCACCTGCGTCATTAAAAACTTCAAGTAATTAAAATTATGGACGATCAAAACAAATCCGGAAAATGGTCCCGTAGGGATATGATGAAGGGCCTTGCAGGGGTCCCAGTCGTAGGTGCAGTGCTCTGGGCTGGAGCAGCAAAAGCCGCCAAACAAAAAGAAAGCCGGGAAAACATCTTAAACACCTTAAATATCAATGCTTCGGCACCACCCGATTCAGGCCCGATGAGCGGAGATCCAATTCGACTGGGAATCATCGGATTTGGTATCCGAGGACCTCAACTCTGCCGGGCACTTGGCTTTGCTACCAAAGACTGGCTAAAGAGTATGAAAGATGCTGCCGATAAAAATCCAAATGACACCCGCTTGTCATCCTTTTTAGAGCAGGAGAATCTAAATATTCAAATTACTGCTGTTTGCGACTTATTTGATGTTCGTGCTCAGGAGGCTGCTGACTCGTTTAGTAATGATAAAGTAAAAGTCAAAATATACAAACACCATCAGGAATTGTTGGACAGCAAAGACGTCGATGCTGTGGTTATCGCTACTGCTGATCACTGGCATGCACCGATAGCCATTGCAGCATTGGCCGCCGGTAAACATGTTTATCTGGAAAAACCGATGACACACGGCATTACGGAGACCTATGCACTTCAAGAAGCAGTGAAGAAGTATGGCAAAGTATTTCAGGTTGGACATCAACACCGGCAAACTCAAAGTTTTGTGACAGCCCGGGATGTCATTGAGAAAAAGATTCTTGGACATATCTCACTAGTGACTGCAAATACCAACCGAAACAGTGATAACGGGGCATGGCAATATGACATTCATGAGAAAGCCAATCCAAACACCGTTGACTGGAAACAGTTCCTTGGGAATGCTCCTGATATTCCCTTTAACGCAGAGCATTTCTTCCGCTGGCGAAAGTGGTGGTCATACGGCTCCGGATTATCGGGCGATCTTATGGTGCACGACTACGACCGGATCAATTGCGTTCTCAAAATGGGAATTCCTAAGACCGTAGTGTCCTCAGGAGGCATCTATACCCATCGCGACGGTAGGACAGTTCCTGATGTTATGCAAATCAATATGGAATTTCCTGACTTTACCACCGGTAGTAGCCGGGAGGCCGGAAAGGAAATCGGAATGACTCTGGTCTACAGCGCAACCTTGGGTAATCAATACAATCGTACGACTGTGCTCATGGGGCACGATGCGTCCATGGAACTGGGTAGCGATCTGGTCCTATATGCGGACAGCAATTCAACCCGGTTTAAGGACATGTTAGAGGCGGGCACAGTTGACGCTAATGTACCCCTCTATCGTTATGATCCATCCGCCAATGCGGTTGATGGCATTACCTCAGCCACTTCTAAATACTTTGCAGATAAAGGATTGCTCTATACCTATCGTAATGGTCGTCGAGTCGACTCCACCCACTTACACATGCGTGAATGGTTGAGCGGTATCCGCAATGGCACCCCAGTAAGTTGTGGAATTCAAGAAGGATTTGAGGAAGTGATGACCGCCCATATGGGAGGTCTTTCTTACAAACTTGGAAGAAGGATCGAATTTGATCACGCAAAAAATGAAATTGTACCGGTCGATGGTCATGATCTTGATCAAGTTTTAGTAGCTGAAATGGACAATTTTGTTTAATCCGGATAACAAGTAATTGAAAGTCATAAACCCTTGCCCCGTAGCAGGGGTTTTATTTTTAATCATGAATGAATCTGAAATTTTGGTGGTATCGTCGACTTAACAAACTATGATTTTTGAAAAATCAAAAAGACAATTCGTAAAATTCTCCGGCATAGCATTGGCTGGTTTTTTTCTACCTCTGAAATGGTCAGGAAATGATCTGAAAAAAAGCAACCGATATGATGGATTGAAAACAAGAAAGTATCTCGGTAAAGTAAGGATCGAAACCCGGATCGTTGATTCTCAGACCTTTACGGAAGGACCAGCCGTCGATAGATCAGGTCATGTATATTTCACCAATATCCCTGTGGAAAAAATATTGAAGTGGAATCCAGAAGCTAAAACACTGAGCACCTTCATTTCACAATCTTATAAAGCGAATGGCCTTCGATTTAGCATGAATGGAGATTTACTGATTTGTGAAAGCGGTGCTGGCAAGATCACTAAACACAATATCAAAACGGGAGAGCAAATAACCTTAGCCCAGTACCTTTCAGGGAAAGGATATTCAGGCACCCAACGATATCGATATCGACCTCAATGGTCGGATTTATTTTACATCACGAACTGATCATCCTGATCTTGAAAAGCAAAATGTGCGCGCACTGTACCGAATTGACCCTGACGGCTCACTTCATCAAATGTTGGGAGAACCTGATGTACAAATGCCGAATGGTGTAGTGATATCACCTGACAACAAAAAACTCTATTTGATCGAGGCACACCCCGATACAGATCGTCATCGATCTATTCTGGTATTTGATCTAGATCGGGATGGATCTATCAGTAACCAGAGAACATTAATCGATTTTTATCCTGGTCGTAGTGGTGATGGAATGTGTATTGATGCCGAGGGTAATCTTTACGTGGCAGCTGGTTTGCATAAAGAAAGAGGAACCTCCGAAACACTTGATACACGGCCGGGTATTCATGTAATCTCACCAGATGGTCAAGTGCTGGCATTTCGCGAAACTCCGGAGGATACAGTCACCAACTGTACTTTTGGAGGTCGAGAGCTCAAAACTTTGTATGTGACTTGTGGCTCCTATTTGCTAAGTATCCAAACAAAAATACCCGGTAAAGCTAGCTATCGACCATCTTTGGGATAATGCTTTCTAATGCAATTTACGGATCAAATAGCTGAAAAATGTGCCCAGGACAAATGCTTTATGTATCTTTCGACTCAACATCTGACATCAAGATTTTAAGAGACTACCATCCTACCACAAATCGTCACGCCCGCAATCATTGAGCAAGAAGCATAAGAAGTATGTTACGATTACTACAAAATCATAAGACTTTATAAAAAACAGAAATCATGAATTCGATCCAAGTAAAGTGACGCACTTGACGGATGAATAATGACATTGATCGCATTGCAATTATGAAAAATCAAATCTTTAGTGTCATCACAGGTACCGGTAGTTATATACCCGCCCGATGTATCAAAAACGAAGATTTTCTGGACTATGAATTTCTTGATAGTTCAGGAAAATCACTGGGTAAATCCAATCAAGAAATCATCGAAAAATTTTTTGACATTACAACGATTGCCGAAAGAAGGTATGCGCAGGACAATTTGGTAACTTCTGACCTGGCATATTACGCAGCCCTGGAAACAATTGAGTCGGCAAAAATAGACAAGGAGCAATTAGACTACATCATTGTCGCTCACAATTTTGGTGATGTAAAGAATCAACAAAAGAGCCTGGATATTGTACCCAGTCTTGCTTCGCGGGTAAAATACCTCTTAGGCATTGAAAACCCGAATTGCATTGCCTATGATTTACCTTTCGGTTGTCCCGGCTGGTTACAAGCCATGATCCAGGCGGACTACTTTTTGAGATCAGGCGACGTTCAAAAAATTCTGATTATTGGCGCAGAAACTGTTTCTCGGGTATGTGATCCGCATGATCGCGATAGTATGTTGTATGCCGATGGAGCCGGAGCAGTGATCTTGGAAGCAATAAAAGGCGATAATCCGGTCGGAATTGTTGCCCATAAGACTCGCTCTGATACCTTGCTGCATAGCAAAATGCTCTTTATGGGAAAATCCTATAAAACAAATGGTCAAATTCATTCGGATAGTGCATTTCTTAAGATGCATGGTCGGAAATTGTACCAATATGCCCTAGAAAATGTGCCTCCCGCCATCAAGGATTGTCTGGAAAAAAGTAATACCAAAATTCAGGATGTGAAAAAAATACTTATTCACCAGGCCAACGGTAAGATGGATGAAGCCATTCTCAAAAGGCTTTTTAACTTATATAATATCGAAGACATTCCCGAAGGCATCATGCCTATGACCATTGACTGGCTTGGTAATTCTTCCGTAGCGACGATACCTACTTTGTTGGATCTAATTTGGAAAGGTAACTTCAAACCACATGAAATACAAAAGGGAGATACGATTGTTTTTGCTTCCGTAGGAGCGGGCATGAATATTAATGCAGCTGTGTACAAGGTGTAAGTTGAATTAAGGTAACGGCACTTTTGAGGAAAGAGCCTATACGTTGTGTTCAAAAACAATTAAATATTTAAATAACCTACTGTTTCGGATAAGCCACTTATTCTTTCTTAATCACCCTGGATGTCTCACCAATTCCCTGTTGCACCTCGAACCCGCCAACGTTTCCATCGATATTTCGGAAGAAAGTAAGAGTTACATTGGCAGGAGTTAGGACGAATTTATTCTCAGGAAATGCATGCATAATCTGCTCTGGTAACCCGGGAGTAAATACTTTCAGCTTATCGTCGTGCAGCGTTATCTCGACCTTACCAATCTCCGGTGCTTCATAGATCCCTATGATTTCTTTTTTCTGCAATTCACTTAGTGATATTTCGTCCTTCATCGGGTCAAAATCAATTCCTAATTTTTTAAGCTTCTCTACACCATTTGCATTGCCTGGATTGATCACCAGCGATTTACGATAATGTTCAATTGCCTTATCCTTTTCACCCAGTTCCATATATGCTTCTGCGACACTATCATACACATTGGATGACTTTGGAAATCGCTTTATGTTTTCCAAAAAAATGTCCAGTGCCTTGCCATATGCATTCTTATTCATAAAATCGTAGCCTAAACTATTCATTTGAGATTCCGATGGATGCATTACATAGCCAAATTTTGAGGAAATATCTTTAAAGTGCAGGTCAACGGCCGGCAAACCACCTATGGTATACAATTCGGCAAGATCAACTCTAAACCAATCTTTAAAAATAGATTCCAATCCATTGTAGGTACTGCGATGCGGGATGCTACCGTGTGTCTCCTCTTCCATTACCTTAAAATCCCAGTGAAACTTTTGGGGCGATTTTTCCTCAAACAGGGCTGCTAACTTCATAGCACCTCCCAGCATTGCACCACCTTCATTTCCCATCGTCATATAATAGAAAACATCCAATGTATCCGTGGATTCTAGGAAGGAATCAGCCCTACTCACCAGATTTTGCTTATCCCACCACATGCTTGGACTAATGCTGATATGGGCATCAAATAATTCAGGTTCCTTCATCAAGGCATTTACTGAAAATATTCCGCCAAATGAGTGTCCCACCAAAATTCGGTAGGAATTTGTATGATAAGTCGAATCAATAGCAGGAATCAATTCATCTCTTATAAAAGCCAACATTTTATCCGCTCCTCCAGCACTTGGAAAGCCGGTCTTTGCACTACTGTCGAGTTCAATCGTTGGCGTAAGATCATGAGTACGGTCAGAGGTGTTCGGAATGGCAACTACCAACATATTGGGAATCCTACCCTGATTCTTGAGAAAAGAGACGATTCCGGTTGTATGGTGAAAATGGCCGCTTCCGTCCAATAAATACAGGACTGCTATTGGGTCACCCGAAGGATTATAATCATCCGGTAAATAAACCAGATATGGTCTATCCTCACCCAGAATAGATGATGAAATGCTGTACGATTTGCCAATGGTAACTGCGTCTTGCGATGGATCTTTTGGGCCTACCTGGGCCTCTACCTTACCGCATACTAACATGGCCATTAATATCATTAATTTTAGCAAGCGGGGTTTTCGATTTAAATTCATAGGGTTCGTAGAATTCATGATTACTAATTGCATATTTTATTCTCAATAATGCGGCTCTCATCATCAAAGTATGAGGATAAGGAGTTATTTACAGGAACATTTTAGTGTGCAAGCATCTCGATCAACCATGCCGATTGCTATTTTTTGAACGTTCGGGAATTCCATACATTTTTTGACTTTTTTCGGATTGGTTAATGATCTTAAAATTCCTGAATTAAATGGTTTTTATAAAAAATGACGATCATTAAAAGATGAAATAAGGAGTTCCCTTATCTCTCTATTTTATTTTGACGGTTTACACTTTTTTGGATCATAGCCATTTTTTGATTTGGAGCCATTTTAGCGGTTAGTAAACCGGAATCATCACAAGGTTTCGCCTCCAGAAGAAGTAATCCGGAACCTGCCACTTCAAATGTCGGCTGGATATTGATTTCTTGACCGGCCCGAATGGTCACCATATCACCAGTCTGAACGTCACTATTATCAATTGCCACCGAGGTATTTACTCTTTCATCGGTACCATCCGGGATCGTGACACCCGAATAGGTAAGCGATTCTTCTGTGCATGGGAAAAGAAATTCGGCTGGACATCCGGCCGGGATTGCATATGACTCTGTCCCGTCAACCACCGATGTGTCCTGACCTTGAGATGCACCCAGTCCCAAACCTCTGCGTGCAAATGCCCTCCATATCTCACAACTATTGGCCGCTGCAAACACGATCGTATCGGCTTTGAGAATTGCATTCCGACCATCGACAAAACCGGGTGTACAGGGTTGAAGTTTCAGGCCCTCCATTACCAGTTTCATGGCAATCCCATTTCCCCCAGTGGTAGCATAGATGTCAGGCTCATATCCGTACTTTTCGATCAGATTCCAGGTCATATCCCACAGCATGGTGCACCAGACAGAACCGACTCCATGTGGGATCCCAGCACCGGCAATATCGTTATATGTAAATGGGTTCATTGTAAGATCGGTTGAATAAGGAAACGCGCGAATGCCGTCGCCCTGCGGACTGTTATTGAGGACATAAGTTCCTATACCATTTGGGTCTGTCGGTAAATCACCGGGCTTTAACTGAAACATCAGAGAAAAGTAGTCACTCCATCCTTCACCCATTTGCTCAAGATTCTCAAGGCACGATATATTGCCAGGCCCACCGGTCAGTCTATTGGAGATCCCATGACCATATTCATGGGCGATGATCCCGTTATCCAAATCAGAATCGGTGTCGGGAACTACTCTCATTATAGTCAGAGTTGCATTCAACCCGTTATTCAGCTGTGCTTTAAGAGTAACTCCATCTTCATACGAAACCATAACGGACGGAATTGCCAGAGGACCAATTCCTCCCATTGTGGTTGTGCCAGCTCCCGGAATATTGTTTACAATTATAACACCTGTTGCTCCGGCAGCTATGGCACTATTAACCTTCACAAGAAAAGAGCAAGTACCCCGATCAATGAGCGCAATCTTGCCATTAATATCAATACCATTAGTAAGACTCGAACAACCGTCGACCGGCTGCGCTTGGACAACATCGCCAGTGGCTGTTGAATTCATGGGATTAAAATTGGCTCCCGAAACGGGATAAGGTCCTGCGACATTACCAGGAGCATTAACATCTAGAAGAACTACATCCTGTGTCCACCTGAACATTTGCATTCTTGGCTGCATGCCATCTATAGGGGTACCAAAATTTGCATTATTGGTTATTGTTCCATCCTGAGCATCCGCAAGCACTTCATCATTTCCAAACCCACCTTTACCGTAGTTATTGACCTGAAAATTACCTGCGGCTTCAGTGAAGCCATATTTATAGGTCACATCATGCATGATATTATTCATATAAAACAGATTGGTAATCGCGCCATTCAAATAGGTAGCAGGCTGCATAGAGGTATCAACCACAAAATTAAAGTCCAGATTTGCACCGCCATTAGGACTTGACCCACCAATATCGTTGCCGTCGACATCGTCCTTTGCCCAAACATTATTCCCTCTGGTGATCGTAAATTCGGCACCTACAGCTCCATTGGTATCATGCCAACCAAAAGGCGATGCATCGACGGCCAGTGTCCAGGGGGCAACTACAGCACTTTGAGGCCCTTCATTGGGGGCTTCCAGCGGTATCGGATACACCAGGTATGAATTGGGTGCAAAAGTAGCCGGTTGATCACTTTTAATGTGATTCGTACTTGAAGGAAGTTTTTCCTTCGATTTTATCTGATTATGGCAGGTTTGAGAAGTTGTTAAATTGAAATCACATTCATTCGTTAATGATGTAGTCTTCTGGACATCCCCGGATTCGGCATTAATATATACCAGCATCATATGGCCGTGATTAACTTCCTCAATAAAGACTTCCCAAGTCAAAACGATACTGCTATCCGAAGGCAAGTATACAAGCCTGGTTGTCATATCACTTTTGGAAATGAGCTTATTCGAATAGATTTGTTTATGATTGTTCCCTCCCACTTCCTCTACTAATATCGTTTGACCAGATTCCGGCAAATCCAGAAAGGCGGCTGAACGGCTTATAAGCATCCAGTTGGCTAATGCTCTTGCCACTATGAAAGACATACTGAGTAATATCGAGAAATGCGCTGGACGCGTATGCTATTTGTTGATTGCTATCTAAGTGGACACTACCGACGGCATTCAGGATATCTATACCATCTTTTTTCTGTTGGAGGTATATATGACTTACACCCGATATTGAACTTACATGAGAAGAGGATAGATAGATATCATCTTCACTCAAGGCAAAGTTTTCAAAGGCTCCCTGCTGGCCGGTAATATAGGCTAGAGCCTTGTCAAGACCAACTGTTGTCTGCGCTAAAGGCATGTTTAAGAGGCAACAAAATACCAGGGAGAGAAGAATAAATTTCATCATCAGGGGATTTTAAAAAATATCTAAGTTAGCAGAAATCCAGAAATTGCCTAACTCGATCAATTGCACTGACATCGTCCAGCCAAGTCAAATCCTGAATATTAAGTATCTTTCGCTAGAAAATAAATCTTTGATTTTACAATTTTAAAAGAGCGAAACTAATGCCAGGTCTGCTTTCTAATGTTGATCCAAAAGGACTACTCGAATACTCCGTCGTCTACACCGATCGAGCCTTAAATCACATGTCACAATCATTTCAGGAAGTGATGCGTGAGATCTCGTCAACATTAAAGCAGGTCTATCAGGCCGACGCTGTTGTTATTGTCCCTGGTAGCGGCACTTTCGGGATGGAGGCGGTTGCCAGGCAATTTGCCAGAGGTAAAAAATGCCTGGTGGTTAGAAACGGGTGGTTCAGTTATCGCTGGACTGAAATCTTAGATATGGGTAATATACCATCGGAGTCGATTGTGATGAAGGCTCAACGAATAGACACCACGGATCAGCCTGCCTTTGCTCCTGCTCCAATTGAAACGGTGATCTCGACTATTAAATCCCAAAAGCCGTCATTGGTTTTTGCCCCTCATGTTGAAACCTCAGCCGGCATGATTTTGCCATTCGATTATCTCAAAGCAATTGGGGAAGCAGTTCACTCTGTCGGTGGTTTATTCGTGCTGGATTGTATAGCTTCCGGCACCATTTGGGTAGACATGAAAAAAGCGGGCGTGGATGTGTTAATCAGTGCTCCTCAAAAGGGATGGAGTGGTCCTCCCTGTTGTGGTCTGTTAATGATGTCTGAAAAAGCAATCGAGGCGATGGAATCAACTTCCAGTGACAGTTTTGCCTGCGATCTCAAAAAGTGGTCTCAGATTATGCAGGCTTACCTCAATGGAGGCCATGCTTATCATGCTACTATGCCTACCGACGCTCTTCATCGATTTTGTGAAGTCATGAAAGAAACGGTAGATTCAGGACTATTAAAAGTACGGGATCAGCAACAAGAATTGGGCGACAAAGTCCGGGCTCTACTTGAGACCAAAGGATTCAAAAGTGTAGCTTCAGAGGGATTTCAAGCACCGGGTGTCGTTGTTTGCTATACAGACGATCCAGATATTAAATCTGGTAGAAAATTTAAAGAAGCCGGACTTCAGATAGCTGCAGGTGTGCCATTGAAGTGTGATGAGCCAACTGATTTTCAGACCTTTCGCCTTGGCTTATTTGGACTTGATAAATTGCAAAATATCGACCGGACCGTTGAAAAGCTGAGAGTCGTACTCGAAAAAATTACTTAAATACACTTGTCACGGTATCGATGAAATTCTGGCACAAGGTGATGTATTGCTAAAAAATCTTGTAGAAAAGAATGTTTTGGCTAAACTTACGCCCTACTTTCGCAGTTGGACTATTTTATGATACGGATTTCCTAATGACCTCGTTGAAAAAACTGCTTGAAGACTGAAACCACTATGAAAAAGACTCAAAATCAGTTGATCTTACTGGCTTTTCTTGGACTGATGGCGTGCTCCTCCAGTGCAGACAAAGGAACTGAGATGGCAATCCCCGTACCTCCGACCAGAGCAATGGGTGTCGATGTATTTCTTGCTAAAGAACAACTGCTCGAAAATATAATTAATGCTACTGGGTCGCTGCTTCCCAACGAAGCTGTACAAATAGCACCTGAGAAGGCCGGAAAGCTCGTAGAGTTGCATTTTGACGAATCTTCTTATGTTAAGGAGTGAGCTCTCCTGGCTAAGATTGATGATCAGGAATTAAAGGCTCAATTGAATAAACTTCAAGTCCAGGAGCGAATGGCCCTGCGAGAAGAGGAACGAGCATCCGAGTTACGTAAAATTGATGCAATACCACAGGACGAGTTTGAACGGTTGGAAAATAATCGGGCTCAAATACAGGCCGAAATTGAAGTTACCCAAGTACAGCTGAAAAAGACCAGCATTAAGGCTCCTTTTTCGGGTTTAGTTGGTTTGCGAAACATGAGCCTGGGAGCATATGTCGGTCCTTCACAGTCCATTGTAGAACTACAGCAGACTAACCCCTTGAAATTGGAATTTGACATTCCCGAAAAATACATGCGTGAAGTCAGTATGGGCCAGAAAGTCAGTTTTGAAATTGTGGGATTTGAGAAACCATTTGAAGCAACCATCTATGCGACTTCAACCGATATTTCGCCAACTACCCGTTCATTTAAAGTAAGAGCGCGGTGCCCAAATCCCAATGGAATGCTAAAACCAGGAAATTTTGCAAAGGTGGAAGTAATCACCGGCACGAATAGTCATGCCATCATGTTGCCTAGTGATGCCGTAGTACCAGTTATCGATGGTCAAAAGGTATTTTTGGCTAAGTCCGGAAAAGTTGAAGAACGATTAGTTACAACGGGTGCCCGCGAAGGCATCATGATCGAGATCGTATCCGGAATCAATGCAAATGATACAGTCATCGTGAGTGGTCTTCTGGCTATTGCCGCTGGAATGCCGATTGAGATTGGTGAAATTGTTGATTACTCTATCCACCTTAATTAGCTATGTCTTTAGCTTCAACCAGCATTAACCGACCGGTCCTTGCAACCGTAATTTCAATTACTATTATGCTCTTTGGAGCAATTGGTTATACATACCGGGGTTAAGAGATTATCCCTCCGTTGATCCTCCTGTGATTTCCGTGAGTACCAATTATATTGGCGCCAATTCTAATGTAATTGAATCACAAATTACGGAGCCCCTTGACGAAAGTCTCAATGGAATAGCGGGAGTATCGAGCCTAACTTCAACCAGTACAGACGGGAGAAGTACGATCACTGTTGAATTTGGGGTAGGAGTCGATCTGGAGGTTGCAGCTAATGATGTACGCGATAAGGTGGGACTGGCCCAAAGATTATTGCCGCCAGATGCTGAGCCTCCGGTCATTACCAAAGCTGATGCCACATCTTTTTTGCTGGCACTTACCGTGCAAAGTGATAAAAGAGACTTGCTTGGCCTTACCGAAATCGCCACCAATATCATTAAAGAAAGACTTCAGACCGTACCCGGGGTATCGCGGATCAATATCTGGGGTGAAAAAAAATATGCCATACGGATCAATCTGGATCCTTCCAAGCTCTCTGCATATGGACTTACTCCATTAGACGTAAGGAATGCATTGAACCAACAAAATTTGGAATTGCCATCCGGTAAAATTGAAGGTCTTCGCACGGAGTTAACCATTCGCACCTTCGGTCGACTAAATACTCCGGAAGAATTTGAAAAAATGGTGGTTAGAGAATCTCAAGGAGTAACGGTCTTACTTCAAGATATCGCCACTGTCAATTATGGCCCCCAAAATATATCGAGCATATTGAGAGGAAGTGGCATTTTACCAATGGTGGGCTGTGCAATTACTCCTCTTCCTGGATCAAACTATATCGAAATCGCCGATGAGATTTACCACCGGGTAGATCAAATCAAGAACGAGTTACCACCCGATATCATACTGGGTTATGCTTTTGACCAAACCATCTCCATCCGGAAAGCGGTGACAGAAGTGGAAGACACGATCATCATTGCCTTTGGCCTGGTTCTACTGGTCATTTTCATGTTTTTGCGCGACTGGCGTACAACACTCATTCCTGTATTGGCTATTCCAATCTCATTGATCGGTTCTTTTTTTATTATGTACATGTTTGGATTTTCGATCAACATTCTAACTCTACTGGCGATTGTATTGGCCACCGGCTTGGTTGTTGATGATGCCATTGTAGTCATGGAAAACATCTACCGGCGAGTCGAAAATGGCGAAGATCCCGTTCAAGCCGGTCATGAAGGTTCGAAAGAAATCTATTTTGCCATTATTGCCACCACCATTACTCTGGTAGCTGTCTTTCTACCCATTATCTTCTTACAGGGACTTACTGGAAGATTGTTTCGAGAATTTGGTATTGTCGTTTCCGGAGCTGTTGTGATTTCGAGTATTGTCTCTCTCTCACTCACGCCGATGATGGCATCCCGCATTTTAAAAAACAGAGAAAGGCACAACTTTTTATATCGTAATACAGAGTGGTTCTTCGTAGGATTAACAAACATCTACAATCGTACTCTCAAAGCATTCATACGGGTGCGATGGCTGGCCTGGCTGATCACAGCTTTAACCTTCGCGGGAATCTATCAATTGGTAAGGCTACTTCCTACCGAGTTGGCTCCGATGGAAGATAAAAGCGGGTTCCGGGTGATCTCCACCGCTCCAGAAGGCACTTCTTTTGAGGTGATGGATGAGTATGTGCTTGATCTACTCAATATCATAGACACACTGCCTGAAAAAAAGGCTTACATTTCGGTTACTTCACCCGGATTTGCAGCATCCACCGCTGCCAATTCTGCCTTTGTCTTCTTCTCTTTAGTTGAGCCGGAAGAACGCAATCGGAGTCAAGACGACATTGTAAAATCGCTCTATCCTAAGATTAGTCAGCTTAACTATGCCAGGTCTTTCATGGCACAGGAACAAACGATCAGCGTAAGCCGGAGTCTACGAGGATTGCCTATTCAGTTTATCGTGCAGGCTCCGAATTTTCCGAAACTCAAAGATGCAATTCCCCGATTTATGGAATTGGCCGATCAGAATCCGGCCTTTTCAGTCACCGATCTGGATCTCAAGTTTAATAAACCTGAATTGCATGTAGAAATAGACCGCGAACGTGCCTTGAGTTTGGGAGTTACCGTACGAGATGTTGCGGAGACCCTTCAATTATATTTTGGAGGCCAGCGTTTTGGCTATTTTATCCGGGATGGCAAGCAGTATGAAGTGATTGGTGAAGCAAGCCGGTCTAACCGTGATGAACCTAGCGATCTCAGTAAACTTTATGTACGCAATAACGAAGGCGAAATCATCCAAATGAGCAATCTCGTCAGGCTGAGTGAAGAATCTAACCCACCTGCACTATATCGTTATAATCGCTATATCGCCGCCACCATATCGGCAGGTCTGTCTGATGGATACACGATGGGGCAGGGTATCGAAGCGATGCGGGATATTGCCAATGAGGTGCTTGATCCAACTTTTAGCACGGCTCTTGGAGGGTCATCCAAAGATTTTGAAGAAAGTTCCGGTGGTCTTTATTTTGCCTTTCTACTCGCTCTGGCTTTGATCTATCTTGCATTGGCAGCTCAGTTTGAGAGCTTCCTGGACCCTTTAGTTATTATGTTTACGGTGCCACTAGCCTTGGCGGGTTCGCTACTCGCCCTTTATCTGGGAGGCCATACCATGAATATCTTCAGTCAGATCGGAATCATTGTCTTGATTGGGATTGTAACAAAAAATGGAATTCTGATTGTTGAATTTGCTAATCAACGTATGGAAGCCGGCCTTAAAGTAAGAGAAGCCGTGATCGAAGCAGCAACACTGCGCATGCGTCCAATCCTCATGACCAGTCTGGCGACTGTACTTGGGGTTACCCCAATTGCGTTGGCGCTCGGCTCAGCCTCAACCAGCCGCATTCCAATGGGGATCGCCATTATCGGTGGACTCCTTTTCTCACTGCTCCTGACGCTATATGTGATTCCCGCCATTTTCACTTTTTTTAACCGGGATAAAAAGGAAGGATCGCCAACTGATACCAAGAGAGATAAATCCATCTCAAAAGACTTTGTCTCCCTAAGTATTCCGGCACCAGCTCCGGAAAATCAAAAGGTAGATACCTCTCCTACCGACGTCGGGGAACCAAACTCAGCATTGCCCTCTATCCATGACCCCATGAACCCAACTGGGCCTAAAGAGCAATCCAAAGAAGATAATGGTATTGATGAACCGGTTGACCTACCTGGTCCCGACATAGCCAAAAGGGAAGATAGCCACCAGAACGAGAAAAAAAATTCTGATAAAAAAGAAAGACAATAAATCGAAATAATTTATTAGTAAAAATAGCTGCTTAAAATGACGAGGACCCTAATCACTATATTTATTAATACATTTAGAATTCAGACAACCGCATGTCTTCTCTTTATTTCATTTTGGATTCAGGCCCAGCCCATTTTAACATTGGATGACGCCATAAAAATCGGCGTTCAAAATAATTTTCAGATCCAAATATTACAGTCGAACGAACAAATTGCGATCAATAATAATAATCCTGCCAATGCTGATTTTCTTCCCCGGGTGAGCACTACTGGAAGTTATTCACTTTCAAACAACAATACGCAACAAGAATTCTTTAATGGTGACTCAAGATCGGCAAGTGGAGCCGGGAGTCGAAATGCCCGGGCCGCGGTAGATGCCAATTGGACTATATTTGATGGCTTCAGGAGAGAAGCAATTAAAGAAGAACTTCAATTAGATGAAAGAAGGGCAACTGAAATTACCCAGGCAGAAGTATTGGCTTTAATTGAGCAAATCCAATTAGCATATTTTGAGTTGGGGCAATTGCAAAAGGAAATGGCATTGACTGTAAATTCGATTGAACTGAATCAAGCCATTTTGACCCTCGCTCTTCAAAAGCAACGAATCGGTACAGCAAGTGAAGCTGAAGTTCTCCAGGCGAGAAGCCAATTAAATATCGATTCGATCCAACTGATTCGACAGCAGGGTCAACTTACTGGTTCGGAAATAGCCTTTAATCAACTTCTTAACCAACCACTTTCGACGACTATATCAGTCAGTGATGAAATAAGTTTGGAGACGCTTCCCAACCAGGCCGCGATGGTCGAAGAAGCCAAATCCAAAAATCCGCAATTAGTCCTGGCAAGACTGGATCAATTAACGACAGCAATGCAGATTAAATCCGTCAAAAGTGTTCTTTATCCTAAATTGAATCTGGGAGCCAGTTATGTCTATAATTTTTCAAAAGCTGAGGTAGGATTTTTATTGTCAAATCAAACCTACGGCCCCTCCACTCAACTGACGTTGACTTATGATATATATAGTGGTCGTAACTTAAAGAAAGAACTGCAAAACATTGAGTTGGTGCAGGGCAATTTATTGAAGGATCAGCGAAGAATCGAATGGGAAATCGAGTCGCGGATCGTCAATTTATATAACGATTATGCAAATTTAGCGGTTCTTCAAGATGCTGAAGATAGACAGATATTGATCGCAGAAAAAAACACCCTCCTTGCCAATGAACTTTATCGGTATGGTCGCAATACCAGCTTTGAAGTTAGAGAAGCGGTCCTCCGCGAAATACAAGCAAAGAACCGGCTGATTCAAAATGAATATCAAATGAAATACATTGAGATTCAATTAAAAGCGATAGCCGGTATGTTGCGATAATGGTCAAAATCGCAAGCTTCCAAGGCCATTCACTTCGGTATCAAAACATCACTTTTCAACAAGATCAAAAAAGAAGGCACCAACCTTCGTCAAAGTCAGTGCCCAAGACCGGCAAAAGATACTCTTTTTCCGGCCAAAAGTTACAAGTGCCCTATTGACGGATATGAAATGGCTTTGCCACAAAAGAGCACTAAAAATATTTTCCAGCAATACTATTTTTTCAGCGGGCACCCAGCAATCACCCATCAAACATAAAACTGACTTTGGCACCTTTCGATTGGTCATGCTTTTAAAACCCCTGTGGACCTATTATTTATCAACAATAAACTCCTCAAAAATCGGATTTTGAGGTTTACATTCCTGGCACATTTGGGCTTTTGTCTGGGTACTTTTAACCGCCTGCTCTAAAACATCTTCCCAACGTGGCTCATCATTGGATCGGAGTACACTGGTTTCTTCTCTCAGTGACCCGATAAAGCTATTGGTGAAAAATCCACCATTGTTATTGGAGCCCCAGGAAGACTCGCCCTGGCTGGCTCCGGCGGCGATAATCGTTCCTGATGATTCCAAAAACAATTTTTGCAATTTAGGCATACTGGCATTCACTGTAGATCGGGATGCCAGGAAGCTACTGCCCACTTGCTTGGGAATTCCAATATCAGAATTACAACAATCTCCAATGACCAGATTAAGACGAGCACCTTTGCTGGTTATACCATCATAAACTTCCTTCAGGTTCATGCAAGTCTCGGGTCCAAAAGTTTGGTAATCATTGTAGCGAAAATCTAATTGGGGGAATTTTTCGGATTGATCGGAAAAACGAAATCCATGGCCGGAATAAATGACTACGACAACATCATTTGGAGCGGGTTGAAAATTTTGGAGTAAAGACGCAACAGTGTTCTTGGTAAAGTCTTTATCGGAAATAATAATCTTATTGAAATTAATCGATAAAGCACTGGCAATTCCTTCAAATTCATTCGATGCATTATGAAGATCCAGGTTGGTCGAAGGGCCAATATCTGGAATCAAGGTATTTGCAATTATGATAAGATGCAAAGTCGATTGACCATCAGGTATGTAATTGATGGTCTCTGCCGGTTGTTCTTGTTCTTTTGCATTTAGCAAAGTATAGTAGTCTTCATCGTCAGGAATATAAAAGTATTGGAGATACTCCTCGGTCAAAAGATTCGGATTAAGCTCGATCATGGCAACCTCGACAATGTCGTCGAAATTATCATTCTCGGCATGGTAATTATCCAGGGCATAAGGACCCGTCCACGCGTTAGCATCATCAAGAGCCCAGAAAATGTGAAATGGTTCATATTCAGTATCCGACCCTTCGATGACATACTGCGACTCGAGACCTTCCATCATCACATATCCATCCTTTTGAGTTGCAAGGTCATAATGGTATTCTGTGTGGGTTAAATTGTATTCTCCATCATACATATAACCCACTCTCATGTAGATGTCCTCTTCATTGAAATAGATCATAAAGCCTGCATAGTCGATTCCCTCACTAGACCATCGCATATCATATAATGTCTGGGCTGAAATTAGTGCCCAAAATAACGACATAACCAAAACCAATAGCCATCTCATATAAATACCAATTTTTGTCCAGCCAAACATCGCACAGTTGCAGAGTTTCTCAATTAGTGTCTGGCCAAATATAGAGGATTTCCTTTGTTAAATTGAAAGAGAAAATTCTTCCTGAGTTTGTCACGACACTTCCACTGTATTCTGCATGACGCGAAATCTATCCTTAATAGGAATCGACCTAGTATTAAAGCGACTTTTCGAGGTGACTTCGATCCACTGGGCCATGTCGACACTCCAAGGTATCATAACCCTTGGAGGTAAAAAAATGAATGCTTATCTTAAGCAACATTTTAACCGGTTTAATATGCACAACAATAATTTTCCTAAACTACACAATGCAGCCTGGCCAGGAGTGGTAGGAAAAGGCCCTGACTCGGAACCACCGATATCGCTTGACACCATATTAGAGCTCACGTCAAAAGCGGAAGTAGATGGAAAAAGATTTGATGGTGTCGATCTCTTTTTGGCCGAACCCCACACCCCTATTGATAGCTCCACTGATGACATCAAAAAACTAGCCGATAAAGTAGCCTCCTTCAACCTGGAAATAGGCAGTCTGGTTGCTCCGGTCTGGACACCAACAGGAGGTGGATCAGCTATGGGATCGAAAGAAGACCGCAGTCGCTTTCTTGATCAGGTGCGTAAAAGTTGTCAGATAGCTCAACAATTGCGTGAAATCGGTATTCGGCCTCACGGTATTGTCAGGATCGATTCTTCGGTCGATCCCGCGAGTTGGGCTAAGGATCCAGTCGCAAACACCCGACTGATTGCTGACACATTTAGAGCGGCCTGTGATATTGCCGCTGACTATGGCGAGAAGTTGGCGGCCGAAGGCGAAGTCTGCTGGGGTGGCATGCAGGGGTGGAAAACAATGCTGAACACCCTCGAATTAGTCGACAGACCCAATATCGGGTTCCAGGCTGATATGGCCCATACACTTCTTTACCTTCTGGGAGTGAATAAACCCGATGAACGAATCCTTCCTGACGACTTTAAATGGGATGATCGCGAAACTTTAACACACGGATTGCAAAAACTCACCGCTGCACTTCGTCCCTGGACCATTGATTTTCATGTGGCACAAAATGATGGCACGGTACACGGCTCCGGATCGCATGATAAAACGGGTCGCCACTGCCAGGCAAAAGACCCGAATGGTAAATTAGACATAGCCACCGACGCCGGCCATTGGTTAAGAGATGAAAATGGAGCCCTCACCAAAGCTTTCAAGCATATTTGTTGGGATGGCTGTATGTTTCCAAACGAGGTCATGCTGAAGCAACAAACCTGGAACGACATCCTGGCTACCATGATTGAGGTGAGAGATAGACATGGTTGGAATTGAAGGGATTCCCAAGCCCGGGTCGGATTTCAGATTTCAAATTTCAGATTGCTGATTGCTGATTTCGGATGGTGAGATTCAGAATCTAAAGGACAAGCCCAAATTACGAACCTAAAGCCTGCTAAGGTTAAAGACAAATAGAAAATTATGGTAAACAAAAGTCCATTGAGAATCGGAATGATCGGCACCGGCTTTATGGCCAGGGCTCACACTAATGCCTACAAGCGAGTTGGTGATTTTTTCCCGGAATTAATCCATCGTCCGGTGCTTCAGGCAGTTTGTTCACGTACCCCCCGAAAGGCAAAAGCATTTGCCGAACAATGGGGTTACCAGGATCATACAACTGATTGGAAGGAATTGATCAAACGGACGGATATTGATGCCATCGATATTTGTGCACCTAATGATGCTCATGCCGAAATCGCCATCGCAGCAGCTAAAGCCGGGAAGATGGTTCTATGTGAAAAACCTCTTGCAAGGACGGTAGCCGAAGCTCAACCAATGGTCGAGGCGGTCGAAAAATACGGCGTAAAAAATACGGTCTGGTACAATTATCGGAGAGTGCCGGCGGTCACCCTGGCCAAACAAATCATTGACTCCGGAAAATTGGGAAAGATCTTTCATTACCGGACCAATTTTCTCCAAGACTGGACGATCAATCCGGATCTGCCCCAGGGTGGAGAAGCACTTTGGCGATTAGATATCAATACAGCCGGATCCGGAGTCACCGGCGATCTCCTGGCCCACTGCATCGATACGGCCATGTGGCTTAATGGAGGAATTATAGATGTTTCTGCAATGACCGAAACATTTATTAAAGAACGCAAACATCAACTCACCGGCAAGGTGGAAAAAGTAGGAATTGATGATGCCTGCATTTTTCATGGCCACTTCCAAAATGGATCCCTAGGGCTTTTTGAAGCTACCCGTTATGCAAGAGGTCAGAAGGCACTTTATACGTTTGAGATCAATGGTGAGCATGCGTCAATCAGCTGGGATTTACATGATCAAAATCGTCTGGGCTATTTCGACCACAATGATGAGTCGATTGTGCGGGGCTGGCGCTCGATTCATGTTTCTGACAGTGATCAACCGTACATCAAAAGATGGTGGATACCTGGGGTATGCATCGGGTATGAACATACTTTTGTGCATCATGTGGCTGATTTCCTCCAAAGCCTCGAGTCCGGTGAAAACTGCTCTCCCACCTTTCGCGAAGCACTGGAAACTCAAAAAGTTTGTGAAGCAGTGTTAGAGTCAGCTGCAACCCGAAGCTGGAAGGATACCGGGGTAGTATGGAAGGGATAAGAAAGAAATTCCAAATCTCAAATTCCAAATTCCAAAAGTTGCTTTGGGACTCCCAAGCTCGTAACGAAGTGGAGAGATTGGTAAGAACAAAGAGAGAAATTCCAAATTCCAAATTAGCTTGCTCATGCCTTTGGTGCTTGTAATTTGGTGCTTGGTGCTTTGAGGGAAATTCCAAATTCCAAAAGTTGCTTTGGGACTCCCAAGCTCGTAACGAAGTGGAGAGATTGGTAAGAACAAAGAGAGAAATTCCAAATTCCAAAATAGCTTGGTCATGCCTTTGGTGCTTGTAATTTGGTGCTTGGTACTTTTGAGGGAAATTCCAAATTCCAAAAGTTGCTTTGGGACTCCCAAGCTCGTAACGAAGTGGAGAGATTGGTAAGAACAAAGAGAGAAATTCCAAGTTCCAAAATAGCTTGGTCATGCCTTTGGTGCTTGGAATTTGGTGCTTGGTATTTTTGAGGGAAATTCCAAATTCCAAATTCCAAATTCCAAAGTTTCTTCGTCACATTTTGGTGATTAGTGCTTGTAATATTAGTGCTTCAAATTTGGTGCTTCAAATTTCAATATGTCTTCCCTCTGCTACCGATTCTTCAATAGCCCCGATAATTTTCTGTGCAGTGATCGCATCATCTAAGCCTGATAATGGCTGTTTGCTGTTTAAAATGCACTCCTCGATAAAATACTGATCCGCATTCAAAATAGTATAGGGATAAGCCGAATAAGTCTGCGAGTGCACTTGTGCAGGAGTATTTTCAACCCAATCCCGGTAGCTATATCGAGTGGCTCCTTTGGTCCCGATTATTTTAATCATCATCGTCCATGGATCACCGGCATGGTCGTCTGCCGCAAAACTGGCACAAAGATGCACCAACGCACCATTTTTCATTTTTAAAGTTGCCATGGCCAGGTCTTCCTGGGTGATCTGCTCGTAGTGAATTACTGACTTCATTGCCGAGACCTTGTCAGGCTGACCGGCAAGGAATAAGGTAATATAGGCATGATGGGTTAAAATCTGCCGGATGACTCCCGGGAAACGGGCGGCTACCGCTTCAGGATGCTGAATATTGTACAGCACATAGAGCGAGACCAGATCACCTAATCTTCCGGATTCCAATAGTTCTTTAGCTCGCATCACACTGGGTTCATAAATATAGTTATGCCCGGGCATACAAATAACATTTGATTTCAGGGCCGCCTCTTTCATTTCTTCAATTTCCGAAATGGTGGCACCGACCGGCTTTTCGACATACACATGTTTTCCTGCCCGCAAAGCCATTAGTGCATACATGTGATGGGCTTCGAGCGAGGTGAGAATAAATATGGCATCAATGTCCGGGTCGTTGGTCAAGGCCTCTGCAGATGGGTATTTTTTACAGTGAAACAACCGGCACTTTTCATCGGCCAGATCATCCGTGATATTCCAGAGGCCGACCAGCAAGGCAGAATCTATTTTCTGTATCGCCTCCGCATGCAGCACCGAGATATCGCCAGCACCGATAAAACCTATTTTTACTTTGTTTCTTGAAGTCTGCATTACTTTTGATATTAGCTATATTGAGTATTCAAAATTAGAAATCCCCTGATCTCCGTCCTAAACTTTTACCCCTTTATCCCAATTCCCCTGATATGAATAAGTCTGATGGCTTCAATCAAGAGACTCCTTTTGCATTGATAATCTGCCATTTACGTTAAGGTAGATGAAAAAAAAGATACCCATATCCAAGCAATTTTCATGCACCAAAAAAGGATTTTAAATAACTTAACAAGATTAAATCCTGGTTGTAAATAGCTTATGTAAACTATGGGGTCTGGATTTCTTGGACTACTTCATCGAATCCCAACCAAGTTGACAATCAGGCTGACATCAAGAATCTGCTGGAATGACTCTCTATAAATTCGGTCGCTGCCTATTCTTCGCCCTGGTTTCTATATTGCCGGGATTTTCTCAATCGGACTTAACATTAAATCATATTGGAATCGAACAGGGCTTGCCTTATCACCGCATAGAGGGCCTGATGCAGGACAAGCAAGGATTCCTCTGGATCGCCACAGAAACCGGGGGCAATCCGGTATGATGGTCTTAACTTTAAATTATATCCCCGTGGCACTGAAGAATACAATTCACAAAATCCCGGACCTTTGTATAGTATCACCGGAGACTCCAGCGGAGAAATCTGGGCCGGATCTTACCACCTTCATGTTTATGACCGGGATCATGATCACTTCAGATTTTATCTTCCGGACCCTATGCCACTGGGATGGCACATAGTTGCGTTGTATGGAGACAACCAGGGAAATATTTGGATAGGAACTTCCCATCATGGGCTCGTTCGGTTTGATATTGAGCGAAAGCAGTTTATTCCGATCAATCAGGAAATTGCTACGAAAATTCCGGAAGGAGCTATTACTCAGATCATCGGGGATCGAGATAATAATCTTTGGTTTAGCGGCCTGAACGGGCTGTATAGTCTCGAATGGAGCACAAAGGCTATAAAATATTTCCCTTTGCGAGAAAATTTAGAAACCGGCTATAACGATGCAATGGTAAAATCAATGTATCTGGATGCCCAGGGAACCCTTTGGATTGCAACTCTGGAAGGGATTTATCTCATGAAACTTAATGGTACCCCGTATAAATTATCGGATACGATTTCGGAAGAAATTGTTTGTATTGGTGAACCCCGGGATGGACTAATTTGGGCTGTTGGTCGTGATATATCTTATTCTATCAGCCGGAATTCTACTCAGGAGACAGGTTTCTCTGTAGTTCAGAATTATGTACCTGAACTTGACGATGACAATATTACTACATTTTACATGGGCCATTCCGGCGATTTCTGGATTGGAACGCAGAATAATGGTTTCTATCACACATCCCAGCAATTTAAAGCATTCAGAAAATACCAAAAGATCTTTGATCACAGAGTCTACGAGGGGTCTTTGAGGGAGCAAGTGGATGGACAAATCATGATTTCAAACCAATCCGTAATTGCATTGCTTGAACCAAACAGTGGCCGATTTTCGGAAGTCCCCTACCTTAAAGACCTGCGTGTAGGAACAATGGTACAGCATCCCGATGGCTGGATTTGGAGTGCAGCTTGGTTAGGTCTCTCTAAATTTCATCCAACGACCAAAAAAGTGGTACAATATACTCAAGACCCGGAAAACCCAAACAGTATCCAGGGAGTGTCTGTTCCATCGATTTTGATAGATCGAAAAGGCACGGTTTGGGTAGGTGTTTGGGACAAAGGACTTTACAGATACCGGCCGGAGACCGATGATTTCGAGCAACATTCCATATTTAACACACAAACGGGTAGACCACATTCCCTTATTTGGGATCTTTTTGAAGATAAAAAGGGAAACATTTGGATAGGAAACTATCATGGGGTGGCAAAACTTCGGCCTGACAGGACCGTTGAATCATACTTTGATTTCAATGCTCTTGATTTCTACGAAGATGAAAAAGAGAGGTTGTGGATTGCCTCAGGAAGTGGTCTTATTTGCATTAATTTGATTTCCGGTGAGCTTAAAAAATGGAGTTCGAGCGACGGGTTACCCGATGATTGGGTTTGGAGTGTACTGGGTGATGACCGTGGTTTCTTATGGTTGGGTACAAACAATGGGTTATCGAAGTTCGATCCGGAAACGGATAAGTTTCTCAATTTTGACATTGATGATGGTCTGCCTGGCAATCAGGTTGGGAACAGTTCTTTGAAGTCTGAATCCGGTGAGTTATACTTTGCCTTCAGAGATGCTGGAATTTTACGCTTTCATCCGGACAGCATTAAACTCAATCCGATAAAACCTGAAATCGTCATCACAGAATTAGAGCTCAACAACCAGGCGATGCCCTATTATGATCAACGATTCGAGATTCGATCCTCCGATAATTCACAAAAGTATCGTCATATCAGGCTTGACTGGAAAGAAAATAACCTTACTATTGAGTTTGCTGCACTCTCCCATGTGTCTGCCAGTAAAAATCAATTTAAGTATCGATTGGAAAACTATGATCGCGAATGGACCTATACAGATCAAAAGCGTCCCTACGCCACCTACACGAACCTTGACCCGGGTGATTATACATTTAATGTCACCGGATCGAACAACGACGGAATATGGAATGAAGAAGGCACCTCATTATCGATCGTCATTACACCGCCGATCTGGTGGAATACCTGGAGCAAGAGCCTATATCTGCTGATCATTATTTCATTACTATGGTTTATCAGAAAATATGAAAAAAAACGTGAACAATTACAATACGCCTGGAAGGTGGAGAAAGTCAGAGCCGAAAAGACGGAGGAAATAAGCGCATTGAGATCCAGATTCTTCACGAATATTTCCCATGAAATTCGCACTCCGCTTACCCTGATACTCGGACCAGTCAGGGAATTAATCGAGCGAAATAAAAATAAGGATCAGCAACTTCTACAATTAGTTCAACGAAATGCCCATCGCCTGCTGAACCTGATGAATCAATTGCTTGATATTTCCAAAATAGATTCAAACGCTATGCCACTGCAAGCACATGAGATGGATCTGGTTGCCTTTGTCCGATCGGTTTTTCAAATTTATAACACCACAGCCGAAACCCGGGATATACAATATACGTTTACGACCAACCGGCAAGAACTGAAAGTCTATTTCGATTCGGAAAAGCTGGAAAAAGTTCTCGTGAACCTCCTAAGTAATGCTTTTAAGTTTACTCCCGACAATGAAAAAATTGAATTGCAACTCATAGCCGGAGATAAGGAGGTATGCATTAAAGTAATTGACCAGGGCATTGGAATACCGGACGATCAGCTTTCCAAAGTTTTTGACCGCTTTTATCAGGTCGATAATTCTATGAGCCGGTCATTCGAAGGCTCTGGCATTGGTCTTTCCCTGGTGAAAGAATTGGTGGAACTGCATCACGGAACCATCACCGCTTCGAATAATGACGATGGTGGTACTATTTTCTCCATTAAACTCCTACTGGGAAAAGACCATCTTGAAACAGCTGAAATAGCACCCACGGGATCACACCTGACTGCGAGGTCAACTACTACTGGTATAGTCACTTTTTCGGAACCATCTCTTTTCCAAGCCCTTGCCTTTGATGACGATCTGCCATTATTGCTGATTGTAGAAGATCATCTGCGTACCTCACTATCATGCTTCTCCCTTTCAGTAGTGGTTGTATCACTTCCGAATACCATGTATCCAGTACATAATGTAGATAGATATTGCTCAGTAGTGGGGAGATGGAACCTCCTGTGGTGTACCCTCTACAGGGTAGGTAACCTGGCCAGATTCCATGATGCCCGCCTTGAGCCATTTATCTATCATTTTACGTACCAGTCCATCCTTTACCCGTAGGTCCAGAAAACTTCGTAACAGACCATGGTTGAGCTCCCCGAAAAAGTTGCGAATATCCGCATCTATGACATAGCGTATCTTCCCAAAACTTACCTCTTCAAACAGGTAATCTATCGCTTGGTGCTGACTCCGACCCGGCCTGAACCCGTACGAGAATTCTTTGAATTCTTGTTCGTACACTAGTTCAAGTACCCCTAGCACTGCTGTCTGCAGTATCTTGTCCTCGATCGTCGGTATGCCTAATGGCCGTGTCCCACCGCTATCTTTTCCTATGTACACGCGGCGGACGTTTGGCGCCCGATAGGTTCCTTTCTTGAATTTGTTCAGAAGCTCTGTCATTTTACCTATTCCTCCTTTTCCGTAGCTCTGCCATGTCTCTCCGTCCACGCCACTTGCGCTTTGTCTATTCAATCTTTTATATGACCCATACAGGGCATATATATCGATAAAGCCGTGCAAATTGTGCAACGTGCTGTCCTTGTGTTTCCTTGACAGTTGTGCTATCTGTATCTCTTTCGTTGACATCGTATATTATAAACTGGTATAATCAATGTGTCCAAAACACAGTCCCCCGTTTCGTGCTGCTCCCTTCCCTACTCAGTGGCTTTCCCCGGTTAGGATTTCCCACCTTTCCAACGGTACTATGAAGCGGCTAAGACTCCCTCTGTCATTCCTTCACCTTCGGTTTCCCTCGGCTTGCGTACCTGCTCCTGTCATCGCGTTTCTTCGCTGCAGGATGATGATGACACTGACCACCCTACACAGGCCTTTTGTTCAAGAGCTCGCCCATTTGCCCTTCTCCCAGCAGGGAGACAGTAGGGTCTCCCGTGTTCCCACTCGCCCTCTATGTCTCTGATGCATTCTTTGACCCCGCCCGGACTTCGGCAGGATCGCCTTTGGCCCTACCTCCATATTGTCCCAGCAAAGTTGACTACTAAGACTCCAGATTTATCTACCCTTTCGAGGCTCTATCATACACCTTTGACACTCGCTGTCTACGCTTCGTACCATCCTCTCGAATGATTACGCAAGACTCGCTTCCGGAGGTTGGCTAAACCTTGCCGGATGGGGGTCGATACCCATTGGCGTGTGATGAGATGTTTCATTACACTCATGCTTTAATATTTATATAAAGCGCTGTGTGTAGTCCCCATCTCACGGACTTTCACGGCGCGACAACTTCCAGTAGCATCCTTCGTCTCGCCGCGTCAGAAACGACGATTTACGGATTCAGCATCAAGTTGCGTATTTCAACAGCCTCCTAGACTTTAGCTAAATCATTGAACACGGCCATAGATGTGTGGTTATTTTCAGAATCGCACTCACAGTATAGGGGTGCGAGGACCACCAGGGTCTGTTGGGACTGGAGGTTTTGGATTGGGAGGCCGGGTTCCAATCATTAGCAGAAAGATAATTGTTGTCCATAAAATAGCAGCCAGGATCACTTCTTCCCGAAATTTATCCACAGGATATCGGTCAGGATAAAAGATCAGATTGCAACTCAAACAAATTGCCAGGAAAAAAGGAACCAATGCAAATAAGGTAATAGCTATTCGAAAGTTCTTATGCAAGGGATCTTCCCTAAGGATACCTAGATTGTTACTCACGATAGGTGGCTGACCAGGAGTGATGGACATGGTTGATTGATTTGAGTGAAAAAATACTTAACTTATTGACTTAAACCACTTGGCAGATTTTAAACAAAGTAACATAAATTTGCCTCAAATGCAATAGTACAGGCCAATTTAAAGGAGTCGATAATCCAGAGAAATACACAGTGGAAACTGAAAAAGACCGGAAATTACTCGCAATAGTCTTTACCGACATCGAAGGATTTAGTGCCATTACTCAAAAGGATGAAGAAACAGCACTGAGACTCGTTCAACGGTACCGGGATACTATTATCGAGTCCACCGAAAAATACCGGGGTAAAATCGTTAATTTTTACGGCGATGGGAGTCTATCTGTTCATCAGAGCACACTCGACGCAGTAAATAGCGCTATCGCCATCCAGTCTATTTTTGCTATTGCTCCCTCCATTCCTGTGCGTATCGGAATTGATTTAGGTGAGGTAGTGATGACCCATGATACTATCTATGGTAATGCGGTCAACATTGCATCACGACTACAGCAGCTTGGCCGCGCACATTCTATTCTCATATCCGGGACAGTGGCAAAGGAATTGGGTAATCACCCCAACATTCAACTCTCACTAATCGGCCAGGAATTCGTAAAAAACATCAAGGAACCCGTCAATATTCACGCCATATGTAACATGCCATTGGTTGTTCCGACGAAAAAAGATATTCACCAGGGTACACGGCGTCAAAATACAGCGCGTTATGTTGTCTTTTTACTGGTTTCTCTAGTTGTATTGGGGGTCATCTTTCGCTCGGATTTTGGTGATTTCATACCATGGAGTACGAGCATTCTAGACAAACGAATAATGGTACTTCCCTTCAAAAACAATTCAGGTAACAGTTCTCTTTCCGATTTTTCTCCATACATGGCGGCTTATCTAAGCAACCTGCTTGAAGAAGCAGAAGAAATTAAATTGGTAAGTCTACAAAACATCATCTCCCAACCTCAATTCGAAAGCCTTGGATTTACCCCATACAGTTCCCTAATCAAAAAGACTAGCGCGGAAAATTTTATTGACGGTTATTACACCCATTTAAATGATAGCACGCTTTTGGTGACGGCGGCGCTTATCGATGGCAATACTGGAGAGTATATCAAACAATTTCCGGAACAGTCACTTGACCTCAAAAACCTCACTTCAGGTCTTCTCCAATTAAGTCAACAAATTGTAGGCTTTCTCATTAGTGCAGATTTTCATCCGATTTCCGTTCCTACCCAAGATGCATTCAGGGCGTATCTGGAAGCAAAAAGAATTTGGGGAGTGAACGACTACCAGGATTCAAGAAGATACCTGCAACTAGCCATCGAATACGACTCAACGTTTATCGATGCCTACTATGAGCTATCTGACACCTACTATAATACTGGAGCCTACCGCCAAGCAGACAGTATACTCCGTATTGTTCGTGACCAGTTTAATATTGTCACGCAGAATTCGACACAAAAGAATAATTATTACTTCTATACAGCTCTACACAACGGGAATAACGCAGCAGCCTTTAGATATTTACTGAACGACTATAATAAAGATAGAGAGGATCTATTTAGGAATACAACGACAGCGAGTTTTTCACTTTATTTCGTAAACGACCCAAGATTAACCATTAAAATACTGAAGATCATACCTTATTCTAAGATCGATCTCGAATTTCCAGATAATAGACTACGCATAACGATGGGTGTTCAAGCTTATTGCGCTTTAAGGAAATATAAAAAAGCAGTCACACTAGCTAATTTATATCCTTCGCAAGGGATGATTCCTGAACATCACAAAATGAGAATCAGAGCTTTTGCAGGATTAATGGATACGGCAAGTATCGATAAAGAGATTCTTCAGGTGAAACTAAATTCATCTTCTGAGGATTATGCTGATATTCTGCATTGGACTAGTCAGCAATTCATACTTCACCATCAAACTGAAATTGCCCGGAAATATTTAAACTACGCATATGTTGTTGTCATCAAAGACAGTATACAAACCAATCTATCGGCCAAAGTCATGTACGATATGGGGTATTTGAAGGAGGGATTAGACCATGCCCTTTCTCTTTATCATTTTGCACCCTATTATGCACCCTATGTTTCATTGCCAGGCATCGGATATGCGAAAATGGGCTTGCTCGACTCTGCAAATATATTTCTTCATCGTTTACAGGGTCCAGACATAAAAGAATATTATTTTGGCGAGGCAGAATATCAGGAAGCTGTTCTACTCCTTGCCATAGGTCATAAAGAAGATGCCCTAATAAAACTAAATGCTGCCATCAATCATGGCGCCATTTTCTATAAAGAAAGCATGGAATTTGATCCCGGCTTGATGTCCGTTTTCGACGACCCGGATTTTCAAAAAATAATACATCCAAATTGATCTTGACAACCAATTCTCATCTCATTTAAAGAATATGCTTTTAAATAATTGCATCTAAACTGTATTACCTGGCACCTTGTATTCGTTCATTGACGCAATCATACAAGCGGTACAAAATTAGCTCTTGAAATCGTACCACGAAGAGCAAATCGAGGAGAATATTGCATGATTGATGACTGACGAAAGCCTACTCTAATAGCTATGGACTAAGGTTCAATTTAAAGCAATCACATTTTTTGAATAAAAGTATAGTTAAATGCGGCAGGAATTGGTACAGCTTACACCATATTTCCCTTCATCAATTCAGCTAGCATACCTTTGAAATTCTCTTTTTTATTGAGATGTGGAAGGGCCTCGGATGGTTCAGATACGTTGAGAAATTTACAAAGGGGTCCCCATCCATCCCGAACATCGTAAATCAGTAATTGATCAGCTGGGACATGGGCTTTGACATCTTCTGTGTGTTGATTGAAGACTTTTTCGGCAAAAGCTTTGTCTTCAAATTTACCCTGAAGGTGTACCTGAAAAATCATCTTTTTCGCAAGCTTAACACACTTAATAACTTTTCGGAGTCGTGGGTTAAACAAAAGTTTACTCATCATTGCCAATTTCTGGGGCAAGGTCTGAGGTCCTGCTGTCCATACCGTACTTTTGATACTTGCATACCACTTTTCGAAAGGCCGGACGGTCAAAATCACCTTCGCATCCGGATAACGTTTCATATGCTCTTTATACCAGGGATAACATGGAAAATCAACGGTTGCCTCGAAGCCATCATATAATTTATCCCATTGGGTCGTTCCGGTTTGCTCAAGGGTCTTCCAGTAATGAAGATCATCAGGATGAACGATTAGTTCCTTCATGTGATAGGTCTTGGAATAACCTAATTTTTCCAGGCAGGCTTTCAATGTGTTTGTCCCTGTCCGTGGCATTCCGGCTCCAATAATTTTAATTGACATTTTTATTGAATTTGGTCTTTCGGTTATGAAATATAGTTGGTTATTAGATAACAAATCAACAGCCAATGCATTGATGCTTTGGATATAACAGGAAGTATTTAAGTGCTAATTCTTTAAATGCTAAATTCCGTTTTACAATTGGTCGTGACATAGGCTTTCTATATTCACCGACTTTTTCCCGAGATCAAGATAAGAAATATCTTTGATTCCTATTTAATTTCATAGGAAGCATCGGAGATAAAATGATTAGCTTTAGCTGCGATAACCGACAACTTAGATGTCTATTCAATCACTTTCAATTTTATTACGATTTAAGTCATTTCATCTTATCCATAAGTTCACTCCAATCGGTTTTGTCGGGTTACTTTTTCATTATAACCTATCTTTCCTAATTCAGATACTCAATTATGCATCAATACCTTTATCTATTTCTCGCGGCAGGTCTCGTCCTATTTTCAAATTGCAAGAACACGAAACCCGATTCACCTGAGCAGCCATCTCCTCCTCCAAGGGACATCGGAGGTCTTAATGGCACCAGAGGTCTAATATCTAAATCGGAGGCAGCAACACCGGGCTTCGTAATATTCAACACCCTGGGTTCATCAAGGACATATCTCATCAATCTAGATGGCCAGGTAGTACATACCGGGACAGTAAATTTGGACCCTCAGGTGGCTTTTACCTACAGCCTGATGGCTATCTAATCCGCTCGGGACGTGATCCTGATGCACCGGTTTTTGGTGGAGGTGGTCAGGGCGGTTATTTTCAAAAATTTAATTGGACTGGCGATCTGGTTTGGGAGTATCGATTTGCCACCGAAAAGCATCTGTCGCACCACGATATGGCCGTCATGCCTAATGGAAATATCCTTGCCATTGCCTGGGAAGCAAAATCCGTGGATGAAGCCCTTCTTTCCGGACGAAAACCGGACATGATCCCAAAAGCAGGTCTTTGGCCGGACATGGTGGTTGAAATCAAACCCGAGGGAAGTGATGAGGGACAAATTGTCTGGGAATGGCATCTCTGGGATCATATGATCCAAAATTTTGACACTGCAAAAAAGAATTATGGAGACCCTTCGATGCATCCAGAGTTAATGGATATTAATATCGGCAGACCTCTTCCCATTCCTCCAACCATAGAAGAACTCAATAAAGAACGATCTGAAAATAATGCCGTGACGAACGCTACGCCGGAAAACCGGGGATCAGATGCATTTCATATGAATGCCATTGACTATAATGCGGAGTTGGATCAAATTGTCCTAAGTTCTCCCTCAAAGGGGGAGATTTACATTATAGATCATAGTACAACCACCGAAGAAGCAGCGGGACATTCCGGTGGAAAACAAGGAAAAGGTGGTGATCTTCTTTATCGTTGGGGCAATCCCGAAAATTACGGCAGAGGTGATTCGACTGACCAACAACTAGGTGGTCAGCACGACATCAGATGGATTCCCAATGGCATGCCGGGAGAAGGAAACCTGATCGTATTTAATAATTCGGTTCCCAATGCAAAACCACCCTACTCAGCTATTTACGAATTTACTCCTCCCAGAGATATGGAAGGAAATTATCTCGTAGAAAATAAAAAGGCCTTTGGTCCTGAAAATCCTTCATGGACATATATTGCCAAAGATACATTGTCTTTCTGGTCCCCTTTTATTTCGGGTGTACACCGTCTGGCCAACGGAAACACCTTCATTACCGAAGGCGCCAAAGGAAGGTATACTGAAGTAAATGTTGCTGGTGAAATTCTCTGGGATTATTTGACCCCATTTACCGATACGCTTAAAATGTCCGATGGGACAGGTCCACAACCAACAGGCGATCTGATCTATGCTACGTTTCGAGCTTCTCATATTGAAGCACATCATCCGGCATTAGCCGGAAAGGAATTAAAACCGTTGGATCCTCAACCGGAAGTTTTTGTCGTGCCCGAAAAAACACAGGAATAGTATTAAGAATAGTCAAAAAAACTAACTAAGATGAATTATTTCAGATCCGTTTTGTTTCTCCTATCAATTATTTCATTACATATAAGTTGCAGTAATCAATCAAAAGCAGTAGACAAGTCCCCCTCCAATGAGAAAGCCCCAAAACAGGATCGAAATATGTTTGGACATGGGATAAAACGAGGACTTATGGTCAACCAGGATGGAGCACTTCCCGGATTTCTAATGCTCAATGTTCCGAACTCCGCTTCCACTTATTTAATAAACCGTAACGGTGAAGTGGTACACGAATGGAAGGGAAATTACGGTGTTATGGGATCATATATTGTGGACGATGGATCACTAGTACAAAACGTCTATGATCCCGATTTTCCGATTTTTGCCGGAGGAGGAGAAACAGGAAGGATTCAAAAAATCACCTGGCAAAGCAAGATTATTTGGGACTTTGAATATGCCAATGAAGAGTACCATGCTCATCATGACTTCCATGTCATGCCTAATGGCAACATACTTGCGATAGCATGGGAATCAAAAAGCATTGAAGAAGCTTTGGCGGCCGGGTGTAGACCAGATCAGATACCAAAAGCAGGAATATGGCCTGACAAAATTGTCGAAATAAAACCCACTGATAAAATACATGGAGTGGTTGTTTGGGAATGGCATGTATGGGACCATCTGATACAGGATTTTGATCAAAATAAAGCCAATTACGGAAGTCCCCAAGATCATCCTGAATTATTGGACATTCATAAAATGAGACCATTGCCGCCTCTGATCACCCAGGACAGCATGGAAACATTGCAAGCGCATGGAGGTCAATGGAGAAATCAAACAGCTGACAACCGGGGGTCAGACATCTTTCATTTTAATGCCGTCAACTATAATCATGATTTAGATCAGATCATTTTTAGTTCACCTGTATTGAATGAAATCTTTATCATTGATCACAGCACAACCACTCAGGAAGCGAAAACAGGATCTGGTGGACGACAGGGCAAAGGTGGTGATTTTCTTTATCGATGGGGAAATCCCCAAAATTACCAACGAGGAGATTCCACGGACCAGAAACTATTTGGCCAGCATGATGTTCGTTGGATTGAGAAAGGTAAACCAGGTGCTGGAAATCTTACCATTTTTAATAATGATGTACCGATGGGTCCAGATAGTATGGAGTATTCATCCATATTAGAATTTACACCGCCAGTAAACAATTCTGGAAACTATGTTCTGGAAGATTCTAGACCCTTTGGACCCCAAGAACCAGTCTGGACCTATATCGCCTCTGATACAATATCTTTTTTCAGCAGCTTTATCTCAGGTGCACACAGGACGAGTAATGGCAATACTTTTATAACGGAAGGTGCCAAAGGTCGCAGTTTTGAAGTAAACGTCAGTGGAGAAATTATCTGGGAATATCTAAATCCATTTCGAGGCGATATTCGAGAGCCGAATGGTGATCCTGTTCCAGTCATGCCAATGACATTTAGTATGTTCAGAAGTACGTTTATAGAAGCAGATCATCCAGCTCTGGCAGGAAAGGAATTGAAGCCTCTAGACCCACAACCGGAAGTATTTATTCCACCACCTCCTCCTCCTTCGGGAGAATAAATATGAGGTGAAATTCGGAGTCAGGGATCCCTTAAAATAACCGCATTTTGACGCACATACGTCTCCCAATGAATCATCATTTCCTGAACTTTTGCGAGATGGATTTCTGCTAGATTTTTGGTCTCCGTAGGATCATTTTCAAGATTATATAATTCAAATGCTCCACTTCCGAACGGTGGCTCTATTTTAGTGATCTTCCATGGTCCTTTTCGCACCGCACAACGGCCAAACAATTCCCATCCTGCTACGAAGTCTTCCAGGTGTATCTCATCAACTTCTCCTTTTAGATATGGTAGCATCGACTCGCCCTGCAAAGGCATTGTCGACTTTCCATTATATTCTGCAGGATAATTTACTCCCGCTAATTCCAATATCGTAGGTGCCAGGTCACAAACAGTTGAAAAGGCCGATGCATGCCCCATTTCTCCGGTTTGTCCAGGCAGCTTAATGATCAATGGACTGTGTATTCCTCCTTCAGAACTGTATCCCTTATAATAGCGATTGACGGCACTTGAAGCGTGCGCCCATTGAGGACCATACGCAACAAAAGAATTGGCGGAGCCCATTTCTTCCAACTGCTGATCTGGATCGTGAACTTCATTTGCATCAAGGGCAGCCGGTCCATTATCTGAAAGAAAAATAAAGAGCGTGTTGTCGTATTCCTCAATTTCTTTTAAATAGTTGATTAGACGACCGATATTAAAATCCAAATTATCAATCATGCCCGCGTAGATCTCCATCTTCCTGGCCTCGATTGCTTTTTCACTACTATTTAACGAATCCCAAGCAAGAAGTGGTTTGTCAGAAATGTCATAGAGGTTTCCCTTAAAGGCCGGAAGTGGTGGCATTATCACCGAATCATTCAATAGTCCTTTATCTTTAAGACCCTGGAAACGTCTTCTCCTTAATTCGTTAAATCCAACATCATAGGTGCCCCGATATTTTCGGATAAATTCATCAGGAGCCTGCAATGGCCAATGGGGAGAGGTATACGCGGCATAGAGAAAAAAAGGCTTTTGACTTTTTCGATCCTTCCGAATAAAATTGATCATTTTTTCGGTATAGTAGTCTGTCGAATAATTGCCTGGAGGAAAGTGCCCGTAATCATCATCTTCCCAAAAAGTAAAATATTGCGGGTCCGGATAAAAATGGTCTGCGTATGCATCCATAAGCGCAAATGATTTCTCAAAACCCTTCGCCAAAGGACTTTGATCCGGAGTTAAACCTAAATGCCACTTACCAGCCATATACGTATGGTATCCGGCATCTTTCACCAACTGGACAAAAGAGATCACCCTATCGTTCAGGTATCCCTCGTATCCCGGTTGACCCACTTCTTCAGGTATGGAAACCATCCGCTCGGCCATATCACCCAGCCCCGCCAGATGATGATCAACACCAGCCAAAAGCATGGCCCTGGTAGGCGAACAGGTTGCTGCTGTGTAAAAATTAATAAAAATCCGACCCCTTTTTGCAAGTGTATCGATGTTGGGCGTATGAATTTCACTGCCGAAACAACCCAAGTCGCTGTATCCAAGGTCATCAGCAACTATTAGGACAACGTTGGGTCTCGGATCATCATCTATAGCTTCGCTTGAACATGATAAGAAACAGGAAAAAATAATAATGAGAAACGAAATCGAACTATTCAATCGAACATGCATTTTATCGTATCATTTACACACTCACTAAATTCATCCTACCTATGATACGACATTGAATGTAAGTCTTTTTTTAGTAATAGAGATAACCTGTGCTAAGACATGATAGTAGCTGAATAGCTCAAACCAGAGTGGCTAAAAAAAGTTATAATTTTCCAGTACTAATGAGATGAGAAACAGAGCGCATCCCCGGTAAGACTAAAATAGAGGAAAAAGAACGATGTAACTAAAATTCAAACGAATTAAGCTTGCCCCAGATGAAAGATTCTACCTTTACGTTTTTTATGATAATTGCAGTAATCAACCAAGACAATTATTAGTCACCTTCGAAAGTAATCCCTATTTTGGCATCCTCAAAATAGAGTCACTTCTCATTTCTGCCAAAGCAAAACAGCCAAAAAGATCTTTACAAAAACGAAACATGCCTCAAAACAACTGGAAAACAAAATGTACACTGCTCCTGGTCAGCAGCTTGACTATCATGTCAGTGATCACCATCTCTCCTGCCCTACCGCTCATGTCTTCGCATTTTACTTCGGTTGAAAACTCCGAATTTCTGGTCAAATTAGTTTTGACCATCCCTGCGCTATTTATTGCAATATTTTCACCAATCACCGGATGGCTTATTGATCGCTATGGTCGCCTTAAGCTATTGTGGTTAGCTCTCGCTCTCTATGCTATTTCCGGTGTGGCGGGTTATTTTTTGAATAGTATTTATCACATACTTATTTCCCGTGCGGTTCTTGGAATATCGGTTGGCATGTCTATGACTATTGTCATAACGTTGATTGCTGACTATTTCGAAGGCTTGGAGCGGCAGAAATTCGCCGGAATTCAAGTAGCATTTATGTCTATTGGGGGAATTATATTTATTGGTTTAGGAGGAATACTGGCTGATGTTGGATGGAGGTACCCATTTTTAATTTACCTTTTTTCTTTACTGATATTGCCTCTAAGCATCATGTTTCTTCATGAGCCCGCGATAGTGAAAAAGCAAGATCAAGTCAAAACCCTGCTCAAATCACCCGGAATTATTTGGCTGCTTTTTTTAAACACTATGATGATGTGGGTACTTTTCTTTCTCATTCCGGTGCAAATACCCTTTTACCTCAAATCGATCGGAGTAGAAAAAAATGCCCTGATAGGAGCCGCGATTGCAATGAGTACTTTATTCTCTGCCGTGTCCTCTTTTTCATACTCCAAATTAAAAGGCAAATTCAGTTTCATGACCATTTTTTCCATTGGCTTCTTTCTAATGGCACTTGGATTCTTCCTCATTTCCAAATCTCACACCTACGGATGGGTTATAGTGGCAATGATGTTGTCCGGACTCGGTATAGGCATGATGATCCCTAACACCAATATTTGGGTAATGAAAATTGCACCTCCAGAAATCAGGGGTAAAGAAATTGGTAAGCTGACAACATTTTGGTTTTTTGGTCAGTTTATTTCACCCATCATTATTTTCCCAATCTTAAGTAATTTGACATTGTCAACCACTTTTCTGGTAGCCGCTGTGCTGCTTTTTCTCTTTTCTATTAGCTGGCTGATTTTTCACTTTGGTAAAATATCCATGAATGGGTCATCACCTCTTTGAGGCAGGGAACACTTGAAGGTATTATGACCCCTTGCGGGCATCGTGTGACTGAATGAATTAGTAATTAATTTGTTTACAATCCAAAGATTGCTTTGACATTAATTATAATCAAGAACTTATATCTTTTTTAGTAACTTATGAAATTATTCCTGACCGCTAGTATCACTCCAGAGCTACAAACCTGAGACCATTTAAGCAATTCATCATTACAACAGATTTCCTGAATCACTTTTTTAACTTTTCAAAAAATCAACTTATTATGAATGCTCAGAAAACTTTGTTGGCGACACTCGCCGGGTTTGTTGGTCTGTTTGGTCTTGGTTACATAATCTATGTGCTATTGTTTCCGGGTATCAGTATAACCACTGGTGATCTGCAGGAAGCGACTGCCCGGAACTATTTTCCTGGCATTATCCTATTTGAAATATTGTACGGATTGTTACTCACGATTATCTTTCAACAGTGGGCCGGCATTAAAACCTTTAATGGTGGATTAAAGGCTGGGGCAGTCATTGGACTTTTGCTGGGTTTGTGCATGGGATTGTGGCTCTTTTCAACGACAACACTGTATTCGATAAACATTGTATGGTGGTATGGCATTACTTTCCCGATCCGGTTTGCAGTGGCTGGTGGTTTGATAGGAATTATATTGGGAAGATCTAAGTAGTTTTCAATGCCTGAAGATGGTGATCATAACCCCCTGAATGTATTACAAAAAAGGTGATGCCTGTTAAGCATCACCTTTCCTTTGAAAAGTAATCATTATCTACTAAGGAATTCAATTCCCAACATCTATTGAAATATAGTCTGTGTAGGCTGTTGCCTCTATGGTACTATCCGTAAACTGGGCCAACTTATCCATCACCGGACTAATATTGGCATATGCTTTTGTAAAGGTTTCAGTAGCCTCACCTTCTGGAGTCGGGAAAAAACTATTTCTTTGACTGACAGATTGAAAAGACCATAGCATGATGTAGGCACCTTTTCCCTGACCTCTATCGCCTTTGAACACGTAGGCATTAAACCCAGGATCATTCTTTTGGTAAGCCGGATAAAGTTCGGAAGTCACAAATTTTTCAAAAGAAGATTCCGAACCGCTTTTAATTGGTATAGTCCTAACCGCAACTAAACCACCCAACTGAGGATTTATTAACTGGTCGTATCCAACACATACCCAATCAGTATAAGGCTCAGCTTCGGTAAGATTCTGGTTGAGATCAATGCCTGAATCTGCTATTTTTTCGAATAAAGCGGCAAATTGAGGACTACCGGCATCCGAAGTATCATCGGCTTTTGGAAAATAATAGTCACGCGATTCTTTAAAATCAAAGGTAAATCCCCAGACCAATTGCTGGGCACGTTCGCCACGATCTCCATAACTGATCCAGGCGCCAATACCCCGGCCAAATTGGCTTAGTCCGCGGTTTAAGGCTTTTATGTAGTTTGTTACCTCGGGAGGTGAATGACCTTCATTGACCTTTATAGGAATCGACGAAAATACCTCCGGAAGATTCTGTCCAAATAAGGTAATGCCAAGGAGCAAACCCACTACGGCTAATGTGCATTTTTTCATAAGTTGATTTTTTTAATGACTAGAATAAATTGTGGTAGAGTATGAGTGTAAATATATTTTTGAGCTCATTCATTATTGTCATAGTACTTGTTGCATAAAGGGAGTCCCGGTTGCAGCCATCATTTTAAAGCCTCACGCTCACACAAATAGGGTTTTTCTGAGCCAGGATTGAGGATGGTTTAAGCCCCTTCTCCATTCAATATTTATAGCTCATCATGGTTCATTAAGACAAGATCGTTGCCCATTTCTTCTTCACTCCACATTGGTTGACGGTGGATTCGGAATGCCGGGTATGTAGAATGCTAAATTTATGGGTAACAGCTCAACCTGTTAACCGGAAAAGTGAGTGTTTCATTTCCATTTGGTTTAATGAAGTTATCTAATGAGAGTCCAGTAAATTTGGATCTTACGGATGCATCTTGATTATCAGTAAATTAGTGTTAAAAACAAATCGATATCGCGGCTTACACAAAGTGACACGGGCAACTGATTTTCTTGCGACTAATTTTTAGATGGGCTTCTGGAAGATAATAAATCTTTTTGAAGAAATCGTATTTATTTTGTATAGAGGCTCATGTTATGATCAAAACGCTCTTCTTCGACCTCCCACCAAACCATCAGTGGAACGACAAAACCTGTAATCATTGAAGCTTTTTACTTAACTTGAATTACTTTGATCGCCGCATATGGAAACCCGACTGATAAGTCAGCCACAGGTTTTTATCGATTTTCATGGAGACTAACCAAACGAATGGTTACTGATTCAACCTTACAGGTAACATTTTTGTAGATTCAGAGGACTATTGAGAAGAGATTCTTTATTAAGTAGTTCAATCTTCTAAATAAAACACTACTAAAGGTTGGGGCAAAAGAAGTGTCTCGATTCGATTATCTTTGTGATCAAACACTGAAGGAGGATCTATTTTCAAAACCACTATTTAAATATCGTAGTATGAAAAATCATTCACTTATTTCAACTACATTGGTAATTCTGATTTTTGCTTTAACTCAGGTAAGTTTTTCAAAAATACTTGCACAGACAACCGAGCCATCGATGTATGTGCAATTTGACTACATGAAATCAAAAAGTAACAATTATCCTTCGATAGAGAAAGATATTTGGAAACCCATCCATGAACACAGGATTAGGAATCGAAATTTGGTATTCTGGGGACTCTACGAAGTCACCTACCCTTCGGGTACAAAAAGAGAATATGACTATGTAACGATTAACCTTTATTTAGGCATCGAAGCTCTTGAAGATGGCATGCGTGATGTGAAAGATTGGATCCGGGAAGTGCATCAGAATGCGGATCTAATCGAGATTGAAAAAAACACTTTGGATGCACGAGATTTAGTTTGGTCGGAAACTTTTGAAATTCTTTCTCAGGCATTCTCTCCAAAGCAGATACCCGGCCAATATGTTATGGCAAACCGGATGAAAGTCACCCCCGGTCGGGAACCTGCGTATGAAAAAATGGAAAAAGAAATCTACTTACCCGCACACAAAATCGCCGCCGATCAAGGATTGCGAATTAATTGGCATTTCCTGAAGAGATTTGCTCCCCGGGGCACTGAATATGGATACAATTACATGACCTTGGATGTCTACGACCACCTCCATCAAATGATTCAACCATTGTCCGAGGATGTGTGGCACTCTGCCCATCCTGGAAGGGATCTTAACCGGTTCTTCGCCGAAATCGATGTTAATAATATGAGGGAACTGACCCGGGGAGAGGTTTGGAAACTGGTGACTTATGCCACACGTCAATAATACAGATAAGCAGTAGAATTTGAAATTAACAACTCCTCTACTGATCAGCAACATCCTGCACCATACTGCATTGATGATCAAACTCCGCTGCCATAGGATCAGAATACTCCACAATCTCCTGTTTGGGACTTTAACCGGGAATATTCATTAGACTTTTTTATTACAAGACTGAATTGCCGCAAATACAGGACATCATCGATTTTTGGTGCCTGTCAGACTGGCCAGACGGGCTCACCATGACGATGACCGTGCTCTCCCATCCACTAGTGGTTCACTCGCTCGAAGATCTACAAGATCTTCGTTGTGCCTCAAGGCCACAAGTCACTCGCTCATGCCTCCAAAAACCGCTCGAGCACCCGTCTTTATTGCTCTTCTGGCTTTCATGACAAAACGTTAATACATAGTCCCGGTTAAAAATACCTGACAATCCGTACAGAGATAGATATCGACAGTTATTTGTTGGTGTCTGCTCAACTTTAGCATATCCTCATTGAGAATAACAGAGTGTTGCTTTAGTCAATGAATGATTCATTGTTAATAATTCTTCAGTGATTCCTAAGCGTCCATGATTCCATTCGTCTGGATGAACACAATCGTGCTTGCTATGGTTTATTTATTACTATATATTCCTTTTTATTAGAATAATATCTAAATAAATCTAAAATTTGTGTGCTTATCTAACCCGGTGTTCCCATGATTCTATTCTTTGGAAGTCCTACGGATAAGGTTTTTGCAGTTCAAACCCAGAATTCTCTCTCTGACCATGATGGACTAAAACTCTCCTGGCTGTTTGGACAGGTTCCTTTGCTTAAGTTGAACTCGATTGACGGCATTTTTATTGGACCCCGTGCGACAATGATCACACCCTGGAGTTCAAACGCAGTAGATATTACCTGTAATATGGGAATCGAGAGTATCATCCGAATCGAGCAATTCATACCTCGTCAGGAAAATGAAAGATTTGATCCGATGCTTTTTCAAAAGTATCCCCAGCTTACACAAGAGATCTTCCATATCGACATCAAGCCCCAAAAAGTCATAGCTGTGCATAATATTGAGGCCTACAATAATAAAGAAGGTCTTGCCCTAAATAAAGAAGAGGTTACCTATCTGGAAGAAGTATCACAAAGGATCGGCCGACCATTAACCGATTCGGAGGTTTTTGGGTTTTCCCAAGTCAATAGCGAGCATTGTCGGCACAAGATATTTAACGGCACATTTATTATTGATGAGGAGGAGAAGTTACTTTCATTATTCGAACTCATCAAAAAGACCTCGAAAGCTCATCCTAATGAAATAGTATCGGCTTATAAGGATAATGTAGCTTTTATTCAGGGACCGGAGGTGACGCAGTTTGCTCCAAAAAACCCTTTCTGGCCTGAGTCCTACGAAAAAAAGAAATTCAAGTCGGTTTTATCGCTTAAGGCTGAAACCCATAATTTCCCAACCACGGTCGAGCCCTTTAATGGTGCCGCGACAGGGTCCGGAGGTGAGATTCGTGACCGGATGGCAGGTGGCAAAGGCTCATTTCCTCTGGCTGGAACCGCCGTATATATGACGGCCTATTCACGGTTACAGGACAATCGACCCTGGGAAAATGGCATGGTAGAAAGACCATGGCTATATCAGACACCGATCGATATTTTGATCAAAGCCTCCAATGGTGCATCGGACTTTGGTAATAAATTTGGTCAGCCCTTAATTGCCGGTTCGCTATTAACCTTCGAACATGAGGAGCACAACCGTAAGTTGGCCTACGATAAGGTCATCATGTTGGCAGGTGGTGTGGGATACGGCAAGGCAGATCAAGCTCAAAAGGAAAAGCCAAGTAAGGGCGATCGTATTGTAGTTCTGGGGGGTGACAACTACCGGATTGGAATGGGGGGTGCCGCTGTATCGTCGGCTGATACCGGTGAATTTGCATCGGGCATCGAATTGAATGCTGTGCAACGATCTAATCCTGAAATGCAAAAACGTGTCGCTAATGTGGTACGGGGCATGATGGAAGATGCGAAAAATGCCATTGTCTCTATCCACGACCATGGGGCAGGTGGACATCTGAATTGTCTCTCGGAATTAGTTGAGGAAATGGGTGGCAAAATCGATTTAGATAAACTGCCAATTGGAGATCCCACCCTATCAGCCAAAGAAATCATTGGAAACGAATCGCAGGAGCGAATGGGCCTATTGATCAGTCCTCAGCATTTCAAAGAATTAGAGATGTTGGCAGCCAGAGAACGAGCTCCAATCTACAACGTTGGTGAAATAACCGGAGACGAGCGATTTTCCTTTGTTTCTCAAAAAACCGGAGAAACACCACTTGATTTGGCTTTATCAGACATGTTTGGAAGTTCTCCAAAAACAATCATGACCGATCACAATATCTCTCGCCAATTTCAACCCATCAATTATGAAATAAACAGGATAAATGAATATCTGGAAAATGTACTACGACTTGAATCCGTCGCTTGCAAAGATTGGTTGACCAACAAAGTTGACCGTTGTGTTGGTGGCCGGGTCGCCAAACAACAATGCGCCGGTCCTTTACAACTTCCCTTAAATAATGTTGGAGTCATGGCCCTGGATTACGACAGCAGCCAGGGAGTGGCCACTTCCATTGGTCATGCACCTGTCAGCGGTTTAATTAGCGCGGCAGCCGGTGCACGAAATTCTGTTGCTGAGGCCTTGACTAATATTATCTGGGCACCGCTTAAGGATGGGCTAAAGTCGGTGTCATTATCAGCCAATTGGATGTGGCCCTGTAAAAATCCCGGAGAAGATGCCCGCCTATATGAAGCAGTTGAAAGTATTTCCAATTTATGCATACAGTTAGGTATCAATATTCCCACTGGAAAAGATTCGCTTTCGATGAAACAGAAATATTCGGATGACGAAGTCATTGCTCCGGGGACCGTAATTGTATCAGCGGTAGCCAACTGCAATGATATCAATAAAATCATCGAGCCGGTTTTTAAGGTCGGGGGAGGTCCGGTGTATTATATGAATTTTGCCCAAGGCCCATATCATCTTGGTGGCTCAGCATTTGCCCAGATTAACAATAAGGTCGGAGAAACTGCCGCCGATATTAGAGATCCGGATTTCTTAGCAAGTGCCTTTAATGTTGTCCAACAATTGATCAAACAAGATTTAATTGTGGCGGGACATGATATTTCTTCCGGAGGACTTATTACTACCCTCCTCGAAATGTGTTTTGCTGACAATCATTTGGGTGCACAAATAGATCTCACTTCTCTCCGTGAAGAAGATATCATCCGGATTCTTTTTAGCGAAAGCTGCGGTATCGTTTTTCAGGCTAAAAACGACTCGGTCGAGGAAATTTTGAACGTAGAAAATTTGGAATTCTTCCGAATTGGTTCAGTTGAAAAATCCGACAATTTGAGTGTCACCAACTTTGCATCAGAATGGCAATTTGACATTAATAAATTGCGCGATGTTTGGTATGAGACATCCTGGCTTTTAGATCAGAAACAATCGGGGGAGTACCTAGCTTTAGCCCGCTATAAAAACTATAAGAACCAACCGCTGCAGTTTACTTTCCCCACTGGCTTTAAAGGAAAAATCCCATCTCATATCACGGGCACGAAAATTAAAGCAGCGATCATCCGTGACCAGGGTAGCAACTCAGAACGAGAGCTCGCTCACGCAATGTATCTTGCTGGATTTGAGGTCAGGGATGTGCACATGACTGACTTGATTTCGGGTCGCGAAACCCTCGAAGACATCCGATTTCTTGGTGCGGTGGGTGGATTTAGCAATTCAGATGTACTAGGGTCGGCTAAAGGCTGGGCCGGTTCTTTTTTATATAATGATAAAGCCAAAAAGGCATTGGATTATTTCTTCAGCCGTGAAGATGTTTTGTCCATCGGGGTCTGTAATGGTTGCCAATTGTTCATGGAACTCAATTTGATCAACCGGGAACATAGTGAGAAAGCCACCATGGGTTTTAATGATTCACATAAACATGAAAGCGCGTTTACTTCGGTTGCCATCCAACCCAATAATTCAGTGATGCTTTCTGACCTTGCCGGATGCAATTTAGGTGTTTGGATTTCGCATGGAGAAGGCAAGTTTCAATTTCCTCTCAGCCATGATCACTATCATATCGTGGCTGAATATGGATATACTGAATATCCTTCCAATCCCAATGGCAGCGATTTTAATACCGCCATGTTGAGCAGCCATGACGGAAGACACCTGGTGACCATGCCACATATCGAACGATCCATATTTCCCTGGAATTGGGCCTATTATCATCCAGACCGAAACGACGAGATCTCACCTTGGATTGAAGCATTTGTATATGCCCGTAAATGGTTGGAAAAGAATTGAGCCCGAATCGGTAAGCCTCCAAGGACATGAGTAAAGGCGGATCTATTCTGCCGACTCAATATCACGAGCTCAAAGAATTAATAGGGATATGCGTAAAGGCGGATCTACTCCGCCGACTCAACATAACCGTCACAAATTCATTGAGGAATTTCTACACGCAGATCTATTCCGCCTTCACAAAAAATAATGGAGGCGGGTGCAGAGTCGGATCTATTCCGCCGACTCAATCGCCATCACCATATGATTGATGAAGTTGTAAAGGCGGATCTATTCCGCCGCTGCAAATTACCAACTATTCCGCCGACTTCAATATCACCGACGCAATCAAACAATCATCATCAGGATATTGCCTCCGCCCAATTAGCAGCATACCAAAGAGTAGCATCCTCAAGATCTGACCACTGCACAATTTCTTCAATATATCGGTCGAAATCATTACTATTTAATTTTCCAATATTCATGATTTCTTTTTTGGCACCGACTAAAATACCAAGCAGATTATTGGCATAGTGTTTAAAGTCGGGTTCGGAAGATGCCGCACCAAAAAGTACAAAATCAATTTTAAACGACTGAAAGCCCGATTGGTGCAATAGCGTCACGAGATTTCGACCGATGAAGGGATCAGTGCCTAAGCTCTCATAGACCTTACAATATAATTTCCAAAGAATCTCAAAAGCTTCGGTGTGTAGCGTGATCCGAAGATTAGCATGGTCATCGGCGATTAAAACGATTTTGCCGCCAGACTTTACGGCCTTTTTTGCTTGTGCCAAAGCTTCAAGTGGAGACGATAAATGCTCCAATAAAAAACGAATAAAAACCAAATCAAAATTTGCCCATTCGTTGTCCTGCAAAGGTAGATCATAGGCACTGCCTTCTCTAAAATCAATTAAGGAATACTCATTATCTCGATCTGCCAGCTGGGCGGCTTTTTCTAATTGCTCCGTTGAACGTTCTATTCCCACTACTTTACCCTTCCCCAATTGTCTCGTCAGCATTCTGGTAAAAACTCCAAGGCCACAACCAATGTCCAGAGCAGACTCACTACCGTTTAAAATAATTTTTTCCAAACATCGATTATTTAGCAACCGGTTTAGCGTAAATAATCTTTCCTGCTCCTCTTCATGAGTACCATGTATGTATTTCAAATTATTGCAATTTTTTACAGCAGTCAATATAAGAGATTATAGCCAAATCAAGAGTGCCAAAGCCGCTGCAGATCGTTAGATCTCTACCATACTTGAATTTCACTACTTTTGCCCCATAAAAGGATTTGATGTTTCAGATTTTACGTAATCTCCTAAACCCGAAAGCAGATGAGGTCACCATTTGTATCCCAGCTTATAACGCTGCAAACTTTATAGAGGAAACCATTCAATCGGCTGCAGAACAATCACATGGTTCAATACAGATACTCATTTCTTTAGACAAAAGTAATGATGACACCTTTCGGGTGCTGCAGAAAAACCGGTTAGGAAAGCTGCTGAAGACTTACCAACAAGAACAAAGATTGGGCTGGGTGGCAAATACCAATTTCTTATTAAATAGAGTCCGTACCCGGTACTTCATGATACTTCCTCATGATGACCTTGTGGACAAAGAGTATATTAAAAAGCTTCTTGAAGACCTCAAGCAATCTCCTCAAGCCATAGCAGCGTTCAGTGATATTGAAGGCTTTGGGAATCGGCAAAATATCATTACCCAATCATCGATCATAGGAAGCACTTACGAACGTATCAAAGATTATCTGCTGTCTCACTACAACGCGGTAGTGTTTCGGGCTTTGATCGATAGGCACAAAATGAGAAGGAAAATTCTCCTGGCGGCGAACCAATCTGGCGATTTTGCAGAAGATACCGTCTTTGGTTTTAATCTAAGTCTCCATGGAGATCTGATAAGGCATCCTGAAATTCTCTACAAAAAAAGGTATCACGACTTATCATATCATGCTCAATGGCAAAAATGGCCAGTCGACATCATGCTGGAGGCCTGGACCATGCATTGTATCCAACTACTTACGATCTTAAAGGATGCCGGGTACGCACATAAATATAGAACGGAGATTCAAGAATGGGTTATGGATCGACTCTGTCAGCGTAAAACCAATTTGTGGCAGCGTCCGATCTTATCGGAATACCTAAACGACGAACACATGATCCACCGAATAAATCACCAGGTAGTCCAAATTCTTGACAACTAAACATTTCTCCAAAGCCACTGCCTTAATCATTGGATCCGGCATTCAGGGTTGCACAATCGCGTTACAACTGCATCGAATGGGATACCGGGTAAAGCTCGTTGAGCAAAATGCTACTGCATATAATCAGGCCAGCCTTCAACAAGAAGGTAAAGTTCATCTTGGCTTTATTTACGCTTTGGATACATCCAAAAAAACCACTGATAAACTACTAATGGATGCCCTGCAATTTGGTCCGATTATAGAGGATCTGATTGGTGAAAAAATAGACTGGAACAGGATAAAATCCTCGAGATTTGACTACATAGTTGCCAGGGATTCGATGATGTCCTCCGACTCACTTTTGGAACACTACGAGTACTTAAACACCCAATATCATAACTTACGCTCAGACCAACATCTGCATTATTTGGGAGAACGGCCACAGGATCTTTTCATCGTACCGTCGAGGGATAACCTTACACCATACAACCAGGAAAAAATTGTCATGGTCTGTCCTACACAGGAATATGCATTGCGTCCGGAAGATCTGAGGCAGACCATAGTTGATAAAATAAAATCTTCACCCATCGAGGTCATTACAAACCATGAAGTAAAATCTGTACAAAGATCGTCCTACGGTTTTATCACACAGTGCTTATGCCAGGAGCAACTAGTCAATCTGGAAAGCGACCTTGTCATCAATGCAGCATGGGAGGAAAAACGAAGGATAGATCATAGTATGGGCTTAACTGAAGACGGTATTTGGTCTTTGAGAGTGAAAATGGGTCTAATATTCCGGGCAGATCAAATCAAAAAGTGGAATAGTTTTTCCATGGTCCTGGGAAGTTATGGAGACCTGGTGGTCTATCCAGCATACAATGAGGCCTATTTCAGCTGGTACCCCGAATGCATGCTGATGCAAACCAACGAGCTAGAACTACCATCCAGTTGGCAACCAACACTCCGTAGCCAAATTAATTCAGGTCAACTTAAGAAAGCAATTGAACGGTCAGGAATTGCTCTTGGCGCGATACTGTCTTCTGTAGAAATCTCCGAATTGGTAAACGTAAAAGCAGGGGCTATCCTTGCCCGGGGCTTTCGAAGTATACAGGATCCGTCCAGCGACTTACATAAGCGGCATGACATTCCTATTTTAGCCGACAACGGCTATTTTAGTATCAACACCGGAAAGTTTACCAGTGCACCTCACAACTCGCAAAAGCTCTTAACTTACCTCTGATCCAGTCACGATCATAGACAATGTCCCCTAAGAAGTACCTCTGAAGCCAGATAAAAAATCTGTTTTATCTGAAAGCCTAAGACATGAAATGAGGTACGACCAAGAAAATAGTTCGCAGGTTCGAATTAATGAAATATCAACTGAAACTAGTCCCGCTAAAGGTGCAGATGATGAATGAAAAGGTGTCACCCCTTGAAGGTGCGACACCTTTTATTAGATTTATTTTTGATCAACTCTGGGTTCATCTTCCAGATGATCTAATCCGTAAATACGCGTACTTTTTTCAACTAGTTCGATAAATTCAGCACGGTAACCTTCGAGATCTTTGCCCTTACCCTTTTTGGCAAGGCCCAAAACCTGGTCGATGGTGGAAGCTTGTTTAAACTCACTATCACGCAAGATCATTCCAAATCCAGCAACAGCCGCAGTCCAGTAAAAATCTTGACTTAAATCAGAATCACTTTTTACCATCTGCCCAACCGGGAGTTGGATCAGTTTGCTATCCGTTCCATCAGGATTTTTATAACGTAATTTAACGAAAGCTAATTCATCTTTAGCATATGAAGAAGTTTCGTCTTTAGACGTATATCTTTTTTCAACGGAAGAAAGCCACTTCGATTGAATACCTGCAGGAATAATTTCGTACAAAACAGTCACCGTATGGCCACTACCAATTTCACCGGCATCCTTCTCATCATTATTAAAATCCTGATTCTCCAATTTTCGATTTTCGTAGCCAATAAGGCGATAACCAGCAACTTTTTTTGGATTAAATTCGATTTGGATTTTAACATCTTTTGCAACTGTAAAAAGACTGCCACCAAATTCGTGAATAAAAACCTTTTTTGCCTCCTGAATATCATCAATATATTGGTGATTTCCATTTCCTGAGTCGGCCAATTTCTGCATTTTATTATCCTTGTAATTGCCCATACCAAAGCCCAGAACCGACAAATAGACGCCAGAACTTCTCTTTTGTTCAATCATTCTGGTCAGTTCCGAATCGCTGCTGATCCCAATATTGAAATCTCCATCGGTTGCTAAAATAACCCGGTTATTACCGCCTTTAATAAAATTTTCAGAAGCAAGGTGATAGGCCGTCAATACACCCTGGGCTCCTGCCGTAGAGCCACCAGCCAGTAAAGCATCCAACGCTTCAATTATTCGATCTTTTTCTCTGCCTCCCACTCCATTGAGTATCACTTCGCTCCGGCCAGCATACGTCACTATACTAACCGCGTCTTGTTCGCGAAGTTGATCGACAAGCAATCTAAATGAAGAAATCAGGAGTGGCAATTTGTTAGCTTGGTTCATACTGCCAGATACGTCAATGAGAAAGACCAAATTGGAAGCCGGCAAATGTTCCGTTTCTATCCGTTCACTTTGCACACCAACATGCAATAGATGATGCTTAGGGTTCCAAGGGCAGGTGCCTAACTCCGAATATATCGCCAGTGGATCTCCCGTATCAGGCAATGGGTATTGGTAGTGAAAGTAATTGATCATTTCTTCAATTCGAATGGCATCAACCGGTGGTCTATTTCCCTGCTTAAGAAAGCGGCGCATATTGCTATAACTTGCCCGGTCAACATCTGCAGAGAAGGTAGAGATAGATTGGTCGGAAGTCGACATGAATCCATTCTCCCGGATGAAGTCATAATCTTCCGTATTCCATGCAGGTTCCTGATTCGTCTGCCGGGAGCTAAAAGATATCCCGGTTGGTGCCATTTCGGCATCACGGGAATATTTTGCTTCACGAACTTTAGATTTAGCACTGTTTTCACGTTCATCGAGTGTTATTTCATTTTCAGGTCCCGTCAGTTGCAATTTAACATCCAGGGTTCTGTCGGTGGCTACTTTGATTTCCTGTGAAAGATATCCGGGCAAAGAAAATATCAGAGTGTAAGCTCTTTTCTCCAATTTCATCAAATAGGATCCATTAAAATCAGTTACCGTAGCAATATCACCTCTCATTGTTTTAATCGAAACTCCAACTAAAGGATCTCCGTAAGTTCGATCAAAGACATGACCCTGGATGACGATTTCCTCCGATTGGTTCCAAGTATTTAGCCCGATAAGACAGCAAGCAACAAACAAAATAGTTTTCATAATCTAAACTTTTTATGGAATGGATGCATCTATTCGATTACAATGCATAACCCACACTCGATTTTTTTCATTTACATTTGATTTGTGACTTTTATCAGACGACAAATTAATGACGGTGCGACAGATCATGATCTGATCACCAGGTACCAGCAGGGTGGTGATATCGAGTCGTTGAGTAGTCTATTTCAACGATACCTGGAGCTGATATACGGAGTCTGTCTTAAATATCTCAAGGATGAGGATGCTGGCAAAGATGCTGCTATGGAAATCTTTGAAGTGCTATTGGAGAAACTAAAAAGCCATCAGATCGAAAACTTCAGGAGTTGGCTTTACTCGGTCACTAAGAATCACTGTCTTCAAATTTTAAGAAAACAAAAACAGTATCCGGTTACCATTGATTTAGCCGGTGCTGTGTATTCTGACGAAATTTTGCATCATGATATAGAATTTGATTGGTACGACGATCACGCAGATTTATATGCATGCATTAAAGATTTACCAGATGCCCAACGTACCACTATTGAGTGGTTTTATATGGAGAAAAAATCGTACGAAGAGATAGCCGCGATATTAAAAGTAAGTAAGGACCAAGTAAGATCCCACATTCAAAATGGCCGAAGGAATTTAAAAACCTGCATGACAAAGAAAAATAATGGCACTCCATCATAGAGAGATCAAAGACTTACTAAAAAAGCTGACCACCGGAACGATTTCGGAACAGGAGCGTCTGAGATTGCGGCATCAGGCTTCTGATGATCCATTCCTGCAAGATGCAGTGGAAGGATATGAAACATTGGAGAGGGATCAGAGTTCACATTTGACTGAATTAAAGCAGCGGGTAGGTGCAAAAGCCGAAAAATTCCAGCCACGATCAAAGTCACATTTTTGGCGAATAGCTGCTTCCGTGGCATTACTAATTACCACCGGGGGATTGATGTACTTTGGCTCACAGAGGGAATTGGGAAGCAACAGTAATCTAAAGGAAATCACTTTCGAAACGGCTCACGGTGGTAGTGAATCTCCATCTGTATTTGATCCTGGCAGTGATAGTGGTACCCTGGCGATCGCAGACGAAGTGCCGAGTTCCCTGAAAAATGAGACTTTACAAGCTCCGGAAGAGAGACCAGAAAAATCCCAAGATAGTCGCACCAATCAAACTAAGATGGAGGAAACGACCTCACTATTCTCCGAAGCTGAATCAACAATTGACCAGATTGCTCCAGAAGCTAAGATTCTTGCCAGTGCAACACCTCCGATGGACGGATCTTCCCAAAAGGAGGTTAGCCAAATTACAGGTAGGATTTTTGATGACATCGGTAATCCACTTATTGGAGCTAATATTCGTCCGCTTAGCGGCGAGCAGGTGGCAACTTCCGATGTAGAAGGCCGGTTTACCATGGATTCTACCGCAACTCGTCAAGGCCTGGAAATTACGTATGCCGGCTTTGAGACCAGGCAAATTGTGCCTATTACCCCGAATGAGATGGATTCGATCATACTTGATGAAGATCAGCAGTCGTTGAGTGACATGGTAGAAATAAATTCTAAAAAGATTACTGGAAATCCCAATGCGGCAGCCCGATCCAGTGAAGCTCAATATTCAAAACTAAAAACCAATACTTCCGGAGGCCCTGCCATCGGTTGGTCGAAATACCTGGCCTACATTGAGCAAAACCGTAAAATGCCGAACGCTGCGCTAAATGCAGGAATATCAGGTTCGGTTGAGCTTTCATTCTTCATTGATCATCAAGGTCGGCCACAAGACATTAAAATTCTGAAATCGTTGGGTTATGGCTGTGATACTGAAGCGATCAGGTTACTGCAACAGGGACCCGCCTGGTACCCATTGAACTCCCCCACCGATTCGACTAAGCTCAGCATCGATTTCAAATAATTGACTCTATAAAAAAAATAGTCTGGGCCTCTTGCACATATTTGACATATCAAATATATTTATGTCAAATAGTTTATCATGCAAGTTATCAATCCCCAACAAACCGTCTTCTACAGCATAGAAAAGGCGATCAAAACCTACCGTCAATTTGCTCAGAGGTGTATCAGCAATGAAGGCATTGACATAACCATCGACCAGTTGCTGGTTCTTCGCGCCATCGTTGATTATGAAGGAATATCTCAATCACAGATCGGCGAAATGATCTTTAAAGATTACGCCTCGGTGACCCGCATGATTGATCTCTTGGTGAAAAAAGGCTATCTGCACAGGGCTTATCACCAAGAGGATCGAAGAAGGCATGCCTTAAACATAACTACCCAAGGTCAGGAAGTTATTGAACGGCTTAATCCCATCGTCTCTGAATATCGAAGTACAGCATTGCACAATGTGCATGAAAACGAAGTCAACCTGGTTCGGAAAGTCCTGAAAAAACTAATTGAAAATTGTACAAATGGTAAAATCTAATATTCAATATTCCTAAATAACTAAAACTATGAAAAGATGTATTATTCTAATCTACACTTATTGCCTTTTGACTATTACCAGTCAGCTAAATGCTCAATACACCGAAAATACGGTGACCCTTCAAAAACAGGAAGAGGTCGTTCAGAAGATTTGTCTGCTGCTTAACGAAAATTACATCTTCCCGGAAAAGGCGCAAGAAATGTCAGATCTGATTTCCGGAAAACTGAGACAAAAAGCCTATGAAAATGTAACAGATCCAATGCAATTTGCCAGTCAACTTACCAGTGATCTTCAATCAATTAGTCATGATCTTCACATTAATGTACGCTTTGACCCCTCAATGGTTCAAGAAATCAGGATGTCTCACACTTCTGAGGACTCATTAAATTTTATCAAATTAATGGACTCCCGGGAATCCAGGGAAAATTATGGGTTTGAAGAAATAAAGATCTTGTCAGATGGTGTAGGATATCTAAAACTCAACGGATTTTCAGGATCTAAAAATGCTGGTGAAGCTGCAGCCTCCGCCATGAATTTTCTCTCAAGATCGGAAGCTCTAATTATTGATCTCCGGCAGAATGGTGGTGGTAGTCCCGATATGATCCAGATACTATCCAGCTATCTTTTTGATCAGGGCCTCGTTCACCTAAATGATTTCTATTACCGTCCATCTGACGACATACAGCAACGGTGGACGCTACCCTATGTGCCGGGCAAGAAAATGCCTACGACCGACGTATATATATTAACCAGTCGACGTACCTTTTCAGCGGCAGAAGAATTTACTTACAACCTCAAAAACCTAAACCGGGCAACCATCATTGGCGAGACCACCGGCGGAGGAGCTCACCCCGGTGAATTTATGGCGGCTTCCGATGAATTTGGAATATTTGTTCCCAATGGCCGGGCAATAAACCCCATCACTAAAACCAACTGGGAAGGTATGGGAGTTATGCCTCACATCCAAATACCGGCCGATCAAGCTCTCACCGAAGCTCATTTCCGGGCTGTTGAAAAATTAGCCAATAAATATCAGGATAATCCGGAGAATCCCTATAGTTGGACTTCCGATCAACTGAAAGCAGCGGCTCATCCATTCGAACTCAATTTGGAGGAGGCAAAAGAATATGTCGGTAATTTTGGAGCAAGAACCATTAGATTGAAAGATGGCAAACTACTCTATCAAAGAGATATTGGTCCGGAATATCCACTTGTTGGGATGGAAAAGGATCTCTTCATGGTCGAAAACATACCCTATTTTCGACTTCAATTTGTCCGCGAACAAGGTAAAATTGTTGCAGTCGAAGGAATTTATGACAATGGCCGACACGATAAAAATATGAAACTGGTAAATCCATGATATCAATCCCGAAGTGGCAACGATAGATTACGTGCCACTCCCCTTCTTTCTTTTAACCCAAAAGAAGACCGAAATTTCTATATGTCATAATTAGATCTATCACAATGTATTTCCTGGTTTAGTTACCAGATCGAACCCAGCTCGAAAACTCTTCCTCTTATCATGGTGATTGGTGCGTCGACACTAGCATTGACAATGATATCGGTATAAGGTTCGGCCGGGAAAAATATTTCTGTTATCACGGTCCGGCCGTCATCAGCAAATAATTCGACAGAAGCCACATCAAAAAACAGATGCATTTTAACAGTAGGTAAATTATAATAACAAGGTGCGACATGTCTACCAGCAAAGGTATCACTGAAGTCAGATTCACCCGCGGTCAGACGATCCACATAATATTCATTCTGATCCACACTATAACCAATAAATAAGACATCGCCTACCGAATTAAAAATCTCTATTTCCACTTTTCCGAGTTCAGGTTTTTCGAATTCCAGCTGCACTTCGTAGAGACCATTTTTATTCTTGACATTGTTCATTAAATCCAGCTTCTCCTGATGCACGCCGCGGCTAAAAGCGACTGCTTCCTTTCTAATTGAGGTCACGGTGGGCACGGGGATCGAGCTAAGTCGAAGGCCAGCTTCAGACGAGACCAGTTGAAGCATCCGCGGTAATGTCATGGCACTCCGCCGGTGCGGTCGGTACTTGCTGGGCATACTGCCAATTGCTCATCCATCCAATGAATGTACGTTGGCCTCCTTTGTTCGGTGCATCTGACCAGGTAACACCGGCATAATTGTCTTTGCCATAGTCGAGCCACAGACTCATCGCTGGCGGATTATCATTTTTAAAGACTTTTCCATCAAAATCCCCTATGAAATATTGGGTACCTGAACCACCATTTGGGTGTCCCGGACTAATATTTTGTAATAAAACCCATTTTTCCTGACCATCGATTTGTAGTGGAAATAAATCTGGGCATTCCCAGACGCCATCGTGGTTTCCATCTTTTTCTCCAAACTCGCTGGCGAGATTCCAATCACGTAAGTTCGGTGAATTATAAATATGCAGTCGATCAGATGCAGCTAAGACCAGGACCCACTGATTGGAACCTTCATGCCATATTACATTCGGGTCTCGAAAATCTTTAATTCCAGGATTTTTTATCACTGGGTTGCCAGGGAATTTGGTCCAGCTACGCCCCTTGTCAAGACTGTAAGCAATGGCTTGCGATTCAACCTCAATCCCTCCTGCTTTGGCAATTTCAGCATTATGGTAGGTGAAAAATGCAACCATCGGTGGTTGACTCGGAGTACCCAGTCCGCTCGTGTTTTTCCAATCAATAACTGCACCTCCTGAAAAAATATAACCCAGGCTATCTGGATAAAGGGCGATAGGTAAATGCTCCCAATGAATCAGGTCTTTTGAAATAGCATGTCCCCAATGCATTGGGCCCCATACCGTACTATCCGGATAATACTGATAAAATAGATGATATTCCCCTTCATAATAAACCATACCGTTAGGATCATTCATCCACATTTTTTCTGGAGTAAAATGATATTGAGGACGGTGGGCTTCCTGATAAGATACAACCGCATTAACCCCCTGTTTTGTCTCGGTTTCACTGCCATTCATGCAACCAAAAAGTGAAATAGCTATGTATAAAAAAATTAAATGTCTAATCATTCTTTTTCTAAGATTTAATTGTTGGGCTTCCCAATCCCTGCACTTCGGTTCGGGCTTGGGAATCCCTTGGTTCCGGGCTTGGGGAATCTTTTCTTGGGAGCAAGTGAAATCTAGACATCTTCCCGTTTTAGGATCGCACAATCTGTTTTTCCAGATCTTCCAGACTCACCCCTTTCGTCTCGGGCATCATAAATAATCCGAAAAATAATTGAAAAACCATCATAATGGCAAAAAAGGCAAAAAGCGGCCAAGGATTATCACCCACCAAACTGATAAAAAATGGAGTCAAAGCAGTAATTAATGCGGCAAAAACCCAGTGTGTACCAGAACCCCAGGCTTGGCCATTGGCTCTGACATCGGTGGGAAAAATTTCTGAAATAAAAACCCAAATGACGGCTCCCTGACCAACCGCATGTGAAGCAATAAACATCAATACAAAACTTAGTAAAATATCCTGACTAGCTCCGGTAGCATAGGCCCAAGCTACCACACTTAGACTGATGATGTAGCCGATAGAACCGATAATGATCAGAGTCTTGCGACCCATGCGGTCGATGAGATACATGCCCAGTAAAGTAAATATCAGATTGACAATACCAATACTCGTCGATTGAAATAATGCGTCTTCCGCCCCGATTCCCGCCGCTTCTAAAAGACGGGGAGCATAGTATAAAACAAAATTGATTCCTGACAATTGATTAAAAAAGGCGATTAAAAAAGCAAGAGTTAAGGCATAATTAAATTTTCTCTGAAACAAGCTGTTATTCACAGCATGAGCCACCGAGTGCGTGATATCATAAACCACTTTATTAATTTCTTCGATAGTCTCGTACATATGTTTTAGTACATTCCTGGCATCTTCTTCCCGGTTGGCCTTCAGCAATAACCAGCGTGGACTATCTGGCACACTCAACACCCAAATACAATAGATAGCAGCAGGTATTGCCTCTACACCAAGCATCCAACGCCAGGAATCTTCTTGAATAATCTCACCTATCAAGTAATTAGAAATGAATGCCACCAGGATACCCAATACAATATTAAATTGATAAAGGGCCACCAATTTACCCCGGTTGGCCGGCGACGAAATCTCGGCTATGTAGGTTGGGGCCGCCACGGATGAGGCACCCACGCCGAGACCTCCGATAAATCGAAATAACGAAAACGATACGGGATCCCAGGCTAAACCCGAACCAATAGCAGAAACCAAATATAAAATACCAATCCAAAACAAGGTCTTTTTTCGGCCATATTTATCACAGGGTATGCCACCAAATAGGGCTCCTATGACGGTACCCCACAAAGCCATCGACATAATACAGATTCCATGAAAGAGCGGACTCATGTTCCACAATCGCTGAATCGGTTGATCAGCCCCCGAGATGACAATGGTATCAAATCCCAATAAAAATCCAGCCAATGCTACCGCTACAGACCAGCCAAAAACTTTGTTTTTATACATGTTGATTTTTCGTTTTCGTATTTATGACAAGGTATGAAATATGATCAAGAGCAGATAGGCGCCTTCATCAAATGAATTGACTCAGATTGAATTTCATTTCTCAAGAGTCAATGCCAGGCAAACTTGTAAGAAGGTAGATTGACAAACTGGTCGATATCCAGCTCAAGCGAACCTACTGCTCCAGGCCCTAATTCTCCTTGAAAGCACTGATCATCGACAGTCTAAAACTGATATGGATAATCAACCACTTGTCTTGGCTTTTCATCTTGTGCTCTACTCGCATTATACATTTGGAAAATCCAATGTATAATTTGACGATTGAAATGAAACCTTTAGCCTAGCATTTGAAAACCGAAGTGGCGATTTTGAATATCAGGGTTTAACTCTGACAAATCATTGATTCTCATTGATCTCCTCAGCCCTTTGACGGAATCTGCATTTGCAATCCAGATTCCGGGATCCCTATAACCATACCACTTTGGATAATTCGTTTCCGAGATTCGGCGGCATACAACTTAACCAGATTAAGAGTGAATGCTCTGAATGGTGATTCGCAATAACGCTAATGCTACGAATTTCGGAGTACTAGGCCTCTTACCGTATCATCACCTCCCAATATCTCGTCCGTTTAGATTGACCTTCCGGTCCTTCAATCGTAAGCGTAATCACTTTATGCACTCCCTTTTCTGAAAATTGATGTATCGGATGCTGTTCACCAGATGTTTGCCCATCACCAAAATCCCAAGTCCATTTTTCAACCGGCCCGACCGATTCATCATGAAAAGATACCAAACCCCGATCCATGTCCATAATCTTGAAGGTCCATTCGGCTTTGAGCTTGGGCAGCCATTCTTCTTCTTTAGGCATTAATTGAAAGGCACAAAGAAATGAAGCATCCTTAACCATATTAACATTGTGAGATAGATTAACATGCCCTTCTCTCTGGCCTCCGTCAAAATCCAGAATCGACCACGACAATCCAATGATCTTGTTTTCCGAGAAACGGGATTCGATAGCATATTTGGGTCCCTCATAAGGAGCATAATCATATGCAGTAATCCAGCCTTCCAAAATCAAATGGCCACTTTCACCCGGTTTAAAGTCATAGTCGTAAGCGTAATTGGCTTGGGGAAATTCGGCAATCCAGGGTTGACTACCCCAAATGAGAACCCATGCGTTGTTGACTGGCGGTGTATAAATATGATAATTCTGTGCATGGTAACCACTGAAAGAAAAATGATTTTCCAGATAAGCCTTACTTTTTCCATCCCATTTTAATTCATCCTTTTTGTAACGCGGATTAGAAATAAAGGGTCCACCAGATAAATCACCATCTACCACAATTTCAAAAATGTCATTTAAATAGCCATTTGGATTAAACCTGCCAAAATCCCAATAATCATCATATGCCTTATAGAGAAAATAAATGCGATTAAGGCCTTTCACCCAGCCAATAGTTACCTCTACATTCAGGTCCGCGGGATCAATCATGGCACCCATTCCATCTTCTGTATCATTTAATTCTCCGGTCCCGTATCTATAAGAATTAGGCACAATTGACCAGTCATCCGGATTTCCATCTATGCTTGGCATTCGATCTTGAGGAAATTGAAACACTTTAAATATCCGTCCATCTCTTGCAGTCTGATAATTTACACCACTTTGTGCAGCAGCATTTAAAGACACCGTTAAAAACATCAATGCGATAAATCTCATAAAAAATATAGCTTAAAGATTATAAATTCGATTTGCATTCTTATAATATTTCATCGACCGGTCATTTCTCGAAAAATCTTCCATTAACAGGGCAAAAGCTTTTGCCAAGGATAGGTATGAACCGCCTAACAATACCAGCGGCCAGTCGCCCCCGTAGACTAGGCCAACACTTCCAAACTGCTGACATAAATGCAAGACATAGGGTTTTAGCATATCAGATTCCACTCAGTGCCAATGCGAAAAATCATGCCTGAAATTTTACAAAAACCGTTAGGCCGATCTGCCAATGCGCGGATTCCATCTTTCCAGATATTGAAATATCTTCGTGAGAATCGGAATTACCGATATGATTTAACATAAAACCCATTCTATTACATTGTTTGGTGACTTCAGGAGCCGACTTCGACTTCGAGCCTGAGAGCAGTAGATCGAAGGTCAATTCATGATCACTTTGAATACGCAGACTATTTGCCAAAATCTTTGAAGCTTTCTGAAATTTGGATCTAATACCTTTCAGCATGGGTATATCACACAATCCATGAAAAACTGCGTTTTTCTCAATGTCCGTATCCAATGGCAATTGAGCAATAGTCCCTTTTATGCGCGGTTCTTCAACCGCCGATTGGTTTACCATAATGCTTCTTGCATTGCAAATTCCGGCGCAGCGCCGATCTCTGTAAAAATCATCTTTCCCACGTCTGATTTCTTCGAGGGTATACGAAAGTCATCAGGAGTAAATGACCGGTTTATCTTCGGAACACGATCCAGCCAGGGATATTTAAAATGAACCAGATCATATAAGTATCTAAGCATATCCGGCTTTAACAGATGCTTCTTTCCTTCAGCTGATCGGGAGACGAATCCATTAGTTAGGGTCATTAACCCAAGTGAAGTATCCCGGCTATGTCCAATAAATCGTCCTCTCTTCATCATCGAATGAAGATCGTGAATATTATAATAAAAACTTATCAATAAGCCCTATAAGATGAAATCAGGACGAAATGTCTGAGACTATCTTAGATTTATCGGGCTAAAAGTGACCGATCTGGGTCTCCAGGAGAGAGGAAGATCTCATTATTAAGGCACTTGGCTAACATTGCCCTATTGGTAAACAAAATCTAAAATGGTAGTGTGAAACGCCAAATATTCAACCAGCCCGCAAAAAACCTGGTGTCTTTGTGCCTTTGCGGTAAAAAAACAATTGTTAAATCGTAAGGTATAATTATACATGTCCCGAAATCTGAAGACGACCCCTAACCTAATTCGGATATTTCATTTAAATCATTGATGCTGGGGAATTCAAAATTTTAACACTTTTCAAACACTATGGAAAAATCCGTTGCGTTTATTGCATATATTCAATAGGAGATTAATTCCTTGGTTTTTCATTTTCACCTGATTGAAAAACCTCACTCATTACTAACTATACTTTACCAACACCATAATCTGCCGTGGCAGAGACGGGAGAGGTATGTCTATTTCAAACGAATTTAGTTCACCTTTTTAACAAATTTATATTATGAAAAAATTGTCTTTTGGTCTAATTCTTTGTCTGTTTTTACCTTTAGTGTCTTGCGACAAAGAATCAGATAACAATCCAGATCCGGTTATTGAAGAACTGACGATTGAAGAAAAAGCTACAGAGCTCTTACTCAGTTTTCAAAACAATGACACCTCCAAAGCGATGAAATATATTGATCCTAATCAATATATTCAGCATAACTATCAACAGGCAGATGGCCGAGATGCATTGGTTAATGCCATAATCAGTGGTCAATTTTCATCTACTGAAATTACCATTGCCCGAACTCTTACAGACGATCAATACGTCGCTTTCCATTCTGAGTATAACATTAATGGCAATTCTCAAGTAGTATTTGATGTATTCCGGTTTGAAAAGGGCCTAATCGTTGAACACTGGGATAACATTCAACCAATACAGCCCGAAAATGTGAGTGGGCATACCATGATTGACGGGCCTAACACGATCACCAATCTCGATCAGACCGTCAATAACCGGGCTGCAGTCACTGACTTTATCAACCGGATCATGATCGCTGGTGATTATGCAACCATGAGTGAATTTTTAAAGGATGATCAAAGTTATATCCAGCACAATCCTATGATGGCCGATAGTCTCTCTGGCATGTTGTCGATGATGGATACTTTGGCAAGTCAAGAATTTTCCTTTAAGTATGAAACTCTCCATAAGACCATTGCTATGGGAAATTTCGTACTCACTCTGAGCGAAGGCATGTACGGTAATCCTGCAAGTCATACGGCATTCTTCGATCTTTTTAGACTCGAAGACGGTAAACTGGTCGAGCATTGGGATGTAATTTCAATGATCGCTCCGGGTGAAGAGTGGCAGAATTCCAATGGGAAGTTTTAGTGCCGCCAAGCCAAGATTATCAGCCCAATTAAAAAGCCTAGCCAAGATAAACTATGTTATGGAGAAGTTAGGTTGAGCTACTAATTCGGTAAAAAGAATGATTTACTGACCGTAATTTATCTTGTTAAAACTATGGTAAGGTCTGCACCGATTGCAGGCCTTTTTCCTTATTATATTTTCAGATGATAAAAAAATAAAACCATACATAGGGGTATTACAAGGTTTTTTGCATCATGGTATTTGTAAGCAATTGATCCTATTCACAAATTTGATTTAGACCAACCTTTAAAATTACTATGAAAACAAGAGCCTTAACAATGGCATGCCTCATCATGCCTCTAATGATTTATGCCCAAAATCACGTACAAACCTTTCGAGGAACTGTTTTTGAGCAAGAAACCCTAATGCCACTTATTGGCGCCAATGTAACCATCCAAAATACAGACTTGGGTACTAGCACCGATCAGGATGGCCAATTCATTATCCCGGAGGTACCGACAGGCCGACAAACCATGGTAATCACCTACCTGGGTTACGAACCAGTTTTGATAAGCGATGTACTAATTACCACTGGAAAGGAATTGGTACTTGAAATTGGAATGACTGAGTCACTTGTTGCCATGGAAGAAATCGTAGTTAAAGCTAATACCGAAAAATCAATCCCCTCAAATGAATGGCAATTGCGAGCGCCCGTTCTTTTTCGGTCGAAGAAACAGGTCGATATGCCTCCAGTTTGTTTGACCCGGCTCGTATGGCCATGAATTTTGCCGGTGTTTCAACCACCGGTGGCACCTCCGATCTATTTAATGAAATTATCGTACGAGGCAACTCTCCTCGCGGTGTTTTATGGCGACTGGAGGGCGTCGAAATTCCAAACCCCAATCATTTTGGAGGACTAGGCAATAGTGGTGGAGGTATCAGCATGCTCAGCAGCAGTCTTATATCATCATCCGATTTTTACACTGGCGCCTTCCCTGCCGAATTCGGAAATGCTACTTCGGGAGCTTTTGACTTAAATCTACGGAAGGGAAACAACCAGAAAAGAGAACATTCCATGATGCTCGGAATTCTTGGGACCGAAATAGCAAGTGAAGGACCATTCGGAAAACCAGGGGATGGCAGCTATCTATTTAATTTCAGATACTCAACATTGGGTATTTTACAGAAAATAGGTCTCAATCCTGTTGGTGATGTGTTACCTGAATATGGAGATCTGTCTTTTAACATTACGTTGCCGCGATCGTCATACGGGACGTTTAATATCTTTGGATTAGCCGGAAAAAACCGTGCATATATTGCAGCTATCGCCGACTCCACTCAATGGATAGAATCGGATGATAATGAGGGATTTAATGAGCGTCAGACAACAGGCACCATTGGACTATCTCACAAAATACTTTTAGATGATCATCGGTATATCCATACGGTATTTGCGGCCTCAATTGATCGAAACACCAATGATGACTATCACTTTGACGCTGCCCAAAATTATCGTTACATCAAAGAATTTGAGAATAGATTTAATAATCAAATCTATCGCACCAGCAGCACCTATAATCACAAATTAAATGCAAAAAATAGTTACAAAGTTGGAGTGATTGGTAGTTACCATCAATTTGACTTTTATGCGCGTGAATTTCAGGATAATGGTGAAGGCTACACCACTTTTCTCCAGGACACGGGATCGGCCACCCAATTTAACGGCTTCATTCAATGGAAAAATCGATTGAATGAAAAATGGACAGTGACCGGTGGTTTGCATGTCAATTATTTTGGGCTTACTAAAAAGGCTAGCATTGAACCCAGACTAGCCCTGAAGTGGCAAGCGAATGAAAAACAATCTCTGCATTGGGCGCTTGGTCTTCACTCCAAGCCCGAGCACCCGGTATTTTATTTTGTGGAAGCTACCAACAATGACGGCCAGCGCACCCTACCAAATCGAAATTTAAAATATCTTAAATCGTTACAAGCGGTGATGGGTCATGATTTTCGCATTACACGAGACTTGCGGATTAAAACCGAAATCTATTATCAACACCTCTACGATGTGGCCATCGAAAAAGATCCGTCCAGCAAAGAATCATTGATCAACACCCTGGATGTCTGGGACATCTTAAATGGTAATGGTGCAGCATCGACCGAAGGTCTAGGAAGAAATTACGGGATTGATGTTACTGTAGAGAAAAACTTTAGTGATTCTTATTATCTATTGCTTACTACAAGTCTGTTTGACTCAAGATTCAGAACGGCCAGTGGTCAGTGGTACAATACCCGTTTCAATAGTAAATATCAGGTCAATCTACTGGCTGGTAAAGAATTCATATCTGGTAAAAATAAAAATCGGATTATCGGATTAAATGGCAAAATGGTATTGAATGGAGGCAACCGGGTCACCCCGATTGATCTCCAGGCTTCCCGGGACCAGGGATATACGGTAAGAGACAATGACCGTTTTCTTAGCGCCTCAGTAGGAGAATACTATCGATTGGATGTCGGCATCAGTTATAAAATCATCCGGCAGAAAATCACCCACGCCATCATGTTTGATATTCAAAATGTAACCAATCATTTGAATTATTTGCAGGATTATTATAACCGATTTACCGGAGAAATTGATTACGATACACATACCGGGCTGTTTCCGGTATTAAATTATCGCATTGAATTTTAAGCATCAAATCTTCCAAGGGGTTCTGACCCCTTGGAGTTTTAATTCTTGTTCCAATATATTTTCAAGTTGTTTGTACTTCTGCCAGAGGCTATGATGTCCATTTTTCCATCGCCATCCAAGTCAGCTAATTTTAAATCTTCACAAGCCATTCCGTTTTCATCAATCCAGTTTTCCTGCCAGCTATTCCATGATCGATCATTTGGAATAAAAATTTTAATTCCGAATTGATTGAGAGTATTATTCTCCCTCCAACCCACTACGACCTGGTCCTGCCCCATTGCCAACAGATCGGCGCACGCTAAACCATGACCTTGCTGAAGCGTCTCGCTAAGCAGTCGACTATGTCCTCCATCCAGATATAGATTTAAAAGATTTCCGTGAAAAGGCTGTACACCGACGATAAAATCAGTGCTCCTTCGAATTTCACCAAAACCGTGTGTTTGTCCAATGGTCATAATCGGATCCGGAATCTCATGCCAGGCGCTATTGTCATAACGAAAAAGTTTGGAACCCTCTCTCCCACCGATTAAAAGGGCCTCCGAATCATTTTCCTCGACAATGTCAAAATTATGGGTAATATGCATACTGCTGTCTAGCAAAATTCTTCGCCACTCATGCTGCGGATCGTCCGGCATCAGATACGAATACACCCGCACCCCTTTCCCTTGTCCTTGCTGATTATCCCGGCCATGCAGGGGCACCACCACCAATTGGAAACCATCTTCTGTTCTGACCCACCCCATTCGGTGCACTGTGGGTTCATGCAGCAATTGTATGGCATGCCATGGTTTTGTAGGATCAGATGGTCGAATCAAATAATGAACTGAGCCCGATTGTGCCTCATCCGTAGTTTCACCAGGATTCCATTGAGCTCCTACCGCCACTTCGACCCTGCCGTCTCCGTTGATATCTCTTGCTGCCAGGCAGACATTGTCCCGTTCTGTGAGGTTTTCCACCATGACAAATCGCTTCCAGTCCGGATTACGATACCATACGAATGCCTTTTTATCAGCTAAAAGAATATCCGGGAACCCATCTCCATTCACATCTCCGATTGTTATGCCGTAGCCAATCTGGATCTGATCATCAATGGTTTGCTCGATAAATTGACCTTGTGCCATCATAAACCCAGGCATACAAGTCAGGACAAGTATTAAGAAGAACTTCATGGCTACTGAGATTAAAACAGGAATAATTTGATGTCTTTAAGGTAGGTAAAGCCTTTTGATATTTGTACTCTAGTAATCGTTCGCTAGTTCTCATTTTAACGTATTTCCTGAGATTGCATCAATAATTACATTGTTGAATATCCAGAACAGGCTACCTTCATTCACATACAGGAGCATGAGGAGGATCGTGGAGTCCAGGATTTAAGGTTTAATTGAGCTAAAGTGGATAAGTTATATAATGTTGTTGCTTAGCCAAGTTTCTCCTGATGAACCCCTAATGTTGCCGCAGATAGGCAGACCCAAAGAATCTGATGAGGTGTTCTTCTTTACCATCGAGAAAAGACCCCATGTGGGTAGATTCTTTCTTTACCCACCTGCAACAGCGGTCGCTTAGAGATGCAAAAAGCATCTAGTCGAGATAAAGTCAGGCGGTCCCGCGCCTTAATACTTCGTCATCATGGGGTTTTGGACGGATCATTTGCTCTTCTTTTGAGAAAAGATCATATTTTTTCGGTAAAAATTTTGGAAAACTCGATAATTAGTCTAATTTTGGTCAACCAATAATTGGTCAACCAATAACCAACGACCAATTTATTCGAAAAAAAAGAAGCTTATGCTAGACAATTTACAGAAGATCAAGATCGAAAATACGGTAGACATCATTATCCGTCAGATTCGTATGTTGATATCATCGGGCGAACTGAAACCTGGTGACAAATTACCCCCTGAGCGCAAACTAGCAGACCATCTGGGAGTGGGTAGAAGTGCAGTGAGGGATGCTATCAGTAAACTGGAATTCTATGGAATACTAAGAACATTGCCACAGAGTGGGACGGTTGTAGCCGGCATTGGCATCACGGCTCTCGAAGGTCTAATTTCAGATGTCTTGGAGATAGAAGACCCTGATTTTGCCTCGGTAGTTGAGACCAGAGTGATTTTGGAGGCCAATGCAGCCCGATATGCAGCGGAAAGAAGGACTGCAGAGGACATCATGAGTATTCAAAAAGCATTAGATGCTTACGAGGGCAAAGTTCTGGAGGGTAAACAAGCGGTTGAAGAAGACTTGCTTTTTCACCTTAAAATTGCGGAAGCTAGCAAAAATAAAGTGCTTAAATCCCTCATGTTAATTATCACACCTGATATCATATCACATTACATCAATCTGGAGATTTGTAAAAATGGAAGGTTTTATCGCGCTTTAGATGAACATAAAGAAATACTGAAATACATTAAGAGTCAGGAAGCAGATCTGGCTCATGAAGCTATGCTCAAACATTTGAAAGATGTTTTAGAATATAGCATGGAATTGAAAGCTGCTAGCGAATGAATTTGAAAGATAACCATAGTTAGAATTTCGGTCCTAATTTCCCTGGCTCACATTGGGTGGCAATTACACACCCGCCTTCGATATCGGAGAGGCCCTGGCCTTGGCAGCTCTTGCTAGTGTCTGGCTCCTGTGTCCCAAAATAGAACCATTAAAACCGATTTAAAAGTACGCTCTCTATTTCCATGATATTAATAATCTAAACTGTTGAAAAGCATTAAAAAAAATAATAATGAACGAAAAAAAGGTAGCTATAATTACTGGAGCCACAGGTGGCATTGGTTTTGAAGTAGCAAAACGATTAGGTAAAGACGGATATACTGTAGTATTAAACGGCATCGAAGATGAAGCAGGAGCTCAAAGAGTTGCGGAGCTCGTCGCGGAAGGAATTGAAGCTGAGTATTATGGATTCGATGTTACAAAAGAAGAAGAGGTAACTGCAAATATCACCGAAATTGGTAAAAAGTACGGAAAAATAGATTTACTTGTAAATAATGCAGGTGGATTAGGCGGAAGATCCAGGTTTGAAGAAATGACAACAGAATTTTACAGATTTGTCATGGCATTAAACTTGGATTCAGTGTTTTTTGCCTCAAGAGCAGCAATACCTTTCCTTAAAAAGGGAGAGTACCCTTCCATAATTAATTATACGTCAAATGCGGCTTGGAATGCCGGAGGACCGGGAGCAGGTATTTATGGAACATCCAAGGCTGGAGTTCACACCATTACAAGAGCATTAGCCAAAGATTTGGCTGAATACGGTATTAGAGTAAATGCAGTATCTCCCGGGACAATTGACACGCCATTTCATAAGCAAATTAAATCAACAAAACCAGAAGTTTTTGCTTCCTGGGCTAACAATATTATGTTGGGAAGACTAGGTCAGCCAGAAGATGTTGCTGGTGTGGTTTCTTTCTTAGCTAGTAAAGATGCATCATTCATAACGGCAGAAACGATCCAAATTGGCGGTGGTCAAGCGTTAGGAATCTAATTTCAATTTAAAATATATTTATAAAAATATAATGAGTAAACTCAAAGGAAAAGTAGCGGTAGTAACTGGAGGTTCAAGAGATATTGGTCGAGCAATATCTGTTCAACTCGCAAAAGAAGGAGCTAAAGTAGTTGTAAACTATTTTAATTCTGAATCTGAAGCTATGGAAACTGTGGACCAGATAAAATCTGCTGGAGGTGAAGCTATTGCAGTTAAAGCTGACATATCAAATTTAAATGATATAAAGAATTTAAAAGCAAAGGCGGTTGAAGCTTTTGGAGATAAGATTGATATTCTAGTAAATAATGCAGGAGGCCTTTTCGCACGTAAAACATTACAAGAACTAGATGAGTCTTTTTATAACCTTGTTATGGATGTGAATTTCAAGGCTACGGTTTTCGTAATGCAAGCATTTGAACCATTAATGGGTAAAGGTGGCTCAGTCATTAATCTATCATCCCGGCATCAAGAGATGGAGGAGGAGGTGGTTCCTCATTATACGCTTCATCGAAAGGAGCCGTGACTACGTTTACCAGAGCAATGTCAAAAGAACTTGGGCCTAAAGGTATTAGAGTAAATGCACTTTGTCCTGGATTGATTGCTACGAAATTTCATGACGATTTCACGAAAGATGAAATTCGAAAAATGGTGGCTGGCAACACCCCATTAAGAAGAGAAGGTAGAGCTGATGAAGTAGCTGATCTAGTGGTTTATTTAGCTTCTGACCAGAGCTCATTTATAACTGGAACTAATTACGATATAAATGGCGGTTTAGCCTTTTCCTAACTATACTAAATGTTTTAACTAACGAGATAAAAAGTATCAATTGTTTCGGAGAAATTATGCTGAGGCTAACTTCTCCCGGTTATCTGCGTTTTTCGCAAGCCAATGTTTTTGACGTAGTTTATGGAGGGGCAAAAGATATTTGTCTGAGAAATGCTGGAAACCCCGAAGTAGTGATAAGATTGTAATATAAAACGATCTGAGGAAACTAACCGCAAAGGGGTGACATAAGGCAGACTTGAGATTGTCTTCATTGAAAGATATCTGTTTGAAGAAATGGATTGATTATTTCACCCCTTCTGGGTTTTTCCCAGGATCGATGATGAGTTTTAGTATCATTTCACTCCTTCGGGGTTACACTCGAAAATGTGAATTCAATGAATTAATATAGTGATAGTTAATGCCAACCCTGGCGGCTGGAACTCGGTCAACAATACGGGTCAAATACGTAACGTTAATATATTTTAACTAGAAGTAAAACCAGACTAATTCCAATCATTTTGCTAATCCTAGAAGTTGATATATTTTACCATTTGACTTTGTAAAAACGTATAGCCGATCCTGGCAATCACTACCAAGTCTCAGCTCGATTCTACCACAATTATCACAAAGTTTTTTGAAAGTTGTTTGCTCGCCAGCTAATGAGATTTTCCATTCATAAATGGGTGCTTGCTTACCCAACTTCATTTGCTCAAGATCACTAAAAAATAATCGATCGGCACTTATATCTCCAAAAACATACTTCCCAAACAATTCAGGAATTTCATTTCCATAGTAGGCATATCCTCCCGTTATAGCTTGACCTTCATCATGGTCGAATTGAATCACTGGATAAGTCACTCCTGCAATCGAGTCATTGTCCGGCAATGCATATACCTTTCCCAAGATTCCGGTGTGGTCCAGTAAAAAGGTGCCCTCTCTGATCGGCCAGCCATAAAAAAGACCTGGTAAGATTAAATTAACTTCTTCGATTTGTCTTGCACCTATATCGGTTGCCAACATTCTTCCCTCCCGGTCCCAGGTCAGTCGATTTGGATTGCGAAAGCCATGTGCCCAAATCTCTCCCACTTGGTCATTCTTAATATCCTGTTTGTAAGGATTATCATCTGGTATTCCATATTGCCCATTGCGACTATTTCGCCCAGTGGGGTCAATTCGCAAAATACTGCTCCATACACGCTTAGCATTATGGAAACTTAAATGGGGAAAACCGTTTTCAACACTTCCACCATCTCCAATTGCAACATACAGTTTTCGATAGTCTAAATGCCCTTTGCTTACAGTCGGATTGAAAGCGATTTCCTGCATACCATGCAGACTTGTCAAAAAGTCAATTCGCAGTATTTCCCGGCTTGTCCCTTCAAAAGCCCTTGCCATAGGATTTGTAGCTTGCCATTCAGTCAACACCCATTGCAGGGTAACCCTAATCGAGTCTTCATAGTCGAAATCGGCAATGCCAGAGCCCGGCAATTCGGAATGGGTTGTATAAAATAATCCATTCTCCTTAAAATCAGGATGGAACGCGAAACTCCCAAAACCGGTACCTAATCCTGGATTATCTATAAACTTCGGTCGAACCTCAGCTAGATCCAAAAAAACCAGGGGAGTCACCTGGGCGATATCATAAAGTTTACCCCTTAGATCGGCAATGAATAGTCGCTGGGTCTTTTGCTCACAATCTAATTTGTTAATTCGTGCAAGGGGCAAGTCCTTAGCAGAGGGTGGCAATTGAGTAAGTAATTGGAGATCACAAACTACCTTAGAAGGCGGAATTTTATCCTTGATTGGATCCTCTATGAGCGTCAATTTCGAATCAGGGGTAATGGTCTCAGGAATCTTTTTAAATGTGTGTAAATAGGCAATCGTTTGGTCTAGCTCCATATTTGAGAGCATTCCAAATGACGGCATGTAGGTGTTATATTTGGCAAAAATTTCTGAGGCTCTCGGATCATTCTTATCGATAACCTTGCGCGGATTTCGAATAAAGTCCTTTATCCATGCCGTATCTGCATTTTGGGTCAGGCCACTTAAATTAGGGACCAATACCATCCTGAATAAAATTATGACATGAACTACAATGAAGAGCAAAAGTTTGCTCGCCACTGCTGATCATTGCCGGATCGGTCGAAATATTGTGGTTTTTCACTGATTCTGATTGGCAGGCAAAGATTGAGGCAGCCAAAAGGCAAAGACGGAAGAGGTATCTTGATTTGATCACTACTGGGCTTTATTCAAGAATACTGGTAAAATAAAAAATCTCGTAAAATATAATCGATGCAATTGATCGTCAGTAAAAAAAAGCAGGAATTACCCTGCTTTTTTCATTTATTCACTCGCCATAATAAATAATGGTAACATTTCGAAATCACGGTAATGAGGATGTAGTTTTTCCGTGTCGTAATGTTTTTTAACATTGACCAGCTTTTTTGTTGAGGTAACAACTTCGATCGGCACGTGATCATAACGACCATTCTTAAGCACTACCAATCTACCATGAATACCCCGCAGAATCAAATCCAATGCCATGGTACCATAAGCCATTGGTACAATTGAATCAATCGCATCAGGATCACCGCAACGCACCAGATATCCCAATTTCTGAGTGATATTATTGATGCTCTGTCCTTTATTGTATTTGGGGGACAGTTCTTTAAGTTTAGCAGAAACCATATCACCGATACCTCCCAATTTGGCATGGCCGTAAGCATCTTTTTCTGCATTTGCAAAGAGCATATCTCCTCCTTCAAACACCGCCCCTTCAGATACCAGGCAGATCGCATAATTACTCGGATTATTTCTGCGATCAGCGACCATTAGTTCGGTCAACTGCTCTACGTTAAAGGGATGTTCCGGGATCAAACAACGATTTGCCGCACCGGCCATTGTTGGCAACATCGCGGTAAAACCCGCATAGCGTCCGAATACTTCGAGCACCATAAATCGCTCATGCGATCCGGCAGAAGTCCTTAAATTGTTGGTCATATGGATCGTCCGGGTCACGCAGGTACTAAAGCCAATGCAGTAGTCGGTTCCAGGCACATCATTATCCATCGTCTTCGGTATTGCATTGACATTGACACCTTTTCTAAATAAATGTACTGCATAACTGAGGGTGTCATCGCCACCAATAGTGATCAGATAGTCAATTCCAATCCATTCGAGGTTTTTTATAACCTCTGGAGTCATGTCGTTAAACTCATCGCTGTAAATATCTCGCAAGTGTTCCGGTATACGGTCTTTGGCGGTATGACTCGGTCGGGTGCGAGATGTATGCAAGAACGTACCACCGGTCCGGGCAGCACGGTCCACTACAGTATGGGTCAACTCAATAAAATTGTTACTGTTGTCGTATTTTTTATCACGTACAACGTCAATGATGCCACCCCATCCCCTACGCAAGCCTATTACCCGGTAACCTTCTCTTAGCGCTCTCACTGTAACTGCTCGAATAGCAGGGTTTAATCCTGGAACGTCTCCTCCACCGGTCAAAATGCCGATGGTGCCTTTAGATGCTATATTTGCCATGTATTGGTTAAATTTATATTTAGATTCCTGTTAAAAAAGAGGCCCCAAATTAAGAAAAGGTTTTACACAGCATGTCAACAAGAGACACTTTTATTACAAAATTGATAATCTTTTGAAGAATTATCAATCACAATGATGAAATACAGCCTGACTAGCCGATTCTTTGCTACATCATAACACCAGTCGTTAAATGTAATGGGTCAAAAGCAGGTAATCCTGTCAATGATCAGAGCGACAGCAACTCAGCCAGGTTCAGCAGTTCTTTTTCGATACTTTTCGATTTTTTCACTGCGTCAACCATTGGTACAAAGACCACCTGATTGTCATGCACTCCACACATCACATTGCTATGGCCTTTGATCAATCCTTCCACCGCTGCATGTCCTGTACGGCTAGCGAGCATTCGGTCCATTGCGGTAGGTGATCCACCGCGTTGAAGATGACCGATGACGGCAACTTTGACCTCGTAGTCAGTAAGCCGTTTTGCCACGATGGCTGCCACCTCTTGAGTACTCCCATTCTCATTTCCCTCTGCTGTAATCACCAGGCCGAACAGGCGCTTTCGCTTCAACATTTTCTTTAAGAAGACCATCAGAGATTCAACGTCCTGGCTCAATTCAGGAATTAAAACACTTCCTGCTCCGCTTCCAACCGCCGTATAGAGAGCTATATATCCAGAATGACGTCCCATAACCTCTATGAAAAAAAGCCGATTGTGCGAGTCTGCCGTATCTCTGATCTTGTCTACTGCCTCAATGGCTGTATTCACTGCCGTATCAAAGCCTATTGTGTAATCAGTGCCGTATAAGTCATTGTCAATGGTGCCAGGTAATCCAATGATCGGAATATTAAACTCCTTTTCAAAAAGGTTTGCTCCGGTCAAGGTACCATTACCACCGATCGCTATCAAAGCATCAATGTCATGAGCCATCAGGGTGTCATGTGCCATTTTACGTCCTTCTTTAGTACGAAAACGCTCACTTCTGGCCGTTTTAAGGATCGTACCCCCTCTATGTATAATGTTTCCTACGTCATTTGTTTCCAGTCGGTGTACATTACCGTCGATCATACCTTCGTAACCACTATAAATACCGTAAGTATGTAGATCGTGGTAGGCTGCCGTGCGCACTACAGCTCTGACCGCCGCATTCATACCGGGTGCATCACCTCCTGAACAAAAGACTCCAATTCGATTGATTTGTTTACTCATAATTCGTTGTTTGGTAAAAGATGATAAGCTGCCAAAGCATCAATGGGTTTTCGCAATATTTGACCCAATTTTAAGTCATGCTTATTCAGGCACTTTTCAAATTCGCCACAAAAATAGTAAGCTATCGAACCTACCGCATTAATTTTTGAAGTTCTTTCAACATCGTGCAGATGAAATTTAATGAAATCTGTGAAGGCCTCTTCGAGCAAATTTTGTATAAATGACTGATTCTTAACGGGTAAAACCAGTTCAGTATACCCTGCCAAAAACTGATTAGGGGCTGCTTTACTTTTGAAAAGCTTGAGAAATTCAAGTCGATCTTTAGGAAAATATCCTGAAAAATGGTCAAATAAGTCTTTTGGTAAAAGACCATAATAGAAAGAACGGACCAGACGCCGACCAATATCCATCCCGCTTCCCTCATCACCAAGTGGGAAGCCTAAAGAGTGGCCACTAAGCATCTTAACCCCATCATACCTGCAGGCATTACTTCCGGTACCCAGTATGCAGACCACGCCAGGTGTATTTGTACATAGTGCTCTGGCGGCTCCCAATAAGTCTGATGCAAACTGAATCGAATTGATTACCAGTAGTTTACGGAATTCATCCTCCAGCGTATCCTCTCGTTGTCCGATACCGACCCCTGCTCCATAGTAATACAAATCGATGGATTGATTGCCCACATGAGTTTTTAAGGTCTGGAGTAGGGATGAAAGACGCTCATTTGCCTGAGAAACCGGATTATAACCGGTCAGAGAGAACTGCTTTTTCCGGCCGCCTTCGAAAAAGATCCAATCTGATCCAGTGGCTCCAACGTCTCCAATAAGTATCCCTGCAGACATATCGTATTATCTAGTGCTCAATAAAATGAAATTCGGCTTGTCCAACAAAATGAGACCTAAGGACCTATCTAACAACTTTAAAATCGACGGTAAAACTAGATGTTTCTTTTCGCTTCATAGGTATATTCCAAAATCCGTCAAAATCAATCTTGGCCGGATAATATCGCTCATTGATTTTTTGCAGAAGGATCTGCATGGAAACGTCAAATTGATAAAATGGTTTATAATGGGCCAAACGATAGGTTCTTCCTAATACCTGAAAGTCTTTCTTTGAAAAGAAAGTGGTTAATTCCTTGATCACGGTTTTGTTGTTTCGCTCCTCTTGGTATTCCGGTTTTAAGCGTATGTCAAAGACATATGCCTCGATTTGATCGAGATATCTGATTGAACTAATGTAGAAATTATATCGATCCCGCATTTTTTCGGAAAATATTTCCGTTTTCTGACCAATAAATGGCACATCACTTTGGGTGCCCGGTGCGAAAATGAGCTTCTTAAGCTCAGCAACATGACCTTCTACTCCGTATCCATCAAATTGGATCTCCTGAGGTAGGACACGAACATTGCAAGTAGTATCGTGCACAAGAAATAAGCGGTCAAACAGGTCGTAAGTATAAAAATTTGAAGTTTCCTTTCTTTTCTTAAAGAATGCACCCTCAATTTTTTCTCCGGATTTCACCTGATAGCGACAACCATTTTCGATGTACTGGTGGTACTCAGCCGAATATGTGGCTGCTTTTCGATTTTTCCGGTCAAAAAACATCATCATCGTCTCAAAATGATAGGCTGCTGCCCGCAAATTTTGAAAAGCTATATAAAATGAAGCATCATTTCTAACCAAATCAATAAAATCGGAAACGGAAAAATCGACTTTAGAAGCCTTGACTACGATCGAATCCATGTAGACGACTTTCGCAATCTCATTGGTGATATCATCTTGGGCATAAATACTGAGGCTCAAAGAAAGAGCCAAGGCCAGTGGTACACCCCGACTAAAAGCATCGCTTGTCATACTATAAATCACTGTGTACAACGAAAAGCTCTGAAAAATAGTTTATGGCAGTGGATCGGGCAGTGGGCACCTACAGACTGAAGACCGCGAACTGCCTGACTAAGGACTGCCGACGGAAGACCAAGTATCGAGTGGTAAAGAGATCGTCAGGAAAAACTAGTATTTTGCTCATAAAATATCCTTTTAAAAATGATCGAAAAAGTTGCCGTAATCGGGGCGGGTACTATGGGAAATGGCATTGCTCAGGTTTTTGCTATGCATCAATATCCCGTAGTATTGATTGATATCTCATCGAAACAACTTGATTTGGCTATGAGTACAATTGCTCAAAATCTAGATCGAATGCTATTTAAAAACCGCATCTCGTCTGATATGAAAATTGCCACATTGCTCAAGATTAATTCTTCTGTTGATCTCGCACCCAGTGTTGCAGATGCTGATTTGGTGATAGAGGCTGTTTCGGAAAACGAAATATTAAAGCAAAACATATTGCAGGAGCTCAGTTCTCTCTGTGCATTGGAATGCATCATTGCAAGCAATACATCTTCCATTTCGATCACAAAACTTGCCTCAAAAGTTAAAAATCCTGGACGCGTTATCGGCATGCATTTTATGAATCCGGTTCCGGTTATGCAGTTGGTTGAAATCATTAAAGGCCATAAGACCAATAAACAAACCACTCAGTTAGTGACAGATGTAACTAAAAAGATTGGGAAGATCCCGGTCGAGGTTCATGATTATCCTGGTTTCATCTCCAATCGAATCTTGATGCCCATGATCAATGAAGCGATTTGGGCTCTTCATGAACAAGTAGGGACCAAAGAAGCTATCGATTCCATTATGAAATTGGGGATGGCACATCCCATGGGGCCACTGGAACTAGCCGATTTCATTGGTCTTGACGTCTGCCTGTCCATCCTCCATGTATTGCATGCTGGTTTTGGCAATCCAAAATATGCACCTTGTCCGCTATTAGTTAATATGGTCAATGCCGGATTGTTGGGCAAAAAGTCGGGTGAAGGCTTCTATAAGTACGCATTATAAGCACCAAAGGCGTGACCAAGACTTTTGGGCTTTGGAAATTGAGATTTGGAATTTCCCCAAGAAGCAGCAAATTACAAGCACCAAGCACCAAACTGGGACCAAGAAACTTTGGAATTTGAAATTTGGAATTTGGAATTTACCTAAAAAGCACCAAATTACAAGCACCAAGCACCAAACTGGGACCAAGAAACTTTGGAATTTGAAATTTGGAATTTGGAATTACCTAAAAGCACCAAATTACAAGCACCAAAGGCGTGACCAAGACTTTTGGGCTTTGGAAATTGAGATTTGGAATTTCTCTCTTTGGGCATACCAATCTCTCCACTTCGTTACGAGCTTGGGAGTCCCAAAGCAACTTTTGGAATTTGGAATTTGAGATTTAGAATTTACCTAAAAGCACCAAGCACCAAAATCCAAGCACCAATACCAGGAGCAAATCCTTTTGGAATTTGAGATTTGAGATTTGGAATTTCCCCAAGAAGCAACAAATTACAAGCACCAAGCACCAAACTGGGACCAAGAAACTTTGGAATTTGAAATTTGGAATTTGGAATTTACCTAAAAGCACCAAAATCCAAGCACCAAAGGCGTGACCAAGACTTTTGGGCTTTGGAAATTGAGATTTGGAATTTCTCTCTTTGGGCATACCAATCTCTCCACTTCGTTACGAGCTTGGGAGTCCCAAAGCAACTTTTGGAATTTGGAATTTGAGATTTAGAATTTCCCTAAGAGCACCAAGCACCAAAATCCAAGCACCAAAATCCAAGCAACAAAGGCGTGACCAAGACTTTTGGGCTTTGGAAATTGAGATTTGGAATTTCCTTCTTATACTTTTGCCACGGTGAATCCGAAAGTCGAACCCAAATCGGGTGAGCTCCTCACATTGATTGTTTGACTATGCGCTTCGATGATGTGTTTGACAATCGAGAGACCCAATCCAGAGCCACCTACATCACGGGATCGGCTTTTATCGACCCGGTAGAAACGGTCAAAGACGTGTTTAAGATGCTCCTGTCCAATGCCTAGGCCGTTATCTGCCACCTCAACCAGAATATACTTATCCATGTCATAAAAACCCACCTTGGTAAATCCTCCTGACCTGCCATATTTGATGGAATTCAATACTAAATTGTCAAGGACTTGCCGAATGTACTCGCGGTCTGCTTTAACTTGGTAAGATTGTGAGGCTCCTTCCTTCAATTGTATTTGAATGTGTTTCCGCTGAGCGGATAATTCATGAGTTTCAAAAACCTCTTTTACCAAGTCTTTAATCTCAAACTTTGTGATGTCAAGCGCTAAATTACCCGATTCAAGTTTCGATATCGCTTCCAGATCATCAACAATAGTAATCAATCGCTCAACGTTTTTAGCGGTTCGATCGAGGTATTTGATATTAATTGCATCGTCCTGTAAACCTCCATCAAGCAGTGTATGTACATATCCATGAATATTAAAAATCGGAGTCTTTAATTCATGAGAAACATTGCCAAGAAAGTCACGACGATAATTTTCAAGCGTCTTTAATTGATCTATTTCCTGCTGCTGATTCCTGGCCCAGATTGCAACATCTTTTTCTACATCTTCGATTATCTGGTCATCACTATCCACATTTCGTTGCTTCTGACTAGGATCCAGTTTCAATCGGTGAATGGTTTTATAAATCAATTTGATTTTTCGAAAAATATATTTCTTAAGAAAAATAAATTAACGCCGTATGTAACTGCCACAATCACAGTTGAAGTCAACAATACATTTGACCATGACAATTCACTAAGGATGTGAAAGAGAAAGAACAAGAATAAAATAGAAATCGAGCTAACAAGACTGGAGAAGATGGCTATCTGTCGGGGAGTTAAATTTTTAAACATCAAACCTCGATTTTATAGCCAACACCTTTTAAGGTTTTGATATAGTGATCGCCCACCTTTTCCCTAATTCTACGCACATGTACATCAATCGTACGTTCTCCCACAATAATCTCAGAATCCCAGATCTTGCGAAAGATTTCCTGTCTGCTGAACACTTTCCCCGGTGATGACATCAAAAGTTCGAGAATCTGAAATTCCTTTTTAGCAAATTCTATTGCTTCACCTTTCAGAGTTATTTCAAATTTTGCCTGATCTAAAAGGAGTTCTCCAATTTGATAAATTTGATCATTGTCCGTCCCCGCCCGCTTATGTCTGCGCAAGAGAGCATTGATCCGGCTTCGCAAAACATTGGGTTTGATCGGCTTAACAATAAAATCATCACCACCATGGTCGAGGGCAGCCACCTGGGTATAGTCTTCTCCTCTTGCAGTTAGAAAGGCAATAATGGTTTGATCAAACTCCCGATCATCACGCAACTGGCGACAGACCTCGATGCCATCAATATCAGGCATCATTACGTCAAGTAAAATTAGCGTTGGTTTAAACTGCAGGGCTTTAATCAGCCCATCCCGTCCGTTCTCCGCTGTTTCCAAAAGAAAACCATCTTTCGTTAGATTGTAGGTAATGAAATTCCGGACATCTTCCTCATCATCGATAACCAGAATTCTAGTTGGTTGAGAGTCAGACATTCTTATATTTTAACGGGATGGGGTTTTAACATCCGTGGATATTTGGTCTTCGAGATAATCCATCCGGTCCATCATCATTTGAAAAATGGTATCAATCCTGTTTTGCGAATAAAGCCATTGGATGTTTTCATCCAGCACTTCCTGGCTCACCTCATATTTGTCAATTATTTGTTGACTGTAAGCTTTGCTGACGCTATCTTTGACCGTACCTGATGTTTGATTAAAGGCTGCATTTAATATATAGCTATCGGTGAGAATCTTGACAAGTAGGGAATCACCAAGCATTACTTGCGGAGGTTCCATCTGGCTTCTCAAACAGGAGGTGTTTCCGGCAATTGCGCACATACCTATTCCAACAAAAAACAAAAATCGAATCAAAATAGTCCAAACATTTTAGGATAATAAAACGCCAATAATTTTCCCCTTTCAGATGAGAATTCTTTCCATGAATCAATTCCAACATCAATAATTGCAACACCGCAAGTTGGAATGTTATCTATTGATGCATCTGAAAATCGATTTAAGAAGTCCGTCATCCCCGGATTATGTCCAAATATTGCCACACTCCGATATTGATCATCAACATTTTGAATGACTTCGGTGATGATCGAAGGCGATGCATGATACAATCTCGAATCTTCGTCCAATCTTTTTCTACTAAGGTTAAACGCTTTTCTGAATATTTTAGCTGTTTCTAACGCCCTCTTGGCCGGGCTCGAGACAAGGTATTCAAGATCAGGATCCTTCTCGCTGAGCATTTTAGCCATAGCCGGGGCATCTCGCTTTCCCCGTTCACTTAAGGGTCGCTTCTCATCAGAAAGCATATAGTCATCCCAGCTGGACTTGGCATGACGGACCAGATATAGCTTTTTCATAATCTACAAAAATACAAATGTCTGGCAATCTTTGTGTACCGTTTGATTGGCCGGAGGGCTGCAGTATGTGGATTTTTGCGATCTTTAATTGCAAGTATAAATAAAAGCAGGTTTGATCAAGATCATATAGTCATGCTACGGGGAATATTTTACATACTGATTCTACTGCTATTTTGTGGATGCCAACGAAATCCTGGCGATTTTACATTGCCTGATCAAGTTGATTTTAATCAGCATATTCGCCCTATCATCAGTAATAATTGTTTCGTCTGCCATGGTCCGGATATTAGCAGCCGCAAAGCAGAGTTGAGATTAGACCAGGAATTTTTTGCCAAAAGCCAAAGCCAATCGGGCCTTTGGCCTATCAGGGCAGGAAAACCCCACCGGAGTGAAATGTACCGTCGCATTATGAGCGATGATCCTGAGCAAATGATGCCACCCCCAGAAACGAACCGCTCCCTAACAGCTTACGAAAAAGCCCTCATTGGAAAGTGGATCGAAGAAGGTGCGGAGTGGAAAAAGCACTGGGCCTTTATTTTACCCGAAAATCAATTCCTGTCTGATAATGCCCGACATCCCATTGATCAGATCATTGACCAAACTCTTGACCGTCAACACCTACAACGAATACCTCAGGCATCAAACCAGCAACTTATACGAAGACTTTCATATCTGATTAAGGGATTACCTCCTACAGAGGAAGATTTAGCCAAAAACGTTGAAGATGATGGTGACTATGAAAAATACGTAAACCAACTTTTGACATCGCCTCAGTATGGGGAGCGTTGGGCTCGCCATTGGATGGATCTGGCCCGCTATGCAGAGGGGCGGGGACATGAATTTGACTATCCGGTGATCGGCGCCTGGAGATATCGCGATTACCTGATCCGAGCATTTAACCAAGATCTGCCATACGACGAATTTGTAATTGAACAATTAGCTGGAGATCTTCTCGATACTCCTCGCTACAATCCAGAAGAGGGATTTAATGAATCGCTCATCGGGACTCTTTTACTGAACATCGGTGAAGGTAAACATAGTCCGGTCGATACCAAAGACGAAGAAAAAATTAGGATTGACAATGTGATTGATGTCACTTCCAAGACTTTCCTTGGTCTTACGGTTGCATGCGCCCGATGTCATGACCATAAGTTTGATGATATTCCTACGACCGATTATTATGCGCTCTATGGCATCTTCGAAAGCAGCCGGGCGCATTTGTATCCGGCGGAACGAACACCCAAAGAATATCAGTATATCGATAGTATTCAACAATTAAAGCAGGAACTACTTGCATATTTGGAATCAGTTTCTCTAACCTCTAATCAACCACCTGCCTCATTTATCTCTGAAAAAACCAAAGAAATTCCATCTGTCAACTATACGGTATTAGGAGACTTCAGGGGTGAAAATATTGGCCCCTGGAGCAGCGACGGCTACTGTTTTGGGAAGAAGACAACCAAGGGTGAGCTGGTAGTCGATACCAAGTCAAACAGGGCACATATCAGGATATCAGGAACGGCGAGTAGTGAAAAAATCAGCCGAGGGCTTTCCGGGGCGTTGCGTTCACCGACATTTACTATTGACAGCGACTATATTCTTTTTAAAGCAGCCGGTAATCATGCTACGATACGAATAGTACCAGATAATTTGCAACTCATTCAAGATCCGATTCACGGAGCTTTTGCCCGAAAAATCGAAAGCGAAAGCTTAATTGATTTTATTTCTTTTGTCGGACAATGGAAAGGCACGAAGGCTTATATTGAAATCATACCAGGCAATTACTATTCAAGAAATGGCAAGGGCCATTACTATCGTCAGAATCCCGAAGCCTGGATCGAAGTAGAATATGTACTTGCACTTGACAGTTTAATTGAATTTCCATCGGGAGTTCTATTATCCAATGATAAAATCACCCGTCAGGAATCTTTTTTGCAAATTCCACAGTCAATTTGGAATGACTATTGGCTTGAAAAAAATCGATTTTCAAAATTTTTACAGGATACGACTTTTTTAGCAGGGATGATTGATGGTGATTGTATAGAAAGTGCAGTCTTTGTCAGGGGAGATCACCGCAACTTAAGTGAAGATAAAGTACCGCACCGTTTTCTCACTGCACTACCGGGAGTTGGGCCTGATTTTCCGAAAACCGGCAGTGGGCGTCTTGCTTTGGCAAAATCAATTGTGGATCCTGAAAATCCACTGACATCAAGAATATTTGTCAACCGGGTCTGGCATCATCTGTTTGGAAAAGGAATCGTGACCACTGTTGATAATTTTGGCCTTCAAGGTACCCTGCCAAGTCACCCGGAGCTTTTAGATCATTTGGCAGTCTGGTTTTTAGAAAATGATTGGTCAGTAAAAAAACTGATCAGGTATATTGTCACTTCAGAGACTTTTAAACAAAACACTGAAGCCGATCCTCATGCACTTGAAATCGATCCGGAGAACAAACTTTTACATAGTTTTCCACTACTGCGATTGGAAGCAGAAGCTATCCGTGATGGGATCCTGACTTGCAGTGACCGATTGGATCTGACCATGTATGGTGAGTCAATTCCTCTCCATCTTACCGATTTCCTTCAGGGACGAGGTCGCCCATCGGAGTCCGGGCCCTTGGACGGAGCCGGCAGACGAAGTATCTATCAGGCATTATGGCGTAATTTTTTACCTCCATTCATGACTACCTTTGATATGCCCATCCCATTTAGCACGTTTGGCGACCGGTCGGAGACTAATGTACCGGCACAGTCATTGACTTTGCTAAATGATCCTTTCATTCGGGAGCAAGCAGAATTATGGGCCAAAAATTTAATTAAAAAAAATCAAGACACTTCTACACTAATTGAGTCGGTCTATTTGAAAGCTTTTAGTCGAAAACCATCGGCAGATGAGATTATTATCAGCATTCAATTTATAAACGATCAAAAGGAAAAATACCCGCAAAGAGAAGATAAGTATCAATTGGCCTGGACCGACTTTTGTCACTCGATCTTTAACATGAAAGAATTTATTTATCTGTTGTGATCTTGAGCAAGGGGTCATGACCCTTGGAGGTGCTCCGTCATGACCCCTTGGAAAATGAAATAAAACAAATGAGAAATTGCCAAAGATTAAGTCGAAGAGAGATGTTAGGTTTATGCCGAAACGGATTTGGCGGCGTTGCTTTATTAGGTTTAATGGGGGGCTTAGGTCTGGGGGCTCCATTTAACAATCAGAAAATTCTTGCGCAATCTCCATCCATTTTACCTCACCATCCGGCGAAAGCCAAGAGTGTGATCTTTTTATATATGGATGGAGGGGTTTCGCAGGTTGATTCATTTGACCCAAAACCTCGTCTCGAAAAAGAAAATGGGGAGGATCCTTATAAGAAATTTAAGGTTGATGCCACCCAATTTAATAATATTGGGAAAATACTAAAGAGTCCCTGGAATTTTAATCAATTTGGTGAAAGCGGTATCTGGATAAGTGATTTATTTCCAAACATTGCCACTTGTGTTGACGACATTGCCGTCATTAGATCGATGATTTCGGAATTTCCCGAGCATACCAATGCCAATTACTTTTTACATACCGGACATGGTTTACAAGGCAGACCCAGCATGGGTGCATGGACGGCATATGGATTAGGCACTGAAAATGAAAACTTGCCTGGATACATCGTTTTAGACGGAGGACTGATTCCGCCCGGAGGACTAGACAATTTTAAAAGTGGATTTTTGCCGGCCAGCTACGAAGCTTCCATTTTTAAAGCAAGAGATATTCCTGTCGCCAATATTGCCCCCCTTGAAGGCTCGGATGGGATTCAACGCAACAAGCTGAATTTGGCTAAACAAATGGACCAAAGTCTGCTCGGTCGACTCGGTGATGCACAACAAATTGAGTCAGCTATTCAAAATTATGAGCTTGCATATCTCATGCAATCATCAGTACCCGAAATGTCAGATATGTCTGGTGAATCAGATAATATTAAAAAATTATATGGGTTTGATTCTCCTGATCAGCACACCCGGGGTTATGCCGCTCAGTGTTTGATGGCGCGAAGAATGGTCGAACGAGGTGTCCGGTTTATTGAACTAACCTGCCCTCGAGTAGAGGCAGATCGGTGGGACCAGCATAATGGCCTCAAAGACGGTCACGAACGTAACGCTCATGCAGTAGACCAACCCATTGCTGCCTTGTTAAAGGATCTCAAGAGCAGAGGTCTTTTGGAAACCACATTGGTCATATTCGGGATGGAGTTTGGACGTACTCCTTTTGCCCAGGGCACCAACGGTCGCGACCATAATCCATCTGCCTTCTCTATTTGGATGGCAGGGGCCGGTATCAAAGCAGGTACGGTCTTCGGCACCACTGATGAATATGGCTACCGGGTATTGGAAAATCCTACTTCGATCCATGATCTCCATGCCACTATGTTGCATCTTATGGGCATTCAGCATGAAAAATTAACCTACCGATTCAGTGGTCGGGATATCCGTCTCACTGATGTGGGAGGTAGGATCATTCAGGAGATTCTGACTTAAAAGCCAGGATTTCCAGACCCTTTGGTAGAAGGAGTGCCCGACATCCTCACCGACGAGCCCAATCAATCATTGTTATTGGCAGGCCTGCAAGCAACGGCATTCAAAAACACGAATGGCTGACTGTATAATTAAATAAAAGCCGCTGAATCTCGTTTTATTAAAATGAAAAAGTTCATCTACCGTTTTCTTTTTATAAATATCTTTTTACTGACCATCAGTTTGGCCATGCACGGACAGTTTGGCTGTGATTGTAATTCCATTCCCTCTCAGGGAAATATTGTAAATGTCAATACCGTAAATGGATTAATCACTGCCTTACAAAATGCCAATATTTCCAACGGACATGTGACTATTATTTTAGCTGCAAATACTTATCAATTGACCAGCAATCTTCCATTTATCGGATCGAATATGACAAGAGTAACTATTAAGGGTGCTACAGGAAACCGGGATGATGTCATTATAAAAGGTTTGGGTTGGAATAATAATGCGGTCACTCACATTTTTAACGTTGCAGCTGATAGTTTTACGGTCGCCGATATGACTATTGGTGAAGTATTTTACCATCCGATCCAGGTACATAGCCATCCGAATGATGCCGATCATTTTACGGCGCATAATGTGAAGTTCATTGATGCCAAAGAACAGCTTCTAAAGGTTTCGGCAGGAGGACCTCAATTCGCAGACAATGGTATTGTAGAGTGCTGCCTGTTTGAATTCTCAGCCGGTATTGCTTTTCAATATTATACAGGTGGTATTGATGCTCACCACTCTAAAGACTGGATTGTAAGATTTAATCAATTTAAAGGAATCCGCAGCCCGGATGGAACTTTGGCAGAGCACGCCATTCATTTCTGGAGAGAATCATCCGGTACGGTGGTTGAGGGTAATCACATTATCGATTGTGACCGGGGGGTAGGTTTTGGACTTGGAAACGATGTTCTGTCAGGACACCAGGGCGGGATCATTAAAAACAATTTTATTCACACCAGTCGCGATGTAGGCATTGGATTGGAATATGCTCCAAATACTAAAGCCTACCACAATACCATAATTGGAGATTCTTATCCGAATGCAATTGAGTATAGATTTGCTGGCACGAGTAATGTTCATATTGCCAACAACTTGACAGAAGGCAACATTACTAGTCGAGATGGTGGATCTGGCCTCATACAATCCAATATTATCATATCGAATTCAAATATATTCAGTGACGCCAACAATTATGATTACCATTTATTGGACTTTACCTCCGGAATTTCTGATGCAGGTATTTCCATACCTGAAGTCACTCGTGATTTTGATTGCCAGATAAGACCACTTGACTCTGGATACGATATTGGTGCAGACGAATTTTACGATGTATCAACCAATGATGTATATCTGGATGATTCTGGGATTTCAATATTTCCAAATCCGGTCGAGAATACCTTTACAATCACAGGCCTACTGTCAGAATATTCGGTGCAAGTACTTAATAGCCAGGGTCAAGTTTATCAAAACTATAATCAAAATTCAGGCACGATCGAAATCGATATTTCCGGTTTGCCTACCGGACTATATTTTGTGAAAATTTCGAATACCAATGGTTCGTGACCTTATCAGGCTGCGATTTTGCCATAATCCAGGACTAATCTGATCACATTATCATTTATTTTAATGTTTGCGTCAATTGGATAGATTGATAATATTCTTTTTAATAGATTATGGTTGAATAATTCGGTGGTCAAATCAGAGATCGAATAGGTTAATCGAAGACTTCTTTTCAACCCATTCCGTTGAATACATTTGCCAATTGATGCTGTGGTTAGCGCGGCGTTTACATGAAAATGTATTTTCTTTTTACTTCTTGCTTGACTATTCTGTAGTCCTGTAAATTGTTTTGAATCTCTAAAATTGAATTCCATTTGAAACCTGGCTCGGTAAGCACACAGGATGGCAAGCCCCGTCATAATGATATCCGTACTGAAGAACATCTTCGTAGTATTTACTTCCCCAGTGGTATTCAGGAATTCTACATAGCAGAGTTTTACATTGCGCTTCAGACCAACACTATTAACCACCGCGGCATGGATTCGCACGTCATCATCTTCGTATTCTTGGGTTACCCGCCGTTTATCGATTTGTTTCACGTTGATTTTACCAGCATACTGTTTCGGCCGGCCTTTGCTACCTGTTTGCCTTCCATTATATAAATAGCGAAGATTCGCATCCTCTCTCAATCGACCCACAATATTTAAATCCGTCTTCTCACAGATCGGATCTATGAATTTCCTCTTAGTGAAATAGGCATCCACGGCCAATATCGTACTGAGCTTACTTAACTGGGCTGATCTTGAGACAATGATGTTCGCATAGTGATCCACAATACTCTGGCCATCCTCCAAGGTGGATTTCCGGGCACTCGGTGTTTGAATCGCTTCCAAATGGTAGGCCGTATTCTGATCTACATCGACCACCGCTATTCCCGCTATTTCCAAGCCCCGCTTATGCTTTCCGGCTGTTCCGCTATAAAGTAACCGATTCCTGGGGTATGCTTACCACTCTTATTCAGATAGGTTGGATCAAAACCCGGATACAATTCGCTCCACAATATTGCTCCACCAATAAAATATTGAAGGTTAAAAAGTCAAAGTCTCGCTCAAATCCCATTCGATAGGTACTTTCATGGTACTTACCATATCTTGCCAGTTGTAAGAAATTAATCCGGCCTCGTATGCTTAAAAAAAGCATAAATGTCTCTACAATAAACCGGCGTCGCCATTCATTAATCCAGGCATTTTATTTAATATTGTACTTATAAGGCTTACGCCTTGGGTAAATGCGTTTGTAGTTTTCATTTTGTAGTAATCTTGAGACTCTACAATATACGCATTTACCTTTTATATATATGATTTATTCATAATGTGTCCCCATCTAACCCCGCGAACCATTGAATACTATAAATGGCTTGGTGAGTCTGCAACTTATTTTGTAGACCTAATAGGTGAATTATTTGTTGACTTATTTAAAATCTAAGAGATTTCTAGCGCAAATCCTGTCTTACTCAAACTCAGATTTGGGTAACCCACTCTGACATATGATTGATCTTAATGTTTCCTCTTGAGCTCCTTGTGATTTGGCACCGGGGCCGTGATATTGCTCCTCCCAATCTTGTTCTACATTACAAGATGACTGCCCTTTGACGAATTAAACTAAATCTGTTTTTTTTCAGTATTTTACAAATTAATTGCCCCGAAAACACTTTCATTACACATGGCTACTTCCACCCGGGTTATTAGTACTTCATCATGTAATCGATCCTTTATTTCATTAGCAGATGCTGATTCAAAGAACAATTCCAGTGCCTCCTTCAAATTCTCCCTGGCCTCATTCAGTAGAACTGCTACTGAGGTCCGGACGGAATCATATATTAAGGATTGGAAAAGTCCACCTCAGTTCATAATAGGACATAAAGTGCCAAATCGTCATATAGGTAACACCAAGTAACCTTGTCCAGTGATCAACCTGATATTCTGTTTTCCAATCAAGTCAGTGTTTGCAAGAATCATAGGCAGAGTCATCAAAGGGTGATAGGGCGCTCATCGACAAAGATCATGTCAGACTGTCAAACGGGTCGTGGTCAGTAATCTTTTCGACGGATAATCCTACCTTTGTAAATAATGATGCGAACAAAAATCGAAGTCTATCAGCCCACCCATAAAATCCGGATACTCACTGCCGGATCTCTTTTTGATGGTCATGACGTAGCTATCAATATTATGCGGCGTATCATCCAGCGTACTGGTGCAGAAGTAATACACCTGGGGCATAATCGCTCCGTACACGAGATCGTCCATGCCGCCATTCAGGAAGATGTGCAAGGTATAGCCATCACTTCCTATCAGGGAGGGCATCTGGAGTTTTTCAAATATATCTTTGATCTCCTAAAAGAGAATGGAGCCGGTCATATCAAAATATTTGGCGGAGGAGGAGGCACCATTCTACCACACGAAATTGATGAATTGCATGCCTATGGGATCACTCGACTTTATTCACCTGATGATGGCAGGACATTAGGGCTGCAAGGAATGATCAATGATCTTGTCCAGCAATGCGATTTTAAGCTATCCCCCTTTGAAATAAAGGCCATACAAGATCTCACTGTCAGCAATCAACCATTAATTGCACGCTGCATTACAGAAATTGAAAATAATCCAGATTTTGATCACTCACAATTGAATCTCAAACCAGATTTAATCCATAAAAATTGCTGGGGTGTGACTGGTACCGGTGGTGCTGGTAAATCGAGCCTTGTTGATGAAATTGTCTTGCGATTTCTTCACACTTTCCAGATAAAACGTTGGCTATCTTGTCGGTAGACCCATCCAAACGTAAGAGCGGTGGAGCACTTTTGGGAGACCGCATTAGGATGAATGCAATCAACAATACACGGGTTTACATGCGGTCGATGGCCACCCGACAATCCAATTTATCGCTTAGCGCCAGTATCGGTAGTGCTCTAAAAATATTACGATTAGCTGGGTTTGATCTGATTATTTTAGAAACATCCGGGATTGGTCAATCAGACACGGAAGTCGCTGATTTTGCCGATATCTCAACCTATGTGATGACTCCAGAGTATGGAGCTGCATCTCAATTGGAAAAAATTGACATGCTCGATTTTGCGCATAATGTTGTGATCAACAAATCTGACAAACCAGGAGCTCAAGATGCCGTTCGTGATGTGCGCAAACAATATCAGCGCAATCATGAACTTTGGGATGTAAGTCCAGAACAACTTCCCATCTATCCCGCCATTGCCTCTCAATTTAACGACCCCGGGGTCAATCTTTTTTAAAAAGTTGATGCCGCTTTTTTTTAAAAGTGAAAATTTGCCTCTGGAGCCTGAAATACAACAAAAGAAGGAGCAAATTATTCCACCCAATAGAGTCCGGTATCTTTCAGAAATCAATGAAACCATCAAAAATTATGATCAAACCGCTACAATACAAAGCCAATTGGCTAGCGATATCTATAGTTTAACCAATAGCTTAAAAATATTTCAAGAAAATTCCGGAGATAATAAAACAAACGATCAGCTCTCGAAGAAAATCGAGGAACTAAAAAAACAACTTGATCCTGAGAATTGGAAAACATTAGAAAGTTGGCATGATAAAGTATTGATTTATTCCAAAGAGCAATTTGTTTATCAGGTTCGCGATAAAACGATTGCTGTCGACAACTTTACAACCACCCTTTCGCAGCAGAAAATTCCAAAAATCGCCCTCCCCTCCTATCGCGATTGGGGAGACATTTTATATTGGATTTTGCAGGAGAACGTACCTGGAGAATTTCCTTACACGGCCGGAGTTTTTCCTTTTAAAAGGCAAGCAGAAGATCCTACCAGAATGTTTGCTGGAGAAGGTGGGCCAGAGCGCACGAACAAACGCTTTCACTACGTATCTATAGAGATGCCGGCTAAAAGGCTCTCGACCGCATTTGACTCCGTGACCTTATATGGTGAAGATCCTACTCACCGACCTGACATATATGGTAAAGTGGGAAATTCAGGCGTCAGTATTTGCACCCTTGATGATGCGAAGAAATTGTATTCCGGATTTGATCTTTGTGATCCTGGCACATCAGTATCAATGACCATCAACGGCCCGGCGGCCACGATCTGTGCTTTTTTTTATGAATGCCGCTATTGACCAACAATGCGAAAAATATATCAAGGAAAATGACCTCAGCCATCTTGTCGAAGAAAAACTGGTCGAGATATTTGACCATAACAAATTACTCCGGCCTTTATATGGCGCTCCAATGCCTGAAGGTAATCTCGGTTTAGGCCTCATGCTGTTGGGATTAACCGGTGATCAGATTTTACCTGTTGACATTTATCAAAGGATAAAGAAAAAGGCACTTTCATCAGTGAGAGGTACGGTGCAGGCTGATATTCTCAAGGAAGACCAGGCGCAAAATACCTGTATTTTTTCAACCGAGTTTTCGTTAAAGCTAATGGGTGATACCCAACAGTATTTTGTAGACCAGGAAATACGAAATTTCTATTCCGTCTCTATTTCAGGATATCATATTGCAGAGGCAGGTGCTAATCCAATATCTCAACTAGCATTCACTCTCTCCAATGGTTTTACCTATGTGGAATACTATCTCTCACGCGGAATGGACATTGATGATTTTGCCCCTAATTTGTCCTTCTTTTTCTCCAATGGAATTGATCCCGAATATGCAGTGATTGGCCGGGTAGCCCGCCGGATATGGGCAAAAGCCATCAAATTTAAATATGGCGGCAATGAGCGGTCACAAAAATTAAAATACCATATCCAGACTTCCGGACGTAGTCTGCATGCGCAGGAAATTGATTTTAACGATATACGCACCACTTTGCAAGCCCTTTATGCCATTTACGACAATTGCAATTCATTGCATACAAATGCTTACGATGAGGCCATCACAACTCCAACCGAGGAAAGTGTGCGCAGAGCAGTAGCGATTCAATTAATTATCAATCAGGAATTAGGATTAGCGAAAAATGAAAACCCGTTGCAAGGTTCTTTTATTATTGAAGAATTGACCAATCTGGTCGAAGAAGCAGTCTTATTGGAATTCGAAAATATTTCATCTCGTGGAGGTGTTCTTGGTGCTATGGAAACGATGTACCAACGGAGTAAAATACAGGAAGAAAGTCTCTATTATGAAACTTTAAAACACAATGGTGAATATCCGATTATTGGCGTAAATACTTTTTTGTCGAGTAAGAATTCACCGACCATCATACCCAATGAGGTCATCCGGGCAACGACAGAGGAAAAAGAACTGCAAATATCCAATCTTGAGCAATTTCAAAAAAGAAATATCGGTCACGCCAAAAAAGCACTGGAGAAACTAAAAAACGTGGCATTGACGGGTGAAAACTTATTTGAATGCCTTATGGAAACAGTTAAATATTGTTCACTCGGACAAATCACCCATGCACTTTTTGAAGTTGGTGGGAAGTACCGAAGGAATATGTAGGAGACGGAAGACCGAAGTCACCCTCCTTCGCTCAGGCTTCGGCGGGCAGGGGAAGTCGGAAGAAAATCACTCAATCAGGTGACCAGCGTAAGGCATACATAGTTTACCTTCATCAAAAAGTATTATGCGTATTATTTTATTCCTTTTAATGTCTTTTAATCTATCTCTTTCTTCTCAACCCGTCAGCTGGGATGCCGGAGGCGACGGTGTAAACTGGTCTGACCCAGACAATTGGGATATGAACATGCTCCCAGGAGTAGGTGACTCTGTTATCATAAATAGGGATAGCGTAGTACTAACCAATGTTGATCCTGTTATCAAAAATCTTTTGCTTATCAATGGTGCCAAACTGGTTAACTTTGCAATCCTGACCTCAACAGGTTCACTCAATTACGCAATTAGGTGTGATAGTGCAAGTATCGTGAACCATGCTAAAATCGTAGTTCTTGATGTAGGCGATAATGAATTTGGCGACCGGGCGTTTGAGTTGTTGAACGGCTCTCATTTTCATAATACAGCCACCGCACTATTGGATATTCTGCAAACCAATGGGTATGGCCTATGGTTAAAGGATGGGTCAAGTGGCGAAAATGATGGTTCGGTATCCGTGGTTACAGCGATCAAACTGGAGTCATCATTAACTCGGCAAATTCTGGTTTCATCAATCGAAATCTGATAACCATTGAAGCTCAGAGCTCATTTAGTGGCGGGATTACGGCGAGTGGTCAATTCACCAACTTGGGTCATATCCAAATTATGATCTCAGGTTTGTTCACCTTTGGTCTTAGAGTCAACGGCGGAAAAATAATCAATGAAGGTGACATAATCATTGATGCGCAGAATGCAAGTGAGGGTATTCTTATTAGTGGATTCGCATCTCTTTTTCATCAAAAAGATGGGTTAATCAAAATTAATTTGTCTTCAGGCAAAGGCATCAGGATTGCAGGAGGAGAACTAAAAAATCGACCCCGGGGCTGCTATTGAAGTAAACAACCCGGCGGCTGACTTTTACATTCAGATCGATTCAACAGCGGTTTTTAATTGCGATGGAATACTGGAGTTGGGTAATTGAGTATCTGCAGCAGTGGGCAGGGGCAGTCGGTAGTCGGAAGAACTACCTTCAAAATCACACAATTGGGTGAACAGTGTAAGGCATACATGGTTTATCTTCATCAAAAAAGTATTATGCGTATTATTTTATTCCTTTTAATGTTTTTTAATCTGTCTCTTCTTTCTCAAACCGTCAGCTGGGATGCCGGAGGCGACGGTGTAAACTGGTCTGACCCAGACAATTGGAACACGAACATGCTCCCAGGAGTAGGTGACTCTGTAATCATCCACGGTGATAGCGTAGTACTAAACACTGTTGATCCTGTTATCAAAAATCTTTTGCTTATCAATGGTGCCAAACTGGTTAATTTTGCCACTCTCACCTCAACAGGTTCACTGAATTATGCAATTCGGTGTGATAGTGCAAGTATCGTGAACCATGCTAAAATCGTAGTTCTTGATGTAGGAAATAATGAATTTGGCGACCGGGCGATCGAGTTGTTGAACGGCTCTCATTTTCATAATACAGCCACCGCACTGTTGGATATTCTGCAAACCAATGGGTTTGGCATCTGGTTAGAAGATGGGTCAATTGGCGAAAACGATGGTTCGATATCTGTGGTTACACTCTATCAAATTGGAGTTATTAGCCAACTAAGTTCTAATTTCATCAATCGAAGTCTAATAACCATTGAAGGCCAAGGCCCATTTGTTGGCGGGATTACGGCGGGGGCCGTTGGTCAATTCACCAACTTGGGTGATCTCCAAATTAAAATCTCCGGTCTCGACAACCATGGTCTTAGTTTAACCAACGGTGGAAAAATAGTCAATGAAGGTGACATAATCATTGATGCGCAGAATGCAAGTCTGGGTATTCTTATTGATGGATTCACATCTCTTTTACATCAAAAAGATGGGTTAATTAAAATTAATTTGTCTTCAGGCCAAGGCATTAGGATATTCTCAGGAGAGCTCAAAATCGACCCAGGTGCTGCTATTGAAGTAAACAACCCTGCAGCCGACTTTTACATCCAGATCGATTCAACAGCGATTTTTAATTGCGATGGAATACTGGAGTTGGGTAATTGAGTGGTCTTTTGGTATTCTGGTGTTGTGGTCTTTTGGTTTTAATTATTGATCTCTTGGGTTGTTTGGACCGAACGCTTGGCGACTAGTTACATGCGGTTTTACGGTGTCACAGGCATCAATAGCGAAAGTGCAATAAATTCCCAAGCCGGGCTAACGAGTCCGTGGGTTTACGAGTCCTCATTTCTAGGCTTTCCAAAAAATCAACGAGCTCTATGTGTCCTGGAGCAAGGGGAAAAAGGTAGAAGTCTATGGCGGAGTTGTCGGATTGTCATCAAGGTATAATCTTCACCTCAAATAAATAACCTAATGGCACCGTAAAAACCGGGCAAATAGTGAGTTCTTTGGTACAAATCAAAGTGTTTGGTCCGGCAATTGAATTGGTGACTTTCACATCCAATAAAGCAGAATGTAAACTCATTGAATCATTGCCATTAACTGTCACATGAGACAAAGTCCCGTCGATATATACTTTATAACTACTGCAGCTATTTGCGGTAATTTTTAAATAATATAATCCGGAAGTGGATATCGTCGCCGAATCTGTTTCGATACCGGAGATTGGTCCAAAGTCCTTTTCAAGAGCAATGCCTGAAGACAATCGTTCAAGCCGCCCATGGATCAGGCCTTGGTCGACATCAAAATTAAAAATGGGTTTATCCTGAACTTCCATCAATCAAAGAAAAAATTAGTCAATCTGGTCAGTGGTATAAAATCCATAATCAAGGTTTCCGGTAAAGTTTCCAGGGATGTTAAGCACCTCCGTTGCTGTTCCAATGGTATTGTTGTCTTCAACATCTGATGGGTGTTCAGGTGGGTCGACAGTAGTATAATTGACCGAATATGCGGTACATTTCGGAATGTCCTTCTCAATTTTTAAGAAAAACATATCGCCCTCTGCCACGCAAAGGACGCGTAATGTATCTTTTCCTCCCGTGAGCGCAAGTTTAAAAAGAATCTGTGATTGGTTATTAAAGCGGTAGAGACGTACATTAATCATATCATCAAATTCCAATCTGATCTCTAAATTTCCACTTGTGTCTGAGGTTAATTTATAATAGTCAGCCAGATCAGTACCATAATATCTAAATCCAATCATACCTTCGTTGTCGGTATCGGCAGCAATTTCCGTTGCTTCAGATATCATATTATTTGGTTCTGCATCTTCGGTGCCATCTACCACAATAGTCTGATAATAAAGGGTATAATCCGCGCAAATATTACTTCTTGCGACTACCTGTAAGTAAAAGGTATCATTAGGAGCAACACAGGATACTATGAGCGAATCCATTCCAGCATTTGGCATCAATTTAGTGGCGATAACCGTTAAGTTGACGTGGTTTTTAATAAAGAAATTCGCTCCTGCATCCGTATCGATATCAACCTTTAGCCTGCCATTTTTGTCAGCCACAACCTCATACCAATCATTTTGATCTCGCGTATAGACACCATATCCGATTCTTCCTTCATGGGCAGCCTCAGGAGATAGAAATGTAGCTTGTGAAGATATATCATTGGGCTCAAGGTCGTTATCTCTGTCACTGGGAAAAGATTCAGTCATATAGTTATAGTCTCCCTTAGAGCCTCCAAACACCAATAGAAATTGGTCGTTTTCCTCAACACATTGTATTGTATAACTTGATGTGTTATTATTGACAAAAATCCAGAGTGGAGTGGGATTGTTTACAGTATATATTTTTGCCTCAATCGACAGGTCGTAGGGAGTGGGAGGAGTACAGCAAACTACGCTTCCATTCATCAGGGTCACCGTAATTTTAAGCTCTCCATCTTCAGGTGCGGTAATGATCAAAGAATCAAAAGGATTAGAAGCATCCACACAATTGGCCCCGGCCATGCAATTGATCTGATAATTGCTGATGGAACCACTGCCGGAGTTTTGGGCTGTTGCATGAATGCTTGCAAGCATAAAAATCAACCCATTGAGATAAATCGAAGATCTTTTTATGGAGAACATTTTCTTGGCTTTGTAATTAAATCTCATTGACCGGCCAGTGTCTTAAACTGCCAGTAATTAGATATGTTCTCACCCTCAATTAGGTACCCAGGTGACTGAATCTATTTTTGTTTTTATTTTCTCACTGCTGACAAATCAGAAAAGCAGAAGACTAGCCCAATTACGCCAAAATGATTGATTATCAGTATGTTACATTCCGATTGACTGAGCTCGAAACATTTAAAATACTTTGTGATTCTTTGTGTCTCTGTGGGAAAAACCTTTGGAATAGACTAAAGTAGGGACCCTGCCAGGACACAGCGGTCAGAACTTTATTTTATCTATTATAATGTTGAACCCCAATTAAACGCATCCTCTTGTGGAATGAAGGTCATCCTCATGGAAGCACATTGCCACCAATGTCAAAATACTTTTTTAGGTTAACCCGGGTGAATGTCTTAAACCCGTGGCTTAAATCCGCACCGTATATTGTATAAAATGTGGTGATGTATCTTTCAAATCTGTCTTTAATTGTTTTTTAGCTTCCGCATCCAGGGTCGATCTCGCCTCCTTTATTTTATCTTCCATTGGAATTTGATTCTCGAAATCATAAAATAGATTATTCGTATTCATGATCATTAGACGGCCTTGAGTTTTTCGTAATAAATCACGCACTATAAGCCGATTGGGCATCGTAGATTTCCAACCTGCACTAATAATGTCATAATCCAACGTAGCCATGGCAGTCAACCGTGGATCTGTCATCAAATCTAAACCAATACTTTGTGCGGTCCCATTGTGACTTAAATGATGGGCCACTTTATAAAATACCGTGCGAGCCAGCAGATCTTTTGTCTCGACATCCACTCCCTGATCTTTCCAATTGATATCGTGCCAGGTCTTCCAACTCCCAAATTCGGCATCCCCCGGAAATAACAATATTTTACCACTGTCAATAAATTCAATAGCCATGGCCAGACTCAAATTATTGGTCAGACTATTCATACGAAGCGCCAATGAACCTGCACTGAACAGCCAGTCAAAATCTATCTGCCTCCAGGGTTCCTTTTCGTAATGTTTTCTGGTTGCATCCAGTTCTGTCGGTTCAGTTATCGTATAAGTGCTATCAAAAGGTAAAATCTCTTCATCCTGTGAAGAGCTTTGCTGATTTCTGACCGCGTGCATCAGGAGATCATCCAAATCAATGTCTTTGTTATGATCGTAAGATTCTCCGGAATCTCCGGAATCTCCCGACTCTTTTTTCACCGCCGCATATAGTTCCGGCGGGCCTAAAACATAGATACGTACACCGGGTAAATCTTGGATATTTTCCATAATTTTACCAGGACTAAAATACTTTATATTATTTTCCGCCAAATCCTCCTTGACTACTTTCATACCTACCAAGCTGTCTTTTATTTCACCGGAGACATGAAGATCGGCGAACTCCTGCATGGCCACCCCAAAATGCTGGTGCATGCCAAAAAGTTCATTGGTAAATCGAGAGCCAGAAAATTGAGACATGAGTTGCGGACCTGCAATGAATTGCTGGATTACCGAGGCTGCTTCTGCCAGAGCTAATTTCTTTTCCCCATATTTCTCTTTCCATTCTTTTACTTTTGGATCAGCATCATTTTCCGGCCAGCCCATCCATATCTCTCCTATTTTAAGATCTTTCATAAATAATTCTTTTGCCGCTTGAAAACCCAGCACATGATCCAGGTGTTCATGAGTTACCACTAAAACATTTAGCTTCCCACCCATGTCTTTAATTAACTCCTTCACAAACGGTTTTATCTCATCAAAACTCCGCTTCCAACAGCCACAGTCAATCATCATGCGAAAACTGATCCGGTTGCCTTTATAAAATTTGAGTGTAAAGCAATCACCAGTCCCCAATTTGTACATGCGAACGACTACTTTACCAATCTTTGAAGTATTATTAACTGGCATTGCGATGGATGTTAATGTTTGTGTAGTAACGCAAAAGGCTCACCGTATTGCCCCTGAAAACTGCCTTCAAAATAGGAGCTAAATTCCGATATCCCGAGGGGTAGTTGTTCATTTTGATAATGGTATTGTCTCATGATCCTTTCTCGATTTATAACCCGGTTATGGTTATCCAATTCTTTAGGTACGAAGAGAGGTTTGTTGATCGCATATTTTAAATCCAATGAATCCAGATCGAAAATAAGGGTACAGCCTCCTTGCATTTCCATGCCATTTGGAGGGATTGCTTCCTGACCACGAGGATTATAGAAACCTTTTACAACGCCAGATTCGATAATGACACCCATCCGTTGAACCATACTAAAAACAATTTGATTAATCTGACTTCCGTCAGGCCCTACTCTTGATAGATGTCGTAAATTTAAAATACTATAAGAGAGCTCTTCTCGTTGGTTTTTCGCAGCGCCATACTGCTGCCACTCGGTATTAAAAATCAATCCAGTTAATTTTTCAAACTCGTACGAATTGTCGAATTTAAACCATAATCTGCTATGTAGGCCTGAATCACCCTGATCACCGACAATAAACTTCTTGGATACTTCATAGATTTCGAACCGGTCGGTTTTATAAATAACTTCTTCCCGATAATCCCGTAAAAATTCGGAAATGATGCGGAACATTTCCTTGGTATCTGGTTGCAGAATATCCAAATTGATTTTATGACGTAAGCTGTCTTCACTAAGAGTCCGGATACCAACCGGATAAATACCACGACGGCGAAAAGCATCGATAAATGCCAGACGGTAGTAATGACTGTCTTCATACATGATGTCGAAATCTGCAGTAACAATACCTCGCAAATAATCACCAAAAGTAATGTCGACCGGAGGGCAATAATCCAAAGCACGAATACATATTGAGAATATGCTGGGCTGACTTTGAAGCCTCACCAGCCAAACGGCCTACCAGATCCGGATGTATTTCTCCCTCTGGAAGAATACCAGAACCTCCTGTGGCAATTCGCAGCAAATCTGCCACCCGGTTTTTATAGATAGATAGGAATGCTTCAAAAACAGCTGCCACCAGAATACTGCCGCGAGCGTGGGGCTCCATAATCGTCTGATAGTCATTAGGACTAGGAGTCGCCGGCTCCCATACTCCAGTCTTTTGGTTGGTCTGACCAATGGCATTTCGAAGACTACCATAACGGCCTATGGCGGTGCCAAATTGCTGAGCTAGTTCCCCTAATAGGTTTTGTTTCTCCAGATCACCTTTAGTGCGTTTTATTTGATGTTTGAGAACCTCAGGGAAAGTAAAATGCTGAAATAAAGCTATAATGTCAGCGAATGCCTCATGAAAGGCCAAAACATCGGGATTGCAAGGACGGCTATAATTACGATGCAGTCCATACAAAATAGCATGAGTGAGTTCGTGAGCGATAATGTCATGACTCAGACAAGTGAATACCAGGGAACCTGGCATACTAAGTGTACTGCTGGCAGGAGTTGATGCGAAGTAGCCAAAAAGTATCGCTTTTTTCATTGGACTGTAGTATGCATTGGCTTCACGCATAGCATGTGGATAGATCCGCAATCGCGGCACATATTCTTCATAAGCATTGGTATCCAGCAGACGTGATGCCCAAAGTATTGGTCTTCCTAATCCTTTTTCGAAGTTTTTAATGGTGGTCATAGCCACGGCGTACACCATTTGTTGGTGAAACTGAGGATTGGATTCACTTGGTGCCAAGCCATCACTCGCTAGCAGATATGGATCGTTGAGATCTACGGGAGTATAAAATCGTTTGACCGTAGGGTCGTAGTCAATTATTTCAAGATAATCACCGGTCGGTCCCGGAAGTAAGGGAATCGTATCAGAATTGCGCTTTAAAGGATCCTTCTTGGGTTCTTCCCATATCACTTTATAGGTGATCTTATTGATATCTACCGTATCGATCAGCAGTGACAGTGACGGATCAAAGGCATACCCTCGCAATTTGCGGTGTTGGGGTTTTTCTTGCAAGCGATTATTCACAGAAAGGCTTCATTTAGTGGGGAAGAAAAGGATTATGTTTAGGTGAAATTCTTAAAGAGTCACCTGGACAATCTAACAAACCACATACAAATTACGGTTTAATGTGATGAAAGTCAACAGCAAATAATTTACATCATCATATCACATGTGTCGAAAACGTATGAATTGAAATAGGTATTAAGCCGACAAGCTATTTGTTCATTTTTTGCCTGCCCAAAAAACGAACCAAAAAAGGGCACCTTTCCTAAAGTGCTTGCTCTCGCTTAAGGCCTCAGCTCATAAAATGCTGCTTCTCCAATCCATGGACGGCGGTTCTGGTATTTGTTCGTCTCTGCTCAGTTGAATTCATGATTTGGATGCTTGACTTCTCTGTTTTATTGCTCCATTGATTAAGCCGCGACGCATTTGCTATCCCATCCGCTGTTCGCGGTCCTGTTCACTTCAAGGTGCACTGCACCTTGACCGACTTTGTCGGATCGTTCCCGGACACAGCACCACAACGGAAAGGACCATTGCCGAGTACTATCTGCTAGCGACAAAAGAAGTCAAAAACTTAACGATTAGCCTTAAGATCGAGATTAACGAGTCACAGACCTTTGTGATATGTTCTAAACTTAGGTCTAATAACTTAGTTTTCAAAGGCTAGAAGAGTCCTTGAACCTGCTCAGAACCGATATTTTAGTTTTTATAGGATCCAATTCCAAATATGCCATTCCGAATGGTCAAAATTATTGATTGTGAGGGCTTGTTTTAGAAGTGTGAATTTGTTTTGGACGCTTGTGACATCATATAATATTGCTTCTGTCCTGACAGTGATGCTCGAAAATTATTTTAGAAGGTTGAAATGGATTTAGGGGCAAGAATAATTACTTCCAATTAAGCATAAATTGATACTCTGACCAAAATTTCAGTAATAGAGTAGCATACGAATAGTCAAACCAATATCTCATTTAGTGGCAATGTCTTGTTGAATAAAAAGACTCCAACTTAGAGTTTGGAACCGATTCCAAACTCTTTACCATTAATCCTGAGTCCAGGAGAAAAAGCCAATTTGAAATTTTTCATTTAAGTTGATCTAGGAGCCAGGTAATTACTTGACCTTTCATTTCATCGGAACAACGGTTATAATCTTCGGGTGCCCACAAGCGAAGTCGATCTTGCTTCCCATATAACTGATAGACCTTTTTTACTTCATCGACAGACTGTCGAATATCCGGAAAGGAGGCATATTGATCCCAGGTTGGTGCTATAACCAGCATCGGTCTTGGAGCAACAGCGGCTAACATTTCATGAACATCGTAAGGAATACGATCTTCATTTTGCAAAAAGAAACCGAGACGGGGCAACAAACCATGAAGATGGGAGTATTCATAAATCCCCTCCCCTGTTTTACCTGGAGTATTTGAACGCATCGGAGTAAATCCGCATACAGAAACTAATCCAGCGATGCGACTATCCAGCGCCGCACTGTATAAGCCGACGTGACCTCCCAGTGAATATCCCGCCACATAGATTTTATTGGCATCAATTAATTCATGTTCGGCCAGGACATCGACCGACCAGCGGACATCTGCCACCATCCGGCCCATTTTTGACCACTTCGGAAACCGATCGTAGAAGAGGCGACTTTCTTCAAATAACCTGGTACCAAATCCAATTTGATCAAACACATACACCGCGAAGCCTGCTTCCACCAATCCAGAGATTATGTCTCCCGTCTTTGAAATACCGGTAGAATAGGCATATTCGTGCAAATAAATGACTGCCGGCAATTTTCCACCCTTAGCTGCGACTGGGTTTTCTGTAGGATAATATAAATATCCAAATGATAAAGGTTGGGTTTCAATACCAGGCCCAATCTCCGGCATGCCGACAACCTCCCGCAAATAGTCACTTTGAGGGCCAGGACCCACCGAAGGAGGTTCTTCACCAAGGCCCCAGTTGATCCGCTGCCGGATTTCTGGAATTTTCTTTATCCAAGTGGATGAATCTTGAATAACCTCACTCTGTGGGTCTAACAGAAGATCGTCTAAACCTCCCAGGGGAAAAGTCAGTGGGTCGATCACCTCACTGCTGAGGTCCAGCCATTTAGAGAAGCTGTAATCGTAGAAGAGATCGTTGTCCGGCTTAATGTCACCCCGGTCAAAGACATAGTCAAAGAAATGGAGATATCGTTCCATGTCCCGCATCGATGGTGCATGCAATCCCTGACGTAGGTCAATGGCTATTTTATCCTCAGCGCCCAGAAATGCATAAGCCTTGCGGGCAGATAAATAAGCCTGTTCGATTCCCCAGGGATTACCGGCCGATTCGGTGACAGATGAGGTCAGCATCAAGCCTCTGGGTGCAATCAAGGCCATTAGTGAATTTTGATCAACCGGCAACTTGCTTTCCCAGCCAGTGAATAACGGGAGTCTTGGATGCAACCAGTGAGGTCTTGCCCAGGTGAGCAAAGGCATCGTTTCGCTATTATATTTATCCGTCGTATAGCGGAATGGATTTTCTCCACCGGTACCCCCGCTGATTGGTACCACCGCCTTGATCCGATCATCGTATGCCGCCGCCCAGAGCGCGGATTTTCCATTTCTGGATAAACCAGTCAGGGCAATTTGTTCTTGATTAACTTCCCTCAGGCTGTAGAGGTAATCGATGGTTCTTGAAGCCGCCCAACCCCAACGCATCAAGGCACTGAAATCGTAATCCGGCCACCAGATCGCTTCATAAGCCTCACTGTCATCAGGATAACCATATTTTGGATCCGTAGCAGTAAAACGGCAACCGATATAACCTCGGCGCACTGCGGCTTGCACCCAATCATAACGATCCTTTTTCCATGGACAAATAAAGACAGGAAATGGACCATCTCCGGGTGGAATCAGCAGAGTTATATGTAGTACAGCCTTTTGCCCCGGACCAAACCTAAGCAACAGATTCCTTTCCGTTAAAGGTCCGATCTTTTTCTCGTCGATCAATTCGGCGGTCAAATTATCGGGAGCGGGAGGAGGTGTTCCCGTGATCCAGTACTGAGCCAACTTTTTCATCTCCTCACGCTTCATCTCCCACTGTGCCATTGTCTCCACCGGAATATTCGTGCCCCCTTGATCGATGATCAATGGGTCTGGAAGAAATGGAAACGAAGGTAATTCATCAAAATCCGGTGGGAGTTCGCCGGAACGAGTCAGCCAATCACGCCATAAGAAATCTTCCGGCGAAATATGAGCTGGCGACGTTCTGGGCAACTGATCACCGCTGGGCACGGTCAGATCATCCGGACTGACTTGTAGCAATCGTTCCAGATAACGTTTCTGGGTCAGATCTTCCTGGCTCCGTAAGGGTTCTGTAAAATTCCCGATGAGGAGGTAGACTAAAAGCAGCAGGGTAGAGAATATATTCTTCATGGTAGTTTAGTATTGGGTGATCAAGTTACCTATTCAATTTGGTCTCCCGAAGTCACCGACAGGTTTTTATACTACGCTTGTGCGCTGGGTTGCTGGACCTCGAAATATCTGATGTCAATCTGCAATCCATGATCTCACCACAGATAGTCCAGATTCGCACAGATCGAAAGAATCAGATGATATGCTTGCGCCGCATTTAAAATGCATCTGAGTTCAGTCTATTACTTAAGATAAAAAGCAGGCTACAGGCTTGACTTGCATGATGAGCATAAAATAATCATTGAACTTAAAGCCGTCGATGCAATTAATTCTATTCACAATGCACAAATAATGACCTACTTGAGATTATATAAATTGAATTGGGATTGTTGCTCAATTTAATGTTCGTGACAAGAAAAAGGGCGTCAACAGAATTATCATGTGGATTCCCAGCAACCGCAAACAAAAAGATCATAATAAATCTGAGAATATCTGTGTCAATCTACGGTCAAGGATCACACAGATAGCAAGATCCGCACAAATAGGGAGAACCTAAAGTATTTATTAAAAAATAATTGACTAACAAATAAAGTATAGTCTGCTAAAAAAAGCAATAAAAGAATCTGTGAATATCTGTGTCAATCGTTGGTTAAATAAAAAGTAACCTGAGAGTATATTGTCAATCTGTATCAGGACTAAACTAAATCGACTTCAACTTGTACACGTATATCTCCCTGAAGTTTGGTGGACCACCTGCATCGGCAAGTACGTCGAAGCGATTGACAAAAGGGATCCTAACATCCATCCAATACACGAATACCTGATTGATAAAAATATGGTATTTATCACCGCGCCTGCGTATACCCAGAAGATTGACGTTGCTGTCCAGGAGCGGAAAGTTCTCGTGCTGATAGATGATACCCTGTTCTTTGAGGCCTTCATTGATTACCAATGTCCTATCTCTGTTGTAGTGGACGACAATTTGATCCTGGACTTGCTCTCCTCCCCAACCCAGACCGACAAGTTTACTATTATTTTGAATATCGATCAGTACCTCTATTTCAAAGTCACCGCTGTCCGGCAGGCTCATACTTCTGGTGAAACTTTCGATGTTACTCATGGATAGTATTGTATCCCTTGACCCCGGAGAAAGTGCATACTCTTCCTTAAGACGAACCCAGCTGGGCTCGGATGTATTTTGATTAAAGAGCTCATCGATGTAATATTCGCGCCTTACTCCACTGTAGTTGATTGAACTGGATCTGGCGGCCGGTATAGGATCTCCCCTCATCATACTTCGCCATTCATCATTTGCAAGCATAGCATTGTAATGATTCCGGTTTAGAATGCAATGGCCCAATTCATGAAAGATCATGGCCTCTCGACTAACATCATTCCGAGTTTCCCAGAACTGATTGTTGATCACAATCGCTCCTTTACTACAAAAAGCCGCCAGCGTATCCTCCAGATTATCCTGAAAAGTGATTTCCAAACCAATTTTTGACAAATCAATGACCTTGCCTCTTACAGCAGCTTCTTCTAGAAACTGATCGACATACGGTTGCACCACCGGCGGCACATTGACTTCAAACTTCCCCGGGGTATCTTCTTTGGAGCATGCCAGGCAGCACAATAAGAATAGCAGCAATAAATTTGAATGGATGCTCATAGGACATAAATATAGGATTTATGACCATCAAAAAGTTCAAAAAGTAGTAGTTAAAGTCGCGGAATATCACGCTTTTTGGGGGATACCTAAGTTGCCCACCTGACTTACCTTTATAACATATATACCATCCGTCCGATTAATATGAAAACATTTACGACTATATCCTTACTAATACTAATTGCTACCACGATTTGGTCCCAAGCCCTTAGAATTCCCGACAACACCAATCTTTCGAATACTATTGGCCGTGAACTTGGAATAACGCAAATCGAAGTAAAGTATAATGCTCCGGCGGTCAGAGACAGGGAGGGTCAAATTTGGGGCACAACAATAGTTCCGTTTGGGTATATCGTGTTGGGTTACGGTTCGGATAAACTGTCCCCTTGGAGAGCTGGTGCTGATGAAAGCACCACTATCTCATTTTCAACCGAAGTTCTCATTAATGGAGAAAAATTAGCTGCCGGCGAATATGGATTTTTCATAGCCGTCTATGAGGATTCCTGCACTCTTATTTTTAACAAGAATACCAATGGGTGGGGATCCTATTTTTATAATAAAGATCTGGACATTTTGCACGTTTCAACAAAACCTCAAAAAAATGTGGGTCCCATGAAAGAACGATTGGAGTACACATTTTCGGATCAAACCGATGATTCGGTCATTCTGTCCCTGGAATGGGAACACTGGCGGATTCCGATGACCATTTCAGTAGACAAAAAGAGCACAATTCTGGAGGATATCGTAAAACAGCTTAGCGGGGCGCTTGGTTTTGATCCGCCCAGTCTTCAGGCCGGTGCACGATGGTGCCTGCTAAACAACCTTAATCACGAACAAGCCTTGTCTTGGATCAACACAGTAATTTCACCCACCTTAGGCGGCCAAAATACATTTGGTGCACTAAACATAAAATCTGGACTACTTGAGAAAATGGGGCAGAGTAACGAAGCTCAAGAAATTAAGGCCCTGGCTATTGAGAATGCAACCGTTTTTGAACTGCATCAGTATGGGAAGGAACTTTTGGCCGAAAACAAGAAAGAAAAGGCATTCCAGATTTTTGAACTTAACTATAAAAAATTCAATGGCTTTTGGCCTACCAATGTGGGCATGCTGCGAATGCATTCTGCCAGTCAGAACTATCCAATGGCACTGGAATTTGCAAAAAAAGCACTTACCCAAGCACCTGACGACTTGAATAAGAATGCGTTGGAAGTTATGATCTTAAAATTGCAGGAAGGGAAGGATATTAATTAAAGTACCATTTGAAAATAAACTGGACAAAACGAAATTAAATGCGGTACTATCAAACCAATTCTCCAATATTGGGTTTGCAATATCAAAAACTTCTCTAAAAAGACTGAAAGATTGGACAGTTCAAATCTTGTCATTAGGATGTGTGGAGGTTGGTTAGAGCGAATCTAAGACGACGAGATCCTTTCTTTTTCAATGGTAGAAGAATTATAAATTTGAGATTGATTAATCCATATCTCAATCACTGTTCGTCATGAGTAAACATAGCTATTGGGAGCAATCTGCTTTGAGGCGTAATTTGTCTCTTTCTAGTATTGTTTGCTTTACCAGTCTTTGTTTTGCCCAGAAATTGAATTTTGTAAACTATTCTGTAGAGCAAGGGCTGGCGCAATCCCAGGCCCAACAGATTATTCAGGATGATTACGGTTTCCTTTGGATCTCCACCTTAGGAGGCATCAGCAGATTTGATGGTAAGTCATTCACCAATTTCTATAAACGTAGCGGACTGAACTCGCAGATTGTATATTGTCTGCACCATCAGCAGAAGGTCGGTCTCTGGATAGGCAATCACAACGGATTACAAATCTATAATGGTAGAAAATTTGAATCGTTACACCTAAAAACAGTAAGTGGTGACCAACCCATCATAAACATATTAACTGACAGGGTTGATCATGCCTATGCCATCAATGCTAAGGGCAACTTACTTATAATGAAAAACGATTCCTTAATGGACATGGATCTGTTCATAGGGCAGAAATTCAAGTACCTGGCTAAAGATAAAAGGGGACACGTCTATGGAGTCTCGACCCGTGGAATTTATAATCTTTCCGACAATTCTAAATTGTACGTTGATATAGATAGTATGTATACCGGAATGCAGGTAAACAAATTCTATTTTGACAACAATAACAATCTTTGGTTAATATCCGATAAGGGCCTGTATGCGAAAGGAGACAATGGATACTCGTTGCTACTTTCATCCAGGGAAGTCGATTCGGATTTTACATCCATTGTTCAAGATGGTAAGCAACGTATTTGGGTAGGCTCAACCAAGGGAGCATATCGAATTGACCCGGACGGATCAGTAAAACATATTGGTTCGCTATCTGGATTAACTGACAATACGGTGAACGATATCATAGTAGACCGCGAAAATAACCTTTGGTTCGCAACCGATGCTGACGGCATTTTTAAGTTACCCCCAAATGAATTGGAAAGCTTTGATGCATCCAACGGGCTTCCGGGAAAGGTGGTAATGGGTATGGCAAAAGACAAGTACGGGGTAATATGGATCGGAACATTAGATGGGGGACTTTCGAAATACGAAAATGGCAGCTTCGAAGACATACGGCTACCATCAAGAAAGGCTGGAGCCCATAAAATCAATTCGGTGTATTATGACTCCGAAAACAGATTATGGTTTGGAACCTTGGGGGATGGTTTATGGAGAATGGAGAATGGCCGATTCGATCAAATTTCGACCCAGGATCGGTATCGTCTAAAAACCATCATCTCCATTTCTGAGGATGCCGCCGGCACATTGTGGATAACAACTCCCTCTGGATTGTACTATTTTTCAGATGGGTTGATACAGAAAATAGAAGGAATCGACGATGCCTGCTTTGGTGTTCTTGAAAAGTCTAGGGACACTTTACTAATCGGTTCTGCCGCAGGACTATTTCAGGTGGCACAAAAATCAAAAGTATCCAAAATCGGATTTGAAGAACATGACATGGGAACGGTCAATTGCTTTTTGAAAATGGACACTTGTATTCTTCTTGGGACTGAAGATGATGGGATTTTCCTTTGGAATACTACAAAAAAATCGGTCAAACAATATTCATCAGAAAATGGACTACCCTCAGACTTCATTTTTAGTATGTATCGTCTGGATTCAAATACGGTTTTGGTCGGAACAGGAAAGGGTTTAAGCACCATAAGACTTCAGGATGAGGGCGATAAATTTTGGATAAGGAACATTACTTCTTCTTTTAGCCCCTATGGTCCCGAATGCAATCTGAATGCAATTCTGAATGCTGGAAACGATAGGATTTGGGTGGGAACTACCAAAGGAATTTATAACTTCAATGCCCATGATGCGGTTACCACAGATACGCCACCCTTAATTTACCTAAGATCAGTTTCCATTTTTTCCAAAAACATCGTTGATGGCCAAGTAAAAGATACAATGAATGCCTGGTCCTGGATACCATCGAACCCTATAGTTAACCATAAGCATAACCATCTCACCTTTGATTTTAATGCAGTAGCCTTTTCCAATCTGGAAGGACTCCGATATCAATACAAGCTTGTTGGGGCGGACAGTGCATTTGCAGAACCCATCAACACTTCGACGGTAATTTACCCAAACCTGGCTCCTGGTATATATCGATTTAGGGCATTTGCATTGACTATGGATAATTTGCGTTCAACGAATGAAATTGATTTTCCATTTGTCATTATAGGTGCGTTCTATCAAACCGGTTGGTTTAGGACATTGTTGGTGGTACTTTTCATTTCTTTAGGTTTTCTTTTACAGTACGGCAGATTGTTTTTAAAAAGAAAGCGACTGGCCACGCATCAAAAGATTAGATGGGATGAACAGAGAAAAATCCTTGAACGTACTTCAGAGGACCTTCATGACGATCTGGGTAACAAGATTACCAGAATTACTGTACTCACGGATGTTCTACGGCGAAAGGTAGGGAAGGATGATCTGGAAAAAACGAAACTTCTAGATCAGATCACGGAGAATGCCCAGGCGCTTTATCTGGGCACAAAAGACATCATTTGGTCCTTAACCCCAGGCAAGGATAAGCTATTCGATACACTGGAAAAATGCCAATTGATGGGCATCCAACTTTTCGAAGGCTCAGATATTGAATTTGAGGTCAAAGATATTGTCGAAGGCTATACTAAAGTTACGGTGCCATTGACGATTGCCAGAAATTTGAGCATGATTATAAAAGAAGCTTTTGCCAATATTATAAGACATTCAGGGGCGACTAAGGCAACCATGTCGGCAGACTTTTCTAGCGGTAATGTGCTCAAAATTGAGATAGCTGACAATGGAAAGGGTCTGGACTCATTAGCGAAATTGTCAGGAAATGGCCTCCAAAATATGGATAAAAGAATGGAACGAATCGGTGGTAGCATAATCAGAAATAATGTTAACAGCGGGGGTTTTACGATTCTCCTTACCGTTAAAATCCCCAGGAAGAGTGATCAAACGAATCAAAATATAACACACATTTGCAGTGGGTAAAATAAAGGATCAGAAATACGATAGGGCAATGGATATCTCGGTTTTACTAGTTGAAGATGACGCCACCATTCGCAATGGCATTGCTTATCTTATCGACAATACCGACGGATTTAATGTGATCGGAAAATATTCGTCCTACAATGAATCGGCTAAACATCTGATCAGGTTAAGTCCCGATGTGATTTTGCTCGATATCGAGCTCCCCGGAATCAACGGTATTGATGCGATTCTGGAAATCCGGAAAAAATTGCCGACTAGCCGGATTATCATTCTTACGGTATACGACAACGAACAGACCATTTTTAGGGCATTTAGTAATGGTGCCTCTGGATACCTAACTAAAAATATGCCTGGTTCAAAAATTACGGATGCTATTCTGGAAGTTATTAATGGAGGAGCACCCATGAGTCCTGGAATCGCGAAATTAGTGATCCAGTCTTTTCAAAAAAATCTTGACTCCCCGTTGACGAAAAGGGAAACCGAAGTGTTGGAAAATATCGCCACAGGTAAAGGCAGAACCAAAATAGCAAATGATCTCTTTATAGACCTCGAAACCGTAAAAACACACATCAAGAATATCTATCTGAAATTGAATGTTAATACAAAAGAGGAGGCCTTAAGAATTGCCAAAAAAAATAAATTTATTTGATTAATAATCAAATAAATAAATATTTAAACCCTGACATTGAAAATCACCACTTTGGCCCAAGCTTAGCTTACTTGGCTACCTCTCATATCTCAGTACGTATCTCAAATAAAATATAGGGGATCCTAGTTTCTGAAATAAAGAATGACATCTAAACTGATGATCCAATGAAGATGGTGGGCATCATCGACACCAGAAGAAAACTACTTTGTACACAACTGTCAGTCAGATTTCTACAAATTGTACCTGGTTTTAGAAAATATCCCCCAATCAGGGGGAGAGACCTGTCTTACGAGATTAGTATTTTTCGGTATTAAATTTTAACATGAGAATTCTATCAGGTATTGCTCTTTTTATTCTATTAACCTTACTCGGAAGTGGATGTGCCAAAAAGAATGGAAGTCCAATTTCCCTTTTGGATCTCGCCGGAATGGATAGTTTGGTCCAGCCCGGGGACGACTTTTTTACGTTCGTAAACGGCATCTGGTTAGACACGGTCCAAATACCAGCGACACAAGTAGGTGCCGGATCTTTCTTCGACCTCCAAAACAAAAGCGAAAATGCCTTAAAAAAAATTTGTGAAGCAGCTGCAGCGACAAGAAACACTACAAGAGGCAGTTTGGAACAGATGGTAGGCGATATGTACGCCTCGATTATGGATACGGTTAGCATTGAAAGCAGGGGATACTCGCCTTTGGCACCCACATTCCATGACCTGGAAAACATATCGAACATTCAAGAGATGATGCATTTTGTTGCCAAAGAAAAAATAAATGGAAACGACTTGCTGTTTGGTTTCGGAATAGGACCAGACGATAAAAACGCTTCCGTAAACATCACTGGTTTTAGCCAATCAGGCTTGGGACTGCCCGATAGGGACTACTATTTCAGGGACGATAGGGCGGCGAAGGAAATTCTTTCGGCATATACAAAATACTTGACCAAAGTCTTCATCTTGATTGACGGGGATTCATCTTCTGCTGCCCGCGATGCTCAAAAGGTAATGGAAGTTGAAAAAAGATTGGCAACTGGTCATTATACCAACGTGGAGCTCAGGGATCCTGAAAGGAACTACCACAAATTGGAACTTTCAGAACTCAACCGACTCACACCTAATATCGACTGGCAAACCTTATGCAATGACCTGCTAATCAGGACCGATACGATCTTAGTAAGTCAATTGACCTTTTTCATCACATTGGATAAACTTTTGGTCGATATTCCCTTAAACGAATGGAAACTATATTTGAAAGCGGGTACTGTTGGCAACTCTTCACAATCTCTCACAAAAGAATTAGCCGATGCCAGTTTTGAATTTTATAATAAAACTCTTTCGGGGCAACAAAAAAGAAAGGCTAGATGGCAATATGGAGTAACCACTGTCGACGCAAGAATTGGTGATTTAGTAGGACAATTGTATGTGAAGGAAAACTTTGACGAAAATGCCAAAAGCAAGATGATGGAGATGATCGACAATCTTCAGCTAGCTTACGGAAAGCGCATTGCATCCCTGGATTGGATGAGCGATACTACCAAAGAAAAGGCTTTGGGAAAGCTCAATACTATTATTAGAAAAATTGGCTATCCCGAAAAATGGAAATCTTATGATACCCTCTCTATTTCGAGAGAAGATTATTTCCAGAACCAGATCAACACCAGTCGCTATGAATTTTTTAGAAACGTAGCCAAGAATGGACAGCCCGTTGACCGCTTTGAATGGCCCTTTACTCCCCCTACCGTAAATGCTTACTACAATGCTACCACCAATGAAATCATGTTTTTGGCGGGAATATTACAACCTCCCTTTTTCTATCCGGATGGCGATGACGCTATCAACTACGGTGCTATCGAGATGGTCATTGGCCATGAATTTACGCATGGCTTTGACGATCAGGGAAGGGACTACGATCAAGAAGGAAACCTAAAAGATTGGTGGCAAAGTGAAGATGCGGAACAATTTACAGCAAAGGCAAAATTAGTTGGCGAACAATACGCATCATATATTCCTATTGACACTTTGCACCTCAACCCAGAATTAACAATGGGTGAAAACCTGGCAGATATCGGTGGGTTGGCTATTGCATATCATGCCTTTAAAATGACGCCGCAGGGGAAGGGAAATCAAAAATTGGATGGACTAACCCCAGACCAGCGTTTCTTTGTAGCATTTGCAGAAATATGGAGAATAAAGATAAAGGACGAGCTTATGCGACAGTTGGTACTCACGGATGTACATTCGCCGGCCAAATTCAGGATAAATGGACCATTGACAAACTTTTCCCCTTTTTATGATGCATTTGGACTAACTATGCAAAATGCGATGTGGAAACCTGAAAAAGAAAGAATAAGAATTTGGTAACGCCTCTTATAATTCAATTTTTGCCTTCACATTTAGAGTATGAATGATCATAGAACGAAATCAATCTTAATTGTCTGCTGCTGTGTTCTTTTAATAATGCCCCTATCTGCCCAGACCATCGCATTTACCCTTGTAGATGTTATCCCAATGGACAGAAAGCGTGTACTAAAAATCAAACCGTGCTTGTAACCGATGGATTGATTGTCGAGATAGGAAAGAAGGTGCGAATTCCGAATGATTCACAAGTCATCGATGGAAGAGGAAAATATTTGATTCCAGGGCTGGTTGATATGCACGTCCATTTATTGTCTGATGGAGATGAATATCCGGATACAATTGCCGAAGACGAACTTAAAGTCATGGTTGCTAACGGGGTGACAACGATACGGTTCATGATAGGCACTCCCGAACAGCTTGTTTTGCGCGAGCGATCCGGAAAAGCGCACATAGTCGCACCGGTAATATATGCGGCAAGTCCACATCTTACCGGGAAAGAACAAGGCAACGATTTCGTGGTGACCACAGCCGAAGAAGCCAGAGAAGCGGTGCGAATATCCAAAACCTTGGGATTCGATTTTATAAAAATAACGACCTTCATTGATGCACAGGTCTATGAAGCTGCTATAGACGAAGCTGCAAAACAGAATATTCCCGTTGTAGGCCATGCCGATAGCCGTTTTGTGGGTGTTGAACGCGCTCTAATGGCGAAACAACAAATCGAGCATCTCGATGGGTATCTTGAAATGCTTTTAAGCGATGATGCTCCCATGAAAGGCTCAATTTCCGACCTGTATGTTTACAATCCGGAAAACTGGAAAAGCCTTGACTATATCGATGAATCCAAAATTCCGGAACTTGCCCGGAAAACGGTTGCAGCAAATCCATTTGTTGATCCTACGCAGCATTTTATGAAAAATACATTTGCATTGCCGAGAAGTGAAGCATCGATCCGCAACCAACCAGACTTCAAATTTTACCCAAAAGCCGTCCAGGACTTTTACATAGGATATCTGAAAAAGACAAAAATTAATGACGTTCCACTTTCGCAGCGTAAAAAATGGCTTGATATAAGGAACAAACTTATCAAGGCCATCTATGATGCCGGTGGCAAAATTATGTCAGGCTCCGATACCCCGGAGTTTCTGTGGCTATACGGCTATAGCCTGCACCGGGAACTGAAGGCTCTGTCCGATGCTGGACTTTCGAACTACGCCGTTCTGGAAGCAGCCACAAAAATCCCGCTCTTTTTTTCGGCACTTTTGATAAGGTGGGAACCATCGAAAAGGGCAAACAAGCGAATCTGGTTTTATTAGAAGAAAATCCACTTAAAAATATTTCGGGTACCGAAAGGCGTGCTGGGGTAATGTTGAAAGGCATCTATTATTCTCAATTGGAAATGAATAAATGGCTTGATGAAATTGCACCTCGGATTGCAAATTCGTATCTGGGAAAAGAATAAAAAGGGAAAAAGTAGGGCCGAAAAAAAATAAATCTACTCAAATGGTGCTAAGTTCAATGGGCTATTTCAAAATCATACTTGATAAAATGATTTAAAGTCTTCTTAATCGTGGTAGAAGTAGCTGAGATCTTGTCTGCCTTCATGTGTTCAACCGAATTTTCAAATTGTCCGCACCGGTCACATACCCTATCCTCTGTCTTAAGCGTATGCTCTTCAACAAAATTTAAGGTTTCTTGGAGCACAGCTTCCTAACTATTTTCCGGCCTTGTCTCGCTAATGATATGGGGGGTATCGATCAAGTATTCCCCAAGACCAAAAATGGGCATGTTCCATATTCTTCATGCTGATCAATGTTCTGTCCCAGTATTTGTATTTTTTTATAAATGATACGTCTCTATATGGGTCATTGGGATTGTAGATATTAAAAGCGGTGCAACGATATTCTTCATATCATAATTCTTATCCGACTGCAACAACCCGACACCAAATGCGGAACGGGTTCCCCCCATTGAGGCTTACCATAGAGTTTACCTTTTTTCGCAAGGAAAAGGATATGGCAGACTGTCCACCAAAGCTTGCACCCACGTCCGAAATATTTTCTGTATCCAAAGGTACTTCTTTCGCAATCCATTCTAAGTCAAATTCGAAATCTTTCACTTGTGTTTCCATTCCCAATGCATATACATCAGGCTCTGATCAAAGAAAACCCTTGCATGTTATGTTTGCACTTCGTACAATTGGTTTATCGGATTTGCTCATAGGAGCACTTCTTTTCACGAGGAATCAATCTACGATAGCCTACCTAATTCCAAAATATTGATAGGTAACTCATAAAAGTAAGCCCTTTTGGGTGATTGCGCATCCCCGACTAGGGAGATATGTAAAGGATCTATTCTATGGTTGGCGCTTTATACTTACCAAGTGTTGTCTAAGCTGGATTCCCGACCTAAAAATGATCAGTATAGAATACCAATTGGCCAACTTATGGCATCAAAAAGAGATTCACAATCTCATTGCTTTCAATCGAGCATCTCTCGTAAACATTCATTAAATTATATCGCTAAATCTATTGGATATGAAAACTAGACATTTCTTGAATCTCACACATACAGTAGTAATCGTTCTTTTGACTGCTTGTTCTATTTGCTTCGCAGCATTTTCTGGCAGTCAGGAACGATCCGACCTTGTTGTTTCATCCAATCTGTTAACGGAGAATGGTGCCCAGTCAGTAAACAAAAAATACATGGTATACAAATTATATAAAGAACGAATAAAAGAGTCTGTCGAGAAACCACATGGACTGGATTTGTTCGAAGAATTCAAAAAACTCTATCATAAGCATAACGTCAAAGTAATCGGAGAATGGCGAAGTGCGGATGACCCGAAAGAATACTATTTCATGTTGGCATATTACGATGAGGATCATTATCGAAACTTTGTAAACATTATGAAGGAAAATGATAAATATCAGGAAATGTCCAAAATTCTAGCTGCCGACCGGGAATCTATTGAAGTAAAAACCTTGCTGAATGTACACTGATATTGAGTCTGGGATATCGAATACCTGGAGCGTTTCCAGGCATATCCCATTCACTTGTCCACCATATTCTTTACTGAACACGTTTTATGTTTATTGGGCGTTGAGCTTCCACAGAATCGGAGAGGCCATCTGCAGTCTTGCAGTATGACTATTGGAGGCTTTTGCTATATGTTTCGAATGAATCCTGTGTAAACAACTTAGCTATTACTAACTGCCGGACAACTCGGGGTATTAATCTATGAGTGATTTTATCGTAACCTTCAGTCTTAAAGGTAGATTCGAAGAAACTTTGTAGTTACATGCTAAAAAAGAGGTAACTCTAAAGAAATATCGGGATTTAAACATGTTATGTGCAATTACCGAATTGAAAAAGATAGATGCTAATAGATTTAGAGAAATACAAACAAGAAACTATCTCATCAATTGAATCCATAATTAATGGGTTTAACCAACCAGCCTGCTAATTCAATTGCTATAACCTGGATTGAGAGTGAAGAATTGATAAAAATATCTTTCAATAGGACTAAAACAATCGAGGACTCCGAATTTACATATTTAAACTTCGAAATAGTCAATTCAGATTTAATACTATTTATCGAATCACAAACAAAGAAACCATTTAGTGGAAAAATTTGGAAATATAAGGACGAAGAGCATAACCATGATTCAACACCATATAAGGGAAATCAAATCTATTTGTTTCGAACTTTTCTTTCCGACATAATTTCACAAAGTCGCCTAAATAACAATAAATCAGAATATCTACTTTCACTATTTTTTGACAAGGAAAACAAGGAATTGCCATACAGGATATTTGGTGATAGGAATTCCCAATTAGGAAGATTTATAATCAATAACCTACGAGATAGTTCTTTTAAAACAGTCAAACGAAACACTGAATTCCTTCAATCTTTGAATCAAGAACAAAAAGATTCATTTGAGAATTTGATTACTGAAATTATAGACGACAGAATTCTCACATTCCTATGTTCCGTTGACGAATCATTTTGGGACGAATACGATGGGATAAAGCTTATGATAGGAAATAGTGAATTTGAATCAGGAGAAACCGAAGAGGGAGGGCTTATGCAAGAATTCTTCAATTGGAGAAGAAAATACAGTAAATTCAAAAACTTTGATTATTAAGCAGAAAAAAAGCACATAACAATAGATAAGAAGTAATAGCTCCTTCGTCACTACTAATCTTATCATTGTCCGTTGTGAGCAAGCTAAAATGAATCGACTGGCTTTTAAATAGATTAACTAGCTTGGAATAAAAAGCGATAACCTTGAATGACCGAACATTTGACATTGTAGTATTCAAACAGTCTAGGAGGCTGTTGAAATACGCAACTTGATGCTGAGGCCGTAAATCGTCGTTTCTGACGCGGAGAGACGAAGGATGGTACTGGAAGTTGTAACAGACTGATTCTCAACATAGAAGTCAGGAACGACGAGAACGGATGAATCATGTTATAGTAGAAATTTATATTTTGTAAAATCAGTGCGAGTTGAGTAAATCAACATCCTCCCAGATCACTAGTAGTCCAGATATATACCTGTAGACAATATGTGTAAGATCATCTCCGTACGCTCAGTTTGAATGGCTCCAGAAATACTATCTTAGTACAGACTGCATGAGAGTAACTGCAGTAGCAATCCTTAAAATTTATTCATCATTTAATTTCTTAAAATGCACGATGGAAAAGATAATTCAAGACGGGAATTCTTAAGAAGAAGTTCTACAGGTGGTTTAGGGGCAGTCCTGGGTGTAAACAGTATGCCCTCTTTGTTTAGTAAATCAGAGAATGTATCTGCCAAACGTAATCTATCTATTCGTCCCCGATACTATCGATGGCATGTGGATCCTGGAGTACAATGGTTGGAGACTAATACCGATTATGCTACGCTCGATTGGGATATCCCATTTTCTAAAACAGCTCTGGTTCTGGTAGATGTTTGGCAAAGGCATTACCTTTTGGACACAGAGGCGAGAGGGGAATCAATCATTAACAAGAGTTTGATACCACTAATGTCAGCTTGCCGCAAAGCGGATTTACAAATTATTCATGCGCCATCTCCGTCGGTAGCCATGCAACATCCTAACTGGGTAAAGCTGGTCGACAAAGCTGAAATGCATACGCAACATGACAGTTGGCCTCCACCTGACTTCCGTAGTAAAAGCGGCAACTATGTTCCATACAGACGGCCGGTAGAACCCCGTGAAGCGGAAAGGCAAAGCCTTCCTCCACTTAGCTTTCATCCTGATGCAGGGCCTCAAGGCAAGGAGCCAGTCGTGGCAACCGGCGAAGAACTTCATCGCTATTGCAAACTGAATGGAATTCTTTTTCTAGTTTATGCCGGCTTCAATACAAATGCCTGTATACTAAGTCGTGACTATGGTACGCTTCAGATGAGCAACCGAGGTTATGAAGTGATTCTTGTTCGCGATTGTACAACAGGCATGGAATCAAGAAACACGCAAGCCTCCTTGAGCCAGACAACAGGAGCTGTTTTATTGTTAGAAATGTTCGGACAGTATTCCATTACTTCCGATGAAGTGATCGATGCAATTACGTGAACCTAAACACTGCAGTCAGTTGGAAGACTCCAAGGTCTTAAAAGTTTTGAGCAAACGGGGCTCACCACTTGACGCACAGCCAAAACGTTATGCACAAGCTATACAAATCAAAATGAAAATAAAAAAACTAGATGATTTGATCAATGATGGCATTGATTTGCTAGATGAAGTTTTTATCATTATCATTGCAATTAAATAATAAGCAATATTGACATATACTCGATGTTAGATCATATCGAAATTCCGAACCATTTTATCAGAAATTCATCTAATGTTACTGCTCTTGGAGCTGAAGAAACGGGTTTACAGCTAATCAACTTAGCAATGTCTGAAATTGGTATTCAGTCGCTTAAGCATGTTGATATTCTGGACGTTGGTTGTGGAGTGAGATTCACCCAAACTCTCATCAATCGCAAAGTTTCGATCGGGTCTTATACCGGCATCGAAGTCTTTCGTCCTATTGTAGATTTCCTGAGAGAAAATGTCGAAAGAGAGGATAAAAGGTTCCATTTCGTGCACTGTGATATTCACAATGATTTATATAACCCTACCGGGCAAATATTCCTTCCTCAACTCAATCGATTACCTGTTGAAGGAAAATATGATCTTATCTGGTTGTTTTCCGTCTTCACACATTTGAATGCAAGTGATGCAGGAGCAATGTTGCAACTATTACGAGACCTCATTCGACCGTCAGGGAGCCTGTTCTTTTCATCGTTTATTGATCAGAATCTCACTGGATTTGAAGATCGCCAACCAGATAACCCTCTACTCAATGCTTATTTTGGGTTCGAAACCATGATCAAGCTTATAAGACAGGCCGGTTGGGAAGTAAGGAGATTTCAAAAAAGAGATTTCAAGCTGCCTATCGTGGACTATTTTGTCTGCTCACCCGTCGAAAACGATTGACCATGACTTTCACTCTTTTCAAGATTCAGTTGGACCGAAATACCTGCTAGAACTTGTGGGATTGCGTTTTTAAATTCTCCAAACTGGATTGATTGGGGACAACGTTACTATTTGCATATAAATAGAAGACCTTCTGTCACCTCATAGGAGGATGGTTTCAATAAGCTGGTCTTTCCTTGGGTCGACCTCATATTTTTCCATTTGAGCCGCTTTCCATTCGTCAAAAGCCATATAACTACTCAACTGGATGGAAGTCCTAATATTTTCCATTGCACAAAGAAAGATGTATACTTTAAAACGATGTTGGTCTAACGGACTCGTCCTCTGACTTCGCTAGCTATGTCAGACGGAGACCATAGCCCTTGGACATAACTGCTTTTTTGAAATTATGGCAATCTTTTAAAAAGAAAGCCCGCCTTCGCTAAAGCTACGGCGGGCGGAGGCGGAGGTCTCCATTACTCAAGTTTCGGCGACTAAAAAGAGGGATTGCCTACGGCGATCCCAAAGGGGGGAGGTATCAAAACACAAGCCCCTTTTTTGGGGCTCGATTTCCTTTTCGCTCCGTTTGACCAGAGCAAGCTCTGTCTAAACTTCACTCAAATGAAAAAGCCACCTTTCGGTGGCTTATGTTTTGCGGAGGAAGAGGGATTCGAACCCCCGGTACCCTCTCAGGTACGCCGGTTTTCAAGACCGGTGCAATCAACCAGCTCTGCCATTCCTCCTGGTTGTCAATCGATCAAACCTATAGCTAGATTTGACGGGTGGCAAAGATAGAAAACATCTTAAATTCTCCTACTAATTTATCAAATGTGAGTTCAGGTAAGGGGTTTCATGGTTTTCAGCCAGATGGCTTATTCCTTGCCCTCCCCTTTCCTATTAAAATGTACAAACGTAAAACATTCGGGCACGTGCGAATCCCAAACACCATGCGGGCTCCATGCCCAGCCGCCGGAATCTATGGCGGGAGCAGGGGCTTTTTGTTGATTAAAACGGGAAAAATCCATCCGCCAAACATCGCCCTCCACCGGAGGAACGCTACGCTGATCGGCCTTCGGGTTGCAGAGCATAGCCGCTTTTTTCATAGGCATCTTCCCAGATGAAAAAGACTTCGTAGATGGTGCCATAAGTATTAATCTCAAACTCGTAATAGGCATCCCTGCCGGCGATAAATAATTCTACATCGTTGTCCTGGTAGATGGGTGCATCTCGTTTTGTCAGACTAGCCTGAAGATTAGGCTCTTCCACCCAGTAAGCGACATATAGGTATTGATCATCCCACAGCAGGGCTGCACGGGTATCGTATCGAGTGTCTGTACCGTAAATCAAGTCCCGAAAAGCCGTGGAATGATCCACTTCGGCCCAGGCTTTTTCGTCGAGATTCCCGTCTATGATGAGTTTTTCATTGATATAACTGGCCGTGTAATGTGGTAATTCATTGGTATCGCAGGGAATAGCAATTACTGTATCTTGAAGAGAATGGACCGATTTAGTTCCACTTACCGAACGGGAGCGAGGATTCGCTTGTACCAGCAAAATGATCAAGACGAAAATAAACGGGATCAGGTATTTTTTCAATTGTAATTCCTTGAAGGTTAAAGATAGGAAAATAGGATTTCCGTCCAACTTATTGATGAAGCAGAATAGCACTGAAGGTCACCCACAGATTTACCGAAACGATTCCTCCTACAAGTAGAATTGAATCACCTAAATCAATTTACCAACTTTTGATTACGCACCGACCATCTTCATTAATCAGCACTTCCCCGTAAAAATAGGTGAAATCATCAGCGGCATCGCGGTGGCAGTCGTTTACCAAACGCTGCACTCTGAGCATCTCGGTTTGAAAAGGAATGCTTACCGGACTATCCTTCGTTGGCTTCCGCTTCAACTTCAGTTGAGCGGATAAAACATCCCTTCCCGTGCTAAATGAATGATGCAACATATCTACCAATTCGACATCTGGACCTTTACCAGTATAGACTGGAATAATCGGATGCCAGGTCTTAGCTATTGTGGTATCCAAAGGATGTCCTGATTCAATCCAAATCGAAAAGGTCTCACCAGTTTCAGGTATTCCATTTTTATCTCCCCTGCCCTCCGTAATTACTCCCGTTGAAACAGGTTCGTGCCAACCATTCCATTGGTATTTAAATAAAGCCAACTCCTCTGAGCGCCTATCGAATATTTTTATAGCTGATGTGGCAGCTAATAAGCGAGGATCACCAATTTTAATTTGCATGATATGTTCTCTGTCCTGGAGCTCACCACCGATCGAAGAAGAAATCTTAAGGTATGCCGTATTTTTACGCGGGTCACGCTGATTTCCTAACACCTGGCAAAATGAATCGATCCTGATTTTACTTTGTGCGGGTATGACCACGGTTAGGGGTTGAGTGAGTAAGGATAATAAATCCGTATTTTCAGTCCTAACGACAAAATCAATAGTTTGCTCTTTGGTCGAGCAATTAACCACTTCAAAAGAAAGATTTCTTTCGACACCGTCAATCAAATAAATACTTTCATTGACTGTATCAGTCAAAATAAATACAGCGGGTTGAATGTGCTCTCCCAAAATCCCAATCTCCTCTCCCATTCCCCGGATGATGAGATCGAGAGTTGGCCCAGAGTATCCGCAACCACCGACTCTATGGCGAATGATTGATTCCGGTAGTCATAACGGGAAATATAATATTTATAATTTGGCTGATAAATAGCCGGCGTTTTCACCAGAATATCAAATTTCGAAAGACTACGACCCCAGGGCAGTTGCTTTCTAGTATAAATACCTAGCCCATTTTTCGTCACATTATTTAAATAAATCCAACCATCCTCCTGCTTCGAGCTCTCAATCTGATAATCCCATACTTCAAATCCTGGATAAAGGTTAGCGTGAGAAAAACAGGGAATACGTCCTTTAGATACGCCAAAATGTTTTACATGAAAATCAAATTGTAAATCAATCCTGGCCGGTGCGTGATGACAGTAATCTGCCAGATAAAAATGATTGCCAAACCCAGCTCCGGAGAAGAGTGTAAACAATTCTTCCGTATAATATCGAAGATAATCCCTGTCTGTCGTGGAATGTCGAAATGGAACCCTCGAAGATTTCTCCAAAGCTCTTTTAAATCTACCGTCGTTTGATACTCGGGCTCTCCAACCCGATAGTCATCTGGTGAATAACAAAATTGAGAGGCACTGCTGAATAAATGGGGATTGGTCGCTGCAATCCAGACCGCCATATGACCTCCCATCGATAGACCGGTCACTGCCCTAAATGAAGCACCCACTTTAGTACGATAGCGTACATCAACCACAGCTATTAATTCCCTGATATAGGTAGAAAAATTGTAATAGTTTCCTTGCCACTCCTCTGCCTGAGAAGGGAAATAAACCTTACATCCTTCCGGTAGCTCTTCAATTCGGCCGTCGACAGAAATGATGATCACATCATGGGAAGTGGCGGCATTTTCAAAATCGGCATTGCTCGAAAATTCATAAGCCTCATCATCAGACCTGCCCTGCGCAACGGGTGGTATAAGACCATAGTCGGTATACTTATACGTGCCACTGCGTTCATAGCTCCCGCCACATCCATGAAAATAATAGATGACCGGGTAACGCTTTGTGCTGCTGCTCGGATTATAATTCAGTGGTGTAAAAACACGAAAATACCGGATGGTTTCAAAAGTAGTACTGTAATGGCTTTCGTCAGTATACGAGTAGACCGAAAGCGGATAGATCAGAAATAATAAAAAAATGATAGATATTAATTTCATGTAGTAGCCAGTAAATAATCAAAGCGCAAATTAAAAATAAAAACCCGGACTCTGGGATCCTGAAGCCCAGAGGGATTCTGGAGCCCTCTCATCCACTAAAGTCCTCTCCAGGATCGCAGTCTGGGATCCTGCAGCCATTACACGATATTCCAAGGGGTCATGACCCCTCGTATGTTTGCAATAGGAAACAAATTACAAAATAATTTAATAGATTGTAACTACCTGGGACGAGTGAGTATGACCCCTAAGCCCAGAGGCGCTCCAGGATCGGACAAGATCTGAAGCATTAACAAAATCATTTCTATTACCGACAATCTCCCCAATTACCAAACGCTTTTCCTCGAAGTCCGCTCCAGGATCGCGACCTGGGATCCACTAAGGCGCTCCAGGATCGAAGTCCGAGATCCTCAAACCATCAACACGATATTCTAAGGGGTCCTGGCCCCCTGGAGATTGGCATGACCCTGCTCCAGGATCGAAGTCTCAAAGTCCAGATGAATTCTTATTTTGAGCCAACAACCTATTGAACTCTATGTCGTTTATTCGCACGTTTCTATTTCTGCTCCTCTGCACCCCTTCCCATCTTATTGCACAGAATATTCCCCTCCCAGAGCATCCGCGTCCTGATTTTGAGCGGCCTCAGTGGCAAAACCTCAATGGATACTGGCAATTTCAATTTGACTCAAAAAATACTGGCTTACAACAAGATTGGAGCCAGTCCAATAATTTTGACCAGAAGATCCTGGTTCCCTTTCCCTGGGGATCAGCCCTCTCCGAAGTAAAAGATGAAGCCGATATCGCCTGGTATCAAAGATCCATTAAAGTAGATGCATCCTGGTCAGGAAAAAGGACCTTTCTGGTGATCGGAGCCTCGGATTGGGAGACATCCGCTTGGTTGGATGGTAAGCTGGTCGGAACCCATCAAGGAGGATATACCCCATTTTCGTTTGAAATAACGGATCATGTCAAATATGGACAAGACCAAAAGCTGGTGATCAGGGTCGACGATCTGCGAAGAGACTTCACACTCTATGGTAAACAAGGTTATGGAAACGCCCGAGGTATTTGGCAAACGATTTATTTGGAGGCCAGGGGTTCGAATTATCTGGATGCGGTTCATTTTCGGCCGGACATTGCCAAGGGAATGGCCACGGTTACCGCATATCTTGATCAACAAACCAGTAAAGATCTGGTGATTGAACTGGAGATCTCTAACGGAAATCCTAGTATCAAAATCCAGAAAACGGTTCCCGCACACTCGAAGAAGATCAGCTTTGATGTTTCGATCCCCAAAGCCCGACTATGGACACTGGATGATCCCTATCTCTATGATGTTTTAGTCACCCTTGGAGGCGATCATCTAAAGACGTATTTCGGAATGCGTGAAATCTCCGTCGAGAATCTTCCGGGTACCGATTATCCGTACATTGCCTTAAATGGCCAGCCTGTCTATCTCCAACTGGCTCTGGATCAATCATATCATCCGGAAGGATTTTATACGTTTCCTTCCGACCAATTTATGCGCGAAGAAATCGAATTGAGTAAATCCATTGGCCTGAATGGTATTCGTACCCATGTTAAAATTGATATTCCGCGAAAACTATATTGGGCGGATAAGCTGGGCCTGTTGGTGATGGCCGATGTACCTAATAGCTGGGGCCAACCGGACGAATTAATGCAAAAGGAGGCTGAGTACCACTTGCGACAAATGATCAAGCGGGATTTCAACCATCCCTCTATTTTCTCCTGGATTGTTTTTAATGAAACCTGGGGTCTGACAACAAAAGTTACCCAAGGTAGTAAAGAACAAAATCAATACCTGCCAGAAACCCAGGATTGGGTGGCATCTATGTATTACCTCGCCAAATCTTTGGATCCTACCCGGTTGGTGGAAGATAATTCGATATGCTGTGGGCGGGTCACACGGAAACTGATATCAACAGCTGGCATGCCTATTTGCCTGGTTGGGAATGGGAAAGTCACCTAAAAAATATGACCGCCAATACTTTTGCCGGTAGCACATTTGATTTTGAAAAAGGATTTACCCAATCCAATCAACCAAACATTAATTCCGAATGTGGTAATGTCTGGGGTTACGATGGTAGTACCGGCGATATTGACTGGAGCTACGACTATCATCAGATGATGAATACTTTTAGAAAATATCCAAAAATTGCCGGTTGGCTCTACACAGAGCATCATGATGTCATCAACGAATGGAATGGTTACTGGCGCTTTGACAGAAGTAAAAAGGAGACGGGATTAAATGAAATCCTGGCTGGAATGAGTTTAAACGATTTCCATGCTCCCGTTTATCTATCGACAGGAAATGAAATTTGTCAGGATGTAAAAGGAGGTGAAGTCGTTTCGGTTCCTCTATTTCTATCCTCTATGACCGGCGAAAATTATGGAGATGAATTGCATATTAAATACAATCTTTCCTTAACCGATGAAAAAGGAGATTATCAGGTAATTTATTCGGATCTTAAAAAGATACCGTACACCCCATGGATTCAAAAAGAGCTTGATCCGCTTCAATTCAATATTCCAGATCAATCCGGTCTAGCCCTACTGACCATTCAGTTAATAAGCACAAAAGGAGAAATCCTACATCATAATTTTAAACATTTTGTAGTGACAGGCGACCAAAGTATTGCAGACATAAAAATTCTATCGCTAGCCCCTCAGGAATTTTCTGATGCGAAATGGAGTAAAAAACAATGGGATGTCTTTGAAGGAAAAAAGGTAAATGGAGCCGGATCAGGATACTTTACGTACTTTTTTAATATTCCGGAAGATCTTAATCTAAATCGTTCAAAATCAGCACTTTTCCGCATCGAGTGTTCAGCCAAACAATTATTTGTCAAAGATCAATCAGAATTTGATCGCGATCAAGATTATATGAAAGGATCAAGGGTGGCACCAAGTAGCAACCCCAATTCCTACCCCATGACCGATGAGACACTATATCCTTCAGAAATCAGTATTTCCTTCAATGGTGAATTGGTCCAAACCACAACCTTACCGGACTATCCGGCTGATCATCGTGGTGTATTATCATGGCATGCTCAAAAACGCGATAAAAAACTCCATGAGGCAGGTTCTTATGGATATCTAGTGACCGTACCGATCTCCCAGCGCATTCTACGCAATGCCATTAAAAATGGTAAGTTGGAAGTAAGGATTGCGAGTAAGGGAGACGGAGGTATTGCGATATACGGTAAAGAGTTTGGAAGATATCCACTTGATCCAAGTCTGATTTTTAAAATGTAGTCAAGCTTCTATAAGATCTAGCCAGGATCAATTAATCAATTCTTCAACCCGTTCAGGCATAGCCGGTATTTTATTGATCAGCTTATTAGGTCCATCAGGATTTTTCAGTAGCTTAAATTCGTCGTACAGATCTCCCCGTGCGGTAAACGCCTGGTAATTCAGTTGATCTCTTTCAATAGAGATAAATTGAAATAATTGAGTATTGGCAGCACGCCGATCCATCCAGGATGCATCAGTTACATCATACATTTTTGGACCACTTATCGACACAACATACATAGTACCCGACTTCTGATCGCGAGTATTTTGACCGTCGGCCACATTTGCAGCCATACCTCTTCCGTATGCATGATCATGGCCTTGTAACACGATATCCACACCATATTGATCAAAAATTGGTTTAAAATGTGCCCGCAGCTCGACATTATCCCGTTCCGGCTTGGTCGAAAAGACGGGGTAATGTAAGGTAACTACTACCCAAGGGGCTTGATTTATTTTCAGTAATGAATCAAGCCAAGATTTCTGCAAGTCGCGATAGTAAGTTGATTCATCAATTTGCTCAGCATCAAGAGAAATCACCTTCACCAGGGGATAATCGATAAAATAACAGGTCTCCTCCAGACCCGAAGGTCCATTTTTAGGCAAATTAAACTGCGGTTTCCATTGAGGAGAAAGGTCACCCTCTTTTCCGTATTCGTGGTTGCCTGGGGTCATTACACTGGGTATCATCGCATGGATAAAGCCTCCGGCATAAAACCAATCCGACCATTCTAAATCGCGATCTGATCGATTGATTAAGTCACCGGCATGCAATAAAAAATCAACTTGGGGAAATTGACTGTAAGCTTGTCGAATCACCCTTGACCACATTGATTTTACATCATTCTGGGCATCTCCAAAATAAATCAGTGACACCTTTTGTTCATTGGGCATGACCACTTGAAACCATTCACTCCAAAGGGTATCCGTACCTACCCGATAGACGTACTTTTCAGAAGGCATCAGGCTGTCTATCATCACTTCATGATAATAGGCATTAACCTCCGGTTCACTTTCATATTGGTGTCTAAACCGCTGTGAGCTTGCAACGACCGTGCGATATTGTTCACGAAATTCCGGACCATGGGAGGACCTAGCTACTTGCACTTCACCTACTGAGATACTCGTATCGGTACGCCAATTGACGGCTAGTTTATGTAAGGGATCTTCACTCAGATTTAGGATGATCTGGTCTGGTACGGGTGTCGGCTTTGTGGCCTCATGGTTATGTAAAAAACTATGCTGATGACCAACGCGTGGTGATTGCCTGCAACCAAATGAGAAAATAAAACCTGCTCCTAATAAAAAAAACAGTGTAACACTAAAATGCTTATGATACATACAGTTAAAATAAAGATACTATTTGACAAAATACTGGTAGAAAAAAACATTATTTAAGAAACCGGATGGAGCGAAAACAAATAAGAGTCAGTTTTCTTTAATTATTGCTGTAATAATAAGAACTTTTTATATAATTTTCAGCGAATTTAAAGAATCTAATAAAGCAATTACCAATGTCGGATCTGGACTTCACTTCTTTATAGTAAGCCTTATAATCATTTGACCCCGAATTACTTAATTGATAGTCATGGACTTCGGGATAAGCATATAACGCAGGCTAAACACAACATTACAATCTCAACAGGATGGACCCTAATAATCAATAATTTAGTAGCAAACAGATCCCTTTTTGTACATTAATATAAACAACCATGATATTTATGCAAAGACTTGGTCTTCTCTCATTTGAGATGAATGAAATGCGAATAACCATATTTGCTCTGTTGATTGCCTTCTCTCTTTCAAACCAGGAAGCGGCGTCACAATCTTTTAATATTTTTTTAGCACAGGATCTGATCTTTCCGCTACAAGAAAAGCACGTACATGGTAGCTCCATCGTATCCCTTCCAAATGGAGATATACTCGCAGCCTGGTTTGAGGGAAGCGGTGAACGCAAAGCAGATGATGTTCGAATCAGAGGCTCAAGATGGCAAGAATCGACTCAAAGCTGGTCACCACCCTTTGACCTGGCTGACACACCTGACCTACCAGACTGCAATCCGGTATTGTTTCTGAATCATGAGAATAAATTATTTCTCACCTGGATCGCAGTTCAGGCCAACCAATGGGAAAATTCCATCATTAAATATAAAATCTCGACAAGCTATTTAATGGCGGGCCCTCCAATCTGGGAGTGGCAAGAAAACATTTTACTCAAACCCAACGAGACATTCTCGGAAGAGGTAATAAAAAAAATGAAGGAACTGCCTGACCATGAAATGGGCTGGGCTGGCTACGCCCCCGCCTACGATGACATGATCATAGAAGCCAGCAAAAATTCGACCTACCGCAGTTTTGGCTGGATGACCCGAATCCCACCCCTGCTATTGACCCGAGATACCATTTTACTTCCACTCTATTCCGATGGCTTAAACATGTCACTCGTCGCGATCTCTATCAACGACGGCTTATCATGGAAGCCAAGCAAGCCGATCGTTGGTCGTGGCCCTATTCAACCTTCTTTAGTTTTAAAAAAGAACGGAGACATTATTGCGTACATGCGAGATAGCGGTGATGCACCTGCACGTGTACAATTAAGTACTTCTCATGACAGGGGTTTCGCTTGGAGTGCCGCTTTAAAGTCAGATATACCCAACACTGCAAGCGTGGCTGTAATCCAACTTCTTGACGGTCGCTGGGCCTTTGTCGGAAATATGATTAATGACGGTCGTTACCAGTTATCATTGTGGATTTCGACTGATGAAGGAATCAGTTGGACTCAAAAGATTTTTCTGGAAAATGACCAAAATAAAAATGCCGGTTATTCTTACCCGTGCATTATTCAAAGTAGTGATGGTCTGCTCCATATGAGCTACTCATACCACCTAAACAGTCAACAGAAATCGATCAAATATCTTAGAATCGATCCCGCTTTGATCAAATAACTGAAACCAGTCAAAAAACAATGCAATGCATTAAGAAAGTAGCATTAGTAAATACCTATCTACCATAATTTACTCTGCATTTTAGAAGTTTTTTTGAATTAGTACGTGAGAAAGACATTATCAAAATATGAACTCCGAGCTTCCTGTTAAAAAAGGTAAACTTTGGCTCAACTTGCTACTCAGTGGAATGACCCTGGGAACAGCCTGGGCCATCCGGGGACAGTTTGGGCATGAGCAAGGCGCAGCCTGGGCAGGTGCGCTAGGCGGCATGATCATCATTATCATTGCAAATCGCGAAGACTGGCATTCGAAATTGATCACCAGTACTTTGGCAGCAGCGATTGGTTGGGGACTCGGCGGGATGATCAGTTACGGGGTTGTAGTCGGATACGCAAGAGCTCTCGACTTTCTCAATGTCTATTATGGATTGGCTATGCTTTTCCTTGTTGGAGGTCTTTACGGCTTTCTGGGAGGGGGTCTCTTTGGACTCAGTTTGGAACCTCAGAATGAAAAAAAAGTCAATTGGGGTACCGTCACTGTTGCTATGACTACGGGAGCCATCATCACCTATTTTTTTGTTGTCATGCAGCTAGGATGGTTGATGACACCGCCGCGATCAGAAGCCTGGGCCGGTTGTCTGGGCATGGTATTGGGATTATCTTGGTATCTCCATACACACCAATTTTTCCGTCCTATACATGTTGCCTTGTGTTCGAGCATCGGAGGTGGAATCGGGTTTGCACTAGGCAATTTTTTGCAGGTCATCGGAATCGTTTCGAAAATTGACTTTAATTTCTGGAACGTAATGGAGTATTCGATTGGTTTTTTTGGTGGTCTTGGCATGGCCTACGGTGTCTTTACGGCCGGATGGGAAAAAGATGCAGGAAAACTACATGAGACGCGATTACTGCCGCTCCTGGTGTTGGTAGGTCTAATCCCCATAGTAGTCTGGTTTGAAAGCATGACCTCAACGAGATTAAACGAGACTTATTCAAAAATCATCGAGATCAACCAATTTGGCACAATCATTCAATGGATTTCTTCAGTCATAGTCCTTGTTTTTGCATATTACTATCTAAGAAATCAGATGAAATTGGGGTCTCCGGTCAATAATCTTCAATTCTTCCATGCCTTTTTCGGTATCTACATGGCTTTTAGCTGGCTAATTACAGGCGCCTGGCTGAGTACCTACCGCATCGAACAATATCTGTATCCACTCAATTTACTACTCATCTGGTTGCTGATCCCGAAGCTGAATCCGGTCTTTAAATCCTCAGAAATTAAACCATCCCAATGGGTACAATTCTTTATCATAGCTCTACTGGTGATTGCCGTTCTGGCCTTGATCGCATTATACTCGCACGGACCATGGGAACGCTACCAGGAAAGATTTAAACAGTAATCCGGTGCCTTGCCCAAACTTAACTTCAAGTAAGTGCTGGATGACACTCGCCCGAATATCCGTGCTTTTACAACAGCCTCCTATACTAGCATAGCAGTTGAATAAAAATAAAATCAAAATAACAATCAATTGACATCAGGCTTAAATAGGTGGGTTTAACCGTCTTCCGGAGCTGAATATGTCAAAAAATAGGAGGAAATAAACAAAAAGCTGGAAGCCAGTCTGGAGCAACTGTATTTAATTTGTTTAAAATTTACTGCTATGAGATGGTCCAAATAAAAACAGACTCGTCCTTTTAGATTTAATTTCTTGAACAGGCGCGTGGACATCTTCTGCTGGATGTCGAAAACTAGTATTTGTCATTTCTTTAATCCTCATAAAGTCATTGTTATGAAAAGGAATCTTTTTACCTATTCTCTAATGTTTTTTGTCTTTTACTCGACACAACTGATCGGACAAGCCCAGGTAAGCGGCTTGATAACCGACAATGATGGACAACCTCTTATTGGGGCCAACATTTTAGTGGAGGGCACTCAAAACGGAACCACTACTGATTTTGATGGTCAGTACGAGTTAAGTGGTGTCAACTCCGAATCGGTACTGCTATTTTCTTATACCGGTATGGAAAGTAAATCGGAAATAGTTGGGAACCGACCAATTATTAATATACAATTGCAAAGTCTATTTCTTCAGGAGATAGTTGTGACTGCACTCGGAATTTCACGGGAGAAGCAATCACTGGGTTATAGTGTTGGAGAAGTGGACGGTGATCAACTACGTCGGGTATCGCAAGATAACGTCTTAAATTCACTGGCCTCCAAAGTACCAGGTCTTACTATTAGTCAGACATCAGGCACAGGCTCATCGGTTAATGTATTGATCCGTGGACTAACATCATTAACGACAGATAATCAACCTCTCTTTGTTGTTGATGGGGTACCCTTAGCTAATTCAGTGAATAATATTGGTCGCAACGGAGATCGGAATGAGGTGGATTATGGTAATGCTATCGCGGACATTAATCCTGACGACATCGAAAGTATTTCTGTATTGAAAGGTCCAAGTGCAGCGGCCCTATATGGCTCACGTGCTGGCAATGGTGTCATATTGATTACCACTAAATCCGGAAAAGGCAAAGACCTCGGGAGTTTCTTTTTCGACAAGTAACATTTTTGAGCGTCCGGTAAGCTCCTTGATTTTCACTATAAATATGCTTCAGGAGAACGTAATCCAGTGCTCGATGAAGGCTCTGCATATTGGGGTGGCCCGGCCCTCGACGTTGGTAATAAAGCGGTTCAGTGGAATAGTCCAACCGACGCTAACGGTGTTCAAACACCGACTGAACTCAAATCATATCCGAACAACATGAAAGACTTTCTCCAAACGGGTATTACCTCCAACAATAATCTTTCATTTTCAAATAGTGGCGATAAAGGAAATTTTAGAGTTTCGTTTTCTAATATGACCCACCGGGGCATGATACCCAATTCGGATCTATACCGCAATGCGCTATCGACTTCCATAGAGCACGAATTGATTAAAAATCTAACTGTTACTTCAAACTTTAGTTTTGGTCGTACAAACTCGAATGACCGTCCGGCAACAGCCAGCCGTGGAGCCAATGCCTTGCAATCTGTATACACATGGCCTCATGTCAATGTACGAGACATGGAAAACTATTGGGTGGAAGGAAGAGAAAATATCGAACAGCTAAGGCCAAGTACGGAAGGCGACAACCCCTATTTTATCGCGTATGCTCTGACCAATGCATTTAAAAGAGACCGCTTATATGGTAATCTAAAATTACAATACCAAATTACACCTGCGATTTCATTTTATGTGCGGCATGGTATCGATGTCTTTAACGAGACCCGCGAAACCAAAATTCCATTTAATTATAGTCGTGCCAACAATGGAGGATACTACCTCACGGATATCAATTTTCAAGAGTCCAACTCAGATTTCATGGCTTCGTTTAATAAAAAAGCCGGTCTTTTTGATGTCAATTTTTCGGCTGGTGGAAATTATATGCGTCGTACCAATCAGGACAATTCGATTTTTACTTCCAATCGAAGTATTGGTCTAATTGTTCCCGGTATTTTTAATACCGCCAATATTAACCGTGATAACCTCGGTGTCAGTAACGCCCTTGCTGAAAAGGCTATCTATAGCCTCTATGCTCTGGCTTCGATTGGTTTTGATCACAAACTTTACCTGGATATTACCGGACGTAATGACTGGTCAAGTACATTACCGGCATCAAACCGTTCATACTTCTATCCATCTGTATCACTCAGCTGGTTGCTGAATGAAACTTTTGATTTGCCTAGCGCCTTTTCTCTACTAAAATTAAGAGCAGGATGGGCACAGGTTGGTAATGACACAGATCCTTACCGGCTGACACCTACTTTATCGACCGGAAATTACAATGACCTGACTACTACAAGTGTGCCATCCACTTTGCTGAATCCACAACTCAAACCTGAGATTGCGACTTCGACTGAATTTGGTATTGATGTCAATCTATGGAAAAACAAGGTCAGGTTTGAAGCCACTTATTACAATATGCAAAACGAGAATCAGATATTCTCGATTGCCTTACCACAATCATCTGGATATTCAGGAAAGATTATCAATGCGGGTCTTATCGAAAGTTCAGGTTGGGAAATAGCGCTGGGTTTAACTCCGGTTTCCGGCGATGTTATTTGGGATGTTAATTTCAATCTAACTAAAAATAAGACAATACTTAAAGAACTAACGGAAGGCAAGGACTTCATAGATCTATGGCAAGACAATGACGGTGGAGCTTTCACTTTTGTTGGTGAGGAGATTGGCAATTTATATAGTGCAGGCTATGCTCGCGTGATGGATCCAAGTTCACCCTATTATCGCTGGCCTATCCTTGACAATAATGGTGGATGGCAGGAATTGCCCAACGATCGTAAAAACCGGATCCCGGTAGGAAACTTCAATCCTGATTTTATTATGGGTATGCAAACAAACTTGTCGTACAAACGATTTTCTTTGTCAGCCAGTTTCGACTGGAGAAACGGAGGAGAATTTCAGTCCTACACCTATCGTTATGGAGAATCAGATTGGAAGTCACAAAGACAGATTGATAATTTAATCCCTGGTGGTCAATATTCGCAACAAGAATTAATCGATCTGTTAAAATCAGATCCGGATAAATACATTATTCCACAAAATGGAAACTTCCCGAGAGTGGGTGGGCACACTCAAGAGTCCGGAGGATTCTATTACGATGACAATGGTGGCGCAGTTGCCGGCTATGATGGTGCATTTGTACCTGGCGTCATACAAACAGCTGGAGAAGATACTCCCAATAATTTTTCAGACGATCAATATTCGGAGCATCTATATCCCAGGGAGGGTACTTTATACCCCATTACAGATACCTATCCATGGTCGTTTAATGAGGCCATTACCTTCGATGCTTCTTATATAAAACTTAGGGAAATCGCTTTGACCTACCGTTTCCCTAAATTTGCCGGTATGCGCAATGCCAGTGTTTCGGTATTTTCCAGAAATATAATGTTGTGGACAAAATCAAAAATAGGAATCGATCCGGAAAGAGCATTTCAGGCGGTCGGCAGTGCCCAGGGTGACACCCAATTGCAATTTCGTCAAGGGATAGAATTGCAAAATGTGATGCCATGGACCAGTCCGATTGGGTTCAAACTAAATTTTGACATCTAATAAAAAATGATCATCATGAAATCAATTACTCGATATAAAATCATTTCAATAATTCTTGTGCTCCTTACCTGGGTTGGCTGTCAGGATGAATTAACTGAATTAAATCAAAACCCCAACGGAATAGATCCTGGTACCGCTAATCCCAACATGATCATGCCGATTGTATTGGGTGGTGCAGCACAAAGCTATTTGGGACTCGGATTTGGCGATATTGCCGGCGTGATGCAACAGACACAAAAAGACGGCTGGTTTTCCGGACATAACAGTTACGATTGGAACGCTCAGGACTGGACCGGTTGGTATGGCCTACTGAGGAATAATGACTTGATGTACCAGCGAGCTAAGGATCTTGACTGGCAATTTCATCAAAGCGTTGCATTAACCATGAAATCATTTATTTTCGGGGCTATTACCGATCTATGGGGTGATGCTCCCTACACCGATGCGATCAAAGGCAATCAAGGCGGTCTTAACTTCGAATACCCTTCATTTGATAGCCAGGAAATCATTTATGATGGTATCATCGAGGATCTAATTGCTGCAGCCGCATTGTTCACCCAGGCCGATGAGACAGGAATCGTCGCTAATACAGATCTATATTATGGCGGGAATACTCAAGCCTGGCAACAATTTGCCAACTCACTTTTGCTCCGGTACTATCTCCGTATCTCAGAGAAGAATCCTTCCAAAGCTAAAGCCGGTATCGAATCGATCTATCAAGGAGGAAAATACATCAAAGATGCCGACATGGATGCCACGTTAAATTACACCGGGGGATCCAATGATCTTTGGCCATCGGAATATTCTAGTGAAGCGGGTAGTAACTATCGGAGATTAAAAGTTTGTCAAACTTTACTAGATCAGTTGACCAGCACCGATGACCCCCGGCTTGCCGTCTGGATTGCACCGGTACATTGCCAATGGGTCGCAGATGCAACGTTAACAACGGACGTTGAACCTTTTATCCGGAAAGACGGAGTGGTTCAAGAAGGTGTAGCTGCCCTTGAAGATATCGAATATGTTGCGGCCATTGCATCGGGAGCAAAGTTTACACGCCATTACAATCCTATGCTTATCACAGCTCCTTTAAACGATGATGAATATGTAGGACTGCCTCCCGGATTGACACAACCATCTTCTTACAATCTCAATCCAACACCTGGACAAAGTGTAGAGAATCAACATGTCTCGCAACTGGCCAGCATCTATCGGAATTCCGGTGGGAATTTATTAAAAGCCCGATTGATTTCGGCAGCCGAAGTTTCGTTCATACTTGCGGAGGCAGCCTTGAAAGGATGGTCTGTTGGTGACGCCAAAACAAATTACGAAGCTGGGATCCGTCAGTCGCTGGCAACCTGGAAAGTAGGAGATGCATATGACTCTTTCATTCAGCAGAGTGCCGTTACCTTCAGCGGTACGGTAGAGCAAGTGCTACAACAGAAATGGGTTGCGAGTTGGACATCAGCTACAGAAGCCTGGTTTGACTTTCGTCGTACCGGTCTGCCGGCTTTAACACCAGGTCCTGCATCCGGTCAACCGGTGCTTCCGGTAAGATTTAATTACGGGTCGAATGAACTGAGTAACAATGCTGATAATGCTTCAAACGCAACTTTACGTCTGGAGATTACTCCCTACTCGGGTGCCCGCGGAAATGACAGTCAATGGTCAAAAACATGGTTGATCCAAGGAACATCAAAACCCTGGTGATCATAAAAAATATGGTAGTAGATTTTTTCATTGAGTATCAGCCTATTTTAGGCCATTTAGGCCGGTAAAAATATCTTGATTTGCCAACTTCAATAGCAAATTTAAGCTGTACTCATGGGGTGATCGTTTCGAAATTGAGACACCAATGGAGCGATCGCCCTTTTGTTTTATCATTATTTATTCCTATTTAATAAAATCAGTCCAAGGTAATCTCATTTAGTGAGACACGAAAATCAGATCGCTATTATGACCAATAAAAAAATGAAAATCAAGGGGGTGATACCTCCTCTGGTTACCCCGCTTCAGTCAGACGATAAATTGGATAAATCAGGTCTAAAAAAACTACTGGATCATCAGATGGATGGAGGAATCCACGGCGTCTTTATTTTAGGCACCACGGGTGAGGGCTCAAGTCTGAGCAATGATCTGAAGAAAGATGTTATCAACCAGGTTTGCCAGCACCTAGCTTCAAGAATTCCGGTGCTTGTATCGATCACCGACCCATCTATTATCACTTCGATAAGATTGGCTGAATATGCCAACAAGTGTGGGGCAGATGCCGTCGTCATAGCTCCTCCGTATTATTTCCCCCTTGATAGGAAAGAATTTGAAACATATTTGACAGCACTATGCAGGCAATTGCCATTACCTTTTATGCTGTATAATATGCCCATCCATACCAAATTAAACATTCCCATTGAAACCGTGCAATTGGCACGAGAACTGGGCGCCATAGGGATCAAAGATAGCTCGGGCGATGTCGACAATTTGATGAATCTGATCAGCGTTTTCAGAGCTGATCCGGATTTTTCAGTGATTAGTGGAAGTGAAATTTTGCTTCCTGAAACCATCATGGCAGGTGGTGACGGTGTCATAGCAGGAGGAGCAAATTTATTTCCCCGGCTTTACGTGGAGCTATACAATGCCTCATTAAACAAAGATCTGGAGCGTATTCAGCACCTCAAAACGGCTCTAATACAAATCGAAAACTCGATCTATAGTGTCGGTTCCAACTATTCTAAAACGATATCGGGAATTAAATGTGCATTGTCTTTATTGGACATTTGTAACGATCATCCTATCCCCCCACTTCTTGGATTGGATGATCTGCAAAGGCTAAGGATGAGAGATCAAATTAATATAATGCAAGAAAATTATCGCCCCTATATCCAGTCTGCAGTCAGTAGTCGGCAGTGAGTGGTCTGAGCCTTCGGACAGTCTTCAGTCCGCAGTTCTCAGTTCTTAGTCCGCAGTTTCTTAGCGAGACAAGCAGAAAGCGTCTTCAGTCCGCAGTGAGTGGTCGCACTTTATAAAGCCACAAGCGAGAGCAGCGTGACAGCGCTTTTAGCAGTCGTCAGGAGCAGTCGGATCATGCATTAATCTGCTGTGGCGCGACAAGATCCCTTTTTATCAATAAAAAGACAGGAATCACAAATAAAATGACCAAGGACAGAAAACAAAAGCCCACCAATGGTGCCCAATGCCAAGGCGTACAAAAACTTCCTGCCGTCCGTGCATGAGAAATGGTATTTGAAAATTTGATTTTTCTGGAATTGTGGAGAAGTGGTATCTAGCCTAACTCGTTATGCATTAAAAACCAGAAGTTTATTTTTACTGAGAATTCGGAATTTTAATTTAATAAATGCTTGCTACGATTACATCGAACCCAAAACAAAATCCAGGGAGATAGGAGGATTGGTGGCAGCAATGAATATAATGGATCACAAAATTGCCCATCTAATTACCTGGGATATGGAAGAGGAAATAAAAATTCAGGATCAAAATATTTTGTGCGGCCGATCTGGAAATTCCTTCTGGATTTATGACTAGCAGTCAGGCAATCGGCAGTTCATCAGTCTTCAGTCGGCAATTCATCAGTCTTCAGTCGGCAGTTCGGCAGGTTTCCTCATGATTAATAGAGCCCGGAATTTATATTCTGGGCGTTTGGCATTAGCGGCTCTGCTCAATGGATGGCAGTTTCATTTTCTAAAGGACCTGAAATAATGCCTAGATATCTGCCCATCCAATAAGGCAATAGCCAAATATCTCCAGCGCTATATTCCGAAAGTCCGTTACCACCGATCCTGTCTAAATTAAACATATTGGAATTATGACGTTGCACCGGTGCCTCATCGGGAGGTAAAACCCGCAAAAGACTTTGCTCACGAAAATTATCGGCAATAAAGTCGATGTCCTTCCGCTTGCTATTGACTATATTCCAATCGATTAAATCCAAGGGATATTCCTGCAGGTACCAAATTGCATTTTGCAGGTCAAATTCCGAGGTTCCGGTTATTGCCGTAAAAATATTCCATAATCCTTCCTTCTCCGGTCGCTCGGCTTGCCAATGATCAATAATCGCCTCACGATATTGGTTTCTTAATTCATCCGTAAGGGCGTATCTATATAAGCCCCAGTACCCCACAAAATACATTTCATCGTCCGAGTGATTCCACGACTCAGAAAGCATTTTGCTCCAATCATCAGCGTCTTCCGGGGCGTTGCCCACTTGATCCATGGGACGCATTAGGTTTTTTAAATAACCATGTTGATTTAGCAACTCCAAAGCTTTTTTCTTATACTTTTCCTTTTTCGTAAAATGATAGGCTGTTTGCAACATGGCAATGATATTGGATGAATTCAATTTGCGGTCTCCCACAATTTCTGGCAACGAGTTGACATAGTCGGGATTCCAACGCCCCCAGGTTGTATGTTTTCCATCAAAGTCAATCATATAAAGATCATTGATAACAATGTGAGACATCAATGTATCAATCAATTTGACTGCTTGTTCCTTTAAGTTCGAATCCTCGATTAATTCTGCGATGACGCCAAATGCAAAAATATGGCCGATTGCTTCATCACTGCTCGTTGTCGCCTTCCAATCCCAATGCCGATCCGGTGCATGTTGCCATCGATCAGGATCGGCCAGCAAAGGTTTGTAGCCATGGCGTTCGAATGAACGGGATGGAAAGCCAGGTACGGGATTGATGGTGAATAATCGCTCCAATGCATCTAATGACTCCACACAATTTTGCAGCGCATCATCTGATTTGGTCACTGCATAGCGAAAAGCCTGTCCTGCCAGATACATAGAGGTCCAAAGTCCATCGTTGTCAGAGTCCTTTAAGGTGCCAGTTTCGAGCCTGCCCTTTTGCATGTCTCCCAGATGAGCATTAAAACCATGTCGAATGTGGCGGCTTCGCACCTGTTGTTCATAAAAAACAGCCTTGTCATAAAGGTTCAAATCCTTGAATACAATCTGACTAAGTCCGGTTTTAGTCAAAACATTTATCGAATGCTGCGGTCCTGAAGAAATGTGCATTATATGATTGTCTGTCAACCATCTTTCACCATTATAAAAATTGAAGGTTCCATCTTCCTTCTGCATAAAAAGACCATCTTCCGACCCCAACCATAGTTTTCCATCAATGTAGGCAAGTGTCGTAATTAACAAGGAAGGAAATCTATCATTTTTATCACCAACTATTTGTCCGGAATTCAGATTGTATTTCAAAATACCGTCGATAGTAGCCAAGGTCATTTCATTGTTTGATACCTCAAATGCAGCATAGCTACCATTCAGTATTTTACGCACATTTTTCCCGGCGTTGCCATCGTACGAATAAATACCGTCATCAGCCAGAAGATAAAATTGACCTCGTGACTCACTATACTTAATGAGACTCACCTTTGAAAGTAGCTTGATAGAAAACGGCTCTTGACCATCTTTTAAGTACTGAAGGGTTACTCCATCTGTAATCAAACAGGAAAAATCAGTTCCCATACAAAGAACCTGAGCACTTGGGAGACTATGCAATAAGCGATACTTACCCGCCCATGCATTACTAAAAACCGATTCTGAATCGAGATAAACGAATTGCTGCTGATAAGATTCAAAATCCCTGATCTCCTGATCTTTCATTGGCAGATACTGGCGGTCAGGCCATAGATCTCCCGGTCTTAAAAATTCACCTCCAGTGGGTTGCAGCATTCCTCCTGAATACGAAACCCTCGTGTTACCATTACGATCAGAATAACACTTCTCCAATTGACCAAATGGTCCTGAAAAATAATATTTGACCGCATATTCCTGAGTGAAAGACACATCTTGAAAGATCGGCTGACCTAAATCATTAATCGGACTATTCTGACTTAATACAACGTAATTTAAAACAAAGACGACCGAGATAATATGAAATATTCTTTTTCCAGCCATTGATGTGCAATTGGAATAACGTGATGAATGTTAATCACAAATTAATAGCTTCTTTTATCCCTGATCCAATGGTTTTTTACCGATTTCATATTATATTTTCACTCCCTCAAAAAATAGAGATCATTGGAAAAAACGATTACCTCCTTGTCCGGATTGAAAATTGCTTTAGTCAATCAGAAAGAATGACTACCTGAAACAATTGCGGTAATCAGATGGAGATTTACCCATGATGAGTTTAAATTGACTATTGAAGTTGGCCAGACTATTGTAGCCACTTTCGTAACAGATTCTGGTAATCTGCATATCGGTTTCAGAGAGCATTCGTGCGGCAATACCGATTCGAACCGATTTTACATATTCCATAAAAGTCTGATTCGTCTTTTTCTTAAAATAGCGACAGAACGAACCAGGAGCCATATTCAGAACCGCAGCTGCATCTTCGAGATTAATACCAGATTCTATGTGATTAAATACATATTCGTAGACCAAATTAATCTTTTCCAGATCTTTCTTGAAACTGGACATTTGTGAACTGGAAAAAGATAACTCCTCAACATCCTTAATATTCAGGAGTTGATTAAAAATTTCTAAAAGTACTATATAACTTTCCAGACCTTGTAGATTGATCAATTCTTCCAATTTTTCCTGAATCACAATAACTCCGTGGCCTTTAAACCACAGTCCGTATGTTGACTGATCTAGAAGCTCCACTACTTTCTCTAGCTCGGGTATATTAAAAAAATCAGAATTAATGATGTTTTCATAGAAGTGTATTACAATACAGGATGCCATCTCCCGATCTGATTCAGATACTTCCCAGCAATGGGCAAGGTTTGGTCCGAGTAAAACTAAATCTCCCGGTTCATAACTGGAAATATTGTTACCGACGATTCGACGACCTGATCCCGAGGTGATAAAATTCAATTCAAAATTCTTGTGTGAATGCACACGGGTTGCCGCCTGATTGCCATGCTGAATGTTTCGGGCTATAAAAGATCGTTTATTGGGGACATGTATCTGATCGACTATGAACTCCATATACCAACACTATATTGATGATTTTACTTTCAATATACGACAATATTATGATATTTGGGTTAATAAAGCGTTACTTGCCAGGACTGAGAAATCATGTAATTTTCAAGTCTATCATAGCCAATTGATCAATCAAAAGAATGAAACTCGAGCTATTGCATCAATATCGATCTCTATTTAAGGAGCATCTTCGATCTCTCCCACCCTACCATGGACTTGGTCTGAAATGGGAGTGTCAGGAGATCTTCAGCCAAGTGTGGGATTTGGAAGCGCTTGATTTAGGAAGTATGTTCGAGAGGGCATTGACTCACCCAAGTTCGGGAAGTCTATGGGGAGGAAATCACCAGTCTGCTAAGTCGGTAATGCTGGACTTCATTGCACTTAATAGGGAGTTTGTTCGATCCATGTTTAGAGATCTGTTCTCGCTTCAGAAGGACCTCTCCCTGCGCATCGAGCGATTTCACTTTCATTGTGATCAGCTACTCGATCAAGTGCAGCAAAAGGATCGTCGCATCAATCATCATTTTCATGAAGGTTACCATATGCCGATGCTATACCTTTCTTTGCGGTATCCGGACCATTTCTGCGTCTACGATAAGATACCTTTTTGCCGATCTTTGGCCTTAATCGGTGCTACGAATCCAGATGAAAGTACATTGGCCCGATTTGTGAAAATCATGCCCATATACCAATCTCAATTGTTGCAGGATGTGGAATTACTGGAAATTCTTATCAGGCAAATTAATCTTCGCGATAGAAACCTATTGAAGTCGCTATGGTTAGCTTATGATTTTTATCACTTTATAGCTTCGCAAAAAAGATAATATCTTTCGATACACTTTTCCAGCGCATTTATGGCATCGTTTTTGGTGCCCTTGACTGGTGTATTAGATCCTTTGATTAATGTGACCCGTAGCATTAAGTCATCCTCCTGAACAACAAAATCTGAAAGCCTATGCGAGTCACTTCTACCACAACAACTATTACAATCCTGTTTTTCTGAACCAATTCCTATCTGGTCAGATTCCCTCAGAGTGGAAGCAGGTGGTTGATAAGAACAATGTTGAAGTCTTTATGCATCACTGCCACGAGCAGAATGTTAGGGCTTTCAGAGCGGTCACGACGATCAGCCTGCCGTTGGACAGTTTGGAAGCCATTTTTGATAATGTACAAGATTATCCTAAATGGCAAGAGAGTGTCAAAGAATCGAAAGTGGTACATCGGACCTCTGATAGCAAGTATCACTTCTACACAAGGAACCATCAAGGGTGGCCAGCTAAAGACCGGGACTTGATGTGGGCCGTTGAAAAAACCTGGGATGAAAATACGAATAGCCTCCTTTACGATCAGGTCTGTTCTACCAACACATTACCGGAAAAAAATAATCCTGGTGTGGTCTCCCAGGCTTTTGTAACCTGGCGACTGCAGCCGATCAGTGAAACGGAAACGAAAATCAGTTACAATTTCACCATTCAGCAAGGTGGGCGGATACCTAACTGGCTTTTATCCATGCTAAGTGCCGAAGCACCATACAAAACATTGGCTAATCTAAAAAATCAGGAAGTCCTGGGAGATGGAAATACCGCTTCACTTGACTAAATTAATGATGGGCGATCTGTAAGTATTTCATTCAATCACTTTATTGTCAGATTCAATCAAATTAAATAGATCAGGCCAATTGCAAGCAATGACCTGATCTATTTTAACACTTGCACTCAACTGTCATTCGATGAGCATTAGTGCTTGATGTAAGTAACCACACAAGGTTTATTCCAGCTTGACCACGCTTCTACCTACCGTGCCATTTTTTGAGACAACAACTATCGAATAAATACCATTTGAGTATTTAGAAAGATCCAAGGTATGCATGTATCTCCCAGACTCATAGTCAGCTCTTCTTTCTTCAAGCACCTGGCCCAATTTGTTCACCAAAATCAAATGTAGATTATCGGGCTCCGTTACGATTAAATCTACTGTAATCCGATTCTCAGCAGGATTTGGAAATACCTGAAAAGTGACTGCGGTAGATCCGTTGATCCCGGTTTCAGCAATGGACGTTTGTCCCACAGTCGCCGGAAGAGTACCCCCGATTGTTGAGTCCTGAGGCTCTATCGAGACCGAATCGGTATCCACAACCAGAGTATCAGAGTCAGATGATGTAGTATCTCGGTTCATTTCACTCGAGTCTTGACTCATAGTGGAACTATCCTGTTCTATGGTCGAAGTATCGGAATCGACAACGCTGGTATCGAAGTTGATCAAGGTGGCACTATCAAATCCACAGGTAAAAATCCACTGGTAGGCTTCTGTCATATTTCCACAAGCATCTCCAATGGTCCATCGTCTTCGTAGAGCAAATTCACTGGAATCAATTGGATCATTGTAGTACACCTCCGTAAAATGTGGTTGTTTCTGCAATTCGCAATTATCGGTGGCATGGACGGAACTTGAATCAAATTCCGGTAGAGCAACATCACATGGCAATATGGTGTCTTTTGGAATATTGAAAAGTACTGGTGAGGTCGTATCGCGGAGAAACACAAAGAAATAAAATTCGCTTTCATTGCCTGCTCCATCTGTCACAATATAGCCACATCTCCATTTCTGTAAGAAGCCGTCTTCTGCACAATGTCCAACCGAAAGTAATTGATCGTATGCCTCCACCGATATTGCGGCACAACAATCGTGCACTTCTATGTCACTAATGAATGTGCGGGGACTTTCACAACTAAATACATCCATTGAACCTCCCAGGGCCAGATCCTTTAATGTGGGATTTACGATCTCAATTATGGGTGCATCGGGATCAATCACTTTAATTGTTTGTGATTTCTGCACTGAGTTACCACAACCATCCGTTGCCGTCCAGATACGCACAAGGGTGTATTCGCAATCGTTATGATTGGTTCTCTTCTCTTTAAATATCACTTCATTCCACGAGCAATCATCATAGGAAAGATAGGATGGAGCAGGTACAGGATCAGCGCAATTGATGACCATATCTGCCGGCACCTCCAACACCGGCGGTTTCTCATCGATAAACCGGATGGTTTGTTTTCGTAATGAACTGTTACCACACTCGTCTACCGACGTCCAAATTCTTTCGTAGAAAACAGTTCCGCATTTGGTTCCTCCCTTGACCTGCTTTCGGGATACAGGTACTAATCCGTCACAATTATCTAGTGCAGAGACGTTTGTCCAAGCCGGTAATTTACTACCACAGGGTATATAAATGTCGGGAGGTACTCCAATTAATTGAGGGCCTCTGTATCAATCTTGTAAAATACCAACCGGCTGTGACTGATGGTAACTCCGCATACATCGGTGTATTCCCAATGTTCTGTAACAGATCCCTCACAAAGGCCAACGATACCAATGATCATACTTTGTACCTGACCGGTGGTTTGACAGACGCCGGTGCCACGGGTCCATGATAGTGTACTCGGTTGCGGTAAAACATTGCATGGCAGCTGGAGATTACCAAGAGGATTGTTCCAAACAGGTTGAGGAGCCACGATGGTAATAGTCTGGGTACAACTAACCATATTTCCTGCGGCATCCATGACCTCATAGGTTTTTTTCACCGTTCCCATGCATTCGTCACCAACCAACATTCCCTGACTGCAAGTTGGCGCTCCTACTCCCGGACAATTGTCGGTGACGGTAGCATCTGAACCAGAACAAGCAGGTATGGCAGCCAGACATTCTACTGTGAATCCATTAGGACAGGTTATCATTGGGGGCTCTGTATCATTGACGGTAACCGTAAAGCTGCATGAGCTGTCATTGCCTGTATCATCGGTAGCCGTACAGGTTACCATTGTCATTCCTACGGGAAAGAAACTTCCGGAAGCCGGTGTACAAACGATAGTAAGCGACATGTCACAATTGTCGCTAGCGGTTGGAGCTGGGAAGTTCACCACCGCTCCACATTGGCCAGGATCATTTGAGACTGATACATTTGACGGACAGGAAATGGTTGGTGGTATGTTATCTGTGACATTTACATTTATTGTGGTCATGCAGGTCCCTCCCATGCCATCATCAGCGTTCACTGTGACCGAATTCATCCCTAAATTCAGCAGTGCCGGACTGACGGTGATGGTTAAAGGATCCATATCCGGATCCGTGATGCCGGAAACATCGGCACCAGAGATCGTGGCTTGGCACATCGCATTGGCACCTTGGCTTGGAATAGATGCCATAGAGCAATCAGGGTCACTATTGCCAAGATTATAGTGGACGACCATCTGGATTGCATCCATGTCTACGGTAGGTGAAACCTGGGTAAGCCGAACTCCGATGCTACCCGCATTGAAAACAGCGGCGGTTAAAGCCGCCCCCAAGTATCATTAGGAGCACCTCCAGTCACAGTACCACTACTGGTACAATTCGAATCTCCGCCGAAATACAGCGGGCAAACCCTCGTATTTCCGGTAAGGGCTCCACCGGAAGTCAATTGAAATGTATTGTCAAATACGGCACGGTAAGTAATATTTATTTCAACGCCATCGATTATGGCTGCCGCTGGAAGTGAAAAGGCAGGAAAGGTAAACTGAGCCCAGGATCCAGTGGGAGTCGATGCCCCCGTACAAAATGCATTTGGTGCTCCCAATGGATTGCTATTAGGTGGGAAGGGAGTCCAGTCCGCATCATTGTTGACGGTCCATCCGCTGGCGTATTGACTCTCTGTTTGGGCTAGCAGAGACATTTGAGACATCAGCGCTAAGAATGAGATTAAATAATAAATCTTGTGGTAAAAACGATTCATTTTCATGGGTAACTGGTTTAATTTTAGAGAAAATATAAGTGCGCAAAAGCTACCGTCAGCAACGTAGATTTAACACGTTGCTAAGAGCATCTGATAAATACCAGCCTTATACGGTAAGAGAATTATACTACGACTACTTCAACCGTCTATTCCAGTAAGTGCCTATGGGCTTCAAAATTGCCTTCAATGCTGGATAGATCTCAACTAATATAGCTAGATTTAGAGAGGTAGTCTACAAAATGATGTGAATAATCAATTTTAGCAGATAATCGCTATCAACCGATTCGGGAATTGCCTTAAATCTCCAAAAAATCCAAAATGGTTTAGACCGGAAGGAACCTTCTTAAAGGCATTCACCTGTATAAAACAAATTAAATGATCAGGTTGCCTATCTGCAACCTGATCATTTTCAACTTCAAGTTTTTATCCTTGAATTCCAAAAATTTAAATAAATCCTGAAATAATCAAGATTCATAAAAAACTAGTTCGCTTTAATTATACTTTTATATTGTATCCCCTTTCTACTGGTTAAAATGATTGAATATAATCCTACCGGATAACGCGTAAGATCCATAGTGTAGTTATATACTCCGGGAGTATAGTTCGAACTTTTCTGGATCAAGGTACGACCTAATTTATCAACTAGTTGGATATCCAAATGGTCAATTTCATCTACCTCAAATCCCATGGTTACCTTGCTTTGTGTTGGATTTGGATAGACTGTCAAATCGATAAATGAAGATCCAGAGGAACTGTTGGATCCTTGACCCAGCCCATCAATGGAAAGAGGAATTGCGCCAGCCATACTACTGTCAGTCTCCATACCAGAAGTATCCGGCTGCAAAAGCGTGGTATCAAAATCACAAGTGTAAATCCATTGGCATTCGGTGACTGCATTTCCACAGTCGTCAGCAAAATACCAGGAGCGTTTGACTGCATAATTGCTTGAATCAGCCGGGTCGACATACATCATCTGCGAAAAATCGATTTTCGTCCTTCTGGTACAATTATCTTCGACATATACCAAGTCCGGGTCAAGCGCAGGGAAAGTGTCATCACAGCTCAAAATGGTATCTTCCGGTACATTGTGCAATACCGGTGCTTCATCATCATACTGAACCACGTAAAAATAAAATTCCGACTTATTTCCCGCTTTGTCAGTGGCGATATAGCCACATTTCCATTTACGATGATATCCCCACAAGGCACATTTACCACTCACTAATAATTTGTCGTAAACCTCCAGTGTGAACTTGCAGCAATCGGTAACTTTTACATCACTCATAAATACCTGTGGGCTTTCGCAATCGTACACTGCCATCTCTCCTCCTAACTTAATATCTTTCAGCAAGGGATTTACTACTTTGATGACCGGTGCATGATTATCAACAACGTCGATTTTTTGAGTTTTCTGATTCGCGTTTCCACAACCATCAGTGGCGGTCCAGGTTCGCACTAAGGTATATTCACAGTCGTTATGTGTTGTCCGCTTTTCAGAAAATACTACTTCATTCCAGGAGCATGCATCATCACAGTAAACATCTGGTTCCGGAACAGGGTAACCACAATAGATCGTGGTGTCAGCTGGCACGATTAAAACCGGGGGCACATCATCCTTAAATTGAATCGTCTGAGTAGCCACCACTGTACCATCAACGTTAGTTGCCGTCCATCTTCGGTGATAGATAATATTGCCACAACGGCTACCTGTTTTTAGTTGAACCCTACTCACAACTGCACCACAAGTGGCTGTGACCGTTGGCCAAGCCGGCAGATCCTTGCCACAAGGTATGAAGATATCTTGGGGTACACCTAAGAGCTCAGGCACACATAGTTGTGCACTGGCAGAAGGCAAATTGCCAAGGAAGAAGGCCAGGAGCAACAGGATAAAATAATTGAATTTTGTTTTAGATTTTCTCATGGGAAAATGGTTTTGCTTGTTAATAAATAAAGGAATAACTATAAATCAATAACTAATTATTTACATATTTAATACCTTGTAAATCTGAGACATCTACAAGTCAGTCATGTTATGTGATAAAACGGATTGAGAGCCAAAAAGCTTACAAAAATCAATCTGTAGAAATAGGTTGTTAGGCTTCTCCCTAATTAGAAAAGATACGGGTTTCTTGTTAGGTCGAAGTCCGTCATTACCTGACTCATCACTTCGACATATTTCAAATGAGATTCATCGAAGTGAAATATAGATCCAGCAACAACAACTTGAAAGGTAAATAAATTCCGAAGATAATGCAACAGATCACCATTAATAGATGTGAAAAATATTTAAATAAGAACGTATTCTCCCTTAGAATATCTATCTAAAATTTCACTTCCTTTTCGTCCTATCGAATGATAATCTACACTGGTTCATGATTTAATATTGGCATTAATTCAGATATATGAAAGCCGTCTTTTGGCATTATAAAAAGGGTTTTACCAGACATGGAGGCAAATAAATGGGGTCGGATGATTACGATCACCTCACAAGCAGTCAAACAACCAGTGGATGGCTTGGTCTTGTCTCATGCTGTACGGGCCTCAGTGGTTGGGCTAGTCAAGACCCTGGCGAATGAACTAGGTCTGTACAACATTACGGTCAACAACGTAATGCCAGGATATACCCAGACCAAGCGGATGGAGAGTCTCATGTCCGAAAATCCCAACCTTATTAAAGTCACTGAAGAAATACCCCTGGGTCGAATTGGTAGACCTGATGAATTTGCCGCTGCGGCTGCATTTTTGGCCAGTGAAAAAGCCAGTTATATTACCGGTGTTTCCCTGCCAGTAGATGGGGGTTGGATCAAAGGAGTATAATCCGATATTCCTCTTGATTCTCTATTTTTTTTACTGATTTTCAACTTTTTTTTTCAAATGAACCACTGTGGGAGAGAACAATAAAAAATAATTTTTCGAAAGAAGAAGGCGGAAATAAATGAAGTAATTATAAAAAAGATGCCAAGATACCATAGAACGATCTCGACTATTAATTCGCAACCCTAAAGTCTGTGGAATAAAATGCTTTTGATTTTAAATCACGGCGGAAATTAATACGGTAAATTGCCGAAGCCGGTAGATCATCCTTCGCGGTAATAATAATTTTTCGCTGACTTACTTGTTTTTTTCCTCGAGGGACCTGATCCAATTTTGCCAGAAATGAGTTATTTTTCGAACCCTTGGAATAAACCCCTACCGATCCTAAATTTTCAAGTCTATTTCCAGACATAGTAAAAGTCAGTACCTGCCCTCGAGAAATCCCGGAGTTCTTTTTATTTGTATTTCGCATACTGATATTGGGGTACGGGATCGGTGTGGGCGATGGAGCAGCCGGGGGTAAACAAATGTCAATCACGATCACCGGGGGCTTACTTTTCTGAGATCTATCTTGCGCCAGAGCCTGACTCGAAACTGCGCAAATCATAAAAATCAATAAATTGATCCTGAAAGTACAAGTCAACATGTTTGTTCCTTTCATCGCGTTTTAAGTTGGGGGACCATTTCGACGGCATCTAATCCGTTTTGCCAGGTCCACTAAGAATTGCCATTGGTAAAAATGCATATATTTGACTGATGATCCAAATCAAATTCATCTCCGGGCTCATTTTCATACTCTAAGAGGCAATGAAACATTGGAACTATCATCAACGATACTTCAAAACATAATACATTAATTGAGGCGACAACAGCGGTATTTCAATATTTGAAGAAGCGTCACTTGAGACGGCGAATTTTACGGATTCTAAATGATCTGGCACTAATCCCTGCCCATGATTGTATCCAGCTTGTTCGGAAGCCCACTCGATTAAGCCCACACAGGTGAAACTTTTATTCGATCCCTTCTGGGCTGAGGGCGAGAGATTATTGACAATACCTTTAACATTCTGATCGACAAAGATATATTGATAATCGCATACCGAAAGAATGAACGATCTCATTTCATTGGCCAACTCCCTATCAATTGGAATTGAAATATAATCCAAAACCAATGATGTTTCATTGGCTCTGGAATTATATATAAAAGTTTCTACCGTATGCTGCCACTGAATACCGCTCTTGTTTTCAACTTCCATTGAATCCGTGCCATCTTTAGAGAAATAGGTCCCCATACCATATCCGGGGTGAGTTTCATAAACCACACCATCAATTTGTAAGGCGACATGGTCGAAGCCAGGAACCTCATCTCCCAGAAGCGGAAGCCAGCCTTCCAGAGCACCATCTCTAACTTCGCGAAATATGATTGACGGGCTATTACAGTCCCTTCCTAATCCATATTGGTCATCGTAACTTTCGGCAGTATCCGGAAATATCATCGATTGAGGAAGTGAGATATATGCTGCAAGTACAAAGGGCAATAATCTATACAATAATCGCATCACCTTCTTAATGCTTTAGCGAACTAGTATCAATCATACGACTAACATCACTTTAATTAGAGAGACATTGTCTCCGCCGCATTTCCAGTAGCTTCCCAAACTCCAGGTCCGGATTCACAGCAGTCACCTGTACATCGAATAAACTTACCTTCACTATCAAGAATTGCTGCGCAGGTATAATTACAGTTGGGCTTGGACTTGCACACAACCGAGATTGTAGGCTTTGGTTTCTTACCTTTTTCTTTCCCTTTTTCTATATTCCGTGTAGGTTTCACCAAATAGGTCTTTCTGGATATCCTCATGATTTTTAATAAATCGCTGCAACGCCTCAACCGTGGGTTGATCTTGCGGTATCATGAGCACAACAAGATCTTCAACCTCATAAAAATCCAATCTTTGGCAGGTGAAACGACGTCGCCATGTTTTACACCCCATGCACCAACCTCACCTTTAAATCCTTTAACTGCCCTAATCTGCGAAACTTTTTGGCCAAAGGCTGTGGTCAGGAAAAACGAGAAAAAAAGTAGAAAATAGATCGACTTGAATTTAAGTACATTCATAGATTTTAAATTTATTCTTGAAATAATAATCAAAAGTAATCGGTGAGATAAGATGCAGGCTCACCCTTCGGGGTGATATTGCAAATTGGTATTGAGCAGGGTTAATTTTTAATTGTGACCTTTATGAAATCGATAAGACTGCAAAAGACCTCTGGAAATAAAGTCGGACAACGACAATTAAAACAGATCTGTTTGATCAATTGGAGGCTAAATATTTGATCAGAAAAAATGGATTTTAATCACCCGGACATCCTGTCCAACTCGGCTAGCCTCAAAAAAGGACTTGTCATAAAATTGAATGCAACAAAGGTAAAATCATTCTATCTACCGCGGACAAGACTCAAATATAGTGCCGACAGGTTGAGCCCCAAGGTATTTGTGCCTATGATCGTGGATTGAAGATGTACAACTTACAACCATTCTAGTTCACTCCGCATCCTGTTTATTTCTCTATCTATTTCATCACCCGAATAAAACCAAAGGATTCCATTAATGGATACAGTTTGACCCGGAGCGCAATCGGGAAAACTAGGATCAGCGTGCAGGCATGGACAATCTTTATTTCCCCACGGATTGCTACACCCTTGCCATCCGGTGATAATCCATTGATTATCTTTTTTCGATTGCACGGCCACAACAGGACAGGTCAATTTTTTGTTGTGATTAGTTTGGTTTGAAAAATTCTTCGTTTGTCCTAACATGACACAAACCTGGGTCTGCAAATCCTGTAAGATCGTGTCCGAGGTGTTGTTCGTCAGCCAGAGGCGCATCAAAATCCGATCTTTTTGAGGAGACACATAAGCTCCAACTTCCATACCATTGGGTAGAGACCAAAGATTCTCATAATTTCCTTCTTCATCCTTTTTCCATTCTGAGTTGGGAACCTGGACTTTTTGAAGATCAAATACGGTAGGGATGTGTTTATGCCCTAGAAAAGTCAGACCAAATTGGGTAGATACCGCCTCAGGCACATCCAAGACAACATAGTCATCATTATCCCATGGCAGGAAAACACTAAGTTTTGTACCTCTTCTTGGGCTTAGCATACCTTCCTGAAAATCAATTCGGGGATGCCGTCCTCCTGGAAAAGGTATAACTTCGATCTGTTCTAATCGGTCGTCGGGAAGGTCCATGAGGCTTTTCAGATTTTTGTCAATCGAAATAAGATCCAAACCCAAGACATCCGCCATTTCTTCGTGGGTAAACCGGTGTCGCTTCATGTTACGAAGCCAGTATTCCTGGTCGCTGCGGGATTGCAGCACTTCATCAGGCCATTTCAGATCCAGCGTTTCACTTGCAGGATATCTTTCTTTTAAAAGCGGATCTTCCGGAAATCTATCTGGCAAAAAGGTTTCCAGTTCCTTCATTGATATCACTCGGTAATTACGGCCTTTAAGATAGTCCATATAGGCTCGGAAATCCACTTCCAGTGTATTGACCCAAGGGTGAGTACTATCCGGAACCCCGTGAAATTGAAGTATCGGAATTTCATGAGCCGGCACGTCCCGGAGGGCTTTTTGAAGGAGTTCGAGATTCATGCCTGGATAAAAGTCAATCGTAGTGGGGATGAGCAACGGGTGATGTTTCTCTGGATCGAAACCCGGTCCCCTTTTCAAACTAGCATATTCGACCTCGGGTTGCTTGCCTCGACGAGCGAAACGGTAACCCAATTTGCTTAATGCCCGGATGGCCTCAGGACCAAAGGCATTTCCTGTATGGGCATAACTAACAGGTTTGGGTATGCCTTGCTGCTTCAAGAGCCATTCAATCAAACCCAACTCACCTTCCAGTTCGAATGCTTGCCGTGGCTGCGAGAAATCAGCATGAGTCCAACTATGGTTTCCAATCTCAAATCCCATTTCATGCAAATCGGCGATATCTTTCCAATTCATGAAATTAATGGTGTCATCCATCCATGCGTAGGTCACAAAAAAAGTTGCATGAAACCCATATTCCTGAAGTAAAGGCGCGACAAATGATCGGTGCGACTTTACGGCATCATCAAATGTCAGTACAACTATTGGCCGGTCTGAAATCGGAGACCTTTTAGGTAAGCAGGAAATTTCCAGACTCAGTAAACAAAATAAAGACAGTGCAACAAAAATAGATTCGAAGTTTTTCATCCTACATCGTTTGTCATTTTCTGAAGATATCATTTAATTAAAGATTCTCACTCATTGATTGGAATACCACTGCATGAGCAATCGGTTATGCTTTATCGGCTCGTCGATAAAAACAACTGTATCGGATTCTCAGTCCTGTTACAACGAGCTCCCGGTTGCAAATTATTACTGGTAACTATCAATCAATTTTAATACATTTAGTTCAGTTCTATAGCGATCTAGATCATGAACTTCCAGAAAACCAATGCAACTTTTACGATCATATATTCGGTGGTTATCGTTGGATCCTTTGGCTTGACTGCCGGGAAAGCTCTGGATGAAGAACGCACAACCCGCCATCTGCAAAAATCAGAAAACTGGTGCCTGCCAGTAGGAATGGATACGGCAACAAAAAAACATCTGAACATAGAGCCACGACGGTTAACCTGGAGGCATGCTGTGAGTTAAACCAATTTACCGAAAAACGACCATTGCCGGTCAACCGCTTTTTGCATTCTTATCACTTACCAACCCAACATCATGAAACTGTCCCCACACTATGGGAAGATTTGATCTTACCAAATGGCATGGATATACCCCCTCCCATCATGGTGACTAATACCACCTTTCCCGTCGCCGGTGATCGGCTCCGCACCGCCATCGACCATAGTCCGGTGGGAGTGATCATCACACCCCTGGATTTGATCTTATCTGGGATTTTTCTGGTCTGTCACCTACGATCAGATCAGAAACCGTATTTCGTAGTGCTACTGAAGGTAGTGCCTCAGCTGCATTTCCCGGCGCCGCACTTTTTTCAGTGACTAATGGTGGTTCAAGTGAAACGTACTACAGCTCCGCGCCAACTGTTTTTAGCAATCTTGGTTTCACCGGTTATACATCGGCTGCCCTACCCGGTATTGCGACCACACTCAAATATATTCCATCATTACCCGAACTTCGTGCGCTCAGTATCCTCGACATCTACGTGGCGGCGATCTCGAGCCAGGAGTCTTTTTCCTCTGCAATTCTTCCTCCCGGCTTTCTGGCCGGTCTTGGCTTTGATCCCAGCATGATTGACTCATTCCGACTCCGGATAAATATTTTGCGCAATGATATTGTCGATGCCAACGGAGCGCTCACGATACCAGGTGGCACCTATGATGTACTCCGTGAAAAGCGCATTGACTATCGGAGTTCGCAAGTTGACATCCATACTTCCATGGGCTGGATCCCGTCCTCAAATTGGCCAGGCCTCGGTACTGACACCATCGTCAATTACCGCTTTATAAGCGGCATCGAGAAGGAGCCCATAGCGATCTTACAGATGGATCCATCCCAAAGCATCATACAGCAGGTAGAATACAAAGACAACGGGCTTTGCTTATTTGACCTGCGCACCGTGTCTACCTTTATGGATAATAGCATTTATGACAATGCACTGCAAATTGAATCTTCTGTCATCATGGATAAAAATAACGTGACGTTTAAAGCTGAAGAAAGTGTTAAGCTATTCAATGGATTTGAAGTAACACCCAATAAAGTCTTTAATATTGAAATTAAACCCTGTATCGATCATTAGTGTGAGGTAAGTGACCATACATCGGCACTAAAAAACTAATCTAATTTAGTTTTCTATAAATATTTTTTTCTCTTATTCTTTTGGGGAATACCCCATGACTTATTTTGGGAATCTGACTAATGAACACAAAACCATGCTAAATGAATTTAATTTCGGCCTGTTTTAACGCCTCTCCACAATCCACCTCCTATGGTCATGATTAAAAACCCGACAAAAATAATCCATCCCTTTGATACCTCAGCTCCAAAACCCAAGGCCAAAATCAGGATTCCGGTAAAGACCACTGCATATCCTAAAATCCGGATTGCATAAGCATTGGCTGATTTATCACTTGCTTCATCCGATCCCTCTCGCATTCTCTCAAAAACCTGCATTGGATCGCCAACCGGGAAGAATTCAAAAACGGTAAGCAACAGCAACGGCCCAAAAACACCAACTAACATTTCCTGAGCCCTATCGAGGGAAAAATCAAGTAACATCGGGCTAATAAATTTAAAGAATAAATGAATGGTTAAACTCACTAAGGTGGTGATCAAAATAGATCGAGCCGTTTGCCTTTTGCTAAATAAAGCCCAGATGGTAGGCGCGAAAAGTGGAGCACCTGTGATAGCGCCTACACTAATCACCACTTCGACAATCCCTCCTGCCGCCGGGACTATAAGAGCTACTAAAATGGTGATTATCCCAAAGAAAATCGTAGAAATGCGAGCAACCTTCATTAAATGTGTTTTCGAAGAATCGCTGGATAGTCGTCCATAAAGATCATTGGTGAAAACTGCGGACATCATGTTTAAGGTTGTATTGACAGAACTTGCAGTAGCAAATAACATACCGGCCAGCATCAGCCCGAGTAGACCGGAGGGTAACACTTCTTTACACATCAGCAAAAAAGCTCCTTCTTCAGCCAACTCTGTCAAACCTGGATGAATAATCCTATAAATCATGGGCGGCAACATCCATAAGACCGGACTTACCAAATATAAAGCCCCAAAAAGCCATGCAGCCTTCCGGGCCGATCGAGGGGAAGATACACTGGTAAATCGTTGTACATATGCCCAATTACCTCCGATAAATATCGTATTGTAAAACAAAAATGCCAGAAGAAACCAGTATGTATACTCACTACTGGTCGGATTGAAGAACCCGTCAGGAACTTTTTTCAAAAAAGTCTCAAATCCTCCGACCTCATGCAAGGCCAAAGGAACCACAATAATAACCGCAGCAAAGAGAATAATAAATTGCAAAACATCGGTTACGATCACTGCCCATAATCCACCTGCTGTGGTATAGGCAATCACGATCAATCCCAATACAATAATGGATGCCTCAATAGAAAAACCAGTTGAAACATTAAACAGTTTAGCAACTGGATATAGGAAAGCTCCCGTGGTCACAAAACTCAACAATAGAAAGATGTAGCTATAGAATCGTTTCAGATTTGTTCCAAATCTTTCACCAACAAATTGTCCTACTGTCAGGATTCCGGTGCGATGCCAGGCAGGTGCAATCAAATAACCAATTAAAAATCCCCCTAGACCCATCATCCATTGAATGGTAATGGCTACCCAGCCATATTGATAAGCAATCGATCCCCATACCACAAAAGTTCCGGCCGAGAAAAAACTCATAAATAAGCTGAGGCCACTTAACCACCAGGGCAAGGACCCACCAGCAGCAAAAAAAGATTTCATACTATTGCCTGATCCCGCGAAAGAAATACCGACCAAAAAGATCACAATAGAAAATAAACCAATGATTAAATAGTCAAATAACGGCATCGGAAACTAAATATCGTTGTAAATCGAAATTCCAAAAAGACCAACAGGTACATGTGAATCTGTTCGCTCGAAAACAAACTTTAAATGTTTTGTTTTTATCGTATTTTCCAAAATAATTTCGTTACGAGTCTGATAATTGTCTTTTTTCTCAATTAAAAGATTACCCTGATCATCAAATACCTGATAGTTACGAACAACAAAAGGCATCACTCGTTCGGCATGCCCGAGCAGTGATGATTCCATAGCATAATCCCAATCAGTGTCAAATGACAAAACAAATTTTCTCAACTTCTGAATATCAGGCCATTCGACTGTAATGGAAGGCTTGCCATCATCAAAAGCAGCCACCCAAGCATTCGTGTGAATATAAGGTCGAAATAATCCATTACGAATTTGATTCGAAGAAAAAGCATCTAGTCCTGGCCGGATCCTCATTGCTATATTATGCCCCTCCGGCCGCCGGATAGGCACCCAAAATTCAAACGACTCGAAACCGGTCGCTGGATCAGGTTCCTGTTTGCCATAATTAGATACCGGAATATTTTGTTTATTAAATACGCTGACTATCCCGGTGACGCGGGTCTGACTCATCCGCAATGCACATTGGGGTTGCTTATGAAAACAAATAAAGGCATAAGCAGGCTCTGAAAAATTGATATCAAGGTCTATCTCGAGGTGTTGCACTCCCTTCTTTAATGAATAAATCTTACTCCCCAAAATATGGTCAGGAGTATAATTATAAACTTTTAAACTTCTTCTTATACTGACCTCCAAATCACAGTCGTGCCCGCAAGAACATTCGATTTCGACTGTTGGAGATTTACCTGCAGCAACGGGCAACAATTGTGCTGCTCCGTAAATCAAACTAAACATGGGTCCATCAAAAGGTAATTCTTTCAGACTCAGAATCGAACTTGCTTCAATCTTGGCAGATTGGATTAAATCAAGATCGTCATCTAGTTTGAGATGGGGAATAAATTGGCCAATTTTTAATAGCTCGTTTTGAAGGAGGTGAATGTTTTTTTCATCTGCCAATGCAGCAGGAGTAAGATTTTGATTTTTTACTAAAGCAGCAGCTACCCCAACTGCTTGCGCATTATGCGCACAAGTAGCCATAACCCGGGTTGATCCAAAAGCCACATGACTTGCACTGATCAGACGGCCAGCCAAAAACAAATTTTCAATATTCCGGCTTACCATGGTGCGGTAAGGAATTGAATAAACACCTTTTGAATGCCATTGATTGCAACCCGGTTTTTCACTAAAGACTCCGTCGGCCGGATGAAGGTCAATCGCCCAACCACCATGGGCAACTGCATCATAAAAATGTGTTTGTTGAACAACATCCAATTGTTTCAACATGTAGAGACCCTCGAAACGCCGGCTTTCCCTTTTACCCGGAATATTACCTACCCATTCCAATGTCATATTTCGCGCTTCCGGAAAATTGCCAGAATTTTTAATATAATTCCAAACACCATAAACGACCTTCCATAATTCCCATTTTATGGTTTCCGATTCATGGATGGTATCCAGACGGCCACCGTATTCAAGCCACCAGAGCCAGCACCCATGCTCTTCCACATTGAATTTTCGAAAACGGGGTATTTTGGTAATATCCATCAAGGCATAAGAAGGAGGCACAAAATCGACCGGCTTGCCCAGGTCTTTACTCATAAAATACATGGAATGGCCAAGTAACTCTCCGTACTCTTCAGTAGGTGCAAAAGGCTCATTAAACTCAGCTGCCGATTCGGCTCCCATCCGGAATGCGGCGCCTGCCTGAAAACCAACAATTCCGTCACCCGAAGCGTCGCAAAACAAATCAGCCGATACCCGGTAGGAAGTTGAATTCTGGCTGCAGAACCCTATAACTTCCCTGATGTGGTTACTGTCAGATTTAATGGTTTCATAGACGGACGTATTGAGCAGTAAGGTAATATTGGGTTCTTCAGTTACCTTTTCAATCATGATTGTGTCAAAAATGATCGTGTTGCCTTCTGGGTTTCGGTACACATTTTCAACAAGAAGTTCGTCGATGACACCACCTTCCCTGGCCCAGCGATTATTGTTACCCATGTGCGACGTGGCTCCCAGAATCCAAAGCCGAACTTCACTGGAAGCGTTACCACCTAAAACCGGCCGGTCTTGAATCAGTACTACTGAAATTCCTTGCCGGGCTGCGGTAATCGCACAGCATACTCCCGCCATGCCGCCTCCGATGACGGCCAAATCGACATTGAGTTGTACTTCTTTTAGTAGTCGTAAAGGCGAGGCTAATTCTAGTTGCATAAGACTTATTGCTTTGCGGCTAAAGATAGATCAAAAAGCTGTAGAACGGAATGGGCCCAGTGAAGTGAGAAGATTAAATCTCAATTTTAATATCTTGCTAGCCAAATCAATCTTCTCCATATGAAAATCGGAATGAATATGCTGCTCTGGACTACCTCGGTCGACGAGAGCCACTACCCTATTCTGAAAGATTTGAAGAATACCGGATATCAAGGAATTGAAATCCCAATTGGTGATGCTCCGGTGGCGAACTTTGAAAAGATTGCCAAGATGTTGAGAGACCTCGATCTGGAATGCACAGCGGTGACATCGCTTTTTGAAGATGGCAATCCAGTTAGTCCGGATCCAACGATTCGTAAAAAAGCCATTGAGCAAATGAAATGGCGCATCGAGATGGCCGCCATTATGGGAGTTCAGGTGATTGGTGGGCCTTTTCACTCGGCTTTTGCCTCGTTTTCTGGAGAACCTCCAACGGAGGAGGAACGTAAACGTAGCGCAGAGGTACTGCGTCCGGTAGCCGAATATGCAGGGCAATATGGCATCATGCTAACTCCTGAAGCCCTCAACCGATTTGAATGTTATCTCTATAATACCCTGGATGATATTGCGGTTTTGATCAAAGAAGTGGATCACCCCAATTTAAAGATGATCTTCGACACCCATCATGCCCATATTGAGGAAAAAACATGCATGAAATCATTCTAAAGCACCGTGATTTGATTGCTCATGTCCATATCTCAGAGAACGACCGGGGTACACCAGGAAGTGGACAGGTAAATTGGCCGCAAGTGTTTAGTACTTTGAAGGAAATCAAATATGATCGCTGGCTAACCATCGAAGCTTTTAGCCGGAATAATCCGGAATTTGCTTCAGGAATTAATGTATGGAGAAACTTTCAACCGTCATTAGACGAAATTTACCGGGATGGATATGATTTTATTGACAATAACTGGAAGGAATTTGGTTAACACTGAAGACCGAAGACCGGAGGAAGCTGGAAATTTGGAAGGTTGGAAAATGTGGAGTTGGAAGAGAGCAAAGTTACAACATTGACGAAAGAAATTATTAGGAGGATTTGGATTGGGAAGTTTTGGAATTTGGAATTTGGAATTTTTTAAAGGTAACGACCAAAATGAAAGATGGATTTGTAAATTCCTCTGAGACTAAAATATATTATCAGGAACGAGGCAAGGGAGATCCTCTCGTTTTACTGATGGGTTTTGGCGCCGATGGAAATGTATGGGAAAAACATGTAGCAGAATATGAAAAACATTTTCGTTGTATTATTCTGGATAATCGAGGGGTTGGTAAATCAGAAGCCCCTGTGGGCCCATACAGCACCTGGATGATGGCTAGCGATACCATTGCAGTTATGGATGATCTCGAAATCGATACTGCAAGAATAGCCGGTATTTCGATGGGAGGTGCTATCGCGCAGGAGCTGGTCCTTAATTTTCCAAAAAGGATTCGATCATTAGCCTTAATCAGTACCTGGCCTATCTTTAATAATTACGCAAAAACGGTGTATGAAAATCTGAAAAAATTACGAGTGACAAGCCAGCCGGAAGATTTTATGGAATTATTACAGCTATGGATCTTTGCACCTCCCCACTACGAGCTTCACTTAGAAGAATTGAAAGAAGGACAATTGGAAGCCAAGACTAACCTAAATCCCCAAAAAAAAGAGGGCTTTGACGGTCAGTTGGATGCTTGTATCAATCACAACAGCGTAGATCGTTTGCATCAAATTACGGCTCCAACTTTAATTACGATCGGGATGATGGATATTTTTACTCCTCCCGCCTTTTCGCAAATTCTGCATGAGAAAATACGGAATTCCGAACTGGTAGAATTTCCAACAGGAGGACATGTGCATCATTGGGAAGACCTGGACCGGTTTAATCATGTGACAACCGAATTTCTACTCAACAATTAATCAGCTTTTAGAAAATGGGCAAAATAAAAATCGGTTGTGAAACTTATACCTGGCAAATGCCCGGTGAGCACTACAAAGGACAACTGGATCACATTATGGAAGTTTGTCAACAAGCGGGATTTGCTGGCATCGAACCTGAAAGTAGTTTTCTTGAACATTTAGCGGATCCTGAATTAATGAAGGATACTTTACAAAAGTACGACCTCGAACTCGCTGTACTTTGTATAGTCGAAGACTGGCTTCATGTCGAGGAAACGGAAGATGAAAAAGACGTACAGATGCCTGGATTGAATTTCTGACTCATTTTCCAGACACTATCTTATTGCCGGTGCAAATGCCCCAAAAAAATCGGGATGACCTTCGCACCAGGCAAAAGAACTGCCTATCATGTGTCAATAATATTGCCGAACGCGCCTCGGATAAAGGTATAGGATGCTCTTATCACCCGAACTCTCCAGCAGGATCTGTTTTTCGGACGGCAGAGGATTATGAAATTCTTTTAAATGGTCTCAATTCGGATTTAATCGGTTATTGCCCCGATGTAGGTCATATAGCCAAAGGTGGAATGGATCCCCTTACTATCATTAAGAAATATCGCAGTCAAGTCAATCTTGTACACTATAAAGATATGTTTGCTGATGGTCGTTGGGCGGCAACAGCTGATGGAATTATTGATTTCATTGGCATAACCCAATATTTAATAGAAACTGATTATTCCGGTTGGATTATCATGGAAGATGAATGCGATGAGTGCATCAGCGATCCGGATGGAGTGACATTAAAGGATGGAGTTTACATTGACAAGTTACTTCGCCCTATGGTAATATAATTCGACCCTGTCAAGGTGTACCTTCTTGACCATTACTTGAAGATAAAATTCTGATGGTCGTTTTCAATTCGATGATTTCTCTTTCTTGTTTTGCGATCGCTTGATGATGTATTTTCATCATTTCAGTTAGATACAAAACCATTTTTTCATACTTCACATCGCCTGGCAAACCTTCCGGATCATAACCAACTAAATTGGTGAGCCAATAGAATCCATTTCCTCCGCGATGTACCCATACTCCCAATGATCGGGGGATGCTGGTCGCGCGTATGTTACCGGCCTGGTTTGCAGGATTTTGGTCCAATCATCCGACAATGTGCTTATCTTAATTTTATACCTGCGGGTCAAGTTATCCCAACCTATTTCCCCTGTTGTCGAATTATACTGCATGTTTCTGGTCTTCGATGTTTCCAAGATTATTTGCGTAAAGCTTTCCATCAGGATACAACCAGAGTCTTCCTCCATAACCACCCTCAAGGATAAGGAGATCTCCGGCACCCTGATTGTTGTTTCTCACCAAAAGATTGCCTACCCCAGCTCCAAAGGTAAATCCTATTGTGCCTTTAAGCAAAGTAGTTTGACTGTTTCCTTCGGAAAGCCGGATCCAATTTTCCCCAGAATATGTTATAAGCTGTAAAAGTACCCCTGAACACCCTCCCACAGCTTTAAATGCGCATCCATCAATGATATAGGCTCCCTCGATAGAAGTCTGAGAATATATGGTCGACCAGAGAAAACACAAAATGATGACTCTCATAAGTTGTAGATTTTAAATTATTAAATTCTTGGAAAAGTACTAAGCAAAAATACCAACCTTGCCAATGACTCTTTGCATTTTAGTTCCAGATTCTCATGGTATAGTTCCAAATTAGAAATGTTTCTCCCGTGGGCTTATCCAGAGCTCGTTTCCTGGCGTGTTATCAGACTGCGTACTCGATCACAGGAGAATGATAACATTTGCCAGAGTTAGACAAAATATTAGCTTGATGGAAGATCAGTTCTTTCGGTTTTGATGTCTGCAAAACTATTAGGTCAAGGATCATAACCCTTCCATCTTACCAATCACTCATTGAAATCCGTCCACCACTCATTAAGCCTTTGGTGCGGTTTTAAATTGGTATAGATTCATTGGAGATTTCATTTACTGATCTCCAACTTGTTTCATACTAAAAATTAATTCCAACTATGAAAAAGATCGCCCTCTTAATCAGTGTCTTCTTGCTATCAATTAGTGACCGGTACCGATTCTCCGGTTAATTAAAATTAATTCTAAATCCGGATGGGATCAATCACAACCTTAAGAAATATTTTTGGTCACAACCTTAATACTTGGAGGATTCTGAATGGACACTGTTGATTGCAGACCATGGATGACTTTAAGCCCGGGTGAGGTCATATTTAAATTGCTTCCAACATACACGATCCTGATTTTCTTCTTACCTTTAAATATTAAGTTACATCCATCATGAAAACTTTAGACAAAATCTGTTTGCCTTGGAAAATCACAGTCACAGGTATCTTTTTGATGACTAAGCTTCTATCATTAGAAGCTCAAAATCACGGGTTGGTCCTGGAGAAAGTGGATACGGTTATCAATAATTCCCAGTTAGGAACATTAGTGCGGCAAATTGATGGCTCTTTAGCAGTAAACCGTTTTAACATTGGTGATTGGACACAAGGTGGAGTCGTTTTTTGGGTAGATAGTACCGGACAACATGGTTTAGTATGTCAGCGGGGGGAGGGCTTTTTTGATACCTGGCATGCAGGCACCAACGGCAATACCCAAGCCAAAGGTGATGGGCCGTATTCCGGTGAAATGAATACAGCAATCATCATCGCTGCGCATGTGGCTATCGGAGACAATGGTTCTCCTTATGCCGCCAGAGTCTGTGCAGAATTGCAAGACTTAGGATACGGGGATTGGTATCTCCCTTCCTTGGAAGAGCTTAAACTAATGTTCCTCAGTGCTAGTGCCATAAATGCAACCATTGCCATACATGGGGGCACCCCAATTGGTACAGTTAACTATTGGGCCAGTACGGAGATCAATGCGACGGACGCATGGACTATCAGACTTTCGGATGGGGTTGTCTTCCCAAATGTTAAGGGCTCAGTTTTTACGCAAACCCGGGCAATCCGGGCCTTTTAGTCTTTCACCTGGTTTGATGCTCACTTTAAATCTGTGAAATAGTAGCTTGTAAACCTTATAAACATCAAGATTGAAAAGGCGAAAAATCCTATGCTAAGAGTGCACATTATATGCTCAGAGTGTAAGCGATGTTTCTACAGTTCTCATTTGTATTCCGTTAAATCCTTTTCAATTGATTTAACACATCTACATGAATATCCGTGTTCTTTTCCTCCGTGATAAATAACTTCAAGTTTATTTTCTTGACCATAAACATAGTGAATCCATACGTAGTCATCTTTGCTTTCTTCTCCTGACCATATTAGACCATTTTCTCTTGAAGTACAAATTCATCGCCAGGCGAAACCTCACCCCCTAGAAGTTGTGCAAAATCTGATTGATTGAAATTTTGCGGGACAAACCGGCTAAACTGATCAAGCTCATTTTTAGTAGGTAACCGCTAGCCTTTGCCCAATCCTGAACAGGTTTCCTTGGCTCGCGCCCAAGTATACAGGTCTCCGGTCGCACTTTCATCATTTTTAAACCAGATTCCAGGCTTATCATCATCAAATCTTAGGTTTTCTTTGGTCAAATTACAGAGTCGATTGTAACGATTTCGTATCGTTGTTTATCTCTTTTATCAGGGACAGTAGTCTCTATAAGTTCTTGTGCTTTAGACCATGTGAATAATCCACAAAAGAGTATTATCAACAAAGCGGATGAAATCATGACCTTTAAGTGTCTCCTAACAAAGTCCACTGTAACTTGAGTTAATCTCCCTGCATTCTTAAAAAGGATCTCTATTAAAAGAAAAAGAATAAAGACCAAATATAAGGAGAACAAGAAAAGTAGGATCGCCTGAATAATAAATCGTGAAAGACTAAACGATTTCTCAAAGATGAACGCCATAAAGTAAATGCTTACACTGAAGGCAAAATAGATCATTGTTGCTTTACCGAAATTTGTATCTCTAAGATTGGTAACGAAGTTAACTATGCGATTTGATGGACTCATATTGAAGTATTGCGAAATACAGGATGGAATTTATATCTGCAAGGTACTTCAACCTATGGTTGCATGATTGACCAAATCAGGGATTGCCACCCGATGACTGCTGGATGAGAGAATCCCAATAGTTTCTTTCAATTCACTGATTTCCTTTTCTTGTTCAGCGATCATCTGATGATGTATTTTTGTCATTTCTGTCAGATATAAAACCATTTTTTCATACTTCACGTCGTCTGGCAAACCTTCTGCATCATAACCCACGAGGTTGGTAACTCCGACGGAATCCATTTCTTCCGCGATATAGCCGTATTCCCAATGATCGGGTGATGCAGGTCGGGTGAATTTTACAGGTCTGGTTTGCAAGATCTTTGACCAGTCGTCAGACAATGTACTTATCTGGATCTTAGGCCTACGGGTGGAGCTATCCCAACCGATCTCACCAGTGGTCGAATTCCATTGCATGTCTTTATGATCTCCTATATTGCCGAGGTTATTAGCGTAAAGTTTTCCGTCGGGATACATCCAGAATTTACCTCCCTTACCACCTTCCAGTATGACGAGATCTCCGGCACCTTGATTGTAGTTTTTCACTAATAGATTACGGACCCCTGTTCCAAAGGTCAATCCCATTATGCCCTTAAGCACATCAGATTGCCCGCTTACTTCAGCAAACCGGATCCAATTGTCTCCAGAACCGCTTACCAACTGTAAAAGTGCACCAGTACAACCTCCAGCAGCTTTAAATGCGCATCCATTAATAGAATAGGCTGCATCAAAAGAATGAGCCTGTAATGTCGACCAGAGAAAACACAAGATGATGACTCTCATAAGTAGTAGATTTCGAATTGTATAAATTCTCGGAATAGTACTAAGCAAAAATACCCATCCTGCCAAATGGCTCTTTGCACTTTAGTTCCAGATTCTTATTATGCTATTGTGCCAAAATTAGACTAGCGTTTTCTCCTATGGGCTTACCTGGAGTTCGGTTCTGGGCGTGCGGTTAGACTTCGAACGCGAACACATGGAAGGCGATACATTGGCCTGAGATAGAAAGAATATTAGCCGAGGGAGGATTAGTTGTTCCGTTTTGAGGCCTACAAACTTTTGGGCCAGGGATTATAACCCATTCATCTTACCAACCACTCACCGAAATCAGTCTTCCACTCTTTAGTCCTTTGGGACAACTTTAAGTAGAGATAAATTCATGGCACAGTCAATCATTGAACGATAATATTTTCAGCAAACAAAATTAAATTACCAGGTTATGAAAAAGATCGTCTTCTTAATCAGCGCACTCCTCCTCTCAATCACTTACAGTTTCACCCAAGGCTGCGTTGCTGTGCGCAATATTTCCGGTTTTAGCCAATATTTACAATCTGAAAATGGGTTTACAAGCTCAAACTGGATACTCAATGTCAATAACCGATATTTTAAGTCATTTAGAGACTTCCGTGGTTCAGAAGACCTCAAGACTCCCAGCGAAAATGAATCCATCAACCGCTCATATAACCTGGATCTTTCAACAACACACTTATTACGAAATGGCTGGTCAATAAGTTTGGCTGTTCCTATAGTGGCCAATTCTCGCGAAGCCTCAATGGAACATGGAGGTCCCAACACTCGGCGATACACAACCCATTCTTTTGGTCTGGGTGATATTCGCCTAATTGCAGGTAAATGGCTGTTGAAACCGAATGAAAACCTAAAGGGAAACGTGCAGATAGGGCTGGGTCTTAAATTTGCTACCGGCGATTACAAATACCAGGATTATTTTCACCGGACAGATTCAACAACGATACTGGCTCCCGTGAACCCCGGAATCCAACTTGGTGATGGAGGGCTCGGACTCATCAGCGAAATCAATGCATATTATCGACTTAATAAGACATTTAGTATTTATACCGACTTATATTATCTATCCAGTCCACGGGAGCAAAATGGAGTTCCAGTATTAGGTGGCCGCACACCTACCGATATACAAGTGAAAGCAGGAATTAATGAAACGAGTGTCACGGATGTCTATTCACTGCGGGCCGGGGTTTATTTGGATTTGATGGACCGTCTTACCATATCGGGCGGAATCAGATATGAGGGTGTACCGGTTAATGATATCATCGGTGGCAGTGGTGGCACCCGGAGACCAGGATATAATTTTTCGATTGAACCGGGACTTATTTACCGGTTCAATAAAATCTCACTGTACACTTATATTCCTTTCATAGTGTCCAGATCAATAGACCAGAGTGTTCCAGATCAAATTGTCTCGGAACTCACCAATCAATATACTGTAAGTCCGGGAGGTTCGGGCAATTACCAATTATTTATTGGTGTCCTTTTAAAGCTATAACTCTCCGTGCTAAAAATAGATTTTTCCTATCATGAGAACGATTCGAATCATACCATATTTGTTTGGAAAGCCTCTTTATTCTGGTTTTGTATTCTTCTTTTTAATAAATGCATTAACTACTCAGAAAGAATCACCTAACCATATCACGATATACCCTTTAGACCATTGGAATGAAGTAAGTACCAGAGCAATGCATAATGGAGTCTCGGAATCCGTACCCATTCCTCCTATGATTGAATCACGGATTTATGCCATGGTTTCGATTGCGATGCACAATGTGGTAAATACCATCGCCCAAAAATACAAAACGTATCATTTTTCAGAAACTGGCTTTGAAGATGCAAATGCCAGTGCCGCGATCGCAGTAGCTGTCCATGATATTCTGATCCATGAGTTACCTGGTCAAAAGGTCTATCTGGACTCGATGGTTGAGTTAGAATTGGAAACCCTACCCCTGGACACAGAAAAACGTCTTGGTGTCACTCTCGGGCACCATGTGGCAACAAGTATACTCGATATCCGAGCAGCTGACTATTCGGACAAAGCAGCCTACCCTGGAGCACCGGGCAGCAAGCCGGGTGAGTATAGATTTACGGCCCCATTTGATTATCATTTCAGACATGCCACCGAAGTTGGCGAAGAGACAGGCAAGAAAATCGCAAAACACATAATTCAGCATGCCTTCAAATAAAACGATAATTTCATGGAACCTAGTGACTTTGATTTTTGAAGTGACCGAACATGTCCTCTATTAATGCACAGAGTTCTTTCCTGAGTGCGATTGCAATAATAATACTTTGCCTGGCACCCATATGGGCAACAGCAGTATCAAAAATAGAAATTCCGGCGAATCCTAATTGGAGAATCAAATTAGTTCTTGAACTGGAGGTACTACCTGATGAGAGCAATAAATGGAATTATGAGAAAATCCTGCGTGATAGCGATATCCAGTTCACGCCAAACAGTCGTGAGAGACCCTCCCTGCACCGTTACTGGGCAAAATGCCGGCTTATTAATCCGGGCATTGGTGATGAATATCTATCTGTCGAATCAAATTATTGGGATTTTGTGAGCATTTTTATTCGTGATACAGTGGGCAATATTGAAAAACTAAACGTTGGAATCCTCGATGGACAGCCAAAGTCAACTTTTATTTTACGTGCTCACTCAGAGGTGTTGGTCCTTGCCAGGTTTGAATCCAGTGGACAATTCAGGAGGGAATCTGACATCAATTTGATCTTCTATAAAACGATCGATGGTCTAAAAAAATCCGGATTCAATAATTATATGGACGGCATTATATTTGGTATCATATTTGGTCTGGCGCTCTATAATTTATTTTTGTTTATTTCACTTCGTGATGAGACCTACTTTTGGTATACAGCTTACATTTCTTTATTTGCAATCACATACATTACCCTTTTTATTAGTTCACCTTCCAAACTCGTGCAATTTTTTATCCCTTCTCACCCATATGTCGCCTTTTACATAAAGAAGATTGGAGATCCATTGGTCTGGATTTCGTACACTCAATTTGCCCGTCATTTCCTGCACTCCAAAGTCAGACATCCAGGATGGGACCTGGTACTAAAAATATTGATAGGCCTGATGCTTGTTCAGCTTTTGATCAATGCCATCGGATGGTATCAATTTACCGGTTTTGGCAGAGTGATCCCGTGGAATCTATCGACGGTTTTATGCGTCATTCTTGCCTTCAAAAGCTATCGTCAAGGTTTCACTATCGCCAAGTTCTTTCTATTAGGTCAAATATTTATGCTCATCGGCATATTAATAGTATTAGTCTATTATACTGGAGGAGACTTAATTTGGTTTCTTCCTCATAATCAATTTTTTGACTATTTCAGATCTCCCAATGCGATCTTCTCTTGTGCTGCCAGTGAGTCGGTACTTTTTTCATTTGCCCTTGCCGACAAATATAATCTGCTGCAGAGGGATATAGCACGAGTGACCTTGGAAAAAGAGCAAGAAAAGCAAGCTATGCTAGCCACTCAAAATGAAATTCTGGAAAAACAAGTCCAGGAAAGAACAGTAGAATTGAGCGAATCCATCGAAAACCTAAAGGCTACTCAAGCTCAACTGATACAAGCAGAAAAAATGGCTTCGCTAGGAGAGCTTACTTCTGGCATCGCCCATGAAATACAAAATCCGCTCAATTTCGTCAACAATTTTTCGGAAATCAATGTCGAACTACTGGAAGACCTGGAAGCACATTGGATCAACCAATCGCCACCGGAAATGGCACTCCAGAATTTGAAATACTGAAAAATCTAAAGAAGAACACCGAAAAAATTAATCATCATGGTAAACGGGTAGATTCCATTGTCAAAGGAATGCTTCAGCATTCCCGTCAAGGGAATAGCATTAAGGAATTCATAGATATTAATGCCTTATGTGATGAATGTCTCCGATTAGCCTATCACGGCTTTCGTGCCAAGGAAAAGTCATTTAGTGCCACATTTGAAACGGACTTTCATCAGGAACTCCCAAAATTGAAGGGAATTCCGCAGGATATCGGACGGGTTTTATTAAATATTATTAATAATGCCTTTTATGCCGTCAATGAAATGAAAAAGATCACCACAGCAATATCAGACCCCGATCCGGCAACATCAACCCCCTACCAACCCAAAATAAAAGTCAACACAAGAAAAGAGGATCAGAACCTTGTGATTTTGATCTCCGACAATGGGAAAGGAATCCCAAACAAAATTATCGACAAGATTTTCCAACCATTCTTTACCACAAAACCAACTGGGGAGGGCACTGGTCTGGGCCTTTCGTTAAGTTATGACATCATTACCAAGGCACACAACGGATTGCTCAAAGTGAGCAGCACAGAAGGTAAAGGCTCAGAATTTCAGATTATTATACCTATTGTTGACAGCCTATTAATTTGAATATGCAGACCACATTTATAGCCAAAACATGTACCATCCAATTGTGGAAATATGAGGATGGTTTTTATAAATTTTTCAAAAATAAAACTGCAAATGCCAAAAATAATTGTAGTAGATGATGAAGAGGATCAGGAAGAATTGATCCTGCAAAAATTTGGTAACAAGCCCTTCCTGAAGGGCTATGATTTTATTTTTGCCAGAAATGGACTTGAAGCTTTGCAAAAAATTATTGACGAACCCGAAATAGATATTGCACTGCTAGATATCAATATGCCGGAAATGGATGGGTTGACTCTGCTTGCAAAAATCAAGGAAATAAATCCCTTTCTACAGTCCATTTTACTGTCAGCATATGGTGACATGTCAAATATCCGGACTGCAATGAACCGGGGAGCATTTGACTTTCTCACGAAACCTCTAGACCTTGCCGATCTAGAGTTGACACTGATTAAAACGATTGTCGAGGTAAATCGCATTAAGGAAAATATCCAAATTCAATATGACAACCTACTGCTTAAGCAAAAAGCATCTGACCTTGAGATGCAGGCTCTACGTGCTCAAATGAATCCACATTTTATTTTCAATTCGTTAAATTCGATAAATAACTTTATTCTCAGAAATGAAAAACAGCAGGCTTCTGACTATTTGGTCAAATTTTCAAAATTAATCCGCCTAATACTAGAAAATTCGGCACTGCATGTGGTCAGCCTCGCGCAAGAACTAGATACCTTAAGACTGTATATCGAACTAGAATCCCTGCGTTTTCAGCATAGCTTCAATTACCAGCTTATCATATCAGATGACTTAGACACCCTTTCTATCAAAGTACCTCCTCTGATATTGCAACCTTTTGTTGAAAATGCCATCCATCATGGGCTATTGCCCAAAGAAAGGCCAGGACATTTAAAAATAATCATTGCTGAAGAAGAAAACCGACTAATGTTAAGCATAGAAGACGATGGCATAGGCCGGTATAATTCCAGTTTATTGTCCAGCCATATGATACTCAAACACAAACCAATGGGAATGAAGGTCACCCGGGAAAGAATTAAATTACTGGGCCTCGACCGACCCGAAGGAGCGAGGATTGAAACCCATGATCTCACAGATTCTGAGGGAAGATCGAGTGGCACTGAAATAATGATTAACATACCTTTGAACTTATGATTAATACCATCCTGATCAATGACGAGGAAAATAGCCTTTCTTCTTTGGAAATCCTGCTGTCATCGCATTGTCCGAATGTGCGAATTATCGATAAATGCCGGTCGGTTCAAGATGGATTTATGTCGATAACCAATAAACATCCAGATCTTATTTTTTTGGACATCGAAATGCCGGTTCTGAGTGGCTTTGATCTATTGGAGCAAATCAAGCACTATCCACTATCCGTGATATTTACAACGGCATTTCATCAGTATGCCATAAAAGCGATCCGATATAGTGCATTGGACTATCTTCTCAAACCAGTAGATCCGAAAGAACTTGTACTGGCAGTGCAACGGTTTGTGACACAAGGCTATAAACCCAAGTCAGACCAGTTTCAATTTCTAATCGATAAATTGTCTCAAAAAGATCACACCAACAAGAAAATAGCCATTCCCAATTTGGAGGGCTTTAAGTTGATTTCAGTGGATGATATTATTTCTTGCAGTGCTGACGACAATTACACCCATATTATCCTAAAGAATCGAACCAAAATCGTAGCCAGCCGAACACTAAAAGAAGTCCAGTCATTATTATACGACTATCCATCGTTTATACGCGTGCATCATTCGTTTCTCATCAATCTGAACGAAGTAAATCAATATATCCGAGGTGAAGGAGGTTATGTAATCATGAACGATGGTTCACATATTAATGTATCACGAAATAAAAAGGAAGCATTGTTAAAATATTTGATGAAGTAACAAAATGCTACGTGACAAACCTTTGCCAGAGTGCGACTACATAATAACCCTGATGGAAAACTCCAATTGGTTACTATCACTCAAACACCTAATGAGTGTACTGTTCTCCTTTGTGATTGCCACCACAGGTAGCGCAATCTCAAATATTGAGATACCTGCAACCACAGACTGGTCTGTCAATCTGGTAGAAGAACTCGAAGTCTTACCTGACGAAGGCAAAATATGGACTTTTCAAAGGATCTTGCAAACCCCTGAACTCAGATTCACACAGAATATCAATGAAAAACCAATTCTGCATACGTATTGGGCCAGGTTAATTCTGTCAAATCGACAAACGAGGGATGAAATCATCACCTTCCAATCAAACTACTGGGATCACGTGTCAATTTATCTCTATGACTCGAATGGTCATACCGAGCAATTAAACATTGGCATACTCAGTCTGAACTACCAGCCCGAAATTAAAATTGCCGCCCGATCTGAATTGCACATCTTGGCCAAATTTGAGGCCAGTGGAAAGTTCAGAAGAGAAAACAATATCAATTTAGTAATCAGCAAAACGATTTCTAAACTTACTCGAATGGAGTTTCAAAATTATATGGATGGGATCATATTTGGAATTATGTTTGGTTTGGCATTTTACAATTTATTTATATATATTTCCCTAAGAGATCCGACCTATTTATGGTATACTCTATATACGATACTATACGCTGCAGCCTTTATTAGTCTCTTCGTCGATTCTCCTCCCAAGCTTACTAGTTATTTCCTACTTGATTTACCCTCAATTGCATTCTATTTAAAAAAATAAGTGATCCACTTATTTGGATATCCCTGATTCAATTTAGCCGACTATTCCTTCAATGCAAAGGTATCAGCCACGAAGCGATATGATTTTACGAATACTGATTTACATGATAATTATTCAATTCCTGATAAATCTTAGCGGTCTTTATCATTTTACCGGTATGCCAAGGATAATTCTTTGGAATCTCTCGGTTTTCATATGTTTTTTTGTAGCAATCGTGAGCTTCGTATCAGGTTACAACAAGGCACGATTTTTCTATTTGGACAGATTTTAATCTGATTTCTGCCATATTGGCAATTAGTTACTATGCCCAAATTGATCTTATTGGGTTTCTACCTCAGTATGCCGTCTTTAATTATTTCAAAACCATTTATGGTGCGTTGGGTTTTGGAGCGCTGGAGACGATCGCTTTCTCCTTAGCCCTGGCGAGTAAATATAACCTGCTCCAGCGAGATGTTGCTCGTATTACCTTCGAAAAAGAACAAGAGAAACAAGCCATGCTTGCTACCCAAAATGAAATTCTGGAAAAACAAGTCAGTGAAAGAACGCTAGAACTGAGCGAATCGATCGAGAATCTTAGAGCCACTCAAGCTCAACTTATACAAGCAGAAAAAATGGCTTCACTGGGAGAACTTACTTCCGGCATCGCTCATGAAATTCAAAATCCACTCAACTTTGTCAACAATTTCTCGGAAATCAATGTCGAACTACTGGAAGACTTGGAAGCACATTGGATCAACCAATCGTCACCTGGAAATGGCACTCCAGAATTTGAAATACTGAAAAATCTAAAGAAGAACACCGAAAAAATTAATCATCATGGTAAACGTGTAGATTCCATTGTCAAAGGAATGCTTCAGCATTCCCGTCAAGGTAATAGCATTAAGGAATTCATTGATATTAATGCCTTATGTGATGAATGTCTACGATTAGCCTACCACAGCTTCCGGGCCAAGGAAAAGTCATTTAATGCAACATTTGAAACGCACTTTGATCAAGAACTCCCAAAATTGAAGGGGATTCCGCAGGATATCGGACGGGTTATATTAAATATTATTAATAATGCCTTTTATGCCGTCAATGAAATGAAAAAGATCACCACAGCAATATCGGGCCCCGATCCGGCAACATCAACCCCCTACCAACCCAAAATAAAAGTCAGCACTAAAAAAGAGCAGCAAAACCTGGTAATCTTAATCTCCGACAATGGGAAGGGAATCTCTAACAAAATTATGGATAAGATCTTCCAGCCCTTCTTCACCACCAAACCAACGGGGGAGGGCACTGGTCTGGGCCTTTCGTTAAGTTATGACATCATTACCAAGGCCCATAATGGAAAAATAACAGTGACTAGCACAGAAGGTAAAGGCACAGAATTTCAAATCATTATACCGATTGTCGAGGAAGAATTGATCTACAAAAATTTAGCTGTAAATCCTTCCTGATGGGTCATGATTTTTATTCTTCTTTGCCTGTCCCGTGATCATTTGATGATGTATTTATCATTATCTTGTCGGGTATGAAACCATCTCTTCGTACTTCACATCGTCTGTCAAACTATTTAAGGCTACCTGATAACCAGCCTTTTTTCACAAATCCAAAGCCGAAAAACAATGAAACATAAGATGTTTGTCACATTAAAAGCCGATCAACTTCAAACGATCTTTTTATTTTTGCCGATCTATGTTATCTTTATGTAATGAGCATAAAAGGTCAAGTTAATTTCAATAATGCGATAGGCTTTGGAGGCTTGATCTGGGATGAAGAGAACTCAGGACCAAACTCCGTAAGTCTATATATAAATGATAATAAGGTCGCAACAACTCTAGCTACTGCCACACAATCTGAATTGTTAAATGGTGAGGTGGAAACGATCAATAAATATTCGTTTATTTTTTATTACTCAGAGATACCCAGTGAATTGCTTCATCATAATATTCATGTCGTGGGAGGCCCTTTGGAAGTGGAGTTGTCAAATAGCCCTATCCAATCAAAAGTTCCAGAAACTTATCATTCTGATAGCAATAGTGATCGATTTTTTTTTCTCCACGTTCCGAAAACAGCAGGAACTTCATTCCAACAATTACTAAACACCCTGTTTCGCCAACAAGTTATTTTTCCAAATACTGCTGACATCCATAGAAATGGAGGCCGGTATCCTGATGTGCAAAATTTACTTCAACGTCCCGACGAGCATTTTAATGACATCCGGTTGCTTTGTGGTCATCTTCCTGCTTCAGCAGCTTCTCTGATGCCTCCTATCACCAAACGACTTGCCTTTCTGCGGGATCCCTATCAAAGAGCTATTTCTAATCTGAATTACTCCTATCTCAGTCAAGCTGATCTTAATTCCGGCACAATAGAAGAAGCATATGATAAGTTGAGGGATCGATTATTTAACCTTCAGACCAGATATTTTGCCGACTCATCGGTCTCTGATCTAATCTATTTTAGAAATCCACACTTGCTAGATGATCAAGGACTTCAACAAGCTAAAGAAACATTGGAGGAATTTGAGTTCATAGGTATTACTGAACACTTCGAAGATTCGATCAACTTGATTGCCAAAACGTTTAATTGGCGCTTTGTTAACATCCCAAGAGTAAATGTGACTAAGCAAAAAATTGATCAGGCACTTCCGGAAACCATCAAAGATCAGATAAAACTTGGCATCAAATATGATCTCGAACTGTATCAATTTGCTTTGGATTTGTATGATAAAAGAAAGAACTCCAAAAGAAAAATATTCACACCTTAATTCTACCAAGTTTTTTCAAAAGAACCTTTATCAAATTCTTTGCTAACTTCTTTAAATATACTTTTTCTGGTATTCCTGATAGATAACTTGTCCTTTTCACCAAAAAGTCTGGACAGGATAGCCAAGGGCGTCAACATGAAAAAGAAAATGATCGACAGAACAATATTTGGAATAATTAAACTGAGTACCCAAGCCAACTTCATCCATAAATAATCGATTCTGGCCGCCAGATAATTTGAGGTCAGACCCAGTATGCCAATAGCTAGCGAAAAATAAAGCGGCCAGGTCCAATTTGTCACAAAATCCAAAATCAACATGCCAACCGTAATAACCAAAACCGTTCTCACCGGCTGCGTTTGAGATCTCCTGTTCTCCATCACTAATTAAAATAATGTATAAATAAAAGGAGCTACGGCACTGCTTCCACCAAATATGATCAACAAGCCCAATAACAATAACACAATAATGATCGGTGCTAGCCAAAATTTCTTTCGCTCATTCATATAGAGCCATAACTCCTTTATTATTTCCATTTTTCATTTATTTAAAAAAATGCGCTATAATCAATCCATCGAAAATATACTCATCCATTTCGCTTTATTCTCATAGTCTGGTTGATCCTCCTTGCAGAATACAAAATCACCCACTACCAAATAATCCATCTCTGTGCTCATAAAGCATCGATAAGCATCATAAGGAGTGCATACAATAGGTTCACCCCTTACATTAAAACTCGTGTTTATTATTAGTCCACACCCGGTCTGACGGGCAAATTCGCTGACTAATTCCCAATATCGTGGGTTGGTCTCTCTATGCACCGTTTGGACCCGTGCAGAGAAATCCAAATGAGTGACAGATGGCACATCACTTCTATTAAAGTAAAGCCTTTCCCATAAGGCTAATTCGTGATAATCTTTAGGAAGGTCCTTTCTTCTTTCAATTCTAATGGGAGCTACCATCAACATATAGGGTGAATCGACATCTAATTCAAAATATTCTGAAGCGCGCTCTGCCAATACCGAAGGAGCAAAGGGTCTGAACCCCTCTCTATATTTTATCTTAAGATTCAATTTTCGCTGCATTTCAGGATTCCTCGCATCAGCCAGAATACTGCGATTACCTAAGGCCCTTGGACCAAATTCCATCTTGCCCTGAAACCATCCTACAACACCACCCTCAGACAATCTTGCCGCAACGTACTTTGATAATTCCGAAAAATCATGGTAATATTTGTGTACGCCCTTGACTCTTTTATTCATTAGTAAAATCTCCTTATCAGAAAAATAAGGACCCAGATAAGAGCCCTGCATCTGATCACTTTTGTGATCGGAATTTCGGCGTTCCCCAAAATACATATGACTGACTGCCAATCCTGCACCTATTGCTCCTCCTGCATCTCCAGCAGCAGGTTGAACATATATCTTCTCAAAAATATTCTCCCTGAGTAGTTTCCCATTAGTCACACAATTTAGGGCAACCCCACCTGCCATACATAGATGATCAGCACCAGTTATCCTTTTCGCCTCTCTTGCCATTCTTATTACAATCTCATCGATGACCAATTGAATTGCCAGGGCAAGATTACAATGTTTTTGTTCCAATTCGTCATTACTTTCCCGGCGCCCAAGAGCAAATAACTTTTCCCACTTAGAATGATTTACCATCCTTAGTCCTGTGGCATAACTAAAATATGACTGATTTAACCAGATGGAGCCGTCTTCCTTGATATCAATCAATTCACTTTTGATCCGGGTGACAAACTCCAGTGTTTCATCCGCATTTGGATTGCCGTAGGGCGCCAGCCCCATCAATTTGTATTCACCGGAATTAACCCTAAATCCCAAATAGTAAGTAAATGCGCTGTAAAGTAGTCCTACCGAATGTGGAAATTCCATTTGTCTCAGCAGTCGGATTTGTTCCTTTTCACCAAATCCGATCGATGCCGTACACCATTCTCCAACTCCGTCAATGGTTAATATAGCTGCTTGCTCATATGGTGAAGTGAAAAAGGCACTTGCCGCATGTGATAAATGGTGCTCCGAAAATAGTAGTTTCAGATTTCTCCTATTATAACCTCCTATTTCAGCTAATCCGTCTAGAATCACCTTCCTAAGAAACATTTTCTCCCTAAGCCAAACAGGAATTGACTTTAAAAAAGAAATCAGACCCTTTGGCGCAAATTCATAGTAAGTCTGTAAAAGTCTTTCAAATTTAAGTAATGGTTTGTCATAAAAGACGACCGCATCAAGCTCATCTATTTCAAAACCTGATTCTTCCAAACAAAACCGGATAGAATTTATTGGAAAGTCTGACGTATGTTTTTCTCTTGTAAAACGCTCTTCTTGAGCAGCAGCTATAATTTTACCACCAACTATCATGGCAGCGGCTGAATCATGGTAAAATGCTGATATTCCTAATATTTTTTTCATCGAAGAATGTTATCTGCTCTCCGAGGCGAAGAAGGTGATATACCTCCTCCGATTTGGGTTTTACTATGCAATGCCAGAGCTACCTTCATAGGATGAAGATATTGGATGTTTTGATATTGCCAAAATCTTGTCACCTAAGTCTCTGTACTATTTGCGGAGTATTAATCTGGAATTAGTATAGAACGCAATCCATTGATAAATAATCATTTACAAGTTATACAGTCCCTCTGATATAAATGTGGTGTGGCTTAAAACTCCCAATTAATATTTTCATTCTTCTTCTTCTCCGAGGATTACTCGGTGGTGACACCGGGCTTGGTATGTCTAGGTAGTCCCGAGAGCTCGGGTCCACACCCAACTTGGAGCGTTGGATTTTATACAGCGGATTAAATAACCAGGTCATTTTCATTCTTCAATTTCATATTACCACAAATAGTTGATTATCAACCGAATAGCCTTATAAAATCCAGGAGACTTGGGATGTGGGTCACCGAGCATTCAGACTTCAGTCTCTGGAGGCTAAAGCCTCCCGGCAGAAAGACTCGGCCAAAGCCAATGACCACGAGCCGACGGTACTTTTTGCCCCAAAAAGTGGAAAAAATTATTCTACAGGAAGAACCTGATCGGAAGCTCATGTGGACAAATTACTACCGAAACTTGAATCTTACTATTTACCTATCTTTTCGATGAATATATGCTGGAAGAGCTCAGAAGTTGGTTATATTGACAACAAAATGAGTCTACAACCTAATAATTACACCGAATAACGAAGTGGGAGACGTTCGAAAAAGGCCAAACAACCTAGAGCCTGTAACCATCTGGTTTCAATTGTTTTTAGACCACTTGACTGAAAAAGGTAATTTTTTACATCGTGCTCTACCCATCTCATTGGAAAGGATCAGATTTCAATACTTTCAGAAATTAAACCGATATGAAGCATGGACTTGGCAGACATTAGAATTGAGCCCATCATAAAGAGCTGCTTGAGATAATATCCGTCGCAAGTTTATGCTATTTAGTACGCCTATTTTCATATTCCTGTTCCTCCCTTTGGTCTTACTATTGTATTACGCAATGCCTCATCGTGGGAGAAACGTGTTTCTTCTATTTGCCAGCGTCATTTTTTACTCATGGGGTGAGCAAGAATTGGTGCTAATTATGCTGACATCCGTCATATGCGACTACTTTAGTGCGATAATAATAGAAACCCGGTCCAGACGCCTTGGACTTACTATTTCATTGATCGTCAACCTATCTCTATTAGGGTATTTCAAATATGCCAATTTTACCTTTGAGACATTTCAGATGCTACTAGAGACGATAGGGATGGGCCAAAGTCATCTAATCAATTTACCCAACATTGCTCTTCCTTTAGGGATCAGCTTCTACACTTTCCAGACTCTTTCCTATACGATTGATGTCTATCGTGGAGAGATTAAAGCTACCCGAAATTTTATTGACTTCGCCACCTATGTGACTTTATTCCCGCAGTTAATTGCTGGTCCAATAGTGCGATACAGTGATATTCAATATCAACTTAAGAGGCGACCTGGAAACTCCGCTCAGTTTATCCAGGGTATAGAACGATTTATCATTGGGTTGGCAAAAAAAATGATACTTGCCAATACATTTGCATTGGTAGCGGATGCAGCATTTAGCCAACCGGCAGGAGACTTGTCAATAGGTCTGGCATGGTTGGGTCTAACGGCCTACAGCTTTCAGCTCTTTTTTGATTTTTCGGGCTATACAGACATGGCGATTGGTCTCGGAAAAATGTTTGGATTCAATTTTCCAGAAAATTTTAATTATCCTTACGTCGCCACATCAGTGCGCGAGTTTTGGCGAAGGTGGCATATTACTTTGACCACCTGGTTTAGGGACTATGTGTATTTCTCATTGGGAGGAAACAGGCGAAAACCCATGCGGGTCTATCTCAATTTACTTGTCGTATTTCTGCTGACCGGCTTGTGGCATGGTGCCAGCTGGAATTTTATTCTATTTGGTATTTTTCACGGTCTCTTCATGATAATGGAGCGTCTTTTGGGAAAATTAGCTCGACCACAGTGGATCAGACCACTCCGTCATGTCTATTTGCTATGGGTAGTACAGATGTCCTGGGTATTGTTCAGAGCTGATTCCCTTTCACACTCCTGGGACTACTACAAAGTTTTATATGGCATAAATAGTCTCGGAATCGATGGGGTGCATCCATTTATAAATCGCGAAATACTATTAGTAACCATGTCTGCCCTTGTTCTAAGTCTGCCCACTTACCATTTGCTGAAGAAGAAAGCTCAACACGTCAATATCAAACATCCAAGCATAAAAAACATTATGGAATTAACATATAAGCTATTCCTGATATTTCTGTTCTTGCTTTCTATTTCATATATTGCTGCAGACACCTACAATCCCTTTATATATTTCAGGTTTTAGTATGTCATAAAAGATGAAAAACTGGTCGCAAATATTTGTTTTCTCTTTAATCCTTTTAATGCCGGTCTTAGGTAGTTTATCTGGTATTAGTGACAAGATTCTTACAAGCTCAGAACAAAGGATATTAGCTAAGTTCCCCATATTTAAGTATTCGGCAATTAGTACATACATTGATCAGGTGGATGATTGGTATAAGGATAATTTTGGTTTTAGAAACACCTTTTTTCGAGCTTACAGTTATTTCAAATATCACATTCTCAAAGTCTCTCCATTACCTGAAAGGTTAATGGTAGGAAAGAAGGGATGGTTATATTATGGATCAACAAATGTTGTCAAAGACCTTCAAGGAAAATTACCTTTCTCCATTGGGAACCTTGAAAAAATAAAAGAAAATCTTGAGGCTAAAGATCATTGGCTGAAAAAACAAGGTGTTCAATTTTATCTGGCTGTAGCGCCCGGCAAATATTCGGTTTGCAAGGTGAATCTTCCATCATATTTACAGAAAGAATCGGTCACTACAAGACTTGATCAATTGATTACTTATTTGTCAAAAGAATCGAGCATCAAGATGATCGATCTAAAAACAAAAATTCCGCAAGACTCTTCTGGTTGCACCTACTTTCAAAAGACCGATTCTCACTGGAATCATTATGGAGCATTTTTAGGTTCAGTCCATCTCTTAGAACAAATCCAAATTGACTATCCCAGTATAAAAGTGCCTAATCTGACCGACTATGACTTTAGGGCAATAAGCACCGACCAGCGTGGATTCTCGAGAATGATAAACTTGACGATCAAGGAAGAATTTACCATGCTAAATCCCAAAAAACCATTAGGATATAAGGAAGAAGATAAAAGAAATACCGTCCCAGCAGAATATAGATTTCGCCAAGAATTATACGAAGTACGATTCCGGGCTATCGATCAAAATTCATCCAATCTTAAAATAATGTTCAGTCACGATTCATTTATTTATAATATGCAAAAATTTATAAATGAAAGCTTTGACGAAGCTGTATATTTCAGACGAGATGAAAATATGCAATGGTGGGATGAAAAATTAATTATGGTGGAAAAACCGAACATCCTTGTGTTGGAATTAATAGAGTCGCATTTACCACTTCTATTATCTCCTGCCTTTTCAAATTAATATTTTACACTCTAATGTATCAGTATTGTTTAAAGCACGAAGTCAACATTCCATATGAGTATAGAAAAATTTATTGAAAAATATGGTCCCTGGGATGCCCATAGCATTGAATACACCCCTGGAAAATTTACAATTGGTAGTAAAGCTACCTCGGAGTGGATCAAAAAAAGGGCTGAAGTATTTGCCTGCTTAGTCGATTTCTTCGTGGATAAGCCATTTAATGAATGTAGAATACTGGATGTAGGTTGTTTTGAAGGTGGAATTACTTACCATATTGGAAAGTTTGGAGCCGAAGTAATTGGTTTGGAAATCCGGGATGCGCTCCTCGGAAGATGTTCATTTTTAAACGAGTGTTTCCCCGATCTCAAGATTCAATTTGTCAAAGGAGATATGTTGAAATTGGAAGAATTGGACTTGGGTGAATTCGATGCTATTCTATTGGCCGGAACTCTCTACCATGTAGATGCTCCAGCCATTATACCCATGTTAAAAACTTTACAAAAAATGACCCCAATATTGATCATCGACACTCATATAGCAGATAGGATATGTGAAAGATATGATGACCTGCCCACTAATACAATCCTTTATGGACGCTCTATGCTTGAACACAATGAGCCTGATGACTCCGATACTAAATCAAAAAGATTACGTTCCTCACATCAAAACAACTTCAGCTTCTGGCCAACAGAGATAAGTTTGACCAATGCATTATCTGCTTCAGGATTTACTTCTACTTTTAAAGCCTTAGCCCCTACTCTCGAAGTAAACTCTCAAGACCGCCAGATTTGGGTTGCCTGCGTTCATAATCTATTAGTTCCTGAATTAAGGGATCTTCGCCGTTCTGAACCCGATAAACGTCCTGCTGTTCACGCGATTTTTCAAAATGCAAATCAACAGAATGCCTGCAACCCCAATACCAAGCCAATTTGATTGAAAAGCTTCCTGCACTAATAGCAGCAATTAGAAATAAATGATTTGCAAATTAGCGACCATCCTGAGGAATGTAATCAATGATAATTCCAGCTATTCGACGATTGATCTCAACCACCCCATATTGATTGAAATGACAACAGAAGTCAGTATACACCGAATTTTTTTCGTCACTAAAAATCATCGTCAGATCCCAAAATGGAACTAAATCTTTTAATTCCCTTCCTTCTTCGATAAGGTAGGAATATCCTCTTTTTACGGCTTGGCTATAGTGATAAGTGGCGTTCTTCTTTTCAGGATATATATCCATGTTCGCAATCCTGTTTTCTTCATCGGTCAGTACTTTAGAGCCAGCCACATATTGATTTGGCTGAAGGAAATGGAAATAGCGAATGCCGTTTGCACGACATATATTATGCATTTGAAAGGAGGCATTTTTCCATTTCTCTGCCAAATCTTTTAAGAAAACCTGCTCGTTTGAGAAATCATATGGTGGGCCAAGAGATTGAAAGCTATCATCTAAATTTCGTATTTCAGTATTAATCTGATCATTAAGGTCTTTCACCTGCTCATTCATGGAAGCCAATTGTGCATGGCCAAAAAGTAAGGCCACATAACTGTACTTAAATAAAGACCTACTATGCCGCTGTTTAAGGCTATTCCTCCTTTCCATTGCGAGAGAGAGGGCGGACCACTTCCTGTATAGCGTTGGATCTGGAATATTTGCGGCATTTTTTTCCCAATTCCTGGGAAAAAAGGGATAATGATTAGAATGTTTCGCAGCAGTGTAAGGCAGAGCCATTTCATTAAAACCATCCAAATTGATTACCATGTCATATTCAGCCCCAAGAAATAAATGATAGGTGAGTGCCATGAGCTGTTGCGGTTGTTTATAACCTCCAAGGGCCAGGTTTACAACTTCTATTTTTTTTTCCCGAAAATATGTGGATTTCTGTAATTCTTTGATCAGACTTCCCCGCATCGAAAATGTCTGTAGAGCGACCGACCCACCAGTAATACAGATTTTAAAATGGCCAGTTGCTTTCTTTGTAAGTGGAGATGGTCCCCTAAATCCAGCATTATTGATGGTCGAATCCTGGTCCCTGTCAAATATATATCCAATATAAGGATGTAAGGCATAAGGCTTCAATAAAAGGCTGTCGGTGGTTCTACGTCCGGATAAATTTCGTGAAGAATCATTTTCTATGTCAACATCAGAAATAAGACTATTTAACAAACCCTTTTTAGATAAATGATCTCCTTTTACAGTGCTCAAAATAGACGGGCCTATGAGTTCAAGCAGTAGCCAAACTGCAAATATTAAATAAAGTAGATATTTTCCTTGACTCACCCTTTCTCGAAACAGGTTCTCCCGCCCATTCATGCCTTGATAGATTTAATTATGTTGTTGTCAACATCAGTATAAAAATTATGTCTTGTCCTAGCTGATTTACCAAAATGTCCTTAAGCTGACCCCTCCTGGATCATTATCTGAATGAGGTCTCTTAATCCCACCTGAGGTTCCCACGCAAGCAACTGTTTTGCTTTTGCCGGATTTGCCCTTACTATTTTTAAATCCAAGGGTCGATAGAACCTTGGGTGTTGAACCACAAATACACGATCCTTTTCGACTTTCAGTATTTCCAATTGTTTATCGGCCTCATTTAAAGACATCATGTGCAAGTCAACCAACTCATAAGATATTTCCAATTCCTCAAACACCAAATCAATGAATTGCTTAATTGAATAACTTTCACCCGTTCCAATCACAAAGTCTTCTGGATTCTCCTGCTGTAGCATTCTCCACATGATCTTGACATATTCTTTGGCATAACCCCAATCCCTTTTAGCCGCTATATTCCCTAAAACGAGCAAATTACTTTTACCTTTTTCAATCAGAATAGCATGTTGAACAATTTTTTGTGTCACGAATTCTATCCCCCTTCTCGGCGATTCATGGTTAAATAATATACCCGAGCAGGAATAAACACCATAGGCTTGCCTGTAGTACTGAGTCAGATAAAACCCAGCTACCTTGCTTATCGCATAAGGAGATTGAGGCATAAAAGGCGTGCACTCGTCAAGTGGTTTCTGACTGATATTTCCGTACATTTCGGAAGAGGCCGCAAAATAAAACCGGCATTGAGGCATCCTGGTCCTAATTACGGCAAGCATGTGGTGAGTTCCGTCGATATTAATTGAGAAAGTTGAAAAAGGGGTTTCAAAAGAAGATTCAACTGAACTTTGAGCAGCTAAATGATAGCATTCATGAGGTTGTACAAGTTCGAATATGCGCTCGACGCTTTCATATGACGTGATATCACTATCATGCATTATTAACTTGTCAATAATCTTTTCGAGTCGCTTCAAACGAAAATCCAGATCACTACTTCCCTTATTTTCAGTTTTCCTGACAAGCCCATGTACTTCATATCCTTTCTCCAACAACAATTCTGCGAGGTAGGAGCCATCTTGTCCGGCTATCCCCGTGATCAATGCCGTTCTCATAGGTTAACCACTTGAATATCTGAACAACTATCTAAAATACTTTTTAGGAGTAATTTTTGTTCGTCCAGTGAAAATCTCCTTTTCAATTCAATAAATGCTCCATTTATGAGGTTCTCACTTAGTTTCTCATTCTGATAAACTCCGCAAATCTTTTCAGCATAGAGAGCTGGGTCAGAAATGGGTGCCGACATTAATGCCTCCTCTTTATTCCAACCCAACTGACTCTGGATCAAATCAGTGCAGACAACCGGAACACCATATGCGGAGGCTTGTAATACTTTTAGGGGAACTCCGGCTGAAAAGCGGGTAGGTGCTACAAAAAGCCTACAACTTTCAAAATGGGGTTTGAGGTCATCCACCTGGCCGATCAGCTTGATATACTGATGCTTTTCCGCCAGGGTTTGGATCTGTGGCGAATTATTGGATCCCACCAAGGTCAGGTCGGGAGTTTTCATCCGATCTGCAATATAAGGATAGACTTCCTCTACCAGCCATGTGATGGAATCTACATTAGGTGACCCGTCATGATCCATATTTCCAACAAATAACAAACCAGACCTAAGGTTCCAATTCCCGGATGTAGCATCGATACTAAAAACAATGTTTGAGACGTAAGTAGGGACATCGATGGCTTGCCTAAACTGTTCTGCTTCCGCTTCATTTACCGCAACGACTATGTGAGCCAGAGAAGCTAGTTGGAGCTCGTCTTTGAGTTGAATCTCATATCTAGCGGCTGCTTCGTAGTCTCCCATCAAATGAGCATAGGCCAGATCGCGATTTGAGAAAATAGCTTCGGAATCATAAACGATCTTACTTTCCCTGATTAAATGTTCTATTTGATAATAATGATCTTTGAAAAATTGCAAGTTATGGGGTCTGCTTACCCAGATAACATCATAATAACCCGATCGGGAAGCGACAAATTCTATCAAATTTTGGCTACCTATGCCAATGAGTAGTTCGATTTCTCTGGGCAAATCCTTGTAAGCAGTCTCCCAGTCATCCTTATCGGGAAAATTTATTGGTAAAACGGACACCAAGAGCCCCAAATCCACCATATGATGCAAAATTTGATTGGATCTCGGAAAACCTGCACCCTCATCAATGTGTGGAATCTTGTCTTCAATAAATAGAATCCGAAGAGCGTGTTTTTGTGCTATGGCAAATCGGGCGAGGTTGATTTGTTGAGTCGAAACAGAATAGTGCCTGCTGAGCTGGCTTTTGTGTTTTTCAAAAAAGATCTTTCGGTGGCTACGTTGCAAGGTAAAAGCTGCCTCAGAGTTGGCGGAACTCGCGAATTCGAAATGAATTATTTTGGCCATTGGTTCATAGACAACCCGATATTCCGCTTGCCATAAACGCATGCAATAGTCTGTCTCTTCATAGTATGCGGGCACATAGGCTTCGTCAAATCCTCCTAATTCATCAAATAACTTCCTGGGTGTCAATAAGAATACACCAGAACAATAATCAACGTCACGACGAAACATAAATTCCGGCTGCTCAGGAGCCTGACCTCTACCATAACCCAGGCAGCTACCATTATCCCAAACCATACTTCCCGCTTCTTGCAAGGTTCCATCCAAGAGTATAATTCTACCTCCTACGGCACCGATATCAGCTTGAGATTCTAGGGTTTCCAGAGCTGTTTGGATACTCCCCTCCATCAGCTGGGCGTCATTATTTAGAAATAAGAGATGTTTACCTCTGGCTTTCCGGGCAGCTTGATTGCTAGCCAATAAAAATCCTTTATTAGATTTATTGCGGATAATTTTTGCCCCTCTGACACGTCGTAGTAATTTATGGGTTGCATCAGTTGAAGCATTATCGACAATAATCACTTCAAATGGAAATTCTACAGTTTGATTAATAGATTCCAGGCAAGAAAGAGTTAATTCAACCCGATTATATAAAACTATGACTATGCTGACCACAGGATTTGACACTTTACCTAAGTAAATTTTATCATTACTTCTCAAAAAGACTAAAAGTTTTCTTTTTTGCTCCTGTGTAAATCGTTCTTTAAGAGAATCATGAATTGGCAGATCGTCAACCTCTTCGATTTCACCTAAAAGCTTCCGGAAATTATATAATATCTCCGGGGGTTTTTCTTCTCTCAGTGCAAAAACCAATGTTGTCAAATTGTCGGTATTGAGATGTGATAGCACTCTCCCTGGATACTTCAAGGATTTTATCATCATTTGCCAAAACAGCCACCACCTGGTCAAACTAGCTTTTTTCTCAGTCTCCAACTGAAGAATGACTTCCTTGAGCTCCTTAATTTCTTCCTCCAGGCCATGCGCATGTTTTTCGAGGTTCATATATTCACCTACGATTTTATTAATATTTCTTTCTTTTTCCTGAAGGATTCGATTGAAATCCATTTCGCTTTCTCTAAAAGTCCCAGTCAATTTTGGGAGATCATCTATTTCATCATTTGTCACTTCCACTTGCTCTGCAACTATTTCAGATCTTTCTAATCCCGGTCCCCGAATCTTCGATTCAAATGGCGAACTTCCTTCCTTTTTCACATTCGGATCTGACAAGCTCAATTCGTTTTCATTTTCTAAAAATTTCATACTCAGGCCTTTCCTCTTAATTCCGACTCTGTGTAACAGTCTTAATTTTACCTACATGTAATAGCGAATGTATCGAGGTTGGTCGATCAATTTGATTTGGGAAGGATTCAGGGGATTCAGGTTGCTGATGAATTTGAAATGATTTTTTCCAGTTCTTCATCTGTTCCTGATTTCTTCAAATTGACGATACACTGATACCTCCAGTGAAAAATCTGACGGATAAGTACGGAAATAATCGCATTGGGAACCCGACATCTGATGGTCTTTATCATTGACCAGCAGAATATTTAAGCATGACCACTCAAGGGCAAAATGATTGTTTGTTAAATATTTAGCCCGAAGCAGGGAGGGAATTTTACCACTCCGAATAAGAGGTTGGATTCGATCGACCTTTCTCCCACCTGGGAGACTTAAAAAATGCTCTGGGGAAAGGGATCGCTTTATGGAAGATCTGCAACTTAGAATACCACTTCCATCTGAAGCGGAGGAAAATGTATCCATCACCATCGGATATCTAAACGCAAAACTGGAATCCTTGTCACCCGTGCCATCTGCTTCACCGGTATCTGTATTGAAGGAAAGATCTTGCATAGTTTGGTGTTCTGAAGTTCGTAATTCTCAACTGATCGCAATCTCACGTATAAGGTAAGACAAATATATGTATTTGTAAAACAACTGCTGATCTAGTGATCATCCGTGTGTGAATTAGATAAAAAACCCATTAGCTCCTAGAGAATCTCCAAAAGGAATCAGCCTGATGCTGTGCCTTTAAATGTCTATTAGCGTTAGACATAACTTACTTTGCTAATCATCCAGTCCAAAATCGTTGACAGCAATTCTTTCGCCCTCTGATCATCATACGCCCTTGGATCATCGCCCAATATTCCAAACAATACGTTTGCAGAATCCCTCCGATGGGGGCCCCAACTGTCACCATCCGGATCATTGGCAGGATTAGTTTCCTGGGGGGGTAATTTATCTAGTTTCACCAATTCCGGGTGTAACAGTGACAAAACGGATGTTTCGAAAATCGCACCGTGATCACCGATCATTTTGGCATCCGGACATTGGTTAATCGACAGGACCAAAAGACGCATGTCGTGTTTTTCAGCTGCCCATTGTGTTTTTAATACGTTTAGTGCGGCCAACTGTCTTTTACCAAAGTGCCCGGTAAAAACCACGGCAAGTTTGACCTTAAAGGCTTCGAGACGAGTTAATGTCGCGAAGGATAGCCAGGAAAGTATTTTCTTCCTCCAATAAAATGGTCCAGGATGATGCCCGATGCTTCCGGTCATGCCATAATAAAGCGGGGCATTACCAGACCTCCGACCCGATCTGCTACCCGTAAACAAATGCCATGTGATGTCATGCTATCCAGTCCGATGGGTAAATGCAAACCATGCCATTCAATGGCGCCCAAAGGCATATAAACAATGGATTTTTTCTAGCGAAGCATAGATCTGATCTGGCAATAGTCGTTCTAATTGAAACTTTTCGAAATGCATTCAGCCTGAATTAATTCTTTTTTCTTCGATCAATAAAATCAACCGGTCTACAGCTTCTTTGACAAAAGCCGGCTCTTCGGCATGCATATCTTTCTCTATAATTTCGATATTCTTCGGTAATCCTTGCCGTAGTCGGTTGAAAAAAGCAGCATCGGATTCCTTATCTTCTAAAACACCACCAGGAATGGAGTACCGACCCACTCCTTTCAAAGGAAACATAAAGTAGGCCTTGTCTTTGGTATATTGCAAACGTTTGCAAATATCATCTGCCACTCTTTCAATTTCTTCCACATTTAATCTGGGCACAAAAATCACCGGACTATGGAACACGTATTTATGATCTTTAAATTCATCCGGCACATGATGGGCGGGAACAAAAATGCCCAAATGTTCGGCGCCTCCCGGGCATAAAACCTGGGGCAAACCCAACTTCCCAGCCACAGTAAGTCGTTCCGGACCACCCGCCCTTAACACATGGAAGACATCATCCGCTATTTCACCCATTGCATAATCAAAAACGGCCTGGATAATGCCTTCCTTCATCATCTGCTCCATAGCCTTGCCTCCCGATCCCACCGCATGAAAAACGATCACTTCGTAACCTGCTGCCTCAATATACTTGATCGCCTCCATGGCACCTTTGGTCAAGACACCTAAATTAGACATTCCGATGAGAGGCTTCTCTCCACGCTGCATTTCAAATATCGATTCCGACTCAGCCATCCCGCAAGCAGCAGCGGCAGCGTTGGAGAGGATCTTCCTCGTAAAAGGATTCAGTTTTAAAATATCACTTACCGAAAACATCATGGTGATGTCTTTGATGCCCACAAAACTTGAAGTATCTCCCGAAGCAACAGTAGAAACCATGATTTTTGGCAAGCCATAGGGCAACACCTGCATGATATCGCAACAACTGGATGTTCCTTGTGTACCCCCAAGACCCAACACGGCATGGACTTGACCAGTGGCAATTTTTTCCTTCAGGATCTTCCGGCTACCTTCCACCATTATATGTCCTGCTTCCTCCCTGGTTGGATTAATCAACAGCGACTCTATAGTACGACCTCCTGCTTTAGCTATCTCTTCGCGAGTGATATCGGCCTCAATACCAGGCTCTCCAACTACACCAATATCCATAAGAAGCGCTTTATGGCCTCTCATTTCTATCTGCTCTTTCACATATCCAGCTTCCTGATCTTTAGTATCCAGCGTTACTAATAATGCAATTGTTTTGCTCATCTCATCAAACTATTTAAGAATTGGGGAATCGGAGGTCGGCAAATTCTTTGGCAGTGCTTAAAACTGCCCGTTCAATCGGTATGCGTTCGGTTGAGGAACCGGTCCAAATGCCATCGCAGCTGGTATTGTTTAGAATATATTGAGCATCAACCGGATTTTCCAAGGCAGCTCCGTGTGCGATTAAAATTACATCCGGGCTAATTTTACGTAATTCCTTATAAACCTCTTCCGATCTGGTTGCAGTTTGTTCGATAGTCTCTCCTGAATCATATCCTTTGAGCCCGCCCTTAGTCGTACCAGCATGGAAACAAAATAGATCCGGTTGTGCACCTGAAACGATGCGGAGACTGTCTTCTTCGTCAAATCCTAAACCTACAGAGACCATGTCCATTTCTTTAGCCAATTTTAACATCGCTATCTCATTGTCAAGTGTAATTCCACTTTTGGTCAGTACTTTGAAGATCTCACTGTCTTTATCGACATAGCTGATGGAAGGTCCAATATTGGAAGCTGAATAAACTCCCATGTCTTTGCACTGTTGAAGGACCATTCTCATATCTTTCAGAGGATCATTTGCATTTAGGCAGGCACAGATGAAGGAATCACCTTTGATAGCCGGCATAATATCTTCCCGCGTATAATCCAGGGTTTGTTTGTTCGAATCCAGAATTGGCCACATCATAGCCATGGTACCCATTCCATTGGCCCTTAACCTTGCTCCCGAAAATGTATTGATACAATCAGCACCAGCCTTTTCGAGTAAGCTGGCCACTAGACCACTACCTGCACTGGCGATAAAAATCGGAATACGCTGATCCATTTTCTTTCGAAGTTTACTCATGATTTCTGCTCGTGAAGTGCGTGGTACAATCATATTTTATTGTTATTTTGATTTTGATTATAGTTAGATGGGGAAATTAACGAAAAGATCGTAAAGGCAGTACTTCGGCTTCTCTTTCATGGAGTGCCAATTTGCTGGTGTGGTGTAAACAGCAAGGTCGTCGACCAAAAAAATGCTATTTTACCTTGGTTGAAATGATCATGAATGAAAGTCGACGGTCAACATTATCGTACCATTTGGATTGATCCAGAGGATCCACAGACAGTCTGTCTCATTGATCAAAGGCAACTTCCATTTCATTTTTCGATTGAGAAAGTACATTCGGTACCGCAGATGGCGACAGCGATCCGGGATATGCACGTGCGAGGTGCCGGTTTAATCGGAGCAGCAGCTGGTTATGGTATCTATCTGGCTGCAGTCAGCGGGTCTGATCTGAATCAGGCGGCTCATGTTTTGATTGAAACCCGGCCCACCGCTGTCAATCTCTCCTGGGCGGTTGGGCGTCAGCTTGATGCTGTCAAACTCAGAGAGTCTGCGGATTTGATTCAAATCACCCGAGAGACGGCTGACATCATAGCCAATGAAGATGCCGCACATTGCTGTCAAATTGGTAAACATGGTGTAGCTCTCATCAAAGCCCTGGCCCAGGTTAAGAAAGGCCCGGTTAATATTCTTACACATTGCAATGCCGGGTGGCTGGCTTTTGTTGATTATGGCAGTGCCACGGCGCCAATCTACGCGGCTCATGATCTCGGAATACCGTTGCATGTATGGGTAGATGAAACCCGGCCCCGCAATCAGGGTGCCTACTTGACCGCATGGGAGCTTAGAGAACATGGAGTGCCCCACACTCTAATTTGTGATAATACAGGCGGCCACCTGATGCAGCATGGCATGGTCGATTTGGTGATTACCGGCACCGACCGGACATCTAGATCAGGCGATGTGGCCAATAAGATAGGGACCTACTTAAAGGCATTGGCAGCAAAAGATAATAATGTACCCTTTTATGTGGCACTGCCTTCATCTTCGTTTGATTGGAATATACGAAATGGACTCAAGGAAATTCCCATCGAAATGAGGAATGAAAGAGAAGTTAAATATATTCGCGGTTTTAGTGATGGAGAAATCAAAGAAGTTTTAATTGCTGATGGCAGAAGTTCCGCTGCCAATTACGCATTTGATGTCACACCCGCCAGATTGATTACCGGTTTGATCACCGAAAGAGGAATTTGTCAAGCCAACGAAGAAAGTATACTTCAATTATATCCGGAACAACGACAAAACAAACTATAAAGAAAACACTTATGATTAATCGATGGAATCAAAGCGAGGCTGATAAACTTGGAGATGATTTACTTGCATTGCGGGTTTACACCTCTCAACTGCAAGGTAAAGAAGAAGATCTGGTTTTGCATGGTGGTGGAAATACTTCTGTTAAAATCACAGAAACCAATGTTTTTGGTGATGAAGAAGAAATCCTCTATGTGAAAGGTAGCGGCTGGGATCTGGCAACGATTAAAAAACAAGGCTTTGCTCCGGTTAAGATGGAAAGGCTGCTGGCCATGGCCAAATTGCAGGAGCTCAGCGATATGGATATGGTCAAATACCAGCGAACTGCTATGACCGACCCCGGAGCACCCAATCCTTCAGTAGAAGCCATCCTGCATGCAATTATACCTTACCGTTTTGTCGACCACACACATGCAGACGCCGTCGTCACGATCAGTAACACTCCAGATGGTGAATCACATATTCGTCAGATCTATGGTAAACATATGTTGATTGTTCCTTACGTGATGCCTGGATTTATTCTGGCCAAAGAGATCTATGAAATGACAAAAGATCTTGATTGGTCGACCATCGAAGGCATGGTTCTGTTGAATCATGGGATATTTACGTTCCATGAAGATCCGAAAATCAGTTATGACAACATGATCAGGAATGTGACTTTAGCCGAGGATTTTATCCAGGCAAAAGGAGTCAAAACACTGCCGGTAGAAAAAGCAGGAGCAGTCAATACCCTAAAATTAGCTGCCCTCCGTCAAGGTCTTTCGCAGATGAATCAGACTCCGGTGTTGGCCAGGCTCAATCCCAGTGGCCAATCGGTTGCATTCAGCAATCTGATGGGATGCCGTCAGATTACTGACCGGGGTCCACTTACCCCAGACCATATCATACGCACTAAACGAACACCATTGTTCCTGCAGGATGACATCGAAGTCGAGATCAACGCTTATGCGAGTGCTTATGAAAAATATTTTAACGCCCATAATCCTGGAGATCTGACCCAACTAATACCTACCCCACAATGGGCTATTTGGCCAGGCTTGGGGTCGATCTCATTTGGCACTAGTGTATCAAACATGATGATCATTGAAGATATTACCAATCATACAATGAAAGCCATCCATCAGTCTGAACAATTAGGAGGGTGGAAAGCATTGCCCCAGAAAGATCTTTTCGAAATGGAGTATTGGAGTCTGGAGCAAGCGAAATTGAAAAAAGCTGGAAAAGCCAAAGACATGCAATCCAAAGTAGCTATTGTAACCGGAGGAGCGAGCGGAATCGGTAAAGCATGTGTTGAGATGTTAATACAGGAAGGAGCGGTTGTCACTGCACTGGATATAAATCCTTCTATCAAGAACCAATTTGGCACAGCATCAGTATTAGGCATTCAATGTGATGTAACCAGTGACACACAACTGAACGATGCCATTCACCAGACCGTCACTCATTTTGGTGGCATTGATATGCTGGTGCTTAATGCCGGGATCTTCCCTAAAAGCATGACTATCAAAGACATGGACACAAATACTTGGGCCAAATGCCTGGATATTAATCTTACCAGTCAGCAAAGATTGATGCAATTGACCATTCCCTACCTTGAATTGGGAATCGACCCCGCCATTGTCATTGTCGGATCCAAGAATGTTCCAGCCCCTGGACCAGGTGCTTCTGCCTATTCCGTTGCCAAAGCCGGCCTAACCCAACTCGCAAGAGTAGCTGCAATGGAACTTGGGCCAAAAGGTATCCGCATCAACACGGTTCACCCCAACGCTGTTTATGATACTGCCATTTGGACAGAAGAAGTCCTTCAAGCCAGAGCCAAACATTATGGACTAACGGTTGAGGAATATAAAACCAACAACGTCCTGAAAAAGGAAGTCACTTCTGTTGACGTGGCCAAATTAGTAGTTACTATGTTGGGATCTGTATTTGGCAGAACCACCGGAGCCCAGGTGCCTATTGATGGTGGCAATGAGAGGATTATTTAGTCTCTGAAGTTTTACCATTGTACTTTCTGGGTGTTCAATCTCAGCAGATTATCCTGTAATTGAACGAGAGCTGTGACAACAGGGTTTTTTCTGATCGACTTCCCGAAGCATTTGAGTCCTTGGGCACGAAATTATTAGATTATTCAGCGATTAAATCTAATACACTACAAATAGAATCATCAAACATACAGATTGAGTAGATAAAATTCTACCCTCTGCGGTCCAGCTTCATTCTGCTTCTGTTATCAAATCACCCAAATGGGTGAGCATGGCTTAGAATCCTCTACTTATTTTTACCGTTGACCTCAAAAAAGGAAGAAATCATTTTGCAGTAAATAAAGCAATCATTATGTATGAAAACAAATTAAAGATATTCCTGGCCATTATTCTTTTTAGCCATTTTGACGCAAACGCCCAAAAAAGCCCTGAGCCGGATCAGTTTTTATATGCGATTCTAGAACTACACAAACAAGATGCTGGTGATCAGTTCACGGCGGAATTCAAAATAACAAAAGTAGTTAACCAAAAACTGAGAATACCGACTCGCTCAGAGCCCATAACTGCTACTTCCGAAAATTTAATAACATTTCAAATCACTGATGAATCCAGCAATGTTCTTGACGAAATTAGATTTAATGATCCATTTGCGGTCAGCCATGAATATGTCAATGATGAAGGTCAACTAGCGCAGATAACGATACAAGAGAATTCTCGAAGTATTTTAATTAGGCGGCCCATTTCAAGCAAGGCCACACGACTTAGCTTATCATCAGGATCGACCAAAAGATCAGGAACATCATTCACCCAAAAATTCCGCTAGTCATGAAAAGATTTATACTGGTTTCTTCATTTACTACTCTCACTCTCGTCCTATCCAGCCAGACTCTCGACACTATCATATTTAAAGGAGCGAGTGATCAGCATATTAACATCTTAATTTTAGGAGATGGTTACACCTCGGCAAATCATAGTGCTAATAAATTGACTACCGATGCCCTGAGCTTCGCTAACGCATTGTTAAATGAGTCTCCCTACGACGAGTACGCCAATTTCTACAATTTTTTCATTATTAAAAGAAATTCCGTTGAATCAGGGACAGATCATCCAGGTACCGCCACCGATGTAGTGGAACCCTCTACTCCAATCCAGACTAAAAATACGGCTTATAACACAAGTCTTGACAAGAGCAGCATTCACCGACTACTGTCACCAGATGCAAGTGGTAAGAGCCTGGCTCTCATGGATGCGGCCAATTTATTTCCAAATTTTGATCAGCTCATCATGTTAGTAAATGACCCAGCCTATGGCGGTTCAGGAGCTCCGGATCTTGCTGTTTCATCGTTAGAAGCATCTGCAAATGAAATTGCAATACATGAAATGGGCCACAGTTTTGCTACCCTTGCTGATGAATACTATGCAGGAAATGTTTTTAATGCCGAGAAACCAAATATGACTCAAAATACAAACCCAGTCACCGTAAAGTGGAAAAACTGGCTCAATAATTCAGGTGTCGGTATTTATCAACATACTTGTCCCCTTAACCCACCTACATGCAACAGCGACCCCGATTTTGATGAATTTGCTCAATGGTATAAACCACACACGAGTTGTAAAATGCAATTCTTAGGAAGTGATTTCTGCGCCGTATGTAAAGAAGCAATCATCAACGTGATGTATGGATTTGTCGACCCTTTTAAGAATAAAATACCCGATCTCACTTCGATGTTTTCATTCAATGGAAGTAATATCCAATTTGGGAGTGACCTGATTTTAAGTTCACCAAATACGATGACCATTGAATGGCGTTTAAATGGAAATCTATTAAGCAACCGCACCAATAGCAAAGAATTTTTCACCTACGAAGACTTTAGTCCGATGACCAATGTTTTGGAGCTCAAAGTCATTGATCAGACCGGATTATCAAGATCTTACTTACCAGGTAACGGCTATGAGTTTTCCTTGAGTTGGATAATTCACAAAGTAGATTTATGCACGGACCTAATAGATAAATTTGATTACAGTAACAGTTTCCCTCCCGGTTCTGGTGCCAACCAAACTCAAGGTGATGATTTCGATTGGACAGAGTGGTCCGGACCTACTCCCACTGCGAACACCGGACCATCCAGTGCCCTAGATGGTAACACTTATCTTTATGTTGAAGCAACAGGAAACACCCCGAATAAACAAGCTATTTATCGAACTGACTGCTTCGATCTGACGAATCTGAATAGACCGGTTTTTAGAATATTTCATCATCTGTTTGGATCGCAAATTGGACAACTGGAGATTAAAGTCTCAGTAAATGGCGGTAATACCTATACCAGCGAATACACAATACAAGGCGATCATGGAGATAACTGGAAACAAGCCGAAATCGACCTAAGCCACTATATCTCCCCTTACACAGTCATCCAGATTACTGCAACAACTGGGGCGAGCTCGCAGGAGATATCGCTATTGATCTCCTGGAAATCATTGATTTATGTCCGAATTCGCGCACCCTGACCGGCTTGACCCATAGCGGATCCCAAATATTTAAAGCTGCCACCAAGATAACGTCAACCAGCACGGTAAACATTGGTTCGACGACATATCAGGCAGGAACTGCGGTAGATTTAAATCAAGGTTTTGTCGTCAATCAGGGCGCTACATTTAATGCACAAATGGGAGGATGTAATTGATGGAGATGATAAACAAAAGTTGCTTTTTTTATGAATTGTTAATGATGGTGGTAGATGGTGGCAAAGATGTGATAAGAATTGGAATCATTCTTGATCAACCGGAATTGAGTCTGGAATATTATCGTATTTAACCGGAGTAAGTATTAAAAATGCTTGTGCCCGGAGGGTCAGACGAAGCAAGACTTGTCTGCCTTGACATTAATCATCATCAGCTGACCAAATCAAATAGATAAATGCAAGCGCACCACCCCTACTTCGACAATCAGGAAATTAGATTTTCCTAAGAAGGAGCATATAGGGTACCGATGTAAATACTCGACAAACTGGTGAAATTCTCTGGAATTAAACAAAGCTCAAACCTCAATTAAGCTTAAATTCGAGACATACAATCATTACATTGGTAAAAATCTCGAATGATGCTTAATCGCAGAAAGCTATTACAGATGTTGCCTACCGTGCCCATGGGCGGCATATTGACAGGTGGAATCGCACTCAAATGGAAGGACTCCGAACCGCCAACACAAAAACAAAATATCGCCTCAAACATCTATTCGGCATTGGGAGTCCGTCCATTAATTAATGCCCGGGGTACCGTGACGATTGTGGGGGCTAGCCGGATACTGCCAGAAGTGAAAGAGGCTATGGATGCCGCAACTTTGCACTACGTTCAACTAGATGAATTAATGGAAGGCGTTGGGAATCGACTTGCCGAAATCACCGGTGCAGAGTGGGGTTGTGTCACTTCGGGTGCATCAGCAGCAATTACCCTGGCCACCCTTGCTTGTGTGACCGGAGGTGACCCCGATAAACTTTGGCAGATTCCTGATCTGAATGGTTTAAAGGATGAGGTCATCATTCCTTCTTACTCAAGAACCGCTTACGAATGTGCTGCCAGAGCGGTTGGGGTAAAAATGATTGAGGTATCCACCCAAGAAGAATTGAAGTCGGCTCTGGGGCCTCGCACTGCGATGATTCTGGTCTTGACCGGACAGCTGTCTGCAAATGGCCCATTGTCCATTAAAGAAATTGCTAATCTCGCAAAACCACTTGGAGTTCCTATCCTGGCTGATGCTGCTGCCGAGGAACTGGTGGTGCCCAACCCTCATTTGGTGCAAGGCGCCGATCTCGTGGTATACAGCGGAGGCAAATGCCTGCGAGGTCCGCAATGTGCGGGTTTGTTATTAGGTCGAAAGGACCTTGTAAAAGCAGCCTGGATTGCCGGAGCACCGCATCATGGATGTGCCCGTGGGCAAAAAGTCGGCAGGGAAGAAATCATGGGTATGCTGACTGCGGTAGAAATGTGGTTTAAACGAGATCATTCGGAGGAACAGAAAGTCTGGAATCTATGGCTGGATCATATCGTTCATCGCCTTGAAAAAATCAAAGGATTGAGCACGGAAATCACCCAGCCGGGAGAGAGACTTTCAAATCGGTTTCCCTCCCTACAAGTTTCTTGGGATCCTGAATTGATTCCACTCAGTGGCTATGATGCTGAAAATTTATTGTGGGATCTCAATCCACGCATCGCCGTGAGTGGTGCCGGCAGCTTTCTTCCCTTCCCCCCAAACATGAAGCCTAATATCAGCATCAATCCCTCTCAGCTTGAATCGGGCGAGGAAAAGATCATTGCGGAACAAGTTTTTTCAATACTTTCCAACCCACCTAAACTCACCAAATCGAGGGCTCTTCCAATTGTGGATCTCAGTGGTCATTGGGATCTGGAAATTAGTTTTGCGGCAAGTCTCGTCAGTCAGACCTTTGTTTTTGAGCAGAAAGGCAATGATCTGAGAGGCACCCATACCGGCAGCTTTGCATCCAGGGAATTGTCCGGCACCTTGGATGGAAAAGATATTTTGATCAGAAGTTCCTATACCCGTGATGGTGTTCGATTAAACTTTGAATTCACCGGAATAGTGGCTGATGACGCAATGGAAGGTGAGGTGAGTCTTGGTGAATATGGAAGAGCAAGCTGGAAGGCAAAGCGACATGAATATCAGCGATAGAATTAATTATCATTATTCAGTTTGAGTTGGTATTGTGCCATGCTATCTATCGAAAAAATTCTCAAAAAGGAAATCAACCGTAATTTAATTAAGAGATCTTGCCATCGTGTTGATTCTATTCTTCATAAATCGTATTTATATCGTATTTAATTTAGACTAAGTGGTTGGCTCCAACTGAAAGAGCAATCTATCTACTTGATGGTTTAGAGACCTTGGAGGTGCACTAGCTGGATACAGGAATCATTCGACGGGAGAAATTGATTCATATGAATCGTCGGTTATGCATCTGAACTCCGAATATTACACTAAATTTTCGGAGTTAAATCCGAATTTCTAGATGAAATTTTGGAGTCGATACCAAATTCTTAAATACTTTCTGGGCCTTCGCCATTTTAGTGTAATTATTGGATAATTATCGCATTGTTCGATCTTAGGAGCCGCAGAATGTAAATTCTGCTCTCTATCCTATCCGACACCGCCAGCATTTCAGCAAGACCCATTGAAAGCAGCGAAGAGCCTACTTTCTTTCCTATAGAAAAGATTTGGCTTGGAATAAAAAGTAAATTCTGGACGGGAGAGGAAGTCTGCATCAAGCTCATGCTGGCCATTTGATGGTTCACAAGTAATTTTTGCCGCTAAGACCGTAGAAGCATCGTGGAGGAAAAACTAACGCCAGGACCCAATCCCGAAATTATGTGCTTTTAGATTCCTTCGAAGTTATCAACTCGAACAAAGCTTAGAGCACTATATTTGAGCTAACTTAATCAGATCCTATGCGACTCATTATATTGATATTGCTCGTGCTGCCCTTAGGCATGACTGCTCAACAATATGATCTTTTGATCAAAGGGGGACACCTCATCGATCCAAAAAATAATTTAGATGCTATTCTTGATGTAGCCATCAAAGACGGGTCCGTGGTGAGGGTGGCCACAAATATCCCGATGACCATGGCCCAAAAAACAATCGATGCAACTGATCTCTATGTGTCTCCCGGTTTTGTGGATATCCATTCGCACAATTATTATGGGGTAGACCCGGAATCGGAATACAGTAATGGCTCCAACGCCCTTAATCCTGACGGCTTTACTTTCCGTTCTGGAGTGACGACGGTGGTAGATGCCGGAGGATCGGGATGGAGGAACTTCGCCCATTTCAAAGAACAGGTGATCGATAGATCTCAAACCCGTGTTTTGGCCTTTTTAAATATTGTCGGCCATGGTATGCGGGGTGGAGCCTGGGAGCAAGACCTCAATGATATGGATGCTGAAATCACGTCTATGGTGGCCAAGCGAAATAAAGAAATCGTAGGCATTAAACTGGCTCATTATAATGGTCATGATTGGACTCCGGTCGATCGTGCGGTGGAAGCTGGCACGCTGGCTAACATACCGGTCATGATCGATTTTGGTGGGGCCGATCCTCCCCTATCATTAGAAACATTATTTATGGAAAAGCTGAGACCAGGTGACATTTATACCCATGTTTTTGGTGGAGGCGGTGACCGGCGGCAGGCCATAGTAGATGAAAACTTCAAACTTCGCCCTTTCATTTTCGATGCTCAAAAAAGAGGCATTATCTATGATGTCGGTCATGGTGGAGCCAGCTTTTTCTATAAAAATGCTGTCCCTGCCATTAATCAAGGACTGAGACCCAACACAATCAGCACCGATAGTCATGGCAGGAGCATTCTGAGCGGCATGAAAGATATGACCAACGTGATGTCAAAACTTCTCAATCTGGGCATGTCTATTCAAGAAGTAATTGCTGCGTCAACCTGGGATGCGGCCAAGGTCATCAATCATGAGGAACTTGGGCATTTAAGTGAAGGCGCAGAAGCTGATGTGACCTTATTCCGGGTTCGCCAGGGTGATTTCGGTTTTATGGATAGAACCGGAGGCGAAAAAATGTCAGGAAATCAAAAGATAGAAGCTGAAATGACCATCCGGGCGGGTAAGATTGTCTGGGATCTAAATGGGCTCGCAGCTGAGGAATACAAGCCTTGAGCATTAAAACATCCGAAAGTTGAAGAATCCAGTCATACAAACCTACAATCCTTAGCTTGGGTCTATTGCGAATGCGCATCAGGACAATATAAAGGGCGAATAAGCTGAAAGTTGACAAACCATGAAAAGTAAACCATGGTAGTTGAGTCCCTATTTAAAGCCTTCTTCAGATAGCTTCCACAAACTAATATTATATTTAGGGATCAATTACTATATGAATTTGAAAGATCCTCAGATAAAGGTTTTGCCGGTGATAGGACTCATTTTCCTGAGTTTCGTCCTGTTTCATAATTGTAGCAGCGATGAAACGGGGGGTGAGCTTCCAAAAATCGTCGATTTCAACTATCACATTAAGCCGCTGCTTAGCGATCGATGTTTTGCATGTCATGGTCCGGATGAAAAGGCAAGGGAGGCTAAACTATCATTGCACACTGAAGAAGGCGCTTTTGCTGCTCTCGACAGTATTGCAGACCGGTTCATTATTGCTCCCGGAGATTTGTCAGCCAGCGAAGTCTATCATCGAATCACTTCCGACGATCCGGAATATATGATGCCGCCACCCGAATCCAATCTTTCTTTAAGTGAATATGACATACAACTGATTTCCAAGTGGATAAAACAAGGTGCAGTCTGGAAAAAGCATTGGGCATTTATTCCACCGGTGAAGCCCGAAAAACCTCCGATAAAAGATACAGAATGGAGTAAAAATCCAATCGACGCCTTTGTTTGGCAAAAAATGAGAGACCACCGGCTCAAGCCTTCTTCTGAAGAACGGCCGGAAGCATGGTTACGACGGGTCAGCTTCGATCTGACTGGGTTGCCACCTGACCTCGAGACCGTCGATTCCTTTATGCAAGATCATGATGAGGAGGATTACGAAAAGATTGTTGATCAGTTGCTGGCTTCTCCGGCTTATGGTGAGCGCATGGCCAGCATATGGTTGGATCTGTCGCGCTACGCCGATTCGCATGGATATCAGGATGACAAACCGAGAAGCATCTGGCCTTGGCGAGACTGGGTGATTAACGCTTTTAATAACAATCTGCCATATAACCAGTTTGTCACCGAGCAGCTGGCGGGTGACTTGTTACCAGAGCCCAGTTATGATCAAAAACTGGCTACCGCCTTCAATCGCAATCATGCCATCACTCAGGAGGGTGGAGTTATCGATGAAGAATATCGAACCGAATATGCGGCTGACCGGGTTCAGACCTTTGCTACTTCTTTTCTGGGCATCACCTTACAGTGCGCCCGATGTCATGACCATAAATATGACCCTATTGCTCAAAAGGAGTTTTATGAATTATTCAGTTTTTTCAATAGCGTGGAAGGTGAAAAAGGACAGATTAGTTATTTTGATCTGGCACCGGCACCAAATATCGCGATGCAGGACGAGGACTATGAAAACTACATTGTAGATGTCAAGGCAAGCATATCCCGTTTAGAAGACCAAATTGAAGTGGTAGAAGAAAATGAGCAAAAGCAATTTGCCGAATGGAGCAATCATGAATCCTTTTTTTCAACCATCGACATACAATCAGGATTAGTCGCTGATTATGACCTGGATGATTCAGGTTGGCAATTTAAAGACAACTTCACCCAACAAGCTAACGCTAGAGCCAATCTTAATTTACCTCCAGACATCGAAAGGCCCATAAAAATAAGGGTGCATCAGGATCAGGGACTACGCTTCAATGGGGACAACTTCGTTACCCTTGGTGAAATTGGAGATTTTGAGTTTTGGAACAGTTTTTCAGTTAGTCTATGGTTCAAGCATCAGGGTGCAGTAGAAAAAGATGCCGCTATTTTTGGGAGGCGCAATGAAGAGCAATATCGTCAAGGATACGATTGTCTTTTGAGCAAATCCAGGCAGGTCATTTTCCGATCGATTCATAATCTAAACGGCGAGCAAATTGAGGTGCGAACCCGTGGCCGACTTCCTTCCGCCGACTGGCAACATTTGGCCGTCACTTACGATGGTTCTGGACTAGCTTCCGGAGTCGGGATTTATATTAATGGTGTGCGCCAATCACTAAACGTGGTTAAAGACGATCTCCAGGGATTGAGCATCACCAATGGAAATGATTTTCTCATCGGTCATTGGAATCATCGAGCTCGCATTGTTAATGACCAATATGGATTTAGAAATGGCGAAATTGACCAGGTAAAGATTTACGGTAAACAGCTTACCGGTCTGGAAATCAAAACCCTAGCCCAATTCAATGAAAACGAAATTAGAAGCTCTTCCAGTGACCAATTATTTTCTCATTATCTACTGAGGTCTTCAAGCCAATTTATCCCTCTGAAAAACACATTGGATAGTTTAAGATCTATTGATACCAGGATCCCCAATATCATGACTATGAAAGAAAGGGATACCCTGATCCCTGCATTTGTCCTCGACCGGGGCATCTATGATGCAAAATTGGAACCAGTAGAACGGAATACACCGGAGGCCATCCTGGCATTTAACCAACCTGAAAAAAACCGGCTAGGCCTGGCAAAATGGCTATTTGATGAAAGTAATCCATTAACTGCCCGTGTCGCTATCAACCGGATTTGGCAGCAATGCTTTGGCAATGGCTTTATAAAATCAGCCGAAGATTTTGGAAATCAGGGAGATATGCCGACCCATCCCGAATTATTGGATTGGCTCGCGGTTGAGTTTCGCGAAAAGGGCTGGGACATTAAAATGTTACTAAAGAAAATAGTACTTTCAAAAACCTACCGTCAGTCGGCCAAAATCACCGAAAACAAACTAAGAGTTGATTCCGAAAACAAATGGTTGTCCAGGGGAACCTCCCGGCCTCTTACAGCTGAAATGATTCGCGATCAGGCGCTCACTACGAGTAATTTACTTTACGAAAAAATTGGAGGGAAATGGGTGAAACCTTATCAACCAGGTGGTATTTGGAAAGAATTGGCCAATCAGATCGGCGAAAACAAATACCGCGTGAGTATAGGTCGAGATAAATACCGGCGTAGTCTTTACACCTATTTTAAAAGGACTATACCGCCTCCGACCATGTTGACACTCGATGCGCCTGAGCGATCCGTTTGCACTATAAAAAGGCAAGCTACCAGCACTCCTTTACAGGCTTTGATTTTACTAAATGATCCCACCTATTTGGAGGCAAGCCGACATTCTGCTTTTGATCTTGTAAATCATTATCCAGATTCTCCTAAGCGAATAGAAACAGCCTTTCTAAAAATTGTCAATCGAAAACCCAATAGCGAAGAACTTGACGACCTGGTGACCTTCTTTGAAAATTCTCTTTCAGACCTGCAGACTAATCCTGAAGAAATCAGATCCTTGTTGAACATAGGAGATTCTCCTTCACAAGTATTTGCCAACGATGCTGAAGGTGCTGCATTAGCATTCACTATCAGTCTGATCTATAATCTTGATGAAGCCAAATACCGGTAGCATATGAAAGACTTGTTTAAATCAGATCCCTACCTAGAGCATTGTTGTCAGCTAAACCGCAGGCATTTTTATCAAGACTAGGTCTTGGGTTAGGAAGCCTTGCCCTAGGTAATCTTCTCGGCTGTGCGTCGGCTAATCAGGGAAAATCTATAGTAAATACCAAGGTATCAGGTGGCATTCTTGATAAAACTCATTCTTATCCAAAGGCAAAACGAATCATATATCTTTTTCAAAGTGGAGGTCCCAGTCAATTGGATCTTTTCGAATATAAACCACTGCTGACCAAGATGCACGGTCAGGAACTTCCCGAATCCATACGGATGGGTCAAAGACTGACAGGTATGACCTCTGGTCAACGCACCAAACCTCTGACCTCTTCCTTATATTCGTTTGCCCAATATGGCGATAGTGCGACCTGGATGAGCGATCTTCTCCCACACACCAGCAAGATCGTGGATGACCTTTGCTTTATAAAAACCTGCACACAGAGGCCATCAATCATGACCCTGCCATAACCTTCTTTCAGACCGGATCACAACAACCTGGCCGACCTAGCATGGGTTCTTGGTTGAGTTATGGATTAGGATCTTCCAATCAGAATTTGCCGGCATTCACCGTACTGCTCTCACGCGGAGCACAAAGGCCTCAACCGATATACAGCCGGCTTTGGGGCAATGGTTTTTTGGCCAGTCTACATCAGGGTGTACAATTCAGGTCGGGAAAGGATCCGGTACTATACCTAGATAATCCAGAAGGAATGAGAGCCACTTCTCGACGAAAAATGTTGGATGCTCTTGCAGATATGAATACCCGGCATATGCAAGAATTGGGAGATCCTGAAATTCAATCAAGAATTGCTCAATATGAAATGGCCTATCGCATGCAAACATCGGTGCCCGAAGCCATGGACCTTAGTCAGGAACCCGACGAAGTTTTTGAACTGTATGGCGAAGAAGCCCGCAGACCAGGCACCTACGCAGCCAACTGTCTACTGGCCAGACGGATGGCGGAGCGAGATGTACGATTTATCCAGCTCTATCATTTAGGCTGGGATCAGCACTCCGATCTCCCAAGGGAACTTTCCTCTCAATGCCGGGACACCGATCAAGCCTCCGCGGCACTTATCACTGATCTAAAACGTAGAGGTTTGTTGGAAGATACCCTGGTGATCTGGGGAGGTGAATTTGGTCGCACTAATTATTCACAGGGAGCACTGACCAAAGACAATTATGGCAGAGATCATCATCCCCGGTGTTTTACCGTTTGGATGGCTGGTGCTGGAATTAAGCCCGGAATTAGTCATGGACTTACTGATGATTTTGGCTACAACATTGTCGAAGATGGGGTTCATGTCCACGATTTCCAGGCGACGATTTTACATCTATTGGGCATCGATCATGAAAAACTTACTTTTAAACATCAGGGTCGAAGATACCGGCTCACTGATGTCCATGGAAATTTGGTCAAGCAGATTTTAGCATAGTCAACGATTAATTCCGAAAAACTTGAAAAAACATCACTATAATATTTCGGTCACATGGACCGGCAATCTTGGCACCGGAACCAGCAGTTATCGGGCCTATTCGAGAAACCATGAAGTCAAGGCTATTGATAAACCGATCATTCCGGCTTCGTCCGATCCCTCATTCAAGGGTGATCCTACCCGGTATAATCCGGAGGAATTATTGGTGGCTTCGCTTTCGCAATGCCACATGTTGTGGTTTCTGCATTTGTGCTCCGAGGCAGGCATTACAGTGATCGCATATATTGATGAAGCCATGGGGACGATGGAAGAAGATGATAATGGAGGAGGTCGTTTTACCGAAGTTATTTTGAGACGATTTATTACTATTAGTAAACCTGATCAAAAAGACCTGATTGAAGATTTACATAGGCAAGCAAACAAACTTTGTTTTATTGCCAATTCTTGTAATTTTCCAGTAAAACATGAAGGGAAAATTATGGTTGAAAATAGCAACGCAGAAAACCTCTGATATTCGCCAATTAAAAATCAGAACTAATTCTCACAATTCTCCATTGTTTTATCAAGGGCCATTCCGATAAACATCGGATATGACCAACTCTTATATTTGCCTGGTCTTTTTATATTTCTGTCTCTGGAGCCTCCTGGCTAAAACCGAGATAGCAACATTTAGGAAAGATCCTTGTATGAATGTCAAAGGCCACGGTAAAACACAGCTGTTAGCGTTTCTAATCGAAAACCGTCAATATGGATCGGATGGCAAAAAGCCCATGATAAAAATCCTGCAGACGGATGAGTTTGTCCATGTGGTCATCGAACCAATTTGTCTCATTTTGCTGGGTTTCAATTTTCTACTTACTTCCTGGTTGTTTGGCAATCAGTCTGTTTTTGATCCTGGGATACATTTGCTACACTTTTGATAAAGTCAACTATGTCCGGGCCAAAATCCGGCTGGAACGCATTTAACGTGCCCAAAAGCTATTAGGTAGTGAAACGGTGGAAAAACAGAAGGAATACGGGGGAGGTTCATGAGACATTTATATGTAGGTTACCAATTATGTGTACATGTTAAAGTTATATAGATAAGTTGTAAAGTCATTGACATTTTATTGTAATTAAATTACATTCCGTCCTATAATTGACCTTTCATGCTTCGATGGAGTATCCCCTACCTAATTGTTAATATTTGTTGGTCTTTGCCCTTGATTAGTCAGATTGAACCCATTGAGTGGGCTCCTATTGGCGCGAAATGGTGGTACAACTACACCATGGGGGTTTCGGATCCATCCATAGTAATTCAAACAATGGAATCCATTGGTGATACCGTCATCTTAAATAAAAATTGCCGAATTCTTAAGAATGATGTGGATCTCAATGGCGATGGCAATCTGGCACCCCAATCAAATAGATTTATCTACCAAAATGGGGATACGGTTTTCTACTACAACGATGTCCTCAACAAGTTTTCAATCCTATATAATTTGGCTGCTTCTAATGGTGACACGCTCTTGATATTGGAACCCGATATTTTTCAAGGTGATTCCTAATCCGACTAAGGGTCGACAATAAGCAATATCTAGATTCTCTTGGATTGTATTCTTATGCGCAAACTCAATTAGCCGAACAGCCATTCTCTTCACTCTGGTATTTCAGTGGTCAAGTCATCGAAAAATTTGGGAATATCGATCTATACTTCTTTCCGGTTAATGATAGAGCTTGTGATGGTGGGTGTCCTTTTGGTCTTAGGTGCTATCAAGATGAAGATCAGACCTTAAATTTCATTGGGGGTACTGATTGTTCAATCATCACTTCTGTCCAGTACCGACCTTTAGGAATCTCCTTAGAAATCTATCCAAGTCCAGCATCAGAAGTCTTATATATTAAGGATCCTAATAGCCAAGTTCGTGCAATTGAAATATATAATTTACAAGGAAGAAATATGATTCAAGAAGAAAAGTCAGACCACGTTGATTTATCCGGGCTGGTGAGTGGTTTTTATATAGTAGTCTTGCGATCGTCGACGGGTCAACCGCTTAATGCTTTTAAACTGATTAAGAAGTGAAGCATTTTATTCCTTATCCCAAAATCATCATACCATGAAACTAATCATTCTATTCTCCATCACGTTCTTGGGATTTAGTCAGATTTTTAGTCAAAAGGCTGGAAATCTGTTTTAGCATAATTCGAAGTGAAGTAGCCGGCAGCTTTCAATAATTCTTGCAAAGTCTGCAAATCAGCGGGAACAGGAATATCAGACCGCAGATGTTGGGTGCCCAGCGAAGTAGCATAGATACCGGTAATTAACGTTGAACCTGCAGGTGCACAGATCGGAGCATTGGAAAACGCCTGAGTGAAGCGATAACCCGACCCAGCTATTCGATCGATATTAGGGGTGTGGCCTGGTCATCTCCGTAACATCCCCAGGCTGGACTGATATCTTCGCAGGTAATCCAAGGATATTGGGCTGATTTGCTTGAGCAATCAGATTTAATCCACAGAGAAAAAAATAATTACAACTAAATGGATGACCGCCGCTTTCAAATTATATTATTTTCCATTTCATGCTTCTAAACCACCGGAATAGATCCAGCGCTACCTTATTCTCACGAAAAGGTATCACCCCTTGCCTCGGGCTTTACTCTACCTAAGCGCGACACCTCTAATTTTCAATTTTCAATTGTCAATTATCAATTATCCAACCTATCCCGATAAATTAAATGAGCAGGAATTACCTGGCGCGCCAGACCCGGACCTTCTATTTCAATGCTCAAATATTCATCAGAATATAAGTCGAAAAAAGGCACAAACATTTTGTTCATACCTTGCTTTAAATCAATCTGACCGGTGATCACCGGAGGTGTTCTTCCGTTCGAGCCATCAAGTACCAGTTCATCATTCAGGTAAAGTTGCGCTCTGTCGTCTTGTACCATATGAAAATGATAGGTACCCGGCGTTTCGATCTTTAAATAGGCATCATGTAATACCATTACATTATTCTCTTCATCTACAATATCATTGACGGCAAAGAGATAACTGATACCTTCACTAAAAGGTTTTCCTAAGGACTTTATATCAAAAGCCTTCTCCACATTTTTATAGTATCTCCATCGCATACCGTTTACCGAAGTATCAACCGTATGAATAGAGCGAGCAGCGACCGAACCTTCATTAATCAAGCCCGAAGGATTTTTGAGGTCAATCACTTTTGCTTTAACCTGTGTACTATTGCTCAAATAAAATGGATTTTCATACAACATTGAGCCGGTGCTGGGTTCGGTGCCGTCCAAAGTATAGTAGATATTTCCCCGATCCGCATAATTGACCATTTCAACCAAGGAAGAATCACCTTGTAAAAAGACGTCTTTATCTTCGAGAATATCCATTTCCAGGCTGTCCACATCTTTCCCTGGTAGCTGAACTATGAAATATAATAAGTCAAGAATTTCACCACGCGACATCGTATTCAGCAAACCTGGAGGCATTTCAGAAACCGTAGCATCCTTGCTACTCACAATTTCATCATTATTGAGTTCTAGTTGGTTATTTGGATCAAAACCGATCTGCAAATGAACGGTCTCCCGATCCTCCTTAATAGGTCGGCCAATCTTAGTCGATATGTCTTTCAATTTGTATTCGGTGGCTTGAAAACGGCTATTAATGACTTCGGAAGGATCTAAAATTGTCTTCAGTAATTCCTCCACCGTAAAACTGGTTCCCGCCGTTGTTAAATCCGGACCAAAATTACCGCCTTTATTGATCATATAGTGACAATTATAACATTGACCCTTCATAAACATTTTTTGTCCCCGGTTAAAATCACGTGTGTTTTTACCACGGGGTGAGGCCACCAGCTCGAGGTTATATTGCAAATCTTCAAATTGCCAAAAGGTATTATTGTGGTTGTCAAAAAGAGCGCTATATATTGCTTTTGCTTTTGGCTTGACCGGTCCTTCATACCCCGCAGTAATCGGACCAGGCGTGCCCTGCGCCAATGCACTTTTTTCATTAGATGTGATATGAGTATCAAACTCATTCTCCATCACGGTAAGAAAGTATTTAAATAATGAACCCCCACTGAAATTTTCCCGGGCATATTCGATCCAATACCGATAAGCAAGACGTTGTTCAGTTGACCATCCACGAGGTACCTGACGTAAAACTTCTAAGTAGTGAATAAATTGCAATTGCTCTTTGGTCGTTTCCAGAAGTTGAAAAGTAGAAGAAATAAAAGGTTCCGGATCTTTTTGAAAGGTTGTCAGATAAGCCAGCAGTCTGCTCAGTTCTTTATTGATGACTTCATTTTTGAGGGATAAGATCTCATCAATTTATCATACAATAATTGTGCTTGATTAATGGGAGTATGATGGGCTCTTAAAAATGCCAAACCATAAAGTCGCAACAGACCTAATTTACCTTCATCAGAACTTTGTGCAAAATCAATCCCTTGCAGCTCTTCAAATATTAATCTCTGATGGGTATCCGTGCTATCACTTCGTATGAGAGCGGTGAGCATTGCAACTTTGCCATCCGGCGAACTTTGTTCTTTTAAGTCGGAAATCCAAAGTGTAGGATCGTTACGTTCCAATATAACTCTTGAGGCATTCCGTATAAAGCGATCTGAATGGCTGATGTTTTGGAGGGCCAAATTTAATCCACTACTATCTTTAGCAAAATGGTTTTTTTCGATTTCATGTCTTAATGTCCTAAGATCACTGAATTGATCCTGCAAAATGACATCTTCATTTTTTGCCTCCGATTTACCGGTATATTTTATCCTAAATAATCCGGTATCAGTGCCATTACCACCCGTCGTAAAATAAATCGATCCATCGTCTCCCACTACCATATCGGTGATATTCAAAGGTTGACCAGTGATAAAAACCTCGTACTCACCTTTGTAACTTGATCCTTCAGGCTTCAAATCCACCCGGTATATTTTACCATAAGACCAATCACCTACAAACAATGATTGCTGATACTTTTCAGGAAAATTCGTGCCCGTACCGAATGAAGTGGCCGTAGGCGATCCCCGGCCAAAGTCAACAACGCTGGGCCAAATATCGGGATAGTAGTCAAACCTTTTGGCAACCCCAGGTCTCCAGGCATAATCTCCACCTGAGACCAGATGATTAATCCTTGTCGGCCGATACCACGGCAAATTAAAATCCCACTCCATGTCTGAGTCAAAAGTAAAAAGCTCACCCCGGGCACTAAAGCACATATCGTAGGGATTACGCAATCCATAAGCATAAAACTCCCAATCTTTACCCAATGAATCGGTGCGCATCACAAAGCCTCCGGGTGGCACCTGATCTCTGCCATATAAAAGGGGAAGTGGGCTTAGATGATCAGTTTTCCAGGTTTGGTTAACAAAAGTCACTGTATTATCCAGAGGTGGATAATTGACATTTCCGGTTAAGAAATAAATCATGCCTTCTGGACCGACCGTCAGTGTATGACCGCTATGATCACCATTTTTTTCAAATTCCTTCATCAAGATTGGCTCACCGTATGTACCTTGTCCATCCAAATCTTTGAGGCGATAGATCCCCCGGATGGTATCGGCCGTTTGACCCATCATATAAAGATTGCCGTATGCACAGAGCAGTCCCTGACAATCATAAACGCCTACGTCTAAGGTATCTATGGCGAGCGAATCAGGCCCCTTCGATACGTCAAAACGTAAAAGAACCCCTTTGCGCGGAGACACCAGAAGACGACCGAGCGGATCTTTGGTGATTGAAAGCCATTCTCCAGCTCCTTTTTTAACGGTTTCCACTTGAAAACCATCGACTCTTGCAGATAAATGTTCGGCTTCTGGAAACGAATCTTCTTCCATTTTTTGAGGTGGCGAACAATGCCAAATGTTCAGCACCAGCAATAGCAGGATCAATAAATCGATTATCCGGGTTTTATACATTGATTAAAATCATTTAAATATTTAACGAGATCGTAATTCATTCCAGGGAGAAAGGGTAGCTACTTCTTCGACTTCGTAGCCATTATCACCGACCGCCGGCCCGAGAATAGCCAGTACTTGGGCATCATTTTTGCCTATATTAAAAGATGCATGCACCACGCCGGCTCCCATAAAAGCCGCATCACCCGCTTCAAGGATTTTCATTTCCTGATCGACCCATTGCTCAATACGGCCTTTGAGCACATAAATCACTTCTTCTTGCTGTGGATGTCGATGAAAGTTATGTCCTTTTCCTGGTTTGAGATTTACATGAAGGGTGACGATGTCTTTCGCTTGGTTGACAAGTGGCCCACTAACGGTCGATATGGATCCCCAATCCAGATGATCACGATCCAAATCTTTGCCTATCAAAAACATATTTTTCTCTTTTAAACTCTAATATTGCAAAAAGCCTCGACTTGCTGACGAATAGCTATTTCAGTGGGCAATCGTTCCATGCTGCTGGCTCCATAAAATCCCGCTACATCCGGACATCGTTTCAGCACATAAGCTGCATCTCCCGGCATTGCGATAGGCCCACCGTGACACAATACGATTGTCTCCCCTCTAATTGACTTAATTTCTTCCACCATCTTGTTGATCAGCTGAACGGAATCTTCCAGAGATTTGGCGGTTTGTGCTCCAATACTCCCGGAAGTCGTCAAACCCATGTGGCAGACGATGATATCTGCTCCAGCCTTTGTCATCATCGCTGCTTCTTCAACATTAAATACATAGGGTGTAGTAAGCAGATCAAGCTGCCTGGCCCGTTCAATCAATTCAACTTCCAGTTGATAGCTCATACCAGTTTCTTCCAAATTTTCCCGGAATACTCCGTCAATAAGACCGACAGTCGGAAAATTCTGTACCCCGGCAAACCCTTGCTCTTTTAATTTCTTCAGAAATATTTCATGCTGAATAAAGGGATCAGTAGCATTGACACCGGCCAATACCGGAGTATGCTTTACTACCGGAAGCACCTCCCTTCCCATCTCAACCACAATATCATTCGCGTTGCCATAGGCCAATATCCCGGCTAGTGAGCCCCTCCTGCCATTCGATACCTGCCCGAATTGTAAATGACAATCAGATCGATACCTCCTGCTTCTTCACACTTGGCAGAAAGACCCGTACCGGCTCCCCCACCAATAATCGGGATACCTGCGGCAATTTTCTTTTTGAGTTTGGTCAGAATTTCTTCTCTTGTCATGTGATATTATTTTACTCCACTGGGTCATGACCTCTTGGATCGTATCATGACTCGGTGGAGGAATTCAAAGTCCGAAAAGCCTTCACCACCGCATCAGTAAATTCGATATCATTAATTGAATAAGGTAGTGAAATAATCTGGCGATCTTTGGTTTGGTGAATCTCGCTTTTTAAAGTCTCAAATAACACGTTATCTGCTTCTGGGTCAAAAAATGGTTGTCCTTCGATCGATAAAGCCGACACTCCTTTTTCAGGAATCAATAATCTGACTGGGGCCTCACTCCTATTTAATTTACTGGAGATCCATTTTGCCATTATTTTATTTTCCCCCGGAGTGGTGCGCATCAACGTGACCTGTGGATTATGTTTGTAGAGTATCCGGGATTGATATTTTTCCGGGACCGTATCAAAACCTCCGAAATTCACCATATCCAAGGCACCCAATGACAATACATAAGGGACTTTCTTGCGCAATATAGCATCCATCCGCTCTTCTCCGGCACTCATTATACCTCCCATATGGAGATCACATATTTCGGTGATGGTCATATCAATTACGGAATCAATTAATGAAGAATCAATCAATTTTTCCATCGACCTCCCACCGGTTCCGGTGGCATGAAAAATCAATATTTCAAAATCATCTTTTAATGCTTCCATGATTTGGGTCACTCCTTTGGTGGTGACGCCAAACATCGTCATACCCAGAAGGGGCTTTGCTGAGACAAAACCGGCAGTAGTCTGATTAACCATACCGATCAGAGCATTCGCTGCATTACTCAGGATAGTATGAGAGATCTGATTAATCCCGGCAATGTCGGTTATGGAGTAGAGCATCATAATATCGCTGGTGCCGACATAAGGTTCCACTTGTCCTGAAGCCACAGTAGAAACCATAATCTTTGGCACACCGACGGGTAGAGCCCTCAACCCAGCACAAATTAGTGCTGTACCTCCGGAACCTCCCAATCCAATAATGCCTGCAGGAATATGCTTTGACATATAAATAGACAACGCTTCCGACATGCAGGCGACTGCGTCTCCCCTACCCTCATTTGTTTGCAGAAAATCTTTCCTTGATAGATGCTGATCGGCAATCTCCTGCGCCGAAATGTTGACCAGGTGTCCATGTTTGGTCGTCGATACATCCACAATGAAGGCATCTAGTCCGCTCTGTATCAATATCTGCCGGACGAAATGGATCTCGTCCCATTTGGTATCGCAGGTGCCAATGACCCAGACCGGGGATTTAATCGAATCTACCATGACCAAATGCATTTTTAGACAACATCAGTAAATATAATTAAAGGAAATGGCATCGGGCAAAAGGCACAATAATTAGAGGCGCGTAACTGATATTAAGCGGAGACAGTATCAACTTTGCTTTGACCAAGGAGCCGCTGACGGAGGTCCTTCAATCTATATTATTGATAAAATCCAGCACAAAACCTATTATTTGATGAATCCTACCTCAGGATAATCTGATATTCGGTGAATATAATCACATATTATTTTATTGTTTGGTGAATACAATCACAGAATATACCTATATTTGGTGAATACAATGATGTTTTTATGTCATGATTGAAAGGTTTGTCAAAGAGCATATCAAAGATAGGATAAACAAGAACCGGGCTATTGTGGTCATCGGAGCAAGAAGGGCTGGCAAAACCACCATGATCAACGATTTGCTATCTGCCAAGTCTCCAGGAGAGATCTTATTTCTCAACGGTGACAATCCCCTTCATCAAAACCTACTTTACCAGGTCAGCCTGGAGCAAATTAAGCTAATGGCAGGTTCTTCCAAGACCATTTTCATTGATGAAGGTCAGCGTATCAATGGTCTCGGAATCACGGCCAAACTCATCGTTGACCATCTTCCAGACATTCAATTATTTATTACGGGATCTTCAGCGCTTGATCTCAACGACACTATAAAAGAACCCCTAACCGGTCGAAAATGGGAATATGAATTATTGCCCATCTCCTATGGAGAATTTGAATCACACACTGGTTATCTTCAGGCGTTAGAACAACTTGATCGAAGGATAATATACGGATGGTATCCAGAAGTAATCAACCACCCAGGTGATGAAGTCGAGATTCTGCAAGAACTGACCTCCAGTTATCTCTATAAGGATATTTTAGCTCTGACAGGCATCAGAAAACCAGAATTACTTGCAAATTTAGTACAATTACTAGCTTATCAAATTGGTTCAGAAGTATCTTACCAGGAATTAGCTGGTCATTTAGGCGTTGATAAAAATACGGTCAATGAATATATCGCGTTGCTCGAAAAAGCATTTGTCGTGTTCCGCTTAAACTCTTTTTCCAAAAATCAGCGCAATGAAATTAAAAAAGGAAAAAAAATCTACTTCTATGACACCGGAATTCGAAACATGCTAATTTATGATTTCAATCACCTTTCAGTTCGCCAAGATAAAGGAGCACTTTGGGAAAATTTTATTATTGCTGAAATGATCAAAAAAGCAAATAACACCCGATCATTGTCCCGCTTTTATTTTTGGCGTACGACAGCACAGCAGGAGATCGATCTGATCCAAATGGATGGCCAAAATCTACATGCTTATGAAATCACCTACAATGCTAACCGGAAGAAAAAATTTCCCAAATCGTTTATTAAACACTATCAAGCTAATACGCATGTCATTCACCAGGAAAATTTCAGAGACTTCATCGTAGGCAGCAGTAGGTCAACCAATGATGCGCTAAAGAACCCACTTTTGCAGTTAATTATCAGTGCAGGTAGACCAAGCTGACGATGATCTTACAGGTTGAACTTTTGCTCTTTGTTTCTTTTCTGGTTCATCACACTATACGAAGTATAAAATCTCACTAAAATAAATCACTGGCGAGTTCACCCATCGATCTTCATCCCGACTACTCTCACATGATGATTATCCTTCTGAATAAAAGCTAATGGCAATCAATACTTGCCTCAGACCAGGCCGTTATCGCAATCAAGAGCCATTTACTCTTATTCATTATGCTATCATCAATGATTCTTCCACTTTAAATCGAGAGGTAGGCATCCGTGCTAATAAAATAAATCAGAATGATCTGATAGATACCTGGGAAAATTTAAGTGGAAAATCGGTAAAAAAAATACCGGTTAGTGTAGTCGGAGATGCCTAACGGCTTTATTTCCGGATAAATATCCACTGCTGATAATACTTCGGGTCTCTCTTTAATACAATCTCCGTTGATCCAGACAAACTTACGGAAATCATTAATGCATCAATCACTCCGATGCTCTAGGTTTCCGATCCAACGACACCCAATTGTTCCATTAAAATCATTTGATCGGCAATGAGCCAGTGATCTATGATTTTATTATTCTTAATAGACATCGCTCCCAGCAGACCTAGTCCGGTTCTCCAAAACTCCATAAAACCATTGTTATATATCATGGTATAGTTATTTACTAAAGACCATTTAGTCACTTTGGTCTCATACATGTCACAAATTACTTGCTGGAGCTACCGGAAACCTCGGCCCACATCTAATCAAAGAGCTTGTAACCCAAGGTCACCGGGTATCTGCCTTAATTCGAACATCGTCTTTATCTGATCCTGGCAAAATAAACACCCTTAAGGCTCAAGGAGTAACTCTTGTCGAAGGAGACATAGAAGATCAAAAAAGCTTGGCCCGAGCCTGCCAAGGCCAAGATGTCGTGGTCTGTGGCTGTATATCGGGCGATATCGGGTAGTGACACCATGTATGCATCGGTTTGGCCATCACCATATTTTAAAATAACATTCACCACTTAATAAAAATCAATACTAAATTCAAAAAATCAACTATCATGAAAAATATTTCTAAAACGACCATATAGTTAGGACAGCGATTACAATTAAATCGACATAAAAGATATTTTCACCACAGATAAACACAGATTTGTACAGACCTAAAACCACATGGCATCGCCTAAAAAGTTGAAGTGGTTTGACCAATTGTTGCAAGATCTTGGAACCACAGCCCTCAGCAATCATTTGAAGAATTTCAAGAATAAGGTACTACGGTCATCGGAATCTTTAAAAAGAAGTAGATCGAAACAAATAGTCAATATAGCCGGTGATGCGGTCACCTGCAATTAAGTCATTAAAAATTAAATAATGGATATTTTCGACCAAGATGTAAATCTGGGGAACAAGCATTCAATCAGATAGTAATTGGCATCCCCAAAATAATTCTTCAAATCATGTCAAAGAGGTCAGTTATCCAATTAAAAAAACCAATTCGCAATAATCAGCACCTACACCTCGAACTAAGCTTAAAAACAAATCAAATTGCTGCATTATCATGAAACCCATCAGTTTACCCTTGGTGCCTTCAAATGCACCATTATAAGGGACATGATGTTCACATATCAGGGAGAGCATTATTTTTCGAATGTCGATCCATCCGAAGTCTCGTCCGCGCTTGAACAATACAATCAAACACCCGAAAAAATCCCTTCACCCTTTGTAAGTATGTTGATCGAGTTAGGGGATCAAAAGATCTTGATCGACACTGGCATAGGTTATATGACTCAACCCATGGAATTTCAGGGAAATTCCATACAGTTTAAAGGTCGTACGATCGAACATTTGCAAGCACTTAGTTTGACTCCCGACAAAATCTCTCATCTTATCATTACCCATTGTCATCCTGACCATATTGGGGGAGTTTGCGACGAAAATGCGCAACCATTCTTTCATAATGCAAAGCATATGATACACCAGGATGAATATAAATTCTGGACAACAAGTAAAGCTGATTATGTGCCCGAGCTCTTCAAATACTTTATCGTTCAGAATATCCATCCGCTGAAGGATGTACACATGTATCTTTTGACTAGTCCGGAAGACGAGGTAATTCCAGGTATTACACTGCTCAAAGTGCCCGGACATACAGAAGGCCAGGTAGCGGTCCGAATCGAATCTCAAGGTGAGAAACTATTATTCATTTCAGACATATGGCTCCATCCACTGCATATTGAGCACCTCGATTGGCAAACCACCTACGATCCTGATCATCAATTAGCAAAAAAATCAAGAATTCAGATGCTGGAGTTGGCCTACAAGGAAAATATGTTGGTGCAAAGTTTTCATTTCGATTTTCCTGGGTTAGGGCATATTGACAAAAGTAGTAAGGTGTGGCATTGGGTGCCTCTATGAACTTCTTCAGGACTTATCAAGTCTATTTATGAAAGGGAAGATATCATCATCAATGTGGGCCTTCGTCAATTTTAGGTAGCTTTCAAATAATCATTTAATTGTTCGCTCTTAGAAGCTGCCAATAGTCCAGCAGTCTCCGGCTGTTCTCTTTAGACTACGAAAACATAGAGTTTCGACATTATACCACTTGCAACATTGCGATATATTCACTATTTTAAGAGGATTATCTGTCACTAAGCATGCAGTATATAAAATTCGCACCATCGCTGCCCCTAAAAAACCTGGTCGAATGTTACTATGTCTGGCGCAGTAAAGACATTATTGAGCCACTGTGGATCGACACCCCTCCCACTGCCTTCACAGCAATTGTATTTAATCTTGAAAGACCCCACTCCGTATTTCTGGAAGGTGACAAGATCTTCGATCTGCCCCAGTGTTTTATTTCCGGACAAAGCATCAGCAACTATACATTAAAAATCCAATCGAAAATAGATCAGATTGGAATCGTTTTTAAACCTACCGGCCTTTCACATCTTTTCGATTTACAAATGTTTGAATTTACCAATGCCCGGGAAAATCTAAATGACGTACTGAAGGGCGAGTTCGTCAATATGGAGGAAAAGCTTTTGGAGGCCCCGACAGATACCAGGCGCATTGAATACCTGGAAGCTATTTTGCTAAATAAACTGCGCAATAAGTCCTATGTGATGGATGGGGTTGACCGGGCGGCCAATATCATCATAGATCGTTATGGCAATGTTTCTGTCAGTGACCTATTGGAAGATGCCTATATGAGTCGTCGCAAATTTGAGCGGCATTTTCTCAAACGGGTGGGTTTAAGTCCAAAATACTATGCGCGAATCCGGCGCTATGGTACCATTTGTATGCAGATTGCAGGTCAACGATCAGTGAATTGGGATGAAGTCCTCTACCAGGTGGGCTACTATGATCAGAGTCATTTTATTAAAGATTTTAAAGAATTTTCAGGCAAATCACCATCGGAATACTTACTCACCAATAATGAACTTGCAATTCAGTAGATCCGGAAAACATGACAATAAATTAAAGTCAATCAGCTTGAAGACTATTCTGCAAATTGCATTCTTCGGTTTCCGATTTCTGACCAATCTTGGTCGGCGAAATAGATCTATCGTTGCAATCTCAATCCACTGCCAAACTTCTGATTGCTTTAAAAATGTCGCATATTTACAATGATTCAAGAAGTTCATTGCTGACCTTTAAGCATATTAATATTGGCAATAAAAAAAATAGTTATGCAACCACTTAACCAATCTCCCACCACCCGGAACCTGCAACTATGGAAAAACATTTGTATCTACTTCATGAAAGCCTATCAAGAGCAAAAAGTCGCTCAAATGATCGCTCTTTGTCATCGCGAAAGTACCATCTGTTTTAAACCGCTGGGAGATGAGGGTAAAGGTAAAATCGATCAGCTAGGTCACGGATTATGGACTACTTTGATTGACAGTTTTCCGGATATTGACAATACGGTACATTCAATAGTCTATGAAAATAAGGCCATCAAGTGCATTGTTTCCATCCGGGGAACACCAGAAAAAGACTTTGCTGGTATCAAGTCTAAAGGAGGTTCCTTTGACAGCGAACATATTTTTATTTTCAAACTCGACGAAAATCAAAAAATAAAGCACCTGGACATCGAATGGGATCATGCCGATTTTGTGAGACAGCTGTCCTGATATTAGCTAAATATTCATTAGATTAAAAACGGCCTGACATCGAAGTGGATATGCCACTGCTATTTTTCTGGAAATAATCGCTCAAGAGCAACTGCAATGGAACAATCACCCAAAATGATCGGAGTAGTTTTGTTTTTCACCTGGTGGTAAGAGTCCTTCATCAAAAGATAATGCTCTAATGTTTGATGCTCCGGATCCACCACCAGATAATTTAAAATACCAAAGTCCCGATAAATTTCCATTTTAATCTCACGGTCCATTTGCCGGCTTCCGGCAGAAATGATCTCGACCACTAAGGCTGGAGCTGAATCTGGGTAGTCTGAGCGGATTTCTTCACAAAAGATCATCATATCCGGACGCACAACGGTATGATTGTCGATGATCAGATCCAATTCATAAAATAATTCACAAGTACAGGACGATTGGTCTAAAGCTTCTTGCAAAAGGAGAAGTAAGCTTCTGGCCGTTCGCTGATGGAGCTTATTTGCTGAAGGACTCATAGAAAATGGTATACCCCTGATCAGCTCCCAGTCACCTTGCCAGTGGTTGTAGTCTTCCAATCGGTAGGATGGTAAATGTTGTGTCTTTATTGGCGTCATGTTATCAAAGTTACAAGATATTCCAATAACTGTGCGTAAGTTAAGTTTTCAGATCCTGGGCCGGAAGGCTCCAACAGTCTGGGCAAATGACAATATATGTGACCTTTGAGCAAAAAAGAATTGACATACTCTCAGGGTTAAATGTTTTTAACATGACGCATTTTTACAATGATTCATGAGGTTCATTACTGACCTTTAATCATATTAAAAATGGTCAAAAAATACTCCTGATTAAAATCATCATACCTGTTATCCTTGGTTTTCTTGGGACAATTTCACTTATTGCTCAAAAACCAGAGAAATATACTACCAGCTTTATCGCTGAGTGGGCCGGAGATACTGTGAGCATCGAAACCTTTACCATTTCCGGAAGGTGTCTCTTCGGAAGGGCCATTCATTTATTTCCGGAACCGCATTCACAACAGTTCTTATTCGAATACGATGAAAAAGGATCGATTTCCTCACTTGATATTCAACACTATGATCTTACAAATACTTCGATTCCTTTAGAGTCAAAAACAGGCTTTCTACCATACACTATCCGAATGCGCCATCACCATGACACGATACACTTTTTGATAACGAATCAGGAAGGAATTCAAGAAATAAAATATCCTGCAAACCGAATGGACTACCTCGGTAGCTGGATACCCATATTTGGTCAATGGCAGTATTTGTCATCTCTTACACCAAATAATCAACTTGGCGACGGTCTAACCTATGCTAACAAAACACTAGGTGTATATGAGCTGGATTTAAAACAAGAAAGTGACAACACCGTGGTCTTTTATGGAGGCCTTTCCATGCCATTAACGTTCTTCGTCGGAGAAAATCAAAAAATTGACAGTATTAGTGGAATTGGTTCTGCGTGGAATTTTGAGATAAGTCGGCAGAACCCCATAGATATAGAAAAATTCGCTGGCGTTTTTGCACAGAAACCAGTACTTGGGGTTGTTTCTCCCCGCGATTCATTTGCCACGATCATTAATGACACCGAATTTAAAATCACTTATTTCCGTCCTTTCAAGAGAAACAGGAAAATCTTTGGTCACATTGTACCCTATAATAGGGTTTGGAGAGCTGGTGCAAACTGGGCCACTAAGATTGCATTTGATCAGGATCTGTCGATTGAAGGAATCAGCATACCAAAAGGAACCTACAATATTTTCACGATTCCCCGGGAGAATAATCAGTGGACATTGATTTTAAATACCGAAAAAAATGCCTTTGGGCAGTGCATATCACTCGCATTTAGACTTTGTTAGATTGCCCATGAAAGCGCAAGAAAGTACACAAATCGTCGAGCAATTTCTCATTGAAATGATTCCGGGAGAGGATGGACCCATTTTAAGATTAAGCTGGGATGATAAAATTGCGGAAACAGAATTTAGGGTCGCTAAGGTGTCACACTGAAGTCAATCATAATCATTTAAAGAATGGCCACAAATTAAATTCGCTATGAAAACCATACTTGAAATTTCGTATTCGTTTCTTACAACATTATTTCTTCTTGTCACTTTTTGCTCTTGTGAGCAGAGCTCACCAAGTGAAAGTTCACTAAATACATTATCCGAAAACACGAAATCTGTGGAAGCGAATTCCATAGAAGGTGGGTGGTATCTAATCAGTGGTGAATACAGTGGCGTAAAGCGAGAGGAAGGCCAGCCTTTTCAATTTAAATTATTCGGCGATAAATATTTTTCATTATTAATGAAAGGTGATAACGAAGATTGGAATTCTGCAGCAACTGGCACCTACGACCTCAAAGGCGACATCTATATGGAAAAATTTGAATTCTGCTCCAAACTCAAATTTGAACACGCCTATGGCGAATGGAAATATCAACTAATAGGAGACACCCTGATCATGGAAGGCCCTATCAAAGTGATAGATGGGAAGGGGATAGAATCACCGGAATTGATGGGTGGATATAATTCAATGCGAGAAATCAGGATCAGGGCTAGATAGAATCCTAACCTTCTTGAGTTGAATCCCAGCGGACTTAAACGGTGTATTCTTTCTTGTCTTCCATCGCTCGAAGCACATTATTGGTAAATTTAGAAACAATGATCGCTCTAAGAAACTAGAGAAAGATATTGGGATCTCGGCAACACCACGAATTTAGTTTAGGTAAGAAGCTGTTTCAAGGGTCTGCCGGAAATGTGTTCTTCAATACAATTTCTAATTGGAGAAACATCTGTCAAGGTCAGGTAGAGGCCTTAAAGGATATTGAATAGATGCACATTTTTATCCGCGGATTTGCGCGGATGTTCGCGGATATGAGTCCATTAAAATTCAGGAATAAAAAATAATCAGCGTTAATCAACGGCCATCAGCGGATCAGCATGCAATCAGTTTTGCCCGATCAATATCATTTTGGTTTGTCCAACGGATTTACACGGATGTTTACGGATCTGGCTCCTCTTAAAATTTAGAATAAAAAGTCATCCGCGTTCATTAGCGGCCATCAGCGGATGAGCATGCTACCAGTTTTGCCCGATCAATGGCATTTTGTTTTGTCCGCGGATTTACGCGATGTTCGCGGATCTCCCCTCCCTTAAAATTTGGAATAAAAAGTCATCCGCGTTCATCCCGGAATAGATAGGATGGTGATTTCATACAATTCATGACGATTTAGTATTATAAAGATGTTGGATTTGCAGGATCATGAAAAATATGCTCCCAGCCCCGTCTCGCTTCACCACTCACGCAACGTCAACACCCATTCTAGCAACACCCGTCATAGTGCCAAACTTCAGGAAATACGAACTTTCCAACTCAAATCACTCCAGATGAGTGGTGCTAACATTTCCTGATAAAAACACTGATAAAAATGAAAAAATTAATTTGCTCTTTGTTCGTCTTAAGCGTAATGACCCATTTGATTGCCCAACAAATGACCTGCGATGACATTGATAAAATCATTCAATTGGAAGAACGTAGCTGGAATGAAAATCACGATTTGCTGGACCCTGATTTATTCACAGACGACTATCGCATCTTTACAGGTGACGTTTTATCTTATGAGAAATATGCAGGGAGAGCCGCAGATATGCAACGCACACATGATCAAATTGACAACTTCAAATTTGAAATTTTAGATCATTTCTGTACGGACCTTCGTGTGGTAACATTTTGGAAGACCACCGGCACCCATAGGCAATTTATGATACCCGTTAAGATATTCGGAATGACTATAAGTAAAACTAAAAATGGACAGGCATACGAAGCGATATCAATTCATGATATGCTGCCCTCGCTTCAAGCTGCTGGGTTCATAATAAGTCCGCCGAAGTCTACCAAATAGTAAATTTTATGGGGAGGTATTATTATCTTCCATTTTAGAAGGCGGAATTCCGGTAGAAACAATGATGCTAAAAGATCGATAATGTCAAATATCCTTCGACTATATCTCACAGTATGGATTGTTGTAGTGATTGCCAGTTTTGCTGCGGCCGGGAACCAAGTTATTCAATCACGAGCCGATACAACATATGTTCTCCAACTTGGGCAGGAATCACCTGATGGACTTAACCAAGATGCGTTTGCCTATTGCACTTTTTTCGATGACACAGCAGGGACATCAACTTTTAGGGATGTCTATTCACAAAGTGGTAAGTTTACCACTATTCCCATCTCCCGGTTTCGAGATTGGTCCAGGTCAGCCAAAGAAATTAAGGCTACCTGGGTCAAATTGAGACTTCGTTCGAGTAAGGCCCAAAAGTTTTATTTGGCCATAACACGGCCAGACATTGAGTATTATGTAAATCCAAGTGGTGAAAAATGGATCAGTGGCCGGGTCGGCACTCATGTTGATAGCGATCAAGCACTACTTCGCCTTATTGCCGTCCCATTGATACCAGTTGACATCTCTGGGGATCAAGAGATCGAAATATTGGCTCGCCTGACTCCTTATCGCTTCGTTTACATCGCACACCATCAGCTTGACCGTTTTCAGTTTCATCTTCTAAATGAAAAAAGCCTCTATAACTTACATTTAAAAGCTCTGCAACGTTGGTTACCCGTACTAGCAATCATATTTACCGTATTTATCTATCACTTAGTACTATACTTGTACAATAAGGAAGTTTCCTTTTTATATCTAGGTCTCTTTGCTCTTTCGACCTTAATACTTCTTTTATACCAAAGTGACCTACTATCAAATTGGCTGACACCGAAAAATCCAGGGCCTCAATATGATCTCGGATTTCCAATTAGCTATGGAATTACTGTTTTTGTTTTCCCCTTCATCATTCACTATTTAGACTTACACTCTCCTGCTAACCTTTGGCGCAAGTTATTGCAGGTCTCCATCATACTGAACTTTACAATTGTGCCGATAGCCGTCTTCCTCTGGATTTATTCTCCAGACGTAATGGCAGATACTGAACCCATATTAGGGCAATTATTTTTCATGATTTTACTATATAATATCCCTCTTATGATCATTGTCGGAGTCGTGGCGTGGTGGATGAAAAATCCAAATGCCTTTTACTACAACATTGGCATGGGTACTTGGCAAGGACTAAATCTCGTTGGCCTTTTTAAAGCCATGGGTCTTGTCACACTCAATTGGGTTCCTTCCTGGCATGCAGCACCAATAGGGCTCCTACTCTTTTCTTTTGGGCTGGCACAGCGATTTAAACAACTGCAAGAGCAAAGGAGTGAGGCAGAAAAACGGGAGGCAATAGCTGAGCGGGACCGGATTATTGAAAAACAGAAGGCAGAGCGGTTGCAAGAATTAAATGAAGTCACTGCCCGATTATATACTAATATAACGCACGAATTTCGGACTCCCCTAACCGTCATTTTAGGGATGACTCAGCAAATCAAAGGTCACGTCAACGAAAAGCAATTAATCCAACGCAACACCCACAATCTGCTGGAAATGGTGAATCAATTGCTAGATTTAAATCAATTAGAAGCCGGAACGCTAAAACCTGTACTAAAACAGATCGACGTCGTGCCCTTGTTAAACTATCTTGCTGAAACACTACAGCAGCTCTGCCTGGATCGTCGCCAAACTTTCACTTTAGAGGTACTTGATGAAACTATTTGGATGGACACCGACCCAAACTTTCTAGCCAGAATTATCAATAATCTGGTGCACAATGCCATCAAATTCACCCCTATTGCTGGACAGATTAAATTGAAAGCTTATCATAATCGTAACTTTCTCCATCTGGCTGTGATTGACTCGGGCAAAGGAATTGCATCAGAACACCTACCCCATATTTTTGATCGATTCTATCAAGCAGATAATGATGGTGCTCGATCAGGAGAAGGCAGTGGCATCGGATTGGCATTGGTCAAAGAACTATTGGAAATGCTCAACGGACATGTCGAAGTTGAAAGTACCATAGGTAAGGGAACAACTTTCAGGGTCGTGCTGACCATCACCCAAAATGAAGTAGCGCAAGGTTGGATACCCTCTCAGGATCTCTCTATCGCAAAAGGTTTTGATCCGATTACTGATATAAGTCTGGTCTCAAAAACGGAAATTCTAATTATCGAAGATCACTGGGACGTTAGGCATTACTTGAACCGACTCCTGCAGTCGAAATATCGAATTCGAGAGGCGGTGGACGGAAAGCAAGGACTCAGCCTCGCATTACTGCATATCCCAGATTTGATCATTTCCGATATAATGATGCCCGAACTAGATGGCTACATGCTCTGTAAAACTCTAAAACAAGATCCAAAAACCAGTCATATCCCAATCATCTTACTGACTGCAAAATCGACGCAAAGTGAACGTCTAACCGGCCTGGGAGAAGGAGCGGATGCCTACCTTATTAAACCCTTTGATGAGCAGGAGCTTTTTATTCGAATTGAGAAACTATTAGAGATCCGTGAACAACTGAGGCTGCACTATCAAAAATTCAGCGCACTACCGAGTGAAAAAATAGTTGAAAATCGATTTCTCGTTAAGGTACAGCAATTGATGGCGCAAAATTTTAGCAACGATGACTATCAAAGCGAGGATCTGGCAAACGCTTTACATTTGAGTCGAACTCAATTGTTTCGAAAATTGAAGGGCTTAACCGGAAAGTCTTTCAGTGAGCTAAATCGCGGATTAAAAATTTCCCGGGCCAAAGAGCTTCTATCAAAAACAGATCATTCGATCTCAGAAATTGCCTATCAATTGGGATTTCGAGATCCGAGCTATTTCAGCAAGGTGTTTAAGGAAGAACTCGGATATACACCGGGAGAATTTCGGAAGGTGTAGGGAAAGTACTTGAGGAATAAAAAGAACACCTCAATTTAGTACAGAGTCCGATGATCTCAATTTCCATAATATCCTGGGCTCTGCAGAGAAAGCCTGAGATGATCGCTTTATGTTTTGGAGTAGAGAATGTGGATGACAATCCCAAACTCTTAGAAAAAGAATTGTCGGTACCTGGTTTTTGGCGGCTATCTTGGAAAGATGGTAGTGGTAGAATGTTATACTATCTGGGGATCTGAGAATATATTGCGGCAACTAGGGTATCCAATTATTGCACCGGAGCATTCACGGGGAAAAATACTGATTGTATCTTGGTACAGGATTTATGCGAATGGCCTGCGGATATGGGTCCTTATAAAATTTAGGAGCAGAAAATCATCCGTGGTAACTAGCGGCCATCTGCGGATTAGCATGCTAACAGTATTGGATGGTCAACAGCATTCTATTTTGTCCGCAGATTTACACGAATTTCCGCGGATAGTGGTTCCAGAAAAATTTAGAAAAAAATCATCAGTGTTCATTATTGGTCATCCGTGGATAAGCATGCTTTCTGTTTTACAAGACCAATAGCATTCTATTTTTGTCCACAGATTTGCACGAATTTCCACGGATATGGGTACCTAAAATTTAGGCGTAAAAACATCCGCGTTAATTAGCGGCCATTAGCGGATGAGCATAATACCAGTTGGAGCTTCGGAATCCTAGTTTTTCAGAAAAGTGTTAAGGAAATAACCGGGATATACAATTTACTTTTTTCCGTGATATTCATTCTTTGATTTTGTCAGATATCGTTGATTTGATCTGGCCCGAGATTGCTATATATCCATAATCGAACAAAAGATTTAGAAACCATCGGGTCCACCATTAAGATGGACACCAAAACAGACCGAAACGGACTCCGATCTAACAAAATTCTACCTATCCAGATGGAATTTTCGATTTCCGAAACTAAAATACCAAAACATGAAACCAAATTACCACTCAGGCATTGACAAAAGGCACTATTTTTATGGTCAATCAACTGTTAATATACTTTACATATTACTAACGCTTACCATAAAACCATAATCATGATTACACGTACATGTATCTTACTATTATTGACTTCATGGATGCCGACACTTTTCATCGTGGCACAAGATAATATCTCATGTGAAGCCTTAAAGAAATTAGTCCTAATTGACGCAGCCATCTGGAATGAACGTACTGCAGAGCGATTGGGAGAAGTATACCATCAAGATTGTGTGGATGCGGGATATTATGAGGGCTTGCAAGAGCGTATCGAGGCCACTAAGAGGACCTTAGCCGAAAACCCCAAATTATACGTTAAAATAAAAGACATAATTTGTGCAAATAATGCGGTGACGGTTCATTATGAGAGTAGTGGATACAGCGCAAAATATGGATCTGAATTTAGGACGACAGGTATGTATACAGCTCATATTAAAGATGGTAAATATTGGAAGATGAATGGTCAGCTGGACATACTATCTCCATTGCTAGCAGCGGGCTATACTTTGACGCCTCCAGATTCAGATCGTGGGCTACTTTTAAAAATCGCAAAAATCGATGAGGAAATCTGGAATACCGGCAATGTGGATTTATGCCACCAAATCTACGCTGAAAATTATCGCGAGTATAACGAGGGCAAGCTCGAACACGAGGGTATTGAAGGTCGAAAACAAAATGTTCGATCTGTAAAAGCAGCCAATGAAAATTTTACAATACTTTACAAAGAGATACTATTGGGTGAAAACACGATGACCATCTGTTGGGAAGCCTCGGGCTACAGCAAGCAGTATCAAATCGATTTTGTCCTTCGAAGTGTCAGCACTGATTACATCAAAGATGGCAAAATTTACCGTGCAGAAACTATGAGGGATATGCTCGGTGCGTTGAGTGAAGGTGGCTATTCGCTTTCTCCTCCAAAAAAATAAATGGATTCTCAACACATATTAAACTGGTCCGAACTAAATCTATTAAAATCATCTCAAATCAAACGCTATGAATCACAAGAATCTTTTCATCTTCAACGGCATTGTCTGCATGTTTTTTTGGCCTCGGATTAATGTTTACCCCTGATCAGACTTTGAAGATCTATGCCTCACTGTGGTCAGAAATTCCCGATTTTGCAATCATTGCGGTCCGTGGTTGGGGCGGCCTGATTCTAAGCTTAGGAATTGCCTTGTTCTCAGCTATCAAAGCTTCTGAGTCATATGGCAGGCGTGCTTTACTTATTGTAATTTGTCTAGGTAATGGTTTGCTAGTGCTTATTAATTTGTATGCAACATTGACGGGTATTGAAAATTCAATGGGCTGGACTTTAGTAGCAGTGCTTGCCGTTCTTACTATTTGGGGTGGAGTGCTCTTGATAAGGGAGAAGGTGAGTGAATGATTAAGTGATTAAATCGTTGCTAATCCAAAGCTGGCCTAGCGCAATTTCTGCAAAAAAAAAGTGTTTTATGTCAAAAAACAGACCAGTCGATGATTTAAGGACTGAATATTTCGGTTTCTTTATTGTGCTGATCACCCTATTCTATATTGGATGCAGTCCACCAGAACTAAAACCCACCACTAATTTATCTGCATCTCATGGTATAGATATTGATACCTTATCCCCTGAATTTCTTCAAGGCCAATATAATTTACTGGATAAATTTCTGGAAGTGCAGAACCCAGATGGTTCCAATTATACCCTCCTTGCGCCACCGAACAAAAGGCAGCTCAGATTTAGAGCATTCAATTTCCAGAAAACATTACCTCAATCTGATTCTATCTTCTGGCTTGCCTTGATCATTCATTCAAATGTGAAAGCAAGCACAATCTGGCACCTTAGTTTAAACTTTCCCAAAATAGTTGCTTATAGAAACAATGAGCGACCTGTTTTATTTGGCAATCAGGATCCAAACGCGCAATTCTATTTTCCTGGCGTAAAGATACCTTTTCTTCCCCTAGATCTCTTTGCAAATGACACCATATTATTAAAAATAACACCGAAGAACGTTTTCTCCCTGGGACAACAGATCCCGAATAAAATTGGTGGAATTCTTCTATCACCTTCTGGTCTTCTTAGGTACATGGTATATAAAAGATGGCAAGATGGTATCGTCTTAGGAATACTATTTACAGTTTTCTTGTACCATTTATCGTTTATTTATTCAATCGAATAAGGGTATACCTTTATCTGGCACTTTCCCTTTTATTTACACCTTAATTGCATCCTTTTTTTAATGGGTCCTTATTCGAGATATGGGCAGTTCCCACCACCTCTCTCTCCTTCGGTATTATCAACTGCACTTTATTTGCCGCCTGGTTCATCATGGCTTTACTCACGGATGAATATCTCCAACTAAAGAAATACCTGCCCAAGTGGAGAAAGATATTCTTCACCATAACAATTCTTAATCTATTACTTGAAATAATTGACGTGTTCGTCCAATTAATCATAGGCGATCAATTCACAATCAGTTCCTACTATCAAGTAACTTTTTTCTCACATACCTGGGGCACCATCATTCTCCAGCTTCTGCTACTAACTACTGGAGTTCTTGCACTTATAAAAAATCAGCCAAATGCAAAATTCTTCCTCTTTGCCTTTTTTGCAATTCTTGCAGGAGCTATAGTGGCAGTCATTCATGAATTTAATCCATTTTCCTTTCATTTTCATGCAGACATTCCAACCGCTGTATCATTTCTCCTCCTCTCATTCGGATTGGCCCGTCAATTTAAAGCACTTCAGGATGAACGAATTGCAGCGGAAAAACAAAATGCACTCGCTCGCCAACTTCGAGATATCGAAATAAAAGAAAAGGAGCGACTGCAAGAACTGGATCAATTTAAAACTCAACTTTACACCAATATCACACACGAGTTTCGCACACCTCTCACCGTAATTTCAGGTATATCCGATCAAATAAAAAATCAACCGGAAGAAAAAAAATTAATTCAAAGAAATTCTCAGCAGCTCCTAGACCTGGTCAATCAAATGCTAGATTTGAATAAAATCGACTCAGGTCATTTGACCCCGCATTGGATACAGACTGACATCATATTCCAAATCAAATATTTATCAGAATCTTACCGATCTCCGGCCGAATCACAAAACAAAAGATTTAATTTACAAATCTTAGAAGATAGCCTCTGGATGGACACAGACCCTCAAATGCTCGAACGTATTCTCAGTAACTTAGTACATAATGCCATCAAATTTAGCCCAGAAGGAGGACAAATCAGTCTTCGGGTAGCCAGGAGTACCACTGGTTTCTGTCAGATAACTGTCCAGGATACTGGTAAAGGAATCCCAACGGACCAGCTCCACAAAATATTCGATAGGTTCTATCAAGTTGACCATACAACTACTCGCCAAGGTGAGGGCACCGGCATTGGACTGGCTCTGGTGAAAGAACTGACTGAACTTCTGGAAGGAAAAGTCTCGGTAAATAGTATTCTAAACCAGGCCACGATATTTACCATCGAATTACCCATTCGGCAAATCGCTGAAATTAAAACCTGGGTACCGGAGAGTATGGGTAAAAAGAGGGTCCCGATCGAAAAAGTAAATAAACAACCTTCAGCAACAAAAAAAGAAAAAAAAGAGCTACCAAAAATATTGATCATTGAAGATCATCCTGACGTACGTATCTATCTCACGAGATTATTAGTAAATAACTATCAATTATTAGAGGCTGATAATGGCAAATCCGGACTTAGTCAGGCATTTGACCAAATACCTGATCTAATTATCAGTGACATTATGATGCCTCAAATGGATGGATTGCAACTTTGTCAGCAAATAAAAAATGATGGTCGCACCAGTCATATACCGGTTATCTTACTGACAGCCAAATCCACCCAAGACGACCGTATTCAGGGTCTGGAAGAAGGCGCCGATGCCTATTTAACCAAGCCATTTGACAAAAAGGAGTTATACATTCGTATCGAAAAGTTACTTGAAAACCGCGAAAAACTCCAATTGCACTATCAGCGATTTCAAATGCTACCGAATGGCAAGTCCAGGAAAATTCATTTCTGGAAAAAATCAGAAATCATATTGAAGATAATTTCTCGAACGAAAACTATCAAATCGAAGATCTTGCCCAGCACCTACACCTCAGCCGAACACAGCTTTACCGAAAATTGAAAGCACTGACTGCAAGAAGTTTCACGGATGTCGTCCGGGAAATGAAGGTTTACCGGGCAAAAGAATTATTAACAAATACAGACAAATCAATAGGAGAAATCGCCTTCGACCTGGGCTTTAAAGATGCGAGTTATTTTGGCAAAGTGTTTAAAGAGACTATTGGCATGGGCCCCAGAGAATTCCGCGTATAATCCTTGGCGGATGAACATTCCTCATGTTGTTGCCTGCGAATCACTATTTTCAACTTCCGAAGAAGTAGGATCCGCGTTCATTATCAGTGTGCGGTCCTCAGTCGACAGTCGACTGCCAACACCATCAGCGGAGAAGGGTCAACCAGTTTTACAAGACAAATAACATTTCGTTTTGTTCATTGGCGGCTATCAGACTGATAGGCATGCAACCAATTTTGATAAACCAACAGCATTCTGTTTTGTCCACGGTTTTACGAATTTACGCGGATAGTGCTTTTCCGAAGGTCTCCATTTAATAAATCTATGCTCGATAATTGGTGGCAATTAGCGGATAAGCATTCAATCAACGGATATCTTAATGAAAAATATCCTGGTACTGAGCGGGAGAGCCGGTTCTCCCCATTCAGGGGAGTTAGACGCTGCCCTCCGGAGGCCGTAGCCTCCTAGGCGGAGGGACTCGCCCATAGCTTTTAGCGTCGGGTCGAGGGGTGCAGAGCAATTCAATAGTAATAAATGTTAAAACATTTGAATTGAAGAACTACCCATTAAAAATGCCTAAGAGACAGTTTATTACTGGAGTTATCTACCGAAAACAAACCTTATTTCTCCGAGTAAAAGGATATAAATCAGAACTTCGTGCATGGCCTGAAGTGGCTTTAAATCAGACATTCAATTCAGCTTCCGGTAGTACCCTTCGTCTCGTCTCACCAGGTCGCGACTCTACGCCTCAGTTTCAAGTTGTGTATTTCGAGGCTTCTTAGATCCTCATAAAATCCAACTAACTGTCGATGCAACTCTATGACTTCCAGGCCAAGATATATTTTATAACATTGATTGTCAATTACTTAGCTAACTCAAAGCACCTTGGCCGAATAAATAGCTATTCACCAAACCTAGGCCGACGTAAAATGGTTTATATTTGCCTGCTGACATGGCTCTGATTAGCACCAACTCGATTTTTTAGGCAGATCACACCATGTCATTTTTATACCTGATGGACATGTATCCATTATAAAACAAAACAGATACAAGATTATGTGCGGAATTGTTTGTGCATTCGACTTGAAGGAAAAGGCGGAAGACTTGAGACCTCAAATCTTAGAAATGTCAAAAATTATCCGCCACCGTGGACCAGATTGGAGTGGCATTTTTGATAATGACAAGGCGATTATTGCGCATGAGCGATTGTCTATTGTGGATCCGGTCTCGGGAAAACAACCATTATTTAGCGAAGACAAGAATTTGGTTTTAGCGGCGAATGGTGAAATCTATAATCATCGACAACTTCGTAAGCAATTCGAAGGAAAATACAACTTTCAGACCGAAAGTGATTGTGAAATCATTTTGGCGCTATATCAGGAAAAGGGGGTCGATTTCCTAGACGAAATGAATGGCATCTTTGGCTTTGCCATTTACAATGTGGCAAAAGACGAATACTTTGTGGCCCGTGATCACATGGGAATCATTCCACTTTATATTGGCTGGGACCAAAACGGGACATTTTATGTAGCTTCAGAACTTAAGGCATTGGAAGGGATCTGTACCGAGATTAAACTGTTTCCTCCTGGGCATTACTTATCAAGCCTGGATGGCAAATTTGTACAATGGTACCAGCGGGATTGGGTTGATTATGAGGCGGTTAAAGACAATGAAACCAGCATCCAGGCGATTAAAACTGCTTTGGAAGCAGCTGTACACAGACAATTAATGAGTGATGTGCCTTATGGTGTATTATTGTCTGGTGGCCTGGATTCGTCAGTGACTTCGGCCATTGCAAAAAAATATGCCCAAATGCGTATCGAGTCCGATGATACACAAACCGCCTGGTGGCCCCAATTGCACTCTTTTTCTGTAGGCCTTGAAGGTTCTCCAGACCTGGCTGCCGCAAGAAAAGTGGCAGACCATATCGGCACGGTCCATCATGAAATAAAATTCACTATTCAAGAAGGATTGGACGCGATTCGCGATGTGATTTATAAACTGGAGACATACGACATTACCACCATCAGGGCTAGCACTCCCATGTATCTGATGGCCAGGGTCATCAAGTCTATGGGAATAAAAATGGTACTGTCCGGCGAAGGAGCGGATGAATTATTTGGAGGTTATTTATACTTCCATAAGGCACCCAATGCCCAAGAATTTCATGAAGAGACCGTTAGAAAATTGAGTAAACTGCATATGTATGATTGTTTACGGGCCAATAAAAGTTTAGCTGCGTGGGGTATTGAAGGTCGGGTCCCCTTTTTAGATAAGGAATTTATGGATGTGGCCATGCGTATCAATCCTCAGGACAAGATGATCAACAAGGAGCGTATGGAAAAATGGGTAGTACGAAAAGCCTTTGAAGATATGTTGCCAGCCAGTGTTGCCTGGAGACAGAAAGAGCAGTTTAGTGATGGCGTCGGTTATAGTTGGATTGACACCCTAAAGGCTATGGTCGCCAAAGAAGTGACCGACGAGCAGCTAGCTAATGCCAAATATAAATTTCCCTTGCAGACACCAACCAACAAGGAAGAATTTTATTACCGCTCTATATTTGCTGAGCATTTCCCCAGTGATGCTGCAGCCCTATGCGTACCTCAAGAGGCAAGTGTGGCATGCAGTACAAAAATTGCTTTAGAATGGGATGAGGCCTTTAAAAACATGAATGATCCCAGTGGGCGAGCCGTTGCTAATGTACATGATGACGCCTATGTGAAGGGATAGGGTAAAGAGATCACTAAACCCGATGCCTTCTTGGCCACCTTGAGGGGGTTAGGTGTGGACTTTTCTTCCCAAATGCATGATCGTCATGATCGGTCCTGCCGCAGCCGGCTCGTTGAATCTATTTGAACTACAGAACTGCAGCAATAAGTTTTTCGTTCCGGAACCAGCATTTTAACGATCCAATCCTAAGCCTTTCGCCTCTTCGCGACTTTGCATTCAACCTCTCACACTAGCTTCGGGTATTCTCTTTTGCAGATCGTAAAATTCCTCAACCGTTTCCTGGCCAATCGTAAAGCAATCAATAAATTCATGGGCTAATTGAAATTGTAGACACTCATCAATACGATCAGCCAGCGATCCGGCGCCTAAAACTTTCATACCGATGATGCCTTTGCCTTTGGCTTTCATCTTTTGCAGTACTTTGCGCACAACCGGCATGTCGGCATCCATCCTAGCTCCGGTAGGATTAAAGCGTGCCAGATCCACTTGTACCCAATCGGTATCGGCCGCAGTTTCGAGCGCCTCTAACGAGTGACACGAAATACCGTGCGCCCGGATAATACCATCTTCGCGGGCTCTGCTCATCACATCCATGGCCGGAGCTCTTTTGGGAATTACTTCGATCAGTCCTAATTAAGTTGACGTATTTTTACAATGCAATACCAGAGGTAGATTAGATATTTGTTACAAGAAATTATTTAGAAAATCATACTAAATTAATCAGAAAATGCCTGCTATCAAACCCGCCACGCCCGGCATCCACCATCTTACGCTTAGAAGCAGTGATTACGATCGCTCGAAGAAATTCTACACAAACACGCTCGGATTTGACATTGTCATGGAAAACCGAATTTATTCATATTTTTTGCAGGCAGCACAGCGATCGCTGTGCGGGGCCCAGTGGAACAGACTCCCAAAAATGAAGTTTTTAATCCGTTTACGGTGGGCCTGGATCATGTGGTATTGGGATGTGAAAAACGGGAAGAATTGGTGCGGGTAGCCGCAGCTTTAGATGAATCAAATGTCGAAAATACTGGAATTAAAATCGACGAAACACTCGGAAAAGAATACATTGCTTTTAAAGACCCTGATCGAATTTCCTGGGAATATTACATGGTGTAGGGAGACGGGAGACCGAAGCCCGATGTCGGGAGAAGGGAGACGGGAGACGGAAGTCGGGAGACGAGAGACGGAAGTCGGGAGAAAGCTGCGGCGGACGAGGTCGGACTGCTAAGCCCGGAGGGATTGGTAAGCCGACCGGCGCAGGAAGTTAATTGATAATGGAAAATGGAAATGGAAAATTGCCAAAGTACCTCCTTCGCATAAAGCTACGGCGGACGAGGTCGGACTGCTAAGCCCGGAGGGATTGGTAAGCCGACCGGCGCAGGAAGTTAATTGATAGTGGAAAATGGATAATGGAAAATTGCCAAAGTACCTCCTTCGCATAAAGCTACTGCGGACGAGGTCGGACTGCTAAGCCCGGAGGGATTGGTAAGCCGACCGGCGCAGACGATTAATTGGAGAGATGGAGAGATGGACTATATAAAAATTGGATCGCTGGTTCGGCGATCTAGGAGTAAAGAAATTTGATAATCATTGATTAAAATCTAAAATCATGGATCAAAATAATCGCGTACAGAAACTTCATAAAATAGCCAAAACCTATTGTGGTAGACGGTCTTGGGAGCAAAAACTTTGATGTAATACCCTATCACGAAAACGTTTCCCTGCGAGCGCCTCTTAATCCGGGTGGATCAGAAGTACCTATTGTCGGAAGAGGAAACTTACGGCAGACCTGGTGGGCTCCCCTACCCCAATTAGTCAAAGGCACTTCGTTTATGTCATAAAGATGCCTCCGGAGTCTCTGTAGAATTCTATTGCGACATCATTCAACCCGCTTGCCGGCTACGAATTATTGACCGATTTAAAGTAGATGACGATGGAAAAATTATTGACCAGGAAAATTTCTTTGATCCGAGAGGGGTGACTAATCCGGGGTAGGAATAGCCGTTTCCAGTACCTCATTTTCATTGTACATACATTGTCAATCTATCACCATCATTCTTCCGCCCGATTAGGATATTTTATCGATCATGAAGACCGGATGCTCTATCTGCAAGGCATGAAAAGAGGTATCGACATCGGTGAGAACTATTACCCCAACATGTTCGAAATTTTGACACCTTAATAAATTACTGCCAGTTCATCCCTAATTATCTGACCGCTTATCCAATGGAATGATCTTGGCACTGGGAATAAAATAGTCTTTTGAAATATCAAAGATATCTTCTTCTCTTTCCCATTCCTCATTTTTGAGTAGAATTTCCAGGATGTATTTGACAAGCTTATTTTCATTGGTAAAACAGGCAAGGAGAAAGTCGATGACCTCAGTGGCCTCGGTCTTATCTCCCGGCGTAAAAAATGGCTGATAATCAGGGTACTCTTCGATACCCACAATCATACGCAAAGGGTATTTATTTCGATGGTAGGCGTCGATAATTGCCCTCTTGGTCTTACCTTTTTTACCAAGTGTATGGAATAAATAAATCGCCTTACCATAGATAAAAGAGAGATTATCATCATTAGGATATTTGGTAAAGACTTTATTGGCCTCGATCCAATTTTTACGCAGGATGGAGGCTTCAAGTAACATGACCCGGTTCAGGAGATGATCGGCTTCATCCAATTCAATCAAACTCCACAAAACTTCAAATGCTTCCAGATCATTTCCTGTGTCAAGGTATTCTTCGGCAAGAAGATGCATCGCCCGAAGATAGGGTCGGGTTCGATAGTCAATCCACCAGTTTCCATCCCGGGTAATTTCTTCAATATCCATTGACTGGGCTCCCAATTTCATGGCATCTTTAAGCATTTTTATTCGTCCCATCGGCTCAGGAAACCAACCTGCCAGGCAAATATATGCTTCAATACATCCGGGAAAAAGTTTTAATACACGATCTACTTCGGCCATGGACTCGATACGTGGCAAGTGGTAGGCCTTGATCACTGCAAGGGAGGCTTCTGCTTCAGGTGAGAGAGGTTCTTTCTCCTTCAGATCTTCAAATCGCTTATCAACCAAATCATCCAGCGCTGCTTCAACTTCTTCAATGCTCTCAAATTCCTGGCTACCGAGATTCAATGACTCATTTTGTTCCATCGATAAGGAATAGTGCTCAGACGGGGTATAGCGATTCAAATCATCATACCCGTACCTCAATTCAACCATATCCCAGCCTTCTTCCTCCAGCTGATAACAGAAAAAATCGATTTCTCCCTCATAACCCTCCAGCTCAATTTCCAGGAGCTGTCCCCTGGCTTTAATAGATATGACTTGTAAATAGTCATCTTCATCTTCATCTTCACGACAGAACTCCAAGGTTGATTGAATCACTTCCTCAAATTCATTTAACTTTTTATACCCTATTTTCATTTTGTATTTGAAAATCGCCAAGGCGCTGGTCCAAAGATCCTCTTCTTCATCCGACTCATCGTGGATCGAGGGAAAACTAAAATCCCGATAAAAATGGGCATTGGTATCCAGATCCAAGGTACGACGTAGCTCATCTGCTTTGCTCTCCACTACTTCTTCATCCAGAGTATAATACGTACCAATATCTTCCAATGAAATGCCCAGATCAAACCCTCGACTTGACAGACCATTATGTCTGGAAATCGCAAAAATCAATCCAGCAGCCCATAAATCGACCTCTCCTATAGTTAAAAAGTCTTCATCAATACCTTCCAAATCATCAGCAGCCTCGACAACGGGATCGAAAAGCCAGAACCTGTCGAGCTCATTCAAACAATCGGCAATTCGCTGATCTAATTCATCTCTCAGATACATATCTTCAAACTTATAAAAAAAACCCGATGTATGTGAAACACAGAGTCTCTCATCGTTTAAAGGGGCCTCAGGATCTTCGCGCTCCAGGTCTTAATGTCGGGCTCCAGGATCTCTCCGTGCTCCATATCTTAATGTCGGGCTCCAGGATCTCTCCGTGCTCCAGGATCCCTCTTAGTGCTCATGCCCGGCACCTTCCTCACCTTTCTTAGACTCTGCTAACAGGAAGAATGAGCCTTGATTGACGATAACCGAGTCGCCAATGAGCGGAAGGGGGTCAATCGGTTTTATTTCGACAAAACCCAAATCTGATTCACCAATCTGCACCTGCAGCTTTTGAAAGTGCACCTCATTTTCGTGTTCATCCTCTTTGACGAAAATATAATGTAACCCCTTATCAATCGAAACCGCTGTCAAAGGCACCACATTTAGTTCTTGTTCCTGATCAATCACCCTAGCTTCGACAAATTCACCAGCAGAAAGATTGGTATGGTCATCAATAATTTCGGCATGCACATCATAGCTATTATTTTGTTCATGGACCAAGGTGTTAATCCACATTATTTTTGCTTTTAATATCTGCTCCGGTCTACTCTGGACAAAGAAATTTAAGATTTGATCTTTCTCTAAAGAAATTACATCCGACCCAAAGGCAATCAAATGCAGGTGTAGGTGATGATTGCTAATGATCTCGGCAAGTGGTGTACTCGGTAGAACAAACTGACCATTACTTACCAATAAATGCTGGATGATCCCGGACATTGGAGCCAAAATGGAAAAGGTAGATTGAATTTCCTCGTTTGGCCGAATACCTATTGCCTCCAATTTTGCCTTGAGAGCCTCGACAGCTGCCTCTTGTTGCAATTTATCATTGACCGCACTCTCGTAACTTTTCAAAGGAGTTATTTCTTCCTCAGACAGCTCTTTTTGCCTGGCAAGTTCTTTCTCCAAATATATCAGATTAGATTGTTTCATTTTTAATTCTTGTTGCCAATCAATAATATCTAAATTTTGAATGGTAAATAACTTCTGTCCTTTTTGCACATAGCGGCCAGCCATCGCATGCACCGCACTCACTTTGCCTTCGAGGTTACTTCCTGCGATCGCTTTGCCCGAAGGCGGCAACTCAACTCTCCCGGAGAGTTTGACCGTTGATTTAATGTTTTGTGGAGTCAGCGCAGTAAAAGTCAATCCAATATTTTCGATCTGAACTTTGGTAAGCCCTACTTCTTCGGCCACCATAATTTGACTATTGGAACTTTCTGGATGAACATGTCCATCATCATCCATCCCTTGAGGTGTATTTGAATTGCAGGCCAGTAAACTTAAAACAAAGGCACCAGTCGCAAAAAACAAATAATTATTTGAATATTTATTGATACACATAGTGAATTAATTCGTTGATTATTAAATAATGGGTCTTTAATTTGTCTAGATAATTTCTTTGCAGTGAACTATAATTTTGATAACCCAAAATCAATTCGCTGTAAGGAATTTCTCCGAGTCTAAAAGCTTTAAAGAGATCATCAAGCAGATCCTTTTGTCCGGTGATCTGTGTCAATAATTGATCCGCTGCAGCCTGGGCTGTTTCAGCCTCTTTTTGCCTCCTTTGCCAGTCAACTCCGATCACCTCCTTAAAAAAGAGTATTTGTTCATTTTTTGCAATAGCCTCTAAATTAAAAGCCTGAGTTTGTTTTTCCTTATAGGTTTTATTAAAGGGAATTCCGACACCCGCCTCAAGGCCAAAAAATAAAAACGATCCTCCCAATCTCTGGAGTCGAAGACCGGTAAAAACACGGGGTGAGCTTTGAGCCAGTACCAGATCGCGTTGTTTCTCAATGAGGGATTGCTCAATGATCAGTGACTGAATACCGGCTGATCTTCGATCTTAGAGAGTGGTAATTCAAGTGATAAACTGTTTAAATCAACCACCTCCAAATTTGCTCTACCAGACCAGTGTAAAAGACTTTGCTTGAAAGCCTCTTTTTGGCTAGTTAAACGGTCGATCTCAATCTGTGAATTATTGGCGATTTGTTGAATCTGCCGGACTACCAAGCCGCTTCCATCACCCAATTCAGCCCTTCTGGTCGAAATACGTAAATACTCTTGGACGGAATGCTGCAATTCGTATTCAATTTGCAACAGGGCATTTAAATAGGCAGTCTCGATGAAGGTCGCCATCACATTTAGTCTTTGTTTTCTTTGCATCAACTGCATTTGATTATCAATGCTTAAAGTCTGACTTTGATACAAAGACCGATAAGCCGAGGCTGGTTTACTAAGGCGGAAATCCTGCCTTAGGTTAAAAGATTGAATACCAGAATTCTCGGTAAATTGATACTCTTCTGTACTCAGCGATAGCGACGTCAGATTCGGTGCCAGGGGCTTTTTCGATTTTTCAAGTAATCCTTCTTTTTGAAGTTCGGCCGATTTTTGAAGATGCGTTTCGACGCCTTCTAAATCATTTAGGAAGTCTTGATAATTTAGAACTTCTTGCGCCCTGGTCTGCTGCATAAAAAAGAATAAAACCGCAATCGATAGCACCTTTTTAAATTTCATTTTCCTTGTTTCGAGCAAATAATAAAGTATCGGCATAATCACCATGGTCAGGAAGGTGGCGGTTATCAGTCCTCCAATTACTACGGTAGCCAGTGGCTGCTGTACCTCTGCCCCGGCCGATTTACTCAAGGCCATTGGTAAAAAACCGAGTGAGGCAACAGCTGCGGTCATGACAACTGGTCTTAACCGGACTTTTGTCCCTACTGCTATTATCTCTTTGATATCGTGCATACCTTCTTTCCTTAATTGATTAAAATATCCTATCAGTACAATACCGTTTAGTACAGCTACTCCAAATAGTGCAATAAAGCCTACACCGGCCGAAATACTAAAAGGCATGGACCTAAAGTATAGTGCCCATATACCACCTATTGCTGACAAGGGGATAGCCACGAAAATCAACAATGCATAACTGAGTGAATTGAAAGTTAAGTACAGGAGAAGAAGAATAATACCTAGTGCAATCGGGACGACGACTGCAAGAGTCTTTTGGGCGCGTTGCAAATTCTCAAATTGACCTCCATATCGGATATAATAACCGGTGGGAAGTTCAAGACGATCTCCCAGGGCTTCTTCGATTGTACTCACCAAAGTAGCAATATCGATATTGCGGGCGTTGACTCCGATTGTGATCCGTCGCTTCGTATCTTCACGGGATATTTGGGTGGGTCCTTCTGCAAAATCAATATGGGCTAGTTCAGACATGGGCACATACTGCCCGTTAGCAAGATCGACCTGTAACTCACGCAGACTTCCGATATCCTGTCGCTCCTCACTGCGCAACCGGATCACTAGATCAAAACGGCGCTCTCCTTCATAAAAAATCCGGCTGACTTACCAGCAAAAGAAGCCTTTAAAATATCATTTAGCTGGGCTACCGAAACCCCGTAAGTAGCCATTTTTTCCAGTTCATAGTCCACCACCATTTGTTGAAGGCCAGCGGTGGCTTCCACTTTGACATCTCCAATGCCTGGCAATGTTTTTAAAATTGCCTCGGCAGCGTGTGCCCTTTCCACCAAAACACCGAGATCTTCGCCAAAAATTTTGATCGCTATATCTTGTCTTACGCCCGTCATCAGTTCGTTGAAACGCATCTGAATAGGCTGGGTAAATTCATACGTAACCCCGGGAAATTTATTCAATTCAATTTCCATTTTATCAAACATCTCTTCACGCGAGCTAGCTGAGGTCCATTCTTTCAGGCTTCATGATCACATATATATCGCCTGCCTCCAGGGGCATGATATCAGTGGGAATTTCCGCTGTTCCGATTTTGGTGACAACTTTATCGACTTCAGGGAATTTACTCATAAGGATATCCTGCAACTTAGCAGACACTTCTACCCCTTTGCGAATCGAACTCCCAGCTGGCAAAATCTGGTGTAGGGCAAAATCTCCTTCTTCAAGAGTTGGTATAAATTCACTACCCATCCGGGTAAGCATCCAAATACTAAAAATAAACAACGCCAGGATGCTGGCCAGAACCATATATTTAAACCTAAAAGCCAATCTTCTAATCGGTTCATAAGTCCGTGACAGAAAATTCATAATTTTATCGGAAAGGGTATTGTCCCTAAGAGTTGCATTTCTCAGTAACAAATCAGCCATCATCGGCACATATGTAGACGACAGTATAAGGGCTCCCAGAATGGCAAAACTAACCGTTTGGGCCATCGGCATAAACATCTTGCCCTCGACACCTCTCAGAAAGAATATTGGTAAATAAACCATTAAAATAATGATCTCTCCAAAAGCAGCCGATGTCCGAATTCCCGCCGCTGATTTAAATACTTCATTTGATTTTTGTTGTTGGGTGAGCTGTCCAGATTTATTTTTAACCCCAAGATGATGCAGAATAGCCTCGACAACAATGACAGCGCCATCGACAATAAGACCAAAGTCAATCGCTCCCAAACTCATTAAATTGGCTGAAACTCCAAAAATGCGCATGCAAGAGACTGCAAACAACATACTGATCGGAATCACCGATGCTACAATTAATCCAGCCCGAAAATTGCCTAACAGAAGAACTAAAATAAAAATGACAATTAGTGCTCCTTCGGTCAAGTTTTTAATGACCGTGTTAGTGGTTTGATTGACCAATTTTGCCCGGTCAAGGTAAGGTTCGAGAATGACTCCTTCAGGCAAAGTCTTTTTTATTTCTTCGATTCTGGATTTGACCCTTTTGGTTACCTCCATCGAATTTTCGCCTTTGAGCATCATAACCTGACCAGCTACAACTTCTCCTTTTCCATTCAGTGTCACCGCACCAAATCTTGGAGCGTGACCAATATTGACCGATGCTATGTTTTTTAAAAGGATTGGTGAAACTCCACCACTGCGCACTACGATATTCTCAAGATCTTCCATTGTAGTTGCCAGACCCTCTCCTCGGATAAAATAAGTTTGATTTTCTTTTTCAATGTATGATCCTCCTGAATTGGCATTGCCAGCTGCCACAGCATCATAAATTTCATGCAAAGGAATGCCAAATGCCTTCATCTTACCCTGATCAAGAGATACTTCATATTGCTTCAAATATCCACCGGAACTATTCACCTCAACGACACCTTTCAGTCCGGTAAGCTGTCGTTTTATTACCCAATCCTGAATACTTCGCAATTCAGTAGCATCAAATTGATCCTCATATCCATCGGCTGGATAGATTACATATTGATAAATCTCTCCTAATCCTGTCGATATTGGTCCCATTTCCGGGTTTCCATATCCCGGAGGTATATTGGTTTTAGCTTTTTGTATTTTTTGGTTGATATGCTCTCTCGCCCAATAGATATCTGCCTTCTCTTCAAAAACAATAGTAATTACTGACAATCCAAAACGGGATATTGAACGTATCTGTTCCACTTTTGGAATGTTGCCCATTTCGATCTCAAGTGGATAAGTAATAAAGCGTTCTACTTCCTGAGCTGATAAGTCGGGTGACGAGGTAATAATTTGCACTTGATTATCCGTAATATCAGGTACGGCATCGAGAGGTAAATGGGAGGTATTGTAAATTCCCCAGCCCACAATGGCAAGGGTACCCACCATCACTATGAGCTTATTATGGATAGAATAATATATGATTTTGCTAAACATTTTCTGGTCATTGATTAATAGATCTCACCGATCCTGATTTTTATGCAAACGGTGCCGATCGCACGTCAACAAAAAAAAGAAAAGGTGTTGAATGAAATACTAAAATCACCATAAACTGAAGTCAGCAAGTTTGAAATCTGCTAAATTCTGATCATGGCTTTTCAGGCCAGACTAGGCGGACGATCAATACCAGGCTTAAAAGGAAAGGAATAAGATTGACTAATGAATCCGATTGCCATTTGTAATGACCGAATGGTACATACAGAATCATCACAACGGGCTTCATGCATGATCAAATCTAGTGCATGGTGTAAATGCTTGGCGGGTAGTTGTTCATGATCTCCCGATCCATCATGTTTGTGACTTTCGGGATTGATATAGTGGTCCCTAATAAAGGTCCAAAGTGTACAGCTGGTACCTGATGTAGCAGCTTCCGACTCATGAAGTCTAAAATGCTGAAGGGCAGATGCCGCATGCCATAGTTGGGCAAAATCAGTGTTTGGATACAGACCAGCTATAAAAAAATAGCAAGCAAAAAACCACGTAAAAGCACGCTTCATGCTTCAAATATAAGATAATCATCCATGTATCAACCTAATAAATAAAGGGGTAGTCACTATTGTGTGATAATGATTGCCAACTCTGCCTTCGACCAATGCAACATCGGGGCTATTCTTTTCCCAGTAATATCTTATGGAATCAAGTTGTGAATCATTTACATCTTGGTATGATTTATTCCCAAAATAATTGCTTCACCATCTTATTTCGACTTTACCGAATAGATATGTGGTCGTTTATGGGTGTTCCAAATTTCTTCATAAGCTTTCATATCCATTATTGGTTCTGCAAGGGTAACGTATTGCTTTACTTCGTAATATGGAGCTAATCTCCACAATACATTTGTATAAATTAAGAGAATTATTACTGCGCTGAGAATTGCTGTAGTGACTACAATTATTTTTATAACTTTCTTTGTCACACTCCAAATTAGGGTCTTCACCGTATTTAGTGGGTCCCGATTTTTGCATGAAACTAATTTCGATCAAGATATTCATTTGTGTCTCTTTAATATATAATATCACAGCCGAGCTATAATATCGGTTGAAATGGAATCAAGTGCAGCGGAAGTAGATCACAGTGGTAGCGATTTAATATGGAAGAAAACGTGTGGAAGACCCCTAAATCCCTAAGAGGGGACTTTTGCAGCCTGCTCCTAAGGAAAGTATATTAATCAAAGGATATCTTAATGAAAAATATCCTGATAATGAGCGGGAGTGCCGGTTCTCCCCTTTCAGGGTCCTTTCAGGGGAGTTAGAGGGGTGTGGAGCAATTCAATAGCAATAAATGTTAAAACATTTGAATTGAAGAACTACCCATTAAAAATGACTAAGAGCCCCAAATTATTTACAATTAGTGCATGGGTTGTGGCTTACCCTGCAATATCCCATTATACGAGCTGCCCATATAAGCTCCCCAACTAACTGAGCTATGAATAGGATAGTTAGTTTCGATCCGGTTGATCTGCATTCCATCAAATGTATACGTATGTCGCAAATTAGTAGCATGGATATAAATAATATCGAGAAGACCATCATCATCCAGATCTCCGATCCATGGTGTAGATGCAATGTTATTACCATCTAAGGCATCGGTGATTTGAGACATTTCGCCAGTCTTAAAATCAATAATTGCAAGCATATTGTGAAAAAACTTCTGAAAGATCTGGTTTTGCACCTGATAATTAATGCTTAATAATACGTCATCTTGATGGTCTTGATTAAAATCAAAAACTACGGCAGTACTCGTTTGATAAAATCCAAGTGAGTCAATAAACTCAATATTTCCATTTTTACCATTCAACATAAACTGACGGTTCCATTCAAGCTTAGGCCAGACTCCGGCCGCGATCGATACGAAAAAGTCCGGCACTGTATCGTTGGTAAAATTACCAACCGCCAGTGAGCTATAGGCTTCGCAACCATTTATCTTTGTTTGCCATAAAAGCTTAAAATCAACTCCACTAAAAGCTGAGACGGTACCATCAACTCCCATGACTATTGCATCCAAAATTTGATCTCCTGTCAAATCAACTGCAACCGGTGGGGCAATGTATCCTTTGTCAGGAGACGATGCCAATTGAATAGAATGGCTTAAATCACTATTCAACAAAGCCTGCAAATCGGCTACGAAGAGATTACCACCTAAAGTCTCGCCTCCAGTACCAAAAATGATTTTGGGTGAAATATCTGGTGACGGCCTAAAGCAGATAATCGACATATAAATCTCCTTACCATCCGGCATATCCGCTTTAGCGAGCAGAGTGCCGGTCTTGCCATCGAGTACCATTAAATGGCCTGCGGGACGATTTGGGTCATAGGGTTCCGCCTTAACATCACCTCCGTTTGAAACGATAATATCCGACAGACCATCATTATTGACATCATCTATCAATTGGGGATTATAAAAATTGTACCATCCGGCTTCTCTTGGTGCATCGGTACTGCTTGACCTAAAAAATTCCCAGATGACTTGACCAGTCGCTCCGCTGATCGCCTTTAGCTCTGCAGATCTCCCTCCAATTATAATGTCGTCCACCTGATCTCCGTCGATATCTAGTAATGTAGTCGAGCCAAAGATCTGATCTCTGGCTTTCACTTTCCAGATGATTTTACCATTCAATCCATCAATCGCCATAATCGCGCTATCACAGGCATTAAACTCTTCCCTGCCCGCACCTATAATAATATCCTTAATGCCATCACCGGTAAGATCGACACAACGAGGAGAGCTGAATGTACCTAGACCCTCCAAACGAACCTCCCAGGAATTTTGGCCATCAATCTGATTCAATCCCAATAGCATAAGTAAGCAGCAAAGCAAAGATTCTACACTAACTGACAAATTCTCTGGCATCTTTAAAATCGAAAAAAGCATATTGCGAGTTTAAGAAAGCAGATAAATTAATTTGTGGCTTTGGTTAGTCAGTGATCAGGCTAATAAATATCCCGCCTGATATCACTTCATGATTTTTGAAAAAGTATCTAGCCAGGCAGTCTTCATAAGCTGGGCACCGGCGATTGAAGGGTGTACGCCGTCAGGACACCAATAACTGGCCGGAGCCAATCTCAAAGCATCAGAAAATATCGTATGAAAAGGCACAAAGGCAGCTTTAAATTCCGTCACCATTTTAACGGCAACCGCCCGATATTGATCAAAGTCAGCCCACTTTTCATTGATGGCGGTACCTCCTTCGACGGCAAAAGGTTCACAAATGATCAATTTCAAGTCGGGAAGCTCCCTTTTAGTTTCGGTTAATAATTGCCGAAGATCATGTTCGTAAATCTCTGCCGTACCGGCGTAATTACCGTTCAGCATGTGCCAATAGTCGTTCACTCCAATCAAAATACTTAACACATCCGGACGTAGCGCCAGGCAATCCAAATCCCACCGATCAGCCAGCTGATAAACTTTATGGCCACTTATACCGCGATTAAAACACTCGATCTCCGATTTAGGATTTTGAGCTAACAAATCGGCGACGATCTGATAAACATATCCACCACCCATTCCACGACCACTATTGGCGTAATAATCACCCCGATCACGTCCGGCATCGGTAATTGAATCTCCCTGAAAAAGTATTCGTAGACCCTTAGGCAGTTCAAGCGCCCCTGACCTATCTCTGATCTAATCAAAGGACTCACCCCAAGGCTTAATGTGCCTGCAGTAGCTGCATTCTGTAGAAAATCTCTTCGGTCCATTGTTAATAACTAATTGGTTGATGTACAAGTGTGCAATATACGTCATTTTGAAAAAGAGGGAACCATGCATCTTTTTAGTTTGTACGACACACTGCATTCAAAGGATCATGCCGCAGCGACAAATGGTTTTTTTACCATAGTCCAGATCTCACTCTTTTGATAACATCGTAAATATGGCAATTTCTCACACTCCATTCATGGACCAAAATTGCCTGATATTTCATCGACCCTTAATCATCTTTCCTCGTTTCTCATTCAAAATTGACAAAACGAGCAAGGAAACACGAGTTTTTCACGGGTCATGATGACGATCTTGAAGGAGAAAGAATCCTTCAACATCATTTGCTCCGGATGCAATCCGGATCAATCATGTATTAATTAATCAGCCACAGAGTTTTTATCCGATAATTTAGATGCACGGCTCTGTATATATAAATAACTCTCTCTATATAAATAACCAAGCATGGTTCATCACCAATACATATCCACTAAAAAGGTTCCCTTCATAATAAATGAAAGGAACCAATTGGTGTAAAGCTATTATGGTTATAAGCCGGGTTCTGCGCAGGATACTCTAGAGTATCCTGTCAGCCCAACCTTATTTTATATAGACCATTCTTCTAGTGCTGTGAAATGAGGCAGTATTGAGTTGATAATAATAGACACCTCCATCTGCGAATAGGTCATTTGTTATTACTAGTTGATTTTCACCTTTGAGAAATTCACCACTAATTACTTTTATCATTTGACCATTAATATTAAATATCGTGATGTTAGCATGCATGGCCCTGGGAAGAATAAATGAAATGGTTGTTTCGAATGAAAACGGATTAGGAAAATTTTGATTAAGGTCAATATCATTCACTTCCTTACTTTGACTCGAAGCTAGTTTCAATGGAATATTAATCTCTTTTGATCCATTCTGGAATTCTGATTTCTTGGTTTGGGTAGTCGTGTTTTGCTGATTGATTACCGACTGGGTGATCGAGGCCACTGTCGAATCAATCGGCATCTGCACACAACCTGTATTGCTCATAATGACACCAACAATATCGCAGTAGTCTGAGGTGCCACTAGGCCAACTAATCACCCACATGCGAAGTAGTTGGGTTCCAATGTGCTCACACCCCAATTGTAAACTGTCGGCGTCATCCTGCCATGAATCATCTCCTACACCATCTAACAATTCGAGCCTAAATTCCAGCTCGCTGTCTTCACAGGCCTCCCTACTGCTCCTATCATATTCATTAGCCCAAATGGTCACCATAGCCGTATCAATGTCGCCATCCTGATCTAAATCCATCGCATTTAAGCGGGCAGTCAATGAGGTAAAGCAAATGGCCGTGGGTTTTTTAATTGCTTGTACATCGAAGAAATAGTAACATTCTCCATCATTACCACAATCATCCGTAATCACAACTTTTAATTCGTAACTACCGGCTCCCAAATCAGCGGAATTGACAGTAAAAGAAGTTTGTGCAGAACTCATTGGTTGACTTGTATAGCTATCGACAAGGCTTTTCTTTAATTCACTTATTTCGAAAATGCTCCAGGTGTAAGCTATGATACCACAAGAATCTTGCATATTTACAGTTGCCTCAAAATCGTAGTAACAATCACCAACTGCAATAGTCTCACCATCAGTGACAGGGCCTTCAATCTCACATACCGGAGCTATGGTATCGATGAGAAAAATGTGCTGTACACAACTGTCAAACGCCAGGTCATGACGATGATACCAGTATTTATCCGTTGGTTGCCCTGCGCACCAGTCCGTATAGTACCAAGTACGCAATATCTTATAACAAGCGGCTTCTCCTCCTACTATTTTAAAAACTTTATCCTCATAATCGATGCCAATCAGGCGGCAGTCATCATCAAATTGATAACGCATCCAACCCAGGTGGTCCGGGTGCAAATCACCTCCTACTTTACCTGAGCCATCTTCTTCATATTCAATGCCGCAAGAAATCAACTCCACATCAGGTGGAACATCAAACTGATGTTTATCTAGTCTACACTCATTGTAAACCCGGATGCGTTGAATGCGGGTGACTGTATCTGGCAAATGGGCCTTTTTTAGAGATTCCGGCACATTTTCATCGGTGTAATAAGATGCGGGACAACCCTGCCAAACTTTAAATTTACGGTAAATATACCCCTCTCCGCAGTGGTCAATTTCGCACCATATTTCCTGATCGCAACCCAGATAATTATTACAATTGGCCACTACCAAACCAACATTAAATGTGTCTCTGACCGTTTCATAACCACAATCCCAGATGGTGTCCGATTTCCAGTAATGACCGAGATGTTCATCATAATATCGCTTTTGTACGATCTCGTCTATTTCGCAGTAACAAGCTGAATCAACAAAGGGAATTTGTTGGTCGACCTCGCTACCATTTTCATCTAAATAATTGCCGTAAGGGCCCCTCCAAACTTTAGTATAGCCACCGAATATTTCATCCAGGGCCCCTATGGCAATTTCGTCTTTTTCTTTAGCTAAGTCAATAATGGACTCAATACTCAGTGGCTGATTGTAACCTTCCAGATCATATCTGGCTGTCTTGTATATTTTGCAGGTGATTTCTAAATCTTCAACATCTTTCACGACTTGCATCGGTACTTTATCTTCGACCCAAACTTTAGTCCATGCCTTCGACCAATTGCACCAAAAGTCCATCACGAGGATTTCAACGGTGACCGATCCGCAGGCATCCGTGCAGTCAAATGGCACCGCATCACTCCATCCTCCGCCAATCTGACTATAAGTCTGCAATAACCGGTTATCGACCCGAAAATCTTCTTGCTCTAGCACTTCCTCACCCTCCCGATAAGGGTCAGGGTGTAGCGCCACCGGTAAAAACTGATTCATGACAGATGGTAAACATTCCTGGATTAGAGCGTCTACGTGTTCAAGGTGGTACTCATAGGGATGATCTTTACAGTTGTAGGTACCTCTGCGGATCAAATCATAGATCCACGAATTATAAATGATATTGGAGCATGGACCTCCATCTTCCTTCCACCATTGCAGATTTTGGGCATAATGTGCCTCAACTGGGTTGATATGCTTGTCAGTCTCCAGATGGGGCAACCATAAGGTATCGCCATGGGAGTTGACACAGATAGTATCCAGGCTGTCACATAAATCTACGCAGGATTCGAACCAGTCTGCACGTCTCACCAATAACAGATTCACTTTGCAATTGTCAAAACTGCCCTCATCAAATTCCTCCGCATCTACCCATATTTTCTTTTCCGACAAGCTGACTGTCAATCCCTTATCGACAACCGCAGTAGGTTTAACCCGGTCTTTTACCAGGATATAGCATGTATCTACCACCGTATTGTGACAGCTATCCTGTGCCTCATAAATGATCATGTAAGGTTCAGCACGATGAGGTAAAGGTGCACGTTGATGTGACTCATAGCAATCATTCGCGGCATTGTAGGTCATCAGATAGGTGCCAATTTCAGGTATTCGAGCTTTTACATATTTAACCCCCGACCAATCATCTTCGACCGTTACCGGAGGAATATAGCTGTGAGCTACACAATCGTGATCGGAAGTAGTCACTACCGGAAGTTGCTTGACGGCAGTAATACCCGGTCCATCAATACCATCAGTGGATTGTTGTGAAAAACAGAATTGATCTCCTGATCTTAATTCAATGATCTTATAACCATTCTGATATACCGGACCACTAGAAGCTCCTGGTATCCCTTTTGTGAGTAAATAAAACTCACCATTCAGCAGATAGCCAAAGGGATCGTACATGGCATCTGAGTTTTGTGAGCGCAACTCCCAGGCAAATGCCAGGACAGTATCTTTCTTAGCTTGAATACAGTAGTTTGTGGACCCAGATGAACCATTATCGTTGCCTACCAAGCTGATTTTATAAGGCGACCAAAGGGTATCTACATAGCCATCGCCTTCTAAGATTTCTATCCAATTATCTTCATCAAAAACACCGCTAAATAAGATTGGATATTTGCAATGAAGATCGGGAGGCAAGGTATCAAGATCTACCAGCCAAAATTCACAACGCCAATATCCGGGAGCAAGATTTTGTGCAATATTGGGTGGTGTGCCTGCTGGAAAAGGTACAATACATGTTGTCTGCGGTGCTGCATAGCAGGACTGCTTTATATCGATAGTGATTTTGTATTGCTTTGAACAATCGATTTCAAAAAGCTCGTAATCTATATGAGTACTAAAATCACAAATTTTATCAAGTCCATACGACGAAAATTCCAGAATGCCATCTTTATTGACATCCTCCACATGAATTAGAGGAAGATCAATACACATTGCCGGATTGAGTGGTGTGCCAGGGATCGAAATTACTGGTCCGATAAAAGAATTCAAATCATTGCAATAGACCGTGTCCTTGTCGACACAATAAATGTTTTGAGCGGTGATCTGTGGCAGGTAAAATACTACAATGGTATCATAACCCACTCCCCTTATGCCATCCTTACCGATCGCCTCCCATTCTCTCAAAATGACCTTTACCGTATCCTGGATGCCCGGCATGCAAACAAATGGTATCAGCCAATCGGTGACATACCTGGGTTTGGTTTGCCCTCCGCAGGCATCGATGGTAACTGGTGGCAGATCAGGTTTATGAACCAGCGAATCAAAGCAATAGGCATCGAATGTACGTCCGAGAATCACCGGACCATAGATTTTTTTAACGGATAGAGTTGACCAGCAGGCACCGAGATTATTGCGAACATTGATTTTCAGCGTTTTACCCACATAATGGCACGCGCCTGCAACGATTGGATCAGTGATCGCAAGGGTAACCGGACCATAAAGTATTTCATTGAGATCATTGGAGATGGTGACGGTCACAGTATCAATATCGCCCGAAATATTCGTTATAAGATCCATTGGAGTGATCCTGATCATGCCAAATTCATCAACGCTGGCATTGATATCACGGCAGTTGGGTACTCCCTGGGAATATGCTCCAAACTGAATCAAAAACCAAAGAATCATGGTAAAAACAAACCTCAGCATATCATACTTTTTGATCGAACATATTACGATCAAAAATAATACCAAATGTGTCTCACATTAAAAATATACTTAATCTATAAATGACTGCTAAACAGTTAAAAATTCGAAAAATAGGGCATCCTGAGTGATCCTGAGCGCAAAAAAATAGTCTAAAAAAATTTGAGTCTTATGTATTTAAGTGGGTCTACTTTAGTCTCTTTTCTTTCTTTTGAGCCGCACCAGGTAAGAGTCAGTAGTAGCTGGTCGAACCCATGCTCTCTTGTTGTGAGAGAGAGGAATTGAACAAAGCAAATTTCCCGGATAGCCTGGGTACTTTGCTAAATTTCCACACTCTTAATCAGCGTAAGATCAGGGAGAGAAAAGTGGTCCTAAATTGAAAGCCATCCAGGCGATCTGAACAGTTGGATTGGTCCTTTCATTCTACTGTTTCAGATTGAGAAGGTCATCGTTGATGCTGGAAAAGTTCCGATTTGGCAACCTTATTGCCTCAATCGGCATAAAAGCAATTTTACAACGTTATTCTTGCATTGTTTTCAGTTAAAGCAAAACAAACCAAATTTAGCACATGATGAAAAGGTATCTTTTATTATTCACCCTGACGGGAATTGTGGTATTCTCCTCTTGTTCTAAAGATGATAATGGTCCGGGCGGCTCCAATTCTGATGATTGTAGTACGGTCGCTATCACATACGATAGTGGCATTAAAGTCATCATTGATGGAAATTGCGCAATTTCCACTTGTCATGGAGGAGATCCATCGATTCCCAATTTTACCAATTACGACAATGTATTTGCAAGCCGTTCATTGATCCAATCGCGAGTGGTGGCTAAGTCCATGCCTCCCGCAGGACGTCCTGCATTGGTACAGGATAATATCAATAAAATCAGATGTTGGGTTGAGAATGGAGCACCGAAATAAGAAATAGAGTGGCAATCTACTTACTCATTGAGAAAGGGGCAGCAGAGCTATCGATACCCCTTTTTCGATTGGGTGCTGATGTCATCTTAAACTCAAGATTACCTCCCTTTTGCAATACATGATGTTTAAAATAGTTGACCGGATATTCCTCCTTGTCCAGTTTTACAGCATCGATATATACATTACTCTGATTATTCCCGGCAGCTCTAATATTCAATGTTTGACCATTTTCAGAGATCATAGTAGCCTCTTCAAATAATGGGCTGCCAATCACATACTCATCGGTGCCTGGACAAACGGGATAAAATCCAAGGGCACTGAACACGTACCAGGCGGAAGTTTGGCCGTTGTCTTCATCTCCACAATAACCATCGGGATCGGCATGATACATTCTGGTCATTATTTCACGGACATGTTGTTGCGCCCTCCAGGGTTGTGCAGCATAATTATATAAATATGCCAGATGTTGGATAGGCTGATTGCCATGGGCCTATTGCCCCATTTCCATGATTTGCATTTCGCGAATTTCATGGATGGTAAACCCATAATGGGAGTCATCAAAAACAGGTGGCAAGATAAATACCGAGTCCAATTTTTGACAGAATTTTTCCTTGCCATCCATCAGACTAATTAATCCATTTACATCATGAAAAACCGACCATGAATAATGCCAGCTATTGCCTTCGGTGAATGCGTCACCCCATTTAAAAGGATTAAAATTGACTTGAAATTGTCCATTTTCATTTTTACCTCGCATCAGTTGAGTTTGCTCATCGTAAAGCAGGCGATAGTTTTGGGCACGTTTTTTAAATAAATCAATTTCCTGTTTAGGCCTTTCAAGTTCCAATGCCAATCGATAAATAGTAAAATCAGCATATGCGTACTCCAGGGTACGGGCGGCATTTTCCCGAATATTGACATTGTAGGGAACATAACCCAATTCATTGTAATAGTCAGCTCCTAATCTTCCAACCGAGCTCACAGGTCCGTGACCCTGAGTATTTTTTAAAATACCATCATATAACATCTGTATGGCATTATTAGGAATCTTTTTAAGATATGAATCGGCAATAATGGATGCCGAATTAGATCCAATCATACAATCGCGATGCCCCGTACTAGCCCATTCCGGCAGCCAACCACTTTCGCGGTAAGTATTCGCCAATCCCTCGATAATCTCGGCATTAACTGATGGTCAGAAAGTGAAAAACGGCTCGAAAGGTATCCCAAAAACCGTTATCCGTATACATCACGCCCGCTAAGATCTTTCCATTGTAGTGGCTATAATGCATTTTTTCGCCCGATTCATTTATTTCATAAAATTTCCTTGGAAACAAAAGCACCCGGTAAAGACAGGAATAAAAGGTGCGTATAAGATCAGCATTGTTCCCCTTAACAATAATTCTTCCTAATTCTTTTTCCCATCTATTTTTTGCATTCAGTTTCGTTTGATCAAATGAAGCAGCACCAATTTCTGATTGAAGATTGACCATTGCCTGCTCCGGGCTAATAAATGATGAACGCTGCATAATCATTGATCCATGGGCTGGGCTGATGCGTTTGCTTAAAACCTCTGATATGATAGGCATCCTAAGCGTACATCCACCCATCACCCATCTTTGCCGTTTGAGGAGACCAGAAGTTCATACCCCATGGTAAAGCGACTGCGGGATACCTGTTGCCATTTGACAAGCTGAATTCCGAATCCGTGCCGATCAGGGGATTGACGAACTCTACCAGGTTCTGCTGCGCGGTCACGGTCAACGTAAACCCCAGAAGGAGGCTGCAGCAAACACTTTTATAAAATCTCAGAACATTCTTGAGCCTCATATTGTCTATTTAGTATTCACTCAAATGACTAAAAAGGATAATCGTCATAAGAAGCGATAAAATTTCCTATTATTACAAAATCAAATTTTGAACAGCAATTTATGAAAAGAACAGCAAAAGCAATTTGGGAAGGATCCGGCAAAACAGGCGCGGGCTCTTTAAGTACTCAAAGCGGGGTCTTTAATAACCAGCCCTATTCCGCTAGAACCAGATTCGAAAATGAAGATGGTAAAGCTGGCACTAATCCCGAGGAACTTATAGCCGCAGCTCATGCCGGTTGTTTCACAATGGCATTGAGTTTTCAACTACAGAACAACGGTTTTACAGCAACAAAACTAATTACTGATTCTGTGCTCACTGCCTCAAAAGATGATATTGGTTGGAAGGTCGATAAAATCACGTTGAATCTAGTTGCAAACGTTCCTGAAATATCAGCTGAACAATTTGCCACACTTGCAGGTAATGCCAAGAAAAACTGTCCTATTTCCCGATTACTTAATTGTGAGATAGAGTTGAATGCCAAGCTAGCTTAGGGGCCAGCGAAAAATAACTTTCCGATTTGAAGTTGCTTTCCCAACGCCAGTATGCGTTGCTCATCGTTCATGTAGTTATGGCAATAATCGATCTTCGTGTCTTGGCCAGCACCGAGATAACTGCCTTTAAGTAGGGAATCTATTTTTTACTAGTTCCTTAGTCCTTGTGTTTGAGGACTCTGATGCCAGATTGATCATCTAGGTAAGGAGGTTCGTATATATTTTGATTTGGTGAATGATGTCGCATTAAGTCTTTTTACTGAAAGTCGCAGACTGTGAAATTAGGGGTCAGCTTTGCTAATCTCAGAGTGAGCCTGCCGAACCCTGCTCTCAGGCCTTTTATGATTTCTTCGGAAGCAACTCGGTTTCTTCACCAAAATACTGGATAAATTGCTGCATTTCGCGAGCCAGTTTCTGGTTGCTCGTAGCCCGAAAATACGTGTCAGCCATTGAACGAAGTGTCTCATAGAAAAACCGATCCATTTCACTTACTTGCATGTCCTTGGTCCAGAGGTCGATTTTTAATGTCTCACGTTTCTTCGCATCAAAAAAAGATAGGAGCATTGCTTTCGCCTCCTGATCTATTTGATTCTGGTCGGCCGCGGACCAGTTGATCCTCTGTGGTACCCGGTGATCGTCCAGGGTTACTTCAACTTTAATTTCTGACTTTTTCATATTGTTCGCTCAATTGGTAGGTGAAATTACAATTTTGAATTTCCCTGAAAGCACCAAATTACAAGCACCAAGCACCAAAACCGAAACCAAGATTCTTGGAGTTTGGAATTTGAGATTTGGAATTTCCTGAAAAAGCACCAAATCCGTGACCAAGATATTTTGGCATTGTACCAAAAAGCACCAAGCTCCGATGCCGGAAGCACAAACTTTTGGAATTTGGAATTTCGGTTTGGAATTTACCTAAAAGCACCAAGCACCAAAATCCAAGCACCAAAGCCGAGACCAAAGCCAGTTGGAATTTGGAATTTGAGATCTGGAATTTCTCTAAAGCACCAAATTACAAGCACCAAGCACCAAACTGTGACCAAGAATTTTTGGAATTTGAAATTTGGAATTTACCTAAAAGCACCAAGCACCAAAACCGGAACCAAGATTCTTGGAATTTGGAATTTTCAATTTTCAAAAAAAGCACCAAAGGACAAGCAACAAGGTCTGAGCCAAGATATTTTGGAATTGTACCAAAAAGCACCAAGCTCCGATGCCGGAAGCACAAACTTTTGGAATTTGGAATTTGAAATTTGGAATTTTAGTTCATTTTATTTGACCAAATCTTTTCCCTCTGCATCCGAACTGGCAAAATCTTGTAGCCATTCGGATGAATAAAAATGTACACCACTTTCTAGTTTCTGAGCAGCTTTCAACATCGCTTTGGCTACGATTTCGGCCTCAATCGGTTTGTTCTTTTTCAACCAACCACCAGTTACTGAATCAATTTTATTTCCAATCTTATCAGCAAGTCCCTGACCCCATCTTTGGTTTAAACTCTCACCGATCAATAAGCTGGGTTTGAAGACATGGGTGCTCCAAAATCCCATTTTAACCACCAGATCTTCAATCAAACCTCTTGACCGGTTGACATAAAGAAGTGCATCGGATGATGTCCGTTTGTTTGACAACAACATCACTTGGCCAATCTGACTTTTATAAGCCCTGGAAATCATTTTTGGAATAAAGCGATATTGGTCCTCAGGAATCACGTATTTACCCCCAGAATTAAAAAATGACGCATCGTAGCAAATAAATAAATCGTTGGCATCCAATTTTTCAAAACGAATATATTCAATGGATGAAACAAAAGTTTTGACTTTGGGCAAATCTATTTTATTTTTAGTTGATACAATGGCATAGATGATTCGGTAGGCTGCATGCTTGCTCAATAGCTTAAGTAGGTGTTCGCCGACATAACCTTCACAGCCTATCACTACTGCCGCTTTTTGATCTTTGACAATTTCGGGGCTCATTGCATAAGGGGGATTGGTTTTAATTTGAATCCCTTCTTCTTCACCAGCCTCAGCATACCTTTTTCACCAGCCAGATGTGCTGCTCCGACTGCCGCAAAAACAGTGTTTTCTGTCAAAAGACTTATGAAGTGGTCTGTCATTTTCTCATTTCTCTGAAAAAGCAATTTCTTGCGCAATCCTTGTAGTTGTTTTCTGCTTGACTTGTACAAGTTGTCAACATCCTGATTGCTATAATAATTTATCATTTTCAGGAGATTACGACGAAACCGTCCAGGATTTCTACCGATTTCATAAATCTGACGGGCAGACTTTTCTAAAGAGATCTCCTGCATGATATTCAATTGATCATCAAAGGACTCCAGACCGACGCAGATTTTTTGGCTGGCCAGGGCCTGATTCCAAATTTCCTGGTCGAGTGATTCCAATTGATCGAGGACCAATAATGATTCAGAAATTGATGCAGAAACCAGAAACGGATGTCTGAATTGAAAAGCCATCAAATCGATACCAAAGGAACGCTTCAGACTTCTTCTTGTTTTTGAAAACTTTTTCTCACCCATCAGTAATTCCAGGCTGGTACCCTCTGGCAAACGGGTACCCTTTAACATCCTCACCTGATCAAACTCATTAAGATTCATTTCTGCCGCCAAAACATCTGTCTTCCGGATAAAGGGTAAAATACCGTCCAAGAACTGATGGGCCACGGTGCTTCTAACATGCATAGTGCCAAAAATGAAAGATGGCGGACTGTCTCCTGAGTGCACTGACCAGAGTAGACTTTTTTTTCTTTTGGAAAAGACTTTGAGTTCAGATAAATCCGACAAATATTATAATAGCTAGTAATTAATCATAATCGAATGGAAGTACTTTCGAATCCTTAACGGTAGAAAGGGTCATCAAGGTTTTCATCCGTTCAATTTCTTCAATTTGCGAAAGGGTCTTAAACAGAATATTCTCGTAAGTGGGAATATCCTTACAAATAATCTTAAGCATGATATCTGCCTCTCCGGTGATGATGTAACATTCAGTCACTTCATCGATCTTCTTTATCTTGGCAATAAAATTATCCAGAGCATTTTCTTTGTGCCAGGCCAACGAGACCTGTACAAAGGTTTTTACATTTAAACCTATGGTGGCTGCACTTACCGTCGCATGGTAACTGCTGATGAATCCTGAATTTTCCAGTTTCTTAACCCGTTCTAAGGTAGGTGCAGGAGACAAGCCAATTTTCTTCGATAAATCGAGATTGGTAATTTTACAATTGTCTTGCAATATTTGAAGAATTTTCAGGTCTGTTTTATCTATCTTACTTTCTAACATTCGATTAAAACTTTTAACTAAGTGATTTAACACAATCAAACGCAATATCTACGATCATGTGCACTTTAGCTGTATATTTTTCTTTAATTTTTTTTTGAAATATGTGATATTCAAGCACTATTTTTTTAAGGAAAAATACCCATATTCATATAGTCACTTGCTACTTTTCCCAAGGCATTGATAAAGGCAGCGCTGCGCAGATCTTCGACCTTGGGTTTACGAAACATTACTTCCCGAATCTGGTGGTAGGCCGTGACCATCGTTTCTTCCAGACCAGATCTAACCAGATCAATCTCATCTGCTCCCCGGGCAATAATCGATTTCTCTTTGTTATTAATGCTCCGGCCTGATTGTTTTTCGATCAGATTGACCAGATTCAAATAGGTGTTCTGGTCAAACCGTTTTTCCATCCGGCCAAAACGCATGTGTGATAAGTTCTTGAGCCATTCAAAATAGGAGACAGTGACACCACCAGCGTTCAAATACATGTCAGGAATGACTGCGATTCCCTTTTTAATCAGGACGTCACTGGCATCGGATGTAACCGGCCCATTGGCAGCTTCCGCAACAATCTTCGCTTTTATCTTTTTGACATTCTCCATGTGGATCTGATTTTCCAGGGCTGCAGGCACCAGTACATCACAGGCTACTTCCAAAGTCTGTTTTCGCTGATCCATATTAGTTGCGCCAGGAAAATTCAGGATCGAGCCTGTTTTTTTCCGGTGCTTCATCAACTGGTCAATGTCTATCCCTTTTTCGCTGTAGATGGCACCTTCATACTCTGCGACGCTGATGATTTTAAAGCCACCTTCTGTTTGCGATATCTTGCCCGTATGATAACCCACATTTCCAAGACCCTGAATGGCCATGGTTTTACCCTCGGTACCGGGTTCGATACCATATTTCTTGAGTAGCGGCTTATCATTAAGTAGCTCCCGAATGCCATAAAAAACACCCCGACCAGTGGCTTCGTCACGGCCTCTGATTCCATTTTGACTGATGGGCTTTCCCGTTACACATCCGGCGGCATCGATCTCACCCCCCTTTAAAAGTCATGTAAGTATCCAGGATCCAGGCCATTTCCCGGGAACCCGTACCGTAGTCGGGTGCCGGAACATCGATCCCAGGGCCAATAAAGTTTTTTCGCACCAATTCAGTGGTATACCTTCGGGTAATCTTTTGCAATTGGTCAACCGTATAATCTCTCGGTGAGATCTTGACGCCTCCTTTAGCGCCACCAAAAGGTACATCAACCAGGGCACACTTATAAGTCATCAAAGAAGCCAATGCCATTACTTCTTCCTGATTTACTTTCTGCGAAAAACGAATGCCACCCTTGGTTGGTAAACGATGATGACTGTGCTGAACTCTAAACGCCTCGATGACCTGATAGTCTTTGCCGATTTTGACTGGAAACTGCATATAATATACTGAATTGCAGACTTTGATCTGTTGAAGTAGTCCAGCAGGAATATTGGTAAAGGCAGCAGCGCGGTCAAAATTGCGCTGTACGCTCTCGTAAAAATTGGGTTCAGCCTTCTTGCTCATATTTACCTTTGTTTTCGAGTTGGGAAAGTTTTCGGTCAAGTCTCCACAAATAGAGACACAAGCCTAAAAATATGATCAGTATGATTGCCACCACGACATACATTTTACCAATAGCCTGGAAAAAGTCTTCACCATTATCCGCCATTACCTGACCGCTAAACCCTATGATCAATATCGGGATAAGAAAAGATGATAAACATCGACTCATCAGTTTATTATTTTAAAAACGGGGCAAAATATGAAATATATTACTCTAAAAGGGCTATAACAGATCACTTTTCGCAATGATATTCGTTTCAGATATCGTCAATGTGTTGTTGCAAATGCGAAGTTCTCCATTGGATATTAGCGATCCAACATCCTAATAAGATCCAACCAATGATCGCAGGATAAAAGACCATTCGCATGGTATTGTCAAGGTCTTGCGAACCAAAAGCGGGATTACCTCCACTCCCGGGATGGAGGCTGGCAGTCATGCGTGGTATAATGTAAAGCAAAGGTACCAGCATCAAAAAGGCGAAAATATTGTAGACCGCCGAAAATCGTCTTGCCAAATCGTGGTCGGCAATCGAACTTCTCAAAATGAAGTAGGCAAAATAAATTAACATCGCAATGGCTGCCATATTTTGCTTGACGTCAAAGCTCCAGTATGCACCCCAACTATTTTTTGCCCAGACCATTCCGGTTACAATACCCAACATGCCATACAGTACCCCAACCGAGGCAAAAGCCTGGGCTTTTTGATCTGCCAAAGGTGACCGCTTACGAAGATATCTAACGCTATAAATCAAAGAGAGGGTAAAGATCGCCATCATGGACATCCAAAGTTGTACATGAAAAACGTGTTGCGAATGGTCTCCAATAAAATATTCCTGAATGGAAAATGAAAAGTAGTCGCCTGATCGACTTGAATAACCGGATCATTCCAACCCTCTCCACTTGACGGAATACCCGCCTTTGTTTTGACAAAAATGGCGCTAGGCAGGATCGAATGTCCATCCAACTCACTAAAAAGGATCAAACTCAAGACATGTATCGAATCTGGCCTGGGAAAAGCCTCGGGAATATCAAAAGTGGCGACCAAATGCCGGTTATCGGAGACTTCCAAAAGTCGGGCTTTGAAAGCATGATGAGCATCCAATTTGAGCCAAGCCTGCACCTCTGTTTGGTCATAATGGCTATTGTATCCCTCTACTCGCATCTTCACCGCCGTGCCACTGATCGTACGCACCGGGTCGACCCTGACGATACCCGGACCTAAAGGTATTAACATACCTGCAATCAGTGAATACATGATCAAGCTAACCCCTAAGATCTTCCACCAATCACGTTTAAGACTCATCCCAAATTTCAGTTTAAAAAAACAGTGGTAAACCTACAAAAAATAGGAATATCGATGGCTTACATGCCCATAGTAATTAAGCCCAATCACCTTGCAATCTTTCAGTTTTTCATGTGCATTTCGTAGAAATAGTTATTTTAGGAGGACCACACCCCAAAATCCGTAAAAAATGATTTCTAGTCGAAGAATTTACGCTCTGAGCTTGGTAGTTTTTTTAATGGGGATATCAACTCTGATCTCCGCTCAACACCAATGGACTGGCGCTGTCGATTCGGTTTATGAAAATCCGGCAAATTGGAATCCAGCCTCTACTCCTACTCTGGTTGATGATGTGATCATTCCGGATGGCACTCCTCATGCACCGGTGATAACCACCGTTGGAGCGCAAGCCCAGACTATTGAAATCCAGGATAGTTTAAAAATTTCAGCCGGAGCGGTTTTAACCCTGGATGAAGGAAACGGATCGGGACGTTTATCGGGCGATGGCATGTTGATTGCCGACTTCAGGGATCTGATCGTGGCGACAGGGGGTACGCTAGTGGTACAAAACTGTGCTAATGTTGGCCTTGCTAGCACTGGAACTATCACCAATTATGGCATCATTCAAATCATGAATTGTGTTACGGCACTTTATGACGGGGGAGCTGATGACTTTGCCGCGGTGCATAATTTTGGTGAGATCATTGGGAGCAATCTGGCAACCCAAGGCATCAGTTTCACCATGGGAAGGTTTTATAATCGGGATTGTGCCTATGTGAGCATGGACGAGGAAATTCGCAGTACCACGGAATTCACTTACAATCATGGAACGATGGTCGTGACCTCCCTCGACAGCCTGGTGGTTTATGATAACAGTATTGGAGGTATTTTACACAACAGTGCTGGCGGAGGGATCCGTACGGTCCTGCCTAATGCCGCTTTTATTCTTCCGGTCGCAGGAGCTATTTATTGGGTCGGTTGCATTGACAGTAGTTGGTTTAATCCGAAAAACTGGATTACCCACCAGGTACCTGGACCGACCGATCAGGTCATAGTTGCCTATAGTGTCAATGATCTGAAAATTGTAATAGATACTGCTTATGCCGGAAATATTTTGATGGAGAACTCCAGGAATTTAGATGTTCTTTCCGATGGCACTTTATGCCTGACAAATACATCGGCCGACCCCGCCATCTCCGCAACAGATAACTCCCGGTTTAGAAACTTCGGAACCGTAAAGATCGATAACCTGACCTCTGAAGGTATTCTTAACACGACTGGCCAGATATCCAATGAACCTCGAGGACGAATGTATATCAAGGGAGGAAGCGTGGGAATACTCAACCAATCAGGATCTTCTTCATTTACTAATAGCGGCTTAATCGAGTTGGAAAATTTTTCTGGCAATTTTGCGATCCAAAATAATTCCACCAGTGGATTCACCTCACAGCCTTGTGGAATCATCGATATAAAAACAGATGAAGGATTGGAAGATGTTGGAAACACATTTTTCAATAGTGGAAGCATTATCCTGCGGGCTGGGATTAACTCTGATCTTCAAACTAATTCAGGTGTCATACATCATTTGGGCGGTGGCTCTTTGGTGGTGAATAATAATTCAGGAACTATAGAGACAAATTCTTCCGCTATTTTCTGGTCAGGTTGTATAGATACTTCCTGGCATCGGGCGGTCAATTGGTCGAGGAATGAAATACCAATACCAGCTGACAGTGTGGTGATACCTGGCAGAACTTATGACCCGGTCATCCAATCAGCCACTGCGACGATCAGTCATCTTCATATTCATTCGCTTGTCAGTTTAAAAATTAAAAACGGAGGCGCCCTATTCCTAGATGCTTTACCGCTTGCTTCGAGCACATACTTTGCCGGCAGTAATGATGGCCAGATTACTATTGACAGCGGGGGCATGTTCAATCTGACAAGCAATATCCTTCGAGCCTTCGTCATTGACGGGAGCTTGCACAATGCAGGTAATATCATAAGTACAAAAGTTAGTCTGAATAATGATGGTGGTTTGATTATGAATGAAAATACGATCATGCTGACGGAGGCGGACCTGGCAAACTACCAAGGAGGTATGATTCAAAATGATAGCTTCATCCGGGTGCAAAATGGTACCTCCTATCTTTTGAATTCTCTTAGCGGCAATTTTCATAATTACGGAGAAATTCAACTAATCGGAACCTTGGGTAATGGGTTGCAAAACGTCAGTGATGCAAATTTTACGAACCATGCATGTGCCAGTCTAATCACTCAGCGAGGTTTTGTCATTGACGGAGGAACGGTGACTAACCAGGGCTATATTGATTATACATCAACAAACTATTCGCTCATCGCCGGCTCATATATCGATGAAGGTTTTCAATATGATCCAAATACTTTATTACCCGATGGTAGCAATACGGTGATTCTTGCCGCATCAATCACCCATGCACAATTTACTGGTGACTACGACATGAATGGCGACACATATTGCAGTGGTGATCTTTACGATCTCTGCCAGTTCACCAATGCGACGCTTGCTCTCACTAGCGCATTAGATCATGGTAATAATAGTCTGCGTGATGTGATTCGAAACGCCTGCCCCGGAGCCACTATCATCAGTCAGCTGAATCCTAACGATACGATAAAATTAGATAGTTCTATTATAATCGATAAGGACATCACCATAATTGGAGTGGATACTGCTTACAACACGATTGACGGAAGTCATGGAGATTTTAGTCTTTTCCAAATACGAAATAGTGCTCAGGTGCAATTTCGGAATATCCAATTTATCAATGGAGGTGGCAGTATTACAACCTCCGGAGGGGCGATTGAAACCAGCGATGGCAATAATCCAACCAACCTAAACAGGCTCGAAATCATAAACTGTTTATTTCGCAATAATGAGTGTTCTAACCAAGGTGGTGCCATAGAAAACAATTATTGTAATGCGACGATCAATAATTCAATTTTTCAAAACAATAATGGCGGTTTATATGGGGGCGCTGTTTACGCTATGAATGGACATCTGGTTGTGGTAAATACGCTAATAGCATCAAATCAATGTGGAAATGCCGGCGGTGGATTGGCCTTTTTTGCCTCATATGGTGAACTATACAACAGTACTATTTCAAGTAATAATTCTCAAGATGTAGCTGGAGGCATTCATCTTTTGGGTAACTCACATGTGAATTTGTACAACAGTATTGTATTTGATAATGCGATTCTGGGCAGCAGCGGTCCTGACATTTTTAATGAACCGGGCAATTCATTTACAGCGGTTAATAATTTGATCGGAGATTTTAGTGATTCAGGGGTCACTGAAGGAACGAATAATAATATTTCAGGCGACCCTCTATTCATAGATCCCCTATCGGGCAATTTTCACCTAGATGCTAATTCACCCTGCTTTAATGTGGGGGATGAAAGTTTGATTCCGGTCGATTCATTCGATGTTGATGGCGATCTGGATAAGCTGGAATTTATTGATATTGATCTGTCAGGAGCACCAAGAAACTTAGATAATCTAACCGATCTGGGAGCATACGAACAACGAAATGACGGTTGTACCCGGGCCTTCAGACTCTATTGCGGCCAGATAGCCACAGGAACCAACACGTACTTGGGAAATAATACCGTTGTTTTGGAAGATTGCGTTTCAAACATTGATTTTGGATACATGGGACCGGTATGGCACCGATTTACAGGTAGCGGCGATAACATACGAATCAGTGGTTTTAATACAGGGGATTATGCTGAAATCCAACTTTATTCGGGAGGCTGTGAAAACCTGATTTGCATTGAAGGTAAATATGATTTCCAATCTCCGCCCAGTCAATTAGCCGATCTATTGACCGTACCGGGCGAGGATTATTTCATCATGATGGCCAACTATGACCAATACAGTCCAGTGCCAAATATTGATTCGTATCAATTGGACATACAATGTATTTGCGGAGATAATCCATTGACCTATGATTCGCCAAATGATTTTGATTCAGGTGAAAGTGCTCAATTGCAAACTGACAATACGATCACTGCCACTAACATAATCAAATCGGGTGCGTCAATTATTTATGATGGAGCATTGGGGATATTGCTAAATCAGGGATTTAATGTAGAAAAGGGAGGTATATTTATTGCTCAGACAAATGGGTGTGATCCTTAGGGCCAGCGAAAAATAAGTCTCCGATTTCAAGTTGCGCTCCCGCTAGCCCCTGAGATGATAAGTCAAAAATGTAATGCCAAGAAAAGGATCCAATTACTAAGGAAGTTTAACTAGCGTTTTCTAGTCAATAATTAAAGGTTTTAATTCACATTCTTAACTTCGATTAAATAAACTTTTGCAGACTTATTGCCATTATTGATCACCATGTGTGTTTCTGCTTCGCTCCAAAAAGCGGTTCCGGCTTTCAAATCAAAATCCTGCGTTTTTCCGTCAGCCGTCGTTAATCTTGCCTTAGCATCTGTTAGAAAAATTGAAAGATGTGGAGGGTGGGAATGTTTTCCTTTGCCGCAAATATCTTTCCCTGGCGTACTGGCATACTCAGTAACCTTTACTTTCTCATTTTCAAGAATTTCTTTGATTGTATCTATGGCAGCGATATTCTGTTGGCCGTAACCAAAAATAACAAAACCTAACAAGCAAAATAATGATAAAAATAGCTGTTTCATAAAAGAAGTTTATTGATGAATGAATAATTTTACATCAAAACTACTTTAATTAACGAGGCTCCATTTTGCTTAAACGCTCAAAATCTTTTCTTTTCCGAATACTGATACTTTAGGAAAAATATCCTTGATCTTCAGTGGAGCGTTTAAGCCTATTTCGGTATTGAATCGGAGGGAGGTCATACTTTTCCTTGAAAATTCGACTGAAATGGGATAAGTTTTCGAATCCACTGGCATACGCGATTTCACTGACATTTTTTTTACTTGTATCTAAAAGAAGTTTCGCATGCTCAAGTCGTTTACGAGTCAGCCATTTGCCGGGAGAAGTCTTATAGTGTTCCTGAAACTCTCTTTTAAATGTTGCCGCACTTCGCTGTGCAATACATGCAAATTCTTCAACGGATAAATTAAAGGTGTAATTCGCTTCCATAACCTGCCACAACGGAGTTTTGTACTGATCTTCAATACTACTTACATAAGAAAGCAAATCAGTATTACACGGGTCGGCGAGAACATTAAAAAGCAATTCCTTGAATTTAAGTTCGAGCATGCTTTCCGAAGGGAGTGTTTTTTGCGAAAAATAAGGGATCATACCGTAGAAAAAAGCACGGGTGGTTTCATTCACATTTATTTCAATCAGCATGTCAGTTGGTGGATGTGGTAAATCCTCTATTGGTAAATATTGCCTATATTCTTTAAATACCCTGCGTAAAAATTCATCTTGGAAAAAGAATGAAAGTACTTCCCAATCGTAATATTTATACTTTTCTGCTTGGTAAGCTGTTCTCCTAAAAAACAGAGACGTATTGTCAGTAAGCGTCCATGATTTTTCCTTGTGATGCACTGTTTTTTTACCCCTTAACGTAAATGCTATTTGATTATAATTAGTAAAAAGATTAAGGAGTTCATCAACTTGTGGACATTTGTAAAATACGAAAAGCATGTCTTTAACAGCGAGCTGTTTGAACATTTCTGGGTGAGCAACCTTGAATTCGTATACGTTTACCATATCTGCGCTAATTAAAACATTTTCATTACATTCGGCTCTTAACTTCATCCGATCCCGTTTTACGAAGCCTTTTACCGGAAAGTTTTTGATTGCCAAACAAAGCGGTATAGGTAACCCGGACCTGTGTTTCTGCCAAATCATGGTCCCCAAACGTCCTGACACCCAGTTCCGGCTGATCATATTCCCATTCTCTTGTAGCTGCATTCCTGGGGATGCTCTGAATAGTAAAATTCAGGGAGTTGCCGGATGGGAATTTCTTCCTTACCCCCAGGTTGAGATAAGGATAGTCATACCAGCGCTGGTCGCCCACCAGGAACGGGGTTTTATACATGCCGTCCATGCCAATTGACCACTGATTTTTCAATAGAAAGGTAAAGTTGAACTGCGCAGCATAGGTAAAAATATTTTTTTCAAAAATGGCAGGCCGACTGGATTCGTCCTTTACTCGATGGTAATAAGCGTTGAAATTCAAATTCATTTCCCACCAGCGAAAAGGGAAAAGCGGAAAACTCAGGTTGCCTTCTACAATGTTTTCACGATCTAGATTAACCGGTAAGGAGGTTTGGAGGTGGTTTTCTTTATCCACCGTATTGTAAAAATAGATTTGGTTGGTCCTGCTGAGATAGGACAGGGACAAAATGATCGACTTGCGCTGCCATGACACCTTGAGAGTGTTGGTAAAAGTGGGCTGGAGCTGAGGATTGGCATAAACAATTAGACTTGGGTCAAACAACAAAAGAAATGAGGTAAGATGGAAGAAGGAAGGTCGGGTAGTGGAGCGGTTGAAACCCAACTGGACGGTGTTCAGCGAATCTATTTTATAGTTCAGCCTGACTACCGGGAAAGGTTTCTTAAACGTTTTATTAAAATCTTTCTGCTCTTCCCTTTCCAGGCGGTAGGAATAATCCTCATACCGCAGGCCCAACTCCACATCGATCTTTTCTGATAATTTTCCCTTAAAAGAAAGATAGGCCGCCAAAATCTGCTCCTTAATCTTTTCTTCTTTGTCAAAAAGGTCAGAATTAGCCCAATATTCATCATTTTGGCTATGGAAGGCAGTATTATTCATTGTGTTGTTAAACATACTCTTTATTCCTGTTTCCATCGTCCAGGCATCACCTAATTTATTCTCATAGTCCAGGCCAGCTATCCAAAACTGCATGGGCGTGGAACGCTCGTACTCGATGGCATGGTCTGGATCATCTTTATCTTGGAGATCACCGGAATTGCCATAGCGTATTTTGGCATAGTCCAGGTTGAAATTCAGGTGGCTGTCCGATCCGATTTTTTGTAACACGTTTACATTGGTTGATAAAGATGACATATCGGTTTTTGTCCCAAATAAGTAATCACCTTGCCCAACCAACTCGTCATTTACATATTCAAAAGACCTGCTATCTGCCCCTGAACCCCATACCAGTTCGGAGATAGAACTTCCCACCACAAAACCGATCATGGTTCGTCCATCAAAATCGACATCAAGTCCTAGATTAGCGGCATGCTGATTTTCACTGTAATTATTGAGTGTAACAAAGTTTTGGTAATAGTAGCGATTGCCGTCATATTCATATTCTCTGAAATGGTTTACATAGTATTCATTAGCCCTACCCCGGTTATAATTATAATCACCATACCAGTTCAGCTTTCCTTTGCGGGAATTTAGATTCAGGCCGAGCCCGGCCTTTTCCTGCTGACCATACCCACCGGTGAGTGCAACGCTACCATTGGTACCATGTTGGTCGTTCTTTTTTAGCACAATATGGATAATACCAGCAGCACCGCTGGCGTCATATTTGGCCGGTGGTTGGTGAATGATTTCAATCTGCTTAATATTTTCAGCCCGCATTCCCTGTAGCTGGACCATTAGTACTTCTGCGGATATACGCTGTATTTTGTTATTGATCATCACCAGCACTTCCCCCTTCGCATTCATACCTATACTATTGTTCTGCCTGTCCACGATAATCCCGGGGATTTTTTGAAGCAATTCCAGGCCGGAATTTCCACTCATTGATGGGAAAGCGTCAATGTTCATGACTATTCTGTCTTGCTTTAATTCATACATTAGTTTGGTGCCTGTCACCGATACCTCATCTAAAGTTATGCCTTCCTTTAACACGATGTCAGGCAATTCCGAAGAAAACCCTTGTCGCAAGGTAAAGGATCCGGTTTGGGTGGTTTGGTAGCCTACCATGCTAACCGCCACGCTGTAAGTGCCTGCTCCAATATCTTCAAACACATAATGCCCTGCTTCGTCTGTGATGGCACCTTTCACCATCGTGGAATCTGAAGCCGTAAGTAATAGCGCAGTAGCATAAGCTAGGGGTTTTCCTTCGACAACAACTACCCTGCCGGAAAGGGTTTGTTGAGCCTGTGCATGAACTATAAAAGAACTAAGGGATATCAATCCGATATAAATATATATTCGAGTCATGGCATCAATCTTGTGGTTTGTGAGACACCTTCCAGCTCTCTCCAGGGCTCATTTTCGACATACCCCTGGCTTGTTTGTGCTGATGCATCATGGGCACGAAACTGCAAAATGATGAACGATAATCTGTGTGGATTTTCATGATTATTTGTTTTTAATTAAAAATTCTATTTCAATACAAAGCACGGCTACTACGACATAGAGATGGTAAGAGGTTCTCCCTATATTAAATTAATTTATGTTGGATAGATACTCGAGCGCAAATAGGATTTCCCCCAGAGTCTTTAAAACTAGTAAAGATCAAAGGCACATTACAAGAAAAAATCTCATTTGCTTTTTTCCTGACAACTCTCAGATAATTTTCCTAATCAATGTTACCGAAGGTAGGCAGAGCCATAAACCGATTGGCCACATTATGAATGGAAGAATTCTTCGGAAGTCTTTCATCTTTATTAAATACTACGTCTAAATCAAAGCTCAAAATCGCACCATCATAGGCATGAACAAATTCCAATAGAGAAGAATTATCCTACCTTTTCACCAATAAAGTTTGAGTTAAGTTGTCCGGAAATTTCCACCGAAGTAACAAAATATTGAGGTAGCACCATCCACCAATCAAAAGAAAGTTAGTCATTGCATACAAGGTGTTTTAAGAAGTATAAATTTTGCTTACAACAGCAAGCCTGCAAATTTTGAATTTAACCCGACTTTTGAGCAGGTTTAATATTCTGGTTGACCCTGAAAAGATTTGTCGGATCGCATTTGGTTTTAATTTTAGAAAGGCGTTGATAATTATCTCCATAGTTGGCTTTTACTGAATCTCTTCCCTCGTCCATCACAAAATTTATGTATGCACCCCCCAGTGAATAGGGCTGCAATGCAGTCCAATAGTCCCTTGCCCATCGAATAATCATCTCCTTTTTATCTGGATCGGCTTCAATACCAAGAATCACAACCGCATAGTTTGCATCCCGGAAATCCCAGGCTGTTTCCTCTTTGGAAACGGTTGTTGCGACTCCATTGACGGGGTATATATGCATAGTTGATAACACAGTAGGCATTTCATTTCCATGTTTTATAAAAACATCAATAGATGCATCTGTAAGGTCTTTTACAAACAGCGCCTTCCAGTACCATTGCATCCCGGATGGATACATTTCATCAAACATGGTTTGAATAACCGGAAAAGGCATTGGTCCTACAAAATCCAGTAGAGGTTTTTTAACAGATCTTATTGGGGCAAACACCTCTTCGGCTACCTTCATATCTCCGTTATAGCACCACACTATACCACACACTTTTTTGTTATGCAAATGCACCGGAAAAGGATCTCCTGGTGGCACGATAAGAAGACCAAAGAAGCCATAGAGATCATTGGCGGCAGATTTTAGTATGTCATCATACCATTGCATCATTTCTTTACTATCTTCCCAACTCCACAGCATGAGCCCTCCATATATTGTATGTACTGGGTTCAAACGAAAAAGAAAAGAAACGACCACCCCAAAATTACCGCCACCACCCCGCAGCGCCCAGAACAGATCGGGGTTTTCGATTGCAGAAGCCATTACCAACCGACCATCTGCAAGTATCACTTCTGCTTCTAGCAGGTTATCGATGGCAAGTCCATATTGACGGGTGAGATAACCCAATCCGCCTCCAAGTGTCAGTCCTCCTACACCCGTTCCCCCAAAAAAACCCAATGGTACTGCCATACCTATCTCATGGGTGGCTGCATCCACTTCCTTGAGTAGGCAACCACCACCTACCCGAACTGTTTTTGTTTCGGCATCCACCTGGATTGATTTCAACAGCGATAAATCAATAACCATCCCGTCATCGCAGATGCCAAAACCTGGGCCACTATGGCCACCGCATCGTACGGCAAGTAGCAGATTATTTTCTTTGGCGAAATTTACGCAGACTTGTACATCTTCTATGTCTTTACAGTAGACAATCACAGCCGGTCGCTTATCGATCATGCCATTATGCACCTTGCGGACTGGATCGTACTCCGAGTCTTTTTGGTAGAATTATGCGTCCCTCTAAATTTTTCTCCAGAGCAGCAAACATTTCTCTTTTCATGGCGTATCTTATAGTGAAGTGAATGGGAAATTTGTCGGCACTAAGATAAATTGCAACTGCTGAAAGTTGGTTGCCTGAAAAGTCCATAATGATATCCTAGAAGTTCATTTGCCCAGAGGAAGACTATCAATGAACCTAAAATTAGGGTACAAGTAAGAAAGTAGTTTTTCTTCCAAGCGAGCTAAAGCGGCTATCGAAGCACAGAAAGGAAATATAGAACAGTCCCAGCCTGAGTTCTACCTAAGTAATAGCATTATGCAGTGCCGAAGTTTTTTCCCGGTATTGCGAAGGTGACAATCCATAGCTCTCCTTAAACACACGACTGAAATGTGGAGAGCTTTCGAATCCACTGTCATACGCAATTTCGCTGATGTTTTTTTTGCTCGTATCCAACAACATTTTTGCATAGCCAATTCTTTTTTCAGTAAGCCATCTACCAGGGGAGGTGTGGTAATGCCTTTCAAAATCTCTTTTGAAGGTGGAAACGCTCCTTTGCGTAATACGTGCAAATTCCGTAATCGACATATTAAACACATAGTTTGCCTCCATTATTTCATACAATGGTGGTTTGTGCTGGTCGCTCACACTACTTATATAAGCAAGCAGTCCTGCATTATCTGAGTCTGAAAGTATGTTAAACAACAACTCTTTGAATTTAAGTTCGAGTAGTTCTGCTGAAGGTGGTGGTTGCTGCGAAAAATAGGGTAAAATGCTATAAAAAAATGCTCGGGTCGCCTCAGTAATTTTTATCTCGATAAAGGCATCACTTGGGGGCTCAGGCAATGATTTCAGAGGCCATAGCTGGCGATGCTCATTAAAGAAACGGCACAGGAAATCATCTGGAAAATAGAATGCCAATATCTCCCAGCCTAGTGTTCCCATCTCTTGTTTCCATGCGGTCTTTTTGGCAAAGAGGGTGGTATCTTCTGTAAATGTCCATGACCTAGAACCATGGTGAAAAATTTTATTTCCTCCCAATGTAAAGCTGATCGTGTTAAAGTGATTAAACAAATACAGATACTTATCAAACTGAGGACAGATGTAGTGAAGGAACAGTACATCCTTGGAAACCAGTTGTTTGAATTCCTTTGGCCGACTTACCAAATAGTCATAAGTATTGTCCATATACTTCCAATAAGCATGGTTACATATCTATCTCTTTTCTGCACTATCCAAGATAAATAAAAAGCACTTCCATGAGACCTCAGTGATAAAGTTAAATTCTTTCTACAATATCCTCATCAAAATTCTGAATGACAGGCGCAGTCCTTAATTGAACTCGGCTTCCTTTTTCTCCATGTACCTCAACCCGCGGTAGAAGGACCAATGATGGCTTTCACTTCTTCCACTTTATCGGCAGGAAAACTTGCACAACTGGCATGCTCTCTGATCACTTCTTCACTTTCTGCTTCGTGAATGCAATAAATTTTGTCTTGGGTGACATAAGATTCTACCCAGTTGTATGGCTTACCCAATACAGATATGACCGATACAGAAGTTTTTGAAATGGCCTGCAATTCTTCTTCAGTCATATTGCCTGCTCCAGGCAGTTCTCTTTCAATAATAAATTTTTTCATTGCATATTCTTTTAGTTAGATACAAAGGTATTTTGAGAATTAAAGTCGCAAATAGAAGTTGTTCCCCAATTTACACTGTGCGCTTCCCTATTTTAGAATACCCAGACGAGCAGCTTCAGCAACTGCCTTGGACCGGGAGTTCGCATCCAATTTGAACAGGATACTGGAAATATGATGGTCAACCGTCTTTGCATAGATAAACATTTGCGAAGCAATCTCTTTGTTTGGCAGCCCTTCTTTCAGCAAATGCAAAACATCCATTTCCCTCCGCGTTAAGAAAGCAGCATTTGAACGGGTTGAATTTCTTATGCCACGGGGAATGTTTTTTATACCCAAATCCTTCATCTCCCGTTTCAAGCCCATGGCCTATTACCTGTCTATACACTTGAAGTTACAGAGGGCTTAGCGGCATCATTGATTGGTAATAAAAAGTTATTCCTTGACATACATCAACTCGGGGCAAGCAATGTTTCTGCAGAAGCCGTAGCAGAGGCACACAAAAATGATCTGGCTATTCAGGAAAAATATGGCGTGAATTTTATTAATTATTGGGTGGATGAAAAAGCTGGAGTGGTAATTTGTTTATCTGAAGCAGCAAGTCCAGAATCAGTGATCCACACACATAAAGAGGCACATGGATTGATACCAATTGAAATACGAAATGTAAAACAAGGTGAATAAAAAAGATGTAGGAATGATATCGACTTTAATTGATATTAATTACAAACATTGTCCTATAGCAAAATGAGTGAAACAAAAGCAAATGAAGATAACTTTGAACGCGGAGTAACATGCACAGGAAATCGACTCTTCTTTTTCTATTAATTCAGGGGAAAATACGCAACCAGATTTTAGATTCAGATTCTATAAAGGCTTTACCATCACCCTCTCCATAAAAATGGAAATAAAACCAATGCCAAACCTACGATTAGTAAATCAACTGATATGAGCAAGGTGACATCGCTTTGGATCATAGCCCAGGTGGCTGGTCCCAAACATTTAATAGATAATCTGACCAAAGGCAATAATAGAGGAATAATCACTGGCAGACTTAAAATCATCATCATGGTGCTTTTGTTGCGAGTGTGTTTAGCAATGGCGGAGACAAACGTAAAATTAGCTGCAATACCTAAAGCGCCTAAAAGCAGGGCCAGCATAAAGAATCCGTTTTCTTCGATAGGATAAGTAGTTAGCAGAGAAAACAATAAAAGACTTAAACCAGAAATCAGCAATACCAGTAAAGTATTGTAAAAAGTTTCGAGAGCACGATGGCAACCGGGTCGGTCAACGTATAGTAATAAATATTGCGACTGTCATCTTCCTGAGCAAACGACTTTAGAACCGCATTGACCGATCCAAACAAAACTACAATCCAAAACAAGGTAATCCAGGTCGCACCAACCACCTCACCAAAGGTCAGGAAGACAATAAAGAAGCTGGAAAAGACGTACAAAAAGATACCTCCGAGACCGAACAACTGCCGAAAATCAAGTAAAAGGTCTTTGTAAATGAGGGCCTTAAGCTGACTAAGCATGAAAAATGATTATAGAACCTAAAGATAAAATACATCGGCATACTCTCTCTGATCTTTCATATGACATAAATAAAATATATCTAAAGTTCACATTCTCAATTTTTTACCTTACATTTGAAGTTGTATTAAGGTCCAAAAAGCTATGATCGTAATTCTCTTCTTCAGCTTGCTGCTTTTGACCACACCTATGGCAGCCATTGACGATACTCCCTATTTTGAAACGAATGCTCGTAGTGGAGATGGTGTCTTGACGCTACTCGGTCGCTATCATCTGGTGGAAGAGGCATGTAACCTCGAGGAGTTTTACCGGCTAAATGAAATGAATGCTGACGATTATTTACTCGAGGGTAAGGCGTATAAATTGCCAGTCCTGATCTTTAAGTACAATAGTAAAAGCATTCGGAGCACGGTGGGAATCTCGGACTATGACCAGGCGGTCAGAATCCAGAAATATAATGAGCGGTTGGTTAACGAACAGTTGCGAGAGTCCGACTATAGGACTAGTAAAGTGCTGTGGGTTCCCTTTCACGAACTTAACTGCCAGGGAGCTGCCTCGGTCAAACCCAGCAACAAGAAAAGCTACCAGCTACCTATTCTGGGACCTAAAGAAGCGGATGTAATTGTAAAATCAGACGATCTGCAAGGTCAGGTATATTATGTCATCTCCGGACATGGTGGTCCGGATCCAGGCGCTGTGAGTAAGTCTGGGCGATCGATACTATGTGAAGACGAATATGCCTATGATGTTTCGCTTCGATTGTTTAAGTTACTTCTTGAGCAAGGAGCAAAGGCCTATCTGATCATCGAAGACCAAAATGACGGGATCAGAGATCATGAGATTTTGCCCTGCGATCAGGATGAGCGCTGCCGTGGTGCAGAAATTCCACTGAACCAAGGCGAAACGACTCCGTCAACGGGTAGAAGAAGTAAATGATTTATTCCAGCTGAATAAAAATAAAGGATTTAATAATCAAACCTGCATATCCATTCATGTGGATAGCCGGAGCATCAATCACCGGCAAGACGTCTTCTTCTGCCATTACCCCACATCAAAGGCAAGTCAGCAATTGGCTGAAACCCTTCAACAAACATTTGCAAAAAAGTATCGGCAGTATCGGGCAGGGGGTCACTACGAAGGTGAAGTAGATCCAAGGGATAACCTCTTTGTGCTGAAAAACACCCTGCCTAAAACCGTGCTGATCGAGTTGGCAAATATTCAAAATAAATCAGATCATCGTCGCATCTTACAGCCTGCAAACCGGCAAGCGCTGGCAAACTGGATGTTGGAAGGACTTACCAATGCGGCAAAATAGCGGCCGATTCCTCTCACCTGCTTCAATCTGTTAAGAAATTCTTAAAGTACGACGATCTTCGTAATTTAGTTTGGTGATCAATAGAAAATCACTTAATATTGTACGAAATGATTCGTATAATATGACTTTGAATTCACAAAAACCTACCGAAGCCGAGCTGGAAATATTACAGGTGCTTTGGCAACAACGTTCTAGCACTGTTAGGGATGTCAACGACCGAATTAAGGAGCAAAAGCCCGATGTCGGGTACACGACGACCCTTAAGTTAATGCAGATCATGACTGAAAAAGGCTTGGTAAGCCGTGATACAACCAATCGCCAACACATCTATGTAGCTGCGATACCTGAGAGCGACGTCAAGGAAGGAATGGTCAGATCGGTGATCGACCGCCTGTTTCAAGGCTCTTCAAAAAACCTGATTATGCATGCTCTTGGCCGTGAAGAAACCACCGCCCAAGAGCTTGTTGAGATCAAAAAACTCATTAAAAAAATTGAAGCTGAACAAAAATAAAACAATATGAATTGGCTTGAATCTCTTATCGATCCTACGTTGATTGCAGCACTTGGTAAGACCCTTCTCCATTCGTTGTGGCAAGGATCGCTCATCGCTATGATTTTGGCTGTGGTTCTTAATTATTTACCGGAAAAGCGAGCATCACTAAGGTACGAACTGAGCTCTTTTGCATTATTCATGGTTTTCGTCTCAGCACTTTGCACTTTCATCGGCCAATTGGATCAGCAAACAGTCATTGTCACAGAGACGATGCTGATCCAGAAAGTGTCAGGTACTTACAGCGATTTAACTCTTTTAAAGACACCCACCTATTATAGTGTACTGATTTGGCTTTTTGGTTTCATTTTGCTAAGTATCCGGCTTCTGATGGGATGGCTGAATTTACTACACTTAAGATATCGGAGTCAGCCGGTACAGGGCTGGCGAAGAGCAGCATTGATTCGCATGAAAAAGCGCATGAAAATCACCACAAAAATTGGCCTGGTCGAATCTTCACTAATTAACATCCCTGCCACGATTGGCTATCTAAAGCCAATTATTCTTCTGCCTCTCTCCAGTATGGTCCTACTTTCTCCCGATCAGTTGAAAGCTGTCATCGCTCATGAATTGGCACATATAAAAAGAGCTGATTTTTTGATGAATATTTTTTATACGATGATAGAAACCATCTTCTATTTTCATCCTGCAGTGTGGTGGATTTCCGGCCAAATGCACCATGAGCGGGAAGCCAGTTGTGACGATGCAGCGATCCAGGTGACGGGTGATAAAGTCAGCTACATCAATACACTTTATTTCCTGAAACGCCAAAATCTGGCACCTCAACTAACCCTTGGCATGTTAGGTAATAAACAATCATTCTACCGAAGATTTAATCGACAATTAATGACACCTAAAAAAAATGAAATGACTATGAAAGGAATAACCATTGTGGCCTTACTTCTCATTGCACTGCTAAGTTTTGCCTTTAAGAATGGTGCTGAGTATACGTCAAAAATCCATAATGATGCAATAACTATAGACATTGAATGGATCCATGATACAGATCAAATCGATACAGTACCAAAAAAGAAATCTAAAAACGCAGTACGTATCAAAACAGATTTTAAAGGTCACCAATATGACCTTTTAAAGGAAAATGGCGAAATCATCCACTTTAAAGAAGATGGGAAAAAGATTGACCCCACCGCTTTTGGCAGCTATGAAAACGTATTACATCATTTACAAGTAGTACTGGATAATCCGCTACCGTTACCCCCATTACCCCCAATGCCTCCATTACCAGATGCTCCCCCTGCCCCACCAGCACCTCCTGCCCCACCGACCCCGTCTGCTCCATCGGCACGGGATGTCATTATCATTCGGGAAACCACACCGAACTTGAAAGAAATTGAAGTCCATCTTGAGAATCAGGAGATGATGGCACATGAAAGAGCAATCCTTGATCAGGAAAAAGTCCTAAGAAGAATCGATAAGATTGAACTTTTAAAAAGTCAAAATATGAAGCAACTACAGGACAAATTTTTAACTACTCAACTCGAATTGGAGGAAAAAGCGAGTCGGGATTTGGCACATCACGATCAAGCCCTTGCTCGGATGCAGGTAAAATTAATAAGCCATCAAGATCATTTAGCTCAGGTCGAAACTGAAAGGTCAGAAGTAGAAATATCTCAAATACAACTTGCTGAACAAAAAGAATTGATGGATGAGATGCGGCTTAGACTCACTGATAAAATGGAAATCCTGAAGGACCCCGCCCTGGATAAATTGCAAATTGCCCGGATAAAAATTAACTTACAGCAGCAATTGGAACAACTCCAGGAGCATGAAAACCTACTGAAACAAAAGACAATAATCAGAAAGGAATAAGAATTATAAAAAAACAAAAATACGATGAATATTCACTATAGAATCGTCCAAATCCTTTTGGTTACCATTTTTACATTGGGTCTTACCTATGCTCAAAGGTCGGATCAAGATCACAATAAAGAGGTAACTGTAACGGTCAATGAGAAAAATGGCACTAAAACAACGACCTTATCCATCAAGTCAGGCGACGGAACTGTCCAGGATTTTGAGTGGCAGGGTGATCAAATGCCATCTGAAATTCAGCAAAAGCTAGATGATCAGAAGATTGATCTCAACATCCAGGAAGAATCTACCATCGTTGAAAAAACCATCACGGAAAAAATCATCACAGAAAAGAAGAATGGCACTGAAAAGAAAATAATGAAAGTGATCATCAAAGATGACAATGGAGAAAAAATTATAGAATGGGAAGGTGATGAAGAAATGCCCGAAGAAATGCGACAGAAAATAGAAGCTTTAGAAGCACTAGGCGGAGAGCCGGGCAACACCAATAAAATAGTCATACGCAAAGGCAATGGGGAGGAAAAGGTTTTTGAATGGGAAGGTGAAGATATGCCGGAAGAAATACAGAATCAATTGAAGGAGAATGAATTAGATGAGATCCTGCAAATCGATGTAAGTAAAAGTCAAGAATCAAAGGCATTCTTGGGAGTAGCCCTGGCTCAGACCGTTGAGAAGCTCATTGAAAATGAGGTTGAAAGCAGCAGCACAAAAATCGAAATCACTGAGGTAATTGGGGGAAGTGGAGCTGAATCAGCTGGACTCCTCAAAGGAGATCAAATCACCGCCGTTAATAATCTCGACGTACATGAAGCTAACGAAGTAGTCAATAATCTTGATCAATTTAAACCCGGAGATATTGTGCCCATTACTATCCTTCGGGATAGGCAAGAAATGACCTTAAATGTTAAGCTAACCGAACGAACATCACAACCTGTACATCAGAAAAAGGAAATCATCATTGAGAAAGAAGTCAAAGAAATTCCTGCTGTTGATCCCGAGGTTAAGTCAATTAATTCCCTGCAAATTCGCGAATTAAAAATTCATCCTAATCCAAGCAAGGAAATACTTAATGTCTCTTTTAAGGGTGTAGCAGCACCCTTAATTATAAGTTTGCAAGACCTGCAGGGGAAACTTCTATTGGAGCAGAAAATCGAAAACTTTAATGGTCATTATCAAGATGAACTAAATCTTTCCGGCTTCCCAAAAGGAGCATTGATCATTACTTTTGAGCAAAATGGTAAAAAACATTCTGAAAAAATCATTAGACAATAGATTGATTGTAGATCGCTGATTGTAGATTGTAGATTGCTGATTGTGGATTTATTGTGGATTCAAGAAATCTGAAATCAGCCTTCTACATTCAGAAATCAAGATAGAGCAGGTGACAGCCCCTGACATCGCTCTGATCCAACCTGCCGACCACTTCAAAGGTGCCATCTTGGTGCATCAAACCCAAATCACTAGTTGCTATAAAAGCACATGTGTGGATGTTAGCAAGGTCAATGATGTTAATCACTCCGATTTTACCGATTCTTACTTCTGTGAGTGGATCATTGATCTCTCTGATGCTCACCTGCATACTAGGCGCTGGCTTAAATCTACCCTGGGCATCCGAATAAGCTTGTGACATCAATTCGGTCATTCCATACTCAGAATAAATAAAAGGCAGCTGAAATTGGCTGGCCAGTTTTTGATGCAATTCAGATCGCGAAAGCTCCTCTCCTCGTCCTTTCATACCTCCGGTTTCAATCACGACGGTATCGTTGGGAAGATCAACCGGAAAGCTGATCGAGAAATCAAGTAAGGCAAAGGTGACTCCTATTAACAGGATCTTTTTGGGAGATCGCGCCGCAAGTGCCAGTGCTTTTTGCAATTCTGAAAAATTATCAAGGAAGAATGCTGGTTCTGACTGATCATTATGCGCTAAAAAGCCTTTAACCATATTCACTAAAGAACTATCACCTACTGCCAGGTAGTTTGGCAATAAGGCATAGATTACAAAATCTTTCAATGACCCAAATTGATCTTCGAAAATCTTGATCGTGTGTAACCGGTAGTCTTCGACAGATCGCACCAAGTGTTGTGACCTTATGCTGCTTGTGGTGCCCGAGCTACGAAATACCTTTTCGCTTGACCAATCACCACTCTTCACATGTAGGTGCTTAAATACTTCGATTGGCAGAAACGGGTGGACTCCCCAGGAATGAACTGCCTCGTCCGTCTTTTGCAAGCTAGTCACAAATTGACGGTATACTCCACACTGGTCAAATTGATATCTAAATGCGATTTCTTTTGCTTTTTCAAAATCGAAACCTGGTTCAAAATAGTAGTTACTGCCCGGGTTCAAGCGAAAAATATCCACTTTGGTCATCTTCATCTTGTAAAATTTGTAATTTCAATCGTTACTTAGCAAACCAGGTGAGCATTATTTTCGTTTTTAAAGCAGATGAACATACCACAAAGCATCATTCTTATTGTCCTGGTCGGTTTGGGTGCCTGCATTAAGGCTCCAGATTACCCAATAGAGCCTGTCATTGAACTGATTGGTATCACTAATGACACATTACTGCAAGACAATTTTAACTCCGACTCTACCATAGTGGTGCTCAGTTTTACAGATGGCGATGGCGATATCGGTAGCGAGAACAACCTCAATGTCTTTGTGACCGACCTGCGTGACAACTTTGTATCAGACCAATATCGGATTCCGAGATTAGATAAACCGGGATCTAGTAATGGAATCTCAGGTGAGCTCAGTATCACACTTTATACCACCTGTTGCACATACCCTAATGGCGCTCCACCTTGTGAACCTTCGACTCAATTTCCGACCAACACTCTTTCATACGAGATCTATATGGTGGATCAGGCAGGCCACAAGAGCAATGTCATCAGGACCCCTCCGATCATCCTGAAATGCAACTAGTTCAGCCCGTCTTGTCTATTTTCTGAGTGCTTCAAGGGCAGCCTCCACATTTTTCTTGCTGTTTCCCACATAAATCTCATCCTCAATCAGAATAACCGGTCGTGACAAAAAGGTATACTCTTCCAGAATAAGATCACGGTAATCTTTCTCTGATAAAGTACGTTCATGCAAGCCCTTTGTCCGGTACTTTATCGCCCTTCTACTAAAGAGAGCCTCGTAACTACCCGCTTTCTGCTTCATCGCGTCCAGCTGAGCCGGAGTTATCTTTTCAGTCTTGATATCCTGTAGTATAAACCCCTCGCCGTTATTCAGTGTTTTTATGATACGCTGACAAGTAGAGCAGGTAGAAAGATGGTAGATTTTATTGCTCATCGGTAATTCATAAAATTGTAAACCCGGCTATATAGGTTTATCCTTTGGCTGCGGCTTTATGGTGATCTGCCAAAAATTTCTCAAGCCCGATGTCGGTAAGTGGGTGCTTCAGCAAGCCCAGGATCGCATCAAGTGGGCAGGTAACCACATCGGCCCCGGCTTTGGCCGCATCGACAATCGATTTGGACGAACGGATTGAAGCAGCTAAAATTTCTGTTTCATATCCCTGGATAGCATAAATCTCAGCAATCTCACGGATCAAATCCATTCCTTCCCAGTTGATATCATCTATCCGGCCAATAAAAGGACTAAGGTAGGTTGCTCCAGCCTTGGCAGCCAGGATAGCTTGTCCTGCTGAAAACACCAGCGTGCAGTTAGTGCGGATGCCATGATCTGAAAAATAACGCAAGGCTTTGACACCTTCCTTGATCATAGGTACTTTGACCACGATATTAGGAGCTAACTCAGTCAGAACCTTGCCTTCTTTAACAATACCTTCAAAATCAGTAGCAATCACTTCTGCGCTGACGTCTCCGTCGACCAGGTCACAAATGGCTTTATAATGCTTGAATATATTGTCTTTACCGGAAATTCCTTCTTTTGCCATCAACGATGGATTTGTGGTAACTCCATCCAATACCCCTAAATCACGGGCTTCTTTGATCTGATCAAGATTAGCCGTGTCAACAAAAAACTTCATATATACTTTTTATTTATATGTCAAAAATCAATTCAAAGTTAAGGGAATTGTTGAATCTATAAATAATTGTCCAGCAACACTGTGAACATATGCAAGCAGACCAGATCAATCGGGTAAATGTGTTTAAAAATTCGATTCACTAAAATCGCTACTTGCCTTTTTCAAATTATAAGTTACTTTTGCAGACTGAGTGAGGGCTGTACGGTCAGCTCCTTCCGAACTCCCCCAGGGCAGAAATGCAGCAAGGGTAGGAAAGTTGAGCGATCGGTGCGGTTTCTCACTCTTTTTTTAGCCAGACCAAGGTAAAAGCAATCTTGTGTCAATAAGCTGATTTCCTGAGGTCGTACAACACAAAATGAAAGCCACTGCGACGCCTACTTTCAAGCGTTGAAAAACCATCAGCAATTCTCGAAGCATCGGAAAACTTAATTGAGGCGAATCGACTAGATCCCTCTATGATTTCTCCAGTAGCCGGCATTTGATCATGTGTGCCATTGCCCACCGGTGTTATTATGAGTAGCATGCTATCTTTATAATATTCGTGAGGATTAGTTAGACCTAGTTTATACCATCGGTTAGGAGCATCCCATTCAATTGTGAAATTCTCACTACCAATTGTATTATTTAATAGGCTGTCTACGACTCCCCATGACATCATACGTGGCCCGGTAGAAATCGGCTGCCACCGATTGTTACTCAGTATATGAGTATTAGTGGTTCTATATCGCATATAGCTGTACATCTGATGTTCATCCGTATTATAGACAAACATGCCTAGTGCAGGACTCGGCACCGACTGGATTTGACTGGAAGACAATCGGGGTAAAATCATCGGTGCTTCACTCGAACCGAGGTCAAGTGATTGTGCCGGTGCAAAGCAATAAAGCACAGCAAAAAAGGGGATGATTAAAAGCCTCATATCAGTAAATTTTTATACTCCAAAAAATTGATTGCAAACTAACAATACGCTAGTAAGATACGTCATTTGCAGGAAGAAAGATTTGATGTCCAGGGATTTATTTTTTGAGCCCAAATAGTCATTTTGCTTTTGTAATGAGATCCAAGTAGGCCGTCCTCCTTGGGCTCAAGGGGTCGATAGTAAAGACGTTGTCCCGAGGTTTTGGGATTCCTTTTTGAGCTTGAGTGATGCACTCTAAAAACAAGAAGGAGTGCTCGAAATGTTTGAACGTCACTACCAAAACGATCACAGCATGTTCTAATACTAGGAGAATCATAAAATCATATCTACTAAACGCGCAAAGGCTAAAAATAGACCCAGGGCTCAGCATCCGGTGGTGGGGCGGTGATTTTGATCGTTTCTTTGGTCACAGGATGGACAAATTCCAGCATCCTGCAATGCAGCCCAATACTTCGAGGGTCAAATGCGGAACCTCCATATTTTAAATCTCCCAAAATCGACGCCTTTAGCGTTTGCATGGCAACTCGAAGTTGATGCGATCGACCCGTCTCCGGTTTAAGTTCTATGAGATGATATTGCTCAAAAGTCGCGATCAGTCGATAGTGCGTGATTGCCAGTTTGGCATCCTTTTCTGGTCCATCAACGATAGCCACCATATTTTTGGTCGTGTCTTTCAATAACCACTGTTCCAATCGACCCTCATCCGATCTGGGGCGATTTTGGCTGATGGCCCAATACGTCTTTTTGATCTGAGCTTCCTGGAACAATCGGTTGATTCGCTCCAGTGCCTTACTGGTTCTCGCCATAAGCAAAACACCCGACACAGGTCTGTCCAGACGATGGCACAAACCGAGAAAGACTTTGCCTGGCTTATGGTATTGCACTTTGATATAGTCTTTGGCCAAGTCAATCAGTGCAGTATCGCCGGTATTGTCACCCTGAGACAGCAACCCGGCAGGCTTGTTGATGGCCAGTAAATGGTTATCTTCGTACAGCGGTTGAATAGTGTCTGAATCGAACATTAAGTTTCTTAATGAAATTATCCTTAGGTTTTTCTCCCTGTCCCAATGATACGTTTATTTTCTATGCCCTTCTGCACCAAAAAGTAGACACTGGTGCTCTCCAATTTGAGCCTTTCATCGCTGACGTAGAAGAATTGAATCAAAAAGCAGTCCATTCCGACTTGTCTATAACCAAGATAAGCTTTAACGCTTACTTAAATCTTACCGGTCAATACGTGCTGCTCGATAGTGGAGCTGCCCTGGGAAGGAATTGCGGTCCGCTGCTTATCACTAAAGTACCAATGGCTGTATTGGATCTGGCGGGCAAAACGGTGGCGATTCCAGGTGAGAAAACAACTGCTAATTTTTTACTGGATACTTTTCTCCCGGTACCAGTCACGAAAAAAGTCTTTCTCTTCAATGAAATCGAGCAAAAATTGCTGGATGGTGAAGTAGATGCAGGAGTGATCATTCACGAGAATCGTTTCACATATTCTGAGAGGGGTCTTCATCTGATTCAGGATTTGGGTTCTCATTGGGAGAGCAAAACAGGTCATCCTATACCGCTTGGCGGCATTATTGCACAAAGAAGCATACCAGATGACATTCGTCGGAAGATCAGTACAGCGATTCGCCAAAGCATAAACTATGCCTGGAGTCACCCGGAGGAGGTGATGGAATTTGTCTCACAATATGCTCAGGAAATGGAGCCAAAAGTCATGCGACAACACATCGCTCTTTATGTCAATGATTTTTCTGCTCATCTAGGCCTTGAAGGCCGGGCGGCTGTGACCCATTTTTTTGCCGAGGGCGTAAAACAAGGCCGCATTCCGGCTTTACCGACTTCTCCCCTATTCGCTTAAGATCTTCACCATACGACAACATGCTTACGTGCGACTGTGACGTCAATTTAATAAATTACATATTTCTTTAACTTATTGTTGCCTGAAAAATTTACTATTATATATTGCATATTTTTATAATCTGTTATATATTTGTCACGGTGTAAGTTTTGGTTATTAAATAATCAATCGGTTTTTGCTCGTGAAAAGTCACGAGCTTTTTTTGCCCCAAAGCAAATAAAGACTAAAAAAGGCTCAAAACGATGGTATCAGGAACTTGTCACCTGACATGTGCTTCACTGGTAGTGCCTTGGCACGCAGGGCTTGCTTTCTCCTTTTCATCCCTTCGGCCCCAATTCTATAGGCTATGGCCAAGGTCCATCCACAGGTGACTTCAAACCCCGGAAGACGGCATCTTCATTGAAAAACCTAACATTCGAACATCATATGGCACGTATTGCCTGAAATAATACCAGGATTCCGTCGCTCAAGAACAAACTGGCCTTAGTATCAGATACTTGAAAAATACAACACCAAATGAATGAGTTTTTCGCCAGAGCACTAAGAATATAATCATCATCTGATGTCGTTGCAAACCGGACTTTCCTATCTCCATTCTACCATGTTTAATGGTGACGCCTAAATTAGCTTCAGATCCCCTTGTCCATTAGATCTCAATCGTGTCCTGCGAGCTCGAATTGAAGCTCCATACTCTAGTCAGAGGTGTGAATCAGATTCTCCGATGGCTCCTAAGCTCAAATTTACCGCTAATGCAGAGATCAATTCTGACTCCAAAACAGGTTTTATTACTTGATTATCAACTACTTAAAAAAGAATGTGGTAAAAAGAAGTATTCAATCTTGCTCTGATCTGCCATTCACTCTTGGCTTGTGTCCGTCAATACCCTTTGGAGATTATAAAAGAAGGCCTAAGATTTTTTGTACTATTATGGTCAATACTTTGGAGACAAAAATTTTTCATTTTATTGACAATTTGTTTAACTTGGTTGGTATGGAGCGAGAGAACTGTTCTTACCAATATTATCTTAAAACATTCCTTAAATAAGACTGCTTATGAATATTACATTCGAAGAACTTCGACGGGTGAAACACAGTTTGCCAACAGGCAGCATTCGGAGAATTGCCAGCGAATTGGCGATCCCCGAGCAAACTGTGAGAAATTATTTTGGAGCCGCTAAATACGTGGAGGGTACTCCCGTCGACCGCCACATACAGCCCGGTCCTGACGGAGGTATTGTGCACCTGGAGGATACCACCATCCTGGATTTAGCAAGAAAAATCATCGAAGAAGAGCTGTCTTCGTAAACAAAAAAACACAAGGTCACCAAATGGTGACCTTTTTTATTGTTTATTCAGCTGTAAAACGGAGCAACTAGTTGTTGATAAGTGGGATTTCTATGACCCTGCTGACCAATAACCAGGATATTTTCCTGACATGACCGGGCAATCCGGCTAAACTGAATTAAAACCCTACGGATCGGCAAATGGGCGGTATGCCTCACTGCTGTGAGTTGCGAGGGGTAGAGCCCAAAACGCCGGGCCTGCTGGATGTATTGGTCACGCTGATCAGCCGGTATAATGGTGGCATAACTTCCTGCATCATTTAATACCTGGCTTGCCTGGCTCAATAATTCTTGCGTCGGAAGTTGACTTTGATGGCGGGCGAGAGCCCTTGCCTGATTGGATGGCATCAGGTGCTTAAAGAAAGGGGGATTACAGATGATGAAATCAAATACTTTATCAAAAGAGACATGGCGAATATCAGCGCATTCGACACAAATTCGCTCTTGCCAACTACTCTGTTTGATATTTTCCACTGATTCCAGGTAAGATGCCCGATCAATCTCTACAGCAGTTATATTGGCTTTTGGAAGACGTTGGGCAATCATAAGACTCAATATTCCACAGCCCGAGCCGATATCAAGTACCTGCCGTTCTGTACCTAAAACCTGACACCACGCACCAAGTAAAATACTATCCGTACCCACTTTCATCGCAGAATCCCGGTGCCTGATGTCAAACTGCTTGAATTTAAACGTGTCGTCCCTCATTGGTTATATGATGAATTCATTGCTCAGAGCTGTAAGGTAATTCCTGTTAAGATCTCACTCCATCAGGGGAATCATGGAGAGAACAGCACGGGGATCAGAAAACTTACGACAACTAAAGCAAGCTGCCGGGTCACCAAAACGAATAATAAAGCCTGTATAATGTTTAAAAAAATAGAAATCCAGAGCAGTAGATTGACCGAATATTCGTTTGCAATTTTCCATGTTTGTTCCAATTTCATTAAATTCCTCGAACGATAACCATGCAGGTTGTTTATTTGAGTAGCAGTTAAACTTAAAAAATAATGGCAAGGGCATATAAAAGCAGACTCCCAAGAGGATATAACAACATAGTCCGGTGAAGTTGTTAGGTTATCCATCAAATTAGCATTTTTACAATAAATAAACTTTGTTGATGATCGATGAGCCCTTTATATTAAGTGAAGAATTTCAGGAAACTTTGGACCTGATTGAGGGAAGTAATACACCTGTTTTTTTAACGGGTAAGGCGGGTACAGGCAAGTCGACACTCCTCCAGCTTTTTCGAAAAACCACCTGCAAAAAGACCGTGGTATTGGCTCCTACCGGTGTCGCAGCACTCAATGTTAATGGGCAGACGATCCACTCCTTTTTTGGATTTGCTCCCAGACTACTCTCGGAAAATGATCTCATTAAACGAAAAGATAAAAAACTTCTAAGGGCACTTGAAGTCCTGGTGATCGATGAAATCTCAATGGTAAGAGCAGATCTTTTGGATCACATTGACTTTGTGTTACGGTATGCCCGAAACTCTGAGGAGCCCTTTGGTGGGATACAGATTTTGTTGGTAGGTGATCTTTTCCAGCTTCCTCCAGTCGTCTCTACACCCTATGAGAAGGAATACTTCCAGACAACTTACGAGAGTCCCTTCTTTTTTTCCGCCAAAGTCTTTCAACAAGGATTTCGGTTAGTAATGATCGAACTTAGCAAGATATACCGCCAGGAAGAGCATCGTTTCGTCAATATGCTTGACGCAATTCGGTCCGGTGATATCGACTATGAGTTGCTCAGTGAGTTAAACGAACAGGTACAACCCTCTGGGCATCAAGAAGGCGATCATATCGTACTGACTGCCCGCAATCAAGTGGCCAATGAGATCAATATGCGTGAATTGCTAAAACTTGACGACGAGCCGAAAACGCTGGTTGCTAAGCTAAGTGGACATTTTAACCCGGCCTTATATCCCACCGAAGCAGCGTTGAAACTGAAAATTGGAGCCAGGGTGATGCTACTGAAAAATGATCCGGCCCGAAGATACGTGAATGGAACCATCGGCACGGTTACCACCATAGAAGCGGAGTGTATCTCCATACGGATCATAAAGTCTGAAAAAGAAGAAGTCGTGGAAGTAAGCCAACACGAATGGGAGGTTTTAAAATACACAACCGATCCCAAAACCAAACTCATCACGACTGAAGTTACCGGCACCTTCACCCAATATCCGATCCGATTGGCCTGGGCTATCACCATTCACAAGAGCCAGGGCAAGACCTTTGAAAAAGTACTGATTGATCTACAAGGTGGCGCTTTTGAGCATGGCCAAACCTATGTTGCTCTCAGTCGATGCCGCACATTGGAGGGATTAGTATTGAAATACCCGGTCAAATATCGTGACATTCTGATCGACGACCGCATCACTGATTTTTATCAGTACCTCAATCGTTATTAACATGGCAAAATAGTTTTATTTCATCTAGCTTCTTCCTAATTTAGGAAACTCAAATCACGCTGCCCAATGACTACGAAGAAAAAGCGCCATAAGCAAACCAGCGAAAAGCAGGAAGCCCGGAAATTTTTTACAGTTGTCGCTATTGTGACTGCTATACTTATTCTGTTGGGTTATGTATACTACACTAACTGGGGATAGTGCCATTTGGTTTGTTTAATCGCGTAGATAGAAGATGTAGTCCAGCGAGGCCGGATTGCCCCCATTGCTTCGTATTTCGGTCAATATCTGGGCCCGGTGATGGGTCGAGTGATTAATCACATGGAATAAAATATCTTCGAGACAAGATTGATGCTGCTCGCCTTTTGAAGTACGGTAACTAATCTCAGCGTTCAAGTCCATGGATTGAAGGATCGTCGAAGAATCGTAATGATTTGATTCAATCATTGACCTAACTATGTCAAAATCATACTCAGACCACACCGAATATTGCGCTCGCATACCGAGCATTCTTTGATTCCAAATATGGTGGGCATTCATAACATGGCAAAACAATCGACTAATTGGACCGATAAATGGTCTATCAGTCAATTGAGCCATTATATTATTATTGGCCCAAAGATTATAGTCATATAAAGTGTTGAAGTCAACCATCTTGGAAATATTTGATACAAAATTACCGTAATATGATAAGATAGCAGACCGTGTTTAACCGTCTTTCCAAAGTATTTTAATCGTTTTTGTAATATTACTAGCCAAGTAAAATAAACACTCTAAAAAATGAAGCTCAATCTGGATATCAAGGTACCAAGTAGCGATGCCTGGCTGAAGGCCGTGATGGACAATTTTAATGCTTTTTTACAAGATCATGCAGATTGCGAACGAAAAGCATCGGCGATGGCTATGAGTTTTGTGGCCAAATATCCTGACCGTACTGAGATCGTTCCTGAGCTCATCGAAACAGCTATCGAAGAGTTGGAGCATTTCCAAAGCGTATATGAAATCATGCAATCGAGGGGTCTCAGTCTTCAACACAGCATTGGGGAGGACCCTTATGCCAAGGCTCTGGTATCTCAATGTCACTCAGGCATCCGGGAGCGTTTTTTAGATCGGTTATTGATTGCCTCAGTCATGGAGACTCGAGGAGCCGAGCGATTTAAAATGGTATCAGATGCCCAGGAGGATGAAGACCTTTTTCGTTTCTATAAGGAATTATGGACCTCCGAGGCCAAGCATGGACACATCTTCGTAAAAATGGCATTGCTATACTTTGAAAAAGACCAGGTTTATGATCGATTAAACTGGTGGCTGGACCGCGAATCAGAAATCATTGAAAACCTGGAGGTGAGAGCTGCACTGCATTGATGATTTACTTCAGAGGGTTCATTCCATTCTACGATATCGACTGTGCATCATTCTGAAATGTCCTGGCTTTCAACCGATACCACTTCAATAATTCATGGGATTGGGTTTGAGTTGATGATTTTTCAATCATATTCATAAATTGGCCTGCTTGCTCTAATACTGGTTGATCAGGATAATACGTCCTCGCAAAATGTAAATATTTAATCATTCGAAATGCATTAAACCATTGAAAAAATCGGTTCACAAAGGTCTCATATCGGTTGGTTTCTCTTTTTATTTCTTCGATTTTGTACAAGCCATTACTTTTGATCAAAAAGTCCTGGATAACGTGTGGTAATTTTACTACCCGAATTTCACAGTCTTGCCTATATAAATCGGGCAAAGAATTGACCATCTCGCCTGCTTGCAAAAAGCTATCCAAATGATAGGTCAATTGAGCAGCACCCTGCAATCTGGCATTAACGGCTCTCCCGGTACCAAAGGGTACTCTCGTAGAGGCTCTAGCTGAAGGAAAAACCATGGTGTCATTGAGCTCCGCGAAACGATTTATCGCGATGTATTTGTGCAAGAAATAAAAATCTTCACCGGCTTGCCGTACATTCATACCTCCCATTTTTTGATATGCTGATGAGCGCACGGTCATGCAAGAACCCACCGTTTGGTAGGCAAAGGGCAGATGAATATAGCGTTGGGCCTCTATAAAATATCGCAGGTGTAGTTCGTAATCGATAATCGCGTCCTTTTGCAATTCAGGTACTTCTTCATCAAGCATATGCTCAAAAAAACACTACCAGCCCATACCTCAGGATGATCTTCATAAAATAGCCGGATAGCTTCAAAATAATTTTTCTCAACCTTGCAATCAGCATCGAGATTCACAATTATACCATCCTTACGGAGGTACTCAAAGCGTCTTACTGCCTCGTCCATAGCTATTTTACGAGCCAGGCCGACGCCCGCCTCTCGATCCGTAAAAACCTCGAGATGACTAAATATGCTGATGCCGCGGTCCCTGGTACGGGCCTCTGCATATTCGACCAATTTATTTTGCAATAATTGACTCCCTTGCTCAACTTCCTTACTTGCAGATTGAGGATAATTGATCAAAATGAAAATCTCCACTGACATGCACTCAGGTACGGTAGCAGATAATAAGCTTTCCAGACAGGTTATGAACCCAGGTTCGTCATAGCAAGGGATCACAACTACAATCCCCAAATCGGATACAGGTGCTTTGTCAATAAAAGCACATTTCTTTCCATGTTTGGTCAAATAGCGATTCTCCATTGCTAAATTTGCCTAAAATAAAGAAAGGCTTTGCAGCAAACCTACATTTTTGAACTACAGTTTTTTCCCAGCATATATTTTTTTTGCCTATTGGCTAAAAATCAGGTGGTGATTGAAAAGCATGAAAATTATCAAAAAAGATCCTTTCGCAATAAATGCATCATTGCCAATGCCACCGGCCATCAGACGCTGACTGTGCCTTTAAAAAAAGGCAAACACGAACGTCAGCCCATTACCGAAGTTCAACTAGCGTATGATGAGCCCTGGCAAGAAAATCACTTAGCAGCCATCAGGACTGCCTACAGTAGCGCCCCTTATTTCGAATACTATTATCCCCATATAGAACATATATATCACTCGGCTGAAGAGCTACTATTTGACTTTAATTGGTCCATTTTGCATTATTTTACGAAAATCCTTCAATTGCAGGGACCAGCGGCAAGTGAAACATACTCCAAGACACCCACAGAGATCGACTACCGAGGCAAATTAAATCCTAAGACCTACCACGAAATTGCTCTACCCAAATACAATCAGGTTTTTGAAGACCGGCACGGATATTTATCTAACCTGAGTATCCTGGATTTGATTTTTTGCAAGGGTCCTGAGGCGGCTGGGTATTTGACTGGGTGGGAAAGGGAAGTGAAATGAGGAAATTTGATTCAGTAATATGATCAACAAGCACTCCATTCTTAGGCGATAAAACCATAAAAATGAAATTTCCAGCTATACTACTACTATTGCTCTCCATCTTGGAACCTATTACCTCGCAAAACATCCTATCTGATTCGATTCTAAACGAAATCCAGAACAACATAATTATATTCAGAATCCGAAATTCAGCATTTCTTTCAATAAGTAAATACGGAACAATCGACGCTATTAGACCCCTGTTTAGCAAACACCTTTTAGACCCAAAAGAGAAACTACTGTTAACATATGAAATAAAAGATGATCTTAAATACCCTCAGAACGGCTATGACATTTTCATTGTGAGTAATCCAGGTCACTCAATTATTTCTGGGAATGTCGTTCAAACAACCAGCGCTCTTGATTTCAATCTAAAACTATCAGAAAAATTTTTAATTGCGTATAATGCAATTGAGCGCGATATTAAGTATCTCGGTGGTGAATTTTACAAAAGTATCATATGTCCTGATTTTCCCCAAGGATTAGATTCTATCCCTTTCATCCTACAATTAAAATACTTCCATTATGACTTGACGGAAATAACGTTAAAACATACAAGGTCAACTAAATATATCTATAGTGCTTTCTCCAAATCTTTAGAAAAAAGGCTTAGATTCAAGATCGATCGAGAATATCTGGACTACATTGAACTTGTCGAATAGTCGACACCTTCTATGCACTGCATCATATTAGCCATATGTCCCTTGTTGATCACCCAAAGGAATAATTAAAGATGAGACATAAATTTCTATTTTTTCTCCTTACATTTTTAGCCGCCTGTGACGTCACAGATTCCTGCATTACCCCTAAAATAAATGCATTTACTAAGGCTACTGGCTATAATTATTATGACTTTGGAAAGGAATTTGAAAAGCACCTTCTTGAAGAAGGTTTAATTAAGGATGTGTCACTTGATTCCTATGTTTCCTTATTTAGGGACAGAAAGTACTGCCAATTAAATTACGAATCATTAATTAAAAAATGAATTAAATATGAGAAAACACTTATTGACTGCCCTGGCCGTGTTGTCTTGTCTGACCAATTTTGCCTGGGCACAAAGCAACAATGGAGATCTAGTACAGGCCAAAGTTACGGCTATCGAACCGGATGTGATCAAATGGCGCCGGGATCTACATGAACATCCGGAACTCTCCAATCGTGAATTTGAAACCGCTAAAAAAGTAGCAGCCCATCTTCGTTCTTTGGGTATGGAGGTCAAGACGGATATCGCACACACCGGGGTAGTTGGATTACTAAAAGGCAATAAACCGGGACCAGTAGTTGCTCTCCGGGCTGATATGGATGCCCTGCCAGTGACTGAAAGAGTCGACATACCTTTTGCCTCGAAAGCGAAGTCTACTTATCTGGATCAGGAAGTTGGGGTGATGCATGCTTGTGGGCACGATACTCATGTGGCTATTCTGATGGGTGCTGCCAGTGTTCTTTCTTCGATGAAAGATGATCTTGCCGGGAGTGTAGTTTTCATCTTCCAGCCGGCCGAAGAAGGGCGCCTCCCGGAGAAGAAGGTGGTGCGGAACTGATGATTAAAGAAGGCATCATGGACGATTATGGTATCGATGTGGCCTTTGGATTGCATATAAATTCACAGACAGAAGTAGGCAAGATTAGGTACAAGGTCGGTGGTGCACTCGCTGCTGCCGATGAATTTTCTATTAAAGTAAAAGGAAAACAGACCCACGGTTCACAACCTTGGGGAGGAGCCGATCCGATCGTAGCATCCGCTCAAATCATTATGGGCTTGCAGACGATCATCAGCCGACAGACCGAACTGACCAAAGAAGCTGCCGTAATCAGCGTTGGTAAAATTACCAGTGGCGTAAGAAATAATATCATCCCTGAGAGTGCGGAAATGATTGGTACCATTCGCACCCTGGATACCGATATGCAAGATATCATTCACGAAAAAATCCGTAAGACAGCGACCTTGATCGGGGAAAGTGCCGGCTGCGAGGTGGAAGTCGACATCAAACGAGGATACCCGGTCACCTATAACAACCCAGAGCTAACTAAAATGATGCTGCCCACGCTGGAACGTTCGGCAGGATCAGAAAATTTAATTGTGTCAAAAGCGATCACCGGGGCCGAAGATTTTTCGTTTTTTGCTAATAAAGTGCCTGGATTATTTTTCTTCTTAGGTGGCATGCCAAAAGGTAAGAGCCCTTCTGAAGCAGCACCGCATCATACTCCTGACTTTTACATCGATGATAGTGGCCTTGCGTTGGGAGTTAAAACTATGGTTAATCTTACCCTCGACTTTATGAAGATGTAGGAGATGGATGTCCGATGTCGGATGTCGGATGTCGGATGCAAGGTGTCGCACCTGCGTGATACTAAGCTTGAAAGTTGAGAGACGGGAGTCGGGAGACGGAGAACGGAAGTCCGAAGTTGGAAATTAGAAGCCGGTGGAGCTTAGTCCTGACGTCTTCAAAGGAGATCGTCAATAGAGGCGGGAGACGGGTGTCGGAAGTCCGAAGAACCGAGAACTGAAGACTAAGGACTAGTCCGGATATGCCACGGCCAGCACACAGACTCCTTTTAATTCGATTTCTTTTTCAGGATTATCGCGACTGCTTAATAAACACTTTATTTCGCATTTAATCTTTTTGGTTTTTTGGCCCCGATCATTCTTTTCAAAATCGGTCACCTCCAGTATTTTAAAGGAAGCCTCATTAGGTTGGCGATAACCATTTGAACGATAAACAACTCCGGTATCATCAGTGTATTCGACGAGCACTTTACCAAAATGCAATAAATCGCTGGCCTCCAGGGTGCTTTTCGAATATGTGAAATTCGTTTCACAAAAACGATCACTACCCGTGCCCGTGCCGAGTCCTATCGTCGCTTCACTTTCACACTGATCACTATCAATAACCTTGACCCTCAGTATTTTGCTATTGCTAACCGAAATAGCACTTATTGATACTACCGAGTCTTGGCTCCCATCAGACCATAGAACTTTAAAGGGTGGCTTACCAAGACTACGTACAAAAGCTTTTCCATTTTCGACCCGTATCACCGATTTGCAACCACCTGTAGCAAGATTAATGATTTGTAATTGACTGCTTTCACAAGATTGTTCTTTTGTATGCAGTGACACCTGATAATCCTGATCAATTTGTAATATTCTTTCAAAATGGTCTTGTTGGCGAATATCCTTTTCACCGGGAAATTTCCAGGTCAAAACCTGAGATTCAATTGCAGGTTGAGGGGCCGAAAATCTGACCAGTGCACTGTCGCGATTCAGCGTCCATGCAAAATCAAAATCTCTTTTGGCCAAAACCTGATTAATATCGAAGGTGCCACCCCCCTGATAAAGTCCACGCAGAATAATACGTAAGCTATTTGGGCAAGGTCTGCTGGTGCAATCAGACAATCGTAAAAATCCAATCAGATCCAAAATGTCTTTATCCGCGTCGACATTAAAATCGGCATCCATGACATAATTACCTTTACCGGCAGATGCTATAAATGGGTTGCCACCCAAATTAATCTCTGAGTAAAAAACCGGTTCGGTCACAGCCACGTCTACCGGATCTGGCACATCCACCTTTTGACAACTGAGCAAAAGGATGAGGAATAGGAATAATGTACTTTGTATTTGATTGTTGTTCATTATTTTACATAGTAAGTAGCCTGCCAGCCCAAATACCATCTGGCATTGATAACCTGGCTTTGATTATTGGGAAGTCCGGGATAAATCTTAGTGGGATTATAAAAAAATGAAATTCCCGTTTTCAATCGGTGGTTAATGGCATTCTTATATCCAATAAATAAATTGGTAGATAGTTTTTTCATATCCCGTGTATCTATCCATCCCGAATTAATGTTCTGAATATTCGACACTACCCGATCCTCAACCGACACCTCCTGCAATTGACCACGTGCTCCCAAAAGCAGATCTACCGAAAAACCCACTTCGAATTGATGCTTGCCAAACTCGCCGGCGATATATACCGGGGCACTTACAAACTGCAGGGTATTTGCTTTTAATGCATACGTTGTATTAACCGAACTAAATCCAAAAGAAGTAATCTGTTCAAACTTTGAAAATCCACCTTCATTACCCCTCATTTGCAAAGATGGTCTCATACCATAAAGCCAATTTTCAGCAAAATATCGTTCGTAAGCAAAGCCAATAGTCAACCCCTGCACAGGTACGTTCTTTGAAGCAGGATTTAGCAATAATGTACTGGCCCATCCCATTCTAATTCTTTTAATTCGATCGTCACGCAGTAATGCACCGCTATCTTTTGGTTGCAGGTCATAATGGTGATTAAGTCCAGGGTTTAAAGTCTGCAATTCTTCGAGATAATACCTGGCCCGGCGTTGGCTTTCTAATTCAACGACGGATATGTCTTTACTATTTTTCGAGATTTCTTCCCCAAATGTAAGAGTGACCGCATTCTCTAAATTGGGTTGGCCTATCTCCGTTTGCCAAAGTGAGCTTGAGGTGTTCTTGCTGTTGTTTGATGACGGAGTTTGATTAGAACTATTCTTGCGAGAATTATTTGGGCCGGCCAAAGACTCTACACTGCTCACAGCGCGAGACTTTTCTATAACATCTGTTTCTTCGCTACTTACTTTCCGATCTACATCTGTACTTATCGATGGTACATCTGCCACCTCCAAATTGGCCCGAGGTTGGATCTGTACGGGAGCCTTCTGATTGTTTATGCCAATCAAAGAGACGATACCCCAAGATAACAGTATAAGCAAAGCAACCATACCCAAGTATAGACCCTTCCGATCTTTATTCTTTTTTAATAGCAGTTTTTTAGCCTCCTCCCAATGAGCAGGGTTGAATGAATCAGGATTACCCTGCTCCAGTTTATCTCTAAAAAATTGATCTAGCCGGTTATTTTCCATAATTGGTTTAGGCATTCAATTTATTAATGAGTTTCATCATTTTTGATCGTTGACGCCAACCGATAATTAATCGCAGTTGATAATAACTCTTTCAATTTCTGTCTTGCCGTCGAAAGATGCCATTTGCTGGTACCTTCCGATATTTTCAGCAGTGCAGCAATTTCTTTATGTGCATATCCATCAATGGCAAACAGATTAAAAACAGTCTTGGATACCGGGTAGCTGATCGATCATTTGTAATAATTGTTCGGCGTCAAACTGCTGATCCGCTTCATTAAAATCTACGGCTGAATGATTATTTTCAATGATTTTTACCTCTTCCGGATATTGCATGATTTCGTGATACTTTTTGTGTTTTCGGTAGTGATCGATGGCTGTATTGATCATTATTCTCCTCACCCACGCTCTGAAAGGTATTTGGGACTGGTATTGAGTAATATTCTGCACAATTTTTAAAAAAGCGCTATTGATCATGGTACCAATATCATCTTCGTTAGACATATATCTTTTACTCACCGTATATAGATCGTCATAGCAATGCCTATATAGCATATATATGGTTTTTTCGTCACCCCTTGAAATCGCTGAAAGTAGTTGTCTGTCTATTTGCATTGCTGATTGCAATCGCAATCAAAGTTTTCATCAAGTTAAGCAGATATCAAAAACCATGCACAGAACCATTTTCGTCAAACAGTTCTGTGCCGGCCGCGATAACTTTGGTTTCTAAAGCAAGGGTTTCATTTCATAGTTTATAGATCAAATTATTGATTCTTAATGATTTTAATTTGTTCATTGGTATGCTCACCGATGAGCTGCATGATGTAAATACCCGCTTCGAGGTTGCTCAGGTCAAGAGCAATATCGTTGGTATTGGCGTGACGTGATAGTCTACGCATAATCAATGGTTTTCCAAAAATGTCACTCACCAACACCATCAAATCACTTAAGTCATGATTATTCTGCCATTGCAATCGCACTTCTTGAACCACTGGATTTGGAAATGCCTGAAGATTTAGAGACTGCTTTTTTGAGACTAGTTGGTATATATGCTCTTCGTTCGTGGCTGATTCTTTAAATGAGATGCTCTGACCGATCTTTACCTTTATACAGTCTTTAGCCCGGCAAACACCATTGTAGACCTCCACGCAGTATTCACCATCTTCAGAAACAATGATCGATCGTGTCGTGTCACCGCTCGACCACCGGAATTTAAAGTTAGCATCACTATGTATCTGGGCTACCAACTCGATTGTCGCTTCAGTTGAGGTTGGCTTTCTCTGAATCTCAACCCTACAAGGATTGCTATCTGGGCCGACGCTTATACAAGCCTGAGCTTCACAGCCAAAAGTATTAATCACAGTCACGCAATAATCACCTGCGCTATCGGCGCGGATAAAGCGAGTCGTATCACCAGTACTCCACAAAATCTTGAAGGCTGGGAATCCCCGTGGCTTTGCAATCAGAGTACCATGATCTGATCGGTGAATGGTGACGCTGCAAGATTCACCTATTGGAGCCAGATCTATACAATCGGTTGATAAACATCCGTTTGAGTCCAGTACCTCTACACAATACTCCAGTAGCTTGTCTACCTGGATGTTTATTGTGGTGTCACCAGTGGACCATTTGTAACTAAAGGGAGGACGGCCATGAGTACGAGCCGAGAGATGGATCCCAATAGTATTTGCACTCAAGTCAGGTAGCACCGCGATCTCTGTCTTGCAGTCCGTGCTGGGATCCAATAAAATACAATCTTTAGACTCACAACCAAGCGCATCGACCACTCTGACACAAAACTCTCCTTTGGTCGAAACCCTAATCATCTTTGTAGTATCACCCGTGTTCCAGAAGTATTGAAATGGAGGTTGACCTTGACTTCTGGCCACCAAATGCACATGTGATGCGTCCAGATTAGGACTTATTTTGACCGCATGAATCTCCGTCTCACAGGAAGGCTCCTTAATGGTTTTACAATCTCTTGATTCACATCCATTGGCATCTACAACGGTTACACAGTACTCACCGGGCTCAAGAACGCTAATTTCGGAGTTGGTTTCACCGGTAGACCAGAGGTAGGTAAAAGGTTCAGCACCTTTACTTCTGGCCACTAATTTCGTTATACTGCTTGCCGTGACAGCTGGCAATCCATGGATCTCCGTAACGCAATTCCTATCTGGGTGAAAATAAAAAACATCTTTAGCCTGGCAGCTGTCGGCCGCGGAAACTACCACATAGTACTGCCCTGGTTTTACAACAGTGATCGAAGAAGTGGTTTCACCAGTACTCCATTCATAAGAAAACGGTGCAGAACCTTTGGCATAAGCACTTAGTTTAAGCGTCTGATTATCAATCTTTTCTGATCTTATTCGCACATTGCAACGGTCGTTGTTTGAATGGCAGTCTTTCAATTTTAGAGTGAAGTTCAGGTGATCTGCATGATAAACAATTCGTTGAGCATTTGCGTGATTGCAATCACCTACGGTAAAAATCAATGTACCCCGAGCTACATCATCTGGGACTTTGGCTAAGAACGAAAAAAAGCCTTGATCATCAGAAATGAGCGTGGTATCTACCTGAAACTTCTCATTTGAACCAGATTTAACAACGACCAAAGCACCCGGAACTCCCTGATTGTGGCCGTAGTACACAATACCCTTTACAGAGATTGGGTACGCCATCATCATAGCGGG
>JADJTQ010000004.1 GCA_016711125.1 Saprospiraceae bacterium | reverse complement strand
AGTAAAGGAGAAATTGGAAAGGAGAAATTCTAGGTACTCCTTTCCAATTTTATCTCTTGGGAGATGCTGATCCTGCGCTCAGATGGTTTAACTTCAAATCTAAAGCCTTGATTCGTTTCGGTGAAGAGTTACCATGACGAGATCTCTTGATTTTCATCGTTTGTCGAATCTTAGTATTTTCAGCCTTAAATTGTAGTGATCAAAGCTTTTTCATGTATCGACTATTTTGTTGCTGATTATTACCGCTGTCATGTAACCTGGATGCTGACAAAGGCAATTGATCGGAATTCCGACCAGAAGCATGATCATGAGAAAGGTGCTGTAGTCTTTAAGACTCATTGTGCAGGTTGTCACAGAGCAGACCTGCAGGGTGCTCTTTTGGGCCTGATTCGTGATGATTGAAATATAGCCGGACCAAAGAACTGGTAAATGTTACCTATGGTATCTCAGGGAACGGATATGGCTGCTTTTCGGACTATTTTATCACCCGAAGAAATCGAAAGGTAGTTGAATTTGTCATTAATCGTCAGGTGTTCTCTGCCAATGATGCCCATTCCTCGTCTGGTGACTACCAAAACTTATGATCGATATCAGAAGAAATCGTAGGTGAAGATCTGGAAACACACCATGGGCGATTGAGTTTGTTGATGCGAATACGGCGCTGATTGGTGAAAGGTCGGGCTCATTGCATTGGCTTCGCTGATGGTCGGCTGGATGACAATGTAGTTGAAGGCACACCATTAACTCATTTGGGTAGTTCGACGGGCTATATGGATATTGCCCGCGTCCCAATTACGATAGCAATGGCAGATATGCTTGTCGTTGGTTTTGCCGATCGGGGTATGCCCGGCGCTGATGCTCAGCTACCGCAGATAGTCAGGCAAGATCTCGACTTAATCAATGGATCGAAGAACAAACTCTTTTTTGAGGCGCCCGACCCCTACTATGGGTAAAAGGTGTTAAGGATGGGGATGAATTGTTATTTGATGATGAAGGGCATTTGTTTCACTGTGGTAAATGGGAAAGATGCAGACTCACAAGATTTTAGCAAAGTTACGGGCAAGATTTTTCGGATTAATCCAATGGAAGCATACCTGATGACAACCGCTTTACTGGTCAAGCGAGGATTTTGGACCACTATATACACCATGGGCAACGAAATGTACAGGGCTCAGCATACATCCGGAAACCGAGAAATTTGGGCGACAGAGCATGGACCTATGGGAGGAGACGAACTCGACATATCATCAGACCGAGGGCGAACTATGGTTGGCCAGTCGTGACCTACGGTGTCAACTATGAAGAAGCGGTGCTGTCGTTTCAATATGACTTGCCTGTGAATGACATGGAGTAGGGTCTACCATTGGATTCCATCCATAGGCATCTGTCTATTGAGTTTGTAGAAAGTGAAATGTTTAGTGATTTGAGCAATAATCTTTTGATCGGTTCCTGGCATTCGGAGCAGATCATTCGATGCAAATTCAAGATCATCAGGTGGTAGACCAGGAAATTATTCTTCAGGGAGTAGGCCGGGTCAGAGATATCAAACAGCTCCGATGGATTGATCTATATCGTTCAACCCGACCAGATAAAATACTCCGGTTAAGTGGTTGCTGCTCCAGTCGTAAATTGACAAATATCCAGTGATATTCATTTGCTATGACGGTATTTGGCTGCCTGAATCATTTTGCCATATTCGAGTCCCGAAATTGAGAGCAATCATACTTCAAAGATTTCGAAAACCATTCAAACAATAACCAATGCCGTCGATCTCTATTAGCTCGGGAAACCAAGACTTTCATTCTGGCAAATTTGGAATATGAGTTTTGCTTTCTCGGTATCCAGTTTGGCTTTGCTCTGCAAAATGCCAATGTGAGCCGCATTTTTGAGACTTTGGGTGCCGCTCAGGACGAACTTCCCATATTGTGGTTGGCTGCTCCGGTCACTGGTTTCTTCGTTCAACCATTATTGGCTATTACAGCGACCCCCGCACTGGCATAAACGATGGGGGAGGAGGAGGCCTTTTTTTGTTGTCGGTGCGATACTGGCTTCCATAGCTCTTTTTTGATGCCCAATTCGACTGCGCTTTGGATGGCGGTGATCGTGCTATGGCTCATGGATGCTTCGATCAATATTAGCATGGAACCTTTTCGGGCATTTTGTGGGGATATGTTACCCAACGAACAACGTACCAGCGGATTTGCGATGCAGAGTTTTTTTATCGGTCTGGGAGCGGTGGTTGCATCGGCTTTGCCTTATATATTGAGCAACTGGTTTGGCATCAGTAATGTTTCTCCGGAAGGTGGCATTCCCGATTCGGTTAAATGGTCTTTTTATTTGGGGGGCTTTGCTTATTTCAGTGCAGTAATTTGGACGGTATTTAATACGACCGAATATCCACCGGATGACATTGAAAAGTTAAAGGCAGAAAATGATTCCCGAAGTCTCTGGGAAGGTTTGTTGGAGTCGTTTAAGGGAATCCTGGAGATGCCAAAAACGATGGTGCAGTTGGCCTTTGTGCAATTTTTTTCCTGGTTTGCATTATTTGCTCTTTGGATCTATACAACATCTGCGGTGACCACGCATATTTATGGTACTTCAGATACCTCTTCTGCGGCATATAATGAGGGTGGTAATGAATCCATAAATGCATTGCTCCTCGGTGGGCTTTCCATGCTGCTGGCCGCTTTATTATGTCTGATCGTAGATGATAAGGAGTGAATATGATTTTAATTCTGGAACTTGAGCCTATTGTCGAGTGAAATGCTGCATCTTAGCGAGTCGCGCTGGTTCGCACTTGGAGGCCTTAATCGGACATACACCAGGCCGCAATATTCGTTATATTAGATTGAAAAAGCCCAGGAGTCTCTTGCAAAGTTACGAGCTGAGTATTACTGTTGTTGCCTTTGATTGTGGATTTAGAGATCCAAGCTATTTAAGAAAGAATATGGCAAAACTCTTGTGGAATGGCGAAATGAAGCAGACTTCCAATAGATTGATATAACATCATAATTAACTGAAATACAAATTATGGCAAACGTTAATAAAAAGGGAATTGTCACCAAAGCAGCTAGAGGAACTAATCAAAGTATTAAAGACTCGTTTTGAGAAAAACATGAACCGCCATGAAGATCTTGAATGGGCTAAGGTGCAAGCAAAGCTGAGCGCCGAGCACCCCAAGTCTATGGATAAACTGTGGTCGCTCAATGAAATGGAAAGAACCGAGGGGGTGAACCGGATGTTATTGATTTTGATAAGAAAACCGGCGAATATATTTTTTACGACTGTTCGGCAGAAAGTCCTAAAGGCAGAAGAAGTGTTTGCTATGACCGTGAGGCGCTGGAATCCAGAAAAGAACATAAACCAAAAAACAACGCAATAGACATGGCTGCTTCCATGGGTATGGAAATCTTAACCGAGGAACAATATCGGGCTCTACAGAAACTTGGGAATTTCGACGAGAAAACATCGAGTTGGGTAAAATCGCCATCTGATATCAGAAAGCTCGGAGGAGCAATCTTTTGTGATTTCCGTTACGGCCATGTCTTTACGTTTCACAATGGTGCGAGTCTTATTACGCTGCTAGAGGATTTCGTGGTTCGCTAAGAGTCTAATTGTTCTGGCAATTATTAGAAAAGGACCTTATTTTATCGAAAACTATTCATCTGAATAGCAATCCCTATTGGGATTGAATGACCTTGTTTGAGCAAGAGCCATGTCATTTGGGTTCCTTGTAAACAGGAAAGAGCAAGAATCTCAGAATCTTGCGATAAAATTAGTCCCAGATCATCCGTACCTCTTCGATAAACACATTCGACACTTCATACACTGTTTTTAGCAATTAGCGAAAGTGGTCCTTGTCCTGCAATGATGCAGCAAAGATATTTGTATCATAATCCCATTAGAAGATGAGTCAGTGGGTTCGTTCTCCTCATGGCTTCGGGAGTGGAAGGTTGGCAACGCGAGGATTTTTCAAACATAAAACACTTTCCATGGACAGAGCCGGAAATTTTTGATTGAAAGAAAATAATTATCTAATGAAAAATAATTTTTGGAGCACCTTAAGTGCATTTTTTTTTACCACTTTTTGCATGGCACAGAATCCGGTGCCCAATGCTAGTTTTGAGGGTTGGACGGGCCTCGAACCAGACCATTGGCATACATCCAACTCACCGGGAGGAAATAATACCAACGTAACGCGAGTGGAGCAGGGATATTCAGGTGATTTTGCAATTAAGGGCGAAGTGATTGTTTGGCCGAACACGCCAGGTTTCCTTTTATCCCTTTGCTGGAAAGCAATACCAGGATCTTGGCTTTCCAGTCAATCAATTGTTTTCGGAACTTTCATTGTTTTGCAAATTCCACCCAGTCGATTCCAACGATGTGTTGACAATTTTCGTTAGTATTCTCGATAGTAACGGAACGGTCTTCGGTGGCGGATCAATCGATGTTTCTACTCCCTCTGATACCTTCTATCGCTATGACATCCCAATAAATTATCAATTCGGTGAGCCGTATCGCGCACGCATTTCCATGACGATTAATGATCATTCGGAGAATGGCTTGCCTGACATTGGTAGTTATTTCATTGTCGATGATTTTTCGATGAACGATTTAGTATCAAACTTAGATGATGATGGAGACTTTGGTGTAACTTTTCACGCCGTATATCCAAATCCGGCAAGCGAAAATCTGACAGTCTCTTTTCCTTAGCGAAAATGACTTCAATGTCGTTAAACCTGTATGATCTACTTGGACGACCGGTATCTTCTATATTCTCTGGAAGATTGCCGGAAGGAGAGCACTCGATAACTACGAACGTAGCGGGTATGATACAGGGTGTATATTTCTATCAAATCGTTACCGATCGAGGCACTTCAATGTATAAATTCAGAATTTTGCATGGCTAATTTCTTATCCGGTATGTTTAATGTGATGGAGGTACAATAATCGTAGAAGAATAAATGAACCAACCAAGTATCTTTAGATTAAAAGGTTAACAGAAGAGTATACCTATGAAATTAGTCTATCATCATGACAATTTTTCCTAACTTGACCCTAAGATTAATATAAATCCGGATCGGAATAAAAATTGGAGATAGGCGATAGGTATAACCGAATAATATCGGAGTGTTTTCGGGTATACCCGGGGGAATAAAATACGATGGTTGAAGATCAAAGGTACTCAGGGATTGATTTTACTAAAAATCCTTTAGATAAGGATACGTACGATCATTGTAGTTTCATTGATTGCGATTTTAGGAGTTCAGACCTAACCAACATTAATTTTAGGGAATGTCGTTTTGAACTTAGTAATCTCAGTCTGGCCCGGATTGAAAGCACATCTTTTAAAGATACCGGATTCAGTCATTCTAAAATGTTAGGTCTTGACTTTAGTGGGATTAATTCATTTCTACTTTCGTTATCTTTTGCTCATTGCCAGCTCGATCTATCATCTTTTCGAAAACTCCAACGTAGAGGAACTGTTTTTAATAGGGGCCGGCTGGAGGAAGTCGAGTTTACCGAGACAAATTTAAATGCGGCTAGCTTTGTCGAATGTGATTTGAATAGAGCTATATTTGCTCACACGAATCTGGAGCGGCCTGATTTTTCTACGGCATTTAATTATTCTCTGGCTCCTGAGAATAATCGACTAAAAAAGGCAATATTCTCCAGGATGGATCTTTCAGGCCTACTCCAAAAATATCAAATAGAAATCAGGTAATGCTGCGACACACGGCTATCAATTTCATCAGTGATGACAGGAAAGACCAATGATTTGCCCCGGATAAGACCTGCGACTAAAATACCTTTGGCATAAAGTAACGAGTACATACTTTGAGACAAAAATGAAGATTTTAATATTGTGTATTGCAATGCTCCTGCAAAGCATTCATATTTATGGTCAGGAGGCTACCTATCAAACTAAAGCAAATCATTTACTGCAGAAAGCAATCGATGAAAACCAATGTGCCGGTATAGCAGGAGGCTTTTTAGTTGGTGATCAGGTCAAGTGGATGGGTGGGGCTGGCTTTGCCGATCTGGAAAAAGAGATTGAATTTAAGGCTACGACTCTGTCGCGGTTGGCTTCGATCACCAAGTCTATGACGGCCATCGCCATTATGCAACTCTATGAATCGGGATTATTGGAATTGGATGAGTCTATTCAGACCTATTTACCCGGGTTTCCAATGAAAAAGGAGGGCACGATAACCATCCGTCATCTTCTGCAACATTCGTCAGGCCTGGACGGATATCAGTCTGACGGGGAAAGAGAAAACAAGATCAACTATGGCTCTCTGACCGACGCGGTTGCGATCTTTCAGGATCGGGCTCTCATATCCACTCCAGGTCAGGAGTTTCATTATAGCACCTATGGATATGTACTACTTGGGCAAGTTATCGAAAAGATATCAGGCCTCACTTATACTGACTATTTACAGAAGAATATTTGGGATAAAGCGGCGATGACCGAAACCGGAATCGAGTACACGGATGAATTTGTAAAGAACAAAGCCGAGACCTACCATAGAAACTCCAAAGGGAAGATCAGGAAAACGGACGCTACTAATCTGAGCGACCGGATCCCGGGAGGAGGAGTGTATTCCTCGGTTTCGGATGTACTTAAATTTGGCAATGCTATTTTGGCAAATACGTTGATCAAGGCTGAGACATTGCAAATTATGGTGGAATTACCCGATCTACAATATGATGGAAATGCCTATGGTTTTGGATGGTATCTTTATGGTGAAAACCCGAAGTACGGCAATGTATTTGGGCACAATGGTACACAAACTGGTGCTTCAACGTTTTTAATGTTACTACCGGCTGAGAAGACGGTGATCGTAGTGCTCTCCAATACCTCGGGTGCTATGCAGGAAGTGACGAATATTGCGATTAGCCTTTTGATATTGCCGCAGAATCTGCCGGTTAACATGAAGTGTTGTTTGAGGTCAGGATATGAAGTAGCCGCACTGAAAAGTAGTATTCCTTATTATCTACTGATTAAATATGTCTATTTGTGAGAACTTTTGACTAGTTCTAAATTCGAATTTTTGAGTTTAAGCTCTTGCATAAATAGACAGTGGCAGTCAGTGGCATATTTCCTTTATCAGGGAGGAAGCGTACAGTTCCTTTGGTACGAAAAAAGAAGTAGTAATTAATAAAAATAATAAAATGACAGACCAGATTCAATTGATCCCTAACAATTCGTTGCTGACAGATTCGCCGGAAGACGGACGACAGCTTGCCGTAAAGATGGCACGATTAATTATCAAAGTAACGCAACCCGATCCCGTCATTCGTGAACAGCTGCGACCAAATTATGCCAATGATCCGGCGATGCTAATTGCGATAGGACAGACGGTAGCCATTGAATTCGCAACTATAGCAGTTGCAAATAATTATTGGAAATCCTAGAGAACGAGGCAATAACCTTGGGGGTTTATTAAAAGATATGCATCAAATATTACTAGGATAACTGACTGAGGATCAACAAAACCAGGAACGGCGAGAACGGCTGCATCATGTTATAGTAAGTATCTATTTTTTACTAATCAGCGCGAGGTGAGTATTTCAACAGCCTCCTAGGCACCACTAAAGGTCTCTGTATTTACGAAGTTGAAGATTCGACTCTGCGCCTGGTGTCAGTGCAATTTAAAGGTCTGCCGGTCTCTCTGTTATATTTCGATTCAATCCACGAAACCTATTGGGTAGGACTCTCGATGAAACATTGGGGCCCCAAGCTATTTCGGTCGAAAGATTGTCGTCAGTGGGAGGAAGTTTCTTCCCACTCTATCCCGAAGGCAGCTTAATTGATGCTGGAAAACCAGCAACGCTTCGTCTCATCTGGAGCGGCTATTATCATCCGAAACATCAAAGACTTTGGATCGGTACCGAACCCGGTGGCTTATTTGAAAGTATGGAAATGGTGCTGGCTTCCAACTTAATGAATCACTGTGGCATCGCCCGACCCGGCAAGTCCAGGGTTTGCCGGGCCGCATTCGACTCAACAGACTGTTAGGTCTCCTTGAGCAAAGTTTGAAATCATTCCAAAAAGTTATATTTGAACTATGGGCACATAGGAGAAGCTGCTAATAAAAATACTTTCAGGAACCTCAGATGCCAATATTAAGTTTAATGAACTAAAGCGATTGTTAATCAAACTGGGTTTTTTCGAAAGAGTAAAGGGCAGCCATCATATTTTCTTCAAAGATGAAATTCCGGAAATCATCAATATTCAAGAAATTGGCGGACTAGCTAAAAATTATCAAGTGAAACAAATCCGGGAAATAATAACTAAACATGGCTTAAAAATTGATTAGATGGCGGATATAAAATATGAAATGATCATTTATTGGAGCGAAAAAGATCTAAATTTTTTGGTAGAAGTGCCCGAGCTTCCCGGATGTATGGCCGATGGTAAGACTTATGAAGAAGCGATTAAAAACGCCCAAGCAGTTGTCCAAGAATGGATTGAAATCGCAAAATCTTTAGGAAGGGAAATTCCTAAACCTAAGGGAAAATTAATTTACGCTTAGATCAAAAAATACGGGGTTTATCATCATGCAGCACATCAGCCTCTTTATGACTTCGGCCACTCGACTTCATAGAGCAATATCAGGTCTCGATTATATAATGGAGTATTTACGGAAACATGGGCATTTGCCTTTGTATGAGAGGAAGCGTACAGTTCCTGTAGTACGAAAAAAGAAGTAGTAATTAATAAAAATAATAAAATGACAGACCAGATTCAATTGATACCGAACAATTCGTTGTTGACAAATTCGCCGGAAGAAGGACGACAGCTTGCCGTAAAGATGGCACGATTAATTATCAAAGTAACGCAACCCGATCCCGTCATTCGTGAACAGCTGCGACCAAATTATGCCAATGATCCGGCAATGCTAATTGCGATAGGACAGACGGTAGCCATTGAATTCGCAACTATAGCAGCTGCAAATAATTATTGGAAATCCTAGAGAACGAGGCAACAACCTTGGGGGTTTATTAAAAGATATGCATCAAATATTACTAGGCACCACTAAAGGTCTCTGTATTTACGAAGTTGAAGATTCGACTCTGCGCCTGGTGTCAGTGCAATTTAAAGGTCTGCCGGTCTCTCTGTTATATTTCGATTCAATCCACGAAACCTATTGGGTAGGACTCTCGATGAAACATTGGGGCCCCAAGCTATTTCGGTCGAAAGATTGTCGTCAGTGGGAGGAAGTTGCCGCACCGTTATATCCGGAGGATAGTTATATCAATACGGGAAAACCCGCCACTCTTCGGCTGATTTGGAGTGGGTATTATCATCCCTCACAGAAAAAACTCTGGATTGGCACCGAACCTGGTGGTTTGTTTGAGAGCACGGACTATGGCTACAGCTTCCAACTTAATCATTCACTTTGCCAATTAAAATCTGTCAATCGTATCCCAATACAATCTGGCAGCAGAATCATTGTGGGGTATTTGTAAGCCATGATGGTGGTGATCATTGGCAAGACGTCACACCAGAGGATGGTTATGGTAGGTATGGTTTTCCGATTACTATTGATGATCATAACCCTCTTAACGCTTGGATCATACCAGCTGAAAGCGATGATCAACGGGTCGCCAAAGACTTGCATCTGGTAGTTTGCATGACGGAGGATGGAGGAAAAACCTGGAAAAAGAGACTGCGGGTCTTCCTCAGGAACACTGTTTCGACTTGGTTTTTCGCCATGCTTTTGATAGGGTTGAAGGTCTCATGGCTTTTGGTACCACTACCGGAAACCTCTTTGTATCTTTTGATAATGGAACTCATTGGGTTCATAGTCAGTCCTTTTTACCTCCGATCCATTCCGTCTTAATACATTTGTCTACTCAATGAATCAGCGGCTACACGAAACCTGGCTCTGGTATATTTAATACTATGGAAATAGCTGCCATCGTACTCGCTGCCGGACTCTCAAAAGATATGGCAAAGAAAATAAGTTACTGCGTCTGATCGATGGCGTACCCATGATACGGAGGGTAGTTGAGTCGATTTGCCGTTCAAAAGTGAGGGAGGTGCTGGTTGTCACCGGTTATCAGACTGCGGTGATTGAAGAAATGCTTGCAGGTCTGGACAAAGTCCAGTTTGTCCACAACGATGATTATGAGAAAGGTATGAGTACTTCCATTGGCAAAGGCGTTAAAGACCTCGGGCAAATCGATAGATGCATGATTTGTCTAGGTGATTTACCTCATCTCACCACCAATGACTATGATCGATTGATTGAAGTTTTTGAGTCGGAAAAATCGATAAACCGCATAATCATTCCTACATTTCAGGGCAAGAGGGGACACCCGGTGATATTTGGGGAGTCTTTTTTTGGCGATTTGGAAGGCCTCCCGATTTCAGATGAAGGAGCACGTAAAATCATTTTGAACAACGAGGAATATGTCTTGGAATTAGAATTGGACCACAATGGTATTTTAAAAGATATTGACTTTAATACTTCCGATTAATCTAAATTATGACCACCGGAAATGAAAGCAGGGCTTTAACCTTTATTTTTTTTACGATTCTTCTCGATGTGATTGGCCTCGGAATTATTATACCGGTTTTGCCCACTTTAATTTCTCAGTTAATTAGTGGCAGCATTAGTGAGGCGGCCCGTTATGGAGGCTAGCTGATGTTTTCCTTTGCTATTATGCAATTTACATTTGCTCCCATACTCGGTGGCCTAAGTGACAAATTTGGTAGGAGGCCGGTCCTGCTATTTGCTCTTTTCGGTTATGGAATTGACTATATTTTAATGGCATTGTCGCCAACCATTCTCTGGTTGTTTATCGGAAGAATTATTTCCGGTATTACCGGTGCAAGTTTTACAACCGCATCAGCTTATATTGCGGATGTTAGTTCACCCGAAAAAGAGCACAAAATTTTGGATTGATTGGAGCAGCTTTTGGTCTGGGATTTATCATTGGCCCAGTTATCGGAGGCCTCCTCGGCCAGTATGGTGCCAGAGTGCCATTTTTTGCCGCAGCCGGACTGGTTTTAGTTAACTGGCTGTATGGATATTTTGTTTTACCAGAATCGTTACCACCGGAAAATCGTAGGTCTTTTGAATGGAAACGGGCAAATCCAGCAGGTTCCCTCTTGCGTCTGAGAAAGTATCCGGTGATCATCGGACTGATTGGTACTATGCTTTTGCTCAATTTGGCAGGATTCGCAACCCAAAGCACCTGGTCATATTATACGATGGAAAAATTTAGTTGGAATGAAGCTCAAGTGGGTTTTTCACTAGGCGTGGTCGGCCTTATGATTGCCTTAGTGCAAGGTGGGCTCATTCGAGTTCTGGTACCAAAACTTGGTCAGAAGCGAGCAGTCTTTGTAGGGCTTTCCCTCTATGCTCTGGCATTTATTTTATTTGCCTTTGCACCATCGGGCTTTTTGATGTTGATCTTCATTATTCCCTCAGCCTTGGGGGCTGGCCGGGCCCACCATCCAGGTATCATGGCAGGTCAGGTTCCGGCTCGTGAACAAGGAGAACTACAGGGTGGTTTAACCAGTTTGGTCAGTGTGACCACCATCATCGGACCGGTTATGATGACCAGTTTGTTTTATTATTTCACCAATCATGGCGCTTCGATCTATTTTCCCGGAGCCCCTTTTCTGGCCGCTTCGATGTTGACTATTGCAGCACTTTTTATCGTACTAAGGACCTTTCGGATTAATAATATCCTTTAAATATGGGTTCACATATGCTGACTAGAGACAGCCTTTAATTTAGGCACATTCTGAAATATCAACAAAAGACATTTATTAAAATAAAAGTGAATCGATGAAAATACTGATAATTGGGGGAAACGGAACCATTGGAAAAGTTGTCTCTTCGCATTTTTTGAAAGAAAATGAGATTCTGATAGCAGGTCGGACCAGGGGCGATGTGACAGTTGATATAAGCAATAGTAATTCGATTAAATCTATGTTTGAGAAAGTTGGAAAGTTGGATGAGATAGTTAATGTCGCTGGAGAGGCCAAATGGGCGGATTTTAATCAATTAACGGAAGATGATTTTTATATCGGCCTGAAAAGCAAATTGATGGGACAAGTTAATCTTGTTCGAATCGGGCAGCATTACTTGAATCCAAAAGGTTCAATCACTCTTTCAACCGGTATTTTAGCTGACGACCCAGTGGTTAAAACCACCAGTGCTGCAATGGTGAACGGAGCCATCCATAAGCTTTGGGAAGGCAGCCGCTTTGGAAATGGAAAATGGCATTCGGATTAATGTGGTTTCTCTGGGTGTGGTTGAGGATGCTTATGAAAAATACAAAGATTTATTTCCCGGACATAATCCGATCCCCATGGCAAAGGTAGTTAACGGGTATGTTCGCAGTGTGATGGGTAAGATAAATGGCGAAATCATTCGAATATACGAATAGAAAAATGACTTCTTGCCTTATGTAATAGTAGCTTGGAAGTTCGAACAGTTTTTAAGATTCGAAGTCGTGAGCTTACCAATCCCTATGGGCTTGGGAGTCTCACTCCAACTTAGGATTTAAGGATTCCCAAACCTGGAGCAAAGCGCCAGCCTGCGCTTTAATTTAAAGGTCGTGAGCTTACCAATCCCTATGGGCTTGGGGTCTCACTCCGACTTAGATTTTAGGGATTCCCAAGCCTGGAGCAAAGTGCCGGCCTACGCTTTAATTTAAAGGTCGTGAGCTTACCAATCCCTATGGGCTTGGGAGTCCACTCCGACTTAGGATTTTAGAATAGACACAGAAAAGTACAATTCCACGAAATAGATTAGAGGAATTGTTGGAAGTAGGCGAAGCTGTCGGCAATATGTTTCGTCCAATACTCATAATTATGAATGCCTTCAAATTCTTCATGAATATGTTCTATCCCAGCATCAGATAACTGTTGATGCAATTTGCGATTTGATTCGATTAAGCGGTCGTCCGCACCACAATCGAATCGTAGGGGTGGCAGTGTCGCCTGGTATTTAATGGCATTGGTCAGGATTGCAGATTGTCTGATCGTGTCATCACTGAGAGGACCGCGGCTGTCTTCGTCTATGAAGGTCTGTAAATCATCCAGATCGGTAATCGATGAATGAGCAGAAATACCTTTGAAAATTTCATGATATTTCATTCCTAGTCGGAGGGCACCATAACCTCCCATCGATAATCCACTAATAAATGCCAAAGATTGTTCAGCTATTTCCTCAAAATGATAATGGATGGCAGAGATCACATCTTCGACAATCCATTTCTCATGATTTTTTTCCAAATGAGGCAGATAGCCACTACCATCACCGGTCAGACCATCAGATGGCATCACAAGAATGAACGGATCTATTTTTTTTTCGAAGATCATCTGCTCCAAAACCAGGTGTACGCCAGCCTGATATAACCAGGAGAAATGACTGCCATATACGCCATGAAGCAGGATCACATAAGGGACGTTTTTTTTGCCCACTGCACTGGGGGGTACATAGACAGATACCCCACCACGTCCAAATAAATTGGAACTCTTCAACGATAAAAAGGTAACTCCCGGAGGAGCGTAGTTAACATCGGTTATAGAGCTGTGTTCGAAATTGATCATAGATTTAACCCACATTGCTCAGAAGCGCGGAATCGAGAGGTTCAAATGTTAAAATGGTGACTAATTTGGACTTTTTTTAGTCAAAATCGGGCATAAATCGGAGACCATCAGCGTAAATACTGGATCGTGAGGGTTCTGGAAACGATTTGTAGTACACAGGGGGTTGATTATGTGATAAATCCATTCTTACCTTTGAAGGATGTATTTCAAGTTCAGTGGACGGACAAATCCAAAGACAAAAGAATACGATAGCTATTTCGTCTGGTGGAAAGTTACCGCAATGCCGGGGCAGAGTTTGCCATCGAACGATTCTCAATATAGGTTTTATAGAAGAAGAGTTAACGGCAGAGCAATTAAACATTATTGCTCGGACATTAACGTCTATGTACGAGAAGAAGGAGTCTCTATTTAAGCAGACAGACGAGGTAATCGCCAAGTGGGTTAGTCACCTCTGGTCAAGAATAATAGGAAGCAAGAATCTTGACCTAACCCTATATGATGAAAAGAGTCGGATGGTATGGGTAGATACGATAAAGCACAGTAACGTCCGAGAGATTGGCTCAGAATGGCTGTGTTACAATACGTGGCATGAATTAGGAATAGACAAGGTGCTTGAGGAAAATGATTTTAGGAATTAGAAATACAATTGGCCCAGACGCAAGTAATCAGCAGAGCCGTCAATCCGGCATCAGAATTAGGCACATCAAGATGGATCAAGGAAAACTCAGCTATATGCGAGTTAACAGGATATCCTTTGGAAAAGATGAATAAAGATAGATTGTACAAGAGTGCACTAAAATTAAATGGCATAAAGGACAAACTGGAACAACACTTATCCATTAAAACCAATGAGTTGTTTGATATTCAGGATAAGATTATAATCTATGACCTGACGAACACCTATTTTGAAGGAGAAAAACGGAATAGCAAACTAGCGAACTTTGGCAGGAGTAAAGAAAAAAGAAGAGACTCGAAATTAATAGTATTGGCACTTGTTGTTAATGTTTATGGCTTTATAAAATATTCATCTATCCATGAAGGTAATTTCTCAGACAGCTCGGATTTAGCATCGATACTAGATCACTTAGATTATACCAAAGGAGACCAGAAGCCCTCGGTAGTAATAGATGCAGGCATAGCCACCGAAGCAAATTTAAAGTTGATAAATCAAAAGGGCTATCATTATTTATGTGTATCACGGAGCAAACTGAAAGACTATAAATTTGACCAAAGCAGACTTGTCGTTTATCTAGAAACAAAATCAAAGCACGAAGTAGTCCTTAAAAAAGTATTGACAGAAAAAAATACGGATTATTGCCTGGAAGTGAAAAGTGCGAAGAAGGCACTAAAAGAAACTGGCATGAAAAGCCAATTTGAAAAAAGATTTGAAGAGGAACTACAAAAAATAAAGACCTCACTGAGTAAAAAAGGTGGCACCAAGACGGTGGATAAAGTACATCAGAGGATAGGCAGGGCAAAGCAAAAATATCCTTCGGTGCACATGAGGTATCAAATTACAGTGACTGATGATAGTCAAGGTAAAAATGTTGTCGATATAACCCTGGGAGATAGATCAAACGAAAAACAAAAGAAAAACAGATGACCTTGGGAAGTATTTTCTGCGGACAGACTTGGATATGAAAGATGAGGTTCTCGTTTGGAATGTCTATAATACAATAAGAGAGATAGAGAGCACCTTTCGCACACTAAAAACAGATCTAGATATCCGACCTATCTATCACAAAAACGATGACTCGACCATAGCACATCTAAATTTGGGTCTATTGTCTTATTGGTTGGTCAATACCATCAGGTGTAAGCTAAAATCAAACGGAATAAACAGCAACTGGAAGGAAATCGCTAGAATTGGAAACACGCAAAAAGTAATATCAACAAGCGGATACAACAAGGCTCTAAAGGAAATCACAGTGCGTAAATGCTCAGAGCCCGAGGAGAAACTTCGCATGATCCACCAAGCACTCAACATCAGACCAAGGCCGTTTACAAAACTAAAATCTGTAGTACACAAACCGAAACTCAAAAATGTCTCAGCCACCAGAATCAGGGCAATTGGGTCTGGTTAACACTCAATGTGGGTTAAATTACGATGAATGGATTACTTAAACATCAGATTGTTTGGAAGATTATTGGTTTGGAAGCTGGTACTCGACACCAAAGAAATTAATTTAAATGTCGAACACAATGACCCCTTTGGCAATCCGTCCATTCAGCATATCATCGAATGCCTCAGATAATTGATCCTGTCGATATTTTTGCTAATTAATTCATCGAGTTTCAGCTGACCATTTTTATAGTATGAAATGATTTTTGGAAAATCAATTTTCGGATTGCATTTTCCATAAAGCGGATTAATATATATTTTGTCCCATTCAAATAAATTCATATCGATACTGATCTCTTGTTCGATACCGCTTACCTGCACGGCCATGCCAGCATTGCGCACCATAAGTAAAGGTGCATCACCAAGAGCGGGAATTCCGGTACACTCAAAAGCATAGTCAGCACCCCCGTTCAGTGATCTCCCACACTTGCTTTTTGCTTTTTGAAGTTTAAGATCGGTCGGATCAACTTTGATGAGATCGGTAGCACCAAACTCCTTGGCCAGCTGTATCCGGATATCACTGATCTCAAGAACGATGATCTTCGCGGCGCCCGCAATCTGAGCAGCCTGGATGATGTTTAATCCGACCCCTCCGGCTCCAATGACGACCACCGGCTACCCGGTTTTACCTGTGCGGTATTTAATACCGAACCCACACCCGTCATGACGCCGCAGCCGACAATACATGCAGAAGTAAAAGGGATATCGTGATCGACTTTGATTGCCGCTGGTTCCCTCACAATGGTATGAGTAGACATAGTGCCGAGATTAAACGACCTTAAAATACCTTGCCCTTGATAGGTAGTACGTTCCAGACCAGCATGACCTGCATTGTAAGCTCCATGATGTACAACGGGTGAGTTCTTCTCACAGATATTAGTTTGACCATTCAGACATTGAAAGCAAGTCCCGCAAGGCATTGCCCAATTTAAGATGACATGATCACCTGCCTTCAAATCCGAAACATGGGGCCCGGTTTCCAACACAATTCCCGCTCCTTCGTGCCCTACAATAAAGGGACCAGGCCAGTGTTTGATGGAATCATAATCTGTATGACATACTCCGGAAGCCCCGATTGCGATCAGAACTTCGTCATCATTAGGCTTTTCAAGTCTGATTTCTTCCAAGCTGTGGTTGCCCTTACCATCTGCAATGATTGCCTTTCCTTTCAACTTTATTTATATTAAATGATCGTTATTATCGAATTTACGATTATCGGCTTCAAATCGTATTTATTGACAGAGTAGACTCATATTTAAGTCAAAATTTTTAGTGGGTCTCTCTTTTACTCCAGGATTGCCTTATACTTGCAGTTCATAATTCTATACTAGCTATGGGTCATCGCAGACCAGGCATCTTGCTCATTAATTTAGGTACACCTGATCAGCCGCAACGAAAAGATGTCGATCGCTATCTCAGGCAGTTCTAACCGATGGCCGTGTGATTGATATCCCCTGGTTGCAGCGCCAATTGCTGGTGAGAGGGATCATTGTGCCCCTGAGAGCGAAGAATTCGACGAGCCTCTACCAGAAATTATGGACGGATAATGGATCGCCATTGAAATATTATGGCGAAAAGGTGCGACAGATGCTGTGGGAAACAGTGGACCAAAGACTTCCGGTGGCTTTGGGCATGCGTTATCAGAATCCCTCAATCGAAAAGGCCATCGACGAATTACAGAAGCAAGATGTCGATGAGATCATTGTATTTCCTCTCTTCCCCTCAGTATGCTTCCGCCTCCACAGGATCTGCCTTCCAGGCCGTCATGGACGTGGTGAGGCGAAAACAAGTTATTCCTTCTCTATATTTTATTGAAGACTACTACGATCATCCGGCATTCATTGATGTATTCGCGATCCATGGTAATCAATTCAATCTGGATTCTTACGATCACATCCTCTTCAGTTACCATGGATTGCCTCAGCGGCAACTGATCAAGGCAGATAGGTCTAGTCATTGCCTTCAAAGTAAGGACTGCTGTAGTCGGATGTTGACTTGTAACCGCCATTGCTATAGCGCCCAATGTCATGCAACTACTAAAGCCCTGACAGAACGATTAAGTCTTGCACCCGACCGGTATACCACGTGTTTTCAGTCTCGTTTGGGCAAAGACCCCTGGGTACAGCCTTACACTTCCGAAGTTTTGGTCCAAAGAGCCAAGTTGGGTGATAAACGCCTACTGGTTTTCTGCCCCGCGTTTGTAGCCGATTGTCTTGAAACGATCATTGAAGTAGGATATGAATATCACGAAGAGTTTCTTGGTCTCGGCGGAGAAAAGATCGATCTTGTGCCAAGCCTTAATGATGATCCTCTTTGGGTCGCAGCTATTTGGCAAATTATTCAAGAGCGGATAAATCTCAATTAATTGACGGCAGATAACCTTATAAATGATCTAAAGAGTCGCAAATTTCATCCGGTCTACTTATTACAAGGACCAGAGTCGTATTACATCGATCAGATCACCAATTATTTTGAAAACCACATCCTGGATGAAGCAGAAAGATCCTTCAACCTGATGATTTTGTACGGCAAAGAAACCGACTTTATGGAGGTGGTCGACAATGCTCGCAGATTCCCAATGATGTCCGAATATCAGGTAGTTATTGTCAAGGAGGCACAATCGATGAAAGAGCTGAATGAATTGGAGGCCTACGTCAAAAATCCTGCCCCGTCCACAATGCTGGTCATCTGCTATAAACATGGCACCATTGATGGACGAACTACCTTCGCTAGATTGCTAAAAGAAAAAGCGGTCATCTTTGAATCCAAAAGGGTTTACGATAATCAGATGCCGGCTTGGATTTCCGACCATCTGGCCAGTAGAGGTTTTAAGATTGGTGCTTCGGAGGCGGCTTTAATTTCCGATTATTTAGGGGCTGATCTCTCAAAAGTTGCCAATGAGATGGAAAAATTGGCATTGAATCTGCGGACTGGTCATAAAGTCAATAAATCAGATATTGAGAAATACATTGGCATCAGTAAAGATTTCAACGTCTTCGAATTACAAGATGCCCCGGGAGCCAGAAATAAAGAGAAAGCTTATCGGATCATCCAGTATTTTATTTCCAACCCCAAAAACAATCCGTTAATCATGGTAGTTGGTGCCTTGTTTAGTTATTTTTCAAAAATTTACCTTATGCACTTCCTGGGCAATGCACCCGATCGCGAGGTGCAAAAAAGCCTTGGTATTCCAAATTCCTATTTTGTCAAAAATTACCGGGCAGCAGCACAGGCTTTTAATCGACATCAAACCGAAAGAGTCATTCATTTACTGAGGGTCTATGACCTTAAGTCAAAAGGCGTTGGTCGCGACAGCTTTACCGAAGAAGCCATGATGCAGGAATTGATTTATAAGATTCTGAGTGCCTGATGTAGAATTCTCTTTGGACTTATTAACACGGATGAGTAGTTTGATAAAAACTGTCAATAAAAATATGAGACTTCAAGACTTCAACTACTTACTACTCAACCACTTAACGACTTCAACCACTTAACTAAACCCCAAATTGTTGTAAATGGTGATCCGGTGTTTGTAAAACAGGTTATTCCATTCTGTCTTGGTTAGTGGACCAAATCCATGAGAATCACGGTTGTGAAAGTATGCTTGACCGAGATCTTGGGTACGTTTTAAATACTGGATCAACCGTCCCTTCTCTGTTTCAAAATCCCGGTCATCCCTGATTATAAATTCCGGAGCAGTGCGCATATTCTTTTTATAGGGTTTTTCACTGACCACGATATTTTTGGCAAATAGTTTTATGAAAAACTTTTGTATTGCTCCCGGTTTCGGGTGGATGTTTTCAAAGTTCATTTCATAGGCTACATTACAATGCGCGAGCATTTGGCCTATGGTCATTTTACCCATAGGGGTTTAGATTGGGGATTGAGTTTGTTAATCCGTTTTACGAGACCGGAAGTTACTTCTTTGTCGAAAATGTTGGGTAGCGGCATATGTTCAATTTTGAATTGTTATAAAAGCGCACAAAAATAACTGCATTTTAATCCTTTTCAAAATTTCTGGAGGCAAGTTGTCGATCAGCGTCGAAATCTAAAATTAACAGATTTGATGGTGAGACAAGAGGCAGCTGGCATTATTGGTACTGCCAGGATGCCAGTATAAAACCACAGCTACACCTTCAAAAAGACCTTCTATTAACCATCTAGATCTTACCACTCGCCACCTTTTTCGACTGGAGTGCGATGTAGCGGATGGTGGCTTTTAGTCATGAGTTACCATCCGATTCTTACCGGCAATGGCTGCTAAGGCAGACCCGGTTCCGAACAAGTGGTGACCCTATGCCTGGCCAGAACTACAGTCTTCTCGTTCTTTACTATATGGCACGGCCTATGGTGAAAGCCAGGCAATGCATCAAATTCGCTCCAAGATTCCAATCACTGGCTTTCTTTCTCCATAAACTCGCCAGAAAGGCAGTTGGTATTTCGGTATCTATTCCTGACGGTAAATCCGGCACTCTTTAGCATCGTATGCGACATCGATGCTCCTACTTCTGGTAGCCTAACCTGCGTAGGTCCTGATTTGCTGGGCTTTAGAAGAAAGTGTATTGGTCTGCTGGTCCACCAGGCTTTCGATTTCGTTTTTTTCCTGGCGGAGATTTTAGGATACTAATATTCTAAAAACTCCCGACTATCAGAATAAGCCGTGATCCTTACCAATCGAGCTATCTTTTACTTTTTTTCAGTGGATAAAATAGTAAAATCGACTTCTTTCTAGTCTAAAGCTCCTATTTTAGCGCCTGATATTACAATATTTATTCTTAAAAGGCATTGTGGATATCGTGATAGGAGGTGAAACTGGGTAGTTATCCAGTAGTCTGAGATTAGACAGAATTTGAGGGTCAATAGTCAGTTTTGTTGTCGTATGCTGAAACCCGTTGATAGAAATGTATTGGATGAAGAACGGTTTGGACAATTGTTTAAAACACATTTTGTCCGTTTAAGCAATTTTGCCAGACAATACATTGAAGACACAGACACGTGCAAAGATATTGTCCAGAAGGTATTTATCAACTTGTGGGAAAAACGGGCACAAATCGACTCAGAAAAATCAGTCATTTCATACCTGTTTACATCGGTAAAAAATCGATGCTTGAATCATATTCGTGATAACAAGAAATTTCGGAGTCAACTTCTGGATATTGATTGTGGTGATATTGAAATTGCCATTGAAGACGATGGACATTTTATCGAAGAATTGCAAGACCAGATACAATTGGCACTCGATAATCTTCCGGAAAAATGCCGGTTGGTTTTTGAGATGAGCCGGTTTCAGGATATGAAGTATAAAGACATCGCCCGGCAATTAGATATTTCTGAAAAAACGGTCGAGGCGCATATGGGTAAGGCATTAAAGAGTCTTCGGGTAAGTCTCGGTAGATATCTCACCCTTTTGCTTTGGATCATGCACCTTCTTTCGGATAAAACTGATTTTTGAGTGAATGACTAAGGGTAGAATGAGTTTAATGTGTAACATAATATGAATAGGTCGAATATAAATGAGTGATCTTAAGTTCCGGGATGATGTCGCAGATCTGGTCGCCAGATATTTAAGTGGCAATGCGAGCCAGACAGATGTATCTGCTTTGGAGCAGTGGGTACTGCATACCCGGGAGCATAGAGACCAATTTCTTGCCATGAAAAAGCCTGGATGTTATCCAGTATTTCTGTTGAGTCTACAGATATTCAAACTGAGCAGGAGTGGATCACAATGAAGAAACAACTCTTTCCTCAAAAATCGGTCGTAAAATTGACTTCGAAGACCTCGGGACCTGTTTGGCAGTGGTTAAAAATTGCTGCATCTATTACCCTAATTGCTTTTATCTCCTATTGGTTATTCAATCCGGCCGATCACCGGGGAACATCAGGAAATAGTAGCGACTGATGCTGGCAAGGAGCATATTCTGGCCGACGGATCGAAGATCTCATTAAATCGACTGGCATCACTCAGGTACTTCATTGACCGGAGAGAACGGAACGTAGAGTGACCCCTGGATGGGGATGCATTTTGAAATAGCAAGGGATACCACCAAACCATTTATTATCTCTGACACAGCAAGTCGAAATCGAAGTACTGGGAACCTCGTTTTATGTTGATTCGCGAGCGTCTGAAGAAAATATTCAGGTTGTCGTAGAATCCGGTTCAGTAGCATTGAGACAGAATAAAGATGTAATCATCTTGGGCCCGGTGAAACAGGCACCTACGATAAAAAAGAATGCACAGCTGGTTAAACAGTCCACTCAAGACCCGAACTATTTGAGTTGGAAATCCGATCATTTAATATTTAACGAAACCAATCTTGAAGAGGTTGTTTTTGCCTTAAACCGTCATTTCCAGGCTAAAGTGATATTGGGAGATCCGGCACTGGCACTTTGCAAATTGACTGCAACCTATGACCGCCAGTCATTGCAAGCAGTGATCCGAATCCTCGAAAAGACACTGAATATCAAGGCTGAAGAGCGTGAAGGAAAGATTTTTTCAGGGGTAGTGGCTGCAATGATTAGATATGATGCTATAGTTAACTCAATTACTAAGAGACTGTTGAAGCACGGGTTGATGCCGAAGTCGTACATCATTGTTTCTGAGCGGTGAGACGATGGAAAGATTCCATGTGGAACAATAATTGGAGATATGGCATTGACGAATTTTGATAGATGATCAAATTAGGTTTAATCCTTTTTTTGCAATATTCTTGATTTTGCCATCATTTGCTCAAGACCGATCGTTGGATAAGGTTATCTCGATCGATCGAAATGATTGACTTTCAAAGCAGGTGCTTGAGCAGATCACACGGCAAAGTGGCTTTAATTTTTCATATAATGCCAGAATAATCGATACCCGGGCGGTGATTTCATTCGGAATCCGGAACGGAAACCTGGAAGCAGCATTGGAGCTTCAAGAAATAGCATTGATGTCGATTGTTTCTTAGTGGATCAACAGATCGTTTTGACCCGAGCCGAGGATGTTTCAAGAACTGAAATCGATGAAGAGATCTATGTTACAGTCAGTGGATATTTGACCGATGAAAACTCAGGCGAGAGTCTCATTGGGCCACCGCATCAATCGCAGGTACCTCTCGGTGACGACCACAATGCCTTTGGGCATTTCGCCCTTCATGTGATTGGCAAGGGTGACACCGCCTTATGTTTTCTTACGTGGGTTATCAGGATAAGACAATTCCGATCCAGCTGAAGAGTGATTTTGTCTATTGATATTAAGCTAGGTGTGGCTTCCATCGACTTACCTAATGTCATCGTATCAATTCCTTCCCCGGCATCATCAGTGAACGAGATCTTGGCAGGATGGAATTAAATCCTACTTCCTGGCTTCCTTCCGGAATTTGGAGGTGAATCAGGTTTGATCAAAGTTCTCGGACTTTGCCTGGCATCAAAACGCACAGTGATGGGTCAGCTTTCTTTTATGTTCGTGGTGGTGATCGGGATCAGAATCTGATTATAATTGATGATGCTCGATTTTCAACCCTGCTCATCTTTCGGGTTTTATTCGATGGTAATTCCTGAAGCCACTAAAGAAGGTGTATAAAAAGTGACATTCAGCCAATCTGGGAGATCGCTTGTCATCGATCGTAAGTATTCGAACTAAGGATGGTAATCTTAATAAATGGTCATTTTCCGGGTCACTTAATCCTTTGGTGAATCGGTTTGCCCGTGGAAATTCCGTCCATTAAAGAAAAGGCTTCCATTTATACCTCGATTCGCAGATCCAATTTTGAATGGTTGTATCAGAATAACCCCCAGATCTTGATCTGGCTTTTGGAGATTTTAATTCAAGTGGAATTCCAAGGTCGGAAGAAAGGACCGCCTTTTTTTTAAATAATTACCGGGACCGATGTCCTGGCTGATCTTGCAAGTTCCAGTGGTATCAGCTGGGGCCAATGTAGCCCAACATTGAGGTGGAATCATTTGTTTGGACCGAGACTTTTTTTTGAATACCACACTTTATTCGGGGTCATACAATTACCGGCTTTCATTGCAGAATAATTCATGGGAATCAGGCATTGGAACCATTAGCCTTAAAACAGATTTCAATCATTATATCAACCCTGGTTTTGAAAGCGAATTTTGGATTGAAGTCGCTGCGTATATGGATTTAATCCGGGTCGCATTTCAGAAGGCAATCCTTTCTCCAATGTTTCCCGGAAATCAATCAGCTATCACACAAAAACGTACAGTGTATTACCAAATT